>CAWIDK010000006.1:0-1350367 GCA_963834865.1 uncultured Gemmataceae bacterium
CGAAGAACCTCGCGATCGAGGCTCAACGGCCCCCTGCCCGAGGCAGCAGACACGACGCAAGTGCTCACACTTACCGAAGCAGCAGTTTTCTTGCGCGTCTCGGAGGCTGCTCTTTTACGGTCGGCCACGCTACAGGAAGTGCCGGGGGCGCAAGATCGGCAACGAATGGCGGTTCTTGACGACGGCGTGCAACACTGGTTGGGCGCCGCTGCGCCCAGAAGGGGGCTGTTGAGCCAGATCGGTGCTCTCAGGGACGATCCTCATCGGGAAGAGATGCTCAGGGAGATCTACGCCCAGAGCGGCCGACCGGAGACCGAGGGGCACTGATGCACGTTCTGGATACCGACACCTTGACACGTGCCCACGGCTCAAGAAGATTGGCAGACGTGACCTGCTGATCGCATGCATCAGCCTGGCTCAAGATGCGACGGTTGTGACGCGAAACCTGCGGCATTTTCGCGAAGTTCCAGGACTGAGGGTCGAAAACTGGATCGACTAACCGATTGCAAGAACGCGATCACATTTTATGCACCGGCGGCCGCGTCGTCGGCTTTGGCTCTGCCTTCTTCCACAACGCCGCCACGTCGCCCCACAACTGGGTGAACGCCTTCTGTTCGTCCGACGGCAGTTTCGCCAGTGCTGGTCTGTCGCAGAGGCCGGCAACGTCGGTGACGCGCGGTCAGACGCGGCTACTTCTGGGACTTCTTACTCAGCTTGCGGATCTGTGCCGGGGTCAAGTCCGTTGCCTGCACGATTTCCGCAACGGGTCGGCCCATCTTGAGCAGTCGCCGCGCCACGGTTTCGATGCCCTTTTCGATCCCTTCTTGCCGCCCCTGTTCGAGGGCCTCCTGAAAGACGCGGGTTTGGCTGACGTCGGTTACCTGCAGCATCTTTTCAATCTCCTGTCACGACCAGCTCGGGAACTGGTGAACGATGACCGTTTCAATCAATTGGGTGCAACTGGCGGTTCTACAAGCGTTTTCCCTAGGTTTTTCGGCCGAATCGCCCCGTTTTTCGCGAATATTCAGGTGAGGCGCAGCTGAAAAAGGACATGGAGCATATCCTTACCGTTATTGAACAAAGCGGTACGGAGTCTGCTCCATGAAGAGACAATCTAAGCCATGCACTCCCGTGCGTCCAGTGACCGTCGAGACTTTGCGGCTGCAGGCCCAGGCGATCCTCGACGAACTGTTGCAGTTCTGCCAAACCAGCGAGCTGCCATTCGCGGCCTTCGAGAAAGAACTGCTCGTCCGCATCGCCGTCCTGGGCTGCTGTCTGCTGCGCGTGTTCCTCACCGCACGGCATCAACGCTTGGATGTGCAGCCGTTCCTGGCCAACGACAAGTACCGGCCCGGCAACGCCTATGCCGAGCGGACGTTGAAGACCTTCTACGGCGAAGTCACCTATGGCCGGCAGTATCTGATGTCGCGGGCCGGCGGCAGCGGCTTGTTTCCGCTCGACGTGGTCCTGGGACTGACCCGCGATCGGTTGTCGCCGTGGGTGAGGCAATGGGTCGCACGCCTGGCAACGCGCATGAGTTTCAAAGCGACGCAAATGGTGTGCAAGGCGGTGCTGAACTGGGCGCCGGCCCCCGAGACCATCGAGCAAGTGGTGCTCGGCATGGGACGCGAGGCGGCGCCGTTCATGAAGCAATTGCCCGCGCCGTCCGACGATGGCAAGGTTCTGGTGATCGAAGTCGATGGCAAGTGTCCGCCCATCGCCACCGAAACGGAGTTGGCGAAGCGTCGCGGCAAGCGGAAGCCGCGCCATGGGTCGGGTTGCACTTGCGGCTGCCAACGTCACCGGGGCCGAGCCAAACGGGCAGCGCGTGGCAGCAAGAAACGACGGAAAAAAGGCGACAAGAGCAAGAATGGCAAGGAAGTCAGCGTGGTAGTGATGTACACGCTGAAGCGTGGCGCGGACGGCTTGCTGCACGGGCCGCTGAACAAGAAACTGTATGCCACCTTTGCGGGTCGCAAGGCGGCGGCATTGTGGGCGCGTGCGGAAGCGACCAAGCGTGGCTTCGGACCGGAGACGACCAAGCGGGTGCAGATCGTCCTCGACGGGGCGAAGAGCCTGAAGAAGCACTTCGAGGCGTTATTCCCCCAGGCCATCTTCACGCTGGATGTCTGTCACGTCGTGGAGAGGCTATGGCGGCTGGGGCGTCACTATCACAAGGAAGGCACCGACGCCCTGAAGGCCTGGGTGGAAAAGCTGAAGGCGCTGCTGTACGCAGGGCGGGCGCGGACCTTGGTGCAGCGTTTGCAGGAGCTGTTGCGCGACACAGCGAACCGTGGACCTGGAACGAAGAGTCGCCGCGAAGCCTTGCGGAGCGAGATTGGTTACCTAGAGCCACGCCTATCGATGCTGCAATACGGCGTGTGGATGGCGCAAGACTTGGTGATCGCCACCGGCCAGGTGGAAGGTGCGGTGCGTTACCTGGTCGGCGAGCGTTTCGACTGTGCCGGTATGCGGTGGACCCGCGCAAGGCAGAGGCGTTACTCCACCTGCGCTGCATCGAACTGAACGGCGACTGGCAAAAGTTTGTGAACTGGTTTGAACGGCAAAATCGCGCTCGCCTGAAGAAGGGACAACGCCGCAAGGTATTGACCAATCAACCGATGAAGCTGACGGTGGCAGCGTGAGAAAACCGTGTTGGCGTTTCAGCTGCACCCCAATCAATTGTAGCAGCATTCGTTGAAATTGCCTCGGCTGTTTCGAGGCGCGCAGGCGGGGCACCATCGCCTGGGCTTTTTTAAGCGCGGTCTCCGGCTGGGCGGCAATCAGTTCCAAAATGCCCAGCTCGAATTGATCGGGCGGCGCCGGCGGCAGCTCGTCCAGATAGATGCGCACCAGTTGATCCGATTCCAGCAGGCACCGATACGGGTGCAGGTTCTTCTGCTCCAATTCGCGGTTGGGATAGATGACCACGGCGACCCAATCCTGTTCGGGATTGCCGTGCTCGAGGAAGCGGCCGATCTTCGACAGCAAGTTCGCGTAGACCGTTTCCGAAGCGTAGAACTGCGCCTCCCACAGGTAGGCCGGCTGGCCTACAGGTTGGAGCGGCCGGAAGACACCGTCGAGTCGAACGGACGTGGCCTTGTATTCGATCGCTTCCAGGGCGTAGCGTTGCGCATCGGCTGCGGATCGCCCGACGAGGTGGAAGAAACAGCCCGGCAGCTCCTTGAACAACCGGAAGAACAACGGATCGCGCTTCATGGGCTGCGTCTAAACGCCGCACGGCTTCTTCGCCGCCCGCGGTCCTCGGTCGAGACCCATTGTAACCGAGCGACTGCCGGACTGATCGCGTAGGTGTAGATTGTATAGGGAGGTCCTTCGTCCGGTTGATGCTTTTTGATCTTCACGCTTTTCGTTTGGCACGTTGAGGGTGTGGCGTGGTAGCATGTACGATCTCCAGCAACGATTGCACATGACAGCGGCTGGAGGCAATAGTCCCCAGTTCGACGGAGGTTTGCGTATGGGTCCATTCCCAAAAAGTGGTGGGTTTTTCCTGCGTTTCGGCTAACCTATCGTACAGCAATGGACGGACTTTTCCAGCAAGGAAGCGAGGCAGCCAATGGAGATTCGCATGGCGAAGGCAGGATCGCCGGTCACGGGGGTCGCGGAAGTTGTCGCCCGGATGCAGCGGCAGCTGCCGACGCAGCAGGCCGAGTGGCTTGAGCAACTCCGTGACCGTCCCGAGACGTTTGCCGAGCTGGAGCGCAAGGTTCATGGCGCCTTTCAACAGCTGGCCGACCAGGTGGTTGCCGGCCTGCTGGCCGAAGCGACCAAGCCCGCCGAGTGGGCCCGCGAATCAAAAAAAGCGTAGTCGCAGCGTCGCCGACGAAACTTCGCTCGGGAGAAGTTCGGCCGTTGACGCTGCGACTTTTGGGCGGCTTGGTGCTGTGGGTGAGCACGATTTACTGCGGACCGGCGGCCCGTGGTGGCAAGGGCCGGGGTCGCGAAGGCGCTGGTCTGTACCCGGAGTTGGCGGTCCTGAGATTTCAGGAAGGGGACAGCCCGGCGTTGTGCAGCCTGGTGGCACGGGCAACGGCGCTGCTGCCATCGTACGCCATGACCCAGCAGGAATTGGCCCAGCGTGGTGTGCCCCTGGACATTAAGGTGGTCCATGGCATCGCGGGCCAGGTGGGGGCGGCGACGCTGGCGTGGCGCACGCGGGAATTGCAGAGGTATCGTGACGGCGCGCTGCCGGCGGGGACCGAGTTTACGGGCAAACGGTTGGCGGCGTTTGTGGATGGCGGCCGCACGCGGTTGCGGCGGGTAACGCGCAAGCAGCGCGGCCGCGGCCAGCACAAAAAGCAAAAACGCCGCTACAAGGCAGACTGGCGTGAACCCAGGTGCCACGCATTAAGCTTTCTCTAGTTTCGTAGCCCCAGTGAGGATTTCGGCAAGATAACCAGGGTCTACAGCGGCTCCCTTGCGTTTACGGGCCATACTTGTTTTACGTGGATTTTGCTTGAGCAAGCTTAACGCGAGCTTGCGGAATAACGACAGGTTCTCCGCCCCGTGGCGGTTCTCCACCCGGCTCGCATCCTCATGAAAGCTCACATCCAATTGCCAATGCAAGTTGTTCTCGATTCCCCAGTGGTTGCGCAGCGCCGCCGCATAACGCCGCGCGGCCATGCGCCGACTGCCAATGAAGTAAACGACCTCCGTCGTCTGCTGCCCGTTGACCGTCCGTTCGCGGCGACACATCCCCACTGTCCGCAGGTGCGGCCACGCCGCGCGATCCCGAATACCGCTGACGTCTTCGACGATCACGCAACCGCGTTCCTCGACGCGCCCGTGTCCACGTTCCGTCGTCGTACATTGCCGCACCCGGCCCGCCGGCAACGCGCCGTCGAGCGCTTTCATCACGGTTTCTTGGATGTCACTCATCAACCGTTCTTGGTTGGCTTTCACCACCAAGACGTAATCGCCACCGCGGTCCAGGATCTTCTTGGCGATGTTCTTCTGACATCCGATGGCGTCGATGGTCACCAGCGCGCCATCAAGGTCCAGCAACTGCAAGAGCTTCGGAATGGCTGTGATTTCATTGCCTTTACCCTCGACGGCGACCTGGCCCAGCGAAACCTGGGCCTGGGTGGCCCAGGCACTGACCACATGCAGGGCGCCCAGCTTCGAATTGCCCGAGCCGCGCAAAGTCTTGCCGTCAATGGCGATGTGCTCGACGCCGGATAAGCCGGCAACGTCTCGCAACCAGGCCAGGCAGCAGGCTTCCAGGACCCGTGGATTGAGGATCGCGAAGACGCGTTCAAAAGTGTCGTGCGACGGGATGCCGCCAGGCAAACGTAAGAAGCGTCGAAACCAGGTTTCGCGTTGCTGCGCAAATTGAACGATGTCGGGCCAGTCGTCGCAGTTGGCGATGACGCCGCAGAGGGCCATGACAAGCAGGTCGATGAGCAAGTGCTTGGTACGGCCGGCGACACGGGGGTCATAGATGCGCCGGAAGTGTTTCTTAATCGACGCCACGGAAGGGGTAGCAGCCATGCGTTCCTCCGGAAAGCGGGCGAATATCCAGAGAATCCTATGTCTGTACACTTGTCAACGTCAATTCCGCTGCAACAATTCGGGTGGAGTTTGACGCGTGGCCCCTGGGCGTGAACCCAAGCTGCTGATCATCTACGAGGTGGATGACCAAGGGCGGATGGTGCCGGGAACGCGGCCGATCGTCGACGGCACGTTTGGCGGTCCGGATGAGTTGATGGAATTATTGGCGATGCACTTGCATCGCTTGGGCGCGGCGAAGGCAACCGTGATTTCGCTGGGGGCGGACGGAGCGCCGTGGTTTTGGGATCGGCTCGATTGGGTGGTGCAGCGGGTCGGCCTGCCTGCCGAGCGTGTGGTGAAGACGTTGGATTGGTGCCACGGCGTGCACCAGATCAGTTTGGCATTGGCGCACCTGATCGCCGACAGCGCGGAACGCAAGCGGGTGTTCAAGAAACTACGCAAGTGGCTGCGTCAGGGCAGCTGGCAACGGGTGGCCAACGAGTTGACGGGGATGGCGTGGGCGCAGGAGTTGCCGCTGGACCATGCGGTGTGGACACCGATCCTGTATGTGGAGCGCCACGGCGAAGGGGGCCATTTGGACTACGCGCGTTACCGTCGTCGCGGTCTGCCGTCGGGAAGCGGGGCGATTGAGAGCGCGATCCGTCGGGTCATCAACCTGCGGCTGAAGGGAAACGGCATCTACTGGCTGGAGGATAACGCGGAGGCGCTACTGGTGATTCGTGCCAACGTGCTCTGCAATCGCTGGGAGGAAACGTTTGCGCGGGTGTGTGAGAGCATGGCGAGCAACCGCCGATTGGATTGGGCATGGCAGTCGCCAGACATGCTTGACGCACTGAACTCGGACGTCCCCGTTAAACCGCCGGAGCCACAACTCCAAGGTACCAAAGGAAGCTATGGCGCAGCGGCATAAGCACGTTTTTGGAATGCGCCCTCATCTTCATGCTGTAAAAGATCGACGCGGTGACCGCGGAGTGAATCACGCTGTCCATCATGCTCCCCGATTCGTCCACGAGAATGATCATCTGCCAGCGATCGACCTGCCGGCGAATGCGCGAATAGAAGAATGGGGTTTCGATCAGGACGCGGCGCTCGGCCGCCTGGTAATGCTTGAGGTTGCGGCGCAAGGTCGCGCGAATGTCGAAATTCTTGGCGATCTTCAGCAGCGACCGGTTCTTGCGATCCAGCGAACCCTGGAACGGGCTGCGAACGTCGCGGGCGAGTCTCTTCATCAGCTCCTCGACGGCCTGGCGAACCAGATGCTGCGCCGCCTTGAGGACTTCCTGGTTCATCAGGTGCTTCGTGCGCAGGACGGCTTTCAAGAGCGTGATGTTCGGCTGGGCCCGCGCAAGAACGTCGGGATTGGTGACCATCTCGTCGAGTTGATAACGCTCGAGCGCGTCCTTCTCCAGGCGTTCGATGGTTTTCTTGGGAAACAACTGATGCACCGCGTTGATCCAATCGGGGACGCTCAGGACCGATTCCCCCAGTCCGCCCGCGCCGCCCTTGTCGCCCCCGCGGACGTTGCGGCCGCTTTGATACTCGCGATCGTAAAGGAAGCCGAGGCAGGAGTCCATCTGCGCCTCCTCGCCGCTGAGTCCGCCGCAGAGTTGCTCGGAGCCGGCGCCCATGACCAGACGCCAGCGGGATTGTCTTGCGGGATCGTTCATTTGGTCCTCCTCGTACTCATCCTCATCCTCATCCTCTGACTCTCTTCCGCGGCGCCAAGCCAAGCACGAGGAGGAGGATGAGGAGGACGGCATTTCGATCCTCCTCCTCTGACTCTCCTCCGCGATCCCAAACCAAGCACGAGGCGGAGGAGCAGGAGTATGACACATTAGCGGCCAGGTAATCCTTTTCCATACTCGCGCGTTGAGGTCCGCTTGATCAAGCCAATGAGCATCCGCACGATCCGCCGAAGACGTTCCTTTCCCGGATAAATCTGCTCGGCCACCAAGACCCGTTTCGCCACCAAAACATCGAGACCAGCGGCACACTCCAACGCGGAACCGTGGGCGATGTCAAGAAACCGGCAGCGATCCTTGCACGAGTATTTCCCGTTGCCCTCAGCGATATTCAAAGGGATGGAAGTCGAGGCGCGGTCCAGTTGGTCTCTGACATCCCCAAGCCGTGCGGTTCCCTCCAAGCACGTTGAAAGCCAGGCGATGAAGGCAATTGCCTCATGGTAAACGTCAAGTTTCTCATGATCGAACCAGGGTTCTTGCGCAGGGTTCATTGGAAACCTCCCTATAGGCTGCGTTTGGGGGTGCGCGGTTGAACTTCGTTGTATTCGCCTTGGAAGCTATTTCATCCTACTCCTCCTCATACTCGTCCTCCTCCTCGCCTTTTCCTCGTTGTTCTCATCGCCGTTACGAAGACAAGAGTACGAGGATGAGGAGGAGGATGAGGATGAGGAGGATGCATTTCATTCGAGTCCGTGCACGTGAATCGCCTCGAATACTCTTTCGTCAATGGCGAGGGCCTCCGCCGCGGTCGCCTCGTCCACCGCGGTCAACGGCTGAACTTGCTTGATTCCCAGCGACTCAAAGAGCGTGGTGAGCATGTAGTGCTTCTCGCGCGGCGTGAAATAGGTGAACGCCAGGCGCAGGGACGGCAACGATTGCTGAAAGTTCTCCGCCGAGAATTCGAGCAGCATGCGGTCGATGGCCCGCACCAACGGCGGATGCCGCTGAGCGACCTCGCGGGCGGCGGCGAACAGCCCGGCCAGGAAATCGCCCAGATCGTTGGGGTCGGTGAACAGCATCAGATCGGCTACGATGCGGTCGGCATCGGCGGCGCCGAGAGTCCACAATATGCCCGCGGCCGCACCGCGCACCGGCGGCGGTTTGTGCCGGTCCTGTTCGACGCGCGCCATGACGGCGGTGAACTCCGCCGCTCCCATGTCGAGCGTTTCCGCGGTGCGTTGGAACGCGTCGAGCAGTGTTCGCATGCCGCCCAGGACTTCGCGCGTGTTGGCAAGGGTTCGTCCCAGTAATTCCAGGAGCCATAAGGATCGCTCGAACGCCAGGCGCAGGAGCGGACCGAGGTCGCGATGCTGCGTTGTGCCGAAGGCTTCGTCGAAGCAGAAGAGGAAAAGAATGTGACCGAGGGCTTGCGCCGCGGGTCCGAATTCGGCTTCCTGCTGGATCAAGTTTTGCAGCTCGATCTGCAGGCTTGCGGAGAGCGTGTCGATGCCTGCGTGGGCGGCCTGCACGAGCAGCGCCGCGGCGGCGGCGGCGCTGCGCGGGTGCTGCCGCGCCATTTCCTGAAGCCTGGACGCCGCCGCATCGCCGAGGGAAATGCCGTAGCGCGACGCCTCGATGCAGGAGGATTCAAACTCGGGGCTCCAGCGCAGCCGCCATTTCTCCCACAGCCGCGTCAGGTCCTGGCGCTGGAGAAAATCGGTCCCGGCGACGCGCTCGAAACCCGCAATGGCCAAAAGGCGCAGCCGATGCAGCAGCCGGCTCCTGGCGAGGTCGGCCGGCGCGAGCAGGTCGAGCTCGAACGTCGTGGCCGGCTCGTTGCGGATCGAGGTCCGCGCGGGCCAATTGTTCGCGGATGTCGCGCACCAGCGGCGGCAGCCGCGTCCCTTCGGCCAGGCAGCCGCGCCGCCGGCCACGCAGGATCGCATGCACCGCATCGACGAACGGCGACGCGCAAGCGTATTCCAGCTCGTCCTTGATCAGCGCGGACGTGACGGCATCGACGAGATCGCGCCGCCAGACATGGCCGCGCCCGCGCAAGGCCGCCAGTGCGCGGGCGGACGTTTCGACGGCGATGAGGTCGGCGGTGCTCAGCGTCTGCTTGCGTTTGCGCAGTTCGACGACGAGCTCCGCCAGGAGCGGCTGATGGGAAAACGGCTCGCCGTTACGCCGTTGCCGCCAGGTGTGCTCGTAGAAGCCGGGACTGGGCATGCCGGCGTTATAGCCGGTGAGACTGTCGAGGCGCTCATACGAGTAGCTTGTCAGCGCGATGCCGAGCACGGGCGGTGGACTGTCGGCCGATGCCGCTTCGGGCGTCTCCAGACCGGGGCAGGCCAGGCCATCGAGGCGCGCCGCCAGCGCGCTGCTGTGAAAACCGCCGGTCACGACCAGGATGCGCCGCAGCCCGTCCGCCTGGGCGCGGCGGATCGCCTCGGCCATGAACGCCTCCCGCTGACGATCCGCAGCGCTGACGTGTTCCTCCCACGCGCGGATATGAAGGCACAACGAGTGCACGCGCTCGCAGTAATCGTCCAGCGTCATCCGCTCGTGCGCTTCGATCAGCTTGTCCCAGAGGTCGTCGAAATCCTCGACTTCCATGCGCTTGCATAGCATGCGCACATATCGGCCGCGGCGCAGCTCCGCGTCGGCATACCGATGCGTGGTGGTTTCGCCGGCCGCCATGACGTTCCAGGGCAGGTCGATGAACCGCACCGCCGCCCCAGCGCGCGTCGCCGCGCGCACGGCCGACCATTCAGGCGAATAGTCGCAAAACGGATAGTACGCCCCAGAACTCTTGCCGTCGGCGGTCTGAAAATAGCTGTAGATGGCGATCGGCAATTCATGATCGAGCAGCAACTCGGACAGGTGCTCGTTGTAATCGCTCGGCCCCTCGATCAGGACGGCCGCCGGCCGCATTTCCGCGATCATCTGCTCGGCGAGCGCGGCGCACAGGGGACTGTGGTGGCGAACGGGGAAAAAGACCACCTCGGCTTCGCGGTTACACAGCCGAGCAAGCAGGGGTTGCAGGTCGAATGCCGTCACAGCGAGCCCCCCATAGTGCTCGGCACCGTCAAGCGGTTCCTTTCCCGCTACATAGTGACTGGGAGGCGCACCGTTCGCCAGCAAATTCCGGAAGGTGGGCGTGCGACCGGCTAGAGGGGCAGCGCGATGAGGCGGCCCACGGTCCGCCGATACAGGCTGTCCGAGGGGATGCAGCCAACGAACTCCACCCGGCCGTCGGGGCCGATTAAGACATCCACCTGCCAGAGCTGGTCAGTCCAGATCAATGCACTGCCCCTCTCGTTCATCCTGCGCAAGACGAGCGCCGGCGCGCCGAGCATGTCCTCGACCTGCTCACGGGGCATCCCGACAGAAATCAGGGCCGTGCGGGCTCGGAGGTCCTGACCACCGGTGAGGAGAAGGACCGCCACGGCAACCAGGAGGAGGACAAGCAGCACGACGGCGATCAGCACACGGCGGCGGGTGAGCGGCGGCATGATCCCTTCGCCTTCCGGATCGGGTTTGGTGGGTAGCCTGCCGGCTCGGCACAGTTCCGCGCCAGCGTCATCAAGTCGAGTCATTTCTTCGATAGTTCGCGCATGCGCAGCGAGTAGCTTCCCGATTCGTCGAGCCAGTTCGATGAGACGACCAGTCGGTAGATGTCGGCAGCGGGGGCGGTAAAAACGATCCGGGAGTTCAGGCTGTCCTCGTCGAATGGCTCGCTGCTGGCTGCCAGCCGGTCCTGGCGCTCCAGCTTCAGGAGCGTGTCGAAGTCCGTGCTTTCCAGGTCGAAAATGTACGTCGTGCCGGCCTTCAGCTCGATCAGGAAGACCTTGTTTGCTTCGCTGCGACTCAGGATGGTATTCGTGCGGGTTTCGGGAAAACGCAGCTCGGCATCGCGAAGGACTTGCCGCACATCGGTCCAGAGTTGTTCGCACGATTTCCTTTCCGCCTCCGGCAGGCGGGCGACTTCCTTGGTCTGACGGATGCCGCCAAGGTCCGCATCTTTAAGCCAGCGCGAGGAAATGAGCAGCATCGAGGATGCTCTCCAGCCGATCGGCTTTGACTCCGGCGGCGTATGAGCGCAGACCGGCTTCGAGCCAGGCGTGCGCCTGGCGGCGCCACGCGGCTCGGTCGGCCTCGGCAACCGGGAGGCCTTCTGCCTGATCCTGGGCGGCACGCACCGCGGCACGCGCCGCATCGAAAAGGTGCCGCGCGTCCGCCAGGGCCGGCTGCAATTTGAAAGCTTGCTCGTACAGGCGTGCGGCCGCTCGATTCTGCTTCTTGAGCCGCTGGCACATGCGTGCCATGGTGAGCAGGTCGTCGATGTCAGGCCGGTCGTTTCCCGTGAGGACCACCGGCAAGCGCTTGTCCAGCGCGTGCAATCGTTCGAGCTCTTTTTGGTGCTGCTCGCACCATCGCCGCAGTGAATCGCCTGCGGGCAGTAAGTCGATGCCCTGCCGGTTGGCAGCGCCGGCCTGGGGAAACTTGCCGAGCCAGTAATACACCTTGCCGAGGGCAATGTGCGCCTTCGGCAGCTTCGGATTGTTCGCGACCGATTTGTGGAACTCCGGCTCGGCTTCGGCGAATCGGTGCTGGTAGACCAGCGCGGAACCAATATTGTAATGCGCAAAATCGTGCTTCGGATTGAGCTCGACCGCCTTTCGATAGGCGTCGATGGCCTCGGGTAGTTTGCGCGCTCCGCAGCGAATTGCCCAGGTTGTTGTAAGCGTCGGCGTACCGGGGATCGAGGTCGATTGCCTTGCGGAAGGCGACGATGGCCTCGTCATACCGCTGCCGCTCGTTCATGACGAGCCCGAGATTATGGTGGCCCACGGCGTGGGTCGGCTCGAGCGCGATGGACTTTCGAAAAGCGGTTTCGGCCGCGTCGGAGCGCTTGCGCCAGCAGGCAATTCCCCAGGGTGATGTAGGCGCCCGCGTGCCTGGGATTCAGCTCGATCGCCCTGGCGCTGGCCGCCTCGGCTTCCGCGAAACGCTTTTGCACGAAATAGATGAGGCCAAGATTGTGATGGGGGTCCGCGTAGTTCGGCGCCATCTCGATCGCCTTCTGGAAGGCGACAATGGCCTCCGGCAGCCGCTTCTCGCGTTCAAGACAGTGGCCCAGCAGGTTCTGCTGGATCGGATCCCTGGCGAGCTCGAGTCCTCTTTGCAACTCCACGATGGCATCGGCAAAGCGATTCTGTTCGTAGTAAACGATGCCCAGATTGAAGTGGGGTCGCGCGTTCTTCGCATCGACCTCGATGGCCTTTCGAAACGCCGCGATGGCCCCGTCCATATCTCGCGGGGACGAGAAGCGGTACAGGGCGCTGCCGAGGCTGATGTGAAACTGCGCCTGGCGCGGATCGAGCGCAATCGCCTTGCGGTAGGCGGCAATCGCGGCGGCGATGTCCTTCTTGTCGACGAGCGCCAGGCCAAGGTTGTGATGCGCCCCCGCAAAGGTCGGGGCGAGTTGGATGGCCTTGCGATACTGGTCGATGGCGCCGTCGGGGTCCTTCTTGGCGCAGGGCGATGCCCAACTCGTTATAGGCCCGCGCCGACTTCGGGTTTAATTCCAGTGCCTTGCGGAATGCCGCAATCGATTCTTCCAACTTCTTCTGGTCGCGCAACGCCAGGCCGAGATTGTAGTGCGCGGGGAAAAAGGTGGGATCCAGCTCGATGGCCTTCCTAAACCTGGCGATGGCGCCCTCGACATCTTTTTTCGCCAACAACTCGGCGCCCAGGTTGCTCGCGGCCTCCGCCTGCTCGCGGGCCGTGTCATCCTGCCCGCGAACCCGCTGGCCGGCGCAGGCAAGCAACGTCACCAGCAGTGTCAGTGCCGTTTGTTTGATCCAGTAGACTGGTGCAATCGTGCCGAGGGAGGAGGCCATTAGCTGTTACCTCGAGAACGGACCGAGCACGAGCGCGGCGGCGGACAAGGTACGGACTTTCGCACGCACACACAGGCGCGATGCACTTGCATTACTCGCGTCGGCAGGTCGTGTCCAGGCCGACCTGCGCCGGCATCGGTTGGCCGTCGATCTTGCAGACAAGGTTGCATGGGAGCCAGCCGAAGTACACCATTGCCGAGCCCAGCTGCTCCGCGCCCCCCCGAGATGCCCGGCGGGCTGACCATCCCGGCATGGCTTCCCCACCCGTTTCGCCGCGCGTACTGGCTGGCGGTCGACGCCGCCGGCTAGGTGCTGGTCGCGCGTCCCCTCAACCGGCTCGGGGCTGGGCTGGGGCTGCCGCCGGTCCGCCGAGTGTTCCGCTGGTGGCTCTCCCCCGACCTGGTGATCGGACTGTTCCCGCCGTGGTACGCGGAGCCGCAGCAGGACTGGCCGCCACAAATTCGGTTCACGACGTGCAACCTCAAGACGCACGGTGCTCTGGAGGTACGTTTGCCACGACGTTGCCCACTTGGCGCCGACATCACGCGTCTCCAGCCTTATAATCAAGACAAACCTGATGCGACCGCGAAGGGAGAGGGATGTGCCTCGTATGTCCCGTGCGATGCTGAAAGACGAAGACGACAAGCCCACAGTAGGTCAGGCGTTCTGCCACTGGGAGCCAGAGCGAGTGAAATAGACCTTGACGCTCAGCACAATGCCACGCCTTCCGAAAAGGGGATGTCCGTAGCTCCGGAATGGCGATTGCTCCCCTTCGTTGTCTTGCCGAGACGGCTCGATCCTCGTGGGCGATGCACAAAACCTGTTCATTGCTTCCGCCGTGGCACGGCACAGTTCCAGCAAATGACGTTTGGCAACAACCTGGAACTCGTCCCCGACGCCCCAGTCCAAGGCACCGTGAGACACGGTATCGTCCGTCCAGCTCAAGCCGTGCCGGTAGGGGATCATCAGCAGAACCTCGCGGCCACTCGTGAGGAATGGGGATATACGAGAAATGACCACTCAGCAGCACCCGACCCCTGAGAAGACCGCCTACCAACAAACGGTAAGCGGGCTGCTGCGTCTCCACCGATACACGGTCGAGAAGCGAGATAAGACCGACGAATATCACGAGATCTGCGCGGCCCTGGAGGGTTATTGGGGACAAATGACCCCCATTGAGAGAGACCGCACAGGCGGCCTCTCTCAGGATCTCTATATGGTATCCGATCCGCCGTCGGCGAAGCTAGAGCCCATCACACCTGAAGCTCAAGTTGAGTTTGGCGCTGTTTACGAAGCACGGGAACGGGGTGACTGGGACTGCGCTCTCGCGATGCTCCGCAAGCTTGAAAAAGTCGTGCCGGCACCCCTCGTCGCCTATCTCAGGGGTAGCATCTGGGAGGGCTTGGACGACAAACAGGTCGCGGCGGTATTCTACGAGCAGGCTAGCCGCCTCGACCCGGGAAACCAGGGCATCCAGGCTGCTTTTTTTGAACGTGCTCCAATGGACGGACATGAGTCGGGCGATGAAACTCGCGGAGTCCGTTCTGTCCGAGAGTAACAAGCTTGCTCCGAATCTCGTGGTGCAGGCCGTCGAGGTGTTCTATGAGTACGCGAAGGGCCTGTCGGAGCACAATGCGGTCCTCGGTGGTCCCCGCGCTCCCCTGGATGGTGAGAGTGGAGTCGCCGCTGATCGCCACTGCCAGCAGCTCACTAAGGTAGCTCTTGGCGGTGCCGGGTTCGCCGATCAGCATCAGGCCGCGATTGGTGGCCAGCGCGACGATGCAGCGCTCCAGAAACGCGCGTCGGCCGACGAATTTCGGGGCGAGCCCTTGCTGCTCGTCGCCCAGGATGAAGGCGAGCACGGCGCGCGGCGTGAGCCGCCAGCCGGGCGGGCGCGGCAGGGCGGCCGATTGTGCCGTCAGACGGGCCAGCTCGTCCGCGTACAGCGTCTCGGCGGCTGGGCGTTGCAGGTCGGCGTTCGGCGGTTTTACGGCGGCCGCGTCCGACGTTGTGGATTTCTTCGCCATTCCCACGTTGCCCCTAATATCATTTCAGGAATCGGCGGCTGCCCGCCGAGGCTATCGCCGGCCGACCAACCATACAGGCACGCGCTCCATCACGATCTCCTCTTGCGGTTGATGAGCGACCGCACGCAACAACAACGTCTTCAGCCGCTGGAAGAACTCATCCGCAGAGTCTGGTATCTGTCGACAATAAACGCGGATCTCAAGGTTCTGATCCATGATGGGTGCTGGCGCACCCTCGGGCAGCCATCCGCCAAGCAATGCCGGTTGCGGAATGTGGGCGGTCCGGGTAAACCCGCCGAAGCGCTTGGAAAGGAGCCGGAGCAATGGCCCGAGGTGATGCTCGAAAGAAAACACCTCTTCGCCGTGTTCAGACAGAAGGGGCAAAAGGATCGTATACCGTAACGCGTGACCCTCGAGCCGTTTGTCGGCGATGAGGCTGGGAAGGCGAAGATCATCCCGGGGTTGCTGTTCGAGCGCCGCGACCTCAAGTTTTCGGGTTTTTCTGGCCATTTTGCCGACCTTTGTGGTAATGCCGCGGCTTCACCAAACCGGGTGGCGTCGCGCCATGCCCCGCTGTTATGCAGCTTTTTTGAGGATATGGCCCTGGGAGACCCGTTGACTTGCCGATTGTACCACCGTAGGCTGTGGTTTCGAGCGTAGGTAGTTTTCGTGCACCTCACGCCAGATCTTGCTCAACACTAACACGCGCAAGTCGAGAATCACTTGGCCACCCTCGCAGCCCCAAGTCATGCCCGAGCGTTTCAGGCGCTCGCTGAACACCGTCTTGCAGGCCGCCTCGGTTACACCGCTGCCAATGGGCATCCCCTGTCCCCGATACTGCCAGTATTTCATCCACACTGCGTGCTTGCGGATGTAGCGGTAGGCTGTCCAGTAGTCCTCGGTCTTGGCCTTGCCGAGCTTGCGACCGTTGTTGTAGTGCCACATCATCGACCTTAATACTTGGGTCACGCCCTGACGGCGGCCACGCAGCCAGTGCCGCCATTTCGCAAACCAGTGCGAAGCCTTGGCTCCGGCTCCAAACAACGCTTGGGCGATTTTATTGACGTGGCCGCAGGCATGCCAGAAGTCCAGGACCCACTGCCAGGCTAGCTTCCGCCCTGGATGCCATGGATCGTCCATGCGACGCAGCACTTTCTGGTAGTATTCCTTTGGGTGACTGCCACCATCCGTGATGTAGGCCAAACGGGGCGCGCGCCGCCCTGCGGCGTGCCATCGCGTCAGCACCTTGGTCAGCAACGCGGTCAGTTGTGCCGACAGCGTTGCCTGGCCTGATTCGGGCATCCGTCCGAGGTAGACGGTGCCTAGACGTTTGCCACGCCGGTCGCAGACGGATACCGTCGCCGTGCTGCCCTCGTGATAGCCCTGCTTGCGAATCGGCACGTGAATGCCATCTCGACCCGCTGCCAGCGTCGGCGGATGCTTGCCTTTCGACGCCAAGGCTTTGTCCAGCAATTCCAGCAACTTGTTTGCTTGCGCTTCTTCGCGAAACGGGGCCAAGCCATCCCGCAGCGTCGCGGTCACCTTACGCAAACTGTGCACCGACCAGCAGACGTTGTGCTGGCGCTGCAGGAGGGTGCGGACTTGGTCCTGCTCGTGGTCCACCGACAACACACCGACGCGTTCCGCCAGGGCCGCGGTCGCCAGCCCAGCTTCGATACCCAACTGTTTCTCCAGCGGAACCAGTGCTGGCTCGCCGGGCTCAACGGGCTGGTACAAATAGCGATGCAGCTCGATCTCACCGAACAAGCTGCCGACCCACTTGCGGCTTTTGGGCCGACGACGGTAGACCTCGCCGGCAAACCGCAGCCGCAACGGGCACTCGTCGCGGCGTTGTGGCTCGATGCCATTGAATTCGTGCTCGACGATGATTCGATTCGCTTCACGTGCAATCGCCGCCAACTCGTTTTCAAACGCACAGGCGCGCACCGGCGTGACCGGTTCTTGGCGAAAGCGTCGAATCAGAGCAATGAGCTTCAGAAACTGAGGCAGCGCACGAATCAGCACTTCAAGCACATCGCGCAGATCCGGGATTGCCGGCAGCATGGCCGCCAGGGTAGACTGCTTCATGGGGGAATCCTTTCCTGTAGTGGCGGTTCGCACCAACATTGGGCAGGAAAGGCCCCTCTTTTGCAATGTCAACCGGCCAAGTTCGCAGCCTCGCGTCCTGCGGAAACGCGAGAAACCCCGGATTCTCCAGGGGCTGGCGCGATTCCACCCACCAAACCTGCCTCGACCAGCGCCTGAAATTGAGCGGGTGTAAGCACGAGCGTCTGCGGATCACGCCCGCTAAAACTTCCCCCGCCGCGCAGCAGGACCGCGACAGCTTTGTCGTAGATATCCGGATCCGTCAATTGCACGATCGGCACGGCATTTACCCCTGCGTTCGTCGGCATTCGCCATGGTCGGAAAGCGACGATATGTATTGTGGAATGCCCCGCGCCTAAAATCAATGCCCTCATGCTCGGCTTGGGTCCTGCTCCTACTCTTCCTCCTCCTCCTCCTCGGTCTTACGAACACGAGTACGAGGATGAGGAGGAGGACGAGTAGGAGGAAGAAGCCCCCTGTTGTTACTTCGCTTTCGATTTCAGAACCTGCATGTGCGAGAGGACCTCGCTGATGACCACGGGAGAAATCTCCCTCAGCGGGAGCTTCTTCTCCGAGCCCCAGCCGTAGCCGCTCGAAGCGCGCCTACCGGGACAGAAATAGACCGACTGCAGCGTGAGCAGCTCGTTCGGGTCGATGTACCCCATGCCGACCGTCCCGTCGTAGCCGACGACGGCGGTGACGTTCGCGGCCGGGAATTGCTTGGAGTGCTCGTCGAAGCAGCCGGCGTCCATGGCGACGCCGCGCGTCCAGCCGAGCTTCTCGAGGATGCCGATCAGCGTCGGGGCGACGACCTTGATGCCCTTGAAGCGCAGTCAGGGCGCATTCCAAAAACGTGCTTATGCCGCTGCGCCATAGCTTCCTTTGGTACCTTGGAGTTGTGGCTCCGGCGGTTTAACGGGGACGTCCGAGTTCAGTGCGTCAAGCATGTCTGGCGACTGCCATGCCCAATCCAATCGGCGGTTGCTCGCCATGCTCTCACACACCCGCGCAAACGTTTCCTCCCAGCGATTGCAGAGCACGTTGGCACGAATCACCAGTAGCGCCTCCGCGTTATCCTCCAGCCAGTAGATGCCGTTTCCCTTCAGCCGCAGGTTGATGACCCGACGGATCGCGCTCTCAATCGCCCCGCTTCCCGACGGCAGACCGCGACGACGGTAACGCGCGTAGTCCAAATGGCCCCCTTCGCCGTGGCGCTCCACATACAGGATCGGTGTCCACACCGCATGGTCCAGCGGCAACTCCTGCGCCCACGCCATCCCCGTCAACTCGTTGGCCACCCGTTGCCAGCTGCCCTGACGCAGCCACTTGCGTAGTTTCTTGAACACCCGCTTGCGTTCCGCGCTGTCGGCGATCAGGTGCGCCAATGCCAAACTGATCTGGTGCACGCCGTGGCACCAATCCAACGTCTTCACCACACGCTCGGCAGGCAGGCCGACCCGCTGCACCACCCAATCGAGCCGATCCCAAAACCACGGCGCTCCGTCCGCCCCCAGCGAAATCACGGTTGCCTTCGCCGCGCCCAAGCGATGCAAGTGCATCGCCAATAATTCCATCAACTCATCCGGACCGCCAAACGTGCCGTCGACGATCGGCCGCGTTCCCGGCACCATCCGCCCTTGGTCATCCACCTCGTAGATGATCAGCAGCTTGGGTTCACGCCAGTCTGCCTTGTAGCGGCGTTTTTGCTTTTTGTGCTGGCCGCGGCCGCGCTGCTTGCGCGTCACCCGCCGCAACCGCGTGCGGCCGCCATCCACAAACGCCGCCAACCGTTTGCCCGTAAACTCGGTCCCCGCCGGCAGCGCACCGTCACGATACCTCTGCAATTCCCGCGTGCGCCACGCCAGCGTCGCCGCCCCCACCTGGCCCGCGATGCCATGGACCACCTTAATGTCCAGGGGCACACCACGCTGGGCCAATTCCTGCTGGGTCATGGCGTACGATGGCAGCAGCGCCGTCGCCCGTGCCACCAGGCTGCACAACGCCGGGCTGTCCCCTTCCTGAAATCTCAGGACCGCCAACTCCGGGTACAGACCAGCGCCTTCGCGACCCCGGCCCTTGCCACCACGGGCCGCCGGTCCGCAGTAAATCGTGCTCACCCACAGCACCAAGCCGCCCAAAAGTCGCAGCGTCAACGGCCGAACTTCTCCCGAGCGAAGTTTCGTCGGCGACGCTGCGACTACGCTTTTTTTGATTCGCGGGCCCACTCGGCGGGCTTGGTCGCTTCGGCCAGCAGGCCGGCAACCACCTGGTCGGCCAGCTGTTGAAAGGCGCCATGAACCTTGCGCTCCAGCTCGGCAAACGTCTCGGGACGGTCACGGAGTTGCTCAAGCCACTCGGCCTGCTGCGTCGGCAGCTGCCGCTGCATCCGGGCGACAACTTCCGCGACCCCCGTGACCGGCGGTCCTGCCTTCGCCATGCGAATCTCCATTGGCTGCCTCGCTTCCTTGCTGGAAAAGTCCGTCCATTGCTGTACGATAGGTTAGCCGAAACGCAGGAAAAACCCACCACTTTTTGGGAATGGACCCAGCGCGTCAGCTCCATTTGCGACGGCTTGTTCCCCTCGAGCGCGTAGACCTTGCGGCCAAGTTGCGGGAACGGCGTGATGATCTCGTAATCGCCGAGCACCTGTCCCCAGGCGCCGCGTTCCTGTTCCGTCATCTCGAGGGGATGCACGACGCCGACCTGGGCCGCGCCGCCGAGGTCGAAGGCGTTTTCATCCACGTCGGCAAGATCGCGCTCCTCGGTGACGCGGAAGGTTGCCAGGCGCTTGCCGTCGGCGTCGTAGGTCCCCCAGATCAGCTTTTGCACAAGATGTGTCATCAGCGGATGGCGCACGAGCAGCGTCTCAAAGTCGCCCGGCGACCAGCGGCGTCCCGCGACCATCGCCTTTTCCAGCCGCTCCGCCTGCACGGTCGCCACCTGCTTGATCTGCTTTTTCAGCAGCTTCCACTCGGCGACGGACGCATTGGCGATCGCTTCATCGTCCTTGCCGCTGGGCTTGGGCAGGTCGGACCGCAGCTTGCCGTCGGCGTCGCGCACCATCGCCTTGAGGTCGCCGCCGAGAACGAACGCGAACGAACGCGGGCCGAAGGAGAAGTCGCGCCGCCCGTTCTCGTCCAGGCCGCAATCGGGCACCACCCGGTCTTCGAGCTCGGCGCGCGTCAACCCTTTGTCCCTGGCGATTTCCTCGACGAACTGCTCAGCCTTGGCCTGGAGCCCCTTGAACTTCAGCTTCTGGGCGATGCCGGAAAGCTGCATCAGGGCGACGCTGGTGCCGACGGCGCGCAGGCACTCCAGGCCGAAGACGGCGCGGGCGTGCTGGCTTTCGCCGGGCCACGCGCGGATGAGCGGCGTGAGCTTGAGGACGCAGCCGTCGTCGCCGATGTGGCCGACGGCACCGAGCGCCCATTTGCCCGCGGACGGATAGCCGTCGCCCTGCCAGTTCTGATAGAGCTTCCACGCGAAGACGTCGCGCACGTGGCGTTCGACGTGCGCGCGAATTGCTACCAGCAGCGGATGCCGGGTCGCCGGTGGCGTGTCGACCAGGGCCTGCAAGACCGCCGGTACTTGCTCGTCGTTCATGCGGCGCTCGCCGACGATCAGCGGCGACAGCAGCGCCGGCGCCGCCCACGCCGGCAGCTTCCTGGGCTTGGCCGATCCTGCCGCGGCCAGCGCTGCGGTCAGCCACGCCGGCGTCGTGGCGGCGTCGAGCGACTGATAGACCTTGTCCTCGAAATCGAGCACTTCGGCCTGTACTTTCGCGGCCGCTTCCCCGTTGGCGGACGCTTTGAGTGCCGCCGCAATCACATCCGCGTGCCCGTTGCGCTTGACGTCGCGCAGGAAGTCGATCGCCGCCTCGGCAAGGTTGCCGCGCCCCGCCGCCGTCTCGATCAGGCCGGCGACCGCGTGCCCAACATGTTGGTCGAGCCATGCGCGCGCGAGCGCCGGCGTCTTGGCGGACAGCTTGCAGCGCAGCATCGGCACCGCCGCTTCCGGGGCATGAACGAGTGCCAAAACTTCCAGTAGCGCGGCGCATTTCTCTTTGTTCGTCTCGGCCAGGACGTCGTCCGCCAGGCAGTCGAGAGCAGCGCATTCGGTGCAGGCGAGCAGGCCGCGCGCGTCTTCCGGCGAGCTGACCTTGAGCTTCAGCCGCCGCCATTCGCTTTCGACCAGCTCGGCCGAGCCCAAGCCGAACACCAGTGCTCGCGGGTGGAACCAGCCCCTGTAGTCATCCTTCTGAAACTGGTCGTCCGCCCAGCGGGAGGTGACCTTCGAGCACCTGCCGGTGCATGCCGAGCGACGCCGCCAGGTAGTATTCCGCCACGAACGCGTAAGGCCCGCTGGGCGGGGCCTTGGTCGGATCCCAGTTGCGGCGGAGGCGCTCGCGCAGGCCCTCGATGGCCTTGTCCGTAAGGTACGGCAGGACGTACCGTGTGAAGCCCGCGATGAGCGACTGCCGCACGCCCGTCATGGCATCCCATTGCATGCTCGCGAACGGCATCACTGCCGCTTCGAACATCTGCTCGGCGGTCAGCAGATTGGCAATGACGAGGACCGCCTCGTCCGGCAAGCCGCGCTCGTAGGCGGCGATGCGGTCGTGGATCAACGCAGCGTCGACCTTGCCGGTGAACGTTTCCGAGGCCAACTGGTCGGCGAACTGTTGCATCGAAGTGGCGGGATGGTGCTGCGTCGTCATCGCAATCAGCCAGAAGTGCGCTTCCTCCGGAGTTAAGGACGGCGGCAGGTTCAGATCCCGCCAGCGCGGCGTATCCCAGCCCCAGCCCATGGTCTTGAGCTTGGCCAGGCGGCGCAGGCATTCGTCCTTGTCAAACGGCCTGGCGGTGCCGCGCTCGAAGACGTTGGCGTGGGCGATAACCAGCGCGAAACCAGTCTTCGGGGTCGAGCGCGATTTCGCGCGGCGGCGCCACCACGGGCTTGGGCGCGGCGGCGAGCTCCAGTGCGGGCTTCTCCGCGGCCTTCGCTGCCGGTTCGACGGGCGTTGGCCTGGCGGGGGCTTTCCCGGCCGGCTTCGACTTCGCCGTGCTGGCGCCGCTCGACGCACTGCTGTCGACGTAGCCCTTCTTCAGCTTCTCCGCCACGAGCTTGTCGAAGGATTTGCGCGCCGCGGAGTCATCGCTGAAGCTCTTGGTCTGCGTCTGTCCCGCGGTGCCGGCGCGGCCAAACGTGACACTGTGCGACGAGCCGTCGAGTTCGATCTTCCAGAATTTATCGGAACTGCCTTCGGTGAACGTGAGGCTACGTGAATCCCTGGAGGATGACATGGGGCGCTCCCAGACGCGAAGCGTGCGCGGGAATGAGGTTGCGACGTTGCGGTCATGCTATTTCGGGATTCGGCACAGGCCAGAGGCCGGTTGGCCTCCGGCCTACCCGTTCTCGACGGCATCCCCCGACACATCGTCGGCCGCGTCCATCTCGGCGAAGACCGCCAGGAAGGCGGCGCGGAGATCGCCGGTGCTGGCGGCAACGTCTCCGGCCGTGAACGCGTCAGCCGCACTGGCAGGGCGGGCGGTCGCTGCCTCGGTGGTTGGCGGGCCGAAGCCGCTGATCGGGAAGTCGCCGCCGTCGCCGCCAAGCAGGATGTCATCGCCGTCGCCGCCAACGCGGATCTCGCCGCCGGTGTTTCCCTGCTGCGTGGTGGAGAGCGCCGGCGCCGGGGCAGCGCCAGACCCTGCAGAACTTGCCCAGCCCCGGCGATGGGATAGGCGTTGCTGTCTGCGAAAGCGAGCGCGGCCGGGATGCCGGGCAGCGATCCCGCGCTTGCCACGTCCACCGGATTGCCGGCTGTGCCGGCGAGCGGAGCGCGGTCCCTCGTGATGTCGGTCGTCGACGGACCACTAACGATGGGGCTGACCGGAACACGGGTAGTCCCGCCGCTGGCCGCCGACTGCGAGCCGCCGCCCGCCATGCCATGGCCCATCGAAGTGCCCGCGGTCAGGGCGTTGAACACGTTGAACACGACATTGGTGTTGCCGGACCCGGAGCCGCTGCCGCCCTGGCCTGGGGTGGCCGTGGCGTTGACGGCGGAGGTTCCATTGTAGGCGACGAGCGATGGGATCAGCTGGCCGGCGACCGGGGTGCCAAGGCCGGTGACCAGGTTGTAGCCGGCGGCCGCGCTGTAAGCACCGTTGGTGCCGCTGGTGATCGAATTGAAGGCACCGGCGGGGGCGCTGTACAGCGCCTGCTGAGCGGTGGTGCCGCCGTCGCTGCTGAGCGTGGATTCGCCGGCGGCCACGCGGCCCTGGTCGGCGACGGCGAGCAGACCGGCCCACGACGGCGCCGAAAGGCTGGTGCCGCCCACGACCTCCCACGGGTTGTCGCCAGGCAGGTTGTAGGTGTCGGCGATCCACGCGCCGGTGTTCGGGTCCGCCACGAACGACACGTCCGGGGTGGTGCGGAAACCGGTGGACTGGACGGCGGCCTGGTAGCTGGGCTGCGGCTCGTAGAGGCTGACGCCGCCGCCGCTGCCGATGAACGCCCCGGCGCCGTTGGAATAATAGCCCCAGCCGGTTTCGGAATTGTACGAGCTGTCGCCGTTGAGGTTGAGCGTGGTGCCGCCGACGGCCACCACGTTGGGCGAGAAGGCGGGATATTCGGGATCGGCCGAGCCGAAGTCGCCGGTGCTCGCCACGAACGCCACCGGCTGATGCCCGGCCGGCGTGGTCAAATCCGGGTCATAGGCGGCTTCGTCCGCGGCCAGCACGTCCTGACCCTCGGTGAAGCCCCAGCTCATCGACACGACGGAAACGCCCGGCTGTTGCGCGGCCGTGGCCACGCTGCTCATCAGGTCGCCCAGCGACTGGCTGTTGGCCTCCACGAGGATGATCTGGCGCCCGGCGCCATGGCATGCGCCCATTCCACGTCCACGGCTTCCTCGGTCTCCCAGTTCGCGGTGCCCGCGCCACTGGGATCGACCGCCGGCAGGTTCGTCGCTTGGCCGTCCTGGTTGAGCACCGTCAAGAACGACGACGCCGGGCCGTACTGCTGGAAGAGCGACAGGCCGTCAGCGGTCGCGCCGAATTGGCTGTCGAACTGGTCCAGCGACTCGTAAATGTTCGGATTGTCGTAGGCATCGACGATGGCGATGGTTTGGCCGGTGCCATCCAGCGACAGGCCGTTGACGCCGTAGGCAGTACGGATCTGGTCCGGGGCGAACGCGGCCGCGCCGCCGGCGGGATTGGATAGCTGGAAGATGGCGTTGCCGTTGAGGTTCAGCGTGCTGGCGATCAGCGTGGCCTGGAACGAAGCGGAGCCGGACATCGTCACGGCCGCGTCCGGCGCGTAGATGATGGAGGCGGCGCCGGGGTCCGCATTGCCGCTCAACGAGAGCGTATTCGTGTTCTGCCGCCCCTGGAAGATAAGAATGTTCGCATACGGCAGGAGGGAGCCCACACACCAACCGGTGTTCGCGGTCTCGGGCGTCACGTTGCACTGGGCATTACCGCTGAACGTGATGGCACCGTAAGTCCCGCCGTCGGTCCCGTTCTTGTAGCTGCTGCCGCCGTTGTAGATCATCACGCCGGAACCCTTGACGATGCCGTTACCGCTCACGCTGAGTCCGCCGCCCGCGATCACATAGATGCCGGCATTCATGGTCAGGACACCGTTGCCCGAAACTTGAATTTGGCTGTAGATGCCGGGGTTGATCGTCAGCGTGTTGTTGCCGGCGAGATTGACCGACGAGGCGGTTCCACTCAGGCTGGGGATGGCCAGGTTGGCCAGGGGATCGCTGATCGCTGTCGCTCCGGTCGTCGGCGTCGGACTGAGATGCACGTTGCCGCTGGATTGCGCCTTGCCGACCAATTGGATGCCGCCGGTCGCCGATACGATCGCGTTGCCGCTGGCGGACAGCGCCGACGAGGAGTTGGAGTCGACATCGACCACGCCGCTGACCTTGAGTTGAGCGTTGCCGCTAAGGGTCAGGGCACCCGTGGCGGTCGTGCTCAGCAGATAAATGGAGGCGCCATTCGCCACGCTCATTCTGACCGTAAGGGTGCCGGGGACCAGGGTAACGTTGTAATTGGACAGCATGCCGGTGCCGCACGACAGCGAGCCGGTAATCGGGTAAGTGCCGGCAATGGCGGTGGCCGTATCGCCGGGGCTGCTGTAAGTGATATCCAGGTTCTCGCTGTTCACGCCCGGGATGGTCGTGCCCAAGTCGGACGCGAAATTGGCGGGCGTGCCATAGGCTTGACTGTCGTTGCCGATCTGGTAGGTAAACGATGCTGTGGTGATCTTGCCCGGGCCGCTAGCCGAGCTCGGAAGGCTGTAATCGCTTGCGAGCGTCCCGGTGCCCGCCGTGAACTGGCCCGTCGATAGGCTCGCTGTCACCGTGGTCGCCGTCGTCACGTTCTTGCTGTTGTAGGTGCCCGCGGTCTGCGTCACCGTCAAGCTTTCGCTGCCTACCAGGCCGGTGAGGCTGAAGTTGCTCGCCGTCAGCGTCGCGGTCGTCGTGCCGTCATACGGTTTCGTCGGGTTGCCAACGATCGTAGCCGTCAGCGTCTTGGGTGTGATGGTCGCCGCCTGGGTGGACGCCGTCAGCGTGTAGTCGCCATTGCCCGTACCCGTCAGCGACAGCCCGCCGAACGTGACCGTCGTGGCCGTCGCCACATCCTTGGTGTTGTAGGTGCCGGTGGGCGTGCCGGTCAGGCTCACCGCGTCCCCGCTGTACGGTATGCCGTCCGACACGCTGCCGGTGCCCGCCGTCTCCGCGGTCCTCAATGCGGCCGTCCCGCTCACGACCGCCGTCGTCGTACCGTCGTACACCTTGCTCGCCGGCACCGACAGGCCGCTGTACGTCAACGCTTTGGGTGTGATGGTCGCTGCCTGTGTGGACGCCGTGAGCCTGTAGTCGCCACTGGCCGCGCCGCCGGTCAGTGACAGCCCGCCGAACGTCACAGTCGTGGCCGTCGCCACATCCTTGGTGTTGTAGGTGCCGGTGGGCGTGCCGGACAGGCTCACCGCGTCCCCGCTGTACGGTATGCCGTCCGACACGCTGCCGGTGCCCGCCGTCTCCGCGGTCCTCAATGCGGCCGTCCCACTGACCACGGCCGTCGTCGTGCCGTTGTATACCTTGCTTGCCGGCACCGACAGGCCGCTGTACGTCAACGCCTTGGGTGTGATGGTCGCTGCCTGGGTGGACGTCGACAGCGTGTAGTCGCCACTGGTCGCACCTGTCAACGACAGCCCGCCGAACGTCACCGTCGTGGCCGTCGCCGCATCCTTCGTGTTGTAGGTGCCGGTGGGCGTGCCCGTCAGGCTCACCGTGTCTCCGCTGTACGGTGTGCCGTCAGACGTGCTGCCGGTGCCCACTGTCTCCGCGGTACTCAACGCGGCCGTCCCGCTCACCACAGCCGTCGTCGTACCGTCGTACACCTTGCTCGCCGGCACCGACAGTCCGCTATACGTCAACGCCTTGGGCGTGATCGTACCGGCGCCGCTGGCGGTCGTCGGGAACGTGTAATTGCTGGCCAACGTCCCGGAGGCTGGCGTGAACTGGCCCGCCGACAGGCTCGTGGTCACGGTGGTCGCTGTCGTGTCCTTACTGTTGAAGGTGCCGGCGGTCTGCGTCACCGTGAAGCTCTCGCTCCCCACCAAGCCCGACAGGCTGAAGTTCGACGAGGTCAGCGTTGCCGTCGTCGTGCCATCGTATGTCTTGGTCGGGGTTCCGATGATCACCGCCGTGAGGGCCTTGGGATTGACGGCCAGCGTGCTGGAGTCGCTTGTGCCCGTGAACTCTTGATCGCCGCCATAACTGTAGGTGATCGCGTAAGTGGACGCTGAAAGATCACTGGTGCTCAGAGTGGCCGCGAAACTGCCATCCGTCTGGATAGTAGCCGTGGTAGAGGCGCTGCCGGCACTGATGTTCACTACTTCTTCTTTCCCGGTGGCGGGCGCCCAGCCAACCAAGGTCCCGGACACGCCTACGGACGCGGTGCCGTAGGTGATGGCGTTGGACGCTGTGAACGCTGTGAGATTACTGAACAGCGGCTGCGCCTGGCTGACCGCCAGCGTGCCCGTGGCGCTGCTGCCGCTGAGGTTCCCCAGCGCATCACTATACGTCGCGCTGAAGGCGTGGCCGCCCGCCGCTAGCCCAGCAACGGTAAACGTGTCGGTTCGGTAGAATTGACCGTTATTCGCCGTCCCGGTCGTCGTCGAATTATTCACCTCTGTAACCGCCGACGCCCCCGTCACGGTCAAGGCAATGCTGTCGCTCGGGACCGTATAGGGTGCGGTCAACGTAACCGTGACGGTGCCGTTCTGGCCGAAGCTGATGGCCGGCGCCGATGTGATGGCGGTGGTCGTCGGCTCGGGGCTAATGGTTAGCGTGCCAGGGACGAAGGTGAAGGAATAATGAGCAGCACTCAGGCCGCTAACGTTAACGTTAATGGCATACGGACTACCTGCGACTGAGCTGGTTGACGTGGCGGACGTGCTCAGGACGGCCGTTCCCGTGACGCCGCTGGTCGCCAGCGTTTCGCCGTTCTGGAAGCCGGTGATGGCATACGTCAAGGTCGGCAGGGCGCTGCCGTATACCATCGATTGATTGTTCGCGGTCACGGTCAACACGGCCTTGCTGATCGTCTCGGTCAATGGCGTGGCGGACGTATTACTGGGGTTGAAACTCGCGTCTCCCAGGTAATAAGCGGTTATCGAATGTCCGCCGATCGCCAGGTTGGTGAACGACTTGCTGACTGCGATCCCGCTGGCGTTCAGGGTTTCCGTATCCAGCAGCGTGGTGCCGTCGTAGAACTGAATCTGACCCGAGGGCGTGCCGCCTTGGGAGGTAACCGCGGCGGTGAAGGCAACCGACTGGCCGTAAGTGGCGGTGTTGTTGGTCGACGATGAGGTCAGGCTAACCGCCGAAGTGAACATGGTCACGGCGCCGGAGCTGATCGTGAACGTTTCCGTGACGGGTTGGCTCGCGTCGCTCGTGCCGTCGGGATTCTGTTCCGTCACCACCAAGGTGACCTGGTAAAGGCCGTTGTTGATGGGCGTGAGGGTGGTGTCGACAGTGCTGGCGGCGGCAAATGGCGTGTAAGTGTTGCCGCCGTCGCTACTGTAGGTGATGGTCCAGGCGTAGCTGAGGGTAGCCGGCGGCACTACAGGTTGTCCACCGGACGTAACCACACTGTTCAGGACGATCGTCGAGCCCGACGTGCTGCTGGTGATGGCGGCCACAGGCGCCACGTCGGCGACGGTGATGTCCAGCGGCGCCGACGTGGTGCTGTTGCCGTCGTGATCCGTCGCCGTCAGCGTTGCAACGTATATCCCACCGTACGCGGGCAGCAGCGTGAAGTTGGCGGTGCTGGCAGTTGCGAACCTCGTGAAGCTCGAGCCGTTATTGCTGCTGTAGCTGATGTTCCAGAGGTACGTGAAACCTGCCGCCTGGTCCGCGGGGCCCGCCGCTGTCACTGTGCTCGTCAATGGGATCGCCGTGCCGACGCTGCCGGTCGTTGAACCACTGACGGTCACCACCGGCGCGGTCTCGGTTACGGTGATGCTGGTCGTAAACGGCTGGCTCGCGGCACCGTCTTTATCGGTGACCACCAGCGTCACGTCGTAGATGCCGCTATCGTCGGGGTTGAGCTGATAAGCCGGCGACTGCGCAGGCGTCGTGCTGGTGTAGGTCGCGTAGGGCTGGAAGGTCCCGCCTTCGCGGCTGCGGGTTACGGTCCAGACGGCGGTATAGCCGGCGGCTTGCACCACGGAGGTGGGCGATTGTACCGTTGCGGTCAGGCAAATCGGCGTGCCGGCCGTGCCGCTGGTAACTCCGTTGCTCACCGTCGCTCCGCTGGTCGCCGTCAACGCCGTCACCACCGGCGGCACGACCGTGGCCGTCACGTTCTCGCTGGCCACGGCCTGGGCGCTGTCGTCGAAGCTCACCGTCAGGACAATTTGGTACTGGCCGGCGTCGTCGGGGGTCAGCGTGTAATTGGCGGAATCGCTGCCGACCGGACTGCCGTTCGCCGTCCAGGAGTAACTGAATCCCGAGTCCCGGTCCGTAGCGCCGGCGATGAGCTTGCTCCCGAGCGCGATGGACGTCCCCTCCGGCACGCTGATGCTGCTCAGGAGGATGTTGCCGCTACTGTCGGTGAGGTAGACCTGCGGCGGCAGATGGCGTCTCGTCGTTACCGTGGCGTCGGTGGTCCCATCCAGCTCGATCGATGACAGGGTCTGAATCGAATTGGCCGTCAGGGTGACGCCCGCGTCCTGCAAATCGATCGTCGCCTGGTTGATGGAGGCGGCGCTGACGGAGCCGGCCTGCTCGACGATGGACAGGGTCCCGACCGCGCCAGAGACCGACACCGAACCCGACACGGTACCCAGGTTGGCTTGCGTGACGCTGCTCGCCGTCACCGTGCCGGTCACCGTGCCGGCCGTCAAGCTGTTGACAGTCGATGCCGTAAACGTGCCGGCGATCGTTCCTGCCGATACCGCGCCGGCTATCGTGGTGCCTGTGAAATTAGTCAATGTGGCACTGACGGATACCGTGCCGCCGCTGTTGATGGTGGTCGCGGTCAGGTCGTTCGCTGTAGCGGCGTTGACGACACCCGCGCTGCCGAGATTCCCAAAGAAAACGTTGGTCATCGCGCCGGACCCAGCCGTGGAATCGGGTACCGCGCTGACGGCGCCGTTGTTGGTGTTGATCGATACGCCGGTCATGGTCCCCGCGCCGGCCGCGGTGATCGAGCCAGCGTTTGTCGACACCGACATACCGGAGATGGAGCCGGTCGAAACCGTACCGGAATTGGTGCCGATAGTGGTGTTGCTCATCTGGCCGCTTCCCGAATTGCTGTCTTCCGGCGCCGTGAAGCTGCCCGCGTTGCTGCCGATGCTCACGTTGTCGGTCGTGCCCTGGCCAGCCGCCGCGATCGAGCCACTGTTGGTCGATACCGACATGCCGGAGATGGAGCCGGTCGACACCGTGCCGGTGTTGGTGCCGATGACGGTGTTGCTCATCTGGCCGCTGCCGGAGTTGGTGTCCTCCGGGGCTGTGAACGAGCCCGCGTTGCTGCCGATAGTGACGTTGTCGGTCGTGCCCTGACCGGCGGCGGCGATGCTGCCCGAGTTCGTCGTCACCGACATGCCGGAGATGGAGCCGGTCGACACCGTGCCGGTATTGGTTCCGATGCTGGTGTTGCTCATCGTGCCGCTACCGCTGTTGCTGTCCTCCGGCGCGGTGAACGAGCCGGCGTTGCTGCCGATGGTGACGTTGTCGGTCGTGCCCTGGCCGGCAGCGGCGATGCTGCCCGAGTTCGTCGTCACCGACATGCCGGAGATCGAGCCGGTCGACACCGTGCCGGTGTTGGTGCCGATGCTGGTGTTGCTCATCTGGCCGCTGCCCGAATTGCTGTCTTCCGGGGCGGTGAACGAGCCGGCGTTGCTGCCGATGGTGACGTTGTCGGTCGTGCCCTGGCCGGCGGCGGCGATGCTGCCGCTGTTCGTCGTCACCGACATGCCGGAGATGGAGCCGGTCGACACCGTGCCGGTGTTGGTGCCGATGACGGTGTTGCTCATCTGGCCGCTGCCGGAGTTGGTGTCCTCCGGGGCGGTGAACGAGCCGGCGTTGCTGCCGATGGTGACGTTGTCGGTCGTGCCCTGGCCCGCGGCGGCAATACTGCCGCTGTTCGTCGTCACCGACATGCCGGAGATGGAGCCGGTCGACACCGTGCCGGTGTTAGTGCCGATGGTGGTGTTACTCATGACGCCGCTGCCGGCGTTCGTGTCCTCCGGCGCGGTGAAGCTGCCGGCGTTGCTGCCGATGGTGACGTTGTCGGTCGTGCCCTGGCCGGCAGCGGCGATGCTGCCCGAGTTCGTCGTCACCGACATGCCGGAGATCGAGCCGGTCGACACCGTACCGCTGTTGGTGCCGATGGTGGTGTTGCTCATGACGCCGCTGCCGGTGTTGGTGTCTTCCGGCGCCGTAAACGAACCGGCGTTGCTGCCGATCGAGACGTTGTCCGTCGTGCCTTGACCGGCCGCCGCGATCGAGCCGCTATTCGTCGTCACCGACATGCCGGAGATGGAGCCGGTCGACACCGTGCCGGTATTGGTGCCGATGGTCGTGTTGCTCATCTGGCCGCTGCCGGAGTTGGTGTCCTCCGGGGCTGTGAACGAACCGGCGTTGCTGCCGATGGTGACGTTGTCGGTCGTGCCCTGGCCGGCGGCGGCGATGCTGCCGCTGTTCGTCGTCACCGACATGCCGGAGATGGAGCCGGTCGACACCGTGCCGGTGTTGGTGCCGATGACGGTGTTGCTCATCTGGCCGCTGCCGGAGTTGGTGTCCTCCGGGGCGGTGAACGAGCCGGCGTTGCTGCCGATGGTGACGTTGTCGGTCGTGCCCTGGCCCGCGGCGGCAATACTGCCGCTGTTCGTCGTCACCGACATGCCGGAGATGGAGCCGGTCGACACCGTGCCGGTGTTAGTGCCGATGGTGGTGTTACTCATGACGCCGCTGCCGGCGTTCGTGTCCTCCGGCGCGGTGAAGCTGCCGGCGTTGCTGCCGATGGTGACGTTGTCGGTCGTGCCCTGGCCGGCAGCGGCGATGCTGCCCGAGTTCGTCGTCACCGACATGCCGGAGATCGAGCCGGTCGACACCGTACCGCTGTTGGTGCCGATGGTGGTGTTGCTCATGACGCCGCTGCCGGTGTTGGTGTCTTCCGGCGCCGTAAACGAACCGGCGTTGCTGCCGATCGAGACGTTGTCCGTCGTGCCTTGACCGGCCGCCGCGATCGAGCCGCTATTCGTCGTCACCGACATGCCGGAGATGGAGCCGGTCGACACCGTGCCGGTATTGGTGCCGATGGTCGTGTTGCTCATCTGGCCGCTGCCGGAGTTGGTGTCCTCCGGGGCTGTGAACGAACCGGCGTTGCTGCCGATGGTGACGTTGTCGGTCGTTCCCTGGCCGGCCGCGGCGATGCTGCCGCTGTTGGTCGTCACCGACATGCCCGAGATCGAGCCCGTCGACACCGTGCCGGTGTTGGTGCCGATGGTCGTGTTGCTCATGACGCCGCTGCCGGCGTTCGTGTCCTCCGGCGCGGTGAAGCTGCCGGCGTTGCTGCCGATGGTGACGTTGTCGGTCGTTCCCTGGCCGGCCGCGGCGATGCTGCCCGAGTTGGTCGTCACTGACATGCCGGAGATGGAGCCGGTGGACACCGTGCCGGTATTGGTGCCGATGGTCGTGTTGCTCATCACGCCGCTGCCGGTGTTGGTGTCTTCCGGCGCCGTAAACGAACCGGCGTTGCTGCCGATCGAGACGTTGTCCGTCGTGCCTTGACCGGCCGCCGCGATCGAGCCGCTATTCGTCGTCACCGACATGCCGGAGATGGAGCCGGTCGACACCGTACCGCTGTTGGTGCCGATGGTGGTGTTACTCATGACGCCGCTGCCGGCGTTCGTGTCCTCCGGCGCAGTGAACGAGCCGCTGTTGCTGCCGATCGTGACGTTGTCGGTCGTGCCCTGGCCGGCCGCGGCGATGCTGCCGCTGTTCGTCGTCACCGACATGCCGGAGATGGAGCCGGTGGACACCGTGCCCGTGTTGGTGCCGATGGTCGTGTTGCTCATCACGCCGCTGCCGGTGTTGGTGTCTTCCGGCGCCGTAAACGAACCGGCGTTGCTGCCGATCGAGACGTTGTCCGTCGTGCCTTGACCGGCCGCCGCGATCGAGCCGCTGTTCGTCGTCACCGACATGCCGGAGATGGAGCCGGTCGACACCGTACCGCTGTTGGTGCCGATGGTGGTGTTACTCATGACGCCGCTGCCGGCGTTCGTGTCCTCCGGCGCAGTGAACGAGCCGCTGTTGCTGCCGATCGTGACGTTGTCGGTCGTGCCCTGGCCGGCCGCGGCGATGCTGCCGCTGTTCGTCGTCACCGACATGCCGGAGATGGAGCCGGTGGACACCGTGCCCGTGTTGGTGCCGATGGTCGTGTTGCTCATCACGCCGCTGCCGGTGTTGGTGTCTTCCGGCGCCGTAAACGAACCGGCGTTGCTGCCGATCGAGACGTTGTCCGTCGTGCCTTGACCGGCCGCCGCGATCGAGCCGCTGTTGGTCGACACCGACATCCCCGAAATCGAGCCGGTCGACACGGTACCGGTGTTGGTGCCGATGGTCGTGTTGCTCATGACTCCGCTGCCGGCGTTCGTGTCCTCCGGCGCGGTGAACGAACCGGCGTTGCTGCCGATGGTGACGTTATCGGTCGTGCCCTGACCGGCGGCGGTGATGCTGCCGCTGTTGGTCGTTACCGACATGCCTGAGATCGAACCCGTCGACACCAGGCCGGTGTTGGTGCCGATGGTGGTGCCGCTCATCTGGCCGCTACCCGAGTTGCTGTCCTCCGGGGCTGTGAACGAACCGGCGTTGCTGCCGATGGTGACGTTGTCGGTCGTTCCCTGGCCGGCCGCGGCGATGCTGCCGCTGTTGGTCGTCACCGACATGCCCGAGATCGAGCCCGTCGACACCGTGCCGGTGTTGGTGCCGATGGTCGTGTTGCTCATGACGCCGCTGCCGGCGTTCGTGTCCTCCGGCGCGGTGAAGCTGCCGGCGTTGCTGCCGATGGTGACGTTGTCGGTCGTGCCCTGGCCGGCCGCGGCGATGCTGCCGCTGTTCGTCGTCACCGACATGCCGGAGATGGAACCGGTCGACACCGTGCCGGTGTTGGTGCCGATGGTCGTGTTGCTCATGACCCCGCTGCCGGCGTTCGTGTCTTCCGGCGCGGTGAAGCTGCCCGCGTTGCTGCCGATCGAGACGTTATCGGTCGTGCCCTGGCCGGCCGCGGCGATGCTGCCGCTGTTCGTCGTCACCGACATGCCGGAGATGGAGCCGGTGGACACCGTGCCCGTGTTGGTGCCGATGGTCGTGTTGCTCATCACGCCGCTGCCGGTGTTGGTGTCTTCCGGCGCCGTAAACGAACCGGCGTTGCTGCCGATCGAGACGTTGTCCGTCGTGCCTTGACCGGCCGCCGCGATCGAGCCGCTATTCGTCGTCACCGACATGCCGGAGATGGAGCCGGTCGACACCGTGCCGGTGTTGGTGCCGATGGTCGTGTTGCTCATGACCCCGCTGCCGGCGTTCGTGTCTTCCGGCGCGGTGAAGCTGCCCGCGTTGCTGCCGATCGAGACGTTATCGGTCGTGCCCTGGCCGGCCGCGGCGATGCTGCCGCTGTTGGTCGTCACCGACATGCCCGAGATCGAGCCGGTCGACACCGTCCCCGTGTTGGTGCCGATCGTCGTGTTGTTCATCACGCCGCTGCCGGTGTTGGTGTCTTCCGGCGCCGTAAACGAACCGGCGTTGCTGCCGATCGAGACGTTGTCCGTCGTGCCTTGACCGGCCGCCGCGATCGAGCCGCTATTCGTCGTCACCGACATGCCGGAGATGGAGCCGGTCGACACCGTGCCGGTATTGGTGCCGATGGTCGTGTTGCTCATCTGGCCGCTGCCGGAGTTGGTGTCCTCCGGGGCTGTGAACGAACCGGCGTTGCTGCCGATGGTGACGTTGTCGGTCGTTCCCTGGCCGGCCGCGGCGATGCTGCCGCTGTTGGTCGTCACCGACATGCCCGAGATCGAGCCCGTCGACACCGTGCCGGTGTTGGTGCCGATGGTCGTGTTGCTCATGACGCCGCTGCCGGCGTTCGTGTCCTCCGGCGCGGTGAAGCTGCCGGCGTTGCTGCCGATGGTGACGTTGTCGGTCGTGCCCTGGCCGGCCGCGGCGATGCTGCCGCTGTTCGTCGTCACCGACATGCCGGAGATGGAACCGGTCGACACCGTGCCGGTGTTGGTGCCGATGGTCGTGTTGCTCATGACCCCGCTGCCGGCGTTCGTGTCTTCCGGCGCGGTGAAGCTGCCCGCGTTGCTGCCGATCGAGACGTTATCGGTCGTGCCCTGGCCGGCCGCGGCGATGCTGCCGCTGTTGGTCGTCACCGACATGCCCGAGATCGAGCCGGTCGACACCGTCCCCGTGTTGGTGCCGATCGTCGTGTTGTTCATCACGCCACTGCCGGTGTTGGTGTCTTCCGGCGCCGTAAACGAACCGGCGTTGCTGCCGATCGACACGTTGTCGGTCGTGCCCTGGCCGGCAGCGGCGATCGAGCCACTGTTGGTCGATACCGACATGCCCGAGATGGAGCCGCCCTCGATCGTGCCGTAGTTTGCACCCACGGTGATGTCAATGAGTTGTCCGGTCGCGTCCGGGTTGTTCGGATCTTCGGTCGCCTCCAGCAAACCAGTGGCGGCGATGGTGCCAATGTTGGCCGATTCGACGTTGCCGTAGACGGCGATGAGACTGCCCGCAAGCGTGCCGATCGTAACATTGGAAAAGCTGGCGGCGGTGACCGTCATGGTGCCGCTGGCCGAACCTGTGACGGACAGGCTGGTCAGGCCACTGAGAGCGCTGTTGAAGGCGGCATCACCGTTAATCGTCAGGCCGTAGGCACCGCTGATGGCATTCGCGAAGCTGATGGTGGTGCCCGTCAGTGTCGTATTCGCGCCCAGCGTAACGGCATCGCTGTAAACCTGGAAGCCGGTCGTCGTCACCGCGCCGCCGTTGAGGCCCGTGGTGCCGCCGCCGGTCGCGCTCAGGCTCGCCAGGGGGCTGCCGCCCCCGACGACCCCCGCCAAGGTGACATTGCCGGGCCCCGACAGCGTCAACGCCTGTGCCCCGTCCACCGTGCCATTGACCGTCAGTGTCGCGCCCGACGTGTTCGAGTTGAGAGTCGCGGGGCCGGACAGGCTAATGCCGCGGTTGACGTTGAGCGTGACGTTGTTGGTGGTCGTCTGCAGCGTGCCGCCGCCGATGATGATGTTCGTCGTCGGGGCGGCCGGGACGGCACCAGGTTGCTGTCGCTGCTGATGGACAGGATGCCGCTGTTGATCGTGGTCGGGCCGCCGTAGGTGTTGTCGCCGGAGAGGGTCAACGTCTGGTTGCCGCCGCCGACGGTGAGGGCGGTGTTGACGCCGGTGATGTTGCCGCTGAACGTGCCGCCGGCGGTGATGGTCAAGGTCGCCGGGCCGCCGCTATCCATGACCGTCTCATCAGACGGCACGGCTCCTGCCGCGACCGTCAGAGTGCTCACTTGCTGGTTGAAGCCGGCCAGGTCCAGGGTGCCCGAATCCGCACCCGCCGAGTTTTGTCCGAGCATCAGACTCACCCCCGTGGGCAGGGCGTTGTTGGCTCCGAGCTGGATGGTTCCAAACACGGCACCCACGGTGGGAACCGTGTTCCCGGTGGAGCTGACGATCAGCGTTGCCCCATCCGTGACTTGCAGGGTGCCGCCGGCAAGCGCGGTGGCGTTGGGCAGGTCAATGATGCTGGAAATGATCGTGGTGAAGCCGGCCGTGCCGCGGGCGGCGAAGAGGATGCCCGTGAAGCTGGGACCGGAAATACCGCCGGCGATGTTCAGGACGGTGCCGGCGTTGCCGGCGAAGCTGATGCGATCGGCGCCGCTGAGCGTAATCGGCCCGCTCCAGGTGTTGTTGCCGCTGTTGACGAACAGAATCGTGCGGATATCGCCGTTGCTGTTGGAAGACAGCGACAGGGAGTTGCTCACCGTGATGCCGCCCTGGAGGGCGACGCGCGTGCCGGTGACACCTGTCCCTCCGGTCGTGCTGGTCACCACGATGGCTCCCGTACCGGCGGCCGTGTTATTGGCCAAGGTCAGGATGCCGGGGCCCATCGCATTGGTGCCGCCGCTATAAGTGTTGGCGCCGGTCAGTACCAAGGTACCGCTGCCTTCCTCGGTGAGTGAACCGGCGCCGCTGATGACCGGCGTTACGGTGAAGCTGCCCGCGCTGTTGAACGTCAGCGAGCCGTTGTCGGCGAAGGTACCCGCGCCCGCCAAGGAACCGCCGTTGAAGGTCGCGGCGCCCGACACAGCCAAGGTACCGCTGAGCGAGGTTGTTCCCGAGCTCTGCGTGTAGGACCCGGAGACCGTAAGGGTGCCGTGATAGATGGCGTTGATCTGGGCTGCGGAGAGCGCCGTGCCGAAGACAGCGAACTGCGCGATACTGCCATTCAAAGCGTACAGATCCGGGTTCCCGTTCTCGACCCAGGCGCCGATATTGGTCGAAGTCGGGTTGGTATCATTGGGGATGTGGTAATCGCCGCTCGTCGTGCCGCTGGCCACGCCGTCGATGTAGAAGGTCACGGCTGTGCTCGAGAACACCACGGCCACGTAGTGCCAGGCCCCGGTGCTGACGGTGCCGGTGCTAGCCGCGGTGGGGGTCGAATTTTCAGCATGGAAGTACATTGTGCCCGCCGTCCCGGGGTTGGGGCCGCCGGTGGGGAGGTAGCCGATCGTGAAGATCGCCTCCGAGTTGACGCCGTTATGCTGCTTGGCAAAGATGGTCTCGCCGGTGTTGTTATTGAGGTAGACCCAGGCGGCGATGGTTCCGGAAGTGAGGTTGTTGACCGCGCCGGCCGGAACGCTCACGTTGCCGCTCATGCCGTCCAGGGCCACCGCCGGGATCCCCGGAACGGGCCCCGGCTGGTTGAGGGTGTAGCCACCCTGGTAGGTCCCGTTCAGGTTGTGCTCCGAGGAATCGACGGCCGTCGTTCCGGACGTTTCAGCGAGCTGGTAGTAAGCCGCCGGTTGGTCGGCCAGCACATCCGCGCCGCTATACGCGGTCGAGACGGTGCCACCGTTGTTGGTGACGTTGGCGTTGATGGTGCCGCCGCCCGTAAGCGTGCCGCCGCTATTGACGGTGGCGGCGCTGGTGATGGAGCCGTCAACGGCGAGCGTGCCAGCGTCGATGGTCGTGGCGCCGGTGTAGGTGTTGGTTGCGGACAGGATTAGCGTGCCGCTGTCGGCAAGCGTCAGGCTGCCTGTGCCGCCGTTGTTGGCGACGATGCCGCCATAGGTCAGGGTGCTGCCGCTGGTCACGTCGATGGTGCCGCCGCCGCTGCCGGAGGTCGGGCCCAGGGCGATGCCGCGGTTGCTGTTCAGGGTGAAGCTGGCCGTCGCCTGCAGCGTGCCGCCATTGAGGACGAGGTTACCGGGGGTGGCGCTGGCGGGGTCGGCGCCAACGTTGCTGTCGCTGCTAATCGACAGCAAACCCGCAGTGATTGTTGTCCCGCCCGTGTAGGTGTTGGCGCCGCTGAGTGTCACCGTGCCGCCTGCTATGGTCAGGGCAACGATGGCATTGGTGCCGCCGTTCTGGATAATGCCGCTGAAGGTGCCGGTGCCGTTGACGGTCAAGTTCACTGAAGCGCCCGTGCTGCTCGTGACCACGCCGCTGCCGCTCAGGGCGCCGATGCTGGCATTGTTCCCGTTCAGGTCGAACGTCGCGCCGCTGCTAATGGACACTTTCGTGGCGCTGGACAGGGTGCCGCTCGGAGCGGTCCCGGTCACGAGGAGCCCCACCTGGGCGGCGGACAGCGCCGTCTGGTAGATGGAGACGTCGTCGATCAGTTGAGCGAATGCCTGGCCGGTGCCCTGATAGTTGCCAATGGCGTAGATGTCCGTGAGACTCTCGGTCGGGACCGTGCCGACGAGCACGCCGTCGACGTACATCTCGGTGGTGCCGTCGATGCCGACGGCCGTGATGTTGTGCCAGCCCGTCAGGATGGGCGTGACATTATAGCCGCTGGACACAAAGCCCGCGCCCGAGGTCATGTAGGAGCCGAGCGTGTTGGTGCCGGCCTCCGTGATAACCTGGTGGTCGCCGGTCGCACCGCGGAAGAGGGTGCGCCAGGTGCTGTCGGGGTAGAGGTCGTCCACCCAGGCCGAGGCGGTCCAGTTGCCGCCGCTGAGGTTGACGCCCTTGCCGCCGATGGTGTCAATCGCGAGGTAGGCGCTTTGGCTGGGGATCGACAGGGCCTCGCTGCTGGGTCCCCCGTTGCTGGAGGCAACCGTGGCGCCCCCGATCAGGGTGGCGTTCTCCGCCGTGCCGGACGTGCCCAGGTTGGTCACCGTGGACCCGTTGACCGCGCCGGCACCGAACGTGTAGTCGACCACGGGAGCCGGCAGGGTCGGAGCGGCCGCCAGTTGCAGCGTGCCGGCGAGGATGGTCGTGGCGCCGGTGTAGGTGTTGGCGCCGCCGAGCGTGACGGTGCCGCCCGCGACCGTCAACGCCGTGCTGGCCGTGGCGCCGTCCTCGATGACGCCGTAATAGGTGCCGGTGCCGTTTACCGTCAGCGTGGCGGTGCCGCCGGCCAGGCTGTTGGTGACGGCGCCCGTGCCGGTGAAGGCGCCGACAAGGGCGACGTTGCCGGTGAGATCCAGCGTGCCCGAATCGGTGACGTTGCCGGTGACGTTGCCGCTGACAGACACTTCGGTGCCGCCAACGACCTGGATGGCGTAGCCGCCGGTGCCTCCGTAGGTGTTGTTGAGCAGCGAGTTGGTGGTGCCGCCGCTGACATAGACCCGCGTGTTGGCGCCGCTGAGGGACGTGGTCCCGGTGGGATCGGTGCCGATGAAGTCGCCTTCAATCACGTTGCCAGCGGCATTGAACGTGCCGCTCTCGCCGTCGGCCAGGTTGCCGCCGCCGAGTTCAATGTCGTACGTCGTGTTACCGGCGATGACGTTGGCCATGACGGCCGTCGTCCCGCCAATGGTGTTGTCGGCGGCCTGATCGTAGACGCCCGTGCTGTTGCCCACGCCGGAGGCGGTCGTGCCGGCGGCGGTGAGGCCGATGTAGTTGCCGGCCACCAGGTTGCCCGTGGTGTCACTGTCGCAAATGAAGACGCCGTCGGAGTCGGCGTCGATCAGATTGCGCTCGCCGGCATTGTCGGCCTCGTTGCCGTCGGTGCCGATGCGGTTGTCGGAGGCGCCGTTGAAGATGGAAATGGCCGAGGCGCCGTCGTGCATGGCGACCATGCCGGTCACGTCGACGCCGATATAGTTGCCGGCCACCACGTTGTTGTCAGTGCCGACGCCGTTGAGCTGCACGCCGTCCCAGCCGTTGCCGCTGATGACGTTGCGAGCGGCCGCGTCGGCCAAAGCGCTGCTACCGCTGGCGCCGATCAGATTGTCGCTGGCGCCGTTGCCGATCCAGATGCCGACGTTGCCGTTGCCGACGGGGCCCGTGCCGGCGGCGTTGGTGCCGACGTAGTTGCCGGCGACCGTATTGAAAATGGTGCCCGAATCCTGGATATCGATGCCGTACCCGTCGTTGCCCGAAATGACGTTGTTGCTGACGACGTTCTCCGTCGAGTTGTTATGGATCAGAATGCCAGAGATGCCGTTGCCGATGGCGGCCGCGCCGGCGGCGTAGGTGCCGATCAGGTTGCCGGCGACGGAATTGCTGAACGAGATCTGCAGGCGCACACCCCATTGGCCGTTGCCGGAGATCACGTTTTCTTCGGCCGCCACATCGGCGCTGCCATTGGTGGTGCCGATGACGTTGCCGCGGGAGTTGAGGACATAGACGCCGGTCTGAGCGTTGGCCAGGGCGGCGGTGCCGGCGGCGTTCGTGCCGATGTAGTTGCCGGCGATCGTGTTGGCCGCGTTGATGTAATAGACCCTGACGGTCATCGGGTTCAGAAGCTGAATGGGTGCCGCCGGGTCGCCGAGCACGTACCAGCCGTTGGCCGTGCTCACGGTGCTCGTGTTGGTCCCCGCGGCGAGGGATAGCTCGAAGCCCGCCTGCCCCCCCTCCTGGAAGCCGACCCAGTCGAACGTGTGCGTCCCGGCGGTCAGGTAGGTGGTCGCATAGGTGACGCCAAAACCGCGTCCCCCGTCGAACTCGCCGACGAGGTTGCCGTCGACGGTCAGGCGGCTGCCGTCATCGCTGCCCAGCGCGAAGGAGTAAGTTCCCGCGGTCGTGACGTAGAAGGTTCCGGGCGCGTTAAAGGCGTAGTACTCGCCGCCGCCGCCGGGGATGGGGTTGTCATAAGTCCAGGACGGAGGCGTATATCCGTTGGGCGGGTCGCTGGCATCGATCAGGTCCGCCTGGGCGATGGTGCCCGTCGCCTGCGTGGTCGGCAGCGTCCCGTCGATCATCTGATCGACCGTGGCGAGGGTGTCGTCGTAGTAGGGCAAGCCGTTGATGTAGACGCCGTTGTTGCCGTTGCCGGAGATGACGTTGCGCTCGGCAGCGTCATTGACGCCGTCCCCGTTGGTGCCGATCAGGTTGTTGCCGCCGTTGACGACGTAGATGCCGCCGTTCGCGTTGCCTTCGGCCACGGTGCCGGTTGGATCGGTGCCGATGTAGTTGCCGTAGATCCAGTTGTTGCTCGTGCCGTTGATGTAGATCCCGTAACCGAGGAAGCGCTCGATGTCCAAGCCGTCGATGACGTTGTTGCCCGCGTTGAGCTGCAAGCCGCTCCCGACAGTCAGGTCTTGCCCGTCGAGCACGATTTCCGGGTTGGGGTTGGTGTCGCCGTCAAACGCGACCTGGCTGCGGCCATCGACGGTGAGGTCAGGGCGTGTGACAACCGGCAAGGGAGTGACCGGCTGCATCAGGTAGTAGCCGCCATTGCCGCCGGGCACATAATCGGGATCGCTCGTCGGGATATTGAAATCGATGGTTATCGGGACGGGGAACGGAATCGCGTCGGCGTCGGAGAGCGCCTGCCGCAACGACCCGGGGCCGGTATCCGCGGTGTTGATTACGGTGATGGTAATCGCCTGGGGGGGAGTCGTGTAAAGCAGGGCCCCGGAAGTCTCGAAGTTCGGCGCCGTGCCGATGTTGGCGTCGTTCTCGTAAGGCGACGAGTCGACGACCTTCGTGCCGGAGGTCTCGTCCAGGCGGTAGTAGCCGATGGGGTTGCTGGCGAGAACGGTAGCGGCGTAGTTGGTGCTGGCGCCGTTCGCGAACGCGGTGATCTCGCCCTGGGTCAGCGCCGGTTGAAGAAGGCCACCTCATCGAGCGAGCCGTGGAAATCATAGTTCTGGTCATTCAGCCAGCCGCTGATCTGCGCGGCCGACACGACACTCCGGCTGGCGGGGGTCCCGTACACCTGGCTGAGCGTCTGCTGGACTCCATCGATGTAGAGCTGGCATTGGGTAACGTTGCCGTTGTTGAAGATGGCCACGATCTGATGCCAGCCGTTCGCCAGGCCCGCCGAGCTGGTGCCGTACAGGTCCCCCTGGCCCGTGTTAAAGCCGATGTACCCGCCCTGAATGTACAGGTCGTAGCTTTGGAACCCGACCGGTATGACGGCATCGGCGCCGTTCCAGTTCATCCAGAAGGAGACCGAGTTGTCGGCCCCCACGGCGGTATTGAGCTGCGGCAAGGAGAGGGCAATGGACCCGCCGTTGAACGAGTACGCCGTGTCCGAATCGTTTGTCAACGGTCCCGGCACACCCTGTTGAATCGTTGAGCTGAGGGTGCCGTTGTTCCCATTGGCGGTCTGGTCGTACGCGACGGTGCCGGTGCCTTCGTCGAGGGGCCAGTACCCTTCCAAATTCGGCTCGTCGGCGGGGACCGGCGGCGTCGTGTAGTCGCCGGCAACCTGAGCCGCCGTCCGCGCGGTGTTCCAGACGCTTACCTGGTCGATGGCGCCGGTAAAGAACTCGTTGTCCACGGATCGGGCGCCGATCTGGAACGAACCGCCCCAGCCGCCGATCGGGGTCATCGGATTGCCGGCGGTCCCGTTGTATGTTTCGACCAAGACGCCGTTGGCATACAATTGGATCGTGCCGTCGTTCAGCGCGGTATTGACGACCAGTGTGACCTGCGTCCAGGTGTCCAGCGGGGCGACGTACCCGGTCGAGTACCAGGTCCATCCCGGGTTGCCGCTGTTGACGGCCCAGTTGATGACGCCGTTGCTGTCGCGGGACAGGAGGTACTCCCCATCCTTGCCGGCAATGGTGCCGAAGATGTTGGCGGTCGGGTAGATCGACGCTTCCATCGTGAGCGTCGTGCCCCCCGTCATCGTCAGGCTGGGCTGATTGCCGACCTGGACGTAGTTCTGGTCGTACAGGCCGCCGAAGAGCAAGGCGGAGCCGGTGCCGTTGGGAATCCAGGTCGGCAGCAAACCGGGGAAAATGCCGTTGTTGCCGTTGCCGGTCAGGTCGTTGACCGTGTCGCCGCCGTCCTCGTTGAAGTTCCAGTAGCCGACGAGGCCGGCCGCCTCGGCATTGGTGAGCGCTGCGCCGGTGAGCGGCGTGAGCATGTCGGACTGAATCTGGCTCTGGCTGCGGGCCACGTTGTAGATGCGGATGTCGTCGAGCGAGCCGGTCAGGCCGTTGTCCCAATTCTCCACGGCATGGCCAAAAAAGAGGGGGCCGCCGCTGTTGAGGATGCCGGACGAGTCGATGCTGCCGCTCGCCTCGAGCTGTCCGTCCAGGTACAGCTCCGAGGTGCCCGTATCCGCGTCGAGGACCGCGGCAAAGTGATACCACTGGCCGGCCTGGATGGACCCTGTAGGCGTCTGAATGGCATAAGCCGTGGTTGTGGAGCCGTACGTGAAGTACAGGAATCCAGTGTTGTTGACCCAGAGGGCGTACTCACGGTTGTTGTTGCCGCTGGGTTGGCCCTTGAAGAGGATGTTTTGCCATTGGTTTGTGAACGAATCGACCTCGAACCAGCCCTCGATGGTGAGCTGGCGGTCGGAGTGCAGGGTCGGGCTCGTGCCCACGTTGACGAAATCGTTGATGCCGTTGAACTGGAGTGCGGAGCCGGCATCGGTGGGGGCTGGCATCGCCGGTACGGCCGGGGTCGTGGCATTGACGATGATCGTCGTCGTCAGCACCGCGGTCAGACCGGTGACCTGACTCAAGGTCTGGTGGTTGGTTCCTGCCAGGTACGCGGTGTAGATTTCCTGCGGCGACAGAGGCCGCTGGTAGACGTTGACCTCCTCGATCTGGCCGGTGAAGTTGTACCAGCCGCCGTTGCCTCCCGCCCAGCCATTGGTGTAGCCGGTGCCCAGCTGGTACTTGTAATCGTTGGCATAAGAGTTTTGAGTGAGCGCCTGGGTCCCGATCTCCTTGCCGTCGAGGTAGACCGTCTCAAAGGCGCCGTCATAGGTTACCGCGAGATAGTGGTAGTTCCCGTCGTTGACCGGGACGCTGCTGGTGATCGGATTTACGCTACCTGACCAGAACGCTTCCACGCGCAAGAGCCCGTCCGTGCCGACGTAGATGGCCGGCACATTGCCGGCAGGACTCCCGTACGGGCCGGTCGCCCCCTCCTGGCCGAGGATGACGCCGCCCGACGTGGTTTTGAACGAGAGATCGATGGTGAACGGCGTGGTTTGCGAGGCCGTCGGCTGGTTGCTGGTCGGATAGTTGAAGAAATTATCCGGCAGCTGCACGTAGGAATTGCTGCCGTCAAAGGTGAAGGCATCTCCGACCTCGCCCGGTGTGAAGGTCACGTTGCCGACAATCGTTCCATTCTGGCCGCCGGCGACGTCATTGGCGTTGCCGTTGCCGGGCCAGGAATTCACGGCGTCGTTATTGAATCCGCCGTCATCGGTGGCGGTCTCGGTGATCGTGGCTGATCCCGCGGCGGACGGGGTCCAGGTGATGGCCCCGGTCGTCGAGTTGAAGGTGGCGCCGCTGGGGAGCCCGGAGACCGAAATGGTGTCCGTGTTCAGCCCGTCCGGATCGGTGACGCCGGGAAGGTTGAGCGTTTGTCCGATATTGACCGCGATGCTCGTGGGATTGTCGATGACCGGCGGATGATTGACGGTGTCCGTGAGCTTGACGACGAAGGCATCCCAGCCGCCGCCGTATGCGGGCTGGGCGCTGTCGGTGGTGGGGAAATTGCTCGAAGTGGTCATCCCCGCGACGTAGGCGTTGCCGGCATTGTCAACGGCGATGGCCTGTCCGCGGTTGTCGCCGGTGCCTCCGAGATAGGTGGAATAGTAAGCCGCCGTTCCGCTCGGGTCCAGCTTGAGCACGAAGGCGTCGAAGCCGCCGGCCTCATTGGTGCTCTCCAGCGCATTGGCGAGCGGCAAATTCGTGGACTGTGTCATCCCGGTCACATAGGCGTCGCCGGACGAATCCACGGCAATCCCCTGCGCATACTCCGTCGCTGAACCCCCGTAGTAGGTGGAGTACACCAGAGCCGTGCCGGTAGGGTTGACCTTGGTGACGTAGGCGTCGTAACCGCCCCCCGGGGTCGGTTGCATGGCATTGACGATCGGAAAGCCGGTGCCGTTGGTGTTGACGATGCCCGTCAGGTAAGCGTCGCCCGAACTATCCACGGCGATGCCCGTCCCGTAGTCGTCGGAGGTGCCGCCCAGGTAAGACGAGTAAACGAGCGACGCGGCCCCTGACAGATTGGGATCGATCTTCGAGACGAAGGCGTCCCAGCTGCCGGCGTTGTCGGGCTGGAACACACCGGCGGTCGTGGGGAAATTCGAGGAGGCGGTAAACCCGGTCACATAGGCGTCGCCGGACGGATCCAGCGCGATGCCCTGCCCGCGGTCGTCGTTGTTGCCACCCAGGTAGGTCGAGTAATTGAACGCGGTGCCCGCCGGGTTGATTTCCGTGACGAAGGCGTTACGGCCCCCCGCCAGCGTAGTCTGGTAGGCGTCGGACGTGGTCGGGAAGCTGTTCGAGGTCGTCATCCCCGTGATCCAGGCGTCGCCGTTGCCGTCCACGGCGATGACGTTGCCCATCTGGTAGCCGAATAGCGTGGCGTCGTCTTCGTTGCCGTTGCTGCCGCCCACGTAGGTGGAATAGACGAGGCCGGTGCCGGTGGAGTTGAGCTTGGTGACGAAGGCCACCTCGCCGCTGCTGCCCATGCTGGTGTCGGGAGCGCCGGCGGTTGTGGGGAAGTTGGCCGCCGTCGTCGCACCGGAGACGTAGGCGTCGCCGCTGCCGTCTACGGCGATGCCGTAGCCGTAGTTGTTGCCGCTGCCGCCCAGGTAGGTCGAGTAAAGCACCGACTGGCCGTTCGCGCTTAGCTTGGTGACGAAGGCGTCGGAGCCGTTGCCCGCCGTGTTGTAGGCGCCCACCGTCGTGGGGAAGTTCGTCGAGCTCGTCCAGCCGGTGATGTAGGCACTGCCGGAGCTGTCCACGGCCACGCCCAGGCCGTACTCGTTGTTGCTGCCGCCCAGATAGGTGGAGTACGTCAGCGTCGGATCGATCACCAACGGCTGGGTGGTATCGTAAGTGCCGATCGAGAAGCCCACCTGGTTCCCGCCCAGCAGCACGTACTGCCCGGTGACCGGCTGCTGCACGCCGTTGATGGTCTGATAAACGACCGGGGCGTGCGCCGTCACCTCCGCGGTGCCGGACTGAATCAGCAGGTTGCCGTTACTGTCGATGGTGACCTGATCCGCGCCGTTGAAATTGAGCTGGATCACATTGGGATTCGCGCCGGCGGCGACGTTGAAGTCGTACTGGAGGTCGTTGGGGCTGCCCTGGAAGACCATGTTCACGCCGGGCCAAACATCCTGATACTCGACGCTGCCGTAGTTGGCGACGTTGGTGAGCCACTGCGACGAGTCGTTCCCGATCAAATAGTTGCTCGTGCTGCCCAGGGGATCCAGGCCGACGATCTGCGGCGTGGCGTTGGCGCCGACCATCTCCATGCTCACGACCGAGGCCAACGAGCTGCCGTCGGCGGTACTGCCTGCTGCTGCCAAGGGATCGTTGGGATTGCCGCCGGGACCGTCCGCCGGCGGGTTCGTCGTCCCGGCGGGTGGCTGGAGCAATTCCATTACCGCCGCCGTCGGCGTCAGAAACAGCGTGTAGCCGTCGGCGCACAAAGAAACTGAACCTGCGAGCTGGTCTGTCCCACGTTTGGCTCAAAGGCCAGCGGCAGGGTCCCGTAACTGCTGGCTGGGCTGTCCTCCGTGAAGGAAGCGCTCGCGGAGTCGTTGGCGACTCCCGTTGCCGTGACGAGGAAGCTTCCCGAATCCGAAGAAGGAGCCAGCCAGGTCGTCTGAAACGAGCCCGTCCCATCGGCATTGACCGTCCACGGGCTGGTGCCGTTCACCAGGGCGTTCGTATCGCTGTGCACGACCTGCAAGGTCACGGTTTCATCGGGCGTGAATCCGCCGCCGGTAAACACTGCGGTCTGGCCGGCAACGTAGTCCGCCTGGTTCGGCACGATCGTCGCCGATGGCGCCGCCGCCGCCGTCAGCATCCAGCGCGGCTCCAGTTCCTCGGCCAGCAGCCACGGGCATTTCCAGCGCTTCGCCAGCGCCGGCGAGCGCGCGGGCACTGGCCGCCCCAGGCATGCTTCCGACAGCCGCCCGAGCCAGCGCGTGAACGGCGAGGCCAGCAGCGCGATCGGCGACAGGAGCAATCGCTCTTCCAGCAGCTGCCGCAACCGTGGCCCAGCTGCGTCCCGGCGTTGGGCCGGACCCAGCGGTTGACGGGTCGGTTCGGCGTCGTTCACGGGGCGATCGCCGGCGAGGAAGGACCAGAGGCGGCGGAGCGGCTGCTTGAACGACCACATGCTGTGATTCCTTGCGGGTTGGAAGAGAAACCGGCTGGCGAACTCGGGTCGAGTCCACTCCCTGGTGGTTGGTGCCGATCGTGGCCAGAGACGACCGGGCCCCGGAACAACCTGGGCGCGGTCGTTGTCAGCATCGCGTCGCGACGCTTCTCGGGTTCGATCGCACAGGGATGAACTGGCGTTCATCCCTTCGAGCGCACCGTGGCAGCTGGACTATAGAGCCATTCTTAGGTAGGTACTCTACGCCGGAGCGGCGCCGACTGCAAGCATTAACTTGTAAATTTCTGCCGTTCAGAATTTTCCCTGGGGTGACATGCGTCGAGTATCTATCGACCCGAGCCCGATCCGGTCAGCCGTTTTGAGATTGAACACGCAGCCAGCAGTTTGTTAGCATCCCCCAACGCTCCCTGCGGTCGGCCCTGGACAAGGCGAAAGGAATCCTTTGATGAAACGCGCATTCTGGTACTTCGGCACCGTTGCCGCCCTGCTGGCCTTCATGCTCGTGACCGTCGGTGATGCCGCGGTTCAGATAACTTCCGACAAAAATCTCGCCAAACCGGTGGAGCTGGGCCGTTCTTCGGTTGTTCAGGCCGAGGAACCCGCGATCCGGACGCCGGACTTGCACGGCTGGGATCCGCTGGGAGCCGATTGTGCCTGGTTTCGGGAATTCAAGAGGGACGTCAGCGCGGCTGCCGCCGATCCACATTCCGATCAGATGCTCGGTCGCCTGCTCAAGGGCAAAGGCCACATCGACGCCCAATGGAGCGGGTCGTATACGCCTGCCGACTGGGGCTGGTACACCGTGCCCTTCCAGGTGGTAAGCGGCCGCACCGCGCCGCTGTCGATACCCGGGACCTGGGCCTATGGGCCCGCTTCGAATGGTCCGTACCTGTTGCCGCCGGAGCCGGTGGCCCATGAGAATTCGAAGACTGCCAGGTACGCAACCGAGAAATGGACCAAGGACGGCGACCATCACCTCTTGATCTACGTTCGCGACGAGGAAACCGGCGGCTTGAAAGAATTGTGGGAGTATTACCAGCCCTGGGTCACGCGCAATGACCGGAACCAGATTACCGCCGTGGCCGGCGCCAGCTGGCGGAAATTCGATCTCCGCAAGGGCGAGACCCCGGCTCCGGGCGTGCTGGCCACCGACGCTGCCGGATTGATGATTACGCCGCTGCTGGTGCGCGATGATGAGGTGGCCCGGGGCTCGATCAATCATGCGTTGCGCTTTTGTGTGAACAACAACGATATTTCACCCACGTTCAAATGGCCGGCGCGCACGGCCGCCGGTGCCTGGAATCGTGAGACCGGCATGCCCTACGGAACGCGCCTGCGCATCAAGTCGTCGTGGTGGAATGCCAATGCGGACACGGTCCTTGGCAAGGGCACCCAGGCGCGGATCATCGGCGAGGCCCTGCGCCGGCATGGCTGCATTTTGGCCGATGGCTCGAACGGCACGACGGTCCAGCTTAACGGCGTTGCCGACAAACGCTGGGAAGCAAAGCTGCATGCACGGCTGAATGCCATTCCGGTCTCGGCCCTGGAAGTGGTCGAGACGCCGCCGCTCTTGAAGATCGACGGGCCGACAACCCTGACGGCCGGTCAAGCCGGGTCATGGACGATGACCTTGCTCCCCAAGGAGTCTCCGGTCGGCGAGGGAAGCAACATCAACCTCTACGATCAGAAGGGCAATCTGGTCAAGTACCGATTCGCGGTCATCGATTCGGCCCATCGCACCGCGACCGCCGAGTATCGTTTCAGTCAGGCCGGCGTCTATATCATCAAGCCCTACCAGGAATGGAATACCGGGTTCGGACCGTATCGGATCACCGTGGGCAATGCTGCACCGTGACGGATCGCTCCGGGTTACACTGCGAGCAGCGTTGTGCACAACCGACCGTTGCGGCTTCTCTCAACGGCGCCGGATTCGGTCGGGTCGGACTCCCCCTCGGCAGCCTCCGACCGAATCTTGGAGCCAGGAGCCACACCATGCCGAACGATGTTACGCCGCAATTCATCTGGATGACTACGGCACTGCTCGGCCACGTCGACATTTCGATCGGCATGCGGCGACCGGGCGGCGACCCGATGACCCGTCGGCGCCGCTTTCTCTGCCTGTCGCGCTTCACCGAGACGCCGCGCCAACTCCTTCTCGAGCTCAACGCCGACGCGACCGACTATCTGCCCGTGGCCGAGCCCGAAACCGGACCGGACGGATTCCAGGCGTACCTGGACGCTTTTCAAATGGTGCTGGAGGATGCGCCGCAGAAGCTGACGCGCGGCGACATCCTCGCCGAATGGCCGGCCGACTTCGACAAGCCCGGCGCAACCCAGCTGAAGCTCTGGCTCAACCGCGCCGTCGAGCGCGGCCTGCTCCTGCGCGAAGGGACCGGCCGCAAGACCGACCCCTTCCGCTACCGGCTGCCGGCCACCGAGGCGAAGTGGCGCGCCAAGTATCCTTTCGATGACCACGCCGACCGTGAGCCGGCGTAAGAGCGGCGGCGTCGGTCCTGGCAGGTCCTGCGGAGAAACCGTAAATGTCCCAAATGTCCCAAGTCTGTGCTATTGCGTCCCTTGTGGTCGCGGACGGAACACCGTCACAACGTCAAATGCCTCATCCGGCCGGTAAGCTTGCCGGATGGCGTCGATCATTTCGTCCGTCCATCGCTCACGACTGATCGGGTCGGTGAGAAGAATCAGGGGAAATTTCTGATTCACGATGTCTTTGACAAACGGTGACTGATCCCAAAGGCCGCTTCGGGCGAGTTGCGTGGCGATAAAAGGCTCAAGATACAGTTTCTTGCCCTGCAAAGTCACCAGCCCAATATACTCATCGCCAATAATCGGTCCTTCGGCGCGGCTCACCATGACTTCCACGAGCTTCAAGTCCTCGCAACTATTAAATCGTTTCTCGTAATAGGGCCACACCGCTCGAGTCATGTTTTCTAGGTTGAGGCCGCTTTGGAGCGCGATGCATCCCACGATTCCTGCCTTTATCAACATTGAGCCCTGAGCGCGGCCCCACGCCAGCGCCTGGCCGGACGCAAGAGCAAGTGCTGCATTGAGTTCCAGGAAATAGTTGATACTTGACCCGGCCTTGCCCACGGTGAGGCTGGCGAGGGCAGCGCCGACCAGGAACGGCCCAAGTAACGGCCATGCGCGAAAGGACGACGGGAAGCTCAGGAACACTAATCCCACGCTAAGGCCGATCCCTGTGGTTTCGATAAACCCGCCCCAGAAATTCACGAGTCTTGGCAGCGTAAACTCGTGGACGTTCGCTCGAACGACGTGGAAAAGGAAGCCACCGTCTGTTGCCACGTCAAGAGCCAAGGCTGCGCCGATTCCAATTATCCCGAGCGCGCCGACAAGCCGCCATGCACGCTTCCGGTCGTTGCACCACAACCAGCAAAAACAGGCCAACGGAGCTGCCAGTAGGTACGATTGCTTTGTAAACGCCGCCGACACGAGCAGGACAATCCCACAGACAAACTGCCACTTTTTAAGTTGTTGGCGCGAGAGCGTGAAGATTCCGGCGACGCTGAAAGTAAGGGCTAGCATGTCAACCCGTACAAGCGGGGACCAAAAGGCAACGCCGGGAGTGCCGCAGAAGTAAGCCCCTGTAAAAAACGAACTGACACGGTCGTTCGTGAAGCGAAAAGTTAGAAGTCCTAGGAGCAGTGCAGTTGCGAGAGTGCAAAGAACGCAGAGCGCTCTGCCCCACCAAAACGTTGGCCCAAATGTGAATTCGAGCGGCACCATAACGCCCACCATCACCGGCGGGTAATTCGTAATGGAATACGGCGGTGACAACCTATCGTGCCGATATATGTTCTCCCCGTCGAGAAGCCGCATCGCCTGGTCCAGCATATGGGCTTCGCCATAGTCCAATGGATAACGAAAGGCAATTGCCCGAAAGGCGAGCACGCCCCACAGGATAACGCCTGTAGCTGGAAAGATGACCAAGAGCACATTCAACACGGAAACCATGATTGGTAAGCAGCGATTCATTGGTCACCTGGTAAGTTGCCCAGAGCCCTGTTGGTCCATTTCAGCATACCAATGCAGCTGCGTGCGGCAAGTCACGGGTGTTTCTTCGCTAGGCCTCCATCTGTATCTCAACCCGGTCTTGCTAACCCTGAAGTCTAGCCCATGTTTAACAGGTGTCGGGGTAGTTTTTGACGTAAGTCCTTAATTTTCAACGCGCGGAGGTCCAGTTTTCAGAAAACCGTAGTGACAATCATTACAAACATTTTAGCTGTTTTGTCCGCATTTCATCGAATATCCGGTTGACGGACCGGTGGATTTGTTGATGATAACATCATGTTCATCCGCTCCGTCAAAGTTCCGTCCTCCAACGGCACCGTCCACGAGTATGTCCGCATCGTCGGCTCGGTGCGCGAGAACGGCAAGGTCAAGCAAAAGGTCATCGCCAACCTCGGGCGACGCGACACCCTCGAAGCCGCCCATTGTCCGGAACCCCGTCCCAACAATCTTCTGGATTTCTATCACGGTATTGGCGCTGGCTATTGTTCTCAGAATAGTCATCCGCATAATCACAAAGCGCAAGAGCGATACGAAGGGCACCGCACCGTGAGCAGGCTATCACCTGGATCAGTGCCGAATGGATCCGCAACACCGGGCGCTTCTGATGGTGTGACGTTGCGCGCTGAAGCCACTGCCTTATCGCAAGGTTGCCTCCCCAGTCTTCGATTCCCGCGCGTATGCTTTTTGGTTGCCCTTGCTGGCATATGCTTTTTCCACCTTCCTATTGCAGTTTCACCTTTTCTGGCTATCGATGAAGCCTTTAGTTGGCGAGTCGCAACGCAGCCGGCCGCGTCCGACGTTCTTCAAATGACCGCGGGCAACGTCCATCCACCGCTTTATTACCTGATCCTGTGGGTCTGGATTAAAGCCAGCGGCACGTCGGAGCCCGCACTGCGGTTCTTGTCAGGCATGTTTAGCGTAGGCACCGTGTTCGCGGTCTATCATTTCGCTCTCTGGTTCGCGCATGAGACCCGGCATCCCAACGCACGTCATGCGGCAATGTTGTGCGCACTCTGGATTGCTCTCAGTCCGGGCCAGCTAAGCATCGCCCACACAGCGAGAATGTATCCGTTACTCGGCTTGCTCTCGATCTGCGCATGCCTTGCGCTGTCAAACGCTGTACAGAATCCCACAATATGGAGGCCGTGGGTCTGCTACCTCGTTGTCGCTGTGGCCGCATTATATACCCACAACTACGCAGTTTTCCTGCTCGCCGGTAATCTGTTGTGGCTCGCATTTGAATCCCTACGTACTCACAGCGCCAAACTCTTACTCCGCGGCGCCATTGCCTTCGTCCTGATCGGGCTAGCGTATTTGCCCTGGGTTCCTTTCTTACTGTGGCAAGTAAGGCAGGTTAGTGGCGACTATTGGATCCAGCCTGTCACTGGAACCGTGGTTTCCGTCGCGCCCGTTCAATTCGTTTCTCCGGGGTTAAACAAGCTGCCGGACCTTCCGTGGTACGTAGCCTGGCTCCTTGGCCTCCTCACCTTTCTTTGTATCTATCCGTGGCGCCACGCGGCGTGCGAGCGACTGCTGCTTTTCGTAGCCCTGGCACATGGCGGTGGGCTGGCCGTCGCGCAGTGGTTCGTTGGCCGGCCGATCCTTGTTCCTCGCTACTTGCTGCCGGTGTTGCCGCTGTTTCTCGTGCCATTTGCCTGTTTCGTGACGCGTGTTCCGGACCCTTTCATAAAGAAAGCGATAGTATTCGGCGTCACGTCGATCATGCTCCTTTTCGTCTATAGGGAAGCAACGGACTTTGAGGTGTTTTTTCACCGAGAGTCCTGTTACGAGCAAGCACTCGACTTCATTTCCAAGCAGGGCATCCAAACGATTCCGTAGTAGTGTCGGCGGAGCGATCTGATTTTGTGCTGTTGCAATACTATGCGTCGCAGCATTCATTTCCCAACCGGTGCTATTATTACTCAGAGCCTGCTGCGGTCCCGAGTCCGGACAGGCATGTCACCTTTGAGGCGGCAACTCTTCCATCCGAGCGGATCGGTTCACTGACACCGGTAACCAAATCTGGAAGGCGCGTATGGATCGTCGGGCCTCAAGCGTCCTGGATTCCTGATAGCTGGCCCATAGTGTCCGAGACGTCGTTCTACCAGTTTCATCCGACGGCAGTTCTCCTGGTGACCAGCTATGCGCCCAGGCGATAGTCCTCCGTGCCCGTTGGCGACTTCCGCGCAGTCCGTCGGTCGCAAGTGGTCCATATTACCGCCTCGGGTGCTGCGCGGATTGTTGTGGACGGCGGTCACCGCTGGCCCGTTAAGCCTGCTGCCAGGGGGCGATTTTTTGGACCAGGCGCCATTCTTGGGCCTGGTAGCCTTTTCGACGGACGGGGGAAAACGCACCGCCGCCCTGCTGTGCGCCGTTCTTCTCTTTTGCGCCGCCTTTCCTCCCTTATGCCTTCCGACCTATCTAGTCTGTTATTGCCCACTGGTTTGGCTCTGGGGGTTCGAAAAGCAGAGGAACCGATGGATTTGGGAAGCCCTTGTCGCTGGCTTCTCAGCAAGCGCCCTGGCTACCCCTTTCCTTCGAGGCTCTTACCCATTTCCTATTTTCGTTGTCTTCTCCCTGTCATTCGCCCTGCAAATGCTAGGGCTCGCCGGGGCGCTCGTGGCGACCGGCGGAATGCGCCGTACCTTTTTCGCCCGGGCATGCGTAGCCGCCTGCGTCGTTACGGTGCTCGAGTTCGCCCGGTCATACTGGCTTGGCGCGCTGTTAACGCTTTTTTCCCCGGCCGCGGACTCGCCGTTGGCTCAATGGGCATTCGTGTTGACGCCGTTCGGAGTATCAGGCTTACTTTATCTTATCAACTTCTTGTGGCTTCCCGATTGGGAAGGGGTCGGGTTGCGCCGCTGGCAGCCCACCGCGCTGGCTGCCGGCATTCTGCTTGCCGCGTGGATCGGCGGTGAAACGCTTCGCGCCTCGCTGAGGCCCGGGCGACCCCCTATTACGGCGCTTCTCGTACAACCGCACCACCGGCTGGCGCGTATTGGGGGCATCGAGGGGACGCTTCCCACGCGCTCGAGAATCCTGAGCGAATTAACGCGGCTGGGATTGGAGCAACGGGAGCCGCCCGATCTTATCGTCTGGCCGGAAAACTCGCTCGATCCAAGCCCGTGGGAGGATGAACTTGAATCCGGGCCCGCCGGCGATGGTGTCGAGCCAGCCTCGTTGGACCTTCGGCATTTTTATTGCTGCCGGGTGCTCGCGTACAAGACGCCGACTTTGGTCGGCGCAACGATTATTGACGACCACGACATGTGCAATAGCGCCTGTTTAATCACGCCGCGAGGCAAGGTGATGCGATACGATAAGGTAAAGCTCTTTTGGATTTTGGAGTGGATCCCGGAGTGGTTGGATTACGGCTGGCTTCGGGATTGTCTATCGTCACTTTTCAATGCGTCGCCCCGTTTTCGGCCCGGTAGGGATAATGCGCCCATAACGCTGAAGGTTCGTTCGGGAAACGATATCCGGGTGAATGTTGCGATTTGTTATGAGATGTTCTTTCCCAGCTTGCCTCAATTTCAGCGAAATAATGGGTCGGAGGTACTGATTACGATTACGGATGACAGCGCGACGGGTGATTACGCATACTTCTATCGCCTTGAGACGTGGGCGTGCCAGTATCATGCGATTGTGACTCGTAATTGGCATCTGGTTTGTGCGAACTGGTCGATTAGCGCGCTGATTGATCCCCGCGGGGAGGTACGACAGATTCTTCCGAATGAACGCGGCTGGCTTTACGTCGGCGGTGCGACATCTGCTGAGACTGCTACGCGCGACCGGCGTTCGCCGGTTTGCATGGCCACGACTGCGCTCAAGGGCTTGTTTCCAAGGGGCGCGGAAACCGGGCCCGTAGGTTGGCACCTGGACGATCGCGCGGTGCCGCGCCTGCGACAGCCACGGCACCAGCGCGAGTCAGCGGTGTTGGAGTCGCGTAGCGGAGACTGCGGTCGGCTCCGGTGGACCTCTGGCTAATGTATCCGGACGAAAGTTAGCGCTGCGGCGCAACCCGCGCATACGCAATGCTGTGAAAAGCGCGTTGGCCATGTGGTGTGAGGCCGGTAAACTCGATGCGCAGGGCACCGGAAAAGGTTGGTTCCTCCTTGAGGTCGACCGTCGCCGTGGCTTGCACAGACTCTCCGGGTGCGATCGTGGCCTGTGCTAATGTCAAGTGAAAGCAGTCGCAGGTTGACTGGATGGTCTCGACCTTGACGGGGATCGGGCCGGTGTTGGCGACCAGAAATGTGGCGGAGGCCCGACCTCCGGCCATGACGTCCCCCAGCTGCACTTGCGGCGGCTCCAGGCTCAATGCGGAGGGTGCAGGGTGGACCCAAAACGGCAGGCTGGTGAGAAGGACCGCCAAGACGGATATGCACACAAAAGCGACGAACAAAGTAGAATGCTCGTGAAGCGTGTAATTGTGGCGCGGGACGATGCACGCCAGAGCAACGACTGCGGAAACGTCGAGAGCAAAGGTAAACCACGGGCGAACCGGTATGCTGCCGAAGCAGCCGCACGAGACCTCGCCGTTCAGCATCTGCGACAAACTGACGCTGGCGAACGTCAGGAAAAGCGCGCCGCACACCACCGCGCCAACCGCGTGTAAAGTCCGGATAGGAGCCACAACCCTATGAGCAGTTCCGCCTGAACGCCCAAAAACACGAGCCAACGCGCGTGCGCACTGCCGGATTCGGCAAATGGTTCCGTTAGTTGGTGCTGCGTTTTCGCGGCAGCCGCCGCCAGAAGGATTCCGCCTAGCACGGCGGCAAGGCGGGGGAACGTGATCCATGAACGACGGTCCGGCGCCGGGGCTAGGACGTCAGCGATGGCGGGTTGGTCGGCCATTGTTGCACTCACCGGGCAAGAGGGGCCTCGCGGAGTTTAAGGTCTAGTTTAGTGTACCTCGTTGAACTTGTGAAGGGTCTCAGTTGAGACGAAGCACGATAAGTCGCGCTTCCGGGTGTTTGCCGAGGCGCCGTTGGCGGCGGGGCGCCACGGAAATATGCGGGAGGATATGCTTATGACTGGCGGCGGTCCACGGCCTGAATCCCTGTTTTCTGTCAGCCGTCTCAAACAAATCGAAGTATGGCTTACGGATACGGTCCATGGTTTGGTCGCATATTACCTGACCAGTCTGATCGTCGTGCTAGGCGTGGTGTTCGGCTATGATTATCTGAATCCGGCCCCGACTCCCTTGAATAAGAGAAGCGACGAAATCGGTACATTCGCAAATTGGGACGGGGCGTGGTATCTGTCAATCGTCGAAAAGGGGTATCGGTTCGACCCGGGGCAGCACTCGAATGTCGCTTTTTTTCCCGCGTTCCCGTTATTGGCGAGGTGGTTCGTCCGACTCACAGGCTCGCGGCCGGACGCGGCGCTGCTGGTGGTTTCGCATCTGAGCCTAATCGGAACATTCGTGCTGTTGGGCGCCTATATACGCCGCAGGGGCAGCGGTCCGCCGGGATTGGCGGGCTGGGTCCTCGTAGCACTCGGATTGTGGCCGGTGACGTTCTTCTGCCGCATGGCATACAGCGAGTCGCTGTTCCTCCTGTGCACGGTCGCCGCCCTGTACGGCATCGAGCGCCGCTGGCCATTGATCGCGATTGCAGTTGTGTGTGGGCTGGCCACGGCAACGCGCTCGGTTGGAGTCTGTTTGTTACTGCCTTTCTGCCTGCATTTGTTCCGTACCTCGACCGGATGGCGCGGTCGCGCGCTCCGAGTTGGCCTTGTTCCAATCGCTTGCTGGGGCATTCTTGCGTTCATGGTGTTTCAACACTGGGAATTCGACGATGCATTTGCGTTTGTACATACTCAGGACAACTGGCGAATGCGTCCCGCCGTTCCCTGGACAGCGAGAGTGGTAGACTTGCTCACGCTGGAGCCAGTGCGTTCTGTCTTTGATCCTACTGCGGCGTGCTATTGGAGGCGGTTCCAGGGGGAAATCAATTCGCTGTTCAGCCTTCACTACGCCAACCCTATCTACTGGTTGGCGGCGGTCATTCTCGTGGGTGTAGGAGTCTGGAAGCAATGGCTGACAGCCTACGAGCTGACGCTGTCAATCGGCTTGCTGTCGGTCCCTTATGTCTTGCGTAGTCATGAAATGTGCATGGCAGGGATGGGACGCTTCACCGCCGTCGTCTTCCCGCTTTATATCGTCCTTGGGCATTTGCTCGTCCGCATGCCCGCACCGGTTGCGGCAATGCTGGCAGGGGTAAGTGCGCTGTTCCTGGGGACCTATGCGGCGCTGTTTGCCACTTGGTGGCGTTTTTTTTAGCCTCTTCGACCGTTCCGCGACGAGGCGCACCCTCTCCGAGCTACTGGTCAAGGCTTGTCGTAAGTCATTACGCCCGGAGGGATTCGAACCCCCAACCTAAGGTTCCGGTGCTTGTTCAGCGGCTTAGGCGCGGCGGGAGAAGGGAATAGGTTGCCGGGGGTTGCCGGGGGCCATTCGGGACATACAGAATTCTTTTTGGAAATCGCCAACGTCCCCGATCTATTGTGCACGCTGCTGACCGACCACGGGAATTCTGCCGGCAAGACCACGCTGCTATCGATGTCGCTCTCCCGCCGCGGCGGTGGCGGCACCTGCGCCGGGCTCGCCGTCGCCCCGGGCAAAACGGTCATCGTCTCCGCAGGAGATCTGGGACGATCGCCTCCGCCGCTACAACTTCTGCGGCAATGTCTGCGTCTGTCCCCAGCCGTTCCTCGGCATCCCCACGCCGCAGCAATGGCAAGCGCTCGTGGCACAGATCCTCTCCCTGCAGCAGGCGCACGGCCTGGACCTGGCCGTCATCGACCCCTTGGCGCCCTTCGTGGTCAGCGAAAACAACGCCCAGAGCATGCTGGCCACCTTGCTCCCCCTGCACGCACTCACCCGCGCCCGGATGGGTCTCTTGCTCATGCACCATCCGGGCAAAGCCGAGACCCGCGTCGGCCCGGCCCGCGCGGCTCCACGGCCCTGCTTGGCCACCTCGCCCGGTGGCCGAGACAGCAAGGGGGATTCAAGCCGGCCAGGTCCAGCGGCGCAGCGTGCCGTCCGCGCTCCCCGAATAGATGGTGCTGCCGTCCGGCGTGAAGGTGACGGCGTGGACCTTGTCGGAATGACCCTGGTACGTATGCAGCCCCATGCCGTCGGCAGCGCGCCAGAGGCGGATGCGCCGGTCAGCGCCGCCGGAGACGACCAGCGCGCCGTCGGGAGAAAAAGCCACGCACAGAACCGGACCGTCGTGCCCGTTCAGCTCATGGACGGTGCCGTCCGCGTGCCGAACGCGCAGACCGTTCCCTGCCATGGCCATGCGCTTGGTTGGCGCACTGAAAGCGACTGCCTGGATTTTACCCACCTGGCCGCTGAGGCTCCCCCTGGACACGCCGGTCTTCACATCCCACAGGTGCACGGCGCCGTCATGACTGCCGGACAAAAGCGAGTCGCCGCCGGGCAAGAAAACGACGCTGCTGACCGCGCTCGTGTGCCCCTGCAGGCACAGGGAAGGCGAGCCGGGTTGATCCAGGGCCCAGATGCGTATCGTCCGGTCGGTACTGGCGGAAGCCACGCGACGGCAGTCGTGGCTAATGGTGACGCAGTTGACCGTGTCGGCATGCCCCTTGAGCCGCCGGCGCTCGCTTGCCGAGGCCAGATCCCAGCACTGGACCACCATATCGGACTTGAACAAGCGCATGGCGGAGGAGGCGGCCCACTTGCTGCCGTGAGCCAGGCAGGCGCTGGCCACCGGGCCGACATTGCCAGCCACACAGCGGGTCGCGCAAGCACGACAGGTCCCAGAGCCGGAGGGTCTCGTCCTGTCCGCCGCTCAGGAGCAGCTTGCCATCGGTGCTGCAGGATAGGGCACAGACGCCGCCGGGATGCGCCTCCACGGCCGTGGGCATCTGCCCGGGAATCGGCGCCGGCAGCGACACGGGAGATGGCGCAGGTCCTCCCCAGACCGGCCCTCCCCAGATCGGCACCGACGGCAGCGGCGTCGGTGTGGGCGTGGCCGGCGACTCGGCCGTCGCTGCCCGCCGTTGTTTCTTGGCCGCCCGGCCGGATACCCCCTCCCGCAAGATCCGATCCAGCTCCTCGACCAACTCCGCAGGCGTCTGATAGCGGTCGCTCGGATCGCGGGACATCAGTTTCTTGATCAGCGCATCCAGCGCCGCCGAAACGTCGCCTCGATGAGCCGACACGGACGGCGGCGGCTCGGTCAACTGTCGTCGCAGTTTCTGGACCAGGTTGGCGCCGGGGAAGGGGACTTTGCCCGTGAGCAAATAATAGAAGGTGCCGCCCAGACTGTAGAGGTCGGAGCGGATATCGGCCTGACGCGCGTCCTCGGCTTGCTCCGGAGCGATGTAGTCTGGCGTGCCGAGGAACTCGCCGGCCTGGGTGAGGCTGGCCGCCTCGGGATCGTCATGGCTGGCGGTGATGCGGGCCAGCCCCAGGTCCAGAATCTTGACCGTCGCTTTCCGCAGCGCCCCTGACGGGCTCTTGTCCAGGGGCGACGGCGTCACCATCAGGTTGGCTGGCTTGATGTCGCGATGGACCAGCTTCTGCTCGAAGGCGTGTTGCAGGCCCAGGGCGGCACCGCGGATGTACAGGCAGGCATCACGCACCGACAACGGGCCGGCCTGTTTGACCAGCTTCCACAGGTCGATCCCCGCCACATATTCCATGGCCAGGTAAGGAAGCGGACCATTCAGATCGGTGTGGAACACCGTGACAATATTGGGGTGGCTCAAGAGGGCCGCGGCCTGCACCTCGCGCTGAAAGCGATGCATGGCCTCCGGATTGTCGAGCCGATCGGGGCTGATGACCTTGAGGGCCACCAGCCGGTTCAGTCCCCGCTGCCGGGCCTTGTAAATCACGCCCATACCGCCGCGATTGATCTCTTCAAGAATGTCGAAGCTGCCCAGGGCATGGCCGAACTTGAGGTTCGTCCCTTCCGAGCCTAACGGCGGGTCGCCCGCGGCCAGCTCGGGAGAGGCGGACGAGTGCTCGACCGTGTGCTCACTGGCAGCCGTACAGATCGGGCAGATGCTTGACACATCCGCGGGAATCGGACCGGTGGCATTGTATTGCCAACTATGGCCGCAGCTACAGGTAACCTTCTGCTTGGGCATGAGATTGTCCGATGATTGCAAACCGGCAGAGAACAGTGTTTTTTTAACCTGCCGCCTGGGCCTTTGCAAGGGCAGCATCGGTAATCGGTGCAGCGGCAGCGGGAGATGGCGCGAAACCGTAGCCGACGCACTGGGTCCCATCGACCGCGGTGTCGGACGAGCCCTGGATGTGGACGCGCGGGCAAAATCCGTAGCATTGGGCGGCCGGAGGGAACTATAAAGAGGGGAGCACTGGCACGACTCAGTTCGAGAGCCCAATATGGCCGCACACGGACCCAACGCAGTCCTGGAGTACGTTCGCCACCTGGTGAACGCCGAAGAGACCAGGGATCTGAGCGACGGCCAACTCCTGCACCTCTACTCCAGCCAGCGCAACCACGAGGCGTTTACGGTGCTCCTGCGCCGGCATGAGCGCCTGGTCTGGAATGTTTGCCGCTGCGCCTTGCGGCATCACCAGGACGCCGAGGATGCTTTCCAGGCCACGTTCGTCGTCCTCGCTCGTAAGGCGGCGTCCATCTGCAAGCAGGAGTCACTGGCGAGCTGGCTGCACGGCGTCGCATACCGCACCGCCCTCCGCGCCGGCGCGACGCGACCCGGCGGCAGGCCCGCGACCGACAGGCAAGAGCCATGGCGCACGATCAACCCGTTTCGGAACAGGCCTGGAACGACTTGCAGGTAGCGCTGACGGGCGAGGTCGAGCGCTTGCCGCCGAAGTACAAGGCTCCGTTCGTGCTGTGCCATCTTGAAGGCAAGAGCATGGCCGAGGCGGCGCAGCAGCTGGGGTGGAAGGTGGGCACGGTCTCAGGCCGCCTGACCCAGGCGCGGAAGCTCCTGGAAAAGGGATTGGCCCGCCAGGGTGTGGCTCTGGCGACGGTGTTGACGGCGGCGGCGATTTCGCAGAGCACCGTATCGGCTGTCCCGGCGCCGATGGCGGAGGCGTCTGCGAAGGCCGCAATGCTGATCGCGGCAGGCCAGGCGCCGGCGGGAGCGATTTCCCTCAAGGCTGCCGCGCTCGCCCAGGGAGTACTCAACGCGATGAGGGCAGCGAAGATGAAATTCGGCGTGGTGCTGGTCTTGGCCCTGGGCGCAGCTATGCTCGGTGGCGGGACGTTGGCGGGCCTGATGGGCAGTCAGGGAAGCGGAAGCTCGCAGCGGGCGCAGGAGGCGGCTCCACAATTGCCGCCGGCTGAGGATGCGGTTCCCGAAGCCGCCGACGGCGCCGATGAAGTCAAGCCGGCGGCTGGCACAGGGTCCCCCGATGGTCTGTCGCCAAAGCTTGCCTCGGCCCGCATCGGCACCGCTAGCTTCCGGTTTCCGGGGCAAGGCATGATCGCCGCCTTACTGGACGGCCGCCGGGCGCTGGTTTTTCAGCCCAATGAGAATAAACCTGCCAGGCTCGTGGACCTGACGACGGGGAGTACCATCCGCGCCTACCATGGGCTGCCTCCCGCCAATGGCCACCGCGGCCTGGCCATCGCTGCGGAGGAGCGGGCTGTCTACTGCGATAATTCGGACAATCTCTGCGTACTTGACCTGCAGACCGGGAAGGTCGTGCAGCGGGGCGCCCAAGTCCTGCAGGGTGTCAGCGCGGCGCACCCCATCACGGTCTCGGCAGACGGCCGGCGCGTGGCCGTCGCTTCGGGCAGGCAGTCCGCGGGCAAGGATGCGACCTATGCGGGGCAAGTGCTGGTCTACGACGTGACCGCCGCCAAGGTGGTCGCCGACGTCCGCATCGACGGCTTTGACGTGCGTGGCGCGGCCCTATCCGCGGACGGTAAGCGATTTGCAGTCCTGGGCGTCGGTGTCGATCCGCATGGTAAGCAAGCCAAGCGCGTTGATTTGATGGAGGTCCGGGACGTGGATTCCGGAAAAACGGCTTGCCGCCTGGATGCTTCCGTGGAGGGATATGGCATCGCAGCGCGTTTTTCTCCTGATGGGAAACACCTCGCCATCGCCATGTGGCCCGGGGTGGAAGTCTGGGACACCACCACCGGACGGTCCCTATGGAAGGAGCGACAGCAGGTCACGGCGCTGCGCTTTGCGCCCGACAGCGGTCGGCTGTTCACCGTAACGATCTTCGGCGAGATTCGCAGACTGGGACGCCGCCACCGGCAAGCGCACATCCTCCCGGACGCTTCCGCAGGCGGTCGAGTACGGTTCCGGCCCCATCACCGACATGATGTTCACTCCCGATGGCCGCGTGCTTGGCTTCAGCTGGCGCGGCGTGGTTCTTTCCGCGTGGGACCTGAACGCCGGCAAGCTGCTGACGCCAGCGGACGGCTCCACCTGGCCGGTCACCGCGGTCCGGTTCACTCCTGATGGCCAGGAAGTGATTGCCGCCACCGACGCGCTGCACGTGGTCCGCGCCGAGGCACGGACCGGCCGAATTATCGGACGAATCGAGCTGAAGGTGAACGACGAGCAACGGGCAGACCCGATTTTGTCCACGCACCCAAGCCATATGGCTGCCGTCGCTCTCGCGCCCGACACCCGCTTCCTGGCGTATCCAACGCGCTCCCAGCACCTTGGCATGATCGATTTGGCGGCCGGCCGAGTCTTGTGGACCGCTCCCGTCAATAAGGGGGGAGCCGGTCAGACCCACTACGTGGCGCCGGTTTTCAGTCCAGACGGATCGAAGGTGTCGGCCGGCAGCTACTTCGAGCCGGGGGTCAAGGGCGACGCATTTCGCCCGATTGCGGCATGGGAGCCAGCCACGGGCAAACCGCTCCCGCCATGGGGGCCCGGCATCGGACCGCTCCAACCAGGGGGCGCACGGCACGCCTCCGTGGCCTTCGCTCCCGACGGGACCAATGTGGCCGTCCTCGCCGAGTGGGGCGGACCCGATGGGGATCAGTTGCTTGCCTGGGATGTCGTTGCCCGCCAACCGCTGGCCAAGGTGACCGGGGGGTTCGGCCAGTGGATTGCCGTTGGGCCTGACAGCCGTACGCTGGTCATGACCGAAAAACACCGCATTGTCGGCCGCGACCTGGTCACCGGGAGTGCCACGCGCTCGCTGGATTTCCTACCAGGCGGCGAGGACCCATTTCCTGAGTTCGATGAGCCCGGGCCAAGGCGGTTCAAGTTTCGCGCTGGACCGCGTTGGCGGGCACCTGACCTGCCCATTCACCTTCAGCCCGGACGGCCGGCTGTTCGCAGTCGGGGTGATCTCCCCCGGGACAGGCCAGCCTGAGATCCGCGTCTACGAATGGGCCGGCTTTGGGCACCGCTTCACCCTGACAGGCCACGCCGGTTCGGTTCGGTCGCTGGCGTTCTCGCCGGACGGCAAGTTTTTGGCGTCGGGAAGCGACGATACCACGGTCCTGATCTGGGACCTGTCGAAGGTCTGGCAGGCGGCGTCTCCGAAGGTCCTTGCCACCGGCGAATCCCTCTGGACCCGCCTGATCAGCCCGGAAACCGCCCCCGCCTGGGAGGCGATGCGCGAGCTGGCCGCCCGCCCGGAAATCGCCCTGGGGATCGTGAAAGAGCGGCTCAGGCCGGCCCCGCCGCTCACGGTAACCGAGGCCGACGTCCCGGCCCTGATCAAGCAACTCGATGCGCCAGCATTTCCCGAGCGTGAACGAGCCGTCCAAGGCCTCCGCCAGCTTGGGCACAAAGCCGTCCCGCTCCTCCAGCAAGCGTTGAAGAATCCGCCCTCACTGGAAATGAAGCGGCGAGCAGCGCAATTGCTGGAGGAAGCCGGCCGCCCAGACCCCGCATTTCCGATGCGCAGCCGGGCCGTCGAGGTCCTCGAGCGCATCGGGACTCCGGCCGCCCGGGCCGTGCTGCAATCACTGGCGGGCGGGGCGCCCGGACATCCGCTAACCGAAGAGGCGCTGGCAGCGCTGCGCCGGATGAATAAGAGTTTCTAGCTTGCTCGCTTCGGTCAGGAAATCGAGCCGGCTCGCGGCGTTTTCCAATGCTTGATCCGGTCGCGTATTACGGCTCGCCTCCGGCTGACGCCAAGAGTGGTGAAACGCTCCGCCAGTTCGTCGGCTATGGCGGCGGCGTATCCTATCCAATGGCTTTCTCTCCCAATGGGAAGCATTTATTGGCTGTCGAAGGCAATGCGCTTCAGCTTTGGGAGACAGCGACCGGCAAGGTCCTTTTCCCCGCTAGTGCGATCCGCGAAGGCATCAAAAGTCTTGCTTATAGCGGGGATGGCCTTACCATGGCCACCGTCAGTTGGGAGGGGACGATCGGGTTGTGGGATACGGATACGCGGCAGGAACGGCGACGCTTCGGCGGCGAGCAACCCGGCATTCGTTCCCTGGCACTCTTTGCCTCCGCCAACGGCGACGGTTCGATTCAGCTTTGGCAAACCGTGACGGGCAAGCCATTGCGCCGGCTCAAGGTCCATTCTGAGGGCCCCGTATACGGTGTGGCTTTTTCACCGGACGGGCAAACCTTACTCTCCGGCGGTTTGGATAAGACCATGCGCTTGTGGGATTATTCACCTGATGGCCGAATGCTCGCGTCAGCCGGAAGCACCACCGCGCGAGACCAGTCGTTCCCCGCGCGGTACTATGGTCAGAATGACCCACGTCACGCGTATCCTGTCTGCCATCGCCGAGGGCGATCCACACGCGGCGAGCGAGCTCTTGCCGCTGGTCTACGATGAGCTGCGCCGACTTGCTGCGCAGAAGCTGGCACATGAGAGGCCAGGGCAGACCCTTCAGGCGACCGCCTTGGTCCACGAGGCTTACCTGCGCCTGGTCAACCAGCCGGAAGGGGGTGCATCGAGCTTCGTCGGTCGCGGCCACTTCTTCGCCGCTGCGGCCGAAGCCATGCGCCGCATCCTTGTCGAACGCGCCCGCGCCCGGCAACGAATCAAACGCGGCGGCGGGAACCTGCGCGAGGAGTTGCGTGACGATCTCCTGGGCGCGGACGATCGGCTCGATCAGGTGCTGGCCGTTCACGACGCGCTTGCGGAGTTAGAGCGCCACGATCCCCAGGCGGCCGCTCTCGTGAAACTGCGCTTCTTTGCCGGTCTGGAGCACCAGGAGGCGGCTGAGACGCTGGGCATCAGCCGCCGGGCGGCAGATCGCCTGTGGCTGTTGGCCCGCACCTGGTTATTCCGGACGATGAGCAAAGAATAACATATCTTGCGGAATTTGCGTGCGAGCCAGGTCGTTTCGTCGCATGGAGGGTAGGCAGCCCCGTTGTCCCCCTCGGAGATGAAACTCATGGCCGATTGGAACCCCAAGGCGAACGACATCTTTCTGTCTGCGGCGGAGATCGGCGCTCCGGAGGAGCGCTGCCGCTTTCTGGAACAACAATGCGGCGTCGACGGCGACTTGCGAGCGCACGTCGAGTCTCTGCTGGCCGCGCGCGGCGAGATTGGCAGTTTTCTGGAACAGCCGGCGCCCTCGCGCTCGCTGCCAATGGGGCAACTGCTGTTTACCCGCCCATTGCCGAACGACCGGGCACGCTCATCGGCCCGTACAAGCTCATGGAGCAAATCGGCGAGGGGGGGATGGGGCTCGTCTTCGTCGCCGAGCAACAACTGCCCGTGCGCCGCAAAGTGGCGCTCAAGGTCATCAAGCCGGGGATGGACACCCGCGAGGTCATCGCCCGCTTCGAGGCCGAGCGGCAAGCCCTGGCCCTCATGGACCATCCCAACATCGCTCGGGTCCTCGACGCCGGTGCCACCGAGAGCGGCCGGCCCTACTTCGTGATGGAGTTGGTCAAGGGCGTCCCCATTACCGACTTCTGCGACCTGAATCAGCTGACGCCGGCCGAACGGTTGGCGCTGTTCATCAACGTCTGCCAAGCGGTCCAGCACGCCCATACCAAGGGGGTCATCCACCGCGACCTGAAGCCGTCCAACATCTTGATCGCGCCGCACGACGGCAAGCCGGTGGTCAAGGTGATCGACTTCGGCGTGGCCAAGGCGGTCGGCCAACCCCTGACCGACAAGACAGTCTACACGCGGCTAACGCAGATGATCGGCACGCCGCTGTACATGAGCCCCGAGCAGGCGGAAGTCAACGCCCTGGACGTGGACACCCGCAGCGACGTCTACGCGCTGGGGGTGCTGCTATACGAGCTCTGACCGGCGCGACGCCGTTTGACCGCCAGCGCTTCGGAGCGGCCGCCTTAGACGAGATACGCCGCATCATCCGCGAGGAAGAGCCGCCCAAGCCGAGCACGCGGCTGAGCACGCTGGGCGAGGCGATGGCAGCGGTGTCGGCCAAGCGCAGGACGGAGCCGGCAAAGCTCTCGGCCCTGGTCCGCGGCGAGCTGGACTGGATCGTGATGAAGTGCCTGGAAAAGGACCGCACGCGCCGCTACGAGACCGCCACCGCCCTGGCCCGCGACGTGGAGCGCTACCTGAAGGACGAGCCGGTGGAGGCCTGCCCGCCGACGGCGGGGTATCGGCTGCGCAAGTTGCGCGGAAGCACAACAGACTGCTTGTCACCGCAACCGCGTTTGTCGGCCTGCTGCTGGTAGGCGTGGCGGGCAGTTCCTGGCAGGCGCTGCGGGCGACGGAGGCGGAAGCGGTGGCCCTGGCGAATGAGCGACAGGCCAACGCCAACGCCCTCCAGGCAGAGCAAAACGAAAAGGTAGCCCAGAAGGAACGCGACGAAGTCAAGACGCTCAACGCGAAACTGGAAGCGACTCTGAAGGAGCTCCAAGCCACGCAGGCCCGGCTGCGGAACGCGCTGTACCTGACCCATATCAGTTTTGCCCAGCACGCCTGGGAGGCAGATGCCGCCGACCGGGTGAAGGAGCTCTTGGCGAAGGATCGGCCCCAGCCAGGCGAGGCTGACCTGCGCGGTTTCGAATGGCACTACCTGAGCCGGCTGTGCCCCGCAGACCGGCTCGTCATCCAGGCGGAGGGCCAGCGCTTCGCCCATAGTCCGGACGGCAAGCGCCTGGTCGGTGTTCGCAAATTCGGTCTCAATGGTCCCGGGGATCCTGTGGCCAAGGTGTGGGATGCCCAGACTGGTCAGGAACTGCTTAGCCTCAAAGGGCACACGAAGGCCGTTCGGCTTGCGCTCTTCAGCCCGGACAGCAAGCGGCTGGCCACCACTGCCGACGACAACACCGTGAGGGTGTGGAATGCCAAGAACGGTCAAGAGCTGCTCGTCCTCAAGGGCCGCACGCAGGCCGTTCGCGCAATTTTCAGCCCAGACAGCATGCTGCTGGCCACCAGCGATGTCGACAACTCCGTGAGGGTGTGGGATACCCAGAACGGTCAGGAACTGCACAACTTCAAGCGTGCTGAAGGGGAAAGGGAACTGCCCGTCCAACTGGCTTTCAGTCCAGACGGCAATTACCTGGCCTGCAGTTCCTTCGAAGTTGAGAGGGGCGGCGGCAAGAACATTATCAGACGCGAAGGGCCCCTGAGGGTGTGGGTTATCCGGACCGGCCAGGAACTCTTCAACGTCGAGGGCGTTGGCAACCAGATCGCCTTCGGCTCAGACGGCAAACGGCTGGTGACGTGCTCCTGGATGGATGGTGTGTCCAAAGTGCTCGATGCGCGGACCGGCAAGGAACTGCTCTTGTTCAAGGCAGGCGGCGAAAAAGACGGCTTCTTAAAAGGTGCAAAACCCACGGTCGCCTTCAGCGCGGACGGTAAGCTCCTGGCCTCGGGTAGAATGACAACATTGGGAGTGGGAGAAGAACCCATCCGCGTTTGGGATGTCCAATCGGGCAAGGAGCTGCTCACCCTCAGGGGTCGCTCGGCGAGCATCGACCGCTTGGTTTTCAGCCCGGACGCCAAACGCCTTGCCAGCGTCTCAAGTGACAGGATCATGGTCAGAAATAAGGACGGTATGGGCGGCTACTATGAAAACAACAACGTCAGGGTCAAGGTTTGGGATGTGCAGACCGGTCAGAAACTGCACGAGATGATTGTGAACAATCCCCTCAACTCCCTGGCCTTCAGTCCCGACGGCAAACAACTGGTCGCTTCGGATTCGGACGGGGTGCGGGTGTGGGATGTCCAACCGCTTGCTTTCGTAGCGGGCACCGTCGCCACCTTTTCCTTAAGCCAGGACGGCAAACGGTTGGCGACCGCCTCGCTGAGCGGGGAGCGGAAGGAGGTTGTGGACTTGCAGGTTTGGGATGCTCAGACCGGACAGCAACTCCTTACCCTCAAGGGGCTTGTCGGCTTTCGACTCGGGGGAAAGATGAGGCTGGCGTTTAGCCCGGACGGTAAACGGCTTGCAGGCGTGGTCAGCAAGATGGCGAAAGTGTGGGACGCGCACACGGGCCAGGAACTTGTCACCATCGAGGGCGAGTACCTGGCCATTTCGGGAATCGCTTTCAGCCCGGATGGCAACAAACTCGCCCTGTACTCGAAACTGTGGGATGCGCACACGGGCCAGGAACTCCTCACCTTGAAAAACGCCGGCGTCGGCATGGCATTCAGCCAGGACGGAACGCGCCTGGTTGGTTCAGGCAGCGAAGGGCAAGGGAAAGAGAAAACGATCGTGTGGGACGCGCGGACTGGCGAAGAACTCGTCGTCCGCCAGGGTACCTACCTTGGTGTAGCCTTCAGTCCGGATGGAAAGCGCCTGGCTGGTCTTGGTCCTTATCCTGCTAGCTCGGTGATCGTGTGGGATGCCCAAACAGGGAAAGAATTGCTCACTCTGAAGGGGCACGCGGAGCAGGTCCAGAGTTTAGCGTTCAGTCCGGACGGCCGGCGTTTGGTCAGCGCCCCCGACAAAAAGGCGGGACAGGTGAAAATCTGGAATGCGGAGACGGGTGAGGAACTGCTGACCCTGAACGGGCAAGGCCCCCTGGCGTTCAGCCCGGACGGCCACCGGCTATTCGGCCGCGGCGCGGACGGCGTGGTGAAGATCTGGGACGCCACGCCGCTGCCGGAAAAGAAGGAGCCGTGACCGGCAATTCGCCCTGCTTGCTTCTTGCAACCCCGATCGTGTGCGGCTATGATCGGCGCTCATGAGCGAAGTCACCCGCGTCCTGTCCGCCATCGAGGGCGGCGACCCCGAGGCCGCTGCGCAACTCCTGCCACTGGTCTACGAGGAGTTGCGCCGGCTCGCAGCGGCACAGATGGCACAGGAGAAGCCAGGCCAGACGCTCCAGGCCACTGACCTGGTGCACGAAGCCTACCTGCGGCTCGTGGACGTGAAGCAGGCGCAGAACTGGAACAGCCGCGGTCACTTCTTCGCCGCCGCCGCAGAGGCGATGCGCCGCATCCTCGTCGATCGCGCCCGCCGCAAGCAGGCGGTCCGCCACGGCGGCGACTTCCGACGGCTGGACCTCGAAGCCGTCGCGCCGGCCGCACCCCGGCCCTCCGACGACCTGCTGGCACTCGACGAAGCGATCGAGAAACTCGCGGCCCTGGACGGTCCCAAAGCCGAACTCGTCAAGCTCCGCTATTTTGCCGGGCTAACCATGGAGCAGGCGGCCGCGGTGCTGGGCATTTCGCCGGCGACCGCGCACCGCTGGTGGAACTACGCCCGTGCCTGGCTCCATCAGACGATGACGGAAGGCGAGGAAAAAAACGTCACGGGATGAGAGCTTATCCGCTCGAATTACGCACTGTAGGAGGACAACCTTCCGTGCGAGGAGTCGAGTCATGTCAGCCATGCCACGTAACGAAGAGTCGATTTTTGCCGAAGCACTGGAAAAGCGCTCCGGCACGGAGCGCAGCGATTTCCTGGACGCGGTCTGTAACGGCGACACCGCGCTGCGCGGCCGCGTCGAGAAACTGCTGAAGTCCCACGACCAGGCCGGCAGTTTCCTGCGCCAACCGCTGACCGCGACCGTGGACCAGCCGCCACTGACCGAGCGCCCCGGAACGGTCATCGGCCCCTACAAGCTCCTGGAGCAGATCGGCGAGGGCGGCATGGGGACCGTCTTCATGGCCGAGCAGACCCAGCCCGTCCGCCGCATGGTCGCGCTGAAAATCATCAAGCCGGGCATGGACTCGGCGCAGGTCATCGCGCGCTTCGAGGCGGAACGCCAGGCTCTGGCGCTGATGGACCATCCGAATATCGCCAAGGTGCTCGACGCCGGAACCACCGACTCGGAGCGTCCGTATTTCGTCATGGAGCTGGTCAAGGGTGTCCCGATCACGAAATTCTGCGACGAGAACCAGCTGACGCCGCGCCAGCGGTTGGAGTTGTTTGTCCCGGCGTGCCAGGCGGTGCAGCATGCCCACCAGAAGGGGATCATTCACCGCGACCTCAAGCCGTCCAACGTGCTGGTCGCGCTTTACGACGACAAGCCGGTGCCCAAGGTCATTGATTTCGGCGTGGCCAAGGCTACCAGCCAGAAGCTGACGGAGCGAACGCTGTTCACGGGGTTCGGCACGTTCCTGGGGACACTGGAGTACATGAGCCCCGAGCAGGCCAAACTCAACGCCCTGGACGTCGATACGCGCAGCGACGTCTACGCGCTGGGCGTGCTGCTGTATGAACTGCTCACCGGGAGCACGCCGCTGGAACACGGGCGTGTGAAGGAAGCGGCGCTGGACGAAGTGCTGCGGCTCATCCGCGAGGAGGAGCCGCCCAAACCAAGCACGCGCCTCTGCGCGTCGGGGCACGGGCTGGCCGGCATCTCGTCGCGGCGGGGCACCGAGCCAGCGAAGCTCGGCAGCGTGATCCGCGGCGACCTGGACTGGATCGTGATGAAGTGCCTTGAGAAAGACCGCTCCAGGCGCTACGAGACGGCCACCGCCCTGGCCCGCGACGTGGAGCGCTACCTGAAGGATGAGCCGGTCGAGGCGTGCCCGCCGACGGCGGGATATCGTCTGCGGAAGTTCGCGCAAGCACCAGAAGTTGCTGGTCACCGTGGTTGCCTTTGCTGCCCTGCTCCTGGCGGGCGTGGCAGCCAGCCTCTGGCAGGCCGTGCGGGCGACTGAGGCGGAAGCGGTGGCCCTGGCAAATGAGCGTCAGGCCAACGCCAACGCTGTAGAGGCCGAGCAAAAGGAGCAGGAGGCGAAAGACGAGCGCGACGAGGCCCAGCGCCAGCGCGACGAGGTCAAAGCCCTCAACGAGAAACTCCAGGCAGCGCAGGCCCGGCTTCGGCGAACGCTGTACATGGCCCACATGAACCTGGCCCAGCACGCCTGGGATGCGGGAAATATCGAGCGCGTGCAGGAACTACTCGGCCAACATCGGCCCAGGCCCGAGGAAGCCGAGCTGCGCGGTTTTGAATGGCATTACTTCAACCGCCTCTGTCATCCAGAGCTGCTGCTGATCAAGCCAGACGGCACCCCGTCCGGCATTGCCTACAGTCCGGACGGCGTGCGCCTGGCGGCCGGGGTTCGTGGAGGCGTGAAGGACAACGTCGCGAAGGTTTGGGATGCCCGAACCGGCAAGGAACTGCTCACCCTCAAGGGGCACGCCTGGCCCATCACGCACACGACCTTCAGCCCGGACGGCAAACTCCTGGCCACCGCCTCCATCGCCTTCGACAACACCGTCAAGGTATGGGACGCCCAGACCGGCAAGGAACTTGTCACCCTCACGGGGCCTGGTGAATCCTTCAAGCTGATCGAGGGGAATGATGCGGAGAAAGCGATCACGGACAACTTGGAGTGGGGCAGATTCTCTACCAGCATTGCCTTCAGTCCGGATAGCAAACGCCTGGCCGGCGCCTCCCCATCCTGGGATACGATCGTCTGGGATGCGCGCACCGGCAGGGAGATCACCCGCATTAAAGCTCATGGAGGCAGCATCTCCTTCAGCCCGGATGGCGAACGCCTGGTGGGCTGGACCCGCGGTCGCGATAGCGGTATGTCGGTGTTCGACCTGCAAACCGGCAAGAAACTGCTGTCAAGCTCGAAAACCCGTTCCGGCAAGGTCACCTTCAATCCGGATGGCAAGAAACTGGCCCTGATCGCGGCCAAGAGCGTCAAATTTGGCAGCATCGGAAAGATAGAACGTTGGGGGCCTGATGACCTCGAAGTGTGGGATGCTCAGACTGGGGAGAAACTGCTAAGCCTCGAGGGACACAGGGATCCTATTCAGAGCATCGCATTCAGCCCGGACGGTCAGCGACTCGCCAGCGCTTCCTCGGACAAGACCGTGAAGGTCTGGGATGCCACGTCCGGCAAGGAACTATTCACGCTGAAGGGACACACCATCGGGGTCTGGGAACTGGCTTTCCGCCCCGACGGTAAACAGCTGGTCACTCTGGGTATGGACAGGACCATAAGAGTGTGGGACGCTCAGCCACGGGCTTTCGCGACAGGAACGCGCCGTGTTACTGGCATTTCCGTCAGCCCGGACGGCAAGCGCGCGGCCACCGCGTCGCTGAGCGTGGACGAGCCGGCGACCACAGAAGTGAACGTTTGGGATGCTCAGACCGGTCAACAACTCCTGGCCATCAAGGGGCTCGACGCCTTTAGCAGGATGAGGGTCGTGTTCAGTCCGGACGGCAAGCGGCTTGCCGGGACAACGTCCCGGCGAGCGCAGTCCCGGGCTATGATGTGGGATGCCCAGACGGGCCAGGAACTCTTCACCATAAAAGACACGAGCTTGCTCGAGGGAGCGGCTTTCAGTCCTGATGGCAAAATACTGGCGCTAGGTGGGGGAACGCCAAAGCCCGGAGCGCATGCCGACGTGACCCTGTGGGATCCGCAAACCGGCAAGAAGCTGCTTCTCCTGTGCAAAACCGAGCGGTACAAGATGTGCCTCCCCGTGGCCTTCAGCCCGGACGGGAAGCGCCTCTTCGGGGAAGGTGGGCCTTATCTCGTTGGCGATGTGATCGCGTGGGATGTGCGGACGGGTGAAGAACTCCTCTTCATCAAGGGCCCTGGCGACCCGGACGGCTCAAGAAAAGCAGCAAATAACCAGCCAGCCAGGGCGCAGGGCATGGACGTGGCCCTCAGCCCGGACGCCAAGCATCTGGCTGGTATGGACCCGGAAGGAGTCGTGCTTTGGGATGCGAACACAGGCAAGAAGGTCCTCATCTTGAAGAAGCGGGACAGACAGAGGGTCACGACGGTCGTCTACAGCCCGGACGGGCAACGGCTGGTCGGCTCTTCCTCCGGCGTAACTGGAAAGATAACCATGTGGAACGCGCAGACCGGCGACGAGCTGCTGACCCTCGACGGCCACGGTCCCGTGGCGTTCAGCCCGGACGGCTGCCGTCTGTTCGGCCTCGGCCCGGACGACACGGTGAAGATCTGGGACGCCACGCCCGTGCCGGAAAGGCCATGACCGCAAGGGGGCCGCTGCCAATACAACGACGGTGACGCAAGGATCCTGGGAATGCAGGCCCCTGAAGCGAAAGGAACTGGTCATGTCGCTGCTGCGCCGGTTGGTGGTGTTGCTTGGCTGTGCCTTCGCCCTCGTGATCCCCGCGCGCGTCGAGGCGCAGAACGCGAAGGCCCAGAACGCGCGGAAGCTGCTGCTGCGGTCGGACGTTCTCTCGCCCGCCGTGCCGCTGTCGGAGAGCGGCATGCGCGTTGTCCAGTTTCGGATCGAGGCGACCGTGGACGGCAAGGGCGAGGGTGCGGGGACGTTGGACCTGGATCCCAACGCGCGCACCTACAACGAGTTCGGCGATGTCACCGGCATGACCGAGATCGCCCACATCCGCATGGAATGTTCCATCAAATTCGTGAAGGCCGACAAACTGACACTGTCGGTGGGGCCAGGAAAGGGGGACAGCGTGCAGGTGGTGGAACGGCGGCTTTATGCGATCGAGGGCAAGAACATCACCAGCCGCCTGTCACTCATCAGGACCGGCGTATGGCCCTTCGCACGCTTGCGGATCCAGAGCGCCGACGGCAAGGTCGCCACCATCGTGATTGACCTGCACGAGCCGCCGCGGCCTGAGCCGTGCCATCCCGGCTGCTTCCCCGCCGGCACGCCGGTCGCGACGCCGGAGGGGCTGCGTCCGATCGAGACGATTCGCGCGGCGCCCTCGTCATGACCGTGCGCGACGACGGCACGACGCAGCCGGTCAAGGTACAGTCCGTGTTCGTGACGTCCAATCGCATCCTGAAAGTCACCACGGACAGCGGCGACCTGTTCACCACGCAGACGCAGCCGCTGTGCCTCGAGGGCGGGAAGTTCCGTGCGGCCGGCGAGCTTCACAAGGGCGAGCAAATCCTGCGCTAGCGCGACGGCAAGCGCGTCGCCGTGACGGTGCGTGGCGTGACGCTGACCGAGCGGTACGAGCCGGTCGTCAACCTGGTGCTCGGTGACCTGGAGGTGTTCATCGCCGACGGTTTCCTCGCGCGGCAAGCCGCCGGGGGACGCCGCGGTATTGAGCGCAAGACCAGGATCGTTAGCCGAAGGCGAGCGTGAATCTTTAACGTCGTTAGCCCGACGCGCCAGCGAGGGTGAATCCTCCTGAGCGCGGCGGCAGCGGATTACTTCGGCTGCTTTTTTTTCAAGCGCAAGGATGTTCGCGAAACGCGAATCGTGCCGGAAAGGCCGTGAGTGCCCCGTTTCATGGGTAGAGGGTTGCCGTCGCCGGTCGCGTCGGGTATCTTCGCAGTCATGAGCGAAGTGACCCGTGTCCTGTCCGCCATCGTGCACGGCGACCCCCAGGGCGCCGCGCAACTCTTGCCCCTGGTCTACGACGAGCTGCGCCAACTCGCGGCTCAGAAACTGGCCCATGAGAAGCCGGGCCAGACGCTCCAGCCGACGGCGCTGGTCCACGAGGCGTACCTGCGCCTGGTCAACCAGCGCAGCGGAAGCAATAGGCTTCGACGGCCGTGGACACTTCTTCGCCGCCGCCGCCGAGGCAATGCGACGCATCCTCATCGAAAGCGCCCGTCGCAAGCAGCGCGTGAAGCACGGCGGCGGCCTGGTCCGAGAACCGGAGCTAGGGGACGTCGCCTGTCCGGAAAAACCGGAACGGCTGCTGGCGCTGGACGAGGCACTGGAACAGTTGTCTGCGAAGAACACACAGGCAGCCGAGTTGGTGAAGCTCCGATACTTCGCCGCGTTGAGCAATGCCGACGCGGCCGCACTTCTCGGCATCTCGCCGCGCAAGGCCAATCAGGTTTGGGCGTACGCCCGCGCCTGGCTACGGGAAGAAATCGGCGATGACGTCCGCTAGCCCAAATAACTTCGTGCGCATTTCTCTGCCGATCGTCGCATGGTAGGGTAGAAGCCACCACTCACCCGCCACGGGGAGCGACCGCCATGCAGGAACAATCCATCTTCACCGAAGCTCTGGAAATGGAAGGGCCGGCCGAGCGCGCGGCCTATCTGAATCGCGTTTGCGCCGGCGATCCCAAACTGCGCCAGCGTATCGAGCGGCTGCTCTGCCGGCATGAGCAGGCCGACAGCTTCATGGCATCTCCGGAGGCCGCGCTGGCCGGCACGGTCGATCAGTTCCTGGCGGAGCGACCGGGCACGCTCATCGGCCCGTATAAGCTCATGGAGCAAATCGGCGAGGGCGGGATGGGGCTCGTCTTCGTCGCCGAGCAGCAACTACCCGTCCGCCGCAAAGTGGCGATCAAGGTCATCAAGCCGGGGATGGACACGCGCGAGGTCATCGCCCGCTTCGAGGCGGAGCGGCAAGCTCTGGCCCTCATGGACCATCCAAACATCGCTCGGGTCCTCGACGCCGGCACCACAACGGGCGAGCCCGGCGGCGTAAGCCCCGGGAGACCCTACTTCGTCATGGAGCTGGTCAAGGGCGTCCCCATTACCGACTTCTGCGACCAGAATCAGCTGACGCCGGCCGAACGGTTGGCGCTGTTCATCGACGTCTGCCGGGCGGTCCAGCACGCCCACACCAAGGGGGTCATCCACCGCGACCTGAAGCCGTCCAACATCTTGATCGCGCCGCATGACGGCAAGCCGGTGGTCAAGGTGATCGACTTCGGCGTGGCCAAGGCGGTCGGCCAGTCGCTGACCGACAAGACGGTGTACACGCGGCTCACGCAGATGATCGGCACGCCGTTGTACATGAGCCCCGAGCAGGCGGAGGTCAACGCCCTGGACGTGGACACCCGCAGCGATGTCTACGCGCTGGGGGTGCTCCTGTACGAGCTCTTGACCGGCGCGACACCGTTCGACCGCCAGCGCTTCGGAACGGCGGCCTTCGACGAGATACGCCGCATCATCCGCGAGGAAGAGCCGCCCAAGCCGAGCACACGGCTCAGCACGCTGGGCGAGGCAATGGCAGCGGTGTCGGCAAGGCGCAGGACGGAGCCGGCGAAGCTCTCGGCCCTGGTCAAGGGCGAGCTGGACTGGATCGTGATGAAGTGCCTGGAGAAAGACCGCTCGCGGCGCTACGAGACCGCCACCGCCCTGGCCCGCGACGTGGAGCGCTACCTGAAGGATGAGCCGGTCGAGGCATGCCCGCCGACGGCGGGGTATCGTCTGCGGAAGTTCGCCGCAAGCACCAGAAGTTGCTGGCGACCGCGGCCGCCTTTGCCGCCCTGTTGCTGCTGGGTGTGGTGGCGAGCGCGTGGCAGGCGGTGCGGGCGACGGGCGCGGAAGCGGACGCGAACGCCAACGCCGCGAAAGCCGAGAAGAAGGAGGAGGAAGCGAACCAGCAGCGCGACGAAGCGCAGAGCAGCGCGACGAGGCCCAGCGTCAACGTGATGAAGTGGCCGCCCTCAACAGAAAGGTGCAAGCGGCCCTGGATGAGCTGCGGACGACACAGGCACAGCTTCGGAGCACCCTGTACGCCGCCCACCTGAACCTCGCCCAGCAGGCCTGGAACGCGGGCGGCTTCGACCGGGTGGAAGAGTTGTTGGAAAAGCACCGCCCCAAGCTGGGGGAGGACGACCTGCGCGGTTTTGAATGGCACTATCTCAAGCGCCTGTGCCATCCGGAGCTGATCATCAAGCTGCCGAAGAAGCCTGACGGTAGCGGGCGCAGTGAGACGTGGAACAGCATCGCCTACAGTCCAGACGCCAAGCTCTTGCTCGGTGTTACTCTTAATTCTGGCTTCGCAACGGTGTGGGATGCCCAGACCGGCCAGGAACTCTTCACGCTCAAGGGACACACGTTTGCCAAGAACGACCCGTTCGCCTCGACAATGTACGCAACCTTCAGCCCGGACGGCAAACTGCTGGCCACCGCCTCCTATGACAACACGGTCAAGATGTGGGATGCCAGGAATGGCCGGGAGCTGCGCACCTTCAAGGGACCTGCAGCTGCAAACGTGGGCGGCGGGTTTCCAGGTGGCGGCGGGTTTCAACGTAGCGGCGGGGGCGGCTGGGCCACGGTCGCATTCAGTCCAGATAGTCATCGTCTGGCTGCGAGCTCCCTGTTCTCGACGGATGGACTGCTACGGGTCTGGGATGTCCAGACCGGCCGGGAACTCCTGAACGCCAAGAGCATTGGCGTCAATCTCACCTTCAGTTCGGATGGCAAACGCCTGGCTGGGTTCTCCAGGGACGGTGTGGCGAAGGTCGTAGACGCGGACACCGGCATGGAACTGCACTCCTTCACGCCCGGCTTTGACATGCAAGGTCTTCCAAATGCTGATGAGAGGGTCGTATTTAGCCCGGACTGCAAACGCCTGGCCCATAGACCCAGAAACATGTTCGGAGAAGGGCCGCAACTCGATCCGCCTGTGATAACCTTGTGGGATGTCCAGACCGGCAAAGAAGTCCTCGCCCTCAAGGGGCACGCCAAACCCATCAGCGGCATAGCCTTCAGCCCCGACGGCAAGCGCCTCCTTAGTACTTCGACGGACCGAACCGTGAAGGTCTGGGATGGCCAGACCGGTCAGGAGCTGCTCACTCGGAAGGCGAACGTGACGCGGCCCTGGGGTGTGGCATTCAGCCCCGACGGCAAGCGCCTGGCCGCACTGGATGGGGACGCGGTGACCGTGTGGGACATCCAACCCCCAGCTTTGGGGTCGATCCGCTCCGATGCCAACCCTTCCTTTAGCCCGGACGGCAAACGCGTGGCCACCGCATCGCGCAGCGCGGATCAAGAGGACGCTGTTGACGTGAAGGTCTGGGATACCCAGACTGGACGGCAACTTCGTACCCTCAAGGGGCTGCTCCCCGGCCCGGCGCGTGGCGGAAACGTGCGGGTCAAGTTCAGCCCGGACGGCAAACGGCTGGCGGCTGCAGTCCATTCCACGGTGAAGGTCTGGGACGCGCAAACGTTCCAGGAAGTCGCCACCATCAAGGGCCTGAACCTTGCCTTGGCGGAAATCGCTTTCAGCCCGGATGGCAAAAAACTGGCCCTAAACCACAGCGGTAAGACCGTGAAACTGTGGGATGCGCAGACGGGCCAGGAACTCCTCTCTTTGGAAATCACCACGGACGGACTCGATAGCATCGCATTCAGCCCGGACGGTACACGCTTGTTTGGTACGTGGCGGCAACACGAGGAATTGAAGGTGTGGGACGCGCGGACTGGCGAAGAACTCTTCGCCATCAAGGGAGCTCACGGTGGTCTCGCCGTCAGTTCGAACGGAAAGCGCCTGGCTGCAATAGGTCCCTGGGGGACCTCCACCGTGAAGCTGTGGGATGCCCATACGGGGAAGGCTCTGGTCACCATGGAGGGAGGGGGGGCCGCGGAGGCACGTTTCTACAGCGTTGTCTTCAGTCCGGACGGGCAACGCCTGGTCGGCTCTTCCTCCGGAGAAACCGGCAAGATAACGATCTGGAACGCCCAGACCGGCGACGAGCTGCTGACCCTCCAAGGCCAGGCGCCCGTGGCGTTCACCCCGGACGGCCGCCGTCTGTACGGCCGCGGCGCGGACGGGACGGTGAAGATCTGGGACGCCACGCCGCTGCCGGAGAAGCGATGACCGCAACGCAACTTTGCCCTGACGGGGCAGCGCCGAATGGGTTACGCCGGTTACGCCGCTGTCGGCGTGAGACCGTGCAGCGAACTGAGGTAGGCGCGAAACTCCGGCACATCGAGGACGCCGCGGATCAAGCTGTCGAGCAAACGCGGCTGGACCTTGGCGCCGCTTTCGATCAAGGCGACCGTGGTATCCGGCACGCCGAGGAGCGTCGCAAAATCGTGCGGACTCAAGCCAAGCCGCTCGCGAGCAGCAGTGATCTCATGCGCCGCCAATAACCCTGCCGCCTTGCGGAACGCGAGATCGATGTCGCGATCCGCGTGGTTGTCGATGGTGAACGCACCGCAATTCGCACAGCGCGGGACCGTAAGCGCCGGCAGGTGGATTTCGTAGCTGCGGCCGTCGTGCTCGATGGTCACGGAATAGGGAATCGGCGCGATCTCGACGCTTGCACTGCGGCACTTCCAGCAGGTTTTCGGGTACGGTCGGTCCGTCATTAGCTGAGGTTCCTACGAAAGCTGTGGATGGGCATTGACGATCATGACAAAAGGTTCGCTTTCGTCGTAATCGATGAGCACAACCTCGACAAAAAGACCTTTCGGAAACTCCGACACGGGGATGATCGCCCGGTACCAATAGGGGTTGTCGGGATCCTCTGCACAGCGCTCCTCGCGGGTTTCCTGGCGAATACTCAAGAGATTCCCAGCGAGCACGTGTTGCCGTAGCAGCAGCCGCACCGCTTCGGGCGTGTACCCCTGCATTTCGGCATCGGCGCGGACACGGGCATACGATTCCGGCTTCCACTCGATGTTGCCGAAGATACCGGCGCCAATCGCCTTGTGCACCAGATCGAGCCGTGACCGATTGAGCATTCCACAATGCTAATCGTACCGCACCGTGGATGCAAACGAAACGGTTTTTTTTCCGCCTGGTCGGCAGGAGATCGGCTTGACGGTTTACACGCGAGCGGCCATGGGTAGCTGGCGAATGCGGGCATCGCGCGTACAACCATCCCATAACAGCTTCCTAACGCGCAAGAGGACGCAGCGATGAACGAAGTGACGTGCATCCTGGCCGATGCCGCTCGTGGCGACGCCGACGCAGCCGGCCGCCTGCTGCCGTTAGTATACGATGAGCTTCGCAAGCTAGCGGCTGCGCGACTAGCTCAGGAAAAGCCAGGGCAGACGCTCGACGCCACGGCCTTGGTCCATGAGGCTTACCTGCGTCTAGTCGGCGACCAGCAGTTTGACGGCCGTAGCCACTTCTTCGCTGCCGCGGCCGAGGCGATGCGCCGCATCCTCGTCGAGAACGCCCGCCGCAAGCGCAGCCGGAAATGGGGTGGGGACCGGGGACGCCAGGACGTGGATCCAGATGACCTGCCCGTGGAGGCTCCGGGCGATCCGCTGGAAGTCCTGGCGATCCACGAGGCGCTGGATCGCCTCGGCCTGAAGTCGCCGCGCAAGGCGGAACTGGTCAAGCTCCGCTACTTCCTCGGTTGCACGATGGCCGAGACCGCGCAGATCCTGGGCATCGCCCTCAAGACGGCCGAAGAGGATTGGACCTACGCCAGGGCGTGGCTGCGGCGGCAGTGGCTCCGCGATGAAGGAAAAAACGCGCCCGCCTGAAAAAAGTCACCGGGGTTTTCCTCTCCGTTCTCGCATTGGGTGATAGAACACCATCCCAATGAAGGAGAACGCCGTGTGCGAAAGTGCAATCTTCAAGGCGGCGGTCAAGCTGGCACCGGAGCGGCGGGCGGCTCCGCGAAGCGGGCTACGGCGAGATCGTGCGTCTGATCAAGGAAGAGGAGCCGCCCCGGCCAAGCACGCGCCTGAGCAGCTCCGGGAGGGCACTGGCGGGCATCTCGCAGCAGCGCGGCAGCGAGCCGGAGAAGCTCACCAAGCTGGTGCGCGGCGAGCTGGACTGGATCGTCATGCGTTGCCTGGAGAAGGACCGCACGCGGCGTTACGAGACAGCCAACAGCCTGGCCCGCGACGTGGAGCGCTACCTGAAGGATGAGCCGGTCGAGGCGTGCCCGCCGACGGCGGGGTATCGACTGCGGAAGTTTGCGCAAGCGCCAGAAGCTGCTGGGCACCGCGGTTGCCTTTACCGCCTTGCTCTTGGCAGGCGTGGCAGCCAGCGTCTGGCAAGCACTGCGTGCGACCGAGGCGGAAGCGGTGGCCAACGCCAACGCCAAACAGGCCGAGCAAAAGGAGCAGGAGGCGAAAGACGAGCGCGACGACGCCCAGCGCCAGCGCGACGAGGTGAAAGCGCTCAACGAGAAACTCCAGGCGGCGCAGGCCCAGCTGCGGAAAACGCTGTACATGGCCCACATCAACCTGGCCCAGCAGGCCTGGGACGCGGGCAGCATCGAGCGTGTGCAGGAACTCCTCGAGCAACATCGCCCCAGGCCGGGAGAGACTGACCTGCGCGGTTTTGAATGGCGTTACTTCAACCGCCTCTGTCATCCCGAAGTGCTGCTGATCAAGCCGGCCGGCCACCTGTCCGGCATTGCCTACAGTCCGGACGGCAAGCGCCTCGCTGCCGGGGTCAGTGGGGGCGTGAAGGACAACGTCGCGAAGGTCTGGGATGCCCGAACCGGAAAGGAGCTGCTCACGCTCAAGGGGCACACCTGGCCCGTTACGCACACGAGCTTCAGTCCGGATGGGAAACTTCTGGCCACTTCCTCCATCGCGTTCGACAACACGGTCAAGGTCTGGGACGCGCAAACCGGCAAGGAACTTCTCACACTCACAGAGCCGGCTGAATCCTTCAAGTTGATCGAGGGGAACGATCCGGAGAAAGCCATCATGAACAACTTGGACGCGGGTAGAGCCTATACCGGCGTGGCTTTCAGTCCGGACAGCAAACGCCTCGCCGGCTCCTCCCACTCATGGGGTACGATCGTCTGGGATGCGCGCACGGGCAGGGAGATCACCCGCATCAAGGCTTGTAGCGGCGGTATCTCCTTCAGCCCGGACGGCGGATGCTTGGCTGGTTTGCGATTTCAACGTATAACGGTGTTCGACCTGCAAACCGGCAAGAAACTGCTCTCATTCGGGGACTGGGCTTACGGGAAGATCATCTTCAGTCCGGATGGCAAGAAACTGGCTCTGATCAACCCCCAGAGCATCAGAGCGGCTTCCACCGGATGGATAGAACGTTTTCTTAGGCCTGATGAAATCGAAGTGTGGGATGCCCAGACTGGGGAGAAGCTGCTCACACCCAAGGGGCACGGCGATGCTGTCCACAGCATCGCGTTCAGCCCGGACGGTAAGCGACTCGCCAGCGCTTCCTCGGACAAAGCCGTGAAGGTCTGGGATGCCACGTCCGGCAAGGAACTCTTGACGCTGAAAGGACACACCGTCGGCGTCCGGGACCTGGCTTTCCGCCCTGATGGCAAACACCTCGTCACTTTGGGTATGGACGGGACCATCAGAGTGTGGGACGTTCAACCACGGGCTTTTGCGGCAGGAACCCGCGGAGTTACTGACATTTCCTTGAGCCAGGACGGCAGGCGTGTGGCGACCGTGTCGTCCAGCGTGGATAATCCGAAGACGACCGACGTGAACATCTGGGATTCTCAGACCGGGCAACGACTCCTGGCCATCAAGGAGCTCGACACCTTCCATAGTAGCTCTGTGCGAGTCGTGTTCAGTCCGGACGGCAAGCGGCTTGCCGGGACGATGGCCGGGACGCTGCGGTCGCTGGGTTTCGGGGCAACACACCTGGCGAAGATGTGGGACGCCAAGACGGGCCAGGTACTGTTCTCAATCAAAGACCCGAGGGTTAGCCGGGGAGTGGCTTTCAGTCCTGATGGCAAAACACTGGCTCTCGGTGCACGAGCTCCTGGCTATCGTGAGCATAATCCAAGGGTAGTAGGGCCCGTTGGAGAGGGAGCGCCCACCGCCGTGGCGCGGTGGGATGCGCAAACCGGCAAAGAGCTTTCCTCGCTCAAAGCCCGGTGGTACAGACTTGTCGAGCCCGTGGCGTTTAGCCCAGACGGGAAGCGCCTCCTCGTGCTAGGTGCACCTTATATGCACTGCGATGTTCTGGCCTTGGACGTACGGACGGGTGAAGAGGTCCTTTACATCAAGGGCGGCGACCCGGACGGCCTAAGAAATTCAGCATCGTACGTTTCAGGCAAGTCTCGTTTTATGGACCTGGCCCTCAGCCCGGACGGCAAGCATCTGGCTGGTATGGACCCGGAAGGAACGGTGCTTTGGGATGCGAACACAGGCAAGAAGGTCCGCGTTTTGCAGAAGTGGGACAGGCAGTTGCTCACAAGCGTCGTCTTTAGTCCGGACGGGCAACGCCTGGTCGGCGCATTCTCCGGAGAAACAGGAAAGCTAATCATGTGGAACGCACAGACCGGCGAGGAGTTGCTGACCCTCGACGGCCATGGTCCCGTGGCGTTCAGCCCGGACGGCCGCCGTCTGTTCGGCGCTGGCGCCGACGGGACGGTGCGGATCTGGGACGCCACGCCCGTGCCGGAGAAGCCCTGACCGCAAGGGGGCCCCTGCCAATATCAACGTCTTCGCCTGCTCTGGCAGGAAGAGAGTTGCCCCGCTGGTTTGAACCAGCGAGGCAAAAGCGGAAGGGATGACCAGCCTGCGGTCACCAGCGTACCAGGCGGCGAGGAACGCCTTTCGGCAGCAGAACCGCCACTTCGGTTTCATGATCGGTGCGGCGCGTTCTCCAGCCGGTGCGTGAGATAGTGGGCGCTGCCGATGAGGCCGATATGGGAAAACGCTTGCGGAAAGTTGCCGACCAGGCGCTGGGCCTTCACGTCGTATTCCTCGGCGAGCAGGCCAACGTCGTTGCGCAGGCCAAGTAATCGCTCGAAGAGCCGGCGTGCCCGCTCTTCCTGGCCGAGCAGGACGTAGTTGTCGACGAGCCAAAAGGTGCAGGGGAGGAACGCGCCCTCGCCGGGCGGCAGACCGTCGACGGTCGACTCGGTCGGGTAGCGGGCGACGAAACCGTCGTGCATCAGCTCGCGCTCGATGGCCTGGACGGTCCCGGCCACGCGCGGGTCGCTCGGCGGCAAAAAGCCCACCATGGGAATCATCAACAGGCTCGCGTCGAGCTGGGGGGCGCCATAGGACTGCACGAACGTGTTCCGGGCCGCATCGAATCCCCGGGCGCAGCACCTCGGCGTGGATCGCGTCGCGGTGGGCACGCCAGCGGTCGAGCGGGCCGTCGAGGCCGAACTGCTCGGCCGACTTGATCAGCCGGTCGAAGGCGAGCCACGCCATCACCTTGGAGTGGGTGAAGTGCCGGCGCGGTCCGCGCACCTCCCAGATGCCCTCGTCCGGGTCGTGCCAGGCGGTTTCGAGGAATTCGGCCATCACCTGCTGCACGCGCCAGGCGTTATCCTCGCAGTCGACCCCCGACCGGCGCGCCAGGTGCAATGCTGCCATCAGCTCGCCGAACACGTCGAGCTGGAATTGCTTGTGGGCGGCATTGCCGATCCGCACCGGCGCCGAGTTTTCGTAGCCGGGCAGCCACGGCAGCTCGAATTCCGTCAGCCGCCGTTCGCCGCCCAGGCCGTACATGATGTTGACCTGGGCGGGCTGGCCGGCCACCGCGCAGCAGCCAGTCGCGCCAGGCGCTCGCCTCGTCGCGGTAGCCGTAGCCCATCAGGCTGAAGAGCGTGAACGACGCGTCACGCAGCCAGCAGTAGCGATAATCCCAGTTGCGGACGCCGCCGAGCTGCTCCGGCAGCGATGTCGTCGGCGCCGCGACGATACCGCCGGTCGGCGCATAGGTCAGCGCCTTGAGCGTGATCAGCGAGCGCAGCACCGCGTCGTGCCACGGCCCATTGGTGCTGCAGCGGCTCGACCACTCCCGCCACCATTGCTCCGTCTCGCGCACCCGGCTGAGCGGGTCGATCGGCTCCGGTTCCGGCGCGTGCGACGGAAACCAGCGGAGCACGAACGCGATTTGCTGGCCCTCGGCGACCGTGAACTCCGCGTGCGTCTTGAGGTCAGCGCCGTACAGCGGCACCTCGGTGTCGATCAGCATCGCGTCGGGACCGGCGACCGCGCGAATGCCGCGCGGCGTGCGGCGGACCCACGGCACGATCGACCCGTAGTCGAAGCGGATCACCAGCTCCATCCGCATCGCCACCTGGCCGCGCAGGCCCACGACGGTGCGCACCAGCTCGGGCCGGTCCACGCGCGGCGGCATGCAATCCACCAGCGTCACGGCGCCGTCCGCAGTCTCGAACGTCGTTTCGAGGATCAGCGTTCCTTCGCGATAGGCGCGGCGGGTGGTGTGCGCTTCGGCCGCGGAGGCCAGCAGCCAACGGCCGTGCTCGGGCGTGCCCAGCAGCGCGGCAAAGCAGGCTCCGGAGTCGAACCGTGGAAAGCAGAGCCAGTCGATTGAGCCGTCGCGTGCCACGAGGGCCGCGGTGAGGCAGTCGCCGATGAGCGCGTAATCCTCGATGCGAGAGGACATGGGCAACTCCAAAACGTGGCGTGACGTGTCTGGCGCGAAACCGCAAGCGAGCTTCGACGCGTGCGGTGCGGCGTTACGTCTGCGCGATCGCCGCGTCCAGGAGCGGCGGGTTGCGTCCGAACTTCGCGCGATACTCGTCGCGGGTCGGAACGAGGCGAATCGTCACCTTCGCCTCGTGATATGTGGCGATGTCGCTGAGCTTGTGGTCGAGAAACGGATTGCGAAAGCGCTCCAGCGTTTGCTCGGCGAATTCGATGGGGGCCTCGACGCGCCCTTCGAGCGTCGGCACGATTTCGTCAAACAGGAGTCGCCGCAGCCATGCCACGATCGCCGGATCGTCCATCGCCTCGCGCACCAGCGCGATGCCCTTCGCCTTGCCGACCAGCGCCGTGTGTGCTGCGTTGAGGATGCGGACCTTGCGCAGGAAGAAAGGCAGATGATCCGGCGTCAAGCGAACCGCCGGATGCTGCAAGAGCCCGGTCGTGCCGTCCTTCACCTCGATCGCCCACAACGAATACGGCTCGGCCACCACGGCGAGCGCGTCGCCGTGCAGGCGCGGATCTTCCGATGCCTGGACGGTGATGATCCGGTCCACGAGCGAATTGTGCCAGGTGCATTCATTCCGCAGCCAGGCCGCGAACTCGATCGGCAGCCCCCACGATTCGGCGAGCTGCAGCAGCAGGCGCTGGAGCGTGTCGGCGTTGTGCTCGAACAGCTCGCACGGCAGCAAATGCACGCCTGGTTGGTGCGCTCGGAACCGCTCGTGCAGGACCAGCAGCAATTTCGCGGGAAACGATGCCGGCGGCGCCGAGTCAGCCCGGTCCGCCGGATAGAGATTGTAGCCGGCCTCCGCGGTGTTGGAGATGATCCAGCGCAGCGCCGGCGCGCACGCGAACTCCAGCACATCAGGCCATTGCCGCGCGGCAAACAGCGCGCGGCTGATGCTGGCGGACTCCTCGACGCGGTCGACGAGCTGTCCGCCCGCAAGGCCGCGCACCAGCACACGGTATCGGCCGCTCTGTTCGGTGAGCAGGTTGGCTCGCGCATCGCCGGTGGTTTGCACCACGACGACGCGGCCGAGGTGCTGACCATCCGCGTTGGCCTGGTGGATAAACAGGTCGGCGAAGCCGCGCAGGAATTTGCCCGAGCCGAACTGCAAGATCGTTTCCGGAAGATCAGTCATGGCCGCCGGTCCCGCGCGTGGTGCATTCAACTCCGCGTCATTAAACGCCGGTCGTGCGTGCATGACCAGGTGGCGGCCGACGGATAAAACAATGAACCACGGATTGCACGGAGCGCACGGGTAAGAACAGAATTGCTCTTATCCGTGCGCTCCGTGTGATCCGTGGTTTATTGTTTTGGTCTTACTCTTGCCGGTAGGGTTGCTTCTTGCGGTAAAGCTCCAGCCGTTTCTGAGCGTCGGCGTCATCCTGGAGATCGGGGTCTTCGAGCGCCCGCTGCTGCGAGCGCACGGCTTCGTCGAAATTGCCGGCCTCCGCGTGGGCGGCGGCCAGTGTCGCGTGAAAATCCCCTTCGGGATTCTCCGCTAACTCGAGCGCCATTTTCGCATTGGCCACCGCCTTGGCGCCGTCGCGATATTTCGCATCCGCACTCGTCGCCAGCAAAAGGGCCCGATGCTTGTACACCCAGGCGTTCCTGGCGTCGAGCTTCTGCGATTCGTCGAGATCCAGAGCGGCCTTGTCGTATTCTTTGCTCAGGAACCGAGCCAGGCCACGGTTGCTGTACGCGTCGGCATGTTTCGGATCGAGGCGGATGGCCTCGCTGAAGTCGGCGATCGCCTTCTCGTACTCCTGCTGGTCACGCCAGGCGACCCCGCGGTTGTCGTACGCGTCGGCGTCCTTCGCATCGAGCCGGATGACCGCGGTGAAGTCGGCGACCGCCTTCTCGTACTCCTTCTGTTGCCGCAACAGGACGCCGCGATTGTTGTACGCGTCGGCATGATTCGGATCGAGGCGGATGGCTTCGCCGAAGTCGGCGATCGCCTGCTCGTGCTCCTTCTTGAACGCCCGGCAAACGCCGCGGTTGTAGTAGGCGGGGCCGTCGCTCGGATCGAGGCGGACGGCTTCGCTGAAGTCGGCGATCGCCTTGTCGTAGTCCTTCTTGAGGGCCCAGCATTCGCCGCGATTGGCGTAGATGCCCGCCCTGGGGCTCAGTCGGAGCGCCTCGCCGAAGTCCTTGATGGCGCTGTCCACGTCGCCCTTGAATTGCGCCACCGCGGCCCGGGCGCTATAGGCAAACACATCCTTGGGATTTCGCTGAATCTGCCCCGTGAAATACGCGACCGCGTCGTCGAGCAGCACCGCGTCGGCCTTGTCGAACCAGCCTTCCACGTCCGGCCGCGTCTGCACCTTGAGCCAATCCTCCTTTTCGCTCAGGACGCGATAAGCGATGCCGTCGAGGGTCGCCACGTGCACTTGCTTGCCGCTGTCATCGGTGTGCCCGATCTTGATGCCGGGTTTCTTCGGAACGATCGTTTTGCCGACCCAGTTAGGCTGCGCGACCGCGGCACTCGGGAATGCGACCAGCAGCAGCGTCAGCGTCGAAAAGCGAAGCATGGCGAATCTCCTCCAGTGAGACAGCGATCTCCTCGGCGACGAAGCCGGGGCATTCTGCCAAACATGGCGCGTTTTTGCAATCCATAGTCGATCTCTGAATGGGCCTGCCTCGACCGCAGCGGGCCCGATGGGTAGAATCGTTCGGGACGCCGCGATTCCGCCCAATTCTCAGAGGTGACGGCCATGAAGGTACGACCGCTGCTCACATGCCTCGGACTGCTCCTGCTAACGCCAGCCATCGGCCGCACCGACGATGACGAAGACCGCTTCGTGCGGCGCGTGCAGGAGTCGGGCGGCACGGTGACCCTCGCGCGGGAGGAAGGAAGGATCTTCATCAGCCGGGACGAAAAGGCCCTGTTGCGGGAGCTGTTTCGGGAACGGCCCATCATCGGAGTGCGATTCGTCGGCGGGCAGATAACGGACCTGACTTTGAAGGAATTGCCCGCGTTCAGCCAGGTTCGCAGGCTGTCGCTTATGGACACCCAGGTGACCGACACCGGTCTGAAGGAGCTGGCCCGTCTGCCCCAGCTTCAGGAGCTAGTCATTTCCCAATCAGGGATCCCGCGGGTGTCCGGCGCTCGCATAAAGGAGCTGGTCGAGCTGAAGCAGTACAAGGAGATGATCAAGGAGCTGACCTCCGTCACGGGGACCCCGGTGACGGACGCAGGCCTGAAGGAACTGGCTAGGCTGAAGCACCTCAAAGTTCTCCAGCTCGATGGGATCCCCGTGACGGATGTAGGCCTGAAGGTGCTGGCCGGGCTGACAAGCCTGCAGAGCCTGGACCTTAGCGGCACCAAAGTGACGGACGCCGGCTTGAAGGAACTGGCCGGCCTGCAGCGACTTCAGTTACTAACCCTGGCTAATACCAAAGTGACGGATGCGGCCCTGATGAAGCTGCAGCAAGCCCTGCCAAGATGCTTCATCTTTCCCAGACCGGAGCCAACCATAGAGCCCGCGCCAAAGTAACGCTGGGCGAGAACGGGTGTTTCGCTTTTTTCCGAGGGCTTCAAATGCGCTTCAGTATGACGATTGCGTTGGTTGCATTGTTGGTGCTCGTCGAATCCGGGATCGGCCAAGAAAACACGAACGGCGACAGCGCCATCAACGCGTACAGGAACGCCTACTTGTCCGCTTTCGCAACGGGAAAGGTCGTGGATGTGTTCGAAGGCAATCGACTGCTGCTGTCGCTTGGCGCCAACCACAAAGTTGAAGCAGGGTGGAAACTGTACGTTTATCGGCTGAAGCCTGAGCCTCTCAACCTCGGCAGAGTCGAGTTGCTCGAGGTGGGCGCCAAGCATTCCATTGGACAATTTCGCGGGGGTAGCGAGGTGCGTGAAAACGACCTGGTCTCACTGTTCAATCAGATTCCCGAACCAGGGCAGGGGAAGCCGCACTTCTGGTTCCCATTTGTTAGGCCGAAAACCTCCGAAACGCCGCGATCTTGGGAAATCCCGCCGTACGGCGGAGCCTTGATCGATCTCTCGCCCCTGAGAAGGCGAAATAGCTCGTATCACCCCAAGGCAATCGCACTACCTTCATCACCGTGGAATTCTAATCTGAGCCCTTGACTTGGACAAGTGTACATGCGAATGATTCTTCTCGGACGGAACCCGTTCACGGAGGAGAAGAATCATGTCCAAGGCCACAACCGTTTCCATGCGCGAGTGCTTTGCCGACGTTGCGGACCCACGCCGGGAACATTTGCGGTTACACAACCTCTGGGAGATCATCGCCGTCACCATCTTGGCGGTCATCTCCGGGGCCGATTCCTGGGTCGAGGTTGCCAAATACGGCGTCAACAAGCTCGAGTTTCTGCGGACCTTTCTCGAACTGGCCAATGGCATACCCTCCCACGACACTTTTGGTCGTGTTTTCGCGCTGCTCAATCCGCGCGCTTTACAGGACGGATTTGTCAAGTGGGTGCAGGCAGTTGCCGAGTCCACGCTCGGCCGTGTCGTCGCCATTGACGGCAAGACGGCCCGACGATCTTTCGACAAAGCAGCGGGCAAAGGACCTCTGCATATGGTCAGTGCCTGGGCCACTGAAAATCGTCTACTCCTGGGGCAACAGGCCTGCGACAGCAAGTCGAATGAAATCACCGCGATGCCCGAACTGATCAAGAACCTCGAGATTTCCGGGGCGATCGTGACCAGCGACGCCATGGGCTGCCAGAAAGACATCGTTGCCGCCATCCGCGCGGCGGACGCCGACTATGTGTTGGCCGTGAAGGACAACCAGCCAATCTTGCACGATGACATCCGGGCTGTGTTCCTGACCGGCTTCGACAACAACTTCGCAGGCCTGGAACATCACCGGCATTGCACGAAGGAAGAGGGGCATGGCCGCGTCGAGACGCGGATCTATGATATTATCCGCGTGCCCGAAGAGTTGGCAGAGCGTCACCCCGATTGGCAAGACCTGCGTAGTATTGGCATGGTGTACAGCGAGCGGCAAGAAGGCAACAAGGAACCCAGCGTCGAGACACGCGTTTTCATCACGAGTCTGCCGCCGCGGGTGAAGAAGTTTGCCGGCGCCGTGCGCAATCATTGGGGAATCGAAACCTCGCTCCATTGGGTCTTGGATATGAGTTTCCGCGAGGACGAAAGTCGTCTGCACAAAGGGCACGGCCAGGAAAACATGGCACTGATTCGCAGGTTGTCCGCGTCGCTTTTACTGAATGAACCAACATGCAGAGCGGGCGTATCCTGCAAGCGCAAATGTGCAGGCTGGAATGATGAGTACCTCCTAAAAGTGCTCGCTGCGAGCTTGAAATGACGGTTTTTCCTTGCGAACGTGATGCAATGCCCTTGGTATCACCCGGCGCGGTTCATCCAAGCCGGCTCCGTTCGCGGGCCTCGCTGTAGGTCGTGTCGAGATCGACCGGAACCGTTGCGGCATTGCGTAGCGCCAGGGGCAGCACCGGCAGCGGCTGCCCGAGCCGCAGCGGCTGGGGCCAAAGCTCGATCTGATCCCCCGACGAGCGCCGCGACGGTCGATAAGCCACCGCATACGCCGTTACCGATTGGTCCAGCAAGAACGGCTCGCCGCGGCCGAGCATGCGCATCAGCTCGTTGTGCAAGTTCGCCAGCCGGTTCGTGACGATGTCCACGACGATCAGGCCGATGCCGCGCGTCAGGTAGGTGAGACACTTCGCCGCAAAAGCGTTGCGCGTGTCCGGCCGGTCTTTGTTGCCGGGGCTGACCAACTCGATGGCCGCCACCAGGGTCGCGCCGGTGACGGTTGCGAAGACCTGGACCTCGATGTCGTCGGGGAACACGGCCGGCAAAACCAGATCGGTCGCCGGCGGGGCCCATGCAGGCGCTGTGGCCGTCACGGTGGCCGCGCCGCGTCCGGTTGAGGCATTCGACTCCGCGAGGGTGGCAATATCCACTTCGACCTGGCTGCCGATGTGTACCTGCATGTCGGCGAAATACTCGTCGCCGAGGACATCGCGATTAAGCTTTTCGACGAGCGCCGCCGCCCACAGGCCGTGGAAGCCTTCCCAGCTACGGCGTTCACTGACCGGCGGATGGAAGTGGTCAAGCAGGGGCATGGCACCGGTCCCGTGTCTATGGCCTTTTTTTCTTGGTCGATCCCGTCGGCAAGCCGCTTGCTTCGACAAGCATTTCAAGCTTCGCAGCAGTGCCGGTCCCAATCTCGGAGAAGCCCGCACCAAAATCTGCTAGGCTCACCCGGAGATTTTGGAACCAGTCGTACGCATTTAGTTGTATGCGTGGCTGAAGTTTGCGGCCTTTGGTCCCAAGCGCACAATTTCTGAATTCCGAGTCCGGATCGTCGTGCACACTCACGCGGTCCACCACGAAGAAACAATCCAGGAAGTACTGCTTCGGTGTTCCTTCGCCCGAGATGAGCCATGCGGTCGCCCCAAACGCATTGTCGACTGGCTTGTTGGTATCGATACCGAAAGCCCCGGCGCGGCTCGCGGGCGGCCCGTATTCGTCAGTCTTGTGGTATTGCACAAAGTGTCTTTTTGGCACGCGAGAGCTCCGTTTTATCTCGCAAAGACACCACGGACAGCGGTCCATGTTTTCAATGTCCGCAAACACGGCTTGACACCGGGGGCAAGTGATTTCCATAGCGTTGTAGCCTCGAGTTGTTGTATCGCTACTGCGATGAGCGCTACGCCCACAGGTCAAGCACCGGCTGATCGCCGCAAATCTGCCAGGGCCGTTCGAGCATCGTCGTGACCTGGCTCGCGGGATCGACGCCGAGCGCGTGGTAGATTGTCGCCGCCAGCTCGCCGGGCGTAATACGGCAGTCGGTCGGGTAGGCGCCGATGCGGTCGGAGCTGCCGTAATGGCGGCCACCGGGGATGCCGGCGCCGGCCAGCAGGATCGAGAAGACGTGCGGCCAATGTTCGCGGCCGGCGTTCGAGCGCGTGATTTGCGGGCTGCGGCCGAACTCGCCCATCACGATCACCAGCGTGTCGTCCATCAGGCCGCGCGCTTCCATGTCGTCGAACAGGGCGGACAGGGCCTGGTCGGTCGGCGGCAGCAGCTTGTTGTGCAGGGCGTTGAAGTTGTCGTTGTGCGTGTCCCAGCCCTGCTCGAGAATGCGAATCCAGTTGACCTGCACGAGCTGCACGCCCGCTTCCACCAGCCGGCGGCCGAGCAGGATCGATTGGCCGAACAGGTTGCGGCCATAGCGCTCGCGCAGCGACTCCGGCTCGCTGCTCATCTCGAACGCGCGCTGGGTATGGCCCGACGCGAGGACATTGAAGGCCCGCTGATAGAAATTGTCGAGCGACCGGCCTTGCACCAGCTGGTCGAGGTAGCGCTGCTGCTCGCCGACCGACGCAAGCAGGCCGCGGCGATCGTGCATCCGCGCGGCGCTGACGGTCGGGACCAGGCCGAGGTCCGCCGGCTGGAACTCCTCGCTGTTGGGATTGCCGTGCGGCACCAGCGGATCGTAACGGCCGCCGAGGAAGCCTGCGTGCTGGCCGGCGCGGATCGGGCCGTTCACCGCGATGTAATCCGGCACCGTGACGAAGGTCGGCACCGCCCGATCCCGACGATTGCCCACAGCCGTCAGCGCCGAGCCGATGTGCGGATGGTCGTCGCGCGAAAGGTTCTCGCTCAGGCCGGAGGCGCGGGGATACTCGTGGCCGGTGAGCATCCAGTAGCAGCCGCTGGGGTGGTTCGTGTCGCGATGGGTCAGCGAGCGGACCACGCTGAACTGATGAAAGTGCCGCGACAGCATCGGCAGGTGCTCGCACACGCGCATGCCCGGCACGTTGGTGGCGATCGGCCGAAACTCGCCGCGAATCTCCTCGGGCGCGTCCGGCTTCATGTCGAAGGTGTCGTGGTGCGACGCGCCGCCCGACAGGAAGATGATCAGGCAGGAGCGTGCCCGGCCGAACGTCGCGTGCCGCGGCGTGTTGGCTGCGGCTGCCTGAGCGCGGCCGTGCAGCAGCCCCGGCAGGGTGAGGCTGACAAGCCCGAGTCCGCCGGCTTGCAGGAGCTCGCGCCGGCTCAACCCCTGGCAGGTACGCACCGCCGGACCGTGGATCGAAAGCATGTTACCCCCCGGTTGCTTTCATCGTTGCGCAGAACAATCGCTCTGCACAATGAATTATCGTACCCGTTCCGCAGCCGCGGGAGAATCTTTTTCTTGGGAAGAAGCGCGACATCCTCGTTCCCACGCTCCGCGTGGGAACGCACGTCCGGACGCTCCGCGTCCCGTCTGGATGCGTCGCGAGCAACGTACCGCCAAGGGCGCTGCCATGACGGGACGCAGAGCGTCCGAGCGTGCGTTCCCACGCGGAGCGTGGGAACGAGGAGCGTGCGCCGAGGCGCGGCCTGGAGTGGGTCTTGCTCGCGCCGCCGCACGGTGCTATCGTCGGGGATGGAAGCATCGTGTACCGGCGAGTGCCGAGCGTGCCATGGCGTACATCTTCGAGCCCGAGCGCGCCGACGAGACCGGGCTGGTCGCGATCGGCGGCGATCTGGAGCCGGCGACGCTGATCCTGGCCTATCGCTCCGGCGTCTTTCCCTGGTTCGGCGAGGACGACCCGATCCTGTGGTGGTCGCCGGACCCTCGTGCCATCTTCGAGCTCGACAGCTTGCACGTCTCGCGCCGGTTGGCCCGCACGGTTCGGTCCGGCAAGTTTCAGGTAACGATCGATCTCGCGTTTCGCCAGGTGATCCGCGCGTGCGCGGACCGGGCCGGCGGAACCTGGATAACGCGCGCTGATGATCCTCGCCTACGAACGGCTGCACCGGCTCGGAGTCGCGCATAGCGTCGAGGTCTGGCACGAGGGCCAACTGGCCGGCGGGGTCTATGGCGTCGCCCTCGCCGGCTTTTTCTCAGGCGAGTCGATGTTCGCGCACGTCACCGACGCGTCGAAGGTCGCGCTCGCGTTCCTGTTCGATCATCTGCGCCAACGCCGCTTCCAGCTGTTCGACACGCAGGTGCGAACCGATCATACCACCACCATGGGCGCTGTCGAAATCCCGCGGCGCGATTACCTCCGCCGGCTCAACGCCGCTCTGCGCTGCAAGGCGAAATTCCTGTAATGCGGCGAGCCGGGAGCGTCAGCGACCGGAGGACGTTCCTCCGGTCGCTGACGCCTCCGGCTCGCCATGAAGTGCTTACTTCTTCTCCTCCGCGGTCGGATAGCGCATCAGGTTGTTTCGGCCCGCCTGCTGTTGCAGGATCTGCAGCACCTGGCGCTCGAAGCTGTTGCCGTTGGTCTTCGCGTCCTTGGCCTCCTTCTGAGCGATGAAATCGTTGCGCTTCCTGTCGAGATCGAGCGCTTTCTGCGTGAGCTCCTTCCGTTCGCCGTCGAGCTTGTTCAGATAGGCCTTCTGCTGCTCGAGCGTCAGGTTGCGCATCTCAGGCGGCAGCTCTTCCTTCTTGAGGTCTTCGAGCTTTACCTTGCCGTTCTGCACGTTGTAAAGCAGGTCGTACGACGTGCCGCCGGCGTTGTTGCGGATCAGGAACCCGGCACGGTCGGCCTGCGCGGCGGGGGCCAGCGCAGTGCCGGCCTTCGCCTTGGCGGCGCCGGCGGCCTGCGTGGCGTGGCTGCCGTACACCAGCGTCTTCTTGCTGATCTCGGCGTTGATCTTGGCAAGATCGGCGTCGAACGGCGTATCGACCGCGACCACGGGGCCGCCGTTGGCGTCGATCTGCACGAACGAGCCCTCGGCCAACCGGCAGATGTCGAGCCAGTACTTCTGCGTCTCCTTGTGCTTGCCGCACTGGACGGTGTTGATGATGATGTTCTTCTTGACGGCGAGCTGGCAGGTCTCGGGATACTTGACATCGTCGGGATAATCCATGTGCGGCGGGGCGTCGCCGACGAGGAAGATCATCCGCAGCGTCTTCTTGTCGTCGCTCCAGGAAATCTTGGTAACCGATTCGTGCAGGGCCTGGTTGACGCTCTCGGGAAAATCGCCGCCGCCCTGGGCCTGGAAGCCCATGAGCTGGGCGTGGATGCTGTCGAGGTCGTCGGTCAGGTCGATGACCTTGGTGATGTAGGCGTCGCCGCGGTCACGGAAGGCGACCAGGCCGACCTTGACGTGCGGCGTGGGCGTGCCGGTGGTGATCTGGTTGCAGATGGCCCAGATTTTCTGCTTGGCGGCACTGATCAGGCCCTTCATGCTGCCGGTGGTGTCGAGGCAGAACACGACTTCGACCCTGGGCTTGGCGGCAGGCTTGGCAGGCTCGTCGGCGCGGACCGGGCCGAGGCCGGCCACGGCGAGCAGGCCCAGCACCAGGCCGCAAAAAACGCGTACGCGGAGAGTCATATACGGGCTCCTTGCAATTGGGGCGGACGTTGGATCGTCATCAGCTACGACGAATCAGGTTGTGCCACGGATTGACGCCAGACTTCCGAAAGACTTCGGAAGTCTTTTCACTACGCGCGGATTGCACCTAGAAGCGACTCCAGCACGTTGTCCTGCGGATAGCTGTGTCCCAGGTGCTGGCGAAATCCCTCGCCGTAGGCGGCCCCAATCGCTCGGCCGCGCTGCGCCCCCCAGTGCTTCATCGCCTCGAGGTACTGGTCCATGCCGTGGTGCTTCAGCAGCCAGTCGCGCTGGCTGGCGTGGCGAGCCAGCATCTCGGCCTTGGCGTCGATCACCGTGCTGACGTCGATCACGAAGCCCGGCGGAATGTCGTGGCCCAGCGGATCCTTGCCCTCGATCGCATCGCAGTAATAGAGGTGCGGAATGTGCGGCAACGGGGGGCCGAGATCGCGTTCGACGAGGAAGTTCGGGATCGGCGCCGCGAACGCCGCGGCCCGAACGATGGTGCTGGTCATCTCGTGGTCGAGCATGTAGTCCGCCGGGCTGTGGGTCAATACGATGGTCGGCCGCACCAGCCGCAGCAGTCGCGTCACCTTGTCCAGCGTGTGTTCGCCATAGACGATCAGCAGGTCGCGCTCCTCGAGGCAGTGATACGCTGCCCCGATGAGTGCCGCCGCGACCGTGCCTTCGCCGCGCCGTATCCGGCTGATCTCGTCGGGCCCCATCTCGGCGGAGCCGCAGTCGCCGGGCGTCATCGAGACGATGTGAACGTCGAAGCCGTGTTCGTGCCGCAGCCGGATCAGTGTGCCGGCGCACAGGAACTCGGCATCGTCGGGATGCGCGAGGACGGAGAGGACGGTATTCGGCATGCGGGCCTCCGCTTCACGGCTTGCGCCGCAATCGCTCTGCATGGCGCTGCATGGCGTTGATGCGGTCGAACAACTCGGTCAACGCCTTTTCGCGGGGCAACTCGGCATAGCGGCGCGCATCCTCCGGTTCACCGATCGCGACGCCGATCGTGCCGCCGACGGCCGGGATGAACAGCGGGGCCGGGATCGGGAACGGCCGGTGGCGCGGCCATGCTTCGAAGGCGCCGGCGATGCCGACCGGAACGATCGCCGCCTGCGTTCGCTTGATGAGCAGGTGAATCCCCGGTTTCAACGGGAGCATTGGGCCGTTTGGGGTGCGCTCACCTTCAGGGAAGACGAGCACCGCACGGCGCATCTGCAGCTGTTCGAGGATGGTGCGAATGCCGTCCTTGCCGATGCCGTCCTGGTCGATGGGCACCGCGTTGTAGGCGCGGATCAGGCGGGTGAAAAAAGGATTGCGAAACAGCGTCTTGCGGGCCAGGTACACGAGTTCGCGCCGGACCGCGACGCCCACCAGCGGCGGATCGAGAAAGCTCTGGTGGTTGGCCACGAGCAGCACCGGCCCGTGCATCGGCATGTTGCGCGTGCCCGTGGTCCGGAGGCTGAAGCCGAGCGTGAACGTCGCCAATGAAAACGCGAACGAGCCGCGGTAGGCCAGCCGATGCCGGAAGGGGCCCTCGGGATACAGGCCGCAATCCGTTGTAGTCGCGGCGCGCGCGTTCATTCCGATTCCTTCCGTGATTCGCCGCTGGCTGGCAGCCGTTGCCGGACGTGCAATTCCATCGTTGCGACGACCTCCTCGCGGGTCATGCCGGTGCTGTCGAGGATGATCGCATCGGCGGCGGGCACCATCGGCGCGATGCCGCGGGCGGCGTCCTGGGCGTCGCGCACGTCCTGGGCGGCGAGCACCTCCTCGAACGACACGTCCTGGCCGCGCAAGCGCAATTCGCGGTGGCGACGGCGGGCTCGTTCCTCGTGATCGGCGACGAGAAAGAACTTGCACTCGGCGTGTGGGAAGACGATCGTGCCCTGGTCGCGTCCCTCGGTGACGAAGTTGCGTCCCTCGGCGATCTGCGCTGCCAGACGAGCAGCCGGCGGCGCACCACCGGACTGTCGGCGGTCGCCCCGGTCAACGCGGTGATCTGCGGCTGACGGATGGGACCGGTCACGTCCTCGCCGTCGAGCAGCACGCGCCCCGGCGGCATCTCCAGGCACATCGCGTCGAGCAGGCGGGTCAAGCCAGCGGTGTCGGCGAGATTGCAACCGGCGCGGAGGGCTGCGAAGGTGACGGCGCGGTACATGGCGCCGGTGTCGAGGAATTCGAAGCCGAGCCGCTGCGCGAGTATCCGGGCGGCACTGCTCTTGCCGGCGCCGGCTGGGCCGTCGATGGTCACGATCATGGCGCGATGCGGGTACGGCCACGGGATGGGGACGGAGATGATTATATGGCGGTTGACCGACCCGGCGACAGGCCCGCGATTGGATCGCTATTTTCGACCATTGGGCGACACCAGCTTCTGGAAACGCGGGTCATGCCACAGTATCTCGAATTCGGGATCAGAAGCCCGGTCGGACAGATCAATCTCATCGGTCTTCGCTGCCTTCTGTAAGAATTCCAGGGCGAGAGCCGGGTCGCGGACCTGAGCGTACAGCGTCGCCATGGCCATCAAGGCAAGACTGTTATCGGGGTCGAGCTGCAGGGCTTGTTCCAGCCACCGCCGGGCTTCCCCTAACCGGTCTTGCTTGATGCGGATTTCACCGAGGCACGTGAAATCATCGGCATTGGCCCGCTGCGTCCCAACGAGGTGGAAAAGAGCTCCGCCGCTTCCACGGGGGCCTGGTCCATCAGTTCGTAGGCCAAAGCACGGAGGGCGTTTTCATTCTGCGGATCAAGCGTGCGAGCCTTGCGCCAACACTCGATGGCCTCGCGGCGTTGGTTGAGGGCATTCAGCGCCAGGCCAACAAAATACAGAACCTGGGGCAATCTCGCTGCTCCGGGCTCCCGCTGCGTCCTTGCCAACGACGGGAGGTCTCGGCGCGCCCACAGGTCTCTAGCCCGCTTGGCCAGAGCTTTTTCTTGCTTTACCACGCTCCAACCTCAAGGCTGTTTCGCCGATGACAGCGAGAACCGGTACAGGTACGATAACCGTGGATACTATTCACGCGTCGGAGGTTCGTCATGATCGCACCTACCGTTCACTCTTTGGGCATCGACCTACTGCCACGCGACCAGCGGATTGCCCTGGTGCTCGAAATCTGGAATACGATCGCTGCTGAGGCACACCAGCCGCTGGTCACCGAAGCACAGCGCCGGGAACTGGCGAAGCGGTGCGCGGAAGACGACGCCAACCCGAATGACGTCGTGCCGTGGGAGCAGGTTAAGGCGCAGACCCTTTCCCGGTTGCACCCGTGAGCCTACCGATTACGTTCCGCCCCATCGCCCAGGGCGAATTCGACGAGGCGGCTCTTTGGTACGAGGACCAAAGGCCGGGGCTTGGCGACGAATTCGTCGCCGAGGTGCAGCAGGTTCTCGATACGCTGGCCGAGCATCCGGAGCGGTATCCGCTGGCCCTGGCGGATGTGCGTGAAGCTCTGGTGCCACGATTTCCCTATTGTGTATACTACCGCGTTCGATCGGATCGCATCGTCATCATTGCGGTCTTTCACTCGTCGCGCGACCCGGCGGTTTGGCAAGCGCGCGTGTGACCCACTATTTCGCCTTGTTCTTCGCCGTGACAATCAACTCGATCGGCGGCGTCACCTGCACGTAGTTCATCGGCCCGCCCTTGGGCATCACGCCGCCTTTGGGTAGGATCGGCTGCGTCTGGCCACGCAGGACGAGCGTGTAGTGACCCGGCGCCAACGCCGCGCCGCCCTTCGAGTCGAACACCGCGACCGTCGATTCCTTGCCGGCCGTCAGCGTCGCCGGCTGCAGGATGAGCCCCGGCGGCAACGCGGCGGCGGTGAGTTGCACGTTACTCTTGAAATCCGCCCAGTGCGCTTGCAGCTTCACCGGAACGCTGATCTTCTCGCCTTGCATCACCGCGATCTTGCCCGTGCCGACGGCCAGGCTGTACGGCGCCTGGTCGCGCACCGCCAGCACCAGCTCGCGATCGAGCCGGGTCAGCGTAAGGATGTTCGGCTGCGGGACCGGCCAGACGATGCCGGCCGCACGCACCTCGCGCGTGACCTTCTTGCCGTCGATCGTCGCCGTGCCGACCACCGGGATGGCGCCTGTGAACGCCGGCGCGTCCGCGGCGGCGGTGACCACGAGCGCCGCCTGCTTTTGCCCGTTCGAGAGGATCTGCGGCCGCACCGACAGGCCCGGGGGCAGGTTGTCGCCGGTCAGCGTGATGTCGCCGGTGAAGCCGCCGAGCCGCCAGGCGAAGACGTTGAACGCGTAGCTGCCGAACTGGCCGACCACCGCGGCATCGGGCCCCAGCGTCGAAGCCGGCATCGCCACCACGTGGAAGTCGGGCTCGTCCGCCCCGATGTGCACCGTGTACCGATGGCGCGGGCCGGCGTCGGTGAACGCGGCCCGCGCGGACACCTTCAGATAATAGGTGCTGTCGGCGGGCGGCACGAAGCGGAAGCGCGGCGGATCGTCGGTGCGTGCGCTGAAGTACGGCGCCATCGTTTCCGGCGTGTCGTCCTGCTCCGTAATGACGGTGCCCTTGTCGCTCACGACCTGGAAGTACAGGTCCAGCGGTGAGCCGAGCCGCTCGCCCAGCGCCTCGATCGCCACGACCTCGCCTTTCTTCGCCGTGAACGCGTACCAGTCCACATCGCCCTTTTTCTCGATTCGACCCGCGATCGCGCAGGGGACGGGCACCTTTTGTGCCTCGGCCTGCGTGTCGTTGTCGCCGGCATCGACGACCACTGGCGCGGGCCAACGTCAGCAGATACGGGTTCGACGTGCCGCTGTCGTTCTTGAGCCGCAAGCTGAAGCCGTCGAGCGCCGAGCCGATCGGCGCGACGTGGCCGGGGAAGGCGAGCCGCTGCACCGCCACATCGCCCTCGGGAGCCTTCACCGTCATCGTGAGCTTCTCCACCGCCTGCCCCGCGATGACGCTATCGGGGTCGCGGACGCCGCCGGGCAGGTTGCGGCCATACACGGTGACGAGTGCCTCCTTGCCCGGCTGGATGGTCGACGGATGCACGGCGTCGATCCACGGCGCCGTGCCGACGCTCAGGCGATAGAAGTAGTCGATGCCGCCGACGGTGTACGTGAAGCCGAACACGCGCACCAGGTACTCGCCGTCGGCCGGCAGCGTTACATCGAGCAGCGCGTCGTTGTCGCTGTAGTTGCGCCCCAGGCCGAAGTAGGTGCCGGCGCGGTCATACATCTCGACGGCGGCCGGCAGCTTGCTGTCGATGCTGGACGCGAGGCAGCTACAAATCACGCGCTGGCCCTTCTTGCCGGTGAAAACGTAGTAATCCACGTCGGTCGGCGCCTGGATGACGCCATTGACGACGGTGTTGAGCTGAATCTTCTGGGCCTTGTCGGTGTCGTCGTTCGGCTCCTGCTCGTTGACTTCGTCGACGTCGCCGACGGCAAACGCGCGGGCATTGCTGACGCCGCCGCGCGTGACGATACGCACGTCCTGGATGCCGAGCGGCGCATCGGGCGGCAGCGTCACCTTGAAGCGCTGGGCGGTCAGATTCGGCGGCGGCTTGCCCATGCCCTTCGGATCAGCCTTGACGGCGGCGGCGCCGAGGACTTCGACCGTCGCGCCGGGGAAGCTGAAGTGCAGCCCCTCGGCTTGGCCCAGATCCTGTCCAGTGATCTTCAGCTCGAAGGTCGTCCCCGCCTTGCCGCCCATCGGGAACACATGGGTCAACCGCGGCGGCGGCAACTTCTGCGCCTCGGCAATGGGGCCAAGCAGAAGCAGCACCAGCGGAGTGAGCAGCGCGCCGGCGAGGGCCGGTTGCCGGTTTGGTATCAGGTTGCAGCGCATCGAAACATCCCCCTTCGTGGCACGGATAGCGTCAGGCGTTGCCCGCCTCTCCCACCAAGCGTAACGCGGGACAGTAACTCGGGGCAAGCAAAAACTCCGCGTGGCGTGGAGTACAATGAGCACCGGCTACCGGTTCTCTCAGGGGCGCCGGATTCGATCGGGTCGGACTCCCCTTGAGCAGCCGCCGACCGAATTCGGTTTGTACTCCACTTCCTCGGCCAGTCCCGGACGCGCATCGCCGACTCGCACGTCAATGGGTCCGCGGTCTGATAACCGCTGTTTACCGGCCAATCGCGCCGGCGCTTGCACAAACAAGCGACTGGCAACCGGCGATTTTCTTGGTCCAGGCTGTCGAACTTCGCTTTGCGATTGGGATTCAATGGTGCGAGTCCGGCCAGCACGCGGTATGTTCTATACCCTGAACACCGAACCCGGATTGTTTGCCCTCGCGCCCCGCCGAACTGGCATCCGCCGCCGACCCACCTGGAAGGGGGAAGTTTCACCACACAGACTGTCAATGCCTCCGCAATGGCGGGTCGGGAAGATGAGACAGTCACGGCGCGCCCGTCGCATGCCCCTGACCGGCAGTCAGCGAACTGCCCTTCTTGAGCCTTTCGTCAGGAGGGCTGGAGATCATTGCTACCGTCAGCTGCGCAATTACGTCGTTTTCCTCCAGGACGAAATGGAACGGACCATGATTGGCAATGTCCAGAACGATCTTACCCTGCCAGTTGGCGTGGATCGTGGGTGCCGTGAAGTGCACGATCACGCCGGTTCGTGCCCGCGTGCTCTTCGCGTTGACGAAACTGATAACATGGGCGGCCGTCTCCTGAGGATACTCGACAACCATCGCGGCGTCGACTTCCAGAACGTCTCCCGATGGCACCGACAGCAGAAGTGTACCGTTGTCCCGTTGGCTCAGGATACGCGCGTCGACGAATCCCGGGACTGAGTTGCCGCGCTGCCGCGGTTCGTCGGCAGCGAGCCGATGCTCGCGATCCGCCCAAAAGTATTCAACGGGTGCCGTTGACACATATTCAGCCTGCGAAGACCGAATCTGGAACTGTCGCTCGCTCGAAAAAGCGCTCCGGTAAATCACGCAAGGCAAACGCACCAATCGCTCGACCGCCATGGCTTCGACCTCCCTGGATTGGGGGACACGGATCGAGACCATGGTGGCTTCAATGGGTCCCCGGTCTGATAACCGTGGTTATGCCCGATCGCGCGATCCCGCCGGCGCGCCCGCCGTAGTCGATGCGCGATCGGATAACCTGGTCATTCTAGCGACGTCACAGGCAATCCAAGCCTCGCCCGCATGCCGTCGCGGTTCATCGCGAACTTTTCTTGTCGAACTTCGCACCGGACGCCGGGAAATAACGCCGGAGAATGGACGCGAAACGATTTCGAGATTTTTTCGGGATTTTACTGGACAGGTGTTCTCTAACCCGTCACGATGGTTCGAAACGATGGCCCGCACAGGGAGGCGACGATGTCCAGGCGATTGAACCTGCGTCCGCGACTACGAGCGCCGCGCCGGGCTCGCGGCATTCGCGGCACAGGCAAGGGCGGATCGAGGTAAGTTGCCGCGAAAAATGCCTCGGGAACTCGCCATGCAAGCGCCCGAGGCTGGACAAGCCATGCCGGTCGGAGTTGGGAAGGCCACCGTTCCGGTGACCGTGTCGGATGTCCCGGCAATCAGGATCCGGGGGACCTATCCCAACTCAGGAACCACCACTCGGGCAGTTCGGTGGCACGGTTGCTTGCGATGATTTTATCGGATTTCGCGAAACAAGAGGACATCTCGGTGTTCACCCCGTGAGCCCTGTACGAGTCGGCGGCGATGGCGTGCGGCTCATGACCGTGGTAATTCCGCGGGTAAACATGGCGCCAACGCGGCGACTCCACGGCGATTGAGGGCATCCTCGGAAATGACGGTGCTTGGATGTCGGCCTTTACAGAAATGTTTCAGCAAGCCACCGGCAACCCCACGCCGTTGCCTTACCAGATGCGGTTGGCAACCACCGAACCGTTTCCAACGCTGTTGGACGTCCCTACGGGACTCGGCAAGACTGCCGCGGCGATCCTCGCTTGGGTGTGGCGACGACGGTTCGTTGACAATGATACGCCTCGCCGCCTCGTCTACTGTCTGCCTATGCGAGTGCTCGTCGAGCAAACCTTCACCGAAGCGGTGAAATGGCTCGATCGACTCAGCTTGCTGGCAGGATCAGCGGAATGGACGGAACGGGGACCAGACCGCCTACCAACCATACGGGCCCAGCTTCAGCGCAGCGCAAACGCGCAAGTTCGAGGTTACGTGCCCAAACCAGATGCGGCAAACCACAAGAGCGGCTGGGCGGCAGCCAACGGTGATCTCGGACAGCACCCAATCGCGGTACATCTGCTGCTCGGCGGCGAGGAGAAGACTGACTGGGCGTTGTGGCCCGAACGTGACGCCATCCTAATTGGCACCCAGGACATGCTGATTTCGCGGGCGCTCAACCGTGGCTACGCGGCTGGCCGCGCCCGCTGGCCGTTGGAGTTCGCGCTGCTCAATACTGACTGCCTCTGGGTCTTTGACGAAATCCAGATCATGGACACGAGTCTCGCGACCAGCTTGCAGTTGGATGCATGGAGGCGAAGCTTGCGGCTCCGACCGAGCCGTGATGCGTTTCCGGCCAATAACGAGAAACACCTTCCGAAACCCTGCCAGTCGCTATGGATGAGCGCCACGATGGCGAAGCATTGGCTGGAACGGGCAGTGGACTGGTCTTCTCGTGTCGCGGAAGCCTGGCGATCCCCCCATAGAGTTCAGCTCGGCCAACACCAACTGCCAGGCGGGCACACCGTTTCCGATGACGATTCAGAACGAGTGCGGGGGCTATTCGCCAACAAGAAAACGCTGGAGAAGGCCCCCGTCGCTACTCTCACGGTCCCCAAAGGGAAGGAGAGCAAGCCGGACGTGACCGGCTATCTCGACAGGCTGGTTCCGCAAATTCTGCAGCACAAGGCCGCTGACGGGCTGACCCTGATAATCGTGAACACCGTCGATCGCGCCGTGAGAATCTACAGCCAACTGAAGGAAAAGGCGCCCGACACCGAGGTCTTCCTGATTCACTCGCGGTTTCGACCGATGGAGCGAGAGCGCTGGTCGGCGTTCCTCAGCCGGAAAGACGGCAAGCCTCGGATCGTCGTGTCAACCCAAGTCGTCGAAGCCGGAGTCGATCTGTCGGCCAAAGTCCTCTTCACGGAACTTGCGCCCTGGGCGTCTCTCGTGCAGCGATTCGGTCGATGCGCTCGATTCATCACCTTCGACGGTCCCAGCAAGGTCATCAACGAACACGGCACCGTCTATTGGATGGAAATTGCCGCGAACGAGCGAGCTGCATTGCCCTATTCGGTCGAAGACTTCACGGCGTCGCGATCCATCCTCCAACGTTCAGATGTTACCGATGTTGGTCTACAGGCCTTGAAGGATCTCCGACCCCGACTCGACGCGCAGGCCACGACGTTCTTCCCCTACGAGCCGCGATTCGTCCCGCACGACAAAGACCTCTTCGACTTGTTCGACACCACGCCGGACCTGACCGGGGCCGATGTGGACATCTCGCGGTTCATCCGCGACGGCGAGGAACTCGATGTTCAAGTCTTCTGGCGCGAAGTGCCGAGCGGTGCCACGCCACTAAAGAAGGTTCGCCCGCACCGGCGCGAGTTGTGCCCGGTGCCGTTTCATCGCTTTCGCGAGTTGCTGCCGGCACTCCGGAAGGCCGGTCGCATCTGGCGGCGCAATTACCGGAGGGGCTGGGAGCCAATCGACACACGCGACAGCCAGCAGGTCTATCCCGGTCAGGTCTTCATGCTGGAGAACTCTTGCGGCGGCTACAACCGCGACCTCGGATGGACCGGAGTTCCCGCCGATCGCGATTTCGACTTGCTCCCTCCGACCGAACCAACGAAGGCAACGGCTCAGGACGAGGAAGAAGACGCGGACGACCTTTCCCAGATCAACGCTTGGCTGACGGTCGAGGAACACACTCGCGACGTGTGTGCCAAGCTGGCAGAACTTCTGAAGCACCTCGGATGGACGCAAGACGATTGCACTGCGGAGATCAAAGGCTACGTGAAGATCCTACGACTCGCGGCCAGGCTTCACGACTGGGGGAAGGCTCACGCTGCATTCGCTGCGAAGTTGGTCGCAGAACGGCTTCGCGATCCACGGGTGGCGTCGAAACTGGCGGGGCAACCGGCCGCAAAGGCTCCTCATCCCGCCTGGCGAACGGAAAAGATTCGGCAGCAGCCATTCGGCACACCCGAAGGCGACCGCGACCGACGACGCCCCGGTTTCCGCCACGAGCTAGCCAGCGCCCTGGCGATTCTGGAAGCCCTCTACCGAGCCAAGCCCGACCATGAAGCGTTCGCGTGGCCTGCTGGCCTCAAAAAATCCGACTTCGGCGACGTGCCGAATAGCGCACCTGTACCCGCCCTGGCTGATGACCCCCTGATGAAGGAACTCATGGCGCTGACCCCCGACGAACTCGACGTGCTCCTGTACCTCGTCGCGTCGCACCACGGCAAGGTGCGAATGTCGCTGCGGAGTTCACCGGATGACGACCGCGACGACGTGCCCGATCCGTGCCCCAGCGACAAACGCCAGGCCCGCGGGGTCCGCGATGGTGACGAGGCGCCGGGGTGCAAGATCCCAGACGGCGAAACGCCGGCGGTGACGCTCTCGCTCGACCCGATGGAACTCGGCTTGTCCCCGCGGTACGGTGCGTCGTGGCGAGAACGGACACAACTCCTCTTCGAACGGCTCGGGCCATTCCAACTAGGATATCTCGAAGCTCTCCTTCGGGCCGCGGACTGTCGGGCCAGCGCCGAGGAAGACGAGCGCGCAAGGGAGGGCAACTGATGCCCGGGCACATCCTCGAACTCCGCGGCTGCACGCCTGAACCGCTCGGCAACTATCTCAAGGGTTTGGGCGTTTTTCGTCTCATCGCTGAACAAGCCGACCCCCAGGCACGAGCGTGGTGGAAAAACGGGGTGCTCTGGCTGCAGGCCAAATGGTCCCGGGAGGAAGTGATGGAATTCTTCCTGCACGGGATTGGCAAGGACAAGACGCCGATTTACAGCCCGACGCCAATCTTCGCACCGTGGGGCGGGCGATCAGCATTTCTGAAGGATGGCGGCAATCCCAAAGCCATCGCCAGGCTCAAGCGCCTCCAAGCCGGCGAATCGACTTCGCCGCGGTTCCGGCCGGCGCAGAGGCGATCCGTGCAACGACGGAACTATTGGGACGACTCGGGATCACGACCAAGAAGGGCCGTGAAAAGGCAAAGCAAAGGATATTCAGTGCGTGCAGAAACGAATCGTCGGACTCTGGGTTCGATTGGCTTGCAGCGTGCATCGCGATTGAGGAGTACGCGGAGTATGGCTTTCTCTTCGGCACCGGAGGCAACGAGGGAAGCGCCAACATCACGAACAACTATTGGCGATTTGTGGAGGACGCGATTGGGCTGCCAAGCTCAGAACCGCTGCCAGATTCCAAGGAATTGCTGGCGGCAGCGTTATTTGCATCCCCGAAGGGGCCAACCCAAGCGCGTCCTTCCGCTGGCGAAACACGGTCGGCCGATAACAGACTCGACACGAAGGAGATCCCGGCGGGGCAGCACTTCCCCGCCTCGACGAGTTCGGAGAACTACGGTCAGGAATACTATGGTGCGACCGCGGCAAACGCTTGGGATGTCGTGCTGATGATGGAGGGTGGTGTACTGTTCGCCGGGGCGACCACGAAGCGTCTTTCCCAGTTCGGGAAAGGGAAAGCTGCGTTTCCATTCATGTTGGACATGCTCTGCATCGGCGGCATGACGGATTCCCTCAACGACGAGGCCAAGCAAAACCAGAACCCACTCGAAGCCAAGTGTCAGGCAGAATTTTGGATGCCCCTGTGGAGCATCCCCAGCACATTTGGTGATCTGCGGAATCTGATTACCGAGGGGCGTCTACAACGCCCGTCCGGAAAGCCCACCGAGCATACCCTGCACGCCAAAGAAGCTGTCGCCGCGCTGGGCACGGCACGGGGACTGACCGCCTTTCACCGATTCGGGTTGTACCGTCGCCGTGGAGACATCTATATCGCGACGTCGTTGGGCTATGAGACCGGACACCCGGGGGACCAACGGGTGATCGGCTTGGTGGATGAACTTGCTGGATTCAGTGCGGAGGTTTATCGAAAGCTACGATTGAAGGACCGCGAGGATCGGGCCAAGGCCCGGAACCTTCCCGAGCGCATCGTTCGGGCGAGAGAACGGTATCACCAAAGTCTTGCGACGCTTCTCGATCTGGCACCTGGAGCCGCCGAGACTGCGCAATCTGTTGCATCTGTCCTCACCGCAGTCGCGCACATCGAGTGGGAAGTCAGCCTAATCAAGGATCGTGAGCATCTGCTGAACCCGTGCCCGGCGCTTTCCCCGAAGGCGATGCCGCACGGGGGCGGTAACTCAGAATTCCGACTCGCACGAGCCATCGCGGGCATCGCGGCCTGGGGCGAGTCGTCGGAGCCGAATCGGCCGGCCATTGAGGCCATCCGGTCGAACCTGTTGCCGGTGCGGCGCCGTGGCCGAGCCTGGAAGTGGGACGAGACCAGTCGCGGCGCCGTGTGGTCGCGAGGAGCATCGCTGAGCGCCAACCTGACCAGCGTACTTCGTCGCCGGCTCATCGATGCGCAACGTGGAAAGGGCGATGGCCTGCCGCTGTGGAGCCAGCATGGAGCGCCGTTCTCCGACCTTCTGGCGTACTGGAACGAGGAGGTTGACGAGGGGCGACTCGCGGAGCTGATTCACGGGCTGGCGCTGATCAACTCCGGGCAATGGGATCAGGATCGTATCGATGACCGCTTATCCAGTGAGGAAACCCCCGATCTGCGAACGTCTGCCGTCTGGTTCCTTGAGGATCGGCCGCGAATCACGCTCGACCTTCCCCGCTGGCTGTCTGCCGACGAACTCCATGCCGCTTGCACACTTCCGCGTCTCTACCACCTCCTGAAGCTCTGCTTCGTCGGAGGCCGTCTAGCGCGACGGCCGGTCGAGGGGGAAGTCGGAAGGAGGAACGGACACGAGCCGTTCCCGCCAGACTGCCTGGACGTTCTGTCGTTGCTGGAGGCCGAGCGGCTGGTTGACGCCGCTCAATTGGCCGGTCGCCGACTTCGAGCGAAGGGTTACCCAGCCGTTCTTCGCGATATCGACATCGCATCGCTACCCATGCGGCTCGATTGCCGGCGTCTGGCTTCCATGATGCTGATTCCCGTTAAACACCCCGGCGTTGCGGCTGCACTGGCCATCCGACCCGAATCCATCACTGCGTAACTGGAGGACTGCCCATGCCGATTGATTTCACCCCACTCGATACCGCCTCGCGGCTGCTCGTCGAAGCCGAACTTAAGGTCGCCACCGGCGGCGGTGGCCGCTTCCAGCCGACCGGCTTTCCGGACCTCGGCCCGGCGCTGTTCCGCGGCGCTGACGGGGCGAACTGGCTGCTCGTCGAGTCGCCGCAGTCAGTGGCGAACCGACTTGAGCGAGTCTGCTGGATTGACGGCGACGGCGAGACCGATCGCGTGGGTCGCTACAACGATGATTGCAAGGACATCCCATACGTGCTGACGACCGACACGGACGGCAAGCCGCTGACGGCCAGCACGCTGGAGGCGCACCGGCTTTCGTCGCCGTACATCTGGGACACACAACCGTTCCCAGACCCGGATGATACGTCCAAGCAGATCACGCTCCCCGACTATCTGAAGCGACTCTTCAGCCTCGCCGACAACCGACTCGTCCCCTGGAAGAAGGTGGCGGCGGGGCTCCTGAAGGTCGATCCCGGCTGCCTCCTCCACGGCATCTGGTTCAACTCAGACAAGTTCATGGGCGGCAAGGTGCGCATGACCCGGGTGCTATCCGGGTACATCGAGGCAAAAGACCCGTCCACAGCCAACTTCGGGTTCCAGAAGCGTGACGAAGTTCGCTCCGAGAAAACCGAGGAGGGACAATCGGCAAAGGAAGGTGTCGGCTCAGTCATCGGGCCGAAGCAGCACTTCACCTCCGCCGAAATCAAGGCGTACTTCCAGATCGACCTCGAACGGCTCCGTTCCTACGGCTTGTGTAAGGACCAGGTGCAAGCACTGGTCGCGTGGGCCATTTACAAGATCCGACGTGTCCTCGTCGCCAGCCGCGACGGGGTCGCCGACCTGCGCACCGAGTGCAAGTTCCAAGTCAAGCGCCGGAAGAAGAACCCGGAAGACACCAGCGACAACCCGGAGACGGAGGAGGCGGTAGACTGCTGGGGGATTGACCAGGAGACCGGCGAGCGAAAACGCTTCAAACTGCCCGTCATCGGCAGTGATCTCAAGACCGAATTTCAGAAACTCAAGCTGCAACCTGAGCCCCTCAAGGTCCGCTGGATTCCGAAGATCGAGGGCAAAGCTGAACTCATAGAAGACGTCAAGGAACCAGACATCAAGCGACTGGGCTTCGAGCAGAAGACCAAGTTCGTGACCGAAGAGAAGAAGAAGGAGGGCAAGAAGCTCAAAGTCACCTCCTTCGTCGTTTTCGGTGAGTGGTCCCAGAACGATAAGGACGAGCTGCGTAAGCAGAATGCCGAGGGCAAAGCAAAGGGCATCGTCGAGAAAGCAGTGGCGGCATTCGAAAAGAACTGGGAAACCAAGGCACAGGGACGGAAAGCCGAGAAGGCTGAGGCTGACGACGCCGAGCACGACGAAGACGAACAGGATGGAGGCAACTGATGCCGCTCTCGATCTCCATCCGGTTCCTCACCGGTCGCGCGCACTTGCACCCCTGGCAGACGCACCACAACGAGGGCCGAGTCGAGTGGCCGCCTTCGCAGTGGCGGTTGCTCCGCGCACTTGTCGCCGTCGCAGGGCGAGGCCTAACGACTCTGCCTTATCCAGATGAAGGCCCGCCGCCGAGGCCGGACCCCGTAGCTCACCTTCCGGGGATGACGAAGCCGAAGGAACGCGGTGTCCCGCCGGAGGCGAAGAAGAAGCTCTCCTTCTCAAAGGCGAAACAAACGCTGAGGCTGAACGAACCACTGACCGACACCGAGGCTGACGCCTGGAATGCAGCAAACCCCGGCGACTCATTCGCAAGGGCACTGGATCATTTACGCGCGCTGATCGCGGCAATACCGCCACGCGCACTTGCAGATACCGAGGCAGACGAAGTTCCGCTCTCGCGACTTGCGGCCCTGCTTCACGCGCTCTGTGGTACGCCGACCATTTGGCTTCCGAAGACCGCGGGTGGGCACACGCGACAGTACTTTCCAGTCCACGAGGGCAAAACCCCGAACAAGCCCGAGGACTTGACGACACGAATCGTCAAGAACTCCGGCTCCGCGGTTTTCGACACCTTTGCGACGGTGCGAAAGGACCAACCCCTCGTTTTCCACTGGCCTGATGTTAACCTCGATCCGCAATCGCTCGCGGACCTCAGGTTGATCCTCGGCCGGATGACCTACTTCGGGCGGGCGGAGTCGTGGTGTCGCGCCGACGCGCATGGTGGCGATGTGAAGGAACTCTCGGTCGTGACCAAAGGGACGGGACAAACCCATTGGCGCTGCGCCTGCATCGAGGATATTGGCAGCGTGGACGGCAAGGAGTACCGAGACTACACCCTCGAACGCCGTCTCGCTTCCTGTAGGGACGAGGATCTGCAAGCCCAGGTGAGCGATCTGTTACCTCGCACCAAGCCCGTCGCCACGGAGCCGCGCCCACGTGAGGACGACTTTCGGAAACTCCTGAGGCAAGAACCCCCTAAGCTGGCACTCCTCCGATGTCTGCTTCGGGAATCGGGGCAGGATATCAAGGACGGATTGGAGCACCCATCGGCTCACGCTGGGTCCACTATACCGTTCCTCGTGCAGTTTTCGATGTCCCGCGCCCTGCACCGCAAGTTCCATCCCGCGCACCTGAGTCCGTCAATCTTGTCGTGTATGCGCTGAACACGGCCACTGTCCACCGTCCGGTTCTCCCGCCGCTCACCGACACCTTGCTCGTGGCGGATCGTTTCCGCAGCGCGGTTCTGGCGCTCTACCGCGAAATCCACCGTGGCAGCCATCCCCCGCACCCCAGGAGCGTCTCAGGCCGTGACGTGGACGACACCGTATGCAGGGGTCACCAGCACGCCTTCTGGTGGCCCACGGACGACGACAACGACGGCTTCATCGACCGCGTCGTGGTCTACGCACCGGGTCGCTTTACAAGGCACGAAGCGGACGCCTTTCGCAGCCTTACGAGGTTAAGACAACGGGGAGGAAGGCCGGATCTGCTCGTTACGCCGATTCTGGTTGGCCAAGCCAAGGACTACGGCCCGTGGCACGACAGCCGACACGGGCCGGACCAACGCGCGCACTTATTCGTCTCGGCCACGCCGTACTTTTGTCCCCATCACCTTTCCCACGGCCGGACCGGCGGGAGCCGGATTCGTCCCGTTACCCCGGTTATTCGCGAAGGGCTAGCCCAGCAGGGCCTTCCTCACGCCCCGGGCGACGTTGGTATTCAAGAGCTGGTATTCGACTTTGCTCCCGAGGAATTGCTTGCAATTAGCGCCGCTGTGGCGACCGGCGAACTCCAGCAGCCGGTTCCACCCCGGCAGTTCTTTCCGGTGATACCGCCTCCGAAAGCCTTCCCGCCGCTGCCGAGGTCGATCGATTTTCCTGCCGCGGCGTATCCCGATGTATCACTCAAGAACCCAGATGACGGTCACACCTTCGGGCTTGCGGTCGGTCTCTTCGTGAATCACGGAACACGGTTCATTCGCGCGCTAAGTTTTTGTCGCAACCGGCAAGGTCGTCGAGTCAAAGGATATGGCCGGATGTTGGCCTTGCGCTTCCGAGAGGCAAGACGGGGGCAGCCATTTGCTCTCGGATGTGAGTGTCACTTCGGATTGGGCTTGTTCGTTCCGGTCGCGGAGCCTAGCCAAGGGGGATGAGCATGCGCCAACCGTCACGTTTGCTTAGAGCAGGCGTACTATGGACCGGGGTCCAACACGGTCGCCCGCTTCCGCCTCAACGTCCCCATCCTGCCCCCGATCACCGACACGCTGCCGGTGGCGAGGCGTTTCGCCCGGCCTCAAGACAGGATGGTGTGGGTCAAACCGGGGAACCGAGCGAAGCCCTTGTCGAACGTGACCAGCTCGTAGTTGCCTGCCAGACTGAACGCGGCCAAATACGCGTCAGTCCAGACGTTCGGCGAGAACGTATTGCCCTGAGTAAAGGTCCGCCAATGCGATTCGATGTTCGCGGGTGGTGAATGTGACTGCGAACGACAATGCGACCCAGACGTTAACATCGGGAAGAAGCAACGTCTTCTTCATCGAAGATCTCCGCGATGCGTTCGTTGGTCAGGTTCACACTGCCGGGTTCACCCGTACGCACCAGAGGAAACTCGATTCGTCTCTTTTCAGGTGCCGGCGGAGAACCGGGCTCCAGGCTGCACGAAACCGTGACGGGCGTGCCTTCGGGCAACGAGCGCCCGCCGGAGAGGACGATGACCCCATTCTGTACGATGCCGTGGAGTTCCATGGAAGTATTATCCGCATCGGATGGGTGAAATCAAGCCTGGATCGAGCTGCAACACAAGACTTCCGAAGCCTCCGAGACTTCGGAAGTCTGAACGACGGAGAAACTCGTGAAGATCGAACATCACAATCGGCCACGCATCAACGGCCCCCGCGGCCAGGCCATCGCAGCGAAGCTGAGCGGACTCCGGGAATCCCAGGATGGAAAACTGAGCAAGCACGGGGATGCAATCCGCGAGGCTTTGGTACACGTACATGCATCATCGCTCCGGGTCGTCCTCGACCTGTTGGCGGTAATCGGCGATCGCCTGCTGCCATTCGTCAAAGAGGGGATTCTCCTTGAACATGCCGGCGAAACGCGCAAGGGGATGTTCGGTCGGGATCTCAACGGCTGCGAGTTCCGCGCCCCCGCTAAGCCGGTTTTGCAACGCCTCTTGCAGACGCACCAGGGCCTCTTCGCGCGTCGCCCCTTCCGCGGAGACGACCAACGGTAGGCCTGTGGTCGCGCGATACTTATCGCTCTCCAAGCGTTCAATCAAGACCGGGATTTGCATGACGGCTTTCCTCCCTACAATAGCCACCAGCAGCACGGGCCTGGAAGCATGAACCGATTCGATTATCATGATACTCGCATCCCGCGCATTTGGAAACCGCAGCGACGGAGCAACCCATGAGCATCACGCATCTCAATCGGCCACCAATCCATCGCGCCTGCTGGGTCAGCGATGCACGTGAGGCGGACGCGTTCGGCAACGCCGGGGTGCCGATTGCCCAACCACGCGGCGGGCGTCAGCAGCCCACTCTCGCTCGCTTCGTGCTCGAGGGGCCCGGCCTGCCGCTTGTCACCGACACGCTGCCGGTGGCCGAAGCGTTTCGGGCGGCGGCGATGAGTCAGTTCGAACGCGTCTGCCGCCGGGAGCCGCTGGCCGCGGTCGGGGAATTTCGGCGGCGCGATCGGCCTGAGCGCTTCGCCTCGCCGGTGCTGGCCGGCAAGGATGCCGATGGACAGCCGCGGCTCGGCCATGAGCACGCGTATTATCTGCCCGCCGCCGAGTCGCCGGGCGGCCGGCTCGACCATCTCACCGTCCATGCGCCCGGCGGGCTCGGGCCTGAGGAAACGGCCGCCCTCGCTGCCATCCGCGAGCTGGCGATTAGGTGCGGCGAGCCGAGCCGGACCCGTCGCCGGGAGGAACCGACCGCGCCGGCCGCCATCCGCGAACTGAGCTGGGACGGCCCGCTCGCCGTGCGGCTGATTGGCCTGGCCCAGCCGGGCGAATGCCGCGCCCCGCTGCTGGGGCCGGCGCGTGTGGGTGTCGGCCACGCCGTTTTTGGCCACCCGCTATCCCAAGCGGAGCGGCACCCGGCGCGACCGACCCGAGAGCTACGCCACCGCGCGGGACTTCGCCGAGCACGTGCTGCGCGAGGAGCTGGACCGGCTGCGCGACCGCCTCCGCCAGCGCCGCTGCGACCTGCCGGCCGTGGTGCGCATCGACGCATTGGAAACCTGCGGTGGGCAACCGCCGTTGCGCCCGATACAATTCGAGCGTTCACGCCAGAAACCCGGCGACGACGGCGGCCGCCGGCCGAGCGGAGCGTTCCGCATCGAGTTCGCGGCCGCGGTGCAAGGGCCGTTGTGTTTGGGCCATTCCTGTCACTTCGGCCTGGGGCTATTCGTACCCGTAAAGGAGGATTAAGCAGCAGCTTTTTTGGCGTTATCGGAGCCGCGAGAGGCAAGGTAGTGAATGGGCCGACTCCGCACTGGCGAGTCCGAAGTTCTTTGACAACCGGGCATTAACTGTCGCCTGAGCCGCACAATGCCGCTCGCGATTCGCAAGAGTTGATTATGGAAGGAGTAACATCGATGCATCTCGGCCGCATGAGTCTCGGCGCATGCCAAAAGACCCGGCCGCTCGCGGGATGGCACATAAAGCATTGTGCGCCTCAGGGAACCGACGCCGAGCCATAACCGCGGTTATCGGACCGCGGACCCATTGAAGCCCCATAGGGGGAAACTCACTCAAACTCACACTCACCACATAACCGCGGTTATCGGACCGCGGACCCATTGAAGCTGGAAGGCAACCTTGACGGCCTGGACTTTGGCGAACATAACCGCGGTTATCGGACCGCGGACCCATTGAAGCATGCCGACCTGAAGGGGCTTTTTTTCATCCTGGGGCCATAACCGCGGTTATCGGACCGCGGACCCATTGAAGGCCGTTTTTTCGGGGTCGGCCAGCTTCCTCGTGAACATAACCGCGGTTATCGGACCGCGGACCCATTGAAGCGAAGTGCTTGGTGACTCTTACTTGGCTGGACTGAAGCTCCGACATAACCGCGGTTATCGGACCGCGGACCCATTGAAGCGGCTGCCATGTAGGACAAGGCGTCAACCATGTCGTCCATAACCGCGGTTATCGGACCGCGGACCCATTGAAGCCACGGGCGGAACGTCCGGGAACAGGGCGTTCGCCTGATCATAACCGCGGTTATCGGACCGCGGACCCATTGAAGCAATCAACGGCATTATGGCTTCGACCACTTCGCCGAAGCATAACCGCGGTTATCGGACCGCGGACCCATTGAAGCTAGCAGCCGGACGTATCACGCCTTGCTTGAGTCATGACGCCATAACCGCGGTTATCGGACCGCGGACCCATTGAAGCGCCGATGCCGAGCAGCCGCGCCACCGCGGCCGCGTGGACATAACCGCGGTTATCGGACCGCGGACCCATTGAAGCGGCGACAGGCTGGCGTTCGGCCGCTGGCGGCGCGGGTCATAACCGCGGTTATCGGACCGCGGACCCATTGAAGCCGCTCGTTTGACGCCGTCCCAAGTGCTCTGCTACGTTCATAACCGCGGTTATCGGACCGCGGACCCATTGAAGCTACGTCCGTCCTGCTTTGCGATTTCTCTCCTGCGCCCATAACCGCGGTTATCGGACCGCGGACCCATTGAAGCCGGTGCCTGGGATCACGCCGTAGTCGCGGCCCTCGCGCATAACCGCGGTTATCGGACCGCGGACCCATTGAAGCGCTATTTGTATGTGCGAATTGGCACGCCGATTGCTTCCATAACCGCGGTTATCGGACCGCGGACCCATTGAAGCGGCCGCGGCTTCCGACTTCCCCTTGCGATCGGTGGCCATAACCGCGGTTATCGGACCGCGGACCCATTGAAGCACCGGCACGGTGCCGAGGATGCCGAGATCGTCGTTCATAACCGCGGTTATCGGACCGCGGACCCATTGAAGCGCAGCGCCTCGGCCGGGATCGGCGACCACCTCCTTCATAACCGCGGTTATCGGACCGCGGACCCATTGAAGCATCCGCCACCGCCAGCGCCCTGCACGAAGCGCATAGTCATAACCGCGGTTATCGGACCGCGGACCCATTGAAGCGGCAAGTTTCGGCCGGGCCAGGTCCGCGGTGTGCCGGCATAACCGCGGTTATCGGACCGCGGACCCATTGAAGCCGGTCGGACAGCAGCGGCGAGCGCTCGCCGACGTAATCATAACCGCGGTTATCGGACCGCGGACCCATTGAAGCGTTATGCCCGAGGCGCAGATGTCTGCGCCTCGGTCGCATAACCGCGGTTATCGGACCGCGGACCCATTGAAGCTCTCTACTGATCCGAAAGCGCCGGCGTTCGTCGACAACATAACCGCGGTTATCGGACCGCGGACCCATTGAAGCCAGGTCGCGATCGTGACCACGGCGCCCTCGAAGAGCACATAACCGCGGTTATCGGACCGCGGACCCATTGAAGCGTGGGGCCGAGCGTCACCATCTGCGGCGTGACGCCTACCATAACCGCGGTTATCGGACCGCGGACCCATTGAAGCTATCGGCCATGCCTGCAAGTGCGTGGCCAGCGATTGTCCATAACCGCGGTTATCGGACCGCGGACCCATTGAAGCCGTCAGGCATTCGGACGCACAGGTGTCGTCGTAGAACATAACCGCGGTTATCGGACCGCGGACCCATTGAAGCTAGCCGACGAAAAGTTGCTGCTGAACTGCGTCATACATAACCGCGGTTATCGGACCGCGGACCCATTGAAGCAATGTAGGTGTACGCAGGTGCCGATCGACGCTGCACGAGCATAACCGCGGTTATCGGACCGCGGACCCATTGAAGCGCCCGGGGTAAGAGCGGACGTCTGCACCGACCCCGACATAACCGCGGTTATCGGACCGCGGACCCATTGAAGCGTCGGGTTGTGTCCGCGGGTTTCGAGCATGTTCATCCATAACCGCGGTTATCGGACCGCGGACCCATTGAAGCTGCACCGTCTGCGGCTGTGCTGCCAGGCGCAGGAGCATAACCGCGGTTATCGGACCGCGGACCCATTGAAGCCTCTAACCCGCTACGGCAGGGAAGCCCGTGCAGGCCCATAACCGCGGTTATCGGACCGCGGACCCATTGAAGCTGGCCTCGTCTATCTGGGCCTGGTACTCTTCCCGCCATAACCGCGGTTATCGGACCGCGGACCCATTGAAGCTTCGTCCGTCTGTGCACCGAGCCGGGCCAGCTCGTCCATAACCGCGGTTATCGGACCGCGGACCCATTGAAGCGCCAAGACCGTCGACGGCGAGGGCTTCCTGGTGCTCATAACCGCGGTTATCGGACCGCGGACCCATTGAAGCACGTGCGCCATGGACCGGTACAAGGTCGAGTGCCGCCCATAACCGCGGTTATCGGACCGCGGACCCATTGAAGCCCGGCGTCGCGAGGTAGCCAAGCACGATGCCCCCCGGCATAACCGCGGTTATCGGACCGCGGACCCATTGAAGCGCCGGCGACGAGGATCCAGTCGGTCCCGTCCCAGCGGACCATAACCGCGGTTATCGGACCGCGGACCCATTGAAGCATTGGGGTTTCTCCGTGCTAGGGTAATCGACCTTCTCCATAACCGCGGTTATCGGACCGCGGACCCATTGAAGCCTTGTTGAAATCCCTGCAAGGCGCGGTTCAGGTCGAACATAACCGCGGTTATCGGACCGCGGACCCATTGAAGCTGGCGGGCCATGGCATCCACCCAATCCGCGGCCTCGCCATAACCGCGGTTATCGGACCGCGGACCCATTGAAGCGTCATCGTGGACGTGGGCGCGCTGTTCATGATGACCTACATAACCGCGGTTATCGGACCGCGGACCCATTGAAGCTTGACGGCGGCCAACCTGCAGGCCGCCCAGGCCCAGGCATAACCGCGGTTGTCGGACCGCGGACCCATTGAAGCCGCAGCGTAATCCTCTATGGCCGCTGCGATTAGGACATAACCGTCGGCGTTCTCGGACGAGCAACCCATTGAAGGGGTCGTCGATCGCGGCGTGGCGAGGCTGCATGAGCACGGAACCGAGCGCCGGGCGGGACGGTTCACTGTGCGGTCGGAGTCACGCCCGGTTGATGACTCCTTCGAGGCCGTCCTGGAAGTCGTCGAGGCCGACCGCCACGTCCGTGCCGGACTCCGAACCGTTATGCACGCGGAGCAGCACCTCGTTGCGGCGGACGTCGATTTCGAGCAACAGGGTGGTGCCGTGCGGCGGGACGATGCCTCGGACCGTGGAGCCGCCCGTGGGCGGATTGGTGACGGCGTCGAGGATATCATCCGCCTGGACCAGGATACGCGCCCGCTCCTTGTCGCCGACGTGATCGGTAATCGCCAGCACGACGCCCTCGCCGCCTTGCTCAATCGTCAGCCGCCGCTCAACCCCACTCGACTGCGATACGCCGTAGATTGTCATGGGACCCGCCTTGCTTCGGTTTCGATGGATGTCACACCCAGCACTCGCACGAATTCCCGCATCCACGCGGGATTGTCGTGCCACGTCCGCGCACACACCAGGTTGCCGTCGACCACGACCTCGTCATCGACGAAGACGCCGCCGCACAGTTCCGCGTCGAGCCGGCACTTGCGCACCGTGGTGATGCGCCGGCCGCGAATGACGTCGGCCGCGGCGAGAATCTCGATGCCGTGACAGACCGACGCGATCGGCCGGCGCTGCTCATGCAAGAACCGCACGACGCGCAGCAGGTCCGCGTCGTAGCGCAGATATTCGGGCGCCCGGCCGCCCGAGATGACCATGCCCGCGTACTCCTCGGGCTGAACGTCGCGGAACGCCAGGTCGGCCGCGATTCGATAGCCCGGCGACTCGACGGTGATGTCCCAGCCGGGCACGACGTCGTGCTGCACGAGATGATAACTGCGCCGCTCCGGACCGGCGACGACCACCTGCCAGCCCGCCTCGCGCAGCCGGAACAGCGGGTACATCGTGTCGAGCACCTCCGCCGCGTCGCCGATGACGAGCAGCATCTTCTGCATGGGCACGCTCCCGGGTTTGGCATGTCAACGTCTATGATAGGTATTCCGTTGCAAGTCGCGGCCGATCGCTTATACTCGGAGCGAGAGCTTGGCTGTTTGGGGAGCGGGACGATGAGCACGCAACCAACGTCGTTCGAAGGGTGGATGCAGTCGTCGACCTGCCGCGCCGTCGACGAGGCGGGACGCAGCGCCGGCCGCGACTATGGCCTGGCCGAGTCGATGGCACGGACGTGGGCCCGGCTCTTGTGCCGGCAGGCCAAACAGCGCTTCGGCAGCCCCGACCCGGCCGGCAGCGCCACGCTCGACGGCCTGGCTCAGGCCTTTGCCTGCGACCGGCTCGAGCAGCTCGCCGATCGCCTGGTCACGGCGTCGAGCTGGGCGACGTGGTTGGAGGGCGTGATCGTGCCGCCGCAGGCCCCGGGTCTGCCGGATTACACGAAGGACCTGGAAATCGATTTCGAGCCGTCGGGACCGTCGATCGACACGCACATGATGGCCACCATGCAGGGTGGCGGCAAGATGGCCATCCACCTGCGGATGCAGAAGTGGTATCAGCCGGACCTCGACCGCCATCTGTACGAGGAAAGCTGCATGATTGAACGGCAGCACGGCAAGATGCCGATGGTGCTCGTGTTCCTCCTGTGGCCGCCCGCCGAAGGTCCGGGCATGACGGGGCGCTATGAAGAACGTGACGCGGCCGGCAAGGTCAAGCGCGTCTTCACCTACCAGATGAAACGAGCGTGGGAAATGGAGCTGGACGAGGTGACGCACAGCCCCGGCACGATGCTGCTGGCCCCGCTGACGCGGGGTTCCAGGGAGCGGATGCCGGAGATCATCAAGCGGATCAAGCACGGCCTGGATCGGCTGAAGCCCGACGCGAAAACCCGAGCGGCCATCTGGGACGCGGTGTACTGGACGATGGGCCTGATTTGCGACCTGGATGAGGCGCATCGCGCTGGGCGACGTGCTGCCGGTCATACTGAAGTCCCACGACTATCTCGCCGCCAAGGGCCACGCCTTCCTGACCGCCTACTCCACGGCGCAACGCGAAGGCCCGGTGACCGCCGCCCGGGCGTTGGTGCTGTGCCAGGCGACCCGCCGTTTCGGCGCGCTGCCCGGCGCCGCTGAAGCGCTGGCGGCGATTGACACGCAGGAGCGCCTGGAGTCGCTCGCGCAACGCGTCCTGACGGCCCCCGACTGGCCGTCGCTGATGACGACCGCGTAATGGCTAGCCCGGGCAGGTTCTTGACGGCCTGGCGTTGCAGCGAGTAGGATGAGCCACGTTTCCGTCGTCGCGCCATCTCCCGATGCGAGAAACCCCATGGACACCGAACGCCAACCGCAGCCGCTTCTGGAGCAACGTCCCGACCTTCCACTCGGCCGCGTGCGCGTGATCGAGCGCATGCTGGCCAAGCCGCACGGGAAGCCACGCCCGCGGCGCTGGCGGATCGTGGCTGCCGTCGTTGTGGCCGCCGCGGTTACCGCCCTCGTGTCGGCATGCGTTCTGATCGCCGGAGAAGGCGCCGTCTACCGCATTCAGACCGGCACCGGCGAGCTGGTCGTCTCGACCGACGATCCCGACGTGGAAGTCATTATCCGGCAGAACGGCAAGCTGGTGCGGATCATCGACAGCAAGACGGGCAAGGAGGTCAGGCTCGACTCGGGGCGCTATGAGCTGGAGCTCAAGGGCAAGGCGGAGGGGCTGAAGCTGTCGCCCGAGCGGTTCACCCTCCAGCGCGGCGACAAGGTGATTGCCAGGATCGAGCGGCTGGCGCGGGCAGCCGCCGCGCCGCCGCAGCCGCCCGCCGAGATCAGCCACCTCGATTGGGTCGATGACCGGGGCATTCAGGCGCATATCTATCGCGCGACCTTCTCGCCCAATGGCCGGTACTTCCTCGGTGCGGGCGATGCCAACTTGCGCAGCCCGGTACGGGTCTACAACAGCGCCACGGGCCAGCAGGTCAGCGAGTTTGTCCCTGCGGAAGACGAAGGCTGGACCGGAGCCGACTTCAGCCCGGATAGCACCAGGGTCGTCTCGTGGGGCCATGTGGGCAAGGTCATACACGTGTGGGAGGCGGCCAACGGCAAGGCGGTCCACAAGCTGGAAGGCCACACCGAGCCGATCGCCTCGGCCGTCTACTCGCCCGACGGCAAGCGCATCGTTTCCGGCAGCGCCGACAAGACGCTGCGCATCTGGGACGCGGCCAGCGGCAAGGAGCTGCGCAAGCTGGAAGGCCACGCCGACACGTGCCTCGGCATCTTCTCGCCGGACGGCAAGCGGGTCGTCTCGTTCAGCAACGACAAGACGATGCGGGCGTGGGATGCGCAGAGCGGCAAGGAGCTGTGGACGCAGGAGGGCCAAACCGCCCCGGACGATCTGCTATTGATCCACCACAGCGTCTTTTCGCCCGACGGCCGCCAGGTATTCTCGGTCGCCGGCGATGGCGGCATCATCTTTTGTGAAATCGCCACCGGCAAGGCGGTGCGCGAACTGAAGGCGAACGGCGACACCAAGCGCGCGCATTTCCTGCCCGGCGGGCGCCAGCTCGTTTCCTGGGGCAACGACAAGACCGTGCGCGTCTGGGATGTGGCCGGCGGCAAGGAAGTGCGCCAGATTGCCCTCGGCGACGACGCCAATACGAATCCGGATTCCGTGGCCGTCAGTCCGGACGGCCGGCTACTGCTGATCGCCCACGACGATACCACGGTGCGCGTGCGCGACCTGGCCACGGGCAAGGAACTGCATCGCTACCAGGTCACCGGTCTCGCCCGCAGCCTGGCGTTCTCGCCGGACAGCGGGTATGGCGCCGCGGGCAGCTTCCGGGCCGGGGTCTATCTGTGGCGCCTCCCCGCGGCCGCGCCATGATGCGGCCACAAGGTTAGTTCGGCTGCACGTTCAAGGACCTAGCGGCGATGCGGGGTCATCGACTTGCTGGCCAAGGTCGTTCCTGGCTGGCCGGTCGCCCCGGCCCGGGCTCCGCACGCTGGCTGCGCGCTATGCTACCGTGAAGGGAGCGCCAGCGACCGATGCCCTCACGCGCGGGTCTTGGAGAGGAGGGCTTCCAATTCGTCCGCCTCGAGGATACCGCGCTCGTCCAGGAACTTGCGTGTCTTGACGTGATCCGACCACGTGATCACGTCGCCCGGGCGATAGTCGCGGTAGAGAAGTAACGTTCCCGACGGGGAATGTTCGAAGCGGACCGGCTTCTTCCGTGACAATAGCATTTCTCCCGCTGGGACTCGTGGTATCTCACCCAAACCATTATCCTCTGCAATCCACGACACGTCCAGCCGGCGAACCGATGTAGACTTGCCGGACGGACCGCTGCGCCTATTGTTGTCATCGTAGGGCCTGTGCGAATTCGGTGACGGCCGACCAGCGTCAATCCGCTGCGGCCAACCTCTGCTGGGCGATGCGGGTCCCCCGGCACTGGCCGGCGGCGGGTTGACAATGATCCATGTAAGCGACCTCACCAAGTTTTACGGCGATTACCCCGCCATCCAGGACGTTCTCTTTCGACGTGCCGGCCGGCAAGGTCGTGGGCTTTCTCGGGCCCAATGGCGCCGGCAAGTCCACGACCATGCGCATCCTCGCCGGCTCGCAGGCGGCCACCAGCGGCAGTGCCGTCATCAACGGCCAGGATGTTTTCTGGCAGCCGGTCGAGGCGCGGCGCAGCATCGGCTACATGCCGGAAAACTGCCCGCTGTATCCCGAGATGCGCGTCCACGAATACCTGCGCTTTCGCGCCGGCATCAAGGGGCTGCCCTCGAGCCGGCGCAAACAACGGCTCGATTACGTCCAGCGACGCTGCTGGCTCACCGACGTCCGCCGCCAGCTCATCGGCACGCTCTCCAAGGGCTATCGCCAGCGCGTCGGGCTAGCCGACGCCCTTCTCTCCGAGCCGCCGGTGCTGATCCTGGACGAGCCGACCGCGGGCCTGGACCCCACGCAGATTCGCTCAACGCGCGAGCTGATCAAGGAGCTGGGGCATGAGCACACCATCCTGCTCTCGACGCACATTCTCTCCGAGGTGGAGATGACCTGTGACAGTGCCATCATCATCCACCGCGGACGCGTGGCGGCGCAGGGGTCCCTCGCGGAGCTGGCCCAGCAGGCCGGGGAGCAAGCGTGCCTGACCGTGAAGGTCGAGGGCGAAGTCGATCCCGCCGAGGCGCGCGAGTTGCCCGACGTGACGGACGTGCAGGTCCAGCGCGACAACGGCTGCACCACGTTGCGCCTGACGGCTGCCGACCTCGATCGCCTGGCGCCGCAGGTTTGTTCCCTGGCCGTGCAGCGCGGCTGGCGCATCCACGAGCTGAAGCCGCAGCGCCAGACGCTGGAAGATTTGTTCGTTCGCATCACCGGCAACGAGTGACCCATGCAAGCCACCCTGAGCCTCATCCGCCGCGAGCTCGCGGCCTATTTCGTTTCGCCCATCGCCTATGCGGTCCTTGCCCTGTTCCTGTCGGTCACCGGGCTGCTGTTCGCTTACACGCTCAACCAGCTCGCCGCCCAGGGTCCGCGCGGCGTCGAGTACCCGATGCAGGCCATGCTTGGGCTAAGCGATCTGCAAACCATCCCGGGATTGCTGTCGTTCCTGGCCTTCTGGCTGGTCTTCCTGCTCATTCCGGCGCTCTTGACCATGCGCCTCCTCGCGGGCGAGCGCAGCAGCGGCACCCTGGAAATGCTGCTCACGTCGCCGCTGCGCGATTGGCAGATCGTGTTGGCCAAGTTCATCGCCTGCTATGCCTTCTTCATCATCCTGTGGCTACCCACCCTCGTTTACTTGCCGGCGCTGCTCGACATGGACTGGGCCACGCTCGCCGTCGGCGTCGATCCATGGCCGTTCGTCACCGCTTACCTGGGATTGGCCCTGGCGGGCGCCATGTTCGTGGCGATGGGGCTGTTCGTCAGCAGCCTGGTGGCGGACCAGCTCCTCGCGGTGGTGCTGTCGCTCTTTCTCAACCTGGCGTTCGTCGCGGGCAGCTTCCTCCTGGCGTTTGTCGCGAACGTGCTGCAGCGCACCGACGTGGACACCGGCGGCCAGCTCTACCAGGTGCTGTATTATTTCACCGTGCCGCTGCACTTCGAGCGCGGCTTCACGCGTGGCCAGATCGACACGCGTCAACTGATCCTGTACGTAAGCGTAACCGTGTTCTGCCTGTTCCTGACAGCGCGTAGCCTGGAGAGCCGGCGATGGCGATGAATAATCCCTACAAAACGAGCAGTCATCTCCTGACGCGCGTCGCCGGCCTGGCGGGTGTGCTCGCGCTGGCGGCGGGGCTGTTGCTGCTGGAGCTCGTGGGACCGCAGCCCGGGCTGATTGGGCTCGGAGCGGCGCGCTGCTGGTGCTCCTGGCGGTCGCATTCGAGATCCGCAGCGCTCGATGCGCCGATGCTGTCGGCGCGGGCGGATGGGCTCGAGCAGTTTCTTGCAAGTGCTGCTGGCGCTCATTCTGCTGGTGGGCGTCAATTGCTTCTCGTTCTTCCATCACACGCGCCTCGATTTGACGCGGGAAAGCGACTTCAGTGAGCTACGGCAAAACCCGACCTTCCGCCAGGACCTCGCCCGGCTGACCGGCGACACGCGCATCGTGGTGTTCCGCGGCGGCCGGCCGTTCGGTCAACTGGCCGAGAAGCAGGACAACTACGGCGCCGCCGCGGCGCAAGATCGTCGCCAAGGTGCGCGACAACGCCGAGCAGTTCCAGGACCTGGGCCCGCGCTTTCGCGTCGAAGTGCTCGACATCCAGGAGGACGACTACCAGGCCAAGCTCAAGGCGCTGAAGACGGAAGCGCCCAAGCTGGCGGAGGCGATCGAACAGTCCCCGGAGGACAGCATCTTCTTCTACGCGGACGGACGGGTCCAGCGGTTGGCCTTCCATGACATCTACCAGCTCGACCGCAAGGCCTCGCAGGAAGCGAACGACGGGCGCGGTAACCTGGTGCTGCAGTACCAGGGCGTCGAGCCCTTTGCGCAAGGTGCTCAACGTCGAGGAGAAACGGCCCCGCATCGGCCTGGGCGTGGTCCACGAAGTGCTGGGGTTGGAGAACGCCGACGAGGTCAACAAGGAACTGGGGATGGCCGGCGTCAAGAAGGCGCTGGTCAGCCGCGGTATCGACACGCGCGACATCATCCTCAAGAAATGGGGCGAGGGCGGGCCGCCCGAGCCCGCGGTCCTGACCTATGGCGAGAACCGCTACGAGCGCCTGGAGAGCGAGATTGCCGAGCTGGACGACACCCTCAAGGCCCGCACCGCCGCGGTCAAGAGCCTGGTGGAAGCCAAGAAACTCTGGACCGAAGGCAGTGAGCAGGAGGCCAACACCCGCGTCAACAAGCGCTATGCCATCGTCATCGACGACGACGAGGAGCTTCTCGTGGAGCGGGCCCGCGTCGAGCAGGTGGAAAAGAAGACGGGCAAGAAGATCGCGACGAATCCCATCACCACCAAGGTGCGCGAGCTGTACGTCAAGCACAACATCGAGACGCCGCTGGCCCTGCACCAGCTCAGCCTGCAGCGCGAGCAATCCGAGCGCGACGCGCTGGCGAAGGAGCAGAAAGGCCTCAACGTCGAGGACCTGTCCGAGCTGCGGCGCATCACCGACCTGCGCGCAAGCTCAACCGCATGCTGGCCGACTGCGATCTGCTGATCGTGCCGCGAATGACCCTGTTCAACGTGGCCCGCGGCGACCGCATCAGCACCGGCATCTACAAGCTGGACGATGGCCAGATCAACGCCATCCGCGACTTCATGCGCGACGGCAAGCCGGTGCTGTTCTGCCTCGGTCCGACCAACGAGCCTGCCGGGCGAGCCGACCCGTTCGAGTCCGGCGGCGACCGGCTGGAGAGCATTTTGACCGACCTGGGCTTCAGGCTCCCCAAGCAGACGGTGCTGTTCAACGTCGAAACCAAGTCGTTCGGCGAGCGCCGCGGGGCGCTACTGATTCTCGGCTCCAAGGTGGAGGTGCCGGCCGTGGAGTTCACCTGGAAGCCCGGCGGCCGGCCGGGCGTGATCAAGGAGTCGGCCAAGGGCAACCCCATCCGCACCAGCATCGATCTGGCGGCCCGCAGCGTCGGCCCAGGTGAGGGCCTGGAGCTGCGCCTGCGCCACCCACGGCCGGTCTATTTGGCCGACGCCGCCGACAAGGCGAAGGACGAGGCCGTGTTCATGATGACCAGTCCGGATGCCTGGAACGAATCGCAGCCGTATCCAAGCCGCGAGCGCACTCCCCGCTACGAGCCTCCCAAGAAGGGCGACCCGGACGAGGGCACGTTGGCGGAGAAACGCCAGGGCCAGTTCCCCATCGGCGTGGCGGCCGAGCTCAAGGTCCCGGCATTCTGGACGGAGGGGTCATTGCTGAAGAATGGCGAGCAAAAGGTGCGCGTGGCCGTGATCGGTCATGGGGGCGTGTTCATCGGTCCGACGCTGAACCCGGTGCAGGAGAAGCTGCTGCTGGACGTGTCCAATTGGCTCCTCGGCCGGGACGACCTCTTGGCCCGCGGCGACCGCACCTGGCAATACCCGCGCGTGGAAATGGGCGAGCAGGAGATCGCACTGTGGCAATGGTTCGCCGGCCTGGGCCTGCCGGTGTTCTTTGTCTGCCTCGGCTGCGTGGTATTACTGGTGCGGCGTATTCGGTGAGTCGTAATTGATGTCTCCCAAGCCGCCGGATGAGCGCAGCGAATCCCGCGGGTGGGTGCGGCTCCGACCCGCGGGATTCGCTGCGCTCATCCCGCGGCTTGAGTATTGGAACCAATGAACCTGAAGACCACGATATTCCTGCTTGTCCTGATTGTTCTTGGCGGCTGCGTCTGGCTGGCGGTCGCCTTTTTCAGTCCGGGGAGCGTCCACAGCGAGACGCTGGCGGTGCTGGAAAGCAAGTTCCAGCCCGAGGACATCACGCGCATCGAGATCGCGCGCGGCGACCGGCGCGTCGTGCTTGAGAAGAGTGCGGACTTATGGTCGCTGCCCGGGAAATGGCCGGTCCGCAAGCCGGAGGTGGACCAACTGGTGGCGGTGCTAACGAGTCTGCACTCGCGCTTCGCCCCGTTGCCCGTGGCCGGCGACGATGGGCTGAAAAAGCTGGGGCTGGCGGGCCCCCAGGTGCTGCAGGTGAGCGTGAAGGCGGCCGGGCAGGACTACAAGCTGACCGTCGGCGAGGAGCCGGGGCAGAGCAATCGCTTCTCGCGCCCCACCTATCTGCGGCTGGACGAATCCGCCGAGGCGTTGCGCGTGGCGCCCGGCCTGATCGCCACCCTGGACCGGCCGCAGGAATACTACATGCAGCGCCGGCTGTTCCCGATCGAACGCGTCGCCAAGGAAGGCGGCGAGCGCAGCGAATTTGTGGAACAACTGGCGGCCCAGGCAATCGCGGTCAAGGGCGGCGGCGACGCCTACACCGTCGTGCGGACCGGCGACGGCTGGGAGCTGCATGAGCCGGTGCGCGACCGGGTCGATCCCGACAAGATCAAGACCATCCTGACCAGCATGCCCGACATCTGGGTCGAGAAGTTCGTGGAACCGGGCACCAAGACGCTCGAGGACTATGGCCTGAAGGAGCCGGCGCAGGTGCTCAAGGTCACGCGGTCCCAGGGCGACGCCATCACGCTCCTGGTCGGCAAGACCTCGGACAAGCGCTCACGGCTCGTGCAGAAACCGGGCGGCTCACCGTTCATGCCGAAGCCGCAGGTCGATTTCATCGAAGAGGAGTTCAAGTACGCCAAGCTGCAGGACAACGACCAGGTGTTCGAGATCAAGGCGGACAAGCTGAAGGACGTGGTCGTGGCGGCGGGCACGTTGCGCGATCCGCAGCTCGCCCGCTTCAAGCCGGCCGACGTGAAGAAGCTCGCCATCCAGGAGGGCGGCCGCGACCTGACTTTCGTCAAGCAGGACGACGGCTGGAAGCTGTTCCTCCAGGACAAGCCCGCCTTCGACGTCGAGCGCACCAAGGTCGATGATCTTCTGGACAAGCTGTCCGGACTGCGGGCCGGCGAGAAGGACATGAGCGACAAGGCGGACCCCAAGGCGCAAGGGCTGGATAAACCGGCGACCGTGAAGGTGACCGTCGAGGACGGCAAGGACAAGAAGACGAAGGACTTCACGTTTCTGCTGGGTAAGCAGGAAGGCGGCGCGAAGGGCAAGCTTTATGTGCAGGTGGCCGGCTGGGACCGCGTCAACGCCGTCGACGGCGACCTGCTGAAGCTGGCGCAACGGCCGGCGCTCGCGTATCGCAATCGCCGGGTGCTGAATTTCTCCACGTCGGAGGCGGCCCGCGTCGATGTTGAGCGCGCGAGTGAAAAGTACGTGCTGGAGCAGAACAACGGCAACTGGCGGTTGGCGGTCCCGGTGCAGGCCGATCTCGATCCGAGCACGGCGGACAGCCTGCCGCGCGAGTTGAGCCAGCTCGAAGCCGTCGAGTTCATCACCAGCGATCCGAAGGCCGACGATCTCGACAAGGTCTATGGGCTGGCCAAGCCGTCCGCGACTCTGAAGGTCGCGTTCAGCGACAAGAAAAAGCCGGAACACACGGTTCTGGTGGGCAAGAAGCGCGAAGGGAAGGAGGAGTACTACGCCCGCCTCGGTGGCGATCCCGCCGTCTTCACCATCAAGAAGGACGTGGACGAGACGCTCACGCGGGACTCGCTGTCGCTGAGGCCCGCCGAGCTGTGGAAGGTGGAACCGGACGACATCGCGGAGGTGCGCATGCGCCGGGGCGAGGAATACTCCCTGCAGCGCGACGGCGACCGATGGAAGCTCACGGGCCCATTTACGGCACCCGTCTCTGCTGATCGGGTCAAGCCGTTGACGGAGGAGCTGGCACGCGTCAAGGCCGAGAAGTACGTCGCGCACACCGCCGGGGACCTGGCTGCCTACGGGCTGGACAATCCTTACCTGCGGGTCACGGTCAAGCCGAAGGCCAGGGATGAAAAGGACAAAGGCAAGGACAAGGAGGCGAAGGAACGCGTGCTGCTGGTCGGCAAGCCGGCGGCGAAGGACAGCAAGACCCGCTTTGCCCGCCTCGGTGACGCCGAAGCCATATTCGTGCTGGGCGAAAAGGCGGTGGCCGCGCTGGACCAGGGCCCGCTCGACCTGCTCGACCGCAAGCTGGTGGCGCTGGGCAGCGCGACCATCAAGAGCATCCGCACGACGAATGACAAGCAGACGTTCACGCTGAGCCGGGACAAGGACGGCTGGAAGGTCGACCGTCCGGATGGCCCCGCCTTCCCAGCGGACCCGGACGTTGCCGACGATGCGGCCCATCTCTGGTCGACGCTGGCGGCCCCGAAGCTGGTGGCGTACGGCGAAAAGGTGGACCTGGCGCCGTTCGGTCTGGATAAGCCGGCAAGTACTGTCACGGTGACGGCATCCGAAAAAAGCGATAAGGAAAAGACCGAAAAGACCGTCGAGCGCAAATTGCTCCTTGGTGCGGAGGTAAAGGACGCCAACGGCGCCCGCTACGCCCGCGTCGAAGGCAACCCGGCGGTGGCGGTGCTGGATGCGGCCGTCGTGGCCGAACTCCAGCGTACACCGCTGGATTTCGTCGATCGCACCATGATGAAGCTCGATGCGGCCAAGGTGAACGGCCTGACGCGCAAGCTGGGCGCCGAGACGCTGGAGTTGGTAAAGAAGGATGACCATTGGCGGATCGCCAAGCCGGCCGAGGCGGCGGACGACGCCATCCTGCGCTCCCTGACCGACGACCTGGCCCAGCTCCGCGCCAAGAAAGTGGTCGCCTATCCGGCCAAGGACCTGAAACCCTTCGGCCTGGACGCTCCGGCGGCCGTGGTCACGCTCCGTGTCGCGGACGCCAAGGACAAAACCAGCGAACATACGTTGCACATCGGCAAACCGGTGGACGACAAGGCGGACGCGGATCACTATGCCCGGCTGGAAAAGTCGGAGATCGTGGTGGTCCTGCCTGGCCGGCTGACCGAGCAACTGGTGGCCCCGCCGCTGCAGTTCCGCGACCGCTTGCTCGCGAAGGTCCCCGCCGTGGGCAAGTTGGTGGTGGATCGGGGCCCGCGCAAGGCGGTCTTCCTCCACAAGGACGGCGATTGGAAAATGATCCAGCCACTGGATGCCGAGACGGAGCGGATGGAGCTCGAGGATTCTGGTCAAGAGCGTCGCCGAGCTGCGTGCCGACAAGCTGGTAGCGGAAAAGGCCGGCGACCTCAAGCTCTATGGCCTGGATCGCCCGCAAGCTCAGTGGCAGCTCTTTGCTCCCGACGGCGGCAAGGAAGCGCTGACCTTGCGGGTGGGCGGCAAGGAAAAGGATGGCCGGCGCCTTTACGCCAGGCTCGCCGGCAACGATTTGGTCGTGCTGCTGGACGAGCGGTTGAGCGATCAGGTGCTGGCCGAGTATCGCAACCGCAAGGTCTGGCCGGGGCTCGATGCGTTCCAGGTGGACAAGCTGACGTTTGGCTACGAGAAGGCCGGCTTCACACTGCAAAAGCTCGGCAGCGATTGGCAGGTGGCCGGCAAGCCCGAGCTCAAGGTCAAGTCGGAGGCGGTGCGCGACGCGCTGGACGCCCTGGCCCGCCTGAAGGCGGAGCGCTGGGTGGTCGATAAGGACGCGGATCTCAAGCTCTTCGGCCTCGAACCGCCGTTCCTGACGCTGGAAGTGGATGCCGGGAAGCGCATCCTCAAGGTCGGCCGCCAGGAGGGCGAATCCAACCGCTATTACGCGACCGTCGTGGGCGAAAATAGCGGGGCGGTGTTCCTGATCAGCGAAACCGACGCTCGCGCCATCGTGCGGCCGTTGGCGGGTTTCCTCGGAACGGGCAAATCGTGAGCATCCCAGGGCGCTGGCTGTGCTATCATTTGGTCAGGATATCGGCAAACGTAACGGAGGCGTTTTCTGACAGCGGCGTGCGGCACGGGATTGCCAGGACGGGCCTCATGAAAGTAACGTACAGCAGCAAGGCGAAGCACTGGGGCGAAGGGTTCGCACTTCTTCAGGAGGCGACGCGCCGCCTCGACGTTATCGTCGGGCCTTCTGCCGAGGTCAGAGCGGCCTGGGACAGGGAGGAACCTCTGGATCAGCGAAGTGTATACACGCTACGACTCTCCGACGACAGCGGGGAAGTGACGGCTACCTTTGCGCCGAGGAGATCTACTCGCCTACCCTGGTGCGCTACCGAATGAACCAGGTTTGGAACCAATTGCTGCAAGGGGGACGGCGCTCACTCAACGAACTGACGATCAGGGGGCCAGAGGACGCAATGGCGCACTTCGTGGAAAGACTGAAAAAAGGCTCGTGGGCCGGGTGGGAGCGGGATACCGTCTCGGAGGGGCGACTCAAGCAAATGGGTCTAAGAAACCTGGCGGGCTTGTGCGTCGCCTGCTCAGCAACGGGGCAACGACCTGCGGCAGCAATTTGGCTGCATGCGCGAGGACCGGGAGAACTCTACGTCTCGAACATCGTGCCAAAGGGCAAGCTGGACCTGAGCGAAAACGAATATAATGCGCTCTTGGCGGAATTCGCGTCGGCGGTGGCTCAGCCTGCGGCATCTGGCGTTGGGGTACAAATCCAGCAGGTGCATCACCGCGCTGTGCTCGAGCGAGAACTCTCGGTAGAAGCCATCCGGCGGCTCAAAGCATTCTCCGCAGCCGCGAACATGGAGGTACTTCACTCCCAGGATTCCCAAAGATGGTATGCGTTTGTCGTTCAATCGCACCTGGAAGGATCGCGTCTCAACCCGTTGATTCTGGAACAGTGGCTGGCAGAACAGGGTTGGAATGCGCGGCAGCGCCAGGAATTGGCGGCCGAGTACGAAATCATTCGCTCTGCCCTGTCGGCCTATGACGCGGAGAGCACCGACAAATGCCTTCAATAGCGGCAGTTGCCGGCCAGGTCGCTGCCGCGCCGAAGCCTGTGCTTTGCCTGGACACCTGCGATATCCTCGAAGTAGTACAATGCCTTGTTTACGAAAAGCTTGGTAACCCGAGAAGCATTCTATCCATCGAGACCGCCCGAAAACTGATGGATGCCCTTGCTGTTAACCCGAATCGCGTCCAGCTCGTCGTTACCCAACTGGTCGTTACGGAATGGAATCAGAACATTGTGGGGATTCGGCACAGAGCCATAGAGCATCTCGCATACGTCGATGAGGCGTTCGCGCGCGTCACACTGGTAGTGCGCTGGGAATGCCCGTGACCGTGGCCGCTAGCCCATGTTTAACAAGTGTCGCCGTAAGTCCTTGCTGCGTAAGGGCTGATTTTTGGATTAGTCACTACATTGTCGTTTCATCGCCCGCGGGCGGCGCCGGCGGCCGATGGTCGGCCAGACCGATGGCGTTGAGTACCTGGCGGGCGCGGGACGAACCCGGTGTCGTGCCGCTACGGAGCTCTTCCGCAACGCGGAATTGCACGTAGCGAATCGTCTGCAATGCTTCCAAGGCCGACTGCGCCGAGAGCGACAGGCCAGCATCTTTCAAGGCGCGCTCCAGCATCCGCTCGATCAAGAACGCCAACGCCGCCACAAAAATGTGTGCCTTCACCCGCCGCGCCGTGTGATGCCAGATCGGCCGCATGCCCAGCGGATCCTTGAGCGAACGAAAGCCCCGTTCCACCTCGCTTAAGTCCTTGTAGTGCGCCACCGCCTCCGCGGGCGTCATCGCCGTCTGATCGGTCTGGATGAGGTAGCGCCCTTCATACTTCTTTTCCCGAGGTAAATTCACTGGGTGCTCCGCGATCTCCAATTGTCCCTCTTTGAACTCCCACATGTAGTAACGATAGCCGTGGTTCTTTTGCAACGCCCGCTCGGCCGCCGCGCCAAGGCAATCGCACTACCTTCATCACCGTGGAATTCTAATCTGAGCCCTTGACTTGGACAAGTGTACATGCGAATGATTCTTCTCGGACGGAACCCGTTCACGGAGGAGAAGAATCATGTCCAAGGCCACAACCGTTTCCATGCGCGAGTGCTTTGCCGACGTTGCGGACCCACGCCGGGAACATTTGCGGTTACACAACCTCTGGGAGATCATCGCCGTCACCATCTTGGCGGTCATCTCCGGGGCCGATTCCTGGGTCGAGGTTGCCAAATACGGCGTCAACAAGTTCGAGTTTCTGCGGACCTTTCTCGAACTGGCCAATGGCATACCCTCCCACGACACTTTTGGTCGTGTTTTCGCGCTGCTCAATCCGCGCGCTTTACAGGACGGATTTGTCAAGTGGGTGCAGGCAGTTGCCGAGTCCACGCTCGGCCGTGTCGTCGCCATTGACGGCAAGACGGCCCGACGATCTTTCGACAAAGCAGCGGGCAAAGGACCTCTGCATATGGTCAGTGCCTGGGCCACTGAAAATCGTCTACTCCTGGGGCAACAGGCCTGCGACAGCAAGTCGAATGAAATCACCGCGATGCCCGAACTGATCAAGAACCTCGAGATTTCCGGGGCGATCGTGACCAGCGACGCCATGGGCTGCCAGAAAGACATCGTTGCCGCCATCCGCGCGGCGGACGCCGACTATGTGTTGGCCGTGAAGGACAACCAGCCAATCTTGCACGATGACATCCGGGCTGTGTTCCTGACCGGCTTCGACAACAACTTCGCAGGCCTGGAACATCACCGGCATTGCACGAAGGAAGAGGGGCATGGCCGCGTCGAGACGCGGATCTATGATATTATCCGCGTGCCCGAAGAGTTGGCAGCGCGTCACCCCGATTGGCAAGACCTGCGTAGTATTGGCATGGTGTACAGCGAGCGGCAAGAAGGCAACAAGGAACCCAGCGTCGAGACACGCGTTTTCATCACGAGTCTGCCGCCGCGGGTGAAGAAGTTTGCCGGCGCCGTGCGCAATCATTGGGGAATCGAAACCTCGCTCCATTGGGTCTTGGATATGAGTTTCCGCGAGGACGAAAGTCGTCTGCACAAAGGGCACGGCCAGGAAAACATGGCACTGATTCGCAGGTTGTCCGCGTCGCTTTTACTGAATGAACCAACATGCAGAGCGGGCGTATCCTGCAAGCGCAAATGTGCAGGCTGGAATGATGAGTACCTCCTAAAAGTGCTCGCTGCGAGCTTGAAATGACGGTTTTTCCTTGCGAACGTGATGCAATGCCCTTGGCCGCCGCGCCGATCTTGGCCGGCTGCTTCAACTGGCCCTTGGCCACGCGCGCCTGCACCTTCGCCAAGGCCGCACGCACCCGCTCCATCGCTTTGCTACGTTGCCGCTCTTCATAGGCCCGACGCTCGTCGCTATCGACCACAAACACTCGCACGCCGGCACGGTCGCAGGCGACCTCTTGCACTCGTGTCCGGGGTGGATTTGGTTTCGCCCGCGCGGTGATCCCATTGGGGCAGTCGACCCACTTCGTTTCGTCCACGCGATCAATCAACGCCTCCGCCTCCGGATTGCGGCGACGCGTCATGCCCACCAAGTAGCCATGTTCCGCCGCCGCCTGCAGCATGGCCAGATTGCTCTCGGTCACCATGCCGCGATCACCGACAAAGACGATACGCCGAAGGCGAAAACGCCGGGCCAGGTCTTGGATGACTTCCTTGACCGTCGTGCTGTCACGCGTGTTGCCCGCCCACACGTGATGTGCGATCGGCCAACCCGCCACCATCACCACGCCCACCACCACCTGCACGTTCCGCGGCTTGCCGTCGCGACTGTAACCGTGCTTGGCCAGCGTCGGCGGACCATGGCCTTCAAAATACGTACTGGTCAGGTCGTACATCACCAGGTCCGCGTCGAACTCGAACAACGTCCGCAGCCGCTCATAGAGCGCCACTTCCACGGCGTCCTTGTTCAACCCCAGATGATCCAGCGTGCGATACCAACGCTGCAGTTGCCCCAAGTCGACCTGGACGCGGCCTTGCTGCTTCCAACAGGGTACGTACCGGCGACCATGCCGGTCGCACACGTAATCGGTCTCCAGCCACGCGGCCAAACCGTGCTCGCTGGCCGGCCGCACCAGGCGGTTGGTGATCAGCACCAGGACGCGGCTGACCCAGTCGTCGGCGGGGTCTTCGCTCGGCCGCAACTTGGGCCAACGCCGACCAGCATCGAGCCATTGCCAGAGGCCCAGTTGGTCGAAGAAGTGGCGCGCGACGAGCATCGGTCCCCAGGTACTGGCGTCGAGGATTTCGATGGGTCCCTCGGCGCCGAGTTGCTGGGCCAGGGCCTGCGGCCCTTCCTCGCCGGTGAGAAAGCGATTGAGCAGCGGCAGGACGGCTTCGAGGGTGTCGCGTCGCCCGAGGTTGGCGATGACCTTTTGCTTGACCTTGCCGTTCTCGCGCACCGAGCCGACGATGCGGACATACTCGTGGACGGTGCCGTTGGAGGACGGAACTTTGACGGAGCGGATGAACATGATGTTATCATCAACAAATCCACCGGTCCGTCAACCGGATATTCGATGAAATGCGGACAAAACAGCTAAAATGTTTGTAATGATTGTCACTACGGTTTTCTGAAAACTGGACCTCCGCGCGTTGAAAATTAAGGACTTACGTCAAAAACTACCCCGACACTTGTTAAACATGGGCTAGCACTCTTATTGCCGACCTTGTTGACCTATCAAGAGAAGTGCTCGATCAAGCGATCCGGCTCAACTTGAGCAGTCAATGTAACCGCAGGGCGTTTCTGCGAGTGAGAAACAAGACGCGCCCTTCGCATGAAGGCCAGATCAAGGACTCGATTCATCTTGAGCATTATCTGGAATTGGCGCGTCAGCTTCGGCTAGCTCATTTTGCAGGCCATTGCATTTTCGTAAGCGGCAACAAAAGCGACTATTGGGACGGCTCCAATCCACGAATCCATCCTTTGCTACAGCCGCAATTCGATGATGTGGCGGTGCAACTACGATTTTTCGGCTCGCTTCATGCGGCCCTCGGATTCCTTCACATCTGAGCCGTCCGCCGACGCGGGCTCGCGCACCAATTTCCGATAGGTACTCTCACTTCTTCTTCACCTGCAAGAAGTCGAGCAACTCGATCACCGCACTCGGCTCCAGGCGATACGGCGTGCCCTTGCCCTCGTAGAAGCCGTAGCGCTCGACCATGTACGGGACCAGCAGCCCATACTGTAGCTTCTTGCCGCTGTCCAGGTTGGTGACGGTGGCGTTGGAGCCGCTCGTGGTGCCGTCGCCGAACGGCGACGGCTGTTTGCCGCGGCTGTGGGCGACCTTTACCGTGAACCGCTTGCCGTGATAGAGAAACGCTTCGCCTTCTTGCTTGTGCGCCGTCTGCCAGTTCCCGATCGCGCCCATCACGTGCAGGTGCCGGGCGAGCTGCTGGTGGCTCAGCCCAAGCTCGTCGACGACGTAGCGATTGTCGGCGGCGAGGATCTCCAGCAGCTTCTCATGCGCCCCCAGGAAGCCCGCCGCCGATAGCGACTTCGGCCGCATGTCCTTCTCCAGTTGCTTGATCGACAGACCGTTGATCTCCGTGAGCTTGGCCAGGCGCTCCGTCGGATTCTTGCCGCCGACGACGAAGCCGGTCTTCTCGTCCTCGCGCGGCTCGACCGCGGGGGGCAGCAGCTCCGCGATTTCGATGACGGCAGTAACGTCGAGCGGGCCCTTGCCGGCGGGCGGCGTCTGCGCCGACAGCGCGGCGCCAAAGGGGAGCACCAGGAATGTCATCGCGACACGTTGGATAATGCAGCCCATGCAAACCTCCGCGCGAAAATGGCCAAGGCACGCCGATTATTCTCGCAGCGCGGCGCGGCGGAGTCCATGCCTTCCCGGGCATGCCGTTTGCACGGGCCATCCGAACGCCGCGACGTGACGCGCAGCCACACCATCGGGAGACAGCGCCATGGCCCTCGCAAAGTATGAGCAAAAGCGCAACTTCAAGCAAACGCCGCAGCCGCCGCCGCGCTCGGGCAAGAATCATCGCCGGCCGGATCTTCGTCGTCCAGGAACATCACGCCAGCCGGCTGCACTACGACTTTCGCCTCGAGGCCGATGGCGTGCTCAAGAGCTGGGCGGTGCCGAAGGAGCCGAGCCTCGACCCGGCGCAGAAGCGGCTGGCGGTTCACGTCGAGGATCATCCGCTGGCGTACGCCGGTTTCAAGGGCACCATCCCCGCGGGCCAGTACGGCGCCGGCACGGTGAAGATCTGGGACCACCTGCCTACTTGTTCGGGTACGGCTTCTGCCAGAAGTTCTCGCCGCTCCAGTTCACCGGCGGCTGCGTCTCGATCTCAACGTCGCCGTTGACCGTGGCCTGGCACGACAGCCGCATCTCGTCCTCGTGGCCGATCGATGAGAACATCCGCAACAGCGTCAGCTTCTCCATGAACGTTCTGGGTCCGAGGTTCTCGGCTCCCTTCTTGACCAGGACCCGGCAGGTGCCGCACGTGGCCATGCCCATGCAGTTGAGGTACTTGTTCAGGCCGGGATAGACCTGGATGCCCGCCTTCCGCGCCTCGGCACGGAGGTTGGCGCCCTCGGGGACCTCGATTTCGACCTTCTCTTTGATGAACTTGACCTTCGGCATCGGCGCAAATCCTTATACGAAATGACAGGTAGGGGTGCGCATTCACTCGCGGGCTTCGGGGGCATTGTACGAACCCAACCGCCGCGGTCCATCGCCGCCGGGGTCCATCGCCACGCTATAACAGTAAGGTGGCCCCGTCTCCGAGGATCGCGTTGATGGTCCGACTCGCCCATCTGAGCGATGTACACATCTCCGCCACGCCGCTCGGGTGGCGCCGCAGCGATTGGTTCAACAAGCGTCTCACTTCGTGGTTCAATCTCCGCTTCGGCCGGCGGCAAGATTTCGCTCGCGCCGACGAGGTGCTCGGCCGACTGATGGAGGAGCTGCCGCAGCGCGGCATCGATCACATCGTGTTCTCCGGTGACGCGACGGCGTTGGGCTTCGAATCCGAAACCCGCCGGGCGGCCGAGCTCCTGCGCGTCGACACCGAGCCGATCCCGGGGCTGGCCGTGCCCGGCAATCACGACTACCTGACGCGCGGCGCCGCCAATTCCGGCCTGTTCGAGCGCTACTTCGCCCCCTGGCAGCACGGCGTGCGCATCGGCACGCACCACTACCCATTCGCCCAGCGCCGGGGCCGGTCTGGCTCGTCGGCGTCAACGGGGCGACCGGCAACCGGATTCCCTGGGACGCCGGCGGCCAGATCGGTCCCGACCAGCGCGACCGCCTCCGCCAGCTGCTCGCCGTCCTTGATCCGGGGCCGCGCTTCCTCGTTATCCATTATCCGATCCGCCTGGCCACGGGCGCCGGCGAGCCTTACCACCACGGCCTGCGCGACCTGTCCGAAGTGCTGGCGATCGCCCAGGCCGGCGGCGTTCGCCTTTGGCTGCACGGCCATCGCCATCAGCCGTACTTCTTCGATCAGCCGGCGTGGGCACCGTGCCCCGCAATCTGTGCCGGCAGCAGCACGCAGGGTGGCATCTGGTCCTACAACGAGTACACCATCGAGGGCCCGACGCTCAACGCGGTGCGCCGCGAATTCGATCCCGCGGCGCTACGCTTCAAGGATGCCCAGACGTTCGCGGTGCGGCTCATGCCTGTTTGCGGAGGAACTCCCTAAGCCCCGCGTAGTATTCGGGCGCAAACCCATCGTTGTGTCCGTGGCTGTCCGTGGCCCTCCGAGTTGATGCGTGGCTATAATTGCGCCATCGAAGCGCTTGGGCCCGATGATGCAGATCGCGCTCTGGCAGAGGAAGTCGACCATGGACCTGCAACTTTTTCAAAAAAACCGGCAGCAGTTCCCGCGTGAAGAATTAGCCAGGTACGCCGGGCAGTACGTGGCCTGGAGTCAGACGGTACCCGCATCCTCGCATGCGACGAAGACGAGCTCCGCCTCGCCGACGCGGTGCGCGCTGCTGGGTATAACTCGGCCGAAATGATGATCGCCTTCGTGCCTGCGCAGGACGAGATTCTGCTGGAGGGCGGCCGGTGCGTCTGGAACCGGTAGTCCCGGACGGCAAGAACACGGCGATCGCTCTGCCGTCCCACCGGGACTAAAGCCTCCCTATGCGTGTTTTACCCAGCACTGACGTGCTGGGCTATTTTCTGCCGTCCCTGCCGGGACTGGGATGCTTAAGCAGGAACTCCCTAAGCCCCGCGTAGAACTCGGGCGGGAACGCGTCGTTGTGCCCGTGGCCCTCCAGCGCGAGGAATTCCTTCGGCGCGTTGGCCGCCTCGTACAAACGCTGGCCCAGGACGAATGGGATCAGCTCGTCCGTCGTGCCGTGCGCAACGAACACCGGGCGGTGGCAATCGCCGATCCGGCTCAGGCTGTCGAAGCGGTTGCGCATCAACAGACGCACGGGCAGCCACGGGTAAATCGACGCGGCAACGTCCGGCAGCGTCGTGTAGGTCTTGACCAGCGCGAGCGCACGATGTTCGTTGCGGCTCGCCAGGTGTGTCGCGACGCCGCCGCCGAGCGATTTGCCGAACAGGACGATTTCATCGGGGGCGATCTTCGCCTCTTCGACGAGCCAGGCGTAGGCAGCATCGGCGGCGCGATAGCAGCCGGCCTCCGTTGGGACGCCTGAGCTCTTGCCGAAGCCGGGGTAGTCGATGATCAGCACGGATAGGCCGAGCGCATTGCGCAGGTTCAAGACGGTGTCGCCGCGCTGGCTTAGGTTGCCGGCGTTACCGTGCAGATACAGCAGCGCGCCCGGCGAGCCAGGGCAGGGGAGCCACCACGCGTGGATTTCCTCGCCCTCGGTAGTTGTCAGGGCAACGTCGCGAACGTCCGGCGATGGCGGGCGGAGCCAGTGGACCGCGGCGGGCGTCGGATGATAGACGAGCGCGTTCTCGAAGAACATCATGAGCACGACCAGCGCGACATAGGTGCCGACCAAGGTGAGCGCGAATCGCAGCAACAGGCGGCCGCGCGGCGGGGCCGACGGCTGCGTGGTGGGCGCTGTCATGGTCGTCTCTCCAACCCCAAGCCCGCGGGCGAGTCTTCGAGCCTTCGGGGTAAACCCCGGATTACCCCGCGGGCTCGAAGACTCGCCCGCGGGCTTGGGGAGATTTCTGCCTGCCGCTCGCCTCAGGCCGCAATCGGGCGAACCCGCCGATAGAGCGCCATGCCGATGGTCGCGACGCCGATCAGCAGCCAGCACAGGCCGGCGAGCCAGTCGCCGAACAGGGCGTACGGGCTGAAGCGGTCGTCGATCGGCACCGCCGCGATCAGGACGCCCGCGACCTTCTTGAAGCTGGCCCAGTCGGCGTGCGGCATCGAGGCGAATGGGCCGCCGACGTTCATGGCCGACCACATCGGCAGGTCGTCCTCCGCGTTCGCCCGCTCCGCCTTCAGCACCCGGCCGTTGCCGTCGATGACCGCCGAGATGCCCATGTTGACCGAACGGACGATCGCCCGGCGGCATTCGATGGCGCGGAAGCGGCTGACGGCGAGGTGCTCTTCATGCTCAGCGGAACCGTTGAACCAGCCGTCGTTGGACATGTTGACCAGGAAGTCCACTGGCGGCCCGTCGTCCTCGGAACGGACATAATGGCGGGCGAGGAACGGGTCGGTGTCCTCGTAGCAAATGAGCACGCCGAAACGGTAATCGCCCAGGGCAAAACGCGTAAAGGTTTCGCCGGAGCGAATGCTGTAGTCGAAATCGTACGGCGCGAGCCAGTTCATGAACGGCAGCACTTCGCGAAAGGGGACGAACTCGCCGAACGGCACGCGGTGCATCTTGTCGTAGCGCCCCTCGGGAATGCCCTGGGCATTGACCAGCAGCGCGGAGTTGTAGCGGCGCTCTTTCCTGTCTACACCCAGGAATTGCGTAGCGATGCCGAGCAGCTGCGGCGTCTTGAGGGGCTCGAATGCTTCGGCCAAGCGCAGGCGGCTCCTTTCCTCGCCGAAGCGCCATTCCTCGGGGACCCTGTCAATCGGCATCGCGCGCGCGACCTCGACCCAGCCCGACGGATCGCTCGTTTCGGGCCAGACAAACAGGTCCGGCTGCGGGTCGCAGCGTTTGGCGAGCACACAGAGGGCCTCGTAATGGCTGCCGATGCGGCGGACAATTTCCAGGTGGCGCTCGCGGAGGATCTTGGCGGCCTTCTTCTGATCGGCCGGAAGTTCCTGCTCGAACGCCGCGTTGTTGAGGCGCTGGTCGAGATTGCCCTGTAGCAGCGCAACGATCGGGCCACGCCGGACCGTGTCTTGCTCGAGCCGCCAGGTGCCGTAGACGTACGCGGCGCCGACCAGCACCGTGACGGCCAGCGCGTCGATCATGACGCCGCGGCGCCAGGTAGCGAGGAAGAAGTTGCCCAGCTCGGGCCAGTCGTCGCCGAAGGTGCGGCTGTGGGCCGGCGGCTCGCGCAGCCGCAGGAACCCGCGGACCTCGGGAAACTGGTACAGCATATCGAAGAGCAAGGCATTGACCGCGGCCACCAGCAGGCTCACCGCGTAGACGCCGCCGAGGTCCGCGACCTGAATGATCGCTAGATTCTCGTGCTGAGTATGGGCCAGATAATACCACGCAAAGCCCGACAGCAGGAACGACCTGGCGAATTCAAGTGCGACCCAGACCACCGGGAAGGTGACGACGAGCGGCAGCCGGGTGCGGGATTCCAGCACGCGGGTCAGATAGATCGCCGCCGGGAAATAGAGCGCGCAATAAACGGTAAGGAGCAACCAAGCTCCGTGCATCGGGTATTTGGGGAAAGGCATCCATTGGTCGGCGACACGCAGCCATTGTAGCGCCGGCAGGAAAAAGACGATGCCGCCCGCCCATGCGCTGAGGTAGATGCGCCGCGGCGAGGCACTGGAGCGCACCAGGCACAGGAGCGGCACGACCGCGACCCACCCGAGCAATCCCCACGCGAGCGGATGAAAACATGCGCACATCATCGCCCCGGCCACCACCGCCGGTATCAGGCAGGGCAGGGGGAGCACTCGCGCCGGTGCGGCCTGCGTCTTTGCGCTGGGCCTCGCGGCGGCGGGTGGCGAACTCGGTTCCATCAGCGGGGGACTCGCGGCCATGGATGGATCCTCCATCAGGTAATTCGACCTTCCAGGGCAAACAGTATTACGCTTGCCCGGCTGCGGCGTTGGAGTCCCGGCTTTAGCCGGTCCGGACCGGCTAAAGCCGGGACTCCAACGCCGCAGCCGCGCGGGGATGACGTCATTGATGCTACTCAACTTCCTCTACACACAGCACGGGCAACACCTCGCCGGCGCGGTGCCGATGGTCCCCTTGTGGCAGGACCACAAACGCATTCGCCTCGGTCACGCTGCGCAGGTCGGGCGAGCCAAACCACGGCACCGGCTGCACGCTCCAGCCCGTCGAGGTGGGCCGCAGGCGGGCGGGACGGTACGTCGGCCGATCCGTGCGGTGCGTGAAGTCTTCCACCAGCACCGCCTGCACGAAGCGCGGCCCCGGCGGCAGCGCCATTAGCCCGCGCAGGGCCGGCCGCACGAAAAGCTCGAAGCAAACGAGCGCGCTGACCGGGTTGCCGGGCAGGCCGAACACCAGCCGTGGCGGGCCGCCGGCATCGTCGTGCGGCCTGATGCCGAACAGCACGGGCTTGCCGGGCTTCATGGCGACCTTGTGAAAGAGCGCCTGCACGCCGAGCTCGGCCAGCGCTTGCGGGACGAGATCGAGCTTGCCCGCGGAAACGCCGCCGGCGAGGACCAGCACGTCGTCATGGAGCCCATCGGCGATGCGGGCGCGAAGGTCGTCCAACCGGTCGGCGGCGATGCCAAGCGCGCGGGGCACGGCGCCGCCGCGGCGAACCTGGGCCAGCAGCATCGGGCCGTTGCCATTGCGAATCCGGCCGGGCCCCGGTTGCGCGGGCGCATCGACTAATTCATCGCCGGTCGCCAGGACCGCCACGCGCGGAGCGGGCTGCAGGCGAATCTCCGCCCGGCCGACGGTCGCCAGCAGGCCGAATTCCTGTGGCCGCAGCCGCGCCCCGGATCGCAGGACGACTTCGCCGCGGCGCATTTCCTGGCCGCGCGCCATAACGTTGAGGCCGGGGCGCACCGCCGTTTCCTCGATCCAAACGCGGCCATCGTCGAGCGGCCGGGAGTGCTCGTGCATCACCACGGCGTCGGCGCTGTCGGGCACCGGGGCGCCGGTCATGATGCGCGCGGCCTGGCCGCGCTCGAGACGGCAGGTCGGCGTAGTGCCGGCGGTGATTTCTTCGACGACCGTGAAGGCGCTGCCGCCCGGTGCAAGGTCCTGGGCGCGCAGCGCGTAGCCGTCCATCATCGCCTTGGCGAACGGCGGCATGTCCAGATCGCTGGCCACATCCTCCGCAAGCACCAGGCCCAGCGCTGCCGGATCGAGGCTCGTCGCCACCGCCGGTAACGGCCGGGCCTGTTCGAGAACGCATTTCTGGGCTTCGGCAACGCTTAGCATCGGTGTTCGCGCACTCCGGACCGCGATATTGCAGGGATTGTATCACCGCTCGCGGCCGGCTGCCTAGGCGGACTTGGCCCGGGCTTGCGTTTAGCGTTCGGATCGCGCCTCCGAGCGCTAAACGGCAAGCCGGAGCGGCCGCTAAAGCGCCTTGACGCGGATGTTGCGGTAGCGGACCGACTTGCCGAAGAATCGGTCCGGCGCGCCGCCGTGCACCTGCAGCGCGATGCCGCCGTCGTCGGGCAAGCGCTTTTCCTTATCGGTCCATTCCATGAACTTTTCGCCCTTGATCCAGGTTGTCATGGTTGGCGGGTTGCCGACGATGCGCGCCTTGAGCTCGTTCCATTCGCCGTGCTTCCAGAAGGTCGGCCATTTCTCCGGCGACACCGGCAACGGCGTCGGGCCCATGTCCTTGGCGCCGATCTTGTCGGTGATCTTCTCGGGGCTGTCGAGGAAACTGAAGTTGCGGTAGTGAAAGCCGCCGATGCCCTCGCCGTAGATGCCCATCAGGTTGCCGCCCTCGTAGTAGTCGATCATCGCCTGGTAGGCCTGGCCCTTGTCGTTGCTGCGCAGGAACAGCCCGCTATCGAGGCCGAAGTCGTTCTTCATTTCCAGCACGACCTCGAAGTCCTTGTACTTGGCGTCGGTGATGATGATGCCGCCGTTGCCGGGCACGTCCTGGGTGCCGGTGATGAAGCCATCGTCGACGGTCCACTTGCCGCCGGACTCGTTCTTGCTTTTCGAGCTGTGGCCGGTCTGGGCGCTGACATGCCAGCCCTTGAGCGACTTGCCGTCGAAGATGCTGACGTAGCCGTCGTCCTTCTTCTCGCCCGCGCCGCTCGGCTGCAGCGCGGCGAGCGTCAACAGGGCCAGGCCGAGGAGCAGCAATGCCAGGGTGCGTCGCATGATGGGATCCTCCAGGGACACGATGTTGTCTTGCCACCGAGTATCAGGGAGAAGGTAGGCGTTGTCCAGCGCCGGATTCGCGAAATGAGCGCAATGCCGCCGATACAATAATGCGGACGCCACCAGCGCGAGGCACTGCGGCGAATGGGCACATTTATTTGCAAGCATTGCGGCATACGCAGTCATGACCTTGGACCGTGGTGCCAGCACTGCAAGACGCGACAACATCCCGTGATCTTCGACTCGATTTTTCTTGCGATAATGCTGGTCTTCTGCCTCGCGTGCTACGTCGCGATATGTGTTGGCATCGTGATGCTTTACGAGTGGTATTTCGGCGACGAATCACACCTCAACGTCCGGTGGGCAGTGCTGCTGGCCTGGGTGTTTGGCATAGCGCTGATCTGCCGCGAAGTATTCCGTAAGAATCGCCGTGGATAGGTGACGCCGCATGAACATCGCTCCTATTTATCTCGATTACAACGCCACCACGCCACTCGATCCCGCCGTAATCGAAGCGATGCAGCCGTTCCTGCGCAGCGAATTCGGCAATCCCTCCAGCGCCCACGAATACGGCCGGCGCGCCGATGACGCGGTCGAGCACGCCCGGACCGACGTCGCAAACCTGCTTGGCGCGCACCCGGACGAAATCGTCTTCACCGGCGGCGGCACCGAGGCGAGCAACCATGCGCTCAAAGGCGCGGTCTTCGCACGGCTGCAGGGCGTGTTCGGCCGGTTGTTCGGCGCATGGTCCACGCCGCACATCGTGACCTGTGCGATCGAGCATCCCGCGACGCTGCAACCGTGCGAATTCCTGCGCCGGCTCGGCTGCGCGGTCGCGATTCTGCCGGTCGATCGGCACGGCCTGGTCGATCCGGACGCGGTGCGCAAGGCGCTGACGCGACGCACGGTCATCGTCAGCATCATGCATGCGAACAACGAGGTCGGCACGCTGCAGCCGATTCGCGAGATTGCGCAGATCGTCAAGCGGCACGGTGCGCTGATGCACACCGATGCGGCGCAATCGCTCGGCAAGATAGCGGTCGACGTGAACGAGCTGGGCGTCGATTTGCTGACGATCGCGGGGCACAAGCTGTATGCGCCAAAGGCGTCGGCGCCCTGTTCGTGCGGCGCGGCGTGCGGTTGGAGCCGGTCCTGCACGGCGCGGGCCATGAGTCGGGACGGCGAGCGGGCACGGAAAACGTGCCGTATCTCGTGGCGCTCGGCAAGGCGTGTCGGATTGCGCGTGACGGCGTGCCCGCGGCAACCGAACGGCTGCGGCAGCTCCGTGATCGGCTCTGGGAGCGCTTGCAGGCCGCGCTCGGCGAGAAGGTCGTGCTCAACGGCCATCCCGAGCGCCGGCTGCCGACCACGCTCAACGTGAACTTCATCGGCCACGTCGGCGCCGAGTTTCTGCAGCGCGTGCCGGAGATTGCCGCGTCGACGGGGTCGGCGTGTCACGAGGGCCAGGTATCGCAGTCGCCGGTGCTGTGCGCCATGGGCGTGCCGCCGTCGATGGGGCAGGGGGCGGTGCGGCTGAGCGTGGGAAGGTTCACGACCGAGGATGAGATTGATCGCGCCGCCGAGGCGTTGGTGCGTGCCGCAGGGATTTTTCCTGGTTCCGGTAGGGACGCCAGATAGTAGCCCAGCACGTCAGTGCTGGGTAGGCTCAAAACTCCATCGCACGCATCGCCCGGTAGCCGGGCGCAGCGGAATCGCCGCCGCTGTCAGGCCGATCAACAGGCCGGCCAGGAACGGCGCCCAGACCCACCAGGGGAAGTCGGTCAACGGCAGCGGCAGGTCGGTTTGGCGTGCATAGAGCAGGTGGGCGGGGAGCGCCATCAGCGTGATCAGCACCAGGAGCAGCAGCAGGCCCGCGATCACGTTCAGCATCCCGCCGAAGCCCATCGCAATCTTCGACGGATCGGTCTCGCGGAAGTTCGGCAAGCACGCGCCCAGGCCGACGCTGAGTCCGCTCAATCCAAATGCCAGGACGCCGATCGTCAACGCGTGCATGACCACCAGCGACGCCGGCATGTGCAGCATCAAATTGCTGAAGACCGCGAGGAACTCGCCGGCCAGCATGCACCCGGCCGTCGAGAATGCGAACTTGCTCCAAACCAGCATCGCGCGATCCAGCGGCAGCAACCCCAGAATCCAGAATTTCCGGCCCTCCAGGCTCAGCATCGGAAAGATGAATCGGCCCGTGTACGCGCACATCAGCAGCGACCCCGCCACCAGCGTGAGCAGGCTGATGAAGTTCTTGAACCAGCGCCCCAGGTCCTGCTCGTAGAAACGACGCACGTTGGAGAAGTAGAGCGCCGCCAACGCGAGGAAGATCAGGACCTGGGCCCACTGGGCGGGGTCGCGGCGGAACGTGCGGAAGTCCTTGACGATGAGCAGGCGGGCCTGCGGATCGAGAAAGAACAACAGGCGCGTGACGGTGTCGTCGAGCCACGCGCCGCCATAGCGCCGGCGCAATGTGCCGCCCGAGGCCACGCGGTTCAGGCCGCGGCGATACAGGCGCCGGCCCAACCACAGTGCTGCGATATACGCCATGAGCCCGTTGCTCCAGACGAGGCCGAGATAGCGGAGCATCTCGATTGGCCGGCCCACCGCCGCCAACTTCAGGCCGCGCGCGATCCACTGGAACGGCACCCACGAGCCGCCGATGACCGACAGCTCGGCGATGAGGTTTTCGAACCAGGTCTTCGAGTAGGGCGACTGGGCCGCCTCGCGAAACACCGAGTAGCTCCACGCCAGGAGCGCCACCGCCAGCACAACGACGATCGCGAGCAGGGCCTGCAAGCGATGGCGCGGCAGGATATTCACGAGCACCAGGCAGGCGACCGCCCCGAGCGAGCCCGGCATGAGGATGAAGCCGAGGAAAAACACCGGCATCGCGACATAGTAGTACCACGGCGCGCCATCGCCCATTTCCAGCCCGTACGCGATGAGGACGGGACTGCCGAGCAGCACAAACGCCCAGCTGCTGAACGCGATGCCGCCCTGCAGCTTGTAGGCAAAGACGTGATCGTCCGGAATGGGCAGCGCCATCAGGAACTGGCTTTCGGCCGAGGCGAACAGGCTGCTGTAAACGATGATGCCGGTGGAGAAGGTCAGCATCACGGTGAGCGTGAGGAATAGCAGGTCGAGGACCAGCTCGATGAGGCGCAGGTCGAGATCGACGTTCCAGCGGACCTTCAGCTCGTGGAAGCCAGCCCAGCTCAGGGTGAAGATCAGACCCCAGATCAGAAAGCTGCAGACAAGGATCGTGACGAGGCGCACGACCGAGTGCGCCAGCAGCTGGTTCATGGCATTGCGCAGCAATTGCCAGCGCAGGCGCTGGAAGAGGAGGGTGGGGCTTGGCATGACTCTTCTCCGCCCAAGCCGTGGGATGAGCGCCCTGTTGGAGTCCCGGCTTTAGCCGGTCTTCTCCGGCTAAAGCCGGGACTCCAACAGGGCACTCACCCCGCGGCGTGGGATTGCACGGGCACTTCCTCCTCGGTCAGCTTGAGGAACACTTCCTCGAGCGTGCCGTCGAGCGCCGCCTGCCGGCGCAGCGTGTCGAGCGTTCCGCAGCCGATCAGCCGGCCCTGGGCCACGACGCCGATACGATCCGCCAACTCCTGCGCAATGTCGAGCGAATGCGTTGACAGGAACACCGTCACGCCGCGCCGCGTTTCCTCGCGAAGCAGGTCCTTCAGGAGCCGCACGCTGCGCGGGTCGAGCCCGACCGTCGGCTCGTCGACGATCAGCACCTGCGGCTCGTGCAGCAGTGCCGACGCGAAGACCGTCCGCTGCCGCATGCCGTGCGAATAGTTCTGCGTCAGGTCGTCGACGAACCCGGCCAGGCCGAACAGCTCGATCATGCGCTCCATCCGTTCCTGGGCGCGGGCACGCGGCATGCCGTACATGTCGGCGATGAAGCGGAGCACCTCGCGGCCGGTCAGTTTCTCGTACAGGAATGGCTGGTCGGGAACATAGCTGATGAGCTGCCGTGCCTCGCGGCCGTGCTGGTCGAGATCGAGGCCGCCGATCTTGACACGGCCCTCGGTGGGGAAGAGCAGGCCGCACATCAGCTTGATGGTGGTGGTCTTGCCGGCGCCGTTGGGGCCGAGGAACGCGAACAACTCGCCGCGCTCCACGGTGAGGTTGAGGTCGTTGACGGCGACCTTGCTGCCGTATCGTTTGGTGATGTGGTCCAGTTCGATCATGGAGTCGGTGCGGTTAGTGAACGGGGACGCGGCGCACGGTCATGTCCATCAGGCCGCTGCTCGAGAACTGCTGCAGCACCAGTCCATCCCGGCGGCGCACCCAGGTGGCGGCGACCGGGTCCGGCTCGCCCGGCTTGCGATACTCGATCTTGTAGCAGGGGACCGGCATGGCGTCCCACTGTAGCGTGTCGGCCACGACCTCGGCGCGCAGCTCCGGAGTGGTCGTGCCTTCGGCCGCGGCGAATACCTCCTTGTACTCGGGGAACGCTTTCCCGAGCGCCTTGAGCGGGTCGAACAGCGTCATCCGCCAGTGTCGTCCTTCGCTCAGGCCGGGGACACGGTTGAGAAGCTGCAGCGGATTGACGATGTTGCCCGTGCCCGTGAGCGGCACTTTCACTTCCCCCAGCGGCAATCGTTGCTTGTTGAGCAACAGCTTCGGCGTGATCGCGCCGTCGTCGACCTCGCCTTGCATCTCCAGATCGAACTCTTCCTTCTGCATGTGGACCACGAACTGGGCCGACAAGCCGAGCAGCTCGCCGTCCTCGGTGACGTGGTACGCGGTGCTGATCTTGTTGATTTCGACGAACGGCAGGCGCAGCTTGTCGAAATACAGCTGCGTCCTGAGCTGATAGGTGCGATTCGGCTGGCGCTCCACCAGCGAAGTTGCCCGGCCGATTTTCTGCTCCTTCTGGTAGATAATCCAGTTCACGAGCGAGCTGCCGATTTCTTCTGTAAGGTCGATGTTGTAGGGCGGAGGGCCACCGGCGCCAGTAGGGCAGGGCATCGTGGTACAGCAGCCAACCGTTGGCGGCGAGCCAGCACAGGACGACGACGGCGACGATGGAGCGCGGCGGCATGGTGGGCTCTCGTGTGAACCGCGGACATGGCCAAACCAACTATAGCAGGCGCAGTGCGGCGCCGCCACCGGGAATTCGCGATGGCGAAGAACCCGCGGGATTCGCTGCGCTCATCCCGCGGCTTGGCCGGTACAATGGACCACTGGGCCGGCCCGAACCTGGGGACTGGGCGGCCTGTCCGAATTTTCATGAGTACCGCGCCGCCGATGGATGCCCATACCCTGGAGCTGCTCGAATTCCCGAAGGTCCGCGAGCTGGTCGCCGGCTACACGTTCTGCTCGCTCGGCAAGGACCTGGCGCTGCAGGCGGAGCCGGGCACCGACGCCCGCGCCATCCGCGCCGAGTTGGCCCTCGTGACCGAATTGGTCGAGCTGCTCGGCCAGGGCCAATCGCCGCCGTTCGCCGGCCTCGCCGACGTGCGTCTGGTGGCCCGGCGCGCGGCGATCGGCGCGATGCTTACCGCCGAGCAGCTCCTTGAAATCGCCGGCACCCTGAGCTGCACCGGGCACATGTATCGCTGGCGAATGCGGCTCGCCGAGCGTCTGGGCCAGCTCATCGCCCTGCTCGGGCCAGTCGAGGATATGGGGCCGATCGCCAAGTCGATCAGCGGGTGCATCGACGCGCGCGGCCACGTGCTCGACATGGCCAGTCCCGAGCTGGCGCAGGTTCGCCAGCAGATCGCCGCGGTCGACGAGAAGGTGCAGAGCCGCATCAAGCACCTGCTGCGCGATCCCGAGCTGCGCAAGGCGCTGCGTTATCCCAATGCCACGGTCAGTGGCGATCATTACGTGCTTCCCGTTGCGGTGAATTACCGCCATAAAATTCCCGGCATCGTCCACCGCACCAGCGGCACCGGCGAGACGATCTTCATCGAGCCGGCCGCCATCGCGTCGCTCAGCGCCGAGCGCATGGTCCTCAAGGGTGAGGAAGACCGCGAGGTGCGCCGCGTGCTGCGCAAGCTGAGCGCCGAGGTCGGCAAGGTATCGCGCCCCCTCGGGTTCGCGATCGAGGCGATGGCCCGGCTCGATTACGTGACGGCCAAGGCGCGCTATGCCCGCGATTACGGCCTGGCGTGTCCCGACATCAACAGCGAGGGCCGCCTCTGGCTGCGCGTCGCCCGCCATCCGCTGCTCGAACACATCTTCCGTCAGAGCCCTGCCGAGCCGCCGCGCCAGGTGGTGCCCATCGACGTGCGCCTTGGGCAGACGTTCAACCTGCTCGTTATCACCGGACCGAACACGGGCGGCAAGACGGTTACGCTCAAGACGACGGGACTCTTGTGCGTGATGGCCCAGGCGGGGATGCACATCCCGGCAGGGGAGGGGAGTCAGGTACCGGTGTTCCACCACGTATTGGCCGACATCGGCGATGAGCAAAGCCTGGAGCAATCGCTGAGCACGTTCAGCTCGCACGTTTCGCGTATCGCCCACATCCTGCGCACGGCCGACGGCGCAAGCCTGGTGTTGCTCGACGAGCTGGGCGCAGGCACCGACCCGGTGGAAGGAGCGGCGCTGGGCCGGGCGATCCTGGACGAGCTGGACAGGATCGGCTGCCGGGCGATGGTGACGACGCACCTCGGCGATCTGAAGACATATGCCTTCCACAACAACCGGGCGGAGAACGCCGCGGTCGAGTTCGACGTGGAGACGCTGCGGCCGACGTACCGGCTGAACATCGGCCAGTTCGGCATGAGCAACGCGCTGCGGATCGCGCGCGGCTCAAGCTGCCGCGCGACCTGCTCAAGCGCGCAAAAATACCTGCGCCGCCGGCAGCGGCGTGCGCCGGAGATGGCCCAGCTCCAGCAGAAGCGCGAGGAGGCGGAGCGCGCCCAGGAAGACGCTCTGCGCAAGCAGCACGACGCGGACGTGCAGCGGCAGGAGTATGAGCAGAAGAAGGCCGAGCTGGAGCGGCAGGCACAGGAAGCCGCGGCACTGCGCGAGTCGGCGCGAGAAGCTGAAGCCCGGCGACGCGGTTCACGTCCCGCGCTACGACAAGGTCGGCCGAATCGTGCGCGTGGACCTGAAGCGCGCCATCGCGGTCGTCAGCCTCGGCCTGGGCCAGTGGGACGTGGGACTCGATGAGGTGTTTCCGCCGGTCGAGAAATGATGACGCGCATGATGTTAGCCCGACGCGCCAGCGAGGGCGAACCCCGTCCTCGCTAGCGCGTCGGGCTAACATGTGATGACGCGATGCATGTGAGCCCGAAGCGCTAGCGAGGGCGCGTCACGTCCTCGCTAACATGTGACGACAATCCCAGGAGCTCCGGCTTGACCTTCGCGAGGAATCCCACCGTAAACCCTATCACGACGCCTTCGATCGCTGCCACGGGGAGGTAGACGATGGCAAGGACCAACGGCGGCGTCGGGCCGAAATACGCGCCTCCCGCGATGAGCACGCAGCAGTTGAGTGCCACCGTCGCCATGACCGTGACGAGGCCGAGCAGCATGCCCAGCGGGAATTCCGGGGCGTGCTCCATTCGGCGCTCCAGCCAGGCAGCGACAGAACCGAGAAGGAGCGCGCCGCCCACCGTTGCCGGATGCGTCAATATCGCGATCACTTTCTCAGGGATGTCTTCGTACGTGCTATCGCCAGGCCACAGCCATAGCCATAGCAGCGACACGGCCGCCACGGCGCCAACGATCCACAGCCCGACCGCGACGGCGACCAGCACGGCGCGCAGCCGGGTGCTTGAGCCAGGACACGCGGTTCAGAGCCCGAAAGGCGGCGCCGGCGAGCAGGGCAGGGGGGGTGATGACACACGTATTCACGCCGAGCTCCAGATAGCCGCCGTGGCCGATGAGCACGGCCTGGAACAACAGGCCCACGAAGATCGCCAACGCCGACCGCCAGCCGAGCACAACGCCGACGAGCCCATTCAGCACGAGATGGACCGACGTGACGCCGACGGGAATGTGCATCGACGAGCCGACGTAAAAGACGGCCGTCAACAGGGCGATACGCGGCACTTCCTCCGGCTGCAGCCGCCAGCAGCCGAGCACCAACAGGAGCGCCGAAAACACGATACCGCCGACGACCCAGGGCCAGGTCAGGACGCCGTTGCTGATGTGTACTGCCAAGAGCATCCGCGCGTCTCGCAATGGCGTTTCATACGATTCTGGGATTCATCATACCGACATTGGGGCGGAACTACTTACCACCGTACACTTGGCGGAAGCCTTCGAGGTGTTGCCGCAGCACTTCCTTGAGGCGCGCCGCGTGCAGATGGTTCTCGTGCAGGAACACGAGCCGCAGCATCTCGCCCTCGCGATGCGCCTTCAGCGCCGGCTGGACACCGTACGGTTCAAGCTGGCTCAGGTTGAACTGGCCCTTCTTGCCCAGGAAACGGCAATCCAGGCCGCCGGCATCCTTCGTACGGATTTGCGCCCATGCCCGTTTCACGCCGGGGACGCGCAACGTGATCGCCACTCGATTGGCCCAGTCCACCTCGACCTTCGGCTCGACAGCACGGACCAGCTGCAAGAGCGCCGGCAACAGGCTGCGGTCCCACTGCAGCTTGCGGCCCGGCGGGAAGCCCTTGTCGCCGAGGTGCCAGCGCTCGCCGTTCACCTTCCACGGCATCACGTCCTCGAGCGTCGTCTGCATGCGGCGCAGGTTCTTGTGGAACGCGTCAACCGCCTGCGTGAGGAATTGGCGGAACGCGGGCGTGTCGATGTCGCGCAGCGCGTGCGCCTGGACCGCGACCTCTTGCCAGGGCCCCTTGCGGTTCGCGACGTGAACGCGCGGCTCCGCGCTGTAAATCTCGACGCCCGGCGTGTCGTTCCAGGTCGGCAGTCCGAGCCGGCGGTTCAGCTCGTCCGGCTTGAACGTGTTCTTGCCGACGCGGAAGACGAGGCGAACAAACCACTCGACGTTCGTGTGCGCGTGGAAAAACCAGCCGAGCGTTTTCTGCGGACCGGTGATCTCGACCGTGCTCGCGTGCTTCCAGTTAGTTTCCGCGAAGTTGCCCAGCGCATGCACCTGCTCGTCGATCCAGTCGAGGATCGCGCCTTCCCAACGGCACGGCTTGCCATGGTGGCTCAGCCGCTGCGAGGTATGCCACAGCCGGCCGTCGGCTTGCCACGGCATGGCCGCGTCCTTGCCGACCTCTTCCAGCGCGACGTTGCCGGCGGCGCTGCTTGGCGGCGGCGAACGGATCGAATCGCGGACGCTCCGCATGCGGGCCGGCGGCCAGGGCAGCGGCGATGACTCGCGCGGTGTGCGAACCGGTGGCATTTTTGGCGACCATTTCCGGAGTGCCGGCGACGACGACCTGGCCGCCCGCGTCACCGGCGTCGGGTCCCAGGTCGATGACCCAGTCGGCTGTCTTGATCACGTCCAGGTTATGCTCCACGACGATGACGGTGTTGCCGAGATCTACCAGTCGATTGAGCACGTCGAGCAGTTTGCGGATGTCGTCGAAGTGCAGGCCGGTCGTCGGCTCATCGAGGACGTAGACGGTCTTGCCGGTGTTCGGCCGGGCCAGCTCGGCGGCAAGCTTGACGCGCTGCGCCTCGCCGCCGGAGAGCGTCGGGGCGGCCTGGCCCAGCGCGAGATAATCCAGCCCAACGTCGGCGAGCGTCTGCAGGATCTGGCGAATCTTCGGCACGTTGCCGAACAGCTCCAGCGCCTCGACGACACGCATGCGCAGCACGTCGGCGATGCTCTTGCCCTTGTAGCGCACCGCCAGCGTCTCGGGGCTGTACCGGCTGCCCTGGCAGATGTCGCACTCGACCCACACGTCGGGCAGGAAGTGCATCTCGATTTTCTTCTGCCCGTTGCCCTCGCACGTCTCGCAACGGCCGCCGGGCTTATTGAAGCTGAAGCGCTTGGGCTGCCAGCCGCGGACGCGCGATTCGGGAAGCTGCGCGAAAAGCTGGCGGACGAGGTCGAAGACGCCGGTGTAAGTGGCCGGGTTCGAGCTGGGCGAATTCCCGAGCGGATCCTGATCGACGTTGATGACCTTGTCGACGTGCTCGAGGCCCACGATCTCGTCGTGGGCGCCGACGCTGAGGCTGGCGCGATGGAACTTACGGGCCAGGGCGCTGTAGAGGACTTCATGCACGAGGGAACTCTTACCCGAGCCGCTGACGCCGGTGACAGTGATGAAGCAGCCGAGCGGGAAGGCGACGTCGATGTCCTTGAGATTGTTCTGGCGGGCGCCTTTGACGACGAGACACGGTCCCACGCCGCGGGGCGAGTCTTCGAGCCCTCGGGGTTCTCGATCCCGAGGGCTCGAAGACTCGCCCTCGGGCTTGGGGGCTCTGCGATTTGTGGGCACGGCAATCGCTTTCTTGCCGCTGAGGTATTGCCCCGTGAGCGACGCCTTCGTGCGCTCGACCTGGCGCGGTGAGCCGCGGGCGGTGATCTCGCCTCCCTTGTCGCCGGCGCCGGGGCCGAAGTCAAGCAGGTAGTCGGCCGCGGCGATCACCTCGCGATCGTGCTCGACCAGCACCAGCGTGTTGCCGAGGTCGCGCAGGTTTTGCAGCGCCTTTAACAATCGGCGGTTGTCGCGCGGGTGCAGGCCGATCGTCGGCTCGTCCAGGACGTAGAGCACGCCGGTCAGGCCGCTGCCGATCTGGCTGGCGAGGCGGATGCGCTGCGACTCGCCGCCCGAGAGCGTCGGCGTCGGCCGGCTCAACGTCAGGTACTCGAGGCCAACGTCGACGAGAAACTGCAGCCGGCTCTTGACCTCGCGCAACACCTCGCCGGCGATCTGCTGTTGCTCGCGGTTGAGCTTGAGCTGCTGGAAAAACTCCACCGTACGGCTCAGGGGCCAGCCACAAATCTCGCCGATGGTGTGTCCGAGGAAACGGCAGGCGGCCGAGTCATCGCGCAGGCGCGAGCCGGCGCAATGGGTGCAGGCCACGTCGCCGACCAGGTCGTCGAGCCGGCTGCGATAAGCGAAGCTCACGCGGGCCGCCTCGTTCAGGGCGGGCATCACGCCCTTGTACTGGAAGGATGGCGTTGCCTCCGCCGGCTTTGCCCCGCGGCCTTTCGGCCGCGGGCGTGGGGCGTCCTCGAGCGCGATCCACGTTTCTCCCGTGCCGTAGAGCAGCACGCGCTGGTGGGCCGGGTCGAGCTGTGACCACGGCACGTCGAGCGCGAAGCCGGCGTGCCGGGCCAGCGCCTCGGCGAAGCGCGTGAACGGCTGGTCGGCGTCGAGCTCGGGCCACGCCGTCAGCGCTCCGTTCTGCAGCGTCAGATCGGGATGGCGCACCAGCACCGCGGGGTTGGCGCCCTTTTGCGTGCCGAGGCCTTCGCAGACCGGGCACCAGCCGAGCGGGCTGTTGAACGAGAAGTGGTGCGGATTGAGCGGCTCGAAGCTGCGGCCACAGCGATCGCAGGCGAAATGCTGGCTGTAGCGATCGACGCGCCACGCCGTCTCGTCGCGCGCGTCATCGACGTGGGCGACGTGCAAGACGCCGCGGCCCAGCTCCAGCCCCGTCTCGACCGCGTCGGCGAGCCGGCTGCGCTGCCCCTTGCGAACGACCAGCCGGTCCACCACGACCTCGATGCGATGCTTGCGGCGATGGTCGATGGCCGGCGGCTCGCCGATGTTGTGGGACTTGCCGTCCACGCGCATGCGGACGAAGCCGGTGCGGCGAATCTCGTCCCACAGCGCGTCGTATTTCTCCGGGCCGCGCCGCTCAACCGGCGCCATCAGGTAAAGCTTCGTACCCTCGGGCAGCGTCAGGATTTTCTCGATGATCTCGTCGGACGTTTGCGTGCCGATGGGGATGTTGCAGTCCGGGCAGTGCGGCTCACCGAGGCGGGCGAAGAGAATGCGCAAGTAATCGTAGATCTCGGTGACGGTGCCGACCGTCGAGCGCGGGCTCTTGCTGGTGGTCTGCTGCTCGATGCTGATTGCCGGCGATAGGCCGCTGACGTGCTCGACCCGCGGCTTCTGCACCTGACCGAGGAACTGGCGGGCGTACGACGAGAGCGACTCGACATAGCGCCGCTGGCCCTCGGCGAAGATCGTGTCCATCGCGAGCGAGCTTTTGCCCGAGCCGCTGGGACCGCAGCAGACGGTCATCTCGCCGCGCGGCAACGCGACGTTGACGTTCTTGAGATTGTGCTGCTGGGCGCCCTGAACGATCACGTGCGTCAGCTCGCCGTTGTTCGTCGGTTTCCGTTTAGCGGCGGCTCGAAGAGCCGCGCGGCTCTTCGAGCCGCCGCTAAACAGCTGCGACAACGCCTGGCCGGTGAATGATGCGTCGCAGGCCGCCACCGTCTCCGGCGTCCCGGCGCAGACGACCAGGCCGCCGCCGGCGCCGCCTTCGGGACCGAGGTCGATAATCCAGTCGGCGGTCTTGATCACGTCGAGGTTGTGCTCGATGACGACGACGGTGTTGCCGCCCTGGACGAAGCCGTGCAGCACTTGCAAGAGCTTGCGAATGTCCTCGAAGTGCAGGCCGGTCGTCGGCTCGTCGAGCAAGTACAGCGTCTTGCCGGTGCTACGGCGACAGAGTTCGCGGGCGAGCTTGATGCGCTGTGCCTCACCGCCGGACAGGGTAGGGGAGGGCTGGCCGAGCTTCACGTAATCGAGCCCGACGTTGTGCAGTGTGTGCATCATGGCGCGGATCTTGGGAATATTGGCGAAGTGGTCGAACGCCTCCTGCACGTCCATCTTCAGCACATCGTGGATGTTCCGGTCCTTGAAGCGAATCTGCAGCGTCTCGCGATTGAAGCGATGCCCTTCGCAGACCGGGCACGTCACCCACACGTCGGCGAGGAAGTCCATCTCGAGCCGATTGGAGCCGTTGCCCTCGCACGCCTCGCAACGGCCGCCCGGCTTGTTGAAGCTGAAGCGCCCCGGCTTGTAGCCGCGAACCTTCGCCTCGGCCATCTGCGAATAGAGATCGCGAATTTCGTCGAAGACCTTGATGTACGTCGCCGGGTTGGAGCGCGGGGTGCGGCCGATCGGCGACTGGTCGATGTCGATGACCTTGTCGATGAGGTCGAGCCCGTCGATGCGATCGTGAGCGCCAATGCGATGCGCATCGGGTTCGCCGTCGCCGTTCTCGCTTTCGTCCTCGTCGCGGCTTCGGCCGGCCCGCCGAAGCTGGTCGAGGGCGCCCTCCATGAGGATGTCGTTGATGAGCGACGATTTGCCCGAGCCGCTGACGCCAGTGATGCAGACGAATTGGCCGAGCGGGACGTCGACGGTGATGTTCTTGAGATTGTTGTGGCGGGCGCCGACGATGGTCACCTTGCGTTCGCTCTGCGGCCGGCGCTCGGCGGGGATGGCGATCGTCTGCTTGCCGGAAAGATACTGGCCGGTCAGGCTCGCGGGGCTGCGCAGGACATCGCGAAACGAGCCGGCGGCGACGACCTGGCCGCCGCGCACGCCGGGGCCAGGCCCGAAATCGACGATGTAGTCGGCAGCCCGCATCGTGTCCTCGTCGTGCTCGACGACGAGGACGGTGTTGCCCATGTCGCGCAGCCGTTCGAGGCTGCGCAGGAGCCGATCGTTGTCGCGCGGATGCAGGCCGATCGACGGCTCGTCGAGGATGTACAGCACGCCGACGAGACCGGAGCCGATCTGGCCCGCGAGCCGGATGCGTTGCGATTCGCCGCCGGACAGCGTCGGGGCGCCGCGGTCGAGGCTGAGGTAGTGCAGGCCGACGTTGAGCAGGAACTGCACGCGGGCGCGGATTTCCTTCAGCACCTCGGCGGCGATCGTGCGCTGGGTCGGCTCCAGGCTCGATTCCAAGGTTCCCTGCTCGGGATCGAGCCAGCCGGCGAGATCGCCCAGCGGCATCGCCTCGACGTCGACGAGCGTGCGCCCGCCGACCTGCACAGCACGGGCCTGAGGGTTGAGGCGCTGTCCGCGGCAGGTGGGGCAGCGCGCCACGCGCATGTATTTTTCGAGCTGGAGGCGGCGCGGGCCGGCCGCGGTCTTCTTGAAGCTCGCCAGCAGCTGCGGGATGATCCCCTCCCAGGTGCCACCGTGCTTCCATGCCCCGCCGCCGCGCATCTTCCACTCGTAGGTGATATGCCGATCGCCGGCGCCGTGCAGCAGCCAGTTGCGCTGCTCCTCGGGCATATCTTGCCACGGCGTCTTGAGGTCGATGCCGAGCGTTTGCGCCAGGCCTTCGTAGATGTGGCGCCGCCATCGGCCCATGCCGCGCAGCGGTCCGACCAGCGGAATCGCGCCATTGAAAAAGCTCAGCGCCGGGTCGGGGATCAGCAGCGTCGGGTCAAAGGAATAGCGCGTGCCGAGGCCGTCACAATCGGGGCACATGCCGTGCGGGCTGTTGAAGCTGAACAGCTGCGGGCTGGGCGGCTCGTAGCTCTTGCCGCAATGGGTACACGCGTAGTGCGCCGAGAGCAGCAGATCGTTCGTAGTTCCGCCTTCAGGCGGCGCGGCCTCATCGCCCCGCGTCTCCGGCGCCTCAATGCTAATAATGACATTGCCCTCGCCCAGCACCAGCGCCTGGTCGACGGCCTCCGCGAGCCGCGCGCACCTGCCGTTCGATCTTTAGCCGATCGACGACCACCTCGATGTTGTGCTTGATCCGGCGATCGAGCTTGAGGTCATCGGTCAGGCGCACGACCTGGCCGTCGACGCGTGCGCAAGAAGCCGCGGCGCAGCAGGTCCTGGAACAGGTCCTTGTATTCGCCCTTCTGCCCGCGGACGATCGGCGCGAGCACCAGGCTGCGGGTGCCGTCCGGCAGAGTCAGCACGCGGCTCAGGATCTGTTCGCGCGATTGGGCGGTGATGGGCCGGCCGCAAACGGGGCAGTGGCCCTGGCCGATGCGGGCGAACAGCACGCGCAGGTAATCGTGGATTTCGGTAATCGTGCCGACGGTCGAGCGCGGGTTCTTGCCGGCGGCTTTTTGTTGTATGCTGATGGACGGAGACAGTCCCGCCAGGAAATCAACGTCCGGCTTTTGCAGCTGACCGAGGAACTGCCGGGCGTACGCGGACAGCGACTCGACGTAGCGGCGCTGTCCCTCGGCATACAGGGTGTCGAAGGCGAGGGAGCTCTTGCCGGAGCCGCTGACGCCGGTAAAGACGATCAGCTGATTGCGAGGGAGTTCCAGGTTGACATTTTGCAGGTTGTGTTCGCGGGCGCCGCGGATGACAATGGTCTTGGGGTCCATCCGGTTAGTTTACGCGAACCAGCTGCGAACACAAAACTCGGTTGGCTCCCCAGCGTGGGCGACGCTGGCAGCGTCGCCGCGGGTTGTGGCGACGCTGGCAGCGTCGCCCACGCTGGGGAGCAGTTGGGAAACCTGTCGATTCTGGAACTTTCACCCCCACGGTCCGTCCAAAGCGTGGTAGGTCAACGTGAGCGACAACGTCCAGCTCATCGAGGATTGCCTTGCCGGCAACTCCGCCGCCTTCGGGGAGTTGGTGTCGCGCCATCAGGATCGTCTCTACAATACCGTCCTGCGGCTGCTGGACAACCCGGACGACGCGCGGGATGTGGTGCAGGAGGCGTTCCTGCACGCCTACCAATCGCTACACTCCTTTAAGGGGGATTCGCGGTTCTTCACGTGGATGTACCGCATCGCGGTGAACGCGGCAATCAGCTTCAAGCGGAAACGCCGGTTGGTGCTGCGGTTACAGCCAACGGCCGACGGCACCGGGGCGATCGACCCGCTCGATGCGAACGAGGCGAATCGACCCGGTTACGCGATGGAGATGGCCGAGCAGGAAAAGCGCGTCCACGACGGGCTGGCTCGGCTGTCGGCGGAACATCGGTCGGTTCTGGTCTTGAAGGACATGGAGGGAATGAAGTACGAGGAGATGGCGGAGATCCTGCAGGTCCCGGTCGGAACGATTCGCAGCCGGCTGCACCGTGCCCGGCTCGAGTTGCGGGACATCTTGCTCAACCAGGAAAGCCGAGCCGGGAAGAAGTCGTAGCCCGGCCGAGATGAATCGAGCCCACTTATGCTTGCGGACGACGTGATCCAGCTGTTGACGGCCTATGTGGACGGCGAGTTGAGCCCGCGCCGCCGGCAGGCCGTCCTGCGCCTGCTGTATCAATCGTCCGAGGCGCGCGAACTGCTCCGGCAACTTCAGGAAAACGCCCACAAGGTCAAGCAGCTGCCGCGTCGCAAGCTCGACGCGAGTTTCCCCGCGGAGGTATTGCACACGATCGCCGAGCGGCAGGTGACGCCGGCGAAACCGGTCCAGCGTCCCCTGGCACTACGTCTGCGCTGGGTGCCGTACGCCATGACCGGGGTTGCCGCGGCGGTGCTATTTGCGGTGGCGCTGGGTGGCGCGATCTACCTGGCGCTGGGCGGCTTTGGGCCGGACGGCAGTCTGCTCAATCCGGGGGAGGGGATCGCAAAGAAGGAACCCGTCGGTCCGGAGCCCATGCCGTCTCTGATCGAGCCGAAGGCGATCGAGGATCCGGCGCCGCTGCCAAAGCCACCGAGCCCCCAGATCGCGCACGTCATCGAGGGGATATACCAGCAATACGCCATCCACATTCCGCCGGAGCGGTCGCTCAGCTTCAGCGTTGCCGAGTTGCGCAAGGACTCGCTTGCCAAGCTGGCCGCGGAGCTGAAGAAGAATGAGGCCGTGCAGCTCGACGTTACCGTGCGCAGCAGTCCCGAGGCGATGAAGCGGCTCAAGGACGTGCTCAAGAAGCACAAGGTCGACCTGGTCGTCGATCCGGGCAGTCACGTCGCGCTGCAGAAGACCCCGGCCAAGACCGAGTTGCTGGTCTACGCGGAGAACCTCAAGGCCGACGAGTGGACGCAGATCCTGAAGGAACTCGCCCAGGAGGAGAAGAAGGCCGCCGCCAACCCGTTCAACAAGATCACCGTGGCGTCGCTGGCGCCGCGCGAACGCCAGCAGGTGACCGATCTGCTCGGCACCGACCCCACCAAGCGCGTCGATCCGAAGGCGACGCAGGGGATCATCCAGCCGAAGGATAAGCCAAAGAACCCGGCGCCCAAGGCCGTCGACCGCGTCGTGGTGGTGCTGCCGCAAGCGCCGCAGGCCAGCACGTCGCTGGAGGTCAGCCGCTTCCTCAATCAGCCCCTGCAGCCGCAACCCGGGTCCATGCGCGTCCTCATCCGCCTTCGCCAGGAATAGACCCGTTGGTAGTTCCGCCTTCAGGCGGTTCCCATACCGCCTGAAGGCGGAACTACCAACCTCCGCGGATCTGCGATCCGCCGCTAAACGCTCTGGCACGTCTTCCCACATTTTCGTACATTGCCTGTTGCTGCACATGACGAACCGGCGCCGCCTGACGGAGTGCACCGCCGATGCCCTTGCCGACGCACATCCTGCCGTTCGAAAAAGAAATCTACGAGATGGAAGCGCTGCTCGCGCGCTCGAGAGCATTGCGGCAGAGCAGGGGGGACCACCGACGAGATTCGGCGGATGCGCCGCGAGCTGACCAACCTCATCCGCAAGATCTACATGAACCTCAATGCCTGGGAGACGGTCCTGGTCGCCCGGCATCCGCAGCGGCCGCAGACCTGCGACTACATCGGCATGATCTTCGAGGACTTCGTCGAGCTGCACGGCGACCGCTCGATCGGCGACGACCGGGCGATCCGTACCGGGTTCGCCCGGCTTGGCGAGCATCGGGTCATGCTCGTCGGCCATCAGAAGGGGCACAACCTCAAGGAGCGCAATGAGTGCCTTTACGGTTGCGCCCATCCCGAGGGGTATCGCAAGGCGCTCAATCGCATGAAGCTGGCCGCAAAGTTTCGGCTGCCGGTGGTGTGCCTGATCGACACGCCGGGCGCGTATCCGGGCATCGGCGCCGAGGAGCGCGGCCAGGCCGCCCTGATCGCGAACAACCTGTTCGAGATGTCGCGGCTGGGCACGCCGATCATCTGCGTGGTCATAGGGGAGGGGGGTTCCGGCGGGGCGCTCGGCATCGGCATCGGCGACCGCGTCAGCATGCTGGAGTTCGGCTATTACTCGGTCATCAGCCCCGAAGGCTGTGCGGGTATCCTGTGGAAGGAAGCCAACGACCAGACCAAGCGCCTGGCCGCCGACGCCCTGCGACTGACCTCGCGCGACCTGTTCGGATTGCGGGTCATCGACGAGATCATCCCGGAGCCGCTCGGGGCCGCTCATCGTGACCCGCGGCAGATGGGCAACATCCTCAAGGCGTACCTGCTGCGCTCGCTGCGCGAGCTGAAGCAGCTGCCGCTCGAGGAGCTGCTGGAGAAGCGCTACCAGAAGTTCCGCCGGATGGGCGTCATCGACGACCTCGCGCAAACCACGTAAAATAGGCCGTGAACGCGAGCGCCAATTAAACATAACGGACATTATCGGACGTCGGGCTTGCCGTTTGGCATCGCTCGCGATCCGAACGCGAAAGCGCAAGCGGCCGCGACAACGTCCGATAATGGCTCTTATGTTTAATTGCTCGCTGTCTTTTGCCGGAGAATTCCATGACGCGGTCCGCATTCGCCGCAGCCCTCATCGCCGCCGTATCCCTGCAAGTCGCCGGGGCCGGGTCCAAGGATAAGGACGCCAAACCGATCGTCATCGACGGCCAACTCAACGGCAACGATCCGAAGGACGCCAAGCTCAAGGACAGCCGTGCCAAGCTCCACAAGGTCGAGCTGCGCCAGGGGGTCGTCTACGTGATTGATCTGGTGAGCAAAGAGTTCGACGCCTATCTCCGCCTGGAGGATGCCGCGGGCAAGCCGCTAGGCGAGGACAACGACGGCGGCGGCGGCACCAACGCCCGGCTGTTCTTCATCCCCCCTGCCTCGGCCGAATACACCATCGTCGCGACCAGCTATAAGCCGAAGACCGGCAACTATCGCCTCACCGTGCAGCCGGCGACCGTACGGTCCGAACCGCTGCAGCTGGAAGCCGGGTCAGCCGAGGTCAAGGATAAGCTCACGCTGACCGGCCCGCGGAGCCCCTTCTCCCCCCACAACAACTGCAAGCTCTACCGGGTCGAGCTGCACGGCGGTAAGACGTACGTCATCGACCTGGAGAGCACCGCCTTCGACGCCTACCTGACGCTGAGTGACGCGACTCTCCGGCAGCTTGCCAGCGACGACGACAGCGGCGGCAAGCGCAACGCGAGGATTCGCTTCGAGTGCAAAGATGACGGCACCTATTATTTGGCGGCGACCGGCCTGGGGCATCCGGAGGGAGCCTTCCGCCTCAAGATGCGCGGACCAATAGAAAGGAAATTCGAGTTGCCAAGCCGGCACGAGCGGACGGCGCGTTCTACACTTGCGCAGAGAACTTGCCTGCCCTCCCCCGGTGAACGCCATGCCGGTCAGCGCCATCCTCCCGCGTGCAGAAGTTGTCGGCAACTACGAGCTGGTCCGGCCGCTCGGTGAAGGCGGCATGGGCTGTGTCTGGTTGGCGCGCAACCGCGCCACCGGGTCGGAGGTCGTCGTCAAGCGCATGCGCTCCGAGCAGGCTGGCGATCCCGTCACGCGCCGGCGGTTTCAGGACGAGCTGCGAACGATGATGCAGTTCCGCCATCCCAACGCGGTCGCCCTGCTCGACGCCTCGGGCGCGGACGATTCGCAACCGTTCCTCGTGATGGAGTATCTCCACGGCATCACGCTGCACGAGCTGCTGGAGACGGAAGGCCGGCTGCCGCCCGAACGGCTGGCGCCGATCGTCGGCGACCTGTGCGTGGTCTTGCAGGCCGCGCACGATCAGGGGATCCTGCACCGCGACCTGACGCCGGCCAACGTGATGATCGTGAACCTGGGCACCGATTACGAGTCGGTCAAGGTGCTCGATTTCGGCCTGGCCCGGCTCGGCGGCTTCTACATTGCGATGGACAAGCTGCAGGGCGCCGATGCCGGCATCGGCGGTGGCACTCCCGACTACGTCTGTCCCGAGCAGGTGCGCGGCGCCGCGGTCGATGGTCGAGGCGATCTCTACAGTCTGGGCGTGCTAATGTACCGGGCGCTGACCGGCCATCTTCCGTTCGAGCAGGCCGCGAACGTGCGCACCATCCTGCTGGCGCACCGTGACGAGCGGCCGCCAGCGTTCGCAGACTGCAAAGCAACCGATGTGCCGGCGCCGATCGAAGCGCTGGTGCAGGCCTGTCTTGCCAAGTTCCCCGGCGAACGGCCGCAGTCGGCGCGCGAGTTGGCCGAGCGATTCGGCGCGGCGCTGGGTCAGCCGATCGTGGACCCGGAGGCGTTCGCCGACGCGGGACGATCGGGCCCCTCCCCTGCCCCGTCGCCGGAGTTCCCGGCCGAGACCTTGATCGATCGATTCGAGGCGTGGATGCCGGAGCAGATCGCCGTTATGAAGCTGCGCGGCTTCATCCACGGCGTCGGCGGCACCGTCGTCGACAGCCTTCCGGGTCTGATTCGCGTGCACTTGCCGGGCCACAGCGCGGCGACGGCGACGGCAACAGGTTTCTGGGGTTGGTTGCGGAGCGCACCGTCGGCCGCGCCCGCCGGGGAGGTTATTGAGCTACACCTCCGCAACCAGACGTGCGTGGGTCACAACCTGGTGGATGTCGCAGTGGTGCGTCCCGATCGCCAGGTGGAATCGCGTCCCGAGGCAGAAGCGGGCCGCGAGCATTGCCGTAGCATCTGCCGGGAGCTGCGGGCGTACCTGATGATTGGCAGGTGAACGGCCGCATGGATGGTCAATCGTCCTTCGCCCGTTCCGCTTCAATCTCACGGAAGGCGCGAGCAATCTTGTCGATAACGCGAACTGGCGCGGGCACCAAGCCATTTTCGGCGAGATACAGCGATTCGAGCCGGATACGGGCACGGCGCGCCAGTTCGGCATGCGTTAGGCCGCGGCGGCGGCGGCGGCTGATGATGTCGCGGGCCAGGTCCACCAGCAGGATATTTGCCGGAAAATTCCCGTTCGCGTCCGCTGGCGGGAGCGGCGGCTCCCATTTGTCCGCCATTTGCAGCAGCCGCACGTAGTCCTCCTCGGCGAGCATCACGATCGCCCTGCCGTTGGCGTCGGTGCCACGCGTCGCCGGCATGCCGTTTGGTCGCGCTTCAGCCTTCATACACGTCTTTCCGATGGCCAACCTTGTCCACGATTACTTCGTTCCCTTGTACGCGAAAGCGAACCCGGTAATCACCTGTCCGCACGCGGTACCAGCCTGCAAGCTCGCCCTTGAGACGCTTGACCCCGCTGAACGTCAGGCCATTGGCGCAAGCGCTCAACGATGTCCCAAAAACGGCGCCTTATCTCTTCCGGCAGCGCCCTTGCCTCCTCACGAGCTTCAGGCGTGACGGTGACCGTCACCTGTGGGCCCGGTGGCGGCGTTGTCGCTGGTTCCGGCGTTCCTCGCCGGCGACGACGGGCCATGCTGGGTTTCCCGCTTGCCGAAGATTATAACCCAATTTAGCCATCTCTGTCCCTAGCCGATTTCTGGCGCAGCGCTCGATAGTATCATGTCTACATGGATACCCCTCCTAACCGTCTCCGCGCCGGCATGGTCGGCCTCGGCATGATCTTCGACGAAACCTATCGTCCCTTTTTCGAGCGTGCCCATGCCGAGGGCATCTATCGCCGTGACTTCGGTCCGGTGGAGATCGAGCTGGCCGCGGTCGCCAGCCGCACCGGCAGCCGCGCCGAGCGCTATCGCCGCGATGCCGCCGGACGCGTGGCCCCGTTCGCCAGCTTCTCCGGAGCGACCGCGGTATCGCAGCTCTGCAGCTGCTCGCTCCACGCCGTGGATGTCGTCTGCGTCGCCACGCCGGACGATCGGCATTTCGAGGCCGCCCGGCTGGCACTCGAGGCCGGCAAGCACGTGCTCATCGAGAAGCCGTCGGTGCTCACGCTGCAGGAGCTGGACGAGCTCGATCGGCCTTGCTCGGCGACAGGGGCGTCCTGGCCAAGGTCGTTTACCACAAGCTCGCCGATCCCGATCACAAGAAGCTCCGCACCCACGTCGCCGACGGCGTGCTGCGGCACGTCAACAACGGCTACTGCTCCTTGCTGGAGCCAAAGCAGATCAGCGGCAGCCAGTTCGCCGAGTGGATCGACGGGCCGCAATCCGGGAACCTACGTCGCGGTCCATTACCTCAAGCTGATCGACTTCACGTTTGCCGTCGAAAACTGGCGGCTGGCCCGCGATCAGCGCGACCGGCCAGCGCGGCATCGTCGGACCGGCGGACGGCAGCACCTGGGACTCTGTGCAGCTCCAGGTCGTCTACGCCTACCCCGATGGCCGCGAGGCCGCGTTCGACATCCATACCAGCTGGGTGACGCCCGGACAACTTCCCCGGCTACGTCGACCAGGAGGTGCAGTTCCGCTTCGACAACGGCATCTGGAACGCCCATCAGCGCAAGCGCGGCGTCGAGGTGACCGTGGAGGGCAAGACGCCGCGCGAACTCAAGATCACGCCGAACCATCATTACAACGGCACCTTCCTGGAGCCGTGGGGCGAGCGCAGCCAGCGCGGCTACGGCATCGAGGTGATCCGGCGCTTCTTCGAGGAGGTCGCGTACGTCGAGTTCGGCGGCCCCCCTGCCCTGCAACCGCAGCGCCTGCGCGCAGATGCGGGCGCTGGCGTACAACGACCTGACGCGCCGACCGCAACACGATCGCGATCGTGCAGGCGATGGAGGCCATCCTTGCTCGCGGCGCCCAGGGTCAGCCGGGCTGCGTCGTCGAGGTGAACTCGGCGCTCGGCGGCCTGGTGCTGCTTACGCCCGGAAGCGCGGAGGCGCTGGTGCTCTATCCGGGACGCGTCTGACGTGGAGCGGTTTCATGAACGCCAAGCAGCTCGTCGCCCTCAGCAAATTCCTTAGCCGGCACCTGCGGCACGCGCCGGCCGAGCTGGGCCTGACGCTGGAGCCGGGCGGCTGGGTCGCGGTCGACGACCTGCTCGCCGGCTGTGCGCACCATGGCAAGCCGATCACGCGGGCCGAGCTCGACGAGATCGTCCGCACCAGCGACAAGCAACGGTTCGCGTTCGACGAGACGGGCGCCCGCATCCGCGCTAACCAGGGCCATTCCGTCGACGTGGACCTGCAGCTCGCGCCGACGGAACCGCCGCCGATCCTCTACCACGGCACCGCCGAGCCCAACCTTGACACGATTCGGCAGCACGGTCTGAAGAAGATGGCGCGCCATCACGTCCATCTCTCGCCCGACGTGGCGACGGCGCGCAAGGTCGGCCAGCGGCACGGCAAGCCGGTGATCTTCGCCGTCGACGCCGCCGCGATGCGGGCACGCGGTCATCTCTTCTACTGCTCGGCGAACGGCGTCTGGCTGACCGACGAGGTGCCGGCAGGGTTCTTGCGACTGCTGGATGGGGGCAAGGAGTTCCAGATATGAAGACCGCAAGCGTATCGGAATTGCGAGCGCCTCTCCGACTACCTGAAGCTGACCGAGCCCGTGCTGGTCACGCAGCAAGGACGTCCGAAAGCGGTCTTATGGCCTGTCGACAGCGAGGACGACATGGAACGCCTGCTGCTGGCGAACAACGCGGAATTCATGAAGCTGCTGGACGACGCGGACCGACGCATTTCTGAAACAGGCGGCCTGAGCTAGCCGCAGCGGAGGATTATCACGGATGCTTGCCCTGCCCGAAGCAATCGCTGCCGCGGCCTACCGTGCCACCAATGGCGAGCTAGCGTGGCGGCGGGTAGACTTACCTGCTGCGCTGGCGGTCATCGCCGATCACGAGCAGGCGGTTCTTGGCGGCGAGGTGTGGCTCGTCCTCGGCGCCGGCCGTTGGACAGGGCTGGTCCGCAACGCCCGCGGTGGGCCGCCTGATGTTTGGCACTGGGATACTCTCCCGCAATTGGTCGATGAGAGCTGGCAAGTGTACTGCCAGCGGGCGGCAAAGGAATCGGCCCAGCTAGTCGCCGAGATGCGGGTTGAGGAGGTCGCGGAGCCAGCGGTCCATGATCGATTGTTCTTTAACCTGACGTACATCACGGAGGCCGTGGCCTAGCCGCAAGCCGGTGACGAGGGGCACGGGGTTTTTAGGGTTACCCTGGCACGGGGCAATCGAGCGCGTCTAGAATGGCCGATGAGAAATCCTGCCGATCGGGAGATGAAAGATGAACGCGATCCAGAGCGTGGTCAAGAACGGTCGAGTCGAGGTCGATGCCCCGCCGGACTGGCCGGATGGGACGCCCGTGCGCATTGAACTCGGACTTAACGGCCACACAGAACACGCCGACGAAAGCCCCGAGACCCCCGAGGAGATTGCCGCGTGGCTTCGCTGGTATCATAGCTTGGAACCCCTCGTGATGACGCCGGAAGAGGAAGCAGCCTGGGAGGCGGATCGAAAAATGCAGAAGGAGTATGACCTTGCGAATGCCGCCGAGCGCGACCGACGCATCGAAGGGATCTTCCAATGAGGCGCTATCTTCTGGATACCGGAATCATGGGGGACTTCATCAATCGCCGCCGAGGCGTAGCCGAGCGCGTTGAGGAAGCCCGAACGCGCGGTGATCGCGATGGTACCTGCTGGCTGGTGGTTGGCGAGCTTTGGTTTGGTGTCGAGCGAAGCGCTAGCAGGGAACTCAATCGCGACCGACTCATTCGGGGGCTCGCCCGAATCCCCAGATGGCCGTTCGAAGACGAGGCGGCACAGCATTTTGGGCGAATCCGCCACGAACTCCGGCGCGTCGGCCGCGTCATGTCCATCGTTGACATGCAGCTGGCCGCGATCGCGTTCGCGCTAGGGAGCTGTACCGCCGTCACCAAGGATGGCGATTTGAGCGCCGTTCCTGGATTGTCGGTCAAGAATTCGGCGACGGCGTAGCGATAGTACGGAGCCGGTCACGATCCGTCATGCGCTTGCACGATTGCCTGCCGTGCCGTAGTTGCAAGGCGCCGCAGCTGGTATACCAATGGCATTCCGGCCAGCGAGTGACGGACGGCCGTCGCAGATTTATCGCCATCAGGGAAACCCACCATGACCACGCCCCTGCACCATGCCCACGAAACCGCTTCCAACGCCGATCGCGACCTCGTGGCTCGCTTCGAGCCGCATAGCCTGCGAACGTATACGCCGTCGCAGGCGGTGCTGGCCCGCAGCGCCGGCGTGTGTCACTGGACGCCGGAGGGACGCAAGCTGTTCGATTTCTCCTCCGGCGTGCTGGTCGCGAACCTCGGGCATAATCCGTGCCGCTGGATGCAGCGGTTCACCGGCTACATGGGCTGGGCGGGGCAACCGTGGGCCGCAGCCAGCAACGGCCGGGCGGCGGACTATTTCGATGCGCTTGCGCTCACGACCTACAACGGCGTCACCGAGGTCGAGGTCCAGGCGAGCCGGCGGCTGGCCGAAGTGCTGCTCGGCCGGCCCGGTGGGCAGCGCTTGCAGCAGGTGATGTGGGCGGCGTCCGGCTCGGAGGCGATTCAGAAAGCGCTGTGGGCCGCGATGGCGCGCGACCGTGACCGGGACATGATCGTCGCGACGCGCTTCGGCTTTCACGGCAAGAAGGGCCTCGCCGGCGCCGTGACCGGCTCGGAGACCGACCACGAACGCGACCCGCGCGTCCGCTTCATCAGCTTCCCGATGCGCGAGTGCCTCGATGTCACGCTGCGCGACGCGCCGTTCGATCCGACGCCCTACCGCCAGGAGCTCGAAGCGCTGCGGCAGCAGCACGGTCGGCGGCTCGGCACGCTTATCACCGAGCCGTATCTCGGCGGCGGCGGCTCGTACCATCCGCCGAAGGCGTACTTGCAAATGCTGCAGCAGTTTTGCCGAGAAAACGACCTCGTGTTCATCCTCGACGAGGTGCAGTCGAACTTCGGCCGAACCGGCGAGTTGTTCGCGTTCGAGACGTATGGCCTGGAGCCGGACCTGGTGGTGCTCGGCAAGGGCCTGGGCAACGGCGTCCCGGTCGCGGCCGCGGTCGGTCTCACGGAATTATTCGCGGCGCTCGATTACGGCGAGGGCTCCGACACCTGGAGCGCCAACCCGCTCTGCTGCGCCGCGGTGCTGGCCACGCTCGACGAGTTTGCCGCGAGCGATGTTCTTGGGGCGGCCCGGCGGTCGTCGGCGATCATCGAGCAGGGCCTCGTGCGGCTCAAGGAGCTGCCGTTCGTCGCGCAGGTGCGCGGCGAGAAGGGCGGCATGGTCTGGGGCGTCGAGATGCGCGACCACGCCGGCCGCACCGCCGCCGACTGGGCCAATGCCGCCGTGCTGGCGTGCTATCGCGGCGAGTCGGGCGCCGGCATTCACCTGCTCGGCCCGCTGGCGAAAAAGGTCCTCCGCATCGCTCCGCCGGTGGTGATCACGGCAGCCGAGGCGCGCGAATCGCTGGAGCTGATGTACCGCCTGCTGGCCGCGATCGTCCCGCGCGAGGCCCAGCGAGCGGCGGGGCTTGTCCCCGCCGTGTAAGTGGACCGCCGGTTGTTGGAGTCCCGGCTTTAGCCGGTCTTCTCCGGCTAAAGCCGGGACTCCAACAGCGGGGCCCGCGCTCGGCCTCCCCTATAATGGAAGCGTCCCCGGGAACCCCCTGCCCTGCGGACGCCGTTTCGCTTGCATCGCGTTGAAGGAAGGCCGCCGTGTTCGATTCGATCATCGCGTTCGTGGACGAGCACATCATCGCCTTCACCGAACTCTGGCCCGAGGGGACGCTGCTCGCGTACGAATGGAACGTCAAGGGCATGCTCGCAGTGCTATTTGTCTGCCTCATCTGCGGCGCAATGGGGGCCCTGGTGGTCGGCAATCGCATGGCGTTCTTCAGCGACGCGCTCGCCCATTGCGCATTTGCCGGCGTCGCTCTGGGCATCGCCTTCTTCTTGCTGCTGGAAATGGATCCCGCGGTGTTCCATGAGCGCGTCACCGTCGTTATGGTCATCTTCGGCGTCGTGATCGGCTTGCTCATCGCCTTCGTGCGCGAGCGCACCGGATTGGCCAGCGACACGGTCATCGGCGTTTTCTACGCGGCCGCCATCGGCCTGGGCGCCATTTTCACCCGATTGGTCACCGGCCCCCAATTACTCAATCTCGAGCAGTTTATCTTCGGCAACCCCGTGCTCACCAGCACCGGCGAAGTGATATGCCTCGGCCTGCTCGCGGTCGGCGTCGTAACCTGCATGTGGTGGATGCACAATTACCTGGTCCTCACCAGCGCCAGCTCGAGCCTCGCCCGTTCGCGCCGCGTACCGGTTCGATTTTGCCAGTACCTCCTGATCGTCATGCTTGGCCTGGTGGTCAATCTCAGCCTGCAAGTCGTCGGCGCCCTGCTCATCAATGGACTGCTCATCGTCCCGGCGGCGACGGCGGCCAACCTCGCCCGCAACCTGCGGCAGATGTTCTGGTATTCCCTCGCCCTGGCCCTCTTCTCGGGCATGGGCGGCTATCTGACCAGCTGGGAGGTCAGCGTGCGCCACCCGCGCGGCATCGGCACCGCGGGCGCCATCGTCGTGCTTGCCGTCAGCCTGTTTGTCGTCTCGATGGTGCTCGGGCACCGCGTGCGCGAGCCGCTCTTGTCGGTCGAACCCCCGGAGCCCGACGAATGACCTTGTTTTCGCGGGCGGGGCACCGGACAATGTTAATGAGCACGCCCTGAACCACCTTCGGCCCTGGTGCGTAGAAGCATCGGGCCGCCTCACCCTCTGCGGATCGCACCCAGTGCGCTACGACGATCTGATATTGATTTTCACCAGCATCATTTACGAGGCGCTGCCTTTCATTGTGCTGGGCGTCGTGATCGCGGGCCTGCTCGAAGAATTTGTCCCGCAGCAGGCGCTCGCCCGCTTCATCCCGCGCAGCCGGCCGTTGGCCATCGCCCTCGGCGGCATCCTCGGCATCGTCTTTCCGATGTGCGAGTGCGGCATCATTGTCGTGATGAAGCGCCTGTTGCGCAAGGGACTGCCGCTCTCGGTCTGCGTCGCCTACGTGCTGGCCGGGCCGGTGATCAACGTCGTCGTCATCCTTAGCACCTACGTCGCGTTCAACCCGCCCAAGGCGGAGGATTACATCTTCGGCGGACCACAGTACGTCGTCATGCTCCGCGCCGGACTCGCCTATGTCGTCGCGTTCTTCACCGCCCTGCTGGTCGAATGGCAGGAGCGGCGCGTCGGCAGCTTTGCGCTCTTGCACCCGTCGGTCACCAAGGGCCTCAAGACCGCGACGGACGACGACCCGGACGAGGGTCCGCGTACCTGGGGCGACCGGATCAACAACATCACGCAAACCGCCCTGAACGATTTCATCGACATCATGGCCTTCCTCGTCCTGGGGGCGCTGCTCGCCGCCGCCGGGCGCTACACCCTGCAGCAGACGGCGCTGGAGGAGGCCCTGCAGCAAAACGTCGCGATCGCCATTTTGCTGATGATGGCCATCGCCATCCTGTTTTGCCTGTGCAGCGAGGCCGACGCGTTCGTCGCCGCCAACTTCGCGCCGTACTGGCCGCCGGCGTCGAAGCTGGCGTTCCTGGTGCTTGGACCGATGCTCGACATCAAGTTGTACCTGATGTACACGCGCGTGTTCCGGCCGCGGCTCATCTTCACGATTATCAGCTCGGTGGTGGCCCAGGTATTTTTGTACACGATGCTGGTGCATTACGCACCGATCCTTTATGCCATGTTCAGCCCAGGCCCTTGAGGATCCATATTCATGTCCGCACATACACACGATCACGTACACGATCACACGCACGCGCACGACCACGACGGCGATACCTACTATCTCGACCAGATTTGCATGGTCGGCATCTCCGGCGCATTCGGCGCCATTTGCCTCGCCCTGTACATCATGAACGCGACGGCGCCGGACAACGCACAGACCATGCTCGGGCTGCTGCTCGGTCCGCAGTTCCACCTGTTCGTGCTCGGCAGCGGCATCGCCCTGGTGCTCGTCGCCGGCATTCGCGGGTTGACGCTCTGGCGGCAAGCAGCCAGGCCGGCGCACACGCACGATCACGACCACGCACACGACCATCACCACGATCACGCGCATGGCGACTGCGGACACGAGCACGCCGTCTGCGACCATGACCACGCGCATCACCATGAGCACGGCCCCGCGCACCACCATCACGATCATGAGGCCGCGGACCACGATCACGGCTGGGCGCCGTGGCGGTATGTGCTGCTGCTGGTGCCAATCATCCTGTTCCTGCTGGGCCTGCCGAACAAGGGGCCGCAAGCGGTGGCCAAGTCGGTCCACCTCGACATGACGCACGAGCTGGCCGCGTATGCCGGCATGGTCGCCTCCGCGCCGATGACGGAAGGCCAGCTGGCGAGCTGGCTGGCCGCGCTTTACCTGGCGGACGGCGAGGCCACCGAGGTGGCGTACAAGGACCTGGAAAGCTTTGCGGGCTCGGAAACGAAGCGGGCCGAGATGAAGGGCAAGACGGTCCGTGTGCGCGGCCAGTTCTCGCCGAGCCCGGGCAGCGAGCATTTCTTTAGCCTCGTGCGCTTTCGCATCCAGTGCTGTGGCGCCGACGCGATTCGTCTCGACGTGCCGATGATGTCGCGCGAGCCGCTCTCCGCCAACAGCGATCTCAAGATGAACGCCTGGGTCAAGGTGACGGGCGTCGTCGATTTCCAGACGGTCGGCGGCCACATGAAAACCGTCCTGCGCGTGCCGGACGCCCGAGCGCTGCAGAAGTGCGACCCGGATAATAATCCCTACATCCAGTAGGGAAATCCGAAATCCGAATCTCGAAATCCGAAGCAAGTCCGAACCTCGAAATCCGAACGTCTCCGTAACGGAACGGTCGTTTGGGATTTCGAGGTTCGGATTTCGAATTTGTTTCGGATTTCGAGATTCGGATTTCGGATTTCTTCCAACCGTGCCATAATGTCATGGGGCAGGAGTGCCCTGCCCTGCCCCGGCTCGACGAACATCACGACCTCTCGCGCTTTTACGAGGAGTACACCGGATGACTGGGCTGCGTTTCCCCACGCTTGCGCTCGCCCTGTTCGGCCTGCTCGCCCTGAGCCTGCCGGCCAACACCTGCCCGTTCTGCACCCAGGAGCTGGGCCGTACCATGATCGAGGACTACGCGAAGTCGTCCCTGGTCATCTACGGCACCTTCACCAACGCGCGCCTCAAGGACGGTTTTGCCGGCGAGGGCGAGACCGATTTCGAGATCGAGCAGGTCATCAAGGACCACCCGCTCATCAAGGGCGTCAAGAAGGTCAGCATCCCCCAGTACCGCAACCATCCCAAGATCAAGTTCGTGCTGTTCTGCGACGTTTACAAGGGCCGCATCGACCCCTACCGCGCCGACGCCATTGCCGAGGGGAGCGAGCTGGTGGACTATTTCACCGGCGCCGTCAAGGTCAAGGATCGGCCGTTAGCGGAACGGCTGCGGTTCTGCTTCCCGTACCTGAACAGCAAGGAGTTCGAGGTGTCGCTGGACGCCTACCGCGAGTTCGGCGCTGCGGACTACAAGGAATATCGCGACATGGCCAGCAAGCTCGATCCGAAGGTGCTGATCGGCTGGCTCGACGACCCAAAGACGCCGCAGTATCGCTTCGGCCTGTACGCGTCGCTGCTGGGCCACTGCGGCAAGGCCCCCGAGGACGGCACGTTCCTGCGCCGGCTGATCGAGAACGCCGAGCGGCACAAGGGCTCCGGCCTCGACGGCATGATGGTGGGCTACGTCATGATCGAGCCGAAACGCGGCTGGAGCTACCTGGAACAGGATGTTATTCTCAACCCCAAGACCGACTTCCAGACGCGCTACGCCGCTCTGCGGGCGATGCGTTTCCTCTGGTCGCAGCGTCCCGACCTGGTCGAGAAGAAGGCATTGGGCCACGGCATGCTGGAGGCTGCGGATTATCCCGACATCGCCGACTTCGCGATCGAAGATCTGCGCAAGTGGCACTGCTGGGAGATGACCGACTCGGTGCTGAAGCTCGCGAGCCGCAAGACGCACAACGTCGGCGTCATCCAGCGGGCAGTGCTGCGTTTCGCCCTGCAATCGCCGACGAAGTCAGCCGCGGCCTACGTCGAGCAGCAGCGCAAGCGCGACCCCGAGCAGGTGCGCGACACCGAGGAGATTCTCAAGCTCGAACCCGATGCGACGCCGTTGCCCGCCACTGCCAAGTGAAGGGCGAGCCGCAACGGCGGCGACGTGCAGCAAATCTCTCTGGGCCTGGGGCTCTCGGCCGCGGTCGGGGGCTCCGTGTTATTGCTGATGCGTTTGGCGCGCCGTCGATTGGGGTAAACGCGTGGAATGGAGGTCGCCGATGCGTCTCGCGACTCTGGCTTCGGTGATGACGGTCCCCGTGTTCCTCGTTTCCGATGCAGCAGGGGGCGGCGCTGGTAACGGCTTCATTTGTCGCGAGCCTCCGCCGCCAATGGTTTGGTCATACGACCATGCGTCTCTGGTGCTGGTGGGGACGTTCAGCGATTCGCGAGGTCGCGCGGCTTTCGGCTGGGAACGGGCGGATATCGAGATCAAGACCGTTATTAAGGGGCACGCCATTATTGGCGACGCCAAGAGGATAACGGTCCGGTTGAGCGCCGACGGGAAGCCTGACGGCACGTTTCTTATTTTCTGCGATATTGATAAGGAAGGTACCCACCTTAGCCGCACAGAAAAAACCGCCGAGACGAGTGAGGTGCTTCCGTATCTCACCGGCGCGATCAAGCGCAAGGAGCGTCCACTTGCCGAACGCCTGGCATATTGCTTTCCGTTTGTGCGCTGCAAGGAAACCGCTGTGTCAGAGGATGCTTTTCGGGAATTCCACAGCGTCGAGGCCGCGGACTGCCGAGAGATGGCTCGAAAACTCGATCGGAAAAGGCTCGTCAAGCTGCTCGAGAATGAGGACACGCCGTCTCACCACCTCGGTCTGTACGCCGCGCTGCTCGGTTATTGCGGGACGGCGCCCGACGACGCGAAAGTCCTTCGCCAGCTGATTGGAAATTACGAACGCCACCGAGGCAGCTACCTTGACCGCATGCTGTTCGGCTACGTGCTGCTTCAGCCCGTCGAGGGATCCGATTACGTTGAGAAAGGTTGCATAATGAATTCCAAGGCGAGCTTTCAGGATCGGTTCGGAGCCCTACGTGCAATTCGGCTGCTGTGGGCCCAGCGTCCCGAAGTCGTCGGCAAAGAGACGCTGATTCGGATGGTACGGGAAGCCGCAGAGTGTGACGACCTGGCCGATCTTGCAATCAACGACTTGCGTAAATGGCGACGCTGGGCGGCGACGGAGCAGGTGCTAGAACTCGCCCGCCGCAAGTCACATCAGCAAGGCATTGTCCAGACTGCCGTCTTACGCTTCGCGCTGGAATCGCCCATGAAAGAAGCCGCGGCCTACGTTGCCGAGCAGCGTAAGCGCGACCCCGAACGAGTGCATGATATCGAGGAGATCTTCAAACTCGACCCGGACTATGGCTATTGGAAGTGAACGCGCCGTGGGTAGGTCCCGCCTGCCGGGCGGGACCTAGGTGTGTTAGGTTCGAAAGACGGGATCACGATAGACGGGACCCGAATGCTGCCAAAGGTCCCGCCAGGCGGGACCTACTGGACAAATGGAGTTGTTCCATGCGATTTTTTCTAGCGATGCTCGTTCTTGGGCTTGTGTTGCTGCTGGTCCCCTGCCCTGCCCCGGCGTGCAGCTTGTGCGGCGGATATGCCACGAAGTTTCCCTTCGTGACCGAATACTGGAACGCCCATGCGGTCGTCTGCGGCACCCTCGCGAAGCCACAACTCGTCGGGAACACCGGCGCGGGCATCACCGATCTCGTCATCGACAAGGTGCTCAAGGGCAACGCGCGCCTCAAGGGCGTGCCGTCCGTCACGCTGCCGCGCTACTTCACGGTGCTGAATCCCAAGGAGCCGCCGCGGTTCATCGCGCTGTTCAATGATCAGCTCGCCTACGTCGGCGGCCGAACCGAATACACGCCGGCCTTCCTCGACTTCCTGCTGGCGTCCGACGCGGTGAAGGGCAAGCCGCGAATCCAGGCGCTGGTGCATTTCGCGAAGTACCTCGACAGCCCGGACCCGGCCGTCGCGGATGAGGCGTTCCTGCTGTTCGCCCAGGCCAATGACAGGGAAGTCATGGAAGTGGCCGGCGCCCTGAAGCCCGACGTTTTCCGCAAGCTCGTCAAGGACCCGCGCATCGAGGCGGAGCGGCTGTCGCTGTTCGCCTTTCTGGTGGCGGCGACCGGCGGGCCTGCCGACGCCGATCTGCTGCTGCCGCTCTTGCAGAAGCCGGATGACCGCGTTGCGAAGGGGCTGGAGGGCGTCCTCTCCGGCTACATCCTGCGCCGCCCGAAGGAAGGCTGGGCCTGGGCCCATGCCACGCTCGGCGACGTGCGGCAGTCGTTCGTGATCCGCTGGGGAACGGTACGGGCGGTGCGGTTCCTTTACACCGCGCACCCGGCGGAATACCGCGCCAGATGTTGCACGCGTTTTCCCTGATGATCGCCAGCGGCGAACTGGCCAACGTCGCGATCACCGATCTGCAGAAGTGGAAGCTCTGGGACCATACCGACCTGATCCTCAAGCAATACAATCGGCCGAGTCACGCTGCGCCGATCATCCGCAGCGCCATCCTGCGCTACGCGCTGACCTGTCCGCAGCCGGAGGCCCGCCAGTTCATCGAGCAGCGCCGGCGGCAGGAGCCGAAAGTAATTCGCGAACTGGAAGAGGATCTCGCCTTCGAACAGGGCCGGTGACACATGACGCTCACGACCAAAATTGCCGCGCTCGCCGATGTGGACGCCGATTGGCTGATCGTCGGCGCCTGGGAGAACGAAGGCCACGCCGGGGCCGGCGATCTCGATGGCCGGCTCGGCGGGCTGCTGACACGGCTGCGCGAGCGCGGCGACCTCAGTGGCAAGGCGCGCGAGCTGACCGTAGTGCATCACAACCAGCTCGTCCGGCCGGAGCGATTGCTCATCGTCGGGCTGGGGCCGCGGCGCAAGATCGACTTCGCGGGGTTGGCGGCTGCCGCGGCGACTGCGGCCCGATCCGTGACCGGCAAGCCACTGCGCCGGCTCGCGTTTGCGCTGCCGCCGGATGTTCCCGGCCTCGACCTGGACCACGTGGTGCGGGCGGTTGGCGTCGCGCTGCGGCACGGCAGCGAAGGGCCGGGGCTGTGCAAGAACCAGCGCGACCGCTTCGTGCCGGAGCAAATCTGCCTGGTGGCGCCGCCGGGCACGCCGAACGCGGCGCTGGAGGCGGCGGCGCAGCGCGCCAATATCGAAGCGCAGGCCGTCAGCCTGGCGCGAGCTCGTCAACCAGCCGCCGAGCGAGCTGTATCCGGAGACATTTGCGCAACGTGCCGCCGACGCGGCGGGGGCGGTCGGGCTGGAGCTGCAAGTGCTCGGCCATGAAGACCTCGAGGCGGAACGGATGCACGCGCTGCTCGCGGTGGCGCGCGGCTCGGATCGGCCGCCGCGGCTGGTCGTGCTGCGGCATCGGGGCGGCAGCGGGCCGACGCTGGGGCTGGTCGGCAAGGGGGTCACGTTCGACAGCGGCGGGTTGTCGCTCAAGACGACCGAGCAGATGGTGGACATGAAATGCGACATGGCGGGGGCCGCCACCGTGCTCGGCGCCATGCAAGCGATCGCCGCGCTGGCGCTGCCGCTGAACGTGCTGGGCGTGCTAGCGCTGGTTGAGAACATGCCGGGCGGCCGGGCGATGAAGCTCGGCGACGTGCTGAAGGCGCGCAACGGCAAGACCATCGAGGTGCTCAACACCGACGCGGAGGGCCGGCTCATCCTCGCCGACGCCCTGGCCTACGCCGTGGACCAGGGCGCGAGCCGGCTGGTCGATCTGGCGACGCTGACCGGCGCGTGCATGGTGGCGCTCGGCTACGACGTCGCCGGGCTGATGAGCAACGATGAGGCGTGGTCGCAGCGCGTCCTGGCGGCGGCGCAGGCGGCCGGCGAGCGCGTCTGGCCGCTGCCGATGTATCCGCTATACGGCGAGATGATCAAGAGCGACGTGGCCGACATCAAGAACACGGGCGGCTCGCGTTATGCCGGGGCGATTACGGCGGCGAAATTTCTGGAGGAGTTCGTCGCGGGCGTGCCGTGGGTGCACCTCGACATCGCCGGACCGGCCTGGGCGGAGCGCGAAAACGCGACGCGAGCTTCGGGCGGGACGGGATGCTTCGTGCGGACGCTGATCGAGCTGGCGGAGAATTTTCGCGGGCCATAACTCACTTCAGCTCACTGGTCGGCACATACCAGAGATCGAGTCCGCCCTTGCCACCGGGCCGGTCGGACGCGAAGTACAGCCGGGACCCGTCGGCGCTCAGGCACGGCGACATGTCGCCGCGAATGCCCTTGGTGTTATTGAGCATCGTCAGCGGTTCGGGCGCGGACCAGTCGGCCCCGACCTTGGCGCGCCGGCTGCGGAACAAACCCCAGCCGCCGTTGTCGAGCGGACCCTGCAGGTACATCAGCAGCGCATCCTTCGACAGCGTCGCGTGGTGGAAGCTTTTGGCAAAGCCGACGGGCTTGGCCGCGCCGATGGGGCCGGGCGTCGGACCCTTGGCGACGAACAGCTTCCAGCCGTCCTCGGTCTTGCGGCTAAAGTAAAACTCCTTACCGCCCGGCGTGATCCAGGGATGCAGCTCGTCGGTCTTCTCGCTGATGGCGTTCACCGGGACCGGCGCCTGCATGCCGATTTTCTGGTAGATGTCGTAGTTCTTCAGCTTGGCCAGCGACGGGTCGGGCACCTCGTTGCAGGCGAAAAACAGCGAGTTCTTGTGCACGAATGGGCTGCGCCGGTCGCAGTCCTTGCTGTTGAGTTCGGGGAACGGCTTGCCGGCCGGCCACGCGTCCCGGGCTGTCTTGCGCCGCGAAATCATGATGCCGAAGGTGTCGCCCGTTTTCGCGGCATAATAGAGAGTCAGCCCGTCGACGAAGGGGTCATCCTCGTCGCCGGGCGTGTTGAGGTTTTCGAGGTTGATCGGCTCGACGAGGTCGCCGTCACGGCCGTCCGCCGAGGTGCGCAGGCCGAGAATCAACAACCCGCCGAGCAAAGCAACAGCCGTGCGTTTCATGATCGATTAGCGTCTCCGGTGTGCACATGACCAACCATTCGTGGGGCAGGCGTCCCGCCTGCCACTAGCCACTGGCCACTGACAGGCGGGACGCCTGCCCCACGACATCGCTATTATAGCCCCGGAATGCGTGTCAGATCGGCTGGCACGGCAGGTTGAACGTCTCGGCCACGGCGGGGTTGGTGACCTTGCCCGCGTGGACGTTGACGCCCTGCGCCAGCGCCGGGTTGTTGTGGATCGCCTGCTCGAAGCCCTTCTTCGCGAGCTGCAGCACGTACGGCAGCGTCACGTTGGTGAGCGCGTACGTGCTGGTGCGACCGACCGCGCCGGGCATGTTCGTGACGCAGTAATGCACCACGTCCTCCTCGATGAACGTCGGCTCGCTGTGCGTCGTCGGCCGCGAGGTCTCGATGCAGCCGCCCTGGTCGATGGCGACGTCGATGATGACGGAGCGGCGCGGCATGCGCCGCAGGTCCTCGCGGCGAATCAGATACGGGGCCTTGGCGCCGGGGATCAGCACGGCGCCGACGAGCAGGTCCGCATGCGCCAGCGAATCGAGGATGTTGTGCCGGTCGCTGTAAAGCGTCGTCACGTTCGGCGGCATGATGTCGTCGATGTAGCGCAGCCGATCGAGGTTGACGTCGAGCAGGATGACGTTGGCGCCGAGGCCGGCCGCCGTCTTGGCGGCATTGGCCCCGACCACGCCGCCGCCGAGCACCACGACGTTGGCCGGCAACACGCCCGGCACGCCGCCGAGCAGGATGCCGCGGCCCTCGAACGGCCGTTCCAGAAACTTCGCGCCTTCCTGAATGCTCATGCGCCCCGCCACCTCGCTCATCGGCGTCAACAGCGGCAGGTTGCCGTTGCGATCGCGGATCGTCTCATAAGCGATGGCGGTGATGCCGGAGCGCAGCACGGCGTCGGTGAGCCGGCGGTCCGCGGCGAAATGGAAATAGGTAAAGACCACCTGCCCCGCCCGCATCAGCGGCCATTCTTCCGCCAGCGGCTCCTTGACCTTGACGATAAGATGCGCCCGGCCCCAGATCTCGGCAGCGTCCGCGACGATCTCGGCGCCGTAGCCCTGGTATTGCTCGTCGCTGATGCCGCTCCCCTGCCCTGCCCCGGCCTGAATCAGCACGCGATGACCGGCCCGCGTCAATTCCTCGACGCCGACCGGGATCATCGCGACCCGGTATTCGTCAACCTTGACTTCCTTGGGGACGCCGATGACGTAGCTCATGGGGACTGCTCCGCTTCCAGGGAACGCGAAAGGCCGATCCGTCTTTGCTGAGATACAGTTTCGCCCCGCGGGGTCAAGCGGCGCAGTGTAGTCCTCACGCTCCGCGTGCGGAAGTGCGGAACCCATCACGCGGAGCGTGATGGCTACACTATTTCCGGCCGTTCACCTAAAACAAGCCTTATCAGCACGGCCGCATTGGGCCGAGCGACTCAACCTGGAGGAGAATGACATGAAGCGTCTGGCCCTGATCGTCCTTATCGCCGGCCTCGCCGCCCTGTCGCCCGCCCTGGCCCAGCAGAAGAAAAACCCTGTCGTCGTGATCGACACGTCGATGGGCAAGATCACCGCCGAGTTGTACGAGGACAAGGCGCCGATCACGGTCAAGAACTTCCTGCGTTACGTCGACGAGAAGCACTACGACGGCACCGTCTTTCACCGCGTCATCGCCGATTTCATGATCCAGGGCGGCGGCTTCGATCCCAAATTCGAGGAGAGGAAGACGTACCCGGGGATCAAGAACGAGGCGGGCAACGGCCTGCCGAACAAGCGCGGCGCCCTGGCCATGGCCCGCACGCCCGAGCCGGACAGCGCCACGGCGCAATTCTTCATCAACGTCAAGGAAAACCCGTTCCTCGACCGCGCTAACGCCAAGGACAAGTTCGGCTATGCCGTGTTCGGGCAGGTGACCGACGGCATGGACGTGGTCGACGCGATTCGCCGCGTCAAGACGAATGACGACGACAGGCCGATCGAGAACGTGATCATCCGCTCGGTGCGCCGGGCGGAGAAACAGTAACCATTCATGCGACTGCGGGCGGCCCAATGAGCCGCCCGCGGTTCGTTCAAGGAGATTCAACTGTGAAGCGCGTGCTTACCTGCGTGGCCGCCTTGATCCTGACGGCGGTACCTGCGTGCAGTCCGTCGGTCCCCAATCCGGTCGTCGAGATCGACACGTCGATGGGCAAGATCAAGGCCGAGCTCTACCAGGACAAGGCGCCAATCACGGTCAAGAACTTCCTCCGCTACGTGGAAGAGAAGCACTACGACGGAACGATCTGCCACCGCGTCATTCCTGATTTCATGGTTCAGGGCGGCGGCTTCGAGCCCGGCATGGAAAAGGAGAGGCCGACGCGTGGAGCGATCGAGAATGAGTCATCCAATGGCGTGTTGAATGAGCGCGGCACTCTGGCCATGGCCCGCACCAACGCTCCGAACAGCGCCACGGCTCAGTTCTTCATCAACGTCAAGGACAATCCGTTCCTCGATCGCGCGAACGCCAAGGATCGCGTCGGTTACGCGGTGTTCGGCAAGGTGATCGAGGGGATGGATGTCGTCGACAAGATTCGGCGGGTGCCGACCCACCGCGTCGGCCCACACGACGACGTGCCGGTGGACGATGTGCTCATCAAATCAATCCGCCGGATTGACACGGAAAAAGACGAGGGCAAGTAAGCTCCCGCGGGTGGCGGAAACAAAGCAAGGGGGGGGATCGCGTGCGACATTGGCATCACGTGGGCTGGCTTTTTATCCTGCTGGGATTCCTTGCTCTCTCGAGTGCCGGCATGTATGCGCAGCAGCCGGGAAAAGACAAGGACAAGGCGGGGAAAGAAAAAGACAAGGACAAGGCCGGAAAAGAAAAGGACGACAAGAAGCCGCCGGCATTGCCGCCTGTGAATCCAGCGGTCGCGAAGCTCGAGCTGACGCTCAGCGACCTGGACGGTCCCGCATTCGCCCTTGCGGCTGGCGGGGAGAACGACAACGAGCTGGTGGCCGTGGCGTGTGAACAGGGCACGATCGCGGTGTTCAAAAAGGACGCGTTCAAGGATCCAAAAGATCCCAAGTTCGCCAAACCCGAAGCGTGGAAGGGACATCAGGGACCGGTGGTGGCGCTGGCGTACAACGGCGGTCCGGTGCTCGCGTCGGCGGGCGCCGATAAAAACATCATCTTCTGGAAAGCTCCGGAAGGGAAAATTCTGCAGACGGTCCCCGCCGCCACCCGGCTGCGCTGCCTCGCCATGTCGCCGGACGGCAAATGGCTCGCGTCCGGCGGCGAGGACGGCGTGGTGCAACTCTGGGACGTGGCCGGCGCCAAACCCGGCGCGAAGCTGGCGGACCACAAGGATTGGGTGCTGTGCCTCGCGGTCAGCCCCGACGGCAAGCAGCTCGCCTCCGGCGCGATCGACGGCACGATCCGCCTGTGGGACGTGGCCGGCGGCAAGAAGGTCGCCGACCTCCCGTTCAAGGCGCCGCTGCCGGCCAAGACCACCCCGCCTGACCCGGTCGCGGTATGCAGCCTCACGTTCGCTCCCGACAACAAGGCCCTGCTCTACGGTGCCGCGGACGGGCCGGTGCATTTCATCAACCCCGCCGACGGCAAGATCATTCGCACACTGGCCGGACACACCGGGCCGGTGACCGCAATCCGCTATCATCCGTCGGGCAACTTGCTGGCGACGTTCCAGCAAGGATCGCACGGTGCTGCTGTGGAATCCCGCGCAGCCGGCGCCGATCAAGAAGCTTGAAGGGCACACCGCGTGGGTGGAGGGCCTGGCGTTCATCAATCAGGGGCAACGCCTCGCGTCGGCGGGCGCCGATCGGACCTTGCGTATCTGGGATTTGACGGAACCGAAGAAGAAGTGACGGACTTGCACAAACCGCCCAAGCCCGCAGGCGAGTCTTCGAGCCTGCGGGGTTACCCCGCAGGCTCGAAGACTCGCCTGCGGGCTTGGGGAGATGCTGATCTTACCACGCCGGCTCGATCTCGGCCGACATCGAGCCGGCACAGCGCGGGATGTCCGGGTCGGGGCCGTAGGCGTGGATCTGGTCGCGCTTCAGTTCCGCGCGCTCCAGCGTCGTGGTGTCGACGATCACGCGGCCCTTGGTGTGGACCTCCACGGCCATCTCGTAGCCCTTCTCCGGCGGATGGCCGAACAACGCCTGCAACATCAGGATCACGTACACGAAGGTGTGATCGTTGTCGTTGAGGAGGATCACGTTGTAGGGCGGCTGGGTGCGGACCCTTTCTTCGGTCTTTTCCCTGGGCGTCGGAATCGTGGTGGTCATCGCCGATTTACCCCAAACGTTTGCGTTACTGAAGTAGGTCAGGCTTTCCAGCCTGACTGTCAGGCTGGAAAGCCTGACCTACTTCCTAGGCCGTCTGGCCGCGACCCGGCTGATGGTTCGCTGCCGGGGCGGCGCCGGTTCGGCCGAACGCTACCACGGTGAGGTCGTCGTGCGGTTTGCGGCCGGCCGCGTGCCGGTGCACCGCGGCGACCAGCCGATCGACCATCGCCCGCGGCGTCATCGGCCCGGCGCAGGGCGTTCACCACGCCGTTCATGTGGAATTCCACGTCGTCCTTGTCCTTCGACTCGGTGATGCCGTCGGTGATGAGCAGCACGCAGTCGCCGGGCTGCAGCGTGATCGTGTTGGAATCGTACGGGATGCCCTCGACGATGCCCAACGGCAGGCCTGTCTGGTCGGACGAGGTGCCGTCCTCGAACTTGTCGGTCGCCTTGCGAAAGATCAACGGCGCGATGTGGCCCGCGTTGGCAAATACGCATTCATGCTTCGCGGGATCGAGCAGGCCGGCCGCGAACGTGACGAAACGATCGAGCCGGCCCGCTTCCTGCAGGTGCTCGTTGAGGCAGCCGATCATCGCCGACAGGTCCGGTTCGGTCAGGGCGCAGAAGCGGGCGTCGGCGCTGACCTTGGCCATGAGCAGCGCCGCGGGGATACCCTTGCCGGCCACGTCGCCGACCATCACGCCGTGCCGGCCGCCCGGCAGCGGCACGAAATCGTAGTAATCGCCGCCGACCTCCTGGGCCGACTCGTAACACGCGGCGAATTCGTAACCGGCGGCCTGCGGCATCTTGAGCGGCAGGAAGCTCTCCTGCACCTTGCGCGCCAGCTGCAGATCGCGCTCCAGACCGGCGCGCTGCACGATGGTGGCGTGCAAGTTCGCGTTCTCGAGCGCCACCGCCGCCTGCCCCGCCACCGCCAGCAGCAGCTTCAGGTCATCCGCCGTGAACTGCTTGAAGCGGTCCTGCGTGTCGAGCTGGATCACGCCGAACGGCGTCGGGCTGCTGCGGCCCACCAGCGGCACGCACATCATCGAGCGAATGCGGCAGTCGGCGATCGACTGGGACAAATCCACGCCCTTGCCGGCACTGGCGTCCTCGCTGAGGATCGACTGCCCCGTGTCGATCACGCGCTTGACGATGCTGCGGCTGAAGCGCACGCCCTCGTCGTCGTTGCGGCGCGTCTTGCTGACGCGCAGCATCAGCTTGCCCTCTTCCTCGATGATGACCAGGCCGCGGTCGGCCTGATGGAAGACCGCGAACAGCCGATCGAGAATCTTGGGCAACAGCTGATCGACGTTCGAAAATCTGCGCCAGCTCGGCGCCCATGTCGAGCAGCATGGCCAGGCGCTGGGCCGGCTGCGCTTCGAGGATTTGCTTGCTGGTCTGGTTGAGGGTCGCCTGGACCGTCGAGGAATCCTCCTCTTCCTCAGCTTGCTCCGCCTCCTGCTTCCAATCGTCCGGCAGCGGCATGACCGGCGCCCGCTCGTGGAATGCCAGCACGTTGTCGCAGATCTTGATCTTGTCGTTGTCCTTGAGGAGCGTCCGCGTGGTCACCTCCTTGCTGTTGAGGAAGGTGCCGTTGCGGCTCTTGTTGTCCTCGATGTAGAACTTGCCCTGGATCTTGCGGATGATCGCGTGCTCGCGGCTGACGGCCGGCACGTTCAGCACCACGTGGCAATCGGCGTTGCGTCCGAGGACGATGCGCTCGATTGCTGAGCTCGATCGTCGATCCTTCATTGCTGCCCTTGAGGATTCGGATTTGAGGCATGGCGACTTCCCCAGCATCGGTCCACCAAGAATTCGCATCGTGCAATAACTTTCTCGCGTCAGCGTTGCAGATTATTCTAACCGCGATAGCAATCGCTCGCAAGGGAACCGCGCGCCGCCGAGCACAAACGAACGGTTCGTTAGTGTCCCTTGCTTGCGCGTCCGGCTAACGGCGAACCGTTCGTGGGGCGGGCGTCCCGCCTGCCGCTGATGGCAGGCGGGACGCCTGCCCCACGTGCGGCCCACCACACCGCCGGGACGAGCCCGGCGGCTCGCCGCGCTACCGCTCGCCCGAGCCCTCCCAGCGAAAAACCTGCCACACATTCGAGTAGCTGTCCGTCCAGTCGCGCAGATCCGCCCGCGCCTGGGCTGGGCGCCACAGCAGCGTGCGCAACGGCGCCGGCACGTCCTCGGCCCGCTGTGCGAGCACCAACCAGACCGAAGGAAACTTCCCGGCCGCCCGCTCCTCGTCCGTGAGCACCTGGTCCGTCCGCACATAACACGCCATTCGCGGCACAGCATCGCGGGCCAGGTTCGCCAGCACGGGTTCGAGGTCGAGATACTTGTTCGAGATATGGAACGCCAGCAGGCCGCCGGGCCGCAGTCGCTGCAAATAAATCTCCAGGGCCTGTCGCGTGAGCAGGTGCAAGGGGATCGCGTCGGAGCCAAACGCATCGAGCACCAGCAGGCCGAAGCGGTCCGGCGACGCTTCCAGCTGCAGCCGGCCGTCGCCCTCGATCACGTTGATGGTTCCGCGCAGCGCGCAGGAACGTGAACAGGCCGCGGTCACGGGCGATGTAGATCACGCTCGGGTCGATCTCGTAGAAGGTCCAGTGCTGACCGGCATGCGCGTAGTAAGCCAGCGAACCGGCGCCGAGCCCGACCAGGCCCACCCGGTCAAGGCGCGGGTCGCCGGCCAGCACCTGCATGACCTGGCCGATCGGACCGGAGGGATGGTAATAGGTCAATGGAATGCCCTGTTCGCCAGGCCGAAGGCTTTCCATACCATGCGTCGTGCCGCCGTGTACAAGACGCCGCAGCTGGTCGCGGTCGGCGACGAGATGGACGCCGAAATAGCTGCGGGCGCGGTACACCGGCGTGCCGAAGATGCCGTGATAAAACAGGCCGGCCAGCAGGATCGTGCCCAGGCTGAGCGCAAACCGCCAGGGCCGCTCATGACCGGCGTAGGCGAACAGCAGCGGCACCGCGAAGATGACCGCGACGCTGAGCTGGCCCGGCTCGACCGGCACCAGCCTGGCCGTCTGAACGATCAGGATCAGCATCGCGGTGACGCCGCTGAGCGCGGCGGCCCACCCCAGGTCGGCGCGGCTGGGGCGGCTCATTCGGGGCAGGCCGCACAGTAGCGCCGCCAGCACGAGCATCAGCGGATACTCGGTCAGGCGCATGAAGAGGAGCGGCGCGAGCAAGCCGTTGAACATGCCGCCGAGGCGCCGCCGAGCGCGAGGCATAGGTAGAACTCGGTCAGACGATCCGCCGAGGGCCGGTCGCGCGCCAGCTCGCCGTGACAGGCCAGCGCCAGCCAGAACAGGACGAGCAGGTGGACGGCCAGGACCACCGGCAGCGGATCGCTCGCCTCCAACAGGCGAACGACGACGGCGACCAGCACCGCGAGCGGCACCCAGCGCTGCACCAGCGCTGCCGGCAGCCGCGGCCGGCCGCTGAACGCCAGCACGAACGTCAACAGATAGAGTCCCATCGGAATCACCCACAGCAGCGGCACCGGGGCGATGTCGGTCGTCAGGTAGGTGGTCACGCTCAGCATCAGGCTGCACGGAATCAATGCCAGCATGACCCATCGCAGCCGCCGTGGCCAGGAGGCCGCGGGCTGTTGCGGCGCGATGGCCGGCAGCGAAGGATGCCGGGACGCCCGCCATGGGAAGCAGCTAGCCGTCAGGACCAGGAGCACAAGATAGCCGCCGAACCAGAACCACGCTTGCGCGGGCAGGGTCAGTGCGGGTTCAGCAAGCAGCGGATAGCTGACAAGCCCGGCGAAGCTGCCGAGGTTGCTGGCCGCGTAGAGGAAGTACGGATCGCGCGTCCCGGTGGTATCGCCGAGTGCGTACCAGCGCTGCAGGAGCGGTGTGCTCGCCGAGACGAGGAAAAACGGCAACCCGACGCCCATCGCCAGGGCGACCAGCAGCCACAGGACGGGATGCCAGCCCGCGGGCACCGTAGCGGGCAGCGCGATCGGCAGGGTCCAGGCCGCCGCAGCCAGGGCGAGGCCGTGCAAGACCGCGTGCCGCCGCGGGCCCAACCGATCCGGCACGTAGTGGGCGTAGGCGTAGCCCAGGAGCAGGCCGGTCTCGAAGAACACCATGCAGGTGTTCCACACCGCCGGCGTGCCGCCGAGCAGCGGCAGCACCATCTTGGCGCACATCGGCTCGACGAGGAACAAAAGGCACGAGCCAACGAAGCTGGCCAGGCAGAACCGCAGAGACATGCGCACGACCTGCAGTTTTTCGTTTAGCGCCAGTAGGTCCCGCCTGCCGGGCGGGACCTTGGCCCTTCGAGGTCCCGCCCGGCAGGCGGGACCTACTGGCCACCCGATTTGAGCAGCCCTTTGAGCTTATTCTGCAGCGCCTCGCCGGCCATGTCGCGCATGATCTGGTTGCTGATCGCCTGCACGCGCGCGCGTCGAGCCGCGGCTCGTCGACGGTCCCGGACACCGGCAATCGAATCGTCTGTCGCGCCAGCGCGGCACTTAGCTTCAGTGATGCAACGAGCTTGGGCGGCATCGGCATCTCGACGAGCAGCACCAGTGAGCCGTCGAGCCCCACCGAACCAAACGTCTTGACGGTGAACTCGGGAAAAATCAGCTCCAGGTCGCGATGGTAAATGCGCCCGTTCGCCATGTGAAACGGCACCTCCGACGCGCGCACCACGCAAGAGGGCGGCGGCTTCTTGAACACCGCGGTAAGCTCGCGCGTCAGCGGGCCCGGGCCGAAGCGGGCGTCGTGGAAGATGAGCTTACCCTGGACGTCGGCGCGCGCCGGATCATCGAGCGGAACGCGCCCGCCATCCAGCGTCAGCGACACCGTCCCCTCGGCTTCCGCGACATGGCCGACCGCCGGCATCGCAAAGGCGAGCGCTCCGGCGCAAACCTCGGGGGTGATCCGCGCCTTCTCGACGACCGGGCCGGCAAGCAGGATCAGCTCGGCCGGGCCCGGATCGAGACGCAGGTTGGGCTGCAGCCGCAGCCGGCCGCCGTTGAGGGTCGTCTCGACCGGGTAGAGCTGCAGCCAGCCTTGCTGCAGGCAGAACCGCAGCTCGGCCGGCCCGACCTCGCAGCCGGCCGCCCGTAACGACCGCCAGCCGAGCGTCGCCTCGCCTGTCAGGGCGCAGAGATGCAGCGGCGTGTCCGCGGCACGTCCGGGCAACATGCTGAGCGTCAGGCCCTCCCCGCGCGTCCGCGGATACAGCGGGCCGGACAGCGCGAACGGACGCGTCTCCTTGCCGGCCATGTTCAGCTCGATGCCCAGCGACGTGCGCAGCAGCGTTTCAAGATGCGCCAGGTCATAATGCACTTCGCCGGTCAGTGCCAGATCGCAGGTGTCCGTCAGGTTCACAACCTTGGCCTGCATGTCGACGGCGCCGAACGGGCTGTCGACGTGCATCGGTGCCAGCAGCAAGCGATCGCGCTCGGGCTCGAAGCGGCCCTTGCCGGTACAGCGCACCTCGGGGTCGCGATCCGTCGGCATGGTCGTATCGCCCCAGGTGAATTCCTGTACGGCAAGCTGGAACGCAAAGTCGAGGCCGGTCGCGTCGGGTCGCAGGTCCACGTGGCCGTCGACTTCCCCGCCCAGCGGTTCAGCCGCCCCGGCGTGAATATCGTGAACCCAGTGCTGCAACCGTGCGATGTCGCCGCGGAACTTGACGCCGCCGCGTATTTGCTCCGTGCCGGGCTGCCAAAGCAAATGCGGCGCGGTGGCCGACAGCGACGGACAGCGCAGCTGCATATCGCGAAGATGGAGCGTGCCGGTGGCGTCGACGCCCGCGGCGGCGTGGAGGTAAAGCGTCGGCTCCTGGATGTGCAGACCGCGGCCGCCGCCGCTGAAGTCGCGCACCGACACCGCCAGCGCCGGGCACTCGATGCCGCGGGAGCCGCGCCGCACCTGTCCCTGGGCGAGCAGGGCCCCACCGAGTTGCCAGCGATCAAGCGCCGGTGCGCTGGGCCGTGCCCGTTTCTCCCAGTGGGCCAGGTCGCCTTCCAGCCGCACCTGCCAGACGCCCCATTCGGGTCCGGCGAGGTCCGCCAGCGGCTCGGCCAGGTCCGCCTGGGCCAGATCGGAGCCCAGACCCAGCGTCAGCCGCGCGGAGTCGACGCGCTGCGCCCCGCCGGGCTCGACCTGACCCGCGGCGGCGAGTTGCACGGTCACGACGTCTTCCTCGACCGGCCGGCCCTTGATCCACTCGACGAACAGATCGTTCAATCGGCCCGTGCCGGTGGCGATAAAGCGCTTGCCCGGCAGCGTCCGAACGGTCAGTTCGCCGTGCGCCTGGCCTGCGAGCCGTGTCGGGCCGAGGTCGATGAAGCGGCTGAGGGGATCGGCAAGCCGGCCCAGGTCCGCGTCGCCGACAAAGCGGAAACCGTCGGTCGTCGTGATGCCATCGAGCTGCAGGAAACCGGAAGTGCAGCGAATTTCCTCAATCAGCGGCACGCCCCCGCCGACTTGCCGAGCCCGGCAGTCGAGGATGACCGGCTCCTGCCAGATAATAGGCTGGTTGCCGCGCACGCCGGTGATGTTGGTCACGTTCAGGCGGGCGTCCCAGCCGTCGTCGGCCTGCGCGCCGCTCTTCGCTTCCAGGCGGAGCTGACCGGAGGTGAGCCGCAGGTCGGGATGCACGTGCAGCGTCTTGGGCAGGCGGTCGGCGAGCCGGACCAGGTCGAGTGTCCCCGCGACCTCCTGCGCCGGCCGATCGAGCCAGGCGAGCCCCGCCGCGCTCAGGTCGATGGCCCCGGCGTACCGAACCTGGCCGAGATCGCAGATCAGCTCCGCGTTCGCAACGTCCACGTGGGTGCCGTCATAGCGAAGCTTGCAGGGAACGCGCGCATTGTCCAGCACCAGCACTTCCGCCAGGCCCGGCCAACAGACCTTGCAGCTCTTGCCCGTAAAATCGCCGTCGACCGCCAACTCGGTAATCGCGCCGCGGTCCATCACCCAGCTCAACAGACATTGGCCCTGCAGCGCGCCGACCAGCTCAACGTCCGGGACCAGGCGGCGCAACAACGGCACGGCAGCCTCCAGAGGCATGTTCTGCAGCCGGGCCTTCAGGGTACCGTGCCGGCCTGCACCTTCGTCCGCATGCACCGCGACGGACGCCTCGATCGTGCCCGCGGTACCGCCGGCGGCAATGGCCGCGATCACGCGGGCCTGCACGGGCTGGGCCTCGTCATGGAACAGTCGGACCGTCGCCTGCACCGCCGTCAGCTGCCACGTGTGGCCCGCGGTCTTTTCGGTCAGCTTGACGATCGAATCGACAATGGCCACCTCCATCGGCGGCGGCGTCGCCGGTCCGGCATCCCGCACGGGCCCGGCCGCCGGCGTCTCGATCAGCTGCGCAATCGTCTCGTCCAGATTCGAGCCGGCCCCTGCGAAGACGACCTCGAGCGTGGCCTTTTCGACGCGGAAGCCGCCGGGATTGTCGCGGTGCAGCAGCAGTCCCAGCAGTGTGCGCTGGCTTTCAATGGTCCCCGCCGTCAGCAGCGGTTGGCCGGCGCCGTCGCGCAGCTCGGTATCGTAGGCCGTAACCGCGGAGAACCATCCCAGCGACACTCCGCCGATATGGACGGTGCAACCGGTCCGCGCGCTCGCCTGTTGCTCGAGCCAGCCGACCAGCGGCGAATGGGCCACCACCATGGGGAGGGCCCAGATCACGGCCAGCAACACGAGGCCGGCGAAGAGGACGCGACGAGGCCAGACGGCCGGCGGGGTCGTCCGGAGGAGCGGTGTGGCGATGGTCATGCGTAAGGCTCTTCCAGGGTGCCGATGCGCAGGGTCTCTGTTCCTGCTATCGGCACCGCGCGGACGAGACGCCAGCGAGCCCTGTGAAATGGCGGGCGGGGTGGGGCCGACGGGTGCGCAAGAAGAGGATTGTGTCGAAACGACCGGCTGGTGGGGCACATGCCACACGTGCCCCACCAGTGTCGGGACTATCGCTGTGCCGTCGTGGCCTGAGCCGCCTTGAGGGCCGCCGTCGCGCGCTGCTCCAGACCGTCGAAGGACGCAGTGGACAACTCGCCGCGACGCACGGTGATTTGCTTGGTGTCCGTGAACGTCTGGCTGTCACGTACGATTACTACCTTCAGGTCGTACATGTACAGCTGGTTGGCCGCCAGCTCGGGCGTATGGAACAGACGCACGGCCGATTCGGTCTTCATCAGCACGCCGTCCACGTACAGCTTGGCGTCCGCGGGCAGCTCGATGCGCACCTTGCGCGAGCCTGCTCTTCCTTGTCCTTGTCCTTGGTGGCCTTGGGAAGCGGAACGACCTCAGGCGCCGGCCCGCCTGGGCCAGGCGTTGACGGCGGGACCGGATTGACCATGCCCGGGCCGACGTAGGTAGTGCCACCTGGGAACGGCATGCCGTAGCAGCTGTAACCGCCATAGCAGCCGTAGCAACCCGTGCAACCGCCGTAGCAGCCCCAGACCGAATACGGGCTGGCGGCCCACCAGCCGCCGTAGCAGCCGGCGTGGCAGCCGTAACCGTAGCAGCCAGCATAACAACCGCCGTAGCCGCCATAGCAGCCGCAACCATAGCCGCCGTAACCATAACCGTTGCAAACGCCATAGCAACCGCCGTAGCAGCCGTAGCCACCGTGGCAGAACTCGGGCGCCGAGCTGCTCGTGGCGAGGGCGGCCATCAACACCACCGTGTACATGACGTAACCTCCAGAAGAGTGACGTGGATTTCACACCGGTGAGAATCCTTCTGTGGCGCTTCCGTCCTGGTTAAATGGTAAAGATGGAGAAGATGCGTGTCAAAGCTAATCTTGGCGGATTCTGCGGATTTTTCTGCCCGGTGTTCAAGACAGGCAGGCGCAACCGCGACCAGCGGCTCGGTTCGCGACGCCGCCGCGGCTCGTCCCAGAGGCGAAACTCGACCTGGGCGCGGCGTCGGCGTCGCGGGCATGCCGTCATCCGCCGTTCGACGGGCTTCTCGTATAATCTCAACAAGGAAGGTGCTTACCATGACCACAGACACGACCAAGAAGACGAGTTGGGTTCAGAAGACCGTGGACGTTTGCGGCGGCGACGCCTGCATTCGCAACACACGGATCACCGTGCATGGGCTCGTGCATTACCGGCAGCTTGGCTTCTCGGACCAGCGCCTTTTGGACATGATTCAGGGCTTGACGCCCGATGATCTTGCGGCTGCCTGGGACTACCACGCCCGCCACCCCGCGGAAATCGAGCAAGCCATCCGTCTCAACGAGGAAGCTTGAGCGTCAGATCGGCGGTGATCGCGTTTGGTGTACTCTATCCCAATCATGCGCCGTGGCCAAAATTGGCAGACCGTCGAGCGCCTTGTAACTTTGCTTTGCAACTGCGTGAGCCGCTGAAATCAGTTGCATGAAACGGCCATTGATCAGGTGGTCCGCCAATTCCGCCGCCATCTCTACGCTCAGAGGCTGGTTCTCGTCGCAATAAAGACGTGCAAAAGCCTCCTGCACCGACTCCATCCCCGTTAGTGTGAATGAATCGTTCCCGGTGTCGGCGTCCCAGTGTGCCAACCACTCCAATTCCCAAATGTCACCTGCGGTCTTATACGCGAACCCGTTGAAATACCAGCGATCCGGGTTGATCGTGAAGCCGTTCATCTCAAAGTAAAGAGCAGCAACATCGATTTCGGCGCTGGCCTTGCGATGGAACTTTATCAGATACTCCGCTGCTGCGCTCGTCTGGTGCAGAAAGCCTCGACCAAGCACTTCGTGGTACGGCGTTTTTCGCAAAGCATGCATTCCTTCTTCCAGGAAGGCGATGCATGCGTCCAGTTTGCCGTGCGGCACCATAAGCCCGAAGGCGTTTGAAACAGCACCGTACATGGTCGCTCCGACGCTTGCAACGCGGCCACCGGGAAGCCGTTCCGGACCAGCTGCTCCACCAGTTTCTGGCCGTCCCCGATTTGCCGCTCCATCAGTGCGATAAAATCCATGCAGCACCCCAAGCCGCGGTCTGCCGTCCGCCTTCATTTCAGCAAGGCGACAAAGCCGGCTTGCTCGAAATGGTGGTCGCCGGTCAACGCTTCGGTGATTCCCTCGCGCTGCATGACGACGAACGAGATACAATCGGTCAGCGACCACTTCTTGTCGGGCCGCTGGGCGTAGAGGGCAACACCCGCTTCCATGAGAGCCTCATCACAAGCGATGACCCGCGCGTCGGGATCGACCCGTAAATCATCGCGAGTCGAAAGAAACTCCGCCCTGCCCTTCGGCGTTGACGCCAGCGCGTCGGCCAACTCCGTTAACACCCAGGCCGTGGTAAGCATCTTCCCCTTGAACCCCGTCGTCAAGGCCACGGCTTTCACGTGCCACTGATCGCTGGGACTCAGCAGGGCCAGAAAGTAATGGATATCCGCAAGAACGGTCCTCATCGTTTCGGCGTCCCGTGGATGTAATGGTCGTGCTGCTCTGCAAGGTCCGGCGGAAGCCCCGGGACTGTGCCGGCGTGCCTCAGCAAGCGTGCCGCGAGCGTGGGCTTGCCAGTGGCGGCGTCAGGCGGGTCGACAACGACTTTCACCTTGGCGCCTTCTGGCAGCAACTCCGGGCGATCAACCACGACCACGCCATTGCGAACCATACCTTCAAGCTCCATGACGGTCCCCTCGCGAGTAATCGGTGCCAGATTCCGCTCGTTGTTGATTCTACCGGCGCCAGATAAGATTCTACTCAAACCGTATCAACAAATCCCCGCCCTCCACCTGCGTGCCCGGCCGCACGAGCACGTCGGCGACCTTGCCGGGGCGCTCGGCGTACACGGTCGTTTCCATCTTCATCGCTTCCAGCGACACGAGCTGCTGGCCGCGCACGACCTCCTCGCCCGGCGACACCGCGACGCGCACCACCAAGCCCGGCATCGGCGCCGCGACGTGCCGCGGATCGCTCGCTTCGGCCTTGGGATGCGTTTGCACGCCCTTCGCCAGCGACTGATCCAGCACCTGCACCTTGCGCGGCTGGCCGTTCAGCTCGAAAAACACGGTCCGCGTTCCGTCCAGGTGCGGCTCGCCGACCGTCTGGAACTTGAGGATCAGCGTCTTGCCTTCCTCGATGTCCACGCTCACTTCGTCGCCCGGCTCCATCCCATAAAAGAACAACGGCGTCGGCAGCACGCTGACATCCGAGTATTTGTCGAGATGCGCAAGGAACTCGGCGTAGACCCGCGGATAAAGCAAATGCGTTACCACTTCACGGTCGCTCACCGCCGCTCGGTGTGAGTCTCCTGCCGTGCGCTGCTCGGCCAGCATCTTGCGCACCGCCTCGAAGTCGGCCGGCGGCATCGTCGCGCCGGGCCGGTCGGTGAGCGGCGTGCGGCCCTTGAGCACGCGCCGCTGCAATTCCGGCGGGAAGCCGCCCGCCGGCTGACCGAGCTGGCCCATGAAGAATTCGACCACCGATTCGGGGAACGACAGCTCGCGCTTGCCGTGCAGCACCTCGTCCGCGGTCAGGTTGTTCTGCACCATGAACAGCGCCATGTCGCCGACCGCCTTCAACGTCGGCGTGACCTTGACGATGTCGCCGAACATCCGGTTGACCTCGGCGTACGCCCGGCAAATCTCCGGCCAGCGCGCCCAATCCCGACGCTCTGCGCTTGCTGATAGAGGTTCGTCGCCTGGCCGCCCGGCATCTCGTGCAGGTAAACGTCGGCATCGGCGCGAGCTGGCCGGTCTCGAACGGCTGGTAATAGCGGCGCACGCCCTCCCAGTACTCCGCCGTCCGCCGCAGCGTGTCGAAGTCCATTCCGGTGTCGCGCTCGGTGAAACGCAGATGCTCCACGAGCGTGTTGAGGTTCGGCTGGCTGGTCATGCCCGACAGCGGGCCCATCGCGGCATCGACGATGTCCACGCCCTCCTCGGCCGCCATCAGCAGCGTCGCCATCTGCCCGCCGGCCGAGTCGTGCGTGTGCAGGTGGATCGGCACGCCGACCTCCTGGCGCAGCGCCCGCACCAGCGCGCGGGCGGCGTAGGGTTTGCACACGCCGGCCATGTCCTTGATCGCGAGGATATTCGCCCCGAGCTTGACCAGCTCCTTCGCCAGCTCGACGTAATACTTGAGGCTGTACTTGGTGCGCCGCGTGTCGAGGATGTCGCCGGTGTAGCAGATCGCCGGCTCGCAGATCATGCCGTGCGCCGGACGGCTTCGATGGCGAGCCGCATGTTCTCGCCCCAGTTCAGCGCGTCGAAAATCCGGAATACGTCGACGCCGGACCGGGCCGCCTCCTTCACGAAACTGCGCACGACATTGTCGGGATAGTTCGCATAACCGACGGCGTTGTTCGCGCGCAGCAGCATCTGAAAGAGGATGTTCGGCACGCGTTCGCGCAGGTCGGCGAGCCGCTGCCAGGGATCTTCTTTAAGGAAGCGCATGGACGTGTCGAAGGTCGCGCCGCCCCACATCTCCAGCGAGAAGAGCTGGTGGTGCAGCCCGGCGTACACCGGCGCGACCCGCAGCATATCGTAGGTGCGCATTCGCGTCGCCAGCAGCGATTGGTGGGCGTCGCGGAACGTGGTGTCCATGACCAGCACCCGCTGCTGCTCGCGCACCCACTGGGCGAATTTCTCCGGCCCCAGTCTCCATGAACTTGTCGCGCGTGCCGGCGATGCGCAGCGGCGTGTGCTTGCGCACCAGCGGATAGGGCGGCACCGGCACCGGCTCGCGCGGCACCGGCGTCGGCCGGCGCCGGCCCTCCGGTGTGAAGTGCAACGCCCGCACCGCCTTTTCCGCGTGGCCGTTGACGATGATGTCCGCAATGTAGGCCATGACCTTGGTCGCGCGATCCTTGCGCTCGGGCAGGTCGAACAGCTCGGGCGTGTCGTCGAGGAAGCGCGTGGTGCAGCCGCCCGCGAGGAATGCCGGGTGCTGCACGAGATTGATCAAGAATGGGATGTTCGTTTTGACACCGCGGACGCGGAATTCCTGCAGGCAGCGCTCCATCCGCCGGGCCGCGTCCTGGAAGCGCAGGCCATGCGCCGTCACCTTGACGAGCAGCGAATCGTAAAACGGCGTGACGACGGCCCCGTTGAACGCGGTCCCCGCATCGAGGCGAATGCCGATGCCGCCCGCCGAGCGGTACGCGGTGATGCGGCCATAGTCGGGGATGAAGTTGTTCGACGGGTCCTCGGTGGTGACCCGGCACTGAAGCGCGAAGCCGTGGTGTCGCAGCGCGTCCTGGTCGCCCAGCCCGATCTCCGCGTCGGCGAGCGGCCGGCCTTGCGCGATCAGGAGCTGGGCGCGGACGACGTCGTAGCCGGTGGTCGCCTCGGTGACCGTGTGCTCGACCTGGATGCGCGGGTTGACCTCGATGAAATAGAAGCGATCCGCTTCCGTGTCGTAGAGGAACTCGACGGTGCCGGCGTTGTCGAGCCCCGCGGCCCGCCCCACCGCGAGCGCCGCGCTCCAGAGCGCGCGCCGCGTCGTCTCGGCGAGATTCGGCGCCGGCGCGATCTCGACCACCTTCTGATGGCGGCGCTGGATGGAGCAATCGCGCTCGAACAGGTGGACCAGGCCGCCGTGGCGATCGCCGAGCAGTTGCACCTCGATATGACGGGCCCGGCGGACGTATTTCTTGAGGAAGACGTTGGCGATGCCGAACGCGGTGCCGGCCTCGCGCTGCGCCTGCTCCACCGCGTCGTCGAGCTGGTCGGCCGTCAGCGCCACGCGCATGCCGCGGCCGCCGCCGCCCATCGATGCCTTGACGATGACGGGATAACCGAGCTGCTCCGCGAGCTGGCGTGCCTCGGCCTTGTCCTTGATCGGCGCATCGCTGCCGGACAGGATCGGCACATTCGCCTTTTGCGCGAGCCGGCGGGCGGCGAGCTTGTCGCCGAGCTGCTCCAGCACCTCGACGCGCGGACCGACGAAGGTGATGCCGGCCTCGTTGCACGCGCGGCGAACTTCGGATTCTCCGAGAGGAAGCCATAGCCCGGATGGATCGCGTCGATCTCGTGCTCGCGGGCCAGGGCAACGATGCGGTCGATATCGAGGTACGCGCGGAGCGGCTCGCCCGGGGTGCCGATGCGATACGCCTCATCGGCCTTGAAGCGATGCAGCGCGAAGCGATCCTCGTGCGCGTAAATGGCGACGGTGCGAATGCCCAGTCGTGCGCCGAGCGAAACACGCGGATGGCGATCTCACTGCGATTGGCCGCAAGCAGCCGGCGGATGGGTCGGCCCCTGGCGGGACCAGGAGAAGCGGTCAGCTCCGGCATGGTTGGCGGATCCTGGAGTTCGTGCGCGAACGACAATGTTCCGGTAAAGGCCCGTTACTACCGCAAGTGCTGCAAATGGGGCAGGCACAGTGATTGAGCACACGCGGGCTTTCACGGCATGTCTTATGGCTGACGGCAGACACCGGAAACACGGTTTGTCTGCTTGACTACCGACACCCATCGCTTTACGTTGACGGTGTGTCGAAAAAACGGGAGAGGATGCGATGAGTAAGGTGGGAAGCGTTCTGCTTGCGTGTGCGGTGGCCGTCCTGGCGACGACCGCGTGGGCAACGGATGGCGTTAAGGGGACAACCGTCCGACCGGCGCAGGAAAAGGCCAAGGTCGACGGCTGCAGGATTGCCAGGCCGGGCAACTACACGGTTGCCGTGGGCGAGCTGATCGAACTGGACTACACCTATCCGGTCGTGCCGGCTGCGATTCCGAAGAAGGTGGAGTTCAAGCAAACTCTGGTACTGTCCTAGCAATGCGTTGCAAACCTACGAAGCGGGGTCGCCTGGGTCCGCGGCTCCTGGTTGCTCGAATAGTGGCCCGAAGCTCGGCGGCGGCGGTCTTTCGATTCTCAATGGCGGCATTCCAATTTTTAGGTTGTGACGCAGCAAACCTTTTCGTTTTTGCTTCGGGTTATCGTATGTGTAGAGTACACTAACCTTCGTAAGAATCGCGGTGGCGACATGAACCGCATCGGCGTTTGTCAGGCCGTGCGTCCGAGTCAATTCGTGGGCTAGCTCGGCTGTGGGCCGGTCCAGCTGACGCACGTCGATGTATGGGTTCTCAAAGGCAACTCGATTCGCTCCGTCGAGCGATTGACCGGCGTTCACCGGGACACGATCATCGACACGATGGTGGACGCGGGCAAACGTTGTCAGCGGTTCCTCGAAGCGACTATTACGCGCATCCCGGTCGAGGATATCCAGGCGGATGAAGTTTGGGCGTTCGTCAGCTGCAAGGAGAAGACTCGCATCGCCAATAACCGTAGCGGGCTTTGTGGGGATGCCTACACGTTCACGGCCATTGAACGGAATACCGAGCTGATCGTTGCTTGGCACCTGGGAAAGCGATGCCCCGAGGATACGATGGAATTCGCCGAGAAACTGCGCAGGGCGACCACTGGCCGCTTCCAATTGACCACGGACGGCTACACTCCCTATCGCACGGCGATTCCGTTCGTGTTTGGGCCGACGATCGACTTCGCCCAGCTCGTCAAGGAGTACGGCGATTCGGAAGAAGGAGCACGTCGCTACTCTCCCGCTGAAGTCATCGGAATTACCATTCACATTCGCACCGGGGCGCCCGAAGCGTCGAAAATCTGCACGTCGCATGTCGAGCGGCACAACCTCTCGATTCGGATGCAGACCCGGCGGTTTACGCGCCTGACGAACACCCACAGCAAGAAGTGGGAGAACCACGAAGCGGCCGTTGCTCTGTTCTTCGCCTACTACAACTTCTGCCGGGTACATATGACGCTGAAGACCGCTGAAGACGACGCCAGCCGTTGCCGCCGGCCTGGCGAGCGAACCGTGGAGCGTCAAGGAACTACTCCGGCAGGCCAGCGCTTGCTAAAATGGCAACCATGAGCCGCCGCCGCCTACTCCTGCTCGCCTTGCCCGTCACGCTGGTGCTAGTCGGCATCGCGGCATGGGCGCCGTGGCCCGAGAGTGTCCATCCCGGTGTCACGCTTGAAAACGCCGCACGCATAAAGGAAGGGATGACGCGCGCTGAAGTCGAAGCCATCATGGGCAAACCAGCTGCCCACCCCCTGCGCCAGGCGGCAAACGGTCAGTGGATCCTGCGGGACACGACAGTGTGGGAGTGGAGGAGTCCAGCGTACGAGCGTGGGAGTCCAGCCGGTTTTCAGGTCGTCGTGATTTGCGACTCAAAATCCCGCGTCGTTGAGGTTTTTTGTCCCGGCCTGCCACGGCAGGAATCGCTACTTGAACGCTTCCGCCGCTGGTTCGGCCTGTAGCGCGGCAGTTGCGTTGCGCCGCCGGTTGCGTTGCGCAGGGCGATTGCGTTGCAAAGCCCTGTAGACCGTAGACTGCAACGCAACGTTAGGACAGTACCCGGCGTTGAGTACGCCTACTCTTTCAAAGTGAAGTAGCGTGCAGATCGATGCCGCCGTAGAATCGGTGTTGCTGCGTGTAGAATCTCATCTCTGTGGGGGGACGCGATGAACGCGCAATGGCTTCTGGTGTTGGCGCTCAGCCCGCACACGGTGGCAGGCGGTGACGCCTTGGACATAAGTGGCTCCTCGGTGATCGGGAGATCAGCTCCCTCAAAATTGACCCGAGCTGCACTCCCAAGCTGTTGGACGTGACGCGCCTGATCGACGACCCGAAGAAGGGGTCTAAGATGGAGGGGATTTACAGAATCGAGGGCGACCTGATGGCATGGTGCATGCACACCGGGGAAGCGGCCAAGCAGAGGCCCCTGGAGTTCCGGGCCCCGCGTGGCTGGGACGGCACCGTTTACCACATGACGCGCGTCAAGCGCGCGAAGGACTGAGCGTGCGGCGCTTCGGTGCCGCAACGCTGCCGGACGGACGCTGCTTGATGGCCGCGGTAGCGCCGGAGCATTTACGATACCTGAGGCGGCTGCGGGTCGCGGGTCGGAGTGGCTGCCGGTGTATGATCTGCCGGGGTGATTCCGCCCGCTCGCCGATCCGATGCGGTGCGATGCTGGCGCCCCCTTCGATGCGTTGGTCTTCTTCCACGCCGACTCCGGTGAGGCGCAGGTAATCCCGATAGCGTTCAAGATCTTCCAGGGGCTGCTGGTCAGCCGGGATGCTGATCGCCGCGGCGACCAGCGCGGCGAGGTCCGCCGAAACGACGCCGTGTTCGAATTGCAAGCGCTTCGCCACACCAGGCCCTTGGCGATAAGTGCATCTCCTGATATACTAGTGCCGCAGGGGAGTGTCCTCGTCATGGGACAGTTTCACTTGCGGGTTAGGATCGGGGGAGGCGGGCCTGGCCCGTTCTGGGACTGTGCCAATGGGGCGGCCCGCGCTCACTTGACATCAGTTTGCAATGTCGTCAGATGAGTGATCGGCGACAACTATCCTTCCCCTTGAGCGACAATTAACATTCCCCGAATTGGCCGGGGTTCCCCGGCCGCCGGCTTCGCCGGCTCAGTGTTAGCACCTATGCTGGCGACGCTGACTCGGGTGGCGGCGCTGCCTTGGCTTTCTTCGCCGCTTCCGCTCGGTAGCTCGGCACGTTGAGCTCGACGATCACACTGTGGTGCACCAGCCGGTCGATCGCGGCCGCGGTCGTCATCGGGTCCTTGAATACCTGGTCCCACTTCGAGAACGGCAGGTTGCTCGTCACCAGCACGCTGCCCCGCTCGTACCGCTCCGCCAGCAGCGTGAACAGCACTTCCATCTCCTCCCGGCTCTGCTGTACATAACCCAGGTCGTCGATCAACAGCCCCTCGTACTGGCTCAGCCGTTTCAGCAGCGCCTTGAGCGTCAGGTCGCGCTTCGCCGCTAACAGATCCTGCACCAGCAGGCGCAGCTCGTGAACAACACCCGACGCCCCACCCGTGCCAACTCCTGCGCCACCGCGCACAGCGCGTGCGTCTTGCCCGAGCCCGGCGGCCCAAACACCAGCACGTTCGCCCGCTGATCCAGGAAGTCGCCGCTCACCAGACCACGCAATTGCTGACCCACCTTCGCCGGCAACCGCTTCAGATCGAGCGCCGGCCAACTCTTCTCCAGCGGTAGCTTCGATCCCTTGAGCAGCCGCTCGATGCGGTGCTGGTGCCGCTGCTGGCATTCCCGCTGCGCCAACTCGCGTAGGTAATCCGCGTAGCTCCACGTCTCCGCCGTCGCCTGCCGGGCCACCGGCGCGTATTGCGCACGCATCGCTGGTAGGTACAGTTCCCGCAAGCAATGCTCCAGCTCCTTCGTCCCGTCCGTGGTCATGGCCATCCTCCTCGTTTGGGTCCGTTGGTGACATCGAGATGTCACTGCCTTCCAGCCACGTTTCCTCCAACAACGCGTCGTACTGCCGCAGATCCACCGCCGGCACCGTCACCCGCGCCGCCAGCGCCAGCGGCGTCTCTTCGCCCCACGCGGCCCGCACCGCGGCTTCGGTCGGCAACTGCCGGCCGGCCAGCAGCAGCGTCAACGCGGCCTCGACCTTGGCCTCCCCCTCACGCGTCGCCAGGTCCAAAAGCCGCACATATTCCCGGTCCGCCCGGTTCGCCTGCTGGGCCACCAGCGCGTCATACGCTCGTCGATAGGTAACGCTTGGGTACAGGTCTTCTCGGTACACGTAGCGCGCGAACGCCCCCGGCTTGCGCACCAGCCAACCGCTGAGGTGGCGATAGTCGATGTGGTGCTTGTCCTGCCCACGCAGCCGTGCCATCGTCTGCTCCAGCGCCCCCGCGTACCACACCTCGATCTGCTCCGCGCCGATCCGTACCTCCACCGTCTCACCCATGAGTCGCGCCGGCACCGAGTAGGTATTATGCTTGACCCGAATCGTGCTGCCCCGGCCCACCTTCACCCGCTGACGCTCGATGGCTTCCAACCGCCGCGCCGGCAACGGCCGCAAACAAGCCAACTCGGCCGTCAGCCGCGCCTGGCGGCCGGCGTTGCGGCGGCCCACCAGTTCGTGCAAGAACTGCCGATAGACCTCGCGGCTCGTAAAGTCGCGACTGCCCCGCAGCAACAGCGCTTGCTCGACCGCCTCTTTGAAACGCCGGTGCGCTTGCTCGCAGTCGCCATTCTCGTGGCCGCTGGCCGGATTGGTCGCTTCCGCTTCCAGACTGTAGTGGGCCAATAATGCCCGGTACTTGGCGGTGTACTGCTCGGCCTGGCCCTCGTGATGCACGGCCAACGTCATGCGGTCGGTGCGATGCCGCTGCGGCACACCCCCCAACTCCGTCAGCGCATTTTGCAGCCCTTCGCTGAGACTGGCGAAACTCTCCGAAAAGCAGATGGTCACGTGCTCCCAGTTCGAATGCGTAAGGACGAAGTGGTAGACCAGGTGCGCGAACGGCTGGCCGGCGATGGTCACGGCCAACGCTTCCATGTGCGTGAAATCCGAAGCGCCCAGGCGGCCCGGCTCATGGACCTGGGCGACAGGGGCCACGCGTCAAACTCCACCCGAATTGTTGCAGCGGAATTGACGTTGACAAGTGTACAGACATAGGATTCTCTGGATATTCGCCCGCTTTCCGGAGGAACGCATGGCTGCTACCCCTTCCGTGGCGTCGATTAAGAAACACTTCCGGCGCATCTATGACCCCCGTGTCGCCGGCCGTACCAAGCACTTGCTCATCGACCTGCTTGTCATGGCCCTCTGCGGCGTCATCGCCAACTGCGACGACTGGCCCGACATCGTTCAATTTGCGCAGCAACGCGAAACCTGGTTTCGACGCTTCTTACGTTTGCCTGGCGGCATCCCGTCGCACGACACTTTTGAACGCGTCTTCGCGATCCTCAATCCACGGGTCCTGGAAGCCTGCTGCCTGGCCTGGTTGCGAGACGTCGCCGGCTTATCCGGCGTCGAGCACATCGCCATTGACGGCAAGACTTTGCGCGGCTCGGGCAATTCGAAGCTGGGCGCCCTGCATGTGGTCAGTGCCTGGGCCACCCAGGCCCAGGTTTCGCTGGGCCAGGTCGCCGTCGAGGGTAAAGGCAATGAAATCACAGCCATTCCGAAGCTCTTGCAGTTGCTGGACCTTGATGGCGCGCTGGTGACCATCGACGCCATCGGATGTCAGAAGAACATCGCCAAGAAGATCCTGGACCGCGGTGGCGATTACGTCTTGGTGGTGAAAGCCAACCAAGAACGGTTGATGAGTGACATCCAAGAAACCGTGATGAAAGCGCTCGACGGCGCGTTGCCGGCGGGCCGGGTGCGGCAATGTACGACGACGGAACGTGGACACGGGCGCGTCGAGGAACGCGGTTGCGTGATCGTCGAAGACGTCAGCGGTATTCGGGATCGCGCGGCGTGGCCGCACCTGCGGACAGTGGGGATGTGTCGCCGCGAACGGACGGTCAACGGGCAGCAGACGACGGAGGTCGTTTACTTCATTGGCAGTCGGCGCATGGCCGCGCGGCGTTATGCGGCGGCGCTGCGCAACCACTGGGGAATCGAGAACAACTTGCATTGGCAATTGGATGTGAGCTTTCATGAGGATGCGAGCCGGGTGGAGAACCGCCACGGGGCGGAGAACCTGTCGTTATTCCGCAAGCTCGCGTTAAGCTTGCTCAAGCAAAATCCACGTAAAACAAGTATGGCCCGTAAACGCAAGGGAGCCGCTGTAGACCCTGGTTATCTTGCCGAAATCCTCACTGGGGCTACGAAACTAGAGAAAGCTTAATGCGTGGCACCTGACCTGGGCGAAGAACACTTCCTTGGCCGACCCGTGCTGGGCTTTCCACTGCCGCACCCGCCGTTCCAACGTCCGCTGGGTTCGCTCCCAGGACTGCTCAGGAAATTCACGCTGCAGCCATTCCCCCAGCGTCTTGGCCTGCAGGCCGGGCTCCCGCTGGAGCAGTTCCTCCAGCCGCGGCCACACCGCCGCCAGCGGATCGACTCGTGTCCGCCAAGGACGCGCGGTCGGCTGCTGGTTCGGCAGCTCCGGATGGTCCCGGTACTTTCGGGCAGTTTTGCGATCCATGCCTGCACGCATCGCCGCTTGGGTCAGCGATGCCCCCCGCAGCAATCCCTTCCGCAGTTCCTTCACCTGGGCGTCGGTGGCGCGTCGTCCGGTACGCATAGGCAACTCCTTTCGCCAGAGTTGCCGCTGTTCTATGCCGGACACGCCCCCTTGCGCACGCCCACCTGTTCATCCATTCAGTGGGGAAGGTTAGTTGTCGCCGCTGGGGAAGGATAGTTGTCGCTATTCATACCATCGATCCGCTTGGCGTTTGGAGCGATGTTCCGCCCACCAGTTGAAGGCGGCTTGCATTTCGCGCTCCGCTTGTTCAGTAATGACAACGCGGAGACTCATGCGTCGTTCTCAATCTGATTGCGTTGACGAAACTCGGCATCGAACGCAGCAAACGGCCGATAGCGCCCGTTCTCCATGTCGTTGATGCCGCCCTGAATGGCCGTTAGGTCGGCGTTCTGCTCCTCGAGCGCAGCGACGGCAGCGCGCAGGATTTCTTCTTCCGAAGCATAGCGTCCCGTTTCCAACAGTGCGTTCACCCGTTGCTGTAGATCTGCCGGAACCATCAGCGACATTGCTTACTCCTCTCGGGGACAATGCGACCGAAAGATTTGGCCGCCTGCGCCCGCGAATATACCGGAAGTGCGTGGGCCGCACAATTGCTGGTATTTTCGGCGGGCCGCAATCAGCGGAAGCGGCTCCCGAATCGTCGCCTCAATTATAGCAAATGCGCGCTGGCCGGCAGTCAGCGATGCGCCGCGGCGCCGCGGCCTGGATCCGTAGGGGGACATTTTCATTTTGGCGCTCCCGTAGAGCCTATCTTGAGTTCAAGTCGGTAGCCGGACGGGAAGCGCTCCCACCAGTGGACACACCACGGGCCCAGCGGCACGAGCTTGCTGGAAAGAATGACCTCGTCCCGGCCCATCTGCTTTTGAATGACGTCCTGCAAGCCCTCCTCAGCCTCGCAGTAACGGTGCTCTTCCCGATAGTACTCGTTCCAGACGCTGAGGTCATCCTCCCAGTCAGGGCCGAGCCACTCGGCCCCGATCATGCGATAGAGGGTGGCACCGACGGGAGTAAAGTCAATCTCGCCCTTCCTGCTCGCCACCCGACCTGGGACCGGCAGGAAGGTCGGGTCGTCCCGCAGGAGTGCCTGCACCGCATCGACCGCGCGCTGGTCGACGGCCCTCAACCAACCATTGCGGAGGCAGGCTTGCAGCCCTGTGCGGCAGTCGTCTTCCGAGGTTGTCACGCCGAATTGCTTAGCCACTGACCCCGCGGCGCTCCTGGGGAGACTGGACACCGTCCGGTTCCTTTTTTCGCCTTCCATCGCCGCGAAGAGCAGCCACTCCGCGAGCGTGACGTTGTGGCAATTCAGGACGTGTTGCAACCGCTGCGGATTGGATTTGTGACGGGCGCGGCACATGACAAAGCACGCGCCCCCTCCACCAGCCCGGCCCTGCCACTGCATCCTCTCTTCGATGTCAATGCGGTAGCCTTCAGGAAACCACCGCCACCACTGGGCGCGCCACGGCCCCGTGGCAGAGGGGCCGATTATGGTGACGTCACGGTTCGCCTCCCTGGCCTCGTCGATTTCCCTGAGCGCAGCTGCTCTTGTCCTGAAGTACCAGGTCGTGTTGCTGTGTACCACATCGCCGAAGGCGAACGGGGGTCGGGTACGCTGCTGCCGGCCACAGCGGGTGTGCCAAAGCTCGGCGCCGGCATGGGTGAAATCGACACCCCCGACAGGCGGTAGGCCGTAGATTGGGCCGATAAACCCGCTCTGGTGAAGTTCGTCGGTGATCTGGGTCAGCGCCGGCTCGTCGATGACTTGCAGCCAGCCCTTGGCCAGACATGCAGCCAGTGCGGCACGGCATTCCTCTTCGGTGGCGAGGCCTCTGCTGTACCATTCGCACACGGCAGTGGCGGGCAAGTCTGACGGGGGGATCGTGATGCCGTAATGGACGGCAGTGAAAAGCGCGCGCTCAGCAGGCGTCACCTTCACGTCGGCGAGGTCAGGCGTTTTGGAAATCAAGGGACAAGAGTGTGAGCCGGATAGCGTTGATCCTCGGCCGCGTGCCTCACGGTCAACTGTGTTACCGTGGGGGCCGCGATCACGCAACTCACACCGTGAGCATACCTGGCCAGGCCGGAAATATCAAGAGGTGGCCCGATTGCCCTTCAGCGATAAGCAGCCGCTTGGATCCCGTAGACCTGGGCGTATGACCCACCTTTGGCCATGAGCTCGTCGTGCGCGCCGACCTCAACGACGCGGGCGCCGTCGAGGACGACGATGAGGTCGGCCATCCGCACGGTGGAGAAGCGATGCGATACCAGGATCGTGATGCGCCCGACGCCGTTGACGGCGCCGTCCTGGCCGCTGCCGCGCGCGGCGGCGGCGTAGCGCTCGTACAACGCGTGCTCGGTCTCGGCGTCGAGCGCCGCCGTGGGTTCGTCGAGCACCAGCAAGAGCGGATCGTCGCGCATGAAGCCGCGGGCGAGCGCGAGCTTCTGCCATTGGCCGAACGACACCTCGACGCCCTCCGGCCACGTGGTGCCGAGCTGCGTCGCCAACCCGGCTGGCAGTCGACGGACAACGTCGTCAGCGCCGGCGCGGCCGACGGCCGTCACGACCGCGGGCTCATCATCCAACCGCGGCACGTCGCCGACGCCCACGGTGTGGCGCGCCCGGAACTCGAAACGAAAGAAATCCTGGAACGCGCCGGCCAGGCGGGTGCGCCACTGGTCGGCGGGCATGCGCGCCAGCTCGACGCCGTCGATCAGGATGCGGCCGGCGGTCGGCTCGTAAAGCTTGGCGAGCAGTTTTACCAAGGTCGTCTTGCCGGCGCCATTCTCGCCGACGATGGCCACGACGGCGCCGGCGGGCAGCTCGAGATTCACATCCTCCAGCACGAGGCAGTCGGTCCCGGGATAGGCAAACGAGACATGCTCGAAGCGGATGCCGTGGGTCAGGTGGGCGGGCACCGGCTGGTCGGCCGACGCGATCAGCGCGGCGGCGTAGTCTTCCAGCCAGGCGAGCCGGCGGGACCCGTCCATCCAGATGCCGCGCAAGAAGCCGATCTCGCCGACGGTGGCGCCGATGTACCCGGACAGGCGTGACCCGGCGGCCAGCACCAGGAGCACATCGCCCGCCGACGCATGGAGGCCCGAGGACACGAAGACGACCGCGCCGACATAGGCGCCGCCGAAAATCGCCCAGGCCAGCGTGTGCCATGCGGCCGAGCCTGCGCGGGCAGTGGACACCAGCGCATACCAGCGCTCCCACGCGGCGCGGCGGTCGGTCATGAGCCGCTGGCCGATGCCGGTCACGCGCACCTCCTTGCCGGGCGTCGCGGTGGTGGCGGTGGCGAACAGGTGGCGAGCCAGCCGCCGGAACGGGGCGCCGCGCTCATGGGCGGCGCGGTCGACCGCGGGCCGCCACGTCGACGTGAGTACCGTGGGCAGCGCGAACGCGGCGAGCAGTACGAGCGCCGGGTGGATCGACATCAGCAGCGCGACCGTCACGCCGAGGCGCAGGATCCACCCGCAGGTGGAGAATAGCGACATGTACATATGGTCGAGCACGAACACCTGGTTGCGCAGCACGGATAACCGATCGAGATAATCGGGGCGTTCCTGGTGCGCGATGGTCGCCACCGACGCCTGCAGCCGGGCGACGTGCGATTCGAGCGCGATCGTCACCTTGTCGCGAAAGCCGCGCTGCACGCGCGTGCTGACCGTGCGCAGGAACCACGTCGCAGTCACCGACACGCCGAGCGCGATGAGTGCCGTGTAGACAAGGCCGTGATCGGCTTCGCTTACGCCTTCGCCGAGGAGCTTGAACCAGAACGCCAGCAGCGAATCCGGAAGCGCGGCCAGCAGGGCGAGACCGAACGCGGCCACGAGCAGGCGGGGTTCGTGGCGATAGCCGAGCTTGCACAGCCGCCACATCGACGACAGCGCCGGCGGCAGCTCGTCGGGCACTTTGGCCCGCGAATCTTCAGGCGAGGACGTCATAGGTCTTGCCCTCTTCATCCTCGGTGGCAGTGAAGCGCTGCGCCTGCAGGTCGAACATCGTGCGGTAGCGTCCGCCTTTGGCCATCAGCTCGTCGTGAGTGCCGAGCTCGATCACCTTGCCGTGTTCGAGCACGCAAATGCGGTCGGCGTGACGCACGGTCGAGAACCGATGCGAGATGAGCACGGTCGTACAGTGCCGGCTAGCAGCGAGGATGCGCTCGAAGATTTCCGCCTCGCCGCGAACGTCAAGCTGCGCCGTCGGCTCATCGAGCAGCACGACGCCGGCGCCCTGATGGACGGCGCACAAGGCGCGTGCCAGGGCGATCCGCTGCCACTGCCCGCCGGAAAAATCGGTGCCACCCGCGTAGCCCTTTGCCAGCACCGTGTCGAGAGCGGCGAGATCGGCCGCGCCGGCCGACTCGAGCGCCGACCGCACCACGGCGTCCGGCGCGCCGGCCGGCGCTACGTTGTCGCGGAGCGGCAGCTCGAAGCGGATGAAATCCTGGAACACGGCGGTCAGGCGCGACCGCCAGGCGGCGAGGTCGAACTCGCGCAGGTCGACGCCGTCGATCTCGATGGCGCCCTTTTGCGGGTCATACAGTCGGCACAGTAGCTTGGCCAACGTCGTCTTGCCGGCGCCGTTCTGCCCGACGATGGCGAGTGACGAGCCGGCCGGGATGACGAGGTCGAACCCCTCGAGCACGGGCGCGCCGCCGGGGTAGGCGAAGGTGAGATCGCGGAAGCGAATCGCGTGCGCGGGCATGCCGGCAGCGCTGCGCTGGCCGAGGGACAGCGCTCCGGCAGGGGCCATGGCCGGTTCGAGGCGCAGCACGGCGGCCACCGGCGCCGAGGCACTATCGAGGGCCCAATTGAGCCCGCCGAATGCGATCATCGAGGTGCCGACCGCGCTCTGGGCGAACATGACCAGCTCGCCGAGGTTGAGGCTGCCATTGACGGCGTCATGGGCGAGCGACCAGAACACGACGACATTGGCGCCGATCACCAGCAGCGTGCTCCACAGCACCGGCCGTTCGCGCAACCGGGTCGCTTCGTACTGCAGCGTGTGCAGCCGCGTGCGGCGATTGACGAAGCGGTTGATCGTCCAGTCGGCCAGTCCGAACAGCCGCAGCTCCTTGCTTGCCGGCGGGTCGACGGCCAGCTCGTAGGCGTAGTCGGCATCGCGCTGGGCGCCGCGCACCTCTTCGGTATTGCGGTCGCGCCAGACGGAGCTCTCGCGCAAGAGCCAATGTGTCGCCAGCCACGCGCCGCCGAGGACGATCGGCGTCCACCATGCATAAGCGGCCAGCACGACGGCCGAGGCAAGGCCGCCGATCATCTCCACCAGGCCGCTCGCGATGAAGTCCATCGAGATGAACAGCGGCGGGCCGGTCATGCCCAGGTCGAAATCGCGCGCGACGGTGAGATCGTTGGTAAGCTTCGGATCCTCCAGGTGCCCCATGCCCGGCGGGCGGACGCACGCTTCGGTCAGCCGATCGTAGAGCCAGGCGGCGGTACGGTCGCCGAGGTTGGCGCCAATCGCCTGGTGGATCGGCGTGAGGATCTGGAGCAGGACGAAGACGATGCCGACCAGGGCGAGTCCCTCGGTAAGGCGGTCGCCGCGCTCGACGGCGGCAACGAGCACGCCCATGGCAATGGCGAAAAGGGCGGGCAGCACGCCGCGCAGCACGATGACGATCCACCATAGGATCGCCAGCGTGCCGCTCGCCTTCGGCAACACGCTGAAGAACTTCCACTCGTTACGGGCACGCAATCGCTCGAACACGGGTCGGTCCTCGATGTTCCCGCTCAAGCTACCAGATACTTATTCACTATCTCGTCGTTTAGGTCGATTCCCAGGCCCGGTTCTTCGGGCACAGCAACCTCGCCGTCAATGACCGGAAACGTTTGATTCGTGAGGTGCTTGCGCAGGTCACCCTGTTCAACACAGTATTCGAGATACAGGGTATTGGGCAGGGCCGCCAGGAAGTGTAGCGAAGCTGCCAGGTTGATCCCGGTCTTGTACGAATGATTGACGCAAAGTCGATGCCGTTCGTACGAATCCCAGCCGATGCGCTTTGATCGGGCGAGACCGCCGACGCGGGTGACGTCGACCTGCACCACATCGATGCCGCCGACGTCCATGAGCGTGCGGAACTCGGCCACATCGCAGACCTCCTCGCCGGCGGCGATACGGATCGGACTCTGGGCGCTGAGCCGGGCGTAGCCCTGCAGGTTGTCGGGGTGCAACGGCTCCTCCAGCCAGGTGAGGCCGAACGGCTCGAACTGCCTGGCGCGCCGAACCGCCGTCGCGGTGTCCCAGCACAGGCCCGCGTCCACCATCAGCTCGACGCTCGGCCCCAGCCCCTGCCGCGCGGCGCGGACGTGGGCGAGGTCGCTGTCCTCGGATTGGCCCATCGGCCCCCAACCGAACTTGACCGCCCGATACCCCTGGCCGGCGAGTTGTCGGCCGATCGCCTCGGTCTGGGCCGGCGTGTCGCCGAACAGGATGGAGGCGTAGGCGCGGAAGCGCTTGCGAAAGCCGCCGCCGAGCAGCTGGTACACCGGCTTGCCGGTCGCCTTGCCGACGATGTCCCACAGCGCGATCTCCACGCCGCTCATCGCCTGGATGACGGCGCCGTGCCGGCCGAAGAAGATCGTTCCCTCGTACATGCGATGCACGAGGCGGTCGATCTCGAAGGGATCCTGCCCCTTGACGCACTCCGCCAAACCACGGCAAATCTTGTGCGACATCGGGGCGTCCACGATCGCCTTCGCAACCGACGGGGATGAATCGACCTCGCCCACGCCCGTGACGCCGGCATCGGTTTGGACCTTGACGACCAGCGTGTCCTGGCTGCCGTCGCAGCGCTCGTTGACGTTGGGTAGGCGCAGATGGATGGCTTCGACCTGGGTGATTTTCATGCGGTTCTCGCGGTCGATGGTTGTTTACCGGCAGTCGATCGCAGACAATGCTCTCATCGACCGGTTCACCCGAACGACTCCCTTATGAATCTCGGCCGTTATCAGCTCCTGACTCAGCAAGCGACGACGCCCGACGGCGAATGGTATCGTGCGCTCGACACCGACAGCGAGCAGCCGGTGCGCGTGCTGGTGCTGTGGCAGTATCGCGCCACGGAGCCGCGCTGGCAAGACCTGGCCCGGCGCCTGCGCATGCTCACGCTCGCCCAGCACGAAGCGATCGCCGCACCGCTCGATGTCGATCTCGAACACGACCCGCCCTACGCCGTCTTCGCGGAGCCTCCCGAACGCACGCTGAATCACACCCTGCCCGAGAATGCGGCCGGTGAACCCGCGTCGGCGCTGCGCATCGGCTGCAGCCTGTGTGCGGCGTTGGCCGCGGCGCATCGCGTCGGCCTGGTGCATGGCCGACTATGTGCGGCGCAGATTTGGCTCGACGCCGGCGGCGAACCGATCATCGCTTGCATCGAAGGATGGCAGGACAGCGCCGGTCAGGATGCGACCGCAGCCGATGGCACGGACGTTCAGTCTCGCGAACCGGCGATGCCCGGCGATCTCGATCCGGCAACGGACATCCGCGATCTCGGCGGCATCCTCGAGCAAATCCTGTTTACGTTTAGCGCTCGCCCCCAGTGCGCGAGCGTTAAGCGTGAACCAGAATGGGTGCCTTCGGTAAGGGAACTGCTCGCGCATGCAGGCCGAAGACGCTGTGGAGCGGCCGACCGCCGCCGAAGCGCTCGCGGCGCTCGAAAGCTTGCGCACGAGGACGCGCCCGACCGGACCGTTGCCGCGGAGCACGGCCAGGACGTCACCCGGCTATTGCCCGGCGAGCCGCGGCCGCTGGCGGATACGGCCGGCGGCGCGCTCCAGCTTGGACGGTTTCAGCTCGTCGAAAAGCTCGGTGAGGGCGGGTTAGGCGTCGTCTATAAGGGAATCGACCAGGCCGACGGCCGCACCGTCGCGGTTAAGGTGATGCACGCGCATTTGCTCGGCCGGGCCCAGGTGCTGCGGCGGTTTCGCAAGGAAGCGCGGCTGCTCGCCGAAATCGATAGCCCGTTCGTGTGCCGGCAGATCGAGTTCAACGAGGACGCCGGCCGATTTTATCTCGCGTTGGAATACCTCGAGGGCGAGAGCCTCGGTCAGTTCCTGCGCCCGACGCAGCCTGGCCGAGCCGCTGGCGCTGACGTTGACGGCCGCGGTGGCGCGTGGGCTGGCCGATGCGCACCGGCGCGGCATCGTTCATCGCGACGTGAAGCCGGACAATGTCATGCTCATCGGTCCGTGGGCTGCATGGGCGGATGCGCCGACGGCGGATCGACGCGGCATCCCGGCCGAACTCGGCGTCAAACTGTGCGACTTCGGCCTGGCCCGGCAGGTTGAACAGACCGAGTCGATGGACATGACGCAGGCCGGCCAGGCGATGGGCACGCCGCTGTACATGCCGCCCGAGCAGGCGCGGACCGGCAGCGCGATCACGCCGGCCAGCGACGTCTACGCATTGGGCGCTACGCTGTTCCACCTGCTCACCGGCCGGCCGCCCTTCGAGGCGCAGACGACGCCGGCACTCTTGCTCATGCACCAGACAGCGGCGCCACCGTCGCCGCGCCAGTTCAAGGAAGGACTCAGCGACGGCGTGTGCCAGGTCGTGCAGAAGGCGCTCGCCAAGGATCCGGCGGCGCCACCCCGACGCGGCCGCTCTGCTCGACGATCTCGACCGCCTGCTGCGCGGCGAGCCGACCGGCCTCGTCGTCCATCCCCGGCTGCCCGCGGCCGAACCGGGCCAGGTCCTTGCCTACGACTGGACCTGGGAGCTCAAGGCCAGCCCGGATCAGCTCTGGCCGTACGTATCCAACACCGAGCGTCTCAACCGTGCGGTCGGCATCCCGGCGGTTGCCTTCCAGTTCGAGCCGCGCAGCGGAGCCGGACAGCCCGCTCGCGCCGGGGGTCGCGGTTTCAGGTAGCTTCAAGAAGGCTGGCTTCACCAACGCGTGGCGCGAACATCCCTTCGAATGGGTCGAAGGCAAACGCATGGGCGTCCTACGCGAATACACCGAGGGGGTGTTCCGCTGGATGGCGTCGACGACCGAGCTGCAGCCGCGCGCCGACGGCGGCACGACGCTCGTCCACCAGGTGCGGCTCGTGCCGGCAAACGTCCTGGGCCGCATGGTCGCGGCCGTCGAGGTCGGCTTCAAGGGACGGCGGCGCGTGGAATCCGTCTATCGCCGCATCGACGCGTACGTCACCCGCGACCGCGACAGTGCGCCGCTGGCCGACGCGTTTGAGCCGCCGCCCGCCCTGCGCGGCCGGGACCAGCAGCGGATCCGCGACGGCGCGGAACGGCTCATCGCGCGCGACGTGGACCTGACGACGGTTGGCCTGCTCGCCGATTTTCTGGTGCAAGCCGGCGATCAGGAAGTCGCCCGGATGCGTCCGCTCGCCCTGGCCCAGCGGCTCGGCCTGTCGCCGGACGACGTGGTAACCGCGTGCCTGCTGGCCGCCCACGAAGGACTGCTCGTGCTGCTTTGGGACATTCTTTGTCCGGTATGCCGCATTCCGAGCGCGATCGAGGCGACGCTGCGCAACATCAAGTCGCACGGCGCGTGCCGCGCCTGCAACCTCGACTTCGCCCTCGATTTCGCCAATTCCGTCGAGATGATTTTTCGCGTGCATCCCTCGGTGCGGCCGAGCGAGCCGGCGACGTACTGCATCGGCGGCCCCGCGCATTCGCCGCACGTCGTCGCCCAGGTCCGGGTCGCGCCGGGCGAACGGCTGGAGCTGGTGCTCGAGCTGTCCGAGGGGCCGTACAGCCTGCGCGGCCCGCAGCTCCCGTATACGGTGGCGTTACGTGTCCATCCCGATACCGGCGCGGTGCGCGGCGAGCTTGACCTGGTGCGCGGGCCGGGCCCCGAGCTGCCGCGCACGTTCCGTGCCGGCACCCAGACGCTGCGGCTGACCAACCCGCACACGAGCGAGGTCGTGGTGCGCGTCGAGCGCACAGCGAGGCGCGAGGACGCATTAACGGCGGCCCGCGCCTCAGCTCATCCGCTCTTCCGCGAGCTGTTCCCGTTCGAGGTGCTCGAGGGCAATCAGCTCGTGAGCATTGCGCACATCACCCTGCTCGCGACGCGGCTCGAAAACGCCGCCGGGCTGTATCGCGAGCTGGGCGACGTGCGTGCGTTCGGTCTGATCCACGAACATTTTCGCCTTGCCGAGGAGCAGATTCGCCGCGAAGGCGGGGCCCTGTTGAAGACCGTGAACGAGGGCCTGCTCGCGACGTTCGACGACCCTGCTGCAGCCGTGCGCGTGGCGTTGGCGCTGCAGCCGTTGCTCGCGAAGCGCATCGAGGCGCGCGCGCTGCGGATCGCCGTCGCCGTTCACCGCGGCCCGGCGATGGTCGCCACGATCAACGGCCGGCTGGATTATTTCGGCAACACGGTGCAGCAAACGGTCCGCCTCTGCCAGCAGGCCGCCGGCGGCGAAGTGCGCCTGACACAGCCGCTCGCGGCCGACCCGCACGTGCAGGGCCTGCTGCACACGGGCCGTTTGGCGTGCGAAGTCCTGTCACCGTCCGAACCGGCCGACGCGCTGCCGTACCGAGTGGTTGCCTCCCCTCACACCGCAAACCCTGCTTGACACAGTTTACTGCGCTGTCTATGGAGGGAATGGGCCGATAACATTCCTCCTGGCCGAAGGCTTCTGGCGATGTTCAGAGCGTGTCGTCATCACGTCCGTCGCGCCGGGATGGCCATGCTCGTCATTGCATTCGCGGCTTGCGCGGTCCACGCCGATCCGCCGGTTTTCCCAGGCGGCGACAACGATCCGGCCAGCCCCGCCCCGACCTACCGAACCAGCCCCTTTCCCGCAGCCGCACCCAGCCTCCCCGACGCCGCCGGTGACGCGGGGCTGCCGGCCGGCATTCTTGACAGCCGCTACCATCGCGAAGCGAAACCGGCATGGGAGAACCTGTCGGTGCTCGGCGGACTCGACGGGTCCAAGGGGCCGGAGGATCTCGGCGTCAGCGCGAACTTCGGCGTTCGCGGCGCGGTGCAGACCGGCATGCCGCTGGTCGAGGATTGGGGCCTCGGCCTGCAAGTCGGCACCGGCGTCAACTACGAGCGCACCGCCACCCGTTTCATGCACGTGCTCCTGGACACCAACCAACGGACCCAGAGCTTCACGACGATCGGGCTCTTTCAGCGCACCGAGTCGGGCTGGAACTGGGGCGTCGTCTATGATTTCCTCTACGATCACTATTACGTCGACATGACGCTGGGACAGTTGCGCGGCCAGGCCGGCTACTGGTTCGATCCGCAAAACGAGATGGGCCTGTGGGGCACGCTGCGTGCCCAGAGCGAACGGCTCATCATCAGCCAGGACAATCTCGCACTGGAGCCGATCGACCAGCTCAATCTGTACTGGCGGCACATCTGGCCGACCAACGTGGTCACGCGCGGCTGGGTCGGCCTCGCGGAAGGGCACGGCCGCTACATCCTGATCGGCCCGACGTCGCCGGCGGTGCATCACCCGCTGGTCTTCGGCGCCGACGTATTCATCCCATTGACCGGCAGCCTGGCGATTTTCGGCGAGGCCAATTTCATCACGCCGAACGACAGCGGCACCGTCACGGCGCTGTTCGGCCTGGTCTATTACCCCGCCGGCACCGCCGGCGACGCGTTCCGCAATCGCTTCGCGCCGCTGTTACCAACGGGGAACAACCCTACCTTCGGCGTGAATGTGCAGCCGTGAATCACGCCGAACGGCGGACGCGCAGGCCGTCGAGGTGCGGCACCGTCGCGAAGGGTTGGGCGAGCGCCTCGATCGATTCGCCGAGCTGCGGGATCTCCTCGGTACGCAGCCGGCCGAGCTTGCGCTGGCAGCCGCCGACGAGATAACCGATCCGATCCGGGTCGAGCCGCATCAGCCGGCAGCAGGTCGCGTCGACCGCAACCAGGTCGTGGCCCATCACCAGGGCGCCGACGTGCCGGGCGGTGCCGTTGAGCGGGCCATCGCCTTCCATGCCGACGATCGCGTCGACGATCGCCAATTCCGGCGTGCGCGTCAGCGCGATGTCCACGATGCTGTTGTCGATGCCGCGCCAGTGCAGCTCGTTCTTGGGCCAGCCGTAACAGATGCCCGGCAGCGTGCCGAACAGGTTCTTCAGCGCCAGCGTCGCGCCGGCCCAGTGGTGCGTTTTCAGCTTGGGCAGCGAAATCACCACGTCGGCGGTAGCAATCGTGCGCGCTAGGTAAAGATAGTCAAGGCCCGTGAAGCGGCCGAGGTTGGGCGTCTTGACCGGCTCGTCGTGGTTGATATCGACGAACGGCACGCCTGCGCGGCTCAGGACATCGCCCAGGCCGCTCTCGCTGACGAGGTACTCGACGTTGCGCCAGTGGCCCGGCCCTTCCGCAACGATGATCTCGGCCGCCCCTTCGCGCTTGCACAGCTCGATCACGGCGGCGACGACGAGCGGGTTCGTGTTGATGACCTTATCCCGATGGAACTCGACGAGATTCGGCTTGAGCACAACGCGCTTGCCCTTGAGCGGCACCGTGGCGCGGAAATGCTCGTACTGCTGCTGGAGAATGCCGGCCAGGTCGGCGTCGTAGTCGGCGGCGCGCGCGATGTGCACGGCCGACAGCACCGGCAGCGGGCGGAGTTGGCCGAGCGCGCGGACGGCCATGCCGCGGAACCAGCCGCCGACCCGCTGCGTCAGCGAACCGGATCGGCCGTGGGAGGCCGGTGCGACCTCGGCCGCTGCGGTCGCGCCCGGCGGCATGCGAAAGAAGTTGCGCCGCGGGCGCCCAGCGCCAGCACCACGAGGGCCTGGCGCAGGCAATTGGGCCGCAGCCACGGCGTCTCGGCGCTTGCGCTCGGCGTCGCGGATGGCGTCGTCGACCTGCTCAAGCGCTGCGTCCACTCCGGGAATGTGCCTATACAGGTCCAGAGCGAGCTTGCCCCAGCACAGGTGCTCCAGGTCCGCGGTCTGAAGCTGCTGCACGAGATAATGCACCGCCGGCTCGATGCGCGGATGGTCATGCCCCTGGAGCGCGATCAACGTGAGGGCGGTCGGGCCGGGGATCGGATCGGTGCGCTTGCCAAGGACGGTGCGATTGCCGTAGTTGATGCCGCCTTCGTCCATCGCGCGATCGAGCAGCAGGCGCATCCCTTCTTGCACCCGCGGATGGTTGCCGTACCCCAGGCAGCGCAGTGCGAGGCATGCCCAGCTCGTCGGCTCGACCCAGGAGAAGTTTTTTTCCGCCCATGGCCAGCCGGTCAGCATCAGGTCGATGTCGTGCAGTTCGCCGGCTTCAGGGCAGTCGGGAACCTGACCGCGCAGGCCGAGCAAGAAGCCAATGGTTGGACGCAGCTCCGGCGCCGCGTCGCCAAGGGCCGCGCGCACGAACAGGGCCAGCGCGGTCGGCCAGGTCGCCTCATCACGGCCGGTCACCGGTCGATAGCTGCCGTCGGGATGAGCCGCCTGCGCAAGAAACGCCCGGGCAGCGGCAATGTGCGAATCGCAGCGATCCGGCTCCAGGGCGAGCGCGAGCAGGCCGAGGCAGGTCGGCTCCAATTGCGCAGGCTGGCCGGGAGCGTAGCCCCAGCCGCCGGCCGGATGGGCGTGCTGCAAGAGTCCATCCAGAAACGGCGTGAGCGTCGGCTCGGGCGCGGGCCCGATGCGCGGATGTTATCGTGACGTCCATGTCGAAAGTGTAGGTCACAAATTGGGCCGATGTGGCGTCGAGGGCGCAGACTGGTCGCGATTCACGCGCTCGTTTCCCTCGTTTGCTGCTGCTACAATGGATTGTGGTCATGTGGGTTGGCGGCACACGACTACCTGCAGACATTCCACATGGTTGCGCGATCAGTTTGTCCGGGACCTGAGCGATGCGAACTCTCGTTTACAAACAGACTCACCAAGGCGATCCGGATGCACAAGGCCGATTCGGCGCTGGCGATTGCATGGGCAATGCGCGGTCATGGGAATTCGATGCCGTCATCGGTATTGGCGGACGTGGCGAGGAAGCGAAACGGAATGGCATTGCCGGCAAGTTGAATTGGATCGGCGTCGGCGCACGCAGGCACACCAAAGTCGGGATGAAGCATCCCGTGGTCACATTCGACCACTTCGTGAATTTCGGCGACCAGGGACCCGAGCTCCGCACCGTGGCGCCCGAACTCGCCAAGCGCATGAAAAAGGCGCGCCAGGCCATCAACTTCGATGATTACCGAGTAATCGTGGAGATCGAGAGTCTGCTCGCCACGGCAATGGCTGCTCCACCTTCCCCAGCGCACACGCCGCAACCGAAGGCGGCGAAGACGCGCCAGGGGCTGAATGGTCGAAGCCTGAGTTACGAGGAGCTGCACACTCTTGCTAAGCGTTTTCCCCCCGCGGCGGCGTGGTTCCATGAGAAAGAGGATGTCCTCTAAGCATGAGATCGCCGCATGGCGAGCGGCGCCCGGAATCCCTCGAAGCTGGTGGCCGGCCTCGTGGTCCGCGCCGAGGTCGCAGACCCGCAAGGCCGCAATCCCAAGTCACGGCCCTTGGTGCTCCTAACCGGGGACAGTGACACGCCGGCTGACGCGCCGTTCATAGCCGTGGCCATCACCGGGACACTGCCGAAGCCCCTGCCTGAGCACTATGTGCTCCTTCCGTGGCACCGATCGGGCCACCCGCAGACGGGTTTGAAGAAAAAGTGTGCAGCCGCCTGCAACTGGTTCACCAACGTCGTGCGCTCGTCTTCGGTTCAGGTAATGGGCCGGGTGCCGGACAAGGTTTTCGCTGCGATCCTTGAGTCGGTGCGAGCGTTTCGCGACCAGCCGTCGCAAGAGCTTTGACGGGCCGTCTGCAAGAGTCGATCCAGAAACGCCGATGGCGCCGGCTCGGCCAGCGGCCGCGCTCGCGCGGATGTCTTCATGAGGTCCATAAAGGAAGTGTAGGACACGAATCTGTCTACGAGCCCTGCCTTGTTGTCATGGCGCGCTCCGCGGCATAACGCGATCTCCCGGGCCCGTCCGGCTGGCACCCGTTGGCACGGCACCAATCCAGGAACTCGTCGAGCTCCACCACGACCTTCACGAGGCGCATTCCGGCCGGTTCGATCTCTTCCGCGAGTTGACGGAGTCGTGTCTCCGCAAAAGCCCGCCAGTCCTCGTAGTTGTCCTCGAAATCGTCCCCGTCGGGACAGACTTCCCGCAGGCGCGCCCACTGGTCCTTTTTGTACCACGCATATCCCACGACCGTGGTCGGCATTGCCAATGGACCGCGGCCCTTTTGCTTCCGTCTTTTCATGAAACAGCCTCCCCGGGCCCACCTGACCTCATCGCATCTTCATGCTCTATCGGAAGCGCGGTCCTTTGTCTGCGGTCGGCTGCGGTCGGTCACCCACGGCGAGTCCGCCGAGCCCGGATCGCGTGCATCTCGGCAGGCACACGCCAACACATCCAGGACAGGCCGCGGAGCGGCACCGAGCAGTCCCGAGCACCAGGCCGGGTTGAACTCCACCACCGCCCAGCCGCGGTCTTCGATCAGGCCCACGTCGACGACAAACGCCGGTGGCAGGCGGACTCCTGCGCTGAGCAGCCGCCGGCATACCGCCAGGGCGTCGCGCGAGGGCTGTGCTTTTTCACCGCCCTGCCCCCACTCGTGCCAAATTGGTCGCCCAAAGCTAAGGTACGGCGACGAGGCGACAACGTCGCTGTCGCGGACAAAACAGCGGAATTCCGCCAACCACTCCACGGGCTCAGCCACCAGGATCGGCGTGGCCGGATCGATCCCTCGCGCTACGCGAATCTCGGCGCGGCCCGCGTACGTTCCGGCGTCGAAGCATTTATTCAGAGGATCGGCCGGCTTGATGAACGCCGGCCGCTGCAGCCTGCGGAGGTCACGCAAGCTCGCGTACTGAACTTCGCGGAGCCGCAAAGACGCCGGCAGCCGCGCAAGCAGGTCGAGCGGCGGTTCGAGCAACGCCAGGTGGAAGCGAGCGGCGGCCTCCATGGCGACGTCAGCCCCGCCATAGTACACGATGCGTTCGTCCGGGACGCAGCTCGGAAGCTCGTCGTAGGCGTGGACCGACCAGCCCGCGTCGCGCGCTGCCTCCTCAAGAGATTGGGCAGCCGGCAGCGATCGCGTGGAGAGCAGGAGCGCGGGCATCGGAATTCTGCTCCAACGGTGGACTCCGACCCAGAGGGACATTGTAGGATGGCTGTCTTGGGACACCGGAGCCCCCCGGGCGGTTCGTCGCCGCCACTCAAAGCTGCGGCGTCGCAGAAGCGGAGGTCTGCACACCGCGCGCGGATGTCTTCTCCGCTGGGTCGTCAGGCGTGTGCTCCGATTGCTCGCCGCTTTGGCGACGGCTCAACAGCAGCGTCAGACCGACGCCGTTGAGCACCACGCACCACGCCACCGCGAAAACCATGTAGGAGTGCAGCAGGTACGCGGCCATCAGCAGCCCGCTGGTGAACATCACCAGCACCGCCCCGAAGAATCGCCAGTCGATGACGACGCTCATCAGAATGAACGCGAAGGCGGCGAGTGAGGCCATGGCTGGAAAGAGCTCGAACATCTGGCTGCCGCGCAGCGTGTTCAGCGACCCGAGATTGAACGCCAGGAGGAAATACGCGATCCAGACGCGGCGGATGCAGCGCTCCAGCAGCGGCACCTGACCTGCTCGCCGTGAACCGCCGCAGCAACGGAAGATCACCCAGACGCCCAGCAACTCGCCGATCCAGACCAGCAGGTAGCCCGGCGAATCGTGGTAGTCGAGAGTGATCGTCAGGTAGTCGCAGAGGGAAAACGCGATCAGGTGCAGCCAACCGACGAGCACGAGCGCCAGCCCCCAGTTGCGTTCGCGCAATGCGTATCAGGTCACGCCGTTGTTCCGCGGTTGCCAGCTCGACTTGCAACAGGTTTTTCAGCATCTTGTCCGTTGACCTCCGGTGATGCATCAGTGGAAACGCTGGCCCCTGAACAAGATTACCCGCTCCGCGATCATGCGCCATGCGCGGCCGGCCGTCGCGGTCGGCCCGCGCGTGGCCAGACGCCGTCGAAGTCGATGCAAGCGGCGTAACCGCGCGAACCGGAATCGGCTGCATAGTCCGCTTTACGCGCATTGCCGATCGCTGGCTGCGCACAAGGAATCCAGTATGATTGCCCGGAGCCGCGTTCTATTCACTTCCTGACACGAGGACCCCATCATGCTTCATCGACCTGCCCGATTGATCCTGCCGGCCGCCGTGCTGACCGCGTTGGTCCTGGCCGTCCACGGCAGCGGCGGCGAGAAGGCGGCGCCCCCGCGCGTGCTGCGCATCGGCGCGGTCGCCTACGCCCCGAGCGCGGTCACCGTGTTCGAGGACGTGCGCCGCTACTTCGCCAAGACCGATCTGCCGGTCGATTACGTCCTGTACTCCAATTACGACGCCCTGGTGGACGCGCTCCACCGCGGACACGTGGACATCGCGTGGAACACGCCCCTCGCTCACGCCCGCTACCACCTGCTCAGCGGCGGTCAGAGCCAGACCCTGGTCATGCGCGACGTGGATTGCGACTTCCGTTGCGTCCTGCTCGTCCGCAAGGAATCCGGGATCACGAGCCCCGCGGGCCTGGAGGGCAAGTCGCTCGTCCTGGGCAGCCGTGACGCGGCCGAGGCCACGGTCTTGCCGCTGCATTATCTCAAGAAGGCGGGCGTGCGGTTCGACAAGGTGAAGCTGCTGCGCCTGGACGAGGAACTCGATCTGCGCGGCAATCCCTGTTCGAGCCCGCACCACGTCTTGAAAGCCCTGCGCGAGGCACGGGCCGACGCCGGTGTTGTCGGCGAGCGGCTGTGGGACGCGCTGGCGGCACGCAAGGCCCCGGAAGCTGCCGGCTTGCAGCCGGTCTGGACGTCGCCGTCGTTCAGCCACTGCGTGTTCACCGCCGCCAGGGATTTCGACAAAGCCCGCGGCTCCCACTTCACGCGCCTGATGCTGACCATGGACGGCAAGGACGAGTGTACCGCCGAGATTCTGCGGCTCGAGGGCGCGAGCAAATGGGTGGCCGGCAGTGCCGACGGCTTCGCGACGCTGATCGAGGCGCTGCGGCTGGAGACGTCGAAGGGACCGGGCGGCCGATAAAAGGGGTTTACGTTTAGCGTTCGCAGGCTGCCTGCAGGCTGCAGGCTGCCTGCGAACGCTAAACGTAAACCCGATCAAGCGCCGCCCACGGGCACCGTCGGTTCGCCGCCATCCTCGACCCACACCCAGCCATATTGCGTGTTGCTCGGCGACGGATTCTGCTGATACTCCTGCCGTAACTGCGTCAGGCGATCGGCCTGGATGGCGTTGCGCTGGGCGCCGACGTTGACGCCGAAGAGCCGGGCGGCGTTGAGGCCGAAGATCTGATCCTTGATCTCATCGGTCAACTGCGGATACTTGAATCGGTCCATCAGCTCGTTCGTCATGCGCAGCCGGCGCAGACGCTCGATCTGGCTCTGCGGGCTGCCGCCCCAGATCGAATCGGTGCCCCACAGGATGTGATCGGCCCCCGCAACCTGGATCATCTGGCCGAGCATGTGCAGGCAGCGGACCGGGTTGCTCGCGGAGAGCTGCTGGAACGTGCTGCCCAGCTCGAAATAGACATTGCGGATGCGCGGAAAGCGCCGCATGGTCCGCAGGAGGTCGCTGATCCAGGGGATTTCCTGCGGGTCGTTGTTCTTAGGGTCTTCGACGCGCTCGCCGGTGCCGCGGGCCAGAAAACCGGTGCCACGATAGCCGGAGTGATAGATGATGAAATTCAGGTTCGGCCAATCGCGCGCCGCCTTCTCGACGTCCACGGGCGTGCAGGCGCGCTCGTTGAAGGCGCCCAGCGGCAGACCCTTGTGCACGCAGACATTGCGGATCCCGAGCTTGGCGGTACGTTCCCAGAACGGATACGCGACCTTCTCGTCGTCGAGCATCCACGCCCGCTCGCCCAGCTCAGCCCCGGTGTAGCACTTCCAGGCACTGATCCCCAACCGCTTCACCTGCCGTTCCATCTCCTCGAGCTCGGACCGCCCGAGGTTCGGCCGCAGCAGGCCGTGGGCCAGCACGCGCTGCGAATTGGCCAGGTTGTTGACGTAGTCGCGCGTGGCGGCCATCTGGTCGGGCGGCAGCGGGTTGCGGTTCCACTCGCGCGTTGGCACGCCGCTGATGATCGCCATCACCGTGTCGCTGTCGCCGAACACCTCCTTGACGTAATGAGCGCGGTTGAGCAGATCGAGGCTGTCCTGCAGCGTCTTCGCCTGCGGCCGCAGGAGGCGGAAGAACATCGTGGTCTGCTGGCCCTGCGTGGTATTTTCGTACCAGCGCCGGCTGACGTCGACGTGGTGGGTCTGGACGTCGAAGATGAACTGGTTCTTCGGCCACCGTTCGCGAAAGGCCTGTTGGTCCTGCGCCTCCGCGGCGGACACGTCGTAGCAGGGGCCGAAGACCTCGTTGAGCGCCAGCAGCGCCGCCGCGGTGCCGCTGCCGGTGCGCAGGAAGGTTCGGCGATCCATACCCTGGCGCCGGGCGGCCTGCTCGCTGATTTCCTTGAGGCGCGCCTCGTATTGACGCTGCTCGGGCGTCTGCGGCGGCGGGATGAATTCCTCATTGGAGGCGATGCGACTCGGAATCGGCAGCGGACAATCGGCCTCGGCGTCGAGCTCACACTGGCGCACCCACATGGCAATTCTCCTGGGGAAAGGAACGGGAGCTGGTTGCCCGCGACGTAGTTCCATCGTACCGCGGCGCCTTTGAGCGTCAAGCCGGCAGCGCGAGCGGGTCGGCACGACCGCGCCAACGCGCGACCGCATCGAGGACCGCATCCGCGACAATCGGGGCGACGCGCAGGAACCCTGAATGTCACCGACCGGCGTTCCGACCGGCGTTGGGTCGACCGGCGCTGGGTGTCCGACCGGCGATGGGTCCGATTGTGGTATCAGGGCGAACTGTACCAAACTTTCTTTGGGAATTTCTGCAAGGCGTGGACCGTGTCGGTGCAGCCGAACGACTCATCGAAGCCGTGGTTCATGGGATGGAGGTAGGCTTTCTCGCCGTCGCGTGGCCGGCTGTGATGCCACTCGCAGAACAGCCCAGTGCGTTATTGGCGGACACGCCGTCGTTGATGGTGCACTTGCCTGTCAGCATCGCTGCCCGGCTCGGGGCGCAGACGACGGCAGCGGTGTAACACAGCCGAGGCGGATCCCCTTCGCTCTCGTGTGTATGAGCGTAACGGGCACGTAAAAAACGTGCCCCACAGGGCGGGGGGCCGCCGTCTGTGGGGCAAGTTTCTCACGTGCCCGTTACGTTCGCGTCGCATTGCGCCCGCATTTCCCCGTCGCGCCGCCCGCGATTTCACGCAGCGGGCCGATCTTGCGGTTCTTCCTCGCGCTGCACAAATGGCAACACGACGGGCGCTACGGCCGTCTCCATCCCGTCCACATCATTCTCCGCTGCGTCGGCTTCGGGATCGGGGCCCCAGAATACGCGCCAGCCGGTGCGAGTCTTGACCAATTCGTACATTGTGTGCCTCCGCAATGGCCTGAAGGGAGCACCGTGACTTCTGAAGCACTTGATGCGGCCGGCTCTTTCTCGGCCGGCCGCTTGTGTCGCCTGCTGCCAGGCAATTAGCGCTGCTCGTAAAGATTCAGCCCCCATCCCCATCGGAATACATAGAGTTTGCCGTTCGCCGGCACCGGATTCCACGCAGCATAGAAGTGCAGGCCATACACCCGAATCGTATTGGTGTCGTCGAACTGGATGAACGGCCTGGGGGCGCGGTTGTCATCGTCCAGTGGGTAGTAATGCGCGCGGCGGTAGCCGGGGTAAATGTAATAAGTTACCCACCCGCCATCGTCGCCCCATTTCAGTTGGTAGGCGATCGTCGAGCGCGTCGGATTGGCGATCGTTGCCACGGCATACTGAGCACTTGCCGCGTTCGTGATGCTAAGGAACAGCACGACGCCGGCGATGAGAAGTACCAGTCGGCGCAAACTCGTCTTCATGATGCACTCCCCTTGATCAAAGGCCTCAGGGAACGCGCTGGTGGGCCGGGCGTACGCCGACCGGCTTGTGATCGCACGACAAGCTTGTGCTTTCGCCGCCAACGCAAGTCCTCTGAGAACCACCTTTGTCCTTCGCCTAACCTGTACGCCGTAATGGGAGCGCCCTTACGCGAAAATGGGCTTGGAAGAATTCATGTCGCGATATGACGGGGGCGAAGTGCCCCAAGGACGGGCCGGCCGTTGCCTGTGCGGCGCGTTTCTTACGCGGCCAAAGGTAGCGCTGCGGGAGGGGTCATTCGGGCACGTAAGAAACGTGCCCCACAGAGATGGGATGCCTCAAATGCGCCGGTCATCCTTGAGGAGGACTTCGCCGAACGCCTTGCCAGATGCGTGACGATCACGCGCCGACGAAAACCGCCATGCTTCCGGCGCCGCGGCCAACCGCGCTCTCACCGGGTTCGCCTCGACGTAGCGAATGATGCGCTCCAATTCATCCAGGTCGCGCACCCAATGGTCGTAGGATTCGCGCTGCCAGAAGGAGCCGGCGGCGCCGCGGTGTTGATTACAGTGCACCGCGGTGTAGCGATTCAGCGCGTGCTGAATGCGCTGCCGCGGTTGGCGTGACGACTCGGGCAGCGTCGCCACCCAGGCGGGGCGCGGCTGAAAGACCCAATGGACGTGGCTCGGCATGATTACGTATGCGAGCAGGTCGTAGTGATCGCCCGCGTAATGGTACATCGAATCGACGACGATCTTCGCGAGCGCCGGATCGGCCAGGTGGCGGACCGCAGGCTTCATGTCGAGCCACGAATCCATGCGCGAAAACTTGAGTTTCCAGAGCCGGCGCTGCCATTCGGTTTCGCCAACGTCCACGGGCTTGGGCCGCTTCTGCAACTCGGTGCGATGGCGTGCGAGCTCGAGCCAGCCTTCGGCCGGGATGCTGCCGTGGAGGCAGGTGGTAATGAAGTACGCGGCGTCAGGAACATCCCAATGCGGCAGCCGCCGTCGGGTGAACGAATCCGCGACGCGCATGTGATCGCCCTCTATCTGTGGGGCACGTTTTTTACGTGCCCGAACGATGCGGAACGATGCCTGTGACTCTTTTACTGCGATGGCGGACTTGCGGCGAGGTTTTTCCGGGCACGTAACAAACGTGCCCCACAGTCGGGGCCGGCTACGGCCTGGTGGGGCACGTTTCTTACGTGCCCGTCGAAAACCGGGTTCCTCTTGCCTCCATCGGCGAACCGCAGCGAGGCCGTTTCCGGGCACGTAACAAACGTGCCCCACAGTGCTGGCCGGCCGCAGTCTGTGGGGCACGTTTCTTACGTGCCCGCTTCGCTCGCGCTTCAATACCGCCCGCTCTTCCGCGCACGACCGCGACCGGGAATGATCGCGCTACTTCTCGGTCACGCGGACCCGGTCCGGGTCATTCTTCCAGCCGAAGCGTTTCGCAAACTCCGCGGGCGTCAGCGTCTCGGTGCCGTCCTTGGTTTGCACGACGTAGACAATCTCGCGCTCCACCGCCGCCGCGGGCGTTCCGCGATAATGGCCATCGGGGCTGAGTGCCAGGCCGTTGCCGTCCCACAGCGACACGAACACGCCGCGAGGCTGGCCGCTGGCCACGTCCCAGAAGCGGATTGCATCGCTGCCGGTCGCGATTGTATTGGAATCCGAAGACCAGGCCAACTTAGATACTGGACCCGTGCTAATGTGGTGGAGCCGCTTTTTCCCCTCCGCGTCATATACATCTACCAAAGCAGGCGAATTAGCCCAGGCATACGATCTCCCATCAGGCGAATACGCGCAGCGCCGTCATAGGGCATGCTGCCTACCTGTTTTCCTGTTTCTGTGTCAAAGACCGGCGACGAATTTCCCCGCGCAATAAGGACCTTCTTGCCGTCCGGCGAAAGCGCGGCCATTAATCCTGCCGGCATTGAAAGCGATTTCAATTGTCGGCCAGTTGGACTTTCCCGAAGCGTCACATTTCCTTTGGAGTCTGACGACGCCAGAACCTTGCTATTCCAGGACCACGCAAAGCCGTAGGACTCATCATCGTCTGGGCCGGCTCGAAAGACCGCTTCTCCTTTTTCTCCTAATGGAATCGTTTGGACGTGGCTGTGCCTGTGTGCCGAGACGTAGAGCTTGCCGTCGGGCGACCGGGCAACGTTCCGCCCTCCAAAAGGAACGGCCACGCACTTTCCGGTGCTGGTGTCCCACGATGCTGCATAGCTATAGCTATGGGCGCTGGTCGTATGGTCCGAGATGACCGTTTTCCCATCGGCCAGCCAGGTCAGATTGCAGAAATGGCCCGGCATGTGGCCACCCAGCATCTTCCGGATTCTGCCGGTCACGACATCGAAGACGTAAATCCTTCCCGAGCCGCAGCCCGCGGCGACGGTCTTCCCGTCCGGCGACCAGGTGCAGCGCACTGGTGGGTCGTTCGCCAACTCCATTAAATCGAATTCCTTCAGCATTTTCCCAGTGCCAGTGTCCAATAGCTGTAGCGCACCGCGCCCGCTTCCGCCAGGAACCCGTACGGCAACCCGGTTGCCGTTGGGCGACCATTCGTAAGTGTCGGAATCTATGTGGCCCGCCCGTTTGTCCACGGCGTGTACGATCTGACCGGTTGCACTGTCAATTGTCCAAAGTTTGCCGTCGCGGCCGGCTAAATTGATTCGCTTCCAATCGGAGGACAACGCCCACCGCAAATCCTTTTGTGGAAATTTGCATTCCCGAACAAGCTCCTTCGTTTTCGCGTCCCAGAAGCGTACGGCGTCTTCACCGGTCGACAAGCTGGCCCGGCACGCCAACAGCTTGCCGTCGGGCGAGTAGATCACGTGGCCCCCAAGGTTGACCTTGTCGAGTAACTCTCCCGAAGCCACGTCCCAGAACGTTCCCGCCTCGTACACAGCCGTTTGACCGTCTGGTGACAGTGCAACGCCGCCCGAGCAATTCTCGCCGAACCGTCCGAGCATTCGGCCCGAGCCCACTTCCCACACCTCGACCGCCGACCCCGGAGGGCACAGGATGAGCCTCCTGCTATCCGCTGACCAGCTGACGTGGTAGTCGCTGGTTGTAGGGAGCAATCGGTCCAACTTCAACGTCTGAGTATTCCAGATTCGGATTCCCAGATGGTCGGCTGTCGCGAGCCACTGGCCGTCCGGACTGAACAGTATGTTCTCGATGCGGCCGCCCCGGTGGCCCATCGTCTCGATCGTCCAACCGATCACACCTGGAAGCTTGGCCGGGCGCACGACCAAGGCCGCCAATGACAGCGGTTCGCCGGCGCAGTGGCTCTGGCATCGGAGGACGTATATCGGGTTTCTTCGTGTCAGCGGCTTTGCCATCGGGGATGACTTCAACCTTGAGGTCCTTGGCGGGCTGAATGCGGGCGACCTCATTGCCGTTGCGGTCGCGGATGATGACGATCTGGTATAGCGTGTAACCGCCGCCACCGAAAGCCAGCAGCAGAGCCGCCGCGATGCCAATGCCGAACATGACGCGGTTGCGGGGCCGAATGGCGACGCTGGCAGCGTTGCCTACGTGGGCCAACCGGTCCAGCGCGTCGGCGATCTCCCGCGCCGTGGCGGGCCGTGCATGCGGCTGCTTCGCCAACAGCCGGTCGATCAGCTGCGACAATTCCCGCGGCACCTCCGCATTCAGCCTCGCGGCCGGCTCCGGCTGGTGCAGGGCGACCGCGCACAGCACCTGAAGGTGTGTGGCACCCTGGAATGGCGGGTGGCCCGTCACCATTCGGTACAGCACGCAGCCAAGGCTGAACAAATCGCTGCGACCATCGACCTTGCCGCCGTCGGCCTGCTCGGGGGCCATGAATGCCGGCGTGCCGACCACCGCTCCGGACTGGGTCAGGTTCGCGTCGCCGTCGGCACTGCACGCCAACCCAAAGTCGAGCAGTTTCACTCGGTCGCGGCCCTTCTCCAGCCAGATGTTGCTCGGCTTGATGTCGCGGTGGATCAGGCCGCGCTCGTGGGCGGCGGCCGGGCCCTCGGCGATCTCGCGGCCGATGCGCAGGGCCTCCGCGATCGGTAGCCGAGGCTCGCGCTGCAAACGGTGCTCCAGCGATTCGCCGTGCAGCAACTCCATCGCCAGGAACGCGATGCCGCCCGCCTCGCCGGCCTGGTGGATGGTGACGATGTGGTCGTGGCGCACCGCGGCCGCGGATTGAGCCTCACGCAGGAAGCGCTGGCGTGCCTTGGTGCTGGCGGCGAGGACGGGCCGCATGACCTTGAGCGCGACTTGCCGGCGCAGGGTCGTGTCCTCGGCCTGGAACACCATGCCCATGCCGCCGGCTCCGAGCACGCTCAGCACGCGGTAAGTGCCGACGCGGCCCATTTCGCCTGGTCCCTGGGGCGGCGCCAGCATGGAACTGGGGTCGTCTTCGAGCGGGACCGGCGTGTTCTCGGTGGAAATGGTCGAGTACGCACCGGCCGAAACGGCGCTCGGGTCGCTCGCCAACTTGCGCAGGCGGACCATCGCCGCCTCGATGCCGGCGTCGAGCGGCAGCGGCGGCGCTGCGCCGGCGCCCAGTGCCGCGATCAGGTCGGTCTGCACGCCGAGCGCGTCGAGCCGTTCGGCACAGCTCGAACATTCACCCAGGTGCTCGGCAAACGCTTCGACCTCGGCGGCGGGGGCATCGTCGTGCGCGAGGTGCCGAAGCTTCTGATCATCCGGGCAGGTCAGGATGGGTTGCATGGCGATACCCAGGGTTAAAAAGGAGGTACGTTCCCCAGCAGAGTACGCCGGCCAGTGAACGGCTCTTACGCGAAAATGGCGTCAATCGAGCAAACCGGCAAGTTCCTGCCGTAGACGCTTGAGCATCCGAAACTTGGCCTGGTGAAGTGCGTTGGCGGTCATCCCGCGTTCGGCGGCGACCTCGGGTACGGAGCGCCCGGCGATCAGCACCTCGCAGCAGGCCTCCCACGAGTCCGGAAAGTCCCGCTGCATCAGCTGGAGGGCCCGACGCAGCAAGAGATTGCGATATTCGTGTTCCCAGAAGTTCCCGGCCGGATCGGCGGCGTCCGGGTCCACGACCGCGGCGCCGTCCAGTCCCAGCGCGATGGGAGCCTGCTCGCGGCGACGGTCTTTCCACTTGTTCAGGGCCACGGTGCGCAGCCAGCCGCGGAAAGTCTTTTGTGAATCATAGGCGAAGTGCGGCAGCTTCTGGACCAGGGTGGCGAACACATCCTGTACCAGGTCGTCCGCCTCTTGTCGCGGGAAATTGCTGTGCTGCGCCCAGTAATAGAGCAAGGGCGTGTAGAGGGCGACAAAACGATCCCACGCTTCCGGGCAGGAAGGCTGGCGCAGCCGCTCCAGCAGGCTGACGGGCGTCGTGTGCATGGCGAACCCCGGAGAGGATAGGGATAACTCTAACCGTGGCCGATCGGCCATGCAAGGAAAAACTGCGACTTGGTTCCGATGGTGCTACGTCCCCGGCGGCAGCGGCGTTTCGCCCTCGACCACGTCGGCCGCGTGCGCCAGCTCGATCGCCTCGTCGGTGCTGGTCGGGTCCACCGCCCGGCAGCTCTCGGTCAGCCGGTCGGCGATGTCGCGCAATTCCGCCCGCCAGGCGTCGCGCTCGATGTCGGCCGGCGTCACCTCCGCGAACTCGCCGCACAGGAGGATCAGCCGCAGCAGATGGCGGAAGACGATGCCCTCCTGCTTGACCAGGTCGCGGCCCTGCACGAACTTGTTGAAGTTGCCGCCGAAACGCAACAACTCGCCCGCGGCCCAAACCGATTGCGTCGTTACGTCGGTCACCTCGAGATTGGTCGCGTCGAACAACAGCCGCAGCTTCTCGGCCAACGTCGGCGGCCGCACCTCCGGCTCGTCCCAGCGGCCGCGCTCGGCCGGCTCCTCGTCGTCGTCGCCGGGCTGCGGCTCGGGACGCGCCAGCATCAGGCCACGGCGGATCAGCTCTTCGTCGAGACGCGTCATCGCCAACGGACCCGGCGGCAGGTCGTCGGCGAACGGAACGCGGACGCTCCGTACCACCGAGCGCGGCATCTCCAGCACGCTCTCCAGCGCCTGCAGCCGTTCGTTGCGATCGGCGATGCCGAGATGCTGCAGCAGGAACGCGCCGTAGAGCGGGTGGATGCTGCGGAACGCGAGCAGGTGGTCGAGCTTCTCGGTGGGCTGAGCCAATTCGGCGAGGTAACGCTCGGGGGGCAAGGGCGGCGCCGGCGCATCAGGTGGCGGCTCGGGCGGCGGGATCGGCTGCAGCGTCACGAAGCCGGCGCGGGCCAGCGTCAAGAGCGCCAGGTCGAGCGCGCGATCGGCGGCCGCGATGCGCGGCTCGTCCATGAGCCGTTTGCGAATCACCGAGCGGATGCGCGGCACCTCGGGCGAAATCTTCAAGAGATACGCCAGCAGCCGCCACGGCAGCGGGCCCTTGCTGTAAAGCTTGCCCGGCGGCGCGGCCTGGAGCTGCTTGAATTGCCCCTCGCTCCAGTAAGTCCGCGTGTCACTGCGCGTCGGCTTCTTGCGCTTGAGGACCTTCTTCGCCTTGAGCAGGCCCGGGTCGTGGGTGTTCTCGGGGATGGCGTCGAACTTCTCCTTCCAGCGCAGGATCTTGACGTCGTCCTCGTGCGCCAGCGCAAAGACATAGCCCTTGTCGTCGTACTGCGGCCTGCCCGCCCGGCCGAAGATCTGCTGCGCACTTGAGGCGTCGACCAGCCGTTCCTTGCCGAACGGGCCCTTCACCAGCGACGCCAGCACGACGGAGCGCGGGTAGGTTGATTCCTGATGCGAGTGTTTCCGTACAGATAACGCAGGCCAGCATTTTCCGCAGGAACAGGTCCTCGACGACGCGGCGATACTTGGGCAACAGGCCCGCATGGTGGACGCCGACGCCGCGGTGGAGCATCTGCTTGATCTTCGGGCCGACCCCCTGCGTCCAGTCGAGCTTGCCGACCTCCGCGTGCAGGGCGGCCTTCTGCCCTTCCTGCAACAGCGGCAGCCCCTTGAGCTGCTCGGCCACATTCCAGCACTCGTCGCGATTGAAGCAAAAAACGAGGGCCGGCATCTTGCGGGTATGGCCGTCGCCCTTGGCCATCAGCACGATCTGCTCGGTGAGGAGTTGGTCGGAGACCCACACGTAGGTGAGCGGCACCTTGCGCTCCTTGCTCTCGACCAGCTCGAGCCGCCGGCCATGGCTGCGCTGGAGCCAGGCCAGGAATTCGCCCGAATTGCCGACGGTCGCGGACAGAAGCAGCAGCCGGGCGTGCGCCGGCAACAGGGCGAGCGACAGTTCCCAGACGATCCCGCGTTCGAGATCGGCGAAGCTGTGGAACTCGTCCATGACGACGGCCGAGACGTTGTGGAAGTCGAAGGCGTCGGGATGGAGCAGGCGGTTGAGCAGGATCTCGGCGACGACGACGAGCACGCGCGCGTCCGGATTGACGCGGCGATTGCCGGTGACCAGGCCCACGTCCTCGGCCCGGAAGCCCCAGCGGACGGCGTTTTCCTGCATCTCGCGGAATTTTTGTTCGGTCAACGCGATGAGCGGCGTCGTGTAATAGGCCGTGGTGGCGGTGTGCAGCGCCTCGTACAGCGCCGCCTGAGCGATGAGCGTCTTGCCGGTGCCAGTCGGGGCGCAGACCAGCACGCCGCGTTCGGAGGTGAACCACGCCAGGAGCGCGTCCTCCTGCACGGGGTAGGGCGCGTGCGGCAGCTGGGCGAGATATTCTTCGGCAAGCTGGTCGCGCGTGGGATTGCTCATGCGGTGCCGTGCGGCGTTGGGACGGAGGAAGGCGTAAATCGCATCAAGTTATCTTGAATTGCGCGTCGCGGCGGACATCGGTTTGCCCGGTCGTTTTCGGTCTTTTGGCGAGCGCGGCGTCATCGCGACCCGTAAGTGTTGATTCAAAGCCTCGGCGATGCGATTCAGCATGGACAATGAATGGCCCTCGTAGTTCGCGTCTTCCAGGCGCACGATTACCGGTTGCTTGGTGCCGACACGGTCGGCCAACTCCTTTTGGGTTAGACCGGCACTGATTCGGGCCTCGTAGATCATCTGGGCGACGGCTGCATTGAGGCTTTCCTCGGCAATCATCTGGCGGAGTTCGGCATCGTCGCCAACCATCTGGTCAATGATCTGAAGCGCGTCTTTGGTCCTAGCCATTGCCGTCGTCTCCTTGGGCATGGGAATGCGTCTCCGGGTCTCGAAGAAACGCCTCTTTTCTGCGGACAGCCCGATCAATCTCCATGGTGGGAACCTTGTCTTTCTTGGTTAGCGCGTGTGCCAAGACCGCCTTGGTCTGGCCATGGAAAAAATACAGCACGCGATACTGCACGTGGCCGTATTTCGCACGAAGTTCGTAGATCCCGTCCCGCAGAAGGTCAGCCTCGGGACGGCGCAGCTCGTGGCCCAACTCCGCCAGCCGCCGGATGCGGGCGGCGCATTTGGCGAACGCCCGTCGATTACTTTTTCTGCACGCGCCCGAAGCCAATCCAGGACGGGAACCGAGCCATCTGCATCCCGGTAAAGAAGCACATCGGTTTGGGGCATCCGCAGCCTCCTGTCCCGAGTATAGCAATTTTGTTATTCGCGTCAAGGCGCAAACCGCGCCGGTTGAGGCTAGGCCGCGCCACCGCGTCTCCGAAGCTGAAATGTCGAATGTAGAACAAGCGAATGTCGAATTTCGAGGGCAGCACCCGCTGCTATCCCTCGAAATTCGACATTCGCTTGTTCTACATTCGACATTTCTCTTAAGCAACCGGGATAATCTGCGCACGCTCCGCGGCATCACTCGCTCGGCCCCGCCGGCGCCTGCCGCTTGCCCTTCTCGGCCTTCGCCGGCGGCTCCTCCACCACCGGTGCGGGTTCGCCGTTGCTGGCGGGCGGCGTGGTGCCGCCGAGCAGGCCGCGCTTCTCCAGGATCTTTTTCGTCAGCTCCTCCATCAGCGCCGGATTGTCGCGCAGATACTGCTTGACGTTCTCCGCCCCCTGGCCGAGCCGCACCTCGCCATAGTTGAACCACGAGCCGCTCTTGTCGATCAGCTTGTCCTCCTGGGCCAGGCCGAGCAGGTCGGCCTCGCGGCTGATGCCGCGGTCGTGCGAGATTTCGAACTCGGCCTGGCGGAACGGCGGCGCGACCTTGTTCTTGACGACCTTGCAGCGAACCTGCGTGCCGACCACCTCCTCGCCGGACTTGACCTGCGTGATCTTGCGGATTTCGAGGCGGACGCTGCTGTAGAACTTGAGGGCGAGCCCGCCGGACGTTGTTTCGGGATTGCCGAACATGACGCCGATCTTCTGGCGGATCTGGTTGATGAAGATCATGCACGTCTTGGTGCGCGAGATGGTCGGCGTCAGGATGCGCATGGCCTGGCTCATGAGCCGTGCTTGCAGGCCGACGTGCGTGTCGCCGATCTCGCCCTCGACCTCGGTGCGCGGCACCAGGGCGGCGACCGAGTCGATGACGATGATGTCGACGGCATTCGACTTGACGAGCATCTCGGCGATCTTCAGCGCTTCCTCGGCATTGGACGGCTGGCTGATGAGCAGCGTCTCGAGGTCCACGCCGAGGCGCTTGGCCCAGCTCGGGTCGAGCGCGTGCTCGGCATCGATGAAGGCCGCCACACCGCCGCTTTTCTGGGCCGCGGCAATCGCATGCAGCGCCACGGTGGTTTTGCCGCTCGCCTCGGGGCCGTAGATTTCGATGACTCGGCCGCGCGGCAGGCCCTTGCCGCCCAGAGCGATGTCGAGGCTCAGCGCGCCGGTGGAGATGCCCTGCACGTCCAGGGCCGACCCCTCGCCGAGCTGCATGATCGCGCCCTTGCCGAACTGCTTCTCGATTTGCTGGATAGCATTCTTCAGCTCGCGGTCCATTGTCTGCTCGGGCATGGCCGGCTCCTCCTCGCCTGGGATGAAGGATGAAGAAACCCGCGGTTTAAGAAAGCGCTGCTGCATGAACCTTACCCACTGGGTTATGGTGGCGAAAGTGTACCTTTGTTTAGTTATAGTCGGCAAGTCCGCGGGAAACAAGCTCAGGGTAAGCGTCAGTTTCGTCGGTGGATTCGGGCGCTACGCGGCGATTTGCGCTTGCGGTTTCCGCGGCTTGTGGTACCAGAACGCATCCCACTGGTCTGGATCACTGCAGAAAAGCGCGCAGATGGCAGACGGCGTCAGAGCCGGCTTCGCCCCAACGCATGCCGCCCATATTCAAACGCTGGTTCACCACCGTCTTGCAGGCCGACTCGACCGCCCCGGTCCCGATTTGCCATCCCTTACTTAAGTAGGTTGGGTAGTCCATGCGATGCACTTGGTTGCGAAAGTAAGTGAGCGTTTTGTCATATTGCTGCTGCGCCGTGGCGGTCATCGCGCTGCGGTCCAGTCCCTCGAAGACCGCCAACAGCGCCTTGCCGCCCTCGTGTTTGAGTTGATGACACCAGGTCTCGGCCAGCTGGGCTCCCGCTTCGTTCGGACGATACGCCTTGGCGAAGTCATTGACGTACTCGCTGGCATGCCGAAAATCCACGATCTTTTCCGCCCGCGGGAAGTTCACGTCGATGAAATGCTCCAGGCCGCTGCCGCCATCCGTCAATGCGATCCAACGCTCCGCCGCATCCATGCCCACCTGGGCTCCCTGACGACGCATCTGCAGGCCCAACTCCTCCAGCGTGTACAGCCCCGCGAGGTAGCGCACCCCGTCGCACGGCTTGCAAATGTCCTCGTCCGCCGACGCCCGTGGCTGCGGATTGAAAATCATCCCCACATCGACCATCCGCCCTTCGGCTTGGGCGCCGTCGGGGCCTTGCATCATGATCCCCGTCGCATCGACACCGAGATACGCGCAGCTCTTGCCCTCGGCGTCCGGATGCCATTGCCAGTGAACCTTCGGCCCAAACACCTCGCCATCGGCCAGCCGTTGCCCCAACCGTTCGCCCGCGCCTTCGGTGGTTCGTTCCACGGTCGATTCACTCAAGCGCAGGCCCGTGGCCTTCTTCGAGCACGCGATCGGCCGCTTTGCCGAAGCTGTTCAAGATGCCGAGCAACGACAGGATTTCCTGAGCGCCAGGCGTCAATCGTTCCGGCGACAGCCGCAAGATTTCGTCCCAGGGCCACAGGCCGTGGTGGCAATGTTCGCAATGGTAGTAGGGACGCGACAAACGCATCGTGCCGACTAGGCTGCCGATGTTTTTTTCCCGATAGCCCACGAAACCCGCATCGTCTTGGCAGTGCGGACAGATCATGCTCGACCCTTGGTAGCCCCTTTTTTCCGCTCGTTGAGAGCGGTCTGGAGGGCGTGGGCCGCGAGGTCGTGGGCCCGTTCGCGAATCTGGAACTCGGCTTTGCCCACGAGTTCCGCATCGGGCTTGGAAGCCAGGATGCGTGCCATGTGCAGCGCTTCCTCCTGGGCTTTCTTGCCGATGATGGCCGCGATGCGTTGGGCTTGCGCTTCCTGTTCGGGGGTCAAGGTGATGTCGATCATGGTGGTTCTCCAGCGAAAAACGACGGGATTTCCAAGGCCATACGCCAGCTGGCTTTAGGGTAGCAGTTTTCCACCTACTTTTCAGCTGCTCACCCACAAGCTCACAAGCTCAGTAGGGGTCATTTTCTGCTGTCTTCCGGCCCGCGCATTCCATAGAATCGGGCAATTCCTCTCCAGTCCATACAATAAGCGCAATCCGCTCGCGGAGCGAGCGGACCACCATGCATCGCGGACGCAACCATCAAAGGCAGGTCTGTGTGGCACGCCATCATCCCCGCATCATCGTCATCACGGGAGTCACACGCGGGCTGGGAATGGCGATGGCCGCCAAGTTCATCGAGCTGGGACACACGGTCCTTGGCTGCGGCCGATCGCGCAACGTCATCGAGCAGCTCCGGGCCCGTTATCGGCCGCCCAACGATTTCCAGGCGGTGGACGTCTCGATCGAATCGCAGGTGGAGCCGTGGGCGGCCCGGCTGCTGTCGAGCAATGGGGCCCCCGATCTGCTCATCAACAACGCGGCGGTCATCAATCAAAATGCGCCACTTTGGCAGGTGCCGTCTGAAGAATTCGATCGGCTGATCAACGTCAATGTCAAGGGAGTCGCGAATGTGCTGCGCCATTTCGTGCCGGCGATGGTGGCGCGCAAGTCGGGCGTGATCGTGAATTTTAGCTCCGGGTGGGGCCGAAGCGTCGCCGAGAACGTGGCGCCGTACTGTGCGAGCAAGTGGGCGGTGGAGGGAATGACGCTGGCATTGGCCGAGGAATTGCCGCGCCCGATGTCGGCGGTGCCGCTCAATCCGGGCATCATCGACACGGACATGCTGCGGACGTGCTTTGGCGGCAGCGCGAGCCGGTACCCGTCGCCGCAGAAATGGGTCGAGAAAGCGGTGCCGTTTATCCTGGCGCTCAACTCGCGCGATAGCGGCAAGCCATTGACGATCGGTTAGGGAGGCTCTCCAATGCAACGCTGGTCTGTGGCCGCTCTGGCACTCATCGTCGGCCTAGCTGCCGGCATTTTCCTCGCCGGCACGTGGACGCAGGGGCAGCTCGTACCACCAGGGCCCAATGCTGGGCCACCGCGCGAGCTAACGTCCTATCGCGACATCGTCAAGAAGGTGCTGCCGGCCGTCGTCAGCATCGAGACGCGCGGCAGGGTCAAAGCTCAGGCTCCCGCGCCATTCGAAGGGCTGCCGCCGGCTTTCAGCGACGCGCCGCCGCGCGACGACTTCGGCTCGGGCTTTCTCGTCGCGCCGACGGGGGTCGTCCTCACCAGCTTTCACATCGTGCAAGACGCCGAGCGGGTCACGGTCAAGCTGCTGGACGGGCGCAAGTTCACTTCCAGGGACATCAAGGGCGACGAGCGCTCTGATCTGGCGATTGTCCTGCTCGACACCAGGGGTGCGGCCCTGCCGTTTCTGGAGCTGGGCGACAGCGACGCGATGGAGATCGGCGATCGCGTGCTGGCGGTCGGCGCGCCGTTCGGCCTGACCGGCAGCGTGACCCACGGCATCGTCAGCGGCAAGGGTCGGGATCTCAATCTCAATCTGTACGAAGATTTTCTGCAGACCGACGCGGCGATCAACCCCGGCAACTCCGGCGGGCCGCTGGTCGATCTCGAGGGCAGGGCGGTCGGCATCTGCGCCGCCATCAAGAGCCGTTCGGGCGGCTTCCAAGGCGTCGGCCTCGCGGTCGCCAGCAACCTCGCCCGCGGCGTGGTCGATGGGCTGCGCAAGGACGGCGTGGTGCATCGCGCCTTCCTCGGCGTGCAGGCGCGCGACCTCGAACCCGACATCGCAGCGCGGCTCGGCGTGCCCAAAGACGCTGGCGGCATCGTGATTGCCCAGGTCTTCGCAAATACGCCCGCGGACAAGGCCCAGCTGCGGGCCGGCGATATCCTGACCAGGCTCGACGGTAAGACAGTCCGCAGCACCAAGACGCTGCAGGTGCTCGTCGCGCGCCTGCCGGTGGGCAAGCCGGTCGCGGTCGAGTTTGTCCGCGATGGCAAGGTCCAGACCGCCGAGGCGCCGATCGAGGAGCAGCCGGCGAATTACAAGGTCGCCAGCGTCCCGGCGCCGCGCGGGCGGCCCATCGGCGCGCCGCCGGTGACCCTGGCGAAGCTTGGCCTGGACCTGGCCGATCTGACGGACGGCATGGCGAAAGACCTTGGTTATGCCGCCGGCACACGCGGCGTGCTGATCGCGCGCGTGCAAGCCGGTGGCATTGCGGCCGAGGCGGGTCTTACCGGCGGCATGCTCATCAACAAGGTGGAAGGCAAGGCCGTCGGCACCGCTGCCGAGGCGCGCCAGCTGCTCGAAGCCGTATCGCCGGAGGGCGTGTTGTTGCAGGTGCAATCGCCGCAGGGCGGTGTCACGTACGTGCTGCTGCACGCCGCGGGGTGAGTCTTCGAACCCCGCGGGTAAGCTACCGACCCGCGGGGCTTGAAGACTCGCCCCGCCGCGTGGCGAAAATTACAGGATTGTAACCTTTCTTCCGCCGCCGCGTGACCTATGTTTGCAGCGAATGTCGGTTACTTTTGTGCGGCATGACTTTCTCCTCCCTGCCGCGCGGGCACTGGTGTAGCGACCCTGCGTCCACGACAAGAGCAAACCATCCGCAAGGGTGGGACGCAAAGCCACGGATCCCATTCCCCGGGACAGCCGGGCTACCGAACGGAGTGGTCCACGCAGGGACGAGGCCGCGGGCCTTCGTCAGTCGCTGCCGGTGCCGATCCGCTCGCGAGCGCAGGGCTCCGAGCCGTGGTCGGGTCTGCCAGAAACCCGGCCGCTTACCCTCTTTTTCTGGACCGGAGAGGCACTGAGATGTCGAAAGTACTGCCGCAGTTCGTCGTGAATTTCCTGAAGGCCGAGGACGGCCCGACCGCCGTCGAGTACGCGGTGATGTTGGCCCTGATCATCGTGGTGTGCATTGCCGCCATCACCACGCTGGGTCAGAACGCCAGCAGCACCTTCACCAGCGTCGGCACCACCATCGGCGGCGCCAGCTAACCCTCGAGCCGCGAGGTACGAAGAGCGAAGTGTTGTTGGAGTCCCGGCTTTAGCCGGCGAAGACCGGCTAAAGCCGGGACTCCAACAACACTTCGCTCTTCTCGTTTTCAATACCAATCCGCGACCGGCTGCAGCGCACGCCCCTGGTCATCGTAAAAGGCATCGTGCAGCAGGAAGATGAGGCTCGCATCCAGCCCGAGGCCTTGCAGCTGCCGCCGCAGCTGGGCGTAGGCATGCGGCCCCAGCCGGCGGGCGCTGAGGCGCAGATGTTCGCCGCACAGATCCAACTCGACCGGCCGGCGCGATTGCAGCGGAAACGTCATGTAGCGCAGCGTCACCGGGTGGTGGCAGATGGCGCAGCGCCGGCGATCGGCCCGCTCGACGATCGGCGGCGCCTCGCCGCTGATGACCGCTTCCAGGCAGCCCGGACAGTAGGTCTTGCCGCCGACGCGGTCCCAGAACCGGGCCGGGTCGTTACATCGGCAACACGGTAACTTCGGGAACACGCTGTCCGCCGGTGCCAGCCGCACACACTCCATACCATTCCCCTGCCGTCGTCCGCCTCACCGTACAATCGACCGCCCGCCGGTGCGGCCGAGGACTTCCCTTTCATCGACCGCCCGCCGCCGTAACTGTCCCCACCACTGGCTGCCGCCTGGGAACCATCGCCCCGTCGCGTGCCACAAACGCCCCGCGTGGCGCGACCGGCGTGACGGTCGGCGCCGGCATAACCGGCATGGCCGATACAATCGGTACTGCCGTTGCCAATCCGCGCCTCGCCTGCGAGACTGAACGATGGCGAGCGTGGCGTCAGCGCTCGTAGTGACCCGCTTGAGCGGGTCCCGGGCGCCACGGACCCGCTTGAGCGGGTCACTACCAGCACCAGAGGAAATGGTCATGCGCAAAGCCGTGGTGGTCGAAGCGGTGCGGACGCCGATTGGGCGGGCACACGCGGAGAAGGGAATCTACCGGGACGTGCGGGCCGACGATCTGTCAGCCGATCTGATGAGCGCCCTGATGCAGCGCGCCAACGTGCCGGCGTCGGAGATCGAGGACGTGCACTGGGGCTGCGTCAAACAGGAGCGTGAGCAAGGCTACGATGTCGCCCGCATGGCGTCGCTGATTGCCGGCTTGCCGGTCGAGGTGGGCGGCGTCACCGTCAACCGCAACTGCGGCTCCAGCCTGCAGGCGATCAACCAGGCCGCCCAGAGCATCGCCGCCGAGTGCGAGGACGTACAGGTCGCCGGCGGCGTCGAGCACATGCAGCACATCCCGATGGAAGCCGGCTTCGACATCAGCCCGCGCTACCTGTATCGCCACAGCCAGGCGACCTTGAACATGGGCCTGACCGCCGAGAACCTGGCGATCCGCTATCGGATCAGCCGGCGCGAGCAGGATGAATTCGCCCTGCGCAGCCATCGCCGGGCCGCCGAGGCGACCGACTCCGGCGCGTTCAAGGCCGAGGTCATTCCCACCTGGGGCCGCGACGAGGAGGGCCGCAAGCAAGCTGCTCACCGAGGACCAGTGCATCCGCCGCGACACCAGCCTGGAGGCGCTGGGGCGCTCAAGCCGGCGTTCATGCCGGAGGGCGGCACGGTGACGGCCGGCAATTCCAGCCCGCTCAACGTCGGGGCGGCGGCGCTGCTGATCATGTCCGAGGAGCGGGCGCAGCGAGCTGGGCCTCAAGCCGAAGGTGCGCATTCGGGCGATGGCGGTGGCGGGCGTCGATCCATCGGTCATGGGCATCGGTCCGGTGCCGGCGACGCACAAGGCGCTGGAGCGTGCCGGCCTGAAGCTGGCGGACATCGACCTGATCGAGCTCAACGAGGCGTTCGCGGCCCAGGCGCTGGCGGTGATCAAGCTGCTGGAGCGCCGATCCGGAGAAGGTCAACGTCCGCGGCGGCGCCATGGCCATCGGCCACCCGCTCGGCGCCAGCGGCGCCCGCATCGCCACGACGCTGATCCACACCATGCTCGACCGCAAGGCGCAGTTCGGCCTGGCCACGATGTGCATCGGCGCCGGCCAGGGAATCGCGACGATTTTCGAGGCGCTGTGAGGTGAGGAGTTGGGAGAGCTTGCCACAACCAGAGTCTTTTCGTGTACCATAACAGCTCCTGATGTTTTTTTTGCTCATGGCTGGAAGGACTTCCCATGGACCAATGGTACGTTGCTCGTGGCGGACTGAAGGCAGGACCGTGTACGTGCGCGGAACTTCAACAGGCCGCGAGCACGGGAAACCTTCGCGTGACCGACATGGTGCTGCAAGAAGGGATGCAGCGGTGGATAGCGGCTGGTGAAGTCTCCGGTCTCTTTCCTGCAACAACCGCCCAGCCGGTATTCGCGATCCCCGTGGCAGTTCGGGTGCCCCCAACGGAACCAGTGCTTGCCCAACCAGCGGTGCCAACCGCCCGGCCGGTATTCGTGATCCCCGTGGCAGTTCGGGTGCCCCCGCCGGAACCAGTGCTTGCCCAACCGGCCGTGCCAGTCGCATCCGCTTCAGCCGCTGCCGGAGGCCTGCGCCTGCCGTGGGTTTGGGTCACGGCAGGAGCCATCGGCCTGTGCATGCTTGTCGTGGTTTCCATTCTGATATTCGGTCAGAGGTCCGACCGTCCCAAGACCATCGAGTCAACAGCACAGGACTCCGAGCCAACCGCACGGTCCGGGCAGACCCCCGTCCCGCTGGCAAGTCAGCCCCAAGGAAAGCCGGACGCCTCCGGGCCCGTAACGCGCGAGATCGAGCTGCCGCCCGTCGGCCCGACCAAGCCGCCTGCCCCGGACGCAGTGCCCGTCCCCCTGGCAAGTCAGCCGCAAGGAAAGCCAGACGGCGCCGGGCCCGTCACTGCCGACATTGAGCTGCCGCCCGTCGGCCCGACCAAGCCGCCCGCCCTGGACGCAGTGGCGGTCAAATTCAAGATCGCCCGCGCCGCCTATCTGGCAGCGCGAAGCCAGGCCCGGCAGGCCGTGATTGCCGACTTGCGCAAGCAAACCGCCGCAGCGAGCGATAAAGCCGCCACCACCCCCCTGAAATGGGCGGACCCAGCATACCAGGAGCTTTGGAAGGCGGGAAAGGCGTATGTCCAGGGCGGCGGCCTGCCCAGCCACCCAGCGGCCCAGGCCGCCGTCGCCGAGTACTGGCGGACGCTCCAGGACGCCGCCCGCAAGTTCGGGGAGGCGGCCGACGAGGGGCTGGCCGTTTACGAAAAGGCGGGCGTCACCGATCCGGCTCGGCTGCGGCCGTTGCTCGCCGCCCGGCTGGCGGCCAAGCACGCGAACCTGCTCGGCGTCTGGTCCAACCAAAGTCCGGCTAATATACTAGGCTATTTCACCTGGGTCATCGATTTCGACGAGAGGGCGGGCGGCTTGCAGGTCGCCGGCCACAATGGAACCACTAACATCACGAATGCAGTCTACCGTGGGGAAAACATCGAATTCAAGGACGGCACCCTCGCCTTCATCGCCGCGCCGGTGGACCCAAACAATGGCAAGGTCAGGCCGGGCGGCGGTCCGACAACGATGACCCTGCAAAACGGCAAGCTCAGACTCCAGATGAATCCCGCTCCGCAGCCGGCCGAGCCGACCAAGCCGAAAAACCCGTTTGAAGGCGCGCTCGACCCCGGCGGGCGCGTTAGGAAGCCGATCACGGCAATCCTTGAGCACACCGACGAGGAGAAAACCCGGGAAACCATCGTCTTTTTCCTGAAGAAAGGGGGCGACAACGGGCTGGAGCACAGCGGCCCGTACCTGCCCGCGGAGGCGTTCGACATTACCGACACCAACGCGGTGTGGCGGCGCCTGGCGCGCCGGACATCGTTCGCCTACTACCCCTCCAAGAATTTCGATCCACTCCCGCATGAGGCGCTTTACCTCCCTTACCGGCGGATAAACTTGACCGCCTTCACCCCAGGGCCGTACGGGGTGGTGGCCGACATGCTGACCGGCAGCTCCCCCGGCGCCGGAGTCGTCCGCAGCCGGGCCGAAGCCCTGCTCGGCGAGTACGAAGTGCTGGAGCAATCCCATCACCCTTATCTAAAGCGATCGGCCGGACAGGCGCTCGCCCTCTGCCAAGCCCGTCTCCGGCTGGCCCAGGCGGATGACCAGTTCGGCAATACCCCCGCGTCCTCGATCCGGGAGTTCCAGCAGAACGTCATCATCCCCGCCGTGCAATACTTCTTGCAGCGAGAAGTTGACGCGAATGAGCTCCAAGAATCCCTTCAGAGTGACAATCCCAACGTCAAGATTATTGTTAGAAGCGCTCCCATGTCGGAAGAGAGTCGAGAGAAGTTGCGCGAGTTTCTCAAGGGTCTCGGCGGCATAAAGGAGGACACGAAGAAGCGCGCCGTGGTGAGCGGTTTGCTGGCCTACGCGGACATGGCCGAGGTCGATCGCGCGGCGGCATTCTGGCAAACCTGGCTCTTGCCGCTGGCGCGGCGCTCCGGCGGCCCGGTTTCGGACAAGCCGCTTGTCAAGCTCGAAGCCTACTGGCACTACTCGAGGTCCCAGCAAGCGCAATTCAAGCGCCTCGACCACTTCCTGCTGCATAACGTCAGTGGGCAGGACCTGACCCATGTGGTGGTCGAGATGATCGCGGAGAACGAGTGGGGCGAGAAGGCCGCCCATTACTATTACTTCGAGCAACTGGAGGTCGCGGATTTCGTCCGGCTGCTGCCGCACCCGCGCTGGGAGAAGCGCCGCCTCGACTTCACTAACACCATGACGGTGACGTGGTCGTTGTGGGCCGACCAGGCCAGCGAGACAAGCCGCCAAATGAAGCTGACCAACCCGGCGCCCAATCCGGACCCGGCCGCCTGGCGCAAGGACTATCTCGGCTATGACCGGCAGAACCAGGCCCAGGGCGAAGCCTATGGCGCTGTGGTGCAAAGCATGATCCGCCTGCCGGTCAGTCCCGACCGGCTACGGCGCCTGCAAAGGGAAGGAGCAGCCCCGGGGACGAGCTACGGCTTCCGGCTGGCGGGCGACGGTAAGACTGGCCGTACCTTGATTCTCCGCTTCCTTCGCTTCGACCGGGATCAAGACGCCTTCGAGGCGGAAATCTTCGATCCGGGCACCCACAAGCCGTTCCGGACGGATACGCCCGTCTGGAAAGGCAAGCTCGGTGCGCGCACTGAAGCTGGCATTGTTTTCGGTACTGATGGCGGGGTGGAATTGAGTTGGGCCTTCGGGCTCGTGCAGGGCGAGTCCCCGCAAATCTTCTGCACGGCAGGCGGAAGGTCAGGGGCACTGTTCCCGGCCCGGGATATCCCGCTGTTTCCAGTGAAGGTACCTGATACGAAATAACAGAATGGGTCGAGCAGGCGGAGACCATTTCCGAAAGGCTCGTGCCAGTCGAGAATTCGATCTACGACCAGATCGTCGTCCAGTCGGACACCGAACGAAGGTCGGGGAGAATGCTTGAGAAGTCGGGCCGGGTCGGAGCGGGGGTTGCCCCCCGCCCCTCCCACAGATCCGTACTTGCCCGATTAAGGCATACGGCTCGTCAAGGCTACGGACTCACTGCGCACGGGGACACCCAGGCGGACGGCCACGGCAACCGAAGAACCTTCAGCAACCGATTGAACCGCTCCCACGGATACTGGCCACGCCGTTTCCGGCGGGCCAGCCACTTCCGCCACAGACGCATCACCTCATAACGGAACCGCTGCTGGCAACGCACGTTGCCGATCACGCCTCCGTAATAAGCGAAGTGCCCCCGTAGCTTCTGACAGAGTGTCGCGTACTGCTCCCGGATCGGTAAGTGACGGTTCAGCCGGCACCACTGCGCGATCTTCTTGACCGCGCGCTGAAACCGACTGCCGGCCGTCTTCCGCTTCACCACCCAGCGCCCCGACTTCGCGCGGCTCCAGTAGTGCGTGAACCCCAGGAAGTCAAACGACCCCTCACGAGGTTCCGACCCCGAGCTCGCCGCCGACGGGTGGCGGCCGGGCCGCACAAACGGCACCAACCGCGTCTTGTCCGGATGGATCGTCAGCCCGTACTTGCCAAACCGTTTCGGCAGCACGGCCAGCACGGCGCGAGCGTCCGCTTCACAGGCAAAGCCCATGACGAAGTCGTCCGCGTAACGTACCAGGAAGGCGCGACCCTTGAGGCAAGGCTTCACCAGCTGCTCAAACCACACGTCCAGCACATAGTGCAGGTACACGTTGGCCAAGAGCGGCGAAATCACACCCCCTTGAGGCGTCCCGGCCTCGGGGTAAGTGAGGAGCTCTTCTTCGAGCACGCCCGCCGTCAACCACTTGTCGATCAGACGGAGCAGCACCCCGTCACACACCCGCTGCCGTAGCAGCGCCCGCAACTGAGCATGATCCAGAGTGTCGAAAAACTTCCGGATGTCCACCTCCAGCAACCAGCAGCCACCCAGATCCATGACCTGCTGCCAAATCGCCTGCAGCGCCATGTGCGCCGATCGCCCCGGTCGGAAGCCGTACGAGCAGTTCAGAAAGTCCTGTTCGTAAATCGGCTCCAGAGCCATGACGACCGCCCGCTGAAGGACCTTGTCCTCCTGGGTGGGAATCCCCAGGGGACGGGTCTCAGGACCGGTCCCTTTCGGGATGTGCACGCGACGCACCGGGGGCGCGAAGTAGGTGCCCGACTTGGCACGATCTTGCAGCAACGTCAGGTTGGCCACGAGGTGCAACCCGTAATCGTCGGCCGTTTGACCGTCCACGCCAGGAGCGCCGTTCTTGCGCGTCCGGTTGTAGGCCTCAGCCAGCCAGGGCAGGTCGAGGTGGTGGTTGAGCGAAGTGAATCCCAACTGCGGCGACTGCTTCGCCAGCTTCGCTATCCGTTGTTGTTTCGTTGACACGCAATCCAGTTTCTGAGCACCGGCCATGTTTCCTCCCAACGGTTCCGCAACCAGGCGCCCCCTTCCCTCCGCCGGGTCCCCGCGGGTTGGGTTCCCCGACCTCAACGGTACTATGAGGCACTCCGATTCCCTGCCCCCGTCTCGCCGCGCTTCCTTTTGGTTCGCTCGGCAATACCACGATGGGCGTCGGTGTTTCGCTCCCGCCGGTCCCGAACGCGTAACCGACAGGCCGGGGCTTGATGATCCGGTTCCCCACCGGAAAGGCACCGTGGAGGGCACAGGGCGTCCCAAGTTCCTGGGGAACCCTGATGTGCTTATGCCGTGTTCTTCGACCCCGGCGAGACCGAATCCACCAGGCCATTGCGATGGTTCGGCGCGGCCCCCGCATCTGTCCAGGTCAAGGGCTCTCGCGGGTAATGCTCTCGAGGCTCAGTAGCACGGCCTAGGCACTGGCTGTCTACGCTTCGTGGTGTGGGTTACCCCACCGCTGCACGCAAGACTCGCTTCCGGCTGCCGGCCAGGCTCTGCCGGGTGGGATTGGCTGCCCACAGGGTTCCTACGAAAGGTTTTGATGGTGCATTCTCTTACATCATCGCCTCCTCCCCCAAGCTTTGCTTGGCGCAAGGACAGTTCACGTAACGTCGCCTGTCGGTTTGAGTTGTAACGAAATTCGTCCCGGCTCCTCCCGTTCCCGAAGACGGCAGCTGCGAGGGACGGGCGTGATACCATGAGCGAGCTGGTCTTTCGAGAAGGCTTTTGGGTTCGCGCCGACAATGTGGAGCAAGACCTCGTCGTCGTCCGCGACATCGTTCGGGACGACGCCTACCGCACCGCGCTCCTGAGCGGCCCCGCGTTCAACGTCGTCGTTGACGTCGGGGCCCACATCGGCACGTTTGCCGTCCTCTGGCACGCCAAGCATCCCAGCGCCCGGATCGTCTGCGTCGAAGCTTGCCCGGAGAACATTCCCGCCTTGCAAAAAAACGTGGGCTCCTTCGCGACCGTTATCCACGCTGCCTGCACCTACCAGAAACAGCCGCTCGGATTGCTCAACGCGGTCCGGCCGCAGTGCGAATCGACCGGCGGCAGCATGGTCGTCCCGCTCGACCAGCTCGACACGGCCCGCGGCCAGCCGGGCTATCAGTTCTGGCGCGACGCCCGGCCGATGCCGGTGGTGACGCTCGAAGAGATCATGGCAATGCTGGGCGTCGATCATATCGACTTGGTGAGCTCGATTGCGAAGGAGATCGACATTCTCGCCAACACGCCATCGCGCGAGCGCATCCGCTTTGTGATCGGCGAATTTTTAGCTGGCGGATCTGGCAAGTCGTGCCGGTCGTTCCTGTCGTTGCAAGTCGTGCCGGTCATTCCTGCCGTTGCAGGTCGTGCCGGTCGGGCGGCGCGTGCCGAAAATAGGGTGTGCCCGGCCAGCGAGGAACGACCTTGGTTGGCAATCGAGTGACCGAGCATCTCCGCGACGCCATTGTCCGTTCCGCCGAGTGCTCAGCTTTCCCGCCCGCCCTCTAACGTCCGCCCGGACCGCGGTGTGTCTGCCGAGAGGGCGCGGCCGTTTGGCCATCGAGCCTAACCGGGTGGCGCAACGATCCGTTCCCAGGCAGCTTGCGCCTGCGAGCTGTTCTGCGGACCGAGAACTGGTTATGAGCGGTTGCGTTTAGGCGCGGCTTCGTAGACCCGCGCGGCTCTGCGAGCCGCCGCTAAACGCGTCAGCCCGTGAACAGCGCCTGCATCACGTCGCCGCGGTTGAGCGTAACCGGCCGGCTCTGGCGGTCGCGCACTTCCGTCGCCGGATCGACGCCGAGGACGTGATAGACGGTCGCGCCCACGTCGTCGGGCGAATAGGGCGGGGTCGCGGGATAGGCGCCGATCGGGTCCGATCGGCCAATCACCTGACCGCCGCGCACGCCGCCGCCGGCGAAGAAGCCGAAGAAGCATGACGCCCAGTGATCACGGCCCGCCGACGCCGCGCCCGGCTGCGTCGTGATCCGCGGGGTGCGGCCGAACTCGCCGAGCAGCACCACCAGCGTCTCGCCGAGCAGGCCCGTGGCGTCGAGATCGTCCAGCAGGGCGGCGACGCCCTGGTCCAGCGGCGGCAAGAGAGTGCGGCGCAGCCGGCTGAAGTTTTCGCCGTGCGTGTCCCAGGTCTGCGCCGCCCATGTTCGCCTGCACCACCGGCACGCCCGCCTGCACCAGCCGGCGCGCAAGAGCAGCGATTGACCGAATGCATGCCGGCCGTAACGGTCGCGCACCGCCGCCGGCTCTTCGTCCATCGCGAAGGCACGGGCAATGCGTCCGGAGGCGAGGATCGAGAACGCCAGCTCCTGCTGATCCGACAGCCGGCGCGGATGCGAGGCTGGCTAGCTGCGCCTGGTGCGCGTCGAGCTGGCCGACCAGGCTGCGGCGATCGTTGAGCCGGGTGACGTCGATGCCCTCGGCCGGGCGCAGACTGTCCATGCCGAAGCCAGGCAGCGACGGATCGCGCGTGATCTGCCACGGGTCATGGCGCGGCCCGAGGAAGCCGGCGTGCTGTCCCGGCCAGGTCAGCGGGCCCTCCATCAGATACGTCGGCAAGTTGACGCCGGTCGGCAGGCCATCGTGGCGTGGGCGCACATAATTGAGCGTCGAGGCGTAATTGGGCCAATCGTCGCGCGACGCCACCTTGTCAAAGAACGCGCCCGGCTGCTGATGCCCGGTCAACAGATGATGGGTCGCGACAAGGTGGTTGTTCTCGCGATGCGACAGCGAGCGCACGATGGCGTACTTGTCCGCCCGCGCGGCCAGCCTGGGGAGATGTTCGCTGACCCACATTCCCGGCACGCGCGTGGCAATGGGACGAAACTCGCCGCGAATCTCGGCCGGCGCGTCGGGCTTGGGATCGAACATATCCAGGTGACTGGGTGCGCCGGTGAGGAAGACGAGGATCAGCGATTTGGGCGTCCGCGCGGCGCCGCCGCCGTGGCCCGCCGCGCTAAGAGCGACGACAGGCCGATGCCCAGCAGGCCCGAATAGCCGACTTGCAGCAGCTCGCGGCGATTGATGCCGACGCGATGCTGATGCGGACGTTGCGATTGACTCACGATGCTCCCCCCTATAAGTTGCGCCGCAATGCCGGCGCACGCCTCATGCCATTAGAGCAGATGGACAAGGGAGCGGCAAGCAATCATTGTGGTTCATCCGGCGGTGCGGCCTGATAGACTGTAGGAAGGACCGGAGGTGAAGCATGCCCACCGTTGAAACACCAGCCATCCAGAAAACGCCCAACGTTTGCGGTGGGGAGGCCTACATTCGCCAGACCAGGATCGCGGTCTGGATGCTGGTCATCGATCGCAAACTCGGGATGACGGACGCCGAAGTGCTCGACTCGTTACCGGCGCTCAACCAGGCCGATCTCGACGCCGCCTGGGACTACTACCGAGCAAACCCGGTCGAGATCGAACAGGCGATCTGGTTTAACGACACCGCGGCGAACCTGCCCGATGGGGTACGGCCCCCGGCCGATTGCGCGGGCTGCCGGACGACGAGATCCGCGAGGCGTTTCAGCCGCCTCTCGGCGCGGCCGACCTCGACGCTGCCTGGGCCGAGTACGAGCGCCCGGCTCACCTGGACGAAAGCCGGGGAGTTCACCACTGTACCAACCGCGCGCAAGCGCGTTAGAATCAAAGCAGGCAAGGGCAGGCCCGCCGAGTTAGCGATACTGGGAGACTGACGCGGATGAGCATCGCACTGACGCCCAATGTGCGCTACCTGGTCGTCTGCGATGAAGTTCTCAAAGACCAAAGCCGCCCTGGCAAGCTCACGGTCGTGGGGCTGACCTCCCTTGTGGCTTGGCCTGCCGGGGCGATGGCATCTGTGAGCGTGGACCGCCTTGTCGTGCTGCTCATCCTGACGGACGGTCGCGGTACGGGCATGGGCCGCATCCGTTGTGTGAACGACGAAACCGGCCAGCCTGTCTTCGGATCGCCGGCACGGCGAATTTCTTTCGAAGGCAAGGACCCGACCGGGCACTATGGCGTGACGTTCTCGCTGCTCGATTGCCGCTTTCCCGCGCCGGGAGTTTACGTCATCCAATTCTTGTTCGACGATACGTTAGCCGGTCAGCAATTGATTACAGTGAGGTGATCCATGGACGAAAAGAAGGTCATTGCGCACGCCGGTCCCGTCGAGATGCTCGCCGAATGGGAAGGCCCCGCCATTCACGAGCCGGGCGTGCTGTTCGAGGAACAACACGCCGAACACCTGGCGCTGGATGCGGACGCGGCAGCGCTAGCCGGCTGGATCGCCGTCACCGCCCTTTCAGGCGTCGTCGGCAACGCGACCTACGAGGCGATCAAGAACAAGGTGCGTGGCGTGCTCGCCGCATGGCGGCAGCGCCACGGCCAGCCGAAGCTCGACGAGGTCAAGCAGAAGCTGTTCGAGCGGATGCAGCAGCACCGCCAGAACCCCAAGATTACGGACGCCGAGCTGCTCGAGCGGGTGGAGCTGTTGTTTCTCGACATGCAGGGGTGATGCGCTAGGTTCGCCCAGCGCTCGCAGGTCCGCGTGCGGCTGGACGTCGGCTTCCCCGACAGTCATGTTGCATTTGCTACGTAAATCGCTCTTGATACGACAATCGCGTCGCTGATACGAAAATCGCCGCCGATGGCCCGAGCTACCGGCGGCGATTCGCAACAGCCCTATTCGAGCCCTGCCGATTGCTCGTCTGCCTGATTCCATTCGTCGATCCCCTTGAGCAGTTCATCCGGTTCTCGGATCGCGGTGATGGAGAGCGATTCGTCCGTCTGGGAACAGTAGGCGTTGATCCCTAGTTTGAATTGGACGGCGATGCACGACCCCCCGAACGCTTTCGCGGCGTCGGCTAGTTTCTGCACGTCGCGACGCAGTTTCTAACGCTCGGCAGCTGGCAGCATGTAGAAATGCTGATAAGGGCTACTAGGGGACATACAGAAATCCCCGCTGACTGCGAAAGCCGGCTCGGCTGTGCCATCGGTGTCAGGTCCCACGTGCGAGGTTCACCTGCCGGACAAGCCGGCAGGGGTCGAGCGTGGGCGGGCGGTTGTCGGTTAGCCGCAGCGATCCGCCGGTAGCGCGCACCGGAGCTCGATCGGCCGCAGCCGGTTGCTCCGTCGTGGCCCCCCGTATAAGAAAGCGGTTCCGGGGTCATCGACACGGGACCGTCACGGGAGGCGCTCGATGAGCGCTGCTATCAACCGCCAGATCTTGCTGGTCAATCGTCCTACGGGCGAACCGAGTGAGCAGGACTTTGCGCTGCACGAGGCGCCGATTGCGGAGCCGGGCCCGGGCCAGTTCCTGGCGCGGACCATCTATCTGTCGCTCGACCCGTATCTGCGCGGCCGGATGAGCGGTGCCGCCACGTATGCCAACCGCGCCGAGCTCGGCCAGGTCATGATCGGCGCCACGGTGAGCGAGGTGCTACGCTCGCAGCATCCCGGGTTCGCCGCGGGCGAGCTGGTGCTCGGTTACAACGGCTGGCAGGAGTACGCCGTTTCGGACGGCCGCGATGTGCGCCAGCTCGATGCCGGCCTTGGTCCGATCTCCTATTTCCTGGGCGTGTTCGGCATGCCGGGGTTGACCGCCTTCGCCGGCCTGCTCGATGTCGGCCGTCCAACGCCGGGCGAGACCGTGTTGGTGTCGGCGGCGGCCGGCGCCGTCGGCTCGGTCGTCGGCCAGATCGCGAAGATCCACGGCTGCCGCGCTGTCGGCGTCGCCGGCGGCGATGACAAGTGCCGGTATGTCGTCGACGAGCTCGGTTTCGATGCGTGCATCAATCGCCGGACCGAGGATCTCGATACGGCCCTGACGCGGACCTGTCCGGCCGGCATCGACATCTACTACGACAATGTCGGCGGCCCGGTGCTGGAGGCGGCGCTGCGCCACATCAACGTCGGTGGGCGCATCCCGCTGGTGGGGCTGATTTCGCAGTACAACGCGAGCGCGCCGCCTCCTGGTCCCAATCTGCGGCCATTGATCTTGAGGCGTGTCCTGATGCAGGGCTTCCTGGTCGGCGACCACGAGCATCGTCGCGACGCCTTTCTGCGCGATGTGTCCGGCTGGCTGCGCGGGCAAGCTCAAGTTCAAGGAGGATGTGGTGCAGGGCCTCGAACGCGCCCCGCGCGTTCCTGGGCCTGTTTCGCGGCGAGAATTTCGGCAAGCTGCTCGTTCAGGTCGGCCCCGTGCCCACGGGCCCACCACGGGGATGACCAGGCACGTCCGAACGCATGATTTTCGAAGGCGCAGGCCAAGCGGCCTGCAGCCGACCGGCCCAGGCGAAAGGCCGGCCGGCTCCGACCTTGTTGAGCTGTTTGGTGCAGCGCAAAAAGCGGCGCAGACACAAAGGCACGGGGCAACAGGTTCCGATTGTAACGATTGGTAGGAAGAAAGAATCTTCTACGGAGAGGCTCCGTCTATTGATTTCCGAGGCCATTGGGCGGTTCGGCGTCCTTGGCGCTCACTTCCGCTCGGTTGATTTGCTTTTGCCGGCCTTCTCGGCTGCAGCCGTTGCGTTCTCAGCCGCCCGACACCGACGGTCAAGTGCTGCCAGTTCCGCAGGATTAGTCACGGCGACCAACTCAAATTCCTGCAGGGTCGGCCCAAGCATTTTCTTTGAAGACTTCTTTTTCACGGCTCAGTCCCCTTCCTTAATCACCGAAAAAGGCACTTCCGCTTTGAGAACATCACTCCCGTGCTCTTGATAAAACCAGACCTGCACAGTGTAGCGACCTGCCTGCGGAAACGAGCAGCGCAGGCGCGCTGCGGCCGCCAAGGCGTCGTCGCCAACCTCAAAGCGGAGATGCGGTGCCAGGTGGGCGAACAGAATGGCCTTGTCGGTCGCCTCGTTCATTACACGGACGTATCCAGGATAGGTCCCGGGACGCGGACTCGACAACACCAGGAACAGCCAGAGTCGAAAGCGTGAAAACGGAAAGGCCGATGCACCGATCCGCTGACGAACTCCTCGGAGGTGGTACACGCCAGCTTCCGTAGGACTCTCCCGAGCGCGGTCGCAAACTGTCGCAAGTCGCACGCGCGGAGTCAGCACGGCCGCAGCCATAACACCTCGCGCTCCTACAAGGGACCACCGCCTGTCACGATAGCAAACCGATGCCTCGCCGACAAGAGCGCTCCTGTCTGCTGCAGCACCCGCGGCGGCCGCTGGTGAGATGTAGCATTCCGAAAAACAGTAAACCAGATGCAATGAACCCTTTCTAACTCAACATCTGTTTGCCCCAGCCAAGCCCGCAGCAATAGGGACACGTTTGTTTGGGCGGGTGGCCACCTCTAGCATACACCACCTGTCGTGCCCCTTGGCAATAAGGACACTGCGGTTCACCATCTGGCTGTATCGGCAGATACTCCAAGAGCTCGGGCAGATCGTAAACGAACGCCGCAGTTGTCAATCCAAGCCCAATGTAGCCAAGTTCATCGGTTTCCCGAATGGACTGACCGCGAGTCACGCAATCTTCCGAAAGAATGAAGCGGCCATCGAAAGTCAGATACACGTCCGCGCCGATCGTGCCCCAAAGCGCGACGCCGTCAATGTTTTGGAGTTCCTCATACCAGTGGCGAATGAACCGAACTTGCTCCGCCTCGGCTACCTCCCGTAGCCTCTGTAGTTGCGACACTCGCAGTGCCTTGAGCTTTTGACGAAGATCACCGGGGATCTCAATTGGGATGATCATGTCTCGCGCCAACCGAAAAGCCAAGCCGGCGAACGACACCGCTCGACGGCCGGCTCACGTGGGAAGAACCGTGATGCCGCGCACAACCGCAAATCGGTGGCCGGGCCGCTGCAGCACGTGGTTCGGCTCGGATTGTCAGCCGAAAAGCGAAGCCCGCCCAAAAACCCGATCCGCGCCGACCCGGACGGCGATGCCGTGGCCCGCAAACAGATCGCCCGAGTCGTACATCCACGCAGCGCTGCCGTCGTGGTAAAGACTGATCCCACAGGCGCCCAGCCGAGCGACAAACGCAGGGCGTTCCAGCGGCGGTGGCCCCTCGTCGGGATCGTCATCCGCCCACGAGTGGTTGTATAGCTGCCACAAATCGTCCGCAATCCGCTCGCGGCAGGCCGGCTCCGCCCGCCGTGCCCAGTCCAGATACGCTACGGCGATGGCGAACAGTTTCTGCGGCTCGGCGTCCGACCAGTCTGCCTCCACCACGATGAGGAGGCGGATGGGGCGATCGGGCGCGAGAGCAACCTCGGCTTCCCAGGAGTGCAGCTCGGCGTTCCAGCCGATGTCGCCAAGCGCCGGATGTTGGTATTCCGATTTGCGCATGCCTGTGCTCTCTGAAGGCGAACGCCATTATGATGCATTCGCCAGTCCAGCGCGCCGACGACCGCCGAACCGTCCCCCCCGCAGGCGGCTCAAAGGGCGCCAAGACCCGCAACTCGTGACTACTTCTTCGGCACAACCCCGTGCTTTTCAAAATACTCGTCCACGTCCGCGCAGGGCCATCGAGCCAACCCGTGCGGCGCTAGCTTCAACCTCCAGGCGGCTTGCGATTCAGAGCTGGCGGCCACGGACCGTGGCCAGCGAGCTCCTTTGCCGTGGCCATGCAAGCCAGGAATTCTCGTCCTGACACGGCGGACGCATCGCGATATGATTGCAAAGGAGCCAATCTCATGTACGATGACGCCGTCTTCCGTGCCCGCCGCCGCTTCCTGACACAATCGTCGGGCTGGCTCGGTGCGGCCGCGCTCACAACGCTGCTGAACCCGCGGCTCGTGGCCGATCCCGCGGGCGAGCCGGTGCCGGGCGTACTGGGGCGGACGCATTTCGCGCCGCGCGCCCGCAACGTGATCTACCTGTTCATGTCGGGCGGGCCGTCGCACATCGACCTGTTCGACCACAAGCCGATCCTGCGGCAGCGGCACGGCGAGGAGATGCCACGGTCCGTGCTCGGCGACCAGCGCGTCACGTTGATGACGCGAAATCAGGGGCATTTCCAGACCGCGACCACGCCGTATGGCTTCCGCCGTGTCGGCCGGGCGGGGCATGAGATGAGCGAATTGTGGCAGCACCTGCCCGCGGTCGCCGATGAATTGTGCATCATCAAGTCGATGCAAACCGAGCCGATCAATCACGATCCCGCCATCGTATTCATGCAGGCCGGCCTGGACCGCTCGGGCTTGCCGTGCATGGGTTCGTGGATCAGCTACGGTCTGGGTAGCGAGAATCACGACCTGCCGGCCTTCGTCGTGATGATCTCCGGCCCGCTCGATCAGCCGCTGTCGTCGCGGCACTACAACAGTGGCTTTCTGCCCGCCCAGCACCAGGGCGTGCAGTTCCAGTCCGGCGCCGACCCGGTGCTCTATCTCACCAGCCCCGACGGCGTGTCGCGCGAAGTGCGTGCCGGCATGATCGACGGCATCAACGAGCTGAATCGGCTGCGCCATGCCCGCGTCGGCGATCCCGAAATCGAGGCGCGCATGCGCTGCTTCGAGCTGGCCGGCCGCATGCAAAGCAGCGTGCCGGAGCTGGTCGACATTGCCGGCGAGCAGGAGCGCACGCTCACTGCTTACGGCCCCGACGTGAACACGCCCGGCAGTTTCGCACGCAACTGCCTGCTGGCCCGCCGGCTGGTCGAGCGCGGGTGCGCTTCGTGCAGCTTTTCCATCGCGGCTGGGACCAGCACGCCAACGTCGTCAACGACGTCCGCCGCCAGGCGCTCGCCGTCGATCAGCCGTGTGCGGCCCTGGTGCGCGACCTGGGCCGGCGCGGCCTGCTCGACGACACGCTGGTCATCTGGGGCGGCGAATTCGGCCGCACCGCCTACGGTCAGGGCAATCTTGCCGGCGCCTTCGGACGCGACCATCACCCGCGCTGTTTCACCTACTGGCTGGCCGGCGGCGGCATTCGGCCCGGCCTGTCGTACGGCACGACGGATGAGTATGGCTACAACATCGCCGAGAACCCGGTCCGCGTCAACGACCTGCACGCGACGCTCCTGCACTGCCTGGGAATCGACCACGAGCGCCTGACCTATCGTTACGGCGGCCGCGATTTCCGCCTGACGGATGTGGCGGGAAACGTGGTGCACGAGCTGCTGGCCTGAGCCCTGTTCAATTCCACCGCCGTACCTCCTCGAACATTCGTAGTACCTCGTTGCGATGCTTCTCAAAGTACGCGAACAGCGCGAGGATCGTCAGTCCCAGGACGATGCCGCTGGCCCACCAGACCCAGAACTGCTGCTGATCGACGGCGGCGTGCCAAATCTGGGCGAGGATCACGACCCCCAAAAAGGCGGTGCCGAACAGCAGCGGGGCACGTAGCCGCAGCAGAATGCCCAACAGGACGCCGAGCACGGACAGCACCGCCAGCAGGATCGGCAACAGGACGGAGTTGCCGAGCCCCGTCAGCAGCATGTCGAACGTCGACGATAGGTAAATGCACAAGAGCCCGAGCGAGCGCAGGGCCGCGCTGAGCCAGGGCCCGAGGTGCGGCCGATTGATGAACTCGGCGCCGAGGACAATCAGGCCGAGCGGGATGAGCCATAGCTGCGGATGCGTTCGGAAAGCGAAATCCTCATGCGCGCTCAGGAGGACCCAGACGGCGAAGTTGATGAACAACGCCGCGAGGAGCACCTGGTTGGGCGACCGCCGGAGCCGGGCGACCCAACCGTGCAAAAGGCCCAGCAGCAGCCAGCACAGTGCGTGCATGGCGCTGCCGCCGGGAAGCGGCCAAGCCGTGAGCGGCTGCAAGACGAAAGCGATTACCGGCACGCACGCCAGGACCAGGGCGCTGCGCCGCAGCGGGTCCGCCAAAATCGGCCGGCGACGTGCGTAGAATTCGGCCAACCCCACGCCGGCAAAGGCGACGACCATCACGGAGAGCGGCCAGTATCGACCGAGCACCGCCGGCAGCAGATGCGGCACGGTAAGGCGCAGGTGCAGCACCAGCACCGCCAGCATCGCCTCCGCTGCGTAGATGTACAGCCCGCGCCGGCAGCCGGCAAGCCGAGCGCATCGGTGTTCGGATTCAATGCGTACCGCAGGCTCAGGCCCGCGAGCGTCAGGAGCGCCAGCGCGGCCAACATGACGAGCCAGCCGGACAGCAGCGGTTCGCCTGCGCGGGCAGCCGGTTCGATCCCGGCTAGCAGCAGCACGAGGAGCAGGAAACCGGCGGCATACCCCGTGAGCATGGCACCCGCCGCGCAATCGCGGAATGGCTCGCGCCATGCGTGCCGCGTCGGCAGGCGGGGCGCGACGAGCTGAAGCACGGCGGCCACCGCCGCGAGTACCGGCAGGACCGCAGCGGTGCGCTGTAGCCAGCGACGCGCATTGGTCGGATCGAAGCCGGCGCATGCCAGCTCGACAAGGGCGAGGACGGCCAGCGCCAGGGTGACGTAGCGCGGACACGCTCGCAGGCGGAGCAGATTGAACGGGGAGTACGGCGACAGGTCCGGCGCGATGACGCGGGCCCACACGTCGACGAGCAACCACCACACGCAAGCCGCCATCGCACAAGCGACCGGTCCGCTCAGACGCCCCGTGAGCGTCGGAAACCAGCACGTCATGCCCAGCGACAGGAGCACGGCGGTGGAGGCGAGCAGCGCCTGCTCCGAGAAGAACCAGTCCCAGCCGTCGGGCGTCGATGCAGGCCGCGGCAACCAGCGCTGGGCTATCGGGAAACGCTCGTAGAGCCGAACGACGCCTGTGGTGGCGACGAGATAGCCGGTCACCAGGAGCGGCACATACCAGCCGTTGTGCCGGGTGAGCGGGAGGCTCTGGATGGTCAGCAAGATCGCGAGCAAGCCGCACGCAAAGAGCACATAGCTCACGATCCCGGCGCCAGCGCCGACATAGAGCGACGCCAGCGCCGCAGCGGCAAGGGCAAGCAGGGCGCACCACGCCATCGGCTCGCCGATCGGACTCGGCAGTCCGCACAACTGCAGGGCAACGGCGAGGGCAGCCATCAGCGTGAACAGGTGCAGCCCCGTGCCGAATGCGATGCGCACCGTGGACGGGAACCCGCGCCGGTCGAGCGACGGGTTGCGTAGGCGCTGTTCGACCCAGGACCACGCAGTCCCGACGGCCGCGCAGCAAAGGACCTGCACGGTCACGAACGTCGCGACCAATTCGGTGTTGGCGACAAGCGGGCCGTCCGCGTGCAGCCGAGCATGGGCCCAGGCGCTATACAGGACCACGCCGACGAGGCTGACCAGCAGACCCGATACGTAGCTGTAGATCGGCCGGCGCGACCACCATGCGAGCGCACCGAACAGGAAGCTGATCGCCAGGACGTTACTGCTCGCCCAGGCGGGCCGTGCCGGTTCGGACCAGGTGGCATACAGCGCGAGTGCGACGACAGCCATCCCGTAGGCTGCAACCCAACCGCGTGCCGCTCGCGGGCAGCCAGGATTGCAGGAGCTGCGCCGCCGCGGCGCGGCGCTCCGCGGGCCAGATGTGTGGGCCAACGCCCGGCTGATGACTGGCCCAGGCGACCATGAGCATGCCGAGGCCGACGACGGTCCACAACGTCATCAACGCATCGTAGGCGAGCCAGTCGATCGCCCGGGCCGGCGCCGCCGCGAGGATGCCCGCCAACAGTCCCCCCGCGCCGATGACATGGATGACGCGGCCCGGCGCGGCCAGCGCGGCATACCACCACGCCGCCGTCAGGTTCAGCACGAGCGCCAGCCAGCCCATCGGCGTGCCAACGTCGCCAACGAAGCTGGCCGGTTGCTGCGGCGATGTGATCAGCAATCCCAGCGCACTCAGTGATAGGAACGCGGGCGCGACCAAGCCCAATCTGGTCTGTACGTCTAGGCACACGCTCTTGTCGGCCGACAGAGCCGGCACGTAGAGCCGATGCCGCGCCCGCAGCCACAGGAGCGACACCGCGCCGACGACGGCGAAATCGGTCTGCACCAGCTCGAGCGCCCAGTCGGTGAACGGTTCGTCGAGATAGCGCCACCAGACGACAAACGTCGCGCCCAGCGCCAGCAACAGAGCGCACGGCAGCATCCAGCCTTCCGCCTGCCGTCGCCACGCGAGCGACGCCGACGCGATGGCCGCCAGCGCGACCGTAGTCGCGGAGGTCAGATGCAGCTCGCCGCGCATGAAGGTCCCCAGCGCGAGTGCCATGGCTAGCAAGCCTGCTGTAATTGCCCACGGAAGCGCGGAATCTCGCGATGGCCCCAGCGATTGTCCCCATGCCCAACCGGCGCTGAGCGCGGCCAGCGCCAGCATCAGCACCGGCAGGCCGCTGAGCCCAAGGCGCTCGGCAGTACAGCCCAGAAGCACGGCTGCCCCGAGGCTCAGCATGCCGCCCTCGCCAAGGGTCAGCGTTTGCCCGCGACCCCATGCGAGCGCAAAATGCCCGGCCGTAGCCAATGCCAGCACGAGCCACGCGGTAAGCGATCCGGACGCCGCCGCCCACGACGGAACTTCGCCGATTGGCGCGATTGCAAGCATCAGAAAGGCGGGCGCCAACACCAGCGCCAGCAGGGCGGAGCCGACGCGTCCCTGCACACGCAGCAGCGGCGAGTGGAGCAGCCCCGTAATCACGCGGTCGTCGCGCCGCCGTGCCATGGCCAGCCAGCCAATCGCCCAGAGCCAGGCAAATCCCGCCCCGAGCAGTAACGCCTGCACACCATGTTCGGGAAGCATCCCCTGCCCCACGCGATGCGTCTGCAGCACCCGGCCGCCGATCACGGTCGCGGTGCCGAGCAGACCGCCGGCAAACAGGTTGCTCGGCAAACGATCGCGGATGCCGTGCCCGGCCCACGTGGCGCTAATGAGGGCGAGCGGCAGGAGCAGCGACAGGCTGCCGCCCATCCGCGCGAACACCGAGCCTGTCAGCGGTCCGCCCAGCGCTTCGCCTTGCAGCCGCAGCCATGCGACCATGCTCGTCAGCACCAGCACCGGCACCACCGCACCGCCGACCAGCAGTCGCCGCAGCGACGCCGCCGAAAGTATGCCCGGCCAGCGCTGTTCGAGCGGTCCGCGCAGCCACAACATCGCGGAAACAACGACGAACACCAATGTGAGGCTCCAGCGGAGCGCGGACGCCGCCCGCGCAACTCGCCCGGCTCGCTAAGCGCCAGCAGCACCGCGGCGGTCAGGGCCAGGAGCAACAACCCATGCGTCGGCCAAAAGACGTTCGATGACCGCATGGCTACGAACAGCGTGACCGCGAGCACAGCCAGAATGAGCCAGGCGTCCGGGCCAGCGATCGCGGCCTGCCATCCCGGCGCCAACGGCAAGACCACGTCAACGGAACGGTTCAGCTCGGCGGCAACGTCCGGCAGCACTCCCGCCACGGCAAGCAGCATCTGGCTCGCGATCAACCCACCCACGACCACGCGATCCACGGCCGGCACGCGCTCCGGCAACAATCGTCGCACGCTGGGCCATTCACCCAACCAGCGCCGGACGGCCTCCCAGGCGAGGCTCAGCCCGGCGACGCTCACGCCGGCCGCATACACGGTGCGCAGCTCGTCAAGCTGCCAACCCATGCTCTGCGCCCACGTCAGCGCGCCGCTGACCACGGCCGCCGTAAGTGCGGCCTGGAATGCGCCGAATAGGAATACCGAGGTTTCCGTGCACGCCAGGACGAGCCAGATCGCGGCCAGCCATCCCGTGGCGATTGCGAAGCGTGCAGGTTGCCATGCCTCCGTGGACGCGAGCAGCAAGCTCACGGCAAGGACGGAGCCGGCACTGGCCGACCGGCGGGCGGGCAACACGTAAACCGATTCCAGCCACGTCGCGCTGCGCCGCGCACCGAGTCCCAGCACGAGCAATAGGCAGCCGGTGCCGTGGACGAGCATGGCCCAGTAGCCTCGTTCCACCGGATCGAGCTCGGGCAAGGTCAGTACGAGCACAAACCATGCGCAGCCGAACAGCGATGTCAGCGCGAGGTAACTGACGACAGCGTGCAGCCCGTGACGGTTGATGAGCAACCATGCCGGCGCCGCCACGCCGAAGACGCCGGCCGCGGTCGCGGGATGTTCCGGGCTAAGCACGACGGCCCCGTAGGCCGCGAGCAGGGCGCTGACGGCGGCGCCCGCCACGTAGGATCGCGCATCCGCTTCGCGCCGCAGAGCGGTCCAGACCTCGGCCAAGGCAAGCTGCAGCACCATGAGGCCCGCCAGACTCAGCGGCACCTCGGCGGCGGTGGTCGTCATGTCCAGGGCGCACGCCGGCCGGCGTGGACGAGCAACACGAGAAACCCCTGGGCCGGCACATGCAACATGGGCAAGCGCAAGGCAGACGCAGTACACACGAGCGCAAGCGCATTCACGCCGCCGACCAGCCAGCGCTGCCACGGACTCGGCAGGGCCATGGCAAACGCGACGAATAACAGCGTGATGCCCACAAGCGCGGTCGCGGTCCCGGCCGTGCGTCCCAGCCCCGAGGCCGGCTCGCCTGCGGGCCCAGCTCCGGCGCGGCAATGGATCATCGCGCCGCCGACCAGTAACGGCAGACCGAGGACGCTGAACGGCAGCGCCAGACCCGATGCCGTATCGGCCAGTTCAGCACAGTTGAAGAGCAGGAAGCCCAGCGCGGTGCCGCTCGCGAAAGTTGCCACTCCGAGCAGAACGAATAGTCCACGCAGCGGCGCACCTGTCCATGAGGGCGCACGCGCCAGTTGCGCGAGCACGATGCCCACCGCCACCGCTTGTGCCACCGGCGGCAACAGGCCGAGGATGGCGAGCGGCAATGCGTGCGCCTCCGCGCCTAGCACGAGAGGCGCCAGCAAGAGCGTCAGCGCTGCGGCCATGATGGTCAGTACGAAAATCCACTCGGCGTGCCGGCCGGCGGCGCCCAGCGGATCGCGGATCAGAATGCGGCCCGCGCGCCGGTGAGCCAGCCGAAAAAGATCAGGCCCGCGCCGGCCGTCGCCATCTCCAGCATGCCGGCCGACTGATCGTGCGTCAGGGCGGCCAGCACCAGAAAATCCAGCGGTACCAGCAGCATCCCGATCAGCAGCAGCCCGCGGCTCGTGGACTCAAGCTTCCAGTGATTCAGCGTGTAGAAGCCCGCGCCCAGCAACGCGCCCGTCAACGCGGCGAAGATCAGAAACGGAAAAAACGGGACGTTTTCCAGGGTTTGCCAGAGGCTGATCACCAGCGCGATCGAACAGCCGACGATCAGCATCCCGCCGACGACTTCGCCCCAAAGCACGTTGCGCTCTTCCATGAACACGGCCAGCCACTCGGCCAAGCTGCGGCGCGGCGCCGGCGGCACGACCGGTTCGGGAGGCGCCACCGCGACCGCAACCACGGCCGGCGGCGGCGGCACCTCGATGGGCACCGATCGCAGCGTGAGCATCGGCTCAGGAACTTCGCTCGCCGCCGCCGGGCTCTCCCGAGGCGAACGGTGCTGCCGCGGCTCGTCTTCCGCAGACGCCGGCGCCACCGGCAATGCGGCGGGGACCACCTTGACAACCGGCACCGGGCCCGCCGGCGCCGTCGCTGCTGCCGGGTCGCCGAACGCAATCCCGTCGCGCAGCCGATCCAGCAGCGCCACCGCCGCGGGGTTGGCGGCCGCCGCTTCGGGCTGCGCGAGGCCGCGCTCGAGAAACCACCGTGCCTGCGCCGCCTGCCCCTGGTCGAACGCCAGCCGGCCGGCTTCGATGGCGGCCTGCGGCACGCGCTCGGCGGCGGGATACTTCGCGACCAACAGCCGATACGCCTGCAACGCGCGGCTCGCCAGTCCGACCTTCGCCACCAACCGCGCCAGCCCGAGCAGCGCGTTGGGCGAGAGACATTGCAGGTCGTCATCTGTAAGCAGCCGATAGCCGCGTAGCAGCTCGCGCTTGCGCTCCAGGTCGAGCTCCATTTCCTGGGCAACGGCCTCTTCGCCGAGCCATTGCTCGATGCGCAGAAGCGCGCTGGAGGACGCCTCGACCACCGGCCGTACCGCGCCGCGCCCGGCGTTCAGGAGCAAGCGCTGGCGGGCCTCGATGCAGCGATAGACGCGTTCACAGGTCTCCTGATCGAGCCCCGCGCTTTCGAGCAGCCCCTGGACCATGCGCGCCGCCGCCTCGAGGTCGCGCAGCTCCGCCGCCGTGCTGCTGCGCGGATCGAGATGGCACTCGGGACAATTGCCGTCAGCTGAATTGAACGAGGTGCCGCAGCGCACGCAGCGGCGCGGCCGACCTCGCCGCGGTTCAAATACCGGCTGACGCGGCGGCTTCAAACTGCGCAACAGGGCGGCCATGCCAAGCCAGACGGCGTGGCCCAGTGGCACCATGGCGCACAAGAAGCACAGAAAGCCGAGCGGGGAACAGACATCTCTCACGGGCGACCCTCCGGCAAGAAGGGCCCTCGCGCGAGGCCGGCGGCGCCGCGGATGAGCTAGCTCATCCTAACCGCTGGCGGCGCGGCGGGCAATCGGCTAGCGCGTTTTACGTTTTCACGTTTTTAAGGGACACCCTTGGATTTGAAAGGGCACCCCCGCGCGGCGCGGTGACTCGACTCACGCCCTTGCCGCATGCCAGGTTGCGACGGCGCTCGACGGTCGTTTCACCGCGTGACCTGCTCCGGATCGCTCGATTGTCACGATGTTCCACGCGGAATATTTTCAAAAAACTGGCGCACTCTGGCCCAGAACGGAGCATGGCTAGGTGGAAGTGAATGACACTTCAACGGCGAACCAGAAATCGGCAGGCTGCTTCGCCGTAAACATTTGCCGGCCATAAGAGATTTCTACCATGAAGATCAGAAACTTGGTTGTGGCGCTGGCTGTGGCTGGCACCGCATTGGTTGGCGTGGCTGGGCCGTCCGAAGGTGGGCCGCCATCCAAGCTCGGCCGCTTCAACACCAACCTCAACATCAACAACGGCAATGGGGCGTTCAACAAAACCGTCATCGCCAACAAGAACTTCGGTTCGGGGTTCGGCGGCTTCAACACCAACCTCAACGCCGGCAACGGTAATGGCTTCGGTAACCAGACCGTGATCGCCAACAAAAACTTCGGTTCGGGGTTCGGCGGCTTCAACACCAACCTCAACGCCGGCAACGGTAATGGCTTCGGTAACCAGACCGTCATCGCCAACAAGAACTTCGGTTCGGGGTTCGGCGGCTTCAACACCAACCTCAACGCCGGCAACGGCAACGGGGCGTTCAACAAGACCGTCATCGCCAACCAGAACTCCGGTTCGGGGTTCGGCGGCTTCAACACCAATGCCAACATCGGCAACGGCAATGGCCTCGGTAACAAGACCGTCATCCTCAACAGCAACCCCTAAGTGCCGTCGGCTGCGAACGCCTCCCAGGGCCGGCCGGCGCATCTGCCCGGCCGGCCTTGTCCCTTTATCTCGAAAGGAAACTCTCATGAAGAAGCTTCTGTTTTCCGCCGGTGCCCTGGCGGCGGTCGCCGTACTGTCCGCCGGCGCCCGGGTCGTCGCCCAGGACGGTCTGCCGCTCGCGCCCAAACCCGGCGTCAACCTCATCAAGAACGTTGGCATTGGCATCGGCAACAGGACCGTTGTCATCAACGACGGCCCGGCCGGCTCCAAGACCATCGTCTGCGGAGTCAAGAACGGCATTGGCAACAAGACCCTCATCGTCAACGGCAAAGTCGTCGAATGCACTCCGGAAGAATGGCAGAAGACGCTTAAGGACCTCGACCTGCCGCCGTGGATGATGAAGCACATCGATCCGCCCGCGGTCGCACCGCCGGCGCTGCCGCAACCGCCGGCCGTGGCTCCGGCGGACGGGCAGGCCCCCGCAGCGCGGCCGGCTCAGCCGAACTGGCTGCGCAACCTGATCCGCAGTGCCACGGAGAAGGCGCTGGGCAACGTCCTGGATGACTGAAGCCGAACCGTTCTTGCGGGTTAGCCGCTGGCAGCGTGCAGTAACGCCGCCAGCGGCTGCTCTCGCAAACGCTAGACGCCGTGAGAATCGCTTGCTTCAATTACCTGCCGCCCCGTTCGCCCGTACGTCAAGATGCGGTTGAACGGATCCGGGATCGAGCTTGCCAATCCCGGCGCAGGCGCCAACGGTGACTTCTCCCGTACTTCACGTCGCGTCGGGCGATGAAGAGCATAAACAAGCCAACGGCCGGATTACTTTCATAAGTAGAAAATGTTTCGATCACGCCCGTCCGAAATTCGCGGCGATCCGGAATCGGCGGCACACAAAAAGAAGACGCCACGGTCGAACTCCAGTCACGAGACACCCCGCCGATCCGAAAAATCCCACGCAGCTCCGGGAGGCCGGCGTCGGAGGAACCCAACGCGAGCTGAAGCTGAACTTCCCCTTCCGCACTGCCCAAACAAGGGTTCACAAGGGGCCCCCCCTTGCACCAGTGAACGACGCCCGTCGAATACACGAAGATCATAGCCACCCACGGCTCGGAGCAAGTCGCCAGGCCGCGCCAGTACTGCCATAATGACCAGTTGATGCGTGAGCCGTCGCCGTCTGACCAGTCGCCGCGGCCGGCGACCGTCACCGGCAGTGACGTGAGTCCCTTGAAACACAATCCGGCGAGGTCCATTTTTTCTCCGTTCGGGTCAAATTGCCTCAACGGCGTCGCCAAAACGCGCCCGGAGTACTTGCCAGCCGTCTTCCGTGAGGTAATTTCCGTGCCTCATGACGAGCCCGCCTTGTTTTAGATGGGTAAGGTAGGGGCTGGCGGCCAGGGCTCGCGCTCCCTCATCCGTCAGGTCGTTACCCGACAGTTCCAGGTATTCCACGTTGGCCAGAATGGGCGAGCGAGCCAGGGCATCGGCTCCCGCGTCCCCAATTTCGCAGCCGCGCAGCAGCAGACTTGTTAACCGGTGCAGATAAGGAGACGCTGCCAGCGCCCGGGCAGCATCTGGACCTCTGGCAGTGCAAAGGTCCAGTTCTGTGAGTCCGGCCAGATTGGGCGACTGGGCAAGGGCTGCCGCACCGAGTGCGTCGATTTCATCATGAATCTGCAATACCCGGAGGTGAGTCAAGTAAGGCGACCGGCCCAGCACAGACCGGCAGCAGGGCCAATCCAATCGCCGAGTTTAAGTTCCTCCAGTCCACCGAGGCTCACGGAGGCCGCCAGCGCCTCGACCCCGGGGGGCCCAATGTTGTTCTGGTTTATGCGCAGAGCGCGGAGCGCTGTAAGGTACGGCGAGGCAGCCAGGGCGGCCATTCCTTCATCGCCAATGTAGTTGTCACCCAGATCCAGGTCGATTAGAGACTCCATCCGAGGGCACTCGCCCAGAGCCTTCGCCCCGCGTGGACCAAGGTGGCAGGACCACAGCACCAGGCTGCGCAAACGCGGGCAGTGAGCCGACTCAAGCAGGATTTGAAGATCGTCGTTAAAACGATGGCTGCTGTCACCGTCTCGATACCCCGGGCGGTCGAAATCCACGGTCAGGTCCGTGATCCGGGCGAAGGCGGACACCTCGGCGAGAACCGCGAAGTCATCCGGTTTGTCAAACCACACGCCATGCACCAAGCCGACGGCGGCAATGCTGCCGGCATGGCGACGGAAGGCAGCAGGGGTAGCCGCATGAACACAGCTGACCAGGCCCCGCTCGAAGCAGCCCCAGGTGATTCCTTCCAACTGCGGCAAGGCTTTCTTGCAGGCTTCCAGCAATTGCTCTTCCTCGACCTGCAAGGCGGTGGGCGGTTCTGTGTTGTCCGGCAACCGTGCCATCTCGATCTGCACGCGGATCAACCGGGCCCTGTCGGGCTGGCCGTGTTCCTCCAGCCAGTCTGCGTAAACCAAACGCAGACTGTCGTCGTCGGGATCGGCGATGATGGCCGAGAGTAGCGCCTGGTTCTCAATCATCGGCGGCTCCTCTATGGGATCATCACTCCGTAGCATCTGATTCTGAGGCCGAACGACTCGCTCAGATGCCGGGGCCGCTGAGGAACATTGTAGAGGGCAGAACCGGATGCGCCCCCGGTCATCTGAAGCATCTGGTTCGCGATCCGTAATCGCTTGCTAACGGGTCCAGAACTCGAAAAATGCCCTCGGCATGTCGTCATCCGGAAGCTGATCCTCGGGAGGTGGAGCATTATGCCATGCCCCACTCCGGATGAGCCGATCGACTGCATCGGCGTACTCCTTCGCGATCCGGATGCGCTGCGCACAATCCCGAACGCGGCGATACCGCATGGCCAGCCTTCCAAGCAGGTCCTCGTCCTCTGCGATGTTGGGTGGAATGGGAGTCATGATGCGGAGCTCCGTTAGATGCATTCCCCGAAGCGGCGACTGGGAGACGCGACGATTCCAGGCAGCTTGCTGAGTTCACTAATGCGCCGGTGAGCAGAGGCAGCCCGATGCGCTCCAGCCAGGTTATACAGTTGCAGTCGCCATTGCCGTCAGGAAAGCCATAGGTAAACCGGCTCTGCCGCTGCTCGGCAGCAAGAACGGCCTGGAAGTCCTGAAAGCTCGCATTCGGAACCAGAACGTCGATGGAGACGATTGCCAATCCGTGCTTGACCGCGGCGGCAAAAACGGCAGTATCATCACGGACAATGCCAAGCAGCGCTTCGCCGCGTTTCAAACGTTCCATGACCTGCCATACCGGCAGATTGCCCACATCTGGGTTGAACGCATAGACGGCTTTGCTCCCGTCAGTCGATACCCCCATGTGGCCGGTATAGAACAAGCAATCCAACCGATAAGGGCCAGGACCGCGCCCGTTCTTTTCGTCGTCAACGGCTCTGAGAAAACTCCTGACGAAAGCGTGAGAACGATCACCCAAGAACGTAACCACAGTGATGATTCGGCAGGGAAGCACCGCGTTCATCGACGGTCATTCTCTCTCGGAGGTCTTCGTCTGCGCAACGCACGCAGGTCGTCCTCGTCGCTCATCCTCCCATGTAGCATCATTGGGGTCAAGGCCAGGGGGATCCGGGGATCGGGTTCGTCGGCCACCGGAGCAAAGGGGCTCGCCGGCTAACGCTAACCGCCGCCATTGTAGCCGAGCCGTCCGCGGATCGCCCGTTTATTCTCACGGCTCCGATTCATTCCGTCACTCGCCCATCACCACCTGGACGTGCGCCTTGGAATCGGCCGCCCGGTGCAGCTCGAGCCGCACGAACGGCGCAGACGCCTGGCCGGTCGTCACGTGGACGGTGATCCGGTGCCGGCCCGCCGACAGCGGCACGATTACGCGTGCCTGCTGCTCGAACGGCGGCTACCCGCGGACCCGGCGCCCCCGCGGACCCGGGGCCATGCTCAATTGTTCGAGAATGAATTCAGCATGGCCCCGTTTCTCCTCCCGTTCAACTCCGCCTCGGCACTGCCGCTGTCCTGGATCGGAACCGTGAAAAACTTGTACGCCATTTTTATACAGCTGTACACTATAACGCCGTTTTGGCGCCGCGCAGCGGCTTCGCCCCTACACACCAATTCCCCACCCGCTCCGCACGGCGTACCGCTCCGGCACGGCGGCGGGCCGCTCCGCTCCGTTCCACTCCGCTCCGCCGCCCGCCGCCGGCCTCCGCGGAACGCCGTGCTCCGTGCCCGCCCTACTGCCCCAACGGAACTCGGGACACCCGGAAGCCCAGGACGCAGTACCGGTCCGACGGCGCGTCCCTGCTGCGGCTCGCCGCCCGGCAGCGCCGGGCCGCGCGGCTCCAGCCGCCGCCCCGGAACACCCGGCAGGGGCCCGTGTTATCGTACAAATCCTCGCACCACTGCCACACGTTCCCATTCATATCGTACAACCCGAGCTTGTTCGCAGGATACGAGCCCACCTTGGTCAGTCGCCCAAGGTACTTCCCCTTCGCCCCGTTGCCCCCCGGATACTCCCCGTTGAAGTTCGCCTCGGTCGATGTCAGGTCATTGGTCCCCTTCATCAAGTAGAAGTCGAACGCGCTGTTCTCCTTCCCCGCCGCGTTGCGACATCCGTATTCCCACTCCGCCTCCTTCGGCAACCGATACGTGTACCCCTTGCCCTTCTCCCGTTCGTTCAGCTTCCCCAAAAACTCCGTTACATCATCCCACGAAACGCTCTCCACGGGGAACCGCTTGAGGTCCGCGTCGCCGACATCCTTGACCGTGTCGCTCCCCTTGCCGTCGCGTGAGAAGTAGCTGGGGTCGTTGCCCATCACCTCTTGCCACTGCCCTTGCGTTACCGTGTACGCTGCCAGCTCCACATCGTAGTCGATCGCCACCTGCTTCTTAGGCGCCCCCTCGACACTGCCGCCGCCGAGCCAGGCCGTCCCCTTCGGCAGCCGCACGAACTTCATCTCGCGGATCAACGCATTCTCAGCGGCGGCGACCACCGGCGGCGTCACCGATGCCGCCGGCTCGACTTTTTCCGCCGGCTTAACCTTGTCCTTGACGGCCTTCTCCTCGCCGTCGATTAGCGGCAGCTCGAAATCCCAGGTCTTGGCTCCGTTGTCCTTGTCCTTGAGGGCCTTCTCCTGGTCGATCTTCGCCAATGGGGCTTGCGAGCCGAACCAGTAGGATCGGACCACGAGCACACCCACGATCGCCACCAGCGCGAATGCGGCCAGACCCGCGCCGAGGCAACCCAGGCCCCACCGCGCCCGACCAGCAGTCGGCGCCGTCTCCACCGCGCGTTTGGTCTCGCCCGTCGGTCGACGCCGGCCCGTTTCCGCCGGCCGCACCGTGCCCGGTTGCGGTGGGGGCCTGGTGGTCGCGGGTTTCACGACCGGCGGCGCGCCCCTCACCCCAACCCCTCTCCCCTCGGGGGAGAGGGGTTGGGGTGAGGGGGCGCCGCGTGATTTTTCCGGCCTGGCCGTCTTCGGCACCACAGCGCCCGGCTTCTCGGCCTTCGCGGGCCCCACGGCACCCTCGTCGATCAGCTCCAGCATCGGCACGTTCGCGTCGTTGACCTGCTCGACCAGCACGGCCGCATTGGCAGGGCGTTTGTCGGCCTTCGGCGCGATGCACGAGCCGAGCAGCCGGATCAGGTCTTCGCCCACGCCGTGCTCGCCCAGCTGCTCGCGCCAGTCCGACGGGATGCTCAGCATGCCCAGATCGCCGGTGATCAGCTGATACCAGATGACGCCCAGCGCGTGTACGTCGTCCCGCGGATCGGGCTGTTCGCCGGGCCGCCGGGCCATTTGCTGGGGCGAGGCATAGACCGGCGTGTGCGCCCCACGGACGGCTTCGGTCAAGAGGGCCGGACGGCTGCGCGTGAGCGTGCGCGCCTCCTGGACGGCCCGTGCCGCCGACAAGCCGCCGATGCCGAAGTCGATGACCCGCAGCGCTACCTTGCGGTCGGGCATGCGCCGCACGAGCACGTTGGCCGGCTTCAGGTCGCCATGCACGATCGGCGGCTCCGCCTTGTGCGCAAACGCCACGATTTCCGCCAGGGCGACGAGCAACCGGTTCGCCACGGCAGGCTTGACGCGTCCGCGCACGTGCATCTCCTGGATCAGACCGGTGAGATCGCCGCCCTCGACGTACTCGTACTCCAGGCACGGCGGGTCGGCCGAAAGGTAAGTGTGCAAGAGCGGCACGATGCCGGCATGCCGCCCATGCTGCATCACGCGGTCAAGCACGCCCGCCTCGTTGCGCAGGGCCGCCGTCGCCGAGCTGTCCAGGCAGAATTTGAGGGCCACCGGCGGCTTGCTCTTGAGGTAGGGATGGCGGGCCTTCCACACCTCGCCGAAGCCGCCGACGCCGGCCAGCTCTTCGAGCTCCCAGTCCACGCCGGGCAGCGGACGATCGCCCGGCTTGAAGCGTGGCATCCGCGCCGGCAGGAAGGGCACCAGGTCGAGGGCGCCGCGAATGCCCACGTCGGCCGGCACCGATTTGCCCGAGGGGTCGGACGGCCGCCGCATCGAGCGCCGGATCGCCGACGGCACCTGGTTGAGGTACGCCCTCAGCGCCTCCTGCACCTGGGAGGACTGCTCAGCGGCCGCTTCCTTGACGGCCTGGGCAATCGCCTCGCGGACCTGCTCGGCGGAGGCCTGGGCGAGGGCCTCCACCTCCAAGCGCGCCGCGTCGGGCTCGTCGTTCTTGCGGAATGCAGTCCAAGTCTCGGCGGCGATTTCATAGATCACATCGCCTCCCGGAGCCAGACTGAACAGGAATTTGGGGCCGTGCTTGAGGACGGCACCGGCAAGGCAGTTGAGCAGGCGAATGCGCATGGGAGGTACTCGTGCGAGGGCGGTGTCGGCGGCAAAGGGGCTCGCGGGCTCTCACGCTAACCGCCGCCATTGTAGCCGAGCCGTCCGCGGATCACCCGTTTATTCTTCCGGCCCGGTCTGCTTTTCAGGTCTCGGCCGAGCCAGCTGCGCTTGTATGTCCTCCCAGATGCGATCGATCTTCTTGTGCAGGTGCGCGACCTCCAACTCAGCCTTCAGGTTGACGCGGTAATCCTGATCCGCCTGGAGCCGATCCTTGGCCGCCTGGCGATTCTGGCTCATCATGATGATCGGCGCTTGCAAGGCTGCCAGCATGGAAAGGACCAGGTTCAGGAGGATATACGGATAAGGATCGAACGTATCCTCGGCGAGCATCCAGGTGTTGACCGCGATCCAGAGGATCATTACCGCGAAAAACAGGAGGATGAAGGGCCAGGAGCCGCCGAAGGCCGCCACGCGGTCTGCCAGGCGCTGCCCCAGGGGGTTAGCCGCTCCTCGGCTTCAATGTTGACGTTGCGCGTCACCTGCGTGCGCATGAATTGGTCGCTGGCGCAAGCGAGCGCCGATCACCGTCAACAGGTCCATCGCCGAGTGGGGATGCTTGGTAATTATCTCCAGGAGGTGGCTGCGGCTCAGGATGAAAACCTCGGTATCCTCCAGCGCCAGCGCGGTGGACGTCCGCGGACCACCATCCAGAAGCGAGATTTCCCCGAACACTTGCCCCCGGCCGTACTCCCCCAGGATCACCTGGGCTCCTTCGGTGTTCTCGAAGGAGACCCGGATGGACCCGCGCCGACCAGGTACAAGGCGCCGCCCACGTCCCCCGTGCGGAAGATGGCCTGCCCCTTGGGAAAACGGCCGACCGCGAGGACGTTGGCTAAGGCGGCGCGCTCCTCGTCGTCCAGCAGAGCGAAGAGCGGCACATAAGCGAGCATGTCAATGGTGTCGGACATGATGGGGACGCCCAGGAAATCGCCACGGGGTTGCTCGGCCTGTGCGCATCGATTCAAGGCCGAGTACAGCCGATCAAACGGCATAAGACAGCATGGTCAACGGGGGCAACGGCGTCAATTGAAATCTGTTGCGATGATTTCCTATTGCGTGCTGCGCCAGCAATGCGACGCAACGTAGGACGGCCTTCCTAGGCCGTCCGGTGGGTGGACGGCCTAGGAAGGCCGTCCTACGTTGCATTCGCCGCGCTGTCCGCAGCGGTCGCGCCGGTCTTACTGCAGGCGGACCGGCAGCGCCACCAGCGCTCTCATACCGACGGTCCCGGTATACTTCAGCTCGGAATCGGCCACGGCGAGAGCCAGCCTCGGATAACGGCGGAAGAGTCGCTCCAGGCCGACCTGGGCTTCGGCCCGGGCCAGCTGGGCGCCCAGGCAGAAGTGCGTGCCCGCGCCGAAGCTGAAGTGCGGGTTGGGGCTGCGCGCGAGGTGCAATTTGTCCGGGTTGGGAAAACGAGCGGGGTCGGCGTTCGCCGCCCCCAGCAAGGCCCGGATGTAGTCCCCCCGCCGCAGCGACTGGCCGTGGAACTCCATGTCCCGGCTCACGTAACGCGGCTCGGACATCTGCAGCGGGCTGACGAAGCGAAGCAACTCCTCCACCGCCGACGGCACCAGGGACCAGTCGTTCAGGAGTCGCTCCTTTTGCTCCGGCGCCTTTATCAGGGCCAGGGTGCCTCCGCTGAGCAGCTGCACCGTTGTCACGAAGCCGGCGACCAGCAGCAGGACCGCCATGGCCAACAGCTCATTTTCGCTCAGCTTGTCGCCGTCGTGCTCGGCCTGGACCAGCGCGGTCATCAAACCGGGGCGCGGCTGTTGCCGGCATTGCTCGAAGTGCCGCCGGAAATACTTCAGGAGCCTGCAAAGGCCGAGCGAGGCCCGCAGCATGCCGAGTAGAGAAGAGGCCGACAGCAACCCCTTGGTCCACCGGGTGAACTGCGGTCGATCCTCGTCGGGCAAGCCGAGCAACTCGCAGATCACCGCCACGGGCAGGGGCCCAGCCCACTCGTGCAGCAGGTCCACGGTTTCCCTGCCGGCCAGGCCATCGAGGAGGCCATCACAAAGGTTGCCGATGCGGCCGCGCAGGTTCTCGACACTGTGCCGGCTGAAGGCCTGTTCGACCAGGCACCGCAGGCGGCGGTGGTCCGGATTGTCGTGCTTGAGCATATTATCGGTGAGCACCCGCAAGCTGCGCGGCAGCAACCAAAGGGCGCCGCTGAAGAAGGTTTTTCCCACCTTCCTGGCCTCCATCACGAACCTCTGCTCGTCTTTCAGGACCTCGCTGGCCGCCTGGTAGGTCGTTGCGACCCAGGTCTTGCCCAGCAACGGCACCCGGGTCAGGAACACCGGGCCTAGCTCGCGCAACCGGACGTAAGTCGGGAACGGGTCCCGCGCAAAGGCCTGCGAAGCGAGATCGATCTTCTGCACCTTGCCGGCCATCGGAAATCTCCTAACAGAACGAACAAGCGTTGGTATCTGCCGTGTTTTTAGGATTGGGCTCTTGAGATTCCAGCATGTCCTCTGCCGTTCAAGCAGCCCGGCCTTTGTCGGCCGGGCTGCGGATCACGTGGGCGACCACTCGGCTTTAGCGGCAATAGCCGTAGCCGTAGTAGGACGGATAGCAGTAGTAGTTGTAGCTCGGGTAGCAGTAGTAGCTGGGATAGCAGTAGCTGGGGTAGCGGTAGTTGTAGCCGTAGCCGTTGCCGTAGCTGGGGTAGCCGTAGCCGTACGAGTAGTTGTACACCGGCTGCGTGCCGCTCTGGGTCTTGTTACCGAAGCCATTGCCGTTGTTGATGCTGGCATTGGCGTTGACGCCGCCGAACACCGAACCGGAGTTCTTGTTGGCGATGACGGTGTTGTTGAACGCCCCGTTGCCGTTGTTGATGTTGGCATTGGCGTTGACGCCGCCGAACACCGAACCGGAGTTCTTGTTGGCGATGACGGTGTTGTTGAACGCCCCGTTGCCGTTGTTGATGTTGAGGTTGGTGTTGACGCGGCTGAACACCGAACCGGAGTTCTTGTTGGCGATGACGGTTGTGTTGCCGACGCCGTTGCCGTTGCCGGCGTTGAGGTTGGTGTTGACGCCGCTGAACACCGAACCGGAGTTCCGGTTGGCGATGACGGTGGTGTTGAACGCCCCGTTGCCGTTCTTGATGTTGAGGTTGGTGTTGAAGCGGCCGAACTTGGATGGCGGCGCACCTTCGGACGGCCCAGCCACAGCAACCAATGCGGTGCCAGCCACAGCCAGCGCCACAACCAAGGTTCTGATCTTCATGGTAGAAATCTCTTTGGGCCGGCATATGTTTACGGCGAAGCAGCCTGCCGATTTCTGCTGCGCCGTTGAAGTGTCGTTCACTTCCACCTATCCATGCTCCGTTCTGGGCCAGAGTGCCAGTTTTTGAAAAAAAGGCCACGCAAGCACAAACGCCGAAAGGGGCGTCCCCTCTCGGCGTTTGGCGTTAACTCCCCAACCGCATCAGCGCGGCGCGGGATGGGAAAGCTGCCCCGGTAGGACTCGAACCTACATCCTTCCCGTTAACAGCGGGTTGCACCACCGTTGTGCTACAGGGCAAGCGGTTTGGACTGGCGCTTTGGAAGCGGTTAGTTGCGGTTCGTGACGATGGTGTTGTTGAACGCCCCGTTGCCGTTGCCGGCGTTGATGTCGATATTGAGCAGGGCGTTGGGGTCGACGTTCCGGTTGTTGACGATCGTTTTGTTGGCGACGCCGTTGCCGTTGCCGGCGTTGACGTTGATAGCGATCAGGGCCTTGGGGTCGACGTTCTGGTTGTTGATGACTGTTTTGTTGCCGGCGCCGTTGCCGTTGGCGGCGTTGACGTTGATAGCCACCAGGGCGTTGGGGTCGAAGCTCTTGTTGTTGATGACCGTTTTGTTGCCGACGCCGTTGCCGTTGCCGGCGTTAACGTTCAGGGCCACCAAGGGCATTGCATCACGTTCGCAAGGAAAAACCGTCATTTCAAGCTCGCAGCGAGCACTTTTAGGAGGTACTCATCATTCCAGCCTGCACATTTGCGCTTGCAGGATACGCCCGCTCTGCATGTTGGTTCATTCAGTAAAAGCGACGCGGACAACCTGCGAATCAGTGCCATGTTTTCCTGGCCGTGCCCTTTGTGCAGACGACTTTCGTCCTCGCGGAAACTCATATCCAAGACCCAATGGAGCGAGGTTTCGATTCCCCAATGATTGCGCACGGCGCCGGCAAACTTCTTCACCCGCGGCGGCAGACTCGTGATGAAAACGCGTGTCTCGACGCTGGGTTCCTTGTTGCCTTCTTGCCGCTCGCTGTACACCATGCCAATACTACGCAGGTCTTGCCAATCGGGGTGACGCGCTGCCAACTCTTCGGGCACGCGGATAATATCATAGATCCGCGTCTCGACGCGGCCATGCCCCTCTTCCTTCGTGCAATGCCGGTGATGTTCCAGGCCTGCGAAGTTGTTGTCGAAGCCGGTCAGGAACACAGCCCGGATGTCATCGTGCAAGATTGGCTGGTTGTCCTTCACGGCCAACACATAGTCGGCGTCCGCCGCGCGGATGGCGGCAACGATGTCTTTCTGGCAGCCCATGGCGTCGCTGGTCACGATCGCCCCGGAAATCTCGAGGTTCTTGATCAGTTCGGGCATCGCGGTGATTTCATTCGACTTGCTGTCGCAGGCCTGTTGCCCCAGGAGTAGACGATTTTCAGTGGCCCAGGCACTGACCATATGCAGAGGTCCTTTGCCCGCTGCTTTGTCGAAAGATCGTCGGGCCGTCTTGCCGTCAATGGCGACGACACGGCCGAGCGTGGACTCGGCAACTGCCTGCACCCACTTGACAAATCCGTCCTGTAAAGTGCGCGGATTGAGCAGCGCGAAAACACGACCAAAAGTGTCGTGGGAGGGTATGCCATTGGCCAGTTCGAGAAAGGTCCGCAGAAACTCGAACTTGTTGACGCCGTATTTGGCAACCTCGACCCAGGAATCGGCCCCGGAGATGACCGCCAAGATGGTGACGGCGATGATCTCCCAGAGGTTGTGTAACCGCAAATGTTCCCGGCGTGGGTCCGCAACGTCGGCAAAGCACTCGCGCATGGAAACGGTTGTGGCCTTGGACATGATTCTTCTCCTCCGTGAACGGGTTCCGTCCGAGAAGAATCATTCGCATGTACACTTGTCCAAGTCAAGGGCTCAGATTAGAATTCCACGGTGATGAAGGTAGTGCGATTGCCTTGTCAGGGCCACCAGGCCGTCCTGGACGTTCTTGTTCTGGCTGAGCGTCTTGTTGAAGGCGCCGTTACCGTTGTTGATGTTCATGTTCCTGTTGAGGCCGCCGCTGGCGGCGGTGTTCTTGTTTTGGATGAACGTTTTGTTGAAGGCGCCATTACCGTTGTTGGCGTTGACGTTCCTGCTGCGGCCCGACTGCGCGTGAACCGCGGCCTGTAGAGACAGCAGCAAACCAAGAGCGAAAGCGATCTGGTTGAGCAATTTCATGAGAAGGTACTCCTTGCAGCGGAGGCACTGGGCTCTCCGGGGGTGTCATTCACTTCCACCTATCCATGCTCCGTTCTGGACCAGAGTGCGCCAGTTTTTGAAAAAAACTCGCATGCAGCAGATGCGGCGTTGCCGCGCCGCGACGCAAATCAAATGCCAACTTACGATTAGGTCAAGCAAGCGCCGGATGCGCTACACGCCAAGAACTCGCTCACGTCGCCGGCGCGGCCGGAACACGGTCGTTGCAGCCTGCTCGACTTGACGAATGCGCTTATCGGGCTAGATTAGCGCGGGAAAGTTCCTATCGGTAGCCGCCAGGTCGGAGAAACCATGCACGATCCCAATGGTGTCCCCGTTCAAGCACTGGATCCGAGCGCCGACCGTGATCGTCTAGAGATCATCCACTTTGCCACCGCCGAAATGCAGCGGCAGGCGATCGGCGAGCTGGTGGAGTGCGGCATGCTTAACTTTACCTCTTATCGCGACAAGGAATGGCTCGTGCGGACGCCGATCGGCGCAAGCTCCGCGACCGCGGCGTGCGGTTCGAATGGCCGACGGAGCACGCCTAACATGCCCTCGCCTTCGCCTAACCGCCAAGCCGTCGATCTGACGCCGCTGGAACCACACGCCGCCAAGGTGAAGTTGCGTACCGGCCTGGTGTTGCCGGAAACGCGCCGAAAAACCGTGTCGCTACCGCGGGCCGCCTTCGTGCCCGTTATACAAGCCGAAGTCGGAACGCCTGTCCCGCTGCTGGTTCACCGGTATCGGTTGCTGCTGCCGATCGCGCAGATCATCCGCGAATCCATGTCGGCGGCGCGGCGCAGCATCATTGCGACTGTATCGGACATCGACGCGATTCGCGACGCCTTGACCGGGTGGCGTCGCGCCATGCCCCGCTGTTATGCAGCTTTTTTGAGGATATGGCCCTGGGAGACCCGTTGACTTGCCGCTTGTACCACCGTAGGCTGTGGTTTCGAGCGTAGGTAGTTTTCGTGCACCTCACGCCAGATCTTGCTCAACACTAACACGCGCAAGTCGAGAATCACTTGGCCACCCTCGCAGCCCCAAGTCATGCCCGAGCGTTTCAGGCGCTCGCTGAACACCGTCTTGCAGGCCGCCTCGGTTACACCGCTGCCAATGGGCATCCCCTGTCCCCGATACTGCCAGTATTTCATCCACACTGCGTGCTTGCGGATGTAGCGGTAGGCTGTCCAGTAGTCCTCGGTCTTGGCCTTGCCGAGCTTGCGACCGTTGTTGTAGTGCCACATCATCGACCTTAATACTTGGGTCACGCCCTGACGGCGGTCACGCAGCCAGTGCCGCCATTTCGCAAACCAGTGCGAAGCCTTGGCTCCGGCTCCAAACAACGCTTGGGCGATTTTATTGACGTGGCCGCAGGCATGCCAGAAGTCCAGGACCCACTGCCAGGCTAGCTTCCGCCCTGGATGCCATGGATCGTCCATGCGACGCAGCACTTTCTGGTAGTATTCCTTTGGGTGACTGCCACCATCCGTGATGTAGGCCAAACGGGGCGCGCGCCGCCCTGCGGCGTGCCATCGCGTCAGCACCTTGGTCAGCAACGCGGTCAGTTGTGCCGACAGCGTTGCCTGGCCTGATTCGGGCATCCGTCCGAGGTAGACGGTGCCTAGACGTTTGCCACGCCGGTCGCAGACGGATACCGTCGCCGTGCTGCCCTCGTGATAGCCCTGCTTGCGAATCGGCACGTGAATGCCATCTCGACCCGCTGCCAGCGTCGGCGGATGCTTGCCTTTCGACGCCAAGGCTTTGTCCAGCAATTCCAGCAACTTGTTTGCTTGCGCTTCTTCGCGAAACGGGGCCAAGCCATCCCGCAGCGTCGCGGTCACCTTACGCAAACTGTGCACCGACCAGCAGACGTTGTGCTGGCGCTGCAGGAGGGTGCGGACTTGGTCCTGCTCGTGGTCCACCGACAACACACCGACGCGTTCCGCCAGGGCCGCGGTCGCCAGCCCAGCTTCGATACCCAACTGTTTCTCCAGCGGAACCAGTGCTGGCTCGCCGGGCTCAACGGGCTGGTACAAATAGCGATGCAGCTCGATCTCACCGAACAAGCTGCCGACCCACTTGCGGCTTTTGGGCCGACGACGGTAGACCTCGCCGGCAAACCGCAGCCGCAACGGGCACTCGTCGCGGCGTTGTGGCTCGATGCCATTGAATTCGTGCTCGACGATGATTCGATTCGCTTCACGTGCAATCGCCGCCAACTCGTTTTCAAACGCACAGGCGCGCACCGGCGTGACCGGTTCTTGGCGAAAGCGTCGAATCAGAGCAATGAGCTTCAGAAACTGAGGCAGCGCACGAATCAGCACTTCAAGCACATCGCACAGATCCGGGATTGCCGGCAGCATGGCCGCCAGGGTAGACTGCTTCATGGGGGAATCCTTTCCTGTAGTGGCGGTTCGCACCAACATTGGGCAGGAAAGGCCCCTCTTTTGCAATGTCAACCGGCCAAGTTCGCAGCCTCGCGTCCTGCGGAAACGCGAGAAACCCCGGATTCTCCAGGGGCTGGCGCGATTCCACCCCCTTGACCCGCCATTTCGGCGGCGTCACGGTCCTCCATCAGCCGCCGGCGCCCGCGACGGGCATCGGTGCGCGGGACCCAGCCGACGTGGCCGGCACGCTGGAGCACAACGAACACCTGGCATTCGAGGTCTACGCCGCACCAGTACAGGAATCCGACGATTATTTTCGCACCCTGCGCCGGCAACTCGAGGAAGCGCTGCAGGAGGGCGTGAAGCGGTCGATTTCCCTGGAGACGCTCGCCGAAGTTTGTCAGGCTCTGAACGAATCGCCCTCAACCGTTATCCGCGATTGTATCAAACCGGTTCACGCAAGTGAGGCCGGTTCGATGCTCCAGGATCTTGTGAGGGAAAGGAAACTGGAAAGACCGGCGACAATTTCGATGATTATGTGTTCCGGAGTTAGCGAGGCGGAACAGGCCCGACTTCAGGCGCTCGACAACGAGGTGTCCAAAATACTGCTTACTCGCAGCGCAAATCGCCATTTTTGGATTGGGCGAGAAGTGAAGGGCGAGCGTCGCGTAGAGCTTCGCAGCACTGAAGGGGTGACGTTCAGCATTGCTTCGCGCGATTTCGCGGCAATTTCCGATCAGGAGTTGCTGAAGCGAATTGCGACGGGTCAACGCTAACGTCAGGGCCGCCAGAGGGACATCCTGGGTTCCCTGCGGGAACCCAGGATGTCCCCACTCGCCCTGACGAGAGGGGGGGGGCGTTTGCGGACCGTGGTGCCGGAGCGATGCTCGCGCGGGGCCGGTGGTCGGTGTCCGCGCCAGCGCCGACGATGGGCCGCGCGAGTACCGCGCCGACCTGGTGGTGGCGCCGACGGCCGCCACGCGGCGACCGTCAAGCACAGCGGGTTCCCCGAACAGTTCACCGCGCAAGGGTACGACGTACTTTGGCTCAAGGTCCCCTACCCCGACGGCTATCCCGACCGGGCGACCGCGGTGAGCATCATCATGCCGAGCCGCACTTGTGTCAGTACCGTGGCTTTCCCCACCGCTGACGGCCAGCTCCAGGTCGGCTTCTTTATCCGCAAAGGCAGCTACGCGGCCCTCCGCGCTCGCGGCTCGGAGCAGTGGACGGGAGAGCTGGAAGAACTGATCGGCGGGTTGCCCGCCTACCTGGCCGACCACCTGCGCGCCCACCGGGAGGCCGTAGCCGGCGCCACACTGCTGAACGTGGTGTGCGGCCGGCTCACGGAGTGGACCGCGCCCGGCCTCCTGCTCATCGGCGACGCCGCCCACCCCATGTCGCCCTCGGGCGGACAGGGCGTCAACATCGCCCTGCGCGACGCCCTGGTGGCGGCCAACCACCTCTGCCCGGTGCTGACCGCCGGCGGCGACCCGTCGGCCATCGACGCCGCCGCGCGACGGGTCCGGGACGAGCGCTGGCCGGAGATCGTGGCCGTCCAGAAGGTGCAAGACAACCAGGCGCGCGTGTTGAATCACCCCGACCGCTGGAGCTCCCGGCTGCTGCTACGCCTGCTGCCGTGCCTGTTCCGCACCGGCCTGACCGGCCTGCTCCTGTGGCTGCAGCGCAGGGAGCGCCGGCAGCTGTCGGAAGGCGTGCTGCCCGTCCGGCTGGTGGTGTGAGGACCGCGGCGCGAAGCAGGCAGTAGACGCAGCGAAACTGAAACTCGTCCCGAAGAAATGGTCGATAGCTGGCGTAATCGGCGTACCCTTGCGGTCCGTGTCGCCGGACCAGGGCGCGGAAGGATACGTGAATGGGTTCATCGTTTGTCCGCGCCCTGAGCCTTCATCAACAACTCCTGATGCAGGCGTCGTGCATCCGCCAGCGGAAGCGGCGCCACACGATCCACGTGGTGGAGCAGCTGCCGTTGGAGATCCTTCAGCTCCCGCGCCTCGGCCGGCGTCAACCGGCTGTCAATCTCCTTGTCGATCAGGTCGCCGCGACGGGCATTCTTCGCATCGGTCCACGGTCCAACATTGTCGCCGTTTCCGTCTGCGACCGCTTCCGCGATGAACACATGCGCAACGACGTGACCGTCCAGCCCGACGACCGCGCCTTCCGGATCGACCGGCAGCGCGAGGAAGAATCGCTTGATTGCTTCTTCCTGACGGTTGAGGTTGATGTGGTTCACGACGGATTCTCGCTGGTTCATGGGCGTGTTGGGAGAACAACCAAATTATACCCCATTAGGACGCGTAATCTTGTCCATGTCCAAGCCCGTCGCATGCCGTACACATTGGTCATGGTCGCAAGACGATCAATGCGATGAGCGCGATGATGCCCACAGCGAGCACTGCCGCAAGCACCCAGGTCCAGGGAATGCGGGCAAGCCGCCTGGCTGCGGCGCGGGCTTGCGCCGCGGCACCGCGGCGGGCTTCGGCACCCGGCCACTCTCGGCGGGCGGCCGGGTCGGCGGCACGGCATCGCGGAATTCCACGTAAGAGCCGAGCGGCCGGAATTCCCCCTGGGCGGATCGGGCCGCCTCCACCTTCGCGGAGAGCTTGCCTTCGCGGAGCCGTTGCAACACCTGGCCCTGGGTGAGCTTCGCCTTCGCCAGCCGCCCGTGCCGGTCCTTGGAGCGCAGGAACCAGAAGCCGGCCGCCTCCGGCACCTTGTCGACGCGCGGCGCCGCCGCGGTCACATCGACCGAGGTCGGCTGGGCCGCCGTGGCGAGCCGCTCGCGCACCACCGGATCGCGCAGCGCGAGGTCGAGATCGACGAAGCTCGGCACTGCCACGTCCAGCTGCGTTCGCTCCAGATCGACGATCAGGTCGCTGGCGCTCGGGTAACGCTGCTCCGGCCGGCGCGCCAGCATCCGGCCGAGGATGCGCTCCAGCGACTCGGGAACCTCCGAGTTGAGCGCCGCGCCGGCAAATACACGCCCATTTCCTTTTTGTCCATCACGTCCATCGGCCCGTTGCCCGGGAACGGCACGTCGCCGGTCAACAGGTGATACAGCGTGGCGCCCAGGGCAAACAGGTCGCTGCGCGTGTCGGCGGCCTTGGCGTTGAGGGCCTGCTCATACGGCATGTAGTAGGGCGTGCCGACCCCATGCCGAGCGTTCGTCAGATGGCTCGCCTCGTCGGTGCGCTTGGCCAGGCCGAGGTCGGATAGCTTGGCGAGGCCGGCCGTGGTGAGCAGGATGTTGGCCGGCTTGATGTCGCGGTGAACGATGGCGCTGCCGTGCGCGTGCTCCAGCGCCCGCGCCACGTCGAGCACGATGTGCACCGCGTCGCCGACCTTGAGCCGGCCGAACCGCTCCAGCAGGTCGTGAGCGCTGGGCCCGTCGACGAATTCCAGCACCAGGTAGTGCAGGCCGCTCTGCGCGTCCTGGCCGGCGCCATAATTGCGCACGATGTTCGGGTGATTGAGCGATTGGCCGCTCGTGCCCTCGCGATGGAACCGGTCGATCGACCCCTTGACCGTCGCGTGCTCGGGGGCCAGCACTTTGAGGGCGACTTGCCGATGGCCGCGCGCATCGTAGGCGAGGAACACCGCGCCCATGCCGCCCTCGCCCAAGCGGCGCAGGACCTGAAAGCCGGCGATGCGTGGCCGCTCGCCGAGTTGCTCGCGCAGCGGTTTGCCGTTCGGTTTGGGTTGGGCCGGCCGCCGCGCAGCGGGAGGATCATTCAAATTGTCGCCGGTGTCGGGGTCCACCTGCGTCTGGTCCAGGCCGTTGCGCAGGTCATGAGCCTGCCGGGGCGACAGCAATTCGGCATGCACCAGCGCGTCGAAAAGGTCCGCACTTTCCCCGCGCGCCTGCGCCGTCATGACGGTTTGCAGAACGTCTTGCACCCGGACGGCCTCGGCGCCGTAGCGCGCGACCGCCAGCCGTGCGGCTCGGATGATTTCGGCGGGCGCCAACATATGGCCGTACCTGCACCGATTGCACTCGAACGGGATTCAAGCCTGAGGATACCAGAAAATCGCGCCGGACCAGGGGGTAGACGCGTTTTCCTCGCACCCACGTCTTGACGAGGACTTGAAGCATGGCATGCGCTCGCGGTAAGATGCGCATTATTTCCTGCGTTTTCGGCAGCCGGTGCCGCGCCTGCGGAGATCGATGTTATGGCTACGTCGCTCTATCCCCCAAGCCCGGTCAACGTCCCCATCGATCTGACCGAGCCGTCCGCGCACTACAAGACCCAGACCGTTCTCGTCCTCCTGTCGCTGGGCCTGTTCTTCGTCCTGTATTTCGGCATCATGCTCTTCTGCTTGCTGTTCCTGGTGTGGTCGGTCGCCAGCTTTTTTTTCGCCGCCATTGTGCCGCCCAACCTCCGCGGCTCCATGGCGCTCCTGGGAATTGTCCAGCTGATCTTCTGCCTGCCGGTGCTCCTGCTCTTCATCTACATGTTCAAGAACCTGTTCCATTTCGGCGGCCGGGAAAAGAACGACCACGTCGAAATCTTCCAGGACGAGCACCCCAGGCTGTTCGACTTCATTTATCGCGCCTGCGACGAGACCGGCGCGCCTATCCCAAGCGCGTCTTCGTCAACTTCGAAGTCAACGCGATGGCGTTCAGCGACGGCAACGCGTTCTGGCACCTCTTCGTGCCGACCCAGAAGAATCTCCTGATCGGCCTGGGGCTCGTCAACGCTGTCAACCTCACCGAGTTCAAGGCGCTCCTGGCCCATGAGTTCGGCCACTTCTCGCAGAAAAGCACCAAGCTCGGCGCCTACGTCTACACCGCGTTCGGCATCATCAACCAGATCGTCGACGGCCGCGACTTTTTCGATCGGTTCATCGAAGGCTGGTGCCGGCTCGATCCGCGCATCGCCTGGCCGGGGTACTTCACCTATGGCATCCTGTGGGTGCTGCGGCGCAGCCTGATGGGCCTGCGCTACGCCATCTTCTTCTTCCATCGCGGCCTGAGCCGGCAGATGGAGTTCAACGCCGACCTGGTGGCCGTCAGCGTCACCGGCTCGGACGCGCCGATCCACCTGCTCTATCGCTGCATCTTCGCGGACCGGTGTCTGAACCAGTCGATCCAGGACATCCAGACCGCGATGGACCATCATCTCTACACGTCGGACATGTTCTATCACCAGAGCCACGCCGGCACCTATCTCCGGCGGCGCGAGAAAAAGCCGAACCTGGGTGAGCCCGCTGCCCTGCCGGGCGACCCAACCAGGACGACCGCCATCTTTGAGCCCGACGATGACGAGCAGGCGAGCATGTGGTCCACGCACCCGTCAAACTACGATCGCGAACGCAACGCCAAGGAGCTTTACATCCGCACCCAGTTCGACGAGCGCTCGCCGTGGCAGCTGTTCGATCATGTCGAGCAGCTGCGCGCGGATGTGACCTACAAGTTCTATCGGCTGCACTTCAAGACCAAGAAGGACATGGTCCAGACTGACGCCGAGGAGATTCAGGCGTTCATTGACGAGGAGCGCGCCGAGACGACCTACGACCCGAAGTACCAGGGATTGTACGATTATCGCAACCTCATCCTCGGCGATATCTACGAGCTGGCCCGCGAGGCGCGCCACTCACCGTGGTCGATCGCGAAGCTGAGCCAGAGCCACGCCGCCCTCTACAACGTCGAGGTCAAGCACCGCGGCCAGCTCTATAACAAGCGGCTCGAGGAGCACAACCTCCTGCTGGCCGTCTCCAGGGGCTGGCATCGTCCGAAGAACAATGAGCTGGAATTCCGTGGCGAAATCTACGACACCGACGACGCCAAGCGGCTCCTGCGCAAGGTGGACAAGGAGATCGAGGACGAGCAAAAATGGCTGGCCGAACTGGACCGCCGCGTCTTCCTGACCTGTTTCCAGATGGCGCTGCACGAAAGCCAGGAAGTGGCGGAGGATTTGTTCAAGCGCTATCGATTCCATCTTGAGCTGCAAAAAATCTGGCGTGACCTCAAGGAACAGGAAGCGCCGTTCAATGCCGCCATTCAGTATCTGAACAATCTGCGCACGAACCGGCTGGACAACCAACCGTTCCAGGAGGCGCTCACCATCTTCCGCGAGTCGCATCACGCGCTGCGCGAGGCGCTCAGGGCCTCCGAGACGATGTACATCCCCGCCCTGAAGAACATGCCGGCCGGCGAGCCGTTGCGGCCGTTTCTGCTGAAGAAACGCCTCGTCGAGGGCCTGAGCAAGTACGAGCAATCGCTCAACATGAAATGGATCGACAGGTTGGTGAACCAATTGCGCGAGGTGCAAAAGAAGGTGGACCGCATCCACTACAAGAGCCTCGGCGGCATTCTCGCGCTGCAGGAACGCGTCGGCGACCTATGCCTCCAGCGCTGGTCCGCATTTCCGGCGGTGATCGCGGTCAGCCCAACCGAGAGTGATCAATCATGACCGATCCGCATCTGCCAAAGCGATCATCCTGGTACACAACCACCCCTCGGGCGATCCACCCCCAGCGACGACGACCTGCAGGTGACCAGGCGTCTCGAAGAAGCCGGCCATACGCTCGGCATTCAAGTTCTGGACCACATCGTCGTTGGGCGATCCGGCGCGGCCAGCATCCAGGAATTCCGGACGCGAAAGCAATGATTCCGGCTGCGCTGGCGGTCATTTGCGCAGGTTCATGCGGTGATTCTATCGCACTGGACCGGCAACGTCCGTCCCGATTAGGCCGTGGATTTCTGTTATATCGATTGTGCGAATAATGCCGATATTGACGGTAGGTTCTTCCAACCGCGGCCTGCCGACAGAATCGATGAGCCCGTAACCGGTTGTGCGCCCACCGGCACGGGCGTCACTGGTTCAGGTTGCGCCGTGGCCACTCGTCGTGGAGACGCTCGCCCATGAAATTCTGCCTGGTCGGCATCCTGATCGTTGGATGTGCCGGCTGCACCATGATGTCGCTTGAGCGGCATACGGTTGCCCAGACTGACTCGGCGGTCGCGCTGCGCTATCACGAAGTGCTCGACAACCTGGCCCTGATCGCCAAGGACCCGTCGGCCCTGCCTTCCTACGCCTCCATTTTCTCCGGCACGATTTTTGTGCAAGATCAGGGACAGCTTGGGTCCACCAACATCTGGCCCTTTACCGGCGCGGTGGCGTCCGGGTCGATCGCCGGCGCTTCGTCGCTCAACCGGCAGATCTCCCAGAACTGGGCTCTCGATCCCATTTCCGCACCCGAAAAACTTGAAGCCATGCGCGCCGCCTGTCAATGGGCGATCGGCGGACCCGACCAGGTCACGCCGGAGTCCAGAAAGCTGCTGATCCGTCCTGACGAGGCGCCCCTGGGCCGGATCGTCATTTTGGCGTCGCAGATCGGCTGGCGATGCTGCCGCCGGGATGGCTCTGCGTCGGGCGGCTCAAGGATGTCCCCGTTTGCGCTCGTTACAAGGCCCACGTCGGCGACACCTGGGTGTGGGTGACGCCGGACGGCATGAAAGGTCTTACCGACTTTACGCTGATTATTCAGGATATCGCCCGGGTATCGATCAACTCGCCGACGCTGTTCCATTTGCCCCCGGCGCACGCCCCGATTGTGTTCGAAACCGCCGACACGCTCAGGAACCCCGCGAGTCGCCAGAAGGTCACCGTCCAGGTCGCCGTCGACGAGACCGGCCGCCTGGTCACGGCGGCGCCCTATGTGCCGTTCCGTCTCGATACCCTCGGCAGCGACAACGCCAACCTGCGATCGGCCATCGGGGCGGCGGGCGTCTCCTCGCCGCGTTGACATTGCCGCGGCCGCCGCGGCATCGGCGCCCGCCGCGGCATCGGCAAGCTAGTGGGAGCAATCGATGAGGACTGGTTCGACGCTGATGTTGGCAGGGATCCTGGCTTGCACCGGTTGCACCACCGTCACTCTTGAAGAGTACACGCTGCGGCAGACCCAAACCAGCGGGGAGGCGCGCGATCGCTTGGTGTTGAACTGCCTTGCAACCGTCGCCGCCGATCCCGATGCGCTGCCGCCCTACGCACTGTGCTCCAATGGCGTCAGCACGGCAACGGACTCAATCACCGTCGGCCAGGCATCCACGTGGGCGCCGCACAAACGCGTCCTGGAAAACCTCGGGTTGACTGCGTCCCGAAGCCCAAAGGGACAATGGACCGTCGATCCCTCCGGCGAATACCAGCAACTCGAGGCGATCCATGCCGCCTGTCTCTGGGCGCTCTTCGGTCCGCAGCGCGCCTGCGAAGCGTACCCGACTGGCATTCTGGGCGACCCGACACATTATCTCGACGGCAAGCCTCATTTCGGCGTGGAAGCGCGCCTGGCACGGACCTGGCCCGGGTGGATTCACTACGGCCGGCTGAAGGATGTGCCGTTGCACGCGCGTTACAAGGCCCACAAGGGACACACCTGGGTCTGGGTGATGCCGGAAGACAGCGAATCGTTTGCGCAGTTCACTCTCGTCCTGCAAGACATCGCCACGCTGGAGCCGACGATCATCGCCAGCCCCCCGCTGCTGGTGCAGTTGACGGAGTACCAAATCACGCAACTGGTCGATCTCTCGTCCGAGGCGGGCAAGGCGAAAAACGTGACCATTAGCACGCCGGAGCCCCCACGCGCGGTGAAGCTGGCGTACAAGGACGTAATCGATAAAGCAATCCAGGAAGGCCTAAGAAAGACAGGTAAAGTAAACCTAACACGAGCGCAATGGCTGGCATATACCGAGCCGTGGCCCGGCGTGCGCAATTCGGCCGGTGCCGCTGCTGTCAGTCCCGCCACCGGCATCGCCGCCTTGCCAAGTCGCGAGCCGACCAACGTACTGGTATTGCCGCGCGCACCGGCGCCGGTATACACCGTTCCTGAGCGCACTCCTCCCGCACGGCCAGCCCCGCAATAGCCGCACCAGCCTCACATGGCACTGGCATGGCTGGCGCCAATTCGGAGAATCTCGCGGTGAGCTAGGCCGCCGCTTGGTGGAGATGACCGACCATTATTTCCTAAACGTTCTCCGGGGACTTCCCAGCGCCAGCGTGTTCAGCGCCAGCGTGTTCCCAGCAACGCCTTGCAATCGGCTCAGCATGCCAGGCGTCGCCCTCGTGTTGTCAAAGATTAGCTTGAATTGCGTCGCATCGCCAATTCCAATTCCGAGCTCCTGAGCACCCTGCTTTCCCAGGTAGAACTCAGCATCGGCGGCAAGCTCCACGTGCTTTTCTGTCGGCAGGCGCAAGCGTATAAAGGCTTCCAGCCCTTTATTCGTGACTACGGTATCAGAAACATTCAGTTCGGCGAGGAGGTAATCGCTAGTGAGCTTTCCGATCGCAATCAACTCTTTGCTGGTGACTCCTGTCTTGTTGATGTATAGCCGCTTAAGGTTCTTGAAAGATTTCTTTACGTTGTCTTTGTCGAGAACGAATTCCTTGTCCAGCGCTGTCCTGGTGTTGGAAATATCCAGCTCCTGAAGGTTTGAGAAATCAAGCTTCGCCAGCCCCGCGTCGCTAATTCCTGTACCCGCGAGTCGCAAACTCGACAGCCGGTGAAGTTTCTTCAGTTCATCCATGCCGGCATCCCCGATGCCCTCGTTGCCCGAAAGAGCCAAGAACCAAAGGGAATTGGGATTGATGCTTGTTATCGTCGACAGGCACTTGTTGGTCAATTCGTTGTCGGAAAAGTACACCCATTGCAGATTCGCAAACTTCTTGTGGAACTCAAAGTCAATCAGATCATCGTTTCTTATTCCGAGACGCGAAATATCCAGCCCTTTCAATTGTTTGAGTTCTTTGAGGATATTGAGCAGCCCGGTCACATTTAATTCGGGCAACTTGGAACCGCCGACTGCGGAAGGCACTACTACCTCATCGTTAACCACCTTTGCGCCAGATACAGTCAAGGAAATACCGTCATTTTTTCGACCACTGACAAACTCCCTCAGCGCTACCAGGGAAAGATATGTATCAGAGAGATCGAAAAACATGACATTGGGAAGGTACTTAAGTTCGATCAGCCCGTCTCGGTGCACAAGCGTGCCTGAAAGGTCCAGCATGAAGTCGCGAATTCCTTTGAGTTTGCTGAATCCTCTTGCTGTTACCTTCGTAAGCCTCAGACTCAACGCGTTATATTTTCGCTGCAATCCCTCATACCGGAAAATCACGGCCAGAGCGTCGGTAAGGGATAGCAGATCCTCATCCGTGAGCTGGCTATTCACGAAAGTCACGGTCCGGTACGTTACTCGGCCGCCGTCGTCGTCATCGTCCTCCTCATGCACTACGCGGCCCCCAAAGGTTCGGATGGCTAGTACCGCCTCGTCATAGTCATCCTTTTCCTTCTTGGCAGGATCGCCAGACTCGCCCGCGCTGGCGCGTTACTCGCAAACGCCAGCAGCACAATCGGTATAGTCGTTCCAATCAGGTTGATAATCGTCTTCGTCATTAGCGCAAATCCCGCCAAACAGATAAGGCAAGGTCGCCTTGATGGCGACCATTGAGAAGGCCGCCGCTAACATACCAGCTGACGTATTGCGCAGCAAGAAGCCGGGACGCATCGCGTTGAGAAATGCCGCCCCGGCAGGCGCAATGACTGGAAAGATGGCGACGGGCGCGCTGGTCGAGTTGGCGCTACGATTTTCGCTGCCGCGCCACCTGCTCCTCCAGCACGCGCACCTGGGTACGCACGTCGCCGAAGCGCGGCGGCCAGCTGCGCAGCCTCGAGCCGGCGCAGCGTTTGCCGGGCCTGGTCCCACTGCTGCTCGTGAATCTGCGCGGCGGCGAGCCGCAACAGAGCCGTCGGCTCCAGCGCACGCAGGCGGGCCGCCTGTTCCCAGTGGGCGATCGCGTCGGTCCAGCGGCCCTGCTTCTCGCGTACCTCGGCCAGCAGGGCGTGACTCTCTGACTCGGCCGGCTGCATTTCGACGATCGACGTGTACGCGCGCTCCGCCTCCTGCGGCTGCCCGGCGGCGACGTAGCGCTTGCCCAGCTCCTCGTAGAGCTTGAGGTCGCGCCGCGAGTGTTGCACTGCTTGCAAGAGCTGCCGCAGGGCGCCTTCGCGGTTGCCCGTTTCGTCCAGCGACGCGATCAGCAGCTGATGGATCTCGGCGTCGTTGGGCTGCAGTTCGGCGGCCAGCTCCAGCTGCTTGATCGCCTTGGCGTGCTCGCCCTTCGCGCGGTACACCTGGCCGAGCGCCTTGCGGACGATGGCGCTGTCCTGCTTTTGCCGATCGAAGTGGGCGACGAAGCCGTCCAGGTCGGTCGAGCGCAGCAGCACCTGCTTGAGCGTCTCCAGTGCCGCCGCCCGGTTCGCGTGATGCGGGCCCCAGGCGACGCTGGCGCCGCCGGCCGCGTCGACCGCCTCGGCCGTCCGGTTCAGCCCAGCGTAGGCGTTGGCCAGGCCGATGTAGTAGCCGCTGAGCGTGCCGTTGCCGACGCCGCGACCCGGCTGCGTGCGCTCGTGCAGCGGGATCAGCTCCTTGTGATAGGCGACCGACTGCTCGTAGAGCTCGTTGTGCAGCGTGCTCGCGGCCAGGCGAGCCAGCGCGTGCTCGCCCCAGCGGTTCTGCTCGTGGAAAAACGCGTCGCTCTGCTTGAGCAGCGCCAGCAGCCTGTTCTTCTGGGCCGTGCGGAAGTACGCGTGCATCAGTTGCACACGGTACTCCAGATTCTCGGGCCGGCGCTCGACCAGCGGCTCGAGCACCGGGATCGACTCGGCATACTGGCTTTCACGGTGCAGGTAATAGATCAGCCTGGCCTGGCCGGGTTCGTCAAGAACCTTTTGCTGGTAAGCGACGAACAGGATCTCGATGGCTCGTCCGGGTTGGCCCAGGCCGTGGTAGAAATAGTCGGCGATGTACGCGACCGCCGCCGGCGACTGGTTGTGCCGGGACAGCACCTCCTCGGCGACCCGCGCGAAGTCCGCGGTCTTCTCCTTCCAGAAATGGCCGGAGTGGTGACCGTAAATGGGGCGGTTGCGGTCCGTGCGCGTTTCGAGGTCGCGGCGCAGCTCGGCCAGCACCAGCCGCAGCAGCCGGCCTTCCGCGTCGCCGAGGTCCGTCGCCTCCAGCCGCCATTTGGCGAGCGTCCAGCTGTGCAATGTCCAGCCGTCCTGGTTGCCGTAGCGCAGCCAGCGCGGCTCGGTTTCGATCTGGTTCAGGAGGAAAATGATTCCCTCACGCGGCCCGGCCAGGTCATGGACGGTCTGCGCCACCGTGCCGACAATCGACGGGTAGTTGTTCGTCTGTTGCGGGAGCAGCGGCGGCAGCATCTCGAATGCGAACCGCTTCACGTCGATGACGACCCCCGCCAGCTTCTGATCGTGGGCCGTTCGCTGGACCTGGCACAACCACCCGATCAACTGGTGGCGATGGTTCGCGTCGTTGTCCAGCATGTCCTTCTTGATCTTGAGGTCGAGCGCCTGGTAGAGCGCGAGGCCCTTGCCAAGCGACACCGCGCCGCCGCTCTGCAGGGCATTATGGCACAGCCGGTCAAGCCGCTCGATCAGCCAGCGGCGCTGCTGGGCATGGACCGGGTGCTCGAGCAGGTCCAGCAGGACTTTCTCGCCGCGCGCGAAATGGCCGGCGCCTTCGAGCAGTGCGATGAACGACGCCAGCGCCTCGTTGGCGGCGACGGGCAGAATGCCGTCGTTGGCCTGTTGGAACTCGTCGAGGGCGGCCTGCAAGAGGTCGATGGCGTCGGCGCGGCGCTGATAGCCGTCGAGTGTCAGCGCGTGGCGGTTGGCGATGTGCAGCCGATCGAGTGAGCCGCGTGCTGCGGCGCCGTGCAGCTCCTGTAACAGCCGGAGCTGCTCCTTGGCGAGCGGCGCCTGCGTGATGCGCCCGAGGCCGGCGAGGAAGTCGGCCATCAGCCGCGGCTCGCCCGCCGACCATTCGCGTTTGGCGGCGCGCTCCAGGGCGGCCAGCGCCCGGTCCCGATGCGGTCCCGGCTGGTTCTGCACCTCGGCGGCACGGCGTTCCACCAGCACCTCAAGCAGGTCGAGCGCCCGCTGATCGACGGCGGTCTTCGCGCGCGGCCGGACCTCGGCGATGCGCTTGACGATGTCGTCGGCCGTCGCCTCGTCGCGAACCTCGTTCAGGATCGACTGCATCCCTTGCACGAAGGGATAGACGTGCGCCGCCGTGTGGCCGACGACCGCGTCGGCGAGCCCGGCCAGCAGACGGAAGTCGTGACTGGCGTCGTAGAACGCCTGAAGCTGATAGAGGTACGACTGCGGCGACGCCGACTTCTCGAACAGCACCGCGAACATCCGCGGGACTTCCTTGTCGAGCTCGGTCGGCAGGTGGCCGTCGCCGCGCTGCCAGGGCTGCAGCCGTATCGCGAGCATCTGGTGCAGGCGATGCTCCGGCATCGTTTTGTAGACGGCGAGGGCGGCGCGGTCATGGGCGTCGCGCCGGCCCTGCACCAGGTACCAATCGGCAAGTGCACGGTAGGCGGCGGGCGTCAATTCATCGGCCGCCTCCACGGCTTCGAATTCGCGGATCGCTTCGGGGAGGCGACCTTGCTCGGCCAGCAGGTAGCCGAGCGCGACACGCCAACGGCTGTCCGTGTCGTCCTGCTTTGCCCAATCGGCGAGCGCCCGTTCCAGGTCCTTTGGACGATCCAGCGCGATGAGCAGCCGATATTTCGCGAGCTTCCAGCGACTCGCATCGACATCAGCGCGAATGCCCTCATCGAAATACTTGAGCAATCGTTCAATGAGCGCCGGCTCCGCGCCTTGCGCGCCGCCAGGTTCATGAGCGTGACGAGGTAGCGCTCCCGCAAGATCTCTTCAAGCGCGCGTTCGATGCTCGGCTCGGCGCCGGCCTGTGGATTGGCGGGCGGGGTGGGGCCGGCGACTTCCCAGGCCGCGGCCGCCGCCTGCTTGAGGTTGCGGTCCAGCAGCAGATCGAGATAGACGCTCTCGGCGACGAGCCACGACGCCAGTTCCCTGGGATGCTTCGCCGCCTCCGTGCGCAGCCGGTCGCCAAGCCCTTCCCGTGCGAGCCGCCGGTTTTCCTCCTGCTTCTTTTGCAGCTCCGTGCGCGTGAGCTTTTCGGCGTGTTCCAGCGATGTCATGTGCGCGGCGAAACGGCTTTCCAGCAGCTTGTCGGTAAGCCGGTGCAGCGCCGCGACGGCTGCGAACAGCCGCTCGCCGCGCTCCGCCGCGCCCGAAAGCTTGTCGAATAACGTGAACGCCTCGGTCTCGAATTCGGCGGTCCACGGCTGGTCGACCAGACGATTGAAGAGCTGGTTGGTGTACTCGGTACGGCGCCCTTCGGGGCCGTCCTGCCGCTGGAGCCTGAGGAACGCCAGTGGCTCCTTCAACCCGCCGTGCCTGGATAGCATGCTGAGGAGCGCCTGGCCCAGCACGTGCCTGGTGTCGGCGTCGGGCTCGTTGGTCCAGCGCTGCCGTAGCGTGCCGATGACACGGTCCCACGCGGCCGGTGCGGCGTCGTCGGCCTGCACCCAGTCGACGAGCAATCGGACCTGCTCGGCCGGCAGCTTGTCGATTTCGCCGCTCAGGATCACGGCAAACGCCTTGCGCAGCGTCCGCGCCTCGTCGGTGTGCTGGAACTGCTGACTCCCGAGGATCTGTTCGGCAATCCTGGTTTGTGTGGGCTGGCGGAGGAAGTAGAGCACTGCCTCGGCCAGGGGCGCCAGCCAGCGCTCCTCGATGCGATTGGTATAAAGCTGGTAGGCATTTCCCTGCATCCAATGGATGGCAGCGCTCAGACGGCTGGCGACTGCGGGCGCCGGCTCTCCGGGCACCTGCGCCTCCTTGAGCCAGCGCCGCGCGTGCGCGTCGGCCTTTTCGACCTGGTCCGCCTTGATGAGCGCACTGAGATACTGTTCGTAGGCGGAAGGACGTTCGGGACTTTCCTCGACCCACCGGGCCAGGAACGCGACCAGGTCTGGGTAGCGTCCCTGCTGCTCCAGGAGCCGGGCATGGACGCTGCGGAGCGACTCCGCTTCATCCTCGCGCCAGTTCGCTTCCTTCACCAGGACGCGCGCCAACCACGCATAGGCCGCGGGATAGTCGCCGACGCCGGCCAGCGCCTGCGCGTATTGCTGCTGCAAACCGTAATCGTGCGGATAATCCGCCGCGAGCTGTTTTTGCAGCCTGAGCGCCTCGTCGCTGCGGCCGGCCTGACCCAGGTACGCCACGCGCTGCTGCGTCCAGTGTTTGCCGGCGTGAACGTGCGCCGGCTGCTTGTCGTAAAGCGGCCGCAGCACGTCCAGGAGCGCCAGCATCTCGTTCGCCTGCAGCACGCCGGACGATTGGCCGACAATGTGCCCGGCCAGGAAATACGCATCGGCGGCATCGCCCTTCGCGAGGCGGGCCGCGTCGAGCTGGTAGCGCTGGCGCAGCTCTTCATAACGGCGGCTGTCGTACAGAAGCGCCGACCGCAGCCAGCGCGTCCCGGGCTTGCCGGCCGCCAGCTTCTCCGCCTGCTGCAAATGATCGAACACGCGCGGCCACTGCTGGCTGCGGTGGAAGTGGAGGAGCAGCACGAGCTGGTCCTCGAAATCCGCCTTGCCCGCGGCCAGCGCCTTCTTGGCCGCGCTGACGCTGGGCACCGGCAGACGCAGGAGCTGCACCTGCGGCCGGCCGGCCAGCTCGGTCTTGATGCGCTCGTCCAGCGCGTTCGCCGCCAGCGTGTTGACGGTCTGCGTGGTCAGCGACGAGCGTTTGCCGTCTTCGTCGGTCGTCTCGACGCGCCGGGCCCACCAGGAGCCGGCCGCCTCGACAAAGTCGCCGAACGTCGTCGTGCCGGTGACCTTGTTCTTGTTTCGGCTCTCGATCGACAGGATCACGTGCCGCGCGGTGTCGATGAGGATGCGCGTGTCGTACTGCGGGCTAGCCGACTGCTTCAGCACCAGCAAGGCCCGGTCCGGCCCCTGCGGCTCCAGCGTCGCGGTGTGGGCGGCATACGTTTTTTCGAGTGACGTTAACGAATAATCGTCCAGCGCGAGCGGCGGCGGCTGCACGTCGAACGGCGTCGTGGCCCGAACTCGGCCGAGCTGGAACGCCTTCGAGAAGATGCCGATTTCCTTGCCGTCGCACCACGAAACGATCGTCTGTCCGGCGTCGCTCTCGGCGCGTGAGCCACGACTTCGCGGCCACCAGCTCCAGCCGTCGCGAGCGCCCGGTCAGGTCGCCCCAGCGCGTGTCGAACGACTCGGTGCTGCGCGTGATTTCGATGCCGCCGGTCAACCGGGCGAGCTGATCCTTGCGCAGCAGGCTCGTCGCGAGGGCACGCGCCGCCGCCGGCCAGGTCGATTTTGTTTCCTTGACCGTGCCCGGCGCCCCGTGCAGCGGCGGAAATAGCGTGATGAGCCAGTGGCCGTAGCTCGGCCCCCGGACGAACCGTGGCGCATCCTCGTAATACGTGGACTCGTTATCTAGATCCAACGCCTTTCGGAGACGACCGCCGCCGAATCCGCCGCCAAGACCGCCACCGATGCTCCTGAAATCCAAAAGCGATTCTCTGTCCGCCAAGATGTCCCCGGCCGCGTCGTCCACGAGAAAATTCACCTTGCCGGCATGCCGCCTGAACATGGTCCCCCGGCCACTGGGCTCCGCGGGCGACAGGCGATCTTCGAGGCCCGCTTCCGATCGCTCCGCCCGCAGGTCGGCCACGTCGAGCCCAGCTTCGTCCGTTGCATAGACATCCTTGCTCTCGAGCTCGCGCAGGTCAAAGTCGCCGGCCTGCTGCAAGCCAAGGTCACCCAACGGTGCCTGGCCGCCAAGAAAAGCTTCCCCGCGGCCGCCCCATCCTGCCGGCAAACCATTCATGGGCAGCACGAGGTCGCCGACGGGATACACCCTTCGTCGGGCATATTCCTCAAGGGGCGATAGCGGCCGGAACAGGCGCGGCTCGCGACCGAGCCCGGCCAGCTCGCGCAGCACCGAACGGCGCAGGGCCGTCCGCCACTGGCCGGCGCGCTTCATCTGCTTTTGCGCGAGATCGAGCACGACATTGTCGCGGCCCTCGGCGAAGAAGCGCTCGCCGTCGCGCATCTGGAATCGGCGCGTCACCTTGAAGCGCTCGCGGTCGGCGTCGGTTTCCAGCACCAGCAGCGACGTGTACGGCGTGATGATCTGGTATTCCTCCGACAGCGCGATGATCTCGTCCTTAACCGTCTCGGAGGTTCCCTGCTCGAGCAGGCTGTCGAGGTGCATCCGGGCCCACAGCCGTGGGATGAACGAGTTGCCCTGCTCGGCGTCCTTGAAGGAGACGTGCGTGCTGAAGCGGACCGGCTTGCCGCCCTGCGTGCCGGTAACGATGATCTCGCCGGACTGGTCCTGCCCCTCAGGCAGGTAGCGGCCCAGCAGGATTTGCTGCGTGCCGGAGGGGACATTCGCGAGCGCTCCGGGATAGACTCGCGCGACCTTCATGCCCTTGAACTCCACCTTCACGTCGCGCAGAGCCGGCTGGGCAATTTCGCCGAGCAGCTCGCGGGCAACGGCTTGTGGGCCCGCCTCGCTCGTGATCTTGCGCATCGAGCCGCCGCCGAGCGACGCGATCGCCTTGAGCACGCCGCTTTCGTAACTGCTGCCGAGGCTGACCGCGTGCAGCGTCGCGCTGGAGCCTTGATACATCCGCCGCAGCCGTTTCGTGAACGCGACCGGGTCGGCGTCGCCGGTCGTCACGATGCCGTCGCCGACGTAGATGACTTGCGTTTTCGGGCCGGCCTGCTTGAGGGCGGCCGCGAAGGCGACGTCAAGGTTGGTCCAGCCGAGGGACGTGCGCTTCGCCAGGTGATCGCGTGCCGCGGCAACGCTGGCGGCATCCGCCGGCACCGGCTGCGCGAAGGCCCAATCGCACGTCACATCGCAGGTCGCGAGATTCAACGTGTCCTTCGGCGCCAGCGACGCCAGCAGTGCGCCGATCAACGCCGCCTGCGTCGCGCGCTGGCCGGCGTCGATCGACGCGGAAGTGTCGGCCAGGATTAGCAGCTGCACCGGATCGCCGTCGGCCAGGAGCGGGCGGTCCTGGTCGTCGTGAATCCCCGGCGGCGTGATTTGCAGCATGAAGTAGCCGTCGTCGCCGCGGCGGTGCGGGATCAGCACGGCGTCGGCCTGGCGGTCGGCGACCTCGACGACGACCTCGAAATCGCGCGTCGGCGTGTATTCCTGGGCGGTGAACTCGACGTGGGCCGAGTGATCGGTCCCGTCGTTGCGCGTCGGGTGCGTCGGCGACGTCACGCTCTTGATCGCCACGGCGGAATTCACCTTCACGTCGATGGCGAGATCGCGCAGCGGGTGCTGTTGCAGCAGCTCGCTCACGAGCGCGTAGCTATACCGGTAGCGGTTCCCCTTGCGCGGCAAGACCTGTGTGTAGGTGATCTTGATGCGCTTCTCCGAGTGGGCGAAGATCGGGAAGACGCGCGCCTTGAAGATGTTCCCGCCCGACCATTCGAGCAGCCCCGGGTCGCGCCGCTCGCGCAGGATCGTTTCGTAGATCTCGCGGGCCCGCTGCTTCTCGACGACGTCCGCCTCGACCAGCTTGTCGCCGATCCACATGCCGAAGCCGGAGATCGACGCGTCCTGCGGCAAGGGGAAGTGGAAGACGCCTTCGAGCTGCGCATCGGTGTGGTTGACGAACGATTCCTCGATGACCGTGCGAGCAATCTGATCGCGGATATCGACCGACACCTTGTGGTAGCCGACGCTAAGCGGCACATTACGGCCATCGACCAGCGCGACGAGCGAGCCGAGCGTCTCGTTTGTTGTCGCCCCCTTGAAGCCGAGCAGCCAGGACGGATCCTTCTCGACGCGCACGAGCTGCTCGTTCCGGACACGATAGAGCTGCTTCGCCTTGACCGCGGTCTTCGCGCCGCCGGGGCCGATCAGCTCGACGGCGGCGCCGGCGGTCGGCGTGATCTCGATCTCGCCCTCGATGAGCCGGATCTGGGCCGGCCCGATCAGCTCGACAAGCGACTTCGGCCCGAGGATGACGCCGGTCTGCTTGACGAGCCGCAGGGCCATCGCGTTGGCGCCGCGCATCGGTGCGGACCCAGTCGCCCGGACGCAGCACCAGGTGCGGGCGCACCGGCGTCCAGCGCTGGTGCAGCACCGGCTTGACCGTGACGATGCCCTGCACGTCGGCGACCTTGCCGATGCGCCCGTCCTCGGTGAGCGTGTCGGCGACGACGAACTTTTCGGCGCCGACCGGCTCGTCATAGGCGATCACGGTCAGCTCGCCGAGCCGAGTACGCACGGAATGGAGCCGCTTGGTGTCGGCAAAGACGAGCGCTTCGAGCCAGACTTTCCCCGCGCGCGTGAGGAGTTCCATCCGATACACGAGGACATCTCGGCCGTCGTCGCGCCGCCGCTCGACTGGGTGCGCATCGAGCAGGCTGGCGTTATCGTCCACGCCGAGCAGGTCCAGGAATTGCCGGACGGGGCGATCCGCGCCCGTCGGCGGGCTCGCGCGGCGGGCTTCGTTGGCCGCTTCGTGGACAATCCAGAATTGCGCGCCGTCGGCAATGCGGTAGTTGCCGGTGAGATCGTCCCAGCGCGAGGCGCCGGGCGGCGGGTGTGCCAGAATTCAAGTTGCTGCTCGCCGCGGCTGAAGCGCAGGTGCAGCGTGTCGGCCAGCTCGCTGTTTTGCAACACCTCGCCGAAAGCGACGGCGGACATTGCGGGCGACAGCCAGAGGTACAAACCCGCAGCGCCAACCAATGCAATGGCCGCGGCCGCGCCGAGCCAGCTAGTCGTGCGGAGAATCATCGGACGTCTCCTGTTCCGGGTTGCAGGGCCTTGGGACGACGCGGCTGCGAACGCCTCGGTCGATTGCGCGCAGCCGGCCCAGCAGCGCCTGGTCCGGCGGTGGGGCATCGGTATCGGTCGCGCCGAGAAGCGAGGCGAATTGCTCCTCGTCGCGGGTTTCATCTGGGGGGTTCATGTTGGGCCTCTGCCGGGCAGTCCGTGGAATCGTGGGCGTACTGGCCGAAGACCTGGCGGAACGCTTGCCGCGCGGGCCAGCCGGGAGCGCACCGCGACCTCGCTCGCACGCTCGCGCAGCGCGATCTGCGTCACGGTCTCGCCGTCGAGGTAGCGCGCGGTCAACAGCAGCGCATAGTCGGCCGGCACCTTGCCCAGGGCGGCGCGAACCAGTGCGGCCAGCTCGGCCGCCGCAAGTGCCGTGGGCGGCGACGGCTCCTTGCCTTCGAGCCACTGAAGCAGTTGGCCATTGCACGCGGCCGCCTTCATGAGCCGTTGCCGGCGGTCCTGCTTGCGCAGGTGGAGGACCGCGTGATTGCGGGCGATCCCCGCCATCCATAGCCCGAGGGAGCCGCGCTGCGGATCGAACGTTCGCGCGGAGCGGGCCGCCGCCAGCATCGTCTCTTGCACGACATCGGCCACGTCGGCGGACTGCGGGCCGAGCAGGCGCCGACGGCACGCCAGACCCGCTCGGCATAGGCGTCGTAAAGCGCCTGCCATGCATCGGTCTTACCTTCGCGCAGTCCCTGCGCGAGACGCTGCTCCTGCTGCTCATCGAGCATGAATGGGCTCGCCGTGGAGATCGATGGCTTGCGCCCAGCCCGGCCAACAGCGGCTAAGCTACAGAGTATTTGCGCCGAACCGGAAATGGGTCGGAATTATATCCGCTCGACGTTCTCAATCGTGATCGTCAGGTCCCGCCCGGCAGGCGGGACCTACCAGCGAAGGCCGCCCGCGAACATTTTGATATTTGCCGGCGTCAAGGGGCGAACAGCCCTAATTCGGAGGCGTGAAGTAGGCGTCCAGGTCCCCATTGGAATTCGGCGCCAGGGACAAGCCGACGTGGTAGCCGTTGGTCGTGTAATTCATCGTGAGCCATCCCTGCACATTCTGCTGCCCCTGGCCGTCGTTCGACATCCAGTCCATCGTGCTGTGCCAAACGGTGGTCGTTTGCTCGTCCCACCACGGACCGGTAGTCACGAGCTGGCCCCAGGTGGTATCGTACTTCGCAGCCACCCAGCCGCCCGTGTGGGTATTGAGGTTTTCCCACCCGATCAGGAGGAAGTGTTGGGACGTCGTCCGGTCCGCGACCTCGGCGGTCGAAGCGAGTGTGCCATGACTGTTGAGCGACAGAGCCGCCCCGTTGGACCAGGCCTGCTGAGCGTTCGCCCAGGTGAAACTTCCCTGGACTTCCTCGGCGAAAAAGGTGACCCGCTGGCTCCCCGCCTGCCAGCTGTAGCCTGGCGCGGTGTAGTTCCCGAGCCAGTAGAACGCGGTCGGGACAGCGCGCTCCTCAAGGGTTTCCAGGGAGGGCCGAAACGACGGGCGGCTGGAGCGGCTCGACCGTGGGGAGTTCTTGCCGCCGAAGTAGGTCTTCAAAAAGCTGAACATGGTGGTTTTTCCCTTTCAGAAAGTTGCAGCAGCCATCGAGCGGCCGGGTCGATCCGAAGCAGACATCCGCTTCAGTTCCGTGCTCGTCTACAGGTATGCGGACGTATGCGGACGAGCGCGACAAAACCGGACAAGAATTTTTCCGAAGGGAACGTGTCGTCTATACTGAAATCATTCCGATTCGCCGCCAGCGCCCCCAAAGAAGAGCCGCGGATTACTCGGCAGGGGATGAATGATGACTCGGACATGCCCCCATTGTGGCCAGTGTGTTGCCGTAGCGGAACAGGCCAGCGGCGACACCGCAACCTGTTCTCAGTGCCGGCAACCGCTGCCAAAGGTTGCGGCGCTGGCGCAGAATCAACCCGCTGCCGAAACCTTGCAGATGGAAGCGCCACGACCGCCTGCGGCACCAATGGACGAGGATCCGCGGGTGGATTCCCTGGTGGCACGCTGGGAGGAGCAGCGGCAACATGGCGAAAAGCTCTCGGCGGCAGAGCTGTGCCGGGATTGTCCGGAACTCTTGCCCCAGGTGGAGCCGATCATCCAGGCGTTTCTGAAAATGGCTCCGCTCCTGCTGGAGACCGGCGCGCCGCCAACCGTCCTGGCCGGCAACCGTGCGGGAGCATCGACGGCCGTGCCCGAGGTGGCGGGCTATGAGATTCTCGGCGAGCTGGGCCGCGGCGCCATGGGGGTGGTGTATCGGGTCCGGCACCAGCAGCTGAACCGCGTGGTGGCTCTCAAGATGATTCGGGCCGGCGCTCATGCGGACGCACAGGATCTGCAACGTTTCCTGGCCGAGGCGGAGGCGGTGGCGAAATTGCGGCACGCCCACATCGTCCAGCTTTACGACTATGGCCAGCACAACGGTTTGCCTTACTTCACGCTGGAGTTCGTGGCCGGCGGCTCGTTGCAAGGCACGCTCCGCGCCGGCCCACTGCTGCACCAGGACGCAGCGCGCATCGTCGAGCAGCTCGCTCACGGCATGCACCACGCTCATGAGCATGGCATCGTCCATCGCGACCTGAAACCGGGCAACGTCCTCTTGCAGATGGCGGCGGGTGAAGCGCGGCCGGCGGATTCGCCAGGCAAGCCTCCGACCCGCAACCTGCAATCCGCTGTTCCGAAGATCGCCGACTTCGGCCTGGTCAAACGGCTGCAATCCGTCAACGCGCTGACGGCCAGCGGAGCGGTGATGGGCACGCCAAGTTACATGGCTCCGGAGCAGGCTTCAGGTGACGGCAAGCGCGTCGGACCGGCGGCGGACATTTATGCGCTGGGGGCCATTCTGTACGAGTGCCTGGCCGGCCGGCCGCCCTTCCAGGGCCCGACGATAATGGACACGCTGCAGCAGGTGCAGAACAGCGAGCCGGTGCCGCCCCGCCGCTTGCAGCCCAACGTGCCGCGGGATCTGGAGACCGTCTGTCTCAAATGCCTGCGCAAGGAGCCGCACAAGCGCTACGCCAGCGCCGCGGAATTGGCCGAGGATCTGCGCCGCTTCCAGGCGGGCGAACCGATCCAGGCGCGGCCGGTTGGGCCGGTCGAGCGCGCTACCAAGTGGGTCCGGCGGCGGCCGGCGGTCGCCACGCTGATGGCTTGCCTATTACTGCTGCTGTCGGGGACCGTGGCGGCAGGAGCATGGTATTGGCTTGACCGGGCCGACCGCGCGGCGGCGCTGGCCCATGAGGACGCAATTCGGCAAGCCCGGGCGGCGACAATCGACCACGAGGTGCGCGCAGTGCTCGGCAATGGGGCCGCGCTCCAGGACCAGTTGCACCAGCACCTGGCCGACCCGTTGCAGACCGCGAGCCTGCTGAGTGACATGGACCAGTGGGGGCTGACCCTGGCAAACGCGCGCACGGCGTGGCACCAGGCCCGGTCGCTGGCATTGAGTAATCAGGACGTTGTGGAACCGGACGTAAGCATGCGGTTGCAGGATCTGGATAAACAGTTGCAAACGGATGAGAAGGGTTACCTGCTGGCCAGGGAGCTGGATACGATTCGCCTCAGGAACTCGGAGGAAGTCATCGACGGGAAATGGGACCCTGCATCCGCGGCACCGCAGTACGCCGCGGTGTTCGCTGGGCAAGACCTGGACTTCGAGCGCGGGGATCCGGCGCCAATGGCAGCGGCGATACGGCAGTCGCCGGTTCGCTATGCGCTCGTGGCGGCTCTGGACGACTGGGCTGCGGTGATGCCGACTACCGCACCGAAGGACCGGGAGCTTGCGTCAATGCTGTTGGCGGTGGCGCGGCAGGCGGATCCGGACCCGTGGCGCGACCAGGTCCGGGACGCGGCCGCCGCCGCCGATCTTGACAAGCTGAAGCAACTCGCAGCCAAGGCCAAGCCTGCACAGCAAGCCCCGCACCTGCTCGGCGCCCTGGCTTTGCATCTGCACCATTCCGCTGGGGACGCGCTACCGCTGTTGGCGCGGCCCTGTTGCACCACCCGCGCGATTTTTGGTTGAACTTGCGAATGGCGGCCATGAGCAAGGACCCCGCGCTGCAGGAGGGGTGTTGCCGTGCAGCCCTGGCCATTCGTCCTGCAAGCATGTTGCCGTACAACAATCTCGGGGCATCCCTGTACGAGCGGAAAGAGTACGACGGCGCTGCGGCCAGCTTTAACAAGGCTATTGCTCTTAACGCCAATTACTCCCTGGCACACTACAATCTGGGCAATGTTCTGCGCCAACAGAAGGAATACGTCGGGGCCGCGGCTGCCTACCGCCAGGCCATCGCCCTCGATCCCAACGACTTCGCGGCCTACAACAATCTCGGCCTGGTTCTGAGGGAACAGCAAGATTATTCGGGTGCGGTGGCTGTCTATCTGGAAGCCATCCACCTCAATCCCAAGCTCGGCGGGCTACATTTCAACCTCGGCGTTGCCCGGTATCGCCAAAAGGATTACGCTGGAGCCGTCGCCGCTTATCAGAAGGCCATCGACCTCGACTACCGGGTCGCGACGGTCTATTACCACCTCGGCGAGGCCTTGTGTGAGCGCAAGGAATATGCGGAGGCGGAGGCTGCCTGCAAGAAGGCCATCGACCTGGACGCGAAATCCGCCCCGGCGTACTGCGTTCTGGGCGGCGCTTTGCTCGGTCAGCAGCAGTACTCGGCGGCCGCCACTGCTTGCAAGCGAGCCCTTGAATTCGACACCAGGTCGGTCCCGGCCTACTGCACGCTGGGCAATGCGCTAGTGGGTCAGAAGGACTACTCGGCGGCAGCCACCGCTTTCAAGCAGTGCTCGATCTTGACAGCCAGCATTTCTCCGCATGCTACAACCGCGCACTGGCGCTTTACGACAACAAGGAGTACGCCGAAGCCGTCGCCGCTTGCAAACAGGCCATCCAGCTCGCGCCGAAGTCGGCCCCGGCCTACCATACTCTTGGCGCTGCCCTCAGCAGCTTGAAGGACTTCGTTGGGGCCGCGGCAGCCTGCCAAACGGCCGTTGACCTCGATCCTACATTTGCGCTCGCCTACAACACCCTCGGTGCTGCCCGCTACAGCCTGAAAAACTACGCCGGGGCCGCTGCCGCTTACCAGCAGGGCGTCCGTCTCAACGCTCAATTTGCGCCCGGCTACCACAATCTCGGCCTCGCCCTGAGGCGCAAAAGGACTACACCGGAGCGGCAGCCGCTTACCGCAAGACGCTCGAATTGATGCCGAACTTTGCCAACGGGCACGTTGCGCTTGCGAAAGTCCTGCTCAAGCAGGGGCATTTCAGCGAGGCCAAGGCAGCGAATCAGAAGGCGCTGTCCCTGCTGCGGCCCGACCATCCTCTGAGTAAGACAGCGTCTCAGCAACTCCAGGAATGTGTCGCCCGGCTGGCAATCGACGCCGGCGAAATGGGAAAACTGCTCGACCTGCCGGCAGTCACTGTGGGCAAGCTCATGCCGGACGGTGTGCGGGACATGTTCCCACCAACCAAACAAAGCTTCCGCAAGGGCTATCTTGTGCGCCTCACGGCGGGCATGAGCTATCAGATCGACCTGACCGGCGAGTTCGACACCCTCGTGCGCATCGAGGACGCCCAGCAGCACCCCCTGCTGTCCAGTGCGGGCATGCCGCGGCCTGGGGACAACGACGCCCGCTTGGTTTTTACGCCGGAGAAGGACGGTCTTTACCGGCTGATCGTCAACTCCGCCAAGCCCGGCCAAATAGGGTCGTATACGCTGAAAGTGCAATCAGTGGCCAAACAAGGCCGAACCCACCTCGTGCAAGGCGACTTGACTCAGAGCGGGCCTGCGCACCAGGGAAAATTCTTCCAGACCCACAAGGTTCGGTTGACCGCCGGCATGCCCTACGTGATTGAGTTGGAGAGCCGGAAGTTTGACACCTACCTGATACTGCTGGACGCGGACGGAAAAACCATGCTGGCGGCGAACGACGACATCGTTCCGGACGAAAACCTGAATTCCCGCCTGGACTTCACGCCGCAACGGACCAGTGAGTTCGTGCTGCAGGTAACCAGCTTCGAGCCGGGCCAGACGGGAGCGTATACCTTGAAAATCCAGGGATATGCGACCCCGAAGCAAGACGGGAAGGACCGCGACAAATCACCTTGAGCGCACCGGGCGGACTGCGCTGCTCCGCCAGCTACAATAAGGGCCGGAGAGTGGTTCGCCACGGGTGCTCATGTTCCGTTCGTCAGCTAGCAAGGCCGCTTGCATGACCATCGTCAAGTCCCTGACCTCGCTGCACTCCCCCGCCGACTCCCTGGAACCGGGCGATCGTTTCGAGCTGGTGCAGGCGACCGACCGCGGCCGGCTGCAGCTTGCGGAGTTCTTCGCCGCCAACGTCGTGCCGATCGAGGCCGTCGAGGACGCTACCGGCAAGGTGCTCGGCGTTCGGCGCGAGCCGGCTGCGAACCAGCTCGTCCTGACCGAGCCGGAGCGGTTGACGATCCAGCCGCGCGACACCGTGTGGCTGGAGTATCGCGAGGCGGGCCGATTTCAGCTGGTGGTCGAGCCGGCAACGCCGCTCGCGACGGCGCCCTGGCAGACGGATCAGGGAGTCGTGGTCGAACCGGAGCCGGCGGATGCGGAGCTGGTTCACAATCCCTGGCGGCAGCATCCGCCGCTGGCCGAGTTCGATCTCGCGCTGCAGGCCGCCCGCCTCAGCACGCATGCCGGCTTCGATCACCTGATCTGCCTGCCGCTGGTGCGCGAGATGGAATTGCTCGAGCACCAGGTGCGCACGGCGAAGACGGTGCTGCAGCGCTTCCGTGGTCGGGCCTTGCTCTGCGACGAGGTCGGCCTGGGCAAAACCATCGAGGCAGGGCTGATCTTTGCGGAGCTGCGCATGCGCGGGTTGATCCGTTCGGCCCTCGTCGTCGTGCCGCCGTCGCTGATCGAGCAATGGCAGGGCGAGATGCGGCGCAAATTCAGCCTCGACCTCGTCAGCCATGACGATCCGGCGTTTCGCCGCCGCGGCAACGATGCCTGGAACGAGCACGACTGGGTCATCGTGTCGATGCACACCGCCCGCCGCGAGCCGCACCGCTCGGCCATCCTCGGCCGCAAGTGGGACCTGGTGATCGTCGATGAGGCGCACCACCTGCGCAATGCCAAGACGCAGCTATGGCGTATGGCGAGCGAGCTGCGCAAGGAATTCATTCTGTTGCTTACGGCAACACCTGTGCAGAATAACCTGGAGGAGCTGTTCAACCTCGTGACCCTGCTGGAGCCGGGGCTATTGCGCACAGCCCGGCAATTCCAGAAGCAGTTCGTCGATCGCAAGGACAAGCTGACGCCGCGCAACGTGGACGAGCTGCATCGCCTTTTGAGCGAGGTAATGGTTCGCAATCGCCGCAGCACGGTGGGCCTGCAGTTCACGCGACGGTGGGCGCGCACCACCTATGTGGCGCCGAACCCGGCCGAGCAGGCGCTCTATGCGGACGTGGCGGGCTTCGTGCGCGAGCATCTGCGCGGCGCCGGCGAGCGGACCGGCCTGACCCGTATGGCCCTGGTCGCGCTGCAGATGGCGCTGGGCAGCTCCAGCCAGGCGGCGGCAGGAACGCTGCACCGGCTCGTGGAGACGCCGGGCCTCGATGCCGCGGATCGCGACCGGCTGGCGCAGCTCGCCGCGCGGGCACAGTCGCAGACGGCGCATTCCAAGGTCGATCAGCTCCTGCGGATTCTGGAGGAATACCCCGACAAAATGGTGCTGTTCACACAATTTCGCGCGACGCAGGAGATGCTGCAGCAGCGTCTCCAGGCGGCGGGCCATTCGCTGGCGCTCTTTCACGGCGGCCTGTCGCGGCTCGCCAAGGAGGATGCGGTGCGCCAGTTCCGCGGGCCGGCGCGGCTGCTGCTGGCGACCGAGGCGGGCAGCGAGGGCGCAACCTGCAATTTGCGCATGCCGTGTGCAACTACGATTTGCCGTGGAACCCGATGCGGATCGAGCAGCGCATCGGCCGGCTCAGCCGGATCGGCCAGACACAGGACATCTATGTATACAACCTGGTGGCGGCGGGCACGGTGGAGGCGGCGGTGCTGCACCTGCTGGAGGCGAAGCTGAACCTGTTCGAGCTGGTGATCGGCGAGATCGACATGATCCTGGGCAATCTCGACGAGGAGCGCGAGTTCCAGGACGTGGTCGCCGATCTGTGGGCGGACTCGGCCGACCTCGGCGACTTCAAGCGCCACATGGAGGAACTGGGCGACCGCTTGCTGGCCGCCAAGGCCGAGTACCTCCGCCAGCGCCGCGACGACGACCGGCTGTTTGGCGATCACTTTGCGCCGGACCGGTAAGGAAAATCCGAATATAGAAATCCGAAATCCGAAACAAATCCAAAGCCGAAATCAGCAAATGAAAACACGGACAATGGGTTTCGGTTATTTGGATTTGGAGATTCGGATTTGTTTCGGATTTCGAGCTTCGGATTTCGGATTTTGGCAAGAAGGAGACGTGATGTTGGACCGAGCGCCGGAAGCGCCGGCTTCGCCGCTTGAAGTGTTTGTGCGCGACTATCTCGACACCGTCGGCGGCGTGTGGGATGAGATCGAGCCGCAAGTCTACGACGTCTTGCTGCCGGACGCCGAGCGTGCAGCAGACGGGCAGATGGCGCGCGTCACGTTCGATCCGGAAGCCTTGCCGGAACATCCCACCGCGCAGCTCGCCAGCTTTGGCACGCCGTTCATCGATGGCTTGCTGGCCGACGCCGTGCGTCGCGGCCGGCTGGCTCACTTCTACCTGGTCGGGCTCAACCTGACGCCGCACGATTTGCCTGGGCGAATCGGCCGGGCGCTGACGCTGCCGGCGCCGCTGGAGCTCGGCATCGAGCAGGTTCGCGCGCTGCATTTTGCCCAGGCGGTCTACTGGTTTCAGGCGGAGTTCGTCAGCGACCAGCGCGAACAGGAGATCGTGCCCGTGGCGATCGATCTGCACTACGGTCGGGAGGTGCGGCACCTGGAAAAGCTACTGGAACATGGCCGACTGGGCACGGAGCCGGCGCGGCCGCTGCCGGATGCGCGACGGCTGAGCGCGGCCGACGGCTACCAGCGGGCTCGCGAACAGGTGCTGCGCAGCGTCGCGGCGCTCGCACATGGCCGGAGCCGGGAGACTGGGCGACCGCCTCGCCCGGCAGGTGGCGCGCATGCGGCAGTATTACGCCGACCTGCGCGGCGAGCTGGACGAACATGCGCGGCGAGCGCGCGACAAGGAGGAGGCGGCCGAACGCTTGCCCGAGCGGCGTGCGGCCCTGGAGCGCGAGGAGGAGCTGCGCATTGCCGAGCTGCGCCAGAAAAGCATGCTGCGCGTCCAGCTTCGGCTCTTGCAATTGCTATTGATCCAGCAGCCGAAGCTGTTGCTGCGCTGTGGCGTTGCCGCGCCGGGCCGGCCGCCGGTGCCGTTGGAGCTGGTATGGGACCCGCTGACCGAGACGCCGGAAGCGCCGGCCTGTCCGTCGTGCGGACGGCCGTCGTACGCATTTGATCTTTCGCGCTGGGGCCAGCTCGTGTGCCCGGCGTGTCCGGAACCGAGTGCGCCCGTGCGAACGCGCAAGGGGGCGCGTTGACCGGCAGTCAAACGGCATGCTTACGCGGGCAGTCGTGACGCTCGATGATGCGGCCGCCATGCTCGGCGTCTCGCCCGCCACGGCCAAGCGCTACTGGGTCTACGCGCGCTCCTGGCTCTACGGCAAGCTGCACGGAGAATAACCGAGCCGCGCACGCAGCGCAGCGGAGTAAGCGGCCCGCGTCCCGACAGTCGCTTGCTCCGCTGGGCGGGATCCGCTTACTCCGCTGCGCTGCGTGCGCGGCTCGGACCCACGCTGCGTGGCGGCTTGGACACCTACGAGGTTCATGCACATGTCCACCCCTCTGGCCTATTTCATCACGTTTACCTGTTGCGGAACCTGGCTGCACGGTGACGAGCGGGGCTCGGTGGATCGTGAGCACAATACTCCCGGAACACCCGTGCTCGAGCCGTAGGAGGATTTGGGATTTGGTTGGGATTTGGTGACAGCCTCTCATGCCGCCCGCGGCACCCGGAACCCATGAAAAAGGAGTGGGTTGTAGCTATGCTAACGGAGGACGTCGCTGGAGACGAGGCCGATTTAACTGTGGTGCTTCGAGCCCGCGTGACAGTCTGGTCCCGGACATCGCCGCGTACCCGAAACTGTTGCCCCCAACCGTTGGGGAGCAGGTCGTGCCGGTCATTCCTGTCGTTGCAAGTTGTTCCGGTCATTCCTGTCGTTGCAAGTCGTGCGCGACGGGCGGCGCGTGCCGAAAACAGGGTGTGTCCGGCCAGCGCGACACGACCTTGGTTGGCGACGGCGGGGCCGCGCTGTGTCCCCCGAGAGGTCGTGGCCGGCTGGCCAACGAGCCTACCCAGGCGGCGCAACGGTCAATCGCCGGGCAGCTTGCGCTCCCGAACTGCCGGCCACGCACCGTGGCCATCGAGGGTATTTGCTGTGGCCATCGAGGGTATGCCGTTGGCCGGCGCCTCCGAAAGTCGGCGTTGCGGGCACCACCCCCCGTGCCGCCCACGGCGATGGGGTGATGCTCGCGAACGCGGAAGGCGGTTGGCAATTACAGGTCCTGCCTATCGCTCCACGAGCACCAGGATCGAGCGCCCCTTCATGTCGTACGTCCGTCCGTCGAGCCGGTCCTCCTGGCCGGCGTCGCGGAAGTTGCTGTCCGTTTCCATCCACGCCGCGGTGTCGCCGGCGCGGTACCAGGCCTTGCCGGCCATCGCGGGCGGCAGTGTCACCGTGATCGGTTGCGACCAACTGTTATATGCCACGTAAATCGACTGCGCCGGGTCCTTCATCTTCGACTCGGTGGCGTCGATGCGGTAGGCGAGGAAGTGGCGATCCTTCGCGTCGAGGTAGCCGGCGTCCGCTTCCTGGCCGTCGTCGCGGTACCAGGTCACGTCCTTCAGGCCGTTGCCGTTGTTGTCCTGGCCTTTGAACCAGTCGGGCGGCCGCAGTCCGGGATGGTCGTTGCGGAAGGCGACGATCCGCCGCGCGAAGGTGAAGTGGCCCGCGTTCGTCTTGAGGTCGTTCCAGTTCAGATGGCTCGTCTTGTCGTCGACGTTGTACTGGTTGGCGCTGCCGCTCTGCGTGCGATACATTTCGCTGCCGCCGGTGAACATGGGCACGCCGGCCGACAACAGCGGCAGGGCGAAACCGTTGCGCGTCGCCTGCCGCTGCAGTTGCCCGTCGCCGCCCTGGTCCCAGGCGCGCTGGTCGTCGTTGGTGTAGGTGTACAGGTCGCGCAGACAGAAGCCGTCGTGCGACGCCAGGTAGTTGATCGAGTGCCACGGTTTGCGGCCATTATCGCGGAACAGGTCGTCGGAGCCGGCGAAGCGCATGGCGAGCTGGCCCATTGTGACGTCGTCGCCGATGCCGAGCTTGTTCTGCGACCGGCGCATGCCGTCGCGGAAACGATCGTTCCACTCGGCCCAACCCGACGGGAACTGACCCTGGTCCTGGGTCGGCCCCTTGGCGCCCCACGGCTCGGCGATCAGGTTGACGCCCGGCCCGCCCAGGTTCGGCTGCACCGGCAGCTCCTTGACCGCGCGGTTGAGGACGTTGGCCGCGGCAAACTTGTCGAAGTTGAAGCCCTGGCCGTCCTTCTGCTGCACCGTGAACGTGTTGCCGAGAAGGGCGCCAGGTCGAACCGGAAGCCGTCGGCGCCCATGACCTGCGACCAGTAGCGCAGGGAGTCCATGATGAGGTTGCGCACCACCGGATGGGCGCAATTGAAGTTGCCGTTGACGCCGGTGTTATCGTAGTAGTAGCGGTTATCCGTAGTCAGTTCGTAGTAGGTGGGATTGTCGAGGCCGCGCCACGACAGGATGTTGACGGTGTCGACCTGGTCGCCGCCGTAAAGGCCACCCTCGCCGGTATGGTTGTAGACCACGTCGAGGAACACCTTGATGCCGTGGTCGTGATAGGCCTTGACCATCGCCTTGAACTCGCGCGTCGGACCGCCGGGCGTCTTGTCCATGGCATAACGGCGATCGGCGCGAAGAACGCCAGGGTGCTGTAGCCCCAGTAGTTGACATCGTTGACATTGACCCCGGGCACGTCGTTGCGGTCGTTCTGGCACTCCTGGACCGGCAGGAACTCGACTGCCGTCACGCCAAGCTTCTTGAGATACCCGGCCTTGCGGGCGGCCCCGGCGTAGGTGCCGCGCTCGGCGTCCGGGATCGAGGGATCCTGCATGGTCAGGCCGCGCAGGTGGACTTCGTAGACGATGGCGTCCTTCATCGGAAAGGTGGGGCGCTCGCCGACGACCGTCTTGTCCGGACGCAGCACGATGCTCTTCGGGGCGATCGTGCCGTTGTCGCGGGCGCGGTATTGCGGCCCACTCGCGTAGAGCGTGCCGTCGCCCTGGTCGGGGGTCAAGGGATCGTGGCTAATCTCGACCGCATAAGGATCGATGAGCAGGCGATTGGGATTGAAGCGATTGCCGTCGGCATCGACGTCGGTCTTGAAGCCGGTGGCGGTGCCCTTCTGCCAGGCGGGATCGTACATCCAGTTTGGGCCCCAGGCGCGATAGCCGTAATAGACCGGGTCCTTGATTCCCTTGGCGGCGAGATCGGCGACCGGCACCGTCACCGTCCAGACGTTGGTCTTGGTGTCGGGCTTCAGCTCGATGCGGAGCTTTTCGTCCGCGCCGGCCGGCTTGTCGTAGACGCAGACCTCGATGCGAGTCGCGCGGGAGGAGTAGACGCTGAAGACGATGGAGTCGCCGGTCTTGTCGTAGTGGGCGCCGAGTGTGGGACTGCCCGGCGGATAGTCGTCGCCGCGGCCGACGTGCGGCGTCAGGCCGGCGAAACCCAGGACGATGAGGACGAGGCCGAGCACGGCCAGCATTCCCCGGTGCGCGCAACATTTCTCGCCTGACCATCGATGAACCTCCTGTAGACGGGTGGCAGAGAGGTGGCAGCGGCGTGCGGAAGACGCCGTCGATCGCTGGTGAGGCTACCTGAAGCGGATACCGGACGCAAGGAATTTCCCAGAATCTGCAATGCATTCGAGTGAAGAAGTATTTGCTTGACATGCGGCTGTCGCTGTGCGAACCTGTGGCCTGTTAACCCGGATTGCGCAGCGCACCTCGCCAGTTGTCGGCCATGCGACGGCATCACCCCGCGAGCCTGATTGTGCGCGCTGCCAAACGCCCCGAAGTAAAAAGACGCGCGCATTGACAAAATTCCTGTCCGGTTTGGCCGCGCCGCAACGCTTATGTTGGCGTCGCCCCCTGGGGAACATGCCATGCTCGCCGATGAACGTTTGTATCAAGTGCTGGAGCGCTGGGTGGCCGAGGCCGACGCCGGCCGATTGCTGCCCGTCGCCGATCTGTGCCGCGATTGTCCGGACCTGCTCCCCGATGCCGAACGCCAAATCGCGGTGCTGCGCCAGTTTCACGTGCTGGCCCGGCCGGACGCGGTTACCGCCGTCGAATTGCAAGGTGGCGCTGACACGGCATCCGCCACGCCGCACGTCGCAGACTTCCGAAGTCTCGGAGACTTCGGAAGTCTCAAACCTCGCTTCGGCCGCTACCAGATCCTTGCGGAGCTTGGCCGCGGCGGCATGGGGATCGTCTGCAAGGCCCGCGACACGGAGCTTGATCGCGAGGTGGCCCTGAAGCTCATGCGGCCGGAGGTGGCGACAGGCCCGGGCGCCGACCGCTTTCGCCGCGAGGCCAGGGCCCTGGCTGCCGTTCGCAACGATCACGTGGTCGAAATCTACGACTACGGCGACATCGACGGCGTCCGCTTTGTCGCCATGCCGCTGTTGGCCGGCGAAGCGCTCGACACGCGACTCGAGCGGCAAGCCCCATTGCCGCCCGCCGAGGTCGTCCGCATCGGCCTGGAATTGGCCGCGGGGCTGGACGCGGTCCACGCCCGGGGGCTGATCCATCGCGATTTGAAGCCCTCGAACGTCTGGCTCGAGGTGGTGAGTGGTGGAGTGGTGAGTGGTCGAGCGGTGAGTGGTGAAAACCAGGAGACGCCCCACCACTCACCACTCACCACTCACCACTCACCACACCGCGTCAAGCTGCTCGACTTCGGTCTCGCCCGCGATCCGGGGACCGGCGACGGCGTGACTTGCCCGGGGACCGTCGTCGGCACACCCGCCTACATGTCGCCGGAGCAAGCCAACGGCCACGACCTGGACGCCCGTAGCGACCTGTTCAGCCTCGGCAGCGTGCTGTACCAGGCGGCAACAGGCAAAGCCGCCTTCGCCGCGCCGACCGTAACGGCGACGCTGGCAGCCGTGGGCGAGAAAGACCCGCCGCCGGCACGCACCGTGAACCCCGCCGTCCCGGAAGCGCTCTCGGACCTGATCCAACGGCTGCACCGCAAGAACCCGGCCGACCGCCCCGCGTCGGCGGCCGAGGTGGTGCGGCAACTGCGCGCCCTGTCCGCCGAAGACTTCCGAAGTCTCGGAGACTTCGGAAGTCTGACGCCGACCGCGGAGTGGCCGGCCCAGCCCACCGGCACGCGAAGGCAGGGCTGGTCAGGCCGCACCCGCTTCGTCGCCGCCGGCACCATCGGTTTGCTCCTGCTGCTCGCCATCGTCCTCACGCCACTTGTCCGAAATCGCCCCGAAGAAGTCCCCGCGGTTCGCGAGCCGTCTCCGGCGCCGAGTGCCGCAGCCGACTCACTACGTGTGCGGGCGCTGGAGATCCTGCACTCCGAGAGCGTCGACGACCGGAAGGTCGGGCCGCGCCGCGTGCTCGGGACGGAATCGTTTGGGGCGGCGCCGGACGACGACATCAAGGTGACGGCCCGCCTGTCCCGGCCGGCCTACTGCTACCTGATCGTGTTCCGGCCGGACGGTGTGGACGAAGTCCTCTATCCCCAGAGTGCCGACGAGGTGCCGGAGCGGACCAGTGAGCCGCGCTATCCGTCGACGGACCGGAGCAAGGTGTATGGTCTGACGGATGGGACGGGCCTGTGGCTGATTGCCCTGGTCGCCTCGGAAAGTCCCCTGCCGCCGTACGCCGACTGGCGCCGGCAACACGCCGGCGGCCCGTGGTTGCGGCGCTTTGTGGAGACGAGTACCGTGGGACTGCTGGGCTTGCCGGCGACACAGCCTCCCTATCTGACTGCCTCGGCGCTGCTCCCCGGCGCGACCGGCCCGTGGACGCGGCCCGACGGCGAGGCCAACCTGGTCTGGCTGGACGACGGCCGATGGCTGGAGGCGGTGACGCCGCGCGGCGTCCGCAGCGGCAGCGCACGCGGGCAGAAGGAGGCGGCCGGGACGGGGCCGATCGTGCGGGTCGTGGACTGGCTGAAGGCGGAGACGGGCGCGACGGTGTCGGCGGTGGGATTCACGGTCGCGGCGAAAAAGTAACTCCACACGCATTCACGCGGAGGACATCATGTTGCGGATGCTCCTGGTTGGTTTGCTGGGACTGGCGCTGGCCGCGGTGGCCCAGGCCGACGACCCGAAGCCGCAATGGCAGCGGCTGTTGACCGGCGCGGACGCCGAGAAGGCGGCCGAACTGGAACAGCGGATCGACGAACTGGAATGGGCAGACAAATATGCGGAAGCCAGCCGCTGGCGTGAGGAACTGCTGGCCCTGCGGACGCGCGTGCAGGGCGCCGAGCACTGGCAGACGGTGGATGCAAAGTGGTACCTGGCGGCAGCGAGAAAGGTGGCCGCCTTGCCCGAAGAGAAACGGGCCGCCTGGCGGCACGCGTTGAAGGGTATTGCAGCAGGCCACCGTCTGGAGCAGCAAGCACAGTACGGCAAAGCCCTGGCTCTGCGGCAGGAGGGATTGAAGTGGTGCCGGGAGGTTCTGGGCGAGGAACACCCGGCCACGGCCGTGGCCTACAGCAATCTGGCTTTTATCCTGAACGCGCAGGGGAAGTACGGGGAAGCCGGGCCGCTGTACCAGAAGTCCCTGGACATCTTCCGCAAAGTCCTGGGCGAGGACCACCCGAACACGGCCTCCAGCTACAACGGCATCGCGGCCAATCTGAAAGCCCAGGGGAAGTACGGGGAGGCCGGGCCGCTGTATCAGAAGTCCCTGGAGATTAAACGTACGGTTCTGGGCGAGGACCACCAGGACACCGCCGTCAGCTATTACAACATCGCGGCCATCCTGCAGGCGCAGGGGAAGTACGGGGAGGCCGGGCCGCTGAGCCAGAGGTCCCTGGACATCTTCCGCAAAGTCCTGGGCGAGGACCATCCGTACACAGCCCACAGTTACAACAGCGTCGCGTACAATTTAAAGGCGCAGGGGAAGTACGCGGAGGCCGCGCCGCTGTACCAGAAGGCCCTGGACATCTTTCGCAGGGCCCTGGGCGAGGACCACCCCGACACGGCCGGGGGCTACAACAACGTCGCCTTCAACCTGAAGGCCCAGGGGAAGTACGCGGAGGCCGGGCCGCTGATCCAGAAGGCCCTCGACATCTGTCGCAAGGCCCTGGGCGAGGACCACCCGAATACGGCCACCAGTTACAACAACATCGCGGTCAACGTGAGTGAGCAGGGCAAGTACGGGGAGGCCGCGCCGCTGTACCAGAAGGTCCTGGAGATTCGACGCAAGGCCCTGGGTGAGGACCACCCGAATACGGCCACCAGCTATTACAACATCGCGGCCAACCTGAGTGCACGGGGGAAGTACGGGGAGGCCGCGCCGCTGTACCAGAAGGCGCTGGACATCTTCCGCAAAGTCCTGGGCGAGGGCCACCAGCTCACGGCGGTGAGCTACGGCGAGCTCGCGTCGAGCTTGGTAGCGCAGGGCAAATATCCGGAGGCGTTGGGGTTTCTGGAAATGGCGGCTCGCTCCTATGAGGCCGCCCGTCTGAGCTTCGCCGCCCGCGGCCTTGAACGCGCCGCTTACGGAGCCGAACGTTCCCCGTACTCGTACCTGGCGGTCGTCCACTGGCGTGCGGGGCGAGCTGCGGACACCTGGGCGGCCGTTGAAGCCAACCTGGCCCGCGGCTTGCTCGACGAGATGACGCTGCGCGGTGGCGTCGGCACCCCGGAGGAACAACGGCAACGCGACGAGCTGCGGGCCAAGCAGGCCCCGCTGGACGCGCGGGTCCTCGCCCTCGCGAGCCGGCCCCAACGCACCGACGCCGAAACCGCAGAGCTGGAACGGCTCGTCGGACAGCGTGAGCAGCTGGACAAGTCCCTGGCGGAATTGGCTGTGCGCGTGAGCCAGCGCGAGGTGGCCTCCCTGGCCCAATTCCAGGCGGCGTTGCCCGCCGACGCGGCCTTCGTCGCCTGGGCCGACATGCTCGATAAATCGGGTGTGCTGCAGGAGCACTGGGGCTGTGTGGTCCGGCGGGAGGGGGAGCCTCGGTGGGAACGCCTGCCAGGCTCTGGTGCCGGCGGCATCTGGACCAGCGCGGACACCGATCTGCCATTCCAGTTCCACGCGGCGCTTGCCAAGTCGGCTCCGGCCGCCGCGGTCGCCACCCTGGCACAGAAGCTCCACGCCCAGCGGCTGGCCCCGCTGAGCAAACACCTGGACGGCGTCAAGCGTCTCTTCGTCGCCCCGGTGAACCAGATGGCCGGCATTCCCATCGAGGCGTTGACGGACGAGTACACCGTCAGCTACACGCCCTCATGTACCTACCTGGCCCGCCTCAAGGAGCGGGAGCCGCGGCGAAGCAACGGCCTGCTGGCCGTGGGCGACCCCATTTTCCCCCCGGCCAAGGCCGTGCCACCGCCCACCGCCTTGCCGCCCGGTGGCTTGCTCATAACTCAGGTGCTGCCCGGTGGCGCTGCCGCGAACGCCCGCCTCCAGTCCGGCGACGTGCTGGTCGCCTATGCCGGCCAGAACCTCGCCTCTTTCGAGCAGTTTACCAAGCTCGTTGCCGCCAAAGCGACCGAGAAAACCGTGATCGTTACGGTGTGGCGCGAGGGGCAGGAGAAGCTGGCCGAGCGTGAGCTGGCGTCCGGCCGGCTCGGCGTCGCCCTGGCGAAGGAACCGGCCCGCGAGGCCATCACCGCCCGTCGGCAGGGCGACCAGCTGGTGGCCAAGGCCACGCACGGCGAGGAATATGCCGAATTACCCGGCACTCAGGTGGAAATTGCCCGCCTGGCCGAGCTGTTCGACCCCAAGGATGTCACCACGCTGACCCGCGCCGCCGCCAGCGAGCTGCGTCGGGCCGACAAGCTGACGCAGTTCCGCTACCTGCACTTCGCCACGCACGGCAAAGCCAACAACGTCGCCTTCTTCGAGTCGGCCCTGCTGCTGACGCCGCCGGCGCTGCTGCCGGAGGTGCGGGTCGGCGAGCCGTACCTGGAGGGCCGGCTGACCGCCCGCGAAGTCCTGGAGTATTGGAAGCTCGACGCGGAATTGGTGACGCTGTCGGCGTGCGAAAGCGGCCTGGGACGGAAGGGCGGCGGCGACGGCCTGCTGGGCTTCGCGCAAGCGTTCCTGAAGGCGGGCAGCCGGTCGGTGTGTCTGACGCTGTGGCAGGTGGACGACACCGCCACGGCGCTGCTCATGGACCGCTTCTACCGCAACCTGCTGGGCAAAGGTCCAGAGGGCAAAGCGCTCGGCAAGGCGGCGGCCCTGCGCGACGCCAAGGACTGGCTGCGCACGCTGACAGCCGGCGAGGCGTTGGAGCGTCTAGGGACGTTGACGCAGGGCGTGGTGCGCGGCCAGCGGCCGGTGCGCGAGGAGATGCCAGCGGTGCCGCGGCCGAACGACGCCGGCAAGGACTATCGGCCGTACGCCCATCCGCGTTACTGGGCCGCGTTCATCCTCATCGGGGACCCGGACTAAAGCCGCGTTGGTCTTGACGCCGAAGGCGTGGCATATCAAAGCCCAGGGCAAGCGCAGCGCCGCCCTGGGTAAGGAGGCGCAAAAGAGGTTTTACTGCCCCGAAGGGGTTTGAGCCAATAGGAGCGACAGTTGATCGAACCCCTTCGGGGTAGGGATAATCCATATTACGCCCTGAACCCAGGGCGGCGCTACGCTTGCCCTGGGCTTTGGTATGTAACGCCTTCGGCGTAAAGACATAGGAAAACTACGGCGGCGATACCAGTCCATTTGTTACATTGATTGCACTCGCGCCTAAAAAAGTAACTCAACACGCATGCACGCGGAGGACCTCATGTTGCGGATGCTCCTGGTTTCCTTACTGGCATTCTCGGTCGCCGTGGTCGCCCAGGGCGACGACCCGAAGCCGCAATGGCAACGAGTGCTTACCGGTGACGATGGCCGGAAGGCGGCCGACCTGGAAAAGCGGATCGCTGAAGTGGAAGCGGCGGACAACTATGCGGAGGCGATCCGCCAGCGTGAGGAACTGCTGGCCCTGCGGACGCGGGTACAGGGAGCCGAGCATTGGCAGACGGTGAATGCGATTTGGGCGCTGACGGCCACAACCAAGGTGGCCGCCCTAGCCGAAGCAAAACGGGCCGGCTGGCGGCAGGCAAAGACGGGAGCTGTGGCAGCCGTGCATCTCGAGCAGCAAGCACAGTACGCCAGTGCCCTGGTGCTCTGGCAGGAACGGCTGAAGTGGTGCCGAGAGGTACTGGACGGTAACCACCCGGACACGGCTTCCTGCTACAGCGACATCGCGGTCAACCTGCAGGCGCAAGGGAAGTACGCGGAGGCCGGGCCATTGTCCCAGAAATCTCTGGACATGCGCCGCAAAGTCCTGGGCGAAGACCACCCGGACACGGCCCGAAGCTACCAAATCGTCGCGGTCAACCTGCAGGCGCAGGCGAGGTATGCGGAGGCCGAGCAGCTGTTCCAGAAGGCCCTGAACATCCAACGTCAGATCCTGGGCGAGGACCACCCGGACACGGCCCAGAGCCGCAACAACCTGGCAGTCAACCTGAACGCGCGTGGGATGTACGGGGAAGCTGAGCGGCTGTTGCGAGAGGCGCTTATCATTCGCCGCCAGGTCCTGGGCGAGGACCACCCGGACACGGCCAGCAGTAATAACAACGTCGCGGCCAACCTGCAGGCGCACGGGAAGTACGCGGAGGCCTGGCCGTTGTGCGTGAGGGCCCTTGACATCCGCCGCAAGCTCCTTGGCGAGCAACACCCGGACACGGCCGACAGTTATATCAACGTCGCGATCAACCTGCAGGCGAAGGGGAGGTACGCGGAGGCCGGGCCGCTGTACATAAGGGCCCTTGACATCCGCCGTAGGGTCCAGGGGGAGTACCACCGGGACACGGCCGACAGTCATAAATACGTCGCGGCCAACCTGCACGCGCAGGGGAAGTATCCGGAGGCGCTGGCGGTTTTGGAAACGGCGGCCCGCTCCTACGAGGCCGCCCGTTTGAGCCTGGTCGCCGGCGGCCTCGAACGTGCCGCCTTCGGGGCCGAACATTCTCCCTTGCCGTTCCTGGCTGCCGCCCGCAGCCGTGCGGGTCGAGCGGCCGACGCCTGGGCGGCCCTCGAAGCCGACCTGGCGCGCGGCATGCTCGACGAGATGACCCTGCGACGCGGCATAGGTCTCACTGCGGCGGAGCAACGTCAACGCGACATCCTGCGGGCCAGACGCGTCCCACTGGAGGCCCGCGTCCTCGCCCTCGTCAGCCGGCCCCAACGCAACGACGCCGAAACCGCCGAGCTGGAGCGCCTCGTCTTCCAGTGCCGCCAACTGGACGGGGCCCTCGCGGAGTTGGCCGTGCACGTGAGCCAGCGTGAGCTGGCCACGCTGGCCCGGTTCCAGGCGACGTTCCCCGCCGACGCGGCATTTGTCGCCTGGGTCGATGTTGCCGATTTGGGAGTGCAGGAGCACTGGGGCTGCGTGGTACGGCCACAGGGGGCACCGCACTGGGAACGGCTGTCCGGTTCCGGTCCTGACGGCCAGTGGACCAGCGCGGACACCGAACTGCCAGGCCAATTCCACGCGGCGCTGGCCAAGTCGGCTCCGGCCGCCGCCGTCGGTGCACTTGCGAAGAAGCTCCACGCCCAGCGGCTGGCCCCGCTCAGTAAACACCTTGACGGGGTCCAGCGTCTTTTCGTCGCGCCGGTGAACCAGATGGCCGGTATTCCCGTTGAGGCGTTGACGGACCAGTACATCGTCAGCTACACGCCGTCGTGTACATACGTGGAACGCAGCAAGGGGCGGCGACAACCACAGAGCAGTGGCCTGCTGGCTGTTGGCGACCCCGTGTTCGCCCCGGCGCGGGCCATGGCGCCTGCCACCGCGCTGCCCCCCGGCGGCCTGCTCATCACTCAGGTGCTCCCCGGCGGCGCCGCCGCCAACGCCCGCCTCCAACCCGGCGATGTGCTTATTGCCTACGCTGGCCACGACCTCACCTCCGTCGAGCAGCTCAGCAAGCTCCTCGCCGCCAAGGCGACCGAGAAAGCCGTGGTCGCGAAGGTGTGGCGTGAAGGGCAGGAAAAGCTAGCCGAGCGTGAGCTGGCACCCGGCCAACTTGGTGTCACCCTGGCGAAGGAACCGGCCCGCGAGGCCCTCACCGCCCGGCGCAAGGCCGACCAGATGCTGGCCAAGCTCACGCGCGGCGAGAGTTATGCCGAACTGCCCGGCACGCAAGTGGAAATTGCCCGCTTGGCCGAGCTGTTCGACCCCAAGACCGTCACCACCCTGACCCGCGCCGCCGCCAGCGAACAGCGGCTCGACGAGCTGCGCCGGGCCGGCACGCTCGCGCAGTTCCGCTACCTGCACCTGGCCACGCATGGTAAGGCCAACAACGTCAGCGCCTTCGAGTCGGCCCTGCTGCTGACGCCGCCGGCGCTGCTGCCGGAGGTGCGGGTCGGCGAGCCGTACCTGGAGGGCCGGTTGACGGCCGACGAGGTGCTGGAATACTGGAAGCTCGACGCGGAGCTGGTAACGCTGTCGGCGTGCGAAAGCGGCCTGGGGCGAAAGGGCGGCGGCGACGGCCTGCTCGGCTTCGCGCAGGCGTTCCTGATGGCGGGCGGCCGATCGGTGTGTCTGACGCTGTGGCAAGTGGACGACACCGCCACGGCGTTGCTCATGGACCGCTTCTACCGCAACCTGCTGGGCAAAGGTCCAGAGGGCAAAGCGCTCGGCAAGGCGGCGGCCCTGCGCGAGGCCAAGGACTGGCTGCGCACGGTGACCGCAGGCGAGGCGCTGGAGCGTCTGGGGACGTTGACCCAGGGGGTGGTGCGCGGCGAGCGGCCGGCGCACGATGAGATGGCAGCGGTGCCGACGCCGAACGACGCAGGCAAAGACTATCGGCCGTATGCCCATCCGCGTTACTGGGCCGCGTTCATCCTGATCGGCGATCCGGACTGAACGGACGCCGTAGGGTGGGTGGAGTCATCGGAACCCACCACCGGCGCCGACGAATGGTGGGTTCCGAAGACTCCACCCACCCTACGGGGGCCGCTCCGGAGTGGTATTGGCGAACGGTGGAATTCACGGTCGCGGCAAAAAAAACAACTCAACACGCATTCACGCGGAGGACGTCATGTTGCGGATGCTCCTGGTTGCCCAAATGGGAGTGGCGCTGGCCGTGGTCGCCCTGGGCGACGACCCGAAGCCGCAATGGCAACGGCTGCTGACCGGCACCGACGCCCAGCAGGCGGACGACCTGGACAAGCGGATCGAGGAACTCGAAGCCGCGGACAACTATGCCGAGGCGATCCGCCGGCAGGAGGAACTGCTGGCCCTGCGGACACGGGTGCAGGGAGCCGACCATTGGCAGACGGTGAACGAGAAGTGGGACCTGGCGGCCATGAAAAAGGTGGCCGCCTTGGCGCCAGACCGACGGGCCGGTTGGCGGCAGGCGGCGGACAGTGCAGCCACAGCCTGGCGTCTGACGGAGCAAGCACAATATGGCAAAGCTCTGCCGCTACGCCTGGAAGGACTGAAGTGGTTCCGGGAGGTCCTGGGCGAGGATCACCCGTTCACGGCCCAAAGCTACAACAACGTCGCGCTTAACCTAAACGGGCAAGCGCAGTACGCCGAGGCCGCGCTGCTGTACCAGAAGGCCCTGGACATCCAACGCAAGGTCGTGGGCGAGGTCCACCCGAGTACGGCAACCACCTACTACAACCTCGCGAACAACCTGCAGGACCAGGGGAAGTATGGAGAGGCCATGCCACTGTTGCAGAAGGCTCTGGACATCGAACGCAATGCTCTGGGTGAGGACCACCGGAGCACGGCCCACAGCTTCAACAGTGTCGCGTACAATCTAAACGCGCGGGGAAAGTACGCGGAGGCCGGGCCCCTGTTCCAGAAGGCCCTGGACATCTTCCGCAAGGTCCTGGGCGAGGACCACGCGAGCACGGCCATGAGCTACAACAACGTCGCGTACAACCAGCAGAAGCAGGGGAAATACGTGGAGGCTGGACGGCTGTACGCGAAGGCCCTGGGCATCCGCCGCAGGGTTCTCGGTGAGGACAGTCCGAACACGGCCAACAGCTACAACAACCTCGCCGGCAACCTGCAGGCGCAGGGGAAGCTCGCGGAGGCCGAGCCGCTGTACCAGAAGGCCCTGGACATCCACCGCAAGGCCTTCGGCGAGGAACACCCGTACACGGCTCAAAGCTATGACAATACGGCGTCCAACCTGTACAGGCAGGGGAAGTTCGCGGACGCCGGGCCGATGCACCAGAAGGCCCTGGATATCCAACGCAGAATTCTGGGCGAGGTCCACCCGCACACGGCCTTGAGCTACAACAACGTCGCGGCCAACCTGCAGAGGCAAGGTAAGTACGCGGAGGCCGGGCTGCTGTACCAGAAGGCCCTTGACATCCAACGCGAGGTTCTGGGTGAGTACCACCCGAAGACGACCGTCAGCTACCACAATATCGCCTCCAACCTGCAGGCAGAGGCGAAGTATCCGGAAGCGCTGGCGGCGCTGGAAACGGCGGCCCGCTCTTACGAAGCTGCCCGTCTGAGCGTCGCTGACGGCGGCCTCGAACGCGCGGCTTTCGGCGCCGAGCAGTCTCCCTACCCCTTCCTGGCAGCCGCCCGGAGTCGTGCCGGGCGCACGGCCGACGCCTGGTCGGCCCTCGAAGCCGACCTGGCCCGTGGCTTGCTCGACGAGATGACCCTGCGACCCGGTGTCGGCCTGACGCCGCCGGAGCAGCGCCAACGCGACGAGCTGCGGGCCAGACAGACTCCGCTGGACGCGCGCGTCCTCGCCCTCGCCAGCCGGCTGCAACGCACCGATGCCGAAACCGCCGAGCTGAAACGGCTCGGCAACCAGCGCCAGCAACTCGACGAGGCGGTCGCCAAGCTGGCCGTGGCGGTGAGCCAGCGCGAGGTGGCCGCGCTGGTCCCGTTCCAGGCGACGTTGGCGGCCGACGCGGCCTTCGTCGCCTGGGTCGATGTTGGCAACCAGTCCGCGGGAGTGCAGGAACACTGGGCCTGCCTGGTCCGGCCGCACGGGGATCCCCACTGGGAACGCCTACGAGGTTCCGGTCCCGAGGGGAGCTGGACCAGCGACGACACCGAACTGCCGGGCCAGTTCCACGCGGCGCTGGCCAAGTCAGCCCCGGTCGCTGTGGTCGACGCCCTGGCGAAGAAACTCCTTGCCCAGCGTCTGGCCCCATTGCGCATACACCTCGACGGCGTCAAGCGTTTGTTCGTCGCCCCGGTGGACAAGATGGCGGGCATTCCCATCGAGGCGTTGACGGACGAGTACACCGTCAGCTACACGCCGTCTTGTACCTACCTGGCCCGCCTCAAGGACCGGGAGCCGCGCCGAAGCAACGGCCTGCTGGCCGTGGGCGACCCCGTGTTCCCCCCGCGCAAGGCCGTGCCACCGCCCACCGCCTTGCCGCCCGGTGGCTTGCTCATCACCCAGGTGCTGCCCGGCGGCGCCGCCGCCAACGCCCGCCTCCAGTCCGGCGACGTGCTGGTCGCCTATGCCGGCCAGAACCTCGCCTCTTTCGAGCAGCTCACCAAGCTCGTCGCCGCCAATGCGACCGAGAAAACCGTGGTCGCAACGGTATGGCGCGAGGGGCAGGAGAAGCTGACCGAGCGCGAGCTGGCCTCCGGCCGACTCGGCGTCGCCCTGGCGAAGGAGCCGGCCCGAGAGGCCATCACCGCCCGTCGCCAGGCTGATCAGATGCTGGCCAAGCTCATGCGCGGCGAGGATTACGCCGAATTGCCCGGCACGCAGGTCGAAATTGCCCGCCTGGCCGAGCTGTTCGACCCCAAGGACGTCACCACCCTGACCCGCGCCGCCGCCAGCGAGCAGCGGCTCGACGAGCTGCGGCGGGCCGACAAGCTGAAGCAGTTTCGCTACCTGCACTTCGCCACGCACGGTAAGGCCAACAACGTCGCCTTCTTCGAGTCGGCCCTGCTGCTGACGCCGCCGGCGCTGCTGCCGGAGGTGCGGGTCGGCGAGCCGTACCTGGAGGGCCGGCTGACGGCCGGCGAGGTGCTGGAATACTGGAAGCTCGACGCCGAGTTGGTAACGCTGTCGGCGTGCGAGAGCGGCCTGGGGCGCAAGGGCGGCGGCGATGGTTTGCTCGGCTTCGCGCAGGCGTTCCTGAAGGCGGGCAGCCGGTCGGTGTGTCTGACGCTGTGGCAGGTGGACGACACCGCCACGGCGCTGCTCATGGACCGCTTCTACCGCAACCTGCTGGGCAAAGGTCCAGAGGGCAAAGCGCTCGGCAAGGCGGCGGCCCTGCGCGAGGCCAAGGACTGGCTGCGCACGGTGACCGCGGGCGAGGCGCTCGAGCGCCTCGGGACGTTGACGCAGGGCGTGGTGCGCGGCGAGCGGCCGGCGCACGATGAGATGGCAGCGGTGCCGACGCCGAACGACGCCGGCAAAGACTATCGGCCGTATGCCCATCCGCGTTACTGGGCCGCGTTCATCCTCATCGGCGATCCGGATTGAACGGAGATTGTAGGGTGGGTGGAGTCTTCGGAACCCACCATTGGCGCCCACAGTTGGGCGAGATTGGTGGGTTCCGAAGACTCCACCCACCCTACAACCACAACTACAACCACAACTGCTGCCGTCTTGGCCGGTCAAATAACCCTTCATTCCAACCGCCGCCACAGGTGCGCGATCAGCGCCAGCAGCACGAACAGGATCGCCAGCAGCGGCCAGAACAGCGATACGCCCCACAGCGACGGCAGCTCGGCGGCGCTCAACAGGATCGTGACGCCGACCGTCAGCACGGACGCGGTCAGCAGCCGGGCACGCTGGTTGTGGGCGCGACGGGTGCGGCTGGCCTCGGAGACGTAGACGTTCAACGTGTAGGAACCGTCCGCCACTTCCGTGAGGATCTGGTGGATTTGTTGCGGGCTATCGCGCGTGAGATTCAGAAGGTTGACGAATGTCCCGAAGTACTTCTCGGCGTTGAAAGCCGATTCGACGAACTCGTCCACCTGCAGGCTGCGGAAGAAATCCTGGCCCACCTGGCGCACGCCGTCGCCCAGGCCCAGTTGCCGCGCGATCGTCTCCACCGTCAGGATCGCCCGATACAGCGAGAGCACGCGGGCGGGCACCTGCAGGCGATGCTTGCGCCGACCGCATCAGGCCGATCAGGTACTTGCCGAAGGGCGAACGATCGGCGTCGTTCTCGGCGGCGCCGCGCCGCACAGCCAGTTCGCGGGTCTGCGCCTCGAACTCGCGCCGGAACGCCTCCAGATCGGTGTCCGGGCCGGCGACGAGGATCTCGGTCAACGCTTTGAACATGGCCGGCCGGTCGCCGTTGTAGACCGCGGTGAGATAACGTAGCTGGCTGCCGCGCACCTGCGTGTCGAGCTCGTCGCATAGGCCGAAGTCGACGTAACCGATCACGTTGTCCGGCAGGGCGAGCAAGTTGCCGGGATGCAGGTCGGCGTGAAAAAACTGCCAGCGGAAGATTTGCTCCAGCGTCGAGCGCACCAGGTGCTCGGCCAGGGTGCGGTAATCGATTCCCGGGGCACTCACCGGTTGGGCCGGCTCGTTGACGCCCGGCTGAATGGCCCGCAGGATTTCAGTGAAGCGGATGCCGGGCAGGTAGGTTGCGGTCAGCACGCGCGCGGTGCTGAGCTCGGGGTAGGGTCGAGGAATGCGGGATTCGGCGGATTCGGCGGCAAGCTTGTGCAGGCGCGTGAGATTGGCCAGCTCGCGGCGGAAGTCGAGCTCTTCGGTCAGCCATGAGGAAAGCTCCTTGACGAGTTCCCCCGGCGCGATCACGAGGCTGACCCCGCTGCGTTCGAGCAGCCACGCCAGCAGCCGGCCGCGGCGCAGGTCGCGCCGAACGACTTCGGCCACGTGCGGCCGCTGGACCTTCACCGCCACCTCCGTCCCGTCGGGCAGCACGGCACGATGGACCTGAGCGAGCGAACCGGCGGCCAGCGGTCGTTGATCGATGGACAGGAAGATGTCGCGTGGATCGCGGCCCAGCTCGGCCGTCAGGATCGCGCGCGCTTCCTCCCACGAGAACGGCGGCACCCGATCGAGCAGCTTGATGAGCTCGTCGCAGTATTCCTGTGGCAACAGGTCGGGACGCAGCGCGAGGAACTGGCCGAGCTTGACGAAGGTTGGTCCGCGATCCTCCAGGAACTTGCGGAACGCGACCGGGTCAAGACGCGTGAGGAAACCAGGGGAATACCAGCTCATGACTGCGTGCACCGTGAATGGACGACAGAACCTTGCCCGGTCACTCCGCCACAGGGAGGAAAAAGCGCTGGTTGGCAAGGTGGACTTCGAGCCCGTCGGCAGTCTGGAAGATCTGAATCAGCGTTTCGCCTTCCGATACCGGCAGCGCTGCCGCAGGAGCTGCCGCGACCGCCTTCGGCTGGCGCTGCCGGGCCAGTCCGTGGCTGCGTTCCGTCGCGCCTGGGTGAGCTGATTGAACCAATCGTTGATCGCGTTATTGACGGTCCGCGAGGAAACAAACATGCCGAGGAACCCCAGATCGATGTCGAGGCTCACGTTCAGGATGGTTCCCTTGCGTTCGGGCGATTCCTGCAATCGCCAGTCGGCGTCCCATTTCTTGAAGCGGCCGGCGAGCTGCCGTTGCTTGAAGCTGGTGCCCTGCTGGACGAACTCGACTTCCTGTTCGAAGGTGTGGCCGAGCAAGCTGCTCTTGAGAAAAAGCCGGACGGCGGTCTCCTGCCGTTGCAGGATGCGCACCTCGAGGACGCCCGGCATCCAGCTCGGCCAGGCCGGGATATCGGCGATCACTTCCTGCAGCAGCTCACGGGGGCAGTCGATGTGGCCCCACTTGGTGATCATGCCCGGCCCCCGTGCTTCTTCTCGAGTCGGAACGACTCGCCCAGGAGCCATACGTCCAGGCTGCCCGCATGCTTCACGACTTCGAGGATTTTGCGGCGCACCGCCGGCTCCCCCGTCGGCGCCCGCGACGCCAGGAGCAGCGCCCGTTTCGCAACCGCCTCCTGAAACAGGCGCAGGGCCTTGTCGGCCTTGCGGCGGTTGGACCAGCGATCCCAGAATCCCGTGTCGATGTTCATGGTCCCCGTCAGGATCGTGCCCTGGCCGCCTGGAGTAGGCGCGACTCCCAACGGCCGGCCAGTCCCCACTTGCGCAGCTGGCCGGTCTGGGTGTAGGCGATCGATTCGGGGCGCGATTCGATGAACTCCAGCGCAAACTTGTCTTTCAGGCAAACCGGCCAGATGAATTCGGCCACCGCCAGGTCACCCTCGGCGCCAGCACAATCGAATGCGCCATCTTCGGAATCCAGCGCATAGGAGCCATAGTCGGTGAGCGCGGCGAAAACGATCTCGCGCGGCAACTCGAGCACCGTGGACCTTCGCCGCTCTGTGTGCATTGCCGTTCCCCAACCCGCTCGTGCGTTGCTCAATAGCGGCAGGGCACCGCCGTTTCCTTAAGAAACTGTATCAGCGCCGGCGCGAAATGGGTAGGCATCAGCACGAGCGGTCGTCAGGCGCGCGCTTGCCCGCCCGGGCCTCCTCGAAAGCCTGGAGGCTATGGTCGATGGCGCCGCTGACGGCCCGGAATGCATCGCGCGGGCTCGCGACCCGGTTGAGGCTCGCGCGGGCGGCGTCCGTCGCCGAGTCAGCCATGCGGGCCATCCCCCCGGCGAATGCTCCCATCATGCCCATCCAGGTGTGCATCCACTCGGCGCCGATCCGCATCATGTCCTGCTGCGCATCGACGACCTGCGACACCGACTCCGACGCCACGGACGCGGCCGATCGGTCACGGCTCGACGTGGTTCGGGGACGGTCGTCGCGAAACGGCGACGGCTGCTCGGCCGAGCCCAAATCCTCCAGCGGCTCCTTGGCCTCCTTGACGGTCTGATTGATGTTGGCCTGGAGTTCATGCATCTTGCTGAGCGTGGCGCAAATGCGCTCCGCAAGCACCGACATGATGGCCATGGCAATGTCCGAATCCTGGCGCATCAGCGTGTTGAAAGCGTCGCGGCTCAGCAGCAGGCACTCGGTCGGCTCAAGCGAGCGGACGTTGGCCGAGCGGTATTGCTCGTCGATCAGGGCCATCTCGCCGACGATCGAGCCCGCCCCCAGGATGCTCAGCGTCGTGCGTTGATCGCCCTCGCCCTTGTAGACCTCGACGCGCCCGGATGCAATGACGAACATGCCGAGGCCGACCGTGCCCTCCTTGATCAACAGGCTGTCGGCGGGGTAGGTCTTGGGGACGCTTAATTCAGCCAGGCGGTCGAGGAACCGCGGCTCCAGCTTGGCAAACAGGGGGACTCGGGCTAATTCCTCACGCTTGTTCATGGGCTGCACTCTCGCGGATGGGTGATTTGTCTCAGCGCACGCATTGTATCGCAGTCCATTCGGCGCTCCAGCACAAATTTGCCAGATTTTCCAATTTCACACGGGCGATTATTTTCTTGACATTATCGTAAGGATCGAATAGCATCCGCTGGTTAAGTGGGTGAATCTGGGGTAACTGGTTCGGACGCCAACCCGCCGTGAAACCTGGCGTGAAACATGCAAGTCCGTGCCAAATCCACCCTGCCCGATGCCGAGGCCGGCACCCTGGTAGATTTGCTGCGCCTGCGTGCAGCGCGTCAGGCCGACACCACGGCTTTTATCTATATCGGGGACGGCGACACTGAAACCGGCCGGATGAACTACGGAGAGCTCGATCACCGGGCGCGGGCGATTGCCGCGGCGATTCAGGCGTCCATCGAGTTGGCCGAGCCGGTGCTCTTGCTTTACCCGTCGGGGCTCCATTTCATTGCGGCGTTCTTTGGCTGCTTGTATGCCGGCGCGGTGCCGGTGCCGGCGGCGTTGCCGCATCCCAACCGCCCCGCGACCCGGCTCACGTCGATGGTCGCCAACGCGGGCACCCGGCTCGCGCTTACCACCGTCCGCACCCTGGAGTCGCTGAAGCGCTGCGTGGCGGCGGCGCCCGAGCTGTCGGCAATGCGCTGGCTGGCGACAGACGCGATCGATGCCGGCCAGGCCACCGGATGGCAACCGCCGGCCGTCCGCCCCGAGAGCCTGGCCCTGCTGCAGTACACCTCGGGTTCGACCGGCGCCGCGCGGGGCGTCATGGTCAGCCACGCCAACCTCTTGCATAACCAACGGCTGATTGCCGCCGCGTTCGGCCATTCCGAGAAGTCGGTCGGCATGGGCTGGCTCCCGCTCTTTCACGACATGGGGCTGGTCGGCATCGTGCTCCAGGCCGTCTTTCTCGGGACCACGAGCGCGCTGATGTCGCCGATCGCGTTCTTGCAACGGCCGTGCCGATGGCTGCAGGCGATCTCGCGATATCGGGCGACGACCAGCGGGGCGCCGAATTTCGCCTATGACCTGTGCGTGCGCAAGATTACGCCGGAGCAGCTGGCAGGCGTCGACCTGAGCAGCTGGGACCTGGCCTTCGTCGGCGCGGAGCCGGTGCGTGCCGCCACGCTGGCGAAGTTTGCCGCCGCGTTTCGGCCGTACGGTTTCGACCCGCGCCCTTGTATCCGTGCTATGGGCTGGCCGAGGCGACCTTGCTCGTTACCGGCGGCGTGAAGTCCGCCGCACCCGTCGTACGCACCGTGGACGGACCGGCGCTGGAGGACCATCGGGCGCTGCCCGGCGCGGCCGAAGCGCCGGGCGCACGCGTGCTGGTCGGGTGTGGCCAATCCTGGGCGCCCACACGATCCGCATCGTGGATCCGGTCACGGCCACCATCTGCCCGGTGGGCCGAGTCGGCGAGATCTGGGTCGCCGGCCCAAGTGTCGCACGGGGCTACTACCACCGCGCCCCCGAGACGGCGGAAACGTTTGCTGCCCATCTCGCCGACACCGAGGAAGGGCCATTCTTGCGCACCGGCGATCTGGGCTTCTTCCAGGACGGCGAGCTATTCATCACCGGACGCCTCAAGGATGCGATCATCATTCGCGGCCGCAATCATTATCCCCAGGACCTCGAGGCCACGGTGCAGGAGAGCCATCCGGCACTGCAAGCGGCGCCGGCGCAGCATTTTCGGTTGAAGTCGGCGGCGAAGAGCGGTTGGTGATCGTGCAGGAACTGCAGCCGAGCTTTCGCCGCAGCTTCGATGCGGCGCAGGTGATCGGCGACATTCGCCAGGCAGTGGCGCGCCATCACGATCTGGAGGTTTACGCGGTCTTCGTGCTGAGCGCCGGCGGCGTCCCGCGGACGTCGAGCGGCAAGGTGCAGCGACGGGCGTGCCGGACGGCCCTGCTGTCCGGAAGCCTCGCCGTGCTCGCCGGCGCGGGCGCCCCGTTGCCGGGGGTTACGACGCCGTACGATTCCGGCCTGGAACAGGCCCGTTGATTGGAACGCCCAGGGAAAGGAGCGCGGTCATGGACGTGTCGAGGCAATGGCGGTGGTCCCGTGGCGGGACCGCACTGGTCAGTCATCGGAGAAACAGACGTTATGGACAAGCAAGAACTCGGGCCCGAAAATGTCGCGGCCATTCCGCCGGCGGCCTGTGCGCCCCCGACCTGCCCGCGCCTCCCCCGGCGCGAACAGCGGTCGAAATTGAAGACTGGCTGGTGGCGTATCTCGCCACGGAGCTGGAAACCAGTCCGGACCAGATGGACGTCACGGTCCCCTTCGATCGCTTTGGGCTCTCTTCGGCCACGGCGGTATTCATGATCGGCAACCTGGAAGAATGGTTGGGCCAGGAAGTCGATCCTACTCTCCCTTACGACTACCCCACGATCCAGGCGCTGGCTCGACGGTTGGCCGGCCAGCCGGGATGACGCCGCGCGCGATGGCGGCTCGTCGACGCGCGGCCCGCGCCGGCGGGCCCGCGCCGGCGGGTCAGCGCCGGTTTTTCGCCAGGAGCAGGGCACATGACGACCAACGACTTGGCAAGCCCGGGCGCGTCCGCCGCGGCGATACAGTATCACTACGACGTAGGGAACGATTTTTATCGTCTCTGGCTTGGCAGCACCTTCACCTATTCGGGGGCTCTCTGGGAACAGGGCGACGACCTCGATACGGCGCAGTGGCGAAAGATCGATTACCACATCGACCAGGCCGGCGCCGCCAATGTCCCGCGCGTGCTGGATGTCGGCTGCGGCTGGGGCTCGACGTTGCAGCGCCTCGTCCAGCAGCACGGCGTCCAGCATGCCGTGGGCCTCACCCTGAGCCGGGCGCAGCGGGACTGGGTCGCCGCGCTGGGCGATCCGCGCATCGCGGTGCGGATCGAGAACTGGATGGATCACGTACCGGCTGCCCCGTACGACGCCATCATCTCGATCGGCGCGTTCGAGCACTTTGCCAGGCCCGAGCTTACCTGGCCGGAAAAGATCGACGCCTACCGCGCGTTCTTTCGGCGCTGCCACGGCTGGCTGCGTCCCGGGGGGCGGATGTCCTTGCAAACCATCGCGTACGGCAATCTAGGCGAGCGCGAGCGCAGCCAGTTTATCATGGCCAACATCTTCCCCGAATCGGACCTGCCGACGCTTGCCGACATCACGCTGGCGAGCGAAGGCGCGTTCGAGGTCGTGTCGGTCCGCAACGATCGCCACGACTACGAGCGGACCACCCGCGCCTGGCTGCAGGGAGTGAAGCAGCACCGCCGCGAGCTGGTCGCTCTGTCAAGTGAAAACGTCGTTGCGCGGTATATCCAGTATCTGAGCCTGGCCATGATCGGATTTCACACCGGGTCGATCCAGCTGCTGCGGCTCGGCCTGCACCGCTACGACCATCCACGGAAATGGTAGGAGACTTCTCATGATGCCCGACGCCACCATCATCAAGGAACTCGACGAGCAGCGTCCGCGCAGCTCGGTCGGCTTGCTGAGCCGCCGCGAAAAGGACCGGCTGGTCGAGCGCGGCCTGGTCAGCCTGTACCGCTGGTACGTGGCCCGCTCGCAGGCCACCCGCAACTGGAACCCCGACAAAAGCTTCGACTGGCGCGCCTTTCGCACAGACCATTCGGACGAGCTGTGCACGATCCTCGAAGGCTTCTACGCCGTCGAGCAGTTCGTTCCGGATTATGTCACCAGGGCCCTCAGTGTCGTGCGCCGCAGCCACGGTCGGTCGCAGTTTCAAATTCGCTGGGGCTCGGAAGAGGAAAAGCACACCGACGCCTGGCTGCACACGGTGTATTTCGCGCGCCGCCGCTCGGCCGGGTGGATCGAGGAGTACACCCAGTTGCTGCGCGAAAAAGAGTGGAACCTGCCGTGGGACGATCCGTTGCGGACGCTCTTCTACACGCTGTTCCAGGAGCGGGCCACGCAGATGAATTATCTGCACACGGCTGAGATCGCGCGGTCTGAGCGACAAGCCTGAGTTCGCCAACGACGCCGACCCGGTTCTGGATCGAGTGTGCCGGACCATCGCGATCGACGAGGTGGCCCATTACAACTTCTTCCTCGAGGCGTCGCGGCTGATGTTCTATTACTATCCGGCCGAGGCGCTGGACGCGTTGACCGACGTGGTCAAGCACTTCATGATGCCGGCCAGCGATGTGATTCCGGATTATGCGCAATTCCAGGAGACTGGTGGCGTACGCGGGCATTTCGGCGCCGCGGCAATATCTCCACGACGTGCTGCAGGTCGTGCTGAAGAACCTGAACCTGCGCGGCCAGAAAGCGCTCGCCATCGGCCTAAGGCGCTCGCGGCGCGTTCCCGACGCGGACGGCCAGATGCGCGACACCGCCCTGTTCGAGGCGATCGACTACGAAGCGGTACAGGCGGCGGTGTGGCGGCTGCAAGGACGCATCACGGCGTTCGAGGAAGAGACCGGCATCATCAACGTCAATCCGATGCAGTTTGTCCCGACCGGCTACGGGCCGCCGCCCAGCGCGTGACGCAGCGGGCCTGGTCGGGTGGACAATCATGGGGCCCTTCGCGCCAGGCCGTCGGCGACATGGTGGGCCCAGGCCGCGATCGTGAGCGCGGGCGGCGTCCCAGGAGCGGCCGGGAGCGCCGCCCCGTCCGCAATGAACAGACCCGGATTGCCGTAGACCTCGCCGCGGTGATCGACCACGCCGCGATCGGGACCATCGCCCAGGCACGCCCCGCCCCAGGGATGCATGGTGATAGGCTTGTTGATCACCCAGGTGCGCCAGCCGCTCTGGGCCTCCAGCGCGCGGATGGCCTCGCGAATCATCTCGAAGATCGGCTGCTGCGCTGCATCGTAATCCATCTCCAGGCGCCCCTGGTAGAATCGCGCCGATGCGTTGCCGGTGTCCGCGCCCATGCCGATGATCAGCACCATCCTGGCCAGCAGCTTGTTCCCGAAGAGCAAGGGGAGCGTATCGAGGCCGGGCAGGCCGCCGAGCCCCATGAACGGCATGTCCCGGCCATCCACCGTGAACCGGCCAAGCACCGGAGCGGCTGCGAACATCGTGGGGTGAGTCGAATCCTTGAACCAAGCGCCCAGCAAGTCGCCGTTGCCGCCCAGGGTACGCCCGAGCGACGGCATCGGCTGCAGACCGCCCGGTTCCGCGCTGCTGGCAAACAGCAGCCGCAGCGTGTTCATCGTTCCGGCAGCGAGGATGACCCGGTGCGCGTGGACGACTTCCCTTGTCCCACGGCGAAGATCGGTGAAATGTACCGCATACCGGCATTTACCGTCGCCCGGGCGGCGCATGATCCGTGTCACCTCGCACAACTCGCGGACAGCGGCCCCGCGATTGAGCACCGGCGCCAGGTAGACAAAATCGACCGACGCCTTGGCTCCTGCCCGCGATCCCAGGAAGCTGTCCCCGTCAAACGCGCACGTCCGGCGGCGCACGGCGCCTTCGCCGTCGATTAATTGCCCCACCTCGCGGTCGACGCAGGGCAATTTCACGGCGACGTGGGGCTGGGGGTCGCTGGGGGAACAGCGACCGCCCGGCGCGCCGGGCAGCAGAGTCCAGATCGACTGGCGAAGCAGGTGGTCCCTGGAGATGCGAGTGGCCCCGAGATCGGCGCGGACCTTGTCGTAGTACTGTTCCAGGTGGGCGGGAAGCAAATCGGGGTGACGCGCGTGCCAGTATAGCGGATCGTGCGGCTCCACGACCGTGCCCGCCCAACCGTGGCTGCCCCCGCCCACCGCCGAGACCACGACGACATTGAGCCCCGGATAGCAGAACAGCTCATACATGCCGGACCGGTTCAGGGTGAGGCCGTGCGCGGAATCGGCGCCCAGCAGCTTCAACGCGCGGAGGACGCCTCTTCGTAAATATTCATACAGGCCATCCAGGTGGAATTCGGGCTGCGGTTGGCTGCCCCGGCCGATGTGAATCGTGCGCAGGAAGTGCGTGACGAACTTGCTTCCGTAGGGGAAGGGCGCACGCCGTGGCACGCCCAGGGAGCGGACGGGCAGGGAATCGCGCCATGGGCCGCGTTCCAGGACCAGGACCTTGTGCCCCGCCAGGGCGAGGCGGTTCGCCGAGATGCTGCCGCCGAACCCGCTACCGATAACTACCACCTCGGCCTGCATGCGTGCTCCTGCACAGGGAATAGACCAGGAACGGCAGCACGAGGCCGGCCGCGACGAGCGGCAGCGGTCCGGCGACGCGGCCGGCGCCGGCCAGGGCGGCCAACGCGACCACGAGCACACCGGCGGCGATCCAGCGCACCTGGCCGGCCGCGCGGCGCCGCTGCGCAGGGCCCATCGACGCGGCGACCTGCCAGGGGGCGTCCTCCGCGGCCAGCGTCGCCAGCCCGGTGCGGGCGTTGCCGGGCAAGCCAGGTACCAGGGCCACGGCGGAGTCCTTTTTCAGCCGATCGGTCAGTTTCGCGAGCGTTTGCTGGGCCGGGCCTTTTTGGGTTTGCGCGAAGAAAGCGCGGAGTTCCTTCAGGAGGTCAAACCTGGGGGCAACGCGCCAGGCGGTGGCGTTGAGCGAGTTCATGGTGCGCCAGAACAGGAGGTAGTTCAGGCAAAAGCGCAGGCCGTTGCGCCGCGAGACGTCGATCATCGCGCCGATGTACCGGGCGAGGTGGCGCTCCTCGATGGGCAGCGTGGGATCGAGGGAGCTGCGATACCAATCGCGCAGTACCACCAGACATTCCTTACGCACGACTTCCATGTCGGTTTCGTCGGTGGCGATGAGCTGGCCGGTGTAATAGCGAAAACTCGCGACGAGATTGCCCAGCGCCAGGCTCAGCGCCTGGCCGGTGACGACGGCGCGCTCAGCGGGCGTCAACGTGCCGAAAATTCCGAAATCGAGGAACGCGACGACATTGTTGTCGCAGAAGAACAGGTTTCCGGGGTGGGCGTCCGCGTGGAAAAAGCCGTAGGTAAACAGCTGCGCGAGCGACGCCTCGGCGAAATGGTGCAGGGCGGTCTCGGTGTCGAAGCCGACGAGGCGCGTCCGCACCAGCGCCTCGCCCCCCTCGGCCAGCAAGTCGCCCACCTCGGCGGCGCTGATGCCGATGATGAATTCCATCGTGAGCATCCGGGTCGAGGTCAGCTCCCAGTAGACCTGCGGAATGCGAACCGCCGGACCGGCGGTCGCGCGCAGCCGATCGGCCGTGTGCCCCTCGATGGTGAAGTCGAGCTCCCGCAGCGTCCACCGGGCAAACTCGCCGACCATCGACCGGAGCGAGAGGTACCCGGACAGGCCCACGGCATCGACCAGCGCGGCGAGGCGGCGCAGGTTACGGATGTCGGCGAGAAACACCGGTTTCAGGTTCGGCCGTTGCACCTTGACGGCGACGCGCTGGCCGTTACGCAGGCGGGCGTCGTGGACCTGGCCCACCGAGGCGGCGGCAATCGGCTGCGGCGGAAAGCGGGAGAAATAATGCTCCAGGGGTCGGCCGAGCTCGGCCTCCACGATGGCGCAGCGTTTGCTCGAAAGGCATCCCGGGAATGCGGTCGAAGAGCCGGCTCAGCTCCTGGCAAATGTCCGCAGGTAATATATCGTAACGCATCGCCAGGAATTGGCCGAGCTTCAAATAGGTCAGCCCCAACTCCTCCAGGGCCATGCGCAAGCGCACCGGGAAGGGGTGCCGGCGATAGATTGGCACGGGCAAGAGGGCCGCCAGCGGAAACAGCCCGAACTTCAGACATTTCGCCGCGAGCAGCCCGATGCGCGCCAGATCCAGCAGCACGTCGCCGAACCAGGGACCGGGCCGGCTACCCGGGCGGGGACCGGCGCGGGCAGGCGCGGGGGGCCGCAACGGCAACGACGGAACCATGCGCGGGCACTCCACCGATACTTCACCGCGCGTCCGGTCGCTTGCCCGTGCGGGCCTCCTCGAAAGCCCGTAGGCTCTGGTCGATGATGCCGCTGACGGCCTGGAAGGCATTGCGCGGGCTGGCGACGCGGTTGATGCCCGTGCGCTTGGCATCCTTGGCCGAATCGGCCATGCGGGCCATCCCGCCCGCGAAGGCGCCCATCATTCCCATCCAGGTTTGCATCCATTCCGCACCGATGCGAGCATGTCGCGCTGGGCATCCATGACCTGGGCCACTGACTCCGCGGCGACGGACTCGGCCGCGGCGGGTCGTGAACGGCTCGTCTCGGTACGCGGACGGTCGTCGGCAACCCGCGGTTGGTCGGCCGATCCCCAGTCCTCCAGCGGCTCCTTGGCCTCCTTGACGGTCTGATTGACGTTGGCCTGTAGTTCGTGAATCTTGCCAAGCGTGGTGCGAATGCGCTCGGCGAGCACCGACATGATGGCCAGGGCAATGTCGGAGTCCTGGCGCATCAGCGTGTTGAAGGCGTCGCGACTGAGCAGCAGGCACTCGGTCGGCTCGAGCGAGCGGACGTTGGCCGAGCGATACTGCTCATCGATCAGCGCCATCTCGCCGACGATCGAGCCGGGGCCCTGGATGCTCAGCGTCGTGCGTTGATCGCCTTCGCCCTTGTAGACCTCAACGCGTCCGGAGGTGATGACGAACATGCCGAGCCCGACTGTGCCCTCCTTGATCAACAACGTGTCAGCCGGGTAGGTCTTCGGGACGCTCAATTCGGCCAGGCGGTCGAGGAACCGCGGCTCCAGCTTGGCAAACAGGGGGACTCGGGCCAATTCCTCACGCTTGTTCATGGCTGCTCTCGCGCGCTCGTGGGTGATATTTTTTCCCAGCCACCGCATTGTATCGCGGCGCGTGCCACACTCCAGCGCAAATTTGCCAGATTTTCCAAATTCCCAGGGCGCATGCGATTTATTATTTTCTTGACAGGTTCTTAAGGATCGACTACGATCCGCTGCTTAGCTGGGGTAGTTGGGAAACCTGGTTAGTGCAGCTGGCTTGCTACCTCTCCGAGAAATCGATTCTGTACTGCACGGATGCCGCGCCTTGCAACTCGGCCGCGCCATTACCGACCGGCCTGGAGGAACGTGGTGGAACCGATCGCCATCGTCGGCCTTGGTTGCCGCTTCCCCGGCGCTCCGGACCTGGCCAGCTTCTGGCGGCTGCTCCGCGACGGCGGGGACGCCATTTCCGAGGTGCCGCCGGAGCGCTGGGACATCGATGCATTCTACGACCCTGACCCCGACGCACCGGGGAAGATGAGCACGCGCTGGGGCGGATTCCTCACGGATGTGGACCGATTCGACGCCGACTTCTTCGGCATCCCGCCACGCGAGGCCGAGCGAACCGATCCACAGCAGCGGCTGGTGCTGGAGGTCGCCTGGGAAGCGCTTGAGAACGCCGGCCTGGCGCCGGATCGCCTCTCCGGCAGCAGCACCGGCGTGTTTATCGGCATCAGCCACTGCGATTATGCGCGCATCCTGTTCCGCCACGCCGCGCGCATCTCGGCTTACAACGGCGCCGGGTCGTACACTTCGATTGCGTCGAACCGCCTTTCGTATCTGCTCAACCTGCGCGGCCCAAGCATGGCGATCGACACCGCCTGCTCGTCGTCGCTCAGCGCAGTCCACCTCGCGTGCCAGCATCTGCGCCAGCGCGAGTGCCGAATTGCGCTGGCGGGCGGCGTGAACCTGAACCTCACCCCCGACGAAACCATCGCCCTCAGCAAGGCGCGCATGATGGCCGCGGACGGGCGCTGCAAGACCTTCGATGCGCGGGCCGACGGTTACGTGCGCGGCGAAGGCTGCGGCGTGGTGGTGCTCAAGCGCGTGGAAGACGCGCTGCGGGATGGCGACCGCATTCGGGCCGTGATCCGCGGCTCGGCCGCCAACCAGGACGGGCTGAGCAACGGCCTGACCGCGCCGAACGGCCCGGCCCAGCAGGAACTCGTGCAGCGCGCGCTGGAGAACGCCGGGGTCGCGCCGGCACAGATCGGCTACGTCGAGGCGCATGGCACCGGCACATCGCTGGGCGACCCGATCGAGGTCAAGGCGCTGCGCTCGGCCCTGGCGCGCGGCCGCGGCCCGGAGGATCGCTGCTGGATCGCATCCGTGAAGACCAACATCGGCCATCTCGAGGCGGCCGCGGGTATTGCGGGCCTCATCAAGGCGGTGCTGGCGCTGGAGCACGAAGCCGTCCCACCGCATCTGCACCTGCAGCGGCTGAATCCGTTGGTTGTCCTGGGCCTTTTTTCCATCCCGACGACTTGCCAGCCCTGGCCCAGGGGTCCGCAGCCGCGACTGGCCGGTGTCAGCTCGTTCGGGTTCGGCGGGTCCAATTGCCATGTCGTCATCGAGGAGGCGCCCGCACGGTCCACGACGATCTCCGCTGTCGACGGCGCCGCGCACCTGTTCACGCTGCGTGCCAAAAGCGAGCCGGCTCTGCGCGAGCTGGCGCAGCGCGATGCGGCCTATTTTCAGGCGCATCCGGAAACAGCCCTGGCGGACGCTTGCTTCACAAGCAACACCGGGCGATCCGTCTTCGACCACCGCCTCGCCGTCGTGGCGCGCACGAGTTCGCAGCTGAGCGCCGCCCTCGATGCGTTTGCGGCGGGCAAGGAAGCCGCGGAGCTTGTGCACGGCAAGGCGCCGGGTCGCAAGCGGCCAAAGGTCGGCTTTTTGTTCACCGGCCAGGGCTCGCAGTATGCCGGCATGGGGCGCGGGCTGTTCGCGACGCAGCCGGTGTTTCGTGAGGCGATCGAACGCTGCGATGCCTTGCTGCGTGTCAGCCTGCAGCGACCTCTCCTGGAAGTCCTATATCCCGCGCCGGGTGCCGAATCCCCCCTTAACCAGACCGCGTATGCGCAGCCGGCGCTGTTCGCGCTGGAGTACGCGCTGGCCCAGTTATGGCGATCATGGGGTGTGGAGCCGACCTGGGTGCTGGGGCACAGCGTGGGCGAGTACGTCGCCGCCTGTGTCGCCGGTGCCTTCAGTCTGGAAGATGGTTTGCGCCTTGTCGCCGAGCGTGGCCGGCTCATGCAGCAATTGCCTCTCGGCGGCGCCATGGCGGCCGTACGCGCGGATGAAGAGCGTGTGCGGGCAGCGCTCGCGCGGGGTGGACAGCCGGTGTCGATCGCCGCGCTCAATGGGCCCGGGCAGGTGGTGATTTCGGGGGCAGCCGGCGCGGTCGCGGCAGTGCTCGCCGACCTGAAACATGACGGCATTCTCGCGCAGCCGTTGTCCGTGTCACATGCTTTTCACTCGGCGCTAATGGAACCGATGATCGAGCCATTTCGTCGTGTGGCGCAGACGGTGCAGTCGGGCCCTTTGCGCATTGCGCTGGTCAGCAACCTGGGCGGCCGCGTCGTGGGCCGTGGGGAAGTGCTCGACGCCGACTACTGGGCCGGGCATGTCCGCGCCGGTCGATTTTGCGGCCGGGGTACGGGTGCTGGCAGAGCAGAGCTGCGCTCTGTGGGTGGAAATTGGGCCCAATCCCGTGCTGCTGGGCCTGGCGCGGCGCTGCTTGCCCGAAAACGCCGAGCGGGCCTGGCTGCCGTCGCTGCGGCGCGGACCGGACGACTGCCAGTCGATCCACGAGAGCCTCGGCACGCTGTTCGTGCGCGGGGCCGAGGTGGACTGGTCAGCGGTCGGCGCCGGCCAGCCACGCGTGCGGCTCGCGCTGCCGACGTATCCATTTCAGCGGCAGCGCCACTGGCTGGACGAGGGCCCGAGCATGCCGTCCAGCGACGGCCTGCCCGCGCACCCACTGCTGGGACGACCGGTCCACTCGCCCGATCGCATCACCTTCGAAACAGCGGTCGCGGCGGGCAGCCCGGCATACCTGGCCGAGCATCGCGTCTTTGGCACCGTGGTCGTGCCGGCGGCCGCGTTCGCCGAGATGGCCCTGACGGCGGGCGCGGCGCTGTGCGGGACCGCGCCATTCGCCGTCGAGCAACTTGAAGTGCGCCAGCCGCTGTTATTGCCTGTGCGGGTGTCGCGCACGCTGCAACTGCTGCTGACACCGGGCACTGCCGGGCACGGCGACTTCCAGGTGCTCAGCCGCGGTGAGGATCAAAGCTGGGTAACACACGCCGTCGGCCAAATTCGGCAGGCGTCGCCGGTGCCCGCCGTGCCGGCGCTGGCCGAGCTGCGCGCCGCTGCGCGCGGCCGATGCCGGTGGCGGAATTGTACGGCCGATGGGAGGGTCGGGGCTTGAGCTATGGGCCGGCCTTTCGCGGGCTCGTGCGGCTGGACAGTGGCGACGACGAGGCGCTGGGCCGAGTGGAGTTGCCCGAGTCGCTAGCCCGCGAAGCCGCCGCCTACCGCATTCATCCCGCAATGCTCGACGCGTGTCTGCAAACGGTTGTCGGCGCCCTGCCCGACGGCGACACGGTGTGGCTGCCGCTGACGGTGGGACGGCTCAGGCTCGAGCAACCGCTGGGCAACGCGGTCTACTGCCACGCGCGGCTGACCGCGCGGTTCGGAATCATTGACCGCGGACGTGTCGTTGCTCGGGGACGGCGGCGAGTTACTGGCGCGGATCGATGCGCTGGCGCTGCGCCGTGCCGATCCGCGGGCGCTGCGCCGTGCCGGCACCGTCGACGTCAGTCGCTGGCTCCACGAGGTGGAATGGCGATCGGCGCCATTGCCGGCCGCGACAGCAAATAGCGGCCCCGCCCGGTGGCTAATTCTTGCCGACGGCGAACCGGGGACGCGCGGGTTGGGCGAGACGCTAGCCGGCCAGCTCCGCGACGCCGGACACGACTGCGTGCTGGCGTTGGCGAGCGGCGGGGCTTGTCCCCGCCGTGTAGACCGCCGGGACGAGCCCGGCGGCACGCCAGACGTTGTCGATCGGCTGCTCGCCCAGGAACAACCGCTGAGCGGCGCAGTGTATCTCGGCGGCATGGCGGCCGTCACTGCCGAGGATGACACCGCCGCGACACTCGCCGCCGGCCAGGGTGCGAGCACCGCCGGCGCGCTGCAGCTGATGCAAGCGCTGGCCCGCGCGGCCCAGCCCGCCCCGCGGCTGTGGCTGGTCACGCGCGGCGCAGGCCGTCGGCGGCGAGCGCACCCTGGCGGTCGGCCAGGCGCCGCTCTGGGGACTCGGTCGCGTGATTGCCCTGGAGCACCCCGACCTGCGCTGTGTCTGCGTCGATCTCGACCCGATGGCCGACGCGCCGACCGAACTCTTGATCGCCGAACTATTGGCCGCGGACAGCGAGGATCAGGTGGCCTTCCGCGCCGGTCAGCGGTACGCGGCCCGGCTGGTGGCCAGCGCAACACGGGCACGTGCCGAGGGACGGCTCGCGGCGCCCGATGGGCCATTCCGTTTGGAGATTGCCGAACGCGGCACGCTCGAACACCTCCGCCTGCGCGACATCGCCGCGACACCGCCAAGAACCGGCGAGGCGCGTATCGAGGTGCGCGCCGCGGGCCTCAATTTCCGCGACGTGCTGAACGCGCTCGGCGCGTATCCCGGCGATCCGGGCCCGCTCGGCGGCGAATGCGCCGGCATCGTCACGGCGGTCGGCCGCGACACGGTCGGGTTCGCCGTCGGCGACGCGGTGGTTGGCCTGGCGCCGGCCAGCTTCGCCACCGAGGTTACCGCCGATGTCCGCCTGCTGAGCCATAAGCCGAAAGCCCTAAGCTTCGAGGAGGCGGCGGGCCTGCCGATCACGTTCCTCACGGCGTGGATGGCGCTGGGCCGGCTCGGCGGATTGCGCCGGCGAGCGCGTGCTGATCCACGCGGCGGCGGGCGGCGTCGGCCTGGCGGCGGTGCAGATCGCACAGCGTGCCGGTGCGGAGGTCTTCGCGACCGCCAGCCCTGCCAAGTGGGACTATCTGCGTTCGCTGGGCGTTTGTCATCTGTGCAGCTCGCGCAGCCTTGAATTTACCGAACAGGTCCGCGACCTGACCGGCGGCTGCGGCGTCGACCTGGCCCTCAACAGCCTGGCGGGCGACTACATCGGGCGCACCGTCGCGACGCTCGCGCCGGGCGGACGCTTCGTGGAGATCGGCAAGCGCGACATCTGGAGCGCCGCGCGGATGGCGCAGGTTCGGCCCGATGTCGCCTACCATGTCCTGGCGCTCGACGAGCTGATGGTGCAGACGCCGGCCGAGGTCGGGAGCCGGCTGCGCGAGTTGATGGAATTATTCGACGGCGGCGCGCTGCGCCCGTCGCGGCACACGGTCTACCCGATGGAACAGGCGCCGGCCGCTTTCCGGGCGTTGCAGCAAGCGCGACCCATCGGCAAGGTGGTGCTTGCGGTCCGCCGGTCGGGAGACTTCGCGTGTCAGGGAGATGCCAGCTACCTCATCACCGGCGGGCTGGGCGGCCTGGGGCTGGAAGTCGCCCGCTGGTTGGTGGAGCACGGGGCCCGCCATTTGATTCTGATCGGTCGGCGCGAGCCGTCCGACGCGGCGGCGCGGGCGGTGGCTGGACTGCGTGAAGCCGGCGCCGAGGTGGTGGTCGCGCCGGCCGACGTGGCGTCTGAGGCGGACCTGGCGGCGGTGCTGGCACGTGCGCCACGGCCTGTGCGCGGGGTGGTGCACGCGGCCGGCGTGCTCGATGACGGGGTGCTGATGCAGCAGACCTGGGCGCGGTTCGAGGCGGTACTAGCGCCGAAGGTTCAGGGCGCGTGGAATCTCCATCGGCTGACGCGCGATCAGCCGCTCGACTTCTTCGTGCTGTTTTCGTCGAGCGCCGCGCTCCTGGGCTCGCCGGGACAGGGTAGCTACACGGCGGGCAACGCGTTCCTTGATGCGCTGGCCCATCATCGGCGGGCGCTAGGATTGCCGGCGTTGAGCATCGACTGGGGGCCGTGGTCAGGCGTGGGGATGGCCGCGGCGCTGGACGAGCAACGCCGGCGCTGGGCGGCCCTTGGCGTGTCCGAGATCGCGCCGCCGCAGGGGCTGGAATTGCTCCAGCACGCGCTCACCCAGGACCTGACGCAGGTTGCCGCGCTGCCGGTGGACTGGGTCCGGTTCCTGCGGACCTTCCCCGCCGGCGCCGCGCCGAAGCTACTGGCGGACCTGGCCCCGGCGGAGACGAGCGCCGAACGGCCAACCCGCCTGCGCGCCCGGCTGGCCCAGGCGGCGCTGGCTGAGCGCGGAATCGCTGGCCGTGCACTTGCAGAGCGAGGTGGCGCGGGTAATGGGGTTTGCGTCCGGCCGGCTGCCCGATCGCCAGATCGGCTTGATGGAGTTGGGCCTCGACTCGCTCATGGCGCTGGAGCTGCGTAACCGGCTCCAGGCCGACCTCGGCCAGGCTCTGACCGCGACGCTGATCTTCGACTATCCGACCATCGACGCCCTGAGCCGGCACCTGGCCGAGCAGATCGAGGGGCTGCCGGCGCCGATCGCGGCGGCGCCTGTTCGGCGGGCAATGACGGAAGAGCCGATCGCGGCGGCGGCCGTTCATCGGGCAACGACGGATGAGCCGATTGCGATCGTGGGGATCGGCTGCCGCTTCCCCGGCGGCGCCGACAGTCCCGAGGCGTTTTGGCGGCTGCTGCGCGAGGGCAAAGACGCGGTGACCGAAGTACCCGCCGACCGCTGGGACCTGCAGGAGTGGCACGACCCCGACCCGAACGCCGCGGGCAAGATGTACACGCGGCACGGCGCGTTTCTGGACGGCGTGGACCAGTTCGACGCGGCTTTCTTCCGCATCGCGCCGCGCGAAGCCGTCAGCATGGACCCGCAGCAGCGGCTGCTGCTCGAGGTCGCCTGGGAGGCCCTCGAACACGCTGCCCTCGCGCCCGACCAGCTCGCAGGCAGCCCGGCGGGCGTGTTCGTCGGCATCTCGTCCAGCGACTATACGCAACTCTTGCTCGGCCGTGGCAGCGCGGCGGCGGATGCGTACGTCGGCACCGGAAACGCGCACAGCGTGGCGGCCGGCCGATTGTCCTACCTGCTCGGTCTGCGCGGTCCTAGCCTCGCGATCGATACGGCCTGTTCATCGGCGCTGGTCGCGGTCCATGCCGCCTGCCAATCGCTGCGGACCGGCGAATGCAACCTGGCGCTGGCCGCCGGGGTCAACGTGCTGCTGGCGCCCACGGTGACCGTCACCTTCTGCCGGGCGCGCATGCTGTCGCCGGCCGGTGCTGCAAGACGTTCGACGCGACCGCCGACGGCTACGTGCGCGGCGAGGGTTGTGGGGTGGTGGTGCTCAAGCGGTTGAGCGCGGCTGAGCGCGACGGGGATCGCATCCTGGCGGTTATTCGCGGCTCGGCCGTCAATCAGGATGGGCGCACCAGCGGGCTGACCGTGCCGAATGGCCCGAGCCAGCAAACCGTGATACGCCAGGCGCTCGCCAACGCGGGAGTCCAGCCGCCTGAGGTCGGTTACGTCGAGGCCCACGGCACGGCGACCGCCCTGGGCGACCCGATTGAGCTGCAGGCGCTGGGCGCGGTGTTCGGTTCGGGGCGCGACCCAGGTCAGCCGCTGTGGATTGGCTCGGTCAAGACCAACCTGGGCCACCTGGAAGCCGCCGCCGGCATCGCGGGGCTGATCAAGGTGGTGCTGGCCCTCGGACACCAGGCGCTGCCGCCGCACCTGCACTTCAACGAGCCGACGCCGCACGTCGCCTGGGATCGGCTGCCGGTCGCGGTGCCGCGCCAACTGCAAGCGTGGCCGGCCGGGGCCAAACGCCGTCTCGCCGGCGTTAGCTCGTTCGGCTTCAGCGGCACGAACGCCCACGTGGTGGTCGAGGAAGCGCCGCCGCCCGCGGTGGTTGCTGCTGAATGCGACCGCCCGGTCCATCTGCTATGCCTGTCCGCGCGATGCCCCGAGGCGCTCGCTGAGCAAGCACGCCGGTTCGCAACGCATTTACGCGCTGGTGACAGCACGCGATTCGCCGATATCGCCTATACGGCCCACGTCGGCCGGGCGCACGCGGCACATCGTCTGGCAATCGTCGCGGATTCATGCGAACAGGCCGCCGAACGCCTGGCCGACTGGCTCGATCGGCGTGCGCCGGCCGCGGCGAACGTCCTGCCCCCGGAGGTGGCATTCGTGTTCACGGAGACTGCACATTCCGTGACCGGCCTGGGGCACCAACTCTACGAGACCCAGCCGACCTTCCGCCGAACCCTGGAGCACGGCGATCGGCTCGTCCAGGACCGGCTGGGCTGGTCGCTCCTGCAGTTCCTCTATCCGCGCGCGGACGCCCCGGTCGATCCCCGGGCAGCGCGCATTGAGCCAGCGCGCATTGAGCCAGCGCGCATTGCGCTGGTGGCGGTGCAGGCGGCACTCGCGCAATTGTGGCAATCGTGGGGAATCGAACCCGCGTGGGTGATCGGTCAGGGAGACTGGGGAGTTCGCGGCGGCGACGGCAGCGGGGGTCCTGGACCTGGATGCGGCCATCCTCCTGGCCGCCGGCGTAGCCGAGGCCGGCCAGCTCCAGCTCGCCGCGCCGCGCGCCGCTTCGTGTCGGCCGGGCGCCGGGCCGAGGTCCCTGCCGCGGACCTGACGCGTCCGGCGCATTGGCGTGAACTGGCTCGCTCGGGGGATTTGGCGCAGGCCATGGCACTGGTGGCCGATCAGGACGCCACCTTCGTGAGTGTCGCCGTCGGTCCGAGCGCGGACGGCACCGACAATCTGGGCGCGTTGACGCCCAGCGGGGACGACTGGCAGGCGCTGCTGGCGGCGCTCGGCCGGCTCTACGTCTCCGGAGTGCGCGTGGACTGGGCCGGCTTCGATCGGGACTTCCCCCGCAGCCGCCTGGTGCTGCCTACGTACCCATTCCAGCGGCAACGGTACTGGCCCGAACCGGCCGAAGCTTGCGCGCCTGGACGCGCGGCCCCACGCGCCGTGTTAACGGCGTGGCCCACCCGTTGCTCGGCGGGCGGCTCGCTTCGGCTTTGCGCGAGATCCAGTTCGAATCGCAGCTGGGCTACGGTTCCTCCACGTTCCTGGGCGATCACCGTGTCGCCAGTGCGGTGGTCCTGCCGTTCGCCGGTTATTTGGAAATGGCGCTGGCGGCTGGCGCGGTGCTGGGCCAGGGACAGTGCCAGGTCGAGGATCTTGCCGCCGACGAACCGCTGGTACTGCCGAAGCGCGCGGAGCAGGTCGTGCAGACGGTTGTCGCGCCGGCTCGCGATGGACGAGCGCTGTTTCAGGTATTTCGGCCGGAAACGGACGACACATGGCGGCGGATCGCCCACGGCACGCTGTGCCCGGCCGCGGCGTCCGTGCACGCCAATGCAGATTGGGCGACCCTTCGCGGCCGTTGCAGTCGGCCGATGGCGATAGCTTCTTTCTACGACGAGCAGCGGCGGCACGGCCTCGAGCTGGGGCCGGCGTTCCAGGCAGTCGTTGAACTTTGGGGCGGCGACGGTGAAGCGCTGGGACGCATTCGGCTCCCGCAGCCGCTCACGGCGGAGGCCGACGCCTACCAGATTCACCCAACCCTGCTCGAGGCTGGCCTACACATCCTGCACGCGGCGAACGCGGCAATCGATGGGGTATGGCGGACCATCGCCGTGGAACGACTGACCGTGCTGGCACGCCCGGGCCACGCCGTGTGGAGCCACGCACAGATGCGCCCCGGGCAAGCGGCCAACCGCGACCGCCAGATCGGCAACCTGACCTGGTGGAACGAGGCGGGCGACCCGGTGGTGCGCCTGGAGGGCGTCTGTCTGCGCCAGTTCCCCGCGGGCGAGGCGCCGCGTTTGACCTCCCTGGCTGCCCCGCACGCCGGCGCTGCCGATCCTGAGCAGGGGCGCTTCCGCCGTGAGCTCGAAGCGGTACCCCTGGCCCAGCGGCGCCGCATGCTGGCCGCTCATGTCCGTGAACAGGCCCGCCGCGTGCTTGGGCTCGGCGCGGACCAGCTCGACATCCACGCCGGCCTCATCGACCTGGGTCTGAATTCGCTGACGGCCATCGAGTTCCGCAACTCCTTGCAGGGCAGCTTGAGCTGCACACTGCCGGTCACCATGGCGTTCGACAACCCGACCATCGACGCCGTGGTGGACTATCTGGCGAACCTGATGCTGGCGCCGGCCGCCGAGCCCCTGGCGTCCGCACCGTCGACCCCTGCGCCGGCCGATACCCTGGACGCGCTCTCGGAGGATGAGGTCGCGGGCCTGCTCGCCGCCAAGCTGAGCGCGCTGGAGGAGCTGCCATGACGACGGAAACTCGCCCGCACGCCGCCCTCTTGAAAAACGCGCTTCGCGCCATCGAGGACTTGCAGGCCAAGGTGGCCGCTCTGGAAAGTGCCCGCAAGGAGCCGATTGCCATCGTCGGCATGGCCTGTCGTTTTCCCGGCGCCGTCGACGACCCGGAGTCGCTCTGGCAATTCATGCGGAACGGGCAGGACGCGATTACCGAGGTGCCGGCCGAGCGCTGGGACCTTGCCGCGTTCTATGACCCCGACGCCGACGCTCCCGGCAAAATGTACACGCGCCACGGCGGCTTCCTCGAAAAAATCGACCAGTTCGATCCCCAGTTCTTCGGCATCTCCCCGCGCGAGGCCGCCAGCATGGACCCCCAGCAGCGGCTGCTGCTGGAGGTGAGCTGGGAGGCGCTCGAGAACGCCGGCATCGCTCCGGAGGGATTGCTCGGCAGTCCGACGGGAGTTTTCGTCGGCGTGTCGCATACTGACTACACACCCCAGGATGCCGCCGCCCATCTCATGCAGATCGATGCTTACCTCGGCACCGGTGCGGCGTGCAGCGTGGCCGCCGGTCGGCTTGCGTACGTGCTCGGCCTGCAAGGTCCGACGCTCGCCGTGGACACCGCGTGTTCCGCGTCGCTGGTGGCCGTCGATCTCGCGTGCCAAAGCTTGCGCGGCCGGCGGTGCGCTCTGGCCCTCGCCGGCGGCGTCAACGTGATCCTGTCGCCTGTGGGCAGCATCTATCTCTGCAAGGTCCGCGCCCTGGCCCCCGACGGTCGCTGCAAGAGCTTCGACGCGTCGGCCGACGGCTACGGGCGCGGCGAAGGCTGCGGCATCGTTGTGCTCAAACGCCTGACCGATGCCCAGCGCGACGGCGACCGCATCCTCGCGCTGATTCGCGGCACCGCGACCAACCACGACGGCCGCAGCAGCGGGCTGACCGTGCCCAGTGGCCGAGCGCAGGAAGCTGTCATCCGGCAAGCGCTGGCGGACGCGGGCGTGGCGCCTGGTGAGGTCGGCTATGTGGAAGCGCATGGCACGGGCACGCCGCTGGGCGACCCGATCGAAGTCCGCGCTGGCGCAGGTATACGGGCAGGGCCGGGCCGCGGATCGGCCGTTGTGGCTTGGTTCGGTCAAGTGTCACTTCGGCCACCTCGAAGCGGCCGCGGGCATCGCGGGACTGATGAAAGCAGTGCTGGCCCTCGAGCATCGCGCATTCCCTCCCCAATTGCACTTCAATACGCCGTCGCCGCACATCGACTGGCCGAACCTGCCGGTGCGTGTGCCGACAGCCCTGACGCCGTGGCCCGCGGCCACGCCGCGCCGCGCCGCCGTCAGCTCGTTCGGTTTCGGCGGCACCAACGCGCACGTCGTACTGGAATCGCCGCTGCCGGCGCCGGCCGTTACAACCGCGGACCGCTCAGCACATCTGCTGGCGCTGTCAGCGCGGACGGAGCCGGCGCTCTGCGCCCTGGCCGGCCGCTTCGCCAGCCATCTGACGGCGCATCCCGCGCAAGCGATCGCCGATGTCGCCCATACCGCAAACACCGGACGGTCGCACTTTGCCCATCGCCTGGCCGTGGTGGGCGTCGACGCCGGTGAGATACGGCAGCAGTTGGCGGCGGCGGCGTCCGGCGAACGGCCACTTATCGAGATGGGGGCACTGGAGACGTCCGAGGCGCCGGAGGTGGCGTTTCTGTTCACGGGCCAGGGATCTCAGTACGTGGGCATGGGTCACGACCTGTTTCAGACGCAGCCAGGCTTCCGCCGCACTCTGGAGCGCTGTGACGAGCTGTTGCGTCCGCACCTGGACGTGTCGCTCCTGCAAGTGCTGTTCGCGGATTGTAACGGGCGATTGAACCAGACCGCGTACAGCCAGCCGGCGCTGTTCGCTCTTGAATACGCCCTCGCCGAGCTCTGGCGCTCGTGGGGAGTAGCGCCGGCATGGGTGCTCGGACACAGCGTCGGTGAATTCGTTGCCGCGTGTGTCGCGGGCGTTTTTTCTCTCGAAGAGGGTCTGGGCCTGGTGGCACAGCGCGGCCGGCTCATGCAAGAGCTGCCACCCGACGGCGGCATGGCCGCGGTGCGCGCTGGCGAGGCCGCCGTCGCCGCGGTCCTGACCCCGGCGGACCGCGCGGATGTGTCGATCGCCGCGTTGAATGGAGCAGAGCAAACGGTCCTCGCGGGTCGGCGTCCGGCGTTGGAGCGCGTGCTAGGTCGGCTCGACGCGCAGGGGCTGCGCGCCAGCAATTGACCGTCTCGCACGCCTTCCACTCGCCGCAGGTCGAGCCGATCCTCGCGGAGCTTGAGCGCGTCGCATCCGCGATTCGCTACGCGGAGCCGCAGGTACGTACAGTGTCCACGGTCACGGGCAACGTTCTGTCAGCGGGGGAGATTCCCGGCGCCGCCTACTGGCGCAAACAGGCCCGGCAACCGGTGCGCTTCGCCCAGGCGCTGCAATCCTTGCGCGGCCAGGGATGCCGCCTGTTCGTGGAGGTGGGGCCCGGAGTCGTGCTGAGCGCACTGGGCCGCCAGACCGTGGGCGACGGGGCGGAAGTCTGGCTGCCCTCGCTGCGTCAGGGACGCGACAGTTGGCGCCAGCTTTTGGAAAGCCTCGGGCGGCTCTATACAGCGGGCGTGCGCGTCAACTGGGCGGCTTTGGACGGCGACAGCGCCCGGCGCCGGCTGCCGCTGCCCACGTACCCGTTCCAGCGCCAGCGCTACTGGCTGCCGAACGCGGCCGGTCCCGTCGCGCCGGTGCCTGTGCGCTCCGCGCTGCCACCGCCGTCGGCGAACGGCGTGCACCGCGATGGGCCGCCCGCGCCGTCGTCGGCGGACCAGCAGTTTGTTCGGCGCCTGCACGCCGCCGCGCCCGAATCGAGCGCTTGGACTTGCTCGTTTCGCATCTGCAGCGCGAGACTGCCCAGGTGCTGCGGCTGGCGGAGCCGCCGCCGCTACGGCGCGGCTTCACCGAGATGGGCATGGACTCGCTGATGGCGGTCGAGCTGCGGCGCCGGCTCGAGGCTGGCCTCGGCAAGCCGCTCTCCGCCGGCCTGGCGTTCGACTACCCGACCATCGACCGCCTGGCCCGCTACCTGCTCGCCGACCTGTTCGGCGTCGCGCCCGTGCACCGGCCGGCCGACGAGGACCGGCGCTCTGGTGCCGCCGACGGCCCCATTGCGGTGATCGGCATGGGCTGCCGATTCCCCGGCGGCGCGAACGATCCCGCGGCGTTCTGGCGGCTGTTGAGCGAGGGACGCGATGCCGTGCGCACGGTGCCGGCCGATCGGTGGGACGTGGACGCCTTCTACGATGCCAATCCCGACACGGTGGGCAAAACCTACACGCGGCAGGCCGGCTTCCTCGATGTTCCGGTCGATGGCTTCGATGCCGCCTTCTTCGGCATCACGCCGCGCGAGGCGGCCAGCATGGACCCGCAGCAACGGCTGCTGCTCGAAACCTGCTGGGAAGCCCTGGAGGACGCCGGCCAGGATGCCGAGGCGCTCTCTGGCAGCCGTACCGGCGTGTTCGTAGGCATCAACTCCAACGATTACGGCCGGCTGCTGGCCGAGTGCGATTCGCTGACCCGTCTCGACGCCTATACCTTCACCGGCAACACCGCCAGCGTCGCCGCGGGCCGCCTCTCCTTCCTGCTGGGCCTCCAAGGCCCGAGCGTGGCCGTCGACACGTCTTGCTCGTCGTCGCTCGTGGCGGTCCACCTGGCCTGTCAGGCGCTGCGCAGGCGAGTGCCGGGCGGCGCTGGCCGCCGGTGTCAACCTGATGCTCGCGCCCGAGGCGAATGTTGTGCTCGCCCGGATGCGAGCGCTGGCGCCGGATGGCCGATGCAAGGCGTTCGCCGCCACCGCCGACGGCTACGGGCGGGGCGAAGGGGCGGGCGTCGTCGTGCTCAAGCGCCTCGCCGACGCGCTGGCCGACGGCGACGACGTGCGCGGTGCTGCTGGCGTCGGCGGTCAACCATGACGGCCCCTCCAGCGGCCTGACTGTGCCCAACGGCCCCGCTCAGGAAACGTTGTTGCGCGAGGCGCTGACCCGCGCCGGCGTGACGCCCGGACAGGTCGGCTACCTCGAAGCCCACGGCACCGGCACGCCCCTCGGCGATCCGATCGAGCTGGGCGCCGCGGGCCGTGTGCTGGCCGCCGGGCGTCCGGCGGACCGTCCGCTGGTGATCGGCTCAGTGAAAACCAACATCGGCCATCTCGAAGCGGCTGCCGGTGTCGCGGGCCTCATCAAGGTCGTGCTCGCCCTGCAACATGCCGAAATTCCGGCCCACCTGCATTTCGACGCCCCGAGCCCGCACATCGCGTCGGGCACACTGCCCGTCGTCATCCCGGCGCAGAAGCGAGCCTGGCCCGCGGGCGATGGACCGCGGATCGCCGGCCTCAGCTCGTTCGGCATGAGCGGCACCAACGCTCATGTGCTGGTTCAGGAAGCGCCGCCGCCGGTGCGCGCATCCGCGCCGGAACGCGGCTGGCATCTACTGCCGCTGTCGGCCCGGAGCGAGGCGGCGCTCCGCGACCTGGCGGACCGTTTCCGCCAGCACCTCGATACGGCAGCCGCGGCGGAGCTGGGCGACATCGCGTTCACCGCGGCCGTGGGACGGTCGGCCTTCAGCCACCGCCTGGCCGTGCTCGCCTCGAGCCCGGCGCAGGCACAGGAGCAACTGATCGCCTTCGGCGCGGGCCAGCCGTGCGCGGGGCTCGTGTCCGGTACGGCGTCGGACGCACACCGGCCCGCGGTGGCGCATCTATTCGTGGATACTGTGCCGGTCGTGGCGGGTCTCGGCCAGCAGTTCTACCGGACCCACGCGGGATTCCGTCGTACGTTGCAACAGTGCGACCGGCTCGTGAACGAACGGCTCGGTTGGTCGCTCCTGGATTTTCTTTATCCGGCCACGGACGCCGTCACGCCGATTGCTCCGCACGCGGCGCGCACGGCGCAGGTGGCGGTGCAGGTGGCGCTGGCGCAGTTATGGCAATCGTGGGGGATCGAGCCGGCCTGGGTAATCGGCCAGGGCGCCGGCGAATTTGCCGCCGCGACCGCCGCCGGCGTCTTCGACCTGGACACCGCGATCCTGCTGGCCGCCGGCGCTGCCGATGTCGACAGCCTCCGATTCACAGCGCCACGCGCTCGCTTCGTATCGGCCGCTATGGGGGAGATGTCGCGCGACGACCTGAGCCGCCCCGAATACTGGCGCGAGCGCGCGGCTCAGCCCGGCAATCCGGTGCGAGCGCTCGCCGGCTGGCACGAGCAAGGCAACGAACTGGTGGTGGCGGTCGGCCCGGGCACCGAGTTGGGGGCCCTGGCGGCGGATGGCGACGATTGGCGTGCCATACTGAATGGACTTGCGCGCCTCTACACCGCGGGAGTACGAGTCAACTGGGCCGATTTTTACCACGACGAATCGCGCCGGCGCTTGCCGCTGCCAACCTACCCGTTCCAGCGCAAGCGCCACTGGCTCGCGGCGCCGCAGGCTCGAACCGAAACCGCCGATCGCAATGGGCCCGACTGGCTCTATGAAACGCGCTGGCTGCCGGCGGAGCTGTCCGTGGCCACAGCGGCGGCTCCCGCCGGGCGCTGGATCATCTGCGGCGGCGGCGAGCTAACCCAGCATTTGACACGGCTGCTGGAAGCCCGCGGGGCAGCCTGTGTCCTCGTTGAGCCTGCAACCCTCGGTCCCACCCAGGACGAACAACGCTTTGCCGTCGATCCAGGTCGGCCGGACCAGTGGGACCGGCTCGTGCAACGCCTCGATCTCGCCAGACAGCCATGCCACGGCGTGGTCCATCTCTGGAGCGCGGATGCCGCCGACCAATCGGATCCCGACGCGATGCAGGCGCTCGCGTGTGCCAGCACGCTGCACCTGGTGCAGGCGCTCGTCAAGAGTGGGCTGCCGGCGTTACCGCGGATCTGGCTGGTCACGCGGAAGCGCAGGCCGTGCTTGCCGGCGAGACGGATCTCGTCCCGGCGCAGCGCCGCTCTGGGGGCTCGGTCGCGTCCTGCGTTTCGAGCATCCGGAAATCTGGGGCGGCGCTGTGGACCTGGACAATGCCGATCCGGCCGCAAACGCCGCGTCGGTGCTTGCGGAAATCGGGCAGCCGGACGGCCAGGACCAGGTCGTCTACCGCGACGGCCGGCGCCACGTCGCCCGTCTGGTGCGCAGCCAATGGCCGGCGGGACCGTCCGTGACGCCGGCGCCGACCGGACCTATCTGATCACCGGCGGCCTGGGCAGCCTGGGTTTGAAGGTCGCCGGCTGGATGATCGCCCAGGGCGCGCGGCATCTCGTGCTGACGGGTCGCAGCGCCCCTTCGGAGCGCGCTCGCGATAGCCTGACCGCGTGGGAACGTCAAGGCGTCCAGGTGGTGGCGGCCCGCGCGGACGTGGCGAACCGTACGCAACTCGCTGATCTCTTCGCCGAGATCCAGCAGTCGTTGCCGCCCCTGGCAGGCGTCATTCACCTGGCGGGCGTCCTCGACGACGGCGTGCTGCTCATGCAGGACTGGAGCCGATTCGTCAAGGTGATGGCGCCGAAGGTGGCAGGCGCCTGGAACCTGAGCACGCTGACCGAGAGGCTGGAGCTCGACTTTTTCGTGCTGTTCTCGTCAATGGCGTCAGTGCTGGGCTCGCCGGGACAGGGAAACTACGCCGCCGCCAATGCCTACCTCGACGCGCTGGCCGCTCACCGCCGCGCCCGCGGACTGCCGGCCGTCAGCATCGCCTGGGGCGCCTGGGCCGACGTTGGCATGGCGGCGGAGTTGGCGCGCCGCAGCGCCGGCCAGTGGACGCCTGAAGGGGTCACCGCGATACCGCTCGATCGGGGACTCGAGTCGCTGGGCCGGCTGCTCACCGGCGCGCCCGCACAGGTCGCGGTGCTACCCGTTGACTGGGCGCCCTTCTTGACGCAGTTCCCCGCTGGTGTCGTGCCGCCGGTGCTGGCGGAGGTGGCCCGCCTGGCCGGACCGCGTCCGCACAGCAAAGCGGCGGCTCCGTCGGCCTTGTTGCAGGAGCTTGGCCGCGCCCCGGCTGCCGAACGGCGCGGACGGCTAATCGAGCACATCCGCGGCATGCTCGCCCAGGTCATGGGCCTGGACGAACAGGACGCCCCTTCGCCGCAGCAAGGTTTCTTCGAGATGGGCCTGGACTCGTTGATGGCGATCGAGTTGCGCAATCGCCTGGGCACGAGCCTTGGCCAGGTGCTCCCCGCGACCATCGTCTTCCAGTACCCGACCATCGCGGCGTTGGCCGATCACATTGTCCCGCAGGCGCTGCCGCCGCAGGCCGGTCCGGCGCCGAGCGGTCTGGATGACCTCTCAGAAGACGAATTGCTGACGCTCCTGGCCCAGGAACTTGACAAGAAACCGGCGGCCGCCGGAAGGATCTGATCGTGAATCCCGAAGTCAACCGCCAGGACGTGCTGAAACGCGCCCTGGTGCAGATCCGCGACCTGGAGGCGCGGCTGGCCGAGGCTGACGAGGCCCGCGCCGCGCCGATCGCCGTGCTCGGCATCGGCTGCCGCTTCCCCGGCGGCGCGGACGACCCTGAATCGTTCTGGCAATTGCTGCGTGACGGCCGCGATGCGATCACGGAGGTGCCCGCCGACCGCTGGGACCTCGGCACGTATTACGACGCGGACCCCGACGCGGCCGGCAAGATGTACACGCGCTGGGGCGGATTCCTCGACGGCATCGATCGCTTCGACACCGACTTCTTCGGCATCCGCCCGCGCGAGGCGATCCCGCTCGACCCGCAGCAGCGTTTGCTCCTGGAGGTAGGCTGGCACGCGCTGGAGGATGCCGGCCAGGCGCCCGAGCGGCTCCGCGGCAGCAGCGCCGGCGTATTCGTCGGCATCAGCACCAACGATTACGCTCAGCTCACGCTCTTTGGCGATCCGGACCGGATCGACGTCTACAGCGCCACCGGCAACGCCCTGAACGCCGCGGCCGGCCGGCTCGCGTACTTCCTTGGGCTGCGTGGGCCGGCGATGGCGGTGGACACGGCGTGCTCGTCGTCGCTGGTCGCGGTTCATCTCGCCTGTCAGGCGCTCTGCGCCGGCGACTGCCGGCTGGCCCTGGCCGGCGGCGTCAACCTGATGCTCACCCCACACAACACCATCGCGACCTGCCGCGCCCGCATGATGGCCCGCGACGGCCGTTGCAAGGCGTTCGACGCGTCGGCCGACGGCTACGTCCGCAGCGAGGGGTGCGGCATGATCGTGCTCAAGCGCCTCGCCGATGCGCGGCGCGATCGCGATCCGATCCAGGCCGTCATTCGCGGCTCGGCGGTCAATCAGGACGGCGCCAGCAGCGCCCTGACGGTGCCGAACGCCGCCGCCCAGCAGGACCTGCTCCGGGAAGCGCTGGCCCGCGCCGGTGTCACGGCGAGCCAGATCAGCTATGTCGAGGCGCACGGCACCGGCACGGCCCTGGGCGATCCCATCGAGATGGACTCCCTCAAAGCGGTGCTGCTTCCAGGCCGGACCGCCGACCGGCGCTGTGCCATCGGCTCGGTGAAAACCAACATCGGCCACCTCGAGGCGGCGGCCGGCATCGCCGGGCTGATCAAGGTGGTCCTCGCGCTGCAGCGCCAGACGATTCCGCCGCACCTGCACCTCAAGTCGCTCAACCCGCACATCGAGCTCGACGGCACCGCGCTGGGGATCCCAACCGTGCTGCAGCCCTGGCCCGCCGGTCCGTCGGCGCGGCTGGCCGGCGTGAGTTCCTTCGGCTTCACCGGGACCAACGCACACGTCATCGTCGAGGAGGCCTCGCCCACCACGGCGTCCCAACCTCCGGACGATCGGCCGCTGCACGTCTTGACGCTGTCGGCGCGAACCGGCAATGCGCGTCGCGAAGTCGCCGCCGCCTATCAGGATCGCCTGGGCGTGGCCGATCCGGCATCGCTGGCGGACATTGCCTTCACCGCCAACGCCGGCCGCGCCCATTTTGCCCATCGCCTCGCACTAATCGCCGCCGCGCCGGCACCGATGAGCGCCGCGCTGTCTGATTTCCTCGCGGGCGCGGCGTCGGCGATCGGCCTTTCCCAAGGCCTCGCCTCGACGACGCCTCCGCGGGTCGTGTTCTTCTTTCCCGATCAGCCCGTCCGACTTGGCGCGGCCCGAACGTCTGTTTGAAACACAGCCGACGCTCCGCCAGTCCCTGGAACGCTGCGACAAGCTTGTGCGCGGCGCAATCGGCAAGCCTTTGCTGCCTGTCCTCCTTGCGGACGAGGAAATCCCCGCGACGGGCGACCGCGCTGAGCTGCGTGGCACGGTTTGCCGTTGCATTCGCGCTGGCGGAGCTGTGGCAATCATGGGGCCTGGAGCCGGCCGCGGTGTGCGGTCACGGCGCTGGCGAAATGGCGGCCGCGTGCGTCGCCGGCGCCGTCGGTCTGGAAGACGCCGTGCGCCTGCTCATCGAGCCGGCGGCGGCGACCTTGGCCACGGCGCGAATCCGGTTGCTCCGGTCCAGCCCGGCGGAGTTGGCGCTGGTCGGCTATGAACGGGTGCTGGTCCTGGGCTCGCGTGCCGAGCTGGAGGTTGGCGACGATGACCACTGGCTCTTTTCCCTGCGCGATGGGCAGGATTGGCAGCCGTTGCTCGAAGCCCTGGCCGAGCTCTACGTGCGCGGCGCCCGGATCGACTGGGCCGGCTTCGACCGCGACTATCCACGGCAGCTACGGGCCGGCCTGCCGCGATACCCGTTTCAGCGCAGCCGCTATTGGCCGGACGAAACCGCTGCGAGCGCACCGCGGTGCCGCAGCCGGTCACGGCCGACGCAGCATCCCTATCTCGGCCAGCGCGTCCTGGCGCCGTTGCCGGCGATCCAGTTCGAGTCGCAGTTCAGCCTCCGCTTGCTGCCACTGGTGCGCGACCATCGCATTTACGGCATGGCCTGGGTGAACCTGGTAGTTTACCTGGAGATGGCCCTGGCCGCGGCCCGCGAGGTTCTCGGCGCCGGCCCTCACGTGCTGCGCGATGTGAACGTTCCGCAAGGTCTGGTCATGCCCGAGGACGGCACGCGCGACGTTCACATGCGGTTGACGCCGGGCCCCGAATCCACGGCGACGTTCGAAATCTTCAGTCTCAAGCCCGATTGGGAACGCGCCGATCCACTACAGCCCGACACCAGCTGGACGCTGCATGCGGCCGGCAAAATCCAGACGACGCCACCACCCCTACCCGGCGACGGATGTGCCGTGAACGGCGAATCGGCATGTCCGGACGCATCGTTCATCCTCGACCGTGCCGCGCTCACCGAAATGTCGGGAACGGAATTCTACGCGATGCTCGGACGGCATGGGATCAACCTGGGGCCGTCGTGTCAGGTCCTGGAGCGCATCTGGCGGCGGGAAGGCGAAGCCGTGGGCCGGCTGCGGCCCGCGAGCGACCGGGCCTCGAGGTACGTACTTCCCCTGGCCGCCGTCGATGCGTGTTTTCAGCTCCTGGGCGCTGCCTTGCCCCTGGACGTACACGACCTCATGCTGTCGAATCTCCAGAGTTTCCACTGCGCTGCCGGCGACCCGCCCGGCGCCTCTGGTGCCATGTGACCCTGCAAATCTCGGATGCGAGCGCGGGAACGGTCGGCGATATCCGCCTCTTCGATGCGCACGGGAATGTCGTTGTGGAAGTCATCGGCGCGGCGCTGCGCGCGTGGGCCTCGCAACCCTGCGCACAGCGCCGAGCCTGTCTCACGCCTCGGTGATCGCCTGATTGCCCAGCTCAAGGCGGCGGCCCCGGACGGTCGCCGCGCGCTGCTGAACAGCTACCTGGTCGAGGCGTTCGGCGCGGCGCTGCAGGTTGCGCCAACGCCCTGGACGCCGAGCTGCCGTTGGCGACGCTGGTCGATTCGCTGATGGCGGTCGAGCTGATGCATCGCATCGAAGCCGACCTGCGGGTCACGGTCCCTGTGGCGGTGTTCTTCGACGGCAGCCGGCTCGGCGACCTCGCGGGCATCGTGCTCGACCAGTTGGCGGACGCCGGCGAACAGCCAGCCGTGACGGCGATCCTCGATGAGTTCGAGCAGCCTCTGGCCGATCGAGGCTCGCCGACGGCGATGTCGGTTGCAGCCATGATCGCGGAGGCCGTGCTGGACCCGGCGATTGATCCGGCATCGGCCCGCGCTCCTATGCCGGGCGATCCGACGGCCATCCTGTTGACCGGCGCGACTGGCTTCCTCGGCGCGTTTCTTCTGCACGAGCTGCTGCGGCAGACAGGCGCGACCGTCCACTGTCTGGTCCGGGCCGCGACGCTGGACGAGGCAGGCCGGCGGATCGAGACCAACCTGCGCGCCTACCTCCCGGACGACGAGCACGACCTGTCGCGCGTGCAGCCGATCGTCGGCGACCTCGGCGTGCCGCTCCTCGGCTTGACCGCGGCGCAGTTCCAAAGGCTCGCCGATCAAATCGACGTCATCCACCACTGTGGGGCGATGGTCCGGTGGACCTTTCCCTATAAGGCGCTCAAGCCGGCCAACGTCCACGGTACGCACGAGGTCCTGCGCCTGGCGTGTGCCCGGCGGCTCAAACCGGTCCACTTCGTCTCCACGGTGGGCGTGTTCGCCTCAGCGTCCCTGAACCGCGCCGTCATTCATGAAAGCGATCCGCTTGAAGTGAGCGGTCCGCTGAATGTCGGTTACGCCCAGAGCAAATGGGTGGCTGAAAAGCTCGTGCGCCAGGCTGGCGCCCGCGGCCTGCCCGTCACCATTTATCGGCCGAATACCACCGGCGACAGCCGCACCGGCATCTCCAATCCGCACGACCACGTTGCCCTGATGCTGCGCGGCTGTGTGCAGATGGGTGTCGCGCCGGACCTCGATTTTCGGATCGACGGTGCGCCGGTCGATTATGTCAGCCGAGCCCTGGTGTATCTTGCCGGCCGATCCCAGCGCGCGGGCCAGACCTTCCATTTGCTCAACCCACGAGGGATTGAATGGAACGACTTGTGCGGATGGCTGCGAAGCGCAGGGTATGCTCTGCACCAGGTACCGTACGAAGAATGGGTTAGGCGCCTGTTGGCGGCAGTGCGCTCCGGGCGGGACAACGCGCTCAAGGGCCTGTCGCCGATGTTCGCAGACGGGTCCTTCACGCAGGCGCGGCTGCCGAATTTCGATTGCAGTCAAACGCTGGCCGCGCTGGAGGGATGTTCGCTCAGGTGTCCGCCGCTGGACGCGACGCTGCTGATGAGGTACCTGCAGCCGTTTCATGGCGCTGCGTCAACTGTCTCTTCCTGAATGCGACCGCCTAGAAACGATTCCTACGTGGAAGTGGCCGGTGCCGCGAGCGGCGCGAACGCCAGGCCGGCCTGGCGCCAGGCCGGAAGGCCCCCGCCCAGGGCGCGGGCCTGGTAGCCGTGTCGCTGCAGCACAAGCGCCGCACGGGCGCTGCTCGCGTCGTCCGGTCAGGCACAGTACGTGATGATCGCCCGGTTCGCCGGCAATTCGCTCCGCCGGCGCTCGACGTCATCAACCGGCACGTGCACGGCCCCGGGGAGCATTTGCGGCTCCGCGGCGACCTGGGACGGCTGCCGGACGTCGAGGATCGTCATCGGCGTGCCGCGGCCCAGCTCCGCGCTCAGCCAGGCTGGGCTGACGCGCGGCACCTGCGCCAATTCCGGAGCCGCCACCGGAGCGCCGATTGCGGGAACGTAGCACTCGTGACAGGCGGGCAGCAGGCGCTCGAAATCGGTGAAGAGCGTGGAGTGCTCCAGGCGCCGCGCCTCGAACACCAGCGGCCTGACCTTCTGCCAGACTGCGATGGCATAACCGCCGATGGTCGGCAGCATCTCTTCCTGCCGGATCAGCCCGAGCCGGATCAGCGTGCCGACGCGGTCGTAGAAGGCGCCGACCCGGTGAAACGCGGCTTCGCCCGGCCCGGCCCGGTGCGCCCGAATGAAATCCGGCCAGGTCGTCTCCTCGAGCCGGTGCAGCAGCCACAGCTGGGCGTCGACGAATTCCGCGGTTTGCCAGACCGCGAATAGCTGATTGGTGATCGTAAGGTAGCGGTCCTTCTCGATCGCTTTCAGCTCCGCGCCACGTATATCGCCGAGACAATGAGGACCGCCATCGAGATCACCGCGGCGATGGCATTGACGGCACTCCAGTCGATCACGGCACCCTCCGGATCCTCGGCATAGCGGGAGATGGCGGGAAGACGCCGCCATGATACCATTGCGAGGCGCTTTCGTACAATGGTTGCTAACGGCACGCGGCCTGACACGACTCTGCGCAACTGACTCGGCGAGGGCCCCATCCATGGAGAAAACGAAAAAAGTCGGCGTGCTGATCGAAAGCGATTTCTACGAACATGAAATCTGGTACTACCATTATCGCTTTCGTGAAGAAAACATCGACCTCCGCTTCTTGACGCGGCTGTGGACCGAAAACAAGTCCACGGAGGAACGCCAGCGGCTCCGCGCAGGGCCTCGAAGTGCAGCGCTTCAAGGGCCACGAATATCACGCGCCGTTCGAATGCCGCGACAGTTTCCTGGATATCGACGACGGCGAGCTGAGCACCTACGCCGCGATCATCGTGCCGTCGGGCATGGTCGCAGACCGGCTCCGCTATACCGAAGATATCAAGAAGCTGCCGCCGGCGTGCGAATTCCTCAAACGCGCCTTCGGCATGAAGTCGCTAATCAAGGGCATCATCTGCCATGGGATGTGGCTCGTCGCGCCGGTTCCGGAGCTGGTAAGAGGCCGCCCGGTCACCGCGCACATCAACCTGCACGGCGACGTGATCAACATGGGCGCGCACTACGTCGACGAGGACGTTGTCGTCGACAACGACCTGATCACCGGCCGCAGCGGCGACCATTGCCACCAGTTCGCGCGGGAAATCCTCCGGCGGATCGGTTGCTGACCCTGGCAGCCCCGATGTCCTGCACAAGTGAGCAGATTTCGTGTAAGATGGCCATGGAATTCTCCAACTCCGCCTGTTTCCAAGCGCGTTGACGGCTCTTTTGTTCCGGGGTGCTTCATGGCGTTTCGCCGCGAATACCTGGTGCGCGTGCCCTTGCCGCTGGCGCAGTTGTACAGCCGCTGCTACAACGCCAAGGATGGGCGCAGCCGCTACGATAACGCATTCTACCTGTGTGAGGCGCTCGTCAAGCTGGCGGTCACTCCCATGGCCGCCTGCTATCTGGAAGAGGTGCAGTCTGGCCGGCCGCGCATGCCGCAGCTGGACCGACGGCTCGCCCATCTGGCCTTGCCGTCGCTGGGCCAGTGGCTGGACATGCTGCGCGAGCTGGCCCGGCATTTCGGCGCCCGCCCGGACGCGGCCAGCCATCCGCTCGGCCACCTGTGGCACCAGCTGGACACGCCCCGCCGCGACCTGCCCGGCCTCCTGGCGCTGTACCGCCGTATTCGCAACGGCGTCGACGGTCAGCCGGCCGATGACCAGAGCTGTTCGGTGCTGCAGGTGCTCGACGCTCTGGTGCAGTACCGCAATGCCGTCTTCGGCCACGGCGGACCGCGGTTCGAATCTTTCTTTGCCCAGGAGATGGGGCCGCTGTTGTTGCCGGCCGTCAATGAACTCTTGCAAGACGGTGTGCTGGACTTTCTGGGCCCGCGCGGCAGCCGGCTGGTCTACGTGACGGAGGTCCGCGCCGTCGAGGAAGACCGGCACGAGGCAGGCCTGCGCGAGCTCAGTGGCTTGCAGAGCGAGCGCTTGTCGGCCCTGGCCTTGAGCTCCGACCAGGTGCAAGGCCTGTTGCCCAACCGCATGGCGCTGCTGTGGCCGGGCCGATTGCTGCCGCTGCGTCTCGATCCCTTGCTGGTGTTTCGCGAAAGTGAAACCGCCGAGGAAGTGCTATTCCTGAACCGCGACCGCAACGGCCGCCAGGTGGAATACCTGAGCTACACGACGGGCCGCACCGAGCGCGACCCCAGCATGGCCGCGCAAATGGCCGCCTTGCTCAGCCGGGTGTGCGGCCGCGCCGTGGACGAAGCGGCACTGGACGAGCTGGCACGGCAGAGCGAGGCGGGAACGCCGTCGGTGGAAAAGCTGCTCGGCCGAATCGAGCCCGCGGCGGCGGTGCTGGGCGATTACGAGCTGTTGACCGAATTGGGCCGCGGCGGCATGGGCGTGGTGTACCTGGCCCGGCAGCCGAGCCTCGGCCGGCTGGTGGCCCTGAAGATGCTGCCGTCGGACCTGGCCGGCGACGAGGTCGCGCTGGCACGCTTTCGCCGCGAGATTCGCCACCTGGCCCAGTGTGATCATCCCCATATCGTCAAGGTGCTCGCCAGCGGCGTGCTGCCGGACGGCCGCCTGTATTACACGATGGAGTACATCCCCGGCTGCGACCTTGAATCCGTATGGCGCGAACTGTCGGTCGACAACACGAGGCCCGCGAGCCCCATCGGCCAGACGACCTGGGCCCGGGCAGTACGCTCGGCAAGCCAAAAAGTGCGCCAGCAACTGCTCGGCAAGTCAGCGCCGACGAGCAGCGGTCGGACTGATCCGTCGCCGCTGAGCGGTGCCACCCGCGATCGGCCGCCGCCCGTCGCCGAACTGCCGTTGCCGCCGTTGCCGGACTTGCCGGATACGGAGGAACCCGGCGGTTATGTTCGCGCGCGGTGGGCCTCGTGCGCGACGCGGCACTGGCCCTGGAATCGGTCCACGCGAAGCACGTCATCCACCGCGACGTCAAGCCGGCCAATCTCATGCTGACCGCGGACGGTTCGCGCGTGGTGCTGATGGATTTCGGCCTGGCCAAGGGGCAAAGTCTCGCCCTGACCGCGAGCAAGCACGGCGGCCTGCTCGGCACGCTGCGCTACGCCGCCCCGGAGCAACTGGCGGCCACGCTGGTGGAGGTCGGCCCGGCCGCCGATGTGCGGGGACTAGGCTGCGTGCTGTGGGAACTGGTGACTCGCCGGCGCCTGTTCGACGAGGCCGAGGACGAAAAACACCTGGCCGCCAAGGTGCTGAACGAAGACGTGCCACGGTTACGCACCATCGACCCGACCATGAGTCGTGACCTGGAAGCCATCGTGATTCATGCCGTGGATCGCGACGCCAAACGGCGCATCAAGGGCGCCGGCGAACTGGCGGAATATCTGCGGCTCTACCTCGAGGGCAAGCCGCTGCCGATCCGTCCGCCGACCACGGCCGAATTGGTCTGGCGCTGGGCCAGGCGACGCAAGGAACTCGTTGGCATGGTGGCGGCATTGCTGTTGTTGCTAACTTCCGTGGCGGCCGGCGGACTGTGGTATCAGCTGGATCGGGCGGCGCGAGAGGCCACGGAGGCCGCCCAGAAGGCAAGCGTGGAAGGGGACCTTGCAGCGGCGTTGGCCGAAGACGACCAGATTCGCGAATCGCTCCTGGCGCGGCTGACCGATCGCAAGAAGGTCCATGTACTCCTGAGCGACCTGGACGAGTGGAAAACCATCCTGAAAAACCGCCGGTTCGTGCTCGAGCGGGCCGAAAAACTGGAAGCGAACAGCCAGGGCTTGCTCGACGCGGGCTTAACCGCCAGGCTCAAGGTTGCAATCGATCAGCTGGCAAAAGACAAAGAGGACTGGCAACTGGCCCGCGAGCTTGACGATACCCGCGGGGAAGCGTCGATACTGGTCCAGGGGAATATCAACCGGCCGGTGGCGGCCAAGAAATATCCCAAGGTGCTTGCAAGGCGGGGGTGGGAAATAGAATCAGGGGAGCTCGCCAAAGTAGCTGCTCAGATCAAGGAATCTCCCATTTGCTACGCCCTGGTGACCGCCCTGGACCACTGGGCCGACGTGAGCGAGGACGAGCAATTACGGCCACGCTTGCTGGAGATCGCCAAACGGGCGGACCCGGATCCGTGGGGGGATCAATTCCGGGATCTGAAAATATGGAAGGATGACCGGGAATTACAAGAACTGGCGAAGAGCATCCAACTGGAAGAACAGTCCCCGCGGGTCGTGTTCGCCCTGGCATCGCGACTGTCCGACACCGGGGCGGGAATTGCACTGTTGCGGCAGGCCGTAATCGTCTACCCGCGCGACTTCTGGTTACACGTCGAGCTAGGGTTCTTGGCAACAAATCCACTGGAGCGAGCTGGTTGCTTCCAGGCAGCCGTGGCCGTGCGGCCGGACAGTGGTGTCGCCTACAACAACCTGGGTATCTCTCTGCACGACCAGAAGGACCTACCCGGGGCCGTGGTTGCCTACAACAAAGCCATCGCCGTTGATCCCCAAAATAGCGCCGCCTACAACAACCTGGGTACCGTCCTGCATGATCTGAAGAAACCAGCCGAAGCTGCAGCTGCCTACAATAAGGCTCTCGAGATTAATCCCCAAGACGCCATCGCCTACTACAACCTCGGCATCCTCCTGCGCGATCAGAAGGACCTGGACGGGGCCGTCGCGGCCTACAAAAAGGCCATCGCCATCAATCCCCAATATGCCAATGCCTATAACAACCTCGGCAACGCCCTGAAAGCCCAGAAGGACCTCCCCGGGGCCGTTGCGGCCTACAAGAAGGCCATTGAAATTGATCCCCAAGATGCTGACCACTACAACAACCTCGCCAACACCCTGAGGGCCCACAAGGACCTGCCGGGTGCCCTGGCCGCGTGTAAAAAGGCGATCGATATCAACCCTGAATATGCGGACGCTTACAATAGCCTCGGCGACACACTCAGGGCGCAGAAAGACCTGGTTGGCGCCGTGGCCGCCTATAGCAAGGCATTGGAGATCAACCGCCAATACACCGACGCCTACCGCCGCCTCGCCCGCGACCAGTTCGCCCGGAAGGACCTGCTCGGGGGCAAGGCCGCGTCCGATAAGGCGGACGAGTTTACGCACGAATGGGCGAACGCCGCCGCCAACGTCGCCATCGCACTGCAAGCACAGGAGAACCTGGCGGGGGCCGTGGCCTACTACAAAATTGCCATCGGGCTCGATCCGCAGAATGCCGTCGCGCACGTCAACCTCGGCAACCTTTTCCACGACTTAAAGCAACTGGAGAACGCGGTCGCCGCCTACAAGAAGGCCATCGCGATCAATCCCCAGGATGACGTCGCCTACTACAACCTCGGCAACACGCGGAGGGCCCAGAAGGATTTGCCCGCTGCGGTGGCCGCCTATCAAAAGGCCATCGAAATCAATCCCCAATATGCCAATGCCTACACCAACCTCGGACTGGCCCTACACGACCTGAAGGAACTTGACGACGCCGTGGCCGTCTACAGGAAGGCCCTCGCCATTGATCCGCATGACGCCCTCGTCCACAATAACCTCGGCTGGGCCCTGTACAACAAGAAAGACGTGGACGGGGCCGTTGCCTGCTACAACAAGGCCATTGCCCTTGACCCGAAATGCGCCATGGCCCACAATAACCTTGGCTGGGCCCTTTATAACGGGAAAAATGTGGACGGGGCCATTGCCTGCTACAAGAAGGCCATCGCCAGCGACCCTAAAGACACCTTCGCCCATAATAATTTGGGAGTCGCCCTAGAGGCCAAGGGGGACGTCGACGGGGCCATTTCCTGCTACAAGAGGGCCATCGCCAGCGATCCTAACAACGCCCTCGCCCACAATAACTTGGGCCGGCGCCTCTACGACAAGAAAGATGTGGCCGGGGCCATTGCCTGTTACAACAAGGCCATCGCCGTCGACCCGAATTGCACTCTGGCTCACACTAACCTGGGCTGGGCCCTGTACAACCAGAAAGATGTGGACGGGGCCATTGCCTGCTACAAGAAGGCTATCGCCAGCGACCCTAACCACGCCCGCGCCCACAACAACTTGGGCTTGGCGCTATACAACCGGAAAGATGTGAAGGGTGCCATTGCCTGCTACAAACAGGCCGTCGCGAGCGACCCTAACTACGCCATAGGCTATGCCAACCTCGGCCTCGCCCTGCACGACCTGAAGAACCTGGACGAGGCCGTGGTCGCCTACAACAAAGCCATCGCCGTTGATCCGCAAAATAGCAATGCCTACAACAGCCTCGGCGTCACCCTGTACGCCCAAGGGGATCTGCCCGGGGCCGTGGCCGCCTACAGAAAGGCCATCGCGATTAATCCCCAAGATGCCCTCGCATACTATAACCTCGGCATCGCTCTGAACACCCAGAAGGATCTGTCTGAGGCCGTGGCCGCCTACAAGAAAGCTATCGAGATTAATCCGCGCTATGCCGAAGCCTGCATGAACCTCGGCATCGCTCTGTCAGCCCAGAAGGACGTGCCCGGGGCCGTGGCCGCCTACAAAAAAGCTATCGAGGTGAATCCGCACTATGCGGAAGCCTACGTGAACCTTGGCATCGCTCTGTCAGCCCAAAAGGACGTGCCCGGGGCCATGGCCGCCTACAATAAGGCTATCGAGATTAATCCGCAATATGCCGAAGCCTACGTCAACGTCGGTGTCGCCCTTTCAGCGCAGAAGGACCTCACCGGCGCGCTGGCCGCGTACAAAAAGGCTATCGAGCTTCGTCCACGCTATGCCGAAGCGTACGTAAACCTTGGCGTCGCGCTGTCGGCTCAGCAGGACCTGCCCGGGGCCGTGGCCGCCTTCCACAAAGCCATTGCGATCAATCCCCAATATGCCCTGGCCTACTGTAACGTCGGCGTCGTCCTGTCGGCCCAGCAGGACCTACCTGGGGCCGTCGCCGCCTACAAGAAGGCCATCACGATTGATCCCCAATATGCGGACGCCTACTACAACCTCGGCATCGCGCTGGAGACCCAGAAGGACCTACCCGGGGCCGTGGTTGCCTACAACAAAGCCATCGCCGTTGATCCCCAAAATAGCAATGCCTACAACAGCCTCGGCGGCGCCCTGAGGGCCGAGAAGGACCTACCTGGAGCCGTTGCCGCCTACAAGAAGGCCATCGCGATCAATCCCCAATATGCTGTCGCCTATTATAACCTCGGTGGCGTGCTCTATGATCAGAACAACCTAGGCGAAGCCGTTGCCGCCTTCAATAAGGCCATTGAAATCAATCCCCGGTATGCCAACGCTTACACCGGCCTCGGCATCGCCCTAAACGACCAGAAGGACCTGACCGGGGCGGTTAGCGCCTACAACAAGGCCATCGCGATCGATTCCCAAAATGCTTACCCGCACCTGGGATTGGGTATGGCCTTACGAGACCAGGGAAACTTTGCGGCGGGAGCGTCTGCGGTCGAGCAAGCCCTGAAGCTGTTCCCGCCTGGGGCTATCTGGCAGCCCCTGGCGGAGAAGGTATTTCAGGAATGTCAACAGCTAATCGCCCTGGAGAAGAAGCTGCCCCTGGTTGTGAACCGAGAAGTGCCCAGCAGCGCTGGCGAGCGACTAAGAATGGCGATGATGTGCCAGAATTACAAGAAGCAGCACCATACCGCCTTTCGCCTGTACAGCGCTGCGTTCACGGCCCAGCCGGGACTATCCAAGGATTGGAAGACCGGGCATTCGTACAACGCGGCCTGTGCAGCCTTGCTGGCCGCCTGCGGAAAGGGGACGGACGCCGACATGCTGGATGCCGAGGAACGGGCCGCGCTGCGGGAACAAGCGCTGGCCTGGCTGCATGCCGAGTTGGCCGCGTGGGCAAACGAGCTAAAAGCCAATCCCAAGGCCGCGGCCCAGCTACGCGAGAGATTGCAGCACTGGCAGAGCGACCCCGACCTGGCCGGTGTGCGCGAGGCCGGGGAACGGGCCAAATTACCGGAGGCGGAACGCAAGGAATGGCAGCAGTTGTGGTCCGACGTGGAGATGTTGCTCAAGAAAACATAGGTCAGTATGTCCATCCCCGTGCGAAACCTGCCGGTCCTGCAAAACTGGGCATGCCACAGTTGCAGCGATTGCTGCCGAATCGAGACCCCCATCAGCGACGAAGAGAAGGCGCGCATCGAAAAGCTCGATCTGGCCGGCGATACGGAAATTGCCCGGGGGCCGTGGTTCGAGCGCAGGGGTTGGGGGCGGTCAGGGCAATGGGTGCTGCGCCATCGTCCCGACGGCAGTTGCGTCTTCTTGACGGCCGGCAATCGCTGCCGGCTGCAGGAGCGCTTCGGCGCCCTTGCCAAACCATTCGTCTGCCGCCTGTTTCCGTTTCTCTTGATACCCGCGGGCGATCACTGGCGGGTGGGAATGCACTATTCCTGTCCGTCGGCGGCTGAGAACAAGGGCCGGCCGCTGAGCGAGCGCACCAGCGAGCTGCAGAACCTGGTCCCGCTGCTCGAAAAACACGTGGGCCGGTCCGGCGACAGTGCGCCGCCGCCGCCGTTGCAAGCCGGTCAGCAGCTTCCCTGGCCGGACCTCCTGCGCATTGTGCAAGCATTGATCGAGATCGTGCAGGACCGCGGCCGCCGGCTCGAATCGCGCCTGCGCCAGTGTCTGGCGCTGGCGCAGCGTCTGCCGCCACGCCCGGCTGGACAACCTGAGTGGCGGCAAGCTGAGCGAGTTCCTGAAGGTGGTCCGCACGGCCACGGACGGAGAAGTGCCCCGGAACCCGGTCGAGGTGCCGCCGCCCGGATGGATCGGCCGTGTGCTGTTCCGGACGATGCTGGCAATTTTTGCCCGCCGCGACCTGGGCCTGTATCAGGGACCGGCCACGCGCAGCCGTCTGGGCCGACTCCGCGCCGGCTGGCGTTTCGTTCGCGGCCGAGGCCAGGTGCCGCGCGTCAACAGCATTCTGCCGGAGACAACGTTCGAGGAAGTGCAGCGGCGCGGCGCGCTGCCGGCGGAAGTCGATGCCAGCCTCGAGCGGTATTACCTGACCAAATTGCATTCGCTTCAGTTCTGCGGGCCGCCCAATTTCGAGTTGCCGTTGTGGGCAGGCCTGGACTCGCTGGTGCTCACCTTGCCGATGATTCTCTGGCTGGCACGGGCGCTCGCGGTCGCGCCGGTGCCAGCGGCCCACCAGGCGATTCTCCTGGTCGACCATCACTTCGGCGGCAACCCGATCCTCGGTTCCCGCCTTATCCGCTTTTTCTTGCGGACCCTGGCGGAGCGCGGCGAAGTGGAGAAACTCATCGCCTGGTACAGCCGCTGAGTGCTGCCATTATGCATTTGCGACACCAGCATCGCAGCGGCGGTCCTGGTCGACCGTGTCATTTCTCGTCGTCGAGCAGTCCTGCAACTTCACGGCTGCCAATTCCCTTACTTAGCGACCGCGCTGGCGATGTTCGGACTGTTCGGGTTAACGTCCACCGTCCGCGTCCTGGAGATGATGACCAAATCCATGTCCTCCATCGGAATGGCGCCGAGAAGGACTTCGGTACCCAGGACGAGTGCTCCGACGAAAGCTGTACGATTCTTGAGGTGCAGCTCGACAGGTCCCACATACGCAGCCAGCTGTTGCCGTCCGTCCGCCAGAGTGGCTTCCCTTTTTTCGATCTCTTCGAGCTGGAGCTGCACCTGAATGTGAGGCGGAATGCACAGGAAGACCGAACCGGAATCGGCGAGCGCGTCCACCTCGACCGGTTGCAGCTCGGGCTTGCGCACGTTCTTCAGGGTCAATTTCGCCCGGCTCAGTCCCATGATCGCAATTCCTTTCGCTACAGCACCTCGCGAATCGCATCGATCCCGGGATCGACGAGATACTGCGGCCGACCGTTGGGATCGAAGATGCGCACCTCGTTCGGATTCAGGCCGATGTTGCGGTACAGCGTCGCGAACACCTCCTGGAAGCGTACCGGCCGGCGCCGCCGAGCCGCCCGTGCGATCGGTCGCGCCGATGACCTGGCCGGTCCGCATGCCGCCGCCGGCGAGCAACGCGCAGCTCACCTGCGGCCAGTGGTCGCGGCCGGCCGTGTTGTTGATGCGCGGCGTGCGGCCGAACTCGCCCCAGACTACGACCGAAACATCGCGCTCCAGGCCGCGCACGTACAGGTCCTCGATCAGCGCCGAGACGGCCAGATCCAGCATCGGCATGTTGCGGCGGCATTCGGGGAAGTTCAGGCCGTCGGGCCCGTGCCAGTCCCAGCGGCTGAAGTTGAGCGTCACCACGCGAGCGCCGGCCTCGACCAATCGGCGCGCGATGCAGAAGTTGCGGACCATCCGCGGGGCACCGTCGCGCTGGAATGTCGGGTCGTCAGCGCCATAGCGGGCGAGTACGCGCGGGTCCTCGTGCGCGAGGTCGAGCGCCTCAACCAGTCGCGACGACGTGAGGATGCCGAGGGCCTGGTCGGCGAACGCGTCCATGCCGTCCATGTTGCCGCGGGCGTCGAGCCGCCGGTTGAGCGTGTCGAAGGCGCGCAGCAGGCTGACGCGGTCGCCGAGCCGTTCGAGCGTGATGCCCTGAAGCGTCATGCCGCCGGAGCGGTTCATGCTGCCGCGGCCGCCGACCATATTGAACGGATTGTGGGCCATGCCGAGGAAGCCGCCGCCGTACGGATCGCCCCAGCGCGATTCGCCGGTGGCGTACATCAGGGCCAGATTGGGCGGCACCGCCGGATTGGCCGAGCCCTGGAAGCGCGACACCCACGCGCCCATCGTCGGCCAGTACGCCAGCTGCTGTGCGTTCTTCTTGCGGCCGGTCATGCACTGGTAGGCATCGTGCAGGCCGTCGCAATCGACCAGCGAGCGGATGAAGACGAACCGGTCCGCCATCCGGGCGATGCGCGGGAAAAGCTGGCAGATGTCGATGCCGGGGACATTGGTGCGGATCGGATCGAACTCGCCGCGGATTTCGCGCGGCGCCTCGGTCTTGATGTCCCACATGTCCAGGTGCGGCGGACCGCCGGGCAGGTACACATTGATGATTGACTTGTGCCGGCTGCCGCCCCCCTGCTCTGCCTCCGCGCGCAGCAGGTTCGGCAGGGTCAGCCCGCCAAGCAGTGAGCCGCCGATGGCCAGGAAGTCACGCCGGCTGGCGCCGTCGCAGAAGCCGCCGTTACGATGCGGCTTGCCGAAGATGGTGAGCATGACGGAGTGTTCCTTCAGGTTTACGTTCCAGTGTAGTCCTCACGCTCCGCGTGAGGATCCCGTCACGCCGAGCGTGACGGCTACACTACTTTGCCTCGACGATCCAGATATTACGATAGAACACGGGGTTGCCGTGATTCTGCAGGTGGATCGGCCCGGCGGGGTTGGTGCCGACGTCCACGTTGTCGTGAACCTTCACACCATTATGGTACACGGTGACCTTCACGGCGGGCTTCTTCTGCGATTCCGGGTCGGCCGGCTCGCTCGTGAGCTCGAACGTCGTAGGTCTGCCAGGAGAGCGGCGGCAGACACATATTCACAGCCGGAGCACGCCGACCGTAGATGCCGCCGCACTCGTTGTTCTCGCCCTTGAGGCCGAAGCTGTCGAGCACCTGGATTTCGGGACCGGACTGGCCAAGGAAATACACGCCGCTGTTGCCGCGCCCCTGGCCGCGGGCGTACGGCATGAACGGCGTGACGAACTCGATGTGCAGCTTGGCGATCTTGAAGGATTCCTTCGTGTTCGCGGCCACCGGGAGCAAATCGCCGGCGAGCTTGCCTTCCTTCCACGCATCTGCATTGGCGCCCTCGAAGAGCACGCGGGCGCCGTCGGGCGGCCTGGCCCCGAGGGTCGGGCTCTTGCGGACGATACGGGTCAGGCTGAATTTGCCGTCCTTCTCGGACTCGCCTTCCAGCGTCGCGTCCTCGCCGAGCGTGATCGTGCCGGTGAAGCCGTTGCCCTTGACGGCAACGGTTTTCGCGTCGGCGTCGAGGATGCCGGTCGCCTTGGTGCGCGACTTGCCGTTCCAGCCGGCGCCAGGGAGGCCGCCTTCAAGGAAGTAAACGTCGAACTTGCCGCTGCCGAGCGCGACGACCTGGGCGGCCAGCTCGGCCTTGTTTTTCGGTACATATTCCCCCTGAATCCCGAAATCGACGCCAGCGTCCCTGGGATCGGTGGCGACGGCGATCTTCTTTTTGTCCTGGGCGATGGCGCCGTTCAGCGCAAGCAGCGGCAGGAGCAGGACGAGGATGCGAGCAGGCTTCATGATCAGGCTCCCGGCAGGACGGCAGGCAGGTGGGCAAGGGGGGTGGGGCGTGCAGGCTGCAATCATTGAACACGGTCGGCATGATCGTGGCAAGAGAATAATTTCTCTCACCCCGCGGGTAAGCCGACGACCCGCGGGGTTTGAAGACTCACCCCGCGGCGTGGACAAGCTTCTCGTTTCCGGCGATCAGTGATTGAATAAGAACTCCCGCCCGGTCAGCACCGACCAGAACAAATCCTCGAACACGTCGCGCCGCGTGGCCTGTGGCTCGCGCGCGGCGTCGGCCATCAGCCGGGCGAGCCGGTCCTGTTCCGGCGCCGTCGGCGGCCTGCTCAGCGCCAGCAGAAAGATGCGCCGAATCGCGTCAGCGTCGCTGATCTTCTCCGCCGCCCACTCGGCCACGCGCAACTTCGGGTCGCGCAGCTTGTCGTTGAGGGTCTGGCCGTTGTTCAGGTGCAGCGCCTGCGTGACGCTCGCTTCCTGCTGCCGTTCGCAGGAGCAGGTTTGGCCGCGCTCGGGCCGGCCGAACGCGTCGAGAAACAGCGAAATAAGCTGCGTATCCGGCAACTGCAGGGCGCGCGTGCCCAGCGGATAATCGCCGGTCGCCGCGTCGCCGCCGGTGGGTCCCAGCGACACCTTGGTGAACGCGGTCGGCATCTTGGTGACCGCACTGTACGCGTCGAGCACCACCTCAGCCGGCAGCCGGCGTACGAGATAGGTCGAGTAGTAACGGTCATCGGCCTGATTGGCCGGTAGCGGTGTCGACGACCTCTGGTACACTGCGGAGTTCATGATGGTGCGGATGAGGTACTTGACATCGTGGCGGTGGGCGATGAAGTCCTTCGCCAGCGCGTCGAGCAATTCGGGATTGCTTGGCGGATTGGTCTGGCGCACGTCGTCCTCCGCCTCGACCAGGCCGCGGCCCAGGAAGTTGCGCCAGACGCGATTGACCAGCGCCTTCGCGAAATAAGGATTGTCCGCCGCCGTCAGCCATTCGGCAAAGTACGCGCGGCGATCCGTGCCGGCCGGCACCGGCTTGCCGTCGAGCGGGGTCGGCGGCATCGGCACGCCGCGACGCGGATGGAGCACGTCGCCGTCCGGCGCCGACAGCACCGTCAATTCGCCGCCGCGCTCGCCGTTCTTGATGACCACCTGCGAAAAGAGATTCGCCAGGCTCCAGTACTGATCCTGGGTCCATTTCTCGAGCGGATGGTTGTGGCAACGGCAGCAGGTGATCGACATGCCCAGAAACGTCACCGCCGTCGATTCGGTCAGGTCGCTGACGTCCTTGTGCAGGGCAAAATAGTTGGCCTGGCCGTTTTGCAGGGTGCTGCCGCGCGCGGTGAGGATGTCGCGCGCAAACGCGTCCCACGGCCGGTTGTCCGCGACGCTTTGCCGCACATATTGGTAGAACGCGCGCATCGCCGGCTGCGGCAGCTTGCGGCTGGAGATGAGCAGCAGGTCCGACCACCGATACGACCAATAATCGATGTATTCGGGCCGCTCGAGCAGCGCATCGATCAGTTTCGCACGGCGATCGGGCCGCGGATCGGCGACGAACTTTTGCACTTCCTCCGGCGCGGGCAGGACGCCGATGCAATCGAGAAACGCGCGGCGGACGAACTCGTGATCGCTGCACTGCGGCGAAGGCGGAATCCGCAGCGACCGCAGCCGGGCCACGACGTGCTCGTCGATGAAGTTGTGCCGCGGCGAGCCGGTGAAGACCTTGTCGTCGAGCGGCGTGTCGAACGGGGAGACGATGCGGGCCGAGGCGACGAGATTGCCGAAGAGCACGGTGACGGCCGCCTCGCCGTTGCCGTTGACCTTGACCAGCCCGGCGTCATCGACGGACGCGACCAGGTCCGCGGTGCTGCCAAATCGCGCCCAGCGCGTCACATCCTCGGTATGGCCGTCGGAATAGCCGGCGCGGACGAGAACCTGGAGCTGATCCTTCAGCCGGAGCAAGGCACGCGGCGGGAACACTTCGAGCCGGGTGATGTGCGGGTCCTTCGGCGTCAGGCCGGGCGCGCCGGACGCAATCCAGTCGGCGAGCAGGTTGAACTCGGGCGATCCGACCTCGAGTTTGAGACCGCCGCCGTGCGAAATTGCGAGCGCCGGCTTGAGCAGGATGAGGCTGCGCGCGGGCTCCTGGGTGTTGACGCGCCGCCCCAGCACCTGGCGGGTCATGACGAAATGGTCTGCGGCTGGGTCGTAACCGCGCAGCGACAGCTTGAAGCCGCCCTTGCCGGCGAGCGCGCCATGGCAAGCCCCGGAGTTGCAGCCGAGCCGCGTCAGCACCGGCACGACGTGGTTGGTGAAGCTCCAGTCGAACGGCTCGCGCGTCTTCTCGACCTTGAGGCGGGCGCTGGCCTTTGCCTCGCCGAGGGTGGCGGTGATGATGACCTCGCCGTCGCCGATGGCCCGCACCTGGCCGGTCGCGTCGACGTCGGCGACCTTCGGATTGGAGGACGCGAACTTGGCCTGCTTGGTGACGTTGCCGTGGACGTCGCTCGCCGTGGTTTGCAGCACCAGCAGCCGCTGCGTGGCCTTCGGGCCGGTGAGCGTGACCTCGGCGGGACTGATCTGGATATCGCCGACGAAGGGCAAGGCCATGAGCATGGAGCAGACAGTATGCAGCATGAGGGCCAAACTCCGAATTATCACGTGAATCAACCGATAAGAATCAGGAAAGGAGGCTCGGGAGATTGAAGAGGTCCGAAAGCGGCAGAGAAAAACCGGGCAATACCTTGCCGCCGTCGAGCACGTCGCCGATTTCCAGTATCTTGCAATCCTTGGGGGACTCGTATACGTGGATTCGTTTACTCTGCGTATGGACGACCCAAACAAGCTGCACGCCGGTGCTGAAAAAGTGGTCAATCCTTCGGTCGAGTTCGGCGACGGTGTTTGAGGGACTGATGACTTCAATGGCAAGGTTCGGCGAGCGATCAAAGTTCGGAGGGTCTTGAGCTAGAACCGCAAGGGATGGGAACTTTCCGGACTCGTAATAGGATACGTCCGGACGGCGGGTATTCGCGTCCTGAACCTGATACGTCGTTTCGTTGATCGCCATCCCCAGCCGTTTCGGCAATGCGAAGGTATTGATCGCCGTCGCCAGAAAGCTAGCGAGAATGTTAGCGAAAAGACCCATCGGCGGTTTCTCCCTCGGCACGCCGTCAACGATCTCGAAAAGCGGCTCGTCCATGGGCGCGGGCGAGACAACGGTAATGTGATTCAAAGTTGCTGTGGGCATGCAAATACTCCTTCGATACACGACCTTTGCGTTGATTCATTGCGAGCTGCGGATCAGATCGCGACCCCCAAGAGCCTTCGCTTTCTTGAGCGCTTGCAAGATTGCTCGCCGCTCCTGCAAGACGGAGGCATCGAGGCCTCGCAGGATGTAAGCTCGCGTTCGCTCATCGTACCTTGGAGACTCGGCGTCACGGTGAAGCCGCTCGATGAGGCGGATTTCCCGTTCGCGATGGGCGATAGCCTTGTCGAGGTCGTCGTTCAGTTCGCAGAGCAGGGCCAAGCCCTGTTCACGCATGATCGCAAGTTCGTGCTCGCGGAGTTCGTGAAGCACGGCTGCGAGCCGATCCGCGTAACGCGCTGCCGCAGCCCGGCGCTTTCTCGTGTAGAGCCAATAACGAACTTTTCGGCATAGATAATCCAACTCGATCCAGGGATTGCCGAAACTCCGCTCGGTCGGCGGCGGCTTGGCCATCTTTCGCTTCATGGCGATGTCCACGTCCCGGTGTGTGTGCCATAGCGCGAACGGCTAAAATAACTCCCCAATCGGCTGCACGCCGAAGTCGATCAGCGGGATCGGCCGACCTTGTGGCCCTGGCAATTCGCGGTGGGGATCGATGCCCAGTGCGCGATAAAGCGTGGCCACCACCTTGCCCGGCGTCACGGGGCGGCTCTTGGGCCGATACCCTAGCTCGTCCGACTCGCCGATGACGCGGCCGCCGCGGATCGGACCGCCACCCATCAGCACCGTCCACACGCCGGGGTGGTGATCGCGGCCGCCGGCGGGGTTGATCTTCGGCGTACGGCCAAACTCGCCCAGTGCGGTGACCACGGTGTTCGCCAGCAGGCCGCGCTGCTGCAGGTCCTCGAGCAAGGCGGTGAACGCCTGGTCGAAGTTCGGCACCACCTCGCGCGACATCTGGGCGATGTCGGTGAACGGCCGCGAACCGTGAATGTCCCACGTCACCTCGTCGAAGACCGTCTCGAACATGTTGATGGTGACGAGGCGCACGCCACGCTCGATCAGCCGCGCGCGAGCAGGCAGCTTTGGCCGAAACGCGTCCGGCCATAGCGATCGCGCAGCGTGGCCGGTTCCTCGCCGAGGTTGAAGGCGACGCGGGCCTGGGGGCTCGACATCAGCCGATAGGCCTGCTGAAAGCTGCTGTCGAGCTGGCGGGCCGGGGCGCTGCTCTCGAAGGATTGCATGGCGCCGTCGACGGCGTCGCGCATGCGCTGCCGGCGGTCGGCGCGGATGGCAGAGATGTACGCCGGCGGCAGCAGGTCGGGCACCTGGAAGTTCGGCACCGCCGGGTCAGCGTTGAGGATGAACGGATCGTACTGCCGGCCAAGATAGCCCGCCGTGTGCCCGTGGGGCAGGTTGCCGCCGGTACGGCCGATCGGCCGCGGCATCACGACGTGCGGTGGCATGTCGGCCCGGGGGCCGCGCAGATACCCCAGCACGCAGCCGGCGTGCGGATGCTCGATGCCCCCGGTAAACAGCCGGCCCGTCTGCATCATCTGGTAGCCAGTGTCGTGGACCGCGGTGGCCGTGTGGTAAACCGAGCGGATCAGGGAGAACTTGTCGGCGTATTCGGCGGTGCGTGGGAAGATCTCGGCGATGCGCATGCCGGGCACGCGGGTCGCCGTGGAGCGAAATGGGCCGCGAACCTCGGCGGGGGCATCGGGCTTGGGGTCGAACGTGTCGATATGGCTCGGGCCGCCGACCAGCATCATCATGATGCAATTGACGTCGCGATCTTCGCCGGCGCCGGCAGCGCGGGCGGCGAACAGGCCCGGCAATGTCAGGCCGATGCTCGACAGAGCGCCGGCGTGCAAGAAATCGCGCCGCGTTAGCCCGTCGCAGAAACGGGCGGGGCGCTGAGCGTCCAGTCGCAGCATCGGGATACCTCGGGTCGGGTTGCGATAGCGGGCAGGACTAAACTCAACCTACCCCCGGCGTGAGCGCAGGTCAACGAAAAAGCTGACGCACTTTACCGCAGAAAGAAATGTCGAATGTAGAACAAGCGAATGCCGAACGGGGAGGGAAATGCTACCATTGCGGCCGCGCGATCTCCGCCATGCGACTTGTTTAGGCAGCTTCGCGCATCAACCGTGCGGGCACCGCATTGGGCAGAGCGTAGTCAGCCTGCAGCGCCGCCATCGCACCCAGCAGGGCCTCGATCGACGGCGGCAGATGGTTGGCATTCACCTGGATGCGCAGCACGCCGGCGTGATAGGGAACGGCCGGGAATGTGACGGACTGGACGTAAAAGCCCTGATCGAACAGGAACTGGCCCGCGCAGCGTGATGTCCTCGTCGCCGACCAGCACGGAAATGATCGGCGTTTCGCCGCCCAGGACGACCAGGTTCAGCTCATCGAGTCCGGCGGTGAGCTGCCGCAGGTTACGCTGCAAGCGGCCCATGATTTCGTCGTACTCGGCGGTGTCGAGTATTTCGCAGACCGTGCAGATCGCCTCGAGGTAGGGCGGCGGGACCGGACCGCCGAAGATGAATGTGTTCGAGCGAATTTTCAGCAGCCGCTTGAATTCGTGCGGGCAGCCGATGAAGCCGCCGAAGCAGGAAAAGCCCTTCGACAGCGAGCCGACCACCAGCGTGTTATCATAGCTGCCCAGGGCATCGCGGACGGTGCCGCGGCCTTGCCGTCCGAGCACGGCGCTGCCGTGCGCGTCATCCACGTACAGCACGGCGTTGTGCCGCTTGCACACCGCGTTCAACTCGCACAGGGGCGGCAACTCGCCGGACATGCTGTAGACGCCGTCGATGGCAACCACTGCAACCCGATACGGTGCGCTGGCGGTCAGAACCCGATCAAGGTCGTCGGGATCGCAATGGCTGAACGGCTCGATGCGGGCGCCGTTGGCCTGGGCGATCTTGGCACCTTCCTGCATCGAGTTGTGGGCGTGCTCGTCGATCACCAGCAGGTCGCGCCGGCAGACCAGCCCCGGAATGGCCCCGAGGTTCGCCAGGCTCACCGAGGGATAAATGAGGACCGCCTCGGTGCCGAGCCACGCGGCGAGCTTCTCCTCGGCGACCTCGTTGGCACGCACCGAGGCGAAGGCGCGCGAGGCGCCGTTGTGCGAGCCCCAATGGTGAATGCCGCGGACCAGCGCCGCCTGCACGCGCGGATCCTGATCCAGCCCCAGAAAGCTGTCCGAGCCGAAATTGATCACCTGCTTGCCGCCCACCACCATTTCCCGGTGCGGCCCGAGCTCGTCCACGACCAGGTCCTTCAGATGCGCGTCGGGGAACTCCTTGGCGTAGTGCTCGACGAAGCGCACCAGGCCATGTTGGCGCAGCGCGTGGGCCAGGTTCTGCATCGGTGAGTCGGCCATGCCTCGTTCGCTTTCCTTGTTTGTCCGGCTTACGGACACGTCTTCCCCGCGTAGTGGGGCAAGACTAAACCAGAATCGGTTCGCGGGAGCAAGTACAACTCCTGCGTATCACGCCGCCCGGCCGATTGCTGCTTCGCCAATCAGCCCACACAACTCATCCACCGTCCGGCACTGCGCCACCCGATTGCCCGCCAACGGCACGCCGAACTTCTTGTCGACCAGCGCGATGAACATCATCGTGGACAGCGAGTCCCACGCCTCCAGGTCCTTGAGGCGTTCAGCGCCGGTCAATGTCTGCGCAGATCGAGCATCTCTTCCACCAGACGCAAGGCATCGTGCTTCGCGATCATGACTTCCCTCTCAGCCTCAAAAGACTTCCGAAGTCTCGGAGACTTCGGAAGTCTGACGTTCAGGCGGCCTGGGCCGCGCGCATGGTTCGCAATTCGTCGACAATCTCGTGGTGCAACGCCTGTTCCATCTCAAGCAAGGTGTAGCCCACCACGGCCCCGTCCATCACGCGATGATCGAACGCCACGCCGACGGGAATTTCGCCCGCCTCCGTGAGCACGCCGTAATGCAGGAACGCGGCCCAGAGCGTCGGCACCTGCAGCGTGCGGGCGCCGTAGGGACTCATCGTGGTCACGCCGAAGGTGCCGAAGTGGCGTGCACGGCGGCGCGGCAGCACATGGAGTCCGAGCCACCAGGCGAACCGCCGCAACGGTCGCGGCAGCCGGCCGACGCACATTGCCTCGCGGAAGCAGCGAAACGTCTCGACCGGCTGCTCCATGTAGCCGCGCAGGTGGGCATCCAGATCGCGCAGGGACTGGCGCTCGGGGCGGACGAGTGGTGCGAGGAAAACCGCGTCCTGATCGCCGACGCGCCGGGTGACGACGATGCTGGCAATTTGGGCTTCAAACTCGCCGATGTGGCCCCAGGGAAAGTTGAAGTACGCCTGCCGCATTTCGGGATGCCGGCTCGCGGCCAGGGCGAACGCCTTGGTCATGATCGCGCCCCAGCACGGGCGCGGCGACGCCGCGCCGAGCGGCCACGACGTCGGCGAGGCGCATCAGCCGTTCCGCGGCGGCGGTCTGGCCGTGGTTGCTGAAGTACACGGCTTCGATCAGGAAGCGCCGCCCCAGCGACAGGCTTCGCTTGCGGCATTTCGGCTGCGCCATGATCGCACTCCGCTCCGCCCCGGCTGCCGCCGTGTGCGTGGCAATGGGGGGCACGCCGGCAACCCAGGAACACGTCGGGCCATGAGACGGCGGTGTCACGGCGCCGATCGCTCGTTTCGGTATCGACGATAGAACCCTCCCTGCTTGAACTATTGCGCCCGTTTTGCCAAAAGCTCGACCTCCGCAATCGTAAGCTGGGTTGACAGAACCGCATTCATTGGGAACAATAGCCGCGCTGGTGCCCACGGCTGCGGCCGGACGCCGCACCGATTCTGGCAAGCCCGGAAAGGAAGCCGCGCGTGAACACGCCGATCAGCAGGCCGACGCCGCCGACCGGGATGCGCTGTCGGGTGGCAAGCCACGGCGCAGTGCGCCGGCCCCGAGGCACTGGCGCAGTGGCGCCGCCAGCCGCCGCCGCTCACGGGCCAACCGGTGCCGGGCTCGTTGCTGAAGCACTCCGAGGACCAGACCGTCGCCACCGTGGCCGCGCTGCACGACGCCATTGGTCGCGGCGGCTGGGCCAGCGGATCGTTCGCCGACTGGGCGGTCCTGGCGGCGCCGAACTTCTTCGGTCGCGGCGGCACCGCGCACGCCATCCAGCGCTTTTCCCAGGAGGGCGCCTGGGGCGTTTCGCCGCACCTGATCCCGCATCAATCGCTGCACGCCGTCTCCGGCACCGTCAGCCAGCTCCTCAAGATCCAGGGTCCCAATTTCGGCATCAGCGGCGGCGCCCAGGCCTGTCATGACGCGTTCCTGACCGCCGTCACCGTCCTCGCCGAGGGCGCCGTGCCGGGCGTCTGGCTGCTTCTCAGCGGCCATGAGCGCGAGTGGATTCCGGTGCAAAACGCCAAGACCATCGAGCCGCCGCGGCCGCCGATGTGCGAGGCCGCCGCCCTGGCCCTGGTGCCGGCGACGACCGGAGAAGATGGGTTCTATTTGCGGATTGGTCCAGAAATGATGCGCCCCGGGCTGGCTGACTTGACGCTGTCCACCCTGATCGATGCACTCGCGCGGCCGAGCGGACCGATGCCCCAGGCGTGGCGACTGCCGGGCGCGGGTTGGCTCGAGCTCGAAGTCGTCGTGTCCGGGGTGGGGACTCGGCGGTGAAACGCGACGCGATCTATATTACCGGCGTGGGGGTGGTTACGCCTCTGGGCCATACCTACCGCGTGCTGGCTGATCAGCTCCTGGCCGGCCGTTCCGGCGTCACGCGAGTCGACCATTTCCCGGTCCAGGATCATCCTTCGCAGATCGGCAGCGTGGTCCGTTCGATCCCGTGCCCCGACGGCATGGCCGAAGCGGCTTTTCGCAGGCTGTCGAAGGTCGAGCAGGGCATGCTCTGGTGTTCGATCAGCGCCCTGCGCGACGCCGGCCTTTGGGAACGCCGTGGCGCCCTGCGCGTCGGCCTGGTGCTCGGTAGCGCCGCGGAGTGGAATACCTACTGGGAAAACGATTACCTGCAGGGCGGCGGCAAAATCTTCCAGCCGCAGCAGCACATCGAGCCGCTCGTGCAACGCGCCCGCCGCCGCCTCGGCTTGACGGGGCCGGCTGTCAGCCTGTCGGCCGCCTGCGCCAGCGGCAATTACGCCCTGGCCCTGGCACGCCGTTGGCTGCGCCTCGGCTGGGTCGACGTCTGTCTGGCCGGCGCCTGCGACATCGCGATCACCCCGATGGCGCTGGCCGGCTTCGGCAATCTCCGCGCTCTGTCGCGCCGCAACGACGACCCCACGGCCGCCTCGCGTCCCTTCGACGTCGACCGCGACGGCTTCGTCATGGGCGAGGGCGGCACGCTGTTCGTGCTCGAGCTCGGCCGCCTCCGCGCGGCGCCGCGGTGCGCCGGTGTACGCCGAGGTGGCCGGCTGCGGCGCCTCGAGCGACGCCTACAACATGGTCATTCCTAGTCCGCATCCCGAGCCCGCCATCGCCGCGATGCGCCAGGCGCTGGCCGACGCCCAGGTCAATCCCGACGACGTTGGCTACGTCAACGCCCACGCCACCAGCACGCCCGTCGGCGATCAGGCCGAGGCGCGCGTGCTCGCCACCGTCTTCGGCTCGGCGCTGGCGCACGTCCCCGTCAGCTCGACCAAGAGCATGACCGGCCACCTCCTCACGGCCGCCGCCGCCGTCGAAGCGGTGGCGTGCATAGTGGCGCTGCAAAGGCAGGCAATCCCGCCGACAATCAATCTCCACCAGCCCGATCCCGAATGCCCGCTGCGCCACGTCGCCAACCAGGCCGAGCCGCATCCGGTCCGCGTCGCCGTCTCCAACAGCTTCGGGTTCGGCGGCAGCAACACCTGCCTCGTCCTGCGCAGGCAGGATCTCTTACCCCGAAGGCTACCGGCTGTAGCGACTGAGCAGATATGCGGTTTCGCGCAGCGCCGCCGCGTGGCCGAGCCCGCCGAGCAGCACGCCGCTAGTGGATAATCGCCGCGTCGGCCCAATCATCGGGCAGCTCGGGGAGCGTGGCGGCCTCCTCGGCCGTGATCGCACGCTTGCCGCGGATGGTGAAGTGAACCCAGCCGCTGCACTTCGGGCAGCGGCCAGCGAAACCCACGTCGGCCCACCAGGCGCGCACGAGCGGGTCGTGGACAGCGGGGCCATAGGCTTCGGCGCGGAAGTCGATGGCCTGCATGCGCTGATCGCAACCGGCATGCGGGCAGGCGTCATCGGCGTAAATCGCATGGGGGGCCATCGCTCGTCTTGCTCCGCCCTCGCGGTACAGGGCGTGCATCCGTTCCAGCTCCGCCGCGGTCGGCACGTTCGGTGTTGCCAGGTCTGACATGGTCACGCCCTCGCTGAGTCCTTGGCGTAATGGTATCCGACAATGGGCCGGCCGTGAAGTCGTTGCGCATGGCTTGCCGGCCTCGGCGAACGCGGGGGCGGCACTCACGGGAGTGGGTTCCCAAACGGAGTTTGGGAACCAGGTGAAGCATCGAACTGGTATGGCGGCAAGGCGGCCCGTCGGCAGCGACCACGCTACTCCTTGAACTCCTCCTTGTCGTAGCGCTGCCAGAACCTCGCCGCCGGCCAGGCTTCGTCCCAACGAATGCCGATGGTTTTGAGGCTCTTCATGTCGCGGAGAATACCCAGGTCCCGGGTGATGTTCTTCGGGGTCAGGTGGATCTCTTTCAGCGGCATGCCTTGCAGAGGAGTCAGGTCGGTGATGAGGGTGTCGCCAATCCACAACATCTTCAGCGGCATGCCGTTGAAGTGGGCGAGGCCCGCATCACCCACCTCCGTGTGGTCCAGGTTCAGGTTCGTCAGGTTCTTGCAGTCCTTAAAGTAGGCCATCCCCGCGTCGCTCACCTTCGTTCCGGCCAGAGCGAGGTTCGTCAGGTCCTTGCAATCCTGGAAATGGACCAGGCCCGCGTCACCCACGTTCATCCAGGTCAGAGTGAGGACCGTCAGGACCTTGCAGTCTTTGAAGTGGCTCAGGCCCGCGTCGCTCACCGGCATAAACTGCAGGTCGAGGGTAGTAAGGCTCTTGCAGTCCTTGAAGTTGGCCAGGCCGGCGTCGCCCACCTGCGTCCGCTCTAGTGTCAGGTGTTCCAGGTTTTTGCAGTCCTTGAAGGAGACCATCCCCGCGTCAGTCACTTTCGTGTCGCTCAGATCGAGATGCCTCAGGCCCGCCAGGTTCATTCCCTGAAGCGGCGTCAGGTCCGCCAAGAGCCCATTGTGGGCCACGTGCCGCGGCAATCGAGCACACGCAGGGCGCTCGAGACTCGAATCGGGGCGATGTCCGTCACTTTGTCGGTCACGATCTTGAATTCCGTGAGGACGCCGCCCTCGATCTTGGGATCCATCTTGCCGTCGAAGCCGGGGTTGCGGCGCATTAACTCCTTCCGCACTTCCTCGACCTGCTCGGCGCCGGGCAGGGCGGCGATGCGCTGGACGTCGGCGTCGGTGAACGGAGCGATCGCCGGCGATGCGGGTTTGTTCTTCGCCCCGCTGTCGGTCCCGACGCCACCGGGAGGCGAGACGAGGAGCACACGACAGCCGACGCGGTTGTAGCGGTCGGCGGGAGGGAGGGGGTTGCGAAGAGCAGACCGGCAGTAGTACACAGGAAGGTCGCCCCACGAGCCGCCACGAATCACGCGCTGGGCGCCGGCGCCTCCGGGTGGGTCTTTCACAGGGCTGTTCTTGTAATAGTCCGGATCGTAGTTGTCCTGACACCATTCCCACACGTTCCCGTGCATGTCGTAAAGGGACCAATCGTTGGGCTTCTTGTTGCCCACCGGATGGGTTCCGCCGCCTGAATTCTCAGTGTACCAGGCGTAGTTCCCTAACTGCGCTTCGTCGTCGCCAAAGCAGTACCCACTCCCGGCTTTCCCGGCTCGGCAACTATACTCCCATTCGGCCTCCGTGGGTAAGCGGTATCTTTCGCTTCCTTCGCGCCCAACCATTTGCAAAAATCAACAGCATTGTTCCACGACAGCCAGACCACCGGATGCGTATCCGTTTGATCGAAGCCGGGGTTTCTCCAGCGGCCATCACCCACCTGGTAGCCCTCCTCGTCAACGAATTGTCGAAATTGCCCGACGGTTACCTCTGTGGCTCCCATGTAAAATGGCTGCGTGATCTCGACGGGATGCTCTGGCCCCTCGGCCGGTAGGCGCTCCCTAAACCAAGCATCTGCTCCAGTCAGCTCAAGCAAACGCTCGATCGATTGCTGCGACGATCCCATCGTAAACTTGCCTGCCGGGATGAGCTTGAATTTCATTCCCAGCGTGTTGGTGTATTCCGGGTCGCCATACTTGAGCGGGGCGGCGTTTGGTTGCTGATTCTGCGGCGGCGGTCCCTTGTCCACCGCTCGGTTGACACTCTGAAGCGGGTCGGGCGTCGATTCCCGACCACGCAACAGATGCGTGACCCCGGAGAACTCCGTCACTGCCAAGGTAAGGATGGGAAGCAACAGGGCTGCGGCCGCCGCCCATTTCCACCGGCCGGACTTCCCCGTCGCGAGTGGCTTACTTCGCGGGATGCGGGAGAAATCCTTCAGCCTGGCGTTGGCCTTGAGCTGGGCCTCGCAGTCGGCGAGCACGTCGGCCACTTCGCGGGCCGACTGGTAGCGGTCGTCCAGGTTCTTGGCGTGCAGCTTGGCGATGATGTCGCACAGCCACTGCGGCGTCTCGGGGATGATCTCGCGGATGGCCCGCGGCTGGTCGTCGGCGACGCGCTTGAGCACCGCGACCGCGCTATTCGCCCGGAACGGCGGCCGGCCGGCTACCATCTGGTAGAGCAGCTGATCGAGCGTTTGCCCGAGGGCTTGCTCGGGGGCCATGTACATCGGCGTGCCGGCGATGATGCCGCTCTGCGAGATGCTGGCGTCGTCGGCCGCGCGGGCCAGGCCGAAGTCGGTGATCTTCACCTTGTGCTGACCGCCTTCGAGAAGCACATTGCCTGGCTTGATGTCGCGATGGATCAAGTCCGTCGCATGGGCCGCGGCCAGTCCCTCGGCGATTTGCCGACCAATGCGCAACACTTCCGGCACATCCAGCGGGCCGACGCGGTCGAGTTTCTGCTGGAGCGTCTCGCCGGGGATGAATTCCATCGCCAGGTAAGGCAACGGTTGCTCGGCGACCTCGTACACCTGCACCACGTTCTCATGGCGGACCTGCGCGGCGGATCGGGCCTCGCGCAGGAAGCGTTTGCGCGGCGGCGACGTGGCGGCGAGCTGCGGGGCCAGAACCTTCAGGGCCACCACGCGCTGCCGCATCTCGTCGAACGCCCGGAAGACGATGCCGAAGCCGCCGCGGCCCAGCACTTGCAGAACCTCGTAATGCCCGAGTCGGCCGAGCGCGTCGGGACGTGCCGACGGCGTCAGGAATGTGAGCGGCTCGTCGTGCGAAGAGCCGTTTTCGCCACCGGTGGTCTGTGCCGCCGCCACGGCAGGTCTCGGGCTGCCGGCCAGGGTCTGGGTGGCGGCGTGGTCCGGGTCGGGCACCACGGCCGCGGGGATGCCGAGGAAACTGCCGTCCGGATCATGAGATCGGAGCAGCGCCTCGACCCGATCCCGCACCCCGGCATCGGCCCCGCAGGCCTTGTCCAGGTAGGCCGCGCGGGCGGCCTCGTCCGCCAGCTCGGCGGCTTCGAGGCAGATCTCTTTCATGCGCTTCAGGTCGATGGCCATGGCGGCACGCCGGGTTTGAGGCTCTTGGCAACACTCCGGGATTGTGTTCACCCATCAATGCGAGAACGGACACGGTTTGTCTCACCGAATCCGGCAAAAATCACATCACGAAAGCACGAAAGGACGAAAACACGAAAAAGAGTTCCTGAATGCGGTTTTCTTTCGTGTTTTCCTCCTTTCGTGCTTTCGTGATTATTCTTCGAGAGCATCCCGGAGCCAAGCCCGGGCGTAGGTCCAGTGGCGGTAGGTCGTGGCACGAGACAGGCCGAGGGTGGCGGCCGCATCCTCGATCGACAGCCCGGCGAAGTGCCGCAGTTCGACCACCCGGGCGGCGACGGGATCCTCGGCAGCAAGCCGGATGAGGGCTGTATCCAGGGCGAGCAGTTGTTCGTCCGTTACATCGGGCTTGGCCGGGACGTCGGGCAACTCGACCCGGCGGCGGTGGCCGCCGTGCTTTTCCGTTCGCTTACGGCGGGCGGCGTCCACCAGAATCCGGCGCATGGCTTCCGCCGCGGCGGCGAAGAAGTGGCCACGGTTCTCCCACCGAGGTTCGTCGGCCGGGCCGATCAGGCGGAGGTACGCCTCGTGGACGAGGGCGGTGGCTTGCAGGGTCTGGTCGGAGGACTCGGCCGCCATCCGTGCGGCGGCGAGCTGGCGCAGCTCGTCGTAGACGAGCGGGAGCACGTCGGCGGCGGCCTTACGGTCGCCCGCCGCCGCGGCGTCCAGGAGAAGCGTCACATCGGACATTCAGGCATTTTAACGTCAAACACCGGGGACGGAAGAAGAAAGTGCCCACGCGCTCACGGAACACCCCGGTGACCCGCGCCTACGGTTCGGCCTGATGCAGTTTTCGAAGCGCCCATGCCTGCTCCGGTCCGACAATGTCCGCATCATGGGGGTTGCGAAACTCGTCATGCTCCGCCGCTTGGCGGGTTGACCCGATACGGCAGCGGCTGCCCCGCCAATCCTGCCAGCAGGTTCTCCACCGACATCTCCGTCATGCGCCGGCGCGTCTGCTCCGTCGCGCTGCCCAGGTGCGGCGTGATGATCACGTTACCCATCGCCAACAACGGATGGCCGCGCGGCAGCGGTTCGGGATCGGTTACGTCCAGCCCCGCCGCATGAATCCGGCGCTGCGCCAGCGCTTCGGTTAGCGCGTCCGTGTCCACGACGGCACCGCGGGCAATATTGACGAGCACGGCCATCGGCTTCATCCGCGCCAGCTCCGCCCGCCCAATCAGCCGCTGGGTCGCGGGTGTTAACGGCACCGTGAGCATCACGTAATCGGACGCCGCGAGCAGTTCGGCCTGCGTGACGTGGCGTGCCGGCAGTGCTGCCTCGGCCGCCGGCCGGCGCTGGCGATTGCAGTACAGCACGGTCATGTCGAAGGCGCGCGCCCGCCGGGCCACCTGCTCGCCGATGCGACCCATGCCGACGATGCCGAGCGTGGCCCCGTGAACTTCGCGACCAAGTATGTACGACGGATCGTAGCGCAGGAAATTCGGCCCGCGCGCGTAGCGATCTCCTTCGACCAGCCGCCGGCCCGCGGCCAGCATGAGCGCGAAGCCAAGGTCGGCGGTCGCCCCGTCGAGGACGCCCGGCGTGTTGCCGACCGCAATGCCGCGCACGGTCGCGGCCGCCACGTCGATGTGATCGACGCCGACGCCGAAGTTGCTGATCACGCACAAACGCGGCAGCCGGTCCAGCAGCTCCGCGTTCACTAAAGGATGTCCGTATGTATAGATTCCCGACACGCTGGTAGCGGCGGCGCTGTCCCAGGGGATCAGCTCGACCCGGCCCTGCAACAGGTCCAGCACGACGGCGGAGACCGGCAGGTCGGCCAGCACGCGTGGCGAAGAGGACGGTTGTAACGGCTGCATCGAGTTTCCCGCCTGGCGTCTCTGGGTAATTCTCTGCGTCTTCGCGTCTCTGCGGTTCAAAAGCGAATAACGTCGCAGCTACAATAGGCCTATGCCCAGCAAACGCAAGTCACATGCGGCGCCGACGGTCACCTTCTTTGGGGCGACGCGCACAGTCACCGGCTCGATGCACCGCGTGGACTCCGCCGGCCGTACCTTGCTGCTCGACTGCGGCCTGTTTCAGGGACACCGGGCCGAAAGCCGGCGCCGCAACCAGCAGTTTCCGTTTCGCCCGCGGGAGATCGACGCGGTGCTGCTGAGCCATGCGCATGTCGATCACTGCGGGAATCTGCCGAACCTGGTCCGCCAGGGTTTCGCCGGCCCGATCTATTGCACGCCGGCCACGCGCGCCCTCGCCGCCGTCATGCTCGGCGACGCCGCCAAGATTCAGGAGGAGGATGCGGCGTATCTTAACCGCCGCCGCGAACGCGGCGAGCCGAAGGTCGAGCCGCTCTACGACGGCCGCGACGTTTACCAGACGCTGCTGCGGCTCCGCGCGGTGCCGTACGATACGCCGTTCGCTGTCTTCCGCGGACTGGACGCGACCTTCGTCGATGCCGGCCATCTGCTCGGCTCGGCGATGATCCATCTGCGGATGGACGCGCAATCGCTCACGTTTACGGGCGACCTGGGCCGGCCGGGCCTGCCGATCCTGCGCGATCCGTCCGCCGTCCCGGCCGCTGAGCTGGTCATCAGCGAATGCACCTACGGCGGCCATCGCCACGAGCCGGTCGACGAGACGGCCGAGCAGCTCGGCGAGGCGGTGCGCCGCACCACCGAGCGCGGCGGCAAACTCATCATCCCCGCGTTCGCCGTCGGCCGCACACAGACGGTGGTGTATTTCCTGCACCGGCTGATGAGTGCCGGCCGTCTGCCCGAATTGCCAGTCTTTGTTGACAGCCCCATGGCGGTGCGTGCGACCGAGGTGTTCTGCGCCCATCCCGAATGCTTCAACGCGCAGACGTTAGAGCTGCTGCGCGAGCAGCCCGACCTGTTCGGCCCGCGCCACGTCCACTACGTCGAGCGCCAGGACGAGAGCATCGCGCTGAACCATCGGGTGGAGCCCTGCGTGATCGTGTCGGCAAGCGGCATGTGCGAGGCCGGCCGGATCCTGCATCATCTGAAGCATCACATCGAGGACCCGCGCAGCACGATCCTGATCGCCGGCTACCAGGCCGAGGGCACGCTGGGCCGCCGTCTCGTCGAGCGCCGGCCGGAAGTGCGCATCCTGGGCCGAACCTTCGCAGTGCGGGCTGAGATCGTGGTGCTCAACGGCCTATCCAGCCACGCCGACCACGCCGACCTGTTGCGCAGCCTGACACCGCTGGCCGCGGGCGCTCGCCATGTGCGGCTGGTTCACGGCGACCTCGACCGCGCCGAGGCGCTCGCGACCGACCTGCGTGCCGCCGGCTTCGCGGACGTGGCGATTCCAGAGCGCGGCGAGAGCACTGCAACTGCTTAGTGCGGCAGCTGCTGTTGTTAAGTCAACCGCGGCATGAGTATGCCCGCCATTACGCTTCCTCCGGCCTCGCGCAAACGATGCAATGGCTTCCCAGGCGTTCGTATGTCGATCGGAAGAGCTCGATCGTTCGGCGGGTGTGACTGGGAGGAGGTGGATCGTTGTACCAGATTGGCCGGTGGGATAGCGAACGTGGACCGCGATGATCCATCGCCGCGATCCATCCTCGCCCTTCTCCTCTCTGATCCCTGCCACTGTCCACAGCATCGGCCGCTTGGCGTCAATCAGCAGGTAGCTCTGCGCCTTTGCCAGGATCTCCTCCTCTGCCTGCTTGAGTTCTGCCGGCTCTTGCCGCGCCGTGGCATGGGAGAGCCCCGCACGGGTGTCCTTGCGCTCGTTCTTCGTCACGGGAAAAGCTCCTTCTGATGACCTGTTCGCCTGCCAGCAAGCCAATCGCGCTAGGTATGTGGGACACGGCATTCTCCGGCTGGCATTTTGGTTTCATTGTACTGCCTACTGTCGCGAATGCACGCCGTGCGCCGCGCTCCTACCAGTCTACCAATCGATCGACGGGAACCGTGTAACGACCCGCGGCGGTTGATCGGTCGATCGACGGCGATTGAATACAAGTCGGTCCTCCGCTACAATATGTGGTACCCGTCCATCCCCCCTCGGAACCGGAACTTCTCCCACAAAAGTCGCTCTCGCCCCCCGAGTAATCGGAGGCCGTCATGGATTCCACGCTTTGGGATGCTGATACCGCGCTCCTGTCCGCCAAGGGCGATGCGCCCCGCATCGGCCACTTTTACCTCGATGTGCCCGCGCAGCGGCTGCATTGCCTGAACGAAGCGGCCCGGCAGCTGCGCCGGCGGGATGCCGCTGCTGGAGGCCGATCCTGCGGCGGCTGAGCTGCGCACGCTGGGTGGCGAGCCAGTCGCCGCGCAAGAGTTACCGATGGTGATCGCGGCGCGGGCGGGGCGGCTCGCCGAGGCCGAGTTCGTGCTGACGCGTGCCGGTCAAGCGCTGCGCCGGCTGCAGTGCAGCGCGACGCCGTTGAAGAATGCTGCCGGGCGGATCGGCGCCGTCCTCGCCAGCGTCGTGTCGCAGCCGCCACCGCCGGACTGGGCGACGATGGCGGGCCTGGCGCATGATCTGCGCACCCCGTTGCAGACGCTGCTCACCATGCGCCACGTGCTCGACTTCCGCACCCTGCCGGAGCCGCAGCGCCAGGAAGCGCTGCAGCGGCTCGGCAACGCGGCGGAGCGCGCCCAGCAGATCGCGCAGCAGTTGCTGGAATGGTGCCGCACGCGCGGCGCCGTGGAGCAGGGGCCGCAACGCGAGTGGTTCGCCCTGGAGGATTTCCTGCGCGACGTGCTGGCCGAGCACGCGGCGGCCGCCGGCGAAAAACACCTGACGCTCGATGCCGCGTTCGGGGCGGTCCGCGGTTGGCAGGTGCTCACCGATCGAGGCCGGCTCGCGCGGATCCTGTCGAATCTGCTCGTCAACGCGGTGCGCTACACGCCGGCCGGGGGACACGTCAACCTCGCGGCCGGCTGGGATGACCAGGGCGGCGCGCGAACGTTGGTGCTCCAGGTCCACGACACCGGTGCCGGCATCGCGGCGCACGAGCACGAGTCGATCTTCCATCCCTTCCAGCGCGGCCAAAGCGGCAAGGAGCAGGACGCGACCGGCAGCGGCATCGGCCTGTCGGTGGTGGACCGGCTGACGCAGGAATTGGGCCTGGGCTGCGACGTCCGCAGTGAGGCCGGGCAAGGCAGCCAGTTTCGCGTCCACGTGCCGCAGCAGTTCCTGCGCATGGCGCCGACATCTCCCGCCGCTCGGCCCGCTGATTAGTGCATCGCCAAGCCTTGATTTTGGGGTAGCCGCATTCGTGAGAATGCGGGTGACGTCGCCCGCATTCTCACGAATGCGGCTACCACGCAACCCCTCTTTCGAGTCTTGACGCGACACTAGCCACTCGTAGCGGAATTCGCCAGAATTCCGTTCTGGCGCACCGGAATTCTGGCGAATTCCGCTACAAACCATTCGGCGCGGAATTCGCAAGAATTCCGCGGTGGGCCGGTGGGCCCATCGGAATTCTCGCGAATTCCGCTACGAGCCGCTAAGGAATCGCCTGTGATCACGCCTTTCGCCAACGGCTGGGACGCTGCAGCGGCCCGCGCGGCCATGCTGCTCGACCCGGCCGTCACGAACCTCAACACCGGCTCCTTTGGTCCGTTGCCGCGGCCCGTGTTCGAGCACGTCACCGCGCTGCGGCGCCGGCTTGCTGAGGAGCCGATGGACTTCCTGGTTCGCGAGCTGCCCGAGCGCCTGTGGACCGCGCGCGCACGGCTCGCCCACTGGCTCGGCGGCGACCCACGACGGCTGATCTTCACGCAAAACGTCACGGCGTCCGTCAACATCGTCGCCTCGAGCCTGACGCTCACTGCTCCCGGCGAAATCCTGCTGACCGACCATGAGTACGGCGCCATGCACTGGTGCTGGGAACGCGCCGCGCAGCGTCTCGGCCTCACCCTGCGCACCTTCGCGCTGCCCATCGTCCCGGCCGATCCTCAGGCGATTGTCGATGCCTGCCGTGCCGCCATCGGTCCGCGCACGCGGCTGCTATTCTTCAGCCATGTGCTCTCGCCGACCGGGCTCGTCCTGCCGGCCCGCGCCTGTGTGCGGAGGCCCGGCAGCGCGGCGTGCTCACGGTGGTGGACGGCGCGCATGCGCCCGCGATGGTGCCGCTGCATCTCGAGGCGATCGGCGCCGACTTCTATGGTGCCAATTGCCACAAATGGCTGCTCGCCCCCACCGGATCGGGGTTCCTCTATCTCGGCCCCGGCAGCGCGGACCGATTGACGCCGCTGCAGGTGAGCTGGGGCTGGCGTCCGGACCGGAGCCGCTTCGACGAGCGCGACGAATTCGGCACGACGCCACGGCTGCGCTGCTACGAATTCGAGGGGACGCGCAACGTCTGTCCCTGGCTCACCGTGCCCGTAGCGTTCGACTTCCAGGAGGCGCTCGGCTTCGACCCGATCCGCCAATACAACGCCGGCCTTGTCGCCCATGTCCGTGAGCGTCTCGGTGCACTTCCCGAGCTGTGTCCGGCCACGCCCGAGCATCCGGAGCTGCACGGCTACCTGACTGCGTTTCGGCTGCCCGCGGCCGTGGATGCCGTGGTCTGGCGGCGCGAGCTTTGGGAGCGCTATCGCATCGAGGTCCCGCTCGTTGAGCGACCCGAGGGATTGCTGCTACGGGTTTCGACGCATTTCTATAACACTCGTGAGGAGATCAACCGTTTGGCAGATGCGGTCGAGTGGCTGCTGCGCGAACGCACGGCGTCAGGCAGGAACCATGGCTGACGAAAAATGGATCAGCGGGTTGCGCGGCGACATGCCGGTCGTGGAAGCGGCGCGGCGCGTGCTGATGGTGCGGATCGGGGTGGTGCTCGACCGGCTGCCGTGCGCGGTCGAGCAGGCCGACGACAACGTCGAGCACGTCCATCAGCTTCGGGTCGGCACGCGCCGCGCCGGCGCTGCCGTGCGCATCTTCGGCCGGTGCCTGTCGGCGAAGCTGCACCGCCAGGCACGCCGCACGTTGCGCGCGATCCGCCGTGCCGCCGGTGCCGCGCACGACTGGGACGTGTTCCTGGAAATGGTCAACAGCCGCAATGAACGGCCCAACGCCAAACCGCAGCCGGGGCTCGATTTCCTGCTCGGCTTCGGACACGGCCAGCGTGTCTTCGCCCAGGGGCACCTGCGCGAGGCGACGCAGGGCAAGGCTGAGAGGCTGCAACGCCTGCTCGCCAGGATCGGCGAGGGCCTGGACGCGGCGGATCACACGCAAACGCTGCGTGAGCTGGCCGTGCCAATGCTGACGCAGCTCGTGCAGGAGCTGGAAGAGGCGGCACGCGGCGACCTGCGCACCTATGAGGCCCTGCATCAGGTCCGCATCTATGGCAAACAATTGCGCTACGCCATGGAGCTATTCGAGAGCTGTTTCGCCGCCGCGTTTCGCGAGCAGGTCTATCCGCGCATTGTCGAGATGCAGGAAATCCTCGGCCGGGCGAACGACAGCCACGTCGCGAGCCAGCGGCTCGATGAGCTGCGCGATCGTCTGGAGCGGACGCAGCCGGCCGAGTGGCCGCGCTACCGGTCCGCGGTCGAGCCATTGCAGCTTTATCATCGGCGCCGCCTGCCCGAGCAGCGCCGGCGCTTCGCCAAATGGTGGACGCAGTGGCAGTCGTCCGGCCAGGGCGCCGCGCTGGCTCGCCTGCTGCGCGCGGAGGCGTGAAGACAAAGCCGACCGAGAGGCTTGATTTCCAGGCAACCGTCACGGAGGATAATATCGGCATGGTTCAAACCTGGGTGGCACGCCCTGAGTCTGCGAAGGGCGTGCCACCCAAAAACGGGCCTTATTGAACCATGCCATGATATCGGACCCAGCAACAGCCTGAAGCGGCGGTGCCCCTCGATGTTGATCGCGTGCCCTTCCTGCCAGCGCCAACTCAACGTCCCCGAGCACGCAGCGGGCAAGCAGGTCCGCTGCCCAGCGCCGGACTGCGGCACCGTCTTCTACGTGCCCGCCGCTCCCGCCGCCGCCCAGCCAACGGCACCGCCCGCCATGAAACCCGTCGGGGCGCCGCGGCCGCTCCCGCCGAAGCCGGTCGCGCCGTTGCCGCCGTCGCCACCGGCGGGTGCCTTCGAATTCGGCGGCGGCGTGGCCGGTCCCGCGGCGGACTTCGGCTTCACCGAAAGCACCGACGGCGGCCTCACCGGCATCCGGATGCGCACGCGGCTCAATCTGCGCCGCCGGTTGGCTCAACATGGCGGCCGGCAGCATGGTTGTCTTTACGTTGTTCGCCATCGGCATGGCGATCGCACTGTTCGTCGTACAGCGAGCCTGGCCGCATCTCGTCTCTGCGGCATGCACCCCGTTCATCATGCTGCCGTTCCCGATCGCCATTTTCGTTGCGCGCGAATGCTGCGCGCAACCGCCGCTGGGGATGGGCGATGACGGCGGCGATCATCAGCCTGGGAGTGGGCGCCCTGAGCCTATTGACAACCCTCGGTGTCGGCGGGGTTTCCGTGTTCCAAGGTTATGAAATGGCCTTCCAAGGGGCGCAAAATAAGCAGTTCATATTGGTCAGCACTTGCGGGTTTTCGGTGCTATCGGCCCTGGTAACTTTCTGCAGCCTTTTTGGCGGGTTTGTGGCGATGCGCACGCTGATGAACGCCGAGGTCAAGGCGACCTTCACCTGAGCGTCCCGCCCGCGAGGTGATCGATGGAGGTTTCCTGTCCACGTTGCCGGGCCCCTGCCGGCGACGGTAATCGGCCAGTCCGTGTGCTGTCCAGCCTGCCGTTCCGTGCTGTGCGCGAGTCGGGCCGGTTGGTGCTGCTCGACGCCTACGTCTTCACCGAGGGCGACAACCCGGCCTTCAATACGGCAGCCGGCGCCACACGCGATGGTGCTCCGGTTCCTCCGCCGCAACCGGCGGGAGCGATCGAGCTACCACCGGATCAGGACGACGAGCTGGACCTCGCGGTGCCGCCGGGCCACGTATTCCCGGGGCAGCGCGCGGCCAACGCGATGCGTGGACTTTACCACGCGGCGCTGTGGTTGCGCGTCGCGGCCGTTGCGGATATTGTTGTCGCGTTTGTCATTCCTTACCTGGGTAGCATGCGCGTCATTCCGCCTGCTGGGCGCCCGGGGTTATGATGGCCCCTGATGAATGGGTTCTCAACAGCGAGGAGGCGTTTGCGGCTTCGCTGTACTGGCTGTGCATGTTGGTACCGGTGAGTGCGTTGCTGTGGATGGCGGCCGGCCGGCTGAAGGGCGTGAAGCTACAAGGATTCGCGCAGCAGCTTGGATTGTTGATTCCCCTGTTCGTGAGCGCCGTGGCGGCGGTCGCAACGCTGGCCGCTTTTGTGGAAGTCATGTCCGACCGCCAATCGCCGCCAGAGCTATTTGCGCTCCTACTCGCCGCAGCGGCCGAAGCTCTGACCATGTTCGCAAGCATCCGCGCGGCAGTGGCACGGCGCGAGGCGATCGCGACCCGTCTACCCGAGCGCGTGGCCGACGCCGAGATGGGACGCGATGGTGCCTGGGCCGACGCGGGCATGCCGTGGCGCCGGAGCGCTTCGCAGGTTGCCCGGTCGGGGCGCGGAGCTTGCGTGTGGCAGCCGGAGCGCTTCTTCTTTGGTATCCGTCGAATTGCTGCTATTCGATGGCCGCGCGCGTTCATCCGATGCCGGGATGGATATTCTTCGCGTCGGTCGCCGGTCTGTTTGTCCTGGGCCTGATGCTTGCAGGTGGCTATTACTTTGAACGCCTGCGCAGCCGCGGTGTCGTGCTCGCCGCCATCATGGCCGCCTTCCTGGTCGCGATTGGCTTCAGTTTCTATGCCGTCCACATGGCCTGGGCACCTGGCCTGCGGCCCCTAACGGAGCGGCCGGAAAGCCTCACCGCCGCCGGGATCGCTATCGTCGTCGCACTCTGCAATGGCGTCGGCGCGGTCAATGCATGGCGTGCCATTCACGATCCGGAAGTGCGGCGCGCGTACCGGGCGTAAGCTCACAGGGGGCGAGCGCTAAACGTAAACAGGAAGTTGGCGGGCGAAATGCCATGCAAGCTATTGACTATCATCGGATGCTCATGCGAAACTGATAGCATCCTTGCGGGTATGAATTTGTAGCAACCGCTCCGCCACGAACGACGGCATGCGATCAAGTTGAGCCAGGAGACCACGCGATGACACTCCGCTTCGTTCTGCCGAACGGCTGCCGCCTGGCGATCGCGGCACTCGCATGGGCCACGGCGGGCGGGCTCATCGTCCATGCCGATCCGCCGGCCAAGGCGGACGCGAAACCGCCGGTCGCGCTGCCGATGGGCAGCCTCGACACGAAGGATTGGCTCAAGGCGTCGACCGCGCCGCTGAAGCCCGGCGAGATCGACCAGCTCGTCGCCGAGCAGCTGAAGAAGGTCGGCGTCAAGGCCGCCCCGGTCGTCGGCGATGAGCGGTTCGCGCGGCGCGTCTATCTCGACCTCACCGGCCGGCTGCCGATGCCCGCCGACATCAAGGAATTCGTGCAGGATCAGCGGCCCGACAAGCGCGCCCGGCTGATTGACACGCTGCTTGCGAGCGAGGATCATGCCGAGCACTGGGCACGCTACTGGCGCAACGTCATCACCAGCAAGGTCACCGATTTCAAGGGCCTGTTCGGCGCCCGCGGCTTCGACCTCTGGATGACGGCCCAGCTGAAGGCGAATCGCAGCTGGGGCGAGATCACGCGCGACATCCTGAACGCCGGCGGCGATATCGACCTGGAAGCGCCGGACAAGAACGGGCAGGTGTTTTTCCTGTCGACGCGGTTCGGCATGGACGCGCCGGTCGAGTTGGCCGCCGAGACCTCGCGCATCTTCCTCGGCATCCAGATCCAGTGCGCCCAGTGCCACGACCACCCGAGCGACGTATGGAAACGCCGGCAGTTCCACGAGTTTGTCGCCTATTTCGCCCGCACCCGTGAGCAACCGATCTTCGACAAGGAGAAGAAACGCTTCACCAGGGTCAAGCTGGTGTCGCTGCCGTTCGGCGAGCACAAGATGCCCAGCAAGGAAGACCCGAAGAAGGGCACGACCGTCTACCCGACCTTCCTCGACGGCACCAGCCCCGGCGCTCGGCTCAGCGATTCGCAGCGGCGCAGGGCACTGGCTGACGCGATCACTTCGCGCGACAATCCGTGGTTCGCGGCCGCCTTCGTCAACCGGACGTGGGGCCTGTTCCTGGGCCAGGCGTTTTATCAGCCGATCGACGACCTCGGCCCGATGAAGGACGCGGTCATGCCGGAGGTGATCGCGCGCGTCGCCGGCGCCTTCCGCGGCAACGGCTACGACATCAAGCAGCTGTTCCGCGACGTGATGACCAGCGAGACGTATCAGCGCGAGATTCGGCCCGGCGAGGAGCACTCGCTGTTCGCCGGCCACAACCCGGTGCGCATGGACGCGGACACGCTGTTCAACACGCTGGCCGGCACGCTGGGCAAATTCCCGACGCCGCCGCAGGGCATGGCCTACGGCCCGTTCGCTCGCTTTCAGGGTTTCGAGGGCCAGTTCAAGCAGGAGTTCGGCTACGATCCGTCGGCCAAGGCGGAGGAGATCGAGGGAAGCATCCCGCAGGCGCTGCTGCTCATGAATAACCCCGCGATCAATCAGAGAATCCGCGCCGTCGGGACCAACCTGCTCGCGCACATCCTGTCCGCCTATCCCGACAACGACGAGGCGCTGCAGATGGTTTACCTGCGGACACTGGCCCGGCAGGCGACGGCGAAGGAGATGGCGCGGTGTGCGCAGCACATCGAGCGCGTCGGCCGCCGGGCCGAGGCGTTCGAGGACATCCTGTGGGCGCTGATTAACTCGACGGAATACCAGATGAAACGCTGACCTGAAATGTTTGTTGTTTACGTTTAGCGCTCGGTGCGCGAGCGCTAAACGTAAACAAGATTCCGGAGATCGTTGCGATGACCCCGCACACCCTGATGCACGTGCAAACCACCCGCGACGGCGTCGTCAGCCGCCGTACTTTCCTGCGCACGCTCGGCGCCGGCACCGCCCTCGGCGCGCTCGGCTGGAAGGACACGCTCACCCTGCACGCCCAGGAGTTGCATCAGCGCGGGATGGCGTGCGTCCTGCTGTTCATGCGCGGCGGGCCGAGCCAGTTCGAAACGTTCGATCCCAAGCCCGGCCACGCCAACGGCGGTCCGACGCAGGCCATCCAGACGGCCGTCGAAGGCATCCGCATCGCCGAGGGGTGGACCAACACCGCGCGCGAGATGCGGCAGCTGGCGATCATCCGCTCGATGACCAATCGTGAGGGCGAGCATCAGCGTGCTGTCTACCAGATGCACACCGGTTATCTGCCGCTGGCGGCGCTGCGCTACCCGAGCCTCGGCTCGATCGTGACCAGCGAGATCGGCCCGCGCAACTTCGACCTGCCGTCGTTCGTCAGCATCGGCAATCGCCTCGGCACGATCGGCTCCGGCTTCCTCGGCATGGCCCATGCGCCGTTCGTCGTCGCCGATGCCACGCGCATGCCGGCGAACGTCGAACGGCCGGCCGGCGTGCCGCAGGCGCGCTTCGATCGCCGTCTCGATCTGTTGCAGGACCTCGAAGAGGATTTCGCCACATCCGGCGGCCAAGCCCGCGTGCAGGAGCATCGCTCGGTCTACGCCGGCGCGTCGCGGCTCGTGCGCAGTCCCCGGCTGCAGGCGTTCGAGCTGACCCGGGAGACGGCCGCCACCCGCGACCGGTACGGCCTCACCGGCTTCGGCCAGGGCTGCCTGCTCGCGCCGGCTGGTCGAGGCGGGCGTCACGTTCGTGGAGGTAGACCTGCCGGGTTGGGACACGCACCAGGACAACTTCACGACGACGCGGCGGCTGAGCGAGCAGGCCGACGCAGGCCTCGCCGCGCTGTTGCAAGACCTGCGCAAGCGCAACCGGCTCGACCGAACGCTGGTGATCTGGATGGGCGAGTTCGGCCGCACACCGCGCGTCAATCCGAACAACGGCCGCGACCATTTCCCGCGCCGTTCAGCGTGGCGGTGGCAGGGGCCGGCATCCGTGGCGGCCGGGTGATCGGCGCGACCTCGGACGGCGGCAACGACGTGACGCAACGGCCGGTGAGCGTGCCGGACCTGTTCTGCACGTTCTGCCAGGCGTTGCACATCGATCCGCGCAAGGAGAACACCACGCCGATCGGCCGGCCTATCCGCCTGGTGGACGGCGGCACCGCGGTGCGCGAGCTGTTTGCGTAAAAGTGGCCGAAACCGCGTGTACCGCTGCATTCATCGTCCACGTTCAACGTCGTGATGCGAGCATGGTTCAAACCTGGGTGGCACGCCCTGAGTCTGCGAAGGGCGTGGGAGGGGCGTCCCCACGCCCTTCGCAGACTCAGGGCGTGCCACCCAAAAAAACGGGCTGTTTGAACCATGCGGTGATGCGAGCAAACGTGGTTCACCTTTGGGTGACCTCCAACGCATCCGCGGTCGATTCCGGCTCGCGCGGGCCGAGCCAGCGCTCCCACGGCACCAGCGGCAAGTACAGGCACAGCGCATACGGTACGAAGAATCCCAGCTCCATCGAGCCGAGGATGCCGAGATGAAACGCCACGCCGAACAGGAGCGCGACCAGGCGCGTCCAGCGATGCAGCACTACCAACAGCGGAAAGCTCACCTCCCAGCACAGCACGCTCCACGTCATCACACGCATCAGCCAGCGCGGCAGCGGGACGGCTCCCGGCGAGAAGCGCGTCAGCGTGAAGTCGCCCATGACATAGTGCAGGCTGTCGCCTTCCCGCCAGCTTTCGCCGAAAAGCTTGTACACGCCGTTGCAGAAATACATGACGATCATCTGCACGAAGAGCAGGCGGATCGCCCACGGCGCGACGCAGAGGATCGGCGGATCGTTGCCGCGCCAGCGCCGCCAGAGCCGATCGACCGACCAGACCGCGCCGCAGGGACAAAGCATCAGGTAGAACAGGATGATCCCGCGTATGGTGTCGCCGGCGTTGTCGATGCTGTCATTGAGGTTCGCGAACGACAACGAGAGCACCAGGTGGCAATCGCCGCCGGGCGCGTCCACAAGCCCAGCAGCAGCAGCAGCGCCGCGACGGTCCAGGCGATCATCGCCGCGCCGAGCAGCGACGAGTCGTCCTGCCACGGGGCGAGGAAGCGCGACCACGCGGAGCCAGGCACGATGTTTTCCTGGACAGACAGGGACACACCGAGGCCCAGCAGCGCCGCACCGGCGGCGCACGCCATGCCGAGCCGCGCCAGGGTGCGCGCGTCGATGCGGTCGCTGCTGCGGCTGATGCAATAACGCAGGATCTCCAGCGTCAGCAAGAAGATCGCCACGGACATGAGCACCAGCGGCGCGATCCATGCATAGGCCAGCTCGTCGGCGTGCTGGGCCAGCCGCGCCCAGATGCCCAGGACCATGACCGCGCCGGCGATGCACCACAGCGGCACGCTCAAGCGCAGCGCGTCGTGCTCGCGCGCGCCTGGCCGCGCAGGGTGCGAGTGCCGAGGTCGACGACCATCCAGCCCGAGGCGGCCACCCAGCCGGCGAGGGCGAGGAACGACAGCAGCGGGTCGCCGAAGCCGCGCAGCAACGACCAGCTCAGCCGCGGCGACCCCGCGAGCCAGCCGTAGATCGCCGGATCGCCCAGCGAATCGTGGCTGTAGAACGTGAACACGCCGGGCAGGTACGTGAGCAGGATGTCCAGCAGCAGGCAAGCCGCCAGACCGATGCGCAGGGCGGCGAGACGCTCGGCCCGCACCGGCTCGGTCCACCAGCGCCAGGCGGACAGCGGCCAGGGTAGCCAGGGCACCACGCCGACGATACGACCGGCCGGAAGGGGGGCACTCATTTCGCAATGCTCTCGAAGCGCTCGGTGACCGGGTTGTATCGCTCAATGGGGCGATACTCGCTCTGCCAGTTGACCTGCGGCTGCCAGCGGACGAGCGGCAGGGTGGTCGGCCCGTGCCAGCACGCGCCGCTGTCGTCCTCCGGCGGCAGGATCGGAAAGACCCGCTCGACCAGGATCACCTGCTGCGGTGGTCACCAATAGGCACCGCGCCGCGTATCACTTCAGATCCGGTGCGTCATAGATCTTGACAAAGCCCTCCCGGTCGCCCAAGGCGAACGATTTCCCGCGTGGCGTATAGCGTGAGTATTGACCGTGTTGGCCCGCATCCCACCGCTCGACGAATTCCTTGGTACGCAGATTGAAAAAGTGAACGTCGGCATGGTCTCGCGTCACCGTCTGCCCATCCGGAGACAGTTCGACAAGTGTTGCCGTCGGGCGGCGCAGCTTGCGGGTAAACTTCTCCTGGCCGGTGGCGAGGTCCCAAAAGAAAACGCTCTTGGGTATTTCGAGGAACCAGGGAATGGTGACCAACATCTTGTTGTCCGGGGTCAGCAGGCAGCTGTCGCAACCCCATTTATGTACATTGACAGTCGACACCGTCTTTCCCGACGCCACCTCGATGACGCGGACTTTGTTATTGCCATTGCCGTCCCCAATTTCAAAGATCGCCAGCGTCTTGTCTTGCGAAAACCCGCGCAAACCGTTATCGCCGTCGCACGGGACGACGATATCCGCCTTCTGCCCCGCAAGATCGATGATCTTTAGGAGCCCGGCCGACTTCTTGGGCTGCGGATCCTCCAGCACCACGAGCGCGTTCTTGTCGAGCCAGAGCGCCTCAACCAGCTGATTCCGATCTGTCGCCAACACACGTTCTCGAACTCCCGTTTTCATGCTGCACTTCCACACCTCCCAACCCGTCGTGATCGGCTCGCGCTGCGCCAAACCAAGAGGTCGCCCGAGTCGAGGAATTCACCGCGCAGCCGCCGGTAGTTGCGCAACACGGGATGATCAATGGTGAAAATCTGAAGGAGTTCCTGGTCCTTTACCCGCCAAACCCTCACCTCAGAAAGCCCCGAAAAGGTCGCGACTTGGCTTTCGTCCTTGGAAAACGCCAAGTGCTGCACTCCGAGGGTTTTGACGGTATATGGCTGAAAGCTCACAGGGTCATTCGGGTAACCGAGCGAGGCGCTCGCCACGACGACGATTAGGGCGAGCAACGCAATACCGCAACGTGCGCGCTCACGCGAAGCCAAATGGAACATTGTTCTGCACCAGTAAGAGACCATAGTAAAGAAGCAAGGCGATGCGAGTTTACGGCTGTACCTGCGGGGGGAGGAAGTGTTGGGGACATTCAAGGAATCCTGCATGTGCCCGCCGGCCCGCCTACCCACAAAGTGACACGCCGACTCCGGGTGCCCCCTTGGCCTCGCTAGCCGAGCTGTTGCGCCGCCAGGGCGTTGTTCTTGCCCGCCAACGGTCACGCCCGCAGCCCCCTTACTTGAGTTGAGGAGTTTCAAAGATCCGCACCACGCCGTTGCGCTCGCCAGTTGCAAACGTCTTGCCGTCCGGCGCAAGCGCAGGGAGAGGAAATCGGCGTCGGGGTCGATATAGCTGTCCACAAATTCTCCTGTCTTGAAATCGAATAGCTGAATCATTCTCTTCCATGGCAACAGGGCCATTAGCCGCCCGTCGGGTGACACATCCGCTAGAGACTCTACAACCGTCCGGGCCTCGCGGCGGTAACGCTGTTTGCCGCTCGCCACATCCCAGAAGTACATCCATTTACACTCTTCGTAGTCGTCGGGCACCGTGATCAGCGTCTTGTTGTCCGTCGTGAGCAGGCAAGATTTGCTGTTCGTCGCATGTATCGGGAATGCCGCGACGAGCTTGCCGGTACCGATCTCGACTATCCGTACGTTCGCCTGCTTGCTGACTTCCAGGACCACGAGTGTTCGATCCGGCGAAAACGTTAACACGCGAAAGGGAAGGTCACAGCGCACGACGTCGGTAGCTTTCTTGCCGGTCAGGTCGACAAAGTTCAGCGGCGCTGTTTCCACACGCGGCTGGGGATACGCGGCGCTACCACCAAATTCTTTTCCGGCCAAAGGGGGTACGCGATTTCGCTACCCGCACTGGCCTGTACGAGTTCGGTCGCACCGGTCTGGACATTACACTTGAAGACCTTCCAGTTCGCTGTCGTCAGGGAGGATCGCGTTGACGCGGCCACGAGCAATTCGCCCGTCGGTAGAAAGCCCCCGTGCGCGTCGCCGCCCGGACCATCAAAGGAAAGCGTCTGGACACATTTCCGCGTTTTAATATCAAATATCTTCACCTCGGCGCCGCGGGCAAAGGTCGCAAGCCGCGTGCAATCGAACGAAAAAGCCAATTCACTAATCGATAGGTTTTTCTCATGAAACTTCGCCAACTCCTTAGGTTCCGATAAAGCTAGATCGGCGGCGCTCAAGAGCACACCGAAAGCGATGCCGAAGAGGATCAATTCCGATGGCCTCAGGCCTTTTTGGTTCATGCACATAACAATTTCCTCAACGGACAACAGGATAGGAGTAAGATGGGCCTCGGGACGCAATTATGGGGTCTTGCCCCGTGCGGGCGCTGGAAACGGGCCGGTAGACCTTTGCAGGGGCTCACAGCCGACTGGGATAGCATTCACGGCTATTGTATTCCGAGTGCGTCGGCGTTATTGTACAGCTGCAGGAACCACGTGTAGCTCGAAGCGTTCCCCACGGGCACGACTTGGGCGAACGCCCCGAACTGTTGCCCCGTATAGCTCAAGAAGTCGAAAATATTACCAACTGCAGGGACGAATCCGTTGGTCAGGCCGACGTTTACCGTACCGTCGAGATCGACGTTGCCGGTAACGTTGAGTTGGTCCATTTGGGCAGCATTAAGGCCGCCGATCGTGATTGTCAGACTGCCTGCCGCGCCCTGTGTGTATGTGCCGATTACTGACAATGTACCGGGAGGACCACCGTTGGCGATTGCAATGGTGCCGTAGTTGGTCAAATCCCCATTGATGGTCCCAGCCCCCGTGAGGGTAGCGGAGTTGACTGATACCGGTCCGTTAACGATTCCCCCACCAAGGTTGAATTGCCCGCCCTGCAGGCTTACGTTGCCCGCAGTCAGTGTGCCACCGTTCAGGTTTGTGGTGCTACCCCCAATTTGGGTGAAGTTGCCATTGACGTTGAGCGAGCCTCCAGCGCCGATCAGTGTTTGGCCATTGCTCACTGCGTAGCTATTGTTCGGAATGTCGATCGCGAAACCCTGCAGATCGACGGTGGCACCGAAGTTCAGCACAAGCAGCTGCAATGTTGTTTGGCCCGGTGCTTGCTTCGTTATCTTGCCACCGGATATTACCTGCAGAGTGGGACCGACGATCATGCCAGCGACAGCAGCACCTGTCATCGTTTGGCCATTGAGGATCAGCAGTATTCCTGCGCCTGCACTCCCGTCATTGACGATTGAGGCGCTCCCGTTGAGGAGCAGGTTGCCTGTGCCAGTCCACTGGATCTGTCCCTGATTGTAAAGGAGTGCGTTGGTAAGCGTGCAGTCCCCCGCGTTACCTAACTGCATTTGGTCGCCCGATTGTTGGCCGACCAGCGTATCGCTGATAGTTCCGCTGTACCATAGGAAGTTTGGGGAGCTGATGGCGCCCGGATTTGCGGCATTCCCGCCGATTTGCGCCCCGCTATTGAGCAGGAAATTCGTCGGCCTCAGTGCAACACCCCCAGCGATCGACATGGTCGCGTTGCCGCCGGTCAGCACGAATTGCCCGCAGCCATTCAAGGCGGCACCCGGCAACATTGAGTATATTGCCGCAAAGGCCGGACTTCCGTTGGTAAGTGTGAGTGTGCTACCGGCCTGAGTCTTTAGGGAGCCCGAGAACGAGCCGCCAAAGGTTAGCTGTAGCTCGTCTTGTATCACAGAGATCATGCCTGCGCCCGTTACGCGCGCATTGATCCAAGAGGTGCCGGACCCGAGTTTTTGAATGGTTCCCGAGTTGGTAAAGGTGGGCGCGGGTTGACCCTGCATTGCGGTCACCATCGCTCCGCCGTTCAAGTTAACCTGTCCCTGGTTGTTGAACGTGCAATTTCCGAGGTAGAAGATCGCGCCCGAAGCCAACGTCGCCGTAGCACCGTTGGCGATCTGGATTGTGCGCTGGACGCAAATCACTGAGGGTCCGGGCGTCGGGCTGATGGTCAGAGAGGCGTTCGCGTCGATAAGAGTAGTTCCCGTGTCACTCATGTTGCCGCCAGTCCAAACAAGGGAACCTGTTACCTCAAAGGTGCCCTGACCGGCGATCGAGCCATTCGTCCGTAGTTGAACGGCGCTCGCAACCCTTGTGTTGCCAGCATTGACAGTTACGTTGTTTAGTCCACCGCCGATTATCAGATTTCCGCCCATGATCTGGGCGTTGTTGAGCGCGAAAAAGCCAGCCAATAGATCCAACTCGGTGTTATCGTTGAGACTCACCATATTCCCCAACTGCCCGCCGCCCTGCAGCTGAAGCGCGCCGGCTTGGACGTTGACCAGTCCGGTCGTGTTGAAGGCGCAATTAATCTGGACGCCCGTTGTGTCGGTGATCGCGGTGAACGTGCCCTGATTGTTCAGGTTCGTGGTGCTGGATGGATCAAGCAAGGTAAGCTCGCCTGTCGCCGTGAACGTGCCGCCCAGCGCGTTGTTAATAGTTGCGCTGGTGGTGTTGAGGGTACCAGCGGTCCAGTTAGTTGTCCCGTTATTATTGATCGTCCAACCGGTGATGTTCATGCTCCCGGCGGGACTCAGGTTCAGGTTGGCACCGATGTCAATTTGCAGGTTGCCGCCCCCTTGCAGGTTGCCGCCGAGAAAGCTAGCAGTCGAGCCGCCGGTCATTTCCAGCGTGCCCCCACCGCTCACGGAGCCGGCGGTTTGTGTAAATTGCGTCGCGAGCGCAACGTTGCCGCCAACGATGACGGCGCCGGTGTTGTAGAATCCGGGCGCGACTCCGCCCGCCCCTGAGGAGCCGTTCGATGAGTCGGTCCAGGAAAGCGGGCCCTCGGCCGAAAATGTGCCGTCCGACTGGTTGGTGAACGCCATCCCCGTGCCGGTAAAGTTTCCGGCTGTCCAGATGACGTCGCCGTCGTTGCTGATGTTCCAGCCAATGTCCGTCAGGGACGTTGAGCCTGCCATGTTGACGGTTGCGCCCGGGTCTACCTGTAAGGTGCCGGCACCTTGGAACCCGCCTCCTTGCCAATCGTAAGTTGCGCCAGAGGCGATCGTGAGGATAATGGGAGAACTGCCGCCGCCCTGGCTTCCGCCACCCGTGTCCCCGCCACCCTGGCTTCCTCCGCCGGTGTCTCCCCCGCCCTGATTTCCGCCGCCAGTGTCCCCGCCGCCCTGGCTTCCGCCGCCGGTGTCCCCGCCGCCTGGGGCCCCGGAGCCGGTGTCCCCGCCCGTCTGGCCTCCGCCGCCGGTGTCGCCGCCGCCGGTGTCGCCGCCGCCGGTGTCGCCGCCGCCGAAGTCCCCACCGCCGGAGTTTCCGCCGCCGGTGTTCCCGCCGCCGCTGTCCCCGCCGCCCTGGCTTCCGCCGCCAGCGTCCCCGCCACCGGTGTTCCCGCCGCCCCCCGGGTTGATGATCGTCCCGCCGGTTTGGAGGAGGTAATTCGTGATGGTGAAGGGTATGTCAAACTGGATGGTGCTAAGGTAACCATTCTGAATTTGCAATTGCGCGGCCGAGTTACCAAACGCTGCGTCAAACTCGATGGGCTTGCTGCTAATGGTGCCGTCCAAGATGAGCGTGTCCTGCGGCCCCGGCACAACGTCTCCAGACCAATTGGCTGCATCGCTGGCCAGGTTGTCCGGTCCGGCGCCATTCCACGTGTACTGTGCGGGCACCGCGCGCTGTTCCAGCAACTCGACGGCCAGAACCGTACGCTGGCGAATGGGCGGGACTCGGGCGCCGGTCAAGGATTTGCGTAGCCAATTCACGGAGCGGAGCATGGAGCGAATCATGGGAGGAACCTCGCGCTGGAAGTGGGAGAGAATCTGGAAGTGGATAGTAAACCCCCACCCATCGGAAAGCAAGCCCGGCGCAAAAAAAATCTTGGCGGCAACGGTGCGATCATTGTTGCCCGCGACCGGAAGGGGCACTCATTTCGTGATGCTCTCGAAGCGCTCGGTGACCGGGTTGTATCGCTCGATGGGGCGATACTCGCTCTGCCAGTTGACCTGCGGCTGCCAGCGGACGAGCGGCAATGTGGTCGGCCCTTGCCAGCACGCGCCGCTGTCGTCGTCCGGCGGCAGGATCGGAAAGACTCGCTCGACCAGGATCACCTGCGGCGGCGGCGGCCTGTCCGGATGCCGGCTCTGATACGCCGCCAGCCGCCATTTCATATACGCCAGGAGCGCGTCGGGGTTCTTGCCGACATGCTCGCGAATCGCGTCAGCCCAGCGCTGCCGCGTTTCGGCGACCGTTTCATCATCGCCCACAAAGAGACACACCGACACCGCATCCCACCCATCGCCTTGCTGGGCGACCTGATTGCTCCGCCGAGGCATCGCTCTTGCCCGACTACCATCATGCGGGTAGCGCCCTTACTTCAGCTGAGGAGTTTCAAAGATCCGCACCACGCCGTTGCGCTCGCCGGTTGCAAACGTCTTGCTATCAGGCGCAAAGCGCAGGCAGAGGAAATCGCCGTCGGCGTCGGTATATGTCTCCACGAATTCTCCCTTCTTCAAATCGAACAACTGGATTCTCTTTGCCCAGGACATGGTCAGCAGCCGACCATCGGGTGACACATCGCCCAGGGACTCCACGGCCATCCGGGCCTCGAGGCGAGAACGCTGCTTGCCGCTGGCCACATCCCAAAGGTAGATCCATCGACATTCCTCGTAGTCGTCGGGCACCGTGATCAGCGTCTTGTTGTCGGTCGTGAGTAGGCAGGACTTGCTATTCGTGGCGTGGATCGGGAACGCCGCAACCACCTTGCCCGTTACGATCTCGACGATCCGCACATTCGCGTGCTTGCCGGCCTCTAGCACGACAAGGGTTCGGTCGGGCGAATAAGTTACGATGCGAAAGGGGACCTCCCAGCGTACGACTGTTGTCGCTTTCTTTCCGGCGAGGTCGATGAAGCTCACGGGGTTTGCATTGAGAAACAACCCGGGATATGTTTGGGTCACAACCATGTTCTTTTCCGGCCAAAGGGGGTACGCGATTTCGCTGCCCGCACTGGCCTTTACGAGTTCGGTCGCACCTGTCTGGACATTACACTTCAACACCTTCCAGCTCGCTGTCGTAAGGGATCGCGTCGACGCGGCCACGAGCAATTCGCCCGTCGGTAGGAAGCCGCCGTACGCATCTCCGCCCGGACTGTCGAAGGAAAGCGTTTGGACGCATTTCCGCGCCTTGAGATCAAATACCTTAACCTCGGCGCTGCGGGTAAAGGTCACAAGGCGCGTGCAATCGCACGAAAAAGCCAATTCATTAATTGGGAAGTTCTTCTCATGAAACTTCGCCAATTCCTTGGGCTGCGAGAAAGCTGGATCGGCGGCGCTCAAGATCAGACTAACAGCGACGCCGAAAAGGACCAATGCCGAGGGCCTAAGGGTTACTTGGTGGGTGCACATAACAAGTTCCTCGTCGGAAAATAGGATCGGAGGGGCATGGGGCTTGGGGGTGCAATTACACCATTCTCGGCCCCCTTTCGGGCAATGGAACGCCCTGGTAAACCCCGGTAACAACTTAAAGAGGACGGCAGCCGACTCGGATAGCGTTCATCGCTATTGTATCCCGAGTGCGTCGGCGTTATTGTACAGCTGCAGGAACCACGTGTAGCTCGAAGCGTTCCCAACGGGCACGACTTGGGCGAACGCCCCAAACTGTTGCCCCGTATAGCTCAGGAAGTCGAAAATATTACCAGCCGCGGGGACGAATCCGTTGGTCAGGCCGACGTTTACCGTACCGTCTAGATCGACGTTGCCGGTAACGTTCAGCTGGTCCATTTGGGCAGCATTAAGGCCACCGATCGTGATTGTCAGACTGCCTGCCGCGCCCTGTGTGTATGTGCCGATTACTGACAATGTACCGGGAGGACCACCGTTGGCGATTGCAATGGTGCCGTAGTTGGTCAAATCCCCATTGATGGTCCCAGTTCCCATGAGCGTGGCCGAGTTGATTGATACCGGCCCGTTAACGATTCCGCCACCAAGGCTGAATTGCCCGCCCTGCAGGCTCACGTTGCCCGCACTCAGTGTGCCACCGTTCAGGTTTGTGGTGCTACCACCGCCGATTTGGGTGAAGTTGCCGTTTACGTTGAGCCAGCCGGCAGCGCCCATCAGGGTTTGTCCATTGCTCACTGCGTAGTTATTGTTTGCAATGGCGATTGCGAAGCCCTGGATATCGACGGTGGCACTGAAGTTCAGCACAAGCAGCTGCAATGTTGTCAGCCCCGGGGCCTGCTTCTGTATTTTGCCACCCGACATTACCTGAAGCGTGGGAAAAACGAAGGGGTTGCCCGCCGCCGGCGTACCAGTCATCGTCTGGCCATTAAGGATGAGGAAAGTCCCTGCGCCCGCACTCCCGTCATTGACGATTGAGGCGCTGCCGTTAAGGAACAGGTTACCTGTGCCAGTCCACTGGATCTGTCCCTGATTGTAAAGGAGCGCGTTGGTAAGCGTGCAATCCCCGGCGTTACCTACCTGCATTTGGTCACCAGACTGTTGGCCCACCAGCGTATTGCTGATAGTTCCGCTGTACCATAGGAAGTTTGGAGAGCTGATCGCGCCTGGATTTGCGGCATTCCCGCCGATTTGCGCCCCGCTATTCAGCAGGAAGTTCGTCGGCCTTAGCGTGACACCGCCAGCGATGGACATCGTCGCGGTGGCGCCGGTCAAGACGAATTGCCCACTGCCATTCACGGAGGCACCTTGCAACATAGCGAAAATTGCCTGAAAAGCCGGAGCGCTAGTAAGTGTGAGTGTACTTCCGGTCTGAGTCTTTAGGGAGCCCGAGAACGAGCCACCAAAGGTTAGCTGTAGCTCGTCTTGTATCACAGAGATCATACCCGCGCCCGTTACGCGAGCATTGATCCAAGAGGTACCGGACCCGAGTTTTTGAATGGTCCCCGAGTTGGTAAAGGTGGGCGCGGCTTGACCCTGCATTGCGGTCACAAGCGCTCCGCCGTTCAAGTTGACCTGTCCCTGGTTGTTGAAGGTGCAATTTGCGAGGTAGAAGATCGCGCCCGCAGCCAACGTCGCCGTAGCACCGTTGGCGATCTGGATCGTGCGCTGGACGCAACTCACTGAGGGTCCCGGCGTCGGGCTGATGGTCAGCGAGGCGTTCGCGTCGATCAGAGTAGTTCCCGTGTCACTCATAATGCCGCCAGTCCAAAGAAGGGAACCTGTTACCTCAAAGGTGCCCTGACCGCCGATCGAGCCATTCGTCCGTAGTTGAACGGCGCTCGCGACCCTTGTGTTGCCAGCATTGACGGTTACGTTGTTTAGTCCACCGCCGATTATCAGATTTCCGCCCATGATCTGGGCGTTGTTGAGCGCAAAAAAGCCAGCCAATAGATCCAACTCGGTGTTGTCGTTAAGACTCACCATATTCCCCAGCTGCCCGCCGCCCTGTAGCTGCAGCGCGCCAGCTTGCACGTTGAGCAGTCCGGTCGTGTTGAACGCACAATTAACCTGGATGCCCGTTGTGTCGCTGATCGCGGTGAAAACGCCCTGGTTGTTCAAGTTCGTGGTGCTGGATGGATCAAGCAAGGTTAGCTCGCCCATCGCCGTGAATGTGCCGCCGAGCCCGTTGTCAATGGTTGCGCTGGTGGTGTTGAGGGTACCAGCGGTCCAATTAGTTGTCCCGTTATTATTGATTGTCCAACCGGTGACATTCATAGTGCCAGCCGGACTCAGGTTCAGGTTGGCACCGATGTCAATCTGCAAGTTGCCGCCGCCTTGCAGGTTGCCGCCAAGAAAGTCAGCAGTCGAGCCGCCGGTCATTTCCAGCGTGCCCCCGCCGCTGACGGAGCCGGCGGTTTGCGTGAATTGCGTAGCGAGCGCGACATTGCCGCCAACGATAACGGCGCCGCAGTTGTAGAATCCGGGCGCGACTCCGCCCGCCCCTGAGGAGCCGTTCGATGAGTCGGTCCAGGAAAGCGGGCCCTCGGCCGAAAATGTGCCGTCCGACTGGTTGGTGAACGCCATCCCCGTGCCGGTAAAGTTTCCGGCTGTCCAGATGACGTCGCCGTCGTTGCTGATGTTCCAGCCAATGTCCGTCAGGGACGTCGAGCCTGCCATGTTGACGGTTGCGCCCGGGTCTACCTGTAAGGTGCCGGCACCTTGGAACCCGCCTCCTTGCCAATCGTAAGTCGCGCCAGAGGCGATCGTGAGGATAATGGGAGAACTGCCGCCGCCCTGGCTTCCGCCACCCGTGTCCCCGCCACCCTGGCTTCCTCCGCCGGTGTCTCCGCCGCCCTGGCTTCCGCCACCCGTGTCCCCGCCGCCCTGGCTTCCGCCGCCGGTGTCCCCGCCGCCTGGGGCCCCGGAGCCGGTGTCCCCGCCCGTCTGGCCTCCGCCGCCGGTGTCGCCGCCGCCGGTGTCGCCGCCGCCGGTGTCGCCGCCGCCGAGGTCCCCACCGCCGGAGTTTCCGCCGCCGGTGTTCCCGCCGCCGCTGTCCCCGCCGCCCTGGCTTCCGCCGCCAGCGTCCCCGCCACCGGTGTTCCCGCCGCCCCCCGGGTTGATGATCGTCCCGCCGGTTTGGAGGAGGTAATTCGTGATGGTGAAGGGTATGTCAAACTGGATGGTGCTAAGGTAACCATTCTGAATTTGCAATTGCGCGGCCGAGTTACCAAACGCTGCGTCAAACTCGATGGGCTTGCTGCTAATGGTGCCGTCCAAGATGAGCGTGTCCTGCGGCCCCGGCACAACGTCTCCAGACCAATTGGCTGCATCGCTGGCCAGGTTGTCCGGTCCGGCGCCATTCCACGTGTACTGTGCGGGCACCGCGCTGTTCCAGCAACTCGACGGCCAGAACCGTACGCCGGCGAATGGGCGGGACTCGGGCGCCGGTCAAGGATTTGCGTAGCCAATTCACGGAGCGGAGCATGGAGCGAATCATGGGAGGAACCTCGCGCTGGAAGTGGGAGAGAATCTGGAAGTGGATAGTAAACCCCCACCCATCGGAAAGCAAGCCCGGCGCAAAAAAAATCTTGGCGGCAACGGTGCGATCATTGTTGCCCGCGACCGGAAGGGGCACTCATTTCGTGATGCTCTCGAAGCGCTCGGTGACCGGGTTGTATCGCTCGATGGGGCGATACTCGCTCTGCCAGTTGACCTGCGGCTGCCAGCGGACGAGCGGCAGGGTGGTCGGCCCTTGCCAGCACGCGCCGCTGTCGTCGTCCGGCGGCAGGATCGGAAAGACCCGCTCGACCAGGATCACCTGCCGCGGCGGCGGCCTCTCCGGATGCCGGCTCTGGTACGCCGCCAGCCGCCATTTCATATACGCCAGGAGCGCATCGGGATTCTTGCCGACATGCTCGCGAATCGCGTCGGCCCAGCGCTGCCGTGCCTCCGCGACTGTTTCATGATCGCGCTGCGCGAGATAGAGGATCAGGTACGATTCGTACCGGCGAATGCGGAACAGGCCGACACGCAGAAAGCAGTAGCGATCGGCCGGCTCGTTATCGGAGAGAAATAGATCCGCGTCGGGCAGCGCGGCCGGCGGCGTACCGGTCGCTGCGTCTATTGCCGCCAGCTCCAGCCACGAGGTCGCCGCGAGTCTGGCGATGGCCGGACCGGCGGCGCGGGCAGCGATGGGCTGAAGCTCATCCATGCGGAGCTGCAGCAGGTTCGCCGTCGCGGCGGCGTCGACGGGGCTGGACGCGGGCAGCAGCGCGAGACTCCGTGCCAGCGCCGGGGCCGACGCCGGGTCGGATTCCCACAGCAGGACCACGGCCGGGAAGCCGGTGATCTGGAAGACGCTGGGGGCGAACAGCGACCAGCGCTGGTCCTGGCCGGTGAGCTGCGTCCAGCGGCGCAGCGCGGTGGACAGCTCGTCGGGAATTTGCCAGGCGTGGCCGTTGCGGTCGGCATAGCCGGGCGCGACACGATCGATCACCGTCACGATCGGCGCCGGCACGTGCCCTTGCGCATCCTGGTAGAAGCCGATGAGGTTGGAGAAGACCAGAAAGACAAGCTGGCCCACCACGAACCATCCAAGGATCACCTGGCGCGGCGAGGGACGTTGTGGCGATTCAAGCGGGGTGCTGGGTGACATGCTTACCTGTCCTTGCGGAACGTCATGATGCTGGCTCGCTGGCCAAGCACGCGGAGGTTGACGCGGCGCTGGGGCTTCCAGCCGACCTCGCCGACCGCGTGTTGCAAGGCCGGCACGTCGGCGACGATCAGCACGCACCGGCCGCCCGGCCGCAGCACGCGGTCCATTTCGCGGACCGCCTGGCGATAGAGCGGACCAATCTCGTCGGCACTGGCGAGTTGCTTGCCGAACGGCGGGTTGCACAGGATGCGATCGACCACGGCGTCCTCGATGGGCAATTGCCGCGCGTCCCACGGCACAGGCCGCATTTCGCCGAAGCGGATCAGGTTGGCCGCAGCCGCTCGGGCATGCGCCGCGTCGATGTCGCCGCCCAGCACCGTCAGTGTCCAGGGCTCGCCGTCGCGCCCGCGATGCGCCCGCGCAAACAGCAGCGCTTCGGCCAGCAGGGTGCCGGCGCCGCACATCGGGTCGAGCACGGTCTGGCCCGGCTTGAGGTCGGCCAGGCGCACCATCGCCGCGGCCACGGTCGGCCGCAACGACGCGGGAAAGTGCTCGACCTTGTAGGTGCGATGCCGCATCGTGCGATCCGAGAGCCGCAGCCCACAAACGGCCATCGCGCCGTCAATGGTCAACCAGACCTCGACCGCGGCGTTCTCCTCGGCCGGCCGCCAGCTTGCCGGCAGCTTTCCCGCCATGCCCCGCATCAGCGCCTTGCGGGCGTCGGAACGGCGATAGCCGTGGTGGCCGGTCATCTGCACCACGAGGCGATAGGTGGGCTTGCCCTTGGGCTTGGGGCGCACCGCGTGATGGAGCTGCAGCAGCCGCGGCCAGTTGGCTTCCTTATCGGTCCAGCGGCGGATGCTCTCAAGGTCCAGGGCGCGATAGCTCAGAGCGTCCGTGCCCCACGCATACAGGAACACGTCTTCCGTGGTGCGCAGCTGCAGCACCGAGCGATCGATGTCGGCGAGGCGGAAGACGACAACGCCCGCCCCCGACCGCTTGACCTCGCCGACCAGCTCCGCCGTGATTTCCTCGCCGGCCAGTTCCTCCAGACCGGGATGGACCGTGGCGTAAAGCGGCGGCGGCTCGGCTTCCTGTCGCGCTCTGGTCATTAGCTCACGTTCAACTGAATCTCTGTATAGCTACTCGGGGTTGCGAAGATTCACACAAAGATTATACTGATCTTTTGCGCGCCGACGCCGATGCCGATCAAGCACAAACTCCGTGGGGAATTCGCTTATCGTTCCGTGCGCGGGCAGGAGGAACTATTCGATGGTTGATACGATCCTGATCGATCTCAAGGCGCTGATGGTGGAGCGCGAGGACTGTGACGCCGGCACGGTCGAAAAGCTCAAAAACGGCCTGGCCCAGGGCAAGACCCAGTACCGCACCCTGCGCGAGGCGACCGAGCAGCTCCGCAAGAAGGTCGAGTCCTCGACCGGGGCGCAGGCGAAACGCTGGCATCTGAAGCTGGGGATCTCGCTCTATTTCCTCGGCTATCTCGGCAAGGCCACCGAGCATCTCAAGCAGGCCGAGGAGCGCTTGCCAGCTTTTATCTCGGCAAGTCGCTGCTGGAGCGGCAGGAGCTCGACGAGGCGCTGAAGGCGTTCGAGCGGGCCGAGAAGGCCGGCTACACGGCCAGTCAGGTCCAGCTGCAAAAAGCGGGCATTCAACGGCTGCGCGGCGATTTCGACCAGGCGCGGGCGCTGCTCGGCAAGCTCGAAGACCAGGCCAGCCATAACGCCGAGTACCATTTCCAGCTCGGCAGCATCCACCGGTCCGAGGGCCGGCGCGACCAGGGGGTCCGCCATTTCGAACGTGCGGTGGAGCTCGACCCGGGCCACACCGGCACCCTGTTCCAGCTCGGCCATGCCAACGACCTGGCCGGCAATGACGACGAGGCGATCAGCCATTATGAACGCTGTCTGAATCACCCGCCGATCCACGTCGGCCTGATGATGAACCTCGGCGTTCTGTACGAGGACAACGACAAGTACGACAAGGCGGTCGATTGCTACCAGAAGGTGCTGGCGGCCGATCCGAACAACGAGCAGGCCCGGCTGTTCCTGCGCGACGCCGAGGCGTCCAAGACGATGTACTACAACCCGGAGCAGGAGATCAAGGACATCCGGTTCCACCAGGTGCTCGAAATCCCGGTCACCGATTTCGAGCTGTCGGTGCGCAGCCGCAACTGTCTCAAGAAGATGAACATCAAAACGCTGGGCGATCTGACGCGCGTCAACGAGCAGCAGCTCCTCAGCAGCAAGAACTTCGGCGAGACGTCGCTCAACGAGATCAAGGAAATCCTGGCGTCGAAGGGCCTGCGCCTGGGCCAGGCGCTGGAGGAGGGGACGCATTACGAGCGGCGCTTCCCGAGCCAACAGCCGCTGAGCGACCAGGAGCAGGCGGTGCTGAACAAGCCGGTCAGCGACCTGAACCTGTCGGTGCGTGCCCGCAAGTGCATGAACCGGCTCGGCATCAACTCGCTGGGCGAGCTGGTGCAGCGCACCGCCGACGAATTGCTTGAAGCGAAGAACTTCGGCATGACGTCGCTCAATGAGGTCCGCGAAAAGCTGCGGCAATACGGCCTGAGCCTGCGCGGCGATTAAACCAACCGGGCGAGCCGGGAGCGTCAGCGACCGGAGTTGTGTGTTGGAGTCCCGGCTTTAGCCGGAGAAGACCGGCTAAAGCCGGGACTCCAACACACAACTCCCGGCACGCCGTGCTGGGCCCTTGCAATTCGGCTGGCAGTACGCTACAAGAGATAGATTCATTCCTTTCTACCGCACAAGCGCGGGAGGTCGGTCATGCGCGTACGCACCCTGGCGTTGCTGGTTGTTATCGGGGCCTTGATCGCCGTCGCGATCGTCTACCGTAGCTGGGTTTTCAACCAGTTCGACACCGCCAATCGTTGGCGTACCGGGTTTCGGCCGGCGGAGACACCCAATGACGCCATGGAAAAATTCCGCGACGCCATCCAGCAGCGCAAGTACAGCTGGGCCGCCAGCTATTGCACCAAGGACTACGCCGACCTGCTGATAAAATGCGACGGCCCGGCGGCGCACCTGGGCGCCATCATCGATAAGATTCGCGATTACATGGAGGCCAACAAGCTGCAGAACGATCAATGCCAGGCGCTATTGTTTTACATCGATCCGTTCCCCCGACGGTTCAAGGTTCAGGGCGTCCCCAAGCAAATCAACGATCGTGAAGCCGTCGGCGCCTTTGTGTGGGAGCCATTGCCCAACGTCTCGCTGGACCAGTTCCGCGGCAGTGTCGATGCGGGGATGTTCTATGTCAATCTGGTACCGGCCGACATCGGCAGCGGCGCCCCCATAAAAATCACGAAGGAAGGCGACGCCTGGAAGCTCAACATCGTCCCGACGACCGCCAATGTCGAGAACGTGCGCTACTTCCTCGATCACTGGCAGGCGCATGAAAGCGAGCTGGGCACCTTCCGCACCTACATGACCAATGGCCGGTACGACTCGCCGAACTCGTTTCAGACCGAGCTGCTCGATTCGATGAGAAAGGCCAGGCCGTAGAGGTTGCCATGGATCGCGACAAGCGCGAGCTGCGCAAGTTCAAGCGCGTGATCAAGCGTGCGGGCAGCAAGCACCGGCGGCGTGAACTCAAGCGCGAGCTGTGCGACAATCCCGACGAGGCCCATCACAGCGAGGAGTCGTTCGGCCGCCGCAGCTCGGAGGGACTCAACGGCCTGGACGCCGACGCCACCCGCCGCGACCACGAGAAGCCGCCGGCCTCGGACGCTGACAAATCTTAACTGCACAATTCGCCCGGGGATGCCGAATACCGTAGACAGAGGCCCGGCGGGCGGGCGGGCCGCGCGAATTGCCGGGCTGGCCCCGCTTGCCTGCGTGGAAAAGTCGGCCGCCCGGTTTCTCCAGCTTGGCGCACGGCGCGGGCGCGGCGAAACTGATCTGGCATCGGCGTCCGTCCATCTCGTATACAGGGACACGCACCGGTGCACGACACCGCCCGGAACCGACAACGGGCCGGAACGGACAGCGGGGCGTGAACGATTGTGCGCCCCATCGATTGGGGGTACTGCTATGCCTGACCCAACAAGGCGCCGAATTCACCCCTCCGCGGTTATCTCCGGCGAGGTCGAGCTGGCCGACAACGTCGAAGTCGGCGCGCTGGCCGTCATCGACGGCAAGATCACTCTCGGGCCCGGTTGCGTCATCCGTCCCGGAGCGTACCTTTATGGCCGGGTCACCATGGGCCGTGGCAATGTCGTTTTCTCCGGCGCCGTCGTCGGTGAGCAGCCCCAGCACCTGAAATATCGCGGCGAACCCACCAGCGTCGAGGTAGGCGACTACAACGTTTTCCGCGAACACGTCACCGTGCATCGCGGCACCACCCAGTCGATGAAGACCGTCATCGGCAACCACAACTTCCTGATGGCCGGCGCCCACATCGCCCACGACTGCGTCATCGGCAACCGCTGCATCTTCACCAACGGCTCGTTGGTCGCGGGCCATTGCGTCGTCGAGGACAACGTCATTCTCTCGGGCAATTCGGCAGTACACCAGTTCTGCCGCGTCGGCCGGCTGGCGCTGATCAGCGGCTGCTCGGCCAGCACCAAGGACGTGCCGCCGTTTGTGATCCAGCAGGGGATCGACTGCGTCTCGGGCCTGAATCTCATAGGCATGCGGCGGGCCGGGATGACGAGCGTGCAAATCGACGCCGCCCGGCAAGCCTTCCGCATCCTGTACCGCGACGGCCTCGTGCTGCACAGCGCGATGGCAAAGCTGCAGCAGGAACTGGGCCAGATGGACGTGGTGCAGGAGCTGTTGCGATTTCTGCACAAGTGTACCCGTGGCATCAGCCACATGCGTACGCGCTTCCGTGACGAGGCGGCTTGATCGCCAGCGAGATCAGCGACGCGCCGTATCCAATTCCTGAGGTTTACGTTTACCCCACCAAGCCCGCAGGCGAGTCTTCGAGCCTGCGGGGTTACGCCGCGGTTAGCCCGCAGGCTCGAAGACTCGCCTGCGGGCTTGATGTAAACGCCTAAAGCGCCCAAACTCGATAAACGTCAAATCCGGCTTTCCGCCCAGCTGCCGGGGACGTATAATGACGCTTTGATAATCTCCACCACGCGCAGGGAGAGATGCACTCATGTGGTCCTGGCTTCCGGGTCCGTTGAATCTGATCCTGTTTCTCCTCGGCGCCTTCCTGATCCTGCTGGTGCTAATCCAGCGCGGCAAGGGCGGCGGGTTGATCGGCGCCCTCGGTGGCGCGGGCGGCTCCAGCCCGTTCGGCTCGCGGGCCGGCGATCAGTTTACGCGCCTCACGATTTACGTCGCGCTGATCTGGCTATTCCTCACGATGGTGCAGGTTCGCGCCGTGCAGGAATCGGCCCGCGGCGGCAATCGCGGCGGCGCCGTCGGCGTCAATCAGGAATAGTTCCTGCCATGGCGGCGCCGGCAACGCCCGCCCCGGCCGTTCGTAGTTCCGCCTTTAGGCGGTTGACGGTCGCGCCGCCTGAAGGCGGAACTACGAACCGTTAACGCTCCCCACCCCAGCGAGGTTGGCGTGCTTTTGAGTATGACTGGCTACGGGGAGGCGCGCCACCAGCGCAATGAGCTCGCGCTGTCGATCGAGCTGCGAGCCCTCAACAATCGCTACTTGAAAGTGTCGCTGCGCACCGCCGATCCCTATCAACTGCTGGAGGCTGAGTTCGAAAAGGTCATTCGCAAGAGTGTCAAGCGCGGCACCCTGCAGGTCCACCTGCGCTGCGACCGCAAGAGCGCGACCGCCGACTTCCGCATCAACACCGTCGCCCTCAACAGTTACATCCAGCAGTTGCGCAGTGCGGCGGCCGAGCTCAACCTGGTGGCGGGTGCCGAGGCACTCATGGGCCAGGTGCTGGCGCTGCCCGGCGTCATCCCCGAATCGGGGGGACACGCCTACCAGCTGCACGACGATTGGCCGATCATCGAGAAGGTGCTGCAAGAGGCGCTCGACCACCTGCAGGGCATGCGCCGCGAGGAAGGCCGGGCGATGGCGCACGAGCTGCTTGCCCATCGCGACACCATCGGCCGGCACCTCGGGGTCATTCGCGCGCGGCGCCGCAGATCGTGGCAATCTTCCGCGACAAGCTGCACGAGCGCGTCCGGCAGCTCCTGGCCGAACACGACGTGCAGATCGATCGTAATGACCTCATCCGCGAGGTGTCGATTTTCGCCGAGCGGAGCGACATCGCCGAGGAGGTGGTGCGGCTGGCGACGCACCTGGATCATTTTCAGGAGATCATGAAGGAGGACGACAGTCCGGGCCGCAAGCTGGAGTTCTTGACGCAGGAGATGTTTCGCGAAGCGAACACGATCGGCTCCAAGGCGAGCAACGTCGACATCTCGCGCAAGGTGGTCGAGATCAAGGGGACGCTCGAGAAGATCCGCGAACTTGTTCAGAACGTTGAGTAGGATGCCGCGAGTGGTGGAAATCCGCAATCCGAATCTCGAAATCCGAAACAATCGCAGAATGCGAAATACCAACGACCAAAAACTGCAACGACGGCGGATTGTGATTTGAATTTGGGATTTGGAATTTGTTTCGGATTTCGAGATTCGGATTTCGGATTTCCCCGGAGGTGGGACGATCGGCCCGCTTATCGTCATGTCCGGTCCCAGCGCCAGCGGGAAGTCCACGCTGATCGACCGCCTGCTAACGGGCAAAAGCTGGCCGTTGCGGCTGTCGGTTTCGGCCACGACGCGGCCGCCGCGGCCGGCCGAGATCGATGGTGTGCATTACCACTTCTGGAGCCGCGAGCAGTTCCTGCGCAAGCGCGAGCAGGGCGGCTTTTTGGAGTGGGCGGAGGTGTATGGGAACCTGTACGGCACGCCGGCCAGCGAGGTGACGCCGCACCGGACCCTGGGCCATGGCGTGATCCTCGACATCGACACGCGGGGCTGGGAGCAGGTCCGGCGCCTCTGCCCCGAGGCGGTGTCGATCTTTGTCCGCGCTGCGTCGCAGGCCGAATACGAGCGGCGGTTGCGGGCGCGCGGCACGGAGTCGGAGGAGCAGGTGCAACGGCGGCTGCGGGCGGCCCAGAGCGAGCTGGCGCGGGCGCCGGAGTACGATTTTCAGGTAATCAACGACGACCTCGCGACCGCTCTGGCCGAGCTGCGGGCGATCGTCGGACCCCTTTTCGAGAGGAACCGCGATGCTGGATGAGCTGAAAGAAGAAGGAATCGTCAACAAGGTCGGTGGGCGCTTCAAGCTCTCGACCCTGATCCAGAAGCGCATGGTCGCGCTCAACACCGGGGCCAAGCCGCTGGTCGACCTCAAGGGCGGCGACAAGATGGCCATCGTCATCCAGGAAATCCTGCAGGACAAGATTTTCCTCGACGCGTCCGGCCAGGTGCAGGCGCGCGGCACCAGTGCCGGCGACGCGGCCCGCCGGGCCATGCTCACCGACATCTCCGACGCGGGCGGCGGCGGCGATGATTAGGGAGACTTCCATGTCCGATCCGATCCCCACGCGCGACCCCCAGATCCCGCCGGCGCCGCCGGTCAGCGAGCCGATCGCGTATCGGCCGCTCGCCGGCTTCGCGGTGGCGGGCGTTGCGATCGCCAGCCTGTTCGCGCTGCTGGTGCTGGTGGCGGCGGTGGTCGCGCTTTACCAGGCGCGCCGTTTTTCTACTCGCCGTGGATCGTGCTGTTGCCGGCCGCCGCCCTGGTGCTGTCGCTGGTGGCGCAGTCAAATCCGCAGCTCGGAAGGGACCCGCGCCGGCGAGGCGCTGGCCGGCGCCGGCGTCTGGATCAGCCTGCTGTTCGGTCTGGGTTACTTTGTTTACTTCTATGTGACCGGGCTGGCGGTGCAGAGTCAGGCCAACTCCTTCCTCACCGAAATCGGCCCGGACAGCGGTTTCTTCCCCCACCTGCAAAACGCCGCCACGAACCGCACCGACTATTACGCCGCCTTCCTCGAGTCGCTGCCGGCCATCAACCGGGGCGGCGTTCGGCCCGAGGACGAGGCCGGCATCCTGCGCAAGTTCGACGAGAGCAAGCCCGACGGTGGGCCGAGCCCGCTGGCGGCGTTCCGCAAGCATCCCATCGTGCGGATGCTCACGACGGCTCCGCCCGGCCAGGTTCAGGTCGAGTCGCTCGGGGTTCAAGCCTGGGATTACGAAGAACGCAGCTACAAGGTGCGGCGTCTTTACCGCATCACGACGCCCGAGGCCGCCGTCGAATTCTCGATCCCGGCCTGGAGCAACGAGGGCGAGACGGCCGGCGAGCAGCGCCGGTGGTATGTGCCGCTGCAATATATCGGCAAGCCCACCCCGAAGCAGATCAAGTTCACGCCGCTGGGCATGGGTCTGCAGCATCTGCGCTTCAGCTCCCAAAGATTCGTCACTCTATGGCGCCAGGTCCTGGGAGAGGGACAGTCCTATAAGGATTTTGCCGCGAAGGATCGAACGGAGTGGAAGCGATTGCCCCAGCTCAACGAGGATCAGCAAGGTTACCTTCAGGGCCGGCTGCAGGACCTGTTCCTATCGGAAGCGCCGCGCCGGCTGGACAAACTGCAATTGGTGATCGACGACAACCTGTCTCTGGGCGAGTGGCTGATCACCCCGGACAACAAGGTGCAAACGCTGGTTGGATTTCGGCTGCCGCTCGAGCCGGCGGGCAAGCAACTCCCGTTCATGCTCGACGGCATCATCTACGTGGAAACCCGCGGGGCCGTCGACCCGCTGAGCTTCGCCGAGGCTCCACGGGACGTGGAGTGGGACATCCACAAGATCGTCATCACCCGCGCGGCGCCGGTCACGGCGAAAAAGGACGACAAGCTAGCGCCGGCGCAGTAAGCTGCTCTCGTAGCGGAATTCGCCGGAATTCCGCGCTGGCCAGCGCGGAATTCCGGCGAATTCCGCTACGAGATCAACCTTTCTTCTCGCGAATCTCGATCTTCGACTTGGGCTTGTAGCTGCTGAGGATCGCTTCGTGCAGCCGCTCGGCGTAGACGTTCGACACGAACGGCTTGAATGTTCCGCGAACTTGACGTTCCTGGCCGGGGCGGTAGTCGATGGCGAGGATCAGGTGGACGCCGAACTCGCTGACGACCGGATCGCTCATCTGGTAAGGCTTGAGCGCAAACGCTGCGCGGGCGAACGGTTCGACCATGTCGCCGACGCGGCGGAAGGAGCCGAGATCGCCGCCGCTCTGCTTGCCGCTGGGGCAGGCGGATTCGCGGGCGGCGGCGGCGGCGAACACGCGCTCCAGCACCTTGGCCCGTTCCTTTTCCTGCGCGATCTTGTCGCTGCCGGCCGGCAGTTTCGCGACCTCCTGCGCTACCTCCGCCTCGATCTGCTTTTTGAGCGCCACGAGCTTGGCCTCGGCCTCGCCCTGGCTGCCCTGCGCGCTCTTGATCAGAATGTGCCGGGTCTGCATGCGCGCACCGTTGAACATTTCGACATTCTTATCGAACATGTCACGCAGCACCTTGTCGGTGGCCTGCTGCAGCACGAACTTGTCCCACCGCAGCGCCGACCAGCTCGCGGCGCAGGTCGTCCTCGCTCAGGTGCAGCGACTTGAGCATCACTGGAAATTCCTTACCTGCCTTCTTGGCCTCCGCCTTGATCTGCTCGACATGGTCGTCGATCTCCTTGACCGTGATCTCGATCTTGAGCTGCGTCAGGTACTGGTCGATGATGACCTTGTCGACGAGGTAGTTGATGACCTCAGGACGCGCCTTGTCGCGAAACTGCGGGTTGACGCGCAACAGGCCGCGGAAGACCGCCAGCTCGGGAATCGGCTGGCCGTTCACGACGGCGGCGACGGCGTCGGCAGGGGGCGGCGTCTCGGCTTTCGGCACCGGCGTCGGCAACGGCGGCGGAATCGGTTCGCCGGCGGGCGGCGTTTGGGCGAGGGCAAAACCGCCCGTGAGATGGAGCGTCAACAGGATCGGCCAGAAACGCAGTTTGGCAAACATGGGTCGTTGGTCTCCTCGGGCGCGCCACGGTCGGCGAGCCGGCCACGCGGCGCCCCCAGGCCGGGCGCGCCACCCTCCTTGCAGCGGGCGATTGTAGCGAAGGTCCGTTGCCGCGCCGAGACGAAGTTCGCGGCCGCGGCGGCGAACTGCGCTCGAAGTGACCCGCTTTGGCGGGTCCAAGGGGGCCTTGGACCCGCTAAAGCGGGTCACTACCAGCGCGGTTGACGGCGCGTGGCACCGAACCTGAACTCGAGCTTGACCCCGAGGTCGGGCTGCCGCTGGATGTGCCGGAGGACGAATCGCTCGCGGGCGGCGGCGTCTTGGGCCTTCCGGGGAATCCGCCGCCGGGCGCCATTCCCGGAGGCGCGGGCACGGCGGGCGGTCGAGCGAGGTCGCGGCGCAGGTTGGTAATCTCCCACAACAGGGTGTCGAGCTTCTTCTCGACCTGGTCGAGGCGCTGCTCGACGTTGCCGCCCTTGCCGTAAACGGTCCCAGGCTGGACGAGCGCCTTGCCGCCTCCTAGACCGCCGCCCATCGGCAGGGCGGGGGCGAAGTACGGCTTGTTCGCTCCCGCGCCGCCGTACCCGCCCTGGGCAGTCTGCGGCTTGGCGTAGGCGTTGAGCTGCTCGATGGCCTGCTGAAGTTGCTTGAGCTTGGCCTCCAGGTCGGCCTTCATCGCATCCAGGTTGGCGCGCTGCTTGGCCACGTCCTCGGCTACCTTGGCTTGCTCGATCTCCTGCCGAGCGCGGGCCCAGCGCACCAGTTCCTCAGCCTGATCAACCTGCTCCTTTGGCTTCTCGTCCTTGGGCGGCGCCTGGGCCCGACCCGGGCCGAACGGCAGTAGGACCAGCCCAAGGCCGGCCAGGATTAGCAGGCCGGCGTGCGTCCACGATTGCGGAGTTATGCCACGCGCGATCATCCTCTATCTCCATGGTAAGAGTCATCCGGCCTTCCGCGCTGGCCACCAGGGCAGCGCTGGGGGAACGCCGAATCGAAAACCATCACGTCGGAGGGACCTCACTGCTTCGGTGTGACCGAATCCGGCGGCGGATTTGGCTGCCCGCCTGGCGCCACGCCGGCGCGCCCGGCGGCAGGCCGAACCCAGCCGGCAGGCCGGGACCGCCCGGGCCGCCAGGCGGCAGGCCGAACCCAGCCGGCAGTCCGGGACCGCCCGGACCGCCCGGGCCGCCGGGCGGCAGGCCGAACCCGCCCGGACCGCCCGGACCGCCCGGACCGCCCGGACTGCCCGGACTGCCCGGACTGCCCGGGCGCAGGGTTCCCGGCCCCTTGGGATTCGGGTCGGGCGAAGTGTTGCCGGGACCCGGCGGCCCGCTGGCACCCGGTGGCCAGCCGCCGCCCGGTTCCGGCTTCGGACCAGCGACGCCCGGGCCCTGAGGCGCCGGGTGTGCCTTGCTCAGGTCGCGCCGCAGGTTGGCGACTTCCCAGAGCAACGTGTCGAGCTTCTTCTCGACCTGCTCCAGCCGCTTCTCGACGCTGAGCTTGGCAGTGGTCTTGGGCCCGGTGGCCGCACCACCGGTGCCGGTCAATGGGTCCTTGGGCGGGGCCTGCTCCCGGAACCGCTGCATCGCGCACTGCATCGCCTCGATCTTTTCTTCGAGCTGGCGGCGTTGTTTTTCCAGTTCCACCTGGGCGCGTTCGAGCTCCGCCTGCCACTGTTTCACCTTCTCCTCGTCACCGACCTTGAGGGCCTGTGCGAGTGCATCTTGCACCTGCACCAACTCCTTCAGTTTCCCCTCAGCCAGCAGTCGCTGCACGAGTTCATCAGCGTTTTCCGGGTCTTTCCTGGCGGGCTGCTGGGCCATGCCGGGAACGAACGGCAACAGCGCCAGGCCGAGCCCGGCCAGGATGCACAGGCCGGCCCGGGTCAGCGATTGCGGAGTCGTACCACGCAGGATCATCGTCAGTCTCCTTTGCAAGAGTCGAACGTGCCCGACCCCGCTGGCCGCTGGCGGCAGCGCGGACGGGGCACCGGACAGGAAGTCGATCGTCTCCACCAGAGCCAGGGCGTAATCGCGCACCGCGTCGGGCAGCACCGCCACCACCCACGCGTCGCAGCACTCCTCCTCGGCTTGCTGCAGCTGCCGGCACGCCCACCACGCCAGCGGACACCACCAGTACAGGCCGAGCGCCGCCACTTCCAGCCAGCGAACGCGATGGTCGCCGCGCCGCCAGTGGGCCAGCTCATGGGCGAGCAGCGTTGTCCGCTGAGCCGGCCGCAACCGCGCGAACAATTCGTCGGGAACCAGCAGCCGCGGCGATCGGCCGATGGCCCAAAGCATCGGCGAAACGGCGCCGGGCAGCATTAGAACCTGGGGGCAGCGCACGCATGATCGTCGCCAGGCCGTTCGCCTCCGCCTGGACCTCGGCCGGCGCCGGCCGTGCGAACCGCAGCAAGCGATGGAACCGGTCGAGCCGCCGCGCCGCCAACAATAGCCAGCCAAGCGCGCCGGCCAGCCAGGGCAGCACGAGCCAGTCCGTCCACGTCCCCGTAACCTCCGGCACGATCTCCGGCGCTGGCGCAGGCTCTACCACCGGCTCCGCGTCAATCGGCATCGCCTGCGGCACCAGCGCGGGTTCCAGCGGGATCGGCGCAGCAGGCGGCTCGGGCTCCGGCAGCGCGAGCGGCGCCACGACCGGCACCGTCGCCTGTTGAACGATCGGCTCCGGCGGCGGCTCTTCCGGCAGCGCGATCGGCACGCGGAAGAGCGGCGGCGTGACCAGCTTGAGCACCACCAGCAGCCACAAGCCGTGCGTGAGCGCCGGCCGGCGCCCCACCAGCCGGCCAGCACCGCGGGCACGGCGAGCATGGCCGCCATCAGGACGTTGCTCAGCGCGAGCTCGACGAGGATGTTCATTTCACGTCCTTTCCGCGGCGTTTCCTGTCCGTCCCGGACTGATCCAGCTCGTCGATCATGCGCCGCAGCGTTTCGCGGTCGGCGCCGGACAGCTTGCGGTTCTGCACCAGGTGCGTCAGCAGCGGCGTCCACGATCCATCGCAGAGCTGGTCCGCGACTGCCTGCAGCCGCCGGCCGACGATCTCGTCCCGCGCCACCGCGGCCGCGAAGACGTGCACGCTCCCCGAGCGGTCGCGGGCAACGTGGCCCTTCGCTTCCAACCTTTCGAGCAGCTTCTGCACCGTCGCATAGTACGACGAGCGGCTATCGGGATAGAGCACGTCGGTGATCCGGCGGATCGCCAGCGGACCGTGCTCCCACAGGACCTGCAGGATCTCCAGCTCCTTGTCGGTGATGTCTTGCGGTGTGCGTCCCATGCGGCTCCTCGATCAGACGAAATGTCTGACCAAAGGGTAAGACATTGTGTCTGAGATGTCAAGGGGGATTTTGGAGTGCGGCGCTTTTCCGCCGCCTTTGTTTTTTGCAAAGGAAAAAACAAAAGCGGCGGAAAAGCGCCGCACTCCAAAAAATCCAAAGCCCCGCGGCCTGTCGGCCGCCCCCCACCCTGGGGCCAACTATAATCCACGTTATGGACAACGGCTTTGCGCAGCACCTCGAGCGCTGGGGACCCGAGCAGCCGTACGCGCCGGTTTCCACGAGCCTGGCGCGTGCGTACTGCGGCGGCCTCACGCGCACGCACTACGAGAATTTCTCGGTCGCGACGCTGCTGCTGCCGCGCCGCCTCTTGCCGCACTTCGAGAGCGTCTACGCCTACTGCCGCTGGGCCGACGACCTCGGCGACGAGACCGGCGGCGGCCAGCGGGCACTGGACTTGCTTTACTGGTGGCGCGCGGAGCTGCTGCGCTGCTACGACGGCACGCCGCGGCATCCGGTCATGGTCGCCCTGAAGCGGACGATCGATCGCTTCGGCATCCCGCCCACGCCGTTTCTGGAATTGCTGCACGCGTTCGCGCAGGACCAGCGCGTCAAACGCTACGATACCTACGCCCAGCTCGTGGATTATTGCCGCTTTTCGGCGAACCCCGTGGGCCATCTGGTCCTGTACCTGTGCGAGTGCCACGATGCCCAGCGGGCGGCGCTCTCGGACCGCGTTTGCACCGGCCTGCAGCTTGCGAACTTCTGGCAGGACGTGGCGCGCGATCTCGACATCGGCCGAGTCTATTTGCCGGCGGAGGATCGTCGCCGTTTCGCTTATGGCGATGATGATCTGGAGGCGCGCCGGTTCACGCCGGCCTTCGGCGAACTCATGCGCTTCGAGGTGACGCGGACGCGGGCGCTGTTCGCGGAGGGATTGGGCCTGGTGCCGCTGGTGCCGGCCGACGTGCAGACTGACATCGAGCTGTTCGCCCGCGGCGGCCTGGCAATCTTGCGCAAGATCGAGGAAGCCGGCTACGACGTTTGGCGCGCTCGGCCGGTGCTGAGCAAACGCGAAAAGGTCGCGCTGCTGGCGACGACCTTGTGGCGGCGTTGGCGGCGCAATCTCTGGCAATAGGCGGGCGACGCATCCACTCCATGAGTTCATCCCTGTCGCGTTCGTACCGCTTTTGCGAAGCGCTGACGCGGCGCGAGGCCGGCAACTTCTATCCGGCGTTTCGCCTGTTGCCGGCGGCCCAGCGCCGCTCGATGTGCGCGCTCTACGCCTTCATGCGCATCGCGGACGACCTGAGCGATGAGCCCGCCCCCAGCGATCTCAAGCGCGAACAGCTCCGGCGCTGGCGGCAAGCGCTGCACCAGGCCCTGGAGGGGCATTACCGCCACACCGCGCTGCCTGCCCTGCACGCCACGGTCCAGCGCCATCACATTCCGCCGGAGTACCTCGAGGCCGTGCTCGACGGCGTCGAGATGGATCTGGAGCCGGTGGCGTATTCGACCTTCGCCGAGCTGCGGCTTTATTGCTACCGCGTGGCGTCGGCGGTGGGGCTGGCGTGCATTCACGTCTGGGGCTTCCACGGCGAACAGGCCAAGCAGTATGCGGAGGACGCCGGGTTGGCGTTCCAGCTCACCAACATCCTGCGCGACCTCGGCGAGGACGCGGCCCGCGGCCGGCTCTACTTACCGCAAGAGGACCTCGCGCGTTTCGGCTACGACGCCGAGCGGCTGCGCCGCAGCCAGCGCGACGAGGCATTCCGTGCGCTGATGCAGTTCGAATTGCAGCGGGCGCGCGGCTATTATGACGCCGCGGGGCCGCTGGCGCCGCTGCTGGCGCCGGCGGGGCGCCGTATTTCTCATGATGGCGCGCACCTACCGCGGCTTGCTCGACGAAATCGAGCGGCGCGATTACGACGTGTTCAGCGCGGGGTGCGCCTGAGCCGATGGAAGAAAATGTGGCTCGCCGTGCGCGTCGTGCCGGTGCGGCTGGGCTGGGTTTAGCGGCGGTGCAGCATTGTTGGAGTCCCGGCTCTAGCCGGTCTTCGCCGGCTAAAGCCGGGACTCCAACAATGCTGCACCGCCGCGAGACGATTCAATACAAACCATGCAACCACGCGTCCTGATCGTCGGCGGCGGTCTCGCGGGGCTCGCGGCGGCAACGGCGCTGGCGCCGCGCGGGCTGCAGGTCACGCTGGTCGAATCGAAGGGCCGGCTCGGCGGGCGGGCGGGTTCGTTTCAAGACCCGGTCAGCGGCCAGCTCATCGACGCGTGCCAGCACGTCAGCATGGGCTGCTGCACCAATCTCGCCCACTTCTGCCGCACGCTCGGCATCGACCACCTGCTCGAGCCGCAGCGGTGTCTGTATTTCATGACGCCCGATCGTCGCGTCAGCCGATTCTGCGCCGACGCCTGGCCGGCGCCGCTCCATCTGCTGCGCAGCTTCGCGTCGGCCCATTATCTGTCACTCGCGGAAAAGCTGCGCGTCGCGTGGGGCTTGAGCCGGCTGCAACGGGCCGGCGATGCCGACGATCCGCCGTTTCAGGAATGGCTCGCGCGCAATCGCCAGACGCCGCGGACCGTCGATCGCTTCTGGGGCCTGGTGCTGGTCAGCGCACTCAATGAAACGCCGGATCGCGTCGGTCTGCGCTACGCCCGCAAGGTCTTCGTGGACGGCTTCCTCACGCATCGTCGCGGCTTCGAGGTCGAAGTCCCCTCGGTCCCGCTCGGCCGACTCTACGGCGCGGAGTTGACCGGTTGGCTTCAGCGCCACGGTGTTGAATTACGGCTGAGTCACGCGGCCCGGCAGCTTGCGATTGAGGGCGATCAAGTGGTGCGGCTCGAGATGCGCCAGGAGCCGAGCTACGCGGCCGACTGGTACGTGACGGCGGTGCCGTTCGATCGGCTGCTCGACCTGCTGCCGGCCGCCGTCGTCGACGCGCATCCTTGCTTCGCGAACCTGCGGAACCTGGAGACGTCGCCGATCACGAGCGTCCACGCCTGGTTCGATCGGCCGGCGACGTCGTTGCCACACGTGGTGCTGATCGACAGCGTCGGCCAATGGGTGTTCAATCGCAGTGAGACGGCCCCAGGCGAGCATTATCTGCAGGTGGTCGTGAGTGCGGCCCGGCAGCTGCGCGCATTGGGGCGCGAGGAAGTCGAGCGCCGCGTCGTGGACGAGCTGCGCCGCTTGTTCCCCGCTTTGGTGAAGGCGCGGCTGCTGCGTGCGAAGGTGGTCACGGAACACGCGGCAACGTTCAGTGCGGTGCCCGGCGTCGATCGCTGGCGGCCGCCGCAGGTCACGCCATTGCCGAATCTGCTGATCGCGGGCGATTGGACGCGCACCGGTTGGCCGGCGACGATGGAAGGGGCGGTTCGCAGCGGCTACCTCGCCGCCGAGGCGCTGCTCGAGCGGCTCGGCCGGCCGCAGCGATTGGTGCAGCCGGATCTGCGATGAACATCGTGGGGCAGACAGAAATGTCTGCCCCACGGAGCTGGTTACTTCGTTTCGAGCTTCTGGACGATCTCGCCGACCTTCTTGGCGTCGTCGCCGGCTTTGGCGACCTGATAGAGCGCCGCGACGTTGCCGCCCTTGTCGATGACCACGGTGTAGCGCATGATCGTCACGCCGCGCGTGACCGGGACCTTTTGGCCGCTTTCGTCAATCCCGGAAACGGTTCCGCCCGGCTTGGTCGGGACGCCGAATTGCTTCGCGAGGTCGCCCTTCTCGTCGGCGAGCAGCGTGAAGTTGAGCTTTTCGTGCGCCTTGAACATCATGTGCGTCTTGGGCGTGTCGCCACTAACGCCGACGACCTCGACGTCCTTGCTCTTGAGCGCGCCCATGTTGTCGCGGAAACCGCAGGCCTGAGCCGTACAGCCGCCGGTGAAGTCGGCCGGATAAAAGTACAGCACGACGATCTTCTTGCCGACGTGCTCGGTCGACTTCCAGCTTTTGCCGTTCTCGTCGACGCTTTCGAACGACGGCGCCTTGTCGCCGACTTTCGGCGTGGACTTGTCGCCCGCCGTCAGTCCCCCGCCCACGGTGAGGGTGCCTAGTCCCGCAATCAATGCGGCCAGCAGTCGCATCGGTGTTCCTCCAAGAGTGTGGATGGCCGCCCCGGCTCGCCCCCCTGGGAACTTGGCTTGCGTTACGGGGCACGCTTACAATAAGCTGCACGGACGGCGGGGACAAGCCCCGCCGCTCGCCGCATGCTAGACGCAAGTCGAGTTGCGTCCATTCATCCCCGAAGGAGAACGCCGTGCTCGGCATCAAGCTCTCGCCGCGGCAGTTTCTGGATCGCGTCGGCCAGGAACTGGAGAAAATCGATCCGGCCCAGGTCCAGGCGCTCGCCGATGCGGTGTTCGCCCGCTATCAGCAGGGCCGATTCGTCTTCATCATCGGCAACGGCGGCTCCGGCTCGAACGCGTCGCACTTCTGCGAGGACCTCGGCAAGGGCACGCTCCGCCGCGAGGACTTCGACAACGACAAGAAAAAACGCCTGCGCATCCTGAGCCTGACCGACAACACCCCGTACATCCTCGCCTGGGGCAACGACGAGGGCTTCGATCGCGTCTTTGTCGAGCAGCTCAAGAACCTCGCCAGCCCCGGCGATCTGCTCATCGCGATCAGCGGCTCCGGCAACAGCCCCAATATCTTGCGGGCCGTCGAATGGGCCAATCGCCACGACATCGCGACGTTCGGCTGCACCGGCTTTTCGGGGGGCAAGCTCAAGACGCTGGCGCAGCACAACCTGCACGTGCCGCTGGACGACATGGGCATCGTTGAATCGATCCACCTGACGGCGTTCCACTGGGTGGTGGATAATCTGCACGCGCGGATTTCACTGCAATCTGCTTGCGTTTAGGCGAGCGGCAGGAGTTAACTTACCCTCGCTTGCGCGTCGGGCTTGTGACTGACACAAGCCCGACGCGCAAGCGAGGGTAGGCTTTCACCTGCCGATCGCCTTAGCGCTCGGAGGCATGCTGCATTCGCCCACGATTGTGGGTGAATGCAGCATGCCTCCGAGCGCTAAACGCAAGCAAGAAAAAATCACTTCGTCAATTCAAACGTGAAGTGATTTTTCCCCGTCTTCACCGTCGCCCTCAGCTCCGTCGCCGCGGCCGTGGCGTACTTCTCCGGCAGGCGGTTCGCCCCCATTTTGCCGGACGGCTCGAAGAACGGCTCACGCAGGACGATCGTCACCTTGTACTCGCCCTCCGGCAACCCGTCGAACGCCTTGTAAGTACTCGGCGTGAGCGTGCCGTCCGCCTCGGCGACGCCGTCCGCGGTGCGCGCCGTCTTCTTCGCGTCCTTTGGATCGATCGCGATGAACGTCACATAGGCCCCCGGCACGGGCGTGCCGTCGAGCGTCACAAGGCACGTGGCGGGGTGGGTGGGCTTGCGGTTGTACACGGTTACGCCTTCCTCGTCCGTGATGGGCCGCTTGAGATTCTCGGGCAGAATGCCGTCGAGCAGCACATTGGCGATGATCGGGGCGCCGTTGCGCATCGTGACCCAGGCGACCTCGTCGAACTCGCCGTAGGCGATGCCACGCAGCTTGCTGCCGCCGCCGGTGGTCGCGAGCTGGTAATAGTTCATGCCGCCGCGCACATATTTCTGGTAGCGATGGATGTGGCCGGCAAAAACCGTGTAATTGCGGCCCGCCAGCGCGGCTTCGACATCGAGCCAGCCATTGGTCGTGAGGTTGTCCTGCGTCCAGAGCGGCTTGTGGACACAGACGATCGTCCAGCGCGGGCTCGGATTCTCCTTCAGCACCTTCTGGAAATACTCGATCTGCTCGGCGCTAAGCTTGCCCTTTTGATCCTTGCCCTTCTCGTCCGACTCGGCGGGATCGTCGGCACAGACGGCGAGGAACAGCACGTCGCGATAGACGAAGTGGTAATAGCGCCGGCCGAAGCGCTCGCCCCATTCCTTCGTCTCCACCGGGTTGGAGACATCGTGATTGCCGGGCACGTAGAAGAACGGCATCTGCAGCTTGCAGGCATAGCTCTGAAACTCCTTCCACTCGGCGGCAAGCCGGGCGGGGTCCTTGGTGTAACCCTCGATAAGATCGCCGACGGATATGACGAAGGCCGGCTGCAACAGGTTGATCTGCTCAACGGCCTGCGAGAAAATGCGGGGGCGATGGCCGCCGGTGCGGTCGCTGACGACGACGAAGTGGAACGTGTCCGGGTCGTTGTTGAGCTTGAGGTGCGTCCAGGGATTGCGCGGCTCGAGGTCGACCTGCAGATCGGATTTGCCGGCCTTCTGGGCCGCCGAGAGGGCGATGGCGCCGATCAGCAGCATGACGGCCAGGGACGCGAGCAGAATACGTTTCATGGGATGATCCCGCGGAGAGCGGTGAGGTTGGCGCTGGCTGGCACGCTGGTAAATCTTGCCAGAACCGCAGGTAAATGCAAATGAATTCTGGATTATGATTTGGACTGCGACGACCTCCTCGTTCCCACGGACGCTCCGCGTCCCGTCACGACAGCGCCAGGAGCAGAACGATCCCGCCAGTGGGTAAGCCCAACGGGACGCAGAGCGTCCAGACGTGCGTTCCCACGCGGAGCGTGGGAACGAGGAGTTTCCGGTGTATTGACGAACGCCGTCGCAAACCTTTCAATGACGCAAGACCTCCGCCGACCGCCAATGGCACCGCCGCATGGAAATCCATTCCCTCCATGTCCTGTTGACTGAACAGGACCTCAACGAACTGCACAAGAAGCACGCGCCCAAGGACGTGCCGGTCGAGGATGTGCGACTGCGGCTCAGCCCGGAGGGACTGCACGTCACCGGCGTCTATCCGTTCTTCATCAACGTCAAGTTCGAAACGATCTGGCACGTTAGCGCCGAGCAGGGCAAGGCCGTCGCCCGGCTCACGAAGTTCCGCGCGATGGGCGTGCCGGGCAATATCTTCAAAAGCGCCATCATGAAGATGATCGAGGACATCGCCAAGAAGGAGCCGTGGATCCGCGTCGACGGCGATCAGCTTATCATGGATCTCGACCAGGCGTGCGCGCAGTACGCGGTCGCCGGCAAGACGCACCTGAAGTCGATCATCGTGCAGACGGGCCTGCTGGTGATCGAAGCCGGCTATTGACCGCTCTTGGATTTCCGATGAATTCGCGACTTTCTGGCGCCGCGGCTTGCAACGGGACGGCGGCGCCTGTTAAGATAACACTAACTTGAACCTACCCTTGCCCGTCCGCGTCTAAATGGCAAGGAGCGCCCGGCTGAATCCGGACGCCGATCTTCCGCGTGGAGGTTCCATGGTCCAGAGCGTGACATCGCCCCTCGACGCCAGCGTGCTGGTGCTCAACAAGCTATTCATGGCCGTCCACGTCATCTCCGTGCGGCGCGCCTTTATCCTCCTTTGCAAGGAGCTGGCCGAGGTGGTCAGCCAGGAGGACGGGCAGTTCGCGACCTACGATTTCCCGTCGTGGCGCGAGATCAGTGAATACCGCTTGAAGAACTTCCAGTTCCGCGCGGAGGAGGATGACTGGGTTCGGACTGCGAGCACGCAGATTCAGGTGCCGCGCGTCATCCGCCTGCTCGACTACGAGAAGGTGCCGCGGCACGCGGTCAAGTTCAATCGCCGCAACATATTCGCGCGCGACAACAACCAGTGCCAGTACTGCGGCAAGCGCTTCGCGACCAGCGACCTGAGCCTCGACCACGTGGTGCCGCGCAGCCAGGGTGGCCTGAGCAGCTGGGAGAACATCGTCTGTGCCTGCATCGACTGCAACGTCCGCAAGGGCGGCCGCACGCCGAAGCAGGCGCACATGAGCCTGATCCGCAAGCCGGACAAGCCGAAGCGCAGCCCGCTGTTGAACCTCAAGCTCAGCAGCAAGAAGTACGAGTCGTGGCGCACATTCCTCGACAACGCGTACTGGTCGGTCGAGCTGAAGTAGCTCGGCGACCGGTTGCTCCCAAGCCCGCAGGCGAGTCTTCGAGCCTGCGGGTTAGCCCGGGCTAACCCGCAGGCTCGAAGACTCGCCTGCGGCTTTGCGCAAGACGGCGCCCAAAAAAATGCGCCGATTGCCCTTCTCGTCTTGCGAATGGCCGGCTATAGTAACAAATTGCAGAACTAGCCGCGCTGCCATTGGGGCGGCGTGGCGTCGTTTTCATTGGCCCCGGCTCACCGTCTCAACGTCGGGCGGGGAGTCTCGCCTCGAAAGGAGGACGAATGACGTTGCGAATGCGTGTCCATGAAAAGGAGTCGATCGGTCTGGCCCTGCGCCGGTTCAAGAAGTTGATTGAGCGCAGCGGAATGCAGAAAGAGCTTCGAGCCCATCAGCATTACGAAAAGCCGAGCGAAGTCCGCCGTCGTGCCCGCCTGCGGAAAGAAAAAGCTGCCCGTAAAGCACGCGAGAAAACGCCCTGAGTGAGCGCCGTGTCGTTCGCCTCAGGTGAGCTACCGTACACCCATCGAGCCGGCGCGGCCCCCTCATCGTATTGCGGGCCTTGCCGGCCCGATGCTTTTCCCAGCCGGAATGTCGTAAACAAACGCTCCAGCTCCAAATTCGCCGCATTACTTCTTCTTCGTCGGCGGTTCGAGCGTTTCCTTGACCCTGGTCATGATCTTGTCCACATCCTCCTCGCTCAGGCCCTGCGGCCCGTAGGCGCGATTCATCACGACCCTGTGCTTGGAGCAGAACAGCACCGTCACGTCCGCCTTCGGGTTGAGGTTGTAATCCTTCGGCCCTTCCGCCGCGAACACGCCGATGTCCACCTCCTTGAATTCCTTGGCACGGGCCTCCATCCGCGCGTACAGGTCGTCGCGCTTCTTCGCTTCCTCGACTAGCCGTTTCGCTTCGTCGGCGAGCTTGTCCTTGTCCACCTCGGCCGACGCCTTGGCATCGAGGCTCAGGTAGATGGCGGCGGCGTGGAATTCTTGATTCTTGAGTTTCTTGACTTCCGCCACCGTCTCCTCGAGCCGCTTGAGCAACATGTTGAGATTGGCGTCGTTGCCCTTGCCCTCCTCCGGCTCGCGCCGAACACGAGCACGAACGGGCTGAGGCCGTACCGGCACACCATGCAGTGGAATTGGCCCTTGTGCGGACCGTTGAAGTTGTAGCAATCGAACGCCGCCGGCAGAAAATCCCCTTCCTTCGGTCCCGACCGCAGGACCCGCTCGTCCTGCGCCGACAGCAGGAATCCCCCGAACAGCAATCCGAACACGCTGAGCAGACAGGAGCGGCGCATCACGCAAACCTCCGGGGCGGCCGAGCGCCGGCCTGACCTCGCGCCAGGCCGCCGACGGCTTCCCCTCCAGCATGACGACCGGCGCGGCATTCGTCAATGGCGTGGCGGCGCCGGCGACGCTCCGGCGTCGAGCGCGCGCCGGAAATCACGTAGTCCTGTGCAGACCGGCCGCCGGTGAACGCTTGCAAGGCGCCGGCCGTCTCGCTATTGGTAAGCTGCGTTGAGCCTTTGGGTACATCATGCTTGAAATCAAGTGGCACGACATCGACCCCGCGACCGGCCAGCGCCGCTACCTGTGCGCCGAGCGTTTCGCGCGTCTGGCGGTTCCGCTGGAAGCTGCAGCGCCGCGGCGACTGGACGCGCTGGCTGGAGCCGACGCGCGCGATGTGGGAGCATGTGCTCGACAGCCTTAAGCGCCGCTATCGCCGTCGGGAAGGCGTCGAGGATACGGACATCGAGCAGGTCGAGAAGATCCTCGCCGATGTGATCCGCGATGAGGAGCTGCGCAACCGTGACGAGAACCAACCCAATGGGTAAATGACCGTGCGCGACGCGGTAGCGTCAATTGTGGGGCACGTTTTTTACGTGCCCGAGGAAAACCGGGCACGTAAAAAACGTGCCCCACAGAAGACGTGACCGCCCGGCGCGATTGCTTAGCTTTCGGCGAAGGAGGACGCGGATGGGGCTCTTCAAATCCCGGCAACCGCAATCCCCGCAGTCGGGCACCACCCCGGCGCAGGAGATTCCGATCAGCCACGTCGACCTGAGCAAGCGATACAACGTCTATTGCTCCGCTGGAAGCCTCGGCGGCGGCGAGGAGCGGCTTTACGAGGACGTCCGGTTCCTGGGCATCCGCACGTTCGATCGCATCACCGAGTTCGGCGGGGGCTACGGGCACAGTTATCTGGAGATCGAAGCGCCGAACGGCTCGCGAATGTTGTTACCACACTACTTCGTCCTGCTGATTTGCGAGCACGGTACCCAGCCAGTGTTCAAGGTCCTCAGGCAGTGGGGAAATCCCGCGGATTACTAGCCATCGAACCGCAGCAGCCGGCAGGGGATCTTGCCGTTGTAGAAGTCCCACATCTGCAATTGCTTCATGCCGAGCTGGCGGGCGAGGAACGCATTGCCGGTGAAGACGTACAGCGTCCAGCCCTCGCAGTGCTCGCGAAAAACCTCGCCGATCGTGCGGTACAGGCCGCGCAGCTCCTTCTCCTCGCCGATGCGCTCGCCGTACGGCGGGTTGCAGATGAGGACGCCCGGCGGTCCCGGCGGCGGGCGGAAGTCGGCCACGTCGCGCACCGCGAACTGCAAGAGATGGCCGATGCCGGCGGCGCGGGCGTTGCCCTGGGCGAAACGCACCGCGTCGGCGCGCGCGTCGGACCCGAGAATCGGCTCGGCGAGCGTCTTGCGAACCGCGCGGCGCGCCTCGTCGCGCAGGCCGGTCCACACGCCGACGTCGAAGTCCATCCAGCCCATGAAGCCGAACCGCTTGCGCGTCAGGCCCGGCGGCCGGCCCAGCGCCAGCCACGCCGCCTCGATGCACAGCGTGCCCGAGCCGCAGAGCGGATCGACGAGCGGCGCCGCGCCGCGCCAGCCGGTTTGCAGGATCAGCGCGGCCGCCAGCGCTTCGTTGAGCGGCGCTTTCGTCAGGATCGGCCGGTAGCCGCGTTTGTGGAGAGATTCGCCGGAGCTGTCGAGGCTGAGCGTCGCGTGATTCTGATAGACGTGCAGGTTGAGGCCGACCATCGGCGTCTCGACATCGACGCTCGGCCGGCGGCCCATGCGGGCCACGAACTGATCGCAGATCGCGTCCTTGACCTTGAGGGCGGCGTACTTCGAGTGCGTCAGGTTCGAGTCGCGGACATTGCAATCGACGGCCAGCGTGTGCTCCGGCGTCATGTAGCGCGACCAGTCGATCGTTTGCACCGCGTCGTAGAGCTCCTCCGGCGACGCGACCGGCGCTTCGAGGATCGGCATGAGCACGCGAATGGCGGTGCGCAGCCAGAGATTCGCGCGATAAAGCGTGGCCAGGTCGCCCTGGAAGTGAACGCCGCCGCGGCCCTCGACAACGTCGCGCGCCCCCAGCTCGCGCACCTCGCTGGCCAGGAGCGGTTCCAGGCGGCGGCGCAGGTCGCAAACAACTTGTGTCTCATGCGGGGACCGCAACATCCGACCCCGAAAGGGTCAGACGATTTAGCCATGCAAGGCAATAATCACGCCAAGGTGCAGTTCAGGGCGGCCAGCACGGTTTGGATCGGGCAAGCGTAGGTCTGGGTGCCGTTCCCGGCGTACAGCAAGCCCAGCACCTCCCCGGTCGTGCTCACGATCGCCGATCCCGAGTCGCCGTGATCCGAGAACATCGTGCCGTTGTCCCCGACGATTTCAAACTGCTGATTGAACCAGCAATTCCCGGGATCGTAGGGGATCGGTCCGACGACGATGCCAACGGCAGTGATGGTGCCGTTCGTGAGTCCGGTTGTCCGCCCGATCTTGAAAACCTTGTCCCCGACCATTGGGGTGCCGAGCGAATGCGGGGCCGGCTGCTGACGGGCGGGCAGGTAGGCTTGTGTAAACGCCACGCCCTGCTCTAACTTGGCCACGGCCGCGTCCACTGCGTTATACACGACATTACCGTGGGCCGGGCGCGCGTTGTTCGAGCTGGGATTCAAGTGGATGAAGTCGGTTAGGGTGGCGACGTATTGGGCGGCGGTAAAGGCTAAATTGCCGGGCTGGAGAATGCGGTCGCTCCCGTTGACCCCACGATTTTCCCCGGCCAGCACGTGGTTGTTCGACAGGATTGCGGGCGAACCGTCGGCCAGTTTGACGAAGCAGCCCAGAGTGCCGATGATGATGAACCCCGGCTGGAGTGCACCAGCCTGCCGCTGTCGGTCGTCGTCGTCCACGTTCTGAATCTGCAGGCCGCAGACAAGCGGACGGACGAGCCCGCGCTCAGGCACGAAGCTGGCCGCCTGCGGGTGCGGGACCTGGACGTGCGCCTCAATGTCGTTCGTGACGGTCTCGATCGTAACTGGCACTTTCTTGATCGCCTTCGGCGGCTTCCGCCTTGCGCCGGCCGCTGCGGACGCGGGCAGGATCTTGTTCGCATTCTTGATGGCCTTGAACCCGAAGGCGTCCTCGTGCCGGGCGATCCCGACGGCCTGAACCTGCCGGTCGGCGTCGAACAACTCATCGACGGCCTTTTCGAGCGCGTCTTCACAGGCCCGAAACGCTACTCCCATACAAGTACCCATTCAAGTGTGTCGCATGATGGCCAACAAGCCGCGCTCGTCGGCGGCGCCAGACGGCCGCAAGCGTGGCAATGAATCGCGGGCATTAGCCGTGCTCTTCGCCCGCTGCGCCCTGGGCCAGTCGCTTGACGGGCACAGGTGGGGCGAAGTTACCACGGACGACGACCGGGACCTCGACGCCATGGATGTTTACCACGGTAGGGAAACTGCTCACATCGGCTGGCTCAACCCGCAGGACAAACGCGGGCGGGTTGTCGGTCACGCCGAGTGCGTAACTACCTGAATACTCGCCGACGATTATTTGGTGCGTTTCAGGCTGATCGACCCAGTGCATCAGCTGCTTCACGTTCATCGGCACTCCTCGCGAAGACGGGCAACCGGAATTATATCAAATGGCGCGCGGTGGCTTCCCTTGGCTTCGAAGCCACCGATCTATTTGCCCTCTGCGGCTGGGAAGTACTTGCGTCGCGTTTCCAGGTTCCTGAGAAATACTGCCGCGTCCTCGGCCAGCAGCCATCCCCGTTCTTGATCAAAGTCGAGCGCGAAACGGTAGGCCTTCGTATACTCGGCGAATGAGCCGTACCTTTCTTCAACCGACGGTCTTGGATCGCCGCTCCTTTGACGCGCCGCTTTCGTACGCGCGAGGGGGATGCACGAACCGAGGAGACTGGCAAGCATGCCTGGCGTGCCGGCGGATTCGCGGCGAGTGTTCCATCCCGTGTGGGTCGCCATTCCCAGAAGGACATCGAGAGGCAAGGCCGTGCCTACGTCGTTGCCCGTCTTGTCGGACCATTTCGGCACGAGAACCGTGTAGTGTCCCTTGACCTCCGGCGGCTCCACGCTGATAGCGCCGTGCGTGTGGAACTTCGGGCCGTAGTCCGCGAAGGGCGGCTGCTGGATCACCATCGGATAGCGAACACCGGGAATCTTCGGAAAGCCCGTCTTATCCTGGTGCCAGTCCACAAGCGTGCCGTCGGCAATTTTCGGGTAGATACTGACAGGCGGTTCCTTGCCCTCCTTGACCCACTCGTTCAGCGCGACGATCAGCGCTCGCAGGAACGGCCGATAGTCGGCGGGATTGGTGGGGTTTTCGCAAATCCCAGGGACGTACTCAACTGCCGCCACGTCACGCAGGCGGATTCTAAGCCCGTCCGCGGTGGTCTTGACAATGATCTGGGCGAGCCTGTCCATGTCCGCGACGTGTTCCTGTTCATTAACCGCATCCAGCACGTCCGCCCGGCGCATGCCGAAGGCCGCGAGCTTTTTCGCATCGACCAGGATTCGGAAGTTGCTGAAGCGGGTTTCCGGAATCTGCCCGTCGCCGGGGCCGTGCTGGCAGCCGCCGAAGGCGTAGATGCGCACGTTCGCGGGAATCTCGGCATCGGCCTTGCCATCCGGCGTCGTGTGGACGAGCGAGCCGGAGCGGTGCCAGTACTCCGCCGACGTTTGCGTGTGCATCACCTTCGGCTGGACCTTGCCTTTGGCGTAGCGGTCGAGGATGCCCTCGGTCCGCTGCGTGAACGGGTCGGTGGTCGGTCCGTAGGTGAACGGGAACACGTCGGTCGGGTACAGGTGCTCGTCGTGCTGGGCGTTGTGGCGGGTCGGCTGGGCGAAGCGATGGTTGAAGAAGCCGAGCCCGCCGCCCGCGACGTGCGGCATCAGGCCGTCGAAGACGACCCGGCCGGCTTCGTCCTCGTCGAAGCCGAGATAGAGAAAATGCCGCAGGAAGCGCCCGCTCTGCGACACGCCGAACGCCAGGGCGCGGTCGATGGCGGGCTTGCCGTCGGACTTGCGTAGCGGGTTCCTGGCGGTGTCGTCGCGGCGCAGAAATGCGATCAGGTCGCGCACCGAGGCGAAGCCGACGCCCTGGACGATCGAACCTTCCGCCTCGCAGATCAGCTCGTAAAGGTAGCCTGGCGCGAAGCCGCTTTCCAGCTCGATGCGTATCTGCGGCAGCGTGCCGGGGACGCCGCCCTTGGCATCGATCATCGGCATGCGCACGAGCTTCCACTGGCGCGCGGCACGATTTCGCGCTTGTCTGCCTCATGCAGACGCTTCGTCAGAACGCCGTTCGCCTCGCCTTCCGACGTCGGCGGATAGGAGCCATGTCCCTCGCGGCGCGAGAGCGGCAGCGATTTGGCGGGCGCATCGGTGCTGGTTTCGTAGCGCACCAGGCCGCGCACCAGCTTGCCGTTTTCGCGGGCCTGTGGTGCTTGCAACAAGAGCCGGCCGTTGCCGGGCAGCAATTCGCCGATCCAGCCGGACCAGACGACGGTGAAGCCGTGCCGCATGAGGAAACCGTCGCCGGCAGGGTTCTTGCTGTCGGGGCCGGGACCGCCGGGGGCGCGGTTGAACATGCCCAGGGCGAGCTTGTTACCGCGGTTGTTCACGTCGTAGAGAATGGCGCCATTGCCTCTGGCCGGGTCCTTCGGCGTCAGGATCACCACGTCGGCCGCGAATTCCACCTTGCCGTCGTCCTTGTTCTGCGGCGCGAGCTCGAGATCGACGATGCCGCGGTTGTGCGCGTCCTTCGGGTCGATCGCGAAACGCGCGATGCCGGTGATCTGGTCATACGGGCCAGCGTCGCCGAACGACTGGCCGCCCGCGAACGGCTCGCGCCTGTTGATCTCGAGTGCGACCAGCTCGCCGTGCGCCGGGGAGCCGCAGAGCAGGGCAAGGAACAACGTCAGCCAGCAGGATCGGGAGCGCATACATTGTCCTCCGTCGGTGACTTCGCCGGTCATTAGCGTAGTCGAACGGCGGCGAGGTGCCAAAGGAAATGTCAAAAGCGCGGTAGGTCCCGCCTGCCGGGCGGGACCTGGAAGGTTCAAGGTCCCGCCCGGCAGGCGGGACCTACCAGGAGGTCTGGTCATGCTCAAGCACTGCAAAAGTCTGCTCGTGATCACGGCGCTGGCGGCGGCCGGCTGGGTCGGCTTCAGCACCCACGAAGTGCAGGGGGGAAAAAAGGTGGACAATCGCGTTTTCGAGCTGCGTACCTATTACGCCGCTCCCGGCAAGATGGAAGCGCTGCACGCGCGCTTCCGCGATCACACGAACAAGCTGTTCGAAAAGCACGGCATGACGCTGATCGGCTTCTGGAGTCCGCTCGACGCCGCCGATGCCGAGAAGCGAATGATCTACATCCTCGCCTTTCCCAGCAAGGAGGCCGCCGACAAGAGCTGGAAGGACTTCCAGAGCGATCCCGACTGGAAGGCCGTCAAGGCCGCCTCGGAAAAAGACGGCAAGCTCGTCACCAAGGTCGACTCGGTGTACATGAAGGCGACCGACTACTCGCCGATCAAGTAAAAACGATTGAACCACGGATGACGCGGACGGGCACGGATAGAATGCATGGAGAGCGGCATTCGCCCGTCGCGCATTGATCCGTGTTATCCGTGCCATCCGTGGTTAAAGAAGAACATGCCGATCATCGAGGTCGACCGCCTGTCGAAAACCTACCGCGTGTACCAAAAGAAAGAAGGCCTGCTCGGCGCCCTGCGCGGCCTGTTCCGCCGCGAGTACAAGGAGGTCCGGGCCGTCGACGAGGTCAGCTTCACCATCGAGCCGGGCGAGATCGTCGGCTTTCTCGGCCCCAACGGCGCCGGCAAGACGACCACGCTCAAGATGCTCTCGGGCCTGATCTTTCCCACCGGCGGCACGGCCCGCGTCCTCGGGCTACATTCCCTGGGAGCGCGAAGACGCTTTTCGCCGCCGGTTCGCCCTGGTCATGGGCCAGAAAAATCAGCTCTGGTGGGACCTGCCGGCCGCCGACAGCTTCCAGCTCCACCGCGAAATCTACTCGCTGCCGCCGGACGTCTTTCAGAAAACTCTCGACGAGCTGACGGAGATGTTCGGCGTCAAGGAGCTGACGCGCCAGCCGGTGCGCGAACTGTCGCTCGGCGAGCGCATGAAGATGGAGCTGATCGCCGCCCTGCTTGCACCAGCCGCAGCTGCTTGTTGCTCGACGAGCCGACCATCGGTCTGGACGTGGTGGCGCAGGTGACGATCCAGAAATGCCTGCAGCGAGTACAACGCCAGCCGCGGCGTGACCATGCTGCTGACCAGCCACTACATGCGCGACGTCGAGGCGCTGTGCCGGCGCGTGCTGGTGATCACGCACGGCAAGCTCATCTACGACGGGCCGCTCGCCCGCATCACCGAGCAGTTCGGCAGCGTCAAGCTGCTCAAGCTGCAGTTCGCCGACGACGTGCCGGCCGATCTGGGCCAGTACGGCGAGGTGACCGGCCGGCAGGGACCGATCGCCGACCTGAAGGTCGAGCGCGCGCGCGTGTCCGAGGTGCTGGCCGCGATTCTGGACCGCTACACCATCGTCGACATGAGCGTGCAGGACCCGCCGCTCGACCAGGTCATCGCCCGCGTCTTCGAGGAGGGCCAGCGCCAGCATGAGCGCGACCACGAGCCCGTTGCCTAGCCCCCCGCCGCTTCCGACATTGCCCGTGCCCGGTCGGTTCGGCGGACTCGCGAAGTACTTCAAGATCCTGCGCATCTCGCTCATGGAACGGCTGGTCTATCGCGCCGACTTTTTCGTCGCGACGCTGTTCCGCTTCCTGCCGCTGTTGTCGACGTTCCTGCTCTGGGAAGCGGTCTACGCCGATCGGCCGGCGGGCGAGAAAATCGCCGGCTTCACGCACGACAACATGATCGCCTACCTGCTGCTGGTCCAGGTGAGCCGGATGTTCTCCAGCATGCCCGGCCTGGCCAACGGCATCGCGCACGACATTCGCGACGGCAACCTCAAGAAGTACCTGCTGCAGCCGATCGACATGCTGTGGTACCTGCTGTCGTACCGCGGCGCGCACAAGCTTGCATACATCGCGACGGTGGCGCTGCCCTATGGCCTGTTGTTTTTCCTGTGCCGCGACGTGTTCGACGGCTTTCCGGACGCCGGGACGCTGACGGCCTATGTTGCTGCCCTGCTGCTTGCGTTCGTGATTGGCTTCTTCTTCGAGGCGTGCATCGGCGTGGCCGGCTTCTGGCTGCTGGAAGTGACGTCGCTGATGTACATCCTCAACATCATCAACTTCTTCGTCTCCGGCCAGCTCTTCCCGCTGGACCTGCTGGGCCCGCGCCGCCGCGGTCCTGGAATTTCTGCCGTTTCAGTATCTCGCGTATTTCCCGGCGATGGTGTTCCTGGAAATGAAGCACGGGCCGGAGCTTGTCTGGGGCCTGCTGACCGAGCTGGCCTGGGCGGTGTTCTTCGTCGCGCTGAGCCGCTGGCTTTACCGCATCGGCCTGCGGCACTATTGCGCCTACGGGGGATGAGATTAGCCCGCTCCCGCCGCGGTGCCGAGGTCGGCGAGAATCTGGGCGGCTCGGTTGGCGTCGTGGACCGCGTCGAACGCGGCATAGCCGACGAACTTGTTGCCCAGCACCGCCATGGTCAGTCCTTGCAAGCTGATGCCGGCAACCGCCCATTGCTCGGTGAGATGGTGCGCCAGGCCCGCGAGGTTGTCGCCCTCGATACGGCGGACGACCGGGTGATCGACCTCGTGCATGCCGGCCGACTTGGCGGCCCGCACCTGCGCCGGACCGGTGACGGGCGCAACATAGAGGACGCCCTCGCCCGCCTTGGTCGGCAATCGTTTAGTGAAGACGTATTCGAGATTGGCGCCGGCCTTGGCCAGATGTGCCAACTTCTCCGCGACGCCGCCCGCCTGGTCCTTCACCTCGCACGACCAGACGTGGACCCGATCCCATTTGAAGCTCATGGCCTGGTTCCCCCGTGTATGTGATTCGATGCGCTCCCGGCTCCAGCGATTATAGCGGCCCGCCCGCTGAAGGATAGCCGCCGGGCGTTGGCATCGCGATTGCAGAATCCTCCTGACGGGACGAAAACACAACCATCACCTCGAGGAGGACTCGAATCATGAGGGGCGACAAGTCGAAGTACACCGACAAGCAGAAACGCAAGGCGGAGCACATCGAGGAGGGCTACGAAGACCGCGGCGTGCCGGCGACGGCAGCGACACGCCGGGCCTGGGCCACAGTAAACAAGGAATCGGGCGGCGGCAAGAAGTCGGGCAGCGGTCGCGGCAAGCCGGAATCGCACGTCTCGAGCCGCAAGGGCGGCAAGCTCGGCGGCGCCGCGTCCGCGCACCGCTCGGCCGCCGAGCGCTCAGCGTCCGCGAAAAAAGCCGCCGCGACCCGCGCCCGCAATCGCCAGGCCGCGGCGCAGTCGCGCTAATGCGCGCGAGCCGCCGGGCCTGCCCCGGCGGTGTGGCAAGATTCATGCCAGGCGGCTTCCCAGACTGTGACACCGCTCGCATTGGCTCCCATCGGGGGAGCGCCGACCAGCAAACGCCTGCCATTGGGACTGAACGCCACGCAGTTCGCGCGGACGACTTGCCGCCGTAGCGACAGCGCTTCTTGCCCGGTGCGGGTGTCCCAGATCGTTACAGTACCGTCCTCATGGGCGGAGACGATGCGTTGGCCATCCGGACTGAACGCGACCGCACCGACGCCGCCGGCGTGGCCCGAAAGGACATGGAGCAAAATTGGTGTTGGATCGCTCCAATCTGTGTTGCCCGCTTTCCAGATACGCACATCGCCGTCTTCGCTGGCAGAGGCGATGAGCTGGCCATCGCGGCTGAACACGACTTGCGTTATCGGCCCCCGATGTCCGAACAGGTCCGCGACCGCTCGCTGTAGCTTCGCGTCCCAGATGCGCACGCTGTGGTCCTTGCTCCCCGAAGCGAGATAGCGGCTCCCCGGGGTCGGATCGAACGCGATGCTGGTAACCGCGGCGCCGTGTCCTGTCAGGGCCCCAACTTCCTTGCCGGTGGTTGCGTCCCAGATCTTAACGGTCCTGTCCGCGCTGCCGCTGGCCAACAGCTCCCCGCCCGGACTGTAAGCGACACTCGCAATCGGGCCGGAATGTCCCGTGCACGTGAAGACCTCCCGGCCGGTCCGCGCATCCCAGGTCTTGACGTCGTTGCCCCAGTCCGTGACGAGCTGGCTGCCGTCGGGGCGATAGGCGACGTCGTTGCACCCATCGGGATGTTCCGGCAGCGCCAGCAGCTCTCGACCCGTGTGCGCATCGAAAACCCGGACGCAGACCGGCGCCTTGCGCGTTACGAGTCGCCGATTCGCCGAAGCGATCTGTTGCCCATCGGGGCTGAACGCCACGCGCGGACGATTGGCATCCTGCAAGCGAAAGAAACGGTTCTGCGGGCTCGCGGCCAGGTCCCAGAGCTTGACCGTTTGGTCCGAACTCGCCGAGACGAGACAGCGTCCGCCGGGGCTAAAGGTGACGGCAAAGACGCCGCCGCTGTGGCCGCGGAGCGTGCGCCGTTCCTCTCCGGTGCAGCTGTCCCATAGTTTGACGGTGCCATCGCCGCACGCCGTGGCGACCTGCTGGTCGTCGGCGCAAAACGCGACGCCGTAGACAATGTCCCGGTTGCCGCGGATGACCAACGGTCGGCCTGTGGCCAGGTCCCAGACCCGCGCCGCGTGATCCCAACTGCCGGATACCAGACGCTGGCCATCGGCGCTGAAGGCGACGCTGAGGACGCTGCTGGCATTGCGCAGCGTGCGGAGCTTGCGCCCGTCGGCGACATTCCACACCGTCACGAGCCGGTCTACGCCGCCGCAAGCAACCTGGCTGCCGTCCGGACTGAATGCGACACACTTGAGCGATGCGGTGTGGGGCAGCCGGCGCATTTCTTGACCGGTGACGCTATCCCACAATCGAAGCGTCCAATCCCAGCCGGCCGTCGCAATGGTTTTGTCGTCGGGACTGAACGCCACGCCGCCGATGGCCGCCTGGTGGCCGACCAATTCCAGGACCTGCTTGCCGGTCGCCGCATCCCACACTTTCACTTCGCCTGGTTTGGCCGAGATCCAATCGCCGCCGGCCGACGCCAGGCGGGCGCCGTCATGGCTGAATGCCACACTCAATACCGGCTGCTCGTGACCGTGCAGGGTGAGCGGCGCTGGCTGCGGCGCGCGGGGTGCGGAGTGAGTCCAGACCAACACCCTATGGTCGTCACCGCCCGACGCGATGCGCTGGCCGTCGGGGCTGATGGCAATTCCACGGACCGCCTGGGCATGACCGCGAAAGGTCGCCAGATCGGCGTGGCATGAGCGCTTGAGATATTGCCACTCCCAGTGCCTGTAGTCGTGCGGGCATTCCTCCAGGATCTGGTCGGCCCGCTCGACGTTGCAGGCCCACCATTCCAGGTCCGCGCGGGCGATCCGCTGAAAATAGGCACCGTACTGCTCGCGCTCCAGGGCGTCCTGGAGTTCCCGGTGGGCCTGCGTCTGTGCGGCCAGCGCCTGCTTCGTCTGCTGCTGTTCCTCGCGGATGCGGACATTGCTTACGGACAGCAGGACGACCGTCAGCAGCAGCGTGAGCCCCAGTGCCGCCGCCGTGCCCACGGGCTTGCGATTGCGCCCTACGAACTTGCGGAACTGGTACCACGCCGACGGCGGACAGGCAACGACGTTCTCGTTGCGCAGGTAGCGCTGCAGGTCGGTGGCCAGGCCGTTGGCGGTCGCATAACGGCGATTGCGGTCCTTCTCCAGGCACTTCATGACGATCCAGTCCAGCTCGCCGCGCAGAAACTGGCTGAGCTTTTTTGGATCGCTGTGCCGGTTGCCGGTCACTTCGGTCGCTGCCTTCGCCTGCAGCGTGCTGACGCGCGCTCGGGCGCGGCGGGTCTTCCTCGCGGATGATGCGGCGGATTTCGTCGCAGGCGGCCGCTTGAAATCGCCCCTGATCAAACGGCGTCATGCCCGTTAACAGCTCGTACAGCACGACGCCCAGGGTATAGATGTCGCTGCGCGTGTCCACGTCCAGCCCGCTTTGGCCGGCCTGCTCCGGCGACATGTAGAGCGGCGTGCCGAGGAACTGCGTGAGCTGCGTGTAGACCGTCTTGTCGGTGAGCTGCTGACCGATCGGCTTGGCCACGCCGAAGTCGATCACCTTGACCACGGGCTTGCCGTCGTGCGAGGTGATCAGCACGTTCGAGGGCTTGAGGTCGCGATGGATGATCCCCCGCTGGTGCGCGTGCTGCACCGCCAGGCAGACGTCGATGAACAACTCCACGCGCGCGCGTGGTTCGAGGCGCTGCTGATCGCAATAGTCGGTGATGGGGACGCCCTTGACCAGCTCCATGACGAAGAACGGCCGGCCGCTGGCCGTCGCGCCACCGTCCAGCACGCGGGCGATGTTCGGATGGTCCATGAGCGCCAGCGCTTGCCGTTCCGCCTCGAAGCGGGCCACGACCTGGCTTGTATCCATCCCCGGCTTGATGACTTTCAGCGCGACCTTGCGGCGAACCGGCTGCTGCTGCTCGGCGATAAAAACCAGCCCCATGCCCCCTTCACCGATCTGCTCCATGAGCTTGTAGGGGCCGATGACGCTGCCAACCCAGTCGCTGCCGCCCGTGTCACGCGCGGGCAGCGCCGGCGGTGCGGGCCGATCGAGCCGGCTGTCGTAGGCGGCGTGTCCGCGCAGAAGAGCCTCGACGCGGCGCCGTACCTCGTCGTCGCCTCCGCATGCCTCATCCAGATACGCCTGCCACGCGGACGGAGCGTGCTGCTCGACCGCGGCAAGGAATATCGAACGGACCTTCTGCGCCTCAATCGTCATATCCGGCCCTTGACGGTGATGAGCGGGTGGCCCCAAACTTCCGAAGTCTCGGAGACTTCGGAAGTTTTCGGATAGGCTCTAAAGTGTAGTGCGTAAACGGCGCTCGGTTTGTCTCACATTCGTTCGCAGTCACGCTCCTTCGCGCAAATGGGCATTCAGCCAGGCGCGTGCGTAGGTCCAGTGGCGGAACCCGGTAGCGCGCGAGAGCCGTAGCACGTCGGCCGCTTCTTCCACCGACAAGCCAGCGAAAAGACGCAGTTTGGCCAGCTGGGCGGCCGCCGGATCTTCCCGGCTGAGGCAGGCGACGGCATCGTCCAGCAGCAGCCAGTCCGCGTCGGTTTCGGGCGCCGCCAGCTCGGCTTGCCCCAGCTCGAGGCGCTTATGATCCCGGCCACGTTTCTCCGCGTTTTTCCGCCGCGCGTTCTCGACGAGAATGCGCCGCATCGCCTCGGCCGCCGCCGCGAAGAAGTGTCCCCGGCTATTCCATTCGGGCGCGTTATCCACATCCACCAGGCGCAGATACGCCTCGTGAACCAGTGCCGTCGCCTGGAGGGTCTGGCCCGGCTTCTCCTGCGCAGCTTGCGCGCTGCCAGTGCGCAGCTCCTGGTAGACCATCGGCAGGAGCTGTTCCGCGGCATGCGGATCCCCCTGCTCGATTGCCGACAGAATGGCGGTAACATCATTCATGGAGTGTGACTGCCAGGTTCAGACCATATCAAGAACCAACCGACGTAAGAATATACCCTTTCGCGACCTCCGCGCCAGCCCGACTTGCCCGTTTTCCACGGACTGGTGCGGCGCGAGGCGGCGGCACGGGCCACAAATCCGTACCAGGGGCAAAACCGGCCCGGTTGGCGGCATGGCTGGAAGCTGTTTGGTGCAAACGAGTTGTGGCGAGGCGGTGTTCGATGTGGCGAATCTCGCGGAGGCTGCGATCGCGACGCTACTTCTTCGTCTCCACGCCCATCTCGCGAAAGCGGTCGACCGCCGCGCTCGGACCGAAGTCCTCGAACTCGAAGAACGGGCGGATCTCGCACGCGCTCTCGCCGCCAAGGCGCAACGGGGCATCAACCTGCACGAAGCGCCTGGTCCACTCGATCGCCTCGGCCTTGGACCTGAACTGGAGGATGGCATAGCCGGCGATCAGTTCCTTCGTTTCCGCGAAGGGCCCGTCGGTCACCATGCGCTTGCTTCCGGAGAACCGGACACGCGCGCCCCTGGAACTCGGCCGCAGCCCGTCGCCCGAGATGAATACACCGGCTTGAACCCCTTCCTCAAGGAACGCTCCCATGGTGGCCAGGGACTTCTCGTCCGGGAGGACGCCGGCCTCCGTGTCCTTGTCGGCCTTGATAATGCCCATGTACCGGATCGTTCCGGGCCTCCGGGCGGGCGGGGCGGCGCGGAACTGCTCCTCCTTCTCCCGCCAACCATCGGGCTTCTCGGCGGCGTCCACGTGGAAGTCGAACGATTCGTACAGCGGGCGCAGCTCGATCTCGCCTTCCTCGAACGGGACCCGCTTGGTCCATTCGATGGCTTCGTCCAACGATTTCGCCTGGATCAGGCAGAAGCCGGCGATCAGCTCCTTCGTCTCGGCGAAGGGGCCGTCCGTCACCGTGAATTTCCCGTTGGCGTAACTGACGCGCACGCCCTGCGCACTCGGCTGGAGCCTCCCGGACTCGAGCCGCGCCGGCCTTGACCAGCTCCTCGGTCCAATTGGCCATCTCCGACAGGAGCTTCTCGTCCGGCCAAACACCCGCCTCGAAGTCCTTTGTGGCTTTGACCAGCATCATGAATCGCATCGTTATCTCTCCTTCTGGCTTGAAGATAGGCCGGCCCCACAGTTTCGACCGGGACCCGGCCCGGACTCCGCTGTCAACATCCTATAGTCGTTCGGTGGCGGCCAGAATCGACAACGTGACCAGAAATTTTTTCGGTTCCGCCTTCGATTTCAGTTGGGTGCAGCTGAAACGCCAACACGGTTTTCTCACGCTGCCACCGTCAGCTTCATCGGTTGATTGGTCAATACCTTGCGGCGTTGTCCCTTCTTCAGGCGAGCGCGATTCTGCCGTTCAAACCAGTTCACAAACTTTTGCCAGTCGCCGTTCAGTTCGATGCAGCGCAGGTGGAGCAACGCCTCTGCCTTGGCGCGGGTCCACCGCATGCCTGCACAGTCGAAACGCTCGCCGACCAGGTAACGCACGGCACCTTCCACCTGGCCTGTGGCGATCACCAAGTCTTGCGCCATCCACTCCCCGTAACGCAGCATCGATAGGCGTGGCTGTAGGTAACCAATCTCGCTCTGCAGAGCTGCACGGCGACTCTTCGTTCCAGGTCCACGGTTTGCTGTGTCGCGTAACAACTCCTGCAGATGCTGCACCAAGGTCCGCGCCCGCCCTGCGTACAGCAGCGCCTTCAGCTTTTCCACCCAGGCCTTCAGGGCGTCGGTGCCTTCCTTGTGATAGTGACGCCCCAGCCGCCATAGCCTCTCCACGACGTGACAGACATCCAGCGTGAAGATGGCCTGGGGGAATAACGCCTCGAAGTGCTTCTTCAGGCTCTTCGCCCCGTCGAGGACGATCTGCACCCGCTTGGTCGTCTCCGGTCCGAAGCCACGCTTGGTCGCTTCCGCACGCGCCCACAATGCCGCCGCCTTGCGACCCGCAAAGGTGGCATACAGTTTCTTGTTCAGCGGCCCGTGCAGCAAGCCGTCCGCGCCACGCTTCAGCGTGTACATCACTACCACGCTGACTTCCTTGCCATTCTTGCTCTTGTCGCCTTTTTTCCGTCGTTTCTTGCTGCCACGCGCTGCCCGTTTGGCTCGGCCCCGGTGACGTTGGCAGCCGCAAGTGCAACCCGACCCATGGCGCGGCTTCCGCTTGCCGCGACGCTTCGCCAACTCCGTTTCGGTGGCGATGGGCGGACACTTGCCATCGACTTCGATCACCAGAACCTCGCCATCGTCGGACGGCGCGGGCAATTGCTTCATGAACGGCGCCGCCTCGCGTCCCATGCCGAGCACCACTTGCTCGATGGTCTCGGGGGCCGGCGCCCAGTTCAGCACCGCCTTGCACACCATTTGCGTCGCTTTGAAACTCATGCGCGTCGCCAGGCGTGCGACCCATTGCCTCACCCACGGCGACAACCGATCGCGGGTCAGTCCCAGGACCACGTCGAGCGGAAACAAGCCGCTGCCGCCGGCCCGCGACATCAGATACTGCCGGCCATAGGTGACTTCGCCGTAGAAGGTCTTCAACGTCCGCTCGGCATAGGCGTTGCCGGGCCGGTACTTGTCGTTGGCCAGGAACGGCTGCACATCCAAGCGTTGATGCCGTGCGGTGAGGAACACGCGCAGCAGACAGCAGCCCAGGACGGCGATGCGGACGAGCAGTTCTTTCTCGAAGGCCGCGAATGGCAGCTCGCTGGTTTGGCAGAACTGCAACAGTACGTCGAGGATCGCGTGGGCCTGCAGCCGCAAAGTCTCGGCGGTCACTGGACGCACAGGAGTGCATGGCTTAGATTGTCTCTTCATGGAGCAGACTCCGTACCGCTTTGTTCAATAACGGTAAGGATATGCTCCATGTCCTTTTTCAGCTGCGCCTCACCTGAATATTCGCGAAAAACGGGGCGATTCGGCCGAAAAACCTAGGGAAAACGCTTGTAGAACCGCCAGTTGCACCCATTTCAGTTTCAGCAGGATGGGAACCGGAGTACGAACCCCAGGCCCGCGGTTGGGCGTCCTGGACCGCTGGGAGTGAACCCACAGGCGCATTGCAGGGTATCGCCCAGCGAAGGCAACGAAGCGTGGCGAGAGGAGCACAGGGAGTCGCACAGCGCCATCGCACCGTCGCAGCTGGGGAACTCGCCTCGGAGGACCCAGTGAAGGGAAGGGCGCTGCCAACGGGCGGACCCGGCGAGTTGAACCAGGGGGAGCACACCGTGGCTTCATTTCCTGTCACCGTAACCTCGCCAGATAGGCTCAGAGGTGGTCGGCCGGCCTCTGCGGAGGCGTAACGGCCGCCCAGCCAACCCGCGACCCGGCCGAATGGCCCGAATTCAAGATGTCCCCTCTGGCCGCCCTGCAAGCCGTAAACAACTTGGCCGTGCCGCGCTTCACGAGGAGTGGGTGACGGAGCTGGGGTCACTGCTGGTATAATCGGAAAAGCCAGACTGAACGGTTTGACTTTCTCGATTTGTGGGTTACAATCCCAGTACGTCGGGAACTCGTGTTGCCACTTCGGCCCCATGTTCCTCCCCACAAGACTCTTCGCGGTGACCCCGCACAGGAGTGTCAAATGTTCACGCAACGACCCCCTGCGCTGACACAGCGCCACATCCGCCTCCAAAACAACTCCCACATTATCTGCATCGCTGTTCCCGAAGATGTGTATGCCTACTGGCACGAGCAGTTCGTCCGCACGAACCCGACGCCTGCCCAGAGGAAGCGGTTCACGACCCTCATGAACCTGCTCCGCGCGGCCTACGCGAAGGGTCAGAACGATGGGGCAAAGATGACCGCCATGCTGGCCAAGTAACTACGCGTTCCGGCGCTCTTCCGGGGCGTTGTTCGCCGTCGGGCAGCGCCGTCGTGCCCACGCGGCATAGCGATTGTTCTATCAAGCCGGCTTTCCAGTGTCGGGAAATCGTGTTACCCACGGTGGGTCCCACGAACCTCCCAACACACCTCTTCGCGGCTAGGCCGCAAAGGAGTTCTCATGACTGCTCAGATGTCCGCCGCCACCCTGAAGCCCTTCCGCTTCCGTATCCACCGCGCCTTCAAGGCCCTCGACGACGGTGCTTACCGCAAGTGGGTCCTCGTGGTCGCCGCCCGAGATCTGCCCCGTGAACTGCCCCTGGACGCCAACGCCCGGTTGCCCAACGTCATCAAGAACAACACCTGCAGCGAAATGCGCGAGACCCTGCTCACCCGCCCGGAGCTTTTCCAGATCTTCAACGGCGGCATGGTCTGCACCGCGACCACTGTGGACGTGCGCCAGGAGGGCGACGAAAAGTGGGTGGATGTGGCCTTCGACCAGGACCAACTGCAGGGACTCGTGAACGGCGGCCACACCTACGGCACCCTGCTGCACGTCATCCACGATAACCCGATCTACGCCGAGGGGCTGTCGCTGAAGGCGGTGCTGTCCAAGAAGGACAAGGTCGTGGACAACCCGTCCCTGGCGCCGCTAATCGAGGACGAAGAGAAAATGGCCGACGCGATCAGCAAGGCCCGGGACCGCGCTTTCGTTCAGCTTGAACTGGTCGCACCGGTGGCCGACTCGGAGCTGCTGGCCCAGATCTCCCGCGCCCGTAACCTGTCCCAAAGCGTGGATCAGACCGCGCTGCAGAACCTGGCCGGCAAGTATGACATCATGAAGAAGGTCTTGGGCGAGGCCCCCGCGCCGTTCGGGTCGCAGTTCATTAACCGCGTCGTCTGGAAGACCAACCAGGAGGTGCCCGAGGATAGCGTGGACGTGCCCGTCAAGATGCTGATCCACCTGCTGGCCATGATGAACACGCGCAAGTACACCCCAGGCTCCAAAGCCGCCAACGAGGTCTACGTCCGCTCCGGCGTGGTGATCCGTGAGTTCGGCGAGGCCGAGGGCGAGGATAGTGAATTCTACGACAAGCTGACGCAACTCCTGCCGGAGTTCATCAAGCTCTACGACCATATCTATCAGGCGCTGCCTGATACGAGCCCGGCCTTCCCCTGGGCTGACGGCAAGCCGCCCAGCGACCGCAAACGCCGGAAGAAGGCGTTCACCACGCCGCTCTTGGGACGCACGTGCACCTCCAAGGTATCCGGTGCTTTCATGTGGCCGGTCTTCTCGGCCTTCCGGCTGCTGCTTGAACAGGACGCCAGCGGCGCGCTGCGGTTCAAGGCGGATCCGATCGAGCTGTTCGAGGAGAAGAAGACGGATCTGTCGGTCACCATCCGCACCACGTTCGAGAATCAGGGGCGCGTGGTGCAGCAGGTCGGCAAGGCTGAGGCCGCCTGGATCCGGTTGGAGGCACAGATCCAGATGGAGATAATGATCCGCGAGCGTGACAAGGCGCGTGTTTGAGCGACACGACGCTGGACGCTGCCCGCCGGCTCTACGATATGTGGGGTCGGCGGGCAGTTTTATTTGGCCGTAACTGCGGCCTCCGCGTGCTTCGCCCTGCCGGCCACGTCCTTAGCCACGACGTCGGTCATGCAGGTTTCTTTTTCTTGTCCAGCAGCGCCAGGAGTTCGTCGATGATGGGCCGGTACGTCGAGTTATCGACCCGGTGCTCGTACTCCTGAGCATAGGTCCCGGCGTTGATTTGCTGTCTGAGCCAGAGGTTCTCCTCCAGCAGCACCCAGAGGTTGTGTGCCGCACGACAGCGGAAGCCATGTAGTTTGTTCGCACGGAGGCCGGCGACCCCGTGGTGATGGCAGGCCGGACATGCGCAGCGGTGCAGGATCTTCCACTCGTAGGAGGACGGCCGGCGACCCCGCCAGTTGCCCAGGTCAGCCACCAGCCGCTCGCCGCAGCCTGGGAGCTGAACGATCCCTCGCGCCGCCCGATTCCGCCAGCCGCTGGAGTCGACGGAGTCGAAACCGAGGAGGGCGGCCAAGTGGAGCGTGGCGGTGCCGCCGACGCCGAAGACGTGGATGGACTTCTTCTCGAAGATATTTCGCACATGATGCAGGCCGGCGAGCACACTCGTGTAGGGCATGGCCTTGGGCTTGCGCAGCAGGTTGGGCACGATGCCGCCCAACGCGATCCACGGCTTTAGCAACAGCTTCTCGTCGGCGACGACGCGGGCGGTGTACTGGAGCAGGTGACTGCCGATGTGCACCACTGGGACGTAGCCGTTGTGCTGGTAGCGCTCGTTCACCCTCATAGTCCGGTCGAAGCAGGACCATTGCTTCTGCCGGGACATGCCGGGGAACGGGATGTAGTCTTGGGGGATGGGCTTCCAGTCGGGTTTGGCCTGCTCGACGAACTCCTCGTAATCAGCCATAGGGGCGTCACCCGGCTTCGAGCCGAAGAAAAAGGCGCCATTGTCGAGGTAGACGTCGATCCCGACCGGGATGCCCAGGTAGGCACGCAGGCCTGTCCGCATTGCTGCCACCCGCCGGGCCTTGAGCTGGTGGAACTCCGCGTACGATACCATCACCGCGCGGAGGGCCGGCATGTGAAATGGCGAGGCCGGATCCCAGACTTTGGGCTCGAGATTCTTCAGACTCAATCCAGCTACGACGAGCATTGTCCATTCCGTTTCTTAAAAGTCCCCGATCGGGGCGGGATCAGGTTCAAGTGTCAGCCGTGAAAATCACGGGCTGGATGCCCGCCGGCGCGACGACGACCGGCCAGTAAAAATCTTGCCCACTCCACCCGTCTGCAAGCTGGGCACTCACCTTGAACAAGAATAGTGCGGGGCGGCTGCCCAGTATGGGTTGGATGTCGTTCTGATCCTGCTGGCGTGCGGGCGCGTTCTGCAGTCGTCCATCGTTTCGAACCTTGCGGATGTTCCGCCCCCTGCGGACCAGGCACGCCACCTGGCCGACCTCGCCCGCGACGGGGTTGTTGTTTGCCAGGTACGTGGCGGCCGCCCGCATCGCGTTGAAGTCGAAATCCCGGCCGGCGTCCATCGCGAGTGACTCGGCGATGACGTCGATTATCTGCCCAACGGTTGCCAGCGGCAGCGTGTACGTGACCGCGTTCGCGTTCGGGTTGGCCGCAAGCAGCAGCGCGTCGATCTGGGCGACAGCGGCGGCCGTGTCCGCATTCGTCGTGAAGCCCACGGGGATCACACGGCCGCCCGGTCGCAGCGTAGTGACACGAGAGAGCAGGATCTTGTTAGGGGAGCACGGCAGGATCTGGTTGCCAGCGTCGCGCTGGAGAAAGACTACGCCTTGGTCCTGTCCGCCTTGCTCAAAAGCGGCGCGTAGGGCCGCATCGAACTGGTGAATCATATCCATCCGCGCGTAGATGTCGGCGGTGGTGTAGAAGCGGGTAACGGCCAGGTCGCCCGGCGCGCACCCCGTACATCCGCGCGTGCTGCAAGACGGTGTCCTGCTGCGAGCGCTGTGGGTTGCGGCCGTAAAAGAAGCCGATCACGTTGTCGATCGTGATGCCGCGATCGAGGATGTTCCCGCCGATGAAGATGTTGAGCGGATTACGCAGCTGGAGCTGCCCGTTCTCGTCCAGGAGCTGCTCGACGTCGCTCTCGCGGTTCACTGTCTGGGTTGCCAGTCCGTTCAGCATCCCCGGGATCAGGGCCAGGACGGTCCCCACCGGCGGCATTGGTGTTCCTGCCACGGCCACGGACTGCGCGAGGTCGTTGTAGGCAGCCGTGATGAGCGGCGTGATCGCGGCCAAGTTGGCCTGGGCCTCTTGACGCAGCCGCGTAATCAAGGCGCCAACCACGTTGCTGCCAGGTGTGTGCGGCGTTTCTGGTCTCGGTATGCACGATGAAGCTATACCGCCGCGGCGGCTCGCCCACCTGCTGCTGCTGCCACCGCCTCACCGTGCCGCCGACAATGAAGGTGATGATTGAACGGCGCAGGGCGGTGATCGCGCTACTGGTCAAGATGTCCGCAAGATTCAGCTGCGGGCTGTTCGGAGTACGAAGAACGACCAACTCTGGTGGGTTAACCTCGACGTGCAGGAATGACGCGACCGTCCCAGGGATTTGGCTCTGCTCGAAGTAAAACTCGCCGCCGATGTACGCGGCATGGACCGGAACCAACTCCGTAAATGCCGGGCGAATGGGTTGGAAGACCTGCTGGTTGGACGGGATCTGGATCTCTTCAGGCTGCAGGTACAGGGCGTAGGGGGTGGCTGTGACCAGTAGGTAGCTGGCGTTAGTCAAGCTGTCGCGAAGGCCGCTCAACTGCGTGGGGATGACGTTCATCTCGATGACGCCCTGGGCGCGCCGGTAACCGATGCTGGCCAGGTCCGCCTCGTCATCGATTAGCAGGAGCCGCTTGCCGGCCAGGTCGGGGTATTGCTGTGTGAGGACATCGGTCAGCGCCTCCAGGTTGTCGTCCTCTTTCTTGCAGACCAGGACCAACTTCCGCTCCAACTCCCACGGTGAAAGACTGTCGGGTAGCGTCATGATGTCGTAGACGCTGACCAACTCCTGCTCGATCGCCAGCCGCAGGTCCCGGCGCAGCCGCGCCACCGTCTGCCGGGCGAGGGCCTTGGTTCCCTTCGTGAAAACCACGGCGTGGTCGAAGCCGTTATCGAAGGCGAGCCCCAACACGCCGATGAACGCCTTGGTCTTGCCGCTCTGGATCATGCCCAGAAGCATGCCGGGCCTGGCACTCTGTGTGGCCTGCGCGAGCAGCTGGTCTACGCTGTCATCGCAGACAGTCAACAGGTCGCCCGCAATTGCCTGGGCGGCGAGTTGAGCTTGCAGTTGTGTGAAAACCGGCCCCGTCTGGTCGGCCATTCCATGTCTCCTGAATGCCTCACTCGCGTTGATGCAGGCACCATCCGCCCTTGGTCATCCACCTCGTAGATGATCAGCAGCTTGGGTTCACGCCGAGCCAGAGTTTCAGCTGGGTCGCGCCGGGCTTGTCGAAGTCGGCCGGCCACTCAGCGAGGATGTCGTCGCGGGTGAGCTTCTGCGGCGCATCCTCCAGCACCATTTGAAAAGTGTCCAGGTACGCCTGGAAACCGTCCGCTCCCGCTTCGGGCTCGGCCACGGGCAGATAGTCGGTCCCGGCGGCGTTGACCTCCAGCAGCAGCTGGCGCGGCGTCTCGGTGAATCGCGACAGGCAGAGAAAGCGGCGGCGACGGGTCATCGGATCGCCGCCCGGTCGCCGCATGTCGATCGAAATGTCGACGTGGCCGAGCAGGGCCGTGGTCATCCCAGATGAATTGCGGCGTAAGATTGTTCGGCATGGCGTGGCTCCTGGCTCCAAGATTCGGTCGGAGGCTGCTCAGGGGGAGTCCGACCCGACCGAATCCCGCGCCTTTGAGAGAAGCGGTGCTGCGCGGGCGTGACGAGCCCGTGCTGACAGGCGCCGCTGAAAGTACCCGTGCGGCTACCACACGGGCGCGGCGACAGGGGAGATCGTTGCGCGAGAATCGCGGCCGGAAGCGGGATAGGCGAAATAATTCCGGACAATCGTACAACTCGATCCCTAATAGTAGCTGTACGGGGTTGTTGCCGTCGCTCGCGCTCACCACCATCGCGGTCTCCGCCGAGTATCCGCGCGTGCCGAAACGGAAGGCCAATGCGGCCATCGTCAGCGGGCCGCACACGGGACCACACCGAGGGCGGTCATGGCGGAGCATCGGCGGATTCCGGAGGTCGAGCGACTTGAAGCCCGCGACATGCCCGCGGTGCTGGGCGTACCCTATGTTGCGCTGCCCTTCCACATTGGCGCGACGCACGCCAGTGCCGCGCCGCAAGTGGCTGTCCTCACGCCAATCACTCAGTCGGTGGCCGGCGAGTCGCCGGTAACGCGCGACGTCATGTCGCCCATCGCCGCAGGCGAAAGCAGCCATCCGCTTGCCGCGGTCTGGCAGCAGTCTGCGGATGCAGTCTTCTTCAGCGTGGGCGAGCGCCTCGACGCCGTGACCGACCGCATTACGGCGCCCGAGCAGGAGGCACGCGCGGCCGACGATACGGTTCGCGCCGACGCGGTTCGTGCCGAGGCGGTGGTGCCGTCGCCGCAGCAGACGCCGACCATCACGGGCGTGCTGCGCTACGCCTGGAGGTCCGTCAACCGCCACCGCGTGGACGATCGCGACGACGCCGTTCAGCAGATCTGTTTGGAGTGGCTGCTGCTAGCCGCGACGATACCGACGACCTACGACGATGTGCGCCGCATCGTCGCTCGGGTCATTGACCGCGCCTATCGGAGACTGAAAAAGCAGCAACTGGCGTTAGAACTCCTGGATGTGCCCGTGCACGCGGATCCGGTCGAGGACGCGTTTCGCGACATGCAACTCGACCGGGACCTCGGCATGAATGACCTCACGGACCGGGAGTGGCAAGTAGTCCGGTTGAGGCGGCAGGGGTACACTTTCGCCGAGATCGGCCTGCAGGTGGGGATGCGAAAACAGCGCGCCCGCGAGCTGTTCATGGCGGCGGTGTCCTCCCTCCAGGAGCGTTATCGCAAGTCAGGCGAGCCGTCCGTTGGCAAGCCGCATCACGACATGGCCTGAGCAGCGTGGCGCGGTCAACGAAGTTTTTCATTGCCTTTCGAGCCCGTCCGGTTTAACGTAGAACGCTGCGTGCCATTCTTGCAACCACCGGACAGGAGAAGGTCATGTCGCGCATTCTTCCGTGGAATTGGCTCGGTTCCCACAGCAAGTCGCCGCGAGGCCGTGTGCCTGCGCGGGCCCGGCCCTGCCTGGCGCCGTTAGAGCAGCTCGAGGATCGCATCGTGCTCAACTCGACGTTCGTGCCGCCCGCGGCGCCCATCCCGCTGTCGCAACAGTCGCTCAACGCCGTCACCGAGTTCTTGACGGAGCAGGGGCAGCTTATCGCTGGGCAGACCTCGTTCGTCCAGGCCCAAACTGATCTCATCAACCAGACCGGCGACAAGCTGCCTTCGGCGGCCATCGACTTTTTTCTCACGATTGACAGCGACCTGGTCCAGTTCGACACCGACCTGGTCGGCTCCGCGGGCTCGACAGGTTCGACCGGCTCGACCGGGATCGATACCGTGATGACCTATTTCGCTCTGCCTCTGCCAGCCGCCATTAACCTGGAAGCGACTCTCATCCCCACGGTCGGGCTGGAGCTGCAGGCGACCAATGCGGTCATTGCTCAACTTCAGAACGCCACGGTTGGCGAACTCACCAAGACTGAAGGGATCAAGCTCGAGGCGGATGTAGTCGAATTGAAGACCAACACCATGAGTGGTAACTACCACCGCTTCGCCCAGATCGAGTACCAGCTCATCGGCGCGGACGCGAACGACCTGGGCCCGCCGCTGGGCCTGCAAGGTTCCACCAGCCCAGGTCTCGTCGGCGGCCTGCTCCAGGACCTCACCGTGCTGGCCAGCGATGCCGCCGTCGGCGTGTCCGCGAGCACCAGCGGCAGCACTAGCGGCAGCACGCCCGCGGCCGACAGCTTCGCCGCGATCGAGAGCGCGTTCGTCGCGGATCAAAACGCCTTCCTCCAGCTTGAAGGTGTGTACCTGCGAAAAAAACTCCCGGGCAAGATGAAGTCGGGCACGATCACCTTGAGCAGAACCTATTTCGTTAATATCGACGCTGACCTGATCCAGATCGACAATGACCTGATCGGTGCGCCCAGCGCCGCCGCGGGCCAGGTCGGCGGGGTCGACGGCACCCTGCTCACCCTCAAGCTGTCCCAGAAAGATCTCACCAGCCTCGCCAATACACTGGTGCCCGCGGTGCAGGCAGCGCGCGCGACGGCGATTGCGGACCAGGCAGCGGTCCAGCAGATCTCCGACGCCAATACCACGACCTTCGACATCGCCGGGCTCGAAGCCGCTGCCGAGTTGACCGGCAATCAGCTGGCGCTGGGTGTCGCCGGCATCGAGCATGCCCTCATCCAGCTTGATTCGGGCGCCTTCAGCCCGGCGCTCGGCCTGCAAGGCTCCGCGAGTCCCGGTTTGGTCGGCGGCTTGCTCCAGGACGCGACCGTGCTGATGAGCGATGCGGGCGGTCAAGCCCCCACCGACATCGTTTATCCGCCTCCGGCCGTGGTCGATGCGTTCCTCACGTTCGAGGGCGCCATGATCCAGAACCAGAACTCGTTCCTCGCTTCCGAGCAAACGTACCTAAAATTGGGAGTCCAACTCCCCGCGGCCATCGTCGATTACTTCCTCCAGATCGACGACGCGCTGCTCGACGTTGACAGCGGCCTGGTCGGCCCGCCCGGCCCCGCGGGCCCGGACGTTGGGGTCGACGGCGTGCTCCTGCAATTGGGACTACCGGCGACTTACATGGCCAACATTCAGAACAACCTCATCCCCGCCGTGCAGTCGATCCAGAAGACGGCCACGGCCGACGTGACCGCGTTGCAGCAGAACGCGGGTGCGAGCGGCCCGGCGACTTCGAGCACGCTTCTGGTCTTCTCGAAGCTGACCATGATTCAGCTCCAGGAACAGGTGGTGCTCGGCAATCTCAGCTTGAGCTTCGGCCAAATCGAAAACGCGCTCAACGGCCTCGATCCGACGAACCAGACGTACATTCAGGACAGCAAGAACATCTCGGATGGGGCAGCCAAGGGCCAGGCGGTGGATTGACGAACCATGGCCACGTCACCTGACACGGGCGATCGGACGGCGCCGGCGCCGCGGGCGCCGCCGTCAACGCCTACGATGCGATCCCGTATTCGGTCGCCGCCTATCCGCAGACCCGTCCGGACCGGCTGGCGGCGATCGCGGCGCTCTTCGGCCTGGACGCGCCGCCGCCTTGCCGGTGCCGCGTGCTCGAGCTCGGCTGCGCCAGCGGCGGCAATGTCATTCCCCTCGCTCTGACCAGTCCGGACAGCACCTTCCTCGGTATCGATCTGTCCGCCCGGCAAATCGCCGAGGGCCAGGCGGTCGTGCGCGAGTCGGCCTTGGCAACGCCGTGCTGCAGCAGCGCAGCATTCTGGACGTCAACGATGATTTCGGCACCTTCGACTACATCCTGGCGCACGGCGTCTACTCCTGGGTGCCCCCCGACGTGCAGGACAAGATTCTTGACATCTGCCAGCGTAATCTGGCCCCCAACGGCATTGCGTATGTCAGCTACAACACCCTGCCCGGCTGGCACGCCCGTGGCGCCATTCGCGAGATGCTCTGGTACCACACGGAATGCCTTGCGGATCCCGCCGAACGCATCCGGGCTGCCCGCGAGTTGCTGACGTTTCTTGCCGAATCGGCGCCGGCAAGCAACGGCGGCTACGGCATGCTCCTCCGCGAGGAGCTCGACGTGCTGGCCGACACCCCGGACAGCTACCTGATCCACGAGCACCTCGAGGACTGCAACGATCCCGTCTATTTCCACCAGTTTGCCGAGCGCGCGGCTGCCAAGGGGCTCCAGTACCTGGGCGAAGCTCACGTCGGCATCATGGTTGCCGCCCGCTTCGGCGCCGAAGCGGAACGTATGCTGCGCCGGATTTCACCCGACCTGTTGCACATGGAACAGTACATGGACTTCCTCCGCAACCGCATGTTTCGCCAGACGCTGCTGTGCCACGGCACCGTGCAGCTCGATCATGCTCTCCGGCCCGAAGCGGTCCAATCCTTTTTCATTGCTGCCCCCCTGCAGCCCGTGTCCGCGAATCCCGAGGTAGCGTCCAGCCGAGCCGAGGAGTTCCGCGGCGCCGCCGGCGCGACGCTCACCACCGCCGATCCGCTCATGAAGGCCACCCTGGCGCACCTGTCCAGGGTGTGGCCGTTGTCGGTGCCATTCGCCAAGCTGTTCGCCGCCGCACACGCGGAAGTCGCGGATGCGCTGACGACCGCGGGCGAAGCCCGAACGCTGGCCGGCCGGCTCCTTCATGCCCACACGTCCGGTCTGATCGAGTTCACCCTTGCCGAGCCGCGCTTCGTCATCGAGGTCAGCGAGCGTCCGGTGGCCAGTCCCTACGCTCGCCTTGGCGCTCGCGACGGCGGGCAGGTGATCAATTTACGGCTGGAAGCCGTGCCGATGGGAGCACCTTCCCGTTTGGTGCTGCGCAACCTCGATGGTTCGCACGATCGGTCCTCGCTGATCGCCTTGCTTACCGACTGGCTGGAAAACGCATCCCCAACCCCGGTTTCCGCCGATGTGCCCGCCGTGAAGAAAAGTGCGGAACGGGCCGCTCGCTTCGTGGACCAGGCCCTCTACGGCTTTGCCCGCAGCGCATTGCTGGCTGGCTAGCAATTACGCTGTGCGCCGCTTCATTTCCAGTGACGGCGGATTCTTCAACGCTTGCTCCAGGAGCGGGACGGCTTTGTGCCCAAGCTGGCGGAGGCCTTGGACGGCTCGATCACGCTTCGAGAAATGCTTGCGCATCGAGTTACTAACGGCCCCAGCCCGTCGGTGTCACGGCCGCCAGGCGGAACCGTCCCACCACTGCGTAAAGACGGCGTCGTCGGTGCCGCGCACCAACAGGTCGAGCCGGTTCTTCGACCAGGACACTGCGGCGATCGGATGCTCCGTCCCACCGCCGAGCGACTCCCACTCGCCCCACTTGCCCTCATACCACATGTGTGCAACGGCGTCATCGGTGTTGCGGGCAAAAATGTCCAGCCGGCCGGCGCCCCAGGATACCGCTGTCGGCGCACTTTGAGCTTGCCGCCGAGCGACTCCCACTCGCCCCACCGGGTGTCGAACCACTGGTGCCAGAGCGCGTCGTCGGTGCCGCGTACAAACAGGTCCAGCCGCTCCTTCGACCAGCACACGACCGAGATCGCATGTTCCGTCTTGCCGCCGAGCGATTCCCACTCGCCCCACTTGTCCTCGTACCACAGGTGCCAGACCGCGTTGTCGGTACCGCGGGCAAAAATGTCGAGGCGGCCGGCACCCCAGGATACCGCTGCCGGGCGCCTTTGAGCTTGCCGCCGAGCGACTCCCATTCGCCCCACCGGGTGTCGAACCACTGGTGCCAGAGTGCATCGTCGGTGCCGCGTATAAACAGATCCAGTCGCCCCTTCGACCAGGACACCGCGGCGATGTCATGCTCGGTCTTGCCGCCGAGCGACTCCCATTCGCCCCACTTGCCCTCATACCACAGGTGGCAGATGTCGTCATCGTTACCGCGGGCAAAAATATCCAATCGACCCGGGCCCCAGGACACGACCGTCGGCGTGCCGCGGATTTTACCGCCGAGCGACTCCCACTGCCCCCACTGATCGCCATCGCACCAGTTGTGCCACAGCGCGTTGTCGCTGCCGCGCAAACACGTCGAGCCGGTTCTTAGCCCAGCTCACGGCGACCGGCGCTTCCTTGATCTTGCCGTCGAGCGACTTCCAATCCGCCAGTGCATCAGACACGGTCGCCAGCATGAGGGTGCAAACTGCCGTCGTCACTGGGATTTGCCGCATGTCGAGCTCCTTTGCCTTGCCAAGCATCGCCGCTGCTCAACGGCGAGCCGCGGTCGCACATTCACGAGTTTATCGCCCGCAAGCGTCGGTCTCGTGTGCTGTCGGCGTATTCTACAGCAATCGACGGCTTGGGGGCGCGCTACGTTTCATCCAATCCATCGGAACGGCGCGACGGAACGGACACGAAGTGCACAAGATTGTTTTTCGAGGGCTGGGTCAGCCCGTCCCACAAAAGGGTTTTATCGCCATTGCTGCGCACCGCGATCGTCTTGCCCTCCGGAGACCAGCGGATACCGTTAACGAAGCCGGGTGCCTGAAGGCGGCGAATCTCCTTGCCGCTGGCCGGCAACCGACTACTCATGAGCTTGTAACCTGCCAGCACGGGAACAGCAATCATTCCCGGCGCTTGCGAATTTCGATGGCGGTCCCAGGTATTCCGTGCGGATTACAGTGCGAAAAAAATCTGATCGCTTTTCGATGGTTTCACGTAACTACATACCGCTTCGGCAGTTCCGCACCGGCTACGAACGACAGTTTAGCCAGCTTGCACATCTGGTAAACGTTGATACGAAACTCGGGGCACGTGCTGACCAGGCAATACGCGTCGGTCGGCGTGAAGCCGTGCTCGGTGATGAGCCAGTCCATCAGGTGCGTCGTCGCGGTTTCGACGGCGACCTCCAACGGCCGCGACGCGTGGATCGCCACCAGCGATGCCGGCTTCTCGATGCGCATCCACGGAATGCGCTTGCCCTTGACCAGCTCGAGGCGCACGCGGACCGTCGCCTTGGTCTCGGCGGCGGTGCCGGTGAACTCGGTGTCGCCCTGGCTGGCGTGTACGTCGCCGAGGTAGAACAGGCCGCCGTCGTGGAAGACCGGCAGCCAGATGCGATTGCCGACCGTCGCGTCGCGGATGTCGAGGTTGCCGCCCCATTCGCCCTGGCCGTCGAGGCTGGTGCAGACCTCGCGGTCCGGCGCAACGCCGATCGTGCCGATGAACGGCGTGATCGGCCAGGAGAGCTTGTCGCTGAAGTGCAAGGTGCCGTCGCGCGTCGTGCCGCTGTTGCCGGGGGTGTGGCGGAATACCTTGGTCGTGTATTCGCCGGACAGCTCGGGCCAGCGCGTCGATTCGCCGAGGGGGCCGCGGCGGGGGCCGACGGCGATCCACGAATAATCGTCCACCAGGATGTCTTCGAGCACCACCACCAAGGCGTCGCCGCGCCGGCGCCGTCGACGTGGATGGGGCCGGCGATGGGGTTGGCCAGCGGCGGCCAGCGATCGAAGCCCGGCCGGCGCCCGGGAATCGCCTTGTCGTCGGCCGTCTTGAAATAGCCGGTACTCGCGTCGTAGGTTTCCAGCTCGAACGCCTCGCCCGGCCGCACGCGCAGTAGCGGCTCGTCGCGCCAGTCGAAAGCGTACTTGCGGGCCTGTTCGCGGGGGACGCGCTGCATGGGGGGTCCTTTGGCTTGTTTACGCTTAGGCGAGCGTCGAGGCGTAAGCGCGACGTGTCCCAAGGCGTTCACGTCGGGCTTACGCCTCGACGCTCGCCGTTATGGCCGGCGGACGCCCTTGTGAATGATGCCGAGCGCGAACACGCCAATGCCGGTCAGCAGGCAGGCCCAGATGACGATGTTCAACCCAGCTGGCGTGCCGCCGGGCAGGTGCTGCGCCAGGTAGAATCGCAAACAGCCAGCGAAGATGCCGCACATCAGCAGCACAAAGCCCAGCGACATGCAGCGGCGCGCCGTGGTATCCTCGGGCGACCAGGCGGACGGGTGTTCCGCGTCCTGATGCGCCAGCGCCAGGCGAATCGCGTCCGCCGCCTCGGCCTGGGTATAGCCGACCGCGATCAGGTGCCGCCGAACCTGCGCGGCAGTGCCGCGCTCGAGGCAGTCGAGGGCATAGACGACGGCGGGCGGGACGGGCTTTTGGCCGGGCCGGGGCGGCTGGCCGGGCGACGGCGCGCCGGCGTCATCGGGTTGGGACGGTTTCATCGGTGCATCCTCGACAATGGGGCAGCGAACGCGGTCGCCGGCACGGGCCAGGCCTATTCTCCATGTTAGACGATCCGTGGTCGCGGCGCGTTCGATAATCGCTCGAGCCAATCCGAAACCTCCACGCGCGACAGCACGCGCGTGACGCGCAGGTCGGCCGGCATGTCGCGGAAACAACGGCCGGCCTGCATGATCCGAGCATACGGCGGCGGCCCGACCAGCACGACCCGCATATCCTCGTAGGGTCGTATATCCGCCGGCACGCCTTCCATCCAGACCCAGTGCTCTGAGCCGGCCATTTGGCCGTCCTGCGGCAGCTTGCCGTCGGGGCCCAGGCCGGTCCAGTTCCACAGGTTGAACGCGCCGACCGTGCTCTCCGCGCCGGGCACCACCGGCTGGTTGCGGCACGCGGCGGCGGCGCGCGGGTCGGGCCGTTCGCCGGGGAGCCAGCCGCCGGCTTCGTCGCCGATCAGCACGTCGGCCAGCAGGATGTACAACTCGAAGTTGGTGGCGATGCCGAACATTTCGAGCAGGTAGCCGCGCTGCAGCTCCGGGTGAATCGCCAGGACCGGCGCATGGTCGAGCACGCGCAGCATCGTCGCCAAAAAGCTCGCCCGTGGATGCACGGCCGCCAGTGCCAGCGCCTGATCGAGCAAGCCGGGCTGCCGCTCGCGCACCAGGCAACGGATACCCGGCGAGCGCGACATCATGGCAATTGCCCCCAACCCCAGCGGATCGAGCGCGTAGAACGCGTTGGCCTCATCGGCATATTGCTCGCGCACCACGTCGCCGAAGTCCGCGACCGGATCGCCGCCGTATCCCTCGCTCGGCTCGGCTGCATCGCGCGGCGCCTGCTCCGCGGCTTGCTGGCAGGCATCGACGAACTGCTGCGCCCGCGTCATCGTCTCGGGCAGCCGGTCGGCGATTGCTTCGATGGCGAGCTGCGGATTGCCGCCCGCCTCGACCAACGCGCCGCAGCACAGCGCGAGGATCCCCGCCGCGGGAACGCTGACGGCACGGATCGGCTCGCGCAGCCGGGCCAGCCCCTCGTTGATCGGCTCGCGAGTTACGTCGGGCAATTGATTGCAGACCGCCCGCGCCGCGTCCTGGGTCTCGTCCCAGGCCAACGGCTTGGTGGACGCGATGATCAGCTCCGTCACCGCTTTCGAGAACGCGCTCATCCCTGTTTCCGCCTACTGCAACCGGCCGCTACTCGCCTGGACGGCACCGCGGCAAAACTGGATGAACCCCCAGACGATCGCGCCGCCAGCCAGGATGAAGCGGCCGCCTGATTCCGATGCCACGGTCCATGTCGCGAGCGTCACCGCCACCCCAACCAGGCAGATCGCGCCGCCCATGACCATGTTGCGTCTGCCGGCGGCCCGGATACTGGCGGGATCGTCGAGATCGACCCCGCCACGCGCATATTCATCCTTGCGCCACCGTACGACCGAATCGACAATCGTATTCGCTTCATCGGCATTGTGACCGCGCGCGATCAGCTGCTTGCGAATCTGTGCGGGCGTGCTTCCCTTCTCGATGCACTGCAGCACGTAGCCGTGGACATCGAACTGCGGCGCAGGTTGGTCCTCAGGCGGAGGCGGCGGCGGCGGCATGAACATGGAAGCGTCCCTCGTCGACATGAACGATGCAATTACATCAGCCCCGCAATCGGCTCCGCGCCAAACACATGGTGCGGCCGTCGCGCCGGATCGTACCACGCAGCAGTGCGCGGGATGCCAAGCGCCTCATAGATCGTCGCGGCCACGTTCTCCGGCGTCTGCGGACTTGTCGCGGGGTAGGCGCCGTTGCGATCCGACGAGCCGACCACTGTGCCGCCGCGTACGCCGCCGCCGGCCAGGAACACCGTCTGCACCGCGCCCCAGTGATCGCGGCCCGCGGTCGCATAGAACTGCGACAGCGTGCTGATTCGCGGCGTGCGGCCGAACTCGCCGGCCATCACGATCAGCGTCGATTCGAGCAATCCGCGTGCATCGAGGTCGTCGAGCAAGGCCGCGATGCAGCGGTCCATCGGCGGCAGCAGGTCGTTCTTGAGGTGCGGAAACGCGTTGCCGTGCGTGTCCCAGGTTTCGTTGCGGCCGAGGTTGACCTGGATCAGCGCCACGCCCATTTCGACCAGCCGCCGGGCCAGCAGGCACGAATAGCCGAACAGATTGCGGCCATACGCGTCGAGGACCAGCGGCGTTTCACGGTCGAGATCGAAGGCGGCACGCACCTCGGGCGAGGTGAGCAGCGACAACGCCCCGCCGTAATGGCGATCGAGGTCCGCGACCGCGGCGGATTGATCCAGCTCGCGTTGCCGGGTCTCGACGAAGCGGAGCAACTCACGCCGCGAGCCGAGCCGGGCCAGGCTCATGCCTTCGGGTAGCGCCAGGTTCGGGGGCCGAAAGACCGGCGTGCCGATGTGCTGGCGGTTCGGCCGGCTCTGGTGATCGAAGCAGTCCGGGCAGGCGCCGTAGCCGGGACAGTTGTGCGACGCCTGGATTTCCCACGGGTCGTGCCGGTGTCCCATCTCGCCGGCAAATTGTCCCGGGATAACACGGCCCGAGTCATGGATGTAATGTAACGGCAGCACCGCGGCCGGCGGCAGGTTGTTCCGCCGCGGCAACAGCGCCCCCGCCACCGAAGCAATCGACGGGAAGTCGGTAGGCCGCGGCTGCGCCGGGCTGAAGCCGACCGGCGCCTGGCTGTGGCCGGTGAGCATGATGTGATGGCCGAGCGAGTGGTCGTTGGTCGGATGCGTCAGCGAGCGGACCAGCGCCCACTTCGAGCTGCGCGCCGCCAGCCGCGGCAGGTGTTCGCAAATGTGGATGCCAGGCATACGCGTGGCAATGGGCCGGAACTCGCCGCGAATATTCTCGGGAGCGTCCGGCTTGGGGTCGAAGCTATCGTGCTGGCTCAGGCCGCCGGAGAGGAACACGTAGATCACCGAGCGCGGCGCCGGGTCTTTGCCCTGTCCGGCGGCGCAGCGCGCAGGACGTCGGGCAGCGACAGACCGAGCAACCCGACGGCGCCGGCTTGCAGCATCGAGCGGCGGGTAAAAGTCGGGTGCTCGACAGCGTTCGGGTGAACCATCACGCGGTCCCTTGCATCGTTGAGCGGCCGATCGATCATAACCCGCGCACACGATGGCCGCCACCGAAAACTTGCACGTCACGATTCCGCATTCGCCATCACCTCGAGCTGCACGAGGCTGCGGTTCTGCTCCTTCTCCAGATATTCGCGGCCCTTCTTGACGTTGACGTGGTCCCACGGCAGCACCTCGTCCACCGGCCGCGCCCGCTGCGAGTAAAACACCGGGTCGATGCCGAGGTCCGCGAACGTCTGCCACCACGCGTCCGGCTTGAAGCACTCGCGCCAACCGTCGAGCCGGCAGCCGCGCCGCCACGCTTCCTCCAGCGCCGCGGCTACTCGCCGATCGCCGCGCGTCAGGACGCCCTCGAGCAGGCTGCACTCGATGTCGTGCTGCTTGATCCGCACGCTCTTGAGCCGGCAGCGCCTCCGCAGGTATTGCCCGGCCTCGCGCAGATATTCGCGCGTTTGCATGCCGTTCCACTGGTACGGCGTGTGCGGCTTCGGCACGAAGTTCGACACCGAGGCCGTCACCTCCAGGTAGCGGCCCTTGACCTCCTTGCTGATCCGCGCGATCGTCTCGGCCATGTCGACGATGCCGTCGAGATCGACGCGGCGCTCGCCGGGCAAGCCGATCAGGAAGTAGAGCTTGACGCGCTGCCAGCCGTTCTTGAACGCGACCCGGCAGCCTTCATACAGGTCGTCGTTCTTGATCGGCTTGCGAATCTGCACGCGCATGTCGTCGCGCGCCACCTCGGGAGCCAGCGTCAGGCCGGATTTGCGCGCCCCTTGCATGAGGTTCGGCAGCGTGCGGAGCTGGTGGTTGATGCGCAGGCTCGGCAGCGAGATGTTGACGCCGAGCGGCATGAACACCTCATGCATCCGCTGGACCAGCTCCTCGAAGTACGGATAATCGCTGGTCGACAGGCTCAGCAGGCTGATCTCGTCGTGCCCGGTGTTGCGATAGCTCTCCAGGGCCGACTGCACGATCATCTCGACCGAGCGCACCCGTAAGGGCCGTTTGATGACGGTGGACTGGCAGAACCGGCACTGCCAGGGACAGCCGCGCATGATCTCGATGGCGATGCGGTCGTGCGGCGTCTGCACAAACGGCACGACCGGCCTGGTCGGCAGCGGGATGGCGTCGAAGTCCTGCTGGATCGTGCAGGCCAGGATCGAGCGCGGCACGTCGGAGCGCGTGCGGTTCATGGCGGCGAGCGTGCCGTCGGCGTGATACTCCGGCTCGTAGAATTGCGGCGCGTACGCCCAGGGGACGGCGCCGACCAATTCGGCGAGCATGTCCGCGCGCGACTTGCCGCCGCGTTCCTTGAGGCTCATCCAGCGGTCCATGATCCACGGCAGGCTCTCCTCGCCGTCGCCGATGACGAACAGATCGACGAACGGGGCGAGCAATTCGGGATTCTGCGCCCGGGTCCACCGGCGACGACCAGCGGATGCGCCAGCGTGCGATCCTTGACGTGCAGCGGGATGCCGCCCAGGTCGAGCATGGTAAGGACGTTGGTGTAGCACACCTCGTATTGCAGGCTGAAGCCGATGAGGTCGAACTCGGCGAGCGGCGTGAACGTTTCGAGGCTATAGAGCGGCAGCCGGTGCTGGCGGAGCAGCGCCTCGAAATCGACCCACGGCGTGAAGGCGCGTTCGCACGCCCAGCGCGGATCGTTGTTCATGATGGTGTACAGCACCTGCAAGCCGTGGTGGCTCATGCCGAGCGTGTAGGCGTCGGGGAAGGCAAGGCAGAGCTTGCCGCGAACCTGGCGATGGTCCTTGACGACGCTGTTCAGCTCGCCGCCGGCGTACTGGGCGGGAGTCTGCACGCGCGGCAGCAGGCGAAGGACGGCGGTCTTGAGGAAGGTATTGAGCATCGGTGTCTCGGGGCAACGCAGGGGGTCGCAGTCCGTTTTGATATTCAATATGGTATCACTATTCCCGCTTGCGGGTTAGGGGGTGCACCCGCCCTGCCGCTAACCCGCAAGCGGAAAGCCGGGAGTTCCCGTTATGCCCAATCGCCTCCTCATCGCTTACCACCTCATCTGGACCGCCTACGGCCATTGGTTTCCGAACGATCCGCGCGGCAGCGGCTCCGCCGTCGTCCTGAAAGAGCGCATCGCGGCGCTCGGTGAGATTCACTATGGCCGCAAGCGCGTCCAACCGCCGAACGCCGTCGTTCGCCGGTTCTACGAGCAGGCCCAGAAGCTCCTCAGCTATCCTCTGCTGCGGTTCGACCCATCCGACATTGGCATCGTCGCCGCCGCGTTCGCCGAGATCATCCGGGAACGCAAGTACACCTGCTACGCCTGCGCGATCATGCCGGATCATGTCCATTTCCTGATCCGCAAGCACCGCGATCTGGGCGAGGAGATGATCGAACATCTTCAAGACCGTTCGCGCGATCGGTTCTGCGAGGCGGGAACGTGCGATCCATCGCATCCGATTTGGACTGACGGCGGCTGGAAGCGATATCTATTCACGCCCGCCGACGTGCGCGGCGTCATTCGTTACGTTGACGCGAATCCCCTTGAGATTGGCTGGCCGGCACAGAAATGGGACTTCGTGAAGCCTTATGATGGCTGGCCACTACATCCGGGGCACAATCCGAACTCGCCCTGGGCGCGAAGGCTGCGTGGCGACGGCCGCTAACCCGCAAGCGGTTCAGCGCGCCAATGAGATTTCTCGCCAGAAGTCGCAACGAGCGCATCAGCGCCAGGATTAGGTATTGCCAACCATGGAGACGTCGATTCAGCTCGTTTCCTCGGCCTCCCTGCGCTGTCGGCGCTGGCGATCGTGGCGGCGGGCACGATAAGCAGGATGCCGTACACGGTCTCCCGGCTCAGCGTGAAGTGAGTGGGACCCTGGCCCATCTTCACGTCCTTCAGCTCGCGCCAGCGTAATTCCCCGGTGTGATCGCCCCGCACCAGGGCGAGCGCTTCGGGCTCAAACGGCAGTTTTGCTGATTGCGAATTTGGTTGGGGGAATTTTCTGGACGCGTGAACGCTATCCGTGCGATAATCTCGGCCCCAAGCATCTCGTCGCGCACCGTGGTACCGAAGAAGGAGGACTCGATTCGTGAACCGCATGAACAGGCCCGGTTTTTGCACGCGTCACGCCGTCTGCACCACACTCGCGATGGCTCTGGTCGCAGGGACGAATTGCCGACTGGCGGCGCAGCCGCCTCCGAAGAACGTGAAAGAAATCAAGCGTCTCGAAGGGGAAATCGACAAGCTCCGCGGCCGCGAGGGGGCTGAAATCGCCAAGGTTCTGGCCCGTTACGGCGACGAGGTCGCGAAGCTCAATTTGTTTGGGTTGAGCGCGGAAATCGAGCGTTTGCGCCGCGAAAGACAGGACAAACTGTGGAAGGCGGTCGATCGTGCCCGATGGAAAGCAATCGAAGCAAAACATAAACCGCAGATTCTGGCCCTGCAAAAGCAGATCAAGGCCCGCGAAGCTCAGATAGCCCAGCTGGAAAAGCAATGGGCTACCGAGCTGGAAAAAGTGCGCACCCTACGACAGCAAGATCGCCAAGCTCGACCCGCCGGAGGGCCGGCTGGAGACGCTCCTGGCGAACCTGCTGGCCCAAGAGACGGCGGCGATCTACAAGCTCCTCGATTCCACCAAGGTCGCGGAAATCAAGGCTGGTTTCGAGCCGCGGATCAGCGAGCTCAGGCAGAAGATCGAAGCCACCCGCGCACTGATGCGCAACCTGAACGTGCTGAAAAAACGCGAGATCGCCGTCATTAACGACTTTTTCTTTTCGCGGCGTGCCAAGTTGGACCAGTTGTACCTGCAAGAGGAAGTGCTGGAGCAGCGGCTTGAACGGTTGCTGGAGAAACGGCAGATCGAGCTGGATAATGCCCCGGATACGCAGGCCAGGGACCGGATCAAGGACGCTTACCAGCCGAAAATCGATGCGCTCGATAGCGCGATCCGGATCAGGGAAAGCGACAGCACGGCCCTGAACCAGGAGCGCAAGGCCCAGATTGCCCTCATCGACCAGAGGTTCGCCGAAGAAATGGCCCAGATCGACGAGCCCCTCGACAAGCTGGAGGCCAGGCTGGCGTTCGTGCGTGCCGAGGAGTTTGCCGCCATCGTCCTGCTCAATGCGGTCGCGATTGGAGAGGTGCGGGCGAAATATCGGCCGAGGATCGACAGCTTGCGCCAGCAGCTCGAGGTCAAGGAAGCGCAAATCGGCAAGCTGGTTGCCGAGCGCGATGTCCGCGTGGCCGAAGTGGATGCGGAGTACCGTCCCAAGCTCGCCAAGCTCATGGCTCCCGAGGAACGGCTGGAGTACAAATTGGTGCGCCTGGAGGAACGGCGGTGGGCGGAGATCGTGCCGCTGATCAATCCCGCGAAGTTTCAGGAAATCGAGGCGCAGTACGATCCGCGCATCGAGGCGCTGATGAAGGACTTCGGCGCCAACCTACGACGGCTTGGGCCGATTTCGCAGCGTGCGCAGGCGGACATCAACCGCGTCCAGAATGATTTTCGCCGACAGATCGCCAACCTGGAAACCCGCATTCGCCAGCTGTCGATTCCGGCACGTAAGTAGTTCGCCCAAACACGCAAGGGAGTTGGTCATGGCGGCCGTCGGAGAGGAAGCTACCCGGCCAGGATTCGAACCTGGACAAAGAGAACCAAAATCTCTTGTGCTACCGTTACACTACCGGGTATTAAGTCGTCGTTTTCGCAGCCGTCGCGATCAATGGCTATTCTCGGACCTCGGCAGGAGAAGGTCAAGCATTTCGGGCCAGCGCCAGCTGTGAGGAATACGTTCCGGGTCTTGCCGGTTGATTTTTGCGTGGGCGCGCGTCATGATGTTCCGCGCGGAACATCGGCTGACGCGCACGCGGCCTGGCGCCGATCGCGCTGAAACGACCGCCGATTGAGATCGCAACCTGGGATAGGACAATGGGCTAGAGCGAGCCAACCGGCCGGCGCGGTGTGTGCGTTTCAATCCTGGGGGTGTCCCGTAAAAACGTGAGAACCTGAAATACCGCGGGGCAAGAATGGGACAGTGACGAGCTGTCGGCCCAACGCGGGACTCCAACCCCTACGCGGTTCCGTCCGCGTCCTGGGCGTGCCGTTCCTCGATCCGTGCCGTGAGCCGGCCATCGTTGACGATAAGCTCAACCGTGTCGCCCAGCTGAACCTGGTCGATACTGCGCACCACCTGGCGATCCGGCAGCGTCCGGGTCAAGCTGTAACCGCGTGCCAGCACATTTAGCGGGCTGAGTGATTCGAGTTGTGCGGCGAACTTCTCCACGCTCTTGTGCGCAAGCTGCGTCCGCTTCTCGATGGCGCGCTGCAACCGCTCGCTCCACTCGTCGAGGCCGCGCTCGCGCTGGCGCAGGCGCTCCAGCGGCAGACGAAACGCGCGGCGCTCCACGAGCGCGCGCACCCGATCGTCGCCGGCAGCGATCCTGCCGCGCATCAGGTCGCGCAGTCGGCACCAGCGCTGGAGCAGATCGTCGCGCACCTTGGCGCGGTCGGGGCAGACCAGGTTCGCGGCGCCCGTGGGCGTCAAGGCCCGGTGGTCGGCGACGAGGTCGGCCACCGTGATATTAATCTCGTGCCCGATGGCGGCGACGACTGGGAATTTGCAGCGGTAAATAGCGTGGGCGACGCGCTCGTCGTTGAATGCCGACAGGTCGTCGCTGCTACCGCCGCCGCGGCCCAGGATGACAACGTCGACGCCGGTGTGCTGGCTCAACCGGGCGAAGGCGGCGGCGATGCTGTCCGGCGCTTCGAGGCCCTGGACGCGCACGCCGCACACCCAGACCTCGGCCGCGGGCCAGCGTAGCCGCAGCGTCTCCAGCATGTCGCGAATCGCCGCCCCAATGGGACTCGCCACCAGCGCGATGCGGCGGGGAAACGCGGGCAGGCGGCGTTTGCGCTCCGCCGCGAAATAGCCCAGCTTCTGCAGCCGTTCCTTCAATCGGCGCAGGGCGAGGTCCTGTTCGCCGGCACCCTTGGCCTGCAAATCGTCGATGATGAACTGGTAATCGCCGCGCAGCGCAAACACGGTGAGCCGGCCGCGGACAATCACCTCCATGCCGTCGCACAGGTCGACCGCGATCCGCTGCAGTGCCGTCTTGTAAAGCGCCGCACGGAGAACCGCGGTCCCGTCGGTCAAGTTGCAATAACGGTGGCCGGCCGCGCTTAGCTTGGAAAGCGACGAAATCTCGCCGATCACGCACACGTTCGGAAAATCAGCCTCCAGTACGTCCTTGATCTGGGCGGTGAGCTGGCTGACCGTGAGCCGGGGTGGCCCGTCCTGCGTTCCCATGGCGATGACTCGTTAGCTGACCTTCGGCAAAACACGCACCAGCACCAGCGGCGCCCCCTGCTCGTCGGCCAGGTGCCATACCGCCTCGGCCGATCGCGACGGCGCCCAGTCGCGCCATTCCTCGCCGGTCAGGATGCAGTAAACCGGCTCCGCGGAACGGGGCAGCTCGTCAGCCGAGCGGAGCCGCAGCACGGGGCGCCCGTAATAAAACATGATACCCTCATCCTTGAGCCGGAACAGGTACAAGAGATCGCCCAGCGGCACCAGCGAGGCGATCAGCGTCCCTTTCGCGGTCGCTTCTCGGTCGGCAATGCGATTCGGCATGACGTAATGGACGAACGCCAGCTTCAGAAGGAACCATAGCGCCAGGCTCGCGCACAGCAGCTGCGCGGCGCGAATACGGCCAGCGGCGCCACGTCAGCCGGCCGTCGTACCAGGCGAACCACACCATCGCCGCCAACCCGGCCAATCCCGGGAACAGCGGGAAACTGTGCCGCGGCGTGTGCTCAGTCGGCAGGCTCCAGAACAGCATTTGCGGCCAGACCCAACAGTGCAGCGCCTGCAGCAGCCGCCGCTCGCGCTGATCCCAAAGTCGGAAGAAGCTCGGCCGCAGCGCCACGAGCGCCAGCGCGGACCACGGCAGGGCGGTCAGCAGCAGCCGCGCCGGATGGATGAGGGTCTGCCTCCATGGATACGGCCGGCCATCGTGCTGCGGCACCAGCCGATCGCCACCCTCGCGTTCGACCGTGGCCCAGAAGACATCCCAGCCTTCGAGCTGGACTGCGGCGGCAACCCATGTCAGGCAGATGCCGCCCGCGAGCGCGGCGCTGAGCAGGTGCTGCCGGCTCAATAGGACCCGCAGTCGGCCGCGCCACCACAGGAATGGGATAGCTGTGCCATAGAAAAATTCCGGGGCGGTCCATTTCGTAAGGAATCCGCCGGCCACGCATAGCAGCGCCGCCAGCCACCAGCCGAACGCGCCGCCGGTCGCAGCGGTCTCGTCCGTGGCGCAAAAAAGAACATCAGCGACGCCGTCACCCAGAAGACCTGCAGCGTGTCGATCTCGGCCGACGAGGCCTTGTCGAGCCACATGAGCGACATCGGCACGATCAGACCCGCCGCCAGACCCGCGCCACGGCCGAGCTGGCGCTTGAAGTACCACCAGAAGAGCAGGACGCAGCCGGTGGCGGCCAGTGCCGACGGAAGCCGGGCCGTGAAGTCAGTGACGCGGCCGGCCGGCAAGCTGCACAGGGCGATGGCGATGTACATGCCGGGCGGCTTGGTGAAGAGCGGCTCGCCGTAAAGGCGCGGCACGATCCAGTTGCCCGACGCGAGCATCTCCTGGCCGATGATGGCGCAGCGCCTCCGTGCGCCACAGCTCCGAGTTGCCGAGGCCGTAGTAGAAGAGGATGAGCGAAACGATGAGCAGGATGCCGACGCAGGCGAGCGACGATTCCGCGGGGCGAATCAGCCACCGCGGCCAGGTTCGCACGGCGTCGGGAGTGGCAATGCTCATGGTGCAGCCTCCATGCTGCGCGGGAATCCATCGACGGAATGGTCAGAAGTATACCAGAGGGGGCGCATCGATGGGAAGGCGAACGCACAGGGGGCGCGCTGCGACGCTGCGAGCGGGCGGCGTCTTACCGTCATTAGCTCGGCTCAGGCCCCTTGGTATCGTCGGTGGGTCCCTTAGCGCCGGGATCCTTGGGGCCATAGCCGTACTTCTTTCGTAAGTGTTCGCGCAAGCGTGCGCGCTCCTCCTCGCTGCGCTCGTGGGGCAGCGAGTCTTTTTCCTCGATGATGATGATCTCGGAGTCGTCTAAATAGCGAACATGGTCCCCGTTGGCGTCAGGATCTTTTTTGGGATCAGCCATTGCTAGCTCCTTTCTGGACAACCTCGAGGCGAACCTGTGTGATGGATTCACCGGACGCCTGAAGGCTGAATATATAGACACCTGGCACCGGGAAAAAACAGGAGCGCACCTCCCACCACAGGCGAATCTGCTTGAGCGGATTGGTAAAGCGAACCGTGAAAGGTCGTGAGTAGATCTCCTCCAACGTGTCGGATCGCGACACCACCAAATTGAGCGTAATCTCGCCCAATCCATCCGTCAAGACCGCACCACGGTGTGGGCTACTCGCCGCCGGCTTGCGCGGCGCTCGTTCGCGTTGCAATGCCTGGATGTGCAGCCCGTGCTCGGGTTCGGCGGGAAGGAGCGGCAGCCGGGCGGTCGGCACGAACGCGACCAGCTCGTCGGTGCCGGCGACGACGAGACAGCCGTTGCCGAACACGAAGTTGCCTGCGGGAATGCGCCGCAGTTGCGTCGGGTCGAAGAGACGCGCCTCGGCGAAGGGGTTCTCCTCGTCGCCTTTCAGCTGCCGTCCCTCGGCGATGGTGAGCGCACGCAATGGCAGCTTCGCGTCCTGAGTCGGCCATAGCAGCCAGCTGCCGGCGAGCAGACTGCGACCCTGGCCGGCAAGGCGGCCCTCGCTCGGTTGCTGCCACTGCGTCAGGCCGGTCGCGGCGCTGACGGCGTGTACTCCCTGGCGCGTCGTGAACAGCACCCGGCCCTGCGACGAGCCGAGCAACTGCACGATCTCCAGACCGTCGCGCTCCCACAACAGCCGGCCGGTGCACGCCTCGACGCAGTAGAGCCGATCGCTGTCGAGCGGGGCGACGAAGATCCGCCCGTCGTCGTGAATGCACGGGGCCAGGTCGCGCGGCGACGGCTCGCCGTCGGTGGTGTGCGGACCGTGGCTGGTATAACGCAGCGCCCACAGCGATTGGCCGGTCCAGGGATCGACCGCGACCACCGCGCCGGTGTGCGTGCAATACACAAGTTGATTGCCGGCCCAGGTCAGCAGATGCTGGCGATAGCGCGGGGCGGCGCTTTCCTCGAATTCCGGCACCTCGCAGAAATTGCGCGACCAGCGCAGCCGGCCGAGCGCATCGTAACACTGCACCGCGGTCACCACGCGCTTGCCGTGCAGCCGGCTCATCGCGATGTACGCCCGGCCGGCGCGGACGATCGGCGCGCCCTCGAAGAATTCATCGGGCTGGGCCGTGACGTGCCATTTTTCGCGTGGCCGCAGCACGTTGGCCGGCTCGGCGAGGTCGAGACAGACCAGGTAGCTCGGCTCCTCGGGATCGCTGTCGCGGCGCGGGGCAAGCCGTTGACGGCCGAGCCGGGCGTAGACGCAGCCGCCGCCGGCGCTGAGCGTGAAGCGCGGCATCGGCGCCTTGCGGTCGAGGCTGCCGCTAGCGGTGAGGCCGGCGCTGCGGAGGTCGTAGTGGTACAGACGTTTGCCGGTCGCGAGCTGGTAGCTCATCACCGAGTCGGCGTCGGCGATCAGGACCTGCTGGCCGACGATAATCGGGTGAAAGGCGGTGCGCAGGGCTGGCGCGGGGCGGTCCGGCGGGGTGTTCTTGTCCTTGGATTTTTTCGGCGCGTCGATGGCCGGCAGCGCGACCCGCCACGTGGGGCCGTCTTCCCAGAGCAGGGCCGAGGGGCAGACCGTCAGCGCGTGATTGCGCTCGGGCGCGCCGCCAAAGGTCGGCCACGGATCGGTGTTGTTAGCGATGCCCGCCTTGACGACACGCTGCAGCGCGAGGTGGACCGTCTCGCTGTAGAGGCCGTCCCTGCCGGCCAGGGCGCCGCCGGCGAGGGGATGGCGCTGGTGGAAACGGTGCAGTTCTGCGTTGGCCTGGGCGAGCGAGCCCTCGAACGCCAGCGCCAGGATCTGCTTGGCCTCGACGCGAACCAGATCGATACGTGTGACGCCGGGCCAGCGTAGCGGCATGGACTCGGCGCTACCGTCGGCGGACGGCAACGGCGCGAGCCGGCGCCACCAGGCACGCGCCTCGTCGAAGTCGCCGCGCTCGAAGGCGAGGTCGCCGAGCAGGTCGAGCGCCGCGGGCGTGGCACCGCTGCAGAACATTTCGTCGACGAGCTGCCGCAGCGGCGCGGCGTCGCGGTTCTTGCGGCTCATGGCCACGAGATGTTTCGCCTCGGCGTCGACGCGCTGGCGATAGACGGCCCGCGCGGACGCCGGCAGCGATGCCAGCCGCAGGTAGCAGAGCCGGCGCGCCTGCAAGCTCGTGTGGCCGCTGCTCAACCCTTCCGGCTCCGCGGGCACCGGAACGAGGTTTTCGCCCGAATCGTTCAGCAGATCGTAGTAGGCTTCCTCGACTCGTTCCCAGAGGGCGGGCGGCCGGTCCACAATGGCCGGCACCAGCGCGAAGGGCGCTGCGAGCGGGCTGGGAAAGATGCCGAGCCGCGCGATGCAGAGGCCGGCGGAGCGCGGCGAGACGGCTGGGTCGAGCAAGCGGTCGATGGCGCGCAGGCGATTGCGTACCTGAAGGCTCTCGCCGGGCACGGTCACCTTGCCGGGGACGCCGTAATCCTGGCTGGCGGCCGGCACGGCGCCCACGAGGGTCAGAACGAACCCGCAGACCGATCGGCGCAGCAGCGGTATCATCGGCATTCTCGCGATTTCCCCGGCGTTCCATCGCGGCGGATGGGGGACGGTTTCAGATACTATACGGATACGGCACGCCGCGGGGTGAGTCTTCGAACCCCGCGGGTCGGTCGAGAACCCGCGGGTTTCGAAGACTCACCCCGTGGCGTGGCTTATTTCGGCTTCGTCCCCTGTTGCAGCAGCCAGCCGAGCGCGAACAGGCCGACGCCGGCGCCCGCGACCAGGAGCATCTGGCGCAGGTCGAGGCTCTCCGCGACGTTGCCCGCCATCGCGATCGGCAAGAGCAGCAGACCGGCCAGCTGCAGCAGACGTGCGAGCATGTAGAGCATCGGCGCTTCCCGCAGTCGAGAAACCCCCACGGCGAATTCCCAGTTTCGGCAAGCTTCAGTGCCGTGGGGCAGGCGTCCGGCCTGCCGTCGGTGGCAGGCGGGACGCCTGCCCCACGGCCCTTGCTGATTCTACCGAAGGCCGTGGACCCCGGCATGAGACTTGCGAAGCCGAGCGCCCGACTCGCCGTTGGACTCGCGGATTTCCGGACACGTGTGCGAATGCCGGCGAGATGCGAAGAGTTTGCTTGACGGTCCGGGGACGGCAACTACAAAAGATGAGTCCAGTTGGCGAGCACAGGCAGCGGACGCCTCGGTCCGTTGCTCCCTTGGTCGCGCCGGGGCCTCAACCGCCTGACGGGTCGCCTATGGTGATGGAGCCTATGAAGCGATTCCTTCCCGTGGTGCTGAGCGGCCTGTTGGCGCTATCCCTGGGGCTATCGGGCTGCGAACTCTCCCCCTCTTATTCCTCGCTCGTGCAGTACGGCAAGCGGACCGACCCGCTGATGGTGGCGACGCAGCCCGGCGACCTCGGCGAGGACCAGTACGATCCGGACCGGCCCGGCGTGTTTCCGATCATGCATCCAAAGGATGTCTTGCAGCCGGACGATCCGCTGTCCGTCAAGGGCATGGAACTGTTCAAGCAGGCCAAGCTGCGCGATCCCAACGAGCTCCCGGCCGCCGAGCGCCAGCAGCTTGAGCAGGCGCTCATCGACGTGTTCGGCACGCCGGCTGACCCCAAGGTCGCGGAGATCAGTCCCGAGGACCGCGCCAAGCTCCAACTTGACGAGCCTACCCTGAAAGAGGGCAGCCGGCATTATCGGATCCATTGCGTGCATTGTCACGGCGTTCCCGGCGACGGCCGCGGACCGACGGCACGGTGGATCAGCCCGCATCCGCGCGACTTCCGCCAGGGGCTGTTCAAGTTCATGTCGGTCGATCAAACCAAAGGCCAGGTCGACCTGCCGCCGCGCCGCGACGACCTGTTGCACACGCTGCGCCAGGGCATCGAGGGGACCGCGATGCCGTCGTTCGTCCTGCTAAACGCGACCGAGCTGAACCAGCTCGTGAGCTACGTGATTCACCTGAGCATGCGCGGCAAGGCGGAGTTCGAGACGATTGCCCGATCGTTCGAGTGGAAGTACGCGGACGGCAATTTTACGGTGAAGTTCACCGCGGACGAGGACACGCCGACGGTCGCCGCCGCACTCAAGGATTGGCACAAGCGCAACGCGGACAAATGGGTCGCGTCGCAGGACCCGAAGAATGCGATCCAGGTCAAACCCTACGACGAGAAGGACCCCAAGAGCGGCGAGTGGCAGGTCTGGAAGACCTACGAGAAGGACGAGGCCGATAAAGCCCGGGTTCGCGGCGCGATTGCCGTGGCCCTCTTCAACAACGAGGAGCCCAGGATCGCCGAGGCGCGCGAAATCCTCAAGCTGCGCGGCGACAAGCCGGCCAATGTCAATTGCAAGCAGTGCCATGCCGACTACGGGCGGCAGGCCAAGTTCAAGTTCGACTCGTGGGCGACGCTGGTGCGGCCCAACAACTTCACCAACGGCGTCTTCCGCGGCGGCCGCCGGCCGGTGGACATCTATCACCGGATTCACTCGGGGATCAACGGCTCGAACATGACGCCGTTCGGTACGCCGGGCACCATGACGTCCAACAGCATCTGGAACATGGTTGAGTTCGTGCAGTCGCTGTCCTACCCCGCCATGCGCAGCAAGATGGGCGTGGAAATTGACTGAAACCCGCGCTCGCGGATACCGCTCGGTCTCGGAGAATAGCGCAGTGAACAAGTTCTGGAGCATCGTTTTCGGCGTGGTCATGCTGGCCTGCGGACTGTCGTTCGTCGTCGCCCCACTCATGGGCTGGTGGCTGCCGGCGGGGTTGTCCTCGCATGCCAAGGAAGTGGACGACCTGTTCTACGTCATCCTCGGAATCACGGGCTTCTTCTTTTTCCTCACCGAGGCCATCCTTGTCGGCTTCATGTTTCTGTACAGCAGCGAGGGCGGGTCGAAACCGGCGCGTGTCGCTGGCTTCCCGGCAGCGCTCAAGCCGCTCGAGGGGTGGCTGCACGACTCCCACCGGATCGAAATGGCCTGGACCCTGATCCCCGCGCTCATCCTGCTGTACATCGCCTTCGCGCAGATCAACGTTTGGGCAACAGTCAAGTACCAGAAGAACATGCCCGAGTTCGGCAAGAAAGACACGAAGGGAAATTATACCGTGGCGCTGCAGGTGGACGTCAGCGCCCGGCAGTTCGAATGGCGCATTCGATACCCCCACCCCGACCGCCTCAAGAAATGGCTCGACCCAGCGAACACCAACAATCCGGAGGTCCGCGACGACTTCAACTCGTTCGCGCAAGCCGCAATTTGACGACGTTCACGAAGTCAACGAGCTGCATTGCTGGAAAGAGAATCCGACCGTGGTCTACCTGACCACGCGCGATGTGATCCACAGCTTCAACATCCCCATTATGCGTGTCAAACAGGACGCGCTGCCGGGCAAGGTCATCCCGGTATGGTTCGTGCCGACCGAGGCGAATGCCGCCCAGGACAAACAGGGCGAGTGGCAGGACCGGCTGCGCTTCGACGCGTCGAGCGGTTCGGCAGGCACGCCGGATGACACGTACCGTTGGGACATACCGTGTGCCGAATTGTGCGGCTGGGGCCACTACCGCATGATCGGCCGGGTCTACGTGCATCGCACCCAGCAAGACTTCCTTGACTGGCTGGACCACGCCGCGAAAGCAGCCCACGCCCGGAGCGGCTCGCGCTAAGCACCGGTTTGGAAACCTGTAGGTCGGGCTTTCTAGCCCGACACTGACGTTGGGCTAGAAAGCCCGACCTACGATTCGAGGTCATCGCATGAGCGTTCATTCGCACGAAACGGCCCACGCCGAGCATGAGCTGCCGTTCCTCCGCAAATATGTCTTCTCCGAAGATCACAAGATCATCGGCCTGCAGTTCCTGTTCACCAGCATCATCTTCCTGGGCATCGGCGGTCTCCTGGCCATGCTCGTGCGCATCCAGCTCGCCTGGCCGCACGCGGAGATCCCGATCATCCGCGACTTCTTCGCCGAGTCGGGCGGGCGGATCACCGAGTCGGCGTACAACATGTTCTTCAGCATGCACGCCTCGGTCATGATCTTCTTCGTCATCATCCCCTTCCTCACCGGCGCCTTCGGCAACTTCACCATCCCGCTCATGATCGGCGCCCGCGACATGGCCTTTCCCAAGCTCAACATGTTTTCGTACTGGGTCCTTTGGCCCGGCTTCGTCGTCATCCTCATGTCGTTCTTCGCCGAGGGCGGCGCCGCCGGCGCCGGCTGGACCAGCTATCCGACCCTCGCCAGCCTGACCATGCCCGTTGAGCAGGGCCATAATTCCCCTGCCGCACCCAATTCCGGCAATGGGCAGATCTACTGGCTGGTGGCGCTGTTGTGCGTCGGCGTCTCGTCGATGGCCGGTTCGGTCAATTACATCACGACCATCATCAACATGCGCGCCGCCGGCATGACGCTTTACCGCATGCCGATGACCATCTGGGCGATGTTCATCACCGCCATCTTGCAAGCGTTCGCGCTGCCCGTCCTGACCGTTGCGCTGATCCTGCAGCTCCTCGACAAGACGATCAACACGACCTTTTTTCTGCCCGACGGCCTGACCATCGGCAACTACACGCTCGGCCCCGGCGGCGGCCAGCCGCTCCTTTGGCAGCACCTGTTCTGGTTCTACTCGCACCCGGCGGTCTACATCATGATCCTGCCGGCGATGGGCATGGTTTCGGACATCATCAGCACGTTCTCGCGCCGACCCCTCTTCGGCTACCGTGCGATGATCTATTCGATTGCCGGTATCGCGGGCTTGGGCTTCATCGTCTGGGGCCATCACATGTTCCAGTCCGGCATGGATCCGCGGCTCGGCACCGGCTTCATGGTCGCGACCATGATGATCGCCCTGCCCAGCGCCGTGAAAGTCTTCAACTGGCTTGGCACCACGTTCCGCGGCAACCTGCAGATGACCACGCCCATGCTGTTCGCCCTGTCGTTCGTGGCGTTGTTCATCATCGGCGGCCTCTCGGGCATCTTCATGGCGGCCACGCCGGTGGACATCTTCATCCACGACACCTATTTCATCGTCGCGCACCTGCACTACGTGCTGTTCGCCAGCAGCCTGATGGGCATCTTCGGCGCCATCTACTACTGGTTCCCGAAGATGTTCGGCCGCATGATGAACGACGGGCTCGGCAAGGTCCACTTCCTGCTGACGTTCGTTCTGCTCAACTGCACGTTTTTCCCGATGCACCTGGTGGGCGTGATGGGGCTGCGCCGCCGCATCGCCGATATCACGGCCGGCACGCTGGAAGCGCACACGCTGCCGCTGAACCAGTTCATGAGCGTCTGCGCCTGCTGCTGGGGGCGTCGCAGCTGATCTTCATTGTGAATTTCTTCTGGAGCCTGTTCTTCGGACCGCGGGCCGAGCGCAATCCGTGGCACAGCAATACGCTCGAATGGACCGCGCCATCGCCGCCGCCGCACGGAAACTGGGCGGCCGACCCGATCGTCTATCGCGGGCCGTACGAATACGGCGACTACGTCGGCCAGGCCGAGGACTACCTCCCGCAGACGGCGCGCGTCGCGGGCCTCACCACCACGGAGTCGACGACCGGGTTGCCGCACTAGCGCGATCGCGTAGCGGAATTCGCCAGAATTCCGAGTTTTCCAATACGTTCGCAACACGGAATTCTGGCGAATTCCGCTACCGTGTCATTATGACTCTTACCCCTTCACCTCCGGCTCCGCCGCGCTGGCTGCACGCCTGGGCGGTTCTGACCGTCGTCGTGACGCTGCCGCTGCTGTTCCTTGGCGCGGAAGTGACGACCAAGGGGGCCGGCATGGCCGATCCAGTCGGCTATCGCCATCCGTGGGAGCTGTTGCAGCTCCTCGCCGACGCGATCGGCCTCGGTTTACAGATCGAATACAGCCATCGGCTCGCAGGCTTCACCGTGGGCATCTGCGCGATCGTCCTGGCGGTAGGCATGGCGCTCTTCGACAAACGCCGCGGCATTCGCTGGCTGGGCGCCGTCGCGTTGGCGCTGGTTTGCGTCCAGGGTTTGCTCGGCAAGTATCGCGTCGATCTGGATGCGCTGTTCGGCCGCAACTTGGCCCTGGTTCACGGTGCGTTCGCGCAGATCGTGATCGCCACGCTAGTCAGCGTCGCGCTGATCACCTCACGTAGCTGGGTTAACGCTCCCCGCGAAACCGCGGCGGCACCGGCGCAGCGCCGCGGCTCCATCGTGCTGGCGCTGATTGTTTACGCCCAGCTTGTTCTTGGGGGCGTGCTGCGGCATCGCGACTTCTTGCTCGGGACCCGGCTGCACCTGGTCGGCGCCTTTGTCGTGGTCGGCGCGGTGCTTTGGTTCGTCAAGACGGCGCGGACATCGGATCGGTACCCGGGCATGGCATTTGCCGTCAACCTGCTGATTGGCCTGGTCGGGTTGCAGGTGTTGCTCGGTATCGAGGGGTGGCTGAGCCGGGCACAACTGTTCTTTTATCCCGGGGTGCCGCTGCCAGCTCATGCTGACTGGATCCGCTCGGCGCATTATGTCGCCGGTACACTGCTCTTTGCGACGACCGTAGTAATCGCCGTCAAGGCGAACCGCCGCGCGATGCTGGCAAGCTCAGAGTTGGCGAGTCCGGCTCCGGCCCGGACCCTGGAGGGCGCCCTGTGAAGACCGCCGGCACTTTTTGCACCCCCGAGGCCGCGGCCCTGCCGATCAGCCGGTCGCGCTGGCTCGATTTTGTCGAGCTGACCAAGCCGCGCATCGCCCTGCTCGTGCTGTTCACTGTCGCGATCGGCGCCATGCTCGCCAGCCCGAGCGTGCCCGACCTGACGCTGCTGTTCAACACGCTAATCGGCACCGCCCTGGTCGCGGCCGGCGCCAGCGCGCTCAACCAGCTCATCGAGCGCCATTCCGACGCGCTGATGCGCCGCACCGAGAATCGCCCCTTGCCCGCAGGCCGGCTGCAGCCGCTGGAGGTCCTCACCTTTGGAATAACGCTGAGCGTCGTCGGCCTCGGCTGGCTTGCGGTTACCGGCCGACATCCGCTCGCCCTGGTGATCGCGGCCTTGACGCACCTGAGCTACGTGCTGGTTTACACGCCGCTGAAGCGCCATACGACGCTGAACACGCTGATCGGGGCGGTGCCTGGGGCGCTGCCGCCGGTGATCGGCTGGACGTCCGTGACCGGCACGCTCGACCTACCGGCAATGCTGATCTTTGCGGTGGTGTTTCTGTGGCAGGTGCCGCACTTTTTGGCCATCGCGTGGATGTATCGCGACGACTACGCCCGGGCCGGGCTGCAGATGCTGCCGGTGGTCGACGCCGACGGCTCGATGACCGCCCGGCAAATGTTGCTTTACTGTGCCGCGTTGGTGCCGGTCAGCCTGGTGCCGGTGCTGCAGCAGCAGGCTGGCTGGGTCTACGGCGCCGGCGCACTGGCGCTGGGGCTGATGTTTCTGGGCGCAGTCGTCGGCTTCGCGCAGGCGCACTTGCGCGACCGGGCCCGCAACGTGCTGAAGGCGTCGCTGGTGTATTTGCCGGCGCTCCTGGCGTTGATGCTGCTGGAGGCATTTGTGACGGGTAAATTGGCTGTTTAACAAGGTGGTTATCCGGGAGGGCTCGTAGTTCCGCCTTCAGGCGGTGTACGCGAAACCGCCTGAAGGCGGAACTACGAACGCTCGCGGATCGTCGAAACATAACCTACGGATCATCATGGCACACGCTGAAGACCTGCCCAATCCGAAGACCCACATGGGGATGCCGCTGCCCAACGCGAAGTTGGCTATGTGGCTGTTCCTGGTCACGGAGATCATGTTCTTCACCGCGCTGATCGGCGTGTACATGCTGCTGCGCAACGGCCAGCCGACGGCACGGGAGCCGTGGCCCGCGCCGCATGACGTGCACCTCGAGGAATGGATCGGGGCGCTGAACACGTTCGTCCTGATCTGCAGTTCGCTGACGGTGGTGCTTGCGCACTGGTCGCTGCACACGCACAACCCCCAGCGGGCCGTCCTGTATCTTTGCTTGACGTTTGCGCTGGGCGGCGTCTTTCTCGGCGTCAAGGCCTACGAATACTACCAGAAGTTCAGTCACCACATCCTGCCCGGCTATGTCAACGAGAAGCTCGACGGGCCGTTGGGCTATCGCTACCTGCGGACCGTGGCGAAGGAGCTGGACCACGCGATCGAGCACCCGGTCCACGCCGGGGCGAGCCTGAGCGCCGAGTCCGCAGAAGCCTGGGAGAGCTTCCTCAAATCGCACAAGAAGGACGACGACGCGCTGAAGCAGAAACTGGAGGACACCAAGGCGGCCGAGGAGAAGGCGAAACTCCAGGACGACGCCAGTGCCAGCACGCAGGCCGCAGTGCAAGCCCTGGTCGCCAAACACGAGGACCTGAAAGTGATGCAGAAATGCTGGGAACTCCGCGACGCGTTGCCCGGCCTGTCGCCAAAGAAGGTCAACGAACGCGTCGTCGGCAGCAAGCACCTCAAGCCGTGCGATCGGCCGGCCGGCTTCGTCGAACCCGGCAACGTCGAGGGCCTCCTGGAGCAGCAGCCCAACCTGCACCTGTCGTACTCGATTCCCTACGGCAACATGTGGGCGTCGTGCTACTTCGCGATGACCGGCTTTCACGCGCTGCACGTGTTCGGCGGCCTGGTGATCTTCGGCGTTTTCATCGGCGCCGCCGCCTTCGGCAAGTTCGGACCGCAGAGTGAGGTCAGCGTCGAAGTGGCCGGCCTGTACTGGCACTTCGTCGATATCGTGTGGATTTTCCTGTTTCCGCTGTTGTATCTTGTGTGAGTGGTAGGTCCCGCCTGCCGGGCGGGACCTGGACGCTGCAAGGTCCCGCCCGGCAGGCGGGACCTACAAGGGGGATTACCCAATGGCAGACGAACGCCCGACGCACGCGCATCCATACCAGGATCATCGGCCGGCCGGCCCAAATTTCCAGGCGTACATGATCATCTTTTTCGTGCTGTGCGTGTTCACGGCGCTGTCGTTCGTCTTCAACACGCTGGCGCACATGGACGTCATCGCCTATCAGACGAGCGTCGCCTTGATTGTCGCGGTCGCCATTGCCAAGGCGGCGTGCGTGGCGGCGATCTTCATGCACCTACGCTTTGACTGGAATCGCCTCTACTGCATCATCATCCCGGTCTCGATCATGGCGGTGATGATGGTGATCGTGCTCCTGCCCGACATCGTGCTGAGCTGGCACCACGGGCTCTACACGCCGGTGGAGCACTTGGCATCCGAAATGCCCGCGAAGCACTGAGCGATCCCTGCTCAGCCACCGTCGCGCGAATCCATCGGGTCGAAGCTCGCTTGCGGTTTCGCGAAGCATCACCCGCGAAACCGCAAGCGAGCTTCGACCCGAAGGATCGATGGTTCGAGGTTCGTATGGCCCGACCGATCTTCGGCACCCTCACACTGCTGGGGTTTTTCTTCGCCGGTCCGGACCCGGCCTATTCGCCGGTGGACATCCCGGTTGAGCCATTCACGCTGAAGGAGCGCAGCGGTAAGGACGTCTCCAGTGACGACCTCGCCGACAAGGTCTGGGTGGCGCATTTCTTCTTCAGCCAGTGCAATGGCGATTGCAACAAGACGCGGCCGGTGATGCGCGAGTTGCAGCGCCGCTTCGCCGGCAAGCCCGACGTGATGTTCGTCAGCATCTCGGTCGATCCCGCCGACGACACGCCGGCCCTGCTCCAGCGCTACGCCGAGGCCCAGGGCGCCGATCCGCAGCAGTGGCTGTTCCTCACGGGCACTGAAACGCAGGTCCACCAGGTCATCCAGCATTGCTTCAAGAAATCCGCCTGGCGCAACCAGGAAGCCAAATCGCCGGGCGATGCTTTCGGACACACGCCCGACCTGCTCATTATCGACCGCAAGGGAGTCATCGACGGCTACGTCGTCGGCACCACCCCCGACGCGGCCGAAGTGGTCGCCCGGCACGTGCGTGAGGTGGCGGCGCAAATACGTGCTGCCCGCGATAAATGCGGTGCTGAACGGCTCGTGCGCGGTGCTGCTGGTCGCTGGCTACATCGCGATCCGCCGGCGGCGCGAGACGCTGCACATCTCCTGCATGATGCTCGCGCTGCTGGTTTCGGTCGTGTTCCTGAGCAGCTATCTCTATTTCCATTTCGCGGTGCAGGACGGCCGGCCGACAGCGTTCCGCGGCGAGGGCTGGGTACGGCCCGTCTACTTCACGATCCTCTTGACGCACACGATCCTCGCGATCGTGGTCGCGCCGCTGGCGCTGTACGTCGCCTGCCAGGGCTGGCGCGATCGCCGGCAGCGCCACGTGCGGCTCGCGCTGGACGCTGCCGATCTGGCTCTACGTGTCGATCACGGGGGTCATCGTGTACTGGGTGCTTTACGAGGTGTATCCGCCGTATTGACGTCGCCACGCAGGTACCCCTGGTAATGCCGCCGCGGCCGCGCCTGGCGCTGTCGGCGTGGTGCCTGGCAGCCGCGTTCGGCACCTACTTCTGCATGTACGCGTTTCGCAAGCCGTTCACCGCCGCCGACTATGCCGACGTGACGGTCGGCGGCGTCGGCTACAAGACCGTGCTCGTCGCCGCCCAGGTGCTCGGCTACACCGTCTCGAAATTCCTCGGGATCAAGTTCATCGCCGAAATGCAGCCGCAGCGCCGTGGGCAATCGATCCTGGCGCTGGTTGGCCTCGCCGAGTTGGCGCTGCTGGCGTTCGCCGTGGTGCCGCCGCCGTACAATTTCGTCTGCCTGTTCTTCAACGGGCTGCCGCTGGGCCTGGTGTTCGGCCTGGTGCTCGGCTTCCTCGAGGGACGCCGGCACACCGAGGCGCTGACGGCGGGGCTTTGCACCAGCTTCATACTCGCCGACGGCGCGACGAAATCGGTCGGGGCTTACTTGCTCCAATGGGATTGTCCCGTGTACTGGATGCCGTTCACCGCCGGGCTGCTCTTTCTGCCGCTGCTTGTGCTGTTGGTGTGGATGCTGACGCGGATTCCGGCGCCGTCGGCGGAGGACGTCGCCGCGCAGCGAGCGCGCCCCGATGGACGGCGTCGAGCGGCGGCGCTTCTTCGCGCGGTATGCGCTCGGCCTGACCGCGCTGGTGGCGCTGTATCTGCTGGTCACGATCCTCCGCAGCGTTCGCGCCGATTTCGCTCCGGAGATCTGGCAGAGCCTCGGAACAATCGGCGAACCGAGCGTGTACACGTTCTCCGAGGTGCTGGTGGCCCTGGGCGTGGCTGCGCTCAGCGGCCTGGCGGTGTTCGTCCGCGGCAATCGCCGCGCCTTCTTTTCGCGCTGAGCCTGGCGGTCGTCGGCGTGCTGCTCGTCGTCGGCGCGATCGTGGGGATCGAGGCCGGCGGCCTGGGCGCGTTCTGGTTCATGGTGCTGCTCGGCCTGGGCCTGTATTTGCCCTACGTGGTGATGCATACGACAATCTTCGAACGCCTGATCGCCATGACACGCGATCGCGGCAACATCGGCTACCTGATGTACCTCGCCGATGCGTTCGGCTACCTGGGCTATGTCGCGGTGATGTTCGCCCGCAACCTGTTCGGCGGTAGTGGGAACTTCCTCGATTTTTTCGTCACGCTCAGCGTGGTGATCGCCGCGGCATCGCTGGTGACGTTGCTCATTGCCTGGCGGTATTTCGCGGTCCACCCGGCTACAAAGTATACGGCCACCAGCGTATGATGGCGGCGCAGCCGTTACGTGCCATAGGGAGGTACCATGGACATCGTGGACACGATCTTCGCCCTCTTTGCTCGCGTTGGGGGCGCCGCCTACCTCGGCGAAGCCGTCTCGCAGCTCGAGCACGCACTGCAGGCCGCACGTCGCGCCGAAGCTGCCGGCGCGAATGACGCGCTGGTGGCCGCGGCGCTGCTGCACGATATCGGCCATCTCCTGCAGGGATTGCCGGAGACGATCGCCCAACAGGGGATCGACGAGCGGCACGAACAGGGCGGCGCGGCCTGGCTCGAGCGGCACTTCGGACCGGCGGTCACTGCGCCGGTGCGGCTGCACGTTGCCGCCAAGCGCTACCTCTGCGCCGTCGACCCCGCGTATCGCGCCCAGCTCTCGGCGGCATCGCAGCGCAGCCTGGAGCTGCAGGGCGGTCCGTTCGGCGCGGATGCGGTGCGCCGATTCGAGCAGGAACCGCACGCCCAGGCTGCGGTGGCGCTGCGCCGCTGGGACGATGAAGCGAAGGTGCCGGGACTGGCCGTGCCCGAGCTGGAGCATTATCGGCGATGCCTGGTCGCGGCGCTGGCAGGAGCCGAGCCATGAGCAGGCATGATGCGGCTGTCGTCGGCGCGGGCATTCTCGGCCTGGCCCACGCGTATCACCTCGCGGCGCGGCCTGCGCGTCATCGTCTTCGAGCGCCAGCCGCGGGCTCAGGGAGCGTCCGTACGCAATTTCGGCATGCTGTGGCCGATCGGCCAGCCGGCCGGGCCGCGCTATCGCCTGGCACGGCGGAGCCTGGAAATCTGGCTCGAATTGCTGCAAGCGAGCGGCCTCTGGCATGCCCGCGCCGGTTCGCTGCACCTGGCCTACCACGACGACGAGGCGGCCGTCCTGCGCGAATTCATCTGCGCTGCGTCCGAGGAGCGATCCTGCGAGTGGCTGACGCCCGCCCAGGTGCAAGTGCGGTGCGGTGCGGTTCGCGGCGACGGTCTACGCGGCGGGATGTGGAGCCCCATCGAGGTCACGGTCGATCCGCGGCAGGTGATCGCGGAGCTGCCCGCCTGGCTGCACCGCGAGTACGGCATCGACTTTGTCTTCGGCACCGCCGTCACCGGCTACGATCCGCCACGCGTGTGCACAACGGCCGGCGACTGGCATGCCGAGCGGCTGTTGATCTGCACCGGCGCCGACTTGCGCGAGCTGGCGGCGGACGCCTTCGCCGGCAGCGGCCTCGTGCTGTGCAAGCTGCAAATGCTGCGCAGGCGCCGCCCGCCGATGGCCTGCGGCTCGGTCCGACGCTCGCCGCCGGACTGACGCTGCGGCACTATCCTGCATTTGCCGCGTGTCCGACATTGCCGGCGCTGAGCAAACGCATCGACGCGGAGATGGCCGAATACGGACACTACGGTATCCACGTCATGACAGCACAGAACGGCTCCGGCGAGCTGGTGATCGGCGACTCGCACGAGTACGGCAATCGCATCGTGCCGTACGACAGCCCGCGGATCGACGAGCTGATTCTCCAATACCTGTACACCTTCCTGGCGGTGCCGGCGCTGCGGATCACGGACCGCTGGAACGGCATCTACGTGAAACATCTCACGGAGCCGTACGTGGTCGCTCGGCCCAGCCCGACCATGACGGCGATCACCGGCGTCGGCGGCGCCGGGATGACGCTGTCGTTTGGATTGGCGGAGCAGGTTGTCGCGTCCCTGGTGGGAGATTAGCGTGGAAGCAGTCGCCAGGCGCATCCTGTTCCTGACCGGCAAGCTCGCCGAGCCGGCGCTGCGGCGCACGCTGGCGGAGTTGGCTCCCCGCGCCGGCTTCGAGCCGGTGGTCACCGTCCTGCCCATCACCGTCGTTGCGCTCGCGACTACCCCCTGGATCGCGCGCACACGACCCGGCCCGAGGGCGTCGATCGCGTCATCCTTCCGGGCCTGTGCCAGGGCGAGCTGTCTGTACTGGCCGATGCCTGGGGCGACGTGCCGATCGAGCGGGGCCCCACCGACCTGCGCGACCTGCCGGAATTCTTTGGCGCCGAGCACAACGCCCGCGCCGGCTACGGCGGTTACGACATTGCCATCCTCGCCGAGATCAACCACGCCCCACAGCTGGCGCCGGTCGACCTGCGGCAGCGCCGCCAACAAGCGCACGCCGACGGTGCCGACCTCATCGACCTGGGCTGCGACCCCGGCGCGAGCTGGGCCGGCGTTGCCGACGCGGTCAAGCGGCTGCGCGACGACGGCTTGCGCGTGTCGCTCGACAGCTTCAACAGCGAGGAAGCCCGGCACGCTGCCGCCGCCGGCGCGGAGCTCATCCTCAGCGTCAACCATACCAACCGCGCCGCCGCCCGCGACTGGGGCTGCGCTGTCGTCGCCGTCCCCGACGTGCCCGAGACGCTGGCGGGCCTCGACGAAACGATGAACGTGCTCGCCGGGGCCGGTGTCCCATTTCGCGTCGATCCGGTGCTCGAGCCGATCGCCTTCGGCTTCGCGCAATCGCTGGGCCGCTACCTCGAGGTGCGCCGCCGTTACCCGAACGTCGAGATGGTGATGGGCGTCGGCAATCTGACCGAGCTGACCGACGTCGACTCGGCCGGCGTCAATGTGGTGCTGCTCGGCATCTGCCAGGAGCTGGGCATCCGCAGCGTGCTGACGACGGAGGTCATCAACTGGGCGCGCAGCAGCGTCCGCGAGCTGGACCTGGCTCGCCGCCTGGTGTACCACGCGTGCGCTCAGCACGTCCTGCCCAAGCACCTGGAGCCTGACCTGGTCTTGCTGCGCGATCCGAAGCTGCGTGAGCACGGCGAGGAGACGCTGGCCGAGCTGGCGCGGCGCGTGACCGATCACAATTTCCGCCTGTTCGCCGAGCGCGGCCTTTTGCACGCCATCAACGGCGCGATGCACCTGCAAGGGGCCGATCCGTTCGCGCTGTTCGACGAGATGCAGCGGCGCACGCCGATCGATCCAGCACATGCGTTTTATCTGGGCTATGAACTGGCCAAGGCGGTCACGGCGCTAACGCTCAGCAAGAACTACGTGCAGGACCAGGCGCTGCGTTGGGGGTTTCTGACGGTTCCCGAAAAGCACGGATAAGCAGTGAAGAGAATTGCTCCTAGTGCCGCGTCAAGTCTCGAAAGAGGGGTTGCTTGGTAGCCGCATTCGTGAGAATGCGGGCGACGAGACCCGCATTCGCACGAATGCGGCTACCCAAAATCAAGGCTTGACGGTGCACTAGCCGTGCGATCTGTGGTTTAGTGCTTTAGGTGTGCGCAAAAAAATCCCCGGCGACGGCGCCGGGGAAGAGGTACGAGCGTATTGCGTCAGGTACAGTGCTGGTTCCGCAGCCGGCTTACTTGATCAGTGTAGACACCCCACCGATGTCGTGCCCTCTGGTCGATCCAGGGGTGGGTGGTGTCAGAGCCAGAACCACACCCTCGGCCCCGAGTGGCGAGCCCTCCGCTTTTTTAGTGCTGCCGGCGACGTCGCTTGGCCACGTGGATAGTCTTCGGCAGAAGGGTGACCAGCATGGTGGTCTTGGTTTCGGGCTCGCTGCTCTCCCTCTAACCCGCATTTCACCACCATCCCCACCCGATTGCAAGAGAAAAAGCGCCGATTTTTTTTTTCTAGCCACCTGAAATCTGCACCGTGCCGTCGCCCTTCGCCTGCGAGTTGCTTTTCTGGCGCTTCTTCCAGCGCCAGCGGATCACGACCACGATCATGGCGACAACCGGGAGCGTCGCTAGCAGCCATTGCCACTGAGCGGGTTGCCCGTGTCGCACCCGAACGTTGCGAAGTAACAACCGGTGGCCCGCCGGGACTTCAATCCAAACCGATTCAATCGGCGCAAAGACGCCATTGGCGCCCATTTCGTGCTTGAGGAACCTTTGAAGCGGGGACCCGATTTCGAAGCATTCAATCAGGAATGTATCGTGCCAATCCTGTCTCGGCGTCAGAATCGGCACTGAGACCCCGGGAATCAAGTTGCCGTTTTTTGCCCGAGTGTCCCATCCAATGCCGGAACTTTCTTTGCCTTCCGTTCGGTAATGCAAGTGCACCTCGAATCCGCGGAGGCCCTCGATCGGCAGCCGCGCTCGCGTTGCTCGCTTGCCGCCCAGGATCAATGTTCCGTCGATAATCTCATGATCGCCGTCAATCTGCCATTGGGCAACTGTCTGGCCGTCGAACAACAGGATCCACCCCTGGGCAACCTGGTCGGCGGCGAGCTCGATTCGGCGGCGGATCAGCTCGTGCCGAGCCGGCGTAGAGGACAGTGAGCACCGCAATACACAGGTAACGCAAGCAGCGGTAATCGCGTCGCATGGTCAGCCCAGCAAATCGGACCGGACCACGCCGTCGCCTGCGATCGGCAGCGGCCGGCCCAGGCGGTCGCGGAGCGTGGTCGCGGGATCGATCCCCAGCAGGTGGTAGGTCGTCGCCAGGATGTCCTTCGGCGACACTGGCGTGTCGACCACGTCGCCGGCGATGCGGTCGGTCTGGCCCACGATCCGGCCCGTCGCGAAGCCGCCGCCCGCGAAGATCGCCGAATACGCGCGCGACCAGTGATCGCGGCCGCCGCCCACCACATTCGCGAGCTGCGGCGTGCGGCCGTGCTCACTGATGCAGAGGACGGCCGTTTCTTCGAGCAAGCCGCGCGCCTCCAGGTCGCGGATCAAGCCGGAATAGGCGCGATCGAAGCTGGGGCACAGCTGGTTGCGCATGCGCGGATAGTGCTGATAGTGCGTGTCCCAGGCGCTGTCGGCCAGGCCGTACTCGTCCCAGAAAACGCTGACCAGCCGGCTGCCCGCTTCCACCAGCCGCCGCGCCACCAACGCGCCCTGGCCGAACAGTGTCATGCCGTACCGTTCGCGCATCGGCATCGGCTCGCGGCCCAGGTCGAGCGCCTTGCGCAGCCGGCTGGACGTGAGCAGCGAATACGCCATTCCCTGGTAACGGTCGAAGCTCCGCGTCGCTTCACCGGCATCGGCCTGGCGCCGCGCCTGATCCAGCTGCTCAATCAGCGAGCGCCGGCGATCCAGTCGATCCAGCGTCAGGTGCGCATCCCGCGTGCCCGCGGACGAGATCGGAAACCGGCAGTCCGGCCGAATGCCCGCGTACGGATCGCGAAATTCCTGAACGACCCCGCGGTTGGATTGCACGAAGGGTTGGGTGCCCTGGCCCTGGAATTCGGTCCAGATCGGGTCGTAGGCCGCGCCGAGAAAGCCGGCGTAAGGGCCGGCCCGATGCGGCTGGTTCGCCCGGCGGGTGCTGAACGGCCAGGGCAGCGCGATGTTGTGCGGCACCTCGGTGCCGGGCCGCGTGCTTGCCGTTCCTGGAGGTAGTCGACGACCGAGCCGATGAACGGCCAATGCCCCGGATCGCGTGGCGTGATTTCGAGGACGCCGCGCGGGTCGGGCAGTCCGCTGGTTGCATAGGCGACGCCGTGCACCGGATGTGGGTGGGTCATCGAGCGGACCACGGTGGTCCGAAAAACAGGGACGACGCATTGCCGTCGAAGTGAAGAGCTTCATGGGCGCTTCACCGGTGAATGACCTGGAAAAGGCGCTTGGGCAATTCTTGCTGTACTACTCCATCATGAGGAGAAAAGAGCCTGACCGAGCATTGTTCCTTGCGGTTCCTCAGAACGCGGCGAAGGTTTTTGACGAGCCGCTCGGACAGTTGCTGCTGGAGGACTACGAAATCCAGGTCATTGTCTTCGACCCGGCAAAAGAGGAGATCATCCGATGGATACCTTGAACACCTACAGTGACGTGATCGAACAAGTCCTGGACGTTTACACCGCCATCCCCTACTCCCATGGCGACTTGACGTGTGAGGCAATCTTTGACCGCCAGCGCGGCCATTTCGTCCTCATGACCGTCGGGTGGGATGATGGAGAGCGCGTCCACCATGCGGTCATCCACATCGACATCGTCGGCGGCAAGCTGTGGATTCAAGCCAACAACACCGACTGCGATGTCGCCGCGGAGCTGGTCGCCGCCGGCGTTCCGAAATCGGACATCGTCCTGGCTTTTCGCCCGCCGGAGGTACGGAGGCACACGGAGTACGCCGTTGCATAGGTTTATTACGTGTCCTGGGCCCGGACGATCTCGCCGCATCTCCAGAGCAACACCCAGACCGACACGGCAAGGCAGACAAGGCCAGCGCCGGCTGCGGAAGCCGCGATCACAACGTTCAGCGTGTCCGACAGGCCCGCCAGGTCACTGCCTATTTGAATGATGTTCCAGGAGCCGTTAAGAAACGCGTGGCACAACATCGTGGGCCACACGGAGCCTGCTCGCCACGCAACGACTCCTAGCCAGACGCCGATGGGGAAGACATACACCACCTGCACCGGCTCCAGGTGCAGCTGGGCGAACAGGCAAGATGTCCAACCAGGCGTCACCACTATTGTGGTCCACCGACATGAGGTTGCACCTGATGTAAATGGAACACCGCTGTAGTCTCCGGCGGTACCTGCCGAATTGCAAGAAGGAATGACGCGATCTGAGATGCGGCCGCCGACCGCCTGAAGGCGGAACTACGAACCCCCGACTTGCACAGATTCCGCGCCTTGCGGTATAAATGCACCTCTGCACCAGGTACGGCAAGGAGGTCGGGGCATGGACACACTGTGCGAAGAGACCGCGTGTCCGCTATGCGCCGGTCGGGCGTGTGACCCGCTGGTTGAGGCGTCCGACCCGCTCGCGCATTCCGAGGAGCGTTTCCGCGTGGTGCGCTGCCGCACTTGCGACCTCGCCTACACGAATCCGCGTCCCGGCTTGCACCACATCGGCTGCTTCTATCCCGACGATTATTCTCCGCATCGGCAGCGCAGCGACCGCGCGCCACCCGTTCCTGGTGCTGCTGCGGGCGCCGCCCGGCGGCCGGCTGCTCGACTTCGGCTGCGGCGCCGGCGGCCTCTTGCAACAACTGCACCGCCTGGGCTGGCACGTCACCGGGCTCGACGTGTCGCCGCGCATGGTCCGCCACGTGCGCGACCGGCTCGGCCTGCCCGCGTTCGAAGGCACCCTCCCACACCCGGACCTGACGCCCGGCTCGTTCGACGCGATCACGATGGCGGAGTCACTCGAGCACGTCCACGATCCCCTCGGCGTCCTGCGCGGCCCATGACCTGTTGACGCCCGGCGGCAAGCTGGTGGTATCGGTGCCGAACATCGCCGGCTTGCCGTTTCGCTGGTTCGGCGCCGCCTGGTTCGGCCTGGATGTGCCGCGCCACCTGACGCATTTCGAGCCGCGCACGCTTGCCCGCATGTTGGAGCACGCCGGCTTCCGCGCCGTGCGTCTGCGGCCGATCCGCCACAACAGCTGGCTGCGGCACAGTGCGCGCCGGCGCCGCCGAGCTGGTGCCGGCTGTTACGGTATCGCCTGCCGGCAAGCCTGGCCGGCTGGTATTGCGCGGCACGGATGCGGAGTAATGGAATTCTCGCGGTCGGCGTGCGCACGCCGCGTGGGTGAGTCCGCGAACCCCGCGGGTTGATGGCCATCCATTTTTCTCACCGGGAATTCATTTCCCTTGGCAGAACTTCTGCGGTAGACTGGGGTTAGTTCCACGGTGCGGCCGGCGCTCGGCGTCGGATGCCCTGCGGCCCGCGGATGGGTGGCGGTCGCCGGAGAAAATCACCCCGCCTCGCGCCATTATACGTAGGGACCGCGGTTGGGGACGTAGGTCAGGCTTTCCAGCCTGACACGCTTCGTCAGCCTGACACGCTTCGTCAGCCTGGAAAGGCTGACCTACGGGAGACATCATCATGAAACTCGACGCAAACCGCCGGACTCGATTCTGGCGAGTTACTTCGCTGCTCGCGATCGCGGGCTTCGTGCTGCTGAGCTTGTGTGCGCGTTGGAACGTCATCGAGGCTCAGTCCGGCGCTCAGAAGAAAAAGAAGAGCGATCCGCTGGTGCCGGCCAGGGAATCGGCCGCGTCGAAGCAGAAGGCGAACCCCGACGCCGCGCACAGCCTGACCGGCGGCAAGCAGGTGGACGCCCTTGCGCTGGCCCAGGTGATCGACACCGAACTGCGGCGCCGGCTGACCGCCGAGAAGATCGAGCCGGGTCCCGTGGCGGACGATGCCGAGTTCCTGCGTCGCGTCTACCTCGACCTGGTCGGCGTCATCCCGCCGGTCGATAGGGTCAAGGCTTTCCTGGAAAACAAGGACGCCGACAAACGGGCGAAGGTGATCGATGAGCTGCTGGACGATCCGCGCTTCGGCACCTACCTCGCCGAGCGCTGGGCCAACCTGATGGTGCCGCGCGACTCGAACAACCGCCTGCTCAACGCCGACCCGCTGAAGCAGTGGCTGGCGGAGGCGTTTACCAAGGGCCAGCCGCTCAACAAGCTCGTCTATGACCTCTTGACCGCGACCGGCAGCCAGGAGGAGAACGGCGCGGTCACATACTTCATCGGCAACAACACGGTCGACAAGATCACCGACAACGTGACGCGGATGTTCATGGGCGTGCAGCTTCAGTGCGCCCAGTGCCACAACCATCCGTTCACTGATTACAAGCAGAACGAGTACTGGGCGATGGCGGCCTTCTTCATGAAGACGCGCGCCTCGGCCAATCCGCAGCAGGCCGCCAAGAAGGGGGTCGCCATCACGGTGAGCGAGAGCCCGAACGCCGCGCCCAAGAAGAAGGGCGGACTGCCGGAGTCGGCCAAGATCGTGCCCGCCAAATTCCTCCGCGGTGAGCAGCCCAAGCTCAACAATAGCGACCCGGCGCGTCCCGTCCTCGCCCGCTGGATGACCGACGACACGAACCCCTACTTCGCCCGGGCCATGGCCAATCGCTTCTGGTATCAGCTGTTCGGCCGGGGCATGGTCAATCCGGTGGACGACATGCACGCCGACAACGCGCCGATCCTGCCCGAGATCCTCGCGACGCTGGCGGAGCAGCTTCGGCTTAACCAGTATGACGCGAAGTACCTCGTCCGCGCAATCTGCAACAGCGAGGCGTATCAGCGTACGAGCCGCACCGGCAAGAGCGACGAGGCCCCCGATCCCGACCTGTACGCCTTGCGCACCGTGCGCGTCCTGTCGCCGGAGCAACTCTTCGACTCGGTAACGCAGGTCCTGGGCGCACCGCCCAAGGGCGGCGGCAATGTGCCGGACAAGGCCGGCAAGAAGGGCGGCCCCGGCACCCCGCGCCAGGCGTTCGTCAACTTCTTCCGGGTCGATGACGCCAACCCGCTGGAGTACCAGGTCGGCATGCCCCAGGCGCTGCGGCTGATGAACTCCGTGCAGACGAATCGCACCGAGCCCGCCGTCGCCGCCGCGATGAAGGGAAGCAAGGCACCGACCCAGGTAGTCGAACAGATTTACCTGATGACCGTTTCCCGCCCGCCGACCCGCGAGGAGGTGCAACGGATGGACACGTTTGTCACCAAGCATGGCGCGACCCAGCGCACCTACGGCGACATCCTGTGGGCGATCTTGAATTCCAGTGAATTTGCCACCAACCATTAGACGAGCCGCAGAGATTAGTGTAGCCGTCACGCTCCGCGTGACGGGGTCCTCACGCGGAGCGTGACGACTACACTGGCTCAACCCCGTTCCGGAGGCCTTTGACCATGTTCGACCGCAACCTCAACCGCCGCGAGATGCTCAAGCTGTCGGCCGCCGGGGTCCTGACGACCTCGTTCTCCGGCTGGCTCAACGTGCTCGCCACCCACGCCGCGCAGAACGGCCAAACGCCGCGCAAGCGCTGCGTCCTTTTGTGGATGGACGGCGGCCCCAGCCACAAGGACACGTTCGACCTGCGTCCCAATACCGACCAGGGCGGGCCGTTCCGCACCATCGCGACCAGCGTGCCCGGCATCCAGATCAGCGAGCACCTGCCGCAGTTCGCCCGCCTGACGCAGCACGCCGCGATCATCCGCAGCATGAGCACCGGCGAGGGGGCGCACGCCCGCGCCAAGTACAACATGCACACCGGCTATCGCGAAGGCGTCGGCGGACTCACCTATCCCAGCATCGGCTCGATCGTCGCCAAGGAACTCGGCAATCACGATGCCCCGTTGCCGAATTACGTCTCCATCGGCAACCGCTCCTACGGCGCCGGCTTCCTCGGCCCGCACTTCGAGCCGCTCGCCGTCAACGACCCGACCCGCGGCGTCGAGAACCTGCGGTCCTTCGTCGGCAACGACCAGTTCAATGGCCGGGTCAATCTGCTTGAGGAGCTGGAGCAGGCGTTCCAGCGCGACCATCACGCGCCGATCGCCGACGCGCACCAGACCACCTATCGCCGGGCCGTCACGCTGATGCGCGACGAGGGCACCCGGGCGTTCGACATCAGCCGCGAATCGCAGGCCACCCGCACCCGTTATGGCGCCAATCGCTTCGGCGAGGGCTGCCTGTTGGCGCGGCGGCTGATCGAGGCGGGCATCTCGTTCGTCGAGGTGACGCTGGGCGGCTGGGACACGCACCAGAACAACTTCGAGCGCGTCCGCCAGCTCTCCGGCCAGCTCGATCCCGCCATGAGCGCGCTGATCACGGACCTGCGCGACCGCGGCCTGCTCGACAGCACGCTGGTCGTCTGGATGGGCGATTTCGGCCGCACGCCGCGGATCAACACCCGCGGGGCGCAGCCGGGCCGCGACCACTATCCGCGGGCGTGGAGCAGCGTGCTGGCCGGCGCCGGCATTCGCGGCCAGGTGGTCGGCCGCACCGACGCCGAGGCCGCCAGCGTCGTGGAACGGCCGGTCTCGACGCTCGACTTCATGGCGACGGTGTGCAACATCCTGGGCGTCGACCACACGCAGCAGAACCAGGCCCCCAACGGCCGCCCCGTCCGCATCGTGGACCGCGGCAGCAATCCGATCACCGGGCTCGTGTAATCGCCGGAGTGCCATCACTTCAGCCGCTGGCGGCGTTGCAGGTGCAACGCCGCCAGCGGCTTTTTCGTTGCGTCTGTTGACAACGCTGCGGCCGACATGGACAATATCTTCACTGCCACAAGGATGGGTCCCGAGCCAGGCGCATCATGAAAAACCCCACCGCGATCATCGGCGACGAAGCGGCGATCCTCAATCGGCTCATTCGGCCGAACCAGAAACTGTCGCAGGCCGCTGCACGTGCGCTGCTGCGGTTCAACTTTGACGAAGCAGATCGGACACGCATGCACGAGCTGGCGCTCAAGAACCAGGAAGATAGGTTGACGCGCAAGGAAGAAATTGAGCTGCAAAGCTACCTCAAAGTCGGGCTCTTCCTCGATCTTATCCACGCCAAGGCGAAGCTCTCGCTCGAAAAATGACCGATGGAGAAGGAACTCGTCGATCTGGTATGGCGTCGAGCGCATTCACGCTGCGAGTATTGTCAATTGGCGCAAGCGTTCTCGCAATCGATATTCGAGATCGATCATGTGATCGCCCGCAAACACCGCGGCAATACCGTGGCGTCGAATCTGGCCCTCAGCTGTTTCTACTGCAATTCCTTCAAAGGCTGCAACATCGGCGGTCTCGATCCCGTGACCGGCAAACTTACCAAGCTCTTTCATCCGCGAAGACACACGTGGCACCGGCACTTCTACTGGGACGGCCCCTATCTCATCGGTCGCACCGCGATCGGCCGAACGACGATTGAGGTGCTCTTGATCAATCTCGATCTGCGCGTCGCTCATCGCCAGCTATTGATAGAAGCGGGTGTTTGGCCATGAATCCGCCGCTGGCGGCTTTTTTCGTTGCGCGCGTTGACAACGCCGCGGCGGGCATCGACAATACCATCGCCATCGCCAAGGACGATTGGACCGCGGACGGATCTCCACGATGACCGCATTCGCCCGCCTCGCGCGGCGGGACCCGCGGAGGCCCATGCATGTCTCGTGAGTTCACCTGTTCCCATTGCAAACGTCCGCTCGTTCGCGGGTCCGGCATGCTGTTCTGTCCCACCTGTGGCGAGCGCTGGCCCGGGTCGACCGACGATGAGGATCCGCGCACGGCACGGAGCCGCCCCGGCACGAGAGCGCGCCGGGACGACGATGATGACGACTACTATGAGGACGACGACGAGTACGAGCGGCCGAGCAAGCGCCGCCGATCCGGCGCACCGCCCGGCAAGGTGCAGGCGATTGCGATCATGACGCTCATCGGCGGCATCCTCGCCAGTATCGGCGCGCTGGGAGTGCTCGCATATATCGGGCTCATGGGATTGGCGACGCTCGGATTCGGTCTCTTGTGCTGCCTGTGGCCGGGGCCGTACTATGGCTTGACCGTTGGCATTCTGGCGATCCTCAAGGGCGCCAAACTTCTCGGCAAGGACGCCCAGTCATTGCCGCCTCCCAAGGGAACGGCGATCATGCTCATCATCAACATCGTGAATTTCGATATTGTGAACTGCGTCCTGGGGATTCTTATCCTGGTGTTCTGCTCCGACCCGGAAGTCGAGAACTGGTATCGCGGGTGACGCATGAAAGCACGCCGGGACGACGATGACGACTACGAAGAGTACCAGGAGGACGAGTACGAAGACGACCTGCCGCCGAGCAAGCGGCGCCGAAGCCGCCGGTCCGACGCCCGCCCGGGGAAAGTGCAGGCAATCGCCATCATGACGCTCATCGGCGGCATTCTCGGCATCCTCGTCGCGATCTACTATCTGGTGCTTCTCGGCCTCAGCTCATTTGGTATTTGCTGCCTGTGGCCGGGCGGATATTACAGCCTCGTGATGGGCATCATGGCGACGGTTCGCGGCTCGCAACTGCTGGGCAAGGATGCACACCAGCAGGCGCCCCCAAGGGCATTGCGATCATGATGATCATCAACATCGTCAACGGCGACATCGCAAACCTGGCGCTGGGCATTGTCGTTCTGGTTTTCTGTTCTGACCCCGAAGTCGAGAGCTTCTTCCAGGGGTGATGTGTTCCTCACGCCGAGCGCCGCAGCGCCGCGTCGGGGGTGCCGTGCTCGCGTACGTGGCGGAGCAGGCGGTCCCATGCTTCCGCGTTCGGCGGGATGCTGGCGGCGGCTTGCTCCAGGTCCTGAAGCAATTCCGTCGTGCTCGGGTAGCCAGCCTCGCCGTCCGCGTTGAGCCGATACAGCACCGAAACCAGCGCCTCGGGCAACGGCTTGGCGCGGCGCCGCGGCGCACGCCGCTCGGCGTACACCAGCCGGAAACGATCGCGCCCAGGGCACGCAAATCGGTGCCGGCGTCAGCGTCGTCCTCGGCCTGGCCGCTGAGCCACGGTGGTTCGCCGACGCCGCAAACCTTCAGCACGCCGTCGCCGTTCAGCAGCAGCAGGGCATCGCTCAGGTGCCCATGCACAAGGCCGGCGCGGTGGGCCGCGTGCAGGCCGTGGGCGGCTTGCGTGAGCAGGCGATAGCAGACGCCGGGGGCGGCGGCGAGCGGCGGCCAGTCGGCCGCGCTCAGGCCGGTCAGCCACTCCTGCAGCACCGCGGGCCGGCCGTTGATCTCGAGCACCTCCAGCGTCGCGGCCAGGTGCGGGTCGTTCAGCACCGCCTGGCCGAAGCGCTGGCGGAACTCGTCGGGACGGACCGCGTCGTGCATCGCCGGCTCAGCCAGATGCCGCAACAGCGCCTCGACCCCGCGGCGCGCGTCGAAGACGCGGTACACTGTTTCCAGCGGCGTCGAGCGCACGCGATCGATGACGCGCACCGGGCCGAGCATCAGGCCATCGACGTTACCCGCCTCGATCAGCGCGAGCTGGTAAAGCGTGACGGCGCCGCTGGACAGCAGCACCTGCCGCAGCGAACGCCGTTGCCGCCGCGCTTCGGCGAGCAGCGCGGTCAGGGCATCGTCGTCCACGAGCTGCAGGGAACGCAGCGTTTCGCCGAGACGCTGGTCGCCCGGATCGACGGCGCTCGCCATCGTCAGGATGCCGCGGCCCGTCGGAATCAGCGGATCGTCGTCGCCGGGAGTGTAGCCGTCTCGCTCCGCGAGACGGTTTGCGTTGGCCGGAGTGTCGGTTTGTTCGTCTCGCGGAGCGAGCGGACCACCATCCAATGGAATGCCGGCCAGATCGCGCAGCTTGCGGCGGTACCATTCGCGCATGTCGGCCAGGTGGCGATCCACTTCCTGGCGACGGTCGCGCACCTCGCGCTGCTGCTCCTGAAGCGCCTCGGCCTGGCGCGCCAGGCGTTCGGACGTGGCGTCGATCTCCTTGACCTTTTCCGCGACCTGCACCTGGCGCCGCTCCAGCCGCGTTTCATCGCGCGCGAGCACGCGCTTCATGTCGCCGATCTGGCCTTGCCAGTCGATGAGCTGCTGGCGGAAGCCGGCCATCGCGAGCCGGTGCTCGTCCTGGCTCTTGCGCAGCGACTGCTCCTGCTGCTCCAGGCGATCCACGTCAAGCTGCACCCGGCCACGCAGGCGCTCCAGCTCGTCCTGGCACTGCTGGACGTACTGGTGCACCTCGGCGAGGTGATCGCGGAGTTGTTCGCGGGCATGGCCGAGCCGATCCAGGCCGGTGCCGACGCGCAGCTCGACCTCGGGGAGCTGTTCGAGCAGCCCGGCTGCCTCACGCCGCAGCGTTTCGAACTCGGTGCGTTCCCGGCCGAGCCGTTCCAGCGTCTGCTGCTGATCGTCGCGAAAGCGCGCCTGCTCGTCGTGCAGCGTCCGCGCCAGCGTGGTAAGCTGTTCGCCCTGGGTGCGGTGTTCCTGCCGTTCGGCGGCCAGGGCGGTTTCCTCTTGCCGCAGGGCTTCGGCACGCTGGCTCAGCTCGTCCTGCAGCGCCGCGAGCCGAGCGGCGGCCTCGGCATGTTCCTGCTGCACCAGGGCGTTGCGCTGATCGAAGCCGGCCGCCGCCGTCCGGTGCGACTCGATCTGCTCGTCGATGCTTTTCTGCCGCTGGGTCAGCTCCTCAGCCCGGCGGCGCAACTGCTCCTGCAGCGCCTCGCGCGATTGCTCCGCCTTGGCCAGGGCGATGGAGCGGTCGCGCAGGGACTGCCGTTCCGCGTCCAGCCGCTCTTGCGCCTCGGTGAGCTGCGCCAGCCGGCCCTGCAGCACGCCGTCCTGCTCGACGAGTTGGGCCGCCTGCGCTTCTAGCTCGCCGGCACGGCGGGCTTGCCGCTGCTCCTCACCGGCGAGCCGTTCCTGCGTCTCGCGAAGCTGGCGCACCGACGCTTCGAGCAGAGCAGTGCGTTCCACCAATTGCTGCCGTTCCGCTTCGTGGAGCTGGCGATCGCTGTCCATCTCGGCGCGGAGCCGATCCAGCTCCTGTCGCTGCTGATCGAACCGCTGCTGCTCCGCCTGCTGATGGGCGTGCTGCTCGTCGAGCTGCTGTTCGCGGACACGCAGGTCCTCGCGCAGCCGTTCCAGCCGGGTACGCATTGCGGCCAGGGTCGCCTGCTGGCCCTCGATGGAGGCGGCGCCTGGGCGAGCTGGTTGGCCTGGGCGCTTTGCTCCTGCTCCTGACGGGTCAGCCGGTCTTCGGTCTCGGTCAGGCGGACGCGCCACTCGTCGAGCTGGATGACCTGTTCCTCGAACTCGGCACTGTCCTTCTGGAGCTGGGCATGTTTGCGCTGCCATTCGGCGGCCGATTCGCGCTGCTCGCGGTCGCGCTGTTCAAGCTCGCCGCGCTGGCGATCGAGACGCAGCACGTCGGTCTCGTACTGCCGGGCACTCGCCTCCAGGGCGCGCTGCCGATCGGCGAGCCGCTGCTCATTCGCGTCAAGCTGGGTCGCGCGCTGGTCGAGATCGGTGCGCGCGGCCAGGAGCTGCTGGCGATCGGCGTCGAGCTGCCTGGCGAGCTGCGCAACCTGGGCCGCTTGCTTGTCCAGCTCACTTTGCCGAGCGTCGAGCTGCTGTTGCAGCCGGCCATGGTGCTGCTCGACGAGGCCAAGCTGCTGCTCGCGCTCGGCGAGGCGCTGGCGGGCGGTCTCGTTATCTTCGTGGAGGCGATTGAGCCGATCGTTGCGTTCCTGGTAGCGCTCGGCCAGCTCGCGGCGCAGCTCGATCATCTCATTGCGTGTCGCGGCCAACTCCTGCTGATGGCGCTGCCCGTCGCTGGCCCGCGTTGCCAGCGCCGCTTCCTGTTCCTTGACGGCGGCTTCGCGGCGATGCCGGTCCGCTTCCAGCTTGGCCCGTTGCTGTTGCCATTGCGCGTACGCCTCGGCCTGCTGCTCGTCGCGCTGCTGCAGCTCCTGCTCGCGCGCCGCGTGGGCGCGATCGTGCTGCTCCTTGTCCTGCTGGAAGCGCAGCACCTGGGCGCGAAGCTGGGCCACAGCCTCCTGAAGCTGGGCTCGGCCACGCTCCAGGTCCGCGGGCGGCGGCGTCACTGCGGTGGCGCCAGGCCGAATGCGTACGATGATTTCCGTGACGCCGATCGTCAGGCGATCGCCATCGTGGAGCTGAGCGGGAATGGCCGCGACGCCGTTGACCAGGAGCGGCAGCCCGAGCGCGAGCTTGCGGAAGGTGACGCCGCCGGGATGGCGGGCGAGCAGGCAGACCAGGGCCGGCAGCTCGGCGCCGCTGAGGCGCAGATCGCAGCCGGGGATGGTGCCGATGAGGAAGGCGACCTGGGCAAGCGCGTAGTTAGCCGGCCGACTCCCGGTCAGCCGGACCTCCAGCGCGACATCGGGAAGCGGGTCGGGCATCGTCCCGGGTTCGGGAATCTGGTGCGACCGGGCAGACATTGGCACAACCTGCGCAGGCCGGGTGGTTCCATCCCCCCGCCACCGTGCGGCAGCCGGTGATTGGACCCGAACCGGCGAAAAAAAGGAAGACCGAAACCTCGATGTTTACGTTTAGCGTTCGGCGGCAGCCTCCGAACGCTAAACGTAAACATCGAGCATTGCCCTGGCGTTTTTCGCGCGTGCTCGCTACACCGGCCGCCCCTTGGAGGTGGCGATGCGCATACGGACGTTGCGAATGCACGGCAGCACAGCTTGCCTGCGTCCCGTCGATGTCCTGGTTTTGCTCGTTTGCGGCGGCGTACTGCTGCAGGCGTTCGGCCTGGAACCCTTCCAGGTCCCGACCGGAAGCATGGCGCCGGCGCTGCTGGGGCACCATCGCGTCTGCACGTGTCCGCGCTGCGGCATGACCATCGTGGTCGGTCGGCCGGCGGCGGCCCACGACGGGCAGGGCTACGCGCGCACGTTCTGCCCCAACTGCGGGGAAGCGCCGCTGCCAGTCGGCGACGTTCCCGAGACGGCGGGCGACCATGTGCTCGTGAACCGGGCCGCCTTTGCATTTCGCCGGCCGCGGCGCTGGGAAGTGGTAGTGTTTCGCCTGTTCGGCATCGTCTTCGTCAAGCGCGTGGTCGGGCTGCCAGGCGAGGCGGTGCTAGTCAACGACGGCAACGTCTACGTCGACGGCAAGCTGGCGCAAGACATTCGCGCAGGCCTGGGCGATGCGCGTGCCAATTTTCGACCAGACCTGCCGGCCGCCGTCGGGCTGGGATGAGCGTTTCGAGCGCGATCCGGAGCGCGGAAGCGATGATGTTCTCGACGGGCGTGTGGGCCGGCAGACATGGACGATTCGCAGCGGCGATAAATGTCCGCCGTTGCGCGACGAATATGCTTACAACGCCGGGCTGCACCGCGGGTGCGAGGCGGTCCACGACTTCCTCATCGAGACGGACGTGGAGGTGGTCGCCGGCGCCGGAACGCTGGCGCTGCGGCTTTGCGACGGCCAGGATTGGGTGGAGGTCACCCTGCCCGCAAACGCGCCGGGGCGCATCACCGCCAAATCGTGGCCGATGGCGCGCCGCACGATGCGCTGACCTGGGCGAACGGCGAAGCCGCGGCGCCGCTCAGCCCAGACAGCGGCACCACCTGGCGATGGCGTTCGTGGATCGGCGGATAACGCTGTGCATGGATGGGCGATGCGTGGTTGGGAACATCGATCTGCCGGCGCCGATGGCGCCAATGGCGTGGGTCGGCCGGCCCAGCTCGCCGCGCTCGGAACCGCCGTGCGCATACGGAACCTGCGCCTCTACCGCGACGTCCATTACACGTGTCGGGGCCGGTACGCGGTCGGGGCCGAGCCTGTCCTTTTGGGGGTGGAACAATACTTTGTCCTGGGGGATAACAGCGCCAACTCGGAAGACAGCCGTTTCTGGCCCCCCGATGCGGTGTCCGAGAGCCAGCTCCTCGGCGCGGCCTTCCTGGTGCACCTGCCCAGCCAGCCGTGCCGCTGGGAATTTGCCGGCTGGTCGGCCGAGTGCCAGGTGCCGGATCTCGGACGGATACGGTGGATTCGGTGAATGACAGTCAAGAATCGGAGGCCGTCTTCGTAGCGGAATTCGCCAGAATTCCGCAGGTCGAGGCGGAATTCTGGCGAATTCCGCTACGGCGTTTCTTTGACTCCTACCCGTGCGTGATCCATGGCCGACGATAATCATCCCGTCCCCCCCGGTGAGCCGCCCGCGGTACCGCCGCCTGGAGCGATCGCGCCCGGCAGTCCGGTGACGCGGCCGGCGCCGGATCGGCAGACGGAGATTGTGCTCAAGCCGCAAACCCGCCCGCTGACGCGGCCGTTACCCGCGGCCGACAAAAAAACCGCGGCGACCAAGCCGCAGGAGCCCAAGGACAGCTTCCGCGAAGTGGTCGAAACCATCGTCTTCGTGGTCGTGCTCGTGCTGCTGCTCAAGACGTTCCTGGCCGAGGCGTTCGTTATCCCAACGGGGTCGATGGCGACCACGCTGCTCGGCTATCACCGCGAGGTGACCTGCCAGAAGTGCGGGTTTCCCTTCCTGGTCAACGCCAGCAAGGAGGCCGACCCGCAAGAGGAGCGGCCGCAGAACATCGTGAGCTGTACCTGCCCCAATTGCGAGTACAACAATCGACTCATGCCCTTCGGCGGAGGTCCTCCCAGGTGAACCGCAAAACACTCTTCCTCGCCGTGATCTGCAGCGGACTCATCGGTTGCGGCGGCGCCAGCAACGCCAGCAGCGGCGATCGCGTCCTGGTGGCCAAGTGCCTTTACGACACCGGTGCCGCCGAGCCACATCGTTACGATGTGGTGGTATTCAAGTATCCCAAGATGCCGGTCGAGAAGAACACGCCCAAGAACTACATCAAACGGCTGATCGGCCTGCCCGGCGAGATCATCGCCATTTTCTTCGGCCGGCTTTACCACTGGCGCCCGCAGAACGGCGAGGAGGTTCCCTATCGCAAGGAGGACGAGGGCGTGCCGGCCAAGGACCTCTGGAAATGGACCCACGTCCACGATACCGATCCGTTCGCATCGAAGCTGTTCACGGAAGGGAATTTCACGATCCTGCGCAAGCCGCCGGACATCTTGCTCGCGCTGCGCCGCATCGTATTCGACAACGACCACCAGCCCAAGGACCTCGAGCATATCGTGCGGCCGCGCTGGGACACGGAGAAGACCAGGTGGACGGCGTCTGACGGCAACACGGTCCTCAACCACAAGGGCGACGGCGACACGCTCGACTGGGTGCGCTACCAGCACCTGGTCGTCGAGCGCGGGCCGGAACCCGTGGCGGGCGGCCACCCGTTCAAGCCGCAGCTCATCACCGACCGCATGGGCTACAACAGCTTCGTCCTGGAAAACAACGGCGACATGACGCCCGCACCGGACTGGGTGGGCGACCTGATGCTCGAGTGCAACGTCGAGGTGCAGAAGCCGCAGGGCGAGTTCGTCATGGAGCTGAGCAAGGGCATCAACCGCTTCCAGGCACGCTGGAACCTGGTGGACGGCGTCTGCTCGCTGTGGCGCATGCACGACAACAAGGAAGAGCCGCTCGACAGCAAGCCGACCCGTCTCAAGGGCTCCGGCTCGTTCCTGGTCCGCTTCGGCAATATCGACGCCCGCCTGATCGTCTGGGTCGATCGTGACCTGCCGTTCGAAGAACGCCCCGTCGTGTATTCGCCGCCGGAAGTTCGTGCGCCGGGCGAAAAGATCAGCGACGAGGAGTTGCTGGCGCGGCGCGGCCCGACCGAGAACGACCTGCAGCCGGCGAGCATCGGCAGTAAGGGCGCCGCGGTCACGATCAGGCACTTGCGGCTGTGGCGCGACACGTACTATACGACGCATCCGCAGGGACCCGACTATGTCAATCCGCGCCCCGAGGCACCGCCGCTGATTCCGCATAAGTACCGGGACGCCCCGGACAAGCTTCAGAAACGCGATGAGGAAGCGTTTAAACGCGATGAGGAAGCGTGGGCGGAGGCAGGCTACTGGTGGCCGATTCAACGGCAGACGTTCCGCACGCTCTACGTGCAGCCGGGGCATTATCTCTGCCTGGGCGACAACAGCACGGCCAGCTCGGACAGCCGCGACTGGGGCCTGGTGCCGCAACGGCTGTTGCTCGGCCGGGCGCTGGCGGTGTACTATCCCATCCATCGGCTCGGTCCGATTAAGTAAGGCGTTCCATGGCCTACAAGGACTTTACCCTCGAGGCGGTGGAGGCGGCCTTCGGTCTGATCGCGCAACCGGGCGAGCTATTCCCTGGGCTGACGCCGGTCGCTGTGCCCGACTGGCTGCGCGACCTGCTGGAGCGCGGTCAACAGGCGGCGGCGCTGGTCAGCGAGAAGGCGCGCTCCGAGTTTCTGGTGGTGCCGATCCTGTTGGCGGCGCGAGCTGGCACCCAGCCCCCTGACGATTTTTTCCGGCCAGCGACTCGATGTCGATCCCGAGCGCGGCTTGGTTGGGGAATGCGATTACATCCTGGCCCGAACCCCACCGGTGCCGCGTCTGCGGGCTCCCCTGGTGACCATCGTGGAAGCCAAGAAGGGCGACATCGAGGCCGGCCTCGGGCAGTGTGTCGCGCAAATGGTTCGCGCGGCGCTGTTCAACGAGCGCGCCGGACGCAGCCGACCGATGTTCGGCTGCATTACCACCGGCGAAGACTGGCAGTTCCTGCGACTCGAGGCCGCCACGGTGACGATCGACCGCACCCGGCTTTTCCTCGACAACCTCGCTGGTATCCTCGCCGCCCTGCGGGCGACTCTCGTCGTCGCGGGAGACCCGACATGATGCTGAGCGGCGATATCACGATCCGCGTCCGCTACGCCGAAACCGATCGCATGGGCCTCGTGCATCACGCGAACTATCTCGTCTACTTCGAGCAAGCCCGGACCGAGCTCCTGCGCGCCCAGGGCATTGCCTACAAGGACCTGGAAGACCAGGGTTACCTGTTGGTCCTGACGCGCGTGCAGGTGCGTTATCGCAGCCCGGCGCGCTACGACGATCTGTTGACGGTGCGCACCACCCTGGTGCGCACGACGCTGGTCAAGATCGAGCATCGCTACGAGGTGCTGCGCGACGGCGTGCTCGTCGCGGAGGGGGAGACGACGCTGGGATGTGTCGATCGCACCGGCAAGGTGCAACCTCTACCGCCAGCACTGCAAGCCGCGGGATGAGCGCTGCGAATCCCGCCGGTGATGGTCGGATCACGTCGCCCCGGGGCTTGACCGGAACGCCCCCATTTGATAAAAAGTCCGTATCCCGCTAGTGTGAGCGCTCCCGCCATCCTCAACCACCCGCCACCGCCCGCGGCGCGACCATCCGATGAAACTCCAATGAACGAAACTTCCGACCTCCTGTTGACGCGCACCACGGACGGTCACACGGTTGTGTCGCTGCCGGAGACGGCCATGAGCGACAAGAACCTCCAGGCCACCCGTGCGCAGCTCATCGCGCTGGCCGACAGCGTCTACGACGGCGAATTGCACCTCGATTTCACGCGGATCGGCTACCTCGGCAGCAGCGCCCTGGCCGTGCTCGTGTCTGTGCATCGCCGGATCGCCGATGCCGGCGGCCAGCTCGTCCTGTGCAATCTGGCGCCGTATCTGGAAGACCTGTTCCGTTTGACGCGGCTCGACACGCTGCTCCATGTGCGGTCGGCGGCCACCTCCTGAAGCGCGAATATCGAAATCCGAAGCACGAAATCCGAAACAAATCCGAAGCACGAAATCCGGAATTCACAACATACCGCGACCGTGCCGAGATTTGGACCTTCGGATTTCGGATTTGTTTCGGATTTCGATATTCGATATTCGAGTTTTCACTCCCCCATCACCATCTCGAAATGCGCCCGCGAATCGGCGGGCTTGCGCAGCTCCAGCCGCAGGCCCGCCGGGCTCTCGCCGTTGACGACGCGCACCGTGATGCGATGGCGGCCGGGCGCCATCGTCACCACGCCGCTTGTCTTCTTGTCGAACGCCTGGTCGTCGACCCACAACGTCGCCGGCGCCCCCGCTTCGAGACGCACCTCGACCGGACCCGCCTGAACCACGTGTACCTCGGCCTGCAAGTAGATCACGCCGGGCTTCGACAGCTCGTCCAGCGGCAGTGTCCCGTTGACCGTGGCGTAGACCGTGTCCCACGCCTCGGGGCCGCTGCGCAACACAGTGTCGCGGATCACGTCGAGGTTCGGCACGCCCTCGGCAAGCGCGGGCGGCACCTTGCGCAGCCGCTTCCAGCGGCCGACCGTGTTGGCCGGGCGCGCGGCGAACGGGCCGGGCTTGCCCAGCTCGGAGACGAAGCGGATCAGGTCGAGCAGCTCGGGACGCGTCAGGATGCGCGTCACGCCCTCGGGCATCAGCGATTTGCCGTTGGCCTCGTCGTCGATGTCGGCCGTCGGGATGCGCACCAGTTTGCCGGTCGCGTCCTTGAGCACGACCTGGTTCTTGCTGCGCTCGACGACAATGCCGGTGACGACCTGGCCCGAGGTCGTCGAGATGACCTTGGTGAGGTATTCCTCCTTGATCGAGGCGTTGGGATCGAGGATCGAGGAGATGACGTAATCCATCGGCGAGGAGCCGCCGAGCGGGCCGAGATCGGGCCCGATATTGCCGCCGGCCTTGCCGATGGCGTGGCACTTCATGCAGCCGAGGTCGCCGCGGCGGAAGACCCGCTCGCCGCGGACGGAATCGCCCTTGGCCAGCACCTCGGCACCGAGCGCGATGATTTCCTGCGGGCTCGGCAGGCGCGGCGCGGCGTCCAGACCGGCAATACGGCTCGCCACGTCGCCCAGCGCCTTGTCGTTACGGCCGGCAAGGTACATCGCGCGGAGAATGCGCTTGCCGGTGTCGGGGCTGAACATCAGCTTACCGGTGTTCAGGGCGGCGGCGAGTCGGTCCGAGCCATCCTTGCGCACCAGAAACGCCTGCACCAGGGGGCTGAGGTCGTCCGGCCGCTCTGTACTCATCAAGCGGGCCGCCGCGGCTGCTGCCGCATCGAGGTTCATTTGCGTGAGGGCGGCGGTGGCACGGAAACTGATTGCCCTCGGCTCGTCCGATTCGGTCAACTCCTCAAGTGTTTTGCGGCTCGGCGCGACGGTCATCGCGGGGAGCGCGTCGATCGCGGCCAGGCGCGTCGCACCGGGCGTCTTGTCGCTGCGCCGAGTGCGCACAATGTCGTGGTCGCCGCCTGTGCCTTCCACGCGGCGGCCAGGCGAATCACCTCCGGCAAGACCGCGGCATCCGCCTCGCCAAGCAGCTTGACGACGCCATCGGCGGCGCCCTGCGGCATGACCCGCCGGGTGGTCGCCGCGTCCGCCAGCCATTCAAGCACATGCTGCCGCAGTCCCGGCGTGAAGGCGTCCCTACGCTGCGCTTTCTGCCATATCGCCGTCAGCTCCTTCGCGTCGCCGTGCCGGCAGATCGTCTCGACCAGCGCCGGCTGCCGCTCGGCCGGCACCTTGCCCTTTTCGAGCATCGCCACCAGGCTCGCCGCGATGTTCTTGCGATCCAGCTTGGCGCCGGCCCGCCGCTCCAGCGTGTTGAGCGTCTCGTTGAACACGAACCGCAGATACTCGTCATCGGGATGCGTCAGCAACTCCAGCGCGATGCCGATCGCCGCGTCCGCCTGGCCCTCGCCCGCGGCAGTAGTGGATTGGGCAACGGGGAAGAAGCTCAGCGCCCGAATCGCTTCGAGCCGAACGCGCGGATGGGCGTCGTTGATCTGCACGCGCAGCAGGTCGAGCGGGCTCTGGACGCGGTCGCGCCAGTAGCACAGCACGTGCGTCGCTGCAGCGCGGGCGTGGAAATCCGGCGAGCGCAGCAACCGCTTGAGCAGGTCCTCGTTGACCACGTTATGGCTCTGGTGCAGCCACAGCGCTTCCATCAGATTGTGCTCGTATTGCGCGTCGTTCTTGTTCAGCGCCGCCGCCCACTTCTGCGCCGCGGGAATGACGGCCGAGCTGTCGCGCGCCGCCAGCTCGATGCGCGTCCGATAGCGCACGCGATCCTCGGGCTCCTTGAGCAAATCGAGCAGCGTGTCGATCGGCTCGCCCGCGATCTTCGCCGGCTTGAGCAGCGGGCGATCGACGCAGGTCACGCGATAGATTCGGCCATGCTCGCGGTCGCGGTTTGGATCGCGGAGGTTGTGTTGCATGTGGCCGATGATGGGATTGTGCCAGTCGAGAAAATAGATCGCGCCGTCGGGGCCGATGCGCAGGTCGGACGGGCGGAAGTTCGGATCGGGCGACGACAGAATCGGCTCGACTTCCTTGCCGATAATGCTCGCGCCCAGGTCCTCGAGCTTGTACTGGAGGATGCCGCGGATGCCGATGACGTTGGGGACGAGCAGGTTGCCCTGGCTGGCCTCAGGGAAGTGCCGGCTCGACAGGATCTCGGCGCCGGGGCAAGGCCGGGTCCGCGGATTGTAAACCTGCGGCGGATGCGGGTGCCGCTGCGGGTAATCGACCTGGCCGGAGAAGAGCGCCGCGTGGTACGGGTTGGCGCCGGTGCCGTCGATGACGATGTCCTGGCCCCAGCGATCGAAAACGTGCCCGTGCGGATTGGCGAAGCCGTACGCAACATAGACGTCGAACTTCTGCGCACGCGGCTCATAGCGAAAGACGCCCGCGTTGGCACAGCGCACCGGCGGGCCCCACGGCGTCTCGACCTGCGTGTGATGGAACGTCCCCTCCTGGAAGTAGAGCGCCCCGCCCGGGTCGAGTACGAAGCTGTTCGAGGTGTGGTGCGTGTCGGCCGAGTCGAGCCCACTGAGCACGCGCACCTTCACATCCGCCTTGTCCGGGTTGTCGGTCCCCTTGAGGAACATGAGGTCCGGCGCCTGCGCGACCAGGATGCCGCCGTTGTAGAACTCGAAGCCGGTCGGGCAGTGCAGGCCGTCGGCGAAGACGGTGCACTTGTCGGCCTTGCCGTCGCCGTCGGTGTCCTCGAAGATGAGGATCTTGTCGTTCATTTGCTCCTTGGGCTTCCAGTGCGGATAGGTCGGCCAAACGGCGACCCACAGCCGGCCCTTCGTGTCGAACGACATCTGCACCGGGTTGGTCAATTCCGGGAATTCCTTCTCGGAGGCGAACAGGTTGACCTGGTAGCCCTTGCCGACGGTCATCTTGACGATGGCCGCCTCGGGTTCGAGGAAGACGTGCTTGCCGCCTGGGAGCGGCCCGTTGTGATTCGAGTTGATCGGGATGAACGGGGGCGTGTTGCCATCATCAACCTTGAGATCGCTCCCCTTGGCTGCCGCCCAAACGCGCTTGTCGCGGTTGGCAGTCATAACGTCGAGAACCTCCATCTCCCGCTGCGCGACCTCGCGATTCGTGTTGATCTTCGGGACGGGCTTGCGGGTTTTCGAATCGATGACGGGCATGCCGGTATTCGGATCGATGACCAAAACCGGATTTCCCGTCGCCGGGTCAATTTCCGGAAAACGCAGGTCGGCCCGCCCGCCGTAGATCGAGTAGCCGTCCACGGTGCGATAGCGGTTGAACCAGTGGAAATTCTTATCGAGAACCGCTTGCCTGACTTTCTCCATCTGCTCGGTGGTCCGCTTGGCCGGTCCGGCGAACAGCCCGCGGTCGATCACTTCGGCGATCTGCTGGTTGCCGTACTCGTTCAGATGGGCGCCGTTGATGGTCAGCGGGCGGGTCGCCTTCGCGTACAGCTCCTTCGAGAAGGCAAACAGGTCGATGAACGGCACGCCATTGGCGCGAGCGACCTCGGCCATGGCGGCGGCGTACATCTCGAGCCGTTTGTTGTTTAGGGCGCCGTCCGGCAGATTCGCGTTGTGCAGGTTTTCGTGAGCGATGGGCGCGAACAGCACGAGCCGCGGCGGCGTTTGCCCGTTGTACTTTTGCTTGAGCGTGTTCTTGACGAACGCGTCGAGGTCCTGCTTGAATTTGGGCAAGCCTTTCGCGCCGGCGAACGATTCGTTGTAGCCGAAGAAAGCGAAGACAACATCGGTCCTGGTGTTGGCGAGCCATTGATCGGGCGTGCCGAAGTTGGCGGAGCGCAGGCGAGTGGTCAGCTCGTCGGCCGCAAAACCGAGGTTGCGGAAGGTGAGATCGAATTGCGGAAAGCGCGTGGTGAGATACGTTTCGAGCCAGCCGTCATGCTGCATGCGATCGGCGAGAGTATTGCCGATGATGCTGATACGGTCGCCCGGTTTGAGCTGTAGCACCGGCTCCGGTCCCTGCCCGCCGGGGGCCTGGGCGAGGCCGAACCGGGCGCCCCCGGCGAGCAGGGTCGACACGACGAGCAGAATGGCGACACGGAAACGATTGGATCGCGGCAGCAGATGCATGAGGAGAATCTCGTGGTGGGGCCAGCGAAGCGCCTGCGGTTTGTCGAACCTTTATTGTATTGGCTTCAGCGACGACCGGAAGGCGAGCCTCTTCCTGGCAGCACTGGCGGCCGTGTCCGGTTTTGTGCCGCCCTACGCCGTTGGCATCGTCGGCGGTATACTGGCGGCATGCGCGGCGGCGTGCCAGATCGCGGTCGCCTGGAAAAATCCCAACGCCGACCTGGCGGCCAACAAATCGTTGGCCCAATCCGAAATCCAGGCCGGCGTGCTTCAGCTGCTTCAGCTCGGCGACGCCGTCCACGTCCGCGATCACCACCACCCAGCCGGTGACGGCAACCCGGGCGAAATAGAACGTCGTCGGCCGATCCGTGTCGGGGTCGCGACCCGCCGCGATGCCGCGAAGCTCCGCCAGGAGACGTTGCGTCAGCTCGCTTAGCCGATCGTCGGAGGCGAACGCCGGCACCTCGGTGACAAGCTGGGCAACGGCTACGATATTCGCCACCAGACTGCCCAGTGCCCCGAAGGACCGACCTACGGAACCGTCATGTGCTTCGTGAAACGGCTGGCGGTGCTCAGAATAACTCATGAATCGGCCTACCATCCTTGAGCAGCCGCACCAGGCGACCCTGGCGATCGTTCACGGTTGAGCTAATAGGCAAAGCCCGCGGGCGCCGCCCATTCCGGAAGCTCGCTACAACCCGCGCCACCATCGACTACCGCCTTTCCGGCCGCGCCCCGCACGCGGTTTATCGCAATTCCTCCGAAAATGCCACCGATAACAACAGCGGGGGAGTCACCGACTCCCGCGAACCTGCTTCAAGGAAGGAGCTGTTCACCATGTCCCGCACGTCGTGGCTAGTAGCACTCGCCGTCACCCTCGGCTCTCTCGGCGACCTCGCCAGCGCTCAGGAGGCCGACCCCACCTCCCCCGCGGTTCGCCCCGGGGTCGCCAAGTCTGCTGCCGACGCGCGCCGTTGTGGCTGAGGAGACGCCGGCCGCGCCGACTCTGCCGGCGGTGCCGGCCTTGCCGGCGGTGACGGCTTTACCGGCTGCGCCGCTTGTATCGGAGTTGCCGGCCGCGCCGGCCGCGCTGCCGGTCATTCCGCTGGCCGACACCACCAACACCGGCTTCATGGGCGGCGCCAGCTTCTACCTGCTGCGTCCCTATATCAGCAACAATACCGCTTACATCACCAACAGCGGCATCGGCACGCCGACTCCCTCGACCACCAGCCAGGATTTCGACTGGGCCTATCGCCCTGCCCCGGCCATGTGGTTCGGCTACACCACGGAGTCGGGCCTGGGTATTCGGGCCCGCGCGTTCTACTTCGACCAGTCCCCGACCACGCTGACCACCAGCCTCAATCCGAACACGGCGGCCACCGCGACCATCACTCCACCGGCCGGCCTGTCGCCGGTCGTCGGCATCCCTCCGGTCGGCTTTGCCGCGCCCGGCATCCTGCTCGGTGGCGGCGCCGGCCAGGACCAGCTTGCCTTCTCGAGCAGCCTGCGCATCCAGACAATCGACATGGAGGCCACCTACGCCTGGAACCTCGACAGCTTCGCGCTCTTGTTCTCCGGCGGCGGCCGTTATCTCCAGATGTCGCAGAACTACAACGCCACGCTTGTGAATGTCCCCGGCACCGGCGCGTCAGAATACGACGCGCTCATCGCCGGCCACAACTTCTACGGCGGCGGGCCGACCGTGGCGCTGCAATGCGACTGGAAGGTCGGCAGCACCGGACTGTCGCTGTACGGTCTCGCCCGGGGCAGCGTCATTGTCGGCACGGGGAGGCAGGACGTGTTCTTCAGCCAGGTGATTATCGACCCGGTGCTGGGCAACCAGGACAACCAGCCGTCGAATCGCTCGACGTTCCAGCAGGTGATTCCGATCGCCGAGCTGGAGGTGGGCGTGCAGTACGGTCTGATGGTGGGCCGCTCGGAGTTCTTCGTGCGCGGCGCCGCGGTGAACCAGACTTATTTCGGCGCGGGCAGCTCGACGGCGCGCGACACCAACCTGAGCCTGTTCGGGGTCCAGTTCTCGACCGGGCTCAACTACTAACGTGGGTGAGTGGTGAGTGGTGAGTGGTGAGTGGTAATTATCATTGCCTCACCACTCACCACTCACCCGAGCCCGATGACCGTGTTGCCGCTGGGAAATAGCTTCCCTGTCAGCACGGGCGGCAAGCCGGCGGCCTTGATGGTCGCCTGCAGCACCTGGTGCGAGGTCGTCCCGCCGTACATCGCTGGGGTCATCAAGATGCTGACGTGTTCGACGAAGCCCGGGTTGCCGCCGTCGGTCGGCACGAGGGCAATGGCAACGCCGGTCCGGGTGCTCTGGGCGAACGGCATGAGCGTGTATTCGGGCAGGGGGTTTCCCGGGCCGAGCACCGTCTTGCCGCTGAAGACATCCACCAGCGGCAGCCAGCCAGCGCCCGCGGAGACGACAACGTCCGGGATGCCGTCGCCATTGACGTCCCCGGCGGCCACGAAGATACCGTCCTTGAAGTCGGCACCGAAGGGCTGGAACGACTTCAAGAGGCCAAAGCCGTTGCCGCTGTAAATGTTGACCGTCGCGGACATACCCGGGCCACTGCCGGCGATGATGTCGGCGTAGCCATCGCCGTTGACATCGCCGACCGCGATCTGCACGCCGCCGCGGAAATAGTTCGGGAAGGCGTCGAACGGCGTGCCGATCAGGCTGTGCGTCGTGAACAGCGTCAGACCATTGTAAACGGCGACCAGCGGCAGTCCCCCCGCGCCGGCCGATACGACCAGGTCGTTGACGCCGTCGCCGTTCACGTCGCCGATGGCGATGTTGAGTCCGTGCGTGCCGGATTGGACGGCGGTTGGGTCGAAGCTCCCCAGCGGCTGGGCGCCGTAGTTGCCGTTGGCGTCGGGCGTGCCGTTGTAGACGAGGACGATCGGCTGGTAGCCCGGACCGGGCGCAACGGCCAGGTCGGGGATGCCGTCGCCATTGAGATCGCCGACGGCCACATTGATCGGGCCGTGGTAGTAGCTGGGGAAGGGCTGAACCTGGTACTCGAGCTGGTTGTCCTCCGCATCGCGCACGACGACCTGGTTGCCGACAACGGTGGCGTAAACGGCCACGTGGTTGAGCCGTTCGATGCTGAGGAAGTAGACGGGTTTCGTCGGCGTGACGCCGCCGCTGAAGCTCCAGTAGCCGTTACCCGCGGGGTTGGCGATCTCGGCGGCATCAACGGTGGTCCGGGCTGTCGGATCTTCCGGCGGGCTCGGAAACGTGTTCGGTTTCGTGTAGATGTGGAGGTGGTGCAAGGTGCCGCTGGGCAGCTCCGTCGTGTTCAGCTTGAGGTAATCGCCGCCGCCCGGGATCGGCTTGCCCGAGGGCGGATTGTTGCCGTTGATGAGGTAGGTTGTCGTTGGGCTCGGGGTAACCTCGAAGATGTTGACCTGGTCCGTCCCGTCGAGACGCAAGAATGACATCGTGTTGTAGGTGATGCCGGCAAAGGTGCGCGGCGGCGGCGTGGTCGGCGTGGGGACCGTCGGCTGGGTCGACGGATCGTTGGCGATGCTGTTCGGCGTGACGATGTAGTTGAAGCCGCCGGTAGCGCCGTGGTCGTTTACTTCCAGGTTATCGGTCCCGCCGCCACCAACGACAGTGAGATAGCCCTGAATGTTGTCGAGGTCGCCGTTGTCCGCGGTGCTTCCCTTGGGCGCGGTCAACGCCGAGCCGACATTGAAGTTGTCGTTGCCCGGACCGCCCACGACCTCGATGGTGCTGGCCGGGTTCGTCGGCCCGATGGACTCGGCCGGGTTGAACGGGCCAAGCGTGCTCGGGATGGTGTAAGTGCTGCCGGCCAAGGGCCCCTTGATCAGGATGCCATCATCGGCGGCCGGATCGGTAAAGCCGCCGCTCTGGCCCACTGCATAGTCAATCTCAGCCGGCGAGAGATTTTGGATCGCCGAGGCGGTGATGACGATGTTTCCGTGCGGCATCGGATCGGTCGAGTCATCGACGATCAGCCGATTGGCGGCGCCGGTTCCACCATTCATGGTAAGCTGGCCGGCAATGCCCGCAACACTGCCCGCATTGGTCACGTTGAAAGTGTCGTCGCTGCCGCCACCGTCGATTTCCGTCGTGCTGCCGCCCAGCGTGCCCTGGACATTGAAGATATTACCAACAACGCCCGAGCCATTCGCGCCCTTGACGAGAATCCCGTCGTTCGCGGGGGTCGTGGGGTCGGTGAACTGGCCGCTGCTGGCATAATCGATGACGCCCTGGGCAATACCGCTGATGCTGTTGGCGGTCACGGTTACCGTTTGGGGGGATGTCCCCCCCGAATTGTCGACGATCAGCCGGTTCGCGTTGCCTCCCTGGTCGTTGATATACAGCAGACCAGCAATGCCTAGAGTCAGACCACCGTTCGTAAGCTCGTAGATGTCGTCAGCGGCGCCGCCCGCAATTTCCGTCGTGCTATTGTCGCCAAGGGTACCCTCAACGTCGAAGGTGCTACCGACCGCGGGCCCCTCAATTAGCACGCCGTCCTTGTTCCCAGGGTCCGTAAAGGAACCGCTGCCAGAAGCGCTGTAATTGATGGTCGCGCTTGCGCCACCGCCGAACGTGATCGCGTTCCCAGTGACCACCACGTTGTCCGCCGTACTCATGTTGCCCGCATCCGTGACGATCAGACGGTTGCCGCTTCCGTTGCCGCCGACCACCGTGAGAGCGCCTTGAATCCCTGCAAGGTTGCCGGTGGGAACGCTGTGGGTAGTGGCATCCGAAGCGACGACAAACATATCGCTGGCCCCGCCGCCCTCGAGTTCCGTTGGGACGGCGATGGCGTCCACCTTGAAGATATCCCCACCCGTCCCGCCCGTGCCGTCCACGTTCAGCGATTGGAAGCCCACGGTCTTCGTATTGATATTGAAAGTGTCGACGCCGCTGTCCTGCACGATGACGTGGACCTTGTTGCCGAAATCGAAAGTTGCAAGAAACCCGTTGACACTGTCGAGTTGCGTCATCGGCACGTTGTTGATCGTGCCCGCGTCGCTGAGCTCGATCGTATCGGCGGCGCCGGAGCCGTTGTACGTAGCACTAACCGTAACCGTCGTCGTGTCGTCCACCGTGGTCAAGTTGGAGTAAGTAATGACTGGGTTGTTGTCGAACTGGATGGTCCCGTCTGTGGGCGAGCTCGGGATCTCGACTTCCCTCATGAAGCTGCCATTTTCCACGTTAAGAGTGTGCGTGCCGCCGCCGGTCCCGCCGTCGACGCTGATCGGAACCGCAAACTCGCCGGTCAAATCGAGCGTGACGCTGATGTCTCCAGATGCATCGCCCCCGGAAATTGTAACATTCGAGGTGCTGCCTAGCGGGTGCGATGTAACCAGCGTGCCATTGTCGTAGATGTCGAGGTTTGTGCCGTCTTCCCTCAGAAGCACATCTTGAGGGCCGCTCACCGAGTCGGATAGAGTGTCAACGAGGTCGGCGGACGTGCCAGCCAGGTCGGGAAGGAGTAGATTGGCCACGGGAACCCCGAGGCCAGTTACAAGGTCATAGCCAGGCCCGGCTGAGAAGTTTATGTTCCCCGCACTGTCCAGACTGACGCCACTGGTGATGTCGCGGAAATCGGCCGCCGTCGTCGCCGACGATTCTTCCAGGGAATAAAGCTTGGGAAGTGTATCCGTGAATCCGTTGAGCGTGGGCAGATTGTTTTGCACCCGTAACTCGTCAGCAATGGCGATCAGACCGGCCCAGCATGGAGCACTGAGGCTGGTACCCTCCTCTCCAATCCAGGAGTCCGGGGACGATCCCAACTCGGAATCGAAGATGCTGACACCGGTTGCGAGAAAGGCCACGTCCGGGGTGCTCCGCATTCCGTTGGCGTTCTCCGTGGTGTTTCCATTGCTAATCACCAGGTCTCGCTGATATGTCGCTTGGGCAGTGGTAACGAAATTGCTGAATCCGCCGCCACTGCTGTCTGGCGGGTCGAGAGTGCTGTCACTCCAACCTGTCTCGATCGCAGTGTTGCCGGTGATGTTGCTGGTAAGGTTTCCAGTGGTGGAGACAGCGGTTGCCTGAACACCCGTGCTGGGAGGAGCGATCGAGACGGTGGGAGGCGCCGTGTAGCCACTCCCGAAGTTGGTAACATTGACGGCGGTGACCGCACCGTTGACAACAAAAGCCGTGGCGGTCTCCTGGACACCGCCCGCAGGGGGGGCGGAGATCGTGACCGTCGGAGGACTGGTGTACCCGCTGCCACCGTTGGTGACCTCGATTGCTGGTATTTCTGTCCCACCGACCGCGAGAACATAGGGTGAAGTGGCGGGGAACTGAACATTACCATTGTCGCCGCTGCTGGCGACAAAGGTAATGCCGCCAGTGTCCGGAGTAGTGCTACTGTAAGCTTTTGGTGTTGAATTAGAATTAGCCTCAAAGACCTTGCTGTCAAGCGTGGCGTCACCGGTCGACTCGGCATAGCCATAGCTCATCGATATCACTGATACGCCGGGCAGATTCTCGGCAGCGCTTACCCCATCAAGGATGTTAGTTTCGGTTCCGTCATTGGTTTCAATGAGGTCGATCTTGGCACCCGGGGCAATCGCATGTGCCCATTCGACATCGAGGGCGGTTTCCTCTCCAAGATTGCCGGTGGTGTCAAACGCGGGCACTGTCGCCGTGCCGCTAGGGGGCGCGGTGGCAATTTGATTGGTGATGTTGGCTCCGCTCTGGTTAAAGACATTTAAGAAACTCGTCGCGTCGCCGTACTGGGCAAACAGGGTCGGCCCAGTCGGGGCACCGGTCGCCGTAGCCATGAAGTCGTATTGTTTGTCGAAGGCGTTTAAATCCGCGATGATGTTGGGATGGTTATTGCCATCGATGATGGCGATCGTCTGGCCGGTACCGTCGCTTTGGCCAATGACATTGGTAAATCCATTGACTCCATAAGCCTGGCGGACGTCTGACGGCGTGAAGCCACCTGGCGGAGGCGACAGGCTTCCAAGCGCAATCGCGGCAGTGATGGTGAAGGTTACCGTGGCGAATTCGCTTGTCGTTCCGTTGTTCGTCTCGGTGATATTCAAATCGACCGGTTGCGACTCGATTAGGTAAACGTCTTGGTATGAATTCCCTTGAAAGAGCACGCCTTCGCCAAACTGGTCGAATCTAAAGGTTGTCGATAAAGAAGTGCCCTGTATTCCATAAGTTACCTCGCCCCCAATTTCTCCAGTTCGGTTCCCGTCGTCAGACTCCAGGGGAGAGATTACCGTGGACCAGGACGCCCCTGCCGATCCGATAACAGAAGGCGGCGTTGTTCCACCGTTCGCGTCGGGCTGGAAACTCTGCTGGTCGAGCGTGTAGCCGCTGTTGTTGACAACGGTTACATAGAGTTGCATGTCAAGGTTGACGAGAGCAGGCAAGCAGCGATCTTCAAGCCTCTCAACTTCCAAGCGCGCGCTGCGATGTGACCGGAGAGAATCTCGGTGCGCACGGAGAGACTTCGACCGATAGGAAACAGTGACGAAAACCACGAACGCTTGCGCGATGAATGAGCCATTGCTGTTGTCCTCTTCAAAGGGGTCTGGTCGAGCGCGTGGTGTGTCCTCGGCGGCATGAGTGCGCAGGGTCCACTGGGCATCCCGTCGGCCGGGAAACGGAGTGGCAAACCGTTTTCATATATGTCAACGCGGATCGCGGCGCAGCCGGCACCGCGCAGCCAGGAGGTTCCGAAGATTCGACGCGGGTGATGAAACTCCGATACGGCGTTCGCGACGGGCCGACGGTTGGCGGGATGCCATTAGGCGCAAGGGGAAGCAGCGGGTTTGCACCTGGGCGGGAGGTTCCGAGGCTCCCGCACCGTGGTCGAACAGACGGCACGCTCGATATAGGTAGTGACCACTCTAACGGCGATTCCTAACGTGTGTCAAGAATTATTTTCAGATTCTCCCATTTTTTTTGAGTGGGTAGCCGCAGAGGACTTTCGTCACCGGCACTCGGGTCGAGAAGGATTCAATATGGCGAACGTCGCCGGCGCCCGGTGCGGCAACGTCACGTGGCGCTTGGGTCGCCTCGGGGACCCCGGCATGTCGCCCGAGCGTGGCATCGCTAAAGTGCAACTGAAAAGGCGTCATCGACCCATCGAGGAATCGAACGTCGCAGCCGAATCTGGGCCGCGTGAGGCATGGCGCGACTGGCACCGGCTGTTCGGGCTGCTGTCTACCGATTTCTTCGCCGGCTCGCCGTTTACCGTGGAGGTCGAACGCGATCTGTCGCAGCAGCAGCAGTTCCTGGACGTGGTGATCGTGCGCCGCGGCCGCGGGCGGTTCGTCGGCCGCCTGCCCGATGGTCTGGACGACCTCGCGGCGCACAACCTGATCACCTTCAAGTCGCTCCGGGAAGCCCTGGACGCCTGGGCGATGCGCGAGCTGATTGCTAACTTCGTCGCCTACCGCAAGCTCATCAGCACGTCGCCGTCCGAGCTGCTGCCCGAGGATCGCTTCCGGCTCTATGCCGTGTGTGCGCGCTTTCCGCAGATTCTTTCCGGTCAGGTGCCGTGGCAACAGCGGCAGGCGGGCGTGTATGATTGTCGGTGGGGCATGGACACGGTGCGCGTCATCGTGGCTGGCGAGTTGCCCCGTGAGCCACACAATGCGCCGCTGCACCTGTTTAGCGCGTCGCCGGATTTGGTCGGTTTCGGCTGCGACGCCTACCGGCGTCATACCGAATACACCAGCGGGCTCCTGGTGCAGCTGTTCCGAGGGTTCGAGGGAGAGGGCTTTGCGATGTCGTATACAATGCAGGATTTCACACGCGATTTCATCAAGGAGCACTTCCCCGAGTTGACGCCGGAGCAGCGTGGAGACGTCTTGAAGTCAATGCCGCCGCAGAAGCGCCGGGAGGCTCTGGATGCGCTGCCCCCGGAAGATCGCCTCGCGGGATTGTCTGAAGAGCAAATCAGGAAATACCTGACCAACTCACAGCTGGCCGCCCAGCGAAGCCGCGCAAGCGGTAAGGGAGCGACTTCCCGTCCATGTCCAAGCAATCTCCAGCGCTGACCAAGTCCAAGCCGCCACACTGGTATCGTGGCGCAGAGGTGCCGGTGTCGGTCATCCGGCAATACGCCCGCGCGGTGGTGGAGCAGTTCCAGCCGGAGAAAATCATCCTGTTCGGCTCCCACGCCTACGGGAAACCTCATGCCGACAGCGACGTGGACATTCTCGTCATCATGCCCGCTCGGAACGAGATCGACCAGGCGGTTCGTATCGACCGGGTAATCGACCCGTTGTTCCCTCTTGACCTTATCGTGTGCAGCCCGAAGAACATTGCCTGGCGGCTCAAGGAAGGCGACTCGTTCTTGCGCGAGATCATGACGAAGGGCAAAGTGCTCTATGAAAAGGCTAACGGCCCAATGGGTGCGCAAGGCGGAGTCCGACTACGCCGTCGCCAAGATCGTCGTGCGCCGAAGGGATCCGCATCATGATGAAGTCTGTTTCCACTCGCAGCAGTGTGCCGAGAAGTACCTAAAAGCGATCCTGGAGGAGCTGGGCCAACCCGTGCCGCGCACGCATATTCTCGACGATCTTGTCATCTTGCTCCTGCCGCACCACGCAAGTCTGCGATCGATTCGTAAGGGCGCGCGATTCTTGACGCGATTTGCGGTGGCAACGCGCTATCCAGGAAAGAACGCCACCAAGGCCGTTTCCGCGCTGCGCTGGGCCGGTAAGGTTCGTACAGCAGCACGCACGCTACTCAAAATCCGCCCGGGCAGATAGCGCCAGGAGTTGGTTGCTTACGTCTTGGTCCCCCAGCGGGACAGCAAGCATCCTCAATCCACATCGACGATGACCACGGTCCAGCCGCTTACGGCAACCCTGGCGAAATAGAACGTCGACGGCCGATCCGTGTCGGGGTCGCGACCCGCCGCGATGCCGCGGTCCTCCGCCAGCAGACGCCGCGTCAGCTCGCCCAGCCGATCGTCGGATGCGAACGCCGGCTCCTCGGTGATCTTACGCGGCATCGCGTACGCCGGGTTCGGGTGCATCAGGAATGTCCCGGAGCGGCTGATGACGAAGCCGTAGTCCTCCTCGGGCATCTCCAGGTCCTTGAGCCATTGGCTGAGCCGCTCGAAGTAGCGCATCGACAGGTCGGCGGTGACGACGCCGGCGATCTTGCCGTTGCGGCGGAACGGCACCGAGCAGGTGATCATCGGCACGCGGCCGGCCACGGCGTCCACGAACGGCTCGCTCCAGGTCGGCTTGCCTTCGCGCAGCGGATCCTTGTACCAGGCCCAACTGCGGTAATCGGGGTATGCCGGCGGCAACAGGTGCATGCTCTTCACCGCCCCGTCGTCGCGGTGGACGTAATACGCGTAATCGCGCTTGCCCGGGTCGAACTCGAACGGCTCGAACGCGACCGCCGTGCCGAAAAGCCGTGGGTCAGTCGCGAGGGCGCCGCGCATCCAGGCGTCGAGTTGCGGCTCGGTCCAGTCGCTGCGCACTTCCAGCGTGGCGGCCAGCGTCCGCGGGATGGCGCTGAGCTGGCGCAGGTCCGCGTCGAGGCGCTCGGCAATCTGATGCGTCAGCGCCGCGCGCACCTTTTGCTGGACGGCCGCGGTCTCGGCCAGGTCGCGGCGCAGCATCTGGTTCACCCACACGCCCATGCCGATGCCCACGACCAGTGCCAGGAGCAGGACGCCGACCAGGGCGGCGCGGTACGGGCTGCGATGGCACCAGCGCCACGCACGTTCGACGGCGCCGATGGGCCGGGCGAGAATCGGCTCGTGCGCCAGGAAGTGCCGCAGATCCTCCGCCAGCTCCAGCGCGCTGCTGTAACGGGCGGCGCGCTCCTTGCGCAGGCACTTCAGGCAGACGGTCTCGAGGTCGCGGCTGACGTTCGGGTTCAGCAGTCGCGGCGCGACCGGCTCATCGTGCAACACTTGCATCACCGTGTCGAGCGGCGCGGCGGCGCGGAACGGCGGCCGGCCGGTCAGCACTTCATAAAGGATCGCACCAAGCGCGTATATGTCGCACGACGCGCTGATCTCGCGCGAACGGCCGGCAGCCTGCTCGGGCGCCATGTAGCTGGGCGTGCCGAGGATCGTGCCGGTGACGGTGGGGCCGTCGGATTGGTCGAGCCGTTTGGCCAAACCGAAGTCGGTCACCTTGGGCGTGCCGTCGGCGGTGAGCAGCACGTTGCCGGGCTTGAGGTCGCGGTGGACGATGCCGGCGCGGTGGGCCTCGTGCATGGCGCGGGCGACGGCCTCGACCAGGCGGGCGGCGTCGGCGTCCGCCCAGGGCGTGCCGTTGAGCCGCTGTGCCAACGTCCCGCCGGCGACAAACTCCAGCGTCAGGTACGGCACGCCGTCGCGCTGGCCCACTTCGTGGATATGGACGATGTTCGGATGTTGCAGCGCGGCGACCGACTCCGCCTCGGCGCGGAAGCGTGCGAGGTCGCTGGGCCGGGCATGGTTGCCGGCCAGGATCATCTTCAGCGCGACGATGCGGTTGAGGCTCACCTGCCGCGCCTTGTAGACGACGCCCATGCCGCCCTCGCCGACCTTGTCGATCAGCTCATAGTCGCCGAACGTCAGGCTGCGGATCGGCTCGGCGGCCGGCGGCGCACTGCCGTCGATCACGACGGTGCCGGACGGATCGGCCCAGGTGCCGCGCACGGGGTCGAGCAGCGGGCCGGCGAGCTGGTCGAACTGGTCCAGTCCCGCGAGGAACGCGCAGCACCACATCGAATTCGGGGTGCAGGCGCAGCCATTCCGCGCGGTCCGGCGGCGGGCCCAACTCGCCGGCGCGGAGGAAATCGAGCACCGCCTGGTCTAGACGATACTCCGGCGGCACGTGCTGGGTCACCTCGTCGTGCATGCTCATTTCTTAGACAAAGGCGCAATCTTGCCAAGAGACCGGCAAGGTATGGTAGCGGAATTCGCCAGAATTCCGCTCGGAGCGAAGCGGAATTCCGGCGAATTCCGCTACGACCATTCAGGGGCTCGCCGTCAAGATTTCGTGCAGCCGCACGAGCGCTCGCCGCAAGAGACCCGCGATTGCGACCGCGCTGCAATTCATCTGTTCGGCGACCTCCGCCACGGTCCAGCCCTGCAGATGCTTCAGCTCGACCGCGGTGCGCTGGTCGTCGGGCAACTGATCGAGGGCGGCCGCCAGGCGCCGCACCTGCTCTTCACGCGCGGCTTGCGCGGTGGGCTCCAGCTCGGCCAGGGCCAGCCACTGCTCGACGCGCGTCGCGGCACGGTCGATACTCGCTGCGAGCGCCGGCTCCCGGCTCACGTCGCCGCCGGTGGTCGACGCGTGCTGGATGCGATTGCGGATGTTGCGTGCGAGGAGGCGGCGCAGCCAGCCGGCGAATTCCGGCATGCTCTGGCCATCGTGCTGGCCGGCGTCGCGCGCCGCCTCGGCGAGCGTGTCTGCCACAATGTCCGCTGGATCGATGCGCACACGAACGAGCGGCGGCAGCTGGATGGCGGCAAGCAGGCGCAAATAGCTGCGGAATTCCGCCAGCCGGGCCGTCCCGGGCGCTTCGTTCGTGGCCATCGTGTCGGTGTGTCTAAAGCCCATCGCGGCGCAACAGCAGCGTGGGATATTTGCCTTGCCCCTCCGCCGGGAACGCCTTGTGGCGCTCCTCACCGCCCGGCTCGTTGGCGCACCAGCGGAGCGTGTCGCCGTTCAACTCGTAGAGACAGCAGGCCGTGAGGCCGCGAAACTCCTCGGGGCCTTCCTCGATGGTCATGTCCATCGCCCCGGGGGTGCGCGTCGGATCGACGGTGTACACCCCCAGGTACACGTCGCCGCTTTGGAAGTGTACGGCGAAATGATGGGCCGCAAAGTGCATGCGGCACTTCCAGCGGCCGGACGAAACGATCCAGCTCCCCTGCAGCCTTTTTTCGACCGCGTAAGCGGGGTCCATGCGCGGTTCTGTGGCCACTCCCAGGTTCATGGCGATCTCCTCGCGATCGACGGGGTGGATTGCCGGCCGCGCTAACGCGCCGCGCACGTCATTGACTTGCGGAGAGTGTGCCGCGGGCCGGACCAACATCGGGAAACCGGCTTCATGATAACGCGTTTGTGGACGATTGCAACCGGATTGCCGCACAGTTTTTTCGCCGCGCGGGCCGTAGCAGCTGCTGCAACCGGTCCCGACGGCGCAGATCTGCGCCCGGCCGTAACGGGCCGGATGTTCAGTCCGGCTGCGATCTTCGCGCTTTTGTGGTTGACAGTTGAAGCCCGGCGCCCGATCATCAACGCAGAGCTTCCCATTCTTGCGCATTGTACCGCTCGTCGTGAGGTGAATACATGAGCAGCGCTGTCCTCAAAGAGTCAGTCCACATCCCAGAAGCCGTTCGCGAGGAACGTGAAGCATCGTTCGAATATCCGGGCATTCCGACGACCTGCGACGGGGCGGAGGCCGTCGTCCACGTCGAAATCCACATTTGCCAGGCTGCCGGGGCGTATCCCATCACCAGCTCGACGACGATGGGCGGCGGCTTCAACGCCGCGGTGATGAACGGCTTGACCAACCTCTGGGGCGACACGCTGCTGTTCTTCGAGCCGGAAAGCGAGCACTCGGCCGCCACCGTTTGCGAAGGCTTCGCGGTCGCCGGCGGCCGGGTAACCAACTTCACCTCGGGCCAGGGCCTGGTGCTGATGAAGGAGGTGCTGTACACGATCTCCGGCAAGCGCTTGCCGGTCGTGATGAACATCGGCGCCCGCGCCCTGACCAGCCAGGGGCTCAACGTCCATGCCGGCCACGACGACGTGATGTCGGTCGCCGACTGCGGCTGGGGCATGATCTTCGCCCGCAACGCCCAGGAGGCCGGCGACTTCTGCCTGCATCAGCCGCCGCGCCGCCGAGGCCGCGCAGACGCCGTTCTTCAACGTGCAGGACGGCTTCCTCACCACGCACACCGTCGAGACGGTCCGCCTGCCCGAGCCGGACTTCATGAAGGAGTACATCGGCGATCCCAACGAGAAGCTCATCAACCTGATGGACCCGGCCAACCCCGTGATGTCCGGCGTGGTCCAGAATCAGGACTCGTACATGAAGGGCAAGATCGCCCAGCGCTGGTACTACGACCAGCGTCGAGCCGGCTCCTGGAGAAGCGCTTCGAGCTGTTCTACCAGAAGACCGGCCGGCGCTACGGCTTCGTCGAGCCCTACCGCTGCGACGACGCCGACTACATCCTCGTCGGCATGGGCTGTTACATGGAGACGGCCAAGGCGACGGTCGACTACCTGCGCGAGCAAGGGCATCGCGGCCGGCTGCCTGACGGTGTTCGTCTTCCGGCCCGTTCCCGGCCCGGCAGATCGTCGAGGCGCTGAAGGACTGCCACGGCGTTCACCGTTTTCGAACGCATGGACGACCCGCTGTCCACGACCGGCAATCACCTGACGCGCGAGATCAAGGCGGCGTTCTGCGACGCGGTGACGGGCAGCAACGGCCAGGACCAAGATCGAGCCATGTGCCGCGCATCTACCACGCTGCCGCCGGCCTCGGCAGCCGCGACGTGCGGCCCGGCGACATCATCGCCGTCGTCGAGAACATGATGTCGCCGACGGGCCGGCATTACTTCTGCGTCGGCATCGACCACGCGCTGGCCCTGCCAGCGTGGCGAGGACCCCGACCTGCGGCCGACCGGCGGCTTCTCGATGCGCGGCCATTCAGTCGGCGGCTTCGGCTCGGTGACCACCAACAAGGTCATCGCCACCATCGCCGGCAACGTCTTCGGCAAGGACGTGCAGGCGTATCCCAAGTACGGCTCCGAGAAGAAGGGCCTGCCGACGACCTATTACCTGACCATCGCCGACTCGCACATCTACATGCACTGCGAGCTGGAGCACGGTCGATCTGCTGTGCATCAACGACCCGACGGCGCATGCTCAGCCCGATGACGCTCAAGCGGCCTGCATCCCCGGCGGCGCGATCTTCATGCAGTCGCCGTACACCGAGGCCGCGCGACGTGTGGAAGCACATCCCGCCGGACAACCGCTGCAGGTCATTCGCGAGAACAAGGTCCGCGTCTACTACTGCGACATGGTGAAGATCGCCCGCGAGGTCGCGTCCGAGGCCGACCTGCAGATGCGCATGCAGGGCATCGTCCTGCTGGGGGCGTTCCTAAGCTAACGCCCTACGCCACGGAAAGCGACATGACCGAGGACCAGGTGTACGCCGGCGTCGAGAAGGCGCTGCGCAAGTACTTCGGCAAGCGCGGCGACCGGTGGTGCAGGACAACCTGACCTGCGTCAAGCGCGGCTACAGTGACATGAAGGAGATCCCGGCGGCGGTTATCGGTGGGTAACCTTGCGGGCCACACCACAACTTCGCGACCATGGGATGACCAAGAACCGGGAAGAAGGGGAGAACGAGATAACGACGCAGGCAAAGCGCGAAGCAGCGCACACCGGCGAAGACATTCAGGTGATTCTGCAGAGAATGTTGCGGCTGGCCAAGCAGCAGAAAGACACTGTAAAGCGCATGAAGATCATAAAGGCTGAAAAGTTCCTCGCGCAGGCGCAATGTGAGCAAGCGCAGGAGACGAAAATGACGTGGTACGCGGCTCACATAATCCTGTATTTCAAGCTTCGCAACCGCAAGCAACGACGCTTTCGGGTATGGGAGAATATCGTTCTGATCCGGGCACACGACTCGGAAGAAGCCTTCGCCAAGGCAGAGGAACGCGGTCGAGAAGAGGCTGTTGACGACGAGAGCTTGACCTGGGGTGGTTATCCTGCACGGGTGATTTTCGCGGGTGTCCGAAAACTCACGCTGTGCGAGGACCGGGCGGCGCGGCCCAGCGACGGCACGGAGATAACGTACATTGAAATGGATCTGCAGTCCGAAGCGGCCATTCGCAAGCTTGTGGAAGCCGAACCAGTTGCCGTCGAGATCGTGGATAGTTTTCCCGAGGACGCTGACATCCGCCCCGACGAAAACGGCACACCGCGGCGTTCACGTCAGCGCACCATGAAATGATTTGCATCGAGTTTTGTAACAGCAACCGCGATAGGAGCGTTTCATGATAACCACCACCGGCGAACCCAAAACCTCGATGAACGCCGCGTCCGCGAAGGACCCGTTCAACAACAACTGCTACGGCACCCTCGTCGACACGCCGTACAAGCTGGTCAGCTTGCCGGTGCTCGACGTGATCGACTTCAACGAGCGCATCATCCGCGGCTACGAGGAAGGCTACGGCGAGAAAGATCTGCCGGCCGATCTTCGCTGGCCCGCTCGCTCGTGCCGGCCGGCACCGCCACGCTGCGCGACTTCAGCAACATCGCCCCGGAAATCCCCGATGTACATCACCGAAAACTGCACCGGCTGCATGGACTGCGTGACCGAGTGCCCCGACACCGCCATCCTCGGCAAGGTGCTGTCGCGAGCCCGAGCTGGAAGCGAAGCTGCCGACCATCCCCGAGGCCGACCGCGATATGTTCCGCAAGCAGTGGTCCAAGACGAAGAAGTACTACGACGCCGCGGCGAAGAAGAAGCTGCCCGGCGGCATGTTCAACATCATCATCGACCCGTCGCAAGTGCAAGGGCTGCGCCGAGTGCGTCACCGTCTGCGACGACAACGCTCTCAAAATGGTCGCCGAAGACCGACGAGGTGATGACTCAACGCCCGCAAGAGCCATCGCTACTTCAAGAACATCGGCCCCAGCAACAAGCAAGTACATCAACGAGAACCTGCTCATCGACATGATGCTCAAGGAGCAGACGCACATCTACGTCGGCGGCGCCGGCTCCTGCGCCGGCTGCGGCGAGGGCACGGCCCTGCGGATGATGTGCTCCGCCACCGGCTCGAAGTACGGCGACCAGTGGGGCATCGTCGCCGCCACCGGCTGCAACACCGTCTACACCTCGACCTATCCGTACAACCCGTACCTGGTGCCGTGGACCAATTCGCTGTTCGAGAACGCCCCGGCCGACGCCATCGGCGTGCGGATGCGCTGGGACCAGATGGGCTGGCAGGACAGGCCGATCTGGTGCATCGGCGGCGACGGCGCCATGTTCGACATCGGCTTCCAGGCGCTGTCGCGCCTGCTGGCCAGCGGCATGAACATCAAGGTGTTCGTGCTCGACACGCAGGTCTACTCCAACACCGGCGGCCAGGCGTCCACGGCGAGCTTCACCGGCCAGAACACCAAGATGACGCGTCCACGGCAAGATCGTTCGGCGGCAAGCAGGAGCGCCGCAAGGAGATCGCCCAGATCGCCATGATGCACCCGCGCACCTACGTGGCCCAGACGACCTGTGCCCACATCAACCACTTCTACAAGGCGGTCCTCGGGGCGCTGGAGTTCGACGGCCCGGCGATCGTGGTCTGCTACACGACCTGCCAGCCGGAGCACGGCGTCGCCGACAACATGGCCGGCGACCAGGCTCGCCTGGCCGTCGATAGCCGGGCGTTCCCGCTGTTGATCTACGATCCCCGCAAGGGCGACGACGGTCAAGGAACGGCTGTCGCTGCAGGGCAATCCGGCGGTGAAGGAGGACTGGTTCGTCAATCCCAAGACGCAAGGAGCAAGTGACGTTCATCGACTTCGCCCGCAGCGAAGGCCGCTTCTCCAAGCACTTCGACAAGGACGGCAACCCGTCCGAGACTGCTGCTGTACGCGAAGCAGGACCGGCTCGAAAACTGGCACCTGCTGCAGGAATTGGCGGGGCTGCGGTAGGGCGTGTGGTTCTGAAGGGCGATTCCGAGGCGCTTGGCCCTGGTCCAAGCGGTAGGCGCGCAACACTAGCGGGGAGTCTATGTCGGTGCTGTTCGCCATCGATCTTGGCGGGGCGTTCCTCGGGGCGGTGCTCGGCGCTGCTGTCGCGGCGCTCGCATATGGCGTCGATCGAGGAATTTGGGCTCTCTGGCGCTGGCTACGCCGGCCGAAGCCGCCTCAGCCGCGTGGTCCGGGTATCGAGCAAATGGCCGATCAACAAATATAGCTCAAAAGACGCACAGTGGCTGCGATGTGATGACCGAATGGCACGCCCAAATGAAAAGGCTTTGGAGTACATCAAGAGAATTGAGGCCATGGACTGGCCGGAGCTGCACGGGCTGTGGGTGACTATCAAGGGAGCTAAGATCGACGACTGGGAGGAAGGCAAGGCACTTGAGCATTTGGTAATTCGAGCTTTCGCGCTCAGCGGCCTGGAAACAGAGTACCCATACGATGTGCCTGCGGGAGGCCGTCCACTTGAACAAATCGACGGACTGGTAATCTTGGGATGCCATACGTTTCTTGTGGAATGCAAAGACAAAGACAAAGTGGCCATTGAGCCAATCGCCAAAATCCGCAACCAGCTCCTGCGCCGCCCGGAAACTACCTTTGGATGCGTCTTTGTGTCGGGAGAATTCACGAGCGCAGCACTCATTATTGCGGACTTCTCATTGCCCCACCGAATCCTGTTGTGGTCCGGACAGGAGGTAGAAGCATGTATCCAGAGAAGAGATTTCAAGTCGATGCTCCAAGGAAAATATCGACACCTTTGCAAATATGGCCTTACCGACCACTCACCCTACTACGCGGAGCTAGAGGTGCAAGAATGACCACACCTAAATTGACGGTTATTTGCGAAGGGCAATCCGATACTCGCTTGATCCGTAAGCTTTTGAGCCACGAGTTGACAGGGGACATGAAGTTCTATGCTTCGCAGGGTCGTGTGTCACTGGTTTCCTTAGCCAGAAATGTTATGGTACATGAGGGTGGCCCGATCCTGTTGGCGATGGATGCAGAGTCAACGAATCCGCACGTGATCCGAGAATTGGAAGCGATGGCAACCGTAGCATTGAGTGGCGCGGGTTCAGGTGGTACATTTCTTGCGACTCGTGGCCTGTTTAAGGTGTTTATGTTTATTCCGGAGCTTGAGGTGGTGTTTTTCGAGGCACCAGCGGCCCTTGAACGCATCATCGGAAAGGCTCTCAGTAAGGAAATCGTGGACGAGGGGTTAATGGCCCCGACGGCGACGCTCGTAAAGCTGACAGGGGACTCGAAACTCTTGGCCGTTGATTTGCTTAGTAGAAAACTAGATGAGGAGGCTATCGAGATATTGCGGGAAGGCAAGCAGGCAATCGCGTTTAGGGAAAATGTCAACGACTTGTTGCGAGATGCGGCGGTTACATGAGCGGTGAATGCAGGTGCGCCGCTCCGTCCGCGTACCCGGCGGCGCACTATGGTCGATCCAGTTAGCCCGCGGAGGGCGTATGGCAAAAGATCTTCCCATCGTCACAATGAACATCGCGCGGGAATGGTTTGCGGACATTCTCGCAATTCCGCGTCGCAAGGAAATCGAGTATCGAGCGATGTCACCCTTTTGGGAGCGCCGGCTTGCGGCTGTAGGCGATGGCCCGTTCAAACTGCGTCTGCTCAACGGCATGTTGCCCCCCGTTCCAGAAGCGTTGATTATCGTCGAACTCCTCGAACGCGACGACGAGCTTGGCGAATTCAGGCTTCATTTGGGTCGGGTCTTGTCCGTCAGGAATTGGGATCGGAAGAAAGAGCGTCCGGCCGTCGACAGGGATGCTTGACGACCAGCGAACCGAAACGCCTCGGGCTTGCCTATTAATTGGCTGATTCCCGCGTGAGGTGACGATACAAATGTTTGAGCACATGCTTATGCCGTTGCACCGCCAGTTCGATGGCGGTTTCGGGGCTACCGGTGAAGCCTTCAAGGAAGCCGCCGACCAGCTTGTTGCCGCTGAAACCGAGGGGACTTTGCATTTCGTAAACGGACATCTCCCGATCAACTTCCTTTATCGACATGCCATCGAACTCTTCCTCAAGTCCATGATCGTCGTCATCCACCGGCGCCTACAGATTCCTGAAGACGATTGGTTTCAGGATGCCAATCCCAAGGTAGTTGTCGAGGGCAGGTGGAAAGAACTCCATCAGGTACACGGCGTTTTGGTCCTGTATGCTTTCGTTCGGGCTCTCGTTCATGCCTACGCCGATGAACTTGGGCAGATCGCGAGGACAGATTGGTCCTCGCTTCCAGATGACCTTGGGTCCTGGATTACGAGCATCGACGAGGCCGACCCCAGCAGCACGTTCTTTCGCTACCCAACAACCAAGAACCCCTCGGCCGACGTGGACAAATCCTCCTTCAAGGACATCAATCCCGACGACGAGCTGAAGTCGATACGCGCCGGCGCTCCGCCTGCCAAGGTTTACCTAATCGTCAAGGATGACGCTGACGAAATCGTCGCCGCCTATGGCCAGGATGATGAGCCGCTGCCGGAGCTTCGAGAGGCACTGACCAAAGCCGCGGAGTTGTTGTCAGGAATACACTTTGGAATGCGCGGAACTTGCGAATGGCCAGTGAAGGTGGCCGCCAGCACAAGGTTGCATTACCATGTCCAGCTACAGGTTTCGTTGGGATGCGTTTGACGACGACACGGTCAACGAACTCGCTACGGCCTGTGGGTTCAACGCGCTCGCCACGGGCACTGATCCCAGAACCTGGCTTGCCGACAAGGTCAAGCGGCCCAATGACGAATTCATCCGCAAAACCCTTGACCGTTTGATCCGAACTCCCTGGTTCTGCAACTTCCGTGGGCTGGGGCAGATCGTCGAGGAGTTGCGTGATTGCAACATCGGCCCTAATCGAGGTCCAACCTCGCAAACGGGCTACGTAAAGTACATTCGGGATGGGTGCAGCTGAAACGCCAACACGGTTTTCTCACGCTGCCACCGTCAGCTTCATCGGTTGATTGGTCAATACCTTGCGGCGTTGTCCCTTCTTCAGGCGAGCGCGATTTTGCCGTTCAAACCAGTTCACAAACTTTTGCCAGTCGCCGTTCAGTTCGATGCAGCGCAGGTGGAGTAACGCCTCTGCCTTGGCGCGGGTCCACCGCATACCGGCACAGTCGAAACGCTCGCCGACCAGGTAACGCACCGCACCTTCCACCTGGCCGGTGGCGATCACCAAGTCTTGCGCCATCCACACGCCGTATTGCAGCATCGATAGGCGTGGCTCTAGGTAACCAATCTCGCTCCGCAAGGCTTCGCGGCGACTCTTCGTTCCAGGTCCACGGTTCGCTGTGTCGCGCAACAGCTCCTGCAAACGCTGCACCAAGGTCCGCGCCCGCCCTGCGTACAGCAGCGCCTTCAGCTTTTCCACCCAGGCCTTCAGGGCGTCGGTGCCTTCCTTGTGATAGTGACGCCCCAGCCGCCATAGCCTCTCCACGACGTGACAGACATCCAGCGTGAAGATGGCCTGGGGGAATAACGCCTCGAAGTGCTTCTTCAGGCTCTTCGCCCCGTCGAGGACGATCTGCACCCGCTTGGTCGTCTCCGGTCCGAAGCCACGCTTGGTCGCTTCCGCACGCGCCCACAATGCCGCCGCCTTGCGACCCGCAAAGGTGGCATACAGTTTCTTGTTCAGCGGCCCGTGCAGCAAGCCGTCCGCGCCACGCTTCAGCGTGTACATCACTACCACGCTGACTTCCTTGCCATTCTTGCTCTTGTCGCCTTTTTTCCGTCGTTTCTTGCTGCCACGCGCTGCCCGTTTGGCTCGGCCCCGGTGACGTTGGCAGCCGCAAGTGCAACCCGACCCATGGCGCGGCTTCCGCTTGCCGCGACGCTTCGCCAACTCCGTTTCGGTGGCGATGGGCGGACACTTGCCATCGACTTCGATCACCAGAACCTCGCCATCGTCGGACGGCGCGGGCAATTGCTTCATGAACGGCGCCGCCTCGCGTCCCATGCCGAGCACCACTTGCTCGATGGTCTCGGGGGCCGGCGCCCAGTTCAGCACCGCCTTGCACACCATTTGCGTCGCTTTGAAACTCATGCGCGTCGCCAGGCGTGCGACCCATTGCCTCACCCACGGCGACAACCGATCGCGGGTCAGTCCCAGGACCACGTCGAGCGGAAACAAGCCGCTGCCGCCGGCCCGCGACATCAGATACTGCCGGCCATAGGTGACTTCGCCGTAGAAGGTCTTCAACGTCCGCTCGGCATAGGCGTTGCCGGGCCGGTACTTGTCGTTGGCCAGGAACGGCTGCACATCCAAGCGTTGATGCCGTGCGGTGAGGAACACGCGCAGCAGACAGCAGCCCAGGACGGCGATGCGGACGAGCAGTTCTTTCTCGAAGGCCGCGAATGGCAGCTCGCTGGTTTGGCAGAACTGCAACAGTTCGTCGAGGATCGCCTGGGCCTGCAGCCGCAAAGTCTCGACGGTCACTGGACGCACGGGAGTGCATGGCTTAGATTGTCTCTTCATGGAGCAGACTCCGTACCGCTTTGTTCAATAACGGTAAGGATATGCTCCATGTCCTTTTTCAGCTGCGCCTCACCTGAATATTCGCGAAAAACGGGGCGATTCGGCCGAAAAACCTAGGGAAAACGCTTGTAGAACCGCCAGTTGCACCCATTCGGGATTGTAGAAACGGCAAGACATTACGCCGCATCTTGCGCAAGACAATGATCCGCTTCGGTGATACGGGCGGCACTGATCCCGATGGCGTTGTTGGGGTCGGTTGGGTTCCGAAGGTCGCCGTCCTCATCCCCGAAGAACAACAGCCGGATCAGCGAAAGGCACACCCGTACCAGTTAGAGGCATGGGATCGGTTAAGCGCCAAGTTGGCGGAGTTTCAGGCCACGGGAGTCTTCCAGGGACTGCTCGTCATGCCGACCGGATCGGGCAAGACGTTCACCGCTGTGCGCTGGCTTGTCAAGAACGTCATCAACCGTCGTGGTCGCGTCTTGTGGGTGGCGCATCGCCACGAGCTTCTTGAGCAAGCGGCGGAGGCATTCGATCGAGCGATCCACTTGGCCGAACCAAAGGACCGGCGACTTAGGCGCCGGATTGTTTCCGGTAACCATTGTAAGACATCAGAGATCATGCCCGACGATGATATCCTCATTTGCACGGTGGCCAGCCTCGCCCGCCGTCCGGATATCGTCGATCAGGTTCTCTCCGACCACTTTCTGGTCATTGACGAGGCCCACCGTGCCCCGGCAAAAAGCTACCGCGACTTAATCCAACGTGTAAATAGCCAGGGTCCGAAGCGTGTGCTGGGACTCACCGCCACGCCGACGCGCACCGTCGAAAGTGAGCGACCGGAATTGAGTCGGTTATTCGGGCAAGAGCCGGTTTACGAGGTTCGCGCTCGCGATCTGATTGACCAGCAATTCCTATCACAGCCCGTGCCAATTCCTGTGAAAACAAGAGCTGAAGTCGAATACGGGATTACGCCCGAAGATTTCGAGCATATGGAGCAATTTCGCGAGCTGAGCGAAGAGTGGAAGCAACGCATCGCGAGCCTGGAATCCCGAAATCGGCTCATCGTTGACCACTACCTTCAAAACCGGGAGAAGTACGGGAAGACGCTTGTTTTCGCGATCAACGTGCTGCACGCCCAGCTCCTGCAGAACGCACTTGAGCAGCAGGGGGTGGAGGTTGGGTGCATAACGTACTACCGCTACGTTGGCAAGTCGGATACCGACCCAGAAGCCGCGGACCACAAGGCAATTCTTGAGCGTTTTCGTGATGCTCACAGCGGCATGGACGTGTTGATCAATGTCCTGATGCTCACCGAGGGCGTTGATGTCCCCGGGATCCAGACGGTGTTTCTCACACGGCCCACCCAAAGCGAGATTCTGTTACGCCAAATGGTTGGTCGTGCCCTGCGCGGGCCGAAGGCTGGCGGCACTTTGCTCGCATACCTCGTCTCCTTCGAGGACCATTGGGAACGGTTCCGTGACCTGGAAAGCCCATTTGGGCGCCTTGCGGATATTCTTCCGCCTGTCGAAACTCCCAAACCTGAAGAACCGACAATCCCCGGACCTTTGGGCGGTCGGGCCGTTGGCGAGAGCCTGCCTTATGAAATGATCCAAGCTGCGGCTGCAGAGCTTCGTCGGCTAGGCGGCAACCAGCCCATTGACGTCTTTGAGTCCGTGCCCCATGGCTGGTTTATCCTCGAACGTCCTACGGAGGCGGAGGGCGAGGCGGAACAAGATGCAGCACGTCAGCGGATTCACGTCTATGCGCATCAGAAGGCTTGCTGGGACGCGCTCATCGATTACTTGGAGTCGTCGGACGACAAGGCGCTACTGGATTCCTCTGGCCCCATTCTCTTCTCGGAATATTTCGGCGACTGCGACGCTCCCAAACCAAGCGACCACAATGTCGAGCTACTTCTCGAACACTACCGAGCCGGCGGCGAGAAGCCCATTTACCATGATATCGCTGATCGAACGCAGTTTGATCCCTATGAGATCGCGCGGCGTGTTCACATCGACAAGGCTGACAAGTTTGCTCTGATTGAGCAGTCGTTTGCCTCCTCCTTGGTCAAAGCCATTTACGTTTCGCGGCGCGACTACGTCGCGGCCATCGATCAGGCACTTTACGACTTGCAATATCCCGACGAGGCCGCGGCCCGCCTTCGGCCAGGAGTGCCCATCTTTGAGCCGCGCGGATCAGCAATTGCGACCGCCCTCTGGCCCTGGTCCCGCGCACGATCTGGATGACTTGATGCGAGGCGTGCTGGAGGATGGGAAAACCCTCTTGAATCTTCCGCGCCTTGCGTTCGTTGGCCCCCTTGAGTGGACTGCGAGGATCATTAAGGGGTGGTACGGCAAGGCGTACTGGGAAAAGCACGTCCCGAACGGGACGGGGACGATACGAATTAACCGCTTGCTCAACAGCCCTGACGTAAGTGCGGCGACGATGCGATTTCTACTGTGGCACGAGTATCTGCATCTTTATCTGCAGCAACTTCACACGCCGAAGTTTAGGGAGCTTGAAGCGAAGTGGCCGGGGAGGATCGAAGCAGACAGGGAGTTGGACACCCTCAACGAGCGTTTTGGTATCGCCTATTGGTGACCGGGAAAGCTGTCAATACCGTTCCTGCCACCGTTGCCTGGCCCCAGACCCGGCCGCCGCAGCTTGGCCGGCCGTGAATGGTTTCGCCTAAGGCATGCCGCGAAATGCGGCTCGATTGTCCGCAGTTCGGGCAGAGCGAGAATGCCGCCAAAGAAGACCACAGGAGTCCATGCCGTGCCGCTTCGCGATCACTTCCATTCGCCGATGGACGATCAGAACGTCCTGGGACCTTTTCCACGGTCAATGGCCGGCGATGATCGTTCAGCGGCTGAATCCGATCCTGCCGCCGCGCTATGTTGCCGGTCCGCACGTTCATTTGGGCACGGAGATTGAAATTGACGTGGGCAGTTTCGAGCAAGGGATGCCGGGCATACTCGCTTCCCAGGGGGGCAATGCCACGGCCTGGCAGCTTTCCCAGCCTAGCCCATGTTTAACAAGTGTCGGGGTAGTTTTTGACGTAAGTCCTTAATTTTCAACGCGCGGAGGTCCAGTTTTCAGAAAACCGTAGTGACAATCATTACAAACATTTTAGCTGTTTTGTCCGCATTTCATCGAATATCCGGTTGACGGACCGGTGGATTTGTTGATGATAACATCATGTTCATCCGCTCCGTCAAAGTTCCGTCCTCCAACGGCACCGTCCACGAGTATGTCCGCATCGTCGGCTCGGTGCGCGAGAACGGCAAGGTCAAGCAAAAGGTCATCGCCAACCTCGGGCGACGCGACACCCTCGAAGCCGTCCTGCCGCTGCTCAATCGCTTTCTCACCGGCGAGGAAGGGCCGCAGGCCCTGGCCCAGCAACTCGGCGCCGAGGGACCCATCGAAATCCTCGACGCCAGTACCTGGGGACCGATGCTCGTCGCGCGCCACTTCTTCGACCAACTGGGCCTCTGGCAATGGCTCGATGCTGGTCGGCGTTGGCCCAAGTTGCGGCCGAGCGAAGACCCCGCCGACGACTGGGTCAGCCGCGTCCTGGTGCTGATCACCAACCGCCTGGTGCGGCCGGCCAGCGAGCACGGTTTGGCCGCGTGGCTGGAGACCGATTACGTGTGCGACCGGCATGGTCGCCGGTACGTACCCTGTTGGAAGCAGCAAGGCCGCGTCCAGGTCGACTTGGGGCAACTGCAGCGTTGGTATCGCACGCTGGATCATCTGGGGTTGAACAAGGACGCCGTGGAAGTGGCGCTCTATGAGCGGCTGCGGACGTTGTTCGAGTTCGACGCGGACCTGGTGATGTACGACCTGACCAGTACGTATTTTGAAGGCCATGGTCCGCCGACGCTGGCCAAGCACGGTTACAGTCGCGACGGCAAGCCGCGGAACGTGCAGGTGGTGGTGGGCGTGGTGATGGTGGCGGGTTGGCCGATCGCACATCACGTGTGGGCGGGCAACACGCGTGACAGCACGACGGTCAAGGAAGTCATCCAAGACCTGGCCCGGCGTTTTCGCCTTCGGCGTATCGTCTTTGTCGGTGATCGCGGCATGGTGACCGAGAGCAATCTGGCCATGCTGCAGGCGGCGGCGGAACATGGCTACTTGGTGGGCATGACGCGTCGCCGCAATCCGGAGGCGGAGGCGTTGATTGATCGCGTGGACGAAACGAAGTGGGTCGACTGCCCCAATGGGATCACCGCGCGGGCGAAACCAAATCCACCCCGGACACGAGTGCAAGAGGTCGCCTGCGACCGTGCCGGCGTGCGAGTGTTTGTGGTCGATAGCGACGAGCGTCGGGCCTATGAAGAGCGGCAACGTAGCAAAGCGATGGAGCGGGTGCGTGCGGCCTTGGCGAAGGTGCAGGCGCGCGTGGCCAAGGGCCAGTTGAAGCAGCCGGCCAAGATCGGCGCGGCGGCCGAGCGGGCGTTGCAAAAGAACCACGGCTATCGTTACTACATGTGGGAGTTCAAAGAGGGACAATTGGAGATCGCGGAGCACCCAGTGAATTTACCTCGGGAAAAGAAGTATGAAGGGCGCTACCTCATCCAGACCGATCAGACGGCGATGACGCCCGCGGAGGCGGTGGCGCACTACAAGGACTTAAGCGAGGTGGAACGGGGCTTTCGTTCGCTCAAGGATCCGCTGGGCATGCGGCCGATCTGGCATCACACGGCGCGGCGGGTGAAGGCACACATTTTTGTGGCGGCGTTGGCGTTCTTGATCGAGCGGATGCTGGAGCGCGCCTTGAAAGATGCTGGCCTGTCGCTCTCGGCGCAGTCGGCCTTGGAAGCATTGCAGACGATTCGCTACGTGCAATTCCGCGTTGCGGAAGAGCTCCGTAGCGGCACGACACCGGGTTCGTCCCGCGCCCGCCAGGTACTCAACGCCATCGGTCTGGCCGACCATCGGCCGCCGGCGCCGCCCGCGGGCGATGAAACGACAATGTAGTGACTAATCCAAAAATCAGCCCTTACGCAGCAAGGACTTACGGCGACACTTGTTAAACATGGGCTAGCGTCGCCGTCGAGACGGACCTCTTGAACACCGACGAATATGAGGTGCGCGTGTATGACACGCAGCGCGGTCGCCGGCTCGTCGCAGCGGTCGAGATCGTCAGCCCTTCCAACAAGGATCGGCCCGAATCCCGTCGCGTGTTCGTTGCGAAATGCGAGGCGATGTTACGTCAGGGCGTCTCGGTGTCGATCGTCGATCTGGTCACGTCCCGTCACTTCAACCTGTATGCCGAATTGCTGGCGTTGGTCAGCCAGAACGATGCGTCGATGGGCGCGGAGCCACCGGCGATCTACGCCGCCGCCTGCCGCTGGACCGAGCGTGGTTTCAAGCGAATCCTCGAGACCTGGTCGCACATCCTGAGACTGGGGCAACCGCTGCCGACTCTGCCGTTGTGGTTAGCCGCCAACTTGCACGTTCCCCTGGAACTGGAAGCGACCTACGAGGAAACGTGCCGCGTCCTGCGCATCGGCTTACCCGCGGTTGGGCGCCGCCCGTGACCTACTTGTTTGCTGCCGCGTGTTGAGTTAGCATGGCGTGAACCAGATCCGCGCGCGCCCCGGCCAAAATGCCGGAGCGAACGCGCGCGGATTGCTTGCCGAGGGGTCGGCCATGCGTCGAGCGTCTCACTGCGCTGCATTGATGGCATGCGTGCTCTTTTTGAATCGCGGTTCGGCCGGCGCGGCTGCCACGCCCGGCCAAGGGGTTGCCGCCGATGCCAACCCAGCAGCGCGCGTGGACCTCCACGGTGACCCTTTGCCGCCAGGCGCCCTTGTGCGCCTGGGCACCGTCCGCTTCCGGCATGGCCACAACATCAAGGATGTCGCCTTCGCGCCCGACGGCACGACCCTGGCTTCGGCCGGCTGGGACCATTCGGTGCGACTGTGGGACGCCGCGACCGGCGCTGAGCTGCGTGCGTTCACCGTCACCGCCGACCAGATGAACGCCTACAGCGTCAGCCGCTGGCAATACTGCATAGCCTTTTCCCCCGATGGCAACCGCTTGGCCGCCGGCGAGCACGCTCCCGGGTGGCCAAGCCAGGCGATCCGCATCTGGGAGGTGAAATCCGGCAAGCTCCTGCGCACGCTGCCCGGCCACCCCGGCGGCGTCCTCGCGGTCGCGTTTGCGCCGAGAGGCCAATGGCTGGCGTCCACCGGCATCGACGATGTGATCCGCCTCTGGGACCCGACCACGGGCAAGCTCGTCCGCGCGCTGGCGAGGGAGGTCGGGATCGTTCGCAGCATCGCCTTCTCCGCGGTCGACGACACTCTGGCATCGGCCGGCGATGACGGCACCATTCGCCTGTGGAACATCGCCAACGGCACGCAGCGCCGGCAATGGGCGGCTCACGACGGCCCGATCGAGTCCGTGTGCGTCTCGGCGGACGGCGCCATGATCGCGTCGGCCGGTCGCGATGGCACGGTGCGGCTCTGGGAGGCCGCGACCGGCAACAAGATCGCCGTCTTGGAGGGGCACAAGGGCGAGGTGTTATGCGTTCGCTTCGCCCCAGACGGCAAGACGGTGACATCGTCCGGCAGCGACCGCACCGTCCGCTTGTGGGACGTCAGCGCTCGCAAGCAGCGTCATGGCCTGGTGGGACACCAGATGGCGGCGCGCGGCCTCGCCTTCGCCAGGGACGGCCGGACGCTGGCTTCCGGCGCCGCCGATCAGACGGTGCGCCTCTGGGATGTCGCGCTGGGCCAGCCGATCCGCCCGCTGCCTGCCCACACGTCACCCATCTACGCGGTCCGTGTACTCGCAGACGGCAAAACGATCGTCACCGTCAGCCGTGATCGCACCGTGTGCTGGTGGGACGGTGTCTCCGGCAAGCTGCTCCGCTCACACAGCGACCCGGAGCTGACCGACCGCGGCGCCGCCTTCAGCCCCGCGGGCGATCTGCTCGCGCTCGGGACCTGGAAGGGCGGCGTTCGGCTGCTCGCCACCGCGTCCGGCGAGGAGGTCGGCCGTTTCCAGGCCGAGAAAAAATCTCCCCTGTCCCTGGCCTTCGCGCCCGACGGCAAGCGGATCGCTTCGGCCGGCAAGGAAGGCATCCACTTCTGGGACGCCAAGACGCGCAAGGACTCGGTGCGCTGCCCGGCTCACCCGACACGATTCGTTTCATCGTGATGTCGGCCGAGGGTAAGGCGCTGGTCGTGGGGAAGAAGACGGGCAGCTTGCACAGCATGGCGGACAAGGGGCCGCCGCGCGAATTGGATATTCCTTTCGGCACTCTGTTTTCGGCCATCTTCTCGCCCGACGGCAGTCTGTTGTTATGGGGAGATACGGCCGGCACCGTCCACGTTTGGGACCTGGCGCGCCCAGGAGGTGCGCCGACTGACCGGACTGAACGGCTACGTGCAGTCGCTGGCATTCGCCGCCGACGGTCGATCGTTTGCCGCCGGCGGGTGGCGCGGCATCAAGGTCTGGGAAACGCAGACTGGCGCTGAACGTTGCCAATTTACGGGTTTGCAAGGCGACGCCTTTGCATTGGCTTTCGCCCCGGACGGCCGGCGCCTCGTCTCGGGCTGCGGCGACACCACCGCCCTGGTGTGGGACCTCACCGGCGGCTTACCCAGTGCCACGTTACCGCCTCTGGACGAACTGTGGGAACAGCTCGCGAAGGCCAGTGCAGCGGACGCGTATCGTGGCATGTGGGAACTCGTCGGCCGATCTGCGCAGGCCGTGCCGTTCCTCGGCAAGCAGCTCAAGCCTGCGACCGGCCCGCCCGAGGAGCAGATCGCCAAGTTGGTGAAGGATCTCGACAGCGACGACTTCGACACACGCCAGCGAGCCTCAAGCGAGCTGACCGACCTGGGCGACCTCGCCGAGTCCAGCATGAGAAAGGCGCTCACCGCCGCTCTTTCACTCGAGCAGCGCCGCCGCATTGACATGTTGCTGGCCAAGCTTGCCGAGTCCGCACTGGCGCCGCCGCGGCTCCAGGTCCTGCGCACCGTGGAAACGCTGGAACTGATCGGCACACCCAAAGCGCGGACGCTGCTGCGATCCCTCGCCAGGGGCGCGGCCGGGGCGCGACTCACGCGGGAAGCGCAGCAATCGTTCGATCGGCTGCTGAAACTGGACCAGCAGGCGCTAACGCCCGAACCGGAAGAATCCCTCGTCACCAAGCGACGCACCGACCTGCTCGGCGACACGCTGCCCGTCGGCGCGGTGACCCGCATCGGCACCACACGTCTCTTCCAGGACGGCCATGCCTTCGACTCGCACCTGGCCTTCACGTCCGGTGGGAAGAACTTGCTTTTCTGCACCCGCGGCGGCAACCTCCGAATCTGCAATGCGGCCACGGGCCAGGAGCTGCACCGCATCGAACATGGGAGCGACGACCGCATCGTCTTTGCATCGCGCCGGACGGCAAGACGCTGGCGACGGCCGGCCTCAACAGCCCCGTGATCCGCCTTTGGGCCGTCGCCACCGGCAAGGAAATCCGCAAACTCCCCGGTGACAAGGATGGCACGTCGTCGCTTGCATTCAGCGGCGACGGCCGAACGTTTGCCGCGGCGGGCGGCGATGGCGTTCAGCCCTGGGAGGCGAGCACCTGGCAGCAAAAGCCCCGGCTCACGACGGGATGGACCCATTCCATCCTGCTGCTGCCCGACGGCAAGACGCTCGTGGTCGGCGGCGAGGGCATCCGGTGGTACGACGCCGGCACCGGCAAGGAAACGCGCCGCGTGGACAGCCGGCTCGATCACATTCGCCGGCTGATCGTCTCGCCCGATGGCAAGCGACTCGCGGCCGTCCTGGCTCCGGGCACTCTCTATCTCTGGGACGCCGTGACGGGCGAAGAGATCAACCGTGCCGTGCTTGGCCCGAAGGGAGTCACGTACCTGTGTTTCTCGCCCGATAGTCAGACACTGGCCTGCTGCGTTTCCGTCGCCGGTTCCCGCAAGGACTCGGGCATCCGGCTCTTTGCGGCAAACAACGGGCAGGAAACGGGCCGCTGGGACAAGGGCGATCGGGGCGATCAGATATGTTTCTCCCCCGATGGCAAGGTCCTGGCCCAGGAGGTAGACGGAGTGATCTTGCTCCGCGATTTCGCCACGGGCGCACCGGTCCTCAAGGTGCCGCGGCTGCCCAATCGCGTCATGACAGTTGGGTTCACGCCGGACGGTACGGGGTTGATCGCGAGCTGCTTCGGCGGGCACATCGGCGTCTGGGACCCGCTTACGGGCAAGCCCCTGACCCCTATGCAGCCCCCGCCGGCCGGCTTCGTCGGTCGCGCGGAGATGCTTCTTGGCGCCGCCCTGACCGCCGACCGCAAATATGCCGCGCTGGTCGACGGCAAAGGGGTGCTGCACGTCTGGGAGCCTGTGACCGGCAAGGCCGTGTCGCGGATCGCCGACCCGCCGGTCGGCGACGATCAGGCGGCATTTGCTCAGAGCGGCAAGCTGCTGGTCGTCAAGCACACCGATGGTATTATCCGCGTCTGGGAGTCGGCGACCGGCAAGCTCCGCTGTGCGCTGCCGAAGATTGGGCAGACGCGCTTCCCCCATCCGCACGCCTTTTCCCCGGACGGCTCCGTGCTGGCCACGGCCCCCGCTTCGCTGGACGAAGGCGTTATCCGCCTGTGGGACACCGCGACGGGCAAGCAAGAAGGCTGGCTCGCCTGGGAGGACAAGTCGCGGCCGACATCCCTGGCATTCTCCCCCGACGGCAAGTATCTCGTTGCAGCCCACTCAGATCATTACGCGGAGGTTGATGGGCCGGGCGAACCACCTGAGCCCAGCCTGCGGCTCTGGAGCCTGGCCACCGGACGCGAGGTGCGCCGATATAAGTCTTCCGCGGGCGACATCCGCTCGGTGGTGTTCTCCCCGGACGGCAAGACCCTGGCTGCCGCGGCGTGGGACACCGTCGTGCTGTGGGAAGTGGCGAGCGGCAAGGAACGGGGCCGTTTCGCGGGGCACCAGGAGTGGATCTGGTCGGTGGACTTCTCCCCCGACGGCCGCCTTCTGGCCTCCGGAAGCCTGGACAACACGGCCCTCGTCTGGGACGTCACCGCCGTCTGCCCGAACGGCCGCTGGTCCTCCGGCGACGTGAGGACGGAGGAAATCGACCGCCTTGGGACCGACCTGGGAGGCGCGGACGCTGCGCAGGCCCATCGTGCCCTGTGGCGGATGGTCGCCGCGCCGCGTCAAGCGGTCCCCTACCTCGCCAAGCGTCTGCGGCCTGCTGTGCCGATCGAGGAAAAGCGGACCACCGGGTTGATCGACGATCTGGACAGCGCCGACTTCGACGTCCGGGCGCGGGCAACCCAGGAGCTGCAGAATCTGGGCGAGTTGGCCGAGCCCGCCATGCGCAAGGCGCTGGCGAAAAGCACGTCGTTGGAAGTCCGCCGCCGGCTTGAGAGGCTGCTCGACGAGGTGACGAACGGCCCCCTGTCCGCCGAACAGCTATTCCTCCTGCGGTCCCTGGAAGTGTTGGAGCACATTGGCAACCAGGAAGCCCGCGCGGTCCTTGAGTCCCTGACCACGGGCGCGCCCGGAGTGCGCTTGACGATCGAGGCCAAGGCGTCCGTGGACCGGCTGACCAAACCGGCAGCAGCCGCGCGGTAATCTCTCGTTCGCTTCGCGCAAGGGCACTTTACTCCGCCGCGGCGTATTCGTTTGCTTCCAGCTCAGCGATGTTGCCGCCGCGCCATACGATGGCGGCGATTTCACTCATGGTCTCAAGCCAATCAGCGGGAAGCTGCGCGGAGGGGGAAAGGCAGGAGCACGATCAGCCGCTTGGCGCCGGTCGCTCGTCCTGGGTGCATGGCGTAATACCTGTCCAGATACGTCGGCAGCTCCTGGCACGCCTCCAGCAATGCACTGACCGTTTCCGCGTTGATGCTTGCCCGCACGCTGGACGCGGTGCTTCCTTGCGGATCGAGTACCACCTGAAGAGTCGTGAACGGGTTGTCACGCAGCAATCGGCGAATAATATGTGCGGCCTTGGCCCGGCAGGCGGCAAAGTTGCTTGAGCCCAGCCAAAGCGTGAATGCCTGAGCGTGCCGAGCGGGCGGCGCCGCAGCTGTGGGGGTATCGAGATTCACGGACCAGGTCCGGTGCAGGCCGCCAGGAGCTTCGCGCGCAGCAGCGGCGGCGGCGGGGCATCGAACTCCACTTCGAAGATTTCCTGGGCTTCCGCCAACAGGTCGACGATGTCGGCGGCGCTCAGGGTCGGCGTGCGCAGCACGTAGTACGGCGGACGCGTCTGAAAGCTGAGGCCCAGCGACCTGGCCTCGTGGCGAAACGCGGTGCCCGGAAGGATGGATAGGTGAAAAACCTGCACCTCGGAGTACAGACCTTCCTCGCGCAGGTAGCGCAGACCGCGGCGCACCGATGCGACGGTGTCGCCCGGCAAGCCGACGATCAGGTCCACCTTGACCTTGATGCCTTCGCGCATCATGGCGCGCACGCCGCGTTCGAAGGCGCGCAGGTTGTTCTTGCGCTCCATCAGGGTCATCGCATCCGGCTCGATCGACTGCAGCCCGACCTCGACCTCGGTGAAATTGGCCTGGCGCAACAGCCCGGCGGTTTCGGCAGTGATACCCTCGGCACGCAGCTCGCCGAAGTAACGGAAGCCCTGACCGGGATTGCCGTCGGCGAGCAGACGCAGGAAGTCCGCGAAATCCCGGCGCTGGTTGAGTGTCGGATCGAGCAGCACGACCTCGCGGGCGCCGCGCTCGGCGGCGTGGCGCAGCTCTGCCCGCACCGTCTCCGGCGCAGAAAATACAGCTTGTCGTAGGCCTTGGGGTAATAGCAGAATTTGCACTGGAAGCGGCAGCCACGAATCGTTTCCAGCAGCAGCATCTGTTCGTCGGCGACGTCGAGGATGCCGGCACGATAGGGCGAGCCGAGGGCGTTCAGGTCGGGCATCGGCGTGCGAAAGGCGGGAGATCGGCCCGGGTCGAAGCGCGGCCCGCTGGGCGGTGGGACGTACAGACCGGGGATGGCCCCCGGCGGCGACAGGTCTTCGAGCAAGCCGAGCAAGAGGTGGGTGAAGGTCTGTTCCCCCTCGCCGATAACGGCGTAGTCATAGGAGGGAGACTCAAGGACCCAGCAGTTATCCGGCGTGATTTCGGGGCCGCCGAGCACGATGCGCACCTCCGGCCGGAGCTGTTTCAGCTCGCGGGCGATCCAGAGCGTGCGCTCGATGTTCCAGACGTAACAGGTGAACCCGACCAACCACGGTTTGCGCTCGGCCAGTGCTGCGACGAGGGCCCGATCCCCAAGCGCATTGGCCTCGGCCGGCGGAAACAGCCGGAAATCGTAGTGCGAACCCAGTCCGTTGTGTTCCGCCCAGAGTTTCAGATAGGCGGCGGCGAGCGGGACATTGCCGCGGATCAGCTCCGGGCCCAGCGGCGGGATCGGCAGCTGCACCAGCCAAACGGAACGCACAGGCATGGAGGATGGGGCCATGTGCTCATTGTAGCTCAGCGACCAAAATGCGGCGATCGCGAACAGCGGTATGCCCGATGGCGGGCGGTACGGTACCAAGGGACGAATGGACACGGCGAACTCTCTAAATCACCGTGCGCGATTGTGCGGAAAGGGGCGTAGCCGCGTTCGTGAGAACGCGGGCGGGGCTAGACGAAACCCGCGTTCTCACGAACGCGGCTACTGCCAAATCGCGCACGGTGATTTAGAGTGGCCGCTCAAAAGCCGCCGTGACGATTTGCGTCCAGCGCCGCCTGAATCGCGCCCCAAACGATGCCGCCAATGCACCCGAAGACGGCGCTGAGAATGCACCACATTTTCGCCTGACCCGACGCGTTGCGTGCTCCTTCATAATCCCCTTGAGCGATGAGCGAGTTGACCTGCGACGCCTTGATGATGGCCACGATCCCGAACGGGATACAGCAGCACAATGTTACCAGGATCGCCTGCGTCAGGTAATTCGGAATGTACTCGTCGCCGCCGCGGCCGCGCCGTCCAATCGAGATGTCGATGTCGTCGTCGTAGTCATCGTAGGGCATGGTCTCTACGCCTTTCCGGAGGGCTTGCGCACGCTTAGCAGAAAGTTCGGATTCAGCGCCTCAAAGCGGAGCGTCTCGAGCTGCTCGGTGCCGCGCGCGATGTTGATCAGCATCCCCTCGACGGGGTGGGCGCAGCGCTTCAGCGCTTCGTAGGCGGCGCCGACGCCGTCCAGCGACGCGACGTTGACGACCATGCGGCCGCCCGGGCGCAGCGCCTTGAACGCGGCTTCGAGCAGGCGGGCGACCTCCTTGCCGCCGCCACCGACGAAGATCGCATCGGGCGCGGGCAGGCCGTCGAAGACCGCCGGCGCGACGCCGTGGATCGCCTTGAGGTTGCGCACGGCGAACGTCTCGGCGTTGGCGACGATCAGGTGGTAGTCGGCCGCATCCTGCTCGATGGCGTAGACCATGCCGGCCGAGGCGAGCTGGGCCGCCTCGATGGCGACCGCGCCGGAGCCGGCGCCGATGTCCCAGACGACGCCGGCCGGCTGTACGTCGAGCTGGGCCAGCGCGATGGCGCGGACCTCGGCCTGCGTGATCAGACCGCTCTTGGGCCGGCTCTGCGCGAAGATATCGTCGGGATTGCCGAAACGCCGATGTCCCGCGCTCGGCCGTTGCTGATCGGGCCGGCCCGGCTTGCGCTTGAGGATCATCACGTTGAGCGGCGCGAACTCCATCTCGGCAATCTCAGCCAGCTCGCCCTGCGTGACGCGCTCATCGGGGCTGCCGAGGTTCTCGCACACGTACGCGCGGAAGTAATCGAGCCCGCGCGCCAGCAGCTGCCGGGCGATCTGCGGCGGCCCCTCCTGCTCGCTCGTGAACAGCCCGACGGTCTCGGCCGTGCGAATGCGGTCGAGCACATCGTCCAGCGGATGCGTCGCGAGGTTGGTGAGGTAGGCTTCCTCCCACGTCTCCTTGACGCGGGCGAAGGCGAGCTGCATCGAGCTGACGTGCGGCAGCACCTCGAAGTTATCTTTGCCGAGCCGATCGCACAGGTAGCGGGCCACGCCGTAGAAGAGCGGATCGCCGCCGGCGAGCACGACGATCCGTTTCTTGCCGAGGTTGTCCTCAAGCGCCTGCACGACGTTCGGGCAGGTTGGCGCCGATGCGCAGCCGTTCGGCCTTCAGCTCCGGCACGAGCGTGAGCGTATGCTCCGACCCGAGCACCAGCTCCGCGGCCTGCAACAGTTCGCGCGCCCGCCAGGTCAGGCCGCGCAGGCCGTCGCTGCCGACGCCGAGGATGTGGACCTTCGCTTCGATCGCCACCGGTTGCTCCTCGCTTGCCCGCTTGCGGTTTCGCGCTGCGCCGTATCGGATGCAATCTTATTCGCCGTCCGGCGGCAGGGCGATGTGATGGCGCAGCGTTTCTTCGTCGATTGCGTCCAGGTCGATCATGTGCGACTGGCCCGAGGCATCCCGTGCCAGCATGGCTCGAAACGGTATAGGAACGAAGAGCGGAGATGGGTTCCGTCTGTACTTCAAGACGGACCCCAGCGCTGGTAGACGCTGATCGGCCGCATAGGGCAGATCCTCCGGTTTGGTCCAGGTGACCGCGTGAGCTGCCTCGGCGATCAGCAACAACTCGCGCGGCCCGCCGGGGAAATCGGTCGGCGGCAACCGCAATGGCGCCTTTGGGTCGAAAGCCGTACCGGGGCCCACGAACACCTGAAACACCGTGGTGCCGAGCGCGACGTCGGGCCGATGCGGCGCAGCATAGATGGAAGGCATCTCACCAATTAGCGCGTAGTTGTGCGGGCTATCCCACGGTTCGTCGAGCTTGAATCGTTGATAAAGGGCGGTCTGCTCAACAAACGGCAGTAGCGTAACGCGCCAACTCAATAGCGGTTTGCCATTTACATCACTCACAGCAACCGGCGGAAAACGGCCGTGAATTTGGTAGTAAGTATGCATAACCGCGCTGATTCCGCATAAATTGTCGTCCGCGTCCGCGCACTGGGCGGCTTCCCGAACACAGCAAGCTCCTGTGAAAAGCCACGCGCCGACAAAGGTTCCCACAACCAGCAGGATGATTGCGCCCGCCGCCGGGATTCGTGCCAGCCGCCAGCCCCCGATGGCGCACAGCACCACCGCTGCCACGGCACAGGCACCGTAGGGAACGAGCAGCCATGCCCAGCACGTTTGTATGGCGGCGACGGCGCAGGTGCTCGACAGAAGGGCGAAGACCATCGCCGCCAGCGTGGATCGGCTCTGGGTTGCGGATTGCTCGGACACGGCAAGTTCCTCCGTGATGCATCCTATCAGTCCGCACCGGTGACGTATCGTCCGGCTTGCCGCCTGGGCCGGCTGTGCCGACAATAGCGGTCGCGGGGCGCGCGGAAGCTGGATAAACGGGCTAACTCGTCATTGAGGTTTCCGCCCAGCGCCCGTACACTCGACGTAAGCAGCGACCCCTGCCGGCTTGTCCGGCAGGTGAAAGAGTTTGACGGCTAAAACGCCAAGCAGCGCCCGCCGTTCGACCCCTGCCGGCTTGTCCGGCAGGTGAAGGAGTTTTGAAGGCTAAAACGCCAAGCAGCGCCCGCCGTTCGACCCCTGCCGGCTTGTCCGGCAGGTGAAGGAGTTTGAGGGCTAAGTGAGCCCCCAAACTCCTTCACCTGCCGGACAAGCCGGCAGGGGTCGAGCCAGACGACGAGAGCGGCCGACTATGGCCGCCAAACTCCTTCACCTGCCGGACAAGCCGGCAGGGGTCGAGCCCGACGCTCCAGTTCGGCCCACTAGCCATCAAACTGCCTCACCTGCCGGACGAGCCAGCAGGGGTCGAGTCGTCAGCGCGATTCGCTGCATGGAATCCATTAGTCAACGACAAAGGAGCGAGTCATGCACCGGAGTTCGAGCCGCTGGCTGCCGGTCTGCTTCCTGGGCGTCGCCGGCCTGATCCTGGGCGCAACCGCCAGCCAGGCCGGCGGCGGCAAGAAGGACGGCGACGCCAAGACCGAGAAGCCGGCAGGCAAGCCGCTGCTCGCCGTCGACGGTGAATTGACCGACAAGGATGCACGCGACCCAAAAGAGGCCGAATGCTACTGCAAGACCTTCCCCATCAAGCTGCAGGAGGGCAGGTCGTACCAGATCGATCTGGTTAGCAAGGATTTCGACGCATTCCTGCGGCTGGAGGACGCCGATGGCAAGGCGGTCGCGGAGGACGACGACGGCGGCGGCGACCTGAACGCCCGCATTGTGCACAAGGCCACCAAATCCGGCGATTACAAGATATTCGCGACCACCTTCGCAAAGAACGCAACCGGCAAATTTCAGCTGACGGTCACGTCACCCGACGCGACCGGCGACAAGGTCGTCGACAAAACGCCGGCGCCGCCCGCCAAGGCGATCCCGCTCAAGTTCGAATCCGGCAAAGGTCTACCGTCGGTCCAGGTCGCCGGCCAGCTCGCCACGACGGATTCCGCGGATAAGGGCAAGCTGTTCAAGGTCTACGTGATCACGCTGGAGTCCGGCAAGCTCTATCGCATCTACCTGAAGGGAGGCAAAGGGCTCGATGCCTTCCTGCGCGTCGAGGACGAGGCGGGCAAGTTCCTTGACGAGGACAAATTCGGCGACGTGCCGGCCGATTCCGCCGTCGAGTTCACGCCTCCGAAGACGGCGCCCTATCGCATCGTTGCCACCAGCTACAAGGCGGGCATGACCGGCGATTTCACCCTCAGCATCGCTGAGCAGGCCGTCAAGCCGGGCACGCCGCCGGTGACGCCGGCGCAGGCGGTCGCGCCGCCGTCCCCTGGAGTGACCGTGGGCAAATCGTCCAGGGTCGAGGCGATGCCCGCGTTCCATCCGGTGATGCGGACCGAGATCGTCGGCCAGCTCGCTCCCGGCGACAGCACCGACAAGGAGGGCAAGGCGTTCAAGGTCTACACCTTCACCGCCAAAGCGAACCTGCTGTACATCGTCAAGATGCACGGCCGAACCTTCGAAGCGCTGGTGCGACTCGAAGATGCGAAGGGCGTGCCGATCAAGAAGGAAGATTTCTTCGACGGCCGATTCTCGCAGCTCGTGCTCACGCCGGGCAAGGGGGGCACCTACCGCGTGGTCGCCTCGGCGGCGGCGCCCAACCTATTCGGCAGCTTTACCCTGGCGATCACCGAACACGACGCGAAACCGCCGGTGCAGCAGCCGGTGGTGTTCGATCGCGCCTCGCGGATCGCCGACCGGCTCACGCTCCACGACGGCATCGACAACGAGGGCAAGTTCGTCAAGGTGTACGTCATCAAGGCGCAGTCGGGGATCGCCTACCACTGCGAGATGACCAGCAAGGGATTCAACGCGGCGCTGCGCCTGGAAGATGCGAAGGGCGGCATTGTCAAGAACGAGGACTCGGGTGAGAAGGGCGTGTCGCAGCTCGGGTTCAAGGCCAACGTCGCGGCGACGTTCCATCTCATCGCCACTTCGCTCGAACCCGGCAAGACCGGCGAGTTCACGCTGACCATTGTGGAGGGCGGCAAGGACAAGGGCCCCGCGACGCCGGCGCGGCCCGCCAAGGCGAGCAGCGCGCTCAAGATCAAGGACGGCAAGGCGTCTGTGGCCGGCGAGCTGGCGAACAGCGACCCGGTGGTCGGCGCCGGCAAGCACTATAAGCATTACACCTTGCGAGCGGACGCCGGCCAGGCATACAAGATCGACCTGCACAGCGATGCATTCGACGCCTATCTCGCAATCAAGGACGCCGCGGGCAACATGCTCGCGGTGAACGACGACAACGGCGAGGTCATAAACGAGGTCGTGAATCTCGACAGCCGCATCGTCTTCAAGGCGGAGAAGGCCGGCGCGTACCAGATCCTCGCCACCAGCCTCAAACCCAAGGAAACGGGGCCCTTCATGCTGACCGTGGCGACCATCGAGTCGGGCTCGCTGAAGACCGACAAGCTGGTGGTCAAGCAGGACCAGCCGGCCACGGTCAAGGGCCAGCTCACGACCAGGGACGCGCTGGATGCGGGCGGCAAGTTTCATCGCGTCTATCTCTTCCAGGCGGAAAAAGGCAAGGCCTACGATTTCGAGCTGGCCGGCCAGGGCGGCTTCGATCCGTATGTCCGGCTCGAGGATGGGACCGGCAAGCACGTCAAGGCGGAGGATCAGGTTGACGGCAAGGTGTCGCAGCTCTTTTTCACGGCGCCGGCGACGGCCCCATTCCGCCTGATCGTCTCAAGCTATCCGATCGCGGTCACCGCCGGTGAGTACACGCTAAGGGCGAGCATCGTCGAAATCCCGCCGGCCAAGGTCGCGCCGCTCAAGCTCGTGAAGGGCACGGCCACCGTCGACGGCGCGCTGCACAAAACCGACGCGCGCGACCGCGACGGCAAGTTCTACAAGGTCTATACCATCGAGGCCGAGCAGGGCAATGGGTATCGGGTGGAGATGACCGGCAAGGGCAAATTCGCTCCGATCGTCCGTGTCGAGGACACGGCAGGCAAGGTCTTGAAAGAGGAGGAAGAAGACCCCAAGGGTAACGTATCGCGACTGACCTTCGAAGCGCCGCGGGCCGGCAAATTCCACGTCATCGCCAGCGCCTTCAACCCCGGCCAGTTCGGCGAGTTCACGCTCAACGTCGGCGAAACGAAGAGAGACGCCAAAGACGAGAATGCGGCCGACGATGCCGCCGACAAGCTGGCCGATCGGGTCGCAAAGCTGCCCGACGCCAAGCCCGCCGAGCGCGTGCAGATCGTCCAGGACGTCCTGAAGCATCTCCAGGGCCGTGGCGGCAAGTTCACGGCGGAGGATGCCGAAATCGCCCAGGGCGTCGGCAAGGAGCTGGAGTTCAGCGACGAAAAGTTGGCCGCCAAGGCCTACGCGTCCTTCGGCAAGCTGCTCGCCGCCGCGTCCGACGCCGAGATCGCCGCCCAGGGAAAGCTGCTACTAAATGCGGCGAAACGGCTGAACCTCGTCGGCCAGGCGATGCAGATCAAAGGTACGACGCTCGACGGCAAAGCCTTCGACCTGGCCAGGCTCAAGGGCAAGGTCGTGCTCGTCGACTTCTGGGCGACCTGGTGCGGTCCATGCGTCCGCGAGCTTCCCAGCGTCAAGAAGCTGTACGAGAAGTACCACGGCCAGGGCTTCGAGATCATCGGCATCAGTCTCGACAATTCCGAAGCGAGGCTGACCGCGTTTCTCGAAAAGCAAAAGCTGCCGTGGCCGTCGATCTACAAGGAAGCCGAGGAGTTGGCCGACAGTTACGGCGTGTTCTCGATCCCGCTGGGGATCCTCGTCGGCCGCGATGGCCGGGTGCTGTCGCTGAATGCCACCGGCGCGGACCTGGACCGGTTGCTGGAGGCGGAATTTGCCGAAAAGAAGTAGCGTTTAGCGGCGGTTCGCAGAACCGCGCGGCTCTGCGAGCCGCCGCTAAACGCTCACGTCAACCGCCCGCCCTTCGCGTGCCGAGGCGCCAGCGCATCCAGCACCCGCAGCGTCTTGACCGCCTCCTCCGGGTCCGGCTGCACCGGCACATCGTCCAGCACATAGCCGGTGAAGTTCTCCAGCATGCAGTCGACCTGATCGCCGCCGGTCCCTTCGCCCCGCCATGTACCGTCTTCCTGCCACCAATCGAAGCCCGCAACTTTCGCGCGTGGCACCCACATCTCCCGTACGCTGATGGTGCTGATGTCGCCGACGATCTCCAGCCATTGCCGCATCGGGTGAACGAAGCCGCAGTCAAAGGTCGCCATCTCGCCGTCGGCGAACCAGAGCACGCCATTCATCTCCACGTCCACGCCGCATTCGTAGCGTGCCGTCGCCCAGGCACGCACCGGTTCCTGGCCGAACGCCCAGCGAATGCCGTAGACGCAATAGCAGCCGACGTCGAGCAGGCTGCCGCCGGCCGCGTCCAGTTGCAGCCGAATGTTCGCCGCATCGAGCGGCAGCCGAAACGTAAAGGCGGCCGTCACGCGCCGCACCTTGCCGACGGCGCCGGCGGCGCCCAGCTTCTCGCGAAGCAGGGCGGTGCGCGGATGGTGCGGCCACATGAAGCCGTCCATCAGCTTGATCTTCCGCTCGCGGCAATACGCGAACAGCTCGGCCGCCTCGGCGGCGGTCGGCGTGAGCGGCTTCTCGCACAGCACGTGCTTGCCGCGGTCAGCCGCCTTGCGGGTCCACTCCGCATGCAGATGATTGGGCAGCGGGATATACACGACGTCGATTGCTGGATCGTCGAGCAGCGCTTCATAGCTCCCATATGCTTGCGGGATGCCCGCGGATTGGGCGGCCACCTGCGCCGCGCGAGCGACCGGCTGGCGATGCCGTGCAGCTCGAGATTGCGTGCCCGGGCAAACGACGGCAGCAGGCGGTCGTTGATCTTGGCAACGCCCAGGATTCCCCAGCGGAGCTTCTTCGCGGTCATCGTTGATCTCTTTTTTTGGAGTGCGGCGCTTTTCCGCCGCTTTTTTTCTTTGGTGGTTCGCGAAAAAGCAATCAAAACAAAGCGGCGGAAAAGCGCCGCACTCCAAAGTTACCAGGTTATGAATTCCGTGGCAAATCGCACGCGAATCGGGTACAAATCAGAAGTCTACTCGCGATCCGGAGTGCTGCGTCATGCCCATGCAACTCGTTGTTGTCGCCGGTCCCGACAAGGGACGAACCTTTCCGCTCACGCCGGGCGGGGCGTTCTTCATCGGCCGCGGCGGCCAGAGCCATTCGCGTTTGCTCGACCCTGCCGTGTCGCGCGTCCATTGCGAAGTGCGCGTCGAGGGCGCCAAGGCCATCGTGACGGACGCTAAAAGCGCCAGCGGCACCTTCGTGAACAAGCAGCGTATCACCACGCATGAGCTGCGAGTGGGCGACGTGATCCAGGTCGGCGATACCCTGCTGCGCTTCGACCACGATCTCGTGGAGACCGCGACGGTGCTGCCGGGCACTCAACCGGCCGCCCCGGTTCCCGCGCAGCCTACACCACCGCCGGCGCCGAAGGGGGTCGTGTTCGCGAACAAGCCCGGTGCCCGCGCCCTGCCCAGGCCGATCAAGGACCTGCTCGATCTCGTCGGCAAGCCGTTCGGCGGCTACCAGATTCTGGAGCTGGTCGGCACCGGCCAGATCGGCGTGGTCTTCAAGGCCCGCGACACCAAGGATCAAAAGCTCGTGGCCCTCAAGGTGCTGCGGTCGGATTTTGCCCGCGATGACAAGGCGATGCAGCGCTTCGTGCGCGGCATGATGACGGTGCGCATCCTGTCGCATCCCCATCTCATCGAGCTCTACAACGCCGGCAACAACGGGGCGCATGCGTGGATCGCGATGGAGTTCATCGACGGCAGCAGCCTCGCCGAGCTGATGCGCCAGCCGGGCCGCAAGCGCGACTGGCGGGAAGCCTGGCGCGTCGCCCTGCACGTTAGCCGGGCGCTCGATTTCATGCACAAGGGCGGCTTGATTCATCGCGGAGTCATGCCGCAGAACATCCTCGTGCAAAAGAGCGACCAGGTCGCCAAGCTCGGCGACGCCATGCTCGCCAAGGCGATCGAAGACAACGCGGCCCAGGAAGTGACCGCCAGCGGCGAGCTGGTCGGCAATGTCTACTACATCGCGCCGGAGCGCACGATCAAGGGCACCGAGGTCGACGGCCGCATCGACATCTACAGCCTGGGCGTCACGGTGTACACGCTGGTCGCGGGCCGCATGCCCTTCGAAGGAACCTCGATGCCCGAGGTGCTCATGAAGATCCGCAGTGCGTCGCCGCCGAGCCTCAGGGATTTCGACGCGACCATCCCCGACAGCTTCAACGCGATCGTCAGCAAGATGCTCGCCAAGCTTCCCGATGGCCGCTATGCAACGGCCGAGGCGCTCGTCGGCGAGCTGGCGCGTCACGGCGGTGGGCCCAATTAGCGTCAGCCCAACCGTGTGAGACTTGCCGATGCGCGCCGTCAACATCCTGCGGAAGAAGCGCGACGGTCTGGCGCTCAGCCCGGCCGAGATCGACGCGTTCGTCCAGGGCGTGACCGACCGCACCTGGCCCGACTACCAGACGGCCGCCCTGCTCATGGCGATCTGGCTGCGCGGCATGACCGCTGAGGAGACGGCGTGGCTGACACGGGCGATGGTCCACTCCGGCGAGCGGCTCGATCTGTCGGACCTGCCGGGGCCCAAGGTCGACAAGCACAGCACCGGCGGCGTCGGCGACAAGACCTCGCTCATCCTCGCGCCGCTGGCAGCCGCCTGCGGCGTCATCGTGCCGATGATGTCCGGACGCGGCCTCGGCCATTCCGGCGGCACGCTCGACAAACTCGAAGCGATCCCCGGCTTCCGCGTCGGTCTGAGCCTCGACGAGTTCCGCACGGCATTGCGCGCGGTCGGCTGCGCCCTGATCGGCCAAACCAAGGAAATCGCGCCGGCGGATCGCCTCCTGTACGCGCTACGCGATGTGACGGCCACGGTGGAGAGCATTCCGCTGATCACCGCGTCGATCCTCAGTAAGAAGGTTGCAGAGGGGATCGAGGCGCTGGTGCTCGACGTGAAGTGCGGCCAGGGCGCGTTCATGAAGAGCCGTGCCGATGCGCGGCGCTCGGCGAGTCGCTGGTGGCGACGGGCCGCGGCAACGGCGTGCGCACCGAAGCGCTCCTGACCGCGATGGACGTGCCGCTGGGCCGCGCCGTCGGCAATGCCCTCGAAGTGCGCGAATGCCTGGCCACGCTGCGCGGCGAGGGGCCGCGCGACCTCGCGGAGCTGTCGGTCACGCTCGCGGCGCGCATGCTGCTGCTGGGTGGCGTGGCGGCCGACGAGGCCGCGGCCGAGCAGGCGGTGCGGGCGGCGCTGGCGTCGGGCCGCGGGTTGGAAAAATTCCGGGCGATCGTGGCGCAGCAGGGCGGCGATCCACGCGCGGTGGACGATCCCGGCCGATTGCCCACGGCGCCGCACCGGGCAATCGTGCGCGCCGAGCGATCGGGGTACGTTGCGGACCTTCACGCCGAGCAGGTGGGGCGGGCGACGATGCTGCTCGGCGCGGGCCGGGACCGTGTCGACAACGTCATCGACCCGGCGGTGGGCGCCGTCATTCAGGCGCATCGAGGCGAGCACGTGCGCGGGCGACGGCCTCGTCGAGGTGCATTACAGCGCCGACACCCGGCTCGGTGAAGCACTGGCGATGCTGCGAGAGTCCTGGACTATTGCGGACGCGCCGCCGCCGGCGCAGCCGATCGTGATTGAAACGATTCACGACAAAGGAACCTCATGAACCCAAACGCGATCACCACTCTCGAACCGCGGCCCGAGGAGCCCATACCCGTCGTCATCCCGCCGCCGAGCATGCCGGCGACGCCGTGGAGCTGGCGCGGCGGCATCGCACTGGCAATCGTGCTGCTCGGGGGCGCTGCCTATCTATTGCGTGACGTGATCGGACTGCGCGGCCAGTCGTTTGCCGGCTTGTTCTGCTTCTTCGGGCTCGTCGCGCTGTTCTCGACCAACCTGCGGGCGGTAAGCTGGCGCACCATCGGTTGGGGCGTTGGCTTGCAAATCGTGCTCGCGCTGCTCGTGCTCAAGATCGGCTACACCCGTGCGGCGACGCCGGACGAGACGCGCGTTGTTCAGGCACACCATGCGGCGGCATTGATCGGCGTCGGCACGCTCGGGCCACTCAACGCTCTTCCCATGAGCCAATTCGAACCGCCCGCGACCCGGTCAGTTCGCCCGTTTTATGCAATCTTCGAGATGGCCGGCGCGGTGGTGAAGCGATTCATCAGCTTTTCGGATCAAGGTGCGACCTTCGTCTTCGGCAACCTCGCCGACGCCCGGCCGGCACCGGACGGCACATGGTCGCGGCTGTTCGGAGCGGGGTACAGGTTTCAATTCGCGTTCGTGGCGCTGCCGCCCATCCTGTTCGTGTCGGCGTTTTTCACAGTGCTGTACCACTTCGGCATCCTGCAATGGTGCGTGCGGGTGATGGCGTGGGGCATGGTCTACCTCATGCGCACCAGCGGGGCCGAGACGCTGTCGGTGTGCGCCAACGTGTTCATGGGCCAGACCGAGGCGCCGTTGATCGTGAAACCCTATGTGCCGCGCATGACGAATGCCGAGCTGTTCACGCTGATGGTCAGCGGCTTCGCGCACATCTCCGGCGGCATGATGGTGGTGTACATCAACTATGGCGCCGATCCGGTCGCCGTGCTGACGACGTGCGTGATGGCCTGCCCCGGCAGCCTTTATCTGGCCAAGCTGTTCATGCCCGAAACCGGAACGCCGGAGACGGGGGGCCGGCTGCACGCGACACATGAGCGGTCGCCGTATGTCAACGCCATCGACGCCGCGGCCAGCGGCACCGGCGACGGCTTGCGGCTCGCCCTCAACGTCGCGGCGATGCTGATCGTGTTCATCGCGTTCGTCGCGATGTTCGACGCGCTGCTCGGCGCCATCAAGCCGAGCCTGCTTTATGCCGGCGTTTCGGCGGACGCCCTGGCCGGTTGGCCGGACGACCTGTCGCTGCGGCAGGTGTTCGGCTGGCTGTTCGCGCCGGCGGCGTTCCTCATGGGTGTGGAAGCGAACGACGTGTTCAAGGTCGGCAGCCTGCTCGGGGCCAAGCTCGCGATCAACGAGCATTATGCCTTCCTCGACATGAAGTCCTGGCTGGCGAGCCCGAATTACATGACGCACCGCTCGTACCGCCTGGCGGCGTTCGCGCTGACCGGCTTCGCCAACTTCGCCTCGGTCGGCATTCAGCTCGGCGGCATCGGCGCGATCGCTCCGGACCGGCGGCACGACCTGGCCCGGCTCGGCGGGCGGGCGCTGTTCGTCGGCTTTGTCGCCACCTTGCTCAACGCCGCGATCGCCGGCGTCCTGATCGACCCAGGGACGGAATGAAACATGAATCGCCTTGACGCGCTCATCGCTGCCGCACGCACGGCCCGGCTCAACGCCCATGCGCCGTTTTCGAAGTTCCTGGTCGGCGCCGCGGTCGAGACGGCGGGCGGGCGCATCATCACCGGATGCAACATCGAGAACGCGACCTATGGCCTGACGCTGTGTGCCGAGCGCGTCGCGCTGTTCAAGGCGATCTCCGAAGGCGAGCGCGCGTTTCGCGCGTTGTCGTGGTCGCGGACACCGTCGAGCCGACGCCGCCGTGCGGGGCCTGCCGGCAGATCCTGTGGGAATTCGGCGGCGATCTGGAAGTGGTGCTCGCCAACCTGACGGAAGTGAAGGGCACGTATCGGCTGCGCGATTTGCTGCCGCTGCCGTTCAACGCGCGGCTGCTGGGGTAATTTTGGAGTGCGGCGCTTTGACGCCGCTTTTTTTTTGATTTTCGGAAACAACCAAAAAAAGAAAAAAGCGGCGTCAAAGCGCCGCACTCCAAAAGCGCTAATTGCTGCGCCGATTCTTGGGCCGGCGCTTCGGATGCGTTACGCTAGCGGAGTCGGCGCGGTCGAGGCGGATAATCTTGCCGTCGACGTGCACGTTTCCGGCCGGCCCGTCAGCGCGGCCGAACGGCAATACCATCGGCGCCTGGCTGCGGCGTACGTAGGCCTCATCGCGTGCCTGCTGCTGTGCGCAGACTTGCGCAAACTGGTGCTGCTGCCACAGGGCGTCGAAGCGGCGGTCGCGCGCGTGCTGGAATCGGGCGCGGCGTACAAGGCGGCGTGCGTCGTCCCAGAGCCCGGCCTCACGCAGGGCGGCGGCGATGCGGCCGACCAGCTCCGCGTCGTGGCTGCCCAGGCGAAACGCCCGGCGCAGGGCGCCGCGGCCCGGCAGCAGCCAGCCCGCACTGAGCAGATACACGCCGTAGTCCGCCCAGTATTCGGGGTTGTCCGGCTCGCTGCGCACCGCCCGGCGGTAGTACATGCGGGCACGGTCGCTGGCGGCCGCGGGATCGGCCTCGATCCAGCAGCCCATGCGATGATGGTAGGCAGCGTGCTGTGGCCGATACGTCAGGGCGATCGCCAGATGGCGGCGCGCCGGCTTGAACTGCTCGAGGTCGGCGTAGAGATCGGCGAGCCGGCCATGGGTTTCTTCGGCAATGGCGGGCGCGAGCTGAAAGCCGGCGAGGCGCTGCAGCAAATCGATGGCAGCCTGGGTGCGTCCGGCAGATTGGAGGGCCCGGGCGGTCGTCAGCATTCCATCGACGAGATTGAGCGTATGGCTCATGCGGCTGCCTCCTTGCAGCGTTGCTACCCGGCACAATGGGCCGATCCGTCGGCCACGCCCCGGCACAGAGGATTATAACGCGTCCGCCGATCGCCTCAAGGTCAAAGCGTAAGAAAAATGCGCCATGGCGACCTTGCCGATCGCGATATCACGCCGTTCCTTCGTCGACCGGGCTCAAGAGGACCATCGTCATGTCGAGAACTTCCCTCACGAACAACTCCGGAACGCGTTCGCGAAAGTCGGCTCGGCGCACCTTCCAGTCGAGGTTCTTGAGGTGGTCCGCGAGAACGACCCCCGTCGTCTTCAGCCCATCCGGTAGCGGCACTTCGAACGAGTAGCCCTTGACCTGGGTCGTGATTGGGCACAACACCGCCAGACCGGTGGCGCGGTTGTACATGGCAGGCGACAGGATCAGGCAGGTTCGGCGTCCTCCCTGCTCATGTCCGGCCTGCGGGTTCAGGTCGATCCAAACAATGTCCCCGCGCTCAGGCACGTGAGCCTTCGCCCCCGCGGTCGAACGGTGCGGCTTGCGGGTCACACGACCTCCTTGCCAACGTCGGGCCCAGTGTCCCATTCGCCGTGCAGGTTCTCCGGCGTGATCCCCGCAACCAACTCGGCCAGGGTCTTTTTCTTGCAGCAGCAGCTCGTTTGGGCCGACACGCTCAATCACAACGTCGTCGCCGCGTCGGGCCATCTCCTCGAAAGCCGCCGCCCAGTCCTGCCGTGGCCGCTTGACGGGCCGAATCACCAGCGAGTCGTTGTCGGCGAGAATCTCGACCTCGCCGGCCAGGCCGGTCAGTTCCAGGAGCGGCTTGGGGATGCGGATCCCCTGCGAATTGCCGATGCGCACAATCTGCGTCTTCATTGCCGTACCCTCCACGTGCTTACAATGTAGCTACTCCGCAGCCGCGTGGCAACCGCACCGTTTCATCCCGGGCCGCGCGCATGGCAGGCTTCCTCATACAGGTCGAGCATGCGCGGCAAGCATACCTCCAGGCTATAGCGGTCGCGGACCATGTCGATGCCCGCCTGGCCGAGCGGCCGATACGCCGCTGGGTCGTCCAGCACCTTGCCGGCCAGCTCGGCCAGCCCCTCGAACGTCGAAGAAGTCGGCCAGCAGCCCGTTGTGGCCGTGCCGCACCATCTCGCACACGGGAGCGGTGTTCGAGGCCAGCACCGTCGTGCCGCACGCCAGGGCGTCCATCAGCGACCACGATAACACGAACGGCACGGTCAGATAGATGTGCAGATCGCTCAGCGCGAACAGCTCTACCAGCGTCGGCGTCGGCACCAGGCCGGTGAAGACGAAGCGCGACAGGTCGTAATCGTCGCGGGCCAGCACCCATTGCTTGAAGCTTGGGCTGCCGGTGAAGTCCGCGTCGCCGCCGTAGCAGATGCGGTCCTCGCCGACGACGAAGAAGACGACGTCCCGGCGGCGCTGGCACAGGAGCCGGGCCGTCTTCATGAAGATGTCGAAGCCGCGGATGCTCTCCATACCGCGTGACACGTAGGTGACAACGCGTGTCCCGTCGGGTACGACCCAGTTGCCGACGCGCCGCGGCCGCTGCGGCAGGGGCCGCCACAGCGTGGTGTCGACGCCGTCGAAGATGACGCGGAGCTTGGGGCGATAGAGCGCGGGAAATAGGCCGCGCTGCCAGCGGGTCGGGCTGTAGCCGGCGTCGCAGTTGTCCAGGTCGAGCAAGAGGTGCGCGTTGCGGGCGCGGCGCGCAGCCGGTTGATCGCGGGATAGGGGAAATCGGGCCGGAAATCCATGTCGGCGCCGCGCGTCAGGTAGTAGTACTCGAAGTAGTTGACGATCGGGCAATCGTACAGCTCGCGGAGGAACACGCTCGAGAGGAACCCGGAGTGCGCGACGATGAGATCGGGCCGAATGTCCGGCCGCGCGGCCAGGGCCTCATAGGCGGCGTGCGAATGCCAGGCGGCGTTCTCGAAGCTGCGGCTGGTGTAGTGCGTCTGCTCGGTGGCGCCGCCGCGGATGCGATACTGGATGCACTCGATGCCGCCGACGGTGCCGGCCGGCTTTTCGGACAGGAAGGTGCAGCGAAACCCCTTGTGCCGCGTCAAATAGCCGGCGATGTGGCCGAACTGGGCTGGGAAATTCTGATGAACGAACAGGACGTGCATGATGCACCTGCAGCGCCGCAAGCATGTAGGCCCGCTTAAGCGGACGGCTTTCTCCGGGGGGCGCACCGCCGGGGGCTCGGTAGGCCCAGCAGCTCCGGCCAACTCGCCGCATGCTTCACGCGCACCGTCAGCTCTTCGAGCCGTTTCACATCGGTCACGGCGTCCACGGCCGCGCGCACGTTGGCGGATGGCTCTCCGAACTGGTCACGCCCGACCAATAGCAGGAGCCTCCGGGCCTCCGCTGTTTTGCCCTCGGCCAAGCCCTCTTCGAGGATGGCCTGGTAGGTCACGGATTCTTTCATGGTAGCAACCCCTTGGAGCAACCTTTGGATCAGCGCCTGCTCATAGCGCAGGCCCATCAGGATGTAGGTGGCCGCCCACAACTCCGCCCTTCGGCCTGCCGGCACCGTCGGGCCAAGGCGCTGTTTCATCCGAGCGATCACCGTCGGCAGGTCCGCTGGCCGCACGTCGCCGAGAGGCGCGAGCGGGACCTGCCCCAACCCGCCGGCAAGCCACGCCTGGGCCGGCACCTGCCAGACCCGCACGATGCGGTAACGCAGCGCCACGTTGAACGGCTCGCCGGGCCAGCCGCGTTCGTACAAGCCGGTCAGCTGCGGCGAGTCGGCGCCGCGGTGTAGCAGGACCAGCAGGCTGCGCACCGGCAAGCCGTGCCGTTTGAACAAGGCGCTATTATACAACAGCAGATGGGGAAGTTTTTCCAGTGAGTCGTGGCCAGCCTGAAAGTCGACCGCCAACAGCCAGTCTGGCGCGGCAGCCACGCGGATGACCTTGTCGGTTGCGCCGGTGACGGTGGCAATGTCTGCGTCGATCACGGTCGCAGGCGCAGCCGCCCAGCCGCCGCGAATCACCCAGTCTTGAGGCGACCATTCCGTCAGGTGCTTCAGCGTGTCGTCGGTGAGTCCTGGCATCAGTAATCCCTTCGGCGTAGTCGTGCTCGGTCCGCACGCAGGCGGCGCACTTCACAGATACAAGCGCTTTCAAAAGTCCGTGTTGCCAGGATTACCGTTACAACCGGCACAACCGCTCCAGCCGATGTAATGCTCAGCGCTAGGTGTTTCGTTATACTTCATTGCGCCGTCTTCTCCGCTCTGAAACCAGGCCATTGCACATAAATCAACGCTTGTGAATGTGGCTAGTTTGGGTATTATGGGAAGTCAGGTTGTCCTGATTCTCCCCGCTTCGAGGAAACTGCTATGAGACGATGTCTTGTCGAGTTGCTTGCGTGCCCCGAATGCCGGGGCGCAATCGAATTGGTCGAAAGCCGCGAAGAAAACGCCATTCGCGTCCTTCAGGGGACGCTGCGCTGTACCGCCTGCGCGCGGCGCTATCCCATTGACAAGGGCGTGCCGCGGCTGGTCAAGGTCGCCGAGGACGTTGCCGAAGTCTGCCGTCGGTTCTCGTTTCAATGGCTGTCGCGCTGGAACGGGAAATTCGAAGGCGACCGCTGCTACGGCTTCAACGACGACCTTTACATTGGCTGGGTGAAGGAACAACTCCAGTCGCGCCGGGTGCCGGCGCCGGGCGAGTGGATGCTGGATGCCGGCTGCGGCAGCCGGCCAGAAAACCGAGGTCCTAGCTCGGCAATGTCCGGAGCAGAACGTGGTCGGGCTCGATCTGGGCGTGGAATCGCTGGAGAAGGCCACGGCCCGGTTTGGCCACATGACCAACCTGGATTACGTCCAGGGCAACATCATGGAACCGCCGTTCAAGGACCGTCAATTCGATTACGGCATGAGCCTCGGCGTGCTCCACCACACCCCCAACACGCGGCATGCCTTTGCCAAGTTCCGCCTGCTGCTGAAGGAAGAGACGACGTGCGTCATCTGGATCTATCCCACCTACTGGGAAGGGCCGGAATGGCGGATGCCGTACGTCGCTCGCGATTTCATCACGTTCGGCCAGGGCTACCGGATGCCGACCGGCCTGTTGCGGCTGATCGCGCATTCGATGACGATCGCGTTCTATCCGATCGTGCAGTTCTTCTTCAAGAAGTGCTATCGCCGGATCCGCAAGGACCTGCCGTTCTTCGACGTCGATAGCATGACCCGCAAGGAGCGGTACGACGCCCAGGTGTTCTACGGCTTCGACACGCTGCTGCCGCGCTACCAGTGGCGGCACACGATCAAGGAAGTGGAGAGCTGGTTGGTCGAGGAAGGTCTCGATCCGCTTTTGCACGCCCACAGCTTTTACACGGGCAGTTCCGTGCCGGTTCGGCCCGCGCCATCCATGGCGGCCGCACGCAGCGTCGTCGGTGCCGACCGGTGACCAGCGTTTCGCATGGCACAGCGACACGGGGCCATCCAGGGTGCCGGGAAGCAGCCTGGATGGCCCCGTTTGTTCGAGCGCCACGGGAACCGTGAGAATTGTATTGCACCCGCCGCGCGCATCGGGGAACATACCATTATTGCTCGTAGCGTGGGCGGAGTCGTCTCACTGTTAGACACGGGAGGCCGGTTGTGGAATACACAATTGTCGAGGTACCGGACGATGTCGGAAATTTTCAGGATACGGTCAACGAATACATCCGCGACGGGTGGAAGCCGGTGGGTGGAGTCGCGGTCGTTTGCGCCGGAAATGGACCAGTATGCCGGATGGTGGTTTTACCAGGCGATGATCCGGCAGACGGAGTGACGAGGAACATGCCGTGGAACATCCCGTTTTCGGCAGGATCGAATGGCACGCGGGCATTGGATGCTGGACGGGGCGAGTCCAGCTCGCGTTCTTCTCCGTGTACGACACGGTCGCTACCGCCACGTGTGCTGAGCGGCTGAGCGTCGCCAATTGGCAGACAGCACCTGATAATCGCTACCAGCAAGGCGACTTCGAACTGTGGGTGATTAGCCCGGACGGCAGCAAGCCGTCCGTTTGGCAGGAAAGGGCTTTTCGGCATTTTCTGGAAAACCAAGACACGATCTGTAATCGGGTCGTCGATGCGGTCTTCGACCTTTACCAGGGCACGTGGGCCTTCTGGCGTGAGACAGCCGAGCCGGGAAAACAGCACGAATATACCGACGACCTGAGGGTTCCCGAGTTGCACTCGCGGGATGGGCTTAGGCGGGTGATTCGTCTCGAGGCCCTGACCGTGCTTGACTTCCCAAACGATGATCTTGCGCTGATGGGGTTTTGCTTCCAGTGCACCTGGGACATCGAGCATGGGATCGGTGTGCTGGTCCGCGAAGGGCGCCTTGTCGAAGTCGGCGAGAACGACATCACCTGGAGCGCGCCGGAGTTCGCTGGGAAGCGCAGCGCACCGTCGTGGGTCCCGACCAGCCAGCAAATCGACGAGAACCGCGGTGTCGCCGCCATCAGGAAACTGGGCGGTACGGAGACGTTGGACCGCGTGCAGGCCGACGCGCCCCTGTATGTGACGAAGGTAGACCTTCGCCGCAACCTGCAGCTCAACGACGCCGACTTGCAGTCGCTAAGACACTTCCCCGCTCTGCGCCAGCTCGAGCTGGCATCGCCCAGGGTCACGGACGCCGGGCTACGAGAGTTGCGCGAACTCAAGGACCTGCGAACGCTGCAGCTTTCCGGCACCGGCATCACGGACGCCGGTCTGAAAGAACTTCGCGCGCTCACCAACCTTAAGGTCCTGCAGCTTGCCGGCACCAAGATCACGGATGCCGGTATGAAAGAAGTTCACGAACTCAAGAACCTCACGCTCCTGCACCTCTCCGGCACCCACATCACGGATGACGGACTGAGAGAGCTTCGCGATCATCAGGCGCTGACGGCGCTGCACCTCAACGACACCAACGTTACCGACGCCGGATTGAAGGAAGTGGCGGCGCTTACGAGCCTGCAGCACCTGGAACTGGCCAACACCCGAGTCACGGACGTCGGCATCCAGGAACTGCGTGAACTCCGGAGCCTGCTCACTCTCGATCTTCAGGGCACGGCGATCACCGACGCGGCCCTGCACAAGTTGAAGGGATTTCCGCGCCTGCGCTATCTGACTCTGAGCCGCACCGCCGTCACCGACGAAGGACTCAAGGAACTGCAGGAAATGGATAGCTTGCGAACGCTCAAGCTTCAGTCCACGGCGACCACAGACGCCGGCGTCGCTGACCTCCAGCGCGCGCTGCCCAGGCTGCAGGTGATTCGATAAAGCAAGAACTGTAGATGACGCGCGATTCGGCAGCGTTTGTGGGGCACGTTTCTTACGTGCCCGAGGAAAACTGGCACGTAATAAACGTGCCCCACAGAACACAAGGGACTGCGACCATGACCACCGCCATCGTGCCCGATGTAATCTCCGCGGCGCAGGCCACTGAGGAACAGTTCCTGCGCCATATCTTCGTGCGCGACCAGATGGCCGAGTGGTCCAAGGACCCGCTCATCATGGCCCGCGCCGACGGCGTCCACTACTGGGACGTCCACGGCAAGCGCTACCTCGACGCGCTCTCCGGCATTTACGTGGTGGCGGTGGGTCACAACAATCGCCGCGTCATCGACGCCATTACCCGCCAGCTCGAAACGCTGCACTTCACGCCGCCGATGCACGGCACCAATCCGATCGCGGTGCAGCTCGCCAATCTGCTTTCCGACCTCGCCGGCCTACCCCGCCACGCCGGCAACAGCGAACGGTACGCCCCGAACTGACGGCGGCTGGACCGTCAAGTTCCAGTGCGGCGGCTCCGAGGTGACCGAAGCCGCCATCAAGCTCGCCCGCCAGTATCACAAGCTCACCGGCTCCCCGGGCAAGTACAAGATCATCAGCCGCTACCAGTCCTGGCACGGCTCGACGATGGGTTCGCTGTCGGCCTCCGGACTCAAGATCGCGCAAGACCGTCAACGAGCCGCTCGCCCCCGGCTTCCTCCACGTCTTCCCGCCCACCTGCTATCGCTGTCCCGTTCGGCAAGCAACTATGCCGAGTGCGGCATCACCTGCGCCACCTTGATCGACGACGTGATCGAGATGGAGGATCCCGCCACCGTGGCCGCGATCATCGTCGAGCCGATCGGCCACACCGGCGGCATCATCGATCCGCCGCGAGGAATACTTGCCGATCTTGCGCGAAATCTGCGATCGGCACAACATCCTGTTGATCTTCGACGAGATCATCACCGGCGTGGGCCGGACCGGACAACATGTTCGCCGCGCGAGACGTTCGGCGTCACGCCGGACGTGCTGTGCATCGGCAAGGGCCTGTCCGGCGGTTACGCGCCGCTGTCGGCGATGATGTGCCGCCGGCCGATCGCCGACGCGTTCTGGGGCCCGATCGCCGAGAATCCCGGCTTCGTCGAGGGCCATACCTTCGAGGGCAATCCCATTTCGTGCGCTGCCGGCATGGCGGTCTTGCAAGAGATCCTCGAGCGCGACCTGTGCGGCAATGCACGCGTCCAGGGTCAGCGCCTGCGCGCCGGCTTGGAAGCGGCTGGCCAGGAAACACGGCGTCATCGGCGACATTCGCGGCAAGGGACTCTTTCAGGGAATCGAGTTCGTCCGCGATCTCACAACCAAGCAGCGATTCACCTGCGAACCGGGCTTCGGCGTCCGCGTCGGCCGGCGGGCGCTGGCCAACGGCATGTTGATGCCGCTTCGATCCGCACTGGCTGGCGCTTCGGACCGCCGCTGATCTCAACCGCCGAGCAAATCGACGAAATGGTGGCGATCCTGGATCGGAGCATCGGCGAGGCTCGCGCAAGTCTCCCTTTGGAAGCAATGAACCACGGATGACACCGATGACACGGATAAGACCAATTCTGTTCCTATCCGTGCTATCGGTGTCATCCGTGGTTTATTGCTGCCGAGTCAGCAAAACTCAAGCGCCGTCAACGCATACAGCTTCGCCACGCGGGCCAGATCGCTGATCGACACCCATTCCGCGAGCGTGTGGGCGCCGCCGCGCGCGGGCCGTGGGTGATGGCGGGCACCCCGGCCAGGGCCCAGAAGCTGTTGCCGTCGTCGCAGAACGGCTTGGCGCCGATCGGCAGCGCCCGGCCCGAGAGCGTCTGATACACGCTCTGAAAGCATGCCACGAACGGATGCTGCTGATCCAGGCGAAACGCATCGCGCATCAGGCATAGCTCGGCCGTCATCGTGGTGCCGGTCGCGCGGGCCGCGTCTTCGACGACGCGGCGGAATTGCGCATCGGCATCGGCATGGCGCGTGCCCGGCAGCCAGCGGCGCGTGCCTTCGAGCTTGCACGTTTGTGGATACTGGTTGAAGATCTCGCCACTGTGAATTTGCCCGATGAACAGGCTTTCCGGCCCGGCCAGCGGATCGCGGTTGCAGGCCAGCTCCTCGTCGAGCACCAGCAGACGGCGCACCAGCTCGGCGCCGGCGGCGATGACGTTCGGCTCCGCCGGCCGCAGCACCTCGTGGATGGGCGGCCCCGGCCGCTGGATGTCCACCTTCCAGGTGAATCCGCCGCGGCCGATGACTGGCAGCACCTCGCTGAGATACTCCGGCAGCAACACGGCATCGCCGGCGTAGCCCGCGCCGATCAGCGCGTTGAGCTGCCGGCCATCGCCCCACGGCGTTTCGTGCAGGTCATGGGCAGTCAGCAGAACGGCGCCCGTGTCGAGGGCGTCCGCGTCGCGCAAGGCCAAGAGCGCCTCGACCGCCGCCGCAACGCCGGCCTTCATGTCTGCCGAGCCACTCCCGTGAAGCAGGTCGCCATCGACCGACGGCGGCACGAACGGCAGATGGACGGTATCGAGATGGCCATTGAATTGCAGCGTTTTGCCGGGTTTCTTGGCGGACCAGCGGACCGCGACCGCCGGCGCCTGTGGGTAGCCGCCGTCAGGCCGCTCGACGGCGAGGCCCTCGGTGCTGAGCATGTCAGCGAGGCAATCGAGCACCGCCGTGGCTTCGCCGGTGCGGCTCGGCACGGCGATGAGCTTGCGTGCGGCGTCGAGCAACCGCTGCGGCTTGACGGCAGCGAGAACGCGATCGCACTGGGATTCGTCGGTTGTCATGGTACCATCCGCTGGTCAGCCCGGTGGCGCCGGCGTACAACGGCGGCGGTCGCGGTCGCTTCGCTCCGGTTCGGGTAGGGCCGAAGGACGCTCGGGTTGTTGTAGTGCTCACGGTCTCGCATGCGGAATCGACGAGGAGTCGTCACTCATGAAAAAGGCGATGGCAGCGCTGACTGTCGCTCTCCTTAGTGCACAGGGAGACAAGCTCATGGAAATCCAGCCGGCCAGAGCCTTCGCGCAGGACAAGGATGTGAAGATCATCGTCCAGGAGGATGTGGTCTACGGCAGGGTCCAGGGGGCAGGCTTGCTGGCTGACCTCGCCTACCCCGAAGGAAAAGGCCCGTTCCCCGTCATCCTCTCCGTCCACGGTGGCCGCTGGTTCCGAGAGTCAAAAACAACCCACAGTGCCATCAAAGTCCGCGAGTGGGCTCGCGTCGGGTTCTTCGCCATGTCGATTGATTATCGGCTGATCGGCTGTACGCCTACCCCGGCTTGCTACCAGGATGTGCTCTGTGCGATCCGCTGGGTCCATGCCCATGCCGACAAGTATCCGATTGACACCCGGCGCATTTTTCTCATCGGTCAATCGGCCGGCGGACACCTGGTAGCGCTGGCGAACACGCTGGGTGACGGGCCGTTCAAGAAAACCGGCGGTTGGGAGGACCGGCCACACGATGTCCGGGCGGTGATCTGCGTCTCAGCTCCCTATGACCTGAACAAGCTCGATTGGGGAAGTGGCTGGTCGCCGGCCGGAGAGGAACCGGTGGCCGCACGACAACTGGGTTCGCCCATCAACCATGTGAGCAACAAGATGAAGCCGATGTTGATCCTGCATTCTGACGACGACCGGTCGGTGCCGATTCAGCACGCTTTGGATATGGTGCAGGCTTTGGCGAAGGCTGACGTGCGCCACCGATTCCTGCACTACAAGGACAAGGGGCATATCTCCATGACGGACGAGGTTATCAAGGAGACAAGAGCATTCATCGCCGAGGTCAGCGGGGCGCACAATCGCTGACAGAATTCGCCGCTTCGCGGTTACTCCTTCCGGGCGAGCCGCCGGCGCCGACCGGCGCCGACGCTCCGTCGATGGATCGCCACGGCGCCGACACAATTCACGGGCATTCGGGGGTTGCGTCCGCGGTGCCGCAGGGCATAAGCTAAGGGTCACAACCCTGCCGGAGATTCGCCATGCGTCTCCTTGCCGTATTGCTGCTCTTCGTGCTGACGCTGCCGCTACTCATGGGCCAGGCGCCGCGCCGCAACCGCCGAAGAACGCCGCGGCCGGCGACAGTGAACCCGAGCCCGACTTGCCGCTGGAAGAAGAAAAGGGCGTCAATGACCACGCGCAGCTTGCGCTCAACACGGGCGGGCACACGGCGCCGATCCGCGGCGCGTTCTTCACGCATGCGGGGGAACGGCTCGTCACTGTCGGCGAGGACCGCACCGTCCAGGTCTGGGACCTGCAATCCGGCGAACGCACTAAGGTGCTATGGCTCCCCGCCGGCAACGGTGAGCGCGGCATGCCGGACCATCTGGCGTGCTCACCGGACGGCCGGCACCTCGCTTTCCTCGCCGAGAATGCCGACGAGAAGGGCGCCACGGTTCGCCTCCTCTATCTGCTCGACCTGCACGAACGCCGGCTCAAGGTACTCGCGCATCCGGAGTTCAACGGCCCGCTGGACTTCTCCCCCGACGGCAAGCTCCTCGCCCAGGCCGATCGCGGTGGCGTCCAGCTCTGGGATCCCGCCAGGGGGCAACGCGCGGGCCGCATCGCGCACAAGAACGCCAACATCACCTCGCTGACGTTCGCGCCCAAGGGCCAGCGCATCGCGCTTACGCTCGTCAAGGGCAAGACCGAAGTCTGGCAGCTGGTGCGCAAGAAAAAGGAGCTCAGCGGCACGCTCGACTTCGACATCCAGGAAAAGCCGAATCAACGTGTCGCGTGGGGCGACGATGACACGCTCCTGACCCTTTCCGAAATGACGCTGCGCACCTGGTCGGCCACCGGTGCGAACAAGGGCCAGCAGCTCAAGGCGCACGCCCTGGCAGCGCTCGACCGCCGTATCGATGCTACCCTGAAGCCGCCGCGCGTGGCCCCGCTGCGGGTGCGGCCCCAGTCGACGGAAGTGCTGATCGGCTGGAAATGCGCCAGCGGTGGTTTCAATGCGCACATCGGCGCCCTCGTGCTCGACTGGGACCAGGGCACCGCCCGCCCGGTCGGGCCGCGGCTGCGCTCGAACACCAGGTTCCTCGCGCGCACCGCCGTGTCGGCCGACGGCAAGCGTGGTGTCTTGTCTGGCGGCACCGACTTCGGCATCTACGTGTTCGATCTCGATCAGGGCAAGGTCCAGAACCGCCTGCTCAGCAAGGTGCGCGCGGTCGAACGCGGCCACTTCGGGTTTACCGCCGACGGCAAGGCCGTCGCCTGGGGCGCCGGCGCCATCGCCGAGGACCACCGCGAGGTCGAACCGCTCGCGCCGGCTGGACCTCGCGCGGCTGGAAATGCGTCCCGACGCCAGGAAGGGCGAAGCACTTCCCCGAATCCATCTGATCGAGCTGGACGGCCTGCGCATGCGCCGTCTCGACAACATCACGTTGACCGTGGAAGGCCGGCCGCGGCTGCAGCAAATCAAGGTCCCCAACAGTCTGGCTACGACGTACTCCCTGCTGGCCGGCGACCTGCTCACCGTGTTCGGCACCCATTATTACGACACCAGGACCGGCGAGCCGCGCTACACGCTGGCTCGGCCGCGTGGTTACGACGGCTTCGCGGTCGCGCCCGACGGCCGCCATGTCGTGCTGCGTACGACCCGGCAGACGATGCAGCTCATCAACCCGCGCGCCGGGCGACCAGCGAATCTTGCTCGACCTCTTTATCGCCGGCAACGACTGGGTCGTGTGGACGCCGGAGGGCTACTATGCCGCCACCCCCGGCGGCGAGAAGCTTACCGGCTGGGTCGTCAACCACGGCCTGGACCAGTTGGCGAGCTTCTATCCAACCGAGCGCTTCCGCGCGCGGCTTTTTCGCCCCAACGTCGTCAAGCTGGTGCTCGACAAGGACTGCGTCGCCGCCGCGCTGAAGACGGCCGACGCCGACCTCGGCCACGTGACGCGCTCAGCGAAGCTCGAAAATCTGATGCCGCCACGGGTCGTCCTCACGAAAACAGATCAAAACAAGGCGGTCGCCACGCTCAAGGTCCGCGCCACGGCCGCCAACGCCGATCAGCCGGTTAAGGCCCTGCGGCTGCTGCTCGATGGCCGGCCATTGCCTGGCAACGACAGCAGCGTGGACCTCGGCATGGGCCAGGCCGAATTCGAGCGCGACTTCACCATCGCGGTGCCCGAAGGCAAGCACACCGTGACGGCGCTGGCGCAGCCCTGATTCCTCCGCGCTGTCCGAACCCGTCGAGGTGACCGGCGTCAATGCGGCCCAGCTGCCGACGCTGCACGTGCTGGCGATCGGCGTCAGCAAGTACCAGGACCCGGCGCTCATGCTCGACTTCGCCGCGGCCGACGCCCGGTCGATCGCCGACGCCTTTGCCGAAACGGGCAAGGGCGCGCTTTTCGGCAACGTTCAGTGCACCGCGCTCCTGGATGGCGATGCCACCACGCCGAAAGTGCTCGCGGCGCTGGAGCGGCTCCAGAAGGTCAGCCCCAACGATCAGGCGATCGTGTTTTTCGCCGGCCACGGCGTTAAGGACAAGAGCGGCTATTACCTGCTGACCTGCGACGCCCAGGTCAATGCGCTCGGCAAGACCGCACTGTCGGGCGCCGCGTTGATCAAGGAGCTGCGCAACGTTCCGTGCCAGGTGCTGCTGATGCTCGACGCGTGCCATGCCGCGGGTTTCGGCGAGGGCAAGAAGCTGGCGACGTCGGGACTAAGGCCCGCCAGCGACGATGTGGCGCGGACCCTGACCGACGACGAGGTCGGCATTGCGGTGCTCTGCGCCGCGATGGGCTCCGAAAAGGCCGCCGAGCGCAATGGGCACGGCCTGTTCACCAAGGCGGTGCTGGAGGCGCTGACGCCGGTGCAGGAGGTGCAATACAACCGCTACAACCAACGGCTGTACGTACATCACCTGTACCAGTATGTATTCGATGAAGTGGCCCAGCACAGCGGCGACCAGCAGCACCCGTTTCTCAGCATGCCGTGGGTGGTCGAATCGTTTCCGCTGGCGCAGTTCAAGCAGGCCGCGGCCGGCAAATGACGGCAGCGCTGCGAACCGAAGAGGGCGCCGTGAACGTCCGGTTTACGCAGCCAGCACCGTAGCGGACCGACTTGAAGTTGCGGCTCCGTTAATCCGGTGGCTTTCGTGGCTTTCGCGCATTCTTGTCCCGCGTTCGCCCTTTCTCCCGCACCTGGGGGGCGCGTGGCGTTTTCTCGACCGGCCGGAACGTGCTCTCCAAACGGTGGTAATCGCCGCCAAATGTCTCGATCTGCTCCGCATCGGCTGGCTCGGGTTTGTCGTTTTCAAGCGTCATTTCAGGCTCCTTTGCGCCGCACGGTCAGGCGGCGCTCCGCGACGCAGTGTCCCTGACTCCAGAGTTGGAAGGCGTATTCACCGGGACTCGGGAACTGAAACCGGTGCCACACCAAGTGCATTTGCTCCACCACCAGCTTACCACGCAAGCGCATGACATGCTCGGTCGAATAGACTTCTTCAGCTTCGGAAACATCGACCCGCGTACAGGACAGCTTTACGCCGACATCGCCCAAAAAGCTGGTCAATTGCACATAGACGTGCAAGTCTCGTGGCGGGGAAGGGAAGGTGCCGGCCGTGACCCCCGAGAAGGTGTTGACAAGGGTGGTCTTGCCAGTCCCCCTGTTCCAAGATCACCCCATCGCAGAAGAGCATACACGGCGGAACCGTCGGGGGCGGAAGGGCCTTCGGTTTCTTGGCCATGAGCATTCTCCGGGCAGGCCGACTCCAGGAAACACAGACGGAACCAGAGGTCGAGCCCTGCGGACGCCTATATGCGGACCCCTTCATAAGATAAAGTAGGCGGCGACCCAGTTCCGGCAGCGCTCCAACCTCGCGAGGCATCCGCACACTGCGCCACGACAGGAGGATACCATGCGACGATCGATCGTTGTCCGCACCCTTGTAGCAGGCCTCGTGACGATCGTTCTCGCAAGCGGAGGCTATTTCGCATGGAAGGTACGTCAGAAAGCTGATCAGCTCCAGGTCAGCGGGCCAGAGGACGGAGTCGAGGCGGTCGCACGGATCGCCAAGCTCGACGCCAAGGCCGCGGTGCCGGAGTTGGTCAGTTTCCTGGCAGTCCCCGACGAAGAGTTGCGGCTCCACGCGGCGATGGCCCTGGGCGGGATCGGCGAGCCGGCGGTCCCAGCCTTGCTCAATGCGCTCGATGATCCGGACAAGACCGTGCGCTTCTATACCGTTTGGGCACTGGCATTCGCCGGACCGGCGGCAAAATCGGCCGTGCCTGCGGTCATCAAGGCAATGAGCGACAAGGACGAGGACGTGCGCTACAAGGCGGCGTTCACTCTGGGGCGCGTCGGCACCGATGCGGATGAAGCCGTCGCTGCTCTGATTGGCGTCCTCAACGGTCCAGATCCGACCGTGCGACAGGTAGCATCTGCCTCACTGGTGAAGCTTGGTGCGCGTGCGGTTGGCCCGCTGCGCAAAGCGCTAGCTGATCGCCGCCTCGCCTTTATCGCAGCAAGAACTCTTAGCACGATGGCCTCTTCCCAGGACGAGGATCACGCCCGGGCCGCCCTCGTGGCTGTGCCCGACATTCTGCGCATTCGATGGAGGGCGACCAGTCATTGGAGTCATTGGCGAGCCAGCAATCATTCTGCGCAATCTGATATCCCCGTTCGGAACCAAGGCGATGCCCGCGCTTCGCGACCATGCCAGGGACAAGAACCCGGATGCCTCCGGGCGAAATTCCCTTCGGCGACAATGACGTACGCCAGCGGCAATGCAAGCTCGTTCGGCTGATCGACGCGGCCAAGGGAAACGAGAAGCTGCGGATGGCCTGCGTGATGCCGTGGCATTATCATGGGTTCTTGCAACAGAATCTCATGCACCCCGACCCTGGACTGCGCCTGCGCATTGCATACGCGTTGGCGATACAGAGCTGGAGCCGGCGCCACGAACCAGCCGATGCCGCGGCACAGAATCGTGTTGCCGAACTGAGCAGGAAGCTCGTTCCGATTCTTACGGCTGCGCTTACGAGCAACAAGGCGACCTGGCGGCGCGATGCCGCCGACGGACTCGGCTTTCTTGCGCCAGAGGCCCATGAGCTTGTGCTACCTGCTCTCAAGGCGGCGTTGAACGACGAAGATCACGATGTGCGCACTAAAGCAACAATGGGACTTCACCAATACGAGGCATTCGGCCGGAAGTGAGTGATAACGCTCTCGGCTGACCAGACCAGGAACTGCTCCGCATGCCGACGCGCAAATTGCTTGTCCTCTCCACCGCGTTCCTCTGCATCCTTGCCGCCGTTTACGCCGGCTTCGCTCACAACGCCGGTACGCAACCGCCCGCCTGGACCGTCGTCGCGCCCGGCGTCCTGCGCTCGCCCGGCGGCGTGGCCGGCTATGCGCTCGTCGACGGCGATCGCGCTCTGCTCATCGACGCACCGGTTGCGACTGACGGACTGGCCGCACACGGCAACCGCACGGTCGAGACGGTGCTGCTTACGCACTACCATCGCGATGTCTGCGCGGCCCTGCCGGCGCTGCTCAAGTCTTGCAGCGTCAAGGCGCCGGTCGGGGCGGCGGATTGGCTCGAGCCGGCTGCGGTGCGCAAATACTGGCAGGAATCGATTCCGCTGCGCGGCTCGCGGACCGCTTACCTCGTCGTGCCGCAAGGCTTCGCGGGGATCGAGTATTCCCTTGCCGACGGCAGGACGATCGACTGGCAGTCGTGGCAGCTCACAGTCGTCGACACGCCCGGCCACGCACTGGCGCACGTGGCGATCATCGGCGCAAGAAAGATGGGCCGCGCGTCGTCTTCTGCGGCGGCGCGTTTGCGTCGGCCGGCAAGCTGTGGGCGCCGTACACGACCGACTGGGACCACTGGACCGACGCGGGCCTCAAGCCGGCGGCCGCGTCGTTGCGGCGGCTGATCGAGCAAAAGCCCGACGTGCTCTGCCCGACGCATGGGCCGGTCGTCGCAAAAGACGCGGCGGCGGCCCTGAAGCAGACAGTGGCGGCCGTCGAGGAAACCGGCTTCCTCAAGAGCTTCGAACGCTACACCAAGGAACGCGTCGGCAATCCGCCGGCCTACCGCTTTCTCGCGAGGGAGCAGGCCCAATCCAACGGCTCCAAACCGTGGTCGCAGGTCAGCGCCCACCTGTGGCTCACCGGCAACACCTACGTGCTGACCTCGAAGGACGGCCCCAGCCTGATGATCGATCCCTGGGACAAACGCAGCGCCGACCAGTTCGCCAAGCTGCAAAAGGACCAGGCCGTCGGCCCGCTCGAAGTCGTGATGTTCAGCCACGCCCATTACGACCATTACGACGGCATCTACGACCTGCCCGATCGCGATCGGTTCGCGGTCTGGACACTCGACACGGTGTCCCGGCCGCTCGCCGAGCCGGCGCGCTGGCGGGCGCCGTTCATCGACATTCGGCCGGTCAAGTTCGACCGGACGCCGCGTGATGGCGAGACGCTGGCGTGGCGCGAGTATCGCTTTCGCTTCCGCCATCTGCCCGGGCAAAGCTACTACACGATGGGCGTCGAAACGACCATCGACGGCAAGACGTGCTTCTTCACGGCGGACAATTTCTTCCACCAGGACATGTTCAGCGGTTCGGGCGGCTGGATGGGCCTGAACCGCTCGTCGCCGCTGCTGTACGCCGCCAGCGCCCAGCAGGTGCTCGACGCCCGGCCGGAGTGGGTGCTGGCAGAGCATGGCGGCCCGTTCGAGTTCAGCGCCGAGGACTTCCGCCGTCGCGTCGCCTGGGGCCAGGCCGCCGGGCAGGCCGCGGACGCGCTGTGCCCCAGCGGCGACCACCGTGCCGACTGGGACCCGCACCGCGTCCATGTCGAGCCGTTGATGCAGAAGGCGAAACCGGGCGATGCGATCAACGCCACGCTCGTCGCCGCCAACCCGCTGCCGCGTAAAGACAAGCTGACCGCGGTGCTAGAAGGGCGTGGTCTCACCGCCGACCAGACGTGGGAATTAGAGATCGCAGCCGGCGGTAATGTGCAGCGCGACCTGCGAGTGCGCCTCGCCGACGGTATCGCCGCCGGCCGGCACGTCTTCGCGCTGCGGGTCAACGGGGCGGCTGGGGCGGACGGCAGCGACGCGTTCTTCGTCGTGGATGTGGCGCCGTAGCGGAATTCGCCAGAATTCCGCTCGGGACGCGGCGGAATTCTTGGCGAATTCCGCTACGGCGTTGTGGTCACGGCTGTTGTTTCTCCCCAGGGATGTGCTGTTCGCCCTGGTTCTCCCGTTGGCGGGCCACTTCGAGCGCACGTCGCGATTCCCGCAAGGCAACTTCAGCCTGTTCCCGGGCGATTTGCTCTTGCTCCCTGGCCCGATGAAGCGCCTGCATCGTTTCCTCCGCGTCGGCGATGACCCGCAACTCCAGAATCGTCGTGAATGTCGCGCCGGTGGCGACCGAGGCGGTGAGCAGCAGCCCCAATGTCACGGACAGGAGTTTCCAGCGGCGGTTCGCCTTCTCCAACGTGCGAATGCGCTCAAGCAGCATTTCGTGCATGGCGTTAACTCCCAAACAGGGAACCTGCGGCCGATTATATTCGTTGAGGATCATTGCGCCCACCACGCACCTCACGCATAGCCGGCCCCCGGCGGCGCGCGCAAGCCGCCAGCCGCCCGCCACAGCAGAAAAGCAACCGTCAGCCCGAGCGTCAGCATCATCAGGCTCAGGAAACGCAGGCCGTGGCGGAAACCGTAGGCGACGCTCTCGACCGTGGCGAATGTGCCCAGGACAGTCCCGGTTTCCTGCTGGAGTGCGGGCCCGCTCAGGCCGCGCTGCTGGTAATAGTCGGCGACGCGGTCCGCGGCCTCCGACACCGCGGGGCGGTTGGTGCTGAGGTTGAGGCGGTAGGTGTCCTCGGCCCGGTCGGACCAGGCCTTGATCACCGTCCCCGTCGCCGTCGGCACCGTGATGATCGGCACGACCAGGCCGACGACGGCCAGGGCGCCGGCGTAGAGGAAGTCCTTGGGGTTCAGCCCCTCGATCTCGTCGGTCAGGAAGACCGGCGGGATCAGGCCGAGGAACGCCCCCCAGCAGGCCAGGATCAAGGCGACGTGCTCCTTCGGCGTGAAGTTGTCCAGCGACGACAGCCACCACACGCAGGCCGCCGTCCCCACCACCCCCACGACCAGCCAGACGTGCCGCAGGCTGCGCCGGTGGAACCAGGTCGTCAGCAAGCGTGGTCGCGGCCATCGTCAGCGTGGTCGGCACCATCAGCCAGCCCGCCGTGATCCGGGGGTAGCCGCGCAGCTCGGTGGCATACAGGCCCACGATCGTCAGCACGGCGACCAGGTGCGTGAGCATCAGCCCGCGCATCGTCATGGCCAGGATGAAGACGCGGGTTCGCAGCAGCCGCTTCAGATGCTCGTCGGGGCTGAAGCCCGACCCGAGCCAGACCACCAGGACCACGGGCAGGGTGACGCAGAGGATGACCGTCACGGCGAAGGCGTTCGACGTCCAGCCGCCCCACTTGCGATACCAGCTGAAGGCGAACACGATCGCCACGACCCAGGCCATGAAGAGCGTGACGGCCAGCCAGTCGATGGGCAGGTGCATGGGCCGAGGCGGGCGGTCGGGACGGAGGTAGCGCCAGACGAGCACCATCCCAAGCAGCGCGACCGGGACGTAAAACCAGTACATCCACCGCCAGGACAGCCCCACGTCGAGCTCCGCCATGAGCAGCGGGGTCGAGTTGCGCGTCGCGTAGGCGAAGATCCCGTAGAAGCCGATGGCCACGAGCAGCAGCCGGTCGAACTGCTTGTAGAGCGTGGTCCGGCCGAGCCCCATCACCAGCATCTTGCCGAAGCCATCGACGAACCGGCCCAGGACAAAGCTCTCCAGCCCGACCGCCGCCCCACACAGCACGTTGCCCAGGGCGAACCCCAGCAGGCCCAGGGCGATGGTGTAGCGCGCGCCGATGCGGGCCGACAACCACAGCCCCGTGAACACGCCGTACAGGATGCCGACGCCGTAGCCGACCTGCTGCCAGATCATGTCGTAGTCATCGACGTCGAGGCCTTTCCGCACGGCGTCGTCGGTGATGACGGTCTGCACGAGGGTCTGGTAGGGCGCGAAGAAGACGACGAGGATCGCCAGGGCCGCCAGCCAGTGGCGGCGCTCGAGCCGCAGCGGTAGGGCGGCGGGGCCGGTTCGGCGCCGGCGGGGGCGGGGTCGTGGTCATTTCCGGTCCCCCGGTCCGGTGCCGCCGGTTCGGGGGCTGCGGGCTGGTTGTAACGCATCTCGAGGTCCCTCATCTCCCGGGCGGCCTGCTCGGCCCACGTGGCGTCCCCCTCGCCGTGCGCGATGGCCACAGCCACCGAGAGGCCGGCCCGCAGCAGCGGCCAGCGCTCGTCCTTCTCGATCCAGATGCGCACCGGCACGCGCTGCACGACCTTGGTGAACTCGCCGGAGACGACGTTGCGCGGCATCAGGGCGAACTGGGCCCCGGTCGATTTGTTGATCCAGACGACCCGGCCCCGGAACGGCTCGGCGAAGGCGTCCAGCCGCAACTCGACCGGGTTGCCCGGCAGCGACGCCGGGCAGGCGCGTCTCCTCCAGGTTGGCCGTCACGTAGAGCAGGTCGGGGTTGTACATGCTCAGGATCGGCGACGCCGGGCGAGGCAAAGTCGCCCAGGTTGCGGTAGCGCTTGACCACCACGCCGGGGAACGGAGCGCGGACCTGCGTGAATTCGAGCTGGTGCTCGGCCGTGTCCAGCGCGATCTGGGCGTCCTTGACCATTTCCTTCTTCACGCCGACCATCAGCTCAACCTCGCGGATCTGGTCGTAGCCGGTCTCGGCGAGGTCCAGTGCCTTTCCGGCCTTGGCGACCAGCGTGCGGGCAACTTCCAGGTCCCGGTTGGCGACTTCGATCCGGGTCCGCGCCGCCTCGGCCTTGGCCAGCTTGGCGTCGGCCAGCCGCCGCTCGGCCTTGGCTGCGTCACAGAGCACGCGTCACTTCCTGGGCTTTGCGCTTCGTCGCCGCGTCCTGCGCGGCGAGCTTGGTCCAGCGGTCATACTCCTGCTTGGCGAGCACGGCGTTCGCCTTGGCAACACCGACGGCGGCCTGGGCCTCCTCGATGGTTTTGTTGACTTCGTCGGTGGTGAGCTTCAGGTTATCTTTCGCCCGTGCCTCCTCGGTCCGTGCGCCGGCAAGCGTTTGCTTGGCAATGTCGATTTGCAGGGGGACCTCCTTCTTGAGCTTGGCCAGGCCCGCTTCCTGCCGTTTCAGCTCCGCCTCGGCCAGATCGAGCTTGCCGCGTGCTTGCTCCACCTGGTCGCGGTAGTGGACGGGTCGATCTCCGCCAGCACCTGGCCCTGCTCGACCTGGTCATTCTCCTCGACCAGGAAGCGGACGATGCGGCCGGAAACCATCTCCGGAGCGACGTTGACGATGTGCGCCTCGACGAAGGCGTCGTCGGTGATGGAATGGGAGAGACGGTCGGTGAACCAGACAACGGCGACGGACGCGGCGACGATCGCGGCCGCGCCGATGACGCACCAGACGGCCCACCGAATAGGGCGCGACACGTGGGACGTCGGCGCCGGGGCTGGGGGCGAGGCGGCGGGAGCTGCCGGAGCGGCAGGCGGCGTTGGCTGTACGTTAGCTGTCATGGTGATGTCTCTATGGAGCCAAGCCGCGGGATTCGCTACGCTCATCCCGCGGCCTGGAATTTATTGCTTTCGGCTGCATGAGCTGCCCGGCGTCGGCGTGACACCCATCGCGTACTCGAGGCGAACCACGGCGATGAGGTAATCATGAATCGAATTGAGGTACGTCTTGCTCGGCGCGGGTCAGCGTGCTCTCGGCGTCGGTGATCTCGGCGGACGTGGCAGCACCTGCCTGCGCCCGCGCGTCACGAGCCGGTAATTCTCCTCTGCCTGGGTCCACCGCCGGCCGCGAACGCTCGATCGCCAGCCGGGCGGTGACCAGGTTGCGATACGCTTCGGTAACCTGGAAGGCAATGGTATCCGCGATCGACTCCGCCTGAGCCATGGCAGCGCGGATCTTCGAATCGGCCACGCGCATCTCGGCCACCCGCTTGCCGCCTTCAAACAGGCCCCATTCCAGTTTGATGAAACCGACGGCCAGGTCGGCGTGGCCGCGTGGGGTCCGACTGCTGGAAGTCGATAGGCGTAGCCCTCGGCCACGATTCGTGGGGCAAAGTCGGCCTTGGCCACCTGCCGGCCTTCGTCGGCCACCTGGATGGACTGCCGGGCCACCTGGAATTCGCGCCGCAGCCCGACGGCTGTCTGCAAGCACTCGGCGAGGGACTGCGTGAAGGGCGGAATGTCCGAGCTTTCTTGACGACGCCGGTCGGCGCATTGACGTTCAACCCGATGGCCAGGTTGAGCGCCGCGACCGCCACCGCTTCCGCACCCTCCGTCGGCATCGAGCAGCCGTTGGCTTTCGGCCAACTGGACTTCGACACGCAGCACCTTCTCCTTCTCCAGCGCCCCGCCCTTGGCCAGCTTCTTGGCCACCTCCAGATCGTCTTCCGCCCGGCGGACGGCGTCGCGGGCCGTCTTCCGCAAGGCCCGCGTACGGAGAACCTGGTAGTACGCCACCGCGACCTCGTTGGCGACTGTCTGGTAGGCCCGGTCGCTTTGCAGCTGGGCGATTTCGGCAGCGAGGCCAGCCTGACGATAACGACCCAGCCGACGGCCGAAGTCACAGATAAGCCACTGCAGCTTGATCTCGGCCAACTCGTATCCGGTGTTGATGTCGAGCCCAACAGGTACCGCTCCCAGGGCAGGAATAAACGTGAAGGCGGCAGGTTGCCCCACCAACACGCCGAGGCCGCCGGCGTTCACGTCGAAGCCGCCGACCGAATATCCCGCCGTCGCCAGTGGCAGGAACGGGGCGAACGCGATGTCCTCTCCGCGCCGGGCTTGCTCGACGCTCTCCATGTAGACTCGCAACCGAGGCTGTTGCCGAAAAGCCGTATCGATGGCCTCGGCAAGCGTGAGCGTTTGGGTAGGTGCACAGGTGACACCACCCGCTTGAGCAGACGTCGGCAGCTTGACCTCTTTGGCGCTCGTATCGTCTGCTGCTTTGGGTCGCCCGAAGCGGGCTGGGCTTCCGCTGGAGGTCTCCTGTGTTGTCTTCTTTGGCGTGGGGGGTTCCTCGTGAATTTCGAGGTTCACCGGCGGCAGGATTCGCTGGGCCAGGCCTTCCTGGTAGCCGTAGCGCTCGTGGCTGCAACCCAGTGGGGAGGCGAGCAGGAGGAATCCGAAAAGGTTGAGCCCGACTCGAACTCGCCTGGTTGTGATCGTCTGGGTCGGCACGGTCAGATCCTCGTGGATTCGGAGGGGATCTGATCCACCTTCCGAGCGTTTCACATGGTGAATCTCGTGGGAGACGTGCTTTCCAGTAGCGCGCCGTTTTTTCCCCAGATTGGCGCGACGCTGCCAACGGAGTCGCCTGCGGGATTTCCGGCGGTAGTGGTTGTATCGGGTGCGCAGGCGGCAACCTTGAGAAATCTTGGAGGAACGAGTGAACGAGGCGAGCGTCGGCGGTTGTGCGCATCACTTGAGGATGTTGCATGGCTGCGCCCCAAACGTAAGGCCGTCGTTCTGACAGAAGGGAGGCGCACGGTGCCGCTCGTGCGCCGGCCGATCCTAGGCCGCGTCGTCTTCTTCCGCTTCGACGGAGCGTGTGACGGCCAGCCCCAAGTCCCGGAGCTTCATGCGCAAGGTTTGCCGGGCGATGCCCAGCAGCAGCGCGGCCTGTTGGAGATTCCCACGCGTGTACTCCAGGACGCGGGCTAGCAATTGCCGGTCCACCTGCCGATGTGTCTCCGCGTAAAGATCGCGGGCATCGGAACCAAGTTGTTGGCGGACCGCAATTGTTTCCACTCCGGGTTCTTCCCCTGTCCGCGCCGCCCTAGCGAGTTCGCCCGGCCCATTCAGAGAATCAGGCAGAAAGGCCGGGAGCAGGACCGTGCCGCTGGCCTGGAGCAGCGCCTGCTTGAGGACGCTCTGCAGCTCCCGAATGTTGCCGGGCCATGAATAGCGGCACAGCCGCTCCAGTGCCTCGGGAGCAACCTGGCGGACCTCGCGCCCCAGCTCACGGCTGAAACGGCGCACGTAGTGCTGCACCAGCAGCGGCAGGTCGTCGCCGCGCTCGCGCAACGACGGCAAAGGAATCGTGAAGACGCCCAGGCGGTAATACAGGTCCGGCCGGAATTTCCCCTCTGCGGACCAACCCTTCAGGTCGCGGTGTGTCGCCGCGATCAAGCGCACGTCGGTGCGGATGGTCTCGTTGCCGCCGACACGCTCGAACGCCTGATCCTGGAGCAGGCGTAGGATCTTGGCCTGGAGAGACAGCGGCATGTCGCCGATCTCGTCGAGAAAAAGGGTGCCGCCGTGGCACTGCTCGAACTTGCCGATACGGCGGCGGTCGGCACCGGTGAAGGCGCCCTTCTCGTGGCCGAACAACTCGCTCTCCAGCAAGTTCTCGGGGATGGCCGCACAGTTGAGCGCCAGGAACGGTGCCTGAGCGCGGGGGCCATGTTGATAGATGGCGCGGGCGACCAGTTCCTTGCCCGTGCCGCTCTCGCCGGTGATCAACACGGGAACACCCTGGTCGGCGACACGGCCGATGGCCTTGTACACCTCGCCCATGGCCGGGCAGGAGCCGACGAAGACACCCTCCGCTTCCGGTTCGGTCCCGGTTTCCTCCGCCATAACCGGCTGGCGCATCCGTCGGGCCACGGCCAGCGCCGCGCCGACGACCCGCCGCAGCACGGGCACGTCGACTGGCATGAACAGGCAGTCATAGGCGCCTTGTTTCATGGCCTTGATGGCCGCATCAGCCCGCTTCGCCCTGGTGATAAAGATGACCGGGATGCGCGCATTGATGCAGCGAATTTGCTGATAGACCTCCAGCCCAGACTGATCGGGCAGGCCCAGGTCGAGGACAATGACATCGGGTGAGTCAGTACGGACGTGCTCGAGTCCGACATTGCCAGTGTCGGCGATCTGCACTCGGTGCGCCGGTGCGGGGAACGCCTGGCGCAACTGCTCCCTCATCGGGGTCGGGTCATCGCCAATGAGAAGCAGGTGGGCTGTGCTGCCGTCGTCGGCCTTGCCATTGGCGACCCCAAGAGTCCTCAACTCCGAGGCCGAGTGCGCTTCCAGGAGAGCGGAAGGCTGCGTGTGGGGCGCGTTGAGCGCGGGGCGCGGCCGAGCGCCGCTCGATTTGCGGTGGACGGCTGGTGATAGTGCAGCCGCGCACGGCTCGTCTCACGACTTACGGTTGCCTCTGCCATGCGTTGCTCCTCGGGCGAACGATGCCTGGACACTTGCTCCCGTGCGCCGCAATCGGGGTCGGCCTCAGCCCGTGGCCGTCACCATTTTCCCATTGCTTTCCTGAGCGTTGCGGGGGGACAGCGGACTTGTTAAAATCGCGCCTACGCCCCGCATTCGATTCGTAACTTTTCATGAGTGAAGAACATACCACCGCTGCGGTCCAGCGTTACCTGAACGCCCTGGCCGGGGATCAACCCGCCGAGCCCATTGTGCGCGCACTGCTCGACCGGGCGGTACGCCGTTTGCAACTCCTGTGCGCGAATCTCCTGCACCGCAAATACCGGCGTTTGACGTTGCCGCCGTTGAACTTGCAAGCCGACGAATTGCTCAGCGGCGTGGTGGAACGCTTGCTCAAGGCCATGCGCTCGGTCCGTCCTGAAACCGTGCGCCAGTTCTTCGCCCTGGTCAATCAGCACATGCGCTGGGAACTCAATGACCTGGCCCGCCGCTTAGATGAACAGCCGACCGCCATCGAACTGGACGAAGGGAAGGTGTCCGCGCCGGCCAGCAGCGATTCCGTACTGTCGCCCGACGGCCGCCGCATGCTGAAGGCGATCGACAACCTGCCGGACGAAGAGCGGGAGGTTTTCGACCTGCTGCGTATCCAGGGACTGACGCAGGCCGAGGCCGCCGACGTGCTGGGCGTCTCAGCCAAGACGGTACAGCGGCGCTTGAATCGCTCGCTCTTGCTGCTGGCGAAGGAGCTTGACGATCTGCGCCGCAAGAGGATGACGGATGACAGTTTCGGGTCTGTTTTTATCCTTCATCTTTTCGTGGAGATCTGATCATGACCGACGATCCACGTGTGGATGAACTACTTGAGGAACTCATGGACTCGGGTGGCTCCCCGGAAGAGGTCTGCCGTGGATGCCCCGAACTGTTACCGCAAGTGCGCGCCGGCTGGCAGCGACTGCGCGCCCTGGAGGCTGAGGTCGGCGCTTTGTTTCCCGAGTCCACTTTCGTTGACGGTGTCGCGCCACCCACGCTGCCGACTACCGACCTGCCGCGCATCCGCGGCTATGAGGTGCAAGAGGTGCTGGGCCGGGGCGGCGTGGGCGTCGTCTACAAGGCCTGGCACTTACGTCTCCACCGCGCCGTCGCCCTGAAGATGCTCCTCGCCGGTTCCTATGCCCGGCCGGAGGAGCTGGAGCGCTCTTGCGCGAGGCGGAAGCGGTGGCCGGCCTACGTCATGCCAATATTGTGCAGGTCTTCGACGTCGGCGACCTGGACGGCCGGCCGTACTTCACGATGGAATTCGTCGAGGGCGGCAGCGTGGCTCAGAAGATGGCTGGTACGCCCCTACCAGCCAACCAAGCCGCCGCGCTGACGGCGACGATAGGCGAGGCCGTTCACGTCGCGCATCAGAGCGGCATCGTTCACCGCGATCTCAAGCCGGGCAACATCCTGCTCACCGCAGACGGCACGCCCAAGATTACCGACTTCGGCCTGGCCCGACGACTCGAAGACGGCGGCGGGCTCACGATGACGGGCGCGCCGGTGGGCACACCGAGCTACATGGCGCCCGAGCAAGCCCAAGGCAAAAACGACGCCATCGGGCCTGGCACGGACGTGTACGCCCTGGGGGCGATCCTGTACGAGTGCCTGACGGGGCGGCCGCCGTTCCGCGCCGATAGCGCGACGGCGACGCTCCAGCAGGTGGTGGCCGACGACCCGGCGTCGCCGGCGCGGCTCAACCCCCTGGTGCCGCGGGACCTGGAGACGATCTGCCTTAAGTGCCTGGAGAAGAACCCCCAGCGGCGGTATGGCACGGCCGCCGAGTTCGCCGAGGACCTGCTGCGCTTCCAGCGGGGCGAGCCGATCCTGGCTCGCCCCGCCGGGCCCGTCGAACGGGTCGTGAAGTGGACCAGGCGCCACCGCTCGCTCGCTTCGTCCCTGGTGATCGGCTTTCTGCTGTTGAACGTGCTACTCGGTGTCGGCGGGTGGGTCTTGTTCCAGCGGACCGCGCTGAACCGGGCGATAAGCGAAGATCTCGACCGAGTCGTTCGCGCAGTGGGAAAAGAAGTGGGATCAGGCCCGCACGGCGCTGGAGCGGGCGAAGGGCCGGCTCGGCGACGGCGGCCCTTCGGACCTCCGCCGGCGTGCGGCCCAACTGGAGCGCGAGCTGACGCTGGTCGGAACGCTGGAAGACATCCTTCTCGGTAGTCTGGACACGGATCCGCTGGGCACGCCCCTTCAGCCCACGGCCGCCCGGTATGAGGAAGCGCTCCGGGAAGCGGGACTCGTCAACGGCCCGGAAGACCCCGCGGTCGTCGCGGCGCGGATCCGGGCCACGGGAATCGCGGCGCCCGTCCTGGCCGCACTGGACGATTGGGCGTCGTACGACGCCGGCCGGCACAACCTGAACTTCCTGGGGCTGAAGCTCCATCGCCACGGCGGCGACTCGGTCGCGTACCTCAAGCGCGTACAACAGGCGCACGTCAACAGCCACCTCGCAAACGGGGCGCTGGCTCACGCGTTGCTCCTCAAGGGCAACCCAGCGGAATCCCTCCGCTACTTCCAGGCCGCGATCGCGCTTCGACCGACCCATGCCGCCCTGCGTAACAATTTCGGCAAGGCGCTAGGCGACCTGGGCAAGTGGAACGAAGCTATTGTTGAGTTCAAGGAGGCGAGGCGGCTGGATCCGGAGTCAGCGTTGTACAACACGAGTTTCGGCCTGGCCCTGAACAACGTGAATCAGCCCGCCGAGGCCGAGCGTGAATTCCGACGGGTATCGAGACCCACCCCGGTTACGCCCCGTCACTGGCGGGCCTCGCTCACAGTCTGTCTCTCCAGGGTCGGCACACCGAGTCGATCGACACATTCCGGCGGGCGGTCGCCGCGGACCTGAAATACGCGCAGAGTTATCGACAACTGAAAGACGCCTACCTGACCCGCCGCCTGTGGGAAGAGGGCCGGCAGGTCTGGCAGCAATGGCTGGCCCTCAATCCTCCGAGTCATGAGGCCTGGGACGGCTATGCGGAACTTTGTTTGTTTGTGGAGAACGAAGCCGAATATCGGCGAGCCCGCGCCGAACTGCTCAAGCGCTTCGGTACGACGACGGACCTCCAGGTCGCCGAACGCACCGGCCGGGCATGCCTGTTCCTTCCTGCCACAGACGATGAACTGAAACAGGCGACCACCGTGATCGACCGCGCCCTCGCCGTGGAAAAGCCGAATCCGCACTGGATCAAGCCGTATCTCCGGTTCGCCAAGGCCCTGGCCGAGTACCGAGCCGGTCGGATGAAGAACGCCCTGGTACTGTTGCAGGGGGACACACTGCGCACCCTGCCGCCAGCACCATCACTCTTACTGGCGATGGTTCAGCACCGGCTCGGCCAGACCGCCGCCGCACGCCAGACCTTCGGCGCGGCGATCGCCGCCTTCGACTGGGACGCGGCCAAGGCGACGAACCGCGAAGCGTGGATGTACCACCTGCTGCGGCGGGAAGCGGAAGCCGTCCTAGCATCGAAGCCTTAGCTTAGGGAGGACTGCCGATGTCCGGCGACCCGCGCGTGATCGACCTGCTCGAGGAGTGCCTCGGTGGAGATCAACGGCCCCACTCGCCGTGGTACTTGCCCATCCCGGAGTTGCCGACGCCGCCGAAGGGCAGGTCGGGAATGAGCGGCTGGATCGTGCAGTCGTTGACGGCCGCGTCCCGGAAGTGGTCGAGTCCAGGATCCGCTCCGCCACCTGCTGGTCTTCCGCGAAGACATAGAGGCCCAGAGGGCTTGGCCGCGCGTTGACGAAGTCGATTCGCATCACGCTCCAGCACGCCAAGTGACATGAACCACATCGCGCATCGGGTCAGGTTGGCCCGGACATGATAGCTGCCGCCTTCTTTCGCCCGGCGGATCAGCGCTGCCTGAATCCCCGCCGTGCCGATATAGCAGGCAATGTAATCTCCTTGCACCCCACTCCCGCCCCGGATACATTCACTGCTGTCGGCGTTCGTCGGCCGCCCCGGAACTTCACAGATGCACTACCGCATCCTCAATGGCCGCCTCCAGACTCGCTCGCTGGAGGTCCACATCACCGACCACTGCAACCTCAAGTGCCGGCAGTGCTGCTCCCTCTCGCCCTTTCTGCCTCCCTACTGCGTTGACCCCGACGACCTCCGCCGCGACCTCGCCCTGGCCCGCCGGGTCCTGGCGCCCGGCATCTTCAAGCTCGTCGGCGGCGAGCCGCTCCTGCATCCGCGGTTGCTCGACTGTCTGCGTATCGTCCGGGAGAGCGGCATCGCGCCGCTCGTCTCGGTCACGACCAACGGCCTGCTGCTCGGCAAGATGCCCGACGAGTTCTGGAAACTGCTCGACGCCCTGACGCTGTCCGTCTACCCGCACCCAAGCCTGCCCGACGATCTGCGGGAGCACATCCGCCAGCGCACGGAAGCCCACGCCGTCGCGCTCAACGTCAAGGTCCAGGACCGGTTCCAGCACATGACGCTCGATGCGCCCGGGCTGACCCCGAAGAGACCCACGCCATCTTTCGGACCTGCTGGCTCCGCGAAGGCTGCCACATGCTCCGCGACGGCCGGTTCTTCCTTTGCACTCGCCCCGCGCATTTCGACACCTTCGACAACACGCGGGCCTTCTCCGAGCGGGACGGCGTCGGCCTCGACGACAGCCCCGACCTCGCCGACAGGTTGCGCCCTATCTGCAAACCGACACGCCCCTGAAGAGTTGCGAGCGCTGCATGGGCGGGACCGGCAGCCTATTCCCTCACCGACAACTCACCCGCCTCGAAGTCCTCACGCGCCGCGAGGGGCCCGCATGACCCCTTCCGCCCAGCGCGACCATCATGGGCTGACCCGGTGGTTCTACCACGAGGCCAGCGACCGGCAGGCACCGACGTTGCACATGCTTTTCGCGGAGGGGCGCGTCCCCTGTCACCTGGACGCCGACGGCGTGCGGGCTCACCTGGGTCTCCAACCGCTCGACGACGAGACGACCTGTTTCGCCAGCGTCAAGGCCGTCAGGCCGGGATGTGTCCTGCTTCGCCGGGCGGGGTGCTGGGTCCAGGAATCCCTCCCTCTCGCGACCGTCGGCGGTGACATCCTTGACCTGCTCGCCGCCGCCCTCGAAGGTGCGCTCACCCCTGGGACGGCCCTTGCGCTGGGCGGCGGGCTGGACTCCGCGTTGCTGCTCGCGATCGTTCGGCGCGTCCTGGGAAGATGCGTGCCCGTCTTTTCGCTGTGCCCCCGGGTCGCCGGCTACAGCGAGCGCGAGGCGATCCTCGCCACGGCGCGCGGCCTTGGTATCGAGCCGGAACTCATCGAAGTGAACGAGCAGGATTTCATCGAGGCGCTGCCCAACTGCGTGGGACTCGCGGAAGTGCCGCTGTACAACTTGCATCCCGTTTCAAAGCTGCTGCTCGCGCGGAGGCTCCGAGAGCGGGGGATTGGCCGCGTCATCACGGGCGACGGCGCCGACCAGGTCTTCGCGGGCGTTGCCGGTTCGGACTATCTGCCCATCGTCGGCGCCCTCTTCGCCGGCGCCGGCGTCGGTCTCAGCTGCCCGTTCCTCGATCCGCGCGTGGCCGCCTGGGGGACGCAGCGCGCCGACCCAGAGAAGACCACGCTGCGCCAGGCAGCCCGTCCGTTTTTGCCGCCACCAACCACGGACGCCCCGAAGGTCGCACAACGCGCCCCCGAGATGGACCTGTCGGGCGTGGCGGCACCGTCGGAACTCGACCGGGCCTTCCGCGCCCTTGCTTCCCTCCGGCCGCCTGGGAGAGGGAGTCGGCCCGACGTTCGCGCGGTCACTCTCGCGTTGCTCTTGCGGCACTTTCCGCGCCTGGGAGCGTGAGATCATGTGCGGCATTGCGGGAATCTATTGTCGTGTTCCGGGGCCGGACGACCCCTGATTACTTCGCCGCGGCCACACGATACGCAAGCCCGTCGGTCGCTTCGGGCGACTGCAGCACCGCGCAGGTTAGGCCGCGGGAATGCAGCAGCCTGTGCACGCTCGGGTCGGCGGCGAGCGGCTGGGTCACGATCACCTCAGCGCCGGCCGCCTGCGCGAAAGGCGCACCGTTTGGTGGACCGTGCTGCCGAAGGGCATCACGTCCGCGTGACGGCCCTCGCTTTCCAGCACGCCGGCCCGAGCTTGGCTTCCGCCGACGCCGATGGTATGCTGATGCTTTGGCAGCCGGCAAGCACAGGCGACCGCTCGCCAGCACCGAGCTGCCGGCCGGCATTACGCAATTGGCATGGTCGGCGGACGACCAACGGCTCGCGACGGGAACCGAGAACGGGCGAATCGCCGCGTGGTCGTTGCCGTGAGGCTGCCAATTCCGACCCTGGGTTTTGGTATGAATATCCCGGAATTACCTCTGGCCTCGATCGGCTCCGAGGCGTCACTCGGCTTGCTGGGGCGATCGCCTTTTTACCGCAGGATGGCAGCCGCACACCTGGATGTGCGCCTGCGTCTGCCGCCGCCTGCACGGCTACGGGATCACCCGATTAGGGGTCGCATCTGGCGGATGGCGCAGCCGATCACGTTCACCCCGTTTGCTTCCGCAAGGCCGTGTTCGGCACGCTGCGTGTTCTGCTCGGAAACGCTGGTTCACCGCGCGGTGCGCTTGCTGTCCGCATCGCTGCGTCCTCAGCCGGACTACAAGCTGATCTATCACGCCAACGGCAACCTGTGCGGCGACTGGGACCCGGAGCGCGACGTGCTGATGACCACGCGGGGAGCGGCGTGATGGCTGAGCCGAGTTGGCTGCTGCTGGAGCAGGAGAGCGCGGAACACCGCCTGTCCGACGAGCTGCGCGCCGCGGACCCAGGCGGGGCCGTGGATTGCGGCTGGGTTGAGCAGATGAGACCGTTTCTGCGCTCGTTCTCGCGCCCGGGAGCGACCGTGCTGGACCCGTTCGCGGGATTGGGCACGACTCTGGTCGCTTGTGCCGTGGAAGGCCGGCAGGGGCTGGGCATCGAAGTGGAAGCGGGGCGCGTGGCGCTGGCCCGCCGCCGACTGGCTTCCCCCGTTTACGCTGCCCTGCCGCCGCAGCGCCTCGTCGAGGCGGACGCGCCGCCGTGCGCCTGCCCCCAGCGTCGGTGGACCTGTGCCTGACCAGCGTCCCTTACTTTGGCTCGCGGTGGTCGGGACGAGCGGCGCCCGACTGCCAGTTGTACGCCGCGAACCACTACGCCGAGTACCTCGACGGCCTCGACCAGGTCTTCCGCCAAGTGCGTGAAGCACTCACGGAGGGCGGACACGTCGTCGCCATGGCGGAAAATGTCCGCCTGCCGGGCGGCATGTTCTTGCCGCTGGCCTGGGACGTTGCGCGCGTGCTGGGCCGCTGCCTGACGCTGTGTGAGGAGCGCGTCATTCTTTATCGCCGTTCCTTGCCCGACGACCCAGACCCGCGCCGCACCAACCGTGCCCACGAATATGCCCTCGTCGCCCGCCGGCACGCTGCGGGCGTGGACTTGGCCGAAGCGGCGAGCCTGTTGACCGCCTTGGCGTTACGCGATGTTCCCTTCGTCGTCGTCGGTAGCTTGGCCAGGCAGTGGCTCGCCGCCGCGGACCCGGCGCGGCCCGCGCACGATGTGGACATCCTGGTGCCCAGCGCGATCGATTCTCTGAACCGGCTGGTGCAATCGCTGATCGAGCATGGCTTCGCGGTCCATTGCTGGGACGAACCCGTCCGCCCGCCGGTCGAGCCGAACCGCTTGCAGGGTCGTTGCTACCTGCGCGGTCCGGGTAACCAAGACCGGGAGCAAGCTGGTTCTCGACGCGACATACGAGAGTGCGTGTCTGCCCTTCGCAGAGGCATGGCGACGGCGGATATACCGCGGCGCCATCCCTGTCGCGAGCCCGGACGACCTGGACCGATTCCAATGGCCGAGACTCTCTACCGTGTCCCCGTCATTCGCTTTGTGAGATCATGTGCGGCATTGCGGGGATCTATTGTCGTGTTCCGGGGCCGGCGAGCGAACAGCGCGTGCGTCTGATGCGGGACGCACTGCGGCACCGCGGTCCGGACGGCGAGGGCATTTACCGCTCCCCTCATGCCGTGCTGGCCCATACCCGGCTCGCGCTCCTCGACCGCGTGGGCGGGGCCCAGCCGCTCACAGGGCCCGACGGCCGGCTCACGCTGGCCTACAACGGCGAGGTCTATAACCACCCCGAGCTGCGCGAGGAGCTGCGCCCATTCTGGGACTTCCGCACGCGATCGGACGGCGAGGTGGTTCTCGCCGCCTACTCCGTCTGGGGGCGCGAGTGCCTGCGGCGCTTCAACGGCATGTTCGCCTTTGTCGTCTGGGACGAGGTTCTTCAGCGCGGCTTCGGCGCCCGCGACCGGCTGGGCATCAAGCCGCTCTTCTACCGCCTCCGCGCAGACGCGGGTCGCGCAGACGCGGGTCGTGCAGACGCGGGACGCGCGGAGGAGTTCCTCTTCGCGTCCGAGGCCAAGGCGATCGTTGGCGCGGAGCCAACAAGCCCGGCGGCCGATGTCGAGGGCATCCTCGAATACCTGACCGCTCCTTGCTTCAGCGGCGTGTCGCGCTCGATGTTCGCCGGCATCAAGCCGCTGCCTGCGGGGCATTGCTTCGAGATCGACCGGGACGGCCTGCGCGTAGAGCGCTGGTGGGAGTACGCTCTTGATCCCCAGGCGCTCGACGACGAGACCCAGGCGGCGCCGCCTGCTCGCCCTGCTGGAGCAGGCCACACAGCGGGCCCTTGGGGCGGATGAGCCGCCCGGGCTGTTTCTCTCCGGCGGACTGGACTCGACCGCCCTAGGATGTTGGGACACGCCCGACCTTCCGGGCAGCGTGAACGTGTGCAACCTGGAGCGGGTGAGGCAGGGAGGAGCGGCGCCTGATTAAGCCCTCACAACTTCGGCCATGCCTCGCCACTCGGGAAGGAGTTCAATCGCCCGCACTGGATTGGCTATGATCCAGTCGCGCAGCGACGCACGAAAGCTACCTGGGTTTGGAATGCCTTTGGTAAGCAGCCAATCAGCCAATCCAGCCAGAAGATCCTTCCCTGAGAATCAGACCAAAACCCTCGCTAGATCGGCGACGAAAGGATCATTGAAACGCGCCGCGAAACCATCAAGCGATGCCTGCACCGTTGCCGCTTCGGTTGCCGTTGCTATAGGCGTTCGATGGTCCGAAATGCTTTTCAAAGCCCATGCGTTCACTGCCGCAGAGTCAAGTTCTTGCGGCAAATCGATCTCGTTTAGCGGTCCGGGCCGTGTTTTCAACTCGTAGTGCGGAGGCAGCGCGCGACGTACAATCCCAATTGTCCACCTGGCTCCCTCGTACCATCGAATCTTTGGCGCAGCATTACGCAGCGCCTCTTCAAATTCAGGAGCGGACCACGCCATCGCTTCGCTGACGACTGCGGGATCAATCAGATAATTCTCGATCTCGTGCCTACACCAGCGCCAGCCGTATGGAATGCCTTTGTCCGATCCGTCTACCGTTGGTTGTGTCAGGTCCTCAACGGGATCAGAATCAAAATCCCGATCACGTAGATAGCCGGCGTTTACCTTGACTTTCACTGTGTAATCGCCATCCGGATGACGCTCGGAAAAAGCACGAGGCTTCAACGAGTTCTTTGAGCCACCTTGCTGCAGCACAGGGTTCCCAAGAAGTATCGGCGCCAGGACTTGGATTTCGAGGCTGCCTTCAACAAAGAGTTTAGCTATAGGCATCTGTTCCCCCTATCCAAACGAACCTCCTGCTCGTTCGGAATGGCTGAGGACAGAAACTCAGAATGTGTCGTGATGAGAAATTGGCAGTCCGGTCCGATCCTTGGCAGAGCCGCCAAGAGTCGTTGCTGCTCTGGCGGATGCAGGTGCAATTCTAGTTCATCGATCAACACCACTGATCGCTTAATGTCTAATCGAACAAATTCGTAAACCAAAGGGAATACTGCCTGCTCGCCCGACGACATCTCCGCAAGATCATAGACTCGGTCATCACGGTCAATCAGAAAGTAGAAGTCATTCGCACGCGGCGAGGTGGTACCACCGCGCGGCATGATCCCAACGAAACGAGTGCCGGGGAACACTGTCTCAAAGGAAGCTTGCAGCAACGGAATAAAATCCTTGCCCCTGCGCCCGGGCGTGGTGTGAAAACCCCACCAACCGACCAGATACTCTCGGAGTTGTTCGACACCTGCCTGCCATCCTTCGTGTCCCCCATTTTCAGTTCCTGTCCCATATTGTTGCCAATGCCCATCGACAAAACGACCCTCCCTACTCATGTCCTCCGCCATAAGCGTTCCCAAGTTGCGATGCTGATCGAACCAGAATATGTCACCAAGCTTTCCATAGTTAACCCTAAGATCGGGTCGTGAATCCTTCAACACCGTGATATAGTAGCGGCCGAGAAATTGATTTACCGCTTCAAAGCCTTGTGGAGAATAGGGACGCCCCTGCTCAAAGCGCAGCGTGACTTCACTGTGCTGCGACGGCGGCACAATTCTCATAGTTTGTCGGCGCTCAGGAGGGAGAGATTCCTGCCATGCGGTGAAAAGTTCGCTGGTAAGAGCAATCTCTTCTGGTTCAAAGGCGACTACTAACTCGACAAAGTTTTGTCCGAGGCTCGGCACACGCTCTGGCAGGAAGCCGTGCCAACTGAAAGCCCCCATTTCGCGTGTCCGGCGCGTGGCCATTGAGAGCGTCAACGCAATTGCCTGCAGGACACTCGTCTTGCCACTTCCGTTATCACCTAACAGCGCCGTAAGTGACCGAAGCGCGTGCGGTGCCGCATCCGTTGGAAATTCGGCCGATCGCACGCCCTTGAAATTCTCAATCACTACATGCTTGAGCTTCATGGTCGTTCCCTTCAGCGCCCACAGCTACTGACAGCTGCGCAAAAAAAGCATCGTTTTCGCGACTGGCGCATCTAACTTTTCATGAGCAGACCTATTGGATCCTCTGAAGAACTCGAACGCCGGCGGCGCCGTGCTGTCGAACTGGTGACGCAAGGCGAGCGTCCAACGGTAGTTGCGCGATTCCTGGGCGTGAATCGCTCGTCGTTGTATCGTTGGCGGCAGCGCGCCACCCAGAAGGGACCCGCGGCGTTGGCTGCCCAACCGCATCCCCATCGGCCTTGCCGACTTTCGGACGCGCAATTGAAACGGCTCGAAGAGCTTTTGTGCCAGGGGGCGCAAGCCCACGGCTGGCCCAATGCCCTTTGGACCACGGCACGTGTCGCCGAAGTAATCCGGCGTGAGTTCAATATCGGCTTCCATCATGACCATGTAGGCCGTTTCCTTCGCGAGCGCCTGAACTGGTCGCCGCAGAAGCCGCGCCGCGCGCTCGCGAACGCAATGAAGCCGCCATTCTCGATTGGCAAACCAAGGAATTCCCGCGCATTGCCTTGGAAGCCCAGAAGCGTGAGGCGCACCTGGTTTTTCTCGATGAGTCCGGCTTCATGCTGACTCCCAGCGTGCGTCGTACCTGGGGCCCGCGGGGCAAAACGCCGATTCTTGACGCCTTCGATCCAAGGGCATTGCATCACGTTCGCAAGGAAAAACCGTCATTTCAAGCTCGCAGCGAGCACTTTTAGGAGGTACTCATCATTCCAGCCTGCACATTTGCGCTTGCAGGATACGCCCGCTCTGCATGTTGGTTCATTCAGTAAAAGCGACGCGGACAACCTGCGAATCAGTGCCATGTTTTCCTGGCCGTGCCCTTTGTGCAGACGACTTTCGTCCTCGCGGAAACTCATATCCAAGACCCAATGGAGCGAGGTTTCGATTCCCCAATGATTGCGCACGGCGCCGGCAAACTTCTTCACCCGCGGCGGCAGACTCGTGATGAAAACGCGTGTCTCGACGCTGGGTTCCTTGTTGCCTTCTTGCCGCTCGCTGTACACCATGCCAATACTACGCAGCTCTTGCCAATCGGGGTGACGCTCTGCCAACTCTTCGGGCACGCGGATAATATCATAGATCCGCGTCTCGACGCGGCCATGCCCCTCTTCCTTCGTGCAATGCCGGTGATGTTCCAGGCCTGCGAAGTTGTTGTCGAAGCCGGTCAGGAACACAGCCCGGATGTCATCGTGCAAGATTGGCTGGTTGTCCTTCACGGCCAACACATAGTCGGCGTCCGCCGCGCGGATGGCGGCAACGATGTCTTTCTGGCAGCCCATGGCGTCGCTGGTCACGATCGCCCCGGAAATCTCGAGGTTCTTGATCAGCTCGGGCATCGCGGTGATTTCATTCGACTTGCTGTCGCAGGCCTGTTGCCCCAGGAGTAGACGATTTTCAGTGGCCCAGGCACTGACCATATGCAGAGGTCCTTTGCCCGCTGCTTTGTCGAAAGATCGTCGGGCCGTCTTGCCGTCAATGGCGACGACACGGCCGAGCGTGGACTCGGCAACTGCCTGCACCCACTTGACAAATCCGTCCTGTAAAGCGCGCGGATTGAGCAGCGCGAAAACACGACCAAAAGTGTCGTGGGAGGGTATGCCATTGGCCAGTTCGAGAAAGGTCCGCAGAAACTCGAACTTGTTGACGCCGTATTTGGCAACCTCGACCCAGGAATCGGCCCCGGAGATGACCGCCAAGATGGTGACGGCGATGATCTCCCAGAGGTTGTGTAACCGCAAATGTTCCCGGCGTGGGTCCGCAACGTCGGCAAAGCACTCGCGCATGGAAACGGTTGTGGCCTTGGACATGATTCTTCTCCTCCGTGAACGGGTTCCGTCCGAGAAGAATCATTCGCATGTACACTTGTCCAAGTCAAGGGCTCAGATTAGAATTCCACGGTGATGAAGGTAGTGCGATTGCCTTGGCCTTCGATCGCCGTGACCGCATTTCGGCGATCAGCAGCATTTCGGTTAGTCCGCGCAACCGTCGCCTGAATCTGCATTTCGATTTGTTGCCGGATAACACAACGGTGCATGCGAAGGATGTCGTCGATTATCTTCGGCATTTGAAGGCCCAAGTGCATGCGCCGTTGACGGTGATCTGGGACCAGAGCACGCTCCATGACAAGTCGAAGTTGGTGCAAGCATTCCTGGCAGAGCATCCGGAAATCAAGACGGAAAAACTGCCGTCGTATGCACCGGAGATGAACCCGGACGAATTGGTGTGGGCCTGGACCAAGTACGCGAGGCTCGGGAACCTGGCAGCAGCCAATACGGATTGGCTGCGCGACTATCTGATCACTGAGTTTACGTACGCCCGCGAACATCCTGAACTCCTGGCCTCCTTTATCGAAGGAACCAATCTGCCACTCAAATTGTGATTTGGTGCATTGGTTCCGCAGCAGTCAGTAGGTGACGGCGTTTGGCGCATCCGCGCCTCTGGTTAAGCCGTGCCCCAAGTCACCTCTGCATTCTACCAGTCACCCGCTCTGTCGCCTACCCCCTGTCGTGACCCGTTTTACGCCTTGTGCATTCTACCGCTGTGGATGGCGAGTCCATGTCCGGTGGGAAACTCGCGGCTGCACACTTCGCAGATGTTTCTCTCCTCTACTGTGGCGATTAGGGCGGATGGCACGATCTTTGAATCAGAAACAGAGCGAGACGCATAATAAGCGCCTAGTGAAAATCGAATGTTCTCCAACAGGGTCCAAGTGACCGCCAAGGTGGCGATAGTCGTCGTGAACCAGTCTTCGTCTTGCGGAGCGAACCATACTACGAGCACGATCCCAACCGAGGCGGTCATCAGCAGGGCTAACGTTACCGTCCCGATACGAGAGACGGCGCCTTGGTAGGGAAGCAAAGACAACATGCCATCCCCCACCGGAAGAGCCACCGCCAGTACGGACGCGAGAAGAATCACAGCACTGACATCGCAAACGGCGATGTTGGCCCGTGATGAGTAAAAGAGCGCATACGCATTAAGGCTTGCTCCCAACACGATCACCACGACAACAGCAGTGAAGGCCTGCTTCCACAACCACTGAGGTGATACCCAGTCCTTTAGTGGTTCGATCACAACTACGAACAAGGTGTGACATTGGACAGTCGCGAGGAAAGCGAGCCAGAATGCCAAGCCCACTTCCGGCCAGTGTTCCAGCTGGAGGTTCTGATGGGCCTCGGCATTCAGGTTTCCTGTCCGAAGCGCTTCAAACATCGGAAGCAGGTATGGGCCGGCCAAGGCAAGTGCTAACGGAACGATAACGAGCTTCCACTGAGGCTTCAGAGGAAGCAGGGCAAGCAGCCCAGTGACCACCTGCGACCCTTTGAGCAGATAATCCATTGCTGTCAGCGATAATTCCATCGCCGTTTACCCTCTGAAAATTCCCCATCGCTTCTTGGCACCCGCGCAAGCGGCTTGCGACAAAGCTGGCGTGTCTACCCTCTTGCGTTGCGGAGCAATCGTCGTTCGTCCTTCGGTCTTGCCTGTTACGCTATTGACCCCGCGGCCAGTGTCGACCTAGGTCTCCCCAGGGATTTCCGGCGGTTTCTGAACAGGCGTTCATGCGACTGCCCGCCATCCCCCTCTCCCTTCCCCATCCGGATCCCCCACATGCCTGGAAAGAGACTGACAGCCTGGGCCAGGACGACCTGCTGCCGATGGCCGAGCTGCTCCGCGAGGCTTACGCATGGATCAAGATGCACCAGCCGAAACAGCTCGCGGACATCATCCTCGGACCAGCCCCGCTCGTAAAGCCCCTGGACCACCCGCAGCTTCAGCTGCCGCCGCGTCGGCGGATCGCCGCGCGTGGCCAGCGCCTCAGCGTGAGCCAACACGACCGCGGCAAACGGGTTCGTGATCGTCTCCAGAGCCCGCGTGTCGCCGGCGTGGTTGTAGCGGAACACGGAGGAAGAAAACGGTACCATCCTAGATTACTCTCGCCTGCAAGGCACGATCCACTGGCGCGATTGCATGGAAGCCTGGGCCGTGTTCCTTCCCGGATGCAACGAAAATGTTTACACTAGCCCATGTTTAACAAGTGTCGGGGTAGTTTTTGACGTAAGTCCTTAATTTTCAACGCGCGGAGGTCCAGTTTTCAGAAAACCGTAGTGACAATCATTACAAACATTTTAGCTGTTTTGTCCGCATTTCATCGAATATCCGGTTGACGGACCGGTGGATTTGTTGATGATAACATCATGTTCATCCGCTCCGTCAAAGTTCCGTCCTCCAACGGCACCGTCCACGAGTATGTCCGCATCGTCGGCTCGGTGCGCGAGAACGGCAAGGTCAAGCAAAAGGTCATCGCCAACCTCGGGCGACGCGACACCCTCGAAGCCGTCCTGCCGCTGCTCAATCGCTTTCTCACCGGCGAGGAAGGGCCGCAGGCCCTGGCCCAGCAACTCGGCGCCGAGGGACCCATCGAAATCCTCGACGCCAGTACCTGGGGACCGATGCTCGTCGCGCGCCACTTCTTCGACCAACTGGGCCTCTGGCAATGGCTCGATGCTGGTCGGCGTTGGCCCAAGTTGCGGCCGAGCGAAGACCCCGCCGACGACTGGGTCAGCCGCGTCCTGGTGCTGATCACCAACCGCCTGGTGCGGCCGGCCAGCGAGCACGGTTTGGCCGCGTGGCTGGAGACCGATTACGTGTGCGACCGGCATGGTCGCCGGTACGTACCCTGTTGGAAGCAGCAAGGCCGCGTCCAGGTCGACTTGGGGCAACTGCAGCGTTGGTATCGCACGCTGGATCATCTGGGGTTGAACAAGGACGCCGTGGAAGTGGCGCTCTATGAGCGGCTGCGGACGTTGTTCGAGTTCGACGCGGACCTGGTGATGTACGACCTGACCAGTACGTATTTTGAAGGCCATGGTCCGCCGACGCTGGCCAAGCACGGTTACAGTCGCGACGGCAAGCCGCGGAACGTGCAGGTGGTGGTGGGCGTGGTGATGGTGGCGGGTTGGCCGATCGCACATCACGTGTGGGCGGGCAACACGCGTGACAGCACGACGGTCAAGGAAGTCATCCAAGACCTGGCCCGGCGTTTTCGCCTTCGGCGTATCGTCTTTGTCGGTGATCGCGGCATGGTGACCGAGAGCAATCTGGCCATGCTGCAGGCGGCGGCGGAACATGGCTACTTGGTGGGCATGACGCGTCGCCGCAATCCGGAGGCGGAGGCGTTGATTGATCGCGTGGACGAAACGAAGTGGGTCGACTGCCCCAATGGGATCACCGCGCGGGCGAAACCAAATCCACCCCGGACACGAGTGCAAGAGGTCGCCTGCGACCGTGCCGGCGTGCGAGTGTTTGTGGTCGATAGCGACGAGCGTCGGGCCTATGAAGAGCGGCAACGTAGCAAAGCGATGGAGCGGGTGCGTGCGGCCTTGGCGAAGGTGCAGGCGCGCGTGGCCAAGGGCCAGTTGAAGCAGCCGGCCAAGATCGGCGCGGCGGCCGAGCGGGCGTTGCAAAAGAACCACGGCTATCGTTACTACATGTGGGAGTTCAAAGAGGGACAATTGGAGATCGCGGAGCACCCAGTGAATTTACCTCGGGAAAAGAAGTATGAAGGGCGCTACCTCATCCAGACCGATCAGACGGCGATGACGCCCGCGGAGGCGGTGGCGCACTACAAGGACTTAAGCGAGGTGGAACGGGGCTTTCGTTCGCTCAAGGATCCGCTGGGCATGCGGCCGATCTGGCATCACACGGCGCGGCGGGTGAAGGCACACATTTTTGTGGCGGCGTTGGCGTTCTTGATCGAGCGGATGCTGGAGCGCGCCTTGAAAGATGCTGGCCTGTCGCTCTCGGCGCAGTCGGCCTTGGAAGCATTGCAGACGATTCGCTACGTGCAATTCCGCGTTGCGGAAGAGCTCCGTAGCGGCACGACACCGGGTTCGTCCCGCGCCCGCCAGGTACTCAACGCCATCGGTCTGGCCGACCATCGGCCGCCGGCGCCGCCCGCGGGCGATGAAACGACAATGTAGTGACTAATCCAAAAATCAGCCCTTACGCAGCAAGGACTTACGGCGACACTTGTTAAACATGGGCTAGGTATCAGCAGACGAAAACGGCGGTTGGTAGGCTGTCACCATGGCTCCCCTCCTGCATCGCTGTGCCATTGGCACTTTCCGCGGATGGGAGCGTGAGATCATGTGCGGCATTGCGGGGATCTATTGTCGTGTTCCGGGGCCGGCGAACGAACAGCGCGTGCGTCTCATGCGGGACGCCCTGCGGCACCGCGGTCCGGACGGCGAGGGCATCTACTGTTCCACCCACGCCGTGTTGGCCCATACCCGGCTCGCGCTCCTCGACCGCGTGGGCGGGGCCCAGCCGCTCACAGGGCCCGACGGCCGGCTCACGCTGGTCTACAACGGCAAGGTCTACAACCACCCCGAGTTGCGCGAGGAGTTGCGCCCTTTCTGGGACTTCCGCACGCGGTCCGACGGCGAGGTGGTTCTGGCGGCCTTCTCCGTCTGGGGGCGCGAGTGCCTGCGGCGCTTTAACGGCATGTTCGCCTTTGTCGTCTGGGACGAGGTTCTTCAGCGCGGCTTCGGCGCCCGCGACCGGCTGGGCATCAAGCCGCTCTTCTACCGCCTCCGCGCAGACGCGGGTCGCGCAGACGCGGGTCGCGCAGACGCGGGACGCGCGGAGGAGTTCCTCTTCGCGTCCGAGGCCAAGGCGATCGTTGGCGCGGAGCCAACCAACCCGGCGGCCGATGTCGAGGGCATCCTCGAATACCTGACCGCTCCTTGCTTCAGCGGCGTGTCGCGCTCGATGTTCGCCGGCATCAAGCCGCTGCCTGCGGGGCATTGCTTCGAGATCGACCGGGACGGCCTGCGCGTAGAGCGCTGGTGGGAGTACGCTCTTGATCCCCAGGCGTTCGACGACGAGACCCAGGCGGCGCGCCGCCTGCTCGCCCTGCTGGAGCAGGCCACCCAGCGGGCCCTTGGGGCGGATGAGCCGCCCGGGCTGTTTCTCTCCGGCGGACTGGACTCGACCGCCCTCGCGGCCCTGGCCCGCCGTTCGGGGCACCGGCCGAGGTGCTTCACCATCCGCTTCGACGAACAGGAGGACTTTGACTATTCGCGGTCCTCGATCGTCCTGTCGGACGACCTTCCCTACGCGCTGCTGGCGGCACAAGAGCTTGACCTGCCGTGCGCGGTGGTGCAGGTGAGCAGGTCCACTCTGGCCGACGACCTGCGCGCCCTGGCTCGCATCGACGATGCCCTGCCCGCCTGGGAGCAGGAGTTGGCGCACCATCATCTGGCCCGGGCCTGCGCGCACGGGTGGGCGGGCTGCAAGGCCGTCCTGGTCGGCGACGCGGCGGACGAAACCCATTTCGGCTATCACTTCGTCCTCGACGAGCAGGCCACGCGGTCGCCGTGCGGCATCGTCCAGCGGTTCGCGGCGCCGTTCCTGCGCCGCGACCTCGTCGGCGACCCGGTCGCGCACTTCACGCGCGAGTACGAGGCGCTTGGTCTGGCGGCCGGGCATTCCTGGGAGACGGCCGAAGGCCGGCTCCTGGCGACCGCCTATCTCCTCGTCAAACGCTGGCTGGCCCGTCTCTTGCACAATGGGGACATGCACACCATGGCCTTCTCCCTGGAGGCGCGCGTCCCCTTCGCGGATACGGACTTGCTGGATTTTGCCCGGCGGATTCCTCCCGCGCTGGCCTTTGCCGACGGGACCGAGAAACGTCTGCTCCGCCAGGCGCTGGCGGGGGTTGTGCCCGAAGGCATTCGCCGGCGCAGGAAGTCGGCCCTGCCCAAGGACCAGAAGACGGAGGCGGTCTACCGCCACGAGGCGGCGCGGCTGGCCCGGCAGGAGAACGACTTCCTCGGCGCGTTCCTCGATGTGCAGGCCCTCCTCGCCCGCTGCCGGGACAGCACTCCGCTCAGCGAGCGCGAGTGCGCCGGGCTATTCCGCGTCATCTGCCTGGCCCATTGGCGGCGCCAATACGGAGTCAAGACGCCATGAAGATCCCGCCGGGCGGGAACAAGCGGCCTGATGGAATCGCACAATCGTTTTACGCGCAGCAACGATTGGGCACGTTGCCGTCGGTGTATTGACGCCCGTAGCTTGCCGACGACCGGCCACTTGCTCGGCGGCATGTACGGTGTCGCCTGCGAAAAAACTCAAAATATCCCCAATCCTGTCCTTCCTCACTGACTTTTCTTGTCCTTCTTTTCGGCGACCTTGACTCCGGTCACGAGGACGGTGGTGGTGGCGACCAATTTGCCGTCCTGTTCGGTGGTGCGGATCTGCTTGACGACTCCGCCCGGAACAGTGGTGGAACGCCAGATTTTTGTCTTGACGACTTCGTTGTTGTGTTTCTTGGTGAGCTCGAGGGTTTTGACTTCCAGATCCTTGCCGAGGAACTTCATGTTTTCAGTGCCCTTCTTGGCGTTCTGTTCCTCCTGGAGGGCGGCCAGCGCGGCTTTCGAGATCTTCGCGCGATAGATCATTCGCGTCGGGGCCGATTGGATCTCGACGAACAGATCCTTTTCGACGACGACGGTGCGGACGATCGCGAGTTCGTCGGTGACCTCCACCAACCGATACTCCACCGTTTTCTCTTCGGTGCGGCCGTCGTCGCCAAAGACCGTCGTCTCGTGGACGATCAAATCCGTCCCGACGGGGAAATTGGCCCAGTCGCGGTAGAGGGGATTGATCCGTTCGTCTTTGTCGCCCGCGGCAAACCCCGCGGAATGGGCGCCGACCATCAGAATCGCCGCCGTTGCCAACGCGCACCGCAGAAGCGAGGGCATGACCTGCGTCTCCTTACCTGATAGAGTAAACTCGCACGTGTTGTATCCGCTGGCCCACGGGGGTCAACGGACGCCCCGCAATTTTTTTGAAAACCTCGTTTTTTTGGCGTGCCGCGTGAAGAATCTCGGGATAGAATGCCCCTGCAACCGTCCCACTCCGCTTCCCAGTGACAGAGCATGAGTGCCATGAATCGCCGACAAGCTCTCCAGGCCTTCTTGAATGGCGCCGTACAGACTGCGGCGCCGTCCTTCTGGCCAGTTCCGCCCTCAGGGCAGCCCCCGGGGATGAAACGCCGGCGCCGATCGACGGCGAGGTCCCGAAGCGCGCCGACCAGGTCGCCGCCGACCTGGGACCGCCGCTCGAGGGCGAAGCCGGCGACCCGGTTTCTTTCCTCAACAGCTTCAGCAACTTCCGCAACGGCGGCTTCGCCAACGGCGGCTTCGGCAACTTCCGCAACGGCGGCTTCGGCAACGGCAGCTTCGGCAACTTCCGCAACTACTAAGGGGTCGAGGCCGACGCGCCGGACCGGGCAACGGTCCGGCGCGAGCCGGGGGCGCCGCCAACCATGCCAACCTCCGCGCCGGGTGGTCCTCTCGAGTTGCTCGTCCTGCAGCCAACGCCCTTCTGCAATATCGATTGCTCCTATTGCTATCTTCCCGATCGTCAATCGACCCGTCAGATGTCCCTGCGGACGCTGGAGCAAACGCTGCACTGGGTCTTTGCCAGCGGCCTGGTGCGCGGTCCGTTTACGATTCTGTGGCACGCCGGCGAGCCGCTGGTCATGCCGGTGGCGTTCTATCAGCAGGCCGGCGAACTGATCGAGCGCTGCAACCGGGAGGGCGTCCCCATCCGGCAATCGTTTCAGACCAACGCCACCCTGCTCAGCAAAGAGTGGTGCGCCTTCCTCCTTGAAAAAAACATCCACCTGGGCGTCAGCGTCGATGGGCCTGCGTTCCTGCACGATCGCTACCGCCGCACTCGCCAGGGCAAGGGCACCCTCGACCGCGTGCTGGCGGGGATCCGGTTGCTGCACGACCATCAGGTGCCTTTTGACGTTATCTCCGTGCTGACCGCCTGTTCCCTCGATTGCCCCGATGAACTCTTTGACTTCTACCGGGCCCACGGCATCCGTTCCGTTGCGTTCAACGTCGAAGAGATCGAAGGGCCGCACGTCGCCTCGACGCTCCTCGCCCCCCAGACGGAGAAACGCTTCCGGCGATTCCTGAATCGCTTTTTCGACCTGGCCTGTTCGGTTGATCCACCGATGGTCGTTCGCGAATTCACCGAAGCGGCGACGGCCATCCGCTGCGCCCGCGGGCGCCCTGGCGCGCACTCAGGAAAACAAGCCGTTTGCCATCGTCAATGTCGATTGCGAGGGCAACTTCAGCACTTGGTCGCCCGAACTGCTCGGACTGTCCAGCCCCCGGCACGGCAGTTTTGCGCTGGGCCATGTAGGCAGTACGACGCTGGCCGACGTGCTCGCCTCGCAGAAGTACCAGCTCCTCGACGCCGAGATCACCTGGGGCGTGGACCTGTGCCACGAGCGGTGTCCCTATTTTGCGGTCTGCGGCGGCGGCCCGCCGGGCAACAAATACTTCGAGAACGGCGACTTCGCTTCGACCGAGACGCTGTTCTGCCGATTGCACGTGAAGGCGTGCATCGATGTGACCCTGACCCGATTGGAAAGGGAGATCGCGGCCGGGAACTCTGCCGCGGAGCCGTATGGCAGGGACCGCGCATGAATCTGCAACCCGGTTGTCCGATCGTCGTTGCTCCGCGTTTCTACCTGAGCGTCGATTGGCAGGAACGATTGCTGCTCGGCGCCATCCAGGAAGAAGCGGGACAATTCGCGCCCGGCCTCGCCTGGCGAGCGCCCACCGCCGAGGAGCAAGCGATCCTCGTTGGCGATCCGTCGCGGCTGACGCAAGACGAGGTTCTGGCTCGTGGTCTGTGCCTATTTACGCTGCCCGAGCATTTGCAGTTGGCGTGGTGGGCGCTGCTGGAGCACGCCGGACAATCGGCAACTCAACACCTCGAAGGATTCGGTCCCTTCGTGGAGGGGATCGCACGCTTTCTCACCTTCAAGGAGTTGCCGCCGCCGGCCGGGGCCGTCTTCGACCTCGTGCTGAGCAAGCCAGGGCAACGGGTCGTCTCGTGGGCTGGCCCGGCGCCGGGCCGCCCGGGCCGCCCGGGCCGCCCGGGCCGCCCGGGCCGCCCGGGCCGCCCGGGCCGCCCGGGCCGCCCGGGCCGCCCGGGCCGCCCGGGCCGCCTGGGTCGATGTTCCGCCACGCTCCGTTTTGCCGGGGGGGGATCAACCTCGGCGACGATTCGCTGTCGTTGCTCCTGATCAACCAAACAATCCAACAGCTTCAGGCGGAACAGCCGGATCACGTTCCCGAAAGCTCTCCGGGCGAACGGGCCATGCGGTTGTTGAGGCGCTGTCGCGACCATCCGCTGGTGCGCCTGCGTCTGGACCCGGGTGAGGGATTTCGGACGCCGGACGAGGGAATGCTGATCGACGCCTGCACGCTGGACATGCAGGCGCCGGCGATGATTCTTCTGATCCGGGAGGCGCCAACCGCGTAGAGGAGGACTACAGGCCCTCCTCGACCGCTGCCGGGACAGCACTCCGCTCAGCGAGCGCGAGTGCGCCGGACTATTCCGCGTCATCTGCCTGGCCCATTGGCGGCGCCAATACGGAGTCAAGACGCCATGAAGATCCTCTTCGTCATCATCCCCGAGAAGGGCCATATCCACCCCTATCTCGGTCCCGCGGCTCACCTGCGGCAGCGCGGCCACGCGGTGGCCTTTTATGCCGTCCACGACGTCATCGCGGCCGATCCGATGGTCTACCAGGCGCCCATCATCGCCAGCCGCCAGGGCGGCCCGGCGCGACTGCGGCATTCGCCCTGGCAGCAGCGCTACCGGCGTAACCGCGCTCGCGGTGCGCTCGGTGTCGGCGCTGAGGCGTAAACAGGAGCCTTGGCGGCGTCGGACCCAGCCAGCGCGTCACGAAGAATCGCCGAAAATCGGGAGAAAATGCTTGGACAAGGCGTCAAGTTGGCGGTAAAGTGCATCCCAGCAGCGCCGCCGCGCGCCATCGAATGCCCATAGCGCGGGTTTTCGCGGTTCAGTCCAACGGGAATCTATCCTGCGTGCCCCGACCCGAGTAGCGCAAGAGCGAGTCCATCGAGGCGGGGCACGCAGGATAGATTCCTTAACGTTCGGCTTCAGAGCGACGGATTGGGGTTGCGTCATGATGTGTATGGTGTCGGCCAACGGGCCGCGTAAACCAGCTTTCGGGGTGCTCCGAAGCGCTCTCTGTTCCCAGGAACATGGCGCTTGGGTGCGAAGACCGGCAAGTCCTTGCGGAGAACAGAACGCAGGCCAACAGGCGGCGGCACGAGGTCTGTTGCAAGCTACCTTGGCCGGTAGCCCAGAACACCGAATCCGTGTGAGTCCTGTGCGCTCTGGACCGCGTTCTTGTCTGGCGTGGAAGTCGGCTGGGGAAAACCGACCGGAGCATCCCGAGAGCGAATGCGAGTCGGACTCGCGCACATTACATCACTGGATCTTGTCGGCTACATCGCTACTATGCAGGCTTTCCGGATCATGACGAGCGACGAATACCGAGAGATTCTTAACAAGCTCAACGATCAGCAGCGCCGCGATTTGAACGCGCAAATCTGCAAGGGCAACCAACCTACGGTCGACCAGATGGTTCTCACCCTTGAAAGGTACACCAGCGACGTTGAACCGAAGGCCGTCTTCTGGCTCACCAAGAACTTTCCGGGATTCGAATACAAGACGCAAGCGGACCGCGTGGCGGAGGCGAATATCCGCTCTGCGGAACTTGGCCAACGGAGTTTGGCCGTCAGCCAGAATAGTCTAAAGGTCAGCGACAAGAGCTTGAGAGCCGCATATTGGGCGCTTGCAATTGCGGTAATCGCGCTTTTGGTATCAATCATCGCGATCTGGAAGTGACGAGGCAGCAAGGCACCGAGGGAGCCTTGGGGGACATTCACGATATTCTGAATGTCCCCGGCTGGCCGCTCCGGAGATACCTGTCGGGGCCGGCGTCTTGACGGCACCGTGGTCGATCGACATGGAGATCGCCCGGTTTGCGCCGCCACGGAGCGGGCGGAGTTGCGGCATCGTCGTGGGGCTGGCGTGGCAGACGCCCCGGCCGGCGGCGAGGGAGCCGGGGAAGAACTTCGAGAGCATGACCGCGATGTGCCCTTTCTTGCCCTTTCTTGCCTTTTGAAGCCGTCCGCCTGTTCGGCGGAGTGCGGCATCTGTACGGCGCAGAACTTCGCGGAATCGGTCGGCGCCCTCTATTCCCACAGGATGGTGCCGTTCCTCGCCCGCGAGATAACACGGCACCAGATAATTACCTATTGCAAACTGGCTGTGCCCAGGCGTATACTAAAGGCGCTTTGCGAGGCCATTATTTTTCTAGGGAGGCCGATTATGACCGCTATTGGTCCAAGCTGGCATGGCGACGCCGCAATTGCTTATGCCATGCACCTATGGCACCACCAGGAAGGGCGCGAACTTGCGGACTACGATCTGGCTATGCTGCGCGAAGCCCGCTCGGTATTGCAGGAGCGACGATGCTACGTGAGTCTGCTTGGCCGCTTCATCATGGGCGTACTTGGCGATGCCTTCAGTCAATGACTGCAATGCCGAAGACCGGTGCCCGTGCGAGTCATTCGAGTCCTGCGGGCGCTGCAGGACGGTGGCGAGGCGCATCGTGACAGTTGTCCGCGCGCTGGCTTCGCTGATGTCGGCAAAGACCGCATTGGACAAGCTCCTTCGCAATGAGTCGCCTCGCCGATCCCAGATATAGCGTTCTCCCGAGGAAACCCTGGATCTTCCTTGGTTGTTGCTGTGCGCGAACCTTACGGCCGCACGCGCGTCTTTCTCCCGGGAGGACACGAGCCATGAGTGCAGACGTTGGCAAAGCTGAGATGAAGCAGGCGGAGGCGTTTTTTCGCGGGACGGAAGCTCTCTGCAATTTCGCCAACAAGCATGTTGTGCCCGTGCTGGTGGGGATAATCTCTCCCAACGACTACGAGCGGGCATTGTTCGACACGTATTACCGGATGCAATTTTGGCTGCTTTCCTTGGAAAAGCTCGATTATCCGAGCCATTTCCAGGCGGTGCTCAACGCCGCACGCGGGACATACGAGCTGCTGCTCGACCTAAAGCTTCTGCAAGCCGATCCTTCCCTCGCGGCAAAATACCATGCCTTTCCCTTCGTGGCCCGCTTCTCAACAGCAAAGAAGTACATCGACGAGTTGGCCCGGCACCCGGGCCAGTCCCCGCCTACGCCCGCTCCAAAACCTGACAAGAGGCGGCAATTCGTTTCAGACGCGGCCAATCAAAAGAAGTTTGACGACGCGCGCCGACTGCATTGGGGAACAGACAAGAAAGGCAAGCTGATTACCCCCGATCACTGGTCCGGCCTCGCAATGCCTGACCGAGCTGCCACGCTGAGTATCGAAGAACTTTTGCGCTACCGCCTCGTCTACGCACAATTGTGCTGGTATGTCCATCCCGGTTCTGCTGGCACCGCTGGAATCAGCCCAGGTGGCCTTCTCGCGGCTTTCACATGGGGACATGGCAACGTACAGGAGTTTTTCTTCGAGGGCACCCAGTTGCTGTGCGATGCCCAGAAGTTATTCACTGTGATTCCCGACTTGCGACAGGAATTTGAGCGGACAAGGGCCGCAGTAGGCTTATTCATGGTGAATAACGGACTCGTTCCTGACTGTCCGCCCAACTCTAAATAATCTACAGAGGGGAGCGGCGCGAGGGAGCCGCGGCAACACTCTTCGTTATTCCATACCGCAGCTTGAGGTGCCTCGAACGGGACTTCCTCAAACATGGTGTACAGAGCAGTGAACGGCGCCGGACAGTTTCGGCGCTTCGCGCCAACGTTTCGGCGGCAAGTCACGGTCCTGCCGGTTGGTCAGGGCAGGGCGTGCCAAAGTAGGTGAAAGCCCAGACCGCTTGGCCGGGGATCAGTCGGCGTCCGACTGCACCGAATCTAGCACTTCCAATTCCGTGAGAGAAGCGAGTAGCACGAGGCCCTTGTCGGGCTCCCCATTTTCAGAATACGCTTCGTCCGGTACGAAGTAGTAGGCATGCTCCTCCGGCGTTTGCCCCGCGTTCTTCCACTGATCCATCATTCGAAGTTCGTTTCTGACAATAACCTCAGGCGCGTTCAAATCCCGAAGCATTTCGTACCGCCGCTCATGCGGGATTAACACTCGCTTTTGGGCCTCGGCCAGCGTTCTTGGACTGATTTCCACGATTCCAGGAGTATTTGCCAAGTGTACCTTGCGCACCGATACGGTGTACGGCCGAACAAACAGCTTCCCTGAAATCCTGATCTCAACCTTCAGCGGTGCCGCCGCACGTGTAGCGCACTGAAAGGAGTCGCCGATGGTGCCCCCAGTCGTGTCGGTGCTGGGTCGGCCGTACTTGGCAACGGTTTCGGCCCGCTTCTTCAAGGACGCGAAGATGGCCTTTAATTCGTCGCTGCTCGGCGCCTTATCGTGGCCCCCCTTGCGCCGCCAGGCTTGGCCACGTCTGCCGTAAGCCCAGAAATAATGCGGCCTGATGCGGATCGCGTGGTCATAATCCCAGGTGCCACGCATTAAGCTTTCTCTAGTTTCGTAGCCCCAGTGAGGATTTCGGCAAGATAACCAGGGTCTACAGCGGCTCCCTTGCGTTTACGGGCCATACTTGTTTTACGTGGATTTTGCTTGAGCAAGCTTAACGCGAGCTTGCGGAATAACGACAGGTTCTCCGCCCCGTGGCGGTTCTCCACCCGGCTCGCATCCTCATGAAAGCTCACATCCAATTGCCAATGCAAGTTGTTCTCGATTCCCCAGTGGTTGCGCAGCGCCGCCGCATAACGCCGCGCGGCCATGCGCCGACTGCCAATGAAGTAAACGACCTCCGTCGTCTGCTGCCCGTTGACCGTCCGTTCGCGGCGACACATCCCCACTGTCCGCAGGTGCGGCCACGCCGCGCGATCCCGAATACCGCTGACGTCTTCGACGATCACGCAACCGCGTTCCTCGACGCGCCCGTGTCCACGTTCCGTCGTCGTACATTGCCGCACCCGGCCCGCCGGCAACGCGCCGTCGAGCGCTTTCATCACGGTTTCTTGGATGTCACTCATCAACCGTTCTTGGTTGGCTTTCACCACCAAGACGTAATCGCCACCGCGGTCCAGGATCTTCTTGGCGATGTTCTTCTGACATCCGATGGCGTCGATGGTCACCAGCGCGCCATCAAGGTCCAGCAACTGCAAGAGCTTCGGAATGGCTGTGATTTCATTGCCTTTACCCTCGACGGCGACCTGGCCCAGCGAAACCTGGGCCTGGGTGGCCCAGGCACTGACCACATGCAGGGCGCCCAGCTTCGAATTGCCCGAGCCGCGCAAAGTCTTGCCGTCAATGGCGATGTGCTCGACGCCGGATAAGCCGGCGACGTCTCGCAACCAGGCCAGGCAGCAGGCTTCCAGGACCCGTGGATTGAGGATCGCGAAGACGCGTTCAAAAGTGTCGTGCGACGGGATGCCGCCAGGCAAACGTAAGAAGCGTCGAAACCAGGTTTCGCGTTGCTGCGCAAATTGAACGATGTCGGGCCAGTCGTCGCAGTTGGCGATGACGCCGCAGAGGGCCATGACAAGCAGGTCGATGAGCAAGTGCTTGGTACGGCCGGCGACACGGGGGTCATAGATGCGCCGGAAGTGTTTCTTAATCGACGCCACGGAAGGGGTAGCAGCCATGCGTTCCTCCGGAAAGCGGGCGAATATCCAGAGAATCCTATGTCTGTACACTTGTCAACGTCAATTCCGCTGCAACAATTCGGGTGGAGTTTGACGCGTGGCCCCTGGTCATAATCCTTGATCGCTTCGTCGTAATCCCCTTTGGCCATCCAACCGTCGCCACGATTCACGTAGCTCACCGCTGCGTGAGGGGCGAGTCGAACGGCGTGGTTGTAATCCTCGATGGCCTTGTCGTGGTCACCTTGCTCTGACCGAAAGTGGGCACGGCGGGCGAAAAATGCGGCGTTCTCCGGCTCAAGCCGGATCGCTTCGTCAAGGTCTTCGATGGCCTTGTCGTACTCTTCTTTGGATAACCAAATCGCGCTACGGTCGTAGAAACAGACAGCGACTTTGGGATCCAGGCGGATGGCTTCATCGTAGTCGTTGAGGGCCTTGTCTTCCTCATAATCGCGAAGGTGGGCGCGGGCACGCCACTCATAGACGTGTGCACAGGTGGGGTCGAGCGTAATGGCGGCGCCGAAATCCTCAATGGCAGTCTTATGGCAGTCGTTGCGGAACCACGCAACTCCCCGGCAGAAGTAGGTGATTGTGTCCGTCGGCCGGAGCCGGATCGCTTCATCGTAGCTTTGAATCGCCTTCTCGTGGTGCCCCATCGCCGACAAGGCGCGGCCGCGCCAAGAATGTGCCCGGTTATTCCTGGGTGCAAGGCGAATGGCCTCATCGAAGTCCTGAATCGCTTTGTCGTAGTCATTTCGCTTGAAGTTGGCAATGCCGCGGCCAGTGTACACCGAAGTGCCTCGTTTGCCGCACCGAATTTCCTCGTCGAAGCTTTCGACCGGAGCCCCACGCCAACCGCCGCGACGTAAAAACCCGCTGAACATCGCCTGCCACAGCCCGGACCCCTCGTAGGCTAGATCGAGCCAGCTAAGCACGTCAATCCGCACAGATGCGCATCCTGTAGGATTCCCGCCGTCGGCCTCTTCGCAGGGAGTTTCTTGCCCGTCCATGGTGGTGAAGACGATCAATACGTGCCCGTCCTTCTTGAGGCTAATGGCATCCTCCAAATCTCGGATGGCTTCGTCCCATTGGTGTTTATCATGCCAAGCCATGCCGCGGACCGCATACCATGCCGGATTCGTCGGATCGAGGCGGATTGCCGCGTCGAAGTCCTTAATGGCCTCTTCCTGAGTGCCACTGGCCCAGAACCGAGCCGCTGCTCGTTCAGCATAAGGTAGCGGGTTGTATGGCTCCAGCCGAATGGCCTCCTGAAAATCCTCCATGACTTTAGCGTGGTCCGCATCCACTTGATCGCGGTTAAGGCTTGAGCCCGTTTCTTCTGAGCCTGCTTCGTCCGCGGCGCTCTTCCACCAGCGTGCCTTGGCGCGGTGTCGATAAGCGAACGCGTTATAAGGAGCGCGTCGGATCGCGTCGTCAAACAGTCGAACGGCCTCCGTCAACTCCTCTTTAGCCTTGTCGTTCTTGCATTTGTTTCTAAACTCGTAAGTCCCACGCAAGTAGTAAGAAACAGCAGTCTTGAGGATCAATGCCGTAGCATGTTCTTGAAGCGCGTCGCTTACGCGGGCAATATCCGCGAGCGCGCGAACCACTAGCGGGTTCGCCGTAGGAACCGGCGCCGCGTCACGGCGCCCTGCCGGCATCAGGGTGCCGCCGTTGCGGTTGTCTTGGTCGCTCATGGCACGCCCTTGTTCGTCGCGTCTTTCAGTTCTTCCCGCGCCTGGGCGATTTCCCGGTCCAGTCGCTCGCCCAAGTCCTTCAATAGATCTCGCCCGTTTGCCTGGGCTTCCTCCACAGCCAGTCTTAGCTTGAACAGTTCTCCTTGACGAAGCTGGTCGACTTCCGCGGCGATGGTCTTAAGCCGCTTGTCCGCCTGGGCGATTTTGCGGATGGCGCGGATCAGTTCCGCGCCGGGACCGTCCCCATGCACGCTCTCGGGTGACGCGTGCCACTCCCGAAGGATCGCCCGGATCCCTTCCTCGTCGCCTCGCTTGTACGCCTCGTTGAGAAGCACCATGAGGCGATGGCGCCTCTCCTTCTCTCGTCCGTCCAAGGTCAGGTCAGGATGCAGACGCTTGGCCGCCTGGCGGTACAGATTTCTCAGGCCCTCGGAACGATCCGGCTTTGAGGGCGAGGCATCATCCGGCGAACGCCGTCCGGGGATTTCTTCGCCAAGCGCTCGCGCTGACTCCTGAGCCTTGGACCGTGCTTGTCGGGCTCGTTCGCGGACACCCTGGTGGTCGGGGTGTTGCTGAGCACGGCCTTCGGCGATCTTCGCCCGCAGTTCGTCGAGAATCGCGTACCGGCGACCGACCGTTTGCAGATAGCGATTCTCGAAGTGTGCCAAATCGGCCAAGAGCGAAGCGATTTCCAGTTCCCGATCGGCAAGCTGAGCCTCAAGGTCGGCAAGGCGTACCTTCTTGCGTTCGAGTTCCTCATCCTCGGGTGACAGTATCTTTTCGGGTGTTGGGGGCAAGGTATTCATGATCCAAAAAGAGGAGCGTCAACCGAGCCATTGCCGGACCGTGGTATTGCGGTTCGCAACTCCGCACAATGGGTGCGGCTCGCCCGGCCCGGTGTCGGGGCAACAGTTACAGTCTACCGTAATTGGCCCTTCTGGCAAAAGAAAAAAGCCCCGGCATCCTGACGCCGGGAGCTCAAGTCCCGTCAAGAGAGATTGTCGTCCGGCAGAAGTCCGGCGTCCGGCGGCAGTCATGGGGACCATCAGCCTCGCCGTTTCGGTTTTCTGGGTTGAGCAGCTGGCGGCGGCGCCGGCGAATGCAGCGGTTCCTGGATTGAGAACCGACCTTTGTAGCTCATCTCCGGGGTGCATGGCGGGCTTGGCGGGGTTTCGCTGTTGCATCACATCTTTGCCGGCCTTGGCAAACCGTTCGTGTGCATGGCCTCGGGTATGGAGGCCGTGGCATGGGAGGCTTACCCGACCGAGGTTGTCCTGTCGTCTCACGGCCGGCTGCCGTGTTGCCAGGAAGCGGGAAAAGGAGACGCGACTCGATATTACGAATCCCTCATTTCGTAATATCCAGCCGCGTGCCGAGGTAGCACCTTGGCGATTATCCGGACTGGCGGCTTCGCAGCGGTAGCCCCGCGGAGTTCGAGTCTACGTCGCCCGAACCGACAGCCTGATCCGCGGCAGTCCTACCGTCGTGCGTCAGGTGTTCCAGCCGCGCGCGCTGCTCGGCAGCCGTGTTGACGAAGTCTGCGGCGAGTACCGCTTGTTGTGGGTCGGTGCCGAGGTAGATTTCTCCCCGGCCGCCATGGGGGCGAAACGGAACCGGGTTGGCGCTGATTGCACAACGCGGCAATTCGGGCCAGAATGGCGCGAAGGACCGCCTTGGGCAGCCTCGGCCAATTCGCCAACCCGCCACCGCTACGGGGGCGCAGCTCGCCGCGGCCGCTGGGCAAGGCCGCCTCGCGAGGGGTGCGGGAGTGCCGTTGAATTCCGAAGCCGAAATGCCCCCCCACGTCCCGTGAAGCGGTTTGTTCGACTTTCACTTGCGAATGCCCCTTTGCCCGTTACTGTTTCTTGCGCCGTGGCTTGTGCGCCCCGGTGGAGCGCCTGGCAGTCAGTTCGTCGAGGTACTGCCGGAGCTGGTCGGCGGACAGGCCTGCCAGGCGTTCCTCCGGGGGCAGCCCCGCCAGGCGTTCCGCTGCGGGTAGCGATCGTAACAGTTCCTCGCGTTCCTCGGGCGTCAGATGCGCGAAGTGCTCCTTGACGTACTGGCGCTGAAAATCTTCCATCGTATACGACACGGTAAAGCCCTCCGCTCGCAGTTGGCCGAACAGTTGCCCCAAGATCGCGCGAGTGTCGGCCGAGCGCCGCTGGTAGGCACTGCGCCCGAAGTCCACCAATTCCGGCTGGGCGCTGAACAGGTGCAGCGGCGAGTTGTGTGGCTCGCGCGGCAGCTCGCCGGCGACGACCACGCGGATCGTGTCCGTCCCCCACCGGCAATCATACACGCCCGCCTGCACTTTCTGCCAGGGTACTTGCTGCGATAAGTTGTGTGGGAAGCGGGCGGTGGCCGCGTACAGGCCGAACTGGTCCGCCGGTAACAGGTCGGATGGCGAACGGCTGACGAGCTTGCGGTAGGCCACGTCGGCGCCGACCAGCTCCTTCATGGCCCAGTCGTCCAGCGCCTCGTGGTGCGACTTGAAACTCACCAGGTTGTGCGGCCGCAAATCTTCCAGACCGTCGGGCAACCGGCCGACAAACCGGCCCCGGCCGCGGCGGACGATGGCCACGTCGAGGAATTGCTGCTGCACTGAAAGGTCGCGCTCGACGTCGACCACGAAGGGCGAGCCGCTGAAGAAGTCTTTCAGCAGCAGGCCGAACAAGCGGTGCCAGTCGCGCAATACGGCGCGTGCGGCGGCCATCGGACTCTCTCCCTAGATTCCGATTGATCATACTCGACAGCCAGTTCCTACGGAAGTTAGAAAAGGTAGCGTGGTGACATACAGGTTTTCCGCAGGAAACCCTGTATGTCCCGTATGTCCCCGGCTGTCTTTCCCCCCGGCTGTCTTTCCCCGTGCTCGCTTCGCAGAAGTACCAGCTCCTCGACGCCGAGATCACCCGGGGCGTGGACCGGTGCCACGAGCGGTGCCCCTATTTTGCGGTCTGCGGCGGCGGCGCCGGGCAACAAATACTTCGAGAACGGCGACTTCGCCTCGACCGAGACGCTGTTCTGCCGATTGCACGTGAAGGCGTGCATCGATGTGACCCTGACCCGACTGGAAAGGGAGATCGCGGCCGGGAACTCTGCCGCGGAGCCGTATGGCAGGGACCGCGCGTGAATCTGCAACCCGGTTGTCCGATCGTCGTTGCTCCGCGTTTCTACCTGAGCGTCGATTGGCAGGAACGATTGCTGCTTGGCGCCATCCAGGAAGAAGCGGGACAATTCGCGCCCGGCCTCGCCTGGCGAGCGCCCACTGCCGAGGAGCAAGCGATCCTCGTTGGCGATCCGTCGCGGCTGACGAAAGACGAGGTTCTGGCTCGTGGTCTGTGCCTGTTTACGCTGCCCTAGCATTTGCAGTTGGCGTGGTGGGCGCTGCTGGAGCACGCCGGACAATCGGCAACTCAACACCTCGAAGGATTCGGTCCCTTCGTGGAGGGGATCGCACGCTTTCTCACCTTCAAGGAGTTGCCGCCGCCGGCCGGGGCCGTCTTCGACCTCGTGCTGAGCAAGCCAGGGCAACGGGTCGTCTCGTGGGCTGGCCCGGCGCCGGGCCGCCCGGGCCGCCTGGGTCGATGTTCCGCCACGCTCCGTTTTGCCGGGGGGGATCAACCTCGGCGACGATTCGCTGTCGTTGCTCCTGATCAACCAAACAATCCAACAACTTCAGGCGGAACAGCCGGATCACGTTCCCGAAAGCTCTCCGGGCGAACGGGCCATGCGGTTGTTGAGGCGCTGTCGCGACCATCCGCTGGTGCGCCTGCGTCTGGACCCGGGTGAGGGATTTCGGACACCGGAAGAGGGAATGCTGATCGACGCCTGCACGCTGGATATGCAGGCGCCGGCGATGATTCTTCTGATCCGGGAGGCGCCAACCGCGTAGAGAAGACGGAGGCGGTCTACCGCCACGAGGCGGCGCGGCTGGCCCGGCAGGAGAACGACTTCCTCGGCGCGTTCCTCGATGTGCAGGCTCTCCGCGCCCGCTGCCGGGACCGCACTCCGCTCAGCGAGCGCGAGCGCGCCGGGCTATTCCGCGTCATCTGCCTGGCCCATTGGCGGCGCCAATACGGAGTCAAGACGCCATGAAGATCCTCTTCGTCATCATACCCGAGAAGGGCCATATCCACCCCTATCTCGGTCCCGCGGCTCACCTGCGGCAGCGCGGCCACGCGGTGGCCTTTTATGCCGTCCACGACGGACGGTGATCCCAGCAGGGACATACCACCTTAAGCTCGCCTACGGACTAAAGTGGTACGGAGAAAAGCACATTTTCGGGCCAAGCGGAGATTACCGGGAGATTATTGACCCAATCACCATTTCCGCAAATGGGGATTATCACCTGTATCTCACGCCAAGTAGAGAAGGAACCCTTAAAGACCGTCAAATTAGCGGCAACGACTTCTGATTCGGCCGGGTGTCCTTTCGATGCGCCAGGACGCTCGTAGGGGCGTTCAAGTCGGTTCAGAGGGGAAGACATCAACCGGGCAAGACAATCGCCTGAAAGACCTTCTGGACGACCTTGCCTCGCTCCATACAATCCTGTCGTTGCGCTGCCTACAACAAGAGATTCGTCCATGAACTCCGCTGATCCCCTCCTCCAGAGAATCTTGGCCCGAATCATCGTTTGGATCGTCCTCGTCGGTGGCGTGTCGCTGTGCGTGGTGCAGGACTCGATCGAGCGGATCGTCCTTGGGGTCGCTGTCATCGTGGTTGTGTCCGGCTTGTGCTTCGCTCTGGGGAAGTATGGTGGCACCGACGATCGCTTTGTCCCAAGGACCGACCCAACCCCGCAAGGGACGACGATTACAGACAAGCCGTGCCCCAAGTGCGGCACGAGACTGCTGAAAACTTGGATGAACCTTTTGCAGTTTACTCTCAAATGTCCCTCATGTAAGGACGTCCTGGGCGTTTTTGATGCCATATTAGCGGAAAACCAGCCGACGCAGGACACGTCAACCGCTTACAAGCCCGCCGCTTCGCCACCGCCTTCGCCTGAACAACCAAGCCCGCAAAGGTCGCCAATTCCGACCCAAGAGCCGTGCCCCAAGTGCGGCACGAAAATGCTGAAAACTCGGAATGGCTCCCTATTTACCCTCAAGTGTCCCTCATGTCAGCACGAACTCTCTGGCGACTTGATTGGGCGAAAGAAGCCGAAGCAGGACACGTCAACCGCTTACACACCCACCGCTTCACCACCGCCTTCGCCTGAGCAGGCCACGTCACCGCCTTTGCCTGAGCAGGACACGATTCTTTCCAACAGGCGGTGCCCCAAGTGCGGCATAAGAATGTTGAAGTTTCAGGACGGTTTCGAGTGTCCCTCATGTCAGCCAGTCGCTCCACCACCGCCTTCACCACCGCCTTCGCCTGAACAAAAAAGCCCGAAAGGGACGACAGTTCCGACAGACAAGCCCTGCCCCAAATGCGGCAAGATGCTGCGAAAACCGGACAGGCTCGTTATTGCGATCAAGTGTCCCTCATGTCAGCATGAGTGGGAGTCGGCTATGTGGGGCGGCTTTGCGGTGCTGAACTGTGGCAAGTGCAGCCAGCGCCTGCGTGTCCCGGTTGATAAGGGCACGTTGACGATTCGTTGCCCCAAATGCAAATGGGAGCAAACGGACTGGCAACCGCATAGCACTATGGACATTCTTTGCGACCACATAAATAAGCACAGGGAGGGGGGCGACATGCAAACGCCAGACGAACCAGGAAAACCATCTTACGCTCTTTTTGACATAAATAAGGACACAAGCTTTTTTGACGTCAAACTCCATGGATGGTGTAAAGAACACCAAACAGGGGACAATCACGAGTGGCAAGTACATCTGGAGAAGCGGTGCGGGTGATACTCTGGTCAATGTCGTTGGGACTTATGGCATGGGCAGTGACGGTAGCGTGTACGTCAAAGTCGAAGAGACTACCACCGGCATCCCAGCGGACGAGCTTGTACCAGTGGCGACGAACTCTTAGTTCAGTCGGCTTTACTGCCTGCTGTTCTTGTACAGAGGATGAGAACACGAGTGTTGAGGACGTTGGCCCGATGCACCTGCCCGGCTGTTCCGCTGCCGATCTGCTGGAGGTTGTCCGAAGGGGGGAGGGGACGCGACTGAATGGCATTAACTTAATCCTTCTTCTGGGACTCCAGGCGTTTCCGTAGTTCCTCACGCGGCTTGTTCAGCCGGTCGTATTGCTTCGGCCGGCGCTTCACGGCCCGCGGCTCGGCCCGCCCTGGACGCTCCGGGTTTACCAACAGAAAACCGGCACAGAAAACCGGGCCGGGTCGGAGCGGGGGTTGCCCCCCACCCCTCCCACAGATCCGTACTTGCCCGATTAAGGCATACGGCTCGTCAAGGCTACGGACTCACTGCGCACGGGGACACCCACGCGGACGGCCACGGCAACCGAAGAACCTTCAGCAACCGATTGAACCGCTCCCACGGATACTGGCCACGCCGTTTCCGGCGGGCCAGCCACTTCCGCCACAGACGCATCACCTCATAACGGAACCGCTGCTGGCAACGCACGTTGCCGATCACGCCTCCGTAATAAGCGAAGTGCCCCCGTAGCTTCTGACAGAGTGTCGCGTACTGCTCCCGGATCGGTAAGTGACGGTTCAGCCGGCACCACTGCGCGATCTTCTTGACCGCGCGCTGAAACCGACTGCCGGCCGTCTTCCGCTTCACCACCCAGCGCCCCGACTGCGCGGCTCCAGTAGTGCGTGAACCCCAGGAAGTCAAACGACCCCTCACGAGGTTCCGACCCCGAGCTCGCCGCCGACGGGTGGCGGCCGGGCCGCACAAACGGCACCAACCGCGTCTTGTCCGGATGGATCGTCAGCCCGTACTTGCCAAACCGTTTCGGCAGCACGGCCAGCACGGCGCGAGCGTCCGCTTCACAGGCAAAGCCCATGACGAAGTCGTCCGCGTAACGTACCAGGAAGGCGCGACCCTTGAGGCAAGGCTTCACCAGCTGCTCAAACCACACGTCCAGCACATAGTGCAGGTACACGTTGGCCAAGAGCGGCGAAATCACACCCCCTTGAGGCGTCCCGGCCTCGGGGTAAGTGAGGAGCTCGTCTTCGAGCACGCCCGCCGTCAACCACTTGTCGATCAGACGGAGCAGCACCCCGTCACACACCCGCTGCCGTAGCAGCGCCCGCAACTGAGCATGATCCAGAGTGTCGAAAAACTTCCGGATGTCCACCTCCAGCAACCAGCAGCCACCCAGATCCATGACCTGCTGCCAAATCGCCTGCAGCGCCATGTGCGCCGATCGCCCCGGTCGGAAGCCGTACGAGCAGTTCAGAAAGTCCTGTTCGTAAATCGGCTCCAGAGCCATGACGACCGCCCGCTGAAGGACCTTGTCCTCCTGGGTGGGAATCCCCAGGGGACGGGTCTCAGGACCGGTCCCTTTCGGGATGTGCACGCGACGCACCGGGGGCGCAAGTAGGTGCCCGACTTGGCACGATCTTGCAGCGACGTCAGGTTGGCCACGAGGTGCAACCCGTAATCGTCGGCCGTTTGACCGTCCACGCCAGGAGCGCCGTTCTTGCGCGTCCGGTTGTAGGCCTCAGCCAGCCAGGGCAGGTCGAGGTGGTGGTTGAGCGAAGTGAATCCCAACTGCGGCGACTGCTTCGCCAGCTTCGCTATCCGTTGTTGTTTCGTTGACACGCAATCCAGTTTCTGAGCACCGGCCATGTTTCCTCCCAACGGTTCCGCAACCAGGCGCCCCCTTCCCTCCGCCGGGTCCCCGCGGGTTGGGTTCCCCGACCTCAACGGTACTATGAGGCACTCCGATTCCCTGCCCCCGTCTCGCCGCGCTTCCTTTTGGTTCGCTCGGCAATACCACGATGGGCGTCGGTGTTTCGCTCCCGCCGGTCCCGAACGCGTAACCGACAGGCCGGGGCTTGATGATCCGGTTCCCCACCGGAAAGGCACCGTGGAGGGCACAGGGCGTCCCAAGTTCCTGGGGAACCCTGATGTGCTTATGCCGTGTTCTTCGACCCCGGCGAGACCGAATCCACCAGGCCATTGCGATGGTTCGGCGCGGCCCCCGCATCTGTCCAGGTCAAGGGCTCTCGCGGGTAATGCTCTCGAGGCTCAGTAGCACGGCCTAGGCACTGGCTGTCTACGCTTCGTGGTGTGGGTTACCCCACCGCTGCACGCAAGACTCGCTTCCGGCTGCCGGCCAGGCTCTGCCGGGTGGGATTGGCTGCCCACAGGGTTCCTACGAAAGGTTTTGATGGTGCATTCTCTTACATCATCGCCTCCTCCCCCAAGCTTTGCTTGGCGCAAGGACAGTTCATGCTTGGCGCAAGGACAGTTCACGCAACATGCTTTGCAAAAACTGGTTGCGACAAAAATGTCCCTCGCACTTCCCGTTGATTGAATTCGGGGACAATGTGTGTACCATTTCCGGTAGCGCAGAGGCCCTTTCGCAAGTGAACCGGCGAAATCCCAAGGTGACATGATGCCGCGCCGTGCCCGCTCGTGGCTCTTTGCCGAAGCCGCGTGTTACCATGTCATCAACCGCGGCCATGCCCGCGAAACGGTCTTCCATGATGACGACGATCGGGTCTATTTCCTCAAGCTGTTGCTGTGCTACCGCGACGCCTTCGACTTGTGCATCTACCACGATTGCCTGATGAGGACCCATTCTAAAATCGTTCGGCATGGCGTGGCTCCTGGCTCCAAGATTCGGTCGGAGGCTGCTCAGGGGGAGTCCGACCCGACCGAATCCTGCGCCGCTGAGCGAAGCGGTGGTGTGCGGGCGTGACGAGCCCGTGCTGACAGGCCCCGCTGAAAACGCGGATGCAGCTAACCACTCCGGACGAAGGCAACGGGGGACATACAGGGTATTCGTGCAGGGAAACGCGACATGCACGATATTGGAGCCGAATCCGGCGAGAATTGGTGATATTCGACAGCATTGAGTCCGTTGGCCCGTTGGCCCGACTCCCTTGCTGCGCGAACCGACGTGATGTAAAATAGTCGCATGGCAACTCCTGCGCCACGTCCGCTCCCCGCCGCCCAACGGCGTGCTCGTCGCGATCAGGTCGTGCGAATCGCACGCGACGTGGGCTTTATCGGAGTCGTTGAGTACCGCCACGTCTACAGTCAGACCGGCGGAGCGCAATACGGCCGGGGCAGCACGAAAGAAGAGGATCTGCTTACGGTCTATGCCGAGGCATTCGAACGTGACGCCAATCCAGAGGATTTTTCACTCACGGCGATGATCGCGCACGAGCGCGGCCACCAAATTCTGGCGCGACATCCGCGTATTGCCAAGCGGGTTGCGGGCATCTCGGTCGTGAGTGAGGAAATCCTGGCGTCCCTTCTCGGCGCGATGATCAGCGTCGATGACACGGATCGTGTCGCTTTGTACGGAAAAGCAACTGCCGAGTTGCTCGATCATGGCCAATCTCCCGAGGCGGCAAACCATCGACTACAGGAATTGTGGGAACTGTTGGAGGCATTACTATGATAGGTCCAAAGAAGCTCAGCACGATTCGGGAAGAAATCAAGAAGGCGATTGCTTCTACCGGCGAGGATCCGATCCTTTGGTTGGAGCATAACATCGCCACTGCCAAACGAAAGGGAGACCGGACGGAGATACTGGAGGGCCTGCAGCGATTCCTGGAATCGCCGCCGAAGCGGAAACGCCGGAAGCAGGGCGTCGGCGTGAAGAAGTAGACCGTGTTGACAAGCGGAAGGGAAAACCGGGCCGGGTCGGAGCGGGGGTTGCCCCCCGCCCCTCCCACAGATCCGTACTTGCCCGATTAAGGCATACGGCTCGTCAAGGCTACGGACTCACTGCGCACGGGGACACCCAGGCGGACGGCCACGGCAACCGAAGAACCTTCAGCAACCGATTGAACCGCTCCCACGGATACTGGCCACGCCGTTTCCGGCGGGCCAGCCACTTCCGCCACAGACGCATCACCTCATAACGGAACCGCTGCTGGCAACGCACGTTGCCGATCACGCCTCCGTAATAAGCGAAGTGCCCCCGTAGCTTCTGACAGAGTGTCGCGTACTGCTCCCGGATCGGTAAGTGACGGTTCAGCCGGCACCACTGCGCGATCTTCTTGACCGCGCGCTGAAACCGACTGCCGGCCGTCTTCCGCTTCACCACCCAGCGCCCCGACTTCGCGCGGCTCCAGTAGTGCGTGAACCCCAGGAAGTCAAACGACCCCTCACGAGGTTCCGACCCCGAGCTCGCCGCCGACGGGTGGCGGCCGGGCCGCACAAACGGCACCAACCGCGTCTTGTCCGGATGGATCGTCAGCCCGTACTTGCCAAACCGTTTCGGCAGCACGGCCAGCACGGCGCGAGCGTCCGCTTCACAGGCAAAGCCCATGACGAAGTCGTCCGCGTAACGTACCAGGAAGGCGCGACCCTTGAGGCAAGGCTTCACCAGCTGCTCAAACCACACGTCCAGCACATAGTGCAGGTACACGTTGGCCAAGAGCGGCGAAATCACACCCCCTTGAGGCGTCCCGGCCTCGGGGTAAGTGAGGAGCTCGTCTTCGAGCACGCCCGCCGTCAACCACTTGTCGATCAGACGGAGCAGCACCCCGTCACACACCCGCTGCCGTAGCAGCGCCCGCAACTGAGCATGATCCAGAGTGTCGAAAAACTTCCGGATGTCCACCTCCAGCAACCAGCAGCCACCCAGATCCATGACCTGCTGCCAAATCGCCTGCACGCGCCATGTGCGCCGATCGCCCCGGTCGGAAGCCGTACGAGCAGTTCAGAAAGTCCTGTTCGTAAATCGGCTCCAGAGCCATGACGACCGCCCGCTGAAGGACCTTGTCCTCCTGGGTGGGAATCCCCAGGGGACGGGTCTCAGGACCGGTCCCTTTCGGGATGTGCACGCGACGCACCGGGGGCGCAAGTAGGTGCCCGACTTGGCACGATCTTGCAGCGACGTCAGGTTGGCCACGAGGTGCAACCCGTAATCGTCGGCCGTTTGACCGTCCACGCCAGGAGCGCCGTTCTTGCGCGTCCGGTTGTAGGCCTCAGCCAGCCAGGGCAGGTCGAGGTGGTGGTTGAGCGAAGTGAATCCCAACTGCGGCGACTGCTTCGCCAGCTTCGCTATCCGTTGTTGTTTCGTTGACACGCAATCCAGTTTCTGAGCACCGGCCATGTTTCCTCCCAACGGTTCCGCAACCAGGCGCCCCCTTCCCTCCGCCGGGTCCCCGCGGGTTGGGTTCCCCGACCTCAACGGTACTATGAGGCACTCCGATTCCCTGCCCCCGTCTCGCCGCGCTTCCTTTTGGTTCGCTCGGCAATACCACGATGGGCGTCGGTGTTTCGCTCCCGCCGGTCCCGAACGCGTAACCGACAGGCCGGGGCTTGATGATCCGGTTCCCCACCGGAAAGGCACCGTGGAGGGCACAGGGCGTCCCAAGTTCCTGGGGAACCCTGATGTGCTTATGCCGTGTTCTTCGACCCCGGCGAGACCGAATCCACCAGGCCATTGCGATGGTTCGGCGCGGCCCCCGCATCTGTCCAGGTCAAGGGCTCTCGCGGGTAATGCTCTCGAGGCTCAGTAGCACGGCCTAGGCACTGGCTGTCTACGCTTCGTGGTGTGGGTTACCCCACCGCTGCACGCAAGACTCGCTTCCGGCTGCCGGCCAGGCTCTGCCGGGTGGGATTGGCTGCCCACAGGGTTCCTACGAAAGGTTTTGATGGTGCATTCTCTTACATCATCGCCTCCTCCCCCAAGCTTTGCTTGGCGCAAGGACAGTTCACGCAACATGCTTTGCAGCCGTGCCCGCTCGTGGCTCTTTACCGAAGCCGCGTGTTACCATGTCATCAACCGCGGCCGTGCCCGCGAAACGGTGGTCCATGATGACGACGATCGGGTCTATTTCCTCAAGCTGTTGCTGTGCTACCGCGACGCCTTCGACTTGCGCATCTACCACGATTGCCTGATGAGCAACCATTCTAAGATCGTACGGCATGGCGTGGCGCCTGGCTCCAAGATTCGGTCGGAGGCTGCTCAGGGGGAGTCCGACCCGACCGAATCCTGCGCCGCTGAGCGAAGCGGTGGTGTGCGGGCGTGACGAGCCCGTGCTGACAGGCCCCGCTGAAAACCCGGATGCAGCTTACCACTCCGGCCCGGCGACACCATGAAGATCCTCTTCGTCATCATCCCCGAGAAAGGCCATATCCACCCCTATCTCGGTCCCGCGACTCACCTGCGGCAGCGCGGCCACGCGGTGGCCTTTTATGCCGTCCACGACGTCTCGGCACAGCTGAGGCGGGCGGGCTTCTCGACCTTCTTCGCGGGTAGCGCCGATTGCCCGGCGCCGCCCGACGTCAACCGGGGCCAGCTCTTTGCCGAGAAGATCCGCGACGCCGACTGGCTCCGCGGCTGGATCAAGGAGTTGCTCGTGGAGCGCGTGCCGGCGCAGGTAGCCGTTCTGCAAGACATCGTCGGCCGGTATCGGCCCGACGTCATCGCGGCCGATCCGATGGTCTACCAGGCGCCCATCGTCGCCCGCCGCCAGGGCGTCCCCTGGGCCGCGCTGTCCTCCTCGCTCAACCCCGACGTGCCAGCCCACTTCGAGAGTGAGTTGCTGGCTACCGCCGCCTGGCTTGCTCCCGAGCGTGCCGCGCTGTTCAGCCGCTTTGGTCTGGAGGGAAGGTTTCGGGTTTGCGACTGCCTGTCGGAGCATCTCAACGTTGTCTTCACCACGGAAGAACTCGTCGGTCCGGCTCCCCCGGAGGTCACGCTCGTGGGCCCGTCGCTGCCGGCGGGGCCGCGCGGCGACGAGTGTGCGTTTCCCTGGGAGCGCCTGAGCCGGACGCACCCCGTCATCTACGCCTCGTTCGGCAGCCAGATTTACTTCCAACCGCGGCTGTTCCGCACCCTCATCGAGTCGGTCCGCGGCCGCGCCGTCCAGCTCGTCCTGTCGGTGAGCGAGTTGCTCGACACGCCGCTCTTGGGCGACCTCCCGAACAACGTCCTCGCCGTCCGCGATGCGCCACAGCCGGACCTGCTGCCGAGGGTCGCGGCTTTTGTCACGCACGGAGGCGCCAACTCCGTCATGGAAGCCCTGAGCTTCGGCGTGCCGCTGCTCGTCCATCCGATCTGCAACGACCAGTTCCACAACGCCCGCTTCGTCGAGGAGAGCGGCGTCGGCCTGCGGGCTGACCTGGAGAGCTTAACCTCCGAAGGGTGCTGGGAGGCGCTGTCGGCGCTGCTGGGGCCAGGGAGGATCCGCGATCGGGTCGCGGCGGTGCAGGCCTCCTACCGGGCCAGAGACGGGCGCGGGAGGCGGCCGGGCTGATCGAGAGGTTGGGCCGATGATTCCCGTCGCCGTTACGGCGCAACGAGGAGAACGCCATCGTGGCGTGCCCTGCACAGGGGCACCTTGAAGACGATCCGCGAAAGAAGGTAAGCGGCGACAGAAATGGCGTTTCGAGGGGACAGCGCCGCCTGGTAGACGGAAGAAGGCGATCACGGTGCCGGCGAAAGCTTGGAATTCCTGTGGTTGGAGTTGTGATTTGCAACGGCCATACTGCCAGTCAACTGCGTCAACCCGTTCCCGATTCTCCTTGCCCCCAAGCGCACCGCGGTCACGAGGCCGGCGCTTGAGCAGCCAGTAGTCGGCGAAGCGGCCAATGGCGCGTAAACAAAAACGTGCATTTTAATCATAAGATCCAGTGCGAAAGCGCCTTACAGAGACTGTCACCAACCGACCTCCCCCAACCGACCTCCCTATGACTGATGATTGTCGTGGCCGTCCCGTATTTGCAGGTATCGTTCCAAGAAATCCTGGACGTTTAATTGCTGGCGGGCCAAGTTGCAAGCGACATTAAAAGGCTCGCCGTGAAAGAACATCTCAATTTCCTCGATCGGTGCTTCGTCGATTCGTTGGCGAAGCCGGCCAACTTTTGCCAGGACGGCAGGCGAAGCTTCATGGAATTCCCGCAAACACTTTCTGACGACACGCCAGAAGTGCTCTTGGGATTCGCCAGAAATAACCTTTGAGGTCTTCATACGACTTGCCTCTTGCGGTTCACTGGCAGGCTGTTGAGAACCCCAACCGCCGCATGAGTGTGAAAGGACACCTGATCTCCATCGGGTATCACGGTCTGTTTTTTCCAGTCACCAGGCACCGGACCGGCAACGATGTCGTACCAAGGGGTCTGCCTCCGGTTGTGGTCACGAGCAACGGTTTTGGTCTTGCAGTATTGCACAAAGCTCCAGAAGTCGAAAGCATTGGGGGAAGAACGGACAAAAAACAAACAATCCAGTGTGGCGAGGGCATCGCGTTCGACGGTGAACTCGATAACGGCGGCGGCGCCTCCTCGCTGAACTGCCAGGTTTTTCGCCCATCGCTCGGCCTGCACCTGATTCGTGGTCGTGTAGAACCCTCTTCCGAAATCACAAAGGGACCGACATTGTCTCAGGTCAACAGCTTGCAAAATCGGAGGCACGTGCATGTCCACGGTGCCGTGGTACAGCACAAGGTCTTGGTCTGTCCAAGGAGGAACTCCCGGCAACGCCACCGCGGCAATCTCCGGTACGCCGTACGCACCGGGAACGCCCGGCCGCTTCAGCGCCATTGTACCGCCGCATACTTCCGCCAACAAGCAGGAACGCTCCCCGGCTCCCCGGGCGAGAAGCGGGCTGGTTGATGATCCGGCCCTGGAGCCGGTTCGCCGCGCACCGCGGTAGGTCCGGCGAGCCGAACCGGACCCCAGTTGCGTCGCCGCGACGAATCGCGCCGCGCCGCAGCGCGCTCGCAGCTGCGCTCGCATCGCCGCTGCCGACGGCGCTCGCATCAGGTCCGGCTCGGCTGGCCGGACCTACGTGGCCAAACTCCACGTCACGCAGCAAAATCTCCGGCTGCAGCGCATCAACCTGGGGCACGCGGTAGCGGCTCGGATGCTCCGCCACGCCGTGCCGTAGCACGTTGGCTTGCCCTGTCGCCGACATGGCCTTCACCGTGACGGCGTCCGCCCACGTCCGCCTGTCCTGCCCGCAAGGGGCCATGATTCGGTCGGGTCGGCCCCCCCTGACCAGCCGCCGACCGAATCCTGGCCATTGCCGGGCGGCACCGTTGCTGACCATCAGGAAACTTCCAGCAGGCTCACGTCGCCCAAGCCAGTAGAGGTTGATCTCCTGCAGCTGCTTGCCCTGGCCCTGGTCGACCAGGGTGAAGACGTTCGCTTCATTGGCGCTGGTTGGCACGGTGCGACGGCGATTTCCGCACCGCGACTCCGCTGCAAGGGGTTCCGGTCACCGCCGCTAAGCACGTAAGGATGTTCTCTAAGCGCCGTGACGACCTTTTATGCAGCCGTGCTGCCGCGCAGTGCCGGCGCAGGCCGTGCATTTCTGCTCACGGGCACGTTGCAGACGATCCGCGAAAGAAAGTAAGCGGCGACAGAAATGGCGTTTCGAGGGGACAGCGCCGCCTGGTAGACGGAAGAAGGGGATCACGTGCCGGCGAAAGCCCGGAATTCCTGTGGTTGGAGTTGTGATGTGCAACGGCCATACTGCCAGTCAACTGCGTCAACCCGTTCCCGATTCTCCTTGCCCCCCAAGCGCACCGCGGTCACGAGGCCGGCGCTGGAGCAGCCAGTAGTCGGCGAAGCGGCCAATGGCGCGTAAACAAAAACGTGCATTTTAATCATAAGACCCAGTGCGAAAGCTCCTTACAGAGACTGTCACCAACCGACCTCCCCAACCGACCTCCTCGTCACCAACCGACCTCCCCCTCGACCCCCCTCGACCCCCCTCGACTCGTCCCGCCGAAACAACTGTCATTTTTTATTCCGGTGTCCTGACCAGGGCGAGTAGATCGCGGCGAATTCCTGTCCAGTGCTGACGGAGGTCGATTGTGTAGACACGGAGGCGGTGGCCATGCAGCGTGTATTCATGGTCAAGTCCCTGGTCAGACAGCGCGTAGACCAGCATTCCCTCGACCGGGCCGCGCCCTGGAGCGGGACAGAGGTTTTCAGATAGGCAAACATCTGGTAGAGGTGACCTGAGTGAAGCGACGCGCGGCCTTTCGGATGGCACTGGAGGACATTGCGATAGTATTTGGCGTCTAGGATAATTGTCCGTCCGGGGCGATCCAAGAGGATGTCGGGATTCAGCCTTGGCAGCAATTCTCTGGCGGCCGCATCCGCACCCACTGTGTTTGCCCAAGGCCGCCGCTGGCGCCTGACTCGGTAATCCGTTTCGTGGGTGTAGAAGTTGCAAAGGAACTTTTCGAACAGGCGATGCATCTTCTTTTCGTTACGAATGAAGTCCTCGAAGTGAAGTTTGCCCGTAGCTTTATCCGGAATAAGGAGATCAAAGAGCAAGCGGCATACATCGAGCAGAAAACGGTAAAAGCGGATGTTGCGGTGGAGCTGAACGGCCTCGAAAAGACGGCGAGTTAATGGAACTTCATCCACGTCCGCGAGGCGGAAGTAGGTATTTCGTAAGGGCTCGCGCATCCCAGCGTCAAGCTCCTCGCACTGGAGTAGCCGGCGTAGGGTCGTTTTCAGAATGCGGTTGTGCATGACGTTTGAACTTAGTTCGTCAAACTGGCAAACGGCTCGGCCGTGCGCCAGCAGATTCGCCTTAATTGTGGCCGAGAGGTCCAGTTTCCCGCGAATGCCCGGGATGTCTTCCACTCGCCCCATGTATCCGCGGTCCGCGCCTCGCCGTAGCAAATGGTCGACGCCCCGGTTGAGAACGCTTGCCAGAAGGTTCACCAGATCCGTCTCCGGCTCGGCATCGATAGACGCGATTACATCCGGCTCCAATACATCCCAGGCGTAAAGTAGCAAATAGAACAGGTTTTTGACAGTTATCATAGGAGTTGTAAACGGCTTGTTTCCTGGTGTGCGCGGTCAAGTTTGTCGAACCAATATTCGCGCAATAGAGGGCCTATCTCTTGATCGACCACGCGGCGATGCCATTGAGTCCATCGCTCCGGCGTATCTGGCGCGTCCTCCTTCGTGAGACAAAAAAAGCTGTGCCCAACTGTAAACCCCTCACCAAGGTCCTTCTTTTCCTCGCAGATCGCCCGGTTCAGATGCTCCATACGCTCGATGATGTGGTCAAGGATCGGCTTTGGCGCACCGAACGCTGCCAAGTGAGCGCGGAACGCTTCGCTTCCGAACTGAGGCTTGAGAGTGAAAAACGCGAAACGGCGCCGTAGAGCATAGTCTACCAAAGCAAGCGATCGGTCGGCAGTATTCATTAAACCGAGCAAGTGGACGTTGTCGGGAACGAAGAACTCCAGGTCATTAGGCTCGCCGTAGGTGAGGGGCACGGCGTGTTATTTTCCCCGTTTATCGGCCTCAATCAGCATCAGAAGTTCCCCAAAACTCTTGCTCATATTGCCGCGGTTGACTTCATCGATAATGAACACGTGGCGGCGAGAATCTTCTTGAGCTTTCTTGCAAAATGCGTAAAACACTCCATCGCGCCTGCTGAAGCCATGGTCCACGTCTGGGCGATAGCCCTGAATGAAGTCCTCGTACGAATAGGACTGGTGAAACTGGATCATCTTGACGCGGGCGGGGTCTTTTTCCTCAAGCAGGGCGTAGGCGAGACGTTTGGCAATATAAGTCTTGCCCACTCCGGCGCGCCCTGGAGGACCACATTTTTCTTTCGCTTGAGTCCGTCGATAATTTCCTGAAATTCGTTGCGCGGCAGAAACAGGCCTTCCATTGCGTCGTCCAAGGAGAAGGGCGTAGCGTTAATATTGGTCGGGGGATAGGAGGGATGGCAAAGGTCCTCCAGGACATTTGCTTCGTTTTCGTTCAGAAGAAAATGTGTCCCCTGCGGCGCTCTTAAGGAAGGTCATATGTTTTAGGACTGGATGCGCAAGCAAGGTCTCCCTCGAAATCGGCGGGTCGATCCGGTTGGTGATTTCGATTTCGACCCCCAAACTGCTTGTGCCTTCAATCTCGTGGGGTCGGTGTGAAATTGGAATTCTTCGGGCCGTTCCTCCATCTCTTGGGGATCACTTTGAATAAGTCCTCGTGCCAAACACCCGCCTCCGGGTCCAGACATGCAAATAAATACGTGATCGCCCTGCTTAATCTTGTCCGCGTATTTGCGAATGGTCCACGTCAGGTGATCTAGTTCCTGGAGGGCTTCCTTGATCCGAAAGAACTTGGGGTTGGCCTGGAAGATCCAGCTTTTCGTTGAATGGGGGGCTGTGCTCGGAGCCATGCATCTTCTGACAGCTCGACTAAGGACTTGCCCTTGCTTCTGGCCGATGCTACTATTTCTCGGTAAACCTCCGCGGTCAGGCCAGACGTTGGCAAATTTAATTCAAGGTACGCTATGACGTTCGCATCCAAACTGAGAAAGTAGTCCGGCCGTATCCAAAAGAGACCCATGGCGAGCTTTTTGCCGGTGTTCTTGACCTGACGGCCTCTATCAAATGCTTCAAGGAATTCTGGCATTTCGAACGGCTGGTCGCTAAGAGCCAAGCGAAACACTGTCCAAAGCCGTGCGACATCGTCTGTTTTGCGAGATTCTTGAAAGGGGATGAACCATGACTTCATGCCGAACAAGACGGGAATGCCGTCGAAGTCTTTGGGAAGCTCACTCTCCGCATGCAAATGTTCCTGGATTGCGGCAAGGATTCCCAATCGTGCTTGCCCCCCCAATATCGGTCCTCCAGCAACCGGCGATTCTCGACCAGTTTCCAGTAGTTATCTATGGTAACGGGGATCGACCCTCCATGAAGGTCGAACTCGGCACGCGAACGGGCAGAAATGACGTACAACCAAGGGCCTGCCATGACGGTTCTCCTCGGTCAAGCGTGGTAAAGCCACCCTAAATACTACGCAGAGGGGGGGCCGCCGTCTACGGGCGGGCGCTGATGGTTTTTTCTTGCGCTGCCGGTGCTGTCGAATGATTTCTTCGGTTTGGCCGAGCGGAAAGCCCGTTGCGCGCGGCGCGGCTGGACCGTTCCAGCAGGTCTTCATCGGCTTCGCGCCTGAGGAATTCGCGCAGCGCCGCGTCGGCCAGGGACTCCGGCGATTTGCGCCTCAGCGCGCAACTTCAACCAAGCGCTGCCAAACGTTTTCCCTGATGGTGACTTCGGCCATGACGGCTTGCCTCACGCGGGTCGCTGTGAAGCTTATCCGGCGCAGCACCACCTGTCAATCACCAGACCTGGGCCGACCGAGAGCCGAGAGTACGGTGGCGGACGGAAGGAACGGCGTAGGCTGCAATTCGTTGCAAGGGAGCGAGGCGCGCAATCATTCGCCAAGCCGGCATCGCGGTGTAGAAGTTTGGGCGAAATGGCAGCTTGAGGCGCCGAGAGTGCCACCTTATAATGGTACTGAATCCAGGGTGTGGACCTCGTCGAGAGCGTTTTCCGTGAAGCACATCGACCTCAACAGCGAGCGCGAAGCGCGGCAGCCAGATTTACTTCCAACCGCGGCTGTTCCGCACCCTCATCGAGTCGGTCCGCGGCCGCGCCGTCCAGCTCGTCCTGTCGGTGAGCGAGTTGCTCGACACGCCGCTCTTGGGCGACCTCCCGAACAACGTCCTCGCCGTCCGCGATGCGCCACAGCCGGACCTGCTGCCGAGGGTCGCCGCTTTGGTCACGCACGGAGGCGCCAACTCCGTCATGGAAGCCCTGAGCTTCGGCGTGCCGCTGCTCGTCCATCCGATCTGCAACGACCAGTTCCACAACGCCCGCTTCGTCGAGGAGAGCGGCGTCGGCCTGCGGGCTGACCTGGAGAGCTTAAGCTCCGAAGGGTGCTGGGAGGCGCTGTCGGCGCTGCTGGGGCCCGGAAGGATCCGCGACCGGGTCGCGGCGGTGCAGGCCTCCTACCGGGCCAGGGACGGCGCGCGGGAGGCGGCCGGGCTGATCGAGAGGTTGGGCCGATGATTCCCGTCGCCGTTACGGTGCGCAACGAGGAGAACGCCATCGTGGCGTGCCTGGGCGCCCTGCAGCGCGCGATCGCCGCAGCGGAGTCCCGTCTGCCGCTGCGTTTTGAACTCCTGGCTGTGCTCAACGATTGCACCGACCGGACGGAGGACAGGGTCCGAACAGTGCCCGGCGTCCGCATCATCCACTCGTCGGGAGGCAAGATCGAGGCCCAGCGCGCCGCCTGCGTGCAGGCACGCACAGGTACACAGCCGGCTCCCTTCCGCGTGTTTTCGGACGCGGACATTCACGTCGAGGAGAACGCCCTTTACGAGGTGTCGCGCGTCCTGCTCGATGATCCCCTCGTGCAGGTGGCGTACCCATCGAAGGTGCCGCTGCGCCCGCGCTCGCGATCCCTGCTGGCCGAGGCCCTCTACGTCTACAACCGACGTGACGGCTTCCAGACGGCACGGCGCTATTTCAACGGTAAGTTCTTTGCCATCCGCTCCTGGTCCGCGCCGACGCTGGAAGAACTCCAGCCGCGCCTGGCTGGCCTGCCGACCGACCGTTTCTACCAATTCCACGCCGGCCTGCGCATCGACGACATCTACCTCTCCCGGCTCCTCCTCGCACGCCACGGCTGGGAAGCGATCCGCGAGGTGACCAATGCGAAGATCCATTTTCGGCCGCCGGAGACGCTGGCGGGCATGTATCGCTATTACAAGCGCATGCGGCTGGAGATCGAGCGCCTGGACATCCTCTTCCCCGAGCTGCACCCGGTGCATCGGCTCCACGGCCGACGCGAGGCGGACTGGGCCGTGCTGCGGAGAGCGCCGCCGCGCGAACGCCTCCTGTGGCGTGTCTTTCATGCAGCGCTGTGGCTGTGTAAGGTCTGGTATCGGATCGAGCGATTCGCTTACCGCCGGTTGGCGTGCGGGGACTGTCCGACATGGAATCCCATCCCGGAAACCAAGGTTCCCATCCTGGGCGACGCGCTCCCGCCGGAGTGAGGCCGCTGGAGATATGGGATCTGCGCACCGGTGCCGGGCCCCTGCACTCCTGCCGCCGGCGGCCCGACTACCCGCTCGTGCTCGCCGAAGCGCTGGAGACGCTCCGCGCCGGGACCGCCCGCCGTTGGAGCGGCGAGGCCGTCCTTGCTCCCTTCGAGGCGCTCGTCGTCTCTGGCGGCGGGATGCTCGAAGTCGGCATCCGCAGCGCCTTGGAGACTCGTTTCCCCGCGCTCTGTTCTTCCCCGACCCCGTTTTCGCCGCGGGGCCAGGAGGTTGGGCCATCCTCCGCCGGCTGGGCACTTCCGGGCTGGTCGTCGATGTGGGGCAGACCGCCCTCAAGGTGTTCCAGGGCAAAGACCGCATTCTCTACCCCCGGGACTGGCGGGCGTTGCCGGACGCCCAGGAAGTGACGGCCGGCGAGCGACAGCGGAAGCGGCACGCCCTCCGATCCTTTGTGGCGTCCGCCCTGCGCGACCACGCGGAGCCGGGGCCCGAAGCGGTCGTCCTCGCGCTGCCGTGCGATTTCCCCGGCGGGGTTCCTGGGGCGTGTTCCTACGCAGGTCTCGAAGGCGACGCGGATTTCGTCGCGGCCGTCCTCGCGCAGGCCGGGCTTACCGGCGTTCTTTGCGTTGTGCTCAACGATGCAGTCCTGGCGGCACTGTCGGCCCGCGAACTGTTCGCGGGCCGGCTGCCGGCGCGGACGCTGGCGGTAACGCTCGGCTTCGGCGTCGGCGGCGCGCTGCTCGAAGGAGGCGGATGCGATGCTTTGTGATAGCCTCTACCTGTCCCCGCACCTCGACGACGCCGTCCTCTCCTGTGCCGCTCGAATTCGGCAGGAGGCGAAGGCTGGGCTATGCATCGTCGTCGCCACGCTGTTTACGGAGGCGGACGCTCAGCGCGAGGCCCTTTATCGGCAGCGCCGGCTCGAAGACGTCCGCGCCGTCGAGGCGCTCGGCGCCGCCGCGGTGCATCTCGGGCTAACCGATGCCCCCTTTCGCCAGCCCTATTATTCCTCCTTCCGCGCTATTGTCCTCGGGTCGCACCCGGCCGACGCGGAGGACGAAGAGCGCGTCCGGCGCTCTGGAGGGTGTTTTCGGCGCCCGCGTTCCGGGGCTCGTCTACTGTCCGCTCGGCGTCGGGACGCACATCGACCACCGCCTGGTCTTTCGAGCCGCCGTCGCCGTGCGCGGTTTCACCGGGCTGACGTTTTACGAGGACCGCCCCTACGTCCTCGTCCCCGGCCAGTTGGCCATGCGCCTGGCGGAGTTGTCGCTGCGGGGCGACGTGCCGATTGTGAACCCGATTGTGTTCCGGAAGGGGTTCCGTGAGGCGGCTTATGTCCGCGCATACCTCGCCGAGAGGCAGCGCAGGGAGTGCGAGACCCTGCTGTCGGAGAGGTTGCCTACGGTTCTCGCAGGACGGCAGGTGCGTTCGGAGACGGTAGCCTCCGAAGGGACCGAGGACATCCTGTCCGCGATCGCGTTCTACGAGACGCAGCTCACCGCTCTGTACGGCGACGCCAGTGGGCTCCGTCGCGACAGCCTGCGCTATGCGGCCGGTCTGGGCTCCACGGGATACGCGGAACGGTAGTGGCGGACTGCGGAGGACCGGTAGGCCGTCGTGATCGAACACGCAACGTGGCTCACTTCGCGCACTCACCCATTCGTCAGGGGACCGCGACCGGCGTGCTCACTCGGCTGGACCAGGTCGGCGATCCGAGCCGCTAGTAGCCACGCGGCACCGAACGACGGATCGCTTCCAGCTCGCCTCCGGTTTGCAGTCCGTTGATCAGGCTCACCGATCATCCAGTTGGGCTGCATCCTCTTTTCCCCCCGAAATGGCAGCGCTCACTGCCGCGAATGGGGCGATTTTCACCACAACCCCAGTGCAGCTTTGATCTTCCGAGAACTGTCCCCGTTTTTCTCCGAGAACTGTCCCCGTTTTTCTCCGGTTTGCAGTCCGTTGATCAGGCTCACCGATCATCCAGTTGGGCTGCATCCTCTTTTCCCCCCGAAATGGCAGCGCTCACTGCCGCGAATGGGGCGATTTTCACCACAACCCCAGTGCAGCTTTGATCTTCCGAGAACTGTCCCCGTTTTTCTCAAATGGCAGCGCTCACTGCCGCGAATGGGGCGATTTTCACCACAACTCCAGTGCAGCTTTGATCTTCCGAGAACTGTCCCCGTTTTTCTCCGTTTTTCTCAACCTTGATCTTCCGAGAACTGTCCCCGTTTTTCTCCGTTTTTCTCCGTTTTTCTCCGTTTTTCTCGCCCGTTTTTCTCGCCGTTTTTCTCGTGCATGAATGGCACAGTAAACTGATCAGCGAGAAGAAGGTGCGCGAAGAAATAAGGCGCTGGAGGCCGGTACAACCACCAATTGGGGTCACGCTGGCCTTCTGGCTATCCGGCGAGGTTACGGTGACAGGAAATGAAGCCACGGTGTGCTCCCCGGGCTCCGCGTGATTCCAGCCGTGCGCTTCCCGAAGCTGCTGCTGGCCGCGCAGAGGCCCGACGCCAGGGTGACGCTGGTGCCGGTCTGACCGTGACGGCGCCGGCTGGCGCGGCTTCCCGCAGCAACTTGCTGGCGAGCCGGTCGCTCACGCTCCCGGCTCGCCATTACTCACGGCACCGCCGCCCGCCTGGCCAATCGCTCCAGCGACTCCCGCGCCTCGCGCGTCTGCCATGCCCTCGCCGCCCCCTTGGCGAGCGTTTCGAGCGCCATCCGCGCTTCGGGGGTGCCGATCAGCTCCAGCGCCTGCACCGCGCAGCACGCGCAGCTCCACCAGCAGCGGCGCAGCCTGCAGCGTCTTGAGGAGCTGCTCCAGACGGCGGCGCGTTTCCAGCGACACGTTGTCCTTCAATGCGTTCTGCACGGCCGGCTCGACCAGCGCGCCCCGCCGAGCCAGCTCCTGCAGCGCGGCTTCGCGCGTGTCGAACTGGTCGCTGTCCAGCTCGGCGATCCAACGGCCCACCTGCTTTTCGTCGAGCACGATCGGCTTCAGCCGGCTGCCCAGAAACGGCACGGTTTGTTTGGCGCGCCGGCCAGCGCCCCCATCGCGCGAAACGCTTTCGCCGCGTCGTTACCAGCCAGGTCCGCCCACGCGGCGTCCAGCTCGGCGGCGGTCAGGGCCGGCGCCGCGGCGGGATGCAGTCGCGCCATGTCCCAGACCAGCACCGTGGTGTCGGCACTGCCACTGTAAAGGGCCAGGCCGTCCGGCGAAAATCGCAGCGACCAGACGGTGCCGCGATGACCGTCGCGACGGCCGAGCAGCTTGCCGGTCGCAATGTCCCAGACGCGAATGCTGCCGTCGGCGAACCCCACCGCGAGGCGCCAGCCGTCCGGAGCAAAGGCCAGCGCTGACATGGGGCCCCCGGTCGGCTCGATCCGCAGACATTCCTTGCCGCTGGCCGCTTCCCCGAGGCGGATGGCGCCGGCATCATCCCCTTTGCCGTTGCTCAGGACGGTCATGATCCGTCCATCGGGCGAATAGGCGATTGCCCCAACGGCTGGCCCCATCCCGGCGAGGGTCGGCAGCTTCCGGCCGGTGACGATGTCCCACTGCACGATGGTTGCGTCGTTGCCCGCTATCGCGACCAGGGCAAACCGCTTGCCGTTGGGTGAAAACGTCGCCCGGCCATTCCAGGTCTGCTGGCGCGGATTCCAGGCCGCGTCGAGCCGGGCCTGCTCTCGGTCCGTGGCCATGTCGCGCAAGCTCACCACCCCCTCCTGCGTCACCCAGGCAACGATTCGGCCGTCCGCCGACAGGGCCCGGATGTCGCTGCCTTGCGGCCGCGCCTGGGGACGAACTACCCTGAGCTGGTCGTCGCTGAGGTCCTTCAGAGTGCCTTGTGTGCCGCGCGGCGTCTGCTGGGGGCGAACCACCCTGACCTGGTCGGCGGCCAGCAGCTCGCAGACGACGGAGGAGTCCCCAAAAAGCCGACAGGAAGCCATCGTCTTGCCGTCCGCGGCAAAGGCGAGCAGCGGCGATGCGTTGCGGTCGTCGAAGAAGTCAATCCGCACCTTACGCGTCGCGGCGTCCCAGAGATGGATCATGCCGTCCGGGCCGCCGGTGGCCACCCGCCGCCCGTCCGGGGAGACGGCGACCTCGGTCACGTGGGTGAGGTGGCCCGGGTACACATGCCGTTCCTTGCCGGTGGCGGCGTCAAACAGGCGGACGCTGTTGCCCACCGTCACGGCCAGCGTCTCCCCGTCATCGCAGAGGGCGCACTGCACGGGCGCGGTCCACATGATGAGGGCGAAGGGCGTGGCCGGCCCCGAGCGAAACACGAGCCGCGCCGATTCCCGGCCCGCGGGAATATCCCAGGTCCGCACGACGGCTTCGGAGAAGCCGGTGCCCGGATTTTCGCTCACGCAGGCGAGCCGTCGGCCATCGCGCGAGAAGACGAGGCGGGCGAAGCCCGGGTAGGACGCGTCATCCGCCTTGAGAACGCTCACCGCCGCGTGCGTGTTCACGTCCCAGAGGCGGACGTTGGCGTGCTTGCCTTTACCGTCCAGCGCCGCCAGCGTCTTGGCGTCCGGTGCGAAGGCGAAGCAGCGAAACGCTCCCAGGAAGCCAAAGGCGTGCAGCTGTTTGCCGGTGGCCGCGTCGCGCAGCACGATTTGCCTCTGGTGCAAGGAAATGGCGGCCAGGGTCTTGCCGTCCGGCGCGAAGACGGGCTGGAAAAAAGGGAAGCCATACAGCCGTTTGCCGGTGGACAGATCCCACACGCCACTGGAGGATTCGCCGTGTAACGCGGAACCCGCCGTCGCCAGGAGCTTGCCATCGGGCGAAAGCGTGAAGTCGAGCAGGTCGATCTTGTCAAGCGTACGCAGCTCCTTGCCGGTGTTCGCTTCCCAGAGCTGGAACCTGGCGCGATCGGCGCTCGTGGTGGCAATGGTCCGGCCATCGCCGGAGAAACCGACGAGGGGTCGAGAGTGCGCGTGCTCGAAGTCTGCGGGGACGTAATCCTTGGGGGTCGCGCCATGCTGGTGCAGCCGCTTGCCGGTCGCCGCGTCGTAGAGACCGAACTCATGACCGTTCGAGGAGGCGAGCAGCCGGTTATCGGGCGAGAACGTCATGGAGGCCCCCGGCCCCGGCGCGATGCGGTAGTGGGCGCGCTCCTTGCCGGTGGCGATGTCCCAAAGGCAGACGGTTCCGTCGCCGTCCGCCGATGCGAGCGTCTTGCCGTCCGGCAGGAACGCCACCGTTCGGATGAACGCGCCGTGCCGAAGTCGCGTGGTGCCGAGCCGGCCGATTGCGCCGGCCGGCAGCGGATCACCGTGCAGGTCCGTGCGCGGCTCGCCCTGGCCGTTGGCGCTTGGGCCGAGGGTCAGCGCGAAGCCGATGCTGAACAGGGCCAATCGCAAAGGATAGATCGGCATGGCTTCGTACCTCCCCGGTGCGAACATGACGGCCGCGTCTGGTAGAAGTCCGGCAGGTTCTCCCACACGTTCAGCGTGTCTTTCGGTGAAGGGAGTTTCATGCGGCCGCCTATCCTTCGGCGCCGGCAGGGTTGTGCTCTTCCCGCCAACGCGCAAGCCCCATGCGGGGCGTCGCTTCGCAATGCGCAGCGCTAGAGCAAAAGCCGTGCCGTGAGAGTCGGGGCGCGGCCGAAGAATCTGTGATGACACCCCTCGCCCCGAACCAAGAGTTCAGCGGGGGCTTGTCAGCACGGGCACGTCACGTGCGCGCGGCACCGCTTCTCTCAGGGGCGTAGGATTCGGTCGGGTCGGCCCCCCCTGCCTGCGGAGCTTCCGACCGAATCTTGGCCATCACCGGGCGCGACCTTTGCTGACCTTGCTGACCGACTCTAGGCAGCTATTCGTTTGGTATGACCCAAGTTACAGCGACAATCCGCGGGACGGGTGTCCTGGGACACTGGCGGTGGTCACGCTCCTGGCGACGCCAGTGGGCTCCGTCGCGACAGCCTGCGCTATGCGGCCGGTCTGGGCTGCACGGGATACGCGGAACGGTACTGGCGGACTGCGGAGGACCGGTAGGCCGTCGTGATCGGAGTGGCCGCGTGCATGGAGAGGAAATCGATCGCCCTCAGGAAATCCTCGTCGTTGTCGTGATAAATGGCGCCCTGCTCTAGTTCCGGCGGCAGGCGTTTAACGTTGCGGTAGTGAATTTCCATGCGGAAGCCCTGACGAGCTATGCCAGCCAGTTCCCGCCCGATCCGGCCGAACCCGAGGATACCGAGCTTCTTGTTCTCCAGCGTCACGCCCTGAAGCGTAGGCCACTTGCCCGCGCGGACCATGCGCTCGCCTTCTCCGGCTCGGCGGGCTGCCATCAGCATCAGCATGAGGGCACATTCGGCCACGGCGAAGGAGCACCCCCGGCGTGTTCGTCACCACGATGCCGCGCGCCTTGGCAGCGGCGATGTCGATATGGTCGAATCCGACGCTAAACGTGGCGATGATCTACACGCTCGGTGGCAGTGCGTTGATGCAGGCGGAATCGAAGCGGTCGCCGGGAGCGCACAAGATACCCGAGGCGCCAACCTCACGGGCGCGGCGGACAATCTCGACTCCCTCAGTCGCGAAGAGTGCGTCGTCAAGGTTTAGTCGCGCATCATAATCGCGGGCGGCGCGTGCCTCGACCGCCTCCGGCAGCTTGCGGGTGACAAATAAGATGGGCTTCGCCATCAGATCTCTCCTCCAGACGTAAGGGCGACGTACCCAGGATTGCTTAAGGCCATGGGGGAGTTCGCTCAAGATCGCCCGCTCTAAACATCGGCGTACAGGGCCTCGAGGCGACCATGGGCCGCAGCGAGTCCCGCAGGGTAGTCCGTCCTGCCGCCGACGACCTCGATGTAGCACGCTGAATCACCCTTGGCGGCCCTGGCCAGCGCGGCATCGAGTTCACCGAGCGTGCTGACTTTGGCCGTGAACCAACCCTGGCAGCCCAGGGCGGCGGGAAGAGCATGATAGTTCCAGGGGGCGAGGTCGTTGTAGATCCAATTCGGATCCGCCTCGAGCGCCCGCTCGACCATGTATCCCTCGTTGTTGAGGACAAAAATGATTGGCTTGAGCCCGTAGCGTCCCATGGTCCCGACGGCGGTGGCGGTCAACTGGTGCGAACCTTCCCCTGTGAAGAGGATGGTTCGCCGCGATGGATCGGCGAGGGCCACTCCAAGCGCCGCCCCGGTGGCCCAGCCGATCGAGCCCCACAACGGTGCAGTCTGCACCTCCGCGCCGTCGGGAAGGGGGAGCGGGAAGGTCCCTGAATTCGAGCTGCCGCTCTCCAGGACGATCAAATCCTTTGGCTTGAAAAAGTCTCGGTAGCGGGGATACAGAGTTGCCGCGGTGATCGGACCGCTCGGCTTGCCGCCTGGTTTCGCGTGAGCCTGTCGGCGTGGTGCAGAGTATCCGAATTTCTTGGGCACCGACTTGACCAGCATTTCAAAGAGATCGCCCATCTGCACAGGGTTGAAGATTCGATTGCCAATCCGGACGTGGTCGACGTCGATTGTAACGAGCTTCTCAGGCGAAAGCCGGCTCGAATAGGCACCCGTGTTGATCTCGTTGAAGTTGACTCCGCCGGCGTCAATGACCAGATCGGCAGCCTCTACTACCTCCAGCACGCTGGAGGACGACCCGGCTCCCAAATACATTCCAGCGAACTGAGCGTGTGTCTCGGAGAGGACGCCCTTCTCCATCGGCGTCACAGCGAAGGGGCAGCCGAGCGCCTCGATGAGCGCCTGTAAGCTTCGTTGGAGCTTGAACCGCGAGACTGTGTAGGCGGGGAGCACGGCCACGGATCGTGCGGCTTGAATCCGCTCGGCGATTGCCTGGGCGGCCTTGGCGAGGTCGGGGCCGCTGGCGGGTTTTGGATACGGGGTCGCGTCGGTGGCCGTGACCGGCGTAATGGCGAAGTCCCCCGCGACGAGGATGTAGGCGGGCCGGCTCGCCGCCCGCGCCGTGGCGATCAACCGCTCCATTTCGTGTGCGCAGTTGTCGGGAGTGATAATCGCCGAAACGCACGCCGCCTGCGCCGAGATGTTCGCGAAGTTCTGGAATATCCCGTCGCCGAGCGTGTGGTGGATGATCTTGCCGACCCGCTGATTGCGCATCGTCGGCATACCGACGAGATGGAAGACGCACGACCGCTCGGCCTTGGCTCCCATCACGCCGTTGAGTGCGGACAACTCACCGACCGCGTACGTGGTCATCAGCATCGAGCACCCTCGCATGCGTGCGTACCCATCGGCCGCGTACGCCGCGTCCAGCTCGTTCGAACAGCCAATCCAGCGAATCCTCTCGCTCCGTACAACGGCATCGTTGAGCTTGAATGCGAAGTCCCCCGCGACGCCGAAGCAGTCGGTGATCCCCTCGCGTGCCAGTCGCCCTACGACGTAATCCGCGACAGTCGGTTGCTTATTCATCGGATGTTCTCCGGATGACAGATCGGGCAATGGAATCTCCCCAAAGCAATGCTCGTACCAAGCTGACGTATCGGGCATGCGGAATCCGACCTTGAAGGATCACCGTTGTAGCAGTGGTGAAGGGCCATTCTGTGGCAACGCCGCGCCCGGCTTCCATGCGATGTACCGGACCACCAGATCGACGGTGAACAGGTCGGTAACCGCGCTCAGCCGTCGGTCTTTCTCGAAGGCCGCCAGGTCGGCGTAGGGCAGGCGCGCACGCAGCTCGCCCATACCGCGGTCGGTGACACGGCCCTCCTGGACGAAGTCGGGATCGCCCTGAAACACCGATTCCGGGAACAATTCGCCGCGCGGGATCTTGATGCCGAACTCGCGCTCCAGCCGGAATACGATGTCCAGAAAGTCGATCGACTCGGCGCCCAGATCCTGAAGGGTGGCGGTCGGCCGACGGTCGCCTTCGTCGACGTTCAGTGATTCCACCAGCACTTTCGCCACCTTTCCGTGGACTTCCTCCGTAGCGACCATGGATACGCACCTCAATGAAACTGCCCCAATCCGAGTCTGCGAACGCTGGTCAATCAGAACGCAACCGCCGTGCCAACAAGGTGCGGTTGGCGTTTGCGGCGTTTGTGGAACACTTTGGCTTGCTGTTCGCGGATGGAATGGGAGGCTGGCGTGGGACTCGTGGCACCCGAGGAGGCCGGATCGTCATGATTTGGCAGCAAATATGCCAGAATTCGTGGCACATCTGCCACCGCGGTGGCAATCTGTGGGGCACGTTTCTTACGTGCCCGAGGAAAATCGGGCACGTAAAAAACGTGCCCCACAGAACGCTGCCCCATCGAGCAGCGTCATATTAAGCCGGCTCGTCTTCCTCCGCTTCGACGGTGCGCGTGACGGACAGCCCCAGGTCGCGCAGCTTCAGCCGCAGGGTCTGCCGGGCGATCCCGAGCAGCAGCGCGGCCTGTTGCAGATTCCCGCGCGTAAACTCCAGCACGCGCGCCAGCAACAACCGGTCCAGCTGGCGGTGCGTTTCCGCGTACAGGTCGCGAGCGTCGGACCCGAGCCGTTGGCGGACGACAAATGTCTCCACGCCCGGCTCTTCCGGCGATGACGTGGGAGCGGCTTCGCCCGACTCTCCGAGAGATTCGGGCAGGAACGCCGGGAGCAGGACCGCGCCGCTGGCCTGGAGCAGGGCCTGCTTCAGCACGCTCTGCAGCTCGCGGATGTTGCCCGGCCACGCGTAGCCCCGGAGGCGCTCCAATGCTTCCGGGGCCACCTGGCGCACCTTCGCGCCCAGCTCGCGGCTGAAGCGCCGCACGTAGTGCTGCACCAGCAGCGGGAGGTCGTCGCCGCGCTCGCGCAGGGGCGGCAGATGGATGGTGAAGACGCCCAGCCGGTAATACAGGTCCGGCCGGAATTTGCCCTCCGCGGACCACGCCTTCAGGTCGCGGTGGGTCGCCGTGATCAGCCGCACATCCGTGCGAATCGTATCGTTACCGCCGACGCGCTCGAACGCCTGCTCCTGCAGCAGCCGCAGCATCTTGGCCTGCAGCGCCAGCGGCATGTCGCCGACCTCGTCGAGAAAGATGGTGCCGCCGTGGCACTGTTCGAATTTGCCGATGCGGCGGCGATCGGCGCCGGTAAAGGCGCCCTTCTCGTGTCCGAACAGCTCGCTTTCCAGGAGCGGCTCCGGGATGGCCGCACAGTTGAGGGCCAGGAACGGCGACTTGGCCCTGGGGCCGTGCTGGTAGACGGCGCGGGCGACCAGCTCCTTGCCCGTGCCGCTCTCGCCGGTGATTAGCACCGGGAACGACTGGTCGGCGACCCGGCCGATGGCCTTGTAGGCCTCCTGCATCCCCGCGCTGCTGCCGACGATGACTTCGCCCGGCTGATCGTCGTCGGGCGGCGTCTCGGCGACCACAGCCGGCTCGTGCATCATGCGCAACCTTCAAGGCCGCCCCGATCACCCCAGCCAGCTTTTGCAGGTCGAGCGGCTTGAGCAGGTAGTCGTACGCCCCGTGACGCATCGCCTCGATGGCAGCATCGGCCGAACGGGACAGTGTGACAAACACAACCGGGAGGCGGGCGTCGATCGCGCGGATTTGCTTGAAGACCTCCAGCCCGGACTGGTCGGGCAGACGCAGGTCAAGCAAAATAACGTCCGGCGGTCCGGCCGCGATGCGCTCCAGGCCCTCGGCGCCTGTGCAGGCGACCTCGACACGGTGTCCGGGAGCAGGGAACAGGTTGCTAACCTTCTCCTGGAGCATTTCCGGGTCGTCATCGATAAGCAACAAATGGGCCATGTCGGACGCGTCCTCGGGACGTCGGGCCGGTGCGATTCTGGGAAGGCGGACGTGTTGGCGTCGGCCTGGAAAGGCGACCTACGAATGAACGATTACAATCAGGACTTCGCGCCGGCTATCTGGCATTCTATTCGCACACACCGTGATGAGCACACGAAGGAGAATCCGTGAATGAACACATCAGAGGGCGTGCGCAGTTCGCCTTCCCGGCGCCGGTACTTTACCCTTGGAGCTTTGCTGGGCGCCTCGGTGGCGTTTGTGCTCGCGCCGCATTGGTACCCGAACACCATCTCTTACGCGCTGGCTGGTGCGGCGGTACTCATTGGCGCCGCCGCGCTGTACCGAGTCCGCGTCCGTAGCCTGCGCGCCGCGCACGTGAATTGGAACGGCTGGTGGACGAGCGCACGCGCGCCATGTGTGAGCAGGTCGCCCTGACCCAGCAAGTCGAGGAGCGGTTCCGCCAGTTGGCGGACAACAGCCGCGAGATCTTCTGGATGCAGGAGGGCGGCTGGGAGCGGCTGCTCTACATGAGCCCGGCCTTCGAGGAAGTTTGGGGGCGCAGCTGCCAGAGCCTGTATGACCAGCCGCGCTCCTGGATCGACTGCGTGCCGCCCGAGGATCGGGAAGTGATTTTCGCGCACCTGGAGCAGCAGCAGCGCGGCATCGCCACGCAAACCGAGTTTCGCGTGGTGCGGCCGGACGGCTCCGTGCGCTGGGTCCGCTGCCGGGCCTTTCCCATCAAGGATCCGACGGGCAAGGTTTACCGCGCCGCCGGACTCGTCGAGGACATCAGCGAGCGCAAGCAAGGCGAGGAAGCGCTCGCCCAGGAGCGGTATCTGCTTCATACGCTCATGGACAACCTCCCCGACAACATGTACTTCAAGGACGCCGAAAGCCGCTTCGTCCGCATCAACAAAGCCTTGACGAGTTACTTCGGCCTGGCCGATCCGGCGGCCGCAATCGGCAAGACGGATGTCGACTTCTTCACAGAGGAACACGCCCGCACGGCATTTGCCGACGAACGGCAGATCATGCAATCCGGCCAACCACTCGTGGGCAAAGAGGAAAAGGAGGTCTGGCTCGATGGCCGGGTGCGCTGGGTTTCCACCACCAAGATGCCGTTCCGCGACCAGAACGGCAACATTACCGGCACGTTCGGCGTCTCGCGCGACATCACCCGGGTCAAGCGTGCGGAGGAGGCGCTGCGCGAGAGCGAGCACCGATGGCGGAGTCTCACCGAGGCGCTGCCGCAGCTGGTCTGGAGCGCCACGCCCGACGGCGCCTGCGACTACTTCAGCACACAATGGACGCAGCATACCGGAGTCGTCGAGAGTGAATTGCTCGGCTGGCGCTGGATGGAAACGTTGCACCCGGACGACCGGGAGCCGACCCGCCAGCTCTGGACGGACTCCGTGGCCGGGCGCGGCCCCTATGACGTGGAGTACCGCGTCCGCCGGTCGGACGGCGTGTACCGCTGGTTCAAGACGCGTGGTGTTGCCATCCGCGACAGCGCCGGTGCCGTCTTCAAGTGGTTCGGGACCTGCACCGATATCACCGACCTCAAGCGTGCCGAGGAAGCGTTGCGCCAGAGCGAGGAGCGGTTCCGCGGCACCTTCGAGAACGCCGCCGTCGGCATCGCCCACCTCGACGCCGACGGCCGTTGCTTGCGCCAACGAGAAGTTGGCCGACATCATCGGCTACCCCCAGTCGGACCTGGTAGGCAAGACCATTCACGAGCTGGTGCATCCCGACGACCTGGAAACCAACCTGGCGCTCTTCGGCCCGCTGATGAACGGGGATATTCCCAGCTTCACGATGGAAAAACGCTTCGTCCGCAGGGACGGCTCGCTCGTCTGGGCCTACCTGACCGTCTCGCTCCAACGCGCCCTCACCCTGCCCTCTCCCCCCTCACCCCTACCCCTCTCCCCGGTGGGGGAGAGCGGTCGGGGTGAGGGGGGAGAGGGTCGGGGTGCGGGGGGAGAGGGTCGGGGTGAGGGGGATGCAGGCACGCGCGCTTACTGCATCGCCATTGTCCAGAATATCTCCGAGCGCAAGCGGCTTGAGGATGAGCTGCGTCACGCCATGGAGGCGGCGGAGGCGGCCAACCGGGCCAAGGACGAGTTCCTGGCCAACGTCAGCCACGAGATCCGTACTCCCATGAACGCCATCCTCGGCATGACCGACCTGGTTCTTGACACTCCCCTCACCGAGGATCAGCGGCGTTGTCTGAAAACGGTCAAATCCGGGGCCGACAGCCTGCTCGGCATGATCAACGACCTGCTCGACTTTTCCAAGATCGAGGCCGGCAAGCTGGAGCTGGACAGTGCCGATTTCTCCCTGCGCACGGCACTCGGCGACACGCTGCGGGTGCTGGCCATGCGGGCCCACAAGAAGGGGCTGGAGCTGGTCAGCCACGTCCAGCCGGATGTGCCCGACGCCCTCGTCGGCGACGCGGGCCGGCTGCGCCAGGTGTTGCTGAACCTCGTCGGCAACGCCATCAAATTCACCGAAGAGGGCGAGGTGGTGGTGGAGGTCAAATCCGAAATCCGAAATCCGAAATCCGAAACAAATCTCAAGTCCAAAGAAGCAACCTCAGAACAGGTGGCTGTGCCGATTTCGAGCTTGGAGAATTCGGGTTTCGAGTTTATTTCGGATTTCGGAATTCGTGCTTCGGATTTGGGCAGGGGAGTGACGCTGCACTTCTCGGTAAGAGACACTGGCATCGGCATAGCGCAGGACAAGCAGGCGACCGTCTTCGGGCCCTTCGAGCAGGAGGATCCGTCGACCACGCGCAAGTACGGCGGCACCGGTCTGGGCCTGACCATCGCCGCCCGCCTGGTGGCCCTGATGGGCGGCACCATCGGCGTGGAGAGTGCGCCGGGCCGCGGCAGCACCTTCGCCTTCACGGCGCGGTTCGCGCGCCGGCGCAGCCGCCAAAGCCAGTCGCCGTGCGGCCGCCGCCTCTGCTCCACGAGCTGCCGGTACTTATCGTCGACGATAATGCCACCAATTGCCACATCCTCGAGGAATGGCTGCGCGGCTGGCAATTGCAACCCGCGGCCGTAAGTGATGGGACGGCCGCCATGGACGCCCTCTGGCATCGCGCCGCCAACGGCCGGCCGTACGCGCTGGTGCTGCTGGACGCCCGCATGCCCGACACGGACGGCCTGACGGTGGCCGCCATGATCCGGGATCGAGCCGAGCTTGTCGCCACGCGCATCATCCTCCTGACGTCCGGCGATCGGCCCGGCGACCTGGCTCGCTTTCGCGAACTGCGGATCGACGCCTACCTGCTCAAGCCGGTTCAGCAAGACGAGCTGCTGGAGACAATCTATCGCGTGATGAGCCGACAGATGGTGAGTGGTAGAGTGGTGAGTGGTGAGTCGGCGGCACCCGGCGCGCCCACCCCTCACCCCTCACCCCTCACCTGCACGTCCTGGTGGCGGAGGACAACGACCTGAGCGCACAGGTGCTGGAGCGGCTCCTCATCCGACAAGGGCACCGCGTGCGGCTGGCAGACAGCGGCCGCGAGGCACTGTCGCTGGCGCAAGCCGGAGGCTTCGACGTGCTGCTCCTGGACCTGCACATGCCCGAGCTGGACGGCTTCCAGGTCGCGGCGGCGATTCGGAATCGCGAGCGGACGACGGGGGACCATTTGCCGGTTATCGCCTTGACGGCGCGCTCAAGGAACGAGGATCGCGAGCGCTGCCTCGCCGCCGGCATGGACGATTTCCTGACCAAGCCGGTCCGGCCCGCCGACCTGTGGGCCACCATCGACCGCATCCTGAAACGTCGTTCGCCCCGCCAATCCCCCAGCCTGGACTTGCTCGACGCGCTCGTGCTGATCGCGACTTGCGGGGGCGACCCCACGTTGCTCAGCAAGATGTGCCGGTCGCTGCAGGCGCGCGTTCCGGAGCATCTGGCGGCGATCCGCGACGCCGTACGCGATCAGGACGCCCCGCGCCTTCGCGAAGCCGCTCACAAATGCTGCGGCTTGCTTGCCGAGTTTTCGACGGCCGCCGGCGCTCTCGCGGGCAACCTGGAGGATCTAGCAGCCGGCGCCCAGCTTGACCATGCTCCCCGAATCCTGGAACAGCTCGAAACGATGGCCCGGGAACTGATCCGCCAGGTGGACGGCGTCTCCATTGACACTCTGCGCCACCAGATCGAGAATGCCCAGGAACGCAATCGGACCGGCGATCTCAATCAAGCTGTTGATCGCACGGGGCCCTTCGGACGGCCTTGACCGACGGATCGAGGTGCTGGCGATGGGCAATCTGTACGGCGACATCGTCAGCGACCGCGGCGCCGGCATCGTCGGCGGCATCAGCGCCGCGGCCGGCAAGCGGCCCAAGCCTTGAATCCGTGACTTTTCCATGCCGGGCGATTGCGATATGATTCATCGCAGCGGAATGCGAGGTGCATTGTGACTGAGGAATTGAAAACGCTCGCTGCGCGATTGGACGACGTTGCCGCTCGCGTGGGCCACGTTGAAGAACACTTGGCCGCTAACGGCGGAACAGCACAGGGATCGCGCTGGCAGTATTTGATTGCGCACCCCACCGCTGGCGGCGTCAGCTTTGCATCAAGGGGCGCAACCTGACCGTGGGGCAGCTCGTCAGCACGCTTCGTGCCAACCGAATGACACCGGAGCAGGCGAGCGATAACCTCGATCTGCCCCTCGCGGCGATCTGCGAGGCCCTGACCTACTACGCAGAAAACCATGCGCTGATCGAGCTGGAGGCGAGCGAGGAACGACGGCGGCTGGCCCAGCGAGGGTTGCCTCTTGAGCCAAAGAATCTACCTCGATGACTGCGCCAACGACAAGGAACTGGTCCGGCTGCTCGAACGGGCTGGACATACGGTCGTCACGCCGGCCCAGGCCGGCATTACCGGCCAACCGGATGAAATGCACCTTCGCTACGCCGTTGACAACGGCTTTCTTTTGCTAACCAAGAACCCTGACGACTTCGCGGAGTTGCACGACAACAACCCCAATCACGCGGGCATCTTGCTGATTTACCAGGACAACAACCCCGACCGCGACATGAACAACGCCGAGATCGTGCGCGCCATCGCCAATCTCGTGGCCGCCGGAATCCCCCTCGGACGCACGGTTCATGTTCTCAACGCTTGGCGCTGTTCAGCCCTGATCGGAATCAGGGACACGGCGCCTCCTCGCGCCAGGTTCGGCCGTCGCGTGCCAGCAATTCATCCGCCACCTTCGGCCCGCGTGAGCCCGCCGGATACAGGTGCAGGCCGTCGGCACCGGCTTCTTGCCATGCCTGTTGGATTGGGGCGACCACGCTCCAGGCTAGCTCGGCCATGTCGCCGCGCTGGAATAACGTCTGGTCGCCGATCATGCAGTCGTAGAGCAGCCGCTCATAGCCGGTGCTCGGGCGGTTGCCGAAGACGTGCGCGTAATCGAAGTCCATCGTCACGACGCCGAGCCGCACGATCGGACCGGGCACCTTGGCGCCGAAGCGGAGCGACACGCCTTCTTCCGGCTGAATGCTCAGCACGAGCTGGTTCGCCTGGCACGCGGCAATCGCGGTGTTGCGGAAAAGCATGTGCGGCGCCCGGCGAAACTGGATGACAATCTCCGTATGCCGGCGGTCCAGCCGTTTGCCCGTGCGCAGGTAGAACGGCACGTCCGCCCAGCGCCAGTTGTCGATGCCGAGCCGCAGCGCCACGAACGTGTCGGTGCGCGAGTCCTTCGCAACATTCGGCTCGTCGCGATAACCGGGGACCGCCTTGCCGTCGACCTGACCCGGACCGTACTGGCCGCGCAAGGCCTGGTCCTTCGTAAGCGGCCGCACGGAGCGCAGCACCTTGACCTGCTCGTCGCGAATGGCGTCGGCCTCCAGCGACGGCGGCGGCTCCATGCCGATCAGCGTGATGAGTTGGAACAGGTGGTTGGGAACCATGTCGCGCAGCGTGCCGGACGTGTCGTAATAGCCGCCGCGGCCCTCCACGCCGAGCGTCTCCGCCACGGTGATCTGCACGTGGTCGATGTAACGGCGGTTCCAGAGCGGCTCGAAGACGCCGTTGGCGAAGCGGAACACCAGGATGTTCTGCACAGTCTCCTTGCCGAGGTAGTGATCGATGCGGTACACCTGCTCTTCGGCAAGGTACTGCCGCAGCTCCGCGTTGAGCGCGCGGGCCGTGCCGAGGTCCCGGCCGAACGGCTTCTCGATCACGAGACGGCGCCACCCTGCCTCCGCTTGCTTCGTCAATCCGCACCCGCCGAGGCGGCGGATCGCGTCGGCGAAATGTTCCGGTCCGGTCGCGAGATAAAAAAGGTAGTTGCCGGCCGTGCCCTGGTTGGCGTCGCAGGCGGCGAGCCGATCGCGTAGGGCAGCATAAGTAGCGTCTTTGTTGAGATCGCCCGACAAATAGAAGAGCCGGGCGCGAGCCACTTCCAGAGTGCCGGATCGGGATCCTGTTTCGTGAGTTCGCGCAGGTCGCCGGCGATCTTCTTGCGGAAGTCCTCATCGGATAGCGGTCGCCGTGCCAGACCGACGACCGCGAAATGGTCGGGCAGCAGGTGATCGGCGCCAAGTTGAGCAGCGCCGGCAACAGCTTGCGCTTGGTCAGGTCGCCCGAGGCGCCGAAGATCACCATCGCGCAGGGCCCCGCCGGCGCCCCCATTTGTTCCGGTCCTGGGCGTGTTGACGTGCGGATGTCACTCATGAGCGTCTCCATGTGCTATAATTGCGCGGCCTGCCCGCGCTGGGCCGGGAGAATCGATGCATGGCCACCAACGAAAGCCCCGCAACGCGCATCCTGGTGACCGATGACGATAACGCCGTCGCGTCGCTCCTGCGCCACCTGCTGCAGGCGGAGGGCTACGACGTCACGGTTGCGAGCGATGGCCGCGCGGCGCTGGACGCGGTGGCAGGCGAGACGCCGGACCTGGTGCTGCTCGACCTCGACATGCCGCACCTCAGCGGCTTCGAGGTCTGCCGGCGGCTGAAGCACGACCCGGCCACCCGCCTGGTGCCGATCCTCATCCTGACCGGCCGTGCCGCGTCGGACGCGCGGCTGCGTGCCTGGGAGCTGGGCGCGGACGACTACCTGTGCAAGCCGTTCCAGCCGGTCGAGGTGCTCGTGCGCTGCCGATCGTTGCTCCGCGTCAAGCGGCTCGTCGACGCGCTCGATTCGGCGGAATCGGTCGTATTCGCATTCGCGCGGGCCGTCGAAGCGAAGTCGCCGTACACACATGGCCACTCCGAAAACGTCACGAAATACGCCCTGAAGCTCGCCGGCAAGGTCGGCGTTTCCGAGCACGAGCGCGATATCCTCCGCCGCGGCGGCTTGCTGCACGACCTTGGCAAGATCAGCATTCCCGATGCCATCCTGGACAAACCGGGCCCGCTGACCGCCGCGGAATACGATCAAGTCAAGCAGCACCCCATGGAGGGCGTGCGCATCCTCGAAGGGCTGCGCTCGATCCGCGCGTCGCTCGGCCTGGTCCGCTGGCACCATGAACGGCTCGACGGCGCCGGCTATCCCGACGGACTCATGGGCGGCAGCATTCCCTTGCTCGTGCGCATCCTCTCGGTCGCCAACGTCTACGACGCGCTCGCCAGCGCCCGACCCTATCGGCCTGCTTGGCCGCACGCGGACTGTCTGGAAGCGCTGCGGATCAATGCCCAGGGCGGCGGCCTCGATCCGGAGCTGGTGCGCTGCTTCGCCGACGTGATGCCCGCACCCATGCAGGCGGCTTATCCTTCCGGATAAGGCTCGACCAGGAACGGCCTCATCTCCGCCGGCTCCAGCGGCCGCTGAAACTGCGCCCCGAGGAAATAGTCGCCGGTCTGGATGGCGCACGTGCACGACCTTGAGCGTGACCGGTAAGGCCTGCTTGTCATCCATCGTGGCGAGCACGGCGGAGAGCACGCTGCCGCGCTCGGGCGGCTCGTCAAGAAGCATGCTCACGCCGGTGGTGGAAATGTTCCACACCAGTCCGAGGCAGCCGGTCGCCTCGGTAGCGCCGCGTAAGCGGCAGACCGTCCCAAGCGTCGGCTGGCGGCGCGGGGCGACCCGGCGATTGTCCTCGATTACGGGCGCTGTGAGCGGCATGGTCGGGTGCTCCTCATACAGGGGGGATGATGATTCGCCGCACTCGATTATTGCAGACCCGGTGCCGGCGCCGCAAGGCAACAATGTAAGGTGGGCGGAGTCTTCGAAGCCCACCACGCACGAGCAAAGGCGTGGCGTGGTGGGCTTCGAAGACTCCGCCCACCCTACACTATTGATAAAACACCGATTGACGCTTGCCGCCGGCGCCGGGGTCGTGCCCGGCGGCTGGGCGAACATACGGGAGGGGCGGCCATGACGCGTTGGTGTGTGCTGGTGACGGCGATCTTCGGCTGTCTGATATTGGATGGCACGATGGACGTTCTCAGCGCGGGCGGCGGTCCGGCCAAGGCCCACGGCGATCCAGCCCGCCTGGAGCGCATTTGCGCGGCCACGATGCCGAAGGTCACCAGGCCGGTGTCGTTCGAGACATCCGAAGCCGACGCGATCGTCTCCGCCCTGGAAGTTTTCCCGCCGGACAATCCGTGGAACCTCGTGGTGGCGGATTGGCCGCTGCACCCGAACTCGAAGAACGTCATCAAGTCGATCGGCGCGAACAAGCCGCTGCGCTACAATCCCGACATGGGCTATGTGCTGGTGCCGCCGGACCAGCCGAAGGTCAACGTCAAGATCGTCGCCTATCCCGATGAATCCGACAAGGGGCCGTTTCCTGTGCCCGACAACGTGCCGATCGAGGGCTGGCCGGTACACTACCAGCGCAAGGCCGGCGGCGCCGCGATCACGCTGCCCGACGTGCAGGCGGACAAGCTCAAAGAGGACGGCGACCGCCACGCCCTGGTCGTCGATCCCACCAACCGCATGCTCTACGAGTTCTACCAGCTCAAGAAGGTCCCGGCCGGCTGGCAGGCGGCCCAGGCGTCCGTATTTGATCTCAAGTCGAACAAGCTGCGACCCGACGGCTGGACCTCGTCCGACGCGGCGGGCTTGCCGATCTTCCCGTCGGTGGTGCGGTATGATGAGTTGAAGCGCGGCAAGGTAGAACATGCAATGCGCGTGACAGTGGTCAAGACGCGCCGCGCCTATGTGTATCCCGCGACGCATTATGCCAGCCCGCACAAGGACGAGAACTTGCCGCGCATGGGCGAGCGCATTCGTCTGCGCAAGGATTTCGACGTGTCCGGCTTCTCGCCGGACGTGAAGACGATCCTGCAAGGGCTGCAGCGTTACGGCATGTTCGTCGCGGACAATGGTATCGATTGGGCGATCTCAGTGGCGCCGGACCCGCGCATTGGGGTCCTGCACGACGAGCTGCGCAAGGTGAAGGGCGCCGATTTCGAGGTGGTGCAGCCGCCGCAAGGGTACCAGCCGCCGGGGGGATAGGTTGGTGGTTCAACCATCAGTGTTTACGTTTAGCGTTCGCGGGCCGCCTACTCACAAGCTCTTGCCCGGCCATCGGCTTGAAATCAGCGCTCTCGAATTGCCTGAAGGTGTCAAGGTTGAGGTGATCGTCGTGTTGCCGGGAAAACCCGAGCCTCGCTTCGCTTCGGCGCTGGACTTCCTGGAATCGCTGCCGCCGGGCCCCCGTGCTTTCAAGACTTGGGAGGAGTACGAGCAGCATCTCCGAACGGAGAAAGACGCGTGGGAACGCTGATCCTACCGGCATCCGGCCTGGTATACCTCGACGCATTGCACGCCGCTACGGCGAGCGGCAGGAAATAAGTTCCCCGTAGGACGGCCTTCCTAGGCCGTCCCTGGTTGAATAGGACGGCCTAGGAAGGCCGTCCTACGGGGAAGCGAACTCTTGCCGAACGCCCTACCTCGAAGCAGACGGCCTGCGTGCTTTTTGTCACAAATGATGTAGGATTTCGTGGTGTCCCGGGTCTCCCGGTGGTAATCCTCGACGACTTGCTGACACCGTAACAGCCGCTGTGCAACCATGCCCATCGTACGGCACTGCCCGAATTGCCTCGGCCGCTTGCGCATCCCGGATGCGCTGCTCGGCCGCCGCGTGCGCTGTTCGCGCTGCCGAACGATCCTCTTCGGCGAAGCCGAGTCGCAGGCGGAGGCGGCGGACTTGCTGCCGCGGCTGGAGCGGCGGCTCAAGGCGCACAATGCCGATTTGCGCGGCCGGCTCGATGCGGTGCTTGCGTTCGACGGCAACTGGTCGAATCCGCCGCCGCGCGATCCGCCGCTGTTTCGGCCGCTCGGCCCGCGACGCGCTCCGATCATCGCCATCGCCAATCTCAAAGGCGGCGTCGGCAAGACGACGCTGACCGCTAACCTGAGCGCGACGCTCTGGAGTGGAGAGCCGAAGCGGCGCGTGTTGCTGCTCGATCTGGACTATCAGGCCAACCTCACGCAAACCTGCCTCGACCAGAAGATGATCGCCCGCCTCCGCACGCAGGAACGTCTGGTCGAGACGCTGTTCGACGAAGGTCCGCCCGACCCGCAGGCCGTCACGCGCTGTGCCGAGCCGATCCTCGACGACCGGCAGCGCCGGACCGAGGGCGCGATTCTCGCGGCGGATGAACGGCTCGGCGTCGCCGAATCCCACGCGCTTAGCCGCTGGCTCATCGCGCCGAGAACGGCGATATTCGCTTTCGACTGCGCAGCCTGCTGCACGCCGAATCGATCGAGCGCGATTACGATTACATCCTGCTCGACTGCCCGCCGCGGCTGACCACCACCTGCATCAACGCGCTGACGGCGGCCGACTTCGTGCTGATCCCCGTCGTGCTCGACGACAAATCGACCGAGAGCGCACCCGCCTCCTGCGCTGGCTGCGGGCACGGCGTGAGACATTGCTGGCCGGCCTCGGCGGCGTCGGCGTCGTGGCGAACAAGACCCGCGGCACCCGGCGCGAGCGCCTCGTCAACCGCGAGCGCGACGATTGGGACAACCTGGCCATCGCGTGCCGGGACGCCTGGCAAGCCGATTTCGGCGGCTTCGAGACGGTCGTGCCGCTCTTCACCGAGACGGCGATGGCGCGGAAGTTCCCCGCCTGTTATCGCGAGCTGCGGCCGACCTTTACCGCCTTGGCCGACGAATTGCGGCGCGCGTGGACAGTGTCGTGGAGGTCGAGCGGTGAATATCGGCGACGTGCAAATTTTCTTGCGCAATGTGGGGACATTGCTGGCCGCCCACCAGGGCAAGAAGCTGGCGGGCGACTTCGACGCGTTCTGTGAAGCGCTCGAGCCGTTCCAGACGCAGGCAATCGCCGTGTTCGCCCAGTTCCTGCGCGATGCCGCCGAGTACCAGCGCACCGGCATCGTGCCCGCGGGTCCAGTCAAGAAAACGCGCAAGCCGGCGGCGAGCAGTGCCAAGTCGCCGCTGAAGAAAAAGGATGACGTTCAGGCGATCGAGGACGCGGCGGCGAGTCTGCAGCAACTCTTCGACCGCGCCACCGATCCGGCATTGACGCACGAAGCGATCGAGAGTGAAGTCGCGCGGATCGAACGCACGTTTGACGCAGACGGACTCAAGGCCGTCGCCCGCAAGTTCGGCATCACGAGCAGCCTCGCCAGTAAAACGGTGGCGCAAGGCAAAATCCTCCATCGCATCGCCGAACGCAAGGGCCGCCACGAACGCGGTGAGGTGATCAGCGAAGTGGCCAACACCGGCGAACCGGGAGCGTGAGCGACCGGAATGAATGAGTCACTCCGATCGCTTTCATCCCTTCGTCAGTAGCGCGGAAGACCAGCCCGAATCCCGGTCGGCGGCAGTGCCGCACCGCTGCTCGGGGACTTTTCGCGGATGGCCGTCCGATCGGTCGCCGGTTGCGCGACGGGCGGTTCCAGCTGCGGATCCGCCTTGCACGGGTGCGCTTTGGTGGGCTGCATCTTTGTGGTCGGAAATGCCAGCGACACGACGAACACGCCCCCGCTCACGGCGGCAAATACCGCGTAGGGAAGCCAGCAGCCGGACCGGGAAGCCGGCTTGTGCGCCTTGGGCGCGCCTGCAGCCACCGCTTCTGCAGGCTCGTCGAGAACGTCGGCGCCGCGTGCGCCGAGTCCTGGCGGCCGCACTGTGATCAGGCCGAGCGAATGAATGCGCGTGTCGTCTTGGCTGCCGAAGATACCGACGATAATCGCCCCATCGCCGCCGATCGTCGATTGGCTGCCGCCGGTGCGGTCGCCGACCCATGCGCTGACCAGGGTCTGCCGCGGGTCGAGCTGGTGCCCGTCCAGCTTCAGGTACGTCAGCGCCAGGCCGTGGATGTTCAGGCCGGTGCGGATCGTAATGCCGCCGACCGCGTAACCGGCCGGCGCCTGCAACCGCACCGTGCGCAGGACGCCTGTTTTCGCCGTGTTTTTCGGCCCAAGCTTGCGGTCTGCGAACGGACCGTGTTCCAGGCCGAAGCGCACGCCATGCGGCGTCAGGTAGATTGCCCGGAGCGCGTAGATCGCTTCGATGTCAAGGAATCGGCCGACGCCGCATTCGAAGCCGACGACGATGTTGGCCGCCGGCAGCTCGGTGAAGGTGCGCGGCGCGTCGTGGAACCCGGTGACGGCGGTTTTCTGAATCTTACCGGCCGCCACAGCGGCGTGCACCAGGGCTAGCAACGGCTCCGGTTCATCGGCGCGGGCCCGGCACGACACGACGAGCAGGGCGGCGAGTGCGGCCGCAACCAACCATCGGCGGTACCGAGCGAGCATGATATTCTCCGCAGACCTAGGACGTTGAAGCCTAGCATGAAAAGCACGCCACGGCGGCGCGATTTTGGAGCACATCGGGATGCTTTCGGCAGCACCGAGTCTTCGCCTGTTCAGCCCAAGGTCGGTACAATGAACTGTGGTCGGTGGTCCTTGGTTTCGGGGGACCGCCCGCCAGGCAACGGAGGAAACAAACATGGCGACCGTAACTATTCAACAAGCCGAGGCCACGCTGCGGGACCTCATCCAAAAGTTGACGCCCGGCGAGGAAGTCGTGATTACCGAGGATAACCAGCCGATTGCCAAATTGGTGGGTGAAAAGGGGGTGGTTCGGCAACGCCCAGGACCGGGCCTGTGCACGGGCATGATGACAATCGTCGCCGACGATGAGGAACATCTTAAGGACTTCGCCGAGTATATGCCATGAGGCATCTTCTGGACACCGACGCGCTGCTCTGGTACACGCTTGCCGATCCGAAACTGAGCACGACGGCCAAGGCGCTGATCCTGGACCCGGCCAACGCAATTCTCATCAGCCCGGCTTCGTACTGGGAAATCGCTATCAAGATCAGAATAGGTAAGCTTACGCTGCATCGGCCCTACCCGGACTTCATCGACGCCTGCTTGAATAAGTACGGATTCAAGATTCTCCCAATCGAGCCGCGGCACACCGGCGTGCTGACCACGTTGCCGTTTCACCATAAAGATCCGTTCGACCGCCTGCTGGTCGCGCAGGCCATGGTCGAGAGCATTCCGATCATCGGCAGCGATCCGGCTGTTGATGCGTATGGCATCAAGAGGCTCTGGTGAGCCGGCTCGAAGAGAAAACCCATGTCATCGACCAAAAACCAACCCTCCGCCAACGACGCGAGCACTCGAGCCGCCGATGATCCCGCTGCCGTGACGACCATCGCCGCGGGAACCTCGACGTTGGTCGGGACGCGGTTTCGTATCCTGCGGCCGCACGCTCGGGGTGGGCTCGGCGAGGTGTTTGTCGCCTGCGATGAGGAGCTGCGGCGCGAGGTGGCGTTGAAGGAGATTCAGGCGCGGTACGCCGACAGTGCCGAAAGCCGGGCGCGCTTCGTTCAGGAAGCGGAGGTCACGGGCGGGTTGGAGCATCCGGGCATTGTGCCGGTCTATGGTCTAGGGTATTACGCCGATGGCCGGCCTTTCTACGCGATGCGCTTGCTCAAGGGCGGCAGCCTCAAGGAGGCGATCGATCACTTGCACGAGGCGAACGGCGGCGCCGGCAACGCGGTGGAGCGCAGCGTCGAGCTGCGGAAGTTGCTGCGGCGTTTCTTCGACGTGTGCAACGCGATGGAATACGCCCATAGCCGGGGTGTGTTGCATCGCGATCTCAAGCCGGGCAACATCATGCTCGGGCAGTATGGCGAGACGCTGATCGTGGATTGGGGGCTCGCCAAGCCGTTCGGCACGTCCACGCCCGGGGCAAGCGCGGGAAGCGCCGCTCTGGCCGACCGACGCGGGTGACACGGCGCCGACGATGATGGGCCGAGCCGTGGGCACGCCGGCTTTCATGAGCCCCGAGCAAGCGGCGGGACGACACGATCTGCTCGGTCCGGCCAGCGATGTCTACTGTCTCGGCGCCACTCTCTTTGCGCTGCTGACCGGCAAGGCTCCATTCGCCGCCGACGGCGATGTCTTGACGCGCGTGCAGCAGGGGAGCTTTCCACCGCCGCGTCAACTCCGGCCCCAGATCCATCCAGCCCTGGAGGCGATCTGTCTGAAGGCGATGGCGCTGCGCCCCGCGGACCGCTATCAGACCGTGGCGGAACTGGGCAAGGACATCGAGCGCTGGCTGGACGATCAACCGGTCAGCGCCTGGCCGGAGCCCTGGAGCGTGCGGGCGCGGCGTTGGATCAGCCGGCATCGGACACTGGTGACGGCGTCGGCATCCGCGCTGGCGGTGGCACTGGTCGGCCTGGCGGTCGTTGCGGTGCTCATCCTCTCCGCCAACCAACAGCGCGCGGCTCGCGGGGAATATCTCAACAAGGAAGTCGGCGCCGCGCTGGAGGAGACGGCCGGGAAACGGCGGGAGATCCACGCCAAACTCGAAGCGCCGCTCCTGGCCCAGGAGCTGGTCAGCAACATCGATCAGTGGGGAACGATGCTCCAGCGGGCGCGGGCAGCCTGGCAGCGCGCCTGCGCCCTGCGCAAGGGGACCGCGAGCTCTCGGACCCGGCGCTGGCCGCGGAGCTGCGCGAACTCGAACAGGGACTGGCTGACGACGACAAGGACCGGGCGCTGATCGGCACCTTGGACGACCTCCGCCTGGAGGGTTCCGTCAATGTGATCGGGTTCCGGTTGGACCATCGCATGCGTTCGGAGAGATATGCCAGGACTTTCGCCGCCGGGGGGTTCGCCGTGACCGAGGGGGCGGTCGGGGACCTCATCGGGCGTTCCCGGGTGCGTTACCTGCTGGTGGCTTATCTCGACGATTGGGCCACGGTGACGCCCAGGGGGGTCGCGCGGGCACGGCTGCTGGAAGTGGCCCGCACGGCCGACCCGCATCCGTGGCGCGATCGCTTTCGCGACGAAAAAGTCTGGGAAAATCGCCAGGAGCTCGATCGACTGGCGCAACAGCTCGAACCCAGGGAAAACTCGCCGCCGGTGATGATCGCGCTGGCGATGTGCCTGGATGCCGTGGGCGGCGACCCGATGGCAATCCTGCGCCGAGCCCTGGTGCATCACCCACGCGACTTCTGGCTGCATGTCCATGCGGCGGATAGTGCCCGTGAGCCCATCGAGAGGGAAGGACGCTTCCAGGCGGCGCTCGCGATCAGACCCAACAGCGCCATGGTCCACAACAACATTGCCATGGCTCTGCTTGACCAGTCCGATCGCGAGGGCGCCGCCGCACATTTGCGCCTGGCGGTGCAATTCAACCCGCAGCTGGCTCAGGCTCACTGCAATTTGGCGGCGCTCATCGATCAGCGCCGCGATCCGGCCGCGGCGATGGCAGCCTACACGCGGGTGCTCGAGCTCGATCCCGACCTCGCAGCCGCCCACTTTAACCTGGGGATTCTGCCTGCGCGATCAGCACGATCCCGACCGGGCCGTCGGGCACTTCCAGAAGGCCGCGGAGCGGTTGCCCCAGCATCCCGAGGTGCGCCGCGGGTTGTTGCTGGTATTGCTCGACCTGGGCCGGTTCGAGGACGTGCGCCAGGCCGCTGCCGAGCTATTGAAACTCAAGCGGTCCGATGATGCCGCGGTCCTCGGCTTGAAGTTTCAGATGGGCCAGTGCGACCGCCTAGCGGGGCTGGACCGCAAGCTGACGGCGTGGCAGCAGGGCGGCGCCGCGCCGACGGAGCTTGCCGAACGCCTGGCCATCGCCAATATGTGCCAGCGCCACAAACGCTACTACGCGACGGCGGCGCGCCTGTTTGCGAGCCTTTTTGCGGCGGACCGTGACCTCGCCGACCATTTCCGCCAGGGCCACCGCGATCGCGCGGTCCGGGCGGCGGTGCTGGCGGCCGCAGGCCGGGGCGCGACCCGCAGCCGCCGGACGCGCGCGAGTCGGCCCAGCTGCGCGCCCACGCACGCCAATGGCTGCGCGACGACCTGGCACTCTGCGCCGCGGCGGCGCTGACTGCCGATGCCGACGGTTTGCTGCTCGCTTTCGATCGCCTGGGGTCATGGCAGAAGGACCCCGATCTCGCAAGTATTCGCGAAGCCAGGCGCTGGCGGCGCTGCCGCAAGACGAGCAGGACGCCTGGCGGTCGTTCTGGGCCGACGCCGGCCGTGTCCTGCAACAGCTGCGCGCCGCCGTCGTCGAGACCACCGTCCAGGGAACGTTGACGCATAAACGGCCCTCGGACGTCCACCAGCTCAAAATGGTGGCGGGCCAGCGCTACGTCATCGAAATGCACAGCACCGACCTGGACAGCTACCTGAAGCTGCATGATCCGGCGGGCAAGCTCCTCGCCGAAAACGACGACGCCTTGCCGCCGAACCTCGATGCCCGGCTGATCTATGTCCCGCAGGCCGATGGGATCTATCGTATCCTTGCGACGTTGCATCAGGAGCGCGGCGCGGCGCGTATACGCTCACCATTCGGGCCGCCAGTACGCGTAAGTGAGCAGGCAACGAGCGGGATGAATTGCTCCGTGAGCTGCGCCTGAGGCTGCGAGCGGTCCCCGAGCGCAGCAAAGCCGGCCGGTAATGGCGGCGCCTTTCTGAATCGCAACGGGGCGAATCGGTGATAGGTGAATCCGCGCGAAGCTGGCGCGGCTACCGAAGCGCAGGCGCGAAATACGTCGCGCTCATCCGCCGCAGGAACGCGAGCGATTCGGCCATTTCGCCCAGGCCGTTCATGCCGTCCTCGATGCTGACCCAGCCCTGGTAGCGCTGCTCGGCGAGGATGCGGAAAATCGCGTCGTAGTCGTTCAGGCCCTTGCCGGTGACGCCGTGGCGCAGGTTCGGCGAATAGCCGAGCGTGCCGTCGGTCTGGCGGAGCTCGTCGAGCGTGGCGCCCTCGGCGAGATAGCGGTCGCTCGCGTGCATGCTCACCACGCGCTCGGCGACCCGGCGCAACAATTCCACGGGGTCGTCGCCGGCAACGATTGCGTTGGAGGGATCGTACTGAACGCCGAAGTGCGTGCGGTCCGGGATGGCGGCGAGCAATTCCAGGAACACGTCCATCTTCTGGGCGAATTCGGGATACTTCCAGAAGCTGTCCTTGTAGTGGTTTTCCAGGCCAAGGACAATATCGCATTCGCGCGCGACCGGCAGCACCTGCTCGATGCAGCGTGCGACCCATTCGATGCCCTGCTGCCGTGCCACCTCCGGATAGCGCTGGCCGGACAGCACGCGACAGACCGTGCGCGGGCCGCCCAGCCGCCGGGTCACGCGGACCAGCTCGGCCTCGCGGTCCACGGCACGCTTACGGGCATCGGCGTCGGGATTGGAGAAGTCCGGCGAGCAGCAGAGCATCGGCATCGCGAAGCCGGCCTCGTGGATCGCCGTGCCGACGCGGTCGAGATACGACGGTTCGAGGCTCTCGAAAAAGGCGTCGAACATCTCGAGCCCGTCGGCGTCGAGCGCACGGGCCATCTCGATCCAGTCGAAAACCGACATGGTCCGGGTGCCGGCGATCTGCTCGATGTAACATTTCGGAAAGGCGGAGATCTTCAGCGGCATGGCTCGGTCCGGCGCGGGGGAAAGACGTTGGGCGCCGTTATCTTACCGAGGCGGCATCGCATTGAGCAGAGGGTCCAGGTCCGTCAAGGGGCCACAACCCACGGTCGGGGGGACGCCGTCGGTTGGCCGGAAAAGAGCCGGGGTGACTTGCCAGAGATTCATGTCGCCGATCGGAGGGGAGAAGTTGAGTTCCGTGCGGCCCGGCTCGGGTTCGTCGAACACCTTGGCCCACTGGTCGGCGGCGACCTGCATCTGGGGGCCCATCTCGTCGGGCCGTTCGTATTCGAGGAGCTTGAGCTTGTCGAAGCGGGCGTAGGCATTCTGCTCGCCGTGCCACTTCAGGTATTTGCCGTACTGCTGCTCGCTCTTCACGTCGGCCGCCTTCAGATAGACCAGCGGGCGCGTGCCCAGCGCCCCGTGCAGGCAGGATCGGCTATCCACATCCGTGCAGCCCAGGCCCTTGCCGGCCCTGGTTGCGCTGAGGTTGAACAACGGTTCACGGCTGAACATGGAGGTGTTTTTCAGCTCCACCTTGGGGCCCACCATATCGGCACTGGGTTCCTCCGTCCTACCTTCCAGGTCGACGAGCGACCCGGAAAGGACCACAAGCGAAGTATCCAGGCTGAGAACCAGACGCCGGCAGGCATCCATGTTGGTGAAATCGCCGTCACCGCGCACGAATGAGTTGTTGAACTGGACCCTGCTGCTCATGGCCGGCGCCGTTCCGGGCTTGGGCATCATCAGGTCCTTGGCATCCATCAGCGACACGACACTGAGCGGAATCGTGCCGTTGGACTTCAGGGTCACGACACAGTGCTCGAAAATGCACTCGGCGCTAGTGCCGACCTGAACAACCGACAGCATGGGGCCGATGCTTTCCTTCCGCGGCTCCAGCAAGAAATGGAGCCCTTCCAGACGCAGCTTGCCGTCCGGCAAGCGGAAGAACGCGACGTCCTTGTTCTGCTTGGGCGCCGCGAGCGTGAGCACGGGGGCGGTCTTGGGGAATGCCCTGATCGTTATGTCGATGGGATCGTCAAAGAACCGGGACGGGAACTCGATCGCGCGTCCGTCCTTGCCGGGCTTGATGAGGAGCACGTCTCCCGATTTGAGGTTGTTAAGGGCGAACCGAAGGTGGTTGAAAACTCCTGGCGCTGTACCCTTGTAGTCGGGGTCAAAGAGTTTCTCGTTGGCCAACAGGCTCGGAGCCTCAGCGAGCGGGCGGTAAAGATCACCCCAGGGTCCGCGGCGCAACCCGTAGGCTGCATACTCCGGCTTGACCTGGAATGCGACCTCGGCCCCCGCCTCACGTACGGGCTGTTGGGCATGCCATGGACTCGGGTTGGCCCCGACAGGCAGGATTTCCGAGTCGATGTCCTTGGAGCCGTTGTCGAGCTTGGCGAGCGCATCCTCGAATTGGCCTTTTTTTGCGTGAACGGCTGAGCCATCAATCGCCCAAAGCGCGTTCAGATTGTCGCAGTAATTGTGTTCACCCCGATATCGAATCTTCGTGTTGTCAGCCTGCCGGATCAAATCGGGCTCGAGGCCGACAATGGTGTTATCGTAGCGTTGGAACAAGCAGTATTTCGCGATCAGGTCGGCCCCCGCCTTGGCGGCGAGATGAAAAACCGGGCCATTGACGACGTGTCCCGAGCAGTGATCAAGCTCAACGGAAGTTGTGGCGAGCTGACATCCGCTGCGCAGCTGAAAGAACGCCGCGTGGAGCCGAAACCCGCAATCGAATGCGCGCACCGTTGCCGGGCCATTGACCGCGACGGCGACATGTCCGCCCTTTTCATCACCGAAGGTGCAGTCGTGGAACTCGACGGTGGAGCGGACGTTGGCGATCGCCGGAGGCAATGCGGTTTCGACGAGGACGGAACTGAGTCCCAGGCGTTCCGTATTGATTGGTGGCACGTTCTGCTCGAATACGCATTTCCTGAACACAACCTTGCGGGCACCGCGTAGCGCGATCGCAGCAGCGGCCTGTTCCCAGTTCATCGCCGAGTTCACCTGTACCTTCACCTTTTCGAACGTGATACTCCCGCTCTCCAACGAAAGCCCGATGGGGTTCTCTTCGTCCGCCCGAAAAGCAAGTGTCGCTGGCGACTTGGGATCGTAGGAAACAAATCTCAGTTCATGCGGCTCGGCAGGCGCAGAGTCAAGGTGGATAGGTTGATAACGCCTTCAAGCTTGATCACGTGCCTGTCCTTCAGCCCCGCATCTTGTAATACCGCCGCCAGGTCGCTTGGCTTGCGGATTACCTTATCTTCCGCCGGTGGCAACACTGGGGCTGTCGGGGGCGGTACTTCGAGCTGGCCGGCAATTCCCTTCTTGTCGCCCCCGGAGTTCACCTTGGCGGCAATCCCCGGACCAGGCGGCACGCTTGGCGGCGATCCCGACGGATTGATCGCCACCAGCGTGATCAGCACCGCCAGCGCCAGAAACGTCAACGCCGCCATCAACACCGGCCGGTTGCGCGGCGCCGTCGGCACCGGCACGTCGACGAACAGCACGCCCTCCGGCATGTCGTCGGCGGCCCCCACCTTGTGCGCCACCTGCATGAGATGCTGCGCCAGCAGCAGCGGCCGCTGATAACGTGCCCGCGGCTCCTTCGCCATCATGCGGCTCAGCATCATCGCGATTTCGTCGGGAATCTCCGGGTTGAGCTGGCGCGGGTCGACCGGCGCCACGTGCTGATGATGGTGCAGCTTCTTCGCGGCGGTCCCTTCCGGCACCGGCGGCTGACCCGTCAACATGTGGTAAAACGTGCAGCCCAGCGAATAGATATCGCTCCGCGCATCGGCCTCGCGCGGCTCCAGCGCCTGCTCGGGCGAGATGTAGTCGAATGTCCCGAGCGTCACCCCCGATTGGGTCAGATCTTCGCTGTGCCGCTCCATGTTGCGCCAGGCCCATGTCCACAAGCTTGGCCCGGCCGTTGGGGCTGACGATGATGTTCGACGGCTTGACGTCGCGATGGACGACGCCGCGCGACGACGCATGCTCCAGGCCGGTGGCGACCTGCAGGATGTAACGGACCGCCTCGCCCACCGGCAGCCGGCCTCGGCGTCGAGCGAAGACGCGCAGGTTGTCGCCCTCGACAAACTCGAAGGCGATGAAGTGCAGCCCCTGGTCCTCGCCGCAGAAGAAGACCCGCGCGATGTTCTCGTGGTCGAGCCGGGCGGCGGCCTTCGCCTCCTGGTGGAAGCGGCGCACGTTCTCCGGGTCGGCCGCCATCTCCGGCGGCAGGATCTTCAGCGCGACCTGGCGTTCGAGCTGCATGTCGCGCGCCCGCAGCACCGCCGCCATGCCGCCGACGCCGATCGGCTCGATCAGCTCGAAATGGGCGAGCCGCCGGCCGCGCAGGCTGTTGCTGAGGCTCTCCGTGCCGGCGCCTCGTTGGCCGAGGTCGGTGACATTGTCGGCCGGCGCCGCCGGCTTCGGATCGACGGTGGGAGGCCTCTTGGAAATAATCGTCGGTGTATCGTCGGTCGGCTCGGCGTGAACCGGGAAAATCGCGGCGTCGCTGTCGTCGACGCGCAGCGGCGGATCGGGTTCACGGTTGTTGCTGCTGGACATGGGTTCCTTTGTCTCCGACCTAGGCCCCGAAGTACGTCCCGCGCGATGCTGGCCGCGCACAACCTGGTTGGCGATCAATGCCTGGGCGAGCTGGCAAGAACGACGCCTTCGACCCGTTCGGCGGCGAACGGAATCAGGGTGGGCGGCAACCTTTCAGCACCCGTGGGCCCCCTGGACATGACGAGGGGGGAGAGAAGGCCCAACCAGGTTTTCGTACAACTACTATACCGTCAATGCCGGTCCGATGTCAATCAACTGTCAGAATTTGGGGAAGATAGGAGAACATCGGTGCTGGAGGACTTGCTCAAAAGCGTCGATCTGGGCACCTACTATTCGTTCCACGAGTTAGCGCAGAATCGGAAGGCGCTGCACGACGCCATGCAGCTGGGCGATTGGCTTGGTAGCTACGTCGGCGTCGGCCTCCTCATGCTGCTGACACTGACGCTGCTGCTCGTGCAAGGGCGGATTCAGCCCGCACTGGTTACTGTTTGCGCGTTCATCGTCGGGGTGGCCGGCGTCGAGATGCTGCGCTGCGCGGTGCCGGCACAGCGCCCCGTCGTCGTCGCGGCAACGGTCGGCGACGACGAGATGCTGCGCAGCTTCCCGCGCGCGAGGTGTTTACCTTTACACTTACGGGCGCGCTGCTGGTGTCTGCGGCCTGGGATTCGTTTCGGCGCTGGCGGGCGCGATGGCTGCTGGCGGCGTGCGTCACGGTGCTGATCAAGTGGGTCGCCATCAGCGAACTCATACTGGACCTGCACTTCGTGACCGACGTGGCCGCCGGGCTGTTCGGCGGCCTGGCGCTGGCGCTGTTCGCAACCCGATTCTGGACCGCAACGCCGACGCTGTCTCACGTCAATTCCGACTTGATGAGCAGCCGGCCCGAGTAATCGATCCGCTGCAAGAAGGGCTTCTTTTTGCGCGACGCGAAGTATTCGTCCGTGGCTTGTTGGGCGCCTTGCCAGTGCCCATAATCATCGAGGATGAGCACGCCGTGCTGCACCAGCAATGGGAAGAGATGGACCAGTTCATGCCGCGTCGACTCGTACCAATCCGTATCGAGCCGCAGGAGTGCGAGCGCGCCGCACATCTGGTGGGGAATCGTGTCCTCGACCTTGCCGACGACGTAGTGGATCTTGTCCGCCGGATAGCCCGTCGAGCGCAGGTTTTGCTGCACGTCGCCGAGGCTCGCCTCGCACCAGATACCGGTACCCTTTTGCTGCTGGCGAAGTTGCACCTCGGCCGGCGTGCCGGTCAGGTCGATGTCCGCCCCGGTCGGCGGGCTCATGCCCTGGAACGTATCGTAAAGATAGAGCGTCCGGCTGCGATCGCCCTCAGCAAGCAGGGTCAGGGCCGTGGCCATCATGCTGCCGCCGCGCCAGACGCCGCATTCGGCGAAGTCGCCGGCGATGCCGTTCTGCACGAGGTACCGCACCGCGCCGATCAGCGTGAGCAGACGGGCGCTGGTGGTCATCGTGTAAGGGCGCACAGCGTTCAGGATCTGCTGGTCGGCGTCGGAGACTTTTTCCTTGAACCGGCGCCGTTTCGCGATGCCGACGTGCCGCAGAAGGCGCTGCAGGAGCCTTTTCATCCCTGAATCCTCGAAAAGTCGGGGGAGCGTTTGGACCATAGTTCGCAAACACCGCGGCGGTTGTCAATGTCAACCTGCGCAGTCTTAAAAAATCCTCATGAAACTCGTCAAACTCGAAACTTTCCTGACGAACGCCGGGCTGCGCAACTATGTCTTTGTGCGTCTGACCACCGACACCGGCCTGACCGGGCTCGGTGAGGCGTCGCTCGAATGGCAGGAGCAGACGGTCCAGACGCTCATCCACGAATGGGTCGAGGATCGCGTTCTCGGCGCGTGCCCATTCGATATCGAGGCGCTGATCGGCAGCCTGATTCGCGACCAGTACCAGGGCGGCGCCACGGTGCTGACCGCCATCAGCAGCGTCGAGATCGCCTGCTGGGACCTGATCGGCAAGGCGTGCGGGCAACCGGTCTATCGCCTCCTCGGCGGCCGGGCCCGCGAACGGCTGCCGGCGTACGCCAACGGCTGGTACCGCGGCGCCGTCACACCCGACGATTATGCCGCCGCCGCGCACGACGTGGTGAAGCGCGGCTACACCGCCATGAAGTTCGACCCGTTCGGCGTGGCGTGGAAAGACATGACGGGGGCACAGATGCACGACGCCGAACGCATCGTCGCCGCCGTCCGCACCGCCGTCGGCGACCGCGTCGAACTGATGATCGAGGTGCACGGCCGGCTTTCGGTCGGCTGTGCCGTCGAGATGGGCCGACGCCTCGCGCCGTATGGTCCGGCATGGTACGAGGAGCCGGTCGCTCCGCTGGCGCTCGAATTGCTGCGCGAGGTCAAGCAAGCGTTGCCGTTTCCGATTGCGGCCGGCGAACGGCTCTACACCCTGGAGGAATTTCAGCGGCTAATCGCGTTGCGGGCCTGCGACGTGGTGCAGCCGGACCTCGCCCACTGCGGCGGCCTCTGGATCGGCAAGAAGATCGCCGCCCTGGCCCAGGCGCAGGACCTGCAACTGGCGCCGCACTGCTCGGTGGGACCGGTCGCGCTCTGTGCGGCAGTGCACTTCGGCTGGGCGACGCCGTATGTCCGCGTGCAGGAGAACTTCGCCGATTACGACGTGCCGTGGCGCAATGAGATGGTGGGCGGCTGGAACCCGATTCGCGCCGGCGAATATGCGTTGCCCGATCGTCCCGGCCTCGGCATCGAGCTGGATGACGCGGCCTGCGCACAGCGTCCGTATCGCAAGAATAGCTTGAAGTTATTTTGACGGACGTACCACTGCAGCAGGCGAGCCAGGGCCGTCCCGGCCAAGCAGAATGCGTAATGAGCGAGGAAATCAACTATGCGCCCGTCGATGAACACGGCGTCTGCGAGTTGGCAAGTTCCCCGGCGCCGGCGCGGCCTGCAGCTCGATGCCGCACCACTTGGAGGCATATGCGTCGGCCGGCCTCCGCCCGCATACTGACATCTCAATTTCGCAATCGCCGCTTAGTCCTTGGGCGTCGCCGAGTTCTTTTCCGCGCAGACTCGCCACAACACCTCCGGACGGGCCCGTTCCTTCAGTTCCCGGAACACTTGGGGAATCTCCCATTGCAGAAGGCTGTCGGACACTTTGTGCCTTAGATGTTCCCGCACCTCCTCGAACTTCTTCGTCGTGTCAGCTGGGATTCGCCGGACGCACTTCACCATCACAATTCCTTCGGGAACATCGGTCAACGGGCTGACCTCCCCAGGCTGCAGACGGAAGGCCGCCTCAGCGACTGCCTCGCTGCCGCGAGTGTGGCGACTCAGGATGGGAACTTTGCCTTTCACGGCGGCCAAATTCGGGGTTGCCTGGCTGGCCGCGGCGGCATCGAACGCCGCCCCGTCCTTGCGAATCACCGCGGCGAGACGCTCCGCCTCTGCTCTCCGCTCCTTCGCCCAGAGAATCAGTTGGCATTCGACCTTCTCCCCGTAAACGTCCTCGAAGGCGTCCCGCAGGTGCTTCTCGGTAACGACGATCCGCTGCCCGCAGAGCTTCGCCAGCAGCAGACGCGGTCGGATGACGTCCTTTTTCCACTCGTGTGGGGTTTTGCCAAACCGAGCCAACACGCCCTTGATTAGGTCCGAGCCCTTGATTGGGTCCGAGCCGCCCTGGAACTCCAGCATTTCCTTGGCGAACGCGGCATCCACCTCGGCGTCGGTAACGGTGATCGCCTTTTCCCGGCAAGCGTGCGCGACTATGCGCTGGTTGATATAGGCGGTCACCTGCTCGTCCCGGACGCGTGCCAGCAGGTACTCCGCCAATTCGTCCCGCGTGATCGGAACATCGCCGAAAATCACCGCCACCTTCTGCTTGCCGGCAGCCTGGTCCTTCGCCGCGTTCTCCGCGCGGCGTAGTTCTTCCTGAAGCTGCGCGATCTGCTTGCGAATCTGCTCCGCCCGGACCGCGGCGTCCCCGTCGCTGGCACGCGCCGCCGGTTTGCCGTCTCCTGCCGCGGCCTCGGCCGCTGTTGCCGGCAGACCGCGTGCACCGAATCCGACTGCCCCGGCGACGGCCAGACCTGTCGCGAGCACCATTGCCGCCAGTTTCAGCTTCGTCATGAGCATGGCGCACAACACTCCTTGTGTGAGTTGGACCACCGATACAGAAACTGTGCCGCTGGCCGTTGCCTTTCCCACCGTGAGGAAGGCCGCGGCCCTTGCGGTTGTACCCACCAATGCCGCCGGCACCGCCGCCGACAGCACGTGAGAAAATACTCCGGACGCCACAATCGCGGCGGCGAGTGTGAAGCCCCGCCGCGCCAGCCGTTCGCCGAGAAGCCGGCGGGCGTATCGCAGCCGCGTCTTGACGGTTCCCGGCGGGCAGCCAAGTTGACGGGCCGCCTCCTCGTTCGTCAAGCCCTCCAGGTAGCAAAGGACGACAGGCACACGGTACTTTTCCGGCAAGCCGCTCAACTCGTGGTCCAACGCCGACCGCAGTTCCTGGTGCGCAGGATCGGGCAATTCGTGGGGGTCGGTGGCGGACGGGACCGCCGCGATCAGAACTTCGACGCGACTCCGTCGCCGCGATTCCGCCAGCGCACGCAGGGCGACGCGGTAGGCTACCCTGTGGAGCCAACCGCCCAGTGACCCGCAGCCAATCGAGTGCGCCTTGCGGGCCAGCACGAGCAGGGTAGCCTGGAATGCGTCCTCAGCGTCGTGGCGGTCGCGCAACAGGCGGCGGCACACTCCGAGAACCATCGGGCCGTGTCGCCACACGAGCAGCTCGAATGCCGCATCGTCGCGACATGACACGAAACGCTCCAAGAGCTGTTGGTCGCTCACGGCGGGTCCGTCCGTGGGGCCGATGAGCCGGCGCAGGTTACGGAGGACAGGGCTGAAGGTTGTGCTAGCCATGACCATCTCATTCCGGGCAGTGGGCTCCCTTACTGTAATAGAGACACGAGCCCAAACCGCGGTTTTCGGCACGCGAATGAAAACAAAAGATCTTCGACAGAGATGGTCGTGCCCTGCAACGGCCAGGCCAGGCGCACGGCAATGCCCCAGGATCCCAGCGTCCTGCGCAACTGCTAGAATGAACCGCGGGCGGGTTTTTCTGTCTTGCTTGACCAACGTCCCGGTGGTGCAGAGAAGACAGAGCGAGGAGTCGCCATGTTCAAGCATCGGCTCTTGCTTGCACTCGGTGTGGTGGCCGCACTCGGCGCTCCGGCAATGGCGGACGCCCCGAGCGAAAAGGTGCGAGCGCTCATTGAACAGCTGCAAAGCGGCGATGAGGGCGGCAAGGTGGCGGCCGCGGTCGCGCTTGCCGAACTGGGGCCGGCCGCGGCCGCGGCCGTGCCCGCGCTCGTCGACGCGCTCACCGCCAGGAGCGAGAGTCTGCGCCTCAACAGCTCGATTGCCCTCGGCAAGATCGGCGCGCCGGCAGTCGGCCCCGTTGCCAAATTCCTGTCCAGCAGCACCAACGCCGGCAACCGGTACTATGCGATCTGGACGCTCGGCTGGATCGGGCCGCCTGCGAAAGCCACGGCCCCCCAGGTCATCCAGGCGCTCGCGGACCCGGATGAGAACGTTCGCCGCAAGGCCGCGTTCACGCTGGGTCGCATCGCGCCGGACGCCGAAACCGCGGTCGGCCCGCTCATCAAGCGGCTCGCCGACGCCAACACCGACGTGCGCCAGGCGGCGGCCGACGCCCTCGGCAGGTTCGGCGCCGACGCGGTGCCGGCCCTGATCGCGGTGCTGCAAGACGACAAGACCGCCATGCACGCCGAGGCCGCCCGCGCCCTCGGCAACCTCGGCAGCACGGCCCGGGACGCGGTTCCTCACCTCAAGCGGCTCCTCCTGGGCAATGATCCCCAGGTGGGCAACGCGGCGGCCGAGGTGCTCGGCAAGATCGGCAAGGCGTCCATTCCCGCCCTGAGCGAGGCTCTGAAGAACCAGCGACTCGAGGTTCGCGCTCAGGCCGTCGTGGCGCTGGGCAAGATCGGCGCCGACGCGGTGCCGGTGCTGGTCGATGCGCTGGCCGACACGCACGCGGATGTTCGCCAGAACGCGGCCTCCGTGCTGGCCCCGTTACGTATCAGCGACAAGATGGTGGTGCTGGCGCTGGCCCACGCGGTCCACGATCCGGACGAGGGTGTTCGCCAGCAGTGCCTGCGGGCGCTGCAGATGCTGGGGCCGGGAGCCAAGCTCGCCGCGCCGCAATTGCTCGCTGCGCTCAAGGACGCCGACGGCCAGGGCCGGCTGCAGATTCTCTACGTCCTGCAGAACCTCGGCAGCGAGGCCGAGCTGATCGTGCCGGCCGCCGCGGAATTGCTCAAGGACGGCGATGTCAACTTGCGCCAGGCGGCGGTGAACGTCCTGGGCGCTCAGGGCACGACGGCGCTGCCGCATCTGATCCTGGCACTCCGGGATGCCGACCCCACCGTGCGCTACGCCGCCGTCAGCGCCGTGCAGCGCATTCCCGGCGACATCAAGGACGCGCTGCCGGCGCTGTTGCCGCTGGTCAGGGAAGGGAACAACTTCCAGCGCAGGACGGCGGTGCTGGCACTGGGCCGCGTCGGTGAACCGGCAGTGCCGCACCTGACGACGTGCCTCAAGGACGGCGACAACATCGTGCGTGCCGCGGCCATCGATGCCCTGCGCGGCGTCGGTCCCGACGCGAAGAAGGCCGTGCCGACGCTGAGTGATATGGTCCTGCAAGATCCCAATCCGGTCGCCCGCCGCAACGCGGTGATGGCCGTCGCCGTCATCGAGCCGGACAAGCTGACCGATCTGTTTGCCCGCGTTAAGAAGCACCAGGACGACAACGTACGGCTTAATGCCTATCAGGCGCTCGTGGTGCGGTTTGGCAAGAAGGGCGGCGTGATCAGCACGTTGCCCGCCAAGGTAGTACTGCCGCACCTCATCGACGCGACGAAAGACAGCATGGCCACCATCCGCCTGATTAGCGTGCAAGGATTGGCTGGGCTCGGGGTCGCCGCCAGCGATGCGGTGCCGGCAGTGACCGCGCTGCTCGACGATCCGGACACGCGCGTTCGCAACCAGGCCAAGCTGACTTTGGAGCAGATCAAGGCGAAATAAAGGATGAGGCGAATTTCGATGCAACGCAGCGTTTCCATCGTGCTGATCCTGGCAGCGCTCCTGGCCGGCTCTTCTGTGGCTCAGGCCCAGCAGAAGCATCCCGCTGAGGAGCAGGGGCTCAAGTCGTACGACAGCGGCATCAAGACGTCGCTCACGCTCGTCAACAAAACCAGGCAGCCGGTCAAGCTGTTCTGGGTCAACTTCGCCGGCAAGCGTGAGGCCTATCCGACCCTGGCCCCCGGCGAACGCTACGACAGCAATACTTTCATCGGCCATCCCTGGCTCGTCACCGACGCGAAGGACAACGCCTGGGCAATCTACCTGCCCGACGCCCAGGCCCGTACCGTCGACATCACCGGACCCAACTTCAAGAAGATCACCCCGACCAGTGCGTACGAGAAACGCGTGATCGAAGAGTTCACGGTGCTGCTGCACCCCGATCTGCGCGAGCATCCGAAGGATCTGGAAGAGGCGCTCGCGGAAGTGACGAAGCAGCTCCACGCGATCGGCCGTGTCGTGCCGGCCAAACCGCTGGCCGAGCTGCGCAAGGTTCGCATCTGGCTGGAGTGGGACAGCCCCGGTGGCAGCGCGGCCCAGTTCCATCCGCTGCACGCGGCCGATTGGCTGCGGACGCGCGGCCAGAATCCGGACAAGGCCGGCGGCGTCGATGTCAACCATGCCCGCCACTTCATCGACTGGTCCCAGCGCGCTCAGCCGTGGCTGGTGATGCACGAGTTGGCCCACGCGTACCACAACCTCGTCCTCGGCGCCAGGCACGAGGGCATCCGTACCGCGTATCAACAGGCCGTCGAGCGCAAGCTGTACGAATCGGTCGCCCACGTTAACGGCGGCAAGCGCAAGGCGTACGCGCTGACCAACGATCAGGAATATTTCGCCGAGCTGACCGAGGCGTATTTTGGGCGCAACGATTTCTTTCCGTTCGATCGGGCGGACCTGGAGAAGCACGATCCGGTGGGGTATCGGCTGCTGCGCGAGATTTGGGGCGAGCCGCGGTCCTGAGTAACACGCGAACTTCCGAAGTCTCCAAGACTTCGGAAGTTTACCAGGACTGAGGCGTTACCAGGAATGCCGAATGCGGCGCTGGACCCAGTCCGGGATGCCGTCGGGTTTGACAGGCCGAATCCGCAGCACCCAGCCGTCGCCTTCCTGCAAGCAGTACAGAATCTCAAAGGGATGCTCGAGCCGCGATCCGTCGGCCGCCACTCCCTGCAGGTTCAGAACGGCGCCGTGGGCCATCGGCCACTCGGCGGCGACGTGCATGCGCTTGACCTGGCAACGGACGACCTGGCCGCGTCCGACGGCGATCTCCAGGCGCACCGACGCCACGACCGTGCGCTCCGGCTCAGGCGTCTCGTCGGGCTCGCAGGATTCGCCGCCGCCGAAGGTCAGCAGCCGGCCGAGCTCGTCCTCGCTCAATTCGCTCATGAGCTTGCAGCCAAGCGCGTAGAAGCCCTCGCCTTCATTCGTGACGTGCACCACCTTGACATACACGGTCGAGGCGTCCTGCCCATCGCGACCCGGCAGCTCAACGGCCAGGGCTGAGCGCGGCTCGAAGCGGCGGCGCAGACGCACCCGCAGGCCGGACTGCGAGATATTCTCGATGGTCGCGTCCCAGCGCGTTTCATTGGCGGCAGCCGGCTGACACGAGGTCGGGACCTGGCATGCATGTCGTTCGTAAACCCGGCAGTCGGTGACTGTTTGCTGCATCGCAAGTCCGCCCGAAGGAGGGTACGCGTGCGGCCAAGGCGGCCTACACGGAGGATCATTCCCAACCGTAGGTCACAGCGGCGGCTTGTCAAATCGCTTTTTCGTCGCCCCTCACCCCCAGCCCCTCTCCCCCAAACGAGGCGAGGCGAGAATGTATAAAATGACCGCATGCAAGCGATCACGCGCTACCTGGGTCTGTGGGCATCGCTGGCGAAGTTCAGCCTGCTCGGCGAGATGGCCTTCCGCGGCAACTTCGTCGTCAAGGTCTTCGTCGAGCTGCTCTGGCTCGCGATCCTGCTCCTGTTCAACTTCACGCTGTTCGAGCACACCAGTCACATCGCCGATTGGAATCAGCACCAGTACCTGTTCTTCCTCGGCTGCTACTTCGCGATGGGCGGCGTGCTGGAGACGCTGTTCCTGTCCAATTGCAACGAGTTCGCCGAATTGGTTCGCACCGGCGATCTCGATTTCTTCCTGCTGCGGCCGGTGGACGAGCAGTTCCTCGTCAGCTGCCGCAACGTCGATTGGTCGTGCGCTCCCAACGTCGTGCTCGGCTTCGGCGTGATGGGCTACGCGCTATGGCGCGGGCTGGGACGGGCCGTGGCTCAGCATTCCGCTCTTTCTGGCGCTGTTCATCTGCGGGGCGGCCCTGGCGTATGGTTTTTTGTTGATGCTGACGTCGGCATCGGTCTGGTTCATGCGCAACCAGAGCCTGATGGAGATGTGGTGGCTATTCGGCACGCTCATGCGCTACCCGCGCAGATCTTCCTGCGGACGGACGCGGTCCGGCCCATCGGTATTTTCTTTTCGACGGTGATCCCCATCATGCTGGTGACCAACGTGCCCGCCCGCGTGCTGGCAAAGCAGGTGAGCGAGCCATGGACTGCGGCCTACACGTTCGTGGCGGCCGCCGCGGTGCTGTGGCTCAGCCGGCGCGTCTTCCGTGCCGCGCTGCAGCGCTATCGCAGCGCGAGTAGCTGACAAAGGCGAGGGCCCGGCCAGATGATGAGCGTGCGCATGAGCTTATTCCTTGACCATAGGTCCGCCTTGCTCCAGCCTGGCGATGACGTTGGCGACGGGTTCGCCGGCGCCGTCGCGTACGCCGCCTGTGACTCGGCAATCCGCTCACGGTTGAGCGATTTGTGAGGCCGGTCCAGCATTTCCCAACGTGCGCTACATTCCTTCACCCATAGAGGGAACGTCTTGCTGTGCTCCTCAACCTGGGCAAGTCGGGCGACTTCGTGACCGGACAGATCAGCGTAGGCTCGGGCCATCGCCGCACCGCGACAAATAATGCGCCCGCCCCGTTCCAGCAGGGATAGAAGCTTCGCCCCGTGTTCCCGTCGGTCGGGTATTTTCCCGGCGAGCGCCCTGGTCCAATGATAGGCCCAGAGGCGCAGGGAACTCTGCCTTACTCCGATCCCCTCGTCGACGAAAAAATCGGCGATCGCGGCAGCCTCGTCTTCGCCGCCGCCGGTCGTGGTGGCAGTTTCGTAGGAATCGACCAGTGCCTCCAGCGCCTGGAGTTTGTCCTCCTGGAGTCGGTCCAGCATCACAGCACGCATGACATCACTCCTACTTGGCCAAAATACCATCGCGATTCTTGCGGTGGTCGGCTTGACGCTCCTGGCCTTCAATCAGCTGTCACCTTCTTGATTGTAGGGACGCGGGAGCCAGCCGCCTCCAATTTACCAAACGTTGCGTGGGCGCAAAGTCGAGCTCGCGCGCAGTTTCCCGATCGTGGGCTCCGAAGACTGCGCCCCCTCCGAAGACTGCGCCCCCCGATGAATCCTAATCCGGCTCCGGCCAGCGTGCCGGATCCTGGCGGAAGTAATCGCGCAGCACCGCGTACAGCTCGGCATGGCGGCGCTCCAGCTCCCACGGCCGATCGAAGAAACACTCCGTTACCACGGCGAAAAATTCGGCCGGGTCGGTCGCGCCGTAGGGATCGAGCAGCGTCTTCTTGCCGAGGTCGGCGGCCCGGCACAGGCGATCGTATTCGCGTCCCATCACCAGGGTCCAGCGGCGCCGCAGCGGGGCATCGTCGATGGCCGGCGTGCCGTCGAAAGCGCCGTTGAGCATGTCGAGCTGATGGGCGAACTCGTGAAAGACCAGGTTCTGGCCGAAGCCCGGCCGGCGCGCGTTGTCGAGCGCCTCGGCCCACGCGAGGATGACCGGACCGCGGTGATGCGCCTTGCCGAGCCGCTCGCTTTCGCCCTCCACGACCAGGTCGTCGGCGATCGGCTGGCGGTCGGGCACCAGAAACTCCTCGGGATAGATGAGCACCGTCTGGACGTTGTCGAAGTAGAAATCGTCCAGGCCGAGCACCAGGATGCTCGCCAGCGCCGCCACCGTGACGCGTATCTCGTCGGTCAGCTTCAGGCCGCCGCAGCCCTCGAACTCTTTCTCCGCGACAAAGATTTGCGTCGCGCGACTCAGCATGGCGCTCGGCGTCCGCTAGCCACGCCAGGTGGGCGACGTTGTGCTGGAGCACTTCCTGCCAGGCCGCCGGGAATGGCTCAGCCAGGATCTTGCGACGGCGGCGAGTCTTGAACCAGGAAAAAAGCATCGCACCAATCCCAAATGACCGTGCGTGATGCTGCTGTAGCTGCATTCGTGAGAATGCGGGTTTTCGCGGAGGCCCGCCTTCTGACGAATGCGGCTACAGCAGCATCACGCACGCTGATTTAGCCGCCGTGCGCAGCGCGGTACAGATTGAGCGTGAGATGCGCCTGCCCCTGGTGGTGCGCCTCGTGCCACGTCAGCACCTTGATCCATTCGCGATACGTCCACGGCGCCTGCTCGTTCGGCTTGCGATCGAGCGCCGCGTCGTCGAGCGTCTTGAGGTGCGCCACCACCTCGTGCCGCTGCGCCGCGAGGTAACGGCGAATCTCCTCCAGCGGCAGCACGTTGTCGTCCGGCGTGCTGCCGCCGGCAAATCGGCGGACATATTCCGCTTCGTGCGGTTGGCCCCCCAACATGCGAACGTGGACGTGCCGGTCATCGGTGGCCGCGATGTGCATGAGCTGCCACGCCAGGTGCGCCCGTCCCGGACCTGGCCGCCAGCCGAGGACGGCGGCGGCATTGGCGTCCTTGGCGACCGTGTCGAGCAGCCCCAGCGTTCGCTGGCGGCTGAATTCCAGAAACCCGATCATGTCCGCGACAGTCATGGCTGGTGCTCCTTGAGAACGGGTTCGTAGTTCCGCCTTCAGGCGGTTCCCCGACCGCCTGAAGGCGGAACTACAAACGAATCGTGTCCTGCCATGATAGCAACCGATTCGGGACCCGAAAATGATTGCGAATCGCCGCCCGATCCTGCATGCTGTCTGGTGGCCCGTAACTGTCGCCCAATCGAGGTCCCCATGTTGACGCGCATCGCAATCCTCGCGCTGGTTCGAGCCACGCCACGGCATTCGCGCGACCCATGACGGCAAGACCGTCGATCTCGTGATTTGCTTGGCGTGCGCGCAGATGTACGTCCACGGCGGCAAGGACGGGGCGCAGAAGCTGCTCATCGGCAAGGGCCCCGAGCCGGCGCTCGACAAGATCCTGCGCGACGCGAAGATCCCCAAGGCGAAGTAAGCAGTCCCGGGCATCGTCGGGGTCTTGAAAGTTCCTGCTTACCGCATTACCATCAAGCCGTCCGGGACTGATCCCGCTTGTTCTTTTTCCGGCTGATCCAATGCCTGACAACGCACTTTTTGACGCTGCCCTGGCGCAACGGCTTCCCTTGCCGCTGGCCCAGCTATACCGGCGTGCCCACAATGCGAAGGCCATCCGCGAGTTGCACAACAACGCTTACTTTCTCTGGGAGGCCGGCATCAAGCTGCTCGCTTCCATCGCCATTGTCGAGTATGCCGCGAGCCCCAGCAACGACCCAAGTCTTGCGGAGCGGTTGCAGAATCTGGCCCGGCCGGCCCTTGGCCACTGGTGGGAGTTCATCCGCTTGTTGGTGCCGGCGCTGGCGGAACGAGGTGTGGCCGGATTCGACAAGGTTCGCGATCTGGTCCTGGGGCGAACCCGTACGGATTTGCCCCGTGCTGCCGGGCTCGACGCCGTCCTATGCACGGTGCTGGAAGGCAAGAGCGGGGCCCGGGTGCAGGTGCGCCTCATGGAGCTGTTCGAGCGCGTGGTGCGCTATCGCAATCGGGAACTGGGCCACGGCGCGGCGGGACAGCAATCGGGGGAGCATTACGAGCGTCTCGGCCGCGCGCTGATGGCGGGCGGCGCCGAGGTGTTCGGGCTGGCGGACCTGTTCGCCGGCGGCCGCTTGCTCTATTTCGGCGAAGTCAGCCAAAAGGGAGGCCTGTGGTCGGCGCAGCGCTATGAGCTGAGCGGCGAGGCTCTCCGACGGCTTGACTCCCTGGAGCTGCCCTGGAAAGACAGCGCCCGGCTGCCTCAGGGAGATCGCGTTTATTTCGAGCCAATCGGGGCCGGGGGAGAGCCAGGCGCGCCGCGGGCGCTTTGCTCATTGCATCCCCTGGTCGTTTATGATGCGGAAGCCGGCGAAGTGATGTTTCTCAACGCGCGGCGGAAGCAACAGCGGACCGAATATCTCTGCTACACAACCGGGCGGCAGGTGGAGCGAGCCGACCTCGGAATGGAGCAACGGGAGTTGCTGGCACGCGTTCTCGGGATGCCGGTGGGCGAGGATCAGGCGAACGCATGGGCGGCCCGGTCGCAGGCGGAGGACGCTCCCGTGCCGGATCCCGGCGCATTCTCCTCGCGGAGGCTCGGCGAATTCGAGCTGTTGAGCAAGCTGGGACAAGGCGGAATGGGAGTGGTGTACCGCGCCTGGCAACCGTCGCTGGGCCGACAGGTCGCCCTCAAGTGCTTGCTGCGCACCGGCGACAAGAGCGAGGCGCGCTTTGCCCGCGAGATCCAGGCCCTGGGCCGGGTGGACCATGCCAATCTGGTCAAGGTGTACACGTCCGGCTCTGACGGCGATCAATGGTTCTATGCCATGGAGCTGCTCGAAGGCGCTACGCTGGCCGCCGTGTGCGACCACCTGCAGGAGCGCGCGACCGGCCCGACTGTGGTGGATTTGAAAACCTGGCAAGAGAGCCTGAGCACGGCCTGCGCGGCGACCCGCCAGGCGGAACAGCGCCTCGCCGAGACTACCGTCGACACGTTTCCGAATTTCCAGGTACCAGTCGAAAGCCGGCCGGCCGTGCCCGTTGCCGGCCTTAGCCATGTGCCGCACGTCGTCGAGCTAATGCGCCACGTGGCCGAGGCGGCGCAAGCCCTGCACGAGGCCGGCGTCATTCATCGCGATATCAAGCCCGGCAACATTCTGGTTGGCCCCGATGGTGCCCAGGCGGTCCTCATGGACCTGGGGCTGGCGCAGGTGGCCGACGAATCCCACAAATTGACCCGAACGCGTCAGTTTGTCGGCACTCTCCGCTATGCCAGCCCCGAGCAGGTGCTGGCCGCCGATCGGCTCGATGGCCGCAGCAACGTCTACAGCCTGGGCGTTACCCTGTGGGAGCTATTGACACTGCGGCCGATGTATCATGTTACGGAGCAAACCTCCACGCCGGAGCTGATGAAAAAGATCCAGTACGACGATCCGGAGCCCGTCCGGGCTTACCATCGCGGCGTGCCGGCCGATCTTGACGCGGTAGTCCTGAAGTGCCTGGAGAAGAACCCCGCCCAGCGTTACGCCACGGCCGGCGCGTTGGCCGACGACCTGCAGCGCTGGCTAGACGGCAAGCCGGTGCAGGCACAGCGGCGTACGTTACGCTATGTTGCGGCCAAATTCATACGCCGTCACAAGAAGGGTCTCGGCATCGCCGCCAGCGTGTTGCTGTTGCAAGGGCTGCTGCTCGCCGCCGTCGCCGCGCTTGGTGGCTTTGGCCGGCCACAGCCCGATCCGTCAGGCCCGCCAAGAAACGACGTCGAGCCGGTCGTCATCAGCGATGATGTGCCAGCCCACGGCAAGCGCCGCGCCCTCCTGATCGGCGCCTCCAAGTACGATCGTTTGCCCGAGAGAAGCCAGCTCCGCGGCCCTGCAAACGATGTGCGTCTGGTGCGCCGCCTCTTGACCCAGCAATTCGGCTTTGCTGAGAGTGACGTCGTCCTTTTGTGTGAAGATGCGGGAACACCCGACCAGAGACCGACGCGGGCGAACATCGAGCGTCACATTGGCCAGCTTGCCGGTCTGGTCGACCGCGGCGATCACTGTGTGGTCTATTTTTCGGGCAACGGCGGCCGCATGCCTGGCGGTCCGGAGCAATCCGGGCAGGATGGCCTGGTGAGCGCGTTTTTCCCGGCCGACGTCGGCCCGTTCGACGAAAAACTGCGGGCAAATCCCAATGCTATTGCCGGACCGGACTTTGCCCGTTGGATTAAACCTATCGTGTCGAAGGGCGCCCTGGTCTGGACGATCTATGATGCCTGCCACGGCGGTTTCGGCAGTGAGTCGCCATGGCCGCCGGGCGCTGTCTTTCTCTTTGCCGCCCAACCCGGGGAGTACACCCCCGAACGACGGATCCCCGGCCTGGAGGAGGGAGAAGTATACGGGCTTTTCACCTACACTTTGTGTCAAGTTTTGACCCACGCGGCACACCCCATCACCTACACGGAGTTGGCGAACCGGATTCAGGCCAAGTACCAGGCGGAGAGCAGGTCAAGTCCTTCCCCATGGGTTGTGGGCAAGGATCGAAACCACGTGGTCCTTGGACCCGCGCCGCGCCCGATTCGCGCGTTTGCAGGTGTATGCCCATGCCCAGGGCGGTCTGCGGCTCAATGCGGGATCGTTGCACGGCTTGACTCACGGCATGGTCCTCAAGGTGAACAGGCAGAGCGCGAGGGGCGAAGACGAAGTGGTCGGCCATGTCCGCATTACCGCGATCCACGATGATTCCGCCGTGGTGCGCCCGTGTGTCTTCTCCGGCATGCCCGCTCCCCAAAACCTGCCGGTGGCCAACTCGTGTGCCCCGGTGTTCATCGACTTTGGCGATGTCCCCCGGCTAACAGTGGGCCTTGATTCAGAATGCCGCAATGTGAGCGAGTTGCACGGCTGGGAGCACGACTACTTGCCGAAGGACATTGAGAAACTGTGGCAGGAATCGTTGAAAGCATTGTTCCGCGATGGTATTCCCATGGCGGAATGGACGGACAATCGCGCCGAGGCGCAAATCGTCGTTCAGCTCGACTCGCCCAAGGCCAAGAGAATCTTTCTGGTTAACGGCACTTCGCCGCGGCACCGCGGCCTCGAAGTCATCCTGTCTGGTCCCCCGGTATTGTTTGGTCCGCTGCCCGCAACCCGCGTTGCCGAATTGACGGAAATCATTGGGCGAATCGCCGGTGCCCAGAACCTCCTTGCCGTAACGCAGAGACTCGAAACCGAACAGACCATGCGCGACGGTGGCCTTGACGTCGACCTGAAGATCATTCGCTTCCGCAATGACGACGACCAGACCGGCACAGTCGAATGGCGGGAACGGGCGATCAGCCTGGTCCCCGGCGAGTTGGTGGCGTTCCGAGTTGACAATCCCCGCCAGGTGCCGCTAGACGTTACGCTTCTCCGCGTCAAACGCGACTTCACCATCACGCCTTTCTTCACGAACACGGGCGACCACCCTCCCTGGAAATCGGTGACCACACCGCGTGTCCGCCTGGAAAAAAACACGAACGACTACTTGGCCGAGGAGCATATGGTGCTAATTGCCGTACCGCGAAAGGGCCCCCTGGCTGATTTTAGCGCTCTGGCCGAGCCGAGCCTGGATCTGGCCAGAAAGGCGGCCATGGCCAACGGCGCCGGCCGCGCCGTCGACTCCCCCCTGGGCAACCTCCTGCTAAACGCGATGTACGCCACGGGCAAAACGCAAGGTCTCGACGTTGCCACGATACAGGAATCGGCCATTCGCAAGTTGTCATGGCAGACCGTTCCGGCGTTATTGTTCAAGAATAATGATCGTTGACCTTTGGAGCCCCGACATGATGGACACCGACCGTAACCTGCTCTTCGGCGTGCTGGCTCTTCAGGCCGACCTCATGGATCCCGCCCAATTCGTCGAGGCGTGCACCTTGTGGGCCAACCAGAAGCAGACGCCGCTGCCGGATCTGCTCGTCCAGCGCGGCTGGCTCACGCCGGAGGATCGGGCCGATGTCGAGCGGCTGCTGGAGCGCAAGCTGAAGAAACACCGGGGCGATGCCCGGGCCAGCCTGGCCGAGGCCGCCGGTGACGCGGTCAAGCACTCGCTCGCCGGCATCGCGGATCGCGACATCCGCCAGTCGCTGGCCGGCCTGTCAACACCTTCTGCATCCGGCCAGGTCCAGCTCTCGACAGCCGCGTACCTCCCCCAGTCGCGTGAGCGCTACACGCTCACTCGGCTGCACGCCACCGGCGGCATCGGCCGCGTCTGGCTGGCCCACGACGCCAGCCTCGGCCGGGACGTGGCGCTCAAGCAACTCCGCCCCGAGCGGTCGGGCCACGCGACGGTCTATGGCCGCTTCCTTAGGGAAGCCCAGGTTACCGGCCAGCTTGAGCATCCGGGAGTTGTCCCCATCTATGAAGTGGGGAAGCGGCCCGAGGATCAGTCCCCCTTCTACACCATGCGCTTCATCCGCGGGCGTACCCTGGCGGAAGCGGCTGCCGCCTACCACAAGAGGAGGGTCCAGGGCGAGGCTGGCGCGCTGGAGTTGCGTGAGCTCCTGGGGGCCTTTGTGGGCGTGTGCAACGCCGTGGCCTACGCGCACAGCCGGGGGGTGCTGCACCGCGACCTGAAGCCGCAAAACGTGGTGCTGGGCGACTACGGCGAGGCGATCGTCCTCGACTGGGGTCTGGCCAGGCTGATGAACCAGGCCGAGGCGGATGGCGAAGACGACGCTCGGCCGCTGCAGGTCGCGCCGGCGAACGAGGCGGAGGCGACGATGCAGGGTCAGGTGCTGGGAACGCCGGCCTACATGGCTCCCGAGCAGGCCGAGGGACGGCTCGACCTGCTCGGCCCGGCGACCGATGTCTATGGTCTGGGCGCCATCCTTTATGAGGTGCTTACCGGTAAGCCGCCCTTCACAGGTTCGGACACCGCCGCTGTCATGCGCCAGGTGATCCACGACGCCCCGCCGCGCCGCGCGTCGTCGCCGCTGCAGTGCCGCCGGCGTTGCAGGCGGTGTGCCTCAAGGCTCTGGCCAAGAAGCCATCGGAACGTTACGCCACCGCGAAGGACCTGGCCGCCGACATCCAGCGCTGGCTTGGCGATGAACCGGTAGCGGTCTACCGCGACCCGGTCGCGGTCCGCCTCGGCCGTTGGGCACGCAAGCACCGCACCACGGTGGCCGTCGGCGCCGCCTTGCTCCAGACGGCGGTGGTCGTGCTGACCGTCAGCGTCATCCTCATCGGCCGCTCGCGGGCGCAGGTCGATCGCGAGCGCCGGCGTGCAGAGGCGATCAACGGGTTCCTGGTAAAAGATCTGCTCGCCCAGTCCGACCCGCGGACCAATCCCGCCGGCCCGAAGCTCACCGTCCGCGAGCTGCTCGACAAGGCGGCCCTGGCGCTGGAAACGAGCCCCTCGATCAAGGAGAACCCGGAAGTCGAGGGGGCAGTCCGGTCCGCGATTGGCAACACGTATTATGGACTGGGCCTGTACCAGCTTGCCCGGGAGGAGCTGGAGCGGGCCATGGCCTGCCAGGACCGCGTGCCGGAAATCGCCGCCAGCGCGCGCCTTTTCACCAAAAACCGGCTCTGCTGGGTCGTCTACAAGCTCGGCAGCTTCGACGAGACAATGGCACGGCAGGTGCTCGAACAGGCCCGCGCAGAGCTCGGGCCCGACCACGAGCAGACCATCTACGCCGCCGACACCCTGGCCACGATCGTGCTGGGGAACCATCGCACTCACGAGGGGTTGGTTCTTCTTCGCGAAAACCTGGCGACGCAGCAGCGGGTGCTCGGATCCGACGCCCCGCTGACCATCCGTGCGGCGCTCAACCTCGCCGACGGATGCATGAGCAACGAGCAGGGAGACGATCCCAAGAACCTCGCCGAGGCGCAGACGGTCATGCTGGCCTTCCGGGATGCTTCCCGCAGCGCTTTCAAGCCCGACCAGCCAGAAAGGCTCTACTTCGAGAACGTCCTGGGGTTCCTGTACGCTCGGCTTGGGAAGTTCGCGGAAGCGAAGGAGGTGCTCGCCCCGCTCCAGCAGCCTTTCCTGAAGGCCTTCGGCGACGATCACATCAACGTCGCGCGTGATCTCGAGAACCTCGCGCTGGCGGAGGAGGGACTGGGACACGCCGACGTTGCCGAGGCCCTCTTCGGCAAGGCGTACGCGATCCGCAAGGGTGCGCTCGGCGACGGCCACGGGTTGACGCGGCGCGCGACCGCCCACCTGGGAAGAGTCTGCATGGGGCAAGACAAGACCGACGAGGCCGTTGGCTGGCTGCGCGTGCTCTTGACCGCCGGCGTGACGCGGACGGGGGGGCTCGCTCTACCGGTCGGCCAACCCCGCCAACTCCCCCCCGGGATGCCGCTCCCCGAGAAGCTCGTGGTCGTCGATATCGACCTGCTTGGCGACGCCCTCTCAGGAATGGGCGACCCTGTCCAGAGCGCGATCCTCCTCGGCGAGCTATTGGCGACCGAGCGTTGGATCGCCTGGAAAACGGACTGGTTCAGGGCGCATGTCGAGTCCATCCAATTTGAGACCATGTGCCGTCGCCAAGGGCTCACGAAGGACGAAATCACCTCAAGAACCTTTGGCGCCATTAAGTTTACTAAAGACGCCATCAAGGTCATGGAAGCGAACCCAGCGACCCCGCCCCGCTTCCTCAACGAGGCTCGTGCCCGTCTCAAACGGCTCGAGGCGGCCGCCCCTGCCGGCCTGGCGCTGCCACGCTGACGGAGCGGTCAATGCATCCCGATCCATACGTCAGCGAGTTCTGCCCTGCCCAGCTGCGGACGGTTCCGACAGGTGCAGCGTGCCGATCCGTGCCGTTGCACGCCGCTCGGGCGGAAATCTGTAGCGTACCTTGATAATGATGCGCTCCAGCAGTTGTTTTGGTGCCACCCCCCAGGGGTGCACCCCTGGCACCTTTCTTCCCGGTGGTACTAGACATGGACCGGCAACGCCGTTGCGCCATAACTCTATCCGAATTGTGAAATTGCGCCGCTGCCGGTTTTTCGCTGGCTCTGCCGGTTTCTTGCCAAGGGTATTGACTGCCTAAGCCCAGTCATCGCGAAAGTCCTTGGAAGTTCAGGAGCACGCGGCGAGCGCCGGTGCCGCGGCGTAGCTCTTCTCCTCGCGGATGCGCGAGCCGAGCCGCTCGTTGATTTGCCGCTTCAGCTCCGCGCACTCGTCGTTGGTGCGATAGACCGAGCGGGCCAGCTCGATGAAGCGCTCGCCGAAATCTTGCCGCTGTTCGCAGACGCGAATCTCGTCCTCGATGTCCCAGAGCGTCACGTTCACGTTCCGCAGTGCCGCCGTTAGCCGCTCCAACTCCGCCGACGGTTTTACGCACCGCGCCTGCGCTGCCAGCAGGCCGCCCCGCTCCAGGCGGATGTTCTCCAGCTTCCGCGCATCGTGGACCCGATTGCGCTTGATTTCGAGGATCGTGATCTTGTCCACCAGCTCGCCCGGCGCGATTTCCGCCACGATCGGCCCGCGCACGCCGAAGCGCCGCTGCCGCAATTCGCCGGCCATGCGCGAACACGCCGGCCCAGTCGCCCCATTGCTCCTGGCGAAACAGCCGCAGCGTCGGATACCACGGGCTGTCCTCGCGGCCGCGCATCCAGCGCCAGTCCGCCGCCATGCTCATCGCCATCCACACCTCGACGCCGAGCGCACGGCGAGATGCGCCACCGCCGTGTCCAACGTCACCACGAGATCGAGGTGCGCGCAGGATCGCCGCCGTGTCCAGGAAGGCGCCGTCCACGTCGAGCCGGGCGCCGAAATCGACGATGTCCCAATGGCCCGGCACATCGCGAAGCTGCTCGGAGCCATAGCCCTTCTGCAAGCTGATGAGCCGCACGCCCGGCAGCTCCGCCAGTGGCGCGAACGCCCGCAGCGGCACCGACCGATGCGCATCGCCCTGGTACTTCTGGCTCCCCTGCCACGCGATGCCGATCCTGATGTGGGGCACGTTTGTTACGTGCCCGTTCGCTTCCGGCACGCAAGCAACGTTCCCCTCAAGCTCCCGCCCCCACTCCTCAATCCGCGCCGGCTCCGCCGACAGGTACGGCACCGCCGCCGGCACCGTTTCCAGCGTCGTGTGAAACACGCCGGGCAGGCTCAGGAACGGCACCTGGTACGCAAAGTCCGGCAGCGGCGTCCCCTGCACGATGACGCGATCGATGCCCGGACAGGCGCCAGCAGCTTCTCCAGCGCCGCCGGGCACTCCACCAGCACGACGCCGCCACGCTGTTGCACCAGGGGTGCATACCGTACGAACTGGATCGTATCGCCGAGTCCCTGCTCCGCGTACAGCAGCACAGCCTGCCCGTGCAAAAACCGGCCGTCCCAGCGCGGCTGCGTGAGCTTGCGCGGCACCGCGGCCGGCGATTGCCACCGCCATTCGTATTCGGCCCAGCCGCGCGCGTAGTCACCCTGCATCAGATAGCCGAGCACCAGGTTCTTGTGCGTGTCCGGCGCGTCGGGCTTGAGCCTCAGCGATTGCTCATACTCCGCGATCGCCTCGTCCACCTTGCCGAGCTGCTCGAACAGCACGCCCAGGTTGTTGTGCGCTTCGGCATGGTCCGGCTTGATCCGCAAGGCGCGGCGGAGGCACGCTTCCGCCTCCGCATGCTGCGCCTGCGCCAACAGCGCGATGCCGAGGTGGTTGAGCAGGTCCGGCATATCGGGCGCCTGCTTCAGGGCCTCGCGATACTCTGCCTCCGCCTCGGCCATGCGGCCCGTTCGCCTCAGCATATTCCCCAGGTTGTGGCGGGCATCGACGTAATCGCCCGTGAGCCGGACGGCCTCCTGAAAGCCGGCCAGCGCCTCCGCCTTCTTCCCCTCGCGATCGAGCGCCACCGCCCGGTTGTTGTGCAGGATCGCGTTTTTCGGCTCCAATTCCAGGGCGCGCCCGAGCGCCGCGGCCGCCTCCGCGGTCTTGCCCTCCTTGAGCAGCGCCAGGCCGCGCTCGGCGCAGCACTGGGCGGTTTCGAGCCGCGGGTGCGTCTCCAGCGCGCTCGCCATCCGCGCGAACACGCCATTCCAGTCGCCGCGCTGTTGCTGGCGAAACAGCCGCATCGTCGGATACCACGGGCTATCGTCGCGCTCTTGCAGCCAGCGCCAGTCCGCCGCCGTACTCGCCGCCAGCCACACCGGCACGCCGAGCGCCCCGGCCAGGTGCGCGATCGCCGTGTCGGACGTGATGACCAGGTCGAGGTGCTTCATCACCGCGGCCGTGTCAAGGAACGCGCCGTCGGCGTCGAGCTGCTTGCCGAAATCGTGAACCGTCCAGCCGCGCAGCTTGCCGAGCTGTTCGCAGCCATAGCCCTTCTGCAAGCTAAAGAGGCGCGTGCCGGCGACGCGCACGATCGGCTCGAACTTGGCGAGCGGGATAGAGCGAAAGCGATCGTCCTGGTAGCTGCGACTCCCCTGCCACGCGATGCCGATCTTGAACCCCGTGAAACCAGCCAGCTCCTTGCCCCACCGCCGCACGCGCTCAGGGTCCGGTGAAATGTAGGCAGCGTCCCTGTGGGGCACGTTTTTTACGTGCCCGTTGGCCACGTGCCCGTTGTGCCCAACCGCCGCGGGCCCATGCGTGCTGAGGACGTTGCCGAGCTGTCGGTCCTCGTCGGGCACGTAAAAAACGTGCCCCACAGGGGCGATACCCAGGAGAAGCGGCAAGCTCATTAGCGGCGCCTGCACGTCGAACGCCGGCAGCGCCGCGCCCGGCGGCACCAGCCGATCGATGCCGGCACAGCGCGCAGGAGGCCCACGAGCGCCTTCTGGCACTCCACCACCACCGTGCCGCCGCGCACCGCCACCAGGGCCGCGTAGCGAATGAACTGGATCGTGTCGCCGAGCCCCTGCTCGGCGTAGAGCAGGATGGTCTTGCCGTCGAGCGGGCCGCCGTCCCAGCGCGGCTGCGCAATTGCGCTCGGGGATCTCTTTGGTGCCCCAGCGAAATTCGTACTCCGGCCACCCGGCCGCGTAATCCCCCTTGCCCAAAAGCGCCAAACCGTGGTTCTTGTGCGCGTCGCGATACTCCGGCTTGAGCCGCAGCGCCTCGCGATAATGGGCCAGCGCCTCGTCGACGCGCTCCTGCTTGACCAGGATGATCGCGAGGTTGTTATGCGCCTCGGCATAATCCGGCCGCAGCCGCAGCGCCGCGCAGGCACGCCTCCGCGTCCTCGAACTGGCCCTCGTGCCGCAGCACGTTGCCGAGGTTGTTGTGCGCCTCGGCATAGTCCGGCCGCAGCTCCAGCGCCCGCCGGTACGAGGCGATCGCGTCGGCGCGCTTGCCCTGCTGCGCCAGCACGACGCCGAGATTGTTGTGGGCGTCGGCCGAGCTGGGCCGGCGGCGCAGCACCTGCCGATAGGTCGCGACCGCCTCGGCGAGCAGCCCCTGGTCGGACAGGGTGACGCCGAGGTTGTTGCGCGCCTCCGTGTCGTCGGGCCGAATGCGCACCGCCCGGCGAAACTCCGCCAGCGCCTCGTCGAGCGCATTGGTGCCGCGCAGCGCGAGCCCGAGGTTGTTATGCGCCTCCGCCCAGCCGGGCCTGAGCCGAATCGCCTCGCGATAGCGCTCGATCGCCGCCGCCGGCCGGCCGAGCCGCTTGAGGCAATTGCCGAGGTTGTGCTGCGCGTCGGCGTAATCGCCGCGCAGCGCCAGCGCTCGCTCGTAGCTGGCGACGGCGTCGACGTGCCGGCCGCTCGCCGCCAGCGCGACGCCGAGGTTGTTATGCGCCTCGGGCCAATCCGGCCGCGCCGCCAGCGCTTCGCGAAACCCCGCCGCCGCGTCGCCCGGCCTGCCGCCGTTGAGACTCACGATGCCGCGCTGGAAACAGGCGTCGGCCTGTGCGATCTGCTGCATGGGTGCTACCTCCAGGTTGTATTTGACCCCGAAGGGGTCGCAGAACTTAGCCGGTGGTTGAGCGCAGCGAAACCACCGGATCGGAACCGAAAACAGCCCTCGACCCCGGAGGGGTCGCAGCGCCCCGCGCCACATTGCGCGTCGTTTCCACCCGCGTCTAGCCGTCGGGCGACCGGCCGACGCTGGCGCCACACAACAGGCCGCGCGCGTTGTGCCAGCGCCGCTCGGCAATGTCGGCCGAGACGCCCACGAGCACCCCGCGGCCACGAGGGGCAGGTGGTCATACCACACCAGCCGAGCGATGGCGCGCTCGCGCTGGGGCAGCGCCGCGATCGCCTCGTGGAATGCGGTCCACCGGGCGAGCGCCTCCGGATCGCGATCGCGGTCGCAGGCGCTGTCAAGGGCCCCGTCGCGTTTTTCCGTGCGGGTAACGAGGCCATGGGGCCCGCAATGCCGCCGGGTCGATTCGATGAGCACGCGGCGCACCTGCACGCCGAGGAGGCGCAGCAAGTCGGCGGGCGTGGCCGGGGCGATCCTTTCGAGCACGCGCCAGAGCTTGATGGCGGCGTCCTCCACAACGTCCTCGACCGGCACCCAACCCTTGAGGCGCAGAAAGCTTCGGTACCGCCGCGCTGCAATGCGCTCCAGCGGCGGATACGCCCATTCCACGAGCTGTGCGCGTGCCCCGATGTCGCCGGCCTTGTGCCGGTCGAGGCAATCTTGTACCGAAAAGTTGCTGTCAGTCATGGCTCGTCCCTCCGACGCCCGAGAAGACAACGGCGTGCACCGACGTTGCGCATACCTCCTCCCTCGGACTACTCGGAATCGGCGCAAAATGGGACAGGAATTCTGGGTTTTTTCTAAAGTTTTTTTTCGGCATCGGATTCGCCGCTTGGCGGCGATGCAGGAACCGGTAGGCCGAAGCTCCCCGTCCGTCAAATTGCAGTGGACGTTTCTTCCTGAAATGCGTCTCCGCTCAACAGTTACCCATTTATCGCTCGCCCCCCAGGGTCGCCCATCCCCGTCGCCGCCGCGCTCGACGGGTCGTAGGTTGCTCGCGTCCAGCCGAGCTGCTGCGCGACCTCGCCCAGCAGGACATCCCAGCGGCCGCTGCACTTTGGCGGGGGGAAGTTCGCCTCGCGCAGCCGTTCCGATCGCACCGCGATGAACCCCTCGCGCATGAATTCCACGCCGGGCCTACCGTCATGCCGCGCTGGCGGCACGCCCATGTACCAAGGATAAGCCTGGATGCGCTCAAGATCGCCACGCTCGGCCTCTTGCCAGCCGGGCCGCCCGATGTAGTCGATGCCCCGTGCCAGCAGGGGTGCCAGCGCGTCCCACCACCCCGTGCTAACGACGGCAGATTGGTCGAGAATGACGGCGTAGTCGGCGTCCAACGGAACGTCGTGCAAGACAACGCGCAGGAGTTGTACCCGCGTAGGGCGCCCCGCCTCCTTCCAAGCCCAGACGGACACGCCGTGCTTCGTCGAAAACTGAAAGCGCTCCAGTCCGCCGGACAATACGCGGCATTGCGGCCAGCTGCCGTCCGCACATAGCGTCCCTAAAGCGCGGTGCGGGGTACGCGCCGCTGCGCTGGATGCGTACCGCATCTCAATTCGTCCCCGCGCCGTTGCATCCAGTACGGTGGTTAAGAGTTCACACAACGACGCTGTGACCTCGCCCCAGGCGACGATGCAGGCTGCGACTTGGCGTTGATCTGGCATTTGGTCCCCACACGCGCTCATTTGGGTACTGGTAGCTTCAACGTGATCGTTGCCGTCGGCAGGGCCTCACGCAGCATTTTAACCCCAGCCTCCGTGACCTTGGTATTCTCCAAACCCACTAACGTCAGGTTTCGTAAACGCTTGAGTTGCTCGATTCCCGCATCGTCGACCCGGGTGCTGTTAAGCGAAAGCCACATCAATTCCTGCAACGGGTTCAGATGTCTTAGCCCGGCACTGGTAATGTCGTTATTGCTAAGGGAAAGCATCTTTAGCTTCGTCAGTCCTTCAAGATTTGAAAGGCCAACGTCAGTGATACCAGTGTTGTCGAGATGCAGTTCGCCGAGATCGTTGAATCTGCGCAACTCCTGGAGACCGGCATCTCCGACCGGCGTCCCATCGAGGTAAATAGATTTCAAGCCGATCATGTCTTGGAGGTTCGCTAGGCCGTTTCCTGTGACCTTCGTCCGGAACAGTCCGAGCGTTTGAAGCTTGGTGAGGCCTTTTATTTTCTGCATACCAACATCAGTAATCCGGCCTCCCTCGATGGTCAATAGCGTAAGATGGTGTAGATTCTTTACCTGATCCATCCCAGAATCAGAGAAAAAGCGTCCCCCGATTGTAAGGCGCCGAAGGCTAGTGAGCTTGCTTATGGTTTGCAGCCCATCGTCGGCGATGAGCGTGTCCCCAATGCCCAGGGCTTCCAACTGCGTCAGTGCCGATAGGAACGCCAAGCCATGACCACGTAACGCGGTACCAGAAAGATAAAGCTCGCGCAAGTCGCTAAGTCCTGGTAAGGCTCCTAGGCCCTTGTCCGTTATCTTCGTTCGGTTGAGCGAAAGGTGGCGCAGCCGCGTTAGCCCTTTTAACAACGCGAGGGCGTCGTCAGTAATTGCAGTATCACTTAGATTAAGGCGCCGCAGCTGCCCCAAACCCGTTAACTGGCGCAGGCCGACGTCAGTGATTCTTGTAGACGCGAGGTCTAGGTCTTCTAGCTTTACGAGGTCTTTCAGGTATACAAGCCCCTTATCGTCCACACTTGTCCCATGAAGCCTTAACCGACGAAGTTCTTTGAGGCCCGCGATATTGGCGAGGCCCACACTTGTTATCTTAGGATTGACGAGAAGGTCCAAGGCCTGCAACTCCTCGAGGCCTTTTAAGACTGCTAGAGCGTCATCCGATGCGTCCGAGAAAATAACCTCAATAACGGGTCTTGTTGGCTTGCTGGCGTCCACCGTGGGCAATCCACCCGCTTTCAATACGGCTTCCTCAGCAGCCGATTGCGCATGTGCTTGGCCGGCAAAGCAGCTTGTCAGGGCGCAAGAGAAAACCGTAGTGCAGAACAAACGGGTAACTGTCAAGTGACGCATCAGAATTACACCTTTCTAATTCTAATAGGAATAGGACATCAATCAAGGAAACATTCGTACGTTCGCACCGCCCGGCATCCCCCGAATCTGAATCTGAATCTGAATATTCTGCGACTCGAGGCCGTCAGCGGCTCGTCCTGCGGCATTCGCGGCCCTCAATTCGCTCTGCATATCGCGGACAAGCTGCAATTCCGCAAGCGCTATGGTCCGCAGCCGTGCTCGGATTTGCGTAATTCTTGCGTAGATTCTGAGGACGCTGACATCGTTATTTGGGACACCAATCGCGTCGAGCCGTGCGAGCATTCGGTTCTGTTCCGTCAATTCGCCGGTTAGCGCGAGCGACTCCTGAGTGCCGGCATCAATCTGCGATTGTATGGCTTGAGCTCTTCCCTGCGCTGCCTGTGCCTGCCCACGCCACCACACAATCCAAGACCTATTTGATCCAATTTGGCCCAGCATCATGTCAATGTGGGGATCCTGGGGCACGGTGTTCGGTGACGGCGGGGCCGAAAGCGTAACCAACTCCTCAGTTCCCGCGTTTGAACCCACAATTGGCGCGCCGATCGGCGAAGAATCCAAGTTCCCCGCCGCCGTTCCGCTCGTGCTCGCCACATCGCTATAGCCCTCCAGCAGGCTATAGCGATCGGTGCCGGTCGCGCTGGCGCTAACGTCGCCGCTCTTGCCATCCGAGCTTTCCATGACCGTATAGTCCGGCGAGGGCGTCGTGGTGGTGCCGCCCTCGACCTCGGTGGCGGTGCCGGTCCCGACGATCGTGCGCGAATAGGCGTCGATCTGCGCGTTGCCGGTTTCGGTCACGGTCGGCGTGTCGGTGCCTTGCAGCGTTTCGGTGTAACTGCTGCCGCCGCTGGTCGTGCCGGTTTCGAGCATGCTGTAGGCGTCGGTCGCGTACATCACGTTGGTGTACGCGCCCGTCAGGCGATTGCCGGTCTCGCTCTTGGTGCTGGTCATGGTCCCGGTCTCGGTCAGCGTGAACGACGGGCCCGAGCCGCCCAGCAAGCCGCCCAGGCCGTTGCTGAGCACTTCGCTCATAGTATAGTTTTCCGCTGCCGTTTCGGTCAGGCTGTAATCGCCCGACAGCGCATTGCCGGTTTCGGTGTCGGTGTAGGTCTGCGTGCTGCCCTCGGTCAAGGTGACGCTGCCGTAGGTGATGGCGTCGGTGGCCGTGGTCGTGCCGGTGGTGTCCGTCGCGTAGTCGCCGCTGATGACGTTGCCCGTCTCCACGGCGGTCGACACGTCGGCGCCGCCGGTGGTGATCGTGTCGCCGTAGTTCGTCGTCTCCGTCATCGTGCTCGAATCGCCGGCCACGGTCGTGGCGGTGTAGCCGCCGCTGAGCGCGTTGCCGGTGGTCGTGACGGTGTCGGAGGCGTTGACCGTCTGGGTCATGTCGAAGCTGGTGAAGCCCAGGGTGCTGGTCTCGATCAGGGCCGACTGGCTCGACGCGGTTTCCGTGTCGGTGAAGGCGCCGGTGTTGGCATTGCTCTGGTCGTTGCTGGTCCCGGTCGTCGTCGCGGTATCAAAGAGTCCGTAGCCTTCGGTCTGGTAGGTGCCGGTTTCCTGGAGGTACGAGGAGCCGCTGGCAGTCGCCGTCGCGGAATCGGTCCCCGCCAGCGCGTTGCCGACGTCGAGCCCGGTGTTCGTCGAGGTCGAAACGATCGTGTCGGTGTACGTGGTGCTGGTGGCGGCGTCGCCGCCGGTGATGGTGGCCGTTGAAACATCGGTCGCGCTGGTGGAGAGGGTATCGCTGCCGGTGATGGCGTTGCCCTGGTCGGTCGCCGTCGCGGTGCTGGTGTCGTTTTCGGTGGAGGTGAACGTGCCGCGGTCGTCGGTCCCGGAATCATGCGCGGTGGCGGTGCTGTTTTCCTGGGCGGAGGTAGAGTAGGCCCCGGTGACGAGGTTGTCGCTGGCGGTGGTGATGTTGGTTGCGGTCGCCGTGTCCGAATAGGTGTCGCTGGTGGCGCCGGTGGTGTCGACGCCGGTCGTCGTGCTGGTGCCGGCGTCCACCGTGGAGGTGCCGGCGCTGCCGGTGATGTCGTTGTCGTCGGCGGTGGTCGAGAGCGTGTCGTTGGCCACCGTCGTGCTGGTGTCGGTGGCGCCCGAGTCCGTGGAGTTGTCGTAGATCGTGCTGCCCGAGGTGCCCGTCATCGAAATGGAGTCGCTACCGGTCAGCCAGTTGGCGATCTCGGTGGTGGTCAAGGTGTCGCTTGCCAGCAGCGTGGAACTGTCGGTGGCGCCCTGATCGACGGCCAGGTCGGTGGTGCTGCTGGTGTCCGACTCCGCGGCGGTGGCGCTGCAGCTGCCGCCGCCCAGGTTGGTGCTGACGGCGGTCTGGGTGTCGGATGCGACCGTGGTGCTGCTATCGGTCGAATCCTGATCGGTCGCGACGGCGACGGTGGTGCTGATGGCCGTCTCGTTGGCGGTCACCGTGAGCGACGCGCCGACCGTGTCGTTGCCGACGCTGGTGATCGTCGAGGTGCCGGATGCGGTCACCGTGGTGACGTCGGTCGAGTCCTGGTTGACGGCCGAATCGCTGAGGGCGCTCGTGCTCGACGCCATAGTGGTCGTCGTAGCGGCGCCGGTGAGCCAGTTGCCGGAGCCGGTGAGCGTGCTGCTATCGGTCGCGGTGGCGAGGCTGGTGTCGGTCGAGGACTGGTCGGTGTCATAGTCCGTCGTGGTGGCGCCGTCGGATTCGGTGCCGGTCGCGGTGAACGAGCCGGTGGTGAGATTGCCGGTCGTGGTCGTGCTCAGCGTATCGGAGCCGGTGGTGGTGGTCGTGTCGGTGAGATTCTGGTTCGTCGTGGTATCGACCGTGGTGCCCGAGTCCGATTCCGTCGCGACCGCGGTGAACGCCCCGGTCGCCAGGTTGGCGGTCGTGGTGACGGTCAGGGTGTCGCTGCCCGTGGCGGTGCTGGTGCCGGTGGCGGTCTGGTTGGTCGGATAGTCGGTGGTGGTCGCGCTATCCGACTCGGCCGCGGTCGTCGTCAACGCCCCGGTCAGGATGTTGCCGGTCAACGTCGTCGTGGCGGTGTCGGTCGCGGCGGTGGTGTTGCTGTCGGTGGCCGTCTGGTCCGTGGCGCTGTCGGCCAGGGTGGACGAAGCCGACGCCGTGACAGTCCCGGTAATGGCCCCGGTGCTGTAATCGTCAGTGAGGGTCAGGCTGGAACTGTCGCTCTCCGTGGTGACGGCGGTTTCGGTGTCGCCGCTGGCGGCGCGCGTTTCCGTGGCGGTCGTTGTGCCGCTTTCGGTCAGCGTCGTTGTCAGGTTGGTGCCGTAATTGCCCACCTCGGCGAGCGCGAAAGTGGACGAACCGGTGCTCGACACGGTGATCGCGCTGGTCGCATCGGCGCCGGTGCCGACGAGCGTCGACGTGTCGGTGCCGGACCCGGCCGACGTGACGGCGCCGGTGCCGACATTGCCGTTGACGCTCCACGACGAATTCTCGACGACCGTGCCGCTGGTCGAGGTGTACTGGGTCAGGTCGTTTTGCAGTTGGGTGAGCGTGATGGTCTGGTTGCCGCCGATGGTCACGGAGTAGTTGCTGGCGCTGAAGCTGGTTGACGTGTCGATGCCGGCTTCGGTGAGCGTAAAGGTGTCGCTTTCGCTGGCCGTGCTGGAAACCGAGCCGTACGCATCGTACAGCAATCGGGCGACCGTGGCGGTGAGGGTGCCCGATTCCTGCAGGCTGAAGCTGCCGGCGCCGTCGGTGCCGGTCTGGGTGACGGTCGGCGTGCTGGAGGCGCTGGCGGAGCCGACCGATGCCAGCGCCGGGCGGGGCGGCATTCTCGACCAGGGCCAGCGCCACGCCGACGCCGGTGGAATCGTCGGTGACGTTGAGCACCTGGAACCCCACCGGATAGGCGCCGGCGGCCGTGAACTCGTGGGACCCGGAGACGTTGCCGGACAGGTCAATCGAGCCGGTCGATTCGCTACCGTCGCCCCACAAGATCGTGGCCTGATAGTCGGCCGGCGACGTGCCGGTGACCAGGGTAAAGGACCCGACGACGCCGCTGAAGGTCTGGCCGGCGAGGACGACAAACGCGGAGCCGGTGGGCGACATGCTCGGCACCAGCCGATTTTCGAGCGGCTCAACGCGCAGGTGGGCCCCGGGGCGGCAGCCGCTTTATCGCGAAGAACGCTCGGTAATGTCGGAGCCAGAAGTGGAGAGGTTTCATGGTGTCCGCCCTGGTGCGAGAAGCGATGGTCCCGCGCAGAAAGGGTCGCGGGGGGGGCGAACGGTACAGGCGGAAGAATCGCGGAGTTGAAAATCGCGTTCTACCCTTATCAAGCGAACACCGAGTCGAAGAACCGCGGAAAAAAATCTACGTTCGTAAACTTTTTACAACCGCGGAGGGCTAGAACCCCAGCGAAACATTTTCGGATTGTTGTGTCAAGTCGCGTTCTTGGCCAATACCGCAAGGGGCCGCTGCGATCGCCTCGTTCAAATGACACGCCTTGTTCGCCTGCGTCCGGCCTAGCTGGTGCGCAATGTCGCCGCGACGGGCCGCGAAGGACTTCGCTGCAACCGGGCGACAACGATTATTTCCGTGTTGGCATGTTTCAAGTACGTTGCACGCCAGCTGCGCGCCGATGTCGACATTGGCGGCGTGCCAATCTGTGCCGTTCCGCGCCGCTCGGGCGGAAATCTGTAGCGCACCTTGATAATGAACGCGTGTACACTATAAGATGGGGACGGATTCGCAACCCTCGATCGCGCGGGCACTCCCAGCCGTGACCGCGCCGGAGACACGTTCATGCCGCCTTTTACCCCGGCCCCGCTCGAAGCCACCCTGACCCTCGAACATCTCGTTACGATCTATTGCGTCAGTAAACGTACCATCTGGCGCTGGGTCAAGGAGGACAAGATTCCTCGGCCGATCGCGGTCACCCGGCGCATCCGGCGCTGGAAGGCGTGCGAGATTCAGCAGCACATCGACAGCCTCGCGCGCGTGCCGCGGTGATTTTGCTTGCAACGCGCGGCCTAGCCGGGCGATAGTGGAGTGGGGGAACGCCGACACCACGGTGGCAACACATGCTCGGACCGCACTTCTATTACGACCTGATTCGGCTCGCGCGCCGCGGCTGGCCGACGGGGGTGCGCGTGCTTTATCTTGTCGCCCTGCTCCTGAGCCTGACGATCATCCACCAAACGCAACGGCAGCACGTCACCTACCAGCAGCTGGCGCAACAGGCGGAGCGCGGCTTTCAGTACGCCATGACGCTCATCGTGCTGCAGGACGTGCTGATCCTCCTCCTGCTGCCGGTGTACGTCGCGGGGGCGGTCGTCGAGGACAAGGAGAACCGCACGATCGAATCGCTATTCCTGACCGACCTGGCCGATCACGAGATCGCCCTCAGCAAGCTCGGCGCCCGGCTCATGCCGTTGGCGGCCCTGGTGCTCGCCGGCTTCCCGGTGCTCGCCTTCCTCCATCTCTACGGCAATCTTGGGACCGGCCTGCTGGTGTATCACGAGACGAACAGCTTGCTGCTGCTCCTGGCCGGCGGCAGCATTTGCCTGGGATCCTCGACGCGATCGGAGACGGTGTTCCAGGCGATCAGCAACGCCTATCCGCTCATGCTGCTGCTGGCCCTCGCCGGCATCCTCGGGGCGGCGCTGCTCCCGTGGCTGATCGGAGTGCCGATTGCCATGCTGCAGCACGCCATCTGGCGGACGCCGCTGCAGCCGGTGCCGTGGTACGCGATCAGCATCGTGATCGTGGCGCCGATTTACGTGACGATCACCGCCGTGCAGCTCATCGCGTCCGTGCGCGGCATGGAGCGTTTTCGTCTGTCGGAGTCACGCCGCCCGCGCCGGCTCACGGGAGGCGCTGGCGCTGACCGACACTCGCGAGCCGACGCCGCGGGTCCGGCGCAAGCACTGGGTCCATTCGCGCATCCATCCGCTGGCGCGGACTGTGCGCGACAACGCGCTGTTCTGGAAGGAATGTCTCAAGGACGGCACCACCTACAGTCTCACGCTGCGCTGGCTGTTCCTGGGCATCGCCATTGCGCTGGCCGGGGCGGGCGCCTTTCGTCTCGGGGTGCTGTGCAGCCCGGATCAGGGGCGACGGGAACTGATGGGCATGGGCGCCGGCGTCGTCTATGACTTCTATTTCGTCGCCCTCGCCGCCTACGTGCTGCTGGTGCTGTTCCAGACGACCATGAGCGTCGCCGGTGAAAAGGAGCAGGATACGCTGGTCTTCTTACTGCTCATCCCCGACGAACGGCCGGCGATCCTGTTCAACAAGTGGCTCGGCCCGCTGTGGCGCAACTGGCCGGTGCTGGCGATCAGCTACCTCGGCGTGCTGCTCGGGCTGGCCGGCGGCCTCTATTCGCTGCGGACTGCCCTGGCGATGGTGCTGTTGCCGTGGCCCCTGTTGCTGATGCTGAGCGCGCTCGCGTTATGGCTATCGGTAGCGTGTCGCCGGGTGCTGTACGCCAACATCATCCTGATCGGCTGCCTGGGCGCGCTGCTGGTCGCCCATGTCGCGGCCTGGGCGTGGCTCGGGAACGTCGTCCTGTTCTACGTCACGCTGCTGTTCGAGACGACGCTGGCCGAGTTCACGCAGATTTCGTGGGCCCAGGCGCTGTGGTTTGCGCTGGGCGAGCAGGCGCTGTTCCTGCTGGTCGCGGCGGCGTGCGCGGGGCTGGCACTGCGGCGATTTCGCAGCGTGGGTTAGCACCCTGCCCGCATCCCGCAGCACGCACCGATGGTTTCGGAAGAATTACTACAATCGGGCTTGTAATCATTTCGCGAGGTGGTACGATCAGTCCGGTGAATCCAGCTCTCTCTCCACCTGGTAGGACACCATGATCTCCTCTCCCCCCAATGCTTGCGTCCGTCTTTTCCGCCATCTGAGGCGACTCTTCAACGTTCCGGGCGCCGCGCCGAACCATCGCCAGCCGCCGCAACACCGTCAGGTTTCGGCCCGCCTTCGAGTGGCTCGAATCCCGCGAACTGCTGACGGTGACCTGCATGCCTGAGACAGCAACGGTGGCCTCCCTCGGTATGGCCATTATTCTCCAACCCTCAAATAACCAGTTCGGAACCTATTATGTGCTTTGCACTACTTGCGGCAGCTGCTCTTGCTTCGAGCATCAACGACCTGCCGCTTTCCGAGGCACGCTTGACACCGAATGAAACTCTGGGAACCCGCCTGTTTGCACATCCTGGCGGAATTACCTGCCTCGCATACGCGTACGGTGGAGACCTCTTGGCAATGGGAGGTAATGACCGCGGTGGTTCGACGCGCGTAATAGATTTGGCGGGGAAGAAGCTGCTCGGAGTCGTAAAGAACCCGGCGCCCGCGGCGCAAGCTGTTGTTGCCTTATTTTTTGTTGCTTCGGACAAGCAAATGATCGCGGTCTATCGCCAAGGAGTGGTGGTCTGGGATTTCGAGCGCAAACAGCCGTTGCGGAACACAGAAGCTGTTCTTGGGCGCGACCTGGTCTCGGCCGCACTTACGCCTGACCGCATGGGACTTTGGATCGCTGACGGCGACGGCGACTTGAGCCTGCACAAAGTCACAGGCTTGCGGTCGGTGCTCCGTCCAACAAACGTAGGGTCTGAAGTGACGTGCCTCGCCGTTTCGCCGGACGGCAGGACAGTGGTTGTCGGTTTGGACAACGGGATCTATGCACTCGATGCGACTAACGGCAAGAAAACTAGCGCCGTTCAAGGACCTAGGTTTTCAGTGCAGGAGGTCCGCTTCTTCAACGAGGGAAGAAGCCTCATTGCAGTGAACCAGAACGTCATGAGAGCCGAGCATTGGGACGCTCTATCCTTTAAGCCGCTTCCGTTGATCGCCAATATGCCCGCTCGATGGATATCCACTACCGCGGTGTCGCCGGACGCAACTCGGCTCGCGTGGGGAACCGCGGACGGCGTGGTGCAGATCGCGGACCTTCCCTCAAACAAATCGATGCGAGAATGGCGATTAGGCGCGGGACCGGTCGAGCACCTCTTGTTTTCGCCCGACGGGCACACGCTCGCGGTGGTGTGCATGGGTCAGGCTGTTCGCTTGCTGGACGTCAAGACGGGCAAGCGCCTCAACCGCGCGAGGGGCACGATGGCGGGATAAGCAATGTTTATTGGCGGGCGGACGGCAAGGGAATCCTATCCGCATCCGGGGCCCGGGACCTGATATGGTGGGAGGCGGACCCAGTGCGTCGTCCCAGCCGCCGCCAACTGGAAACCGGGGACGAGCGCATGGCCCGTTTCAAGCAAATGCCTGGTGAGTCGGCCGTGCTTTGTGCGTGTCCGTCCGTGCTCGCGCGGGCCAGCAACTCAGGACAAATTGAAATCTTGAACGCGGACACGGGGAAAACGCTCCGAACGTTCAAGGCCGAGGGTGTCCATGTTTACGCGGCCGCGCTGTCGCCGACGGGGAGGTTTCTGGCAGTAACGGGGTTTGTGACTGGAAAGCGCGCTGGCCCGATGTCGGCGCCGGAAGGCATTGCGGATTTATGAGGTGGAAAAGGGCGAGTTGGTTGCCAGCATCCGGCGCAAATCGACGGAAGGGGTGCAGCTGCGTGTGTGCTTTTCCCCGGACGAGTCGCTGCTCCTGTTGCGCCAAAGCCAATCGATCAGTTTGTGGAAGACGGCGGACGGCGAGCCGGCCGGTGAGTTTTCGGAGAAGTCCACCGGGAGGCCGATTGCGGCCTTCGCTCCCGACGGGAAGAGCTTCGTGACGGATAATGGCCGCTACGGGGTCACCTTTTGGGATACGACAACGCGCAAGCCGCAGCGCGTCATCGACACCGAGGGCCTGATGCCCGGCGATCCGATTACGCCTGCCACGCTCGGCAAGAAACCTGTGCGAGCGCCGATTGTAACGTTCGCGTTTGCTCCGAGCGGGAAGCATTTCGCGACCGGCTCGCTTGACGGTTCAGTCGAGCTATGGAGGTACGCCAGCGGCAAGACGCTATGCTCCGAGAAAGGTCATGACGGCACGGTTTCGGCGCTGGCGTTCTCGCAAGACGGCAGCCAGCTTGTTACAGGCGGCGCCGACACGACGTTGATTGTCTGGAGCGTGAAGTAGCTGAAACAGGTTCAGGAGGCGCCGACCGTCGCCGAGAAGGCCGCCGCGGCGAAGCTGCTGGCGATTTGCGCCGTTCAGTCCGGCGCAGACCACGGAGCTGCGTGCCATGCTTGCCGCCACCAAGGACCCGGATGTGGCCCGAGAACTCCGGGCGGCTTTGGGCGATTGAACGATGGGCGGAGGGGTGGCCAGGATTGGTGACAGGTCGTGCCGGTCTGGCCGGTCGTGCCGGTCTGGCCGGTCGTGCCGGTCCGGCCGGTCTGGCCGGTGGTGCCGGTCTGGCCGGTGGTGCCGGTCTGGCCGGTGGTGCCGGTCTGGCCGGTGGTGCCGGTCTGGCCGGTGGTGCCGGTCTGGCCGGTGGTGCCGGTCTGGCCGGTGGTGCCGGTCTGGCCGGTGGTGCCGGTCCGGCCGGTCGTGCCGGTCTGGCCGGTCGTGCCGGTCTGGCCGAAAACAGGGTGTGACCGGCCAGCGCGACACGACCTTGTCGAGATGTTCCCGTAGATTGAACCACACATTGGTAGGAAACCATGTAGTTGCCAGTCGTCGCGGGGGCCGCCATGCGGGTAAGAAAAGATCGCTATTGCCATCCGTGGCGTGGCGTGTAAACAAATCTGACTGGCATTTTCAGGAGCAACCTAGCCATCGCCTGGGCCGGGGTGTCGTCCGCGGGTGCAGCCAGCCTCTCTGAAAGCTGTGCAATTCAGTGGATATTTCGATTTCCCGCGAGCGTGTGCCGCCGTCCTGCGCAGCTGCGCCAGCGTGTGCGTCGAGAGATTTTCTTGCGGAGGTCGAATTACTCGAGGAAGCACCATGAGAAAGCGAAGAATCTGGGTCGTGGCCTGGGAGTGACGCTCGCCGTCAGCCCGTTCCCTGGCGTCGGGACGATGCCCGCGCAGCAAGAAGAACGCGGCGGCAAGGGCAACGAGACCCCGGGCCGCGGCAAACGCGCCCAGGCGTTCATCGCGGCCTTCAACAGCGGTGACGCTAAGGCCGTCGCCGGGTTCTGGACCCCCGATGGCGACTACACCGACCAGGTCGGCCAAAGGTACAAGGGCCGCGCCGCCCTGGAGAAGCTCTACGCGAAGGTGTTCGCCGAGCGCAAGGGGGCGAAGCTCACGATCCACGTCGGCTCCATACGCATGCTGACGCCGGACGTGGCCATCGAGGAGGGAATCACCGAGGTCACTCCGGGCGGCGGCGGCCTGTCGAGTTCGGCTGCGTTCACGGCGGTGGTCGTGAAGTACAACGGCGAATGGCATTTCGCAAGCGTGCAAGACACCATTGCTCGCCCGCCATCCAACGCCGAGCGCTTCGAGGATCTGGAATGGCTGATCGGCGAATGGACGGGCGAGGAAACCAAGGGCGAATCGGCGAGATCGTCTTACGCCTGGGCCGAGAATAAGAACTTCATCGTGTCCTCATTCGCCACCACCCTGGACGGCGTGCCGGTGATCGGCGGCACCCAGTGGATCGCCTGGGACGCGGTCGACAAGCAGATTCGCTCCTATTCCTTCTATTCCGGCGGCGGCATCGGCGAGGGCCTCTGGACCAACGACGGCAAGAGCTGGCACATCAAGACCGCTGCCAAAACCGCCGACGGCAAGCGCGTGTCGGCGATCAACGTGGTGACGCGGGTCGACGCCGACCACGCCACCTGGCAAATGACCAATCTCAACGTGGACGGCAAAGTGATGCCGGACGCGCCGGCGGTGAAGCTGAAAAGGGTCAAGTAGCCGACCGAGAAGAACACCTGCACCAAGTGAAGAAGGAGATTGCCATGTACAAGAAGCTCATTCTGGGCGTGCTCGTCGTCGCCGCGGCCGCGTTGTTGACGCCGTCGCTGGTGAACGCCTATGGCGCGGCTCACGTCGGCTACACGCACGTCGGCCCCAACGGGGTCTATCGGGCGCGACGGCCGCTTCCGGTCCTGGCGGGAGCTACGCCGGCGGCCACACGAGCGCGTATGGCGCCGGCGGCGCGCAGTATCATAGCGGGTCCGCGTACGGGACCACGGCCGGCGGCGGGGCATACGGCGCTCATTACAGCGCCGGCAGCACCGGCGGCGGCGCTTATGGCGGCGGCGCCTATCACTATTCGCCGAGCTACTCCGGGTACTCTGGCGGGGCATACGGCGCGACGGCGGGCTACGGCTACGTCCGCTAACCTGGGGCTGGGCGGACCGCGTGATTTGCCGGTCCGCCCACCCTTTTGGAAACCCGTTCCACGACAACAGCGGGGGTTGCCTTCGTGAGTTCCCTAGCGCTTGCCGGCATCGTGTTTGCGTGTGTCTTCGGAAGTTCGGTGGTCGCCATGATCGTCAGGCAGTTCCTGCCCGACCATCATCTGGACGCCGAATCGAAGGATGTGGTGAAGCTGGGCATGGGACTGATCGCAACGCTGGCTGCCCTCGTTCTCGGCCTCTTGATCGCCACCGCCAAGGGAACCTACGACTCCCAGAGCGGCCTGGTCAACGAACTTGCCGCCAACTACATCCTGCTCGATCGCGTCCTGGTCCGGTATGGCCCGGAAACAACGGAGACCCGCGCCTGCTCAAGCTCAACGTCGCGGCCACCGTGGACCGCATGTGGCCTCAGGACAGCACGCAATCGCCCAACCTGGCCCCCGGCGGCAAGGCCAGGACCACCGGGGAAACCCTCTTCGACAAGGTGGGGGAGTTCAAGCCGAATACCGAAGCGCAGCGCGAACTCCGGGCCCGCGCTCGCAATCATGGCCGATATCGCGCAGGCACGCCTGCGGCTTTTCGCGCCAGGATGGCTCGCTGCCCGTGCCGTTCCTGGTGGTGCTGGTGTTCTGGCTCAGCATCCTGTTTGCCGGCTATGGCCTCTTGGCTCCCGGCAACACAACGGTCGTGGCGGTGCTGATCGTCTGCACGCTCTCGGTTGCGGGCGCAATCTTTCTGATGCTGGAGCTATCGACCCCATTCGCAGGCGTCATGCGCCTTTCCAGCGATCCGATGCAGCACGCACTGTTGTTGCTCGGGCAGTAGGGTTTCCCCGATGAAGGCCTTGCTGCTCGTAACTGCGATGATTGAATCGGGGACCGGTGCGGCGTTGGTGGCGGCCCCGTTGGCCGTCGTTTTGCTCCTGGTCGGCTCGCCGCTTGAAACGCCGACTGGATTGGTGGCTCGTGTAGCTGGGGCGGCGCTGTTGGCTCTGGGCGGCGCCTGTTGGCTCATGCCCGTTGGCGAATCAGGCCGGGCGGCAACCGCATTGTGTCGGTATTCCTCAACGATGGGTTGCGTACCTTCGCCATTGTACGCGCTGCCCAACGCCTGCACAGCTTGCCAGAATTCCCCTCCGTAGCGGTTGCCAAGGATTACGAGCGGCATCAATCCAGTGGTTCCTTTCTGGGACGCACCGACTCGGGCAGGAATCGTCGATCGTTGACGCCGACCTCGCGGGCCATCAGGTCGTTTAGCAAGTCGTTCAAACGCAAGATCGTGCCCTTGTGCCTCTCCCGGTCCACGGCGAGATTGCGCAATTCCTCCGGATCATTCTTCAAATCGAACAGCTGCACGTCGTGGTGCTTGAGTAGTTGGTCAAGGGTCTTTGGCGTATGGAAAGCATTGGGCGCATGGAAGCGGCCAAGCTTGTAGCGCCCGTCAAAGGTGAAAGCGAGGACGCCGCGCTGGTTGCTCGCCAATCGCCGGCATCGCCGCACTACTGTCTGCCGATCAGCGTCATCAACTGCGCCGCCGAGACGCGCAGCGCCATGTCGGCCTTGACCAGCTCCACCTGCGCCTGCATCGACTCCTTGGCCGCCTGGAACTGATCCGCCGGGGCCTTGGCCTCCTTCGCCGCCTGCTTGCGCAGCTCCGCCATTTCGGTGGCAAGCTTGAGCGCTTCGCGGTTGTCGCTAACGTCGCGAAACGCCTTGAGGGCTTTCTGCCGGATTTCGTCCCGCGTTTGCTGCACCTTGAGATTGGCCATGAACACGAACGTGTCGCGCTCGCGGAGAGTATTGCGCCGCTTGCCCCAGTCCATGAACGTGTAGGTGACGCTCGCGCCCATGGTGCCCACATTCTGCTGTACGTAGCTCGCCAGCGTCTGATTGACGTAGCCGCCGAACAGCATCACGTTCGGCAGAAAGTCGACCTTGGCGGCGGCTGCCGCGGCGTTGGCCTTGCTGATGTCCTGCTCGGCCGCGCGGACCTCCGGGCTGGCAGCCAGTGCCAGGTCCACCGCTTCGTCCGCGCACGCCAATGGCGGGATCGGCAGCGGCGGCTCGAGGCAGCTCGAGCTTGGTACATGTGGGCAAGTCCACGAGGATGTTGAGCTGCTCCTCCAGATCCTTGATCTGATTGTCGAGCTGGTGCAGTCCCTGCTGCGCCTCGACGACCGCGATCCGCACCTGGACGGACGGCTGGACCTTGGCCATCGCCTCGGCGCCCTGGAGGCCAACTGCCGTGCCCGCCCGCAGACGCTGCGCGGCCAGGATTCCCAGGTAGAGTTGTTCGACGCCGTTGACCAGCGCACGGGCGCCCTTCTCCATGTCGGCGTGCGCAATCTGTTCGTCGGCGCGCGCGATCTTGACCCCCTGGCGGACCTTGAGCAGCGCCGTCAACGGCTGCACCATCGTGATCGTGCCCAGCGAGGAATTCTGGTTAACGACCGCGACATCCTGGGTGATGGTCGGCAGGGTCACCGTTTTCATCCCCAGGGGCCCCGTAAAGGACCGGCCGCCGAGCGTCAGCACATTTCCAAGGTCGTCATTGAAATGAAAGTAGACGAGGCCGCCGACAATCTGCGGGAAGTAATCGGCCCGCATCGCCCGGGTGGCGAACTCCTTGCCGCGGATATTTTCGGCGGCCAGGCGCAGCAGCTTGCTGTTGGCGAGCACCCGTTGCTTGGCCTGCTCCAGGGTGAGACGGAAGGCCGCGGGGTTGGCCTCCAGCACGAGCGTGCCGGCCGGCGGCTGCTCGCCGGTCGGGACAAAGCCAAGTCGCACGGGCAGGTCGTCAACGCGCGGGCCGACAGGCATCGCCAACGCCGGCGCTGTTGGTGCCTGCGGCGGCGTGAACTGTGGCTGCGTGAAGTAGCGAGTTGCGGGGAATTGCATGGGTTGATCGGTTGGAGCGGCAGTCCCGCAGGCCCGGGCAGGGGCACGATTTGCACTTGACCCTGACCGACGAGCAGGCCGAGGACAGCGATCGTGGCCAGCACCGGCCCCCACACGAGGCAGCGAAGTCGTGTTACCATGATTCTTTCATTCCATTGCTTGAAATCGCCGCGCAGCACCGCGACGGTGCGGGTTTGCTGCTTACGCTGGTTAATCGGCGATTGCTGCGTGTAGCGTTGAGACAGGCCCATTGACGGCGGGGAACGGCCGAATCGGGAGGCGCCGTGCGCTGCACAACCCGCAAAGTCGGCAGGCACGGATCGCCGGATAAGTGCTGGACTCCGGAGTTGTAACTCGCCCATCGCTCTCGATCTTTCAGCCACGGGACCGCCTCCCCACAGAACCCACAGAATCGCCGACTTGACTGGTCGGCCGTGGCGCGGGAAGATGAGAGGGCCCGGTTCATGAGAGGGTCGCGCCGGACGGACCCGTGCCGGGTGGAAGTCGCTGATGAGTGCAGTCCCGCAGTGCCGAGTCGTGACCGTCCACTTGTTCCGTGGGAACCGCGGGGCATTGGGGCAAAGCGTTCGGAAGGCTCTTGACGACCAAAGGCATGGTCGAGGACCCGGGCCAACCTCGTTAGACTGCCTATTGTATGTAGGGCATACGGGCGTTTCGGTTGACCCCCAGCCCAGCGCCACATGACGCCGGCATCCGTAACCAGCGTATTGCTCAGGTTCAGCTCGCGCAGCTTAATCTTCGGCGCGTCCTCCGCGATCGCCTTGCCCAGCGAGATCCCCAGCTCGCGCAATTTGTAGCGCAGCGTCGAGCGATTCAGGCCGAGAACCTCGCTCGCCTGCCCCTGATGATAGTTCGTTCGCCGCAGCACCTGCGACAGCAGCACGCGCTCGACGGCCCTCACCACCTGCGTGTACACGTCCTTCTCGCCGCGGTCGAGCAGGTCCTTGACCAGGGCGTGGACGTCCGCGAGGGCGGCGCCGCCTCCGCTGTCGGCCGGCGGCGCCGCCTGCGGATGGCGCACCGCGTCGGGCAGAAACTCGGCGAGGATCAGGTGGCCGGTCGCGCGCAGCATCGCTTCCTTGATCGCCCCGTGCAATTCACGCACGTTGCCGGGCCAGGCGTACTGCTGCAAGATCGCCAACGCCTCCGGGTCGAAGCCGTGCAGCTCGCAGCCCATCGCGCGGTTGCCGGCGAAGAGGAAATAGTGCGCCAGCTCCGGGATGTCCTCGCGCCGTGCGCAGCGATGGGACGGGAATGGAAATGACCTTCAGCCGATAGTACAGATCTTTGCGGAAGCGGCCCTCGGCGACATCGCGCTCCAGGTCGTGATTCGTCGCGGCCAGCACGCGCACGTCGGTCGTGACCGAGCGCGTGCCGCCCAGCGGCTGGAAGCACTGCTCTTGCAGGACGCGCAGCATCTTCGCCTGCACCGGCGGGGACATGTCGCCAATCTCGTCGAGGAACAACGTGCCGCCGTCGCATTGCTCGAACTTGCCCACGCGCCGCCGCGTCGCCCCGGTGAACGCGCCTTCCTCGTGGCCGAACAGCTCGCTTTCAAGCAGCGCCTCGGGAATGGCCGCGCAGTTGATCGCGAGGAACGGCCGATCGGCGCGGCGGCTGTGCGAGTAGAGGGCGCGGGCGACCAGCTCCTTGCCGGTGCCCGATTCGCCGAGAATCAGCACGTTGACGTCCTGCGGCGCGACCCGGCCGATCAGCTTGCTCATCTCCTGCATTGCCGGGGCCCGGCCGATGATGCGGTCGGCCGGTTCCTCGGCGGGGAGCACCGCCGGCACGTGCATGAGCCGGGCCGCCTCGAAGGCGCGCTCGATGATCTGGCCCAGCCGTTCGAACGTCGAGCGGCTTGACGAGATAGTCGAACGCGCCGCCCTTCATCGCCTCGATCGCGGTGTCGGCGGTGCCGTGCGCGGTGATGAAGATGACCGGCCGTTTCGGGTCGAGCGCGTGAATGTCGTGGAACAGGTCGAGGCCGGAGCGATCGGGGAGCTGGATGTCGAGCACGACAACGTCGGGGTGGTTCTGGCCAATCGCTTCGAGTCCCTCGGCCGCCGTCGGCGCGGCGAGGACGGTCATCCCCTCCTTGCCGAAGATGCGGCGAAAGGAGTAGCGGACGGATTCTTCGTCGTCGATGACCAGCAACGTGCGCGGCATCCCAGGCACCTGTGAGAACCAAGCCGCGGGATGAGCGCAGCGAATCCCGCGGGTGGCCCCGCTCCGACCCGCGGGATTCGCTGCGCTCATCCCGCGGCTTGGGCGATTCTTGTGTCGCCAATCAATGGCAGCATTACCGTGAAGCGCGCCCCGCCCTCGGGACGGTTCGCGGCGCTGATCGTGCCGCCGTGCTCGGCGAGCACGCGCTTGCAGATATTCAGTCCGAGCCCGGTCCCGGTCGCCTTCGTGCTCGCAAACGGCGTGAACAGCCGCGGCAGCACCACCGGCGAGATGCCGGGTCCATTGTCCTCGACCGTGATCTCCAGATCGGGTCCGCCGCGCAGGGCCACGTCGATCCGTCCACCTTGCGGCAAGGCGTCCAGCGCATTGAGCAGCAGATTGACCAGCACCGTGCTGAACTGCCCGCGGTCCACCGCGGCGACCACCGGCTCATCGGGCTGATGCACCGCGACCTGGACGCCCTGCTGCAGGGCCCGTGCGCGGACCAGGCCGATGGCCTCGCTGAGGAGCGCCCGCAGATCGGCCGGCTGCCGTTGCGCACGCGGCGGCCGGGCACAGTCGAGCAAGCCCTGCACCGTTTGTTCGAGCCGGCCTACCTCCTTGTAAATGACGCCGAGATCGTCGGCCGTGAGCGCTTGTGTCGCGGGCGATCGGAGCGCGGCCCCGACCAGCATCTTGATCGACGTGAGCGGATTGCGCACCTCATGGGCGACGCTGGCCGCAAGCTGGCCGACCGCGGCGAGCTGCTCCGAGCGCAGCATTTCCTGCTGTTGCCGTTGTACCTGCTCCGCGACGGCGCGGACGCGGTCAACGACGTGGTCGAGCTGCCGATCGAGATCGCCCAGCTCCGATCCCGCCGACAGCCGCACCGACGCGACCTCCTGATCGAGCTGGGCGCGCACATCTTCGAGGCGAACGCTGAGCCGGGCGATCGAACGCCGCACGGCCCGCGCGATGCCGAAGCCGATGATCAGCCCGCTGACCGGACCGAGCAGCCCGGCCAGCACCATCGCCATCTGGGCCCGGCGGCTGACCGCTTCGCTCTCGTAGGCAGTCTCGTCCATCTCCTGCTTGTTGAGGAGCAGCAATTCCTGGCAAGGCTCCTGCAGGTAGCGGACCGGGTGCGCGTCGGCCCAGCGCCAGGTCGAGCGGCCGGGTCGTGGCGGGCATCGGGTTCGCGGCCAGCTCGATCCGGTACCGCTCGTAGCCGTCGTCGATCTTTTTGATGAGTGCCTGCTGGCGCGGCCGCACGGCGGCGCGGCGGACGGTGTCGAGGGCCTTTTCGAAGCCGGCGTGGTCGTGCTGCACCAGTTCGCGGCGCTCGTCATTGGGATCGATGATGAGCAAGAAGGAATGGAAGCGAAGCTGGCGAAGCTGAATCTCCAGCCCCTGGGCGGCCTCGAGGCTGGCGACATTTTCGGACAGGATTTGGGCGAGATTCGCCTGGAGGCGATTGATCGACCAGACGCTGGCCATGCAGGCGCCGAACAGGACAGCGCCGATCAGCACCGTCGGGACGGTGACCTGCAGCAGGATGCGCCGGTTCATGTGGCTCGCCTCAAATACGGTCCGATGACTATGGGAAGGCGCGGGACCCCTATACCTTATTGTAAGCGCGCAGCCGCTCGCGCACGCAGGTTGGCGGCGCCATGTCGTCGCCATGTGGTCACTGATCGCCACGCTCTTTCCGCGGGCGCCAATCATTCACGCCGGCGCGATCGGCTGGTTACGTGCCTGGCCTGTTTCTTGCGGAAAACTTCTCGAACGTCAGTCAATCGTCACCACGGCTCGGCCCAGCACGTCCATGTTCGGCGCGACGCCCAGGCCCGGCGCGGTCGACGCGGCCATTCGGCCGTTGACGCGATGCGGGGCGCCGGCGGCGATGCTCACCGTCACATAGCTGTTGAAGTCGGTCGCGGTAAACAGGAACTCCGGCGGCGTGCTGTGGGCCAGGTGCGCGATCGCCGCGGTCACGATGTCGCCGCCCCAGCTGTCCTCCAGCGTCATCGCCACGCCGAGCGCCATGCACAGGTCGCGCGCTTGCCGGGCCTTCGTCAGGCCGCCGAACTTGCTGATCTTGATATTCACCACGTCCATCGCCCGGTCGGCGTGGCCGCGCAGCAGCACGTCGACCGAATCGATCACCTCGTCGAGTACGAACGGATGATCCGTGTGCCGGCGGATCGTCAGGCACTCCTCGTAACTGGCGCACGGCTGCTCGATGTAGACGTCAACGTCGCGCACCGCCCGCACCACGCGCAAGGCGTCGTGCATCAGCCAGCCGGTGTTGGCGTCGGCGATTAGGCGGTCGCCGGTCTGCAGCTCGGCGGCGACGGCGCGGATGCGCTCGATGTCCACCGCGGGATCGCCGCCGACCTTGAGCTGGAAGCGGCGATAACCCTCGGCACGGTAGCCGGCGACGCGGCGGGCCATCGCTTCGGGGGCCTCCTGCGAGATGGCGCGGTAGAGGCCAAAGTCCTCGCCGTAACGGCCGCCCAACAGTGTGCAGACCGGCTGGCCCGTCGCCTGGCCGAGGAGGTCCCAGCAAGCCATGTCGATGCCGGATTTCACGTACGCATGTCCCTTGAGGGCGGCGTCCATCCGCCGATTGAGCTTCCCCAGCTCCAGCGGGTCCTCGCCGAGCAGGTGCGGCCCCAGCTCGGCAATGCCGGCCCGCACGCCGTTGGCGTAGGCGGGCAGATAGAACGGGCCGAGCGGGCAGACTTCGCCGTGACCAACGAGACCGGCGTCGGTTTCGACGCGGACGACGGTGCTGTCGAACACGGTGACCGCCTTGCCGCCGGACCATTTGTAGCTGCCTTCGTGCAGAGGCAACTCGACGCGGTAGGCTGAAATGCGCGTGATTCGCATGCGGCAACTCCGTAAGGTCCGGTCTATTGTTCGCTCACTTGCCGGTGCGGCCCCACTGCCGGAATGCGTTGCGAGACTCGGCGGCAAACCGGAACCAACTTCGCACTCGTGGCAGCCAAAGGGCCGTCAAGAAACTCGACCCCGCCAAACTGGCGATGATTGAATACGACAGAAACGGCGTCGCTTGACGGATAGGGCCCCGAGCTGATTTCGTGGTGCAGCCGAGCAGCCCAATCATTCGATTTGTATTTGACGAACCCGTTTGGAACAGGTAACTTACAGCGCGATAGTCTTTGCCACGCTCTACCGCAACCTGGGCATTGATACCAACCAGGCCACGGTCACTGATTTCACGGGCCGGCCGCAGTTCCTGGTGGATCACAATGCGCAGCCGCTCCGCGAGTTGATCTAACCATGCCGCGTGTACTCATCGTCGAAGATAGCCCGACGCAGGCGCACAAGCTGGCCCTCTCCTTGAAGACGGTCGGGTTCGAGACCGCCGTCGCCGCCGATGCGGAGGCCGGCTACGCCCGGTTGACGCAGGAGCCGTTCGACGCGGTGGTGAGCGACCTCATGCTGCCCGGCGAGGATGGGTTCGCACTGTGCCGGCGCATCAAGGCCGACCCGCAGCACCGCCACCTGCCGGTGATCATCGTGACCAGCGCGTGCGACCCGCTTAACGTGCTGCGCGGCCTGGAAGCCGGCGCCGACGATTTCATGACCAAGGACCACGACGCCGCCGAGGTCGCCTCCCGCTTGCGGCGCAGCCTCGAGCACCCGCCGGCGGATCGCACGGCGGAGTCGACGCAGGTCGTCTTTCTCGGCGCGCCGTTCGCGATTGCCGCCGGGCGCGAGCAGCTCCTCAATGTGCTGTTGTCCGCGTTCGAGGACGTCGTCCATCTGAACCAGCGCTACGAAGCGAGCCTGGAGGAGCTGCGCCGGCTGAGCGAGCAGCTCCGTCAAGCGGTGCGGGCCGAACAGCAGACGCTCGCGCGCTTCAAGGAAGCGCAGAGCCGGCTGGCGCAGGCGGAGCGGTTGTCGTCGCTCGGCAAAATGGTCGCCGGGATCGCTCACGAGATCAACAACCCGCTGGCGTTCACCAGCAACAACATGACCGTCCTGCGCCGTGACGCGGCCGCGCTGTACGGCATCCTGTCATTGTATCGCGAGGCCGACCCGCTCCTGGCCGCCCAGCGTCCGGATTTGCTGGACCGGATCCGTGCGCTGGCGGAGGAGGTGGACTTGCCGTACACGCTGGAGAACCTGGAGGGGCTGCTCAGCCGCACGCACGCGGGGTTGGCCCGTATCGAGCGGATCGTCAAGGGACTGCGAAACTTCGCGCGCCTGGACGAGAGCGAGCTCAAGGAGGCCGACGTCAATGAGGGCATTGCGGCCACCACCGATCTGCTGCACGGTGAGGCGGAGCTGCGCGGCGTGGCGCTGGAGCTGCGCCTGGAGCCGCTGCCGCGGTTGGTGTGCCATCCGGCCAAGATCAACCAGGCGATCTTCAACGTCATGACCAACGCGATCGAGGCGTGCCCGAGCGGCGGCCGCGTGACCGTGAGCACCGCGGCGCTGGCCGACAGCGTCGAAATCCGCATCGCCGACACGGGTCGCGGCATCGACCCGGCGATTCGCGAGAAGGTGTTCGATCCATTCTTCACGACCAAACCGCCGGGCAAGGGCACGGGCCTCGGCCTGAGCATCACCTACGGCGTCCTGCAGGAACACAGCGGCCGCATCACGTTTGAAAGCACGCCGGACACGGGCACCTGCTTTGTCCTGACGCTGCCGCGGTCGATCACTTCGCGTTCAGCGTGACCTTGGCCGACTGGCCCCCCTTCAGGTCGATCGTAACCGGTTCCGTCTGCTCATCGCTGGAGCCCGGGTTTGGTTGGCCGCTCAAGACATACCGGCCCGGTGGGACGTCCTCGAAGGTGATCTGATTCTTGCGATTGATATTTCCCGAGCCGCCGAAGCTGCCGACCTTGTCGCCGCCCTCGGGTGCGATCTGCACGATGTACCCCTTGGGCCGCTCCTTACCGGTGAAGTCGACCGTGACCTCGATCCGGGCGGATTTCGTCATTTTCAGTTCGACATCATTCTTCGGCGTCGTGATCGGCTGGCCCAAGCCAGCGCGGGTATAGCCGGCCTTGTGTACCCAGATCGTCGCCTTACCGATGGGCACCTGGTCCGCGCGGAAGCGGCCGTCCTTGTCGGTCTTGACCGCATAATCAAGCGTCGACTCATAATGTCCACTGGCTGTTGTGACGTCGCCAATCCGCACCTCAACGTCCGCCAGCGGCTGGCCGGCGGCGTCGGTAACGCGACCCGTCACGGGCCCCGGGCGTGACAGGCCGCTATCGTAGGCTTGCCACCGAGGTTGATCGTCGACCTTGAGATAGCCGGCCACTCGCGGGACGTAGCCTTCGGCCTCGATGACCACGCGCAGCCATCCCGCGGGCGTCTTCTTCAGCACCCAATGCCCGTCCGCATCGGCCGCGATCTCGGCAACCTTCGGGTGGCGATACCCGCCCCTGGGCTGCGGGTCGACGCGCTCCAGTCGCATCTTTGCGGCGATCGGCTTGTTGGTCGCCAGGTCCGTGACCTTGCCTTCCAGCACGACGCCGTCGGCCAAGGTGAACCCGTGGGCCTCGAGCCGCTCGTCAACGATCTTGATTCCCTTCGGAACGACCACCGCGGCCCATTTGATGTTGCCGCCGGTGTAGACGTTGATCTGCGCGGGCGGACCGTCGTCGGCATCGTTGGGATCGGTCGGATTGAGATCCGCGGGCAGCTTGCAGGCGCTCCCAGTTGGCCGGCACCCAGACCATGAACCTCCAATCCATCCTGGCCGCGGCCCGCTTCGCGGGTTCGTCATTCATGTTGAGCCAGAAGCTCTGTCCGACGCCGTCGTGCAGGACGACGCGTTTCGATTTCACGTCGAGCTCGGCGAAATCGGCGAGCACGTCGCTGAACGCCTTGGCGTCGCCGCGACATTCCGCGTGCCATTGCCCGCCGCCGAAGGGCGGTCCTTCCCAGTAAGCGATGCGGGCCTCCTTGTTGAAGAGCACGGCACCGCCCTTGGGCCAACCCGGATCGTGGATCGGCTTGTTCCCTTCACCGCCCGTAATCAACGCGAATGCCTCCTGAACAGGAACGGCGACGCTAGCCGCGGCAAGAAGGAGAAGGAGGAATGTTCCGAGCCTGCTGCGAGTAGTCATACGATTCATCCTTGGATTGGGCGTGGTATGGTCGGCAACAGCGCCCCAACCGTTTTTTGTTCCACCACAATGACGCACGGCACCGCCCGATAGTTTTTGAAAAAAACGGTCACCACGCGTAGGATGAGGTCGGTGTCAGGCGGCCCGGTCCGGCCGAGGGGACAACGCGGACAATCCGAACGCCGCGGGATGCATTTCACCCCTGTTACTTGCAGAACGGCCCGCAGCCGCCGCTGTTGGTGTCAACCCGGCATCAGCAGCTGGATCTACCGCAATCGGTCCACGCGTGGACGTCGGCAATGGGGCTGTCCGGCTTGAGCCGCCAGGCGATCCGCAATACCAGCGCGGTTCGGTCGGCACAGACCGGGGAGTTGATCGCGACCTACGACACGACCGGAGACACGCACGTGGTGCTGACGCCCGACCCGTCGGCGGTGCTGATTAGCTCGGCCGCTTACCAAGGCAGCGTCGAGATCTTAGAGCTGTGGGCCTTGCCGCCGCCAGCAACACTCGGCCGGCAACTCGCCGCGACGGCGGGGTTGACGCTGATCATCGGCGGCGGTGTGTGGCTGGCCGCCCGGCGGCGGACCCGAGCCGCGAAGCCGACGGCGACGCCCGGTTCGGTGCGCGAGGCGGCGGCCGGGTGAGGGGAGAGGGGCGATCCAGAGCCGCAACACAGCGCCGGCGCGCCCGACCACGGGCAGCTGCGATTCGCGAACGGCAGCTGCCGGGATCGAGTTACATTACAGCTGCAAGACCAGGAAGTCCGGTCGCCAATCTGCGGGCAGCTGGCCGAGCAGTTTCTGCCAGCTGTCGCTCGCGCTCAGCTGCAGGTCGAGTCCGGGTTCAGTCCCGAAGCAGAGGCACCGGCCAGCCTGGCGCTCTTCCTTAAGGTATTCCTCGGCATAAACACGCGAAACCGGCCCGAAAACGTAGCGGCGCGACATGGTGAGGACCTCGGAGGGCGGCCTCAGGATGGAAGTTGCTGCCGGTCACAATAGGCGCAGCGTATCCTACCGCCAAGATTTCTTTTGACTTTTTTTGAAAATCTCCTGGCCAAGGATGGGCGAACTTGTTAGTCTCCAACTCAGACTTTCAAATCGGAGGTTCCGCCCAATTCGCCCCTCCGTGGATGGCATTTGCGGATTGAGCGACGGACCCGCTTCCGAAGGGACATCGGTTCCTCTTGCAGCCGGTCATTTTCTCGATCCCATTCGCTCGCCTATCCTGACCGTTGCGAGGCGACTCTAGCCCCGCCCCATGCTGTCACCATGCGTACGCCGTATCCGTCCACGGTCCCGTAGTTGGTGCGTCATGACCGCCACCGTATCGTGCCTCGATCCGGTACAGGTTGCGCCCGAAGCAATCACCGTCGATCCGGAGTTCGCGGCGTATATCCCGCCGCCGTCGCGCGGCGAACGCGCGAACCTGGAACGCGCGATCCTCAAGGACGGCTGCCTCGTCCCGCTCATCGTTTGGCAATGGCAGGGTTTGCTCATCCTTCTCGACGGGCACCATCGTCTGCAGATGTGCCGCAAACATAACATCGCATTCTATATCGGGATACGGCTGTTCACGGACCGCGCCGCGGCACTCCGCTACGTAATCGACGTGGCGGGCGACCACAGGAACCTTTCCGCCGAAAGCGCCGCCTATCTCCGCGGTGCCGAATATTTGGCCGAAAAAGCCCCTCGCGGCGGTCGCCGGGAGGGAACAAGAGCAAACTCCCAAAATGGGAGATTGGAAACAGCCCAGCGCCTGGCCGACAAGCACAAAGTATCGAGGAACACGATCTACCGCGACGCGGAACTTAAACTCGCCGTTGACGAGATCGCCGAGAACTGTGGTCCTAAGGCCAAGCATGCAATCCTATCGCGCGACACGGGATTGCGCCGCGGCGCCATCATGCGGATTTCTGAAGAGAGTCCCGACGTGCAGCGCCAAGCAATCGCGGACCTCCTGCAACATGGGAAATTGCCCCGGCGGAAACCATCGCGGGAACCGCTCGATATCGAAGTCTACGCCGCCAGGTTTTTTGACAAATACGGAAAAGCCAACAGCCTCGCATTGAGCGCCGCGCTGACCAAAATCGTCGAGCAACATTAGTCGCAGGGATGAGCATCATGAAGCCAAACCACAACGACACGGACCGGAAAAACCTCGGCCCCCTCTGGCGGCGCGTCGGTTATTTCACCGCGCCGCGCTTCTGGGACGCCCTTTGCGCATTGGCCGATCGCGGCGTCAAGGGCCTGCGCCTTTTGCTGACCGCTTCATCGACCTCGACGACCTCCGCCCGCGTTCGCCGCGGCGCAAACGCACTTACCTCCTGGAGGCGCTGGTTCTCGACAAGCGCGTCATGCCGTCGTTGACCGTAACTTGCCCCGGCATCAGTGCCGAGGTGAGCGTGCCCATCACCCCGTCCACGCCGATCGCGTCCTTCACGGACACCAGCGGCGACCAACCGCCCGCCGACTACGCGGCGACGATCGATTGGGGCGACGGCACCAGCGACGCCTCGACCATCGGCTACGTCTATTCGTCCGGCGGGACCCTCTACGTCAGCGGCTATCACACGTTCCTGCAAGGCGGTGACTATACCTACACCGTCTCCGTCACCGGCGACGGCGGCTCCGGCAGCAATACCGGAACCGGCAACGCTTTCGTCTACGCGATCGCGCCCGGATCGAGTCTCAATCAATCTTATCCTTTTGCCACGAGCTTCAGCTTTGGCTCGATCAGCTACACGCTCGCCACCGGTATCGCCACCACCAGCGTATCGGAAAACGGCACCGCGATATCGCCGTGCGGCTGCAACGACGCCGGCATGATGCTCAACTACAACAGCGCCACGGTTGCCGTCGCGCCGGTGATCCAATTCACCTACCACGGCTCAAGTCTGCCCACCTGGGTCGCCGGAACGTTGACGTGGAATGGAACCGCCCAGGCGACGGTGACCTGGGACACGACCGGTGATTACTCCAACGATCTGCTGGTGATGGATCTGCAATCCACGGCCACGGTCACCGCCTCGGGCGCTATCCCTGGTCGCTGACCATCACGAACAGCGGCGGCGGCCTCGGCCCGCCGACCACCTATTCCGGCACCGCCTATGTCGATGTCAGCAGCGCCAGCGAGGGCGACAGCGCCGGCAACGGCTGGACCTTTGCCGGCGTCAACCAGCTCATCAGCACCACCGGCGGCATGTTGTTGAAAAACGGCGAAGGCGACGGCGAATTCTTCAGCGGCGGCGGCCTCGGCGGCGAGTTCACCAGTCCCCCGGGCGAGTTCGGCACCCTGTCTGAAACCCTGGGCGGCGGTTATGCCTACGTCGCCAAGGGCGCCCTCTACACCGAGTATTTCAGCAGCAGCGGCTTTGAGACGAGCAAGGTCACCGCCGACGGCCTCATCACCACCTTCAGCTACAGCGGCAGCAAGCTCATCAGCATCGAAACTCCCGACAGCCGGTTCGTGACTTACAGCTACGACGACAGCGGCAACCTGCAGACCGCCCAGTTCCCCGGCGGCGGCGTGGCCACCTTCACCCACGACGATAGTGGCAATCTCACCAGCATCCAGCGGCCCGACGGCACCTTCGTCACCTTTACCTACGACGACGATAGCCGGCTCACCGGCGAGCAGACCCCCGGCACCACGACCACGCTGGGCTACGACAGCCAGGGCATGCTGACCTCCATCAACCGCGGCTCGGGCGTCGAGGCCACGATCGTGCCGGCGCTGTCGCATGGCTTCGGCGCCGACGCCGGCAGCTTGCGCGACGCGTTCGGCGTCGTGACCGACGGACTCGATCGCACCACGACCTACATGCTCGATAACGCTGGCGAGGTGCTGGAAACCCAGGAACCCGACGGCGCGGTGCTGGCGTTCACCTACGACAGCAACTACGATCTGACGAGCTCGATGGACGGGCTCGACCGCGTCACCAACGAAACCTACGACGAGTACGGCGACGAGACCAACATCACCACCCCCGACGGCGCGAAGACGACCATGACCTATGGCCTCGGGGATCAGGTAACCCAGATTGAGAACCCGCTCGGCGATTTGCAGACCTTTACCTACGACGACACCGACGATCTCCAAACCTACACCAACGGCGACGGCGACACCACCACCTACACCTGGTCCGGCGGCCTGCTCCAGTCGGAAACCAATCCGCTCAACGAGACGACTGATCGGCGACAACTATCCTTCCCCTTGAGCGACAATTAACATTCCCCGAATTGGCCGGGGTTCCCCGGCCGCCGGCTTCGCCGGCTCAGTGTTAGCACCTATGCTGGCGACGCTGACTCGGGTGGCGGCGCTGCCTTGGCTTTCTTCGCCGCTTCCGCTCGGTAGCTCGGCACGTTGAGCTCGACGATCACACTGTGGTGCACCAGCCGGTCGATCGCGGCCGCGGTCGTCATCGGGTCCTTGAATACCTGGTCCCACTTCGAGAACGGCAGGTTGCTCGTCACCAGCACGCTGCCCCGCTCGTACCGCTCCGCCAGCAGCGTGAACAGCACTTCCATCTCCTCCCGGCTCTGCTGTACATAACCCAGGTCGTCGATCAACAGCCCCTCGTACTGGCTCAGCCGTTTCAGCAGCGCCTTGAGCGTCAGGTCGCGCTTCGCCGCTAACAGATCCTGCACCAGCAGGCGCAGCTCGTGAACAACACCCGACGCCCCACCCGTGCCAACTCCTGCGCCACCGCGCACAGCGCGTGCGTCTTGCCCGAGCCCGGCGGCCCAAACACCAGCACGTTCGCCCGCTGATCCAGGAAGTCGCCGCTCACCAGACCACGCAATTGCTGACCCACCTTCGCCGGCAACCGCTTCAGATCGAGCGCCGGCCAACTCTTCTCCAGCGGTAGCTTCGATCCCTTGAGCAGCCGCTCGATGCGGCGCTGGTGCCGCTGCTGGCATTCCCGCTGCGCCAACTCGCGTAGGTAATCCGCGTAGCTCCACGTCTCCGCCGTCGCCTGCCGGGCCACCGGCGCGTATTGCGCACGCATCGCTGGTAGGTACAGTTCCCGCAAGCAATGCTCCAGCTCCTTCGTCCCGTCCGTGGTCATGGCCATCCTCCTCGTTTGGGTCCGTTGGTGACATCGAGATGTCACTGCCTTCCAGCCACGTTTCCTCCAACAACGCGTCGTACTGCCGCAGATCCACCGCCGGCACCGTCACCCGCGCCGCCAGCGCCAGCGGCGTCTCTTCGCCCCACGCGGCCCGCACCGCGGCTTCGGTCGGCAACTGCCGGCCGGCCAGCAGCAGCGTCAACGCGGCCTCGACCTTGGCCTCCCCCTCACGCGTCGCCAGGTCCAAAAGCCGCACATATTCCCGGTCCGCCCGGTTCGCCTGCTGGGCCACCAGCGCGTCATACGCTCGTCGATAGGTAACGCTTGGGTACAGGTCTTCTCGGTACACGTAGCGCGCGAACGCCCCCGGCTTGCGCACCAGCCAACCGCTGAGGTGGCGATAGTCGATGTGGTGCTTGTCCTGCCCACGCAGCCGTGCCATCGTCTGCTCCAGCGCCCCCGCGTACCACACCTCGATCTGCTCCGCGCCGATCCGTACCTCCACCGTCTCACCCATGAGTCGCGCCGGCACCGAGTAGGTATTATGCTTGACCCGAATCGTGCTGCCCCGGCCCACCTTCACCCGCTGACGCTCGATGGCTTCCAACCGCCGCACCGGCAACGGCCGCAAACAAGCCAACTCGGCCGTCAGCCGCGCCTGGCGGCCGGCGTTGCGGCGGCCCACCAGTTCGTGCAAGAACTGCCGATAGACCTCGCGGCTCGTAAAGTCGCGACTGCCCCGCAGCAACAGCGCTTGCTCGACCGCCTCTTTGAAACGCCGGTGCGCTTGCTCGCAGTCGCCATTCTCGTGGCCGCTGGCCGGATTGGTCGCTTCCGCTTCCAGACTGTAGTGGGCCAATAATGCCCGGTACTTGGCGGTGTACTGCTCGGCCTGGCCCTCGTGATGCACGGCCAACGTCATGCGGTCGGTGCGATGCCGCTGCGGCACACCCCCCAACTCCGTTAGCGCATTTTGCAGCCCTTCGCTGAGACTGGCGAAACTCTCCGAAAAGCAGATGGTCACGTGCTCCCAGTTCGAATGCGTAAGGACGAAGTGGTAGACCAGGTGCGCGAACGGCTGGCCGGCGATGGTCACGGCCAACGCTTCCATGTGCGTGAAATCCGAAGCACCAGGCGGCCCGGCTCATGGACCTGGGCGAAGAACACTTCCTTGGCCGACCCGTGCTGGGCTTTCCACTGCCGCACCCGCCGTTCCAACGTCCGCTGGGTTCGCTCCCAGGACTGCTCAGGAAATTCACGCTGCAGCCATTCCCCCAGCGTCTTGGCCTGCAGGCCGGGCTCCCGCTGGAGCAGTTCCTCCAGCCGCGGCCACACCGCCGCCAGCGGATCGACTCGTGTCCGCCAAGGACGCGCGGTCGGCTGCTGGTTCGGCAGCTCCGGATGGTCCCGGTACTTTCGGGCAGTTTTGCGATCCATGCCTGCACGCATCGCCGCTTGGGTCAGCGATGCCCCCCGCAGCAATCCCTTCCGCAGTTCCTTCACCTGGGCGTCGGTGGCGCGTCGTCCGGTACGCATAGGCAACTCCTTTCGCCAGAGTTGCCGCTGTTCTATGCCGGACACGCCCCTTGCGCACGCCCACCTGTTCATCCATTCAGTGGGGAAGGTTAGTTGTCGCCGCTGGGGAAGGATAGTTGTCGCTATTCAGACGACCGATTTCGTCTATGACAGCCATAACGACCTGATCGCGGTGGTCTCGCCGAGCGGCCTGCGCACGAGCTACACCTACGATAACGCGGGGAACCAGACCGCCGTTGAGCAGCCCGACGGCACCATCACCACGACGATTTACGATGTCATGGGCCGGCCCACCGGGACCATCAACCCCGACGGCTCGCGAATCACCATGACCTATAACGGCGACGGCAACATCGTCAGCCAAACCGATACGCGCGGTAACCTAACGACGTATCTCTACGATGCCGTCGGTAGGCAAACAACCGTAATCAGTCCCCTGGGCAACCGGACGACCACCGTGTACGACGCCGACAGCGAGGTGATCGCCACGGTCGATATCTACGGCAATTACACTACGTATATCTACGATGCCAACGGCCGGCAGGTGGCCACGGAGGACCAGTACGGACATTTCACTACGACGGTCTACGACCTGGCCAATGAAGTCATTGCCACCGTAGATGAGTATGGCTCCCGTACGTCGTTTACCTACGACCTGGCGAGCCGGCAAATCGGCAGCGTGGACACCTACGGCAACCAAATGACGAACGTGTACGACGCGGCCGGCGACCTGATTGCCTCGGTGGATCAATACGGCAATCGCACTACGTATGTTTACGACAATGCCGGCCAGCAGGTCGCAACCGAGGACCAGTACGGACACTTCAGTACGACGGTCTACGACGCCGCGGGCGACGTGATTGCCCAGGTGGACATCTACGGCAATCGCACGACCTACACCTATAACAGCGACGGCCAGCCGGTCGCCACCGAAGACGAGTACGGACACTTCACTACGACGGTGTACGACGCCTATGGCCGCGTCAGCGCAACCATTGACGAGTTCGGTAACGCCACGACGATCCTGTACGACGCCTATGGCCGCGAATCGGCCACCGTCGACGCCCTGGGCAACCGGACGACGTTCAGTTACGACAGCTATGGCGAACAGGTCTCCACGCAAACATCTCTCGGGTATGCCACCACCGTCTACTACAGCTACGGCCGCGTCAGGCGCAGATCGATCAGCTAGGCGACATCACCACGACGCTCTACGACAGCTACGGAAATGTCAGTGCCACCATCGACCCGCTCGGCAATCGCACCAGCTACATTTACGACAGTGAAGGTCGGACGTCGGCCACGGAGGACGCCTTAGGTAATTTCACGACCACGATCTACGACAGCTACGGCCGAGTGTCCGCCACGGAAAATTCCCTGGGTCAATTCACCACCTACATATACGACAGCGAGGGCAGGCCGTCGGCCACGGAAAACGCGCTCGGTAATTTCACGACGACAATTTACGACAGCTACGGACGCGTGTCGGCCACCGAGAACGCCCTGGGCAACTTCACGACCACGATTTACGATGGCTATGGCCGCGTGTCGGCCACGGAAGACGCGCTAGGTAATTTCACGACTACGATCTACGACAGCTACGGACGCGTATCGGCCACGGAAGACGCGCTAGGTAATTTCACGACCACCATCTACGACAGCTATGGCCACGTATCGGCCACCGAGAACGCGCTGGGCAACTTCACGACCACGATCTACGACAGCTACGGCCGACCGGTTGCCACCGAGGACAGTCTGAGTAATCGTACGACGACGATCTACGATAGCTACGGCCGCGAGGTGGCGACCGAGGACGCGCTAGGTAATTATACCACCCAGGTGCTCGATTCCTTCGGCCGCGAGATCAACGAGATCGACTCCGACGGGAATGTCACCACCTTCGTGTATGACGACCTGAACCGTCTGGTGCAGGAGATCACGCCCACCGGCGGGTCCACCACGATGGCGTATGACGCCGACGGCAACCTGATCTCGGAAACCGACGCCCTGGGCCGCGTCATCACCTACACCTACCTCTGTAAATGGCAACCTCAAAGTGTCGAGGATTTCCATTTTTCTCGGCGGCCCGCGGATTCCTCATCCGCGTTACCTTCATCACCGTTGGCTCTTGCTGCCTCGATCGCGAGCACAAACCATGTTAGCAGTAGGCGTGCTGTTGCCAGCGTGGCGGCCGGCACGGTATGCTGCAAACGCCTGGCGAAACGGCGTCCGGCTCTGCGGGGACGCAACCGGATTAGGGATAGCCAGGCCGATGGTGTACCGATGGCAGCCAGCCCTTGTCGCCGCGGCAAGGGCCGCTGCCTCTGCATCGGTCACCGGAGCTATGCCTCCGAAAATCCCACCGCAGGATGCGGTGCTCTGCGGCAAGGATGCCCGCCGGCCTCGCTAGGCCGACGAGCCCGCGCCTGGCTCGGCGGCGGCACGTGGGCGTTTGGCACGCAGTCTGCGGCTGATTCAGCGATTCCACGTACGCGGCCGTCGCCGTAGCGCTGATGGTGCGGGCTTCCCCCGGCGGCCCGGCGCTGGGCGTCGGCAGGCCTTCCGCGGCGCAGACCTGGGCCAGCGGCTTGACCGTGCGCGCGGATTCCCGACGCGAGCTTGGGCCCGGCGGGCGTTCCCTGGCGTGGGCCGGTCTTGCGTTTGGCGCCGGTGGCCCGGACCCGCAGACGTTGCAGCTTGGTTTCGGTCGATAAGGATTGGGCGTAACGGTACGGTTCGTTCTTGGTGAGCAGGTGCCAGGCGATGGTCACCAGCTTGCGTGCGACCGCCACCACCGCCACGTTGCGGTTCTTGCGTTTGGCCAGGCGGCGGAAGAACACGCCGAGCGGGCCGGGATGCTTGCCGACGTGCTGGGCGGCCTGCACCAGCAGCCAACGGGCGTGGCCATTGCCGTGCTTGGTGATCGGCCCGTGGTAGCAGCGGTCGGCCGATTGCTTGGTCGACGGCACCAGGCCCAGGTAGGCGGCCGCATGATCGCCATCGGGAAAGCGGCCGATGTCGCCCAGGGCCGCGATCACGGTCTGCGCCACCGTGTAATCGACGCCGGGCAAAGTCATCAGCAGTTTGACGCGTGGATCGGTATAGGCCTTGGGAATCAGCATCTTTTCGATATGCGTAATCTCCGTTTCCACGGATGCCAGGAGGCGCAGATCGCTGTCGAGCAGTTGCCGGCCTTCGGGGTCGATAGCGAGAGCGTGCAGCCAGGCAAGTCCCGCCTTGGCAAACAGGTCGGGGCCGGCATAGGTTAGCAGGCGTTGGGCGAGCACCGAGTGCAGGCGGTTTTTGACGGTGGTGCGGTCGCTGACGAGGCTGGCCCGGCGTGAGGTGAGGCGACGGATTTCCTGCGTGGCCTGGTCGGGTTCCCAGACGCGCGGCAGAAAATCGCAGCGGAGCAGTTGCGCCAGCACGCGGGCATCGACCTTATCGGTCTTGATCTTGGCGCTGGCGATGGCTTTGGTGGCGAGCGGATTGGACACCACCACCTCGGCGACGTGCGGCTTGAGCAGCGCCACGACCGCCCAGGTGTTGGTGGTGGCCTCGACGGCGACGCGGTCGTCGGCCGTGAGCTGTTGTTGAGCAAACTCGAGCAAGGAATGGCGCGTGAGGTTGAATCGGTGTTGGGCGACGCACTGGCCGGCCTGGTCGAGGACACAGGCCTGCACGACGCGTTTGTGGATGTCGAGACCGACGAAACGAATCATGGTAGTCCTCCTGGCAAGACTGGGGGCTGACACGCGCCGGCAGGCGCGTGGCTCGGCGGTTGGTCCCCAAGACCAAACCGCCCGCAGCAGGGTGGGCCGAACGGCACCTACCTCTTCGAGCTCGCAGCTCAACCGGGTGGGCCGTTGGGTGCTCAGATACGACAGGGAGTTCGCGACTCATAAGTGTAGACGAGCAGCCCCAAGGTGAACGGCCCCTGGTCTTGCCTTTCTAAAACGATGGTTGTGACAGTACAGTGTCAATCATTACCTTGTCCCAAGCCCGGTATCGTCCAGCGAACCATACCGGCCGAGTTCGCGCCAAGGCAATTGCGCTTGCTTGGGAGTTGGCGCCTGCCAAAGCAACGGCATTTATTAGTCGCACCGAAGGTGCCAAGCCGTACAACCGGCCCGAAAGCCCCACGCACAAAAAGCCCGCTATATTCTCATACCAGGTACGACGCGGCCGGCAACGAAACCTACAAAGTGGCGATTTCCGGCGGCGAGACCTGGGCGTACAGCTACGACAACAAAAACGAGTTGGTGAAGGCCCAATTATGGGCCTCCGACCCGCGAGTTTACGGCACCGGCGACACGCTCTTGGAGGAGGTGGATTACAAGTACGACGCCTGGGGCAACCTGGTCGAGCGCGACCTGTACCCCGACGGCTCGGGATCGCCGACGGTCACGCGTTACGCCGTGGACGGCTGGAACCCGGCCCTTGCGGGGCAAACCGGCAACGCGAACTTCAACGTGTGGGCGGACCTGGATGGCAGCAACGATCTGCAGACGCGCTACCTGCACGGCGACCAGGTGGACCAGTTCTTCGCCCGGCAGGATGCGAGCGTCCAGTACTGGTACCTGACCGATTACCAGGGCTCGGTGCGGGACGTGCTCGACAACAGCGGTAACGTCAAGGACGCAATCGTCTACGACGGCTTCGGCAACATTATCAGCGAGACGAACTCTGCGTACCGTGGGCAATATGCGTGGACGGGCGCATGTTCGATGTCGAAACGGACTTGCAGTACAACCGAGCGCGGTGGTACGATCCGAGCACAGGCCGATGGCAGAGCCAGGACCCGCTAGGATTCGATGCCGGGGATAGCAATTTATACCGGTATGTTAATAACGCTCCAACCGTATCTGAAGATACAAGCGGCCTGGCGCCCAGCTGCGAGGCACAAGCGAAACTTGGCATTCCTATTCCGACCTCGCCACCACAGGCCAAACCCGGCGTTCCTCAGCCCCCAGGCTCCAACGTGAAGCCTGGCAAGTTTGTGATTCATGTTTACGCCTTTGAAGGTGCCGGAACCTCGGCGGGAGCAATCCTCCCGGCAATGGATACTGTTGCGCAGGAGGCGGCAACCGTCGGCGCTCTTTCAATTCCAGCGAACTTGGATTTTCATGATTATTATTGGTGGGATTGGCTTGACGCTACTAAAGATCTGAACAGCGATCTTCAAAACAAGGGCCCAAACGACAAGTTTGCCGTCATTGGTTACAGCGCAGGCGCCGACGAGGCGTACACTTTTGCTATCGCAGCCGCAAAGGTTGTTACGTGGAACATTGTGTTCACAATAGACCCTGTTGGTCTCGGCGCTTTGTCGGCGCCGCCAATGGCTCTCGCAAAAAACTGGGTGAATTACTGGCAAAACACGGATACCTCAAGCTTCCTGGGCCTTTTCGGAATTCACGGACAGAAGATTGACGGTGTAGACAACGAGGAGGTTAAAGCGAAGGAGTTTAGGACCAAGCAGTTTTACTTAAAGCTTGGGAGACCGACGACGGCGACCCAGTATCCAACGGGTCCGATACTCACCGGAAACCCAGCAATCGCGCACCTGTGTATTCCGTATTATAAGCCCCTGCTGGACAATTGGAAGAATAGCATTGCGGGCCTTGGAGGTCCACCATGAGTAGATTTTACATCGGTTCTTTCTTAGTTGCTTCGTCCGTTCTTGGCATCCCTGGTCCGTGTTTCGGACCCTCGCAACGCATCGTCGAACCCAAGCAGGTGAAGACCTTTAGGGGCCGCACTGAGGCAGTCACCTGCGTTGCGTTTAGTCCAGACGGCGCCGCTCTCGCGTCGGCGAGTTACGACGGTACCGTCAATCTATGGGATTTGGCAACGGGAAAAGAACGCTTCACCCGAAGAGGAGATAAAGGCAGAGTCCTTACCGTGGCCTATAGTCCGGATGGCAAATGGTTAGCCTCTGGCGGGTACGATGGCGTGATCAAAGTTTGGAGCGCCGCAACAGGGAAATTGACGCAAACCATGGCGGGACATAAGAGCGCTGTGACCTGCCTGGCCTATAGTCCCAACGGAATGTCGCTCGCGTCCAGTGGCGGCGATGCCACCATTAGAATTTGGGATGTTGCAACGAGCAAAGAGCGAGTTATTTTAGAGGGGCACAAGGATTGGGTGTGGTGCGTTGCCTATAGCCCGGATGGCAACACATTGGTGTCGTCAGGTATTGCCGAGAATATGATCAGAATTTGGGACGTAAAGACGGGCAAAGAGCGGATGTCTCTCAAGGGACACGCGCACTGGGTCGGTTGCCTGGCGTTTAGTCCAGATGGTAAGGCCTTGGCGTCGGGGAGCCATGACAAGACTCTGAAACTTTGGGACCTACAAACAGGGAAGGAGCGCGCAACGTTAAGAGGTCACACCGCCCAGGTACGATCGATCGCCTACGTTTGCGAGGGTAAAGTAATTGCCTCGGGCAGCGCCGATACGACGATCAAATTCTGGGATTCAGTAACTGGTAATGAGGAAGCCACATTGGTACACCATGCGGCACCGGTGCTATCGCTGGCTTACTCGGCCGGCCGCGATGTTTTGGCCTCTGGGAGCATGGACGCTGCAATCAGTATTTGGGACCTAAGGAAGTAGGAGGAAGGAATCAAGGAGACGCAGCTCGGCACGCGGCTTGTTTCGGGCGAGGCGAAATTGGAACCCGGCTGCAGATGTGCTTGCATCCAGCAGCATTGCGGCTGCCATAACCGTCGCTGGGATCTCGATTCAAAGCGCGAGCGATGACCGTGACCGTGCCGGCAGTTTGCGGATTGGCCACAACCACCATGCGAGGGCTTCCATGAGCAGCGAACCGAGCAAAACGATTCCTACCGCGATCCACTGGGATCTCGCGGCGGACAACCAAAGACGGAAAACCACGAATAATACGAATAACAGGAATCATGAGGATTGGCGACATCCACCATGCGAGGGCTTCCATGAACAGCGATCCGAGCCACGATTCCTACCGCGATCCGTTGGGATCCGTGACCACCCATGTGTACGATGCGCAGGGGCAGTTCTTGTACACTCTCGGCGATGATTTGCCGGCCGCCGCGACCTACGACTACTGCGGCGCGCGGGGAGCGCCGTGCCCATTCACGCCGAGCCGCCGCCCGCGCGGACGCCGGCCCAACCGCGCTTGACGCACACGTTCGAGTTTCGGCTCACGGGCTCATTGTGGCAAGAACAAATCATCCCGGTCGCGGCCACGCTGGGGCCGGCCGCGTGTTTCCTCGCCACGACGGCCGTCCGCGCATACCTGACGCGCACCGCGGACCCGGCGGCCGCCAGCAGCGCGATCGGCGGGGTGGAAGTCACCGCGGAGCTGGGCGCCGGCGGCATCGTCTGCCGCGCCAGCCTGAGCGATTTCGGCCCCGGCGATCTCGTCGTCGTCCAGGTCAACGTCGCGCTGTTCGACCGCGGCGGCTGATCGATCATGCGGCCCCTGCGGGCCTGCGGGCTTGTCCGCCTGGTGAAGGAGTCTGACCTGGTCGGCGACGCGTGCTCCGCACGCTCGCTCGCCATTCGGCGTCGCGCGGTGTCTCACGAGAGGTCGTGTCCGGCTGGCCGTCGAGCGAAGACGAGCGCGCAACCGTCAATTCCCAGGCAGTCTGCCCTTCCAAACTGCCAAACCACCTCCGGAGAGTCTCGATCTGGCCGAGTCCTCGGCCGACCCCGATATCTCGACTTTCACTCGTCCAGCGCCGCGCCAGGCCTGCGCTGTCGGTGCGGCGTCGCGGCCGGTCAGGGCACGCAGCGCCGCCAGCGCCGCCTGCCGGTGCGGCGCCACATAATCCGGCCCCTGCTGTTGGAGCCATTCCTGATACGCCGTGGCGTCGCCAGTGCTCATCGTCCGCGTGCGCACCAGGAAATCGAAGCGCTGCATCGCCGGCCACGGTGCCGCATTCTTGACCGCCTGCAACATTGAAAAATCCTGCCGCAAGTAGGTCACGTCGGCCCGCACCAGGATGTCCGGCGACTGGAATTGGCCATAGCCCTGCGATGGCGGCATCAACGGCTGCCCGGGGCTGGGCACGGCGCCGACCACAACGGACTCGCGCGGCAGGCCCGTCTTCTCGTCCATGACTTCCGCGGTGTTGCCGGGGGCGTGGCACAAGAGGCAATTGCGATGATGGTTGATCCGCACCACCTCGCGCACGGCCAGCGTCTTCTTGCCGTCGACGGCGGTCTCGACCGGGGCACGCGGATCGGGCTCGTCGAGCAGCGCCACCAGCTGCGGCAGCAAATCCTTGCGGCCCAGCTGTGCCACCGCGTCGCCGGCATTCTGCGCCACCGCCGGCCAGGGATGACGCAACCCGGCCAGCAGCACGTCGGCGACGAGCCGACTGTTCTCGTCCGTCTTGCGGCGGTTCCGCAGCGCGACCAGCGCGGGCTTGCGGACCTCCGGCTCGAAGGAGAAGATCGCCACTTGAGCCAGTGCACGCGTCGCCTCGGCGGTCTCGACGCCGGCAAGGTGGTACTTGACCAAACCGCGCCGCATCGCCATGTCCTCCGGCGCGAGCATCTGCATCAGGGCGGCAACCTGGGCCGCGGTGTGGCGCACCGCGCAATGCGCCGGCATCTCACCGGACCGGGACGCGACGATGCGGTAATTCCCCCAAAATTCTTCCGCCGCCTTCTCCGTCCCCGGAGATTTCGGAGGTTCCGGTTCGGCTGGTTGGCTTCTGCCGGTCCGGGCTTCGTGAACCGCGCTGACGCCGGCCGCGAACGCTTTGCTCGTCAGCGTGCTCTGCCGGCAGGCATCGCCCATGATGAACGGCAGCCCGTCGAGGTCCGGCCGATGTTGTCGGAGCAGTGTCAGGAAATGATCGGGGCCCTTCTGATTGAGGTGATTGATCCGCGCGATGGTATAGGCCGTCCGCTCCATCGCCTTGTCACGCGCGTCCATCATCTTCTGCTGCTCAGCCGGCGTCTTCGGGTTCGCGAGCGGATCGACCGCGACCGGTTCCGGCACCTGGAACAGAATCTCGGGCACCCCGGTCAGCTCACGTACCAGCCAGGGCGCCGGCGCGACGCTTGCCGCCGGCGCCGGGGGGAGCAGCTCCTTGACCGGCGTTTGGGGATCGAGCTTGAACGTGAACCGCTTGGGCGCCGGCATGCCGTCCTGGGCCGGCGCCGCCTGTGGGGCGAGCAACCCGACCCATACCAGCAAGACGACGACCAGCGTTGTACCGGCATTCCGGCGGCATCGAGCGCGAGCCATGATGGTCTCCTTTCCCGCAGAACTGAAGTGACGACGGCCTGCAAGAAGCGCACAGGTTCTTGACCTCAAAGACGATTATCTATCGTTGCAGTCACACCGACTTCGTCCCGCTCATCGGCGCGGCCGGCCGGCGGGCCAGCCCCAGTGGGGTTGGTCGAGGTCGATATTCAGCAGCTGGGAGAGCGCGGCGCGGACGACCTGGCTGCGACTCTTGAGGCCATGCTGCGCCCCGTATCGGTCCAGGGCGTCGAGAACGTTCTGTTCGTCGGGCCGGAAAAGCACGGTGAGCTTGGTCAGCTTACCCTCCCGAATGGCGTGGTCGACAGCCTCGCGCGATTCCGCGGCGATTTGTTCACCGTCTTGCGCCACCTGGCGACGAACGGTCTTGGCCTGCTCCCGCAAGGCCCGAAGCTTCGCTTGGGAAACAGGTTTCCTCCCAGGCTTTTTTGCGGGCTGACGCTCAGGCTTGGCGATACGTCGCATGAATCATACCTCGGTTTCATACGCGGTAAAAACGTCGATCAATCCCGCCGCGATGTCTTCGTAAACTACGAAGACCACGCGGTCATCAGGCGTGAGTCCGAACAGCGTGCCTCATCGAGGAACCGCAACATTCTGATGAGTTCTGATCTCATAGTCTACCCCTGGTGACGAATTCGTACCATTCAGTAAACTGGGCCCGGCGGCGCAAGAAGCAATTCCGGCGCTGAAGCGGGCGCTCGGGGACAGCGACGTATGCGTGCGGATCGCGGCACGCGCAGCACTGCAGAAGATTGACCCCTGCGGCCAATGAAATGCGGGAAACCCGTAACGAGGCAACCAAAGCCGGACGATGTTCTGCCCCGAAAGGAAAACCCATGCGCACCTTTGTAATCACTGGTCTGCTCGCGCTGCTGCCAGTCGGCGCCTTGGTTGCCGCCGTGCGGGATTCGGCAAAGCCGTTAGTCGGCACGGTGGTCGCCGCGGACGGTTCGCCGGCGGCCGGCGCCGTCGTTTGGGCGGCGAAGCACACCTACGGTCCGCTGGAGCGGCAGGAGACGGTCGCCGACGCCAAGGGCCGTTACAAGCTCGACCTCGAGCCGGGCACCTGGTTCCTCTGGCGCGGCGCAGCACGCAGGGAGGCGAGGGGCCCGCACGGCATGAGTCGGTCGAGATCGTCGGCGGCCAGGCGCCCGAGCCGGTGATGATCCGGCTGGAGGAGCGGGGCACGTTCCGCGGCCGACTGCTGGAAGCCGAGACGAACAAGCCGATCCCCGGCGGCCGCCTGTTCCTCGACGCGGGTCTTGCCCTCGTCACCGACGCGAACGGCCGCTTCGAACTCGGCGGCCTGCACCGCGGCGGCCACGAAGCATTCGTCGTTGCTCCGGGCCGCATGCGCCTGCGCGTGCTGTTCGACACCACCGCGCGCGCCGACACCGAGCTGGACGTGCCCGTGCCGCGCGCCGGCAAGATCGTCGGCCGCGTGACTGATGCGGATGGCAAGCCGATCCCCGGCGCCTACGTTGGCCGGGGCACATCCGGCAGCTACTTCTCGACCAATGGGCTGTATGCGGCCTGTGACGCGACGGGCAAGTTCGAGTACGACGATGCCGTACCGCCGGGCCAGCCGACGCGGCTGACCGGGATGGCTCCGGGGTATGTCGAGGATCAGCGCGATGGGCTCAGCGTGCCGTCCGACGGCAAACCACTCGAGCTCCACTTCCGCTTGCGCCGCAGCCTGGCAGCAAGCCAAAGACCAAGGCCGGCGGTAATGCCAGCCCATACTCCAGGCACCCCGAGCGCCCCGAGCCTGGCAGCAAGCCAAAAGCCAAGGTGCCCGACGATGAGCAGCGGCGCGTCGTCTCCGGCGTTGTCCGCGAGCCGGGCGGCAAGCCGGCTGCGGGCATTCTTGTGCGTTGGGGTTGCCAGCCCTTCGCGGGCGCTGTCCAGATGCGGACGGACGCCGAGGGTCGCTTTCGCCTCACGGTCCCCGACAAGGCCGACATGCTCGCGGTCGTGCCGCGCGAGTTCCCGCCCCAATTCCCGCGCGTCGAGGCCGGCGGCGACCAGTCCGTCGAGGTCACGCTGCAAGCGGGTCAAACCGCCCGCGGCCGGGTCGTCGACGATACCGGCAAGCCGATCAAGGACGTGCGCGTGCTCGCCGTTGTCGCGTCCCCGGACCCACGCATCGGCAACCCGTTCTGGCTATCCGAGGCGGCAGTCCGCACCGACGCGAACGGCAAATTCGAGGTGAAGGGCGTCCCCAACTTCGCGCGCTTCGACTTCCTCAAGCCGGGCCTGAGCGACGTGCGCAGCCATGTGCTGGACCTGGCCCGTGCGGACAACGCCGTGACCATGCTTTACGGTGGGGCGGTCAACGGCCGTGTTGTGGACAAAGACGGCAAGCCGATCCGCAACTTCCGCGTGCTCGTCAACTTCCCGCGCCTGCAAGTGCCGGGCGATCGGGGGGACGGCTTCTTCGCCGGCTACTGCGGTATCGGCGTGCGGTTCACGTCGGCCGACGGCACCTTCGTCCTGACCGGCGTCGGGGCGGGGAGCGTTTACCGCATCACGGTGCTGGCGGACGGCCACGGGGAGGCGGTCTCAGATCGCGTGATGGCAGCGCCGGTGAACCGCCTGGGCGGCACGGAGCCGCTGACGCTGCGGGCCGGTCCGCCGGCCGCGTTGCGGGTGCGCACCGTGACCGCCGACGGCAAGCCGATCGCCGAAGCGCACGTGACCCTCGTGAACGGCGAACTCGGCCTCGACAAGTCCTTTAGCTGGGGCTACCACGACGCGAGCTGGGAGGCGATGGAGCGTGGCCGCACCGGCGCCGACGGCTGGGCCGGCTTCCCCGGCGTTAGTTTTGGGGAAGCGACGGTGCTGGTGCAGGCGCTGGGCTTCGGCCGATACCGGGCCGGCTGGCGGAATGGGCAGAAGGAGCTGAAGGTCGAGCTGGCGCCTGAGGCCGTCCTCGCCGGCCTGGTCCGCGACGCCGCAGGCGCGCCGGTGCGGGACTTCCACGTCAACCTGGCGTCCGGTGGCGACCAGATTTCGGCAAGCGTCCGCCCCGACGCCAAGGGCCGGTTCCGCATCGCGGAGCTGCCCGCGGGGACATGGACGGTTTCCATCCGCGGTGCCGACGGACTCGCGATGCTGTACGAAAGTCAGGTGACACTCAAGCCGGGCCAGACAAAGGAATTGACCGTGGACACGGAGAAGCAGTAACCTAGCAGAACGAGCGAAAGCACACCGAGGGAAACCCACATGGCCCTGCTCGACCATTTTCACGAACCGTTGACGTACTCGCGGCACTGGGAGTCGTTTCACGGCGCCTGGGCGTACAAGATCATGGAGGTGCTCAACCGTCACGTCTTGCCGCCGGGCTATTTTGCCGAGCACACGATGCACGTCGGCCCGGTTGAAATCGATGTGCCGACATTCGAGGAGCCGTCGCCCGCACATGTCGAGGGTAACGGTGGAGTCGCGGTCCAGACATGGGCGCCGCCGGCGGTCGCGCTGACCATGCCGGCGGTTTTCCCTGACGAGATTGAAGTACGTGTCTTTCACCAGCAGGGCGGGCCGCAGCTCGTGGCGGCAATCGAGCTGGCCAGCCCCGGCAACAAGGATCGGCCCGAAACGCGTCGCCTGTTTGCCGCCAAATGTGCCGGCTATCTGCAGGCCCGCGTCGGCCTGGTGGTCATCGACGTAGTGACCGACCGATCGGCCAACCTCCATAACGAGATGATCGATTGGCTGCAAGCGCCATCCGCACGCCTCGATCCGGAACCTTCCCTGTACACCGTTTCGTACCGGCCGGTCCAGAGCGCCAGCGGCGATCACATCGATATGTGGCCCACCGCGCTGGCGCTAGGTCGCGCGCTGCCGACGGTGCCGCTCGCCTTGCACGGCGGGCCGACGCTGCCGCTCGATCTCGAGGCGGCGTATGCGGAAGCCCGAAGCGGAACGCGCACCTGAACGGATTGGATGCCGAGCCGACGGAATCTCCGATCCTGTCTTTCTCACTTCACAAACTTCGCGATGCGACCTTTCGGGCCGACCGCCCAGCCTTCGCCGGTTGCGGTGAAGCCGACGCTGTTGTAGTTCTCCCCGTCAAGCCGCTTCCAGGTGGCGCCGTTGTCCAGGGATTCATGCGAGCCTGACGTGCCGACCGCGACCCAACGATCCTTCGCCCAGGTCACCGCAGAGCAAAACGGCAGCCGCTTGTCGAGGGGAGTCCACGTTTTGCCGCTGTCGGCGGTGGTCGCCGCGGTTGCACCGACCTCGTTAGGTTTGCGATAGTCACCGCCGACGATCATGCCGTGATCTTTATCGCGGAATGCAATCGAGAAAATACCGGCGGATTCGGCGCCGGCAACGATCGGCGTTTCGCTTACCTCCCAGTGTTGGCCTCGATCCCCGGAATGAAAGACCCTTGCCGTTTTGGCTCCGCCCGTCGCGAACCAGACGTCGTTTTCGCCGTGAGTGACCAGGCAGGTCCCGCTGGCCGCAAAGGCTCCCTCACCGGACAACGCCGGCGGGAGGGTCCTGGCCGCGAGCGGATTCCAATGGGCTCCGCCGTCTGCGGTGACAATCAATTGAAACAGCCCCTTGACCGGGTCGCCGAGGGCCAGACCGTTCGGCTCGTCCCAGAAGGCGATCGCATCGAAAAAGGCCGCAGGATCGGCGCTTTGGAATTGCAGCGCCCACGACTTGCCGCCGTCGATCGTTTTGTAAATGCGGGAAGCGTGGCCCGGGCCGGCGCTGAGCAGATAGGCCGTTGTCTCGCCAAACGCCTCGACATCGCGGAAGTCGAGCTTGTCTGCGCCGGGCACGGTGCCGACCGACCAATTCTTGCCGCCGTCGGTGGTCCGCGCGTACGTTCCCTTGGTGCCGCTGACCCATGCGACATGCGGACTCACCACGCAAAGGCCGCGGAAATCGGCTTGGGTACTGATGGTCTGTGTTCGCCATTGGGCGAACGCGATCGATGAGCAGAGGCCGAATAGGATCGCCGCCAAAAAGATGTTTTTCATGGTGGTTCTTCAGCCTGCGCCCATTGTAGCGGCGGACCAGGGTTCCTCGCTTCGTGGATTCCCGGCAACCCCGCCCGCCAATTCACAGGGCACCAGCCCAGGCGCTGCCCGCGACGACGACTGGCAACTACATGGTTCCAACCAATGTGTGGTTCAATCTACGGCAACATCTCGACAACGTCGTGCCGCGCTGGCTGGTCACACATACTCCCCAAGGATGGTGTTTGCGAGAGGACCCGCAGTCGATTCCGGAGCCGGCGCTGCCAAAGGACTCCAGGTGCTAGGCCAGGTGACACCGCTTGCGCTAGACGCATAGCGTCTCCTCCGCTCCAATCGCCGGCTATGTCTTGAGCGCCGCAAATAGCTTGTTGAGGCTCTCCTTGGCGTCGCCGAACAGCATCATGCACTTGGGGTCGTAGTAGAGATCGTTGTCCACCCCCGCGAAGCCCGGCCTCATGCTGCGCTTCAAGACGATAATCGACTTGGCACGCTCCACCTCCAGGATCGGCATGCCGTACAGCGGGCTCGACTTGTTGTTCTTGGCGGCCGGGTTGGTCACGTCGTTGGCGCCGACCACCAGCGCGATGTCCGCCTCGGCGAAGTACGGGTTGATCTGCTCCATCTCGTAGAGCTGATCGTACGGCACGTTCGCCTCGGCCAACAGCACGTTCATGTGCCCCGGCATGCGGCCGGCTACGGGGTGGATGGCGTATTTCACCTCGATGCCGCGCTTCAGGAGCAGCTTGGCCAGATCGCTAACGGCGTACTGCGCCTGGGCGACCGCCATGCCGTAGCCGGGCACCACGATCACCGAGCGGGCGTCCTCGAACAGCACCGCCAGCTCGTCGGCGGTGATGCTGCGGACGGTGCCCTTCGCCTCAGCGGCCGGTCCGCCCTCGTCTTTCGCGATCTTGCCGAAGGCGCCGAAAAGCACGTTGAGCGCCGAGCGGTTCATCGCCCGGCACATGAGCAGTGACAGCAAAAAGCCCGAGGTGCCGTCGAGCGAACCGGTGATGATCTGAATCTTGTTCATGAGCACGAAGCCCATCGCCGCGTCGGCCATGCCGCCATAGGAGTTGAGCAAGGCGATCACCACCGGCATATCCGCCGCCCCAATCGGCACGACCAGCAACAATCCGAAGCCCAGCGCCAGGATCACGAGCAGCGCAAAGAGCAGACCCGTCGGCGGCCACACGATCAGCACGACGAAGCTGGCAATGAGCACGGCGAGCAGGGCGAAATTGGAGAGGTTCTGGAACTTGTACGTGATCGGGGCGCCGGGCAGCAGCTCCTGGAGCTTGGCGGCGGCCATCAGGCTGCCGGTGAACGTCAGGCAACCGATGATGACCTCGAAGCCGAGCGGGACCATTCCCCCGTGAGTGAGCGGGATCATTTCCGGGTCCATAGAATCGGCCGGAACGTTATATCGAAGGATGTATTCTGCAATGCCGATCAGGGCGGCGGCCAGCGCGCCCAGCGAGTGCGACAAGGCGGTCCGCTGTGGCACCGCGGTCATCGGGATGCGCAGGCCCATGCCGCCGCCAACGCCGGCGCCGATGGCCACGCCGATGCCGATCCACACGTAGCCCGACGGCGTGATGTGCGAGTGGAACAACGTGCCGATGATGGCGACAGCCATGCCGAACTCGGCGAGGAACATCCCGCGCCGCGCCCAGCGCGGTGAGCTCAGCCCCTTCAAACCCAGGATGAATAGCACCGCTGAGAGGATGTAGAGATAGCGCAGTACGTCATCGGGGTGGATGACGTCACGGTAACGGTGCACGCCCCACCAGAAACCGGCGGTGCCGGCCACGAGCAGCGTGACGCCGACGGCGACGAACAGGCGATCCATCTGCCCGCGCCCCGCCTTGTCGCGCTCGCTCCGGAACATGGCGAGCATGCGGTCGGTGATGAGGAAGCCGCCGAAGACGTTGGTCGACGAACAGACGACCGCGAGAAAGCCCAGGATGGTGCTGGTGATGCTATATTCGGCACCGCACACGACCAGCGAGCCGATCAGCGAGATGCCGGAGATCGCGTTGGTGGCGGACATCAGCGGCGTGTGCAACAGCGGCGGCACGCGCGTGATGAGGTGAACGCCGAGGAAGCCGGCGAGGATGAAGATGTACAGGCCGATTTCGAGGTTCGTCGACGGCATCGTGTCTCCCAAGCCCCGGGGTGAGCGCAGCGAACCCCGGGGGTTCGAAGACTCACCCCCGGGCTTGGCCACCTACTTTTTATTGACCACTGCCCCCTCGTGCGCCACCATGGGGCGCGGGTCAACTCATCGCTGAGGTCGAGCTGAATTCGCCCGTCCTTGCAGAGGTGCAGCAGGTAATTCGTGACCGTCCGCGCATAGAGCTGGCTCGCGTGCAACGGCAGCATGCTCGCAATGTTCGTCGGGCCGGCGATGACAACGCCGTGCCGCACCACCTCCTGGCCCGGCTCGGTGAGCGCGCAGTTGCCGCCTTGTTCCGCCGCCAGATCGACGATGACGGAGCCCGGCCGCATCCCCTGCACGCTCTCGCCGGTGATCAGCACCGGGGGCGCTGACCCGGAATGAGGGCCGTCGTGATGACCACGTCCGCCGCCGCCACGGCCGTTGCCATGAGCTGCTGCTGCTTCTGATAGAACTCCTCGGACTGGGCCTTGGCGTAACCCGTCTTCGCCTCGGCGTCCTTTGTCTCCAGGGCGAGGGCGACGAACTTCGCGCCGAGGCTCTCGACCTGTTCCTTGACGATCGGCCGGGTGTCGTAAGCCTCGACGACCGCGCCGAGCCGCTTGGCGGTGCCGATGGCCTGCAAGCCGGCCACGCCGGCGCCGATGATGAAGACGCGTGCCGGGCTGACGGTGCCCGCCGCGGTCATCAGCAGCGGGAAGAATTTCGGCAAATGGTTGGCGGCGATCAGGACGGCCTTGTAGCCGGCGACCGTGCTCATGGCGCTGAGGGCGTCCATCGACTGGGCGCGGGTGATGCGCGGCATCAGCTCCATCGCGAACGCCGTGACCTTGCGCGCGGCCAACGCCTGGATTCCCGCGGCGTTCGTGTACGGCTGCAGAAACCCGATCAGCGTCGCGCTTTCGCGGAGCCGGCCGATCTCGTCGGCCTGCGGCGGCTGCACCTTGAGCAGCACGTCGGCCGCGGCGAGCACGTCCGCGTCGATGCGTGCGCCCTGGCCGCGATACGCCGCGTCCGGGAAGCCCGCCGCCTCGCCCGCGCCGGCCTGCACCGCGACCTCGAGCCCGGCTTTCACGAGCTTCGGCACGAGATCGGGAACCAGCGCCACGCGGCGCTCGCCGGGCACGATTTCTTTCGCAACAGCGATCAGCATGGGGATACCTCGTGAGGACAAGTCTAGGCGTCGTCCCCTCAATGGAAAACAGGAAAATGCACCAGGCGAGCTTTCGTGTTGTCTTCTGTCTTTACGCCGAAGGCGTTGTATATCAAAGCCCAGGGCAAGCGTAGCGCCGCCCTGGGCAAGGAGGCGCAGAGGGCATTTCCTACCACGAAGGGGTTTGATCCATACGTGACCCACCTATTGATGGAACCCCTTCGGGGTAGGGAAACGCCATGCTACACTCCTTACCCAGGGCGGCGCTACGCTTGCCCTGGGCTTTGATATCCAACGCCTTCGGCGTAAAGAGACACGAGAGCGGAAATCGACATCCCTAGCCTGTTTTCTTAGGAGCAATTGTCATGGCCGAACCAGAAAAGGGGCCCGCGCCCAGGCAGTCGAAGGCCGAGTTCGACAGTCTTAACAGCGATTACATCGAAGTGACGGAGGATATGGGGACCGTGGATACCACGTTCGTCCCATGCGGGACAGTCTGCGCAGATTCTTGAGGTTGCCGCCGTACGGGGAGCCGCCTGCCAGCCCGCCGCCGGAGCCGCCGGGGGACAACCCGTGACCTGGAACGTCACCCTTTGGCTGCTTCAACGGGTACGTCGCGGCGGGCGGCGTCGGCCAGCAGGAGCCAAAGTTGCCGCAATGGATCGCGGCAGTCGTCCGTCCCAACCTGGCGCGCATAGGCCAGGCCGGCGTAGTAATTCGCGAGTTGCCGAACCTCGTCCGCCAGCGCCGGGACTTCCTCGCCAAGACGCTGCGCAAACTCAAGGGGCGTCTCACCCGGCTCACGAGGCAGACCGCGCTCCGCGGCCCAGGACTGGAGCGCCTCGAAGGTGTAGCGAATCAGCGCCTCCGCCGTCATGCGCTCGGCCTTGCCGGTCAGGAACGGGTCGGCAAACATGCGGAACGGCTGCGGCTTCGCCTTGGCCTCTGCAGGTGCCAGGGCACGGTCCGGCGCGGCTCGGCCGGCGAAGAGGCCCTGCCAGAAATGGCGGAAGAAATGGAGCAGCGTCCTGGCCCAGCCGGTAAAGTTGGCCAGGAACGTTAACGAGGCACGCACCAAAAAGAACCCAATCAAGAGAGCGAAGGCGACGAGGACGATCCACTTCAGAATCGCGCCGACCTTGGCGGTCCACGCGGGCGGCGCAATCGAGCCGGTGTCCGGCGCGGCCGCATCGGGTTGGGCTTGTTGATCCGGAGCGGGTTTGCGATCGGCTTTCGCGTCGTTCCCGTCCTTGGTCTGGTCCTTTTCTCCAGCACCGGGCGTCTTGTCTTGTGACGACGCCTTATCCTTCTTGGAGCCTTTCTCCGCGGATTGGCCCTTGCCTTCCGACTCGCCGTTCGACGCTTTTTCTTTCTTCGTGGAAGAAGCCTTGCCGTCTTTGTCCTTGCGGCCGGGATCGTCCTTTGCCGCGCGGTCCGCTGGCTCCTTGGCCGGCGCGCCGGGCCGGCCCTCGCCTTTGCCGGGCTCGTCGCCCTGCTTGGCAAAGCGGGATGCGTTGTGCTGCGTGGAGTTCGCGCGCCAGGGCAGATCGATCAGGGCATATTCGGCAGCGGGTCGCGGCAGGAGCGCCCCCGCGACCAGGAAGGCGGCGATCATGGCGGCGCCGGCCAGCAGCCAAACGCCGGTGATGACCGGCGGCATGCGCACGTTCTTTTGGCGCAGGTAGCGGCGCAGGCCCAGGAACGACGTAGTAAGCAGCAGTCCCAGCCCACTGGCCACGTAAATGCTCATAAGCCAAAAGACGTAGCGGCGGCGCCCTTCGTCGGCGGGCGGGATCAACGACTGGCCGAGGCCGTACAGGGGCAAGGCCGCCAGGGAAAAGTACACGACCCAGACGCCCGGAACATGCGGTTGACGCCGCCGTTCGTCGCGGTGGCGCCGATAGCGCCGCCACCAGCCGTGCAAGCCGGCGTCCTGCCGCCGGGCGCGCTTCGGCTGGTCTTGCTGCGGGAGCTCGGGGTTGGCGGCGTTCGCGTGGGGATCCTCCTCAAGGCCGGCGGCTTGCATGAGCCCCTCGCCCGAGGCGTCCTTGGAGTCGTCGATCATCGTACAATCGACCGTCAAGCGGTGGGTGCTCCACCAGATGATGGCGACCAAACCCAGGTTCATGGCCCAACCAAATTCAGACGCGAACGTCCCGCTCGGGTATTCGACGTACCGCAGCATCCCCAACCAGGCGGCCCCGCCGAGGATCAGGCCGTACACGGCGGCCCTGGCGGCGTCGTACTCGATGGCGATGCGGGCCACCAGCACGGCGCCGAAAACGAAGAAGAACAGGATCCAGAGCAGGCTGTCCTGATATTGGCCGACGTACAGCACCTCCGCCAGGAAAAAAACGAGACTGCCGACCAACGCCATGATCAGCAACGGGCTGAGGGCGATAACGATGAAATCGGCCGGCGTTTTTTCGGGATCTGGCTTCATGAATGCCTCTCAGCGCAACATCTGGCGCTGACATAGGACCGCCACCGAGTCGTCGTTGTTCACACTGCGAACATCGATGCCCTCGGCGGCGAGGAGGGCATGGGCTTGCTCGTTGGCCTCCTCAAGGAAGAGAACCAGCACGGCGGTAACGGCATACCCGTGACGGCGCAGGTTGCCCAGGGCCAGCGCGGTCTCCGCGGAAGCCGCTCCCAGGATGGCCACGACCGTGGCGTTGCGCGGGAGCCGATTCCCCGCCTCCTCGATCAGCCCGGCAACGCCGAGGCCGTCGTTCAGCTCCACGCGGGCCAGCGTCTCCAGGATCCGTTGGAATTGCTCGACGCCGCGCCGCGCCGGCAGCACCAACGGTTGCAAGCGGTCGCTCTCGTCCCCGGCCGCGCTTTGCAAGGCGGCCGCGCGGGTGCGGAAGTCGTGGGCCCATCCCTCGGCGCGAATCCGGTCGGCAGCGTCCCGGCCATTGCTCACCAGCCCCACCTGGTGACCCAGCTCATAGAGCGTGTACGCCAGCGACGACGCGGTGATTACCGCCAATTCCGAGCGGTCCGGCTCCCGTGTATCGGGATAGGCGGCCCGATGAAAATCGAGCAGAATCGAGGCCCCGGCGATGCTCGACGGCTCGTAAACCTTGGAGTGCAAAAGGCCGGTGCGCGCGGTGGCGCGCCAATGGACGCGGTTGAGCGGATCGCCGACCTCGTAGGGTCGCACCCCGGCGATGCGGGTCGGGTCCTCGAAGAGCCGATGGGTCAGCCGAACCTCGCCGACCGGACGGCGCGAAGCCAGCTCGTACCCCTCGAGAGGGACGACCTCCGGATAAACCAGCACGAACTGGGGCGCCGTGCCCACGACGTAACGGCGATGCAGACCGAACAGGTCGCCGGTTTCCAGCACGAGCGGGCCAATCTGGTAATAGCCGCGCATTTTGAATTCGATCTCGTAGCGCAACGTGGTCTGCCCGTGGCTGCCGAGCATGGCCAGCTTCAGCCGCTTCTTGCGGACGCGCAGGCGCGCCCGGCTGGCGAGAAGCGCCTTGGCCGGCAGCATGTCCTCGAGCAACACCCACGGCACCGGCAAGGTGCCCTGGTTGTGCAGCGTTACGGTGACGGCGATCGTATCGCCCACTTCCGCGGTCTGGTGGTCGCAGCTCCGCTGCGCCTCGAGCGCCGCGGCCCACGAACGAGCCAGCAGCCGGCTGCCCAGCAGCAGCGCCAGCAGCACGTACATGGCGTAGGCCAGCAGACCCGAGTCCAGGATCAGCGCCGCCAGCAGTAATAGAATGGCGCCCCCATACCATTTCATGTCCACGCATCCTCGGCCGTCACCTGGTTGTTGAGCACCGGCACCGCCACATCCCCCAGGATCTCGCCAATGACCTTGGCCACGGTGACCTTGCGGAGCCGGCTTTCGGGCTTGAGGATCAGCCGGTGCCCCAGGATGGGCACGGCCATGCGCTTGATGTCGTCAGGCAGAACGAACTCGCGGTTGTTAACCGCCGCCAGGGCCTGGCCGCTGCGAAACAGGGCGATGGCGGCGCGCGGACTGGCCCCGAGGCTGATGTCGGCGTGGCGGCGCGTCGCGTGAATGATTTCCAGCGCGTAGCGGCGGACCTTGTCGTCCACGTAGATTTCCCGGACGGCTGCCTGGCAGGCCAGCACCTCCGCGGCCGAAACCACCGGTGTCAGTTCGTCGATGGGGTGGGCATGCTGCAAACGCTGCAGCAAGGTGCTCTCTTCTTCGAGAGTGGGATAGCCCAGGGAAAGACGAAGCAGAAAGCGATCCAGTTGGGCCTCCGGCAGCGGGAAAGTCCCTTCGTGGTCGATGGGGTTCTGCGTGGCGATCACCAGGAACGGGGGCTTGAGGTTGTAGGCCTGGCCATCCACGGTCACGCGGCGCTCGCCCATCGCCTCCAGCATGGCGGATTGGGTGCGCGGGGTCGCGCGGTTGATTTCATCCATGAGGACGATCTGGGCGAAAATCGGGCCGGCGCGGAACTCGAACTCGGTCGTCTTCTGGTTGAAAATGGAGACGCCGGTAATGTCGGTGGGCAGGAGATCGGGCGTGCATTGCACGCGCTTGAACGAGCAGCCGACGCTACGGGCCAGGGCGCGGGCGAGCATGGTCTTGGCCACCCCCGGCACGTCCTCCAGCAATAGGTGCCCCTCGCAGAAGAAGCCCACCACCGACAGCAGCAGTTGCGGCCGTTTGCCGACGATCACCTTTTCGACGTTGCCGACGATTTTCGACGCCGTGACTGCGACGGTTGACATGCGATTCTCGCACAAGCGGAAGGCAATCGTCGGGATTGGCGGCACGCTGCGATCATTCTACGACCGGGGCTGGTGCGTTGCAGGGGGGGAGTCGCCTGCCAGCCAGCCGCCGGAACCGCCGAAGCCGCCGAAGGACAGCCCTTGACCTTGAACGGAAAACGGGGACGCAGGGAGGCAGCTCGATTCCGATTGGATTGTGAATCAAGCTGCGTCCCGTTGTCCCGTTGTCCCGTTGTCCCGTTTGCGAAGGCCGGTGAAGAAAAGTGTTCAACGTTTCTCAGGCAGGCGGTTGACCAGCTCCATTACGGCCGGCTTGTCCGGACAAGCCAGCCGGGGTCCTGGTCTACGCATGCCTCATCCAGAGATTGCGCAGCCGCTGCCGGACGGGGGCGGGGAAGTGCCACGAGAACACCAGCACGACGCGCTTGCCGCGGCGCACTCCGCCGATCCAGCCACGCCGCACGTCGGCCTCGCGGCAAATCTCGGCCACTTCGTCGATGAATACGCGAGTTACCTTGCCCTTAAGCAGACACGGCTCGCCTCGATTGAGCCAAACGATGAACGCGTGCCGCTGCCACAAGAAGGCCAGCGCGGCCGCGATGACCAGGGCCGGCAGGAACAGCAGCTGGACGTTGTGGGGCATGCCACCATCATGCCGCGGCAATGCGTCCGACGCAAGAAGGTAGTAGCACTCCGAACCCGGTCGCATATTCTTATGGAGAACGACCTGCGCCGCCGGCAGCGGCGCAATTCTACTTACGAGTGATTACCATGCAACCGATTACCGATCCCGCGACCGCCCCGCTTTCGCAACAAGAGGTCGCCCGCTACAGCCGGCACCTGATCATGCCCGAGGTCGGCATGGACGGGCAGAAGCGCCTCAAGGCCGCGAGCGTGCTGCTCATCGGCGCCGGCGGTCTCGGCTCGCCGCTGGGCCTGTATCTCGCGGCCGCCGGCGTCGGCCGCATCGGCCTCGTCGATTTCGACGTGGTCGATTTCAGCAATCTGCAGCGGCAGGTCCTGCACGGCACCGCCGGACGTCGGCCGGCCCAAGCTCCATTCGGCCCGCGACCGCCTGCAGCCGATCAATCCCGAAGTGCGGCTCGACCTGTACGAAACGCATCTGACCGCGGCCAACGCGTTCGACATCCTGCGAGCCGTACGACATCGTCATCGACGGCACCGACAACTTCCCGACGCGCTATCTCGTCAACGACGCCTGCGTGCTGCTGAAGAAGCCGAACGTCTACGGCAGCATCTTCCGCTTCGACGGCCAGGCGTCGGTGTTCTGCTCCGCCGGCACGGGCCGTGCTATCGCTGCCTGTATCCGGAGCCGCCGCCGCCGGGCGAGGTGCCGAGCTGCGCCGAGGGCGGCGTCCTCGGCATTCTGCCGGGCCTGGTCGGCTGCATCCAGGCGACCGAGGCGGTCAAGCTGATCCTCGGCCAGCGGCGAACCGTTGATCGGCCGGCTGCTGCTTTACGACGCACTGGCAGATGAGCTTCCAGGAATTCAAGGTTCGCCGCAATCCCACGATGTCCTCTGTGCGGCGACCAGCCGACGATCACCGCGCTGATCGACTACGACCAGTTCTGCGGCGTCCGCGGCCAAGAGGCGCCGGCGCCGGCATCCGCCGACGGCGACATCACGGTGGAGGAACTGAAGCCGGCTGATCGAGGCGGGCCAGGCGCCGTTCATCCTGGACGTGCGCAATCCCGAGGAATACCAGATTTGCCGTATTCCCGGCAGCACGCTGCTGCCGCTTGCCCGAACTGCCGCAGCGCTTCGGCGAGCTGGACAAGAATCGCGAGATGGTCGTGCATTGCAAGAGCGGCATGCGCAGTGCCAAGGCGATCGCAGTTCCTGCGCCAGCAAGGCTTCACGAAGCTGACGCAATCTCAAGGGCGGCATCCTCGCGTGGGCCGAGCGCATCGATCCGGCGATGCCGAAGTATTGATCCCCACGCCGCGGGGTGAGTCTGCGAACCCCGCGGGTCGCAGAACCCGCGGGGTTCGCAGACTCACCCCGCGGCGTGGGAAACATCTTCCCTTTTCGCGCCGTTCGGTATGGACGCAGGGTACACGGTGTCCGTTTTTCAGGCAAGGAAGCCGAACATGAGCGCCTCGATCACCACCGACCAGCCGTCGCTAGCGTTCCACCTCACTGGCCAGCGTGCCCGAAGCCTCAAGCTCCTCCTGGGCCTGGCGCTGATCCTCGTGGCCAATTTCGCGCTGCGCAAGGGGCTGGAACGCACGCCCATCCCTGATTACCCCATCTTTCCCAGCGGCGCAGCGCCGGCCGGCTGGCAGCTGCTCTTGCCGACCGACATCGGCGTGCCCGATACGCCGCACTGGTTCACCACCGGCCTGGTAGTCGTTTATGGCTTGCAACAATGCCTGTCACGCGATGCGGTCTTCTTCCTGCTCAACGCGCTGGTGATTGTCAGCTCGTTCGCCTGCACCTGGCCGCTGTTTCGCTCGGCGGTCTTCAGCTATACCGTCGCCATTTGCATGGCGTTCGGCACGCAGTTTTACTGGGCGTACGTCTGCTCCACGGTGCAGGCGTTTTACCTGTTCGTCGTGTACCTCGAGTTGACGCTGCTCTGCTTCGCCATGGCCCTGCGCACCGACAACCGGCGCTGGCGTGCCGGCTACTGCGCCAGCCTCGTGCTGCTGGCCCTGTGCCATGAACAGTGGCTCGACTACCTCGCATTTACGGTGTTGGCCGGCGTGCTCCTGTGGTTCTATGCCGCCCGCGCCGGCGTTCCCGACCTGCGGCGGCGTCTGCTCGTCCTCGCCGTCTGCACTGGCGTGATCGCGACAGTCTACCTCGCGATTCGGCTGTCGTTCGGCCAGCAGCAGTACCGGCCTGGGGAAGAGGCCGAGATGATTTTCACCTATTCCAGCCCCATCCTCGCCGTCGAGGATTTCGTCTCCAACGTGTTCACGTACACGTACATGGCACTGAGCAACTATTTTCCCCCTTGCCTGCTCTCCTCCAACTCGCTCTATTATTTCGGCACCGACGGCGTCATCGCCGAGCAGCACGGCTATCACGAGACGCAGACCCATCTCGTCGGCATGCACCACCTCTTCTACTGGTATTACTTCGCCGGCGTGGTCTTCACCGTCTTCGTCTATTACCTGATCCGCAACCTCCGCGCCGCCCTCGCGCAAGGCTCCCGCCGCCATCTCTACCTCAGCCTCGGTATGCTGATGATCGCATCGGGCTTTGCGCTGCACACGCTCGTCAAGTATCGGCCCTATCTGTCGGTGCCGGTGTTCGGCTACAAGTGCGCCACCAGCCACGTCGGCGTCGCCTATTTGCTGGCGTTCCTCCTCATCGAGCGCTCGATCATGGTTAACGACCCGCCGACTGTACGTCGCATGCGTGGCCGTTGCGTGGGCGGTGATTTTCTACGGCGCCCTTGAACGGCCCGCGCCCTGTCCCAACTCAGCCGGGCTGTCGGCATGGCCGAGATGCCCGACCCGCTGCGCCGCTGGCACATGCGCCATTGATTTTCTCCCCTCGCCCCTCGGGGGAGAGGGGTTGGGTGTGAGGGGGCAAGAGGGCCGGCAATTCGCCTCAAGCTAAGTGCCTTGTATGACGATTCCGATTCTGGTATATCCGCTCCACGCCGCGCGGAACCCGCGTGCTGCTGCGCAGGAAGTGCGATCGCTGCCGATCCGCTTCCCGAGCACCCAGGGAGGTGGCCATGGTCGGGATCGGACTCGTCGGCTACGGGTACTGGGGCCCGAATCTCGCGCGCAACATCTCGCGCAACCCCGATTGCCGGCTCATCGCCATCTGCGACAGCAGCGCCCGCGCCTGGAGTCGGCCGCCCGGCTCTACCCCGGTTGCCAGGTCACGGCCAACTACGAGGATCTGCTCGGCAATCCGCAGATCGACGCCGTCGCCGTCGCCACGCCGGCCTCCACCCATTTTGCCCTGGCCCGCGCCGCCCTGCTCGCCGGCAAGGACGTGCTGGTCGAGAAACCGATGACCGGCACTGTGGCCGAGGCGGAAATGCTGATCGAGATCGCGCGTAGCCGGCAACGCCTCCTCGCGGTCGATCACACCTTCGTCTACACCGACGCGGTCCGCAAGATCAGGGAGCTGATCGACGCGGGTGAGATCGGCGATTTGCTCTACATCGATTCCGTACGGACGAACCTCGGCCTGTTCCAGCGCGATCACAACGTGCTGTTCGACCTGGCGCCGCACGAGTTTTCCATCGTGCACCACCTGGTGGGCCGCGCCCCGACGGCGGTGCAGGCACTCGGCGCCTGCCACGCCGGCAACGGCATCGAGAACCTGGCGTATGTGCATCTCGAATTCGACGACAACCTGATCGCGCACTTCCACCTGAACTGGCTGGCCCCGGTGAAGATTCGCCAGACCATCATCGCCGGCTCGCGCAAGATGATCGTCTACGACGACATGGAGCGCAGCGAAAAGGTCAAGGTCTACGACAAGGGCATCGCCCTCAACCCCGCTGACGGCGTCAACGCGCTGTACAAGGCCTACATCAATTATCGTACCGGCGACATGGTGGCGCCGCACCTGCCCAACCAGGAAGCGCTGGCGGTCGAGCTGGCCGACTTCGTCGACTGCGTCCGCACCCGCCGCGCACCGCTCGCCGACGGAGCGGCCGGCCTGCACGTCGTGCGCCTCCTTGAGGCGGCCCAGGCCTCGCTCAAGAATCACGGCCAACGCATCGAGTTGCGCGGCCCCGCGCGGCTGCGGCAGGTGGCCTGAAGCAGGACAAGGAGTCGCTCCGTGAGCCCGACCTTCGCGAACATCGCCGCCGACGTGGTCCTTGGACAGAACGTCACCCTACCCGGCTTCTGCAACCTCTACGGCTGCACCGTCGGCGACGACAGCACCATCGGCCCGTTCGTCGAGATCCAGCGCGGCGCCCGCCTCGGCAACAAAGTCAAGGTGCAGAGCCACGCGTTCATCTGCGAGGGCGTGACGCTGGAAGACGAGGTCTTCGTCGGTCACGGCGTCATGTTCATCAACGATCGCTTCCCGCGCACCACTACCGCCGACGGCCGTAAGAAGGGCGGATCCGACTGGCAATGCGAGGCAACGCTGGTGCAGCGCCGCGCTGCCATCGGCAGCAACGCGACGATTCTGTGCGGCATCACCATCGGCGCGGGCGCCGTCATCGGCGCGGGCAGCGTGGTCACACGGGATGTGCCGCCGCACACCATCGTCGCCGGCAATCCCGCGCACGTACTGCGCAAGGTTCGGCCCGAGGACGAGGGGCTGCCGGTCGAACCGCCGATGAGCACGGTGCCGTTCCTCGATTTGCCCCAGCAGCATCGGACCCTCAAGGCGGAGATCCTCGCGCTGGTGGAGCAGGCCGTCGATCGGGCGGCGTTCATCGGCGGTCCCGTGGTCGATGCATTCGAGGCCGATCTTGCACGCTTCACCGGCTGCAAGCATGCGGTCGGCGTCGCCAGCGGTACCGATGCGCTGCGCTTCGCTCTGCTGGCGCTCGAACGTCGGTCCGGGGGTCAGCGTCATCACGGTGCCGAACACGTTCATCGCGACGGCGGCGGCGATCACCCAGGCGGGCGGCGCGATCGAGTTCGTCAACGTCGATCCGTCCACCTGCCTGATGGACCCCAATCGCCTCGAAGACCATCTGAAGCGCCGGGCGACCCCGGAAACGGTGCGTCCCGGCGTGGTCCTGCCGGTACACCTGTACGGCCAGTGCGCCGACATGGATGCGATCTGCGACGTCGCGCGCCGGCATGGCCTGCGTGTGCTGGAGGATGCGGCCCAGGCGCATGGCAGCACCTATCGCGGGCAGCCGGCCGGCGCGCTCGGCGACGCGGCCGCATTCAGCTTCTATCCGGGCAAGAACCTCGGCGCCTGCGGCGAGGGCGGCGCGGTGACCACGAACGATCCCGAGCTTGCCCGGCACGTGCTCCTGCTGCGCGATCATGGGCGCAGCGACAAGTACGCGCACAGCATTGAAGGTTACAACGGCCGGCTCGACGCGATCCAGGCGGGCATCCTGCAACTCAAGCTGAAGCACCTGCCGGCGTGGAACCAGCGACGCCGCCACTGGGCGGGCATTTACGACGCCGGCCTTGCCCGTCTCTCGTCGCTGCGGCTCGTGCGGCGCCGCGCGTATCAGGAATCGAGCCATCACCTGTACGTCATACGTTCGTCCGGGCGCGAAGCCTTGCAGGGCTATTTGCGCGAGCAAGGCATTGCGACGGGCGTGCATTATCCGATCGCGCTGCACCTGCAGGCCTGCTACCAGCGGCTCGGCTTGGCCGCCGGCAGCTTCCCGCACGCCGAAGCGGCGTGTGCCGAAGTGCTGAGCCTGCCGATGTTCCCGGAGCTGCGCGTCGAGCAGGTGGAGCGCGTGGTGGCGGCGCTGCGGGCGTTCGATGCCCGGCAGGCACCGGCGGTGAAAAAAGCCGGTTAGAAGAAACGACGCCTTACGCCCACGGCCGAAAGGCCGTGGGGTTATGCGGACGTGTACCCCACGGCATTTCGGCCGTGGGCGTGAAGCCGAGGGATGCAATGCGGATCGAAGGCCAGCGCGTGGCGGTCACCGGGGGCGCCGGATTCATCGGCAGCCACCTCGTCGATCGTCTGCTCGCCGCCGACAACGACGTGCTGGTCGTCGACGATTTTTCGACCGGAGCGCTCGCAAATCTGAACGCGCACGCTCGCCTGCAGGTGGTCGAGGCCGATGTCCGTGACGAGCCGGCGCTGCACGATCTTTTCCGCGGCATCGCTTACGTTTTTCACCTGGCCACGCGCAACGTTCGTCTCAGCCTCGTGCAACCGACTCTGGTTCACGAGGTCAACACGACGGGCACGCTCAACGTGCTCAAGGCTGCCGCCGCCGCGGGGGTGCGCCGGCTGCTCTACTGCTCCAGCTCCGAAGTCAACGGCACCGCGGACGTCGTGCCGATGCCGGAGGAGTATCCCTACCGGCCCGAGACGATCTACGGCGCCGCGAAGCTGACCGGCGAGTATTACGCCAGCGTTTTCCATCGCTCGGGTTGGTTGCCGACTGTGATTGCCCGCCCACACAACAATTACGGCCCGCGCGCGCACTACGCCGGCAACAAGGGCAAGGTCATCCCGCGATTCATCCTCTGGGCCCTGGCCGGCCGGCCGCTGGTCATTTATGGCTGCGGCACCCAGACGCGCGATTTCACCTACGTCACAGAGACTGCGGATTATCTCGTACGACTGCTCGAATGCGACGCGGCCCTCGGCCAGACATGCAACGTCTGCCGCGGCGAGGAGGTGTCGATCCTTGAGATGGCCCGGCTGATCCGCGCTGACCGGCGGCCGCGCCGCGATCGCGCATCGGCCGGGGCGGCCCAACGACGTGTTGCGGCTGTACGGCGACCCGACCCGGCTGCGGACGATGCTGGGCGACAGCCCGCGCGTGTCGATAGCGGCCGGGCTGGAGCGTACCGTGGCCTGGTTCAGTGCGCACGTGCCGCTCGACGACGCGGTGCTGCGGTCGCTGGAAGTTGCCACGTGGGCCCGCAGCCCGGTCGAGCCGTGGCTGGAGCGCAGTTCTCACCCGCCGCGCCGAAGCCGCCTGAGGAAGCACGCGCCCATGAAAATCCTCATCACCGGCATCAACAGCCCGCTGGCCAACGCCGTGGCCGGGACCCTGGCAGGACACAACGTCGTCGGCCTGGATCGCAATCCGCACCCCCGGTACCCGACGATTCGCTGCGATCTGCGCGAGGGCACTCCCGACTTGCCCGTCTTCAACGTCTGCCTGCACATGGCCTTTGCCACCGACCCGCGGTATTGCCGCGAGCATCCGGCGGAGGCGTACCGGGTCAACGTCGCGGGGACGCGGGCGCTGTTGCCGTCGGCCCGCCGGTTCGTGTTCGTGTCGACGGGCTACGTCTACGGCTTCCAGGACAAGCTGCTGACCGAGGAGATGCCGCCCGAGCCGGTGGACGATTACGCTCGGCTCAAGCTGGAGGCCGAGCACACGCTGGCCGATCATCCGCAGGCCGTGGTGCTGCGCTACTTTTTCCCCTACGGCCCGGGCACGCGGCCCCAGAACGTGATCAACCGCCTGATGCGCAACATCGCGGCCGGCCATCCGGTCGATCTGCACGAGGCGGGCCGGCCGCGGACCAATCCGCTGTACGTCGCCGACCTCGCGGAGGCCACCCGGCGGTTTTGCCTCGGTGACCGGCTGGGAACGTACAACGTCGGCGGCACCGAGGTCGTGTCCATTGAGCAGCTCGCGGTGATGCTCGGCGCCGTGCTCGGCAAGCCGCCCCAATTCCGGCCGACGGGCAAGCATCACAAGGACATGAATGGCAGCACGGCGAAGATGCTGCAAGTGTTCGCGCCGGTGGTGGCGTTGCGGGATGGACTCAGGAGCACCGTGGAGCATTTCATGGCGGCCAACCGCGTGGAGCCCGCGCTGCTGCGGGCGGCCGGCTGAATCAACGCGCCCGAGGAAGGATACCCAGCGCATGTCGGTCCTCGACACTTATCGTTACGCCTGGCCGCGCGACGCCTGGCGCGCACCATCGGCCTGGGCGCTGGAAGCGGACGGACGTTTCCGCTGCCGCGCCATGCCCGAAAGCCGTGCCGAGCTCCAGGCCGATAGTCGCTGGCCCGCGTTTTTCCCATCGCCGCTGTGCCTGGTCACGACGACCGACGGTCGGGCCACGGCGCTGGAGAAGGTGGTCGGGGCGTCCATCGTCAACCGTTTTCCGTACGTGATGGCCCTGAGCTTCTGCCGGCAGTCCTTGTCGAGCCGGCATCACGAGCGCGGGCATTTCATGGAGATGCTGGAGCAGGGCGGACGGGTCGCGGTGCAGTACTTGCCGCCAGGGCCCGTGCTCGATCGAGTGATGCAGGTGATCACCACGTCCGACGAAGCCGCGACCGCGCGGCGGCTCGCTGCCACCGGGCTGACGACGCACCCGGCGTGTACCAGTGCCTGTCCCGTGTTTGCCGACGCCTACCTGGTGTACGAGGCGCAGCTGGTCCGGCCTGGCCGTGATGGCGACGGCCAACCGATCTACGAGCGGCCGTGGCTCAACGTCGGCAGCCATCGCGTGTATTTTCTGGAAATCAACGCGATCCAGTTGCGTAGCGACATCGCGCGCGGCCACGGCCAGGTTCACTGGCGCAGCCTGCCGCTCTGGCAGCCTGCCTCCCCGCGCGCGGCGTCGTCGCCGGCATCGCAGGCAGCCGTCCTTAAGCACCTGGCCTATCAGAAAGGCTTTACTGCCGACTACGCGTTTCCATCCGCGAATACCGTGGCGTTCGAAGCGGATGACGTCCAGGGCGGGCGCACGATCAAGCATCTGCCGCCGTTGCCCGAAGATCAGGTCGAAGTGGACAACGACCGCGCCCGCTGGCCCTGCTTCTTCCCGGCGTCGGTGGGCATGATCACGAGCCAGGCCGAGGGAGGACCGCCGAACCTGATGCCGTGCGGCTCGACGACGATTCTGAGCCGGCATCCGCTCATCATCGCGCCCTGCGTTTCCTATGCGGCGATCAATCAGCGTTACGCCCCCCGCGCTAGCCTCGACATCATCCGCGCGACACGACGGTTCGGCTGCGGCGTGCCGTTCCGCTCCGACGCGGTCCTGGCCGCCATCCGCTACGCCGGCAATGTTTCGCTCGCCCAGGACCCCGACAAGATCGCCAACGCCGGACTGACCGTTGGGCCATCGCCCGGCGGCACGCCGCGGCTGACCGACCTGCCGATCCATTATGATTGCGCGCTTGCCGGCGAGGTCCGGCTCGGCACGCATTACCTGTTCCTCGGGGAAGTACAGCGCATCAGCGTTCGCACCGATGTGACGCCGGACAACCCGTTGCGCTGGGTTCCCTGGGCCGACGTGGCTTCGTCTCTTCCACAGGAGCAAAGCGCATGACCAGTCCCGCCCACGGGCCGCAGCTGCCAACCTTCATCATCGGCGGCGCCCCGCGCTCCGGCACGACCTACCTCACGGAGGCGCTGGCCCGGCACCCCAAGGTGTACATGGCCCGGCCATTCAAGCCGGAGCCCAAGGTGTTCATGGGCCGCCGCCAGCCGCTCGCCGTCTATCGCGAGCGCTATCGTGCCCTGTTCGCCGGCGCCGGCGACAAGCCCGCGCGCGGCGAAAAGACCAGCTATTACCTCGAAAGCGTCGACGCCTGCGAACTGATCCGCCAGGTGGTGCCCGCGGCGCGCCTGCTGTTCATCGTTCGTGAGCCGGTGGCGCGGGCCTACTCGAATTACCTGATGACCAAGAAAAACGGCCTGGAAACCCTGGCGTTCGACCAGGCCGTCGCCCAGGAAGGCCGGCACCCCAGCCCGCTGCCGCCCGACAAGTTTTACGCTCGGCCTTACGACTACCTCTGCCGCGGCGACTACGCCGCCCTTGCCCAGCCCTACTTCGACAATTACCCGCCCGGCCAGGTCCGCTTTTTCATCTACGAAGATATCGCTCTGCGGCCGCACAAGCTGCTTAAGGATATTCAGGCATTCCTCGGATTGACCGAGGTGCCGTTCGCGCAGCTCAACGTCGGCGTGGTGAATTCCGCGAAGGATATCGGTCCGACGCTCGACAACGCCATGGAGCGGCGGCTGCGCGAGCAGATGCTGCCGTCGGTGCGGCGTTTCGCGTCGCTCACCGGCCTGGATCTCGAACCCTGGGGGTATGCGGCATGATCAACGCGCGACCCGCCCGGCCCCGAATCGTCATCGTCACGCCGGTACACAACGAGGCGGCCAATTTGCCGCGCTACGAGCGTGCGGTGCGCCAGGTGCTCCTCGAGCGCGCCGACCTCAACGTCCACGTGCTGTTCGTCGAGGACGGCAGCCGCGACGATAGTTGGGCGCTGATCGAGAACCTCTGCCGGCGCAACGCGCGGTTCCGGGGGCTGCGGCTGTCGCGCAACTTCGGCTCGCACGCCGCCCTCAGCGCCGGCCTGCACCAGGCCGACGGCGATGCGCTGGTCATCCTGGCCTGCGACCTGCAAGACCCGCCCCAGACCGTGCTCGACTTCATCGCGCAGTGGCGCACCGGCGCCCAGATCGTGTGGGGCCGGCGGCGGACGCGCACCGACAGCCGATGGCGTATCTGGGCGAGTCGCTTCTTCGAGGGGCTGACGCGCCGCTACGCCATGCCGCAGGGCTCGCAGTTCACGACCGGCAGTTTCCTGCTCATGGACCGGCGCGTCCTGCACTGTTACCGCCAGTTCCAGGAAAACAACCGCATCACCTTCGCGCTGGTCGCCTACACCGGCTTCGCGCAGGCCGTGGTCGATTACGATCGCCAGGCGCGGCTGGCAGGCAAGTCATCGTGGAACCTCAACAGCCTGGTCAAGGCGGCCTACGACACGTTCCTGTCGTTCTCGCGGGTGCCGTTCGGCATGGTGACCGCGGTCGGCGCGACCATGTTCTTCCTGAGTATCCCGGTTTCGATCTACCTGTTGTCCTGTTATTTCCTGGGCGATCCCAAGCCGGGCTGGACCAGTATCATGCTTGGTCTGGTCATGTTCTTCGGGTTGCAGTTCATGTTCATGAGCTTCCTGGGCGAGTACATCGCCCGCATTTACTCCGAGGTCGTGCGCCGGCCGTTGTACTTCATCAGCGAGCAAACCGCCGACAGCGAAGCGGGCAAGGTACGTGATGCGGCGTGATCCCTCCGGGACTAAAGACATGGATGCGGTCATGAATGATCTGGTTCTGTGCGACGTGATCGTAACCGACGCCGGCGACTCGGCATTGGCATGGGCGACCGGACGGCGCTTCGCGATTCCCGAGCCGATCGTGCAGCGCTGGCAGGACGCCGGCGCCGTCACCGGCGAGCGCGTCGTGCTTGGGCCGGCGACGCGTGTACTGCCGGAGGAGGCCGACGCGCTGCGTCTGGCGGCCGCCTACACGGAAACGCCGCCGCTGTCGTCGCGGCTGCCGTTCTCCTATCACTACGTGCCGAGCCTGGTGCGGAGCATGCTCGCCCGCTGCCTCGGCGGCCGGCTGCGTCGTCGTGAACACCGTTGGGCCCGGTTCCCGCGGTGGCCGCTCGACCTGAGCGCCGACCTGCTCGCGGACCTGGCCGGACAGGCGTCGCCATTCGCGGGCGCACCGACGCCGGTGGTGTTGACGCACGACCTCGACTCGCAGGAGGGCCTCGACAACGTGTGCCCGCTGTTCATCGACCGCGAAGAGCGCATCGGCGCCAGCTCCACCAGCTTCATCGTCCCCAACGGCTGGCTCATGAATCCCGGCCCGCTGCGTGAGCTCCAGGCGCACGGCCACGAGCTGGGCATCCATGGTTACGATCACAGCAACCGTACGTCCTTCGTCACTCCCGAAGAACGCGACCAGCGGCTGCGCGAGGGTCGCCGCCTCGCCGGCCTGTATCGCATGATCGGCTACCGGGCCCCATCGCTGCTGCGCAGCCGGGCGCTGCTGGAAGCGCTGCCGCGGTACTACACCTATGACAGCAGCATCCCGACTTCCGGCGGCCCCTTCCCGGTGCCGAACAACGGCTGCGCCTCGGCCCGGCCGTTTATGCTCGGTTCACTCGTCGAGCTGCCCCTGAGCCTGCCGCGCGACGGCAGCTTGCTCTTTTTGGGCTACAGTGCAGCGGACATGGCCGCGCTCTGGATCGAACTGGCGCAGCAGATCGCACGCAGCGGTGGCGTGGTCGTGCTGCTGACGCACTGCGAGGCGCGCTTCTCCGGCAATCAGCGCATGCTTGCCGCGTACGATCGCTTTCTGGATTTCATCGCGTCGACGCCGCAGTTCGTCTGGCGGACAGCCCAGGAAGTCGTCGAACAGTACCAGCGCACCGCCGTCATCGCGGACGGCTGCGCCGCGTAAGGAATACGACCATGCCCGCGGTTGAAACCTGGGACCGGGTCTTCTCGTCCAACCTGGACAAGGCGGGCGCGTTTCTGCGCGTCGTCGGGCAACACGCCGTATTTCCCGACCAGCGCCGGCCACGCATCCTCAACGTCGGCTGCGGCAATGGCGCTCAGACGCTGCTGCTGGCCGACGCATTCCCCGGTTGTCCGGTGACCGGCCTGGACATCGCGGCCACCAACATCCGGCAAGCGCAGGAGCTGCGCGTGCGCAGCCCGCACGCCGAGCGCCTCGAGTTCCGCTGCGGCGACTACGCCCAGGTGTCACTCGGCGGCTACGACTTGATCACCGCGGATGACTCGTTCCATTTCGTTAAGCAATCTCCAGTGGCGATTTTCACCAAGGCTGCCCAGGCGCTGCGGCCGGGCGGCGTCCTCGTGTTCGCGATCCCCTATCCATGTCCGGCCAATGCGCTCTTGCATGCACTGCAACGTCTCCTGGGCGTGGTCCGTTCACGCTGGACCGACGCGCTGATCCTGCGCACGTCGATGTTGCTGCACGGCCTGCACCGGTCGCGCGCCTTCCTGGCCGAGCGCGTCCACTACATGTACATTCTTCCCTCATGCTGGGCGGGCCGGCGGCTTCAGCGCCTGCTCGAATGCCGACTCGGCCTGACCATCGTCGCCCGGGAACCTTATCCGCACGCGACGTCCGGGCAGTTCAAGAAAGTCACCTGGGTTTGCCGCAAGACCGCCGGAGGTGAATTGTGACCGCCGACATCGACTGGATGTATCATCGCAAGAGTTGAATCGGGTGCAAGAAGGCTCAAGGGTTCCTTGAGCAGCACGATCTGCACGTCGAGCACATCGCCGACGCCGGTAAACACAAGAAGGGCCGCGCCGAGGCGCTCGCCCTGGCGAAAAGCGCGCAGACGCTCGTCGTCGCGCGGGGCAAGAAGCTCGTCACCATCGACATGAAGAAGGACGCTCCCGACGACGAGACGCTCGCAGGCCTCGTGCTGGGGCCGACCGGCAACCTGCGGGCGCCGACCCTGCGCACGGGCACGACCCTATTTGTGGGCTTTAGCGAAGAGGCGTACCGGCAGCTGGCGAGCCGAGCCTCGTAATGGGTTACGCGGATGGCTCAACCCGGCAATACATCCGGGCCCAGCGTCACGCTAAACCGCGCCTGGATGTCCGCACGCTCGCCGCGCAGCGCCTGCCAGTCCTCGGCATGCACCAATCGTGGATCGGGCTGCCAGCACAGGGGGTAGATATCGCGCGTCCACTCACGGCCCTCAACCAGAGTATCGGAGCGCAGGATATCGTTGAGCCGCGTCGTGCTTCTGAAGCACGAGATATTCGCCTCCGCCCAGGCGCGGCTTGAAGCGCTCGGCATCGGCAAGGAGATCCACCAGCTGGCTGGCCAGGTTCGTCTCGTGCAGCAGCCGGCCGGTGGCGGCGTTGATGAAGCCGCGCGAGCCGTTGTCCGCGTTGTGCAACAGCCCCACGGGCGTGTCGGCGAACAGCGACTCCGGCACCACGACGGCCGAGCCCTCGCGCAGCGACAACAGCATGCTGACCTTCGCCCGGCAGAATGCTTCGCGCACCTGGGGGTGTGAGAGGTTGCTCCACATCTCGAAGCGGTCCGCCACGCCGTAGTAGCCCGCCTCGCGCCGCATTGTTGCCTGAGTGCGCCCGTCCTGGTCCTGGCCGATCAGGACGACCCGCAGCGAGGCTGGCATGCGGCGCAGGGCACGGAACAGCAGGTGGTGCCGCTTCACCTTGCCCCACGCCGCCACCATCAGCAGGTCGATGTCGCGCTCAGGACGCGGCCGCGGCTGGTAGATCGCCGGATTAACCCAGTGCGACGTGTACATCGGCACCACGCGATATTTGGGCGAAATGCGTTTCAGGATCTCGATGTCCTCGTCATGGTTGACAAGGCTATAGAGCGGCGTCGGATAGGCCGCGGGGAAGATGAAATTGATGAGGTTGTACGGGCTGGAGCTCGGGGCGACAATCAGCGTATAGCGCTCGGCGAATTCGCGCAGCGGGGCGTGTCGCAGCAAATGCATCCACTGCGTCTCGAAGCCGATGAAGACGACGCCGGGCTTGCGCGGCCCGACATACGGCTTCAGAATGACGGCCCGGCTGATGCACGGATTCGCGATGGTCGGGACGAACTCGGTCCAGTCCACACGCGCCGGATCGAGCTGGGCGACGCGTTCGTGGATGCGGTCTTCCACCCGGCGGATTCTTGTGGGACTTTTCAGGAGGCGTGCGACCGCGCACAGATTGCGGATCGAGCGGACGATGGCCTCGGGATCGTGCGGAACCGCCCGCGGCTCGCGGCACGCCTTGTACCGGCCGATGAGGTCGCGGACGTTCGGCGAATAGCGCAGCCGATCCTCGGCTTCGATCAGGAAGCGGCGCACGAGAGCGGTCATCGGGATTGGTATAGCGACCGCCGGCGCAACCGCCCAAATGCTTCGTTTGTCACGCCCCGCTCTCGCACCGCTCACCGGGTTCGGCTACGATAAAGGCAGCAAAAAGGAGCGTGAATCATGTCCGAGGCGGCCGCGACACCCGTCGGGTGGGAGAGGGCGCTCATGGCAGCGGAGAAGGTTAAGGAACGGCTGCGGCGGGCAACCAGGGCGCTCGACAACGCCAAGGTGTCCTACGCGGTCATCGGCGGCAACGCCGTCGCCGAGTGGGTGGCCCGGGTCGACGAGGATGCTGTCCGAAACACGCGCAATGTGGACCTGTTGCTGCGCCGCGCCGACCTTGCGGCCGCCCGCGCCGCCCTTGAGGCCGAGGGGTTCATCTATCATCATCTGCTCGACGTGGATATGTTCATCGACGGCCCCCAGGGCAAGCCAAGCGGCGGCGTGCATATCCTGTTCGCCGGTGAAAAAGTGCGGCCGCACGACGAGCATGCATGTCCCGATCTCGGCGAATCGGAGCGGGCAGCGGAGTTCCAGGTGATGACGCTCGACGCACTGGTGCGCATGAAATTGACGGCGTACCGTCGCAAGGACCAGGTTCATCTACTGGACATGATCGGCGTCGGTCTGATCGATGCAACCTGGCCGTCGCGATTCCCGCCGCCGCTCGGCGATCGTTTGCAGCAATTGCTCGACGATCCAAATGGGTGATCGCCAGAAGACGGCTTGCCATTGGCGCCGCCCCTGGACCGGTTCACCGCTGCGTGACTTTCCCGAAGCCGGCGGCACGGACGCCATCGATCAGGTCGAGCACCGGGCTAATAATTCGGCATCGTTCGCTACTGCGCCGCCCGTGCGCGGCGCGACCGCCACACCTGGATGATGACCACGATGCCGCCGACCGCGCCCACCAGGTAGCTCGCCAGGTGCGCCCACAAATCAGCGATAAACGCTGCGTGTTTTTCATGCGGCAGCTGGGAAGAGACCGGCCCGAGGAGAATGATCAAGCCGTTAGTTCCCAGAATCCAGCCGACCAGCCCCGCAATCAGCGCGCACAGAGCGGTAATCCCCATCAGGATCGCGACCGGCCGTAGCAGGGTAGATACGTTGCGTTTGGGCCGATTCCCGAGGCGGGCGGCGAGCGCCAGCGCGATGCCGAGCACCAGCCCCATCCACCAGGTTGCAATGACGCCCCACCCGAGAGCCAGCAGCGTCGGATCCTCGGTTCCGAATACCGGCGGATGGCCGACGGTGAAATACTCAACGCATACGCGGGCCGTCACCTGGTCATGGAGGACGCCGTACACGATCGCAGCGACGATGCACAGGGCGACGACGGCGATGGATTGCATCGGCGACCTGATCTTACTTTGGCGCCAGCATCGTCGACATGCGCTTGCCTTCCATGCTCGGCGCCTTCTCGACCTTGGCGAGATCGATGAGCTTTTCGAGCATGTGCGTCAGGACGCGCTTGCCTTCCTCGATGTGCTGCAGCTCGCGGCCCTTGTACATCACGTAGATCAGCACTTTGTCCTTGTGCTCGAGGAACTTGCGGGCTTGCTGAATCTTCGTCTCGATGTCGTGCGCATCGGTCTTGGGCCGCAGCCGAATCTCCTTAAGCTTCTGCTGGTGGGCCTTGGTCTTTTCCTTGGCTTTCTGCTTTTGCTGGAACTTGAACTTGCCGAAGTCCATGATCTTGCAGACGGGCGGCTTCTCGACGGCGGCCACCTCCACAAGATCGAGCTGGGCCTCGCGGGCCATTTCGAGGGCTTGCGAGGTCGGGATCACGCCGACCTGCTCGCCATTGGGTCCGATGAGCCGGATGGGCGTGATGCGAATCTGTTCGTTGACCCGGGTCTGATGGTCACGGCGGTCCCGGTCGTGGCGATTGGGGGGTCCCGGCGGCAAGGACTGGCTACTCCTAATGAACGGCGGATGCAGGGTGGATCAATCCGAACAAATCGGGTCCGGCCCTGTACTCCCTGGCACGGCTGCAGGCTAACCTATCATTTTTACACGTCCTTGCGAGCGACGTCAACCGGTATCGCGATTTTTCGCGCCGGCGCAGAATCCGGGCCGTGGGCCTGTAGAACTTCCGAAGTCTCGGAGAATTCAGAAGTTTGGGTGCTTACGCCCGGCCGTAGATGTACTCTTGCAGGATGCAAATGGTCCGTTCGTGATCGTTCACCTCGTGGGCATTGAGGTCGCCGATCGAGATCATCCCGAGCAGCTGCTCGTTTTCGTCGATGACCGGCAAATGGCGGATGCGGCGATTCTTCAAGACGCCGCGCGCCTCCTCGAGCGTGGTGTGCGGATGACAGCAGACCAACTCGGTGGTCATCACCTCGCCCACCGGGATATTGCCGGGATCGCGCCGTGACACGAGCACGCGCTTGAGCATGTCGCGTTCCGTGATGATTCCGATGAGTCGGCTCTCGTCCATGACGAGAAGGCTGCCGATCTTGTGTTCGTTCATGCGCGTCGCCGCTTCAAGCACCGTGGCATCCGGGCCGATGGAGCGGACGTGTGGGCCCTTTACCGCGAGAATTTCGCCGACGGTTGCCATGACAGGTTACCTCAAACAAGGCGAGGCTGGAAATGGCCGGCCCCCGGAGAGGAGGGGGCCGGCAGGCCAATACTCTTTACTGTAACCCTCCTCGGGGAGGTTACGCAAGAAAAAAATCCCGCCGTTTAGCGGCCGATCGCAGATCGGCACGTGCCGATCTGCGATCGGCCGCTAAACGGCGGGATTGTGTGGCCGGATTTCGATGGATCAGCCGCCCGGCTTCTTGTTCGCCTGCGACGCGGTCTTGATCTGGCCGCGCAGATACTCCAATGCCATTTCCAGCTGCCGATCGCGGAAGTCGGTCTTGCTGGCCGACGGCACATACCCAGGTGGATGGATGATCTCCTGGTCGCGCAAGTGTTCCTGCAAGTCGTACTGCTCCTTCGTGCCGAGCTTAAGGTTGAAGCCCGCATTCGGCGTCACGCCCCACTCGTCCTCCTCCTTGCCCTTGGTGCTGGCGCGGTTCAGGTTGCGCCCGCTCGGCCGCCAGAACGTCGCCGTCGTCAGCTTCAGCTTGCCCTTGCCGGCGCCGGTGTCGAACGAATGGATCGTCTGCACGCTGCCCTTGCCGTAGCTGCGGCTGCCGGCGACGATGCATCGGCCGTGGTCCTGCAAGCACGCCGAGACGATCTCGCTGGCCGAGGCGCTGCCGCCGTTGACCAGCACCACCATCGGGAACGTCGTGTAGCTACCGTCCGCCTTGCCGACGTAGCTCATCTCCGCGGCGCCGCGTGGCCGAATCGTCACGATCAGGCCGTCGTCGATGAACAGGTCGGAAATCTTGATGGCGCTGTCGAGCAGGCCGCCCGGGTTGAAGCGCAGGTCGAGCACAAAGCCCTTGATGCCGGCCTTGTACAGCTGCTTCATCAGCTTCTCGAGATCCCGAGCCGTGTTGTCGGAGAACTGCGTCAGTCGAACGTAGCAGATCTTGTTGTCCGGGTCGATGACGTAGTTCCAGGTGTCGTCGACATTGCGCTTGTGGCCGAGCACGGTCTCGACCTCGACCGAGCCGCGAATGAGGTTGAACTCCAGCGGCTCCTTGGCGCCCTCGCGCTCGATCATGAGCCGGACGGGCGTGCCAGCCTTGCCGAGGATCTTCTTGACCGCGTCCTCGGTCGTCAGGCCCTTGGTCGGGATGGTCTCGGGCTCGGGGAGCTTCTTGCCGTTCTCGTCCACCTCGCGGATGATGGTGGCGATGATGTCGTTGGCCTTGAGGCCGGCCTTGTACGCGGGACTGCCAAAGATGGGCGTGACGACCTGGAGCTGATCCTTGACGTTGTTCTTGCGGATCTGCACGCCGATGCCGGAGAACTTGCCGCTGGTGTCGCGCGCCAGCGCCTTGGCGGCATCGGGGTCGTAGTAGTAGGTGTGCTTGTCGATCTTGGTCAGCATCGCGTTGAGCGCGTAGCTGATGTCCTTGCCCTTGTCGAGATCCTCGCGCTTGCCCAGCTGCTGGCGCGCCTCGGAGAGGACGCGGAGCAGCTCGACCTCCTTCATGGTCTTGATGCCGCTGAGCTTGTCCTTGAGTGACGGCGGGACTTTCTCGTTGATCGCCTTGTACAGGCCCTCGATCGCGTTGTCGATCATCGTGCCCTGGTTGGTGTCCTTGAAGAAGCCGTCGCGCACGAGCCGGGCGCCGCGCAGCACGGTCATCGCGAACTGCGAGGCGTCGCGTTCGGGCAGCTTGGTCTGCTCCAGGATTGCCTTGCGCTTCGCCAGGAACGCGTCCACGTCGAGCTTGCTGTCGGCCAGCTGCTGATACGCCTTGCGCAGCGATTGCTGGGCCTCGAGCTTGGGCATCTCGCTGAGCAGGTGTTCGCCTTCCTGCGCGACGTCCTTGGGCAGGTTCTTGTCGGCGGCAAGCGTCTTGAACGCCTGCAAGCGGGCCTCGGCTCGCGCGTGGGCCGTCGGATTGTAATCGACGACGAAGTCGTTGGCGTGTCCCTCGATGACGACCGGCGTCTGGCCCTTCTCGTCGTCGGTGGTGCCGTGCTTGCGCGCAACTCAGGCAGCTGCTTGCGGACGTATTTGATGAGCTCGTTGACGGTGATGTTGCCGTCCGGCTCATAGCCCTCGGTGTCGGCCCGGCCACGCAAACCGTCGAGGATCACCTGCGTGAGGATGCCGTGGCGAGCCAGGTCGAGCGACGGCTTCAGGCCGTTGTTGGGCAGCATGACGACCCGGCTGGGGACGGTGTCGCGGGTGTCGTCGCTGCCGAGGAAGTCCTTGACGAGAGTGTTATTGTCGAAGTCAGGCATCGATTCCGTGCCGGGATCGAAGCCGAGGAAATTGACGTCGACGATGGCAAGAAAACGCTGGCTGGCTATTTTTTCGAGGCGGCCTTCGAGGTCCGCGCCGGCCAGGCCGTTCTTGGCGCGATCCTTGTACGTTGAGTCGAGGGTGAAATAGCACGAGCGTTCACCCAGCGGCGCGCCTTCGCCGAGATAGCCGAAGATGACCAGGTCATTGGGCTTGGTCGATTTCTCCAGCCAGGTCAGCGCCTTGAGGATGTTGGCGCGGGTCGCCTTCTCGCTGCCGCGTTTCTCGTCGGCACTGCCGAGCAGCAGCTTGGCGTTGGCCGCCGGGACACCTAGGTGGTCCTTGGAGGTGAACAGGTCGTAAAGCGCCTGGGCGTCGGCTTCGGCATGGGCCCGCGACTTGATCTGCGGATCGGGATACTTGTCGATGCCCACAAGGACAATATAGGTTTGGCCTGGCTGCCCATCGTCCTCACCCGCGCGGACGGCGGGAGTGCCCAGCAAGAGGCCGGCAAGCAAGAGCCAGCCCATCAACCACTTGCGCTTGACCATGAACGCGATCCTTTCGAGGGAAGCAATAGGAACCCTGGTGGCATACCGCCCAGGGATCGGGGAATGCGCCTGAACCGGGAGGCGACCGGCATGGAGCGGCTCGGGAGAAGGGAGTCCGACGCCTTCCGGAGAGTGCCTCGCTCCATAGTAATGTCGTCCGGGGGATTGTCGACCCAGCCGGACTGCATTCCATCCTAACTCACAGGTCGAGTTTTGACAACATCGTACTCGTCGGGCACCGCATTGCCGATCGTCCCCATATTATTGCTTCGGCGCGTCCCCCGCAGTCCGCCAAACCGCGGGTGTGAAGTGTTTGGGACCGGCGCGGTTTTGCTGGCATTCGCTGCGCGCATGGTGTAAAACGGAGGCATGGCGATCCTGGTCACGCTGCGCGGGCCTGAGATGGGGCGTCATTATCCCCTCCAGCCGGAGCGTACAACCCTGGGCCGACAAATCGACTGCCACGTCTGCCTGGCCGGCAAGCAGGTCAGCCGCCAGCACGCGCTCATCGTTTGCGACGGCGGCCAGCATTTTGTCGAGGATCTCGGCAGCAGTAACGGCACCTATCTCAATGGCCGGCGCATTACGCCGCGCACGCGCGTGCCGCTGACCGACCGCGACACGATCCAGGTCGGACCCTATCTGTTCGGGTTGCGCGAAACGCCGAACGGCGGGGCCGAGCCGCCGCTGGTCGTGCGCGAGGCGGTCAACGCGGTGACGCTGCACCAGGGCCTGTTCATTCACGACCCGGCGGCCAAGCTGCAACTCTTCCTGGAGATCGCCCAGCACCTTGGCCGCACTCTCGATCTGGAGAACCTGCTCGACAAGCTGCTGGAACAGCTGCTGAGGCTGTTCCCCCAGGCCGACCGCGCCCTGGTCATTCTGTGCGAGGAGGACAAGCTCGTCGTGCGCGCCCAGCGGGGCCGGCCCGACCACGACGTGATGAGCTATCCCTTCAGCCGGACGGTGGTGCGTCGCGCCCTGGACGAAGGGGTCGGCCTGCTTTCCGACGACGTGCGCAACGATCGCCGTTTCCAGACCAGCACGACCATTGTCCACCTCGACATGCACTCGGTCCTGTGCGTGCCGCTCATCGATCCCGAGGGCAAGCGGGTCGGCGCCATCCAGCTCGATCGCTTCAGCCAGGGCATCGGCTTCCGCAGCGAGGACCTGCACCTGTTGACCGCGGTCGCACTGCAGGTCACGGTCGTGCTGGAGAACGTCTGGCTGCACGCCGAGCGGCTGCGCGAGGAACGGCTGCACCAGGAGCTGGCGATGGCGCAGGAGATCCAGCAGGGCTATTTGCCCGACGAGCTGGAGGGTTTCCCCGATGCCGATTTCGAGGTGTTCGGCCGGGTCTTTCCGGCACGGCAAGTGGCGGGCGACCTGTACGATTTTTTCCGGGCGCCGAGCGGCCGGCTCGCGTTTTTCATCGGCGACGTGTCGGGCAAGGGCATGCCGGCGGCGCTGTTCATGGTCGCGGTGCGGACACTGTGCCGGCATCTGGCGCACGAGGTGGACAGTCCGGTGCAGCTGCTCGCCCGTCTCAATGCCGGCCTGGCCGCCGACAATCCGTCGTGCATGTTCGTGACGCTGGCCCACGGCGACTACGATCCGGCGACGGGGGAAGTTGTTGTCGCATCGGCCGGCCATCATCCGCCGCTCGTGCGCCGCGTCGACGGCACGGTGGTGCCGATCGGCCTGCGTCCGGGCCGGCTGCTCGGCTACGACGAACCCAACCTGCACCTCAGCGAGCTGCGTTTGACGCTGGCGCCGGGCGAATTGCTGCTGTTCTTCACGGACGGCCTGCTGGAGGCCCACTCTGCCGACGGCAAGACGATGTTCGGTCCCGCGCGACTCGCGGCGCTCGCCGCCGGCTTCAGTCCCGACCTGCCGCTGTCCGAGTGCGCCGAGCAAGCGCGGGCGGCGCTCGACACGTTCACCGCGTCGCGCGAGCTGCAGGACGATGTAACCGTGCTGCTACTGCGGCGGACGGCGTCAACCCCGTAGGCACCAGGAGATAGTCGTGTCCCAACAGCCCATTATTGCGGTGGGAGAGTCGGCTGCCGTAGTCCTTTCCCCAACGGTGCTCGAGGCAATCGGTCTGCGCGTTGGGGACGTTGTGGAGGTGACCTGGGCGGACGGCCAACTTATCCTCCGGCCTGTCGATGACGCGCGTCGTCGGCAGCAGGTTGAGGAAATCACGCAGGAGGTTTTCGACCGCCGACGGGACGCGTATCAGCGGCTAGCATGAGGCGGCGCAATGCGTTTCCCGCGTAAGGAAGAGGTGCTGGAGATTCATCGCAAGCTGCTTGAACAGTTCGGCGGCTTGCGTGGCCTACGCGATGAAGGCGCGCTGGATTCGGCCTTGCTGGCACCGGCTAATCGGCTGCACTACGAGAGCGCCAGCCTGGCAGTATGCGCAGCAACCTATGCGTTCCACTTGACGACCAATCACGCGTTCGTCGATGGAAACAAGCGCGCCGGCGCCGCGGTTGCAGAAGTTTTTGTACGCCTCAATGGCGGTGAACTCGGGGCCAGCAACGATGAAATCGTCGAGCTATTCCTGGGCATCGCCGCTGGTACGGTTTCACGTGAGGATGTCGAGCAGGCGTTTGTCCGCTGGGTAAGGCTTCCGGCGTGACTCGGTAGCCGCCCGCACCGCCCGAAAGTCCACCAAGACGGGTCTGTTCGCCAGCTGTTCTCGCCCGAGTCAGCCGCATTTCCATTGCGTTCCCCGCGCAGCCGTTACCCTGATAAAGGATTCCCTGCACGTCGTCGAGGTTGCATCGCCATGTCCATCGTCCAGCAGCGGCTGATCCAGCAGCGTCCCATCGCCACGACCCACGCGCAGGCCGTGCGGCGTTTCCTTGAAATCGAGCTGGCCGGGCAGCTGTATGGCATCCCGCTTGCCCAGGTGCAGGAAGTCGTGGCGATGGCCCGGCTTTCAGGGCCGCCCGATCTGCCGGCCGTGCTCGCAGGTTTCCTGAACTTCGAAGGGATCGCCATTCCGGTGCTGCGGCTCGACCGATTGTTTCGTCTGCCCGAACAGCCGCCGGGACTGTACACGCCGCTCATCTTGCTGCGCGGGCTTGACAGCGGGCTGGCGCTGATGGTCGAGGGCGTGCGGCGCATCCGGGTGGTCGCGGCGCAGGCGGTCTTGCCGCTGCCGGAGAATCATTCCTTCAACGATTGCGTCGACGGCATGGTGACCGACGACGATCGCGTCCTGTTGCTGCTCGCGCCGGCCCGGCTGCTGCTTGAGAAAGAGCAGCAGTGCCTGGCGGAATGGCAGGATCGCGAACAGAGCCGCCTGCGCGCCTGCAGGAGGCCCGGCCGTGAACCCGCTGTCCAGCGATCCGGCCTATTCGCGGCTCAAGGACCACGTGATCGGCGTCACCGGCCTGGCGTACTACGCCGATAAGGACGACGACCTGGCCGGCCGATTCGCGCAGCGGCTCGCCGTGCTGGGGCTACCCGGCTGCGGCGCGTATCTCGCGTTCCTGAGCGGTGGGCCCCGCGCCGAGGCGGAGCTCGACACGCTCATCGAAAGCCTTACCATCGGCGAGACGTTCTTTTTCCGGCATCGCGAGATGTTCGACGCGCTGCGCGATGTCGCCATTCCCGATCTGCTCGCGCGCAATCGCGCCACCCGCCGCCTGCACGTGTGGAGCGCCGGCTGCTCGGTCGGCGCCGAGGCCTATTCCCTCGCGGTCCTGTTGCGGCGCGACTTTGCCCGCGAATTGGCCGGCTGGGACGTGACCATCGTCGGGACCGACGTCAATCGCGAATTCCTCGCCCGGGCTCGGGAGGGTTGCTACGAGGATTGGGCGCTACGCAACTCGACCGACGAGTTTCGCCGGGCCCATTTCGAGCGCGCGGGCCGGTCGTGGCGCATCGCCCCGGAGTATCGCGTGGGCGTTTCGTTTCAGTACCACAACCTGGTGGCGCATCCGTTCCCGTCGCTGTGGAACGACCTGAGCGCCTTCGACCTGATCCTGTGCCGCAACGTCACGATTTATTTCAGCGCCGACATCGTTCGCCGCGTCGTGACGCAGCTGCATCAGAGCCTGGTTGACGGCGGCTGGCTGTCCGTTGGCCATGCGGAGCCGAACACGCAGCTGTTCGGCGCCTTTCGCACCGTGAATACGGACGCGGCAGTCCTCTATCAGAAGGCGCCCGCGGACAGTGCGCCATGGCAACCCGCGACGGTTCCAATCGCGCAGGTCTGGTCGTCGCCGGTACTGCCCGATGTGCCGATGCGATTGCCGATTCCCGCCGCCGCGGAGCCGCCCGCATCGGCGCCGGCACTTGCGGAAATTCGCGCGCTGGCCGATCGCGGCGCCTGGGACGAAGCGGACCGCCGCTGCCGGGCCGCGCAGACGACGGACCGGCTCAACCCCGCCGTCTACTTCTACCACGCGCTGGTGCTGGAGCAAGCGGGCCGGCACGTCGAGGCGGAGAAGGCACTGCGGCAGGCCCTCTACCTTGACCGGCGCTGCGTGCTTGCCCATTACTACCTGGGGCTGCAGTTGCAGAAGCAGCGCGACTTCCGCGGCGCGGCGCGCTCATTCGACAACGTGCTGCAGCTGGTCGCCCGCTGCGATCCGGCGCAGGTGTTCGCGGAAGGCGACGGCATCACCGCGGGCGAGATTGCCAAGCTGACCCGAATGCACCTCGAGGCCCTGGAGCACGCATGAGCATCGACTGGACTGTCGTCAAGGAGCGGTTGCGCCAGAGCCAGCTCGCCCTGGAGCGTGCTCTCACGCCCGATCCGCAGCGCATCGAAGCGATCTACCGCGAACGCGCCGCCCAGCTGGCCGGCCGGCGCGCCGGACCGTGGCCCGCCCCGATGTACGCCGGGTGCTGACCTTCGGCCTCGGCATGGAGCGCTACGGCATCGAGTTCGGCGACGTGACGGAATTACTGCCCTTCGCGCCTGCACGCCGCTCCCCGGCGCCCCGCCGGCCCTCTGCGGCGTCATGAATGTTCATGGCGACATCCGCTCAGTGGTCGACCTCGGCCTACTGCTCGAACTGCCCGGTTACGAGGCCGCGGCCGATGGTTACGTGCTGGTCCTGTGCAAGGGCGAGGCGCGGGCGGTCCTGCGCGTGGATCGCCTCGATCGCATCCAGCTCGTCGCCGCAGCGGAACTGGCCGTCCCGGAAGCCGTTGACGCCGGTTCGCTGCTGCGCTACCTGCACGGACTCGCCGCGGACCGGCTGCGGCTCCTGCGGACCGACGCGCTGCTGGCGCACCCGCTATTTCTTGATTGAGGATCGCCCGATGAACACCTCATGGACTGTCGGCAAGAAAATCACCGCCGGCTACGCGCTGGCGGTGCTGCTGTTGCTCGTCATCGGCGGTGTGGCGTTCACCAGCCTGATCCTGCTTACCTATAACTCCTGGTGGGTGGCCCACACGCACCAGGTTCTGGAAAAGCTCGAAGGGATCCTGTCGCTGCTCAAGGATGCCGAGACTGGCCAGCGCGGCTTCCTGCTCGCGCGCAACGACAGCTACCTGCAACCGTACAAAGAGGCGCTGCGCGCCATCGATAAACGCATCCAGGAGGTTCGCGACCTGACCCTCGATAACGACGAGCAGCAGAAACGTCTCGACAAATTCGAGCCGCTCGTTGCCAAGCGCCTGGACGAGCTGAAGAGGACGATCGATCTCCGCTCGACCGATCCGGTGAATCAGGCCGCGGATGCCCCCGACGCGAAGGGGCTCAAGGAGGCGATGAAAATCGTCACGTCGAACGAGGGCAAGGACCTCATGGACACGGTGCGCGAGCGGATCAGGGAAATGCAGGATGCCGAAAAGGAGTTGCTCAAACAGCGGGCCCAGCGGGAAACCAGCACCGTCTTTTGGACCCAGGTGACGATCGTTGTCGGTACCCTTGCGTCGATCATCGGCCTGTTCATCGTCGGCTCGGCCATCACGCGCGGCATCACCGGGCCGCTCACCGCCGTCACCGAGGCGTCGCGCAAGATTGCCGACGGCGACCTGCGGCAGGAAAAGCTCGTCATCGCCTCACAGGACCAGACCGGCCAGCTGGCGCGGGTGTTCAACAGCATGCTCGATAACCTGCGCGACCTGACCCGCCAGACCGTCGGCGTTACCGAGAACCTCAACGCCGCGTCGGCCGAGATCCTCGCCTCGACGCAGGAGCAGGCGGCCAGCACCCGCCAGCAAGCCGCGACCGTGCAGCAGATCAGCACCACCATGGAGGAGATCAGCCAGACCGGCGCAAATCTCTGGGCGCGCCAAGCAGGTCGCCGCGGCCGCCGAGGCCACCAGCACCGCGAGCAACTCGGGTACCCAGGCGGTCCAGGAGACGACGCGCACCATGTCGGCCATTCGCGAGCAGGTCGAGGAAGTGGCCGAAAACATCGTGGCGCTCAGCGAGAAGACGCAGGCGGTCGGCGAGATCATCGCCACGGTCAACGACATTGCCGAGCGCTCGAACCTGCTGGCGCTCAACGCCGCCATCGAGGCGGCGGCGGCAGGCGAGCAGGGCAATCGCTTCTCGGTGGTGGCCCAGGAGATGAAGAACCTGTCCGATCAGGCGAAGGATTCGACGGTGCAGGTGCGGACGATTCTGGGCGACATCCAGAAGGGAATCAACAGCTCGGTGATGCTGACGGAAGAGGCGGTCAAGCGCGTCGAGGTCGGCCGGCAGCAGGCGGACGTGACCGAGCAGACGATTCGGCAGATGGCGCGGACGACGCTGGAGAGCGTGCAGGCGTTCGAGCAGATCATCGGCGCCGGCAGCCAGCAGCAGATCGGCTTCGAGCAGGTGGCCCAGGGGATGAAGGACATCCGCCAGGCCGCCACGCAGACCGCCGCCGCCACCGCCCAGCTCGAGCGCGCCGTGGCGAACCTGAACGCCCTCAGCGTGGAGCTGAAACAGGCGGTGGGGAAGTATAAGGTGTGAGCCCGGAGTGGACGATGATTCCCGAAAACGATCCCGCCCTGCGCAGCTTCATCGAGGTCGCGCCCGACTCGCACTTCCCGATCCAGAACCTTCCCTTCGGCGTCTTTCGCTGTGGCGGCGGCGCGCCGCACGTCGGCGTGGCCATCGGCACGTACATCGTGGACCTCGCCGAGCTCGCCGCAGCCGGGATGTTTGACGGTGGCCCGCTGCCGGCGGATTTCTTTGTTCACCAGCAGACGCTCAATGGGCTGATGGCCGCCGGGCCGGACGCCTGGCGCGGTGCGGGCGCGCGTCAGCCAGCTGCTGCGGCACGACCAGCCGGCGCTACGCGATGACGCGCCGCTGCGCACGCGGGCGCTGGTGCCGATGGCCGAGGCGACGCTGCTGCTGCCGGCGGAGATCGGCGATTACACGGACTTCTACTCGTCGCGCGAACACGCCACCAACGTCGGTATCATGCTGCGCGGGCCCGAGAACGCGCTGATGCCGAACTGGCTCCATCTGCCGGTCGCCTATCACGGCCGCGCCAGCTCGATCGTCGTGAGCGGTACCGAGGTGCGCCGGCCGCTCGGCCAGACCCGCGCCGACAATGCGACGCTGCCGTCGTTCGGCCCGAGCCGTTCGCTCGATTTCGAGCTGGAGGTGGGCGCCTTCATCGGACCGGGCAATCCGTTGGGCCGGCCGATTCCAGTGACCGACGCGTCACGGCACCTGTTCGGCATGGTGCTGGTCAACGACTGGAGCGCCCGCGATATCCAGAGATGGGAGTATCAGCCGCTCGGCCCGTTCCTGGCCAAGAATTTCCTGACGTCGATCTCGCCGTGGGTGGTGACGTTCGACGCCCTGGAGCCGTTTCGCACCGCCGGCCCGCGCCAGGACCCCGAGCCGCTGCCGTACCTGCGCATCGCCGGCGCCAGCGCGTTCGACATCCAGCTCGAGGTCTGGCTCCAGTCCGCGGCGATGGATCGCCCGCAGCGCCTCAGCGCCACGAACGCGCACCATCTCTACTGGAGCGTCGCGCAGCAGGTGGCGCATCACACCTGCAACGGCTGCAACCTGCGACCCGGCGATCTGCTCGCCTCCGGCACGATCAGCGGCCCGACGCCGGATTCGCTCGGCTCGCTCCTGGAACTGGCGTGGAAAGGAACGCGGCCGATCACGCTCGCCGACGGGGAAACGCGCGTTTTCCTGCAGGATGGCGATCGCCTGACGCTGACCGGGTGGTGCCAGGGCCCGGGGTATCGGATTGGCTTTGGCGAGGCAACGGGGCGCGTGGTGGCGGCCACACCTCCCTTATGAGCATTTTCCAATATTTGTTCGCAATTCCCCGGCTTGGTTCGCCTGCCACAGCCGGCCGGTGTTGCCGTCGAGGGCCGTCAGCCAGCCGCCGCCGTGGCAGAAGGTGTCGATGCACTTGAGGCAGCCGAGGTCGAGAATGTCGCCGTTCTTCTGCGGAGTATGGCCGAGGACGGCGACCTTGCCGGAGCAGTGCCGCACCGGATTCGGCGGCAGCGACGCCCAGCGCAAGGCGTTCCAGTTCTGCTGGTGCAGCGGCAGGTGCGGCTCGTAATCAGCCATGGACGTAGATATGCCCGACCGACTCGAAATAATCGCGGCAACCCTGGATGAAGCGAACGTGTTCCGCCGGAATGCGGTTCGGCTCCTCGCCAAGCCCATAGGAGCCGAGCGTGGCCCTACCGCCGAACTTGAGCCAGAACTGCAGGTCCGACCGCCCTTCGCGCGCCGCGAGGAGCATTTCCTCATGGTTGCCGCGGATCGGAACCAACGTGCAGCGTTCGCCGAGGCCGATGAGCTGATCGAGGACACCCCGGCTATCCGGCCCCCAGTCGATGTAGTCGCCGAGGGTGACGATGGTATCGTCGGGCCCCGGCTGGATGGCCTGGATCAAGGCTTCCAGGGCCGCGGCACAGCCGTGGATGTCGCCGATCGCGATTTCACGGTTCATTGTTCGGTTCCCGCGAAGCCGGCCAGATTCTAAGCCTATGGGCTAGCACCTAGCGGTCGCACCAAGTGATCCCGATTACCTCGACTCGGTCAAAGCAGGCCTGGTCCTGCGATCGGACTGGCGCGAAACTGTGTGGGCTCCAGGAAGCATGACGATTTCAACGATCCAGGCAGAACATAATATCGCGGCAGGCGCAAGAAGTCGAAGACCCTGTACAAGTAGTAGGAGTTCGGATTTTCTTCGGAGCAAAGAACTTCGTTGATCGTGACAGTGAATGCAAAATCCTTTCCATGCGTTGTCGTCTTCACTTCAATTTGCATCTCGGAATCGTCCTGCTCGCAGAAGGACAATACATCAAAACCTAAGCCGTCGCCGAAATCCTCTTCTTTGCTGACCCATACGACCTTCTGCGCCAAATCCTCCCGGCCTGCAGGTGCGAGCCGCTGCCTCTCACCCTCAACTACCCACCTCTCGCCCTCTTTTCCCAGTTGACGAACTCTGGCGTCACGCTGGAGCCAGTCAGTTTTCCGACCACGCCGGGGCATCGCAGCCTCCTGTTCCCTCAGAATTGCAAGGATTTGCGGTGGATCCTCGCGGGCGGTTGCGAAGTCGCCTTGATCGGTCCGGATTGGTAAGGCGAGGTTAGCTTTCGGCGAGTTGGCGAGCTCATCAAAGAACCTCGGATTCTTGCTGAGGTACTGTTCGAATTCCTTTGTAAGCGAGTCCGGTGGGTAGGTGGCCGTCGGCTTATGCGTCCCGACGTAGGGAAGCTCGCGAGATACGAGCACGGCGCTGATGTATTGCCGGTACAGCTGGATTGAAGTCTGTGTCGCCTCACTGAGTGGTGTTTTCGGCCGGTCAGCTGTACCGGGTGGTGTCCGCTTACTATTGCCAGTTCACCCGGCCTTTTGTACCATCGGGGGGATGATGGAGCAAGAGCACTCGCGGTGAGGATGAACCATGAGCCACGGACGGCCCGACGACGATCTGGGTCGCTTCTGCTGCCTGAACGCTGCCTGCGCCGATTACGGCAAGCGCGATGCGGGCAATCTAACGGTGCCGATGCGCTATGGTCCCGACCAACGCCGGCTGCTGCGTTGCCGCACCTGTAAACAGCGTTTCTCAGAACGCAAAGGCACGCCCTTGTTCGATGCGCGGCTGCCGCACGACAAGGTCGTCGCCGTCTTGGAACATATCGTCGAGGGCGTTGGCGTCCGCAAGACCAGCCGTCTGGTCGGCGTCGATAAGGACACCGTCGTCCGCTACAGCGTTAAAGCGGGCAAGCATGCCGAGCAACTCCACGACGAACTCGTGGGGCTTTCCCCCCTAACGACCGAAGTGCAGTTCGATGAGAAGTGGTCGTTTGTCGGCAAGAAGGAAAAGCATTGCGATCGGTCCAACCCGGCCGACGACGACAAGGGCGACTGCTGGGACCATGTGGCCTTTGACCCGGTGAGCCGCCTGGTGGTCAGCGTGGTACTCGGGCGACGCACGGGTGAGCATAGCCAGTTGTTGGTGGAAGATTTCCATGAGCGTACCGAGGGCCGCATCATGGGGTTGATGACCAGTGACGAGTACGCGGGCTACCCGGGGGTCATCCTCGCCGTCTACGGTGAAGTCGTCACGCCGCCGCGCACGGGTCAGCCGGGCCGACCGGCCGCGCCGTACCAGGCCGTGCCCACGGGGCTGAATTATGCGACGGTGCACAAGACGCGGCAGGGCAATCAGGTCGTCGAAGTCGACCGACGCTTGGTCTATGGCACCGAGGCGGGACTGGAACAAGCCTTGGCCGACTCGCCGGTCAGCGCGACGGTGAACACGGCCTACCTGGAGCGGCACAACGGGACGGACCGCCACCGCAACGCGCGCAAGGGCCGCAAGACTTATTGTTTCTCCAAGGATTGGCAAGTGCATGCAGCGGTGAGTTACTTTACGCTGTACAGTTACAACTTCTGCTGGCCGGTACGCACGCTACGGCAGAAAGATGCCGTCGGGAAGTGGCAGGATCGCACTCCGGCGATGGCGGCCGGTTTGACCGATCATGTGTGGACGCTCGCCGAGTGGCTGACCCTTCCAGGCGTGCAACGATGAGGCGACACCACCCTGTACCGGGAGTGTTGAAGAAGTCGTCCCTGAGCTGATCGAAGTAATCGGCCACACTGAAGCGGACCTGCGAAAGGCAAACGACCTGTTTCCGCCAAAATGCGTAGTCGCTTTGGGCGTTGTCCGAGTAAAACTTGTTGTTAACGCCCAATAAGCGCCTTGGGGCGATTCCAAAAAGACATCAAAAACGCTCGTTGCTGCCTCACTGGCATCGCTCTTGAGCCATTTTGAGAGTTGAAGGATCTTGGTATCGTCGAAAAGCGAATCCGGCGCTCTCACCCTCTTGCGCAATTCGCTGCAAATTGTCCTCGAATTGCCGTGATCGCTCTCTAAGCGATTCAAGGCCCTTTCAACGTTTTCCGGGTCAAACGGAATAACTCCTTCGACAGCTAGGCCGATCGGTTCCTCTTTCCAGGGCATAGGCGTCCCCGCGAAGTGGTTCAAAGTTACGGCATCAGGGTGCGACTATCTTGCCCCATACTGTCACACGATGCGCGTTGAATTCTCCATCCCATAGTCTGGTTGTATACGCCCGCCGTAGCAGGTTCTTCCAGAGCTGCGAGTTGGCAAACGTCTCCTCGTCGGCGCTGAACAGCTCGAAGATCGATCGCGACGCCACGAGGATCAGCTTACGCTTCGCCCGGCTCAGGGCCACCGTAAGCCGCCTGGGGTCGAGCAGGAAGTCGCTTGCCGCCAGCAGATACGCGCGGTTGCTTTCCGTCGCGCTTACCAAAATCACCGTGCGCTCGCCGCCCTGGAAGCGCTCGACGGTGTCGATCGCGGAGCCGCGCACCGTCACGCCGTCGCCGCGCACCTCACACGCTCGCCAGGTGTTGCCAACGTCTCTGCACTTCGCCTAATAAATACGTCAACGACTCTTCTAGCCGCTTCAGGCCGTTGTCGTTGTCGTCGCAAGCAACCTCCGCGTACGCGGAAATGCGAGCACCCGGCTTGCGCTGGCCGAGCAGATCGTGTTGATCCACACTGCCGTCGGTCGCCGTTTCCACGGCAAATTTGTCGCCATCGGCGTACTGATTCATCACGATTCGCACGGGTCGTTCCTTTCAGCTTATCAGGCGCTTGAGGCCCTCAAAAATGCGCAAATTCTGCGCGTAATGACAAATTCAGATTTGCTCCTCGCGAATGGCCACCTTGGTCGCAATTTCTCGGCCGAGCTCGAGGATGATGGCATCCACCAAAGTGGCGGGTGTGCTCGCTTTCCGGATAAACAGCATGCGAATGACCAACGTCCGCTGCTCCCACAACGTTTCTCCCTGGAAGACACCGTCTACTTCATATATCGAAAAACGATCCAACACGAGATTGCCCAGGCGATAAGTCACTTTATCACGGAGCAATTGATACAGCTCGGAAAGGAAGTCAATGCTTTTGGGCAGATAAGCTTCCACGCAATCGATCTGTTTCCGCTTGATTGCGTCGCTTTCCAGAAACGGCAACTCGGTAGCAGGCACGGTCCATCCCACGATTGGCATGGTTGGGAAGGGTTCTGCGACGGGAACCAAATTTCAAGCGAGGGATCCGCTCCCCCACACCGCCACTTGCCTGCCCAGACGTTCGCCAGTCCACATTCTATGACAGCAGGTCCGTCGCAAGAGATTTTTCCATAGCTGCGAATGCGCGAACGTCTCCGCGTCCGCGCTGAACAACTCGAAGATCGATCGCGACGCCACGAGAATAAGCTTGCGCTTCGCTCGGCTTAGCGCCACCGTCAGCCGGCGAGGGTCGAGCAGAAAGTCGCTGGCCGCCAGCAAGTATGCGCGGTTGCTCTCCGTCGCGCTCACCAATATCACCGTGCGCTCACCGCCCTGGAAGCGCTCGACGGTGTCGATCGCGGAGCCGCGCACCGTCACGCCGTCGTCGTCGAAGATGCTCAGCGATGGGAAGGCAGTTTGCAGCGCGGCGCGCTGGGCTCGGTGCGGGACCACCACGCCGAGGCCTTCTTTCGCCTGCAGGGCGTGGCCGGCGGGATCGCTCAGGGCGGCGATGATCGGCGTGATCAACGCCTGCTCGTATTCGTTGCGCATCTGGCTGTCGGCCTCGTCGTGAACCACGACCACCAGCGGATAGTCGGGGTGCAGCACGGCGGCGATGAAGTCGTCGGCGTATTCTTGCCGCGGCAGCACGTCATGGCGGCGCGAGAAATACTGGATGCCGTCGTGACGGTAGATCTCCTGATGCAGGAATTCCGCCATCACGGCGTGCAGGCGGAAGCTCTCGCCGAACTGGATCAGCGGCGGGTCGAGCGCACGCATCGCCTCGTACAGCGAGGCGTGGGCGCGGAATTCCTGGAAGGTCCGCCGCGGCTCGTTGTCCCAATCGTGCTTCACAATGGGCGGCATCTGCCGGTGGTCGCCGACGACGATCACCTGGCCCGTCGGGCGCAGCGGCAGGGCGGCCATGATCGCCTCGGGCAGGTTCATTTGCGATGCCTCGTCCAGCACCAGGCAGTCGATGAAATGGTGCCCGAAGAGTTCCTTGCCGAATGCGTCCTTGATCATGCGGTAGACGCCGCCCGGCGTCACCGCCGCCAGCACGTGAGGCACGCTCTGCAAGGACCATGCGTTGGATTTGTCGTCGCGGGGGAGGGCGATCGCGTCGTCGGGAACGGCGTCACGCGGAGCGATGCGGCAGATGGGGACGTCCAGCAGGCGCGCGTCGAAATACTCGGCGAACAGGGCTGGCTGCGCAGCGCGCATTGCCTCCAGGAGCTTGCCGACCTTCAGCAGGTTGCGCAGCAATTCGTCGGTCGCGGCGTGCGTCTTGCACGAGGCGAGCGCGCGGTAGTCGAGGCCGGCCGCCAGCGCTCCTTGCAGGCGGGCGAACAGCGCAAATGCGGTCGCGTAGCTCTTGCCGGTGCCGGGCGGGCCCTGCACCAGCACGGTCGGGTCCGCGCCGTGATGCCCGATGTACTGCCGCTTGCTCGGCTCGAGGTCATGAACCGCGCCGGCCGCGTGCATCGCTTCGAGGCCGCGCTGGAAACGCGCTTGGCCCACGACCGCGCTGGCTGGCCAATGGACGCTGGCCCGTGAACCCGTCGACGAGACGCGGTCGTAGAGCGCGTTGCCTGTCGGGGAGCCCAGATCGACTCGCTCGCGCAGGCCGCGAATGATCTTGGCGCAGAAGTAGCCGTACCAGTCGTTCGTGCAGGGATCGAGCGTGTAGAGCGCTCCGTCGACGAGCGGCTTGTTGATCGAGGGGAAAATGTAACCGGGGAGGTCTTTGATGAAACGCGAGCCTTGGCCCTCGACGTCGATGTACGCGCTCGCGGCCCGGCCCTGCGCGTCGGTGCGGTCGACGACGATTTGTTTCAGGATGACGCGCGGGCCGTACAGGAGCTGGCGCGGCGTCGGCGTGAAAAGAACGCGCTCGGCTTCGGGCAGCCGCTCGTCGGAAGTCAGCCGGGGGAAGAGCACGAGGCGGTCGTCCGGCCGGAAGTTGCCCAGCGCCAACGCCTCGGCGAGATCGCAATCGAGGCCGGCGGTCTCGACGCGCAGACGCAGCGCTAGCCCCTCCTGGCCGGCCCCACCGGCGGCAGCGCACGCCGCGGCCGCGGGATCCTGGTCGGCCGCCAGGTAGCGCACCAGCAAGGTTTCGCCCATCAGGACGCGGCGCTCCGGCGGCGCGTGGCGGACCGCCTTCCAGGCGCCCAGGTCCACGTGCCGCTCGATGGTCACGAACTCCTCAAGGGCGTGCGCCAGCGTGCGGGCCTTGTCGGTGTAATGGGCGAGGTCCGGCAGATCGAACGGCTCCTTCGTGGATTGGCGATTGGGCTGAAGCCGCTGGGCGATCCACGCGAGCGCCTCCAAACGACGGCCTGCAAATGCGGTCAGGTCGTCGACCGTCACCGGGCGGTAGGCGGCGAATGGGTCCGGCGCGTCCGCGGCCGGCGGGTAGCTGCGACCAGGCCGCGTAGGCGTATTCCAGCGGCACCTGGCTGTTAAAGCGGGCCCGCCGTGTGTACCACTCGGGTTCCTCCTCGTCCCGGTCGAGCCGGCCGAGATAATCGAATGCGCGCTCCCGGAACAGCGTGCGGAACGGCCACGGCTGGTTCCAGTCGAAGCGCAAGTAGCCGGCGATCGCGTGGAGCGACTGGCACAGCAGCGGGTAGTTCTTGAATTCCTGAACTTCCTGTTCGAGGAAAGTCATGATCGGGGTGTTGAAGGCCGCAAGCTGCGTCAGGAAATCGTACAGCGGCGGCGAGTGCGTGAGGATGTCCGCGTGGCCGCGGGCCAGCGCGGCCAGCAGCACCTGGTACGTGAAGCGGTTGAAGAAAATTAAGTGGATGGGCGCCCGCTTCGCGCCGTCCGTGTCGCGGAAAGCCAGGTCCACGACCGTGCGCAGCAGCTCCGCGGTCCAGCGTGCCAGGAGTTGCGTTTCGCGGCCTGGATCGTCGGGCGGCCCGTCGGCAAGGTGGACGATCGTCTGCCGGCGCCGGGGTTCGCCGCCGTCGCAGGCCTCGACCAGGGCGCCGACGAGATAGACGCGGTCGTGCAGATAATCGTGCTGCGCGTCGATATAGATGCGCACCAGGTTTGGATTGAGGCCGGCGTCGGCGTGAGGCAGCGTGCTCCAGCCCTTGCTCGGGATGTAGCTCAGCGCTTCCAGCGGTTCCTTCTTGGCCCAGCGGCGATAGGCGCGGGCGCGATGGACCAATTCGTCCAGACGCGGGCCAATCGGCCAGGTGACCGCAAGCCGGCGCACGACGGATTGCTTTCCGTCCGCGGCGGTGAGCTCGCGGTTGCCGGGGCCACCTGCGTCCGCATCGCGGAAATCCTTGAGAACGGCCAGCGCACGCACCGTCCGGACGCCGGCGCCGTGCAACACCTGCTTTTCGACGGCGCTCAGGTGGGGCAAGAGGGACAGGTCGTCGTGCTCGGCGCTCCACTTCATGCAGAACGAACTCGTTGTAAAGACAGCCGTCGCACTTGTAGGAGAGGGCGTATGGGACATCGGTGAAGGGAGCGCGGGCGATGCGCCGTGCTGTGGAATCGGGGCCGGTGACGAGGTCGATCACCGCCTGCCGATAAGCATCGGGGTCGGCGACGATTTCCAGCAGCCCGTCCTCCAGCCCAAGCCACCTTCGCGCGGCGTCGCGCTGCCGCTGGGCCGCTTCGTCGAGTTGCGCTGCATCGTGCGGCACGCTGCGGAAGAGGATGGCGGTCTCGATGACGACCGGGGCGATGCCGTGCTGCTCGAACAGCGATTCGAGCAGCAGGTGATAGAAGGCGACCTGGAGCCGGTGCTCCACCTTGGCGCGCGTGGTGCTCTTCATGTCGGCGATGAGCACGTGCAGGGCGCCGGAGCCATCCTTCTCCAGCCGAATGACGTCCGCGTCGCCGCGGATCAACCAGCCTTCCACCTCGCCTTCGAGGCGCGGCTGGAATAGCACCAGCGTGCCGCCAGGGAGCAGGTCGCGCACATGCCGAACGATCGCGGCGTTGTCGGCGGGCCGGTTGCCCGAACCGCGGGCTTCGCGGGCCAGGTGCCGCGTGGCGTGCCGAGTGGCAATCGCTGGTTCGAGCTGGTCCTCGAACCGTCCGCCCGCGAGGGTCAGCAGAGGCGGGATGCTCTGGGCGCGACCCTCGCGGCGTCCATGAAATCCTGGCCGGCGCGCTCCGCCAGGCGTAGGCGAAGGAATCGCTCGCACTGCTCCAAACGGATGAACTGGGAGACGTCCGTGGGCGTGAGCTTGCGCACCGCTCCGGTAGGAATGGGGAAAAGCGGGGCCAGCCGGTCCAGTGCCGATGCCATGATGTCAAGTTCCCTCATACCGCATTTTACAGCGTGCACCGTTCCCGGCAGAGACGCTATGTCGTCAACGAGCGCGTCATGGCGCGGGTCGGCCTTCCAGATCGCCGATCGTCACAATGTTCCGCGCGGAACATCGTGACGATCGGCGATCTGGGGCAGCTTCGCGGTGAAACGACTGCGGACCCATGTCGCAACCCGGAACGGGACAAGCGCCTACACCGAGTCACCGCGCCGGCGGGGTGCGCGTTTCAAATTGGAGGGTGTCCCGTAAGAACGTGAAAAGCCGAGATGACGCGTCCGACCGGCTACGGCGGCTACCGTTCCCGAGCGGGTGTGGCCCACACCATATGCCAATCACATCGCTGCCCCGGATCACGAGCCGACGTCGGTCCGTATAATGGGACGTGGGCTGCGGTCGTCCATCGTCCTCTTCCCGGAGTTCGCTCGTGTCTCGATCCTTGTCGCGCTGGCAGGCGGCGGTACTTGGGCTGGTTGTGATCGTCGCGTTCCTGCTGGCGGGTGGCGGGCTATTCGTCGTCGGCGAACGCGCTGGCTGGGGCGGCGACAGCTTCCATGTCGTTGCCGGCCTGCCCGATGTCGGCGGCGTCGAGGTTGGCAGCCGGGTGCGCGTCCAGGGCATCGATGCCGGCGAGGTTGAGGCGATCCTGCCGCCTGAACGTCCCGGCGAGCCCGTCAAGCTGCGGCTGCGCATCGCCGGCAAGTATCACCATCTCGTCGGTCAGGACGCCCGCGTGCAGATCGTCAGCGAAAACTTCCTTGCCGCCAAGCTCGTACGCATTTTGCCCGGGGCAGCCGACACGCCGCCGGTTGCCGATGGCGGCGAGCTAGCCGCGGTCGTGCAGCCCGACCTGATGGAGGGCGTGGCCCAGGCGGCGGGCAAGCTCAATCGCCTCTTGACGGAGGTGGACGAGGCCATGCAAAGCTTCCGTACGAAGGGCGGGGCGGCCGCGATCACCCAGGACCTCGCCGACGCCGCCCACAAGCTCAACATCGTGCTCACCAAGGCCGACGCCACGCTCGACCAGATCGAGCGCGGCGACGGCACCCTGGGCAAGCTCGTCAAGGACAAGGCGCTTTATGATGAATTGACCGGGACGCTGGCCCAGGTCAAGTCGGCCATGTACGACATCCAGAGCGGCAAGGGAACGCTGGGCAAGCTGGTCAAGGACAACGAGGCGTATTCCGAGGCGTTGGCGTCGATCCAGGACCTGCGCAAGATGGTGGTGTCGGTCAAGCAAAACGCCGACGCGATCAAGGCGTTGCCGGTCGTGCGCAGCTACGTGATCGACCCGCAAAAGGAGCTGGTGCGGCCCGAGTGCAAGCGCTTCCGGCAATGGTACGCCGAAGCCGATCTGTTCGAGCCGGGCAAGGCCGTGCTGACCGCCCACGGCAGAAAGCTGCTCGACGGGACGGCCGAATGGCTCAAAGGACAGAAGGCGGAGGGTTCCGAGATCGTCGTGGCCGCGTTTGCCGCGCCGGGGCAGGACGCCGACTTCGCGAAGACGGTGACGCAGAAGCAGAGCGAGGTCGTGGCCGATTATCTCAAGAGCACCCACCAGGTTCATCGCGCCGGCTGGTGGTGGTGGTCGAATCGGTCGATGCGCACGATCGGCTGCGGCACGATGCCGACGCCGGTGCCGGAGACCGAGAAGCTGCCGCCGGCGCGCATCGAGGTGATCGTCTTCGTGCCGCAATAAGTGTCCGATGAGGGCCGACCCCATGACGGAGCCATCGCCGCCGGCGAGCCCTGAGCCACGTGCGGAGCTGTTGTACCATTTCTGCCGGCTGCAGTTGCCGGGGATCGACCTGCCGGCCGACGCGTGCCGCCGGCACCTGGTGCGCACCTACGAGCTCTTTGGTAAGAAACAGGCCGGGCCGATATCGTGGCACCAGTACCTCGATAACCTCTATCCGCTCGACTGGTTCGTGGCGTCGGCATGCCTGGAGGGCAACGCGCGGGCGTGGGACCAGCTATTCGCGTCACGGGCCGGCCGCAGCGACTGCCTGCTGGTCGATGCGCTGCGGGCGCGGGCGGCGCGGCTCTATCCGCGCGATGAGGAGCGACAGGAAAGCGCGGTGCACGAGTTCTGGAGCCAGCTGTATGCGCCGGAGCATGAAGGCTCGCTGCCGGTGCTAGCGCGCTACGATGGGCAGCGGCCGCTGGTGCCGTGGCTCATCCGCGTCTTCCAGAACTGGCACGTGTCGCAGCTCCGGCGGCACAGTCACGAGCAGCCGCTGCTGGACGACGACCATCACATTTTGCCGGTGCCGGACGCGGAAAGCGACACGCGCTGGCGCGAATTGTTCGCGGTCGGCGTCCACGACTGGCTGGCCCAGCGCGACGATGGCGAGTTGTTGCTGCTCGGACTGCGGCTGCGCTTCCATCTCAGCCAGCGCGAGGTGGCGCAGCTCCTGAAGGTACACGAGGGGACGATATCGCGCCGCGCCGACCAGTTGAGCCAGCGCTGCCTGGAGTTCCTGAGCGAGCGGCTTACCGAGGCCGGCTGGACCGGCGATAACCTCTTCGACTTCGTCCGCACCGAGATGGCGAGCCTCCTGCTCGATCACGCGGCGCTCTCGGTGGATTACCTCGCCCAGATCCTGGCGCGGCTGGGTAAGCAGGTGCCGGCGCTGCCGGATTAGCGTCTGCTGCGCTGCACGCGCGATTTGTATTCATGCCACCCCCCCTGAATGTCGGCGCTCTATCATGGGTGGGTGAAGGCCCTGTCGGCGCTGCAATTCGATCCCGTCTTCCGATCGAGAAAGGAGAACGCCGTGGCACAGGTGCTGTGCGAGGTTTCCGATGGCTTGCGGCAATCGGAAGCGACCGTGAAGCTGACGACCTACGACGGTCGTCCCGAGTATTTGCCCGTGGACCGCGGCTTCGTTTCCGAGGACGGCGGGAAGCACTTCCTTTCGGTTGGACTGGTCCACGTCAATCACGAGAAAAAGGCGGCCCTGGTGTCCTTGCCGGTCGAGGCGGACTCGGGAGCACACCGGGTCTGGGTGACGCTCGACCAGATCAAGCAGCCGCTGGGAGTGCCGACATGATTCTCTCGGACCGTGAAGTGCGCGCGCCGTTCAGCGCAAGCTGATCGCCGTGACGCCTTATCCACCGGCCAGCGATCCACGCTGGTCGGCTACCACGCTCGACCTAACGCTCGACGCGGAAATTCGCCCGTGGCAGGCGGTGGGTGGCGCCGGCGCGGATGTCACCATCGACCCGTCCGACCGTGAGTTCAATTCCAACGAGCTGATCAAGAGGCTGACGCAGGCGCGCTCGTGCGACGGGGAAGGCTACGTCATTCAGCCGCACTCCCTCGTGCTGGGCTGGACGCTGGAGAAGATCAAGTTGCCGAATGCCTCGCGGGTTGGTGCGCGGGTGGAAGGCAAGAGCAGCCTGGCCCGCATCGGTCTGGGCATCCACGTTACCGCGCCGACTATCCATCCGGGCTTCGGCGAGAAGGTGGATGACCCCGACTATCCCGGCTCGCAGATCCGCCTGGAAATCTGGACCATTAGCCCGCTCAAGATCCGGCTGAAGAAAGGTCTCCCCATCTGCCAGATCATCTTCGAGGAGGTTCACGGCATCCCAGAGGGCCGCTACGCCGGGCAGTTCGCCATCCAGGGGCCGGGGTGATCACGCAGCATCCCTGGAACGGAATTCAAAGCGATTGGGGGAAAGCGACTGGGGGAGACCTTCAGAAAAGTTCTCTGAATGCCCCCTCCAATCCGTCCGTTGCGAAACCCGGACGGATTGAAAATCCGTCCTACAGGGCGATTAATTCCAGCGGCTAAACCGACCCAATCAGGATTACGCGCACGTCCATGACGTTGGTCTGCGTCAAACCCGTCTTGAGCAAGCCGCCGGCCGCCTCTAAGAAGTGATACGCATCGTGCCGCTGCAAATACCGCTCTGCTTCGGCCGCGCACGTCGTGCCGTCTGCCACGGCGCCCGCGGCGTCCGTCGGGCCATCTTCGCCGTCGGTGCCGCCGCTGAGAATCGCAATGCCCGGGATGCAGCCGAGCTTCACAAGCGCGGCCAGCACGAATTCCTGATTGCGACCGCCCAGCCCATGGTCGGGACCGAGCGTGACGGTGGTTTCACCGCCGAGCAGCACGCAGGCAGGAGGACGGATTGGGATTCCCTGATCGCGAATACTACGCACAATGCCAACAATGGCCGTCGCCACGTGCTTCGTCTCGCCTTCGATGTACGAGCCGAGGTTGAGCACGTCGTAGCCGAGCTTGCGCGCGTGCTGCTCGGCCGCGGCCAGCGCCTTGACGTTGTTGCCGAGGATCAGGTTGTGGACGGTGTCCGGCAAGTGCTTCGGCGTCTCGGGAATCTGGCCCGCGGCGCCGCGCTCCAGGTGCGCCACCACAGCGGCGGGCAGCCGGGCCGTCAATTCCAGCCCATCGAGCAGCACGAGAATATCGCGGAAACGGCTCGGGTCGGGAACCGTCGGACCGGACGCGATCACGTCGAGCGGATCGCCGATCACGTCGGAAATGATGAGGCTGTAGAGCGCCTTGCCGCGAAACGCCTCGGCGAGACGGCCGCCCTTGATGGCGCTGAGGTGCTTGCGCACGGCGTTCATCTGGTTGATGGTCGCGCCGCACTCGTGCAGCAATTTCGTCACCGCCTGCTTGTCCGCCAGCGTGATGCCCTCGGCCGGCGCGGGCAGAAGGGCCGAGCCGCCGCCGGAAAACAGGCACAAGGCCACGTCGTCCGGTCCCGCGCTCCGTGCGAGCCGCAGCATCTCCTCGGCGCCGGCCACGCCTTCCGCGGTCGGCTGATTGCTGCCGGCCGGCCTGGCCGCGTGCAGCCGAATCTTGCGGAGCGACCGAACCGACTCCGCCGGCACATTGACGATGCCGTGAACGCGGTCGAGCACATCGGCGAGCGCTTCCTCGGTGGCCGCCGCCATCGCCGCTCCCGCCTTGCCGGCGCCGAGGACGAGAATGTGCGGCGCCGAGCGGACGGCGCTGCCGATGCCGAGGGCCGAGTCCGCGAGCGCCTGGCGGACCAGCGGCTCAGGCCGCACCGCGTCGACGGCGGCTTGCCAGATGTCCCGGGCGTCACGGCGCAGCATTTCGCTCATACTCACGGTCATTCGGAGTCCCGTGCCGCTGGCGGCACCAACTCAACATATTCTCAGGGCGCTTGCGGTCCACACTGGAATATGCTTGAAGCCCGCACGGCACGTTTGGAGAATGGGAGATTGAATGGTAGCCGCGCGGTGTGACCCGGCTGTAACCTCGGATTCGCCGTCGCCGAATAGGGTAGTAACAGGGAGCCCGCTGTGGAGCATTTTGTACTCCTTTTTGTCGGCTTGATCCGCAACGTCAATGAGCGGTCGCTCCACGGATTGGGCCACTGGATCGGCGATTTACAAGAGCTACGAAATGCTCCTGCGGAGGCCTTGCATCGCTGCGAAATCGAGATCGGGCCGTGGAAGCGTTCCGGTACTCGGTACATCGTGCTGCCGCTGTTGAGCGTGCTGCTCTTGCAACTCGTGGTCATGCTGGCAATCCTGGTCCAAATGCGTGACGCTGCTTCAATTGCGATCGTTGTGCTAATCTCCGCAGTGGGGCTCAGCATCGCGTATCTCGTGTACAGCATGCGTGGCGGCCACTGTGTACTGCAAAGCAACGGCGTCGAGTTTCGCTTCCGTGGCTTCACGGTATTCTGCCCGTGGGAGCTTTTCGATGCCGCTGGACAGCCGATTTACGATCCGGGGCGGCAGCATCTTTTCCTTCCCGTGGCGGCCACCGGCATTTCCGGCATCGAGCTCCGAAAAGACGACACGGTGATCGCGCACGGAGCGGACGCGTGCGCCCCGCATTTCCGATTTCTTCCCTCGATAGAGATTCGTCTTAAGGTCGTCTACGGCGTGCGGCCTGACGAGCTTGGCCTATTGCTGCTGGACGTAGGTCGCAAGCTCGCTGCCGGCAGACCAGCACGAGCGGCAGCTGCGCACGCCGATTCTGGTGCAGCCGCCGGCCAGGAACTGGGAGACTGGATGCGGGTGAGCCTGACCCGACTGCTGTTTCCGGCACTGTGCTGCGACTGTGTCCAGCCGACCGACTCCTGGCAGGAATTCGTTCAGCGGTCGTTCGCGGGCGAGGACTTGAGGCTCATGGTTCCCGTGTGCAAGGCCTGCCAGCGTGCGAATCGTCGTCGCTACTGGCACGCATTTCTGATGAACAACCTTTATATCGTGATCGGCGTGACGGTATTCGGTCTCCTGGTCGGCGCGTTGCTGGATATCGTGGGCTTAACTCCCGAGCCCGGCGCGATGACCGTGGTTCTTGCGTTCGTGGGCATTATCTTCAGTCCAGCATTTTCGTGGATGTTTGCCCGCGACCGTGCACGCAAGGTCGCGGCGCCGATCCGCTTTGCCGGTTACCGCGTCGGCGAGAGAACCATTCAGCTGCGATTCCGCAACTTGCAGTACCGTTGTGTATTCCTGGCAGCGATTGAAGGCCAATGGGCTTGGCGGCGCCGGGTGATGCCGCCATTGCCGCTGTGTCGGCGGCACGCCGACCGCCGTTGGGAAGTGTAGCGGCTTGCGGCACGGGCACGTCCGACCTACAATTTTCATATCTTCCTGAACGGGATAAAAAGTATGAAAACTCCGCCGGCCACTCTGACGCAGCGTCTGGAACACGTCGAGGACCAGTTCGTCGAGCTGTGGAACAACATGGCGCGCTGTGGGGCATCAGTCCGACGATGGCCCGCATTCACGGCCTGTTGTACATCAACGGCTCGGCGCTGTCGATGGACGACATCATGGCCCGCCTCGCGATTTCGCGCGGCAACGTCAGCATGAACCTGAGCAAGCTCGTCGAATGGGGCCTGGTCCGCCGTGTGCACCGGCGCGGCAATCGCAAGGAATACTACGAGTCGCTCAGCGACGTTCTGGGAGATGTTCACCCTGGTGGCCAGCCAGCGCAAGCGCCGCGAGATCGATCCGATCCTGAGCACGCTGCGCCGCTGTCGCGACGAACTCACCCCCGAGGCGCTCGGTGGCCAGGCCGCCGCGGAGCCGGCCCAGCAGCGTTTCCATCGCGTCAACGACCTGCTCAAGGTGCTGAGCCGGCTCGATAGCCTCGCCCAGCGCTTCTTCGAGAGCCACCGCAGCCTGCGGGAAGCCGTCGAGATGCTGACGCCGGAGGAGTGACGTGACGACGCAAGTGTCGCCGCGACGGCGTGGCTTGACGCAGTCGAAACCGATGCCGGCAAAGCCGCTATCATGACACAGTCACTCAGGTGGAGGTGGTTCGTAATGGCAGTCACGGTCCCGTCATGGTTCAAGGGCCGGCAGGGCAAGGCGGAGGAAGCCGGGCCGGGCCTCCTCAAGCTCAGCGCACCCAACCTGCAACCCTGGTTCCTCGGGATTCGCCGGCTCGACGATGGGCACTGGCACGCGTTCCTGCGCAGCGCGGCCGACGGTGCCGACGAGGTCGCCGTGGAGCTGGAAGCCATGCCCGAATGGGAGGCGTGGGAGGCGGCGTTCGAGGTCTATCGCAATCACGTCATCGTCTGAATCAAGCATGCCACGCCCGCGGCCGAAAGGCCGCGGAGTCATGCCCCGCGTAACCCCACGGCCTTTCGGCCGTGGGCGTGAGCATCCTTGTTACTTTGCCGGCTTCTTGAGCAGGTCGCGATGGATGCGGGCGACGTCCCACATGTAATGGTCGACGCGATGCTCGACCGCCTGATTGAGCTGGGCGAGCGCCTGCTTCTGGTCGCCGATCAGGTCGTAGTAGATGCCGACGTAGAGGTGTGCGTAGAAGAGCCGGCGGTTGAGCTGCTCCTCGGGCGGCTTGCCGGCGCGGGCGGCGGCGAGCACGTCGTCGGTCTTCAGGTCGCCCTTGAACAGGTCGTATACCTGCCGCATCGGCACGCGGCGGTCGTCGCCGATCTTGAGGATGCTCTTGCGGGCCTTGGCGAGACCGTCCTGGCGGGCCATGCACATGAAGCACCAGATCGCATTCTCGACGTCGTTGCTATCGTGGTCCTGGTAGCCCTCGAACTGCCGGCGGCCCTCGTCGAACCGGCCGGCGTAGAAATAGGAGATGCCGCGCTGCCAGTGGCTGACCTTCGCCGTGGGCCGCAGCGCAATCTGCTTGTCGAAGTCGCGGAGTGACGCGTCGATCTGGCCGGCCTTGAAGCTCACCAGCCCGCGCCGCAGCCAGAGGCCGGCGTCCGCCGGATCGAGCTCGAGCAGGCGCGTCAGGTCGGCGAGCGCTTCCTTGTAGTGGTCGGTCGCCTCGTACAGCGTCGCGCGCAGCAGCAGGGCGTCGGCGTTGCGGGGATCTTTTGCCACGGCCTTCTGGGCGAGCGTGAGCGCTTCCTCGGTCTTGCCGGCCTTGACGGCGGCGTTCGCTTCCTTGAGCAGGTCGTCCGCGGTTTGTGCCGCGGCGGCGCCGCCGATGACAAGAAGGAGGGGAATGAGGATTTTCATGGGGTGGGTCTCGCGAAACCGCAAGCGGACGGCGGGCGTTGGGTGCATCAGCAAGACGTTGCAATGGCGTGCGCGTAACAATGCGCGAATAGCAGGTCCCACTCGGCGCCTGCAACGTGCGGAGCAGCTCTTCTTCCGCAGTACCAGTGCCGCGATGCTGCTCACACATCTCGACAAACTCGTACGGATCCCAACGGTCGTGCTTGAGCCGTAGACCAAGCGACTCCGCCGCGGCGGCGAGCGGCTTGTAGATCGGGTGGTCGCCTACGCGCCTGAACCAATACGCCGCGTTCGACGCATCCGGTTCGCGGCGGTGCAGGATGGCGTGCCAGTAGCTGCCGTCGGCACCGGCAATGTCCTGGCTGATGGCGTGCGATTCGTCGAGGAAGTCGTGCAAGAGCCATAGCCCCGCCCGGCAGCATTGCGCCAATTCGGGCCGGCAAACCTTCGCGCCGCCGAATAGCGCGTCGTCCGTCATCGCCGTGAGCGCGGCCTGAACGGCGACGTTGGGCCGGCCGGGTCCCAGCTCGGGCAGACGGTCGGCGCTCCGCAGCGACTGCACGGCGGGCGGATAGATGGCAGCTTCCATCGATGGCTCCACGGTCACGACAGCTCGGCGATTTCCGCGGCCAGATTGCGGCGTGCGGCGGCCTCCCGCTCCTCAAACATCGCCGGTGTGGCGAAGATTCGCGGCCGGGCCAGGAAGCCTTCGAGCACGGCGCGACGGCCGCTGCGGTAATCGGGCTCGGGCACCCAGGCGTATTCTTGCCGAATCGCGCGGGCATAATCTTTGTATTTGTCGGGCGGGGTACCGAGGATGGCGAGGTCGGCGTCAAGGAACAACAGCGCGTCGGTGTCGCCGGCATCGGCCCGATGATGTTGCGTCATGCGAATCAGCGCGGCCACGCGCTCGATCCGCGGCCGCGCCAACCCCAACTGGCCCAGAGCTTCGGCGGCCAGCACGGCGCTGCGCTCTTCGTTGTCCGGCGCACGCGGGTCGTAAACGGCGTCGTGGAACCAGGTAGCCAGCTCCAGCAGTTCCGGCTCGCGCCGGTCGGCGCTCCTCCCAAGAATGCTCAAGACGTTGGCGATGTGGACCAGATTGTGATAGAATCGGCCAGGCTCGCTGTACGCCACGACGAGTTGCTGGAAGAACGGTGCCGCCGCGGATTCGGTCATGCCGCAGCGGCGGGCGAGATTGGTCCAGGCGTCGGCGAGTTCCGAGCGCACAGCAGCGTCGCTCATCGTTTTCCCGTACCGGCAGTCGGTCTTACTTCTTCGGCGGCGCCCCCGCGGGCTGGATGGTGCCCGGCGGTGGGACGCGATCGAGGCGCCAGCCCGGCGGCAGCTGCTGGGGCGGGGCGAACGCCGATGCCGGGATCGCCGCTTCCTGGTTCTTCTTCAGGCTCTCGAAGTCCCAGGTGATCTCGTTGCCGTTGGGTTGATGATACCACACCTGGCGCGGCAGGAAGTCCTTGCTCGTCAGCACGAGCCGGGCCTCGGTGAAGTCGGCCTTGTCGGCCGGCGTGCGCGGCAAAATCTGCAGGTAATGGTAGTACTTGTTGTTGTCCTTGGTGTCGGCTACCCAGGTCATCTGGTAGCGGCGCTTCGCGTCGTCGGCCTTCATGCCGAACAAGAGGGCCACGATGTTGTCCTCGACGCCGAATTGGCCGGACTTGGGCGGTGGCACCTCGTGGATGCGCAAAACCTTCGTCGCGGGAACGTATTCGTACAGGAATGTTCCTGTATAGAGAAACTTCTCATACTTGCTCGGGTCCTTCTTGTTGACCATCTCCAGGAGTGCCCGACTGGTCTGGCCGGCGCCGCCCTTGAGGTACTTGGCCGAGCCCTCGTAGACCTCGACGCCGCCGAAGGTCTTGTCGGCGGTGCTGCGGCGGCACGTGACGGCGAAGCCGTCCAGCTTCGTCATCGCCTGCTCCCAGTTGCCGAGCACGAAATTGAGCATCTGGTCCGTGGTCGCCGCCGGCTGCTGCGCCGGCCAGCATCGGCAACAGGAGCAAGGCGGGCAGACTGATCATGAATCGTCGCATGGCTTCTTCTCCCTCTGCGCAAGCGTGGATCGGGCAGCCGCGCGAAGCTAGCCGCGGCAGTTCGTGCGTTATAACAACTTGCAATCGCAGCGCGAAGTGCGGCTTGCAGGTGCCGCCCAGGCGTGCCCAGCCGCGCGCTGCATCCGGACCGCAGCTTTCGCCCAGCTTGCCGTGGCTGCCCTGTTCCTCACGCGGCGACGCGTTCGCCGGCAAAATCGGCGCATCCGGCATTTCCGGTCAATTTTCGTGCGCCGACGTTCGATGCAAGCACAGGGTGCCGGCGCGGCGCCCTGGACTCAGGAAGGCTGCGATGTGCGCGAAGCGGCACGATCGATTGCACTGGACTCGCTATGGGCCGGCGCTGCTGCTGGCACTGCTCGGCGGGTGCCAGGGCGTGGCGCCGACCGCCGGCGCCCTTGCGCGGGCCGCCGCGGCCCAGCCCGAGAGTCGGCCGGGGCCCGTGCGCGTCGCGAAATTCGGACCTCCCGTCGTTGCGATGCCGCCGTCAAACGTCGTGCCCATCGGCCTGGACACCGTGTTGCGTTTCGCCCAGGATCGCAATGGGCAGATTCAGCTTGCGCGCTCTCGGCTGGACGAAGCGGCGGTCGGCGAGGAGCTGGCCCGCAAGGCCTGGCTGCCCCAGGTCTACGTCGGGCCGACCTACTATCGCCATGAGGGCGGCATTCCGGATTTCTTCGGCAACCTGCTGCACTCCAGTTACGGCACGCTGTTCGGCGGCATGGAAGTGCATGGTCGCCTTGATCCGCGCGACATCGCGTTCCAGCACGTGGACGCCGCACGGCAGGTCTGGCAGCAGAAGGGCGAGCTGAGCAAGCTGACCAGCGAGAACCTGCTCGATGCGGCGAGCACGTATGTCGACCTGCTGGCGGCGCGGTCCAGCGAGGGGTTGGCGATCGAAATCGAAAAACAGCTCACCGATCTGCTGGAACAGGCGAATTCCCTGGCCAAGCTCGATCCCGGCATGCGCGTCGAGGCCGAGCGCGTCGAGACCGACCTGCGGTCGCACCGCGTCATCCTGCGCAAGCTGCGCGAAGGAGGCGATGCCGCGGCCGCCAAGCTGATTTACCTGCTGGGCATGGACCCGGCGAGCGTGCTGGTGCCGATCGAGAAGCACCTCGTGCCGCTCACCCTGGTCGATGCGCAGCAGCCGGTGGACGGCCTGGTCGAGCAGGCGTTGCGCCAGGGGCCGGGCGTCCGCGAGCTGGAGGGCCTTCTGCGGCTAATCGATGAGACCCGGGCCGCCGCTGAGGGACCGAGCCGGTTGCTGCCGGCGCTGGAAGTGACCATGAACGAGGGCGCGATCGGCTCGGGGCCCGGCGCGGATGTCGTTCGACAATCAGTTCAACATCGGCATGAGCCTGCGCTGGAACCTGACCGAGGCGCTCACCGCGAAGGAACGGCTGCGGCAGGCCGACCTCAAGGCGGCGCAGGCACAATTGAGCTATCAGGATTTGCGGGCCCGGCTGACCCTGGGCGTGACCGAGGCGCGGGCGCGATCCTCAGCGGCCAGGACCAGCTGCCGCTCGCCGAGGATCAGGTGCGCCATGCCGAGCGGTCGTATGCGCTCAGCGCCAGCCGGCTCAAGGAGAGCATCAAGGGGCGTTCGCCGAGTGAGGTGCTGCAGGCGATCCGCGGCCTCGGCGCCGCGCGCTTGCAGGTCATCCAGACCGTGCGCGACCTGGACAAGGCGCAGCTTCGCTTGCTGCTGCTCGTCGGGAACGGTTCGTAGTTCCGCCTTTAGGCGGCCGGGGGGACCGCCTAAAGGCGGAACTACGAACCCTTGCCGTCATTGGCGCACCTGGAAGATCGCCTCGATCTCCACCGGAATGCCGTTGGGCAATGAGGACATGCCGACGGCGCTACGGGCGCTCTTGCCGGCGTCTTCGCCGAACACTTCGACCATCAGATCGCTGAAGCCGTTGATCACCTGCGGATGCTGCTTGAAGTCGGGCGCGGCGTTGACCATGCCGAGGGTCTTGACCAGCCGCTGCACCTTGTCGAGGCTGCCCAGCTCCGCCTTGACGACGGCGAGGATGTGCAGCCCCACCCGGCGCGCCGCCGCTCGGCCGCCGGCCACGCCCATGTCCTGGCCGAGCCGGCCGACGATGGCCATGCCGTCCACCGACCCCGGGCCGGTGCCCGACACGTATAGCAGATCGCCGACGCGCACGGCGTTGACCAGCGTATTCGTGGGCTTGCTCACGGCCGGCAACTCGAGCTTCAGCTCGCGCAGCCGCTGCTCCGGGCTGGCCGTCGCTTTGCCCTGGGCAACGGCCGGCGTGCCGTCCGCCCACCAGCTGTACAGCGCGATGCCCGCGATTAGGCCGATTGCCAATACGCCGCTCACGTTTGCGAGCCGATGCCAACGCGTCATGACGGATCCTCCTCGAACTCGAATCGGATTATTTCATTGTTTACGTTTACGCTTCGCCCGTAGGACGGCCTTCCTAGGCCGTCCGTCCTTGATTCGGACGGCCTAGGAAGGCCGTCCTACGGGGAAGCGAACTGTTGCCGCTCGCCAAAACGTAAACGCCGATGGCGAACCGGTGCATTGTCTGGTAGTGTAGCTCCCAACGCCCATGCGTCGAATCCCCTGCCCTCGGAGACGTGCAATGAGCAAGCGTTCCGGCAGAATCTCCCGCCGCGGGCTGCTCCAGGCCGGTGCCGGCCTGGCGGTCGGTGGCATGCTTCCGGCCCCCGCGGCGGCTCAACCCGCACGCCCGAGCGTCTATGAAGCTCTCGGCGTCAAGCACGTCATCAACGCCACGGGCACCGTCACCAACCTGGGCGGATCGATCATGCCGCCCGAGGTGGTCGCTGCCTGGACCGATGCGGCCCGGCATTTCGTCAACCTGCTCGACCTGCACGACAAGGTCGGCGCGAGGATCGCCCGGCTCATCGGCGTCGAGGCCGCGCTCGTCACCACCGGCGCCGCCGGGGCCTTGCTCCTCGCCACAGCCGGTGTCGTCACCCGCGGCGAACGCGAACGCATTGCCCGCTTGCCCGATACCAGCGGCATGAAGAACGAAGTGATCGTTCAGAAGGCCCATCACAGCTGCTACGACAACCAGCTCACGAACGTCGGCGTGCGGCTGATCGAGGTCGAGACGCCGGCCGAGGTGCCGCGCCGTCAACGAGCGGACCGCGCTGATGTTCTTCATGAACATGGCCGAGCCTGGCGGGCGGATTGCACGCCAGGATTGGCTTGACCTCGCCCGGCGCCATCGCGTGCCGACGCTTCTCGACGCTGCCGCCGACGTGCCGCCGCTGGAGCGCCTGGCGGGGTACAACCGCATGGGTTTCGACCTGGTAGCCATCTGCGGCGGCAAGGCGCTGCGCGGCCCCAACGACACCGGCCTGTTGCTCGGGCGCGCAACGCTCATCGAAGCGGCCAAGCGCAACGCCAACCCACACTGCGGCACGATCGGCCGCATGATGAAGGTGAGCAAGGAGGACATGATCGCGCTGTTGGCCGCAGTCGAGCGCTTCGTGAACCTGGATCACGACGCCGAATGGCGCGAATATGAACGGCGGATCGGCGTCATCGAAGCGGCGCTGCGCGACGTGCCCACGATTGCAATGGAGCGGATCGTGCCGGCCATCGCCAACCACGTGCCGCACCTGCAGCTGACCTGGGATGAAAAGCGGCTCGCCGTCACGCGGGCACGGCTGACGCGCGATTTGATGGAGGGCGATCCGCCGATCCAGATCGGCCGGGTGAGCGGCACCGGCGACCGCGGCGTGCTCATTTCGGTGCTGACGCTGCAGGCCGGCGAGGAACGCATCGTGGCCGACCGGCTCCGCGCGATTCTGCGTCGGTGGTAGGTCCCGCCTGCCGGGCGGGACCTGGGTGCGCCGAGGTCCCGCCCGGCAGGCGGGACCTACCGCTGCACGTTTAGCGCGCCCCGCGCGGCGTGGGTTGCCAGTCATCCATCACGAGCTTCGGCCCCTCATCTTCCGGCGGCGGGAACGCGATCACCAGGGTGCGCTTGCAGCCCGGACATGCGCGTTTTTGACCGAGCATTTGCAGCGGCGCCTTGATCCGCGCGCCACAGGCGGGGCAGCGGCAGCGAATCGTCGCGCGCTCTTCCTCGGCGGCGGCGGGCGCGGCAGCGGGGGCGCCGGCGGGCCCGGCGCCGGGGGCCGGCACCAGTCGGCCCACCCGTTCCAGCAACCGGTCCATGCTGAATGGCTTCTTGAGGTAGTCAACCACGCCGAGCTGCTCGGCATAGTCCCGGTGATGGGCCCCTTCGGTCGCCGTGATCATGATGAAGCGCAGGGCGCCGGTCTTGCCGCAGAAGCGCTCCAGCACGGCGAGGCCGCCCCAGCGCGGCATCAGCATGTCGAGGATCACCAGGTCCGGGCGGTGCTGATCGATCAACCGGCTGGCCTGCAAACCGTCGTCGGCCGCGAAGGTGCGGTAACCGTGCTGCCCGAGCATGGCCGTCAGGCCCTCGCGCAGCTCCGGATCGTCGTCCACCACGAGGATTGTTCCGTGTTCCGTCATGTGAGGGGATCCCTTCATAAGCCCCACCGGAGTGGAGCCAAGGTAAAAACGGCACCACGACACCGGATCGCGCGCTGGCCGCGTGCCGGGGTCGGCAATCTGTTTGCACCGGGAAGGCACATCTTGGCTAACACGACGCGTGGTCGCCACCGCACGCAGGGCAGGTGTCTAGTTCCGTAAGGGACAACGTCCTTGGGGGACGGAACCGGCGAAGCGACCAGGTTCGGATCAGTGTGTCAACACACGGCGGGGATGAACCTTGCTCACTCCGCAGGTGCCGGCGGAAACCGGCACCTTCACACGTCCCTGCGATTGTACGTCGCATTCCCATCCGCGTCAAACCCGGATTCCGCGGTCCGCCGGCTTTCCGTCACGACCGCTGGTCGGGGGTTCGCCGGACGGCGGCGCTGGAGGCTTGACCAAAAACTCGCCGGATCTTCACCGTTTCGTCACGCCCCAACCGTAAGATTCGCCCTGCCTCCTAGAATCGCGCTGCGCCAGCTGGCCAGCACCTGCAGAAAAAGGAGTTCCCGATGGAAAAGCAGAGGATTGAATTGCGCCGAGAAAAAGGACCCGGCATGGCACGTACAGCGTTGAACCCAAAACCGGAGTGCAACATGAAGATGCAAAAAAAAGAAACGGCTTCACCTTGATCGAACTGCTGGTCGTCATCGCCATCATCGCCATCCTGATTGGCCTGCTGGTGCCGGCGGTGCAGAAAGTGCGCGAGGCAGCGGCACGGACCCAATGCCAAAATAATTTGAAACAACTTGGTCTGGCACTGCACAATTATGCGGGTGTCAACAAAAACGCCTTTCCACCAAGCCACACGACATCTCCAAACCAAAGCTGGGTCATCTTCGTAATGCCGTTCTTCGAACAGGGCAACACCATTGCCGGCTATACGCCCGGCACTGCCTACGATAATGCCATTAATATCCCTTACATCAATAGGCAAGTACCGATTTTTACGTGCCCGGCGAGCCCACTGCCAGTCTCAATCAATGCTACGCCGAGCGGGGTTGCTTTATCCCAGCCAATGGGCTTCATTGACTACGGGGCCATCAACCAGGTGTTTCCCGATGTTTATTTGCTGAACAATATCCCCGCACCCAGCGATTTGACGGGTGTCTTGCAACCAACGATCGTGACCCCCTTGCTGCAAATTACGGATGGCTTATCCAACACCATCATGCTTGGCGAGGATGCGGGACAGCCCAGCAATTACGTTTTCGGGAAAATGATTCCACAAGGCGTGGCCACGGGTCTCAACGGCGTCGGCACGCCCACTCCCGATTGGGGATGGGCCGATGGCGGCTTTGCTTATAGCATCAACGGCGCCGATCCCACCACCGGAGCCATTATCAAACAATCAGCCACTTCGGGCAACCCTAAGTGCATGATCAACTGCAATAACAACGGTGAGTTGTACAGCTTTCATACCAACGGGGTTAATGTGGTATTTGCCGATGGATCGGTGCATTTCTTGACGACCGATATCTCAATCGCCACGGTGGCCGCCCTCGTCACCAAGCGTGGTGGTGAGGTGTTGCCGGCGATTGACTAACGAGGCCGGTGGCTTCCGGCCGCACAACGTCCGTGCTACGCCCGGAAAGCATCATGCGTGTGCTTTCGTGCGATCTTCTCCCACGACGCCAGCTGGGCCCGTGGGAACTGTCCCCACTATCTGAGGTTTCATCATGTTTTCATGGGACCGGTCTCTCCACTGGTTATTTCCCCGGTCGGCTAAGAAGAACAAGAAGAGGTTGATGCGCCGGCAATCAACGGCAATCCTCACCATTGAGCAACTCGAAGCACGCTGCACGCCATCGACGATCAACTACTCGGTGGTGGGAAGCAACTACACGCAGAACTTCAGTACGCTGCCGGATGCCGGCGAGAATGCAACCATAACTCCCGGGACTGGTTCGCCCGTTTATGGTCCGTACGATTTAACGTCGTCGTCGGGGAGCAACACCGTTGTTGGCAGTGGCCTGACCGGATGGTATGCGGCCAACATATCAACAGGTCAAACCGCCGAGCTGTTTGCCGCGGGCAAGCCGACCACAACGACGGGCGCATTATTCGACTTCAACGATGGAATCAACTTACCAGCGCTGGGCACCATCTCGACCGGCACGACATCGTCGCGTTTCGGCGCGATCTTGCAGAACAACACCGGCGAGACGTTGACCCAGTTCACGCTGTCCTATACCGGCGAGGAATGGTGGCAGAATAATGGATCCGGAGATACCCTGGGTTTTTCGTATGAAATCGAATCCAGCTCCCCCAGCCTTCCCACCGGAACGAGCGGATACACCGGCGTAAGTTTCCTCAACTACACGGTCAGTGCTTCCGGCTCCGGTAGCTTTGTTGACGGGAGCATGAGCGGCACGTCGATCAACAGTTCCAACACTCCCGTGACCGGAATCAACTGGAGCCCAGGAACCTACCTCGTCGTCTTTTGGGACAAGGGCGCAGCCGGCGCCAGCAAGAGTCCCGGGTTGGGCGTCGCCAATGTGAGCTTCTCAGCGGCCGCAACCCCCACGGTGACCTCCAGCACCGACAGCCTGCCGGTCAATGCGACCAGCATGACGATCCTTGGCTCGGCCTTCGACACGACCGCGTCCCATAACAGCGTGAGCTTCAATAACGGCGTGACGGGCACCGTGACCAGCGTCAACGCCAGCGGCACCAGCATGACCGTGACCAGCCTCAGCGGCCTGAGCAGCCTGTCCGTCGGCACCGTCCTGAAAGCCAGCGTCACGGTCGACAGCGTCAGCAGCGGCAGCGCCGTGCAGGTGGCCACCATCGCCGCGGCCTCAACCCCGACGGTGACGTCCACCACCGACAATCTGCCGCTCAACGCGACCAGCATGACCATCGACGGCACGGGCTTCGACACCGTCATCCTGGCCAACGATGTCGTGACCTTCAACAACAGCGTGACGGGCACGGTGACCAGCGCCACCGCCACCAGCCTGACCGTGACCGGCCTGAGCGGCCTGAGCAGCCTGTCCGTCGGCACCGTCCTCAACGCCAGCGTTGCGGTCGACGGCGTCAGCAGTGGCAGCGCCGTGCAGGTGGCCACCATTGCCGCGAGCTCCACCCCGACGGTCTCGTCCAGCACCGCCAACCTGTCTGATGAAGCCACCAGCATGACGATTGCCGGCACCGGCTTCGACCCGAACATCGTGGCGAATGACGTCGTGACCTTCAACAACGGCGTGACCGGCACCGTCACCAGCGCCACCACGACCAGCCTGACCGTCGGCAGCCTCAGCGGGCTGAACGTCCTGGCCACCGGCACCGCTCTGAGTGCCAGCGTCGCGGTCGACGGCGTCAGCAGCGGCAGCACCGTGCAGGTGGCCACGGTCGCTGCGGCGCCGATCAGTTACGCGACGGCGGGCAGCAGCTACACGCAGAACTTCAGCACGCTGTCGGCTGCGGGCGGCACCGCAAGCATTGTCACCAACAGTGCCGGTGTTGGACCGTATGACCTCACAGCGCCGTCGCCGACCGGTTTTGGGGCCAGCGGCGTGTCGGGCTGGTACACCGCTAACATAGGTTCTGCGGCTGCGGGCACTAATAAACTTGGCCAGGGCGAGCCAAGCACCACGACGGGGGCGCTGTTTGACTTCAACGATGGAACCTCCGGCTCCCAGTCGCTCGGCACCATTTCGACCACCGCGGTCGCGTCGCGGTTCGGCGCGATCTTCGTCAACACCACCGGCAAGACGTTGAACCAGTTCACGCTGTCCTATACCGGCGAGGAATGGTGGGATAATTCGGGAAAAGGAACGAGCCTGAACTTTTCGTATGAAGTCGGAGTTTCGGGTCTGCCGACCGACAGCAGCGGAACCACGGTGTCGCAGCTCGGCTTCACGGCACCGGATTCTACAGGCTCCGGTCAGTACATCGACGCGTTCACGACGTCGGCGGATCAGGTTGCGGTCAACTACACGGTGTCCGGTCTCACCTGGTCCAGCGGGCAAACCCTCGCCATTTACTGGGACAAGGGCGCGGGCGCCGGCACGAGCGATGGCCTGGGCATCGCCGATGTGAACTTCTCCGCGGCCGTGGTCCCCATCGTCAACTCCAGCACCGACAGCCTGCCGACCAATGCGACCAGCATGACCATCCTCGGCTCGGGCTTCGACCCGACCGCGGCCAACGACAGCGTAAGCTTCAGCAATGGCGTGACCGGCACCGTGACCAGCGTCAACGCCAGCGGCACCAGCCTGACCGTCACCAGCCTCAGCGGCCTGAGCAGCCTGGCCGTCGGCACCGTCCTCAACGCCAGCGTCACGTCCGACAGCGTCAGCAGCGGCAGCGCCGTGCAGGTGGCGACCATCGCCGCGGCTTCGACCCCCACGGTGACGTCCACCACCGACAATCTGCCGCTCAACGCGACCAGCATGACGATCGATGGCTCGGGCTTCGACTCGATCATCCCGGCCAACGACGTGGTGACCTTCGACAACGGCGTGACGGGCACCGTGACCAGCGCCACCGCCACCAGCCTGACCGTGACCAGTCTCAGCGGCCTGAGCAGCCTGAGCGTCGGCACCGTCCTCAACGCCAGTGTCGCGGTCGATGGCGTCAGCAGCGGTAGCGCCGTGCAGGTCGCCACCATCGCCGCGAGCTCCACCCCGACGGTCTCGTCCAGCAGCGCCAATCTCGCGGACGAAGCCACGAGCATGACGATCGGCGGCACGGGCTTCGACCCGAACATCGTGGCCAACAACGTCGTGACCTTCAACAACGGCGTGACGGGCACCGTGACCAGCGCCAGCACCACCAGCCTGACCGTCGGCAATCTGAGCGGACTGAGCGTCCTGGCCGTCGGCACCGCCCTGAAGGCCAGCGTCGCCGTCGACGGCGTCACCAGCGGCAGCGCCGTGCAGGTGGCCACCATCGCCGCAGCGCCGATCGGTTACTCGACCGCGGGCAGCAACTACACGCAGAACTTCAGCACGCTGCCGGACGCGGGCGGGACCGCCACCATAGCGACCGGTACCGGTTCGCCCGTCCAGGGACCGTACGATCTGACGTCGTCCACGACGGGTGCCTTTGGAGCCAGCGGCCTGAGCGGGTGGTATGCGGCAAACATCGCTTCGACGCCGGCTGCCGAGAAGTTCGCCGCGGGTGAACCGAGCACAACGACGGGCGCGTTGTTTGACTTCAACGACGGCACCGCCGGCTCCCAATCGCTCGGCACCATCTCGACCAGCGGGACCACTTCGCGTTTCGGCGCCCTCTTCGTCAACAACACCGGCGTGACGTTGAACCAGTTCACACTGTCGTATACCGGCGAGGAATGGTGGGCGAATTCGGGCTCAGGAACGAGCCTGGGTTTTTCGTATGAGCTCGGCGTTTCAAGTCTGCCGACCGACAGTAGCGGCACGACGGTGTCTCAGCTCGGCTTCACGGCACCAACATCAGGCTCCAGTCAGTACATCGACGCGTTCACGACGGCAGCGGATCAGGTTGCGGTCAACTACACGGTGACCGGCCTCAGCTGGACCAGCGGGCAAACCCTCGCCATCTACTGGGACAAGGGCGCGGGCGCCGGCAGCAGCGATGGGTTGGGCGTCGCCGGCGTGACCTTCTCCGCGGCGGCCGTCCCCGTGGTGAACTCCAGCACCGACGGCCTGCCGACCAATGCGACCAGCATGACCATCCTTGGCTCATTCTTCGACACGAACCCCGCCAACGACAGCGTGAGCTTCAGCAACGGCGTGACCGGCACCGTGAGCAGCGTCAACGCCAGCGGCACCAGCATGACCGTCACCAGTCTCAGCGGCCTGGGTGGCCTGGCCGTCGGCACCGCCCTCAATGCCACCGTTACGTCCGATGGCGTCAGCAGCGGCAGCGCCGTGCAGGTGGCCACCGTCGCCGTCGCTTCCACCCCCACCGTGACGTCCAGTACCGACGGCCTGCCGGTCAATGCGACCAGCATGACGATCCTTGGCTCGGGCTTTGACTCGATCATCCCGGCCAACAACGTCGTGAGCTTCAGCAATGGCGTCACGGGTACGGTGACCAGCGCCACCGCCACCAGCCTGACCGTGACCAGCCTCAACGGCGTGAGCAGCCTGAGCGTTGGCACCGTCCTCAACGCCAGCGTCGCGGTCGACGGCGTCAGCAGCGGCAGCGCCGTCCAGGTGGCCACCATCGCCGCGAGCTCAACGCCCACAGTGACGTCCAGCGGCGCCGACCTGGCGGATGAAGCCACCAGCATGACGATCGCCGGCACCGGCTTCGACCCGAACATCACGGCCAATGACGTCGTGACCTTCAACAACGGCGTGATGGGCACCGTGACCAGCGCCAGCACCACCAGCCTGACCGTCGGCAACCTCAGCGGCCTGGACCTCCTGCCCGCCGGCACCGTCCTGAATGCAAGCGTCGCGGTCGACGGCGTCAGCAGCGGCAGCGCCGTTCAGGTCGCCACCGTCGTCGCAGCGACCATCGGATACGGGACGCCGGGAGGCAGCTACACGCAGAACTTCAGCACGCTGCCCGATGCCGGCGGGACCGCAAGCATCACGACCGGCACCGGCTCGCCCGTCCAGGGACCGTACGATCTGACGTCGTCCTTGACGGGTGCCTTTGGAGCCAGCGGCCTCGGCGGGTGGTATGCGGCAAACATTGCTTCCACCCCGGCGGCCGAGAAGTTCGCCGCCGGCGAACCAAGCACAACGACGGGCGCGTTATTTGACTTCAACGACGGAACCTCCGGATCCCAGGCGCTCGGCACGATTTCGACCGGCGGGACGGCATCGCGTTTCGGGGCGCTCCTCGTCAACAACACCGGCGAGACGTTGAATCAATTCACGCTGTCCTATCTCGGCGAAGAGTGGTGGGATAATTCAGGATCCGGCACGGGCCTTAATTTTTCGTACGAACTCGGGGTCGCCAGTCTGCCGACCGGGACCAGCGGCTACACCACGGTGAGCAGCCTCGGCTTCACGGCACCGGATTCGTCAGACTCCGGCACCTATGTCGACGGCTTCACGACGACGGCGGATCAGGTTTCCGTCAGCGGCTCGGTGACGACCGGCTTCAACTGGACGGCCGGGGAAACACTCGCCATCTTCTGGGACAAGGGCGCGGCGCCAGCGCCAGTGACGGACTGGGCGTCGCCAACGTGAGTTTCTCCGCCGCCGCCGCCACGGTGACGTCGATCACGCCGAGCGTCGCAACCATCAATGACGCAACGGCCGCGGGCGGCACCTTCACGCTGGCGGTGACCTACAACGAGGTCATGAACACGTCGGTCAATCCGACCATCGCTTTCAGTCCGTCGATCGCCTCGACGCTGAGCTTCTCGTCGGGAGCCTGGTCCAACGGCGCCACGACCTACACCGCCACCTACGGCGTCAGCAAGGCCGGCGTCAGCGTCAGCGGCGTGGACGTCACGGTCAGCGGGGCGCAAAGCGCCGATGATAACCCGCAGACCCCGGACACGCAGAATAACGTCTTCGCCATCGACACCGTCGATCCCACCGTGTCGGGACTCGCACCGAGCGTTGCGACCATCAACGACGCCACAGCTACCAGCGGCACCTTCACGCTGGCGGTGACCTACGACGAGGCCATGAACACGTCGGACAACCCGACCATCGCGTTCAGCCCGTCCATCGCCTCGACGTTGAGCTTCACCTCGGGGGCCTGGACCGGCGGCGGCACCGTCTATGCCGCCAGCTACGCCGTCAGCAATGCCGGCGTCATCGCCAGGGTGGACGTCACCGTCAGCGGGGCGCAAAACCCTGACGGCAACACGCAGACTTCCGACACGCAGGACAACGTCTTCGCCATTGACACCGTCAACCCGACCGTAACGTCGATCACGCCGAGCGTTGCGACCATCAACGACGCTGTAGCTACCGGCGGCTCCTTCACCCTGGCGGTGACCTACAGCGCGGTCATGAACACGTCGGACAACCCGACCATCGCGTTCAGTCCGACGATCGCCTCGACGTTGAGCTTCTCGTCGGGGGCCTGGTCCGGCGGCGGGACCATCTACACCGCGACCTACGCCGTCAGCAACGCCCATGTCGTCGTCAGCGGCGTGGACGTCACCGTCAGCGGGGCGCAAAATGCCGACGGCAACACGCAGACTTCCGACACGCAGAATAATGTCTTTGCGATCGACACCGTCGATCCGACCGTGTCGGCGATCGTGCCAAGCGTGACGACAATTAACGACGCTACGGCCGCCAGCGGCACGTTCACGCTCGCCATCACCTACAACGAGACAATGAACACGTCGGTCAACCCGACCATCGCCTTCAGCCCGTCGATCTCCTCGACGCTGAGCTTCTCGTCGGGAGCCTGGTCCGGTGGCGGCACCGTCTATGCCGCCACCTATGCCGTCAGCAACGCCGACGTCGTCGTTGCGGGGGTTAACGTGACGGTGACCGCTGCGCAAAACACCGACGGCAACACGCAGACTTCCGACACGCACAACGACGCGTTCGCGATCGACACCGTCAACCCGACCGTGACGGCGATCGCGCCCAGCGTTGCGACCATCAACGACGCCACGGCCAGCGGGGGCACATTCAAGCTGGCCATCACCTTCAGCACGGCCATGAATACGTCGGACAACCCGACCATCACGTTCACGCCGACCATTGCGTCGACGCTGAGCTTCACCTCGGGAGCGTGGTCGGGCGGCAGCACCATCTACACCGCCACCTATGCCGTCAGCAACGCCCACGTCAGCGTCACCGGCGTGAACGTCACGGTCAGCGGTGCGCAAAACACTGACGGCAACACGCAGACTTCCGACACGCAGAACAACGTCTTCGCCATCGACACCGTGAACCCGACCGTGACGGCAATCGCACCGAGCGTCACGACCATCAACGACGCGACGGCCACGAGCGGCACGTTCACGCTGGCGGTGACCTACAGCGCGGTCATGAACACGTCGGTCAATCCGACGATCGCCTTCAGCCCGACGATCGCCTCGACGCTCAGCTTCTCATCGGGCGCCTGGTCCGGCGGCGGCACCGTCTACACGGCAACGTACTCCGTCAGCAACGCTGACGTTGTCGTCAGCGGCGTGAACGTCACGGTCAGCGGGGCGCAAAACGCCGACGGCAACACCCAGACTTCCGACACGCAGAACAACGTCTTCGCCATCGACACGGTCAATCCGACCGTGACGGCAATCGCGCCGAGCGCCACGGTCATCAACGACGCCACGGCCAGCGGGGGCACCTTCACGCTGGCGGTGACCTACAGCGCGGTCATGAACACGGCGGTCAATCCGACGATCGCGTTCAGTCCGACGATCGCCTCGACGCTGAGCTTCTCGTCGGGAGCCTGGTCCGGCGGCGGCACCACCTACACCGCCACCTATGCCGTCAGCAACGCCAACGTCATCGTCAGCGGCGTGAACGTGACCGTCAGCGGTGCGCAAAACGCCGACGGCAACACGCAGACTTCCGACACCCAGAACAACGTCTTCGCGATCGACACGGTCAATCCGACCGTGACGGCGATTGCGCCGAGCGTTGCGACCATCAACGTCGCGACGGCGACCAGCGGCACCTTCACGCTGGCGGTCACGTTCAGCGCGGCCATGAACACCGCGGACAATCCGACGATTGCCTTCAGCCCGACGATCGCGTCGACGCTGAGCTTCTCGTCGGGGGCCTGGTCCGGCGGCGGCACGGTCTACACCGCAACCTACACCGTCAGTAACGCCGACCTCGTCGTCAGCGGCGTCGACGTGACCGTGAGCGGCGCCCAGGATGCCAACGGCAACCCGCAGATCTCCGACACGCAGAACAACGTCTTCGCCATCGACACCGTGAACCCGACCGTGACGGCAATCGCACCGAGCGTCACGACCATCAACGACGCGACGGCCACGAGCGGCACGTTCACGCTGGCGGTGACCTACAGCGCGGTCATGAACACGTCGGTCAATCCGACGATCGCCTTCAGCCCGACGATCGCCTCGACGCTCAGCTTCTCATCGGGCGCCTGGTCCGGCGGCGGCACCATTTACACCGCCACCTACTCCGTCACCAACGCCGACGTGCAGGTTAGCGGCGTGAACGTCACCGTCAGCGGGGCGAAAAACGCCGACGGGAATACGCAGCTTTCCGCCACCCAGAATAACCTCTTCGCGATCGACACCGTCAATCCGACGGTGACGGCGCTTGCACCGAGCGTCACGACCATCAACGACGCCACGGCCACCGCCGGCACCTTCACGCTGGCGGTGACCTATAGCACGGTGATGAACACCGCCGTCAACCCAACGATCGCCTTTAGCCCGACGATCGGTTCGACGCTGAGTTTCGCCTCAGGGGCCTGGTCGGGCGGCGGCACCATCTACACGGCCAGCTATGCCGTCAGCAACGCCGACCTCATCGTGGCGGGCGTCAAGGTGACGGTGAGCGGGGCACAAAACGCCGACGGCAACACGCAGACTTCCGACACCCAGAACAACGTCTTCGCGATCGATACGGTCAATCCGACCGTGACGGCGATCGCGCCGAGCGTTGCGACCATCAACGTCGCGACGGCGACCAGCGGCACCTTCACGCTGGCGGTCACGTTCAGCGCGGCCATGAACACCGCGGACAATCCGACGATTGCCTTCAGCCCGACGATCGCGTCGACGCTGAGCTTCTCGTCGGGGGCCTGGTCCGGCGGCGGCACGGTCTACACCGCAACCTACACCGTCAGTAACGCCGACCTCGTCGTCAGCGGCGTCGACGTGACCGTGAGCGGCGCCCAGGATGCCAACGGCAACCCGCAGATCTCCGACACGCAGAACAACGTCTTCGCCATCGACACCGTGAACCCGACCGTGACGGCAATCGCACCGAGCGTCACGACCATCAACGACGCGACGGCCACGAGCGGCACGTTCACGCTGGCGGTGACCTACAGCGCGGTCATGAACACGTCGGTCAATCCGACGATCGCCTTCAGCCCGACGATCGCCTCGACGCTCAGCTTCTCATCGGGCGCCTGGTCCGGCGGCGGCACCATTTACACCGCCACCTACTCCGTCACCAACGCCGACGTGCAGGTTAGCGGCGTGAACGTCACCGTCAGCGGGGCGAAAAACGCCGACGGGAATACGCAGCTTTCCGCCACCCAGAATAACCTCTTCGCGATCGACACCGTCAATCCGACGGTGACGGCGCTTGCACCGAGCGTCACGACCATCAACGACGCCACGGCCACCGCCGGCACCTTCACGCTGGCGGTGACCTATAGCACGGTGATGAACACCGCCGTCAACCCAACGATCGCCTTTAGCCCGACGATCGGTTCGACGCTGAGTTTCGCCTCAGGGGCCTGGTCGGGCGGCGGCACCATCTACACGGCCAGCTATGCCGTCAGCAACGCCGACCTCATCGTGGCGGGCGTCAAGGTGACGGTGAGCGGGGCACAAAACGCCGACGGCAACACGCAGACTTCCGACACCCAGAACAACGTCTTCGCGATCGATACGGTCAATCCGACCGTGACGGCGATCGCGCCGAGCGTTGCGACCATCAACGTCGCGACGGCGACCAGCGGCACCTTCACGCTGGCGGTCACGTTCAGCGCGGCCATGAACACCGCGGACAATCCGACGATTGCCTTCAGCCCGACGATCGCGTCGACGCTGAGCTTCTCGTCGGGGGCCTGGTCCGGCGGCGGCACGGTCTACACCGCAACCTACACCGTCAGTAACGCCGACCTCGTCGTCAGCGGCGTCGACGTGACCGTGAGCGGCGCCCAGGATGCCAACGGCAACCCGCAGATCTCCGACACGCAGAACAACGTCTTCGCCATCGACACCGTGAACCCGACCGTGACGGCAATCGCACCGAGCGTCACGACCATCAACGACGCGACGGCCACGAGCGGCACGTTCACGCTGGCGGTGACCTACAGCGCGGTCATGAACACGTCGGTCAATCCGACGATCGCCTTCAGCCCGACGATCGCCTCGACGCTCAGCTTCTCATCGGGCGCCTGGTCCGGCGGCGGCACCATTTACACCGCCACCTACTCCGTCACCAACGCCGACGTGCAGGTTAGCGGCGTGAACGTCACCGTCAGCGGGGCGAAAAACGCCGACGGGAATACGCAGCTTTCCGCCACCCAGAATAACCTCTTCGCGATCGACACCGTCAATCCGACGGTGACGGCGCTTGCACCGAGCGTCACGACCATCAACGACGCCACGGCCACCGCCGGCACCTTCACGCTGGCGGTGACCTATAGCACGGTGATGAACACCGCCGTCAACCCAACGATCGCCTTTAGCCCGACGATCGGTTCGACGCTGAGTTTCGCCTCAGGGGCCTGGTCGGGCGGCGGCACCATCTACACGGCCAGCTATGCCGTCAGCAACGCCGACCTCATCGTGGCGGGCGTCAAGGTGACGGTGAGCGGGGCACAAAACGCCGACGGCAACACGCAGACTTCCGACACCCAGAACAACGTCTTCGCGATCGATACGGTCAATCCGACCGTGACGGCGATCGCGCCGAGCGTTGCGACCATCAACGTCGCGACGGCGACCAGCGGCACCTTCACGCTGGCGGTCACGTTCAGCGCGGCCATGAACACCGCGGACAATCCGACGATTGCCTTCAGCCCGACGATCGCGTCGACGCTGAGCTTCTCGTCGGGGGCCTGGTCCGGCGGCGGCACGGTCTACACCGCAACCTACACCGTCAGTAACGCCGACCTCGTCGTCAGCGGCGTCGACGTGACCGTGAGCGGCGCCCAGGATGCCAACGGCAACCCGCAGATCTCCGACACGCAGAACAACGTCTTCGCCATCGACACCGTGAACCCGACCGTGACGGCAATCGCACCGAGCGTCACGACCATCAACGACGCGACGGCCACGAGCGGCACGTTCACGCTGGCGGTGACCTACAGCGCGGTCATGAACACGTCGGTCAATCCGACGATCGCCTTCAGCCCGACGATCGCCTCGACGCTCAGCTTCTCATCGGGCGCCTGGACCGGCGGCGGCACCGTTTACACGGCAACGTACGCCGTCAGCAACGCCGACGTTGTCGTCAGCGGCGTGAACGTCACGGTCAGCGGGGCGCAAAACGCCGACGGCAACACCCAGACTTCCGACACGCAGAACAACGTCTTCGCGATCGACACCGTCAACCCGACCGTGACGGCGATCGCGCCGAGCGCCACGGTCATCAACGACGCCACGGCCACGAGCGGCACGTTCACGTTGGCGGTGACCTACAACGCGGCAATGAACACCGCGGTCAATCCGACCATCGCCTTCAGCCCGACGATCGCTTCGACGCTGAGTTTCGCCTCGGGGGCCTGGTCGGGCGGCGGCACCATCTACACAGCCAGCTATGCCGTCAGCAACGCCGACCTCATCGTGGCGGGCGTCAAGGTGACGGTGAGCGGCGCAGAACACGGACGGCAATACCCAGACCGCTGACAGCCAGAACAATGTCTTTGTCATCGACACCATCAACCCGACCGTGACGGCGATCACGCCGAGCGTTGCGACCATCAGCGACGCCACAGCTGCGGGCGGCACCTTCACCGTGGCGGTGAGCTATAGCTCGGTCATGAACACTGCGGACGTCCCGACCATCGCCTTCAGCCCCACGGTCGGCTCGACATTGAGCTTCTCGTCGGGCGCCTGGTCGGGCGGCGGCACCATCTACACCGCCACCTACTCCGTCAGCAATGCCGACGTCAACGTTAGCGGCGTCAACGTCACGGTAAGCGGGGCCCAAAACGCCGACGGCAACACCCAAACTTCCGACACGCAGAACAACGTCTTTGCCATCGACACCGTCAATCCGACCGTAACGGCGATCGCGCCGAGCGTCTCGGTCATCAACGATGCCACGGTCAGCGGCGGCACCTTCACGCTGGCCGAGACCTACAGCGCGGCGATGAACACCGCGGACAATCCGACCATCGCGTTCAGCCCGTCGATCGCGTCGACTCTGAGCTTCTCGTCGGCGGCCTGGTCCGGCGGCGGCACCGTGTACACCGCCACGTACTCGGTGAGCAATGCCCACCTCGTCGTCAGTGGCGTCAACGTCACCGTCAGCGGCGCACAAAAACGCGGACGGCAACCTGCAGATATCCGACACGCAGAACAACGTCTTCGCCATCGACACCGTCAATCCGACCGTGACGGCGATCACACCGAGCGTTGCGACGATCAACGATGCCACGGCCACGAGCGGCACCTTCACGCTGGCGGTGACCTACAGCGCGGCCATGAACACGTCGGTCAATCCGACCATCGCCTTGAACCCGACGATCGGTTCGACGCTTAGCTTCTCGTCGGGCGCCTGGTCCGGCGGCGGCACGATCTACACTGCCACCTATGCGGTCAGCAACGCCAGCGTCAGCGTCAGCGGCGTGGATGTCACCGTCAGCGGGGCGCAAAACGCCGACGGCAATACGCAGAGTTCCGATACGCAGAACAACGTCTTCGCCATCGACACCGTCAACCCGACCGTGACGGCGATCACACCGAGCGTTGCGACCATCAACGACGCCACCGCCACGGGCGGCACCTTCACGCTGGCGGTGACCTACAGCGCGGCGATGAACACGGCGGTCAACCCGACCATCGCCTTTAGCCCGACGATCGCCTCGACACTGAGCTTCTCGTCGGGGGCGTGGTCCGGCGGCGGTACCATCTATACCGCCACCTACAGCGTGAGTAGCGCCAACGTCAGTGTCAGCGGCGTGAACGTCACCGTCAGCGGGGCGCAAAGTGCCGACGGCAATACGCAGACTTCCGACACGCAGAATAACGTCTTCGCCATCGACACCGTCAATCCGACGGTGACGGCCATTGCGCCGAGCGTTGCGACCATCAACGACGCCACCGCCACCGGCGGTACCTTCACGCTCGCGGTGACCTACAGCGCGCCATGAACACAGCGGTCGGCCCGACCATCGCCTTCAGCCCGACGATCGCCTCGACGCTCAGCTTCTCGTCGGGGAACTGGTCCGGCGGTGGCACGATCTACACCGCCACCTATGCGGTCAGCGACGCCAGCGTCAGCGTCAACGGCGTCGCCGTCACCGTCAGCGGGGCGGCAAACGCGGACGGCAACACGCAGACGGCCGACACGCAGAACAACGTCTTCGCCATCAACACCGTCAACCCCACCGTGACGGCGATCACACCGAGCGTCGCCACGATCAACGACGCCATCGCCACCGGTGGCACGTTCACGCTGGCGGTGAGCTACAGCGCGGCGATGAATACCGTGGTCAATCCCACGATCGCCTTCAGCCCGGCGATCGCCTCGACGCTCAGCTTGTCGTCGGGGGCCTGGTCCGACGGCGGCACCATTTACACCGCTACCTATGCCGTCAGCAACGCCAGCGTCAGCGTCAGCGGCGTCGCCGTCACCGTGAACGGGGCGCAAAACGCGGACGGCAACACGCAGACGGCCGACACCCAGAACAATGTGTTCGCCATCGACACCGTCAATCCGACCGTGTCCGCGATCACACCAAGCGTCTCGAGCATCAACGACTCCACGGCCACAAGTGGGACGTTCGCGCTGGCGGTGACCTACAGCGCGGCGATGAACACCGCAGTCAATCCGACCATCGCCTTTAGCCCGACGATCGCCTCGACGCTGAGCTTCTCGTCGGGTGCCTGGACCGGCGGCGGCACCATCTACACTGCCACCTTTGCCGTCAGCAACGCCGATGTCATCGTCAACGGCGTGGACGTCACCGTCAGCGGGGCGCAAAACGCCGACGGCAACCCGCAGACGTCCGACACCCAGAACAATGTGTTCGCCATCGACACCGTCAACCCGACCGTGTCGTCAATCGCACCGAGCGTTTCGACCATCAACGATGCCACAGCCGCCAGCGGCACGTTCACGCTGGCGGTGACCTACAGCGCGGTCATGAACACGTCGGACAACCCGACCATCGCCTTCAGCCCGACGATCGCCTCGACGTTGAGCTTCTCGTCGGGGGCCTGGTCCGGCGGCGGCACCGTTTACGCCGCCACCTATGCCGTCAGCAACGCCAGCGTCAGCGTCAGCGGCGTGGACGTGACCGTCAGCGGGGCGCAAAACGCCGACGGCAACTCGCAAACCTCCGACACCCAGGACACCGTCTTCGCCATCGACACCGTCAACCCGACGGTGTCGGCGATCGCACCGAGCGTTGCAACGATCAACGACGCGACGGCCGCCGCCGGCACGTTCACGCTGGCGGTGACCTACAGCGCGGCGATGAACACCGCGGTCAATCCGACGATCGCCTTTAGCCCGGCGATCGCCTCGACGCTGAGCTTCTCGTCGGGCGCCTGGTCCGGCGGCGGCACGGTCTACACCGCCACCTATGCCGTCAGCAACGCCGGCGTCAGCGTCGGCGGCGTGGGCGTCACCGTGAGCGGGGCGCAAAACACCGACGGCAACGCGCAATCGTCCCACACGCAGAACAACGTCTTCGCCATTGACACCGTCAACCCGACCGTGACGGCGATCACGCCGAGCGTTGCAACGATCAACGACGCCACGGCCACCAGCGGGTCCTTCACGCTGGCGGTGACCTACAGCGCGGCGATGAACACGGCGATCAACCCGACCATCGCGTTCAGCCCGACCATCGCCTCGACGCTTAGCTTCTCATTGGGCGCCTGGTCCGGCGGCGGCACCATCTACACCGCTACCTATGCCGTCAGCAATGCCAATGTCAGTATCAGCGCCGTGGATGTCACCGTCACCGGAGCGCACAACACCGACGGCAACACCCAGACTTCCGACACCCAGAACAATGTCTTCGCCATCGACACCGTCAATCCGAGCGTGACGGCGATCGCGCCCAGCGTGACGACGATCAACGACGCCACGGCCGCCAGCGGGCCCTTCACGCTGGCGGTGACCTACAGCACCGCGATGAACACGGCGGTCAACCCGACCATCGCCTTCAGCCCAACGATCGGCTCGACGCTGAGCTTCTCAGCGGGTGCCTGGTCCGGCGGCGGCACCGTCTACACCGCTACCTACGCCGTCAGCAACGCCGCCGTCAGCGTGGCGGGCGTCAACGTGACGGTGAGCGGTGCCCAGGACGCGTATGGCAACCCGCAGACCGCGGACACTCAGAACAATGTCTTCGCCATCGACACCGTCAATCCGACCGTGACGGCCATCACGCCAAGCGTTGCGACGATCAACGACGCCACGGCCGCGGGCGGCACATTCACGCTGGCAGTGACCTACAGCTCGGCCATGAATACGTCGGTCAATCCGATCATCGCCTTCAGCCCGACGATCGCGGCGACGCTCAGCTTCGCTTCCGGGACCTGGTCCGGCGGCGGCACCATCTACATTGCCACCTACTCCGTCAGCAACGCCGGCGTCAGCGTCAGCGGCGTCGACGTAACCGTCAGTGGAGCGCAGAACGTTGACGGCAACACCCAAACGGCCGACACGCAGAACAACGTCTTCGCGATCGACACCGTCAATCCGACCGTGACAGCGATCGCGCCGAGTGTCACGACGATCAACGTCGCTACCGTCACTGGCGGCACGTTCACGCTGGCGGTGACCTACAGCGAAGCGATGAACACCGCGATCAACCCGACCATCGCGTTCAGCCCGACGATCGCGTCGACGCTAAGCTTGTCGTCGGGGGCGTGGTCCGGCGACGGCACCATCTACACCGCCACCTATGCCGTCAGCAATGCCAATGTCAGTATCACCGGCGTGGCCGTCACCGTCAGTGGGGCGCAAAACACGGACGGCAATCCGCAGACGGCCGACACCCAGAACAACGTCTTCGCCATCGACACCGTCCCCCCGACCGTGTCCGCGCAGCCATCCAGCCAGACATTCTTCGCCGGGACCGTCGTCACGTTGACGGCCGTCGCCGGCGGTTTGCCCGCGCCCACGGTGCAGTGGCAGGTCAGCGTTGACGGCGGCCATACCTTCAGCAACATCCCCGGCGCCACCTCGCCCACCTATAGCTTCACGTCCAGCGCCGCGCAAGGCGGCGACGAGTACTGGGCTGTCTTCACCAACGCCAGCGGCACCACCTTCAGCAGCGTGGCCACCCTGACGATTAACCCGGCGCTCGCCGTCCTCGCCGCCCCGCAGTCCACGGTGGTCGCCCTCGGCCAGAAGGTAACCTTCACGGCGACCGGCACGGGCACGCACAAGCCGACGGTCCAGTGGCAGGTCAGCGCCGACGACGGCAGCACCTGGAGCAACATCCCCGGCGCCACCAGCACGTCGCTGAGCTTCACGGCCACTCAGGCACAGAACGGCAACCAGTACCGCGCGCTCTTCGCCAGCAGCGCCGGCCAGGCCGCCAGCCCAGCCGCCACCTTGACGGTCAACTTCACTGTGCAGGCGGCCCGCCAGCCGCAGACCATGCTCGTGGCAGCCGGCACGCCGGTGACCTTGACCGCAGCCGCCGCCGGCGATCCGGCACCAATGGTGCAGTGGATGGTCAGCACCAACAAGGGCAAGACGTTCAGCCCCATCTCGGGCGCCACCTCGACCAGCTACTCGTTCACGCCGCAAAGCGGCGACAGCGGCAAGCTGTTCGAGGCCGTCTTCAGCAACCTCATCGGCAAGCCGATCGCGACCGCTCCCATCACCCTGACGGTGGGTGCCGTGCCCACCATCACGACCAGTCCCACCGCGGTGACGGCGAACGCCGGCGGCACGGCGACCTTCACGGCGGTCGCCACCGGCAGCCCGGCCCCCGCCGTGCAGTGGCAAGTCAGCACCGACGGCGGCGTGACGTTCAACAATGTCGGCGGCGCCACCAGCGCCAGCCTGACGCTGCACAACCTCACGGCCGCCCAGGATGGCAGCATGTACCGCGCCGTCTTCCTCAACGCCGTCGGCCAGACCACGACTGCTGCCGTCAAGTTGTCCGTGCATTTCGCGCCGACGGTGACGAGGCAGCCGGTCAGCCAGACGGTGGTCGCGGGCACGCAGGTGACCTTTACCGCCGCCTCCAACGCCGATCCGACGGCGAGCGTGCAGTGGATGGTCAGCACCAACAAGGGCAAGACCTACAGCGCCATCGCGGGGGCCACCTCGCTCAGTTATTCGTTCACGGCGCTGTCCATCGAGAGCGGCGAGACGTTCGAAGCGGTCTTCACCAACGGCATCGGCAAGGCAGCCACCACATTGGCCGCCACGCTGACCGCCGACGTGCTGCCCGGCGTGCAGGCCAACCCGTCCAGCCAGACGGCGGTCAACGGCGTGGCCACGTTCTCGGTGGTGCCGACCGGCACGTCCCCGACGGTGCAGTGGCAGGTCAGCACCAACGGCGGCATGACCTGGAGCAAAGTCAGCGGCGGCACCAAGGCGACCCTGGTGCTGCGGGGCCTGGCCGCGGCCCAGGATCAGTCGCAGTACCGGGCGGTGGTGACGAACGCCGTTGGCACGTTCACCACCGCTACGGCCACGCTGACCGTCCCGTACGGCCCGGTCATCCTGTGACGATCACGCGAGTAGGGTCGGCCTGGAAATGCACCCCTCACCCACGGGGGCGTCACGGCACACACGGCGGACCACGGAATATCTGACGGCGGCGGTTGGTAAGCCACGTGAGCCATGCCGACCTGGATCCACCAGCAGGAACCGGCACGGTCATCGCCGGCATTACGACCCGGGCCCCGTCCTGCGGCACCGTATCGTCCAGGGCCTGGAACATCAGCAGAGCGAGCGGCGCAACCTGTTCCTGGACGACGTTCCATGATGGCAGCCGCTCGGCCAGTTCCTTCCATACCAACGGCTCGCGCGGAGTTTCCAGCGGCAGCGGAACGCTATCCAGCGGCGGCGGAACGCTGACCGGCGGCAGCGGCACAATGACCGGCGGCGGCACAACGACCGGCGGCGGCACAACGACCGGCGGCGGCACAACGACCGGCGGCGGCACAACGACCGGCGGCGGCACAACGACCGGCGGCGGCACAACGACCGGCGGCGGTTTGGGCCTTGTCAGTGGCGGTGCCGGCACGAGCTCAGGGGGTTCCTGCGACGTTGTTTGCGGCTGCGCGAACTTGGCGGCCTTGTCAGCCGGGATGCTCGGAGTGGCGTCGCCCTCGACTCCCTGGGGCGGCATGAACTGCACGGCGCGATAGGGGGCCGACTGCGCGTGGGCCGGCGTAGGCGCATGAAGCAGCCCGGCCACGCCAAGGCCAAGGGTCGCGAACGCGAAGCGGAACCGGCGCAATCTGGGGCATCGTAGCCTCCATGCGATGAGCGGCGGCCCCGTCGGCAGCTTGCCACCTGAGCCGTCCGTGATGGATCAGTCGTTTATTAATCATTCGACCGGCACGCGCGGTAGAATTGCCAGCGGCAGAGCATTAGGTGCGTTCGCACCCCTCGGGCGGCGGTACATCCAGAGCATCCGGCGCGTCCGGCAGACTTTCGCTGAATTGCCAATACCCACAGCGGCCGGCGGCCAGCGGGCGAATCTGCCGTTGACGTTGGTGATGCCGCCGCCAGAATGACTGAAGGATCCGAGCCCCACGAGCCGGAGTGGCGGAATTGGCAGACGCGCCAGGTTGAGGGCCTGGTTGCCGTAACTGGCAGTGCAGGTTCAAGTCCTGTCTCCGGCATTCGTCAGCAACCAAATCCATGCCGCTGCTCCACCTTGAAGCCCTGCCGCCGCACACCTCGAAGGGGGACATGCTCCACCTGCTCATCAACCACGGCGGCATCGGCCGTTCTCTCGTAGGTAAGATCCAGCTCCAGGGATCCACCGCCGCCATCGAGGTGCCGGCCGGCTGGCAAGATCGGCTGGCGCGGGCCCTCGACGGCCTCGCGTTTAAGGACCGTTCGCTCCGTGCCTGGGCCGCCGGCGGTGCGGCCGTGTCGCCGACGGCGGAGGATCACTTCGGCCGGCTGGCGCGGCTGCTGGAGCTGGAATCCGACGCCGAGGCCCGGCAAACGCTGGAACGCCTCCGCGATCTTTCCGCCGACGCCGCCGAGCGCACCGGCGAGTGCCTGCTCGGCCTGATCGTCGTCGAGGAGTCGTCCGGGCTGGGCGGGCGGTGCCTGCTGACGCTCGCCAAACGCCAGCGCGGCACGCCGTTGCCCTGGAACCGGTTCGAACCCGGCACGCCGGTGCTGCTGTCGCCCGCGGGCGGCCGATCCGCCGACGGCTGGCGCGGCGTGGTGTGCGAGCGCGGCGAACGGACGCTGAGCGTCGCCTTCAACGAGCCGCCCGACGAGGCTCGCCGCGCCGACCTATCGGCTGGACCTGTCCGCCGACGAAGCATCGCGACTACGGCAGCGGTCGGCCCTGGAGCGGGCGCGGACCGCGGTGCGCGACCGCCTGGCGAGCCTGCGCGAAGTTTTGCTCGGCTCGGCGGCGCCGGAGTTCGGTCCGGAAACGCCACTTGTGCCTCTCGATGGCGCGCTCAACACAGCCCAGCAAGACGCCGTCCGCTTCGCGCTGGCCGCCCGCGACGTGGCCATCGTGCACGGTCCGCCCGGCACCGGCAAAACGACGGCCGTCGTCGAAATCATCCGTCAGGCAATCCGGCGCGGCGAGCGCGTACTGGCCTGTGCGCCGAGCAACCTTGGGGTCGACAACCTGCTGGAACGGTTGCTCGGCTTCGGTGAGAAGGCGGTCCGGCTCGGCCATCCCGCCCGCGTCTTGCCGGCGCTGCGCGCACACGCTCGACCTGTTAGCGGAGGATCACCACGACGCCAGGCAAGCCCGCCGGCTCGCCAAGGAGGCTTTTGCGCTGTTCCGCAAGGCGGGCAAGTTCATGCGTACGGCCCCGGAGCCGGGCGCGCCAGCAGATGCGCCAGGAGGCCCGCGCGCTGTTGACCGATGCCCGCAAGCTGGAGTCGCAGGCGATCGAACAGGTGCTCGACGGCGCGACGGTGCTGTGCGCGACGCTGACCGGGCTCGATCCGGACGTCCTCGGCCGGCGGCATTTCGACCTGGCCGTTATCGACGAGGCGGCGCAGAGCACGGAGCCGGCGTGCTGGCTGCCGCTGTTGCGCTGTGGCCGCGTGGTGCTCGCCGGCGATCACTGTCAACTGCCGCCCACGATTCTGTCGCGTGAAGCCGCCGGTCAGGGCCTCGGCGCCAGCCTGATGGAACGCTTGGCGGGGCACTACGGCGCGGCGATTACGCGGCGGCTGGAAGTGCAGTACCGCATGCACGAGGCGATTATGGCCTACTCGTCCGCCCAGTTCTACGACGACGCGCTGCAGGCGCATCCCTCGGTGCGGACCCATTTGCTCAGCGATCTGCCGGGCGTCATGGCCAACGCGCTGACGGCGACCGCGGTGCAGTTCATCGACACGGCCGGCGCGGGCTACGACGAGGAGCCCGCGCCGGACGGAGCGAGCCGGCTCAACCCGCAGGAAGCGGAGCTGGTCTGCCGCAAGGTGCGGCGCTGTTAGCGGCGGGAATCGCCGCCGAAGCGCTCGCGGTGATCGCGCCGTACTCGGCCCAGGTGCGGCTGCTGCGCGAGCGCCTGGCGGTGCCGGGACTGGAGATCGACAGCGTGGACGGCTTCCAGGGCCGGGAAAAAGAGGCGGTGGTGCTGTCGCTGGTGCGCTCGAATCGCGACGGCGAGGTCGGCTTTTTGGCCGACGTGCGGCGCATGAACGTCGCCCTGACGCGCGCTCGTCGCAAGCTGCTGGTCGTCGGCGACAGCGCGACGCTGTCGTGCCATCCGTTTTATCAGGGGCTCTTCGATTACTTCGAGGCGATCGGCGCACACCACTCAGTCTGGGAGGAGGAATCACCATGAGCACGGCGGAGTGCCGCCTGCACCGATCCGCCGCGCGCCGCGCCCGGATTCGATCTTGACACTTGTTTAGCCTTCCTGCTAAATTTATTCGTGTGACTAAATTTAGTACGCAGGCTAATCGAGGCTTACGATGGCTGAACCGACCTTTGCCAATCCCTTTCGTCCCGGCGCGGGCCACATGCCGCCGTACCTTGCCGGCCGGCAGAAGGAAAAGGAAGAGTTCCGGCGTCTGCTGAAGCAAGCAACCATTCTGGAGAATCTCGTATTGACGGGCCTGCGCGGCGTCGGGAAGACTGTTCTTCTGGACACATTCAAGCCGCTCGCGATCAGCGAAGGATGGCTTTGGGTCGGCGCCGACCTGTCGGAGTCGACGAGCATCAGCGAAGAGCGGATCGCGATTCGACTGATGACCGACATCGCGCCGCTCACGTCATCGGTGACGCTCAGCCGGGATGTTCCCGCCATCGGCCTGAATCGCCCGACGAAAACGGTGATTCGGAGATTGGACTTTGCTGCGATGAGTGGCATCTTCCAGTCCACGCCGGGGCTCGCAGCCGACAAGCTGAAAGCAGTTCTGGAATTCATGTGGTCGTGCCTGGTAAGCCAGCAGATCAGGGGGGTGATCTTCGCCTACGACGAAGCGCAGAACCTTGCCGACCACGCAGAAAAGAATGAGTACCCGCTGTCGCTCATGCTGGACGTTTTTCAGTCGCTCCAGCGCAAGGGCATTCCATTCATCCTGGTGCTGGTCGGGTTGCCCACGTTGTTCCCCAAGCTCGTGGAAGCCCGTACCTTTGCCGAGCGGATGTTTCACGTTGTTTTTCTCAGACGCCTGGATGACCGGGACAGCAAGGATGCCATCTTGAAGCCGATCCAGGATACCGAATGCCAGGTCAAACTCAACGCCGGCTCAGTGAAACTGATTATCGATGTATCGGGCGGCTACCCCTATTTCATCCAGTTCATTTGTCGCGAGGTGTACGATGCTTTCATGCAAAAGATGGATGCCGGCGAACGCGCGTCGGTCCCGATCAACGATATTACCCGGAAACTCGACAACAATTTCTTTGCGGGTCGATGGGCGCGGGCGACCGATCGCCAACGCGACTTGCTTGCGGTTGTTGCCGCCCTGGACCATCATGACGAGGAGTTTACCGTACAAGAGATTATTGCCAGCTCCAGGAAACTGCTGAAGAAGCCATTTAGTGCAAGCCACGTAAGTCAAATGCTGGCCACCCTGAGCGAAGCGGGCCTGGTCTACAAGAATCGGCATGGGAAATACTCGTTTGCCGTCCCCTTGCTGGGACGATTCATCTTGCGGCAGCAGGAAAAACAGTAGCTCAGGAGAGCCTCCGGAGGACCGAAACGCGGATCGCTGCAGTCGAACGCCGTAGAATCTTGAGAGGCGGGTTCTGGCACAGTTCACGCACAACCTGCCAAGTCGCGGTGTGCGGTAGAAGGGAGTTCCCATGCGGAGTATCGTCAAGGTACATGCGTCCATGCTGGCCGCGTGGGCATCGTTGGCGATCCTGCTGGCCGCTGCTCCCGCGATAGGGGGACAGGAAAAGCCGCTGCCCAAACCGCCGGCCGCGCCGCGCGCAAGTCGTGCTGGAGACGGGCGGACACAGCGGCCCGGTCCCGCTGCTGTTCTTCACGGCGGATAGCAAGGAGCTGATCACGGTTTCCACGGACGACACCATCCGCTGCTGGGATATGGAAGTCGGGGAGCTGAAACGTGTGCTGCGCCCACCCGGACCCCGCGGTTCTGGCAGCGCGGTGGCGCCGGACCGGAAAACACTCGCGCTCTCGGACTGGCACAATATCCTGTTGATGAACCTCGAAGATGGCCGCATTCGATCCTTCCCCTTTGGGTCGCGCCCCGAGACCACGGTCGGCCCCTTGGCCTTCTCCGCCGACGGTAAGCGCCTGGCCGCAGGGACGACGAACAACCACGAGGCCGCGGTGTTCGACGTGGCCACCGGCAAGCGGCTGCACACCTTCAATACCGGCGATCACGTGCAGACCGCGGTGGGCTTCTCGCCGGACGGCCGGATCCTCACGGCCTTCCGCGAATTCCCCGAGCTGTTGAACCTGGCCACCGGCAAGGCCGATCACATCGGCATGCCCACTCACGATTGCTTCGCGTGGTCGCCGGATAGCCGCGGGCTGGCCGCCGGCAATAGCGCGGGCATCGACCTCTACGACGTCGCCACCAAGAAATTGCTCAAGTATCTTCCCGTCGGGCCGACCCGATCGATCGTGTTCCTGCCGGGCGGCAAGGAACTGCTGACGACGGGGACGTTGCCGAAGGAAGTCAAATCGCGGGTGAACATCGTTGACGCCAGGACGGGCAAGGAGTTGATGCGCTTCATCAGTCCCGTCCCGTGGATGCCCCATGCGGAATACGCCGATCTGTCCCCCGACGGCCGGCTGGTCGCCTCGTCCAACGGTCCGGCCCACATCGTCTACGTCTGGCAGCGGTCCGACGGCAAACTCCTGCACACCTTCCGCGCCAAGGGCACGCCCTTCTACGCCGCCGCCTGGCGCGACGACGGCAAGGCCATCGCCTGGACCAACCGGTTCCTTAATCCCGCCGAAGGCGGCAAGGACTATCTGAGCCGCAGGCCGCTGACGGCAGCCTTCGATCTCGCCGAGCTGCGCTTCCTGGGCAAACCCGACCCCAAGGACTACCGCCGGGCGGTCCACAAGCAAGGGGGCACGACCCTGCTCGTCGAAGGCGACACGCGCTCGAAAACCGTCATCCGCGATGGCAAAACCTTCCATCTGCAGACGGACGACCGCAATTATCCCCTGGTGGGGACACTGCTGGCCAACGACCGCGTTCTCCTCGGTTATGGGCCCTGGCTCGTCCTGCACGATCTCAACGCACGCGCCTACTTCGACAAGCCAAACAATCGCTACATGATCGGTAAGGAGGTGTTCACAGCGGTCAACGACGAGGTGACGGACATCGCCCCGTCGCCGGACAACCGCTACGTGCTGACTGCCTCGCGCGACCAGATCCTGCGCATCTGGCGCGCCGAGCCGAAACGCCTGGCGCTGCACCTGTCGCTTTTCATCGCCGGGCCGGATTGGATCGCCTGGACGCCCGAGGGTTACTACGCCGCCACGCCCGGCGGCGAACGCTTGATGGGCTGGGCCGTCAATAACGGCCGCAATACGCTGCAGAGCTTCTACCCTGCCGACCGCTTTCGCAAGCAACTCTATCGGCCGGACGTTGTGAAGCTGATCCTCGACAAGGGCAGTCTGCGCGAAGCCCTGGCGGCGGCGAACGCTGCTCGCAAGCAGGGGAACGCGCCCGAGGCCGCGGGACCCACGGCGGTTGAAGACCTCCTGCCGCCGCGCGTGGCGTTACAAGTGATCGACCGCAAGGGCGACAAGACTACCGTGAAGGCCAGTGCAATCGCCGCGGCGCCCGGCCAACCGGTGACGGGAATGCGGTTGCTGCTCGACGGCCGGCCGTTCCCGGACCAGCAGAGCGTCACCGTCGCCGAGTTCGCCAAGGGTCAGGCGAAGGCCGAGGCGCAGTGGAGCATTACGCTGCCCGAGGGGACGCACCAGCTGGCCGTGCTCGCGCAGCCCCGATGCGTCCGCGGTCTCGAACCTGGTTGCGATCGACAACGTCAACCCAGCGACCCAGCCGGCGCTGCACGTGCTGGCCGTCGGCATCAACGACTATCAGGAGCCAGCGCTCAAGCTCAACTTTGCGGCCGCGGACGCCGAAGCGATAGTCGGCGCGTTTGCGCCGCTTGCCGGCGGCCCCTATCGCGCGGGCGAGCGCCGGATCCTGGTGGACGCCCAGGCGCGCAAGCAGGCGGTGCTCGACGCGCTGGCGAAGCTGCGCCGCCAGGTCGCCAAAAAACCGAACGACCTGATGGTGTTGTTTTTCGCCGGCCACGGCATCAAGAACAAGGACGGCTTCTACCTGCTGACCGTCGAGGCCGACACACAGGATCTGGCCAAAACGACGCTGTCGGGGGCGGAGCTGGCCAAGGCCCTGGGTGAGTTTCCGTGCCAGGTGTTGCTGATGCTCGACGCGTGCCACTCGGGCGGGGCGGTGAAGGACTTCCGCAACGTGGTGGACGATCTGACGCGAACGTTGACCGACGACGACGTTGGGGTGGCGGTGCTGTCGGCGGCGATGGCGAACGAGCGGCGCAGGAAAAGAACGGCCACGGGCTGTTCACCAGTGCGGTGCTGGCGGCGCTCGGCGGAACCGAGGGCGTGCCGTACAACCGGCACAACCATCTGCTCTACGTGCATCACCTGCACAGCTTCGTGTTCGACGAGGTGGTCAAGCTCAGCAGCGAGCAGCAACATCCGTTCCTCAGCTTGCCCTGGGTCGTGGAACCGTTTGCAATCCGCAAGGTCGGCAAGAAATGACGCGTCATTTCGGCGGCGGGGCATCCGTGGCGCGAACGCCTCTTGCCTTCCAGGTCAGCGTGCCGCTGTGGACCTTCTCGTCTTTCCCCGCGTTCAACCACTTGAAGCCGGTCGGCCGGCTCTCCACGACGATGACCATTGACGAGACCGGGGCTGGGCCGGACAGCTCGACGTTCGGCGCGAGGTCATAGGGGAGCGGAAAGTTCACCTGGCCTTCCTTGCCGGCGACTGTGTTGAACGTACCCTCCTGCGGGAAGATCGTGTCCTTGCCGGGGCGCACTCCCTTCGCCTCCCAGGTGAAGTCCTCGTATTGCCGGTTCGGGTTGAGGGCGCCGACCGCGGTCAGAAACCCAATGTCCCGGGACTCACTCCGTTTGTCGTCCTTGAATTCGTCCAGCTTGGGTACAGCCTTCCAGGTAAACCCTTTCTCGTCCTGCTGGGCGATGTCGTACTGGCGCGTAGCGCAGGAACATGGCCAGAACGATCACCACCGTGGTGCAAACGCTCACTGGCTGCGACACGATCAGCGAAAGGATGAGCGTTCTAAACGACACGCCCATCGGCGGCGGGTCGGGCAGATTCGACATCGGTTGGGTCGAGATGCTCATCATTGCACTTCCTTACATTGCATCGTCTAGAACACGGTGAGCAAACCCCACCGTGGGCTGACGGCACACGTCGGCACGATTTGCACAGTATCGCCGAGGAGCACGCAGTTCTCAAGCAGAATCTGCGCGCGGCGATCGCGATGGAGAGCGCCTGACAACGCATAAAGTATAAAATATTTGGTTAATAGCCGATTTTATGGATTTTTTAGCCTTTGATGTTGACAACAAATAGTGACCTAATATACATTATCCACGGGAGCAGTGGCCGCCTCGAGAGGGGACAACCGATGGAAATGTGGCGACGAGTCTGGCGTGAAGGGCTGGCACCGCGGCTGTCGATCGCGGCGCTGACTGCCTTGCGACACGGCCTCTTCCGTGACGACCCACGCCTGGTGCAGGGCACGACGTGTTCACCGCCGGCCTTGCAAGCGCTGAGCCAGCGCCGCGTCGAAACCGCGTGCGCCCTGGGCTACTGCGGCTGGCAAGGCGAAGGGCTCACCCGCGTCGGCGCGATCGAGGACTATTTCCAGCAGGTCTGCGATGCCGCCGACGAGTTGATGGCCGAGCGGGCGGTCTGCCGGTTTTTCCTGAACTGGTACGACGACACGCCGCGCGACGAGATGCGCCGCAACCTCCTGGCCGAGGTGGAAGAAACGCTGCGGCAGCGGCCGTTGGCGGCGTAGCGAGCTTCGATCCCAACGTCCCAGCCGATTCCCGGGGTGCCGTTCGCGGTCCCCGGGAATCAACCCCGCGGGTAAACAACCATCCTATTTCAGGAGATCGCCATGATCTGTCGTCACTGTCATTTCGGTCCGGTGTCGCGGCCGCGCGGCCTGTGCTGGTCGTGTTACTACACGCCGGGGGTGCGCGACCTGTATCCGTCGACGAGCAAGTTCGGCCGGCGCGGCCTGGGCAATTTCAACGGGAACGGCGCAATGCCGCCGATGCCGACCGACGCGCCGCCGGGGAGCGAGGAGAAGGTGCGCGTGCTGATGGAGCGAGCGCAGAATCGCCAGGCGCTGTGGCACCCGGATGACGCCGGCATGGCGGGGCCGAAGCCACGCAAGCCGCAGCTGGCGCAGGTGGGCTAGGAGCGTTTGCCCCACGCCGCGGGGCGAGTCTTCGAGCCCCGCGGCGTGGGGCCGCGACCAGGACCCGCGGGGCTCGAAGACTCGCCCCCGCGCCCCGCGGCGTGGCACTTTTTGCTTGCCCTCTACGATCGGTCGGTTATACTCCATTTCCGTACCGTCCCATCCACCCGCTCGCGTGAGCTGCCGCAATGTCCGAATCGTCCACCACCCAGATGCAGGGTTGGATCGAAGGGTTGAAGTCCGGTGACCCGGTCGCGCGTGAAGCGCTGATCCAGCACACCTACGAGCGGCTCGGGCGGCTGACCCGCAGATTGTTCCGCGACTTCCGCCGCCTGGAGCGCTGGGAGGACGCCGAGGACGTGCTCCAGGGCGCGCTGGTGCGTTTGCTAAGAGCGCTGCGCGACGTGCCGCCCGCGTCGGTGCCGGAGTTTTTCCGCCTCGCCACCCTGCAAATTCGCCGCGAATTGCTCGATCTGGCACGCCATCACTTCGGTCCGGAAGGCAGCGCCGCCCACCACGCGAGCGCGGTGCCGGGCAACGGGCCGGACACTGGCCCGCCCGCTTATGAGCCGCCGCAAAGCACCTACGCGCCGGACCGCCTGGCCATCTGGGCGGAGCTACACCGCCGCATCGAGGCGCTGCCGCCGGAGCTGCGCGACGTGTTCGAGCTTCTGTGGTATCACGGCTTGACGCAAGCGGAGACCGCTGCCGCCCTGGGCGTCTCCGTGCCGACGGTGAAACGGCGCTGGGCCGCGGGACGCCTGGAGTTGGCCGCGTTTCTTGGCGAGTAGAAGGGGGTCATTGCCAGCGCGGCGGCTGCGGAATACGGATATCCGGCATCCGGCGCGGCAGCCGCGGAATGCGCGTGCCATTGGGCAGCACCTGATCCGGCTGCGGAATCAACATCCCCGGAATGACCATGTCCGGCTGCGGCACGAGAATCTTCGGCCGCGTGTAGGTCGGCGGCGTCGGCCGATACACCGGGGGCTGGTACGTGGGCGTCGGCGGCCGGAACGTCGAGCCCGGCTGGGCCCACAACGGCGACTGCTCGGCCGCCAACGTCACGAGGCCGATGGCCGTCGTCACAAGGAAACGCAGCATGGCTCACTCCTGGCAAGGTGTTGAGCGGTTCGGCGGAGCACGTTGCCCCACCGTCGTTTGATCGCCTCTACCTTGCCAGGCGTGAACGTGGCCCTGAAGGGATCATCGATTCAGCAAGATTCTCTGAGCGCGAGCCCGTGATCCTGAGGCGGAGCAGGGCAACATCGGTATTTGCTTGTTTCCAGCAGCGTGGCATGCGCTGCCAGCGCGGTGATTGTACAATGGCAGGAGAAGAACGATGGCCCAGATCCCGACCGCTATCGGCTTGCTGGTCTGTGAAAAGAGTGTTGTCGAGGAGGGGACGAAGAACATCACACTGGTCAACTGCTTCTCGATCCAGAAGGTCCAGCGCGTGCCATCTGAGCCGCGACAGTTCACCGTGTTCGCATCGCTGATCGACGGGGACGGCGAAATCAGCTTGGAAGTGGTTGTCAACCGCCTGGAAGACGGCGCGGAGATGTACAAACGGGCACGCAGTCTGGTGTTCGATAATCGCTTGCAAGAAGTGCGGTTCATCTTCCGTGAGTCAGTGTTCGTTTCCGGCCCAAGGCAGCTACGAGGTTGTACTTCGGGCCAATGGCGAGTTGCTCGCCCTTCGTAAGATCCAGGTCGTACCAATGGAGAACTAGACATGAGCGAACCAAGTACCAACAGTTTGGATGTCGAGATTGTGGTCGACGGCGGCCCGTCAGCGCCGACGAGCAACGAGCCCGTCCATCCCAGTGTGCAACTCTGGCTCGACTACGAGCGCGACCGCGTCGCCAACCCGAACACGCCGCGGCCGTATCGGCCGTACCTGACGCCGCCAGCCCACCAATCGCCGGCTCCGCCGCAAAAGCCCGGTGTTCCAGGCGACGACGCGAAGTAATGGCCAAGCGATCCTGCCGCCTCCAAGACCTGGCCGTCATGCCGTTCGCAGCCAACCAGTAGATCCACGCCATTGATCCCTTTTGCCGGGGCCCCTCGCTATGCCTTGTAGGGGGCGTGCCGCGCGGCGCCGTGGGGAGACATGCCAATCATGGTCCAATCGCGAATCCTTGATCTGGTCGTCCAGTACGAAGAAGCCCAGGAGCACGGGCGGCCGCGTACGCCCGAACACCTGTGCAGCGATTGTACCGAGTTGCTCGACGAGCTGAAGCGGGCGCTGTACCGGCTAGGGATTGTCGACCGGGAACTTGGAGCCGACACGTGGACGCTGCCGCCGTCCGACACGACACTGCCGTGCATCCCCGGCTATGAGCTGCACGAGGTGCTCGGCGAGGGCGGCATGGGCATTGTTTATCGCGTCAAGGATCGCGTCTTTCGCCGCAGCCTGGCCGTCAAGGTCCTGGCGGCCAAGCACAAGGAGAACGCCGACCTGAAGCGGCGCTTCCTCGAAGAGGCGCAGCTGATGGGCCAGTTGCAGCATCCCGGCATCCCGCCGGTCCATGAACTGGGCGCAATGTCCGATGGCCGGCCCTATCTCGCCATGAAGCTGATCCGCGGCCGCAGCCTGGCCGCCTTGCTCAAGGAGCGCGCGCAGCCGGCGCAGGATCAGCCGCGGCTGGTCGGCATTTTCGAGCAGGTGTGCCGCACGGTAGCGTATAGCCACGCCCAGGGCATCATCCATCGCGACCTCAAGCCGGGCAACGTGATGGTCGGCGCGTTCGGCGAAGTGCAGGTCATGGACTGGGGCCTGGCCAAGGTGCTCGGTGCGCCGGCAAGCGCTGTCACCGAGGCACCGCAGGCGAGCGTCATCTCCACGGTGCGCAGCGAAGAGCCTGATGCGGCCACGCAGCCTGGCCTGGCAATGGGCACCCCCGCGTACATGGCTCCGGAGCAAGGCGCGGCGAGACGACCGAGCTCGACGCCCGCTGCAACGTCTTCGGCCTGGCGCGATCCTGTGCGAAATGCTCACCGGCGAGCCGCCCTTTGGACACGGCAAATCGCGTGAAGCGCTGGCCCGCGCCAGAAGAGCGACACCGCGGAGGCGATAGCCCGTCTGGAGCAATGCGGCGCGGATCGCGAATTGGTGAAGATCGCCCGACGCTGCCTGGCCGTGACCCGGGGTTCGCTGCGCTCATCCCGCGGCTTGGACGTGATTTCTACAAGAGCCGTGAACGACGATTCACTGCACCGCGGCCACCACCGCATCCGCCATCTGTGTCGTCGTCGCAGTTCCCCCCAAATCCGGCGTGCGAACCTTGCCCGCCTTCAGCACCGCCGCCACCGCGCCCTGGATCGCCGCCGCCGCCTGCGGCTGCCCGAGGTGATCCAGCATCAGCTTTATCGACAGGATCGCCGCCAGCGGGTTGGCGATGCCCTTGCCGGCGATGTCGGGGCGCTGCCATGCACCGGCTCGAACATGCTCGGGAACGTGCGCTCCGGGTTGATGTTGGCGCTCGCAGCCAGGCCAACGCTGCCGGTGACGATCGCGCTGAGATCGGTCAGGATGTCGCCGAACAGGTTGCTCGCCACCACCACGTCGAACGCCTCCGGCTTGCGCACGAAATCCATGGCGGCGGCGTCGACCAGCAGCGAGCGCGACGCCACGTCGGGATGGTCCTGCGCCACCGCCGTGAACGTCTCGTCCCACAGGCCGAGCGTGAAGGCCTGGGCGTTCGACTTGGTGATCGAGGTCACGTGCTTGCGGCGCCGGCGTGCCCCGGCGAACGCGGCGCGCATGATCCGTTCGCAGCCGCGGCGCGTGAAGACGGCAGTGTGCAGGGCCGTTTCGTGCGGCGTGCCCGGGTAGAGCCTGCCGCCGACCGGGGCGTACTCGCCCTCGGTGTTCTCGCGATAGACGAGCATGTCGATGCTACCGGGGGCCTTGTCGCGCAGCGGCGATTGCACTCCCTCGTAAAGGAACGCCGGACGGAGGTTCACGTACTGGTCGAAGCGCCGGCGCATCGGCAACAGCAGGCCGTGCACCGTCACCGTGTCGGGGACGCCCGGCTGGCCGACAGCGCCGAGCAGGATGGCGTCGAAGGTGCGGAGCTGCTCCCAGCCCTCCTCCGGAATGATGTGCCCGGTCCGCAGATAGTACATTGAGTCTCCACGGCATACGGTGCCACTCGTACCGCACGCCTTCGAGCGGCAGCGCGGCGTCGGCGACGCGGATGGCCTGGTCGATGACTTCGGGACCGATGCCGTCGCCGCCGATGACGGCAATACGGGGAGTGCGCAACCGCGGATCGCGGAGCAGCGGATCGCGGAGCAGCGGATCGCTTTGCGGAGCTGCCATTGCAAAAATAATCCTGGAAAGTTAAAGGGCGGGTGGCTCGAAGGTCGATGCCTTTTTATTGGAGTCCGAGCCGATTTGTAGGTCACGGAACGAGCGGCCCATGCACCGAAAAGCGAAGCCTGGCAAACCACGCCGCGCAAGCAAGCTCCGGACGTTGTTCGCATGGAGCTCGCTCGGCCTATGCACCGGCCTGGCCGGTTGTGCGTCGAACCCCCTGGCCTCCGGCGACAAGCTCGGCGATCCGCTGCTCGGTCAGGCGCCGCCGCCGAACCTCCCGCCCGCGACGCCGCAGACCGGGAGCCTGGCGCCGATCCCGCAGGATACCGGTCTTAACACGACCGCCGCCCTCGCCAGCCAGACGCCGTCGGGGCAAGCGCTGGCGATCACCAATGCCGATAGCTGGGCGCGCAAGGTCGACGCGCCGGCCTCGCCCACCGCAGGCAAGAGTCCCGCGAGCTCGGGCTCGCAGCCCAGGGTGGAAGCAATCCCACTTGATACTGCCCCGACCGCGAGCCCAGCCCAGCCTGCCCACTCCACCGTCCAGCCGATCCAGCCGATCCAGCCCACCGCCTGGACCGCCGGCAGCCAGTCGTCCACGCCGCCGTCCCCGGTGCCGTCGGCAGCCCCGTCCACGACGCCCAGCGCCGATCAGCTTGAGCAGATGCTTACCGCGCACGGCGTGATGGCCCACCGACAGGAAAACGTCCCCGGCGGCATTCACCTGGTTGTCATTGTGCGCATCCCGCCCAATCCCAATGCCACTCCACCGCAGGGCGAGATGAGCCAGACCTACGAAACGACCGCCGTCGATTATCCCACCGCGGCGCAGGCGATCCTGCGCGAGATCGACGCGCACCGGCGCATCCGTAGCGGTAGGTCCCGCCTGCCGGGCGGGACCTCGGCGCTTCCCAGGTCCCGCCCGGCAGGCGGGACCTACCCTGGACGATTCGTTCCTGAGCGCCATAATATCCTTTTCCATCTGAGGGATAAGGGTCATGGCACTCGGTTTACTCGGTTTGAAAGTCGGCATGACGCAGGTCTTCGACGAATCCGGCAGGATGTCCCCTGTCACGGTACTGGAGCTCGGCCCCTGCCCCGTACTTCAAGTTCGCACGCCGGAACGCGACGGCTACCATGCGGTGCAGCTCGGCTTCAAGGACAAGCCGCGCCGCAAGGCCATTCGTGCGGAGAGCGGCCACGTGGCGCAGAACTACGGCTCCAAGCGGCGGCAGGGCCTGCGCGATGCCGGCGTGGAGATCCTGCCCAAGGCGGATTGCGAGCCGCAGCGGTACATTCGCGAGTTTCGGCTGGAGAAGGCGCCGCCGGCCGAGACGCAGGTCGGCACCGTTCTGAAGGCCGACCAGGTGTTCAAGCCGGGCCAGGCCGTCGACGTAATCGGCACGAGCAAGGGCCGCGGCTTCACCGGCGTGATGAAGCGCCACAATTTCCACGGTCTGCCGGCCGCTCACGGCGCCAAGAAGGTACACCGCTCCGGCGGCTCGATCGGCTCGCACGCCAGCAACCGCGGCAGCGGCCGACCCAAGAAAGGCCACAAGGCCGCCGGCCAATACGGTAACACGCAAGTGACCATCCGCAATCTTGACGTGGTCAAGATCGACGCCGAGAACAACCTCCTGCTTGTGCGCGGCTCAATCCCGGGCCCCAACGGCGGCCTGGTGATGGTGCGCCCAACCAACAAGAAGGATCAGCCCGACCCCGAAGTGCGCAAGCGCGCCGAGGAGCTGGCGAAGAAGAAAAAGAAGAAATGACCCAAGCCCGCAGGCGAGTCTTCGAGCCTGCGGGGTAACTCGGGTTACCCCCGCAGGCTCGAAGACTCGCCTGCGGGCTTGCGATTTACCGAATCTTGAGCGCCGTATTGAGATGTCCGATGGCGGCCTGGAGATGCGCTACCGCATTGGTCGTGTGCGGAGTGGCCGGGCCGCTCGTGAGCTGGTTCAGGACCACGTGCAGCTGCTTGCGCATGGTGCAGCTGCTTGTCGGAAATCGTCTGATCCTCGTGCACGGCCGCCACGCCGGCCTTGGGTAGCTTGTGACTGTGATTGGGATCCAACGCGTGCATCGCCTTGCCGATGTCGTGCATCGCCTTGGCACGGAAGCCGTCGTAGTCGTGGTTGGCCTCGTGCAGCAACACGCGCGTGTGGTGCAGCTCGGCGATGATCGGCGCATACGCCACCGCATTCGCGGCCTTCTTCCCGCCCTGGGCCGGCTCGACGGCCAGGCCCGAGAGCAACGCAACCACTGCGACCGCCAACGGCAGACGAATCAGGTGTGCCTGCATGGGATGTCTCCGATTAGATGCTCAACGGCATTGGATGCCTATTCCTTTGAACGCCGGATGCCGTAAATGGTTCCCAATACAACATTACATTCCCGACAGCGGCAATGCACGGGAATTCCAGCTCAAATCCCATAAAGCGGCTCGTACTTGCGGCGGAGATATGACAGCAGCGGCCGATGGCTCAACGGCCGGCCGGTGACGCGGCGGATCAGGTCGCGAGGCCGGTAGCGCTGGCCGGGGCGATGCACCTTCTCGTTCAGCCAGGCCTTGAGCCGGCCGAACTCGCCGCGGCGAAAATCAGCGTCAACGTCGCCGAGGTCCTGCCGGGCCTGCTCCATGAACTGGGCCGCGTTCAGGTTGCCCAGCGTATAGGTCGGGAAGTAGCCGAGCCCGCCCATGCTCCAGTGAATATCCTGCAGGCAGCCGTGGGCATCGTCGGCCGGCGTCAGATCGAACAGCTGCTTGAACTTCGCGTTCCACGCCGCGGGCACGCCGGCCGCCTCGAGGTCGCCGGTCAGAAGCGCCTGCTCCAGCTCGAAGCGCAAGAGGATGTGCAGGTTGTAGGTCGCCTCGTCCGCCTCAACGCGAATGAACGAACGCTCCACCACGTTGACGGCGAACAGGAACTCGTCGAGCGACACATCGTCGAGCGTGCCGGGGAAGGTCTGGCGGGCGCGGCAGGAAATGCTCCCAGAACGGCCGGCTGCGTCCCACCTGATTCTCCCATAGCCGCGACTGCGACTCGTGGATGCCGAGCGAGACCGCCGAGCCGCACGGCGTGCCGAAGTGGGCGGGATCGAGGCCCTGCTCGTAGATGCCGTGCCCCGCCTCGTGCAGGATGCCGAACAGGCCCTGGTTCAGCTCCCGGCTGTTGTAGCGCGTGGTGAGGCGCACGTCGCCGGGGCCGATGCCGCTGCAGAACGGGTGGACGGTCGTGTCAAGCCGGCCGGCGCGGAAGTCGAAGCCGATCGCCGCGGCCGCCGCCTGCCCGAACACCGCCTGCCGGTCCACGGGATATTCGCGGGTCAGGATGCCGGGCCGCGGCCGTTTGCCCGATGCAGTGATCGCGGCGACCAGCGTGACCAGTTCGGCGCGCAGCTCGGCGAAGACGCGCGTGACCTCGGCCGCGGTCATCCCCGGCTCGTATTCGTCGAGCAGGGCGTCATAGGGTGATTCCTTAAAGCCGACCGCCTGGGCTTCCTGGCGCTTGAGCGCGACGACCTTGCCGAGCCAGGGAGCGAAGGCGGCGAAGTCGCTCTTGCGCCGCGCCTCGGCCCAGACGTTCTGCGCCTGCGAGGTGACGCGGGCGATCTCCTCGACCAGCTTCGGCGGCATCTTCACCGCCCGATCGTAGCCGCGACGAATCTCGCGGACGTTGACCGCCTCGTCGGCGTCCGCGTTCTTCACGAGCGGCGAGCCTTCGACGGCGGCAAGCACTTCGCCGACCTTCGGATCGGTCAGCATCTGATGGCCGAGCTTGGCGAGAAAGCCCATCTGCTCAGCGCGATGGCCGGCGCCGGCGGGCGGCATGTAGGTATGCTGGTCCCAACCGACAAGGGCGCCGACCGAGTCGAGCAGGCGCGCTTCCTTGAAGCGACGGATGAGTTCGTCATACGCGTTGCGATCGTCCATGCGTGCTCTCGCGTTGTCGTTCACAGGCAAGGAGTCGGGTTTTCTGGCCGCAAATGCAGCCGTTGCAATAGCATTTCCCAAGTGGAATTGTATCGGCGATACACGTCATGGATGAGCATGCTCTCAACACGATCTTGCTCGTCGAAAAAGACCGTGATGCCCGAGTCCCCGGCGAGCCACTGCCGAGGGCGTCGCCCGATTTTAGGCGAATCAAGAAGGGGATTATCATCAAACACGCCAGCTGATCCAGGGCCGTAGTCACCGGGCGGCGCCAAGAATCTCTTCCACCTCCTGTCTTGTCATGCCGACGCAGAGTTTTTCGTAGCTTTCCTCATTGATCCGATGCCTGTGCGCGAGCAAGGGACAGAACACCGCAGCGCCCAATGTCGCCAGGCCGGCAACCAACGCGAATCGTCTAATGATCCTTGATCGCATGTCACGTTCCCAGGTTACGACGACGTGTGATCGTGGACGATGCGCCAACCTTCGGGGAGCTTGCGCAGCACCAGCGTGAAGATGCCGGTCGGCGTTTCCGTGCCGAGCTGCAAGCGGAAGCGTCCACGCACCAGGGCGTGATCGTCGCCGAGCAGCTCGATCGACAGCTCCTCGAACGCGAGCTTGCCCATTTCCTTGCCGTCGGCCTGGTAGCGCTTGCGATAGCGATCGAGCGTCGCCTGCCAGCCGGCGGTTTTCTTGTCGCCCGAGAAAAAGCTCAGCTTGTCCGACTTCCAGTAGCCGGCCATGAACGATTCCAGATCGCCCTTGTTCCAGGCGACGACCTGATCATCGAGCACTTTGCGAACGGCGGCCGTTTCCTTCGCGGGCTCGCCCGCCACTGCCAGCAGGCACAGCCAGGGGATCCATTGCATGCGAATCTCCTCCACACACTCATCAGATGCCCCACGCCCACGGCCGAAAGGCCGTGGGGTAATGCCGCTGTAACCCCACGGCCTTTCGGCCGTGGCCGGCTCAAGAATGAGCCGGTGATACGCTTCGTGGCTTTCGGCGTGCCATACTTGCCGAGGTAGTACGTCTTGCCCCCGATGGTGACGCGGGCCCGGCTGGACTTGTGCTTGCGGTATGTGGGATCGCGGGACAGGGGCTTCGCCATGACACGGGCCCTCCTCCAGATCGTGGGTAGGCTACCCACGAAGCTGGGATCATCAGGCCGCACTGCCGAATATCGGCAGGTAAGCAAAACGCTTTCGGAAAAATGGATACGTCAATGGGCGCTGAGGGACTCGAACCCCCGACCTCTTGGGTGTGATCCAAGCGCTCTAACCAGCTGAGCTCAGCGCCCCGCAAGCGCCAGCCACACGGTGCTGGCTATTGTAGGCCCGCCCCACGGCACTGGCCACGTGCCAGCTGCCTGCTCAAACCTGCGGCGGGTTCGACCGCACGTGCGTGCTGGCGGGGCTGTCCTCGAACTTCGGCGCTGTGGCCACCACGCGCTGCGGCGGCCGAATCGGCTCGCTGGCCACGGGATGCCCCGCCGCCTGACCGCCCGCGTACGCCGCGTTGTCGTCGAGGTTGTCCTCCAAACCGCGCATGCCCTTCTTGAATTCGATGATGCTCTTGCCCATGTACTTGGAGATCTCCGGCAAGCGCTTGCCAAAGAGCAGCACGCCGAGGATGGCCAGCACGACGATCTCCGGCACGCCGAGACCGAGAAACGCGAATAGGGGGTTCATGGATTCCTCACTCCGATACGGTCAAGATGCGGTAAATGGTCCTGCGGTCGGGACCGGCACAATCCAGCGGACACGCGCCTGTCGCAAGTATATCAGCCGCTCAAGGCGCGACTCAAGGAAAAACCGATTTCGCCAAGCTTGCGCCACGCAGGCGCCGGCAAGCTGGGACGGTTCACCGGGCATGCGCGGACCGGGCGGAAACGAGTCAGTCGGGGCAGGCTGAACCAACCAGGGAACTTCGCGCAGGAAGTCGGGGGCAGGGGTAGCGCTCGCTTCACCCTTTATTGTAGCTCGGTTGAATCGCGCCGGACAAGGAGGAAAATCGCAATTACGTTTTTTTAACGCGCCGGCGTGCCCGCCTGTGCCACGGCCCGCGAAAACCGCGGGCCGTGGCGTTGCCGTCTGTCGCGGCAGGCGTTACCTGGATTGCTTGCGCACCGGCGGCAGCGTCACGTCGCCGTAAGCCGGATAGGTGTAGCGGCTGCCCGCGGAAGCACCCGGCTGGGTCGGAGTCGCGCTCGTGCCCAGGCCGACGTAGTGCGTGTACTGCGTCATGCCGCCCGTGGTTTCCTTCGGCAGCGTCACGACCTTGCCCGTCAACGGAACCGTCGGTTGCGGGCCCGACGAGGGATCGTTGCCGGGGTACGGCAGCGGCGCGTGCAGGGCCTCCGTCGTAGGGGAACGTCTGGTTCGGATCGAACGATTGCGGTGGGGCCACCGGCATCGGCAGCCGCTGCGGGGAGTTCATCGATTGATACTGGTACGGCACGGCGCCCGGCTGCGAGTCCTGGACCGGCAGCTGCGCACGCACCGTCGGCGTGCTGATGGTGACTTGCCCGCTCATCGGGTAATAGTACGGCGTCGAGTAGTACGTCGAGTCGTAGTAATAGTTCGGCGAGTAGTAAACGGACGGGTAATAACCACCGTAAACGTACGGACGGTAATATCCGTAGCCGCCGTAGGAACCATAATAGCCGTAGCCACCACGAAAGCCTGCGTAACCGAAGCCCCCACGGTAACCGCCGCCGTACCCGTAGCCGCCACGGAACCCACCGCCGTAGCCGCCGCGGAACCCGCCGCCACGGAATCCGCCGCCGTGAGCGAAGCCGCCGCGACCGCCGACGCCGCGTCCGCCGCCGCCGCGGACGAGCAGAGTGTCGATGTCGCCGGTAACGGCGCTTGCGGCGCCCGCGGATGAGGTTCCGAGACGGAACGTGTCGTCGTCCGCTCGAATAGCGCTGCCGGCTGCGAGCGTGACGAGCCCGCCAGCCACCATCGTCAGCATTACGCTGCGCATGGCCATGCCTCCCAAAAAGGACCCAGGTTTCCGACGCATCCTTGGTTGACGGCGTGACCGCTGGCATGCCATCCAGCGCCCATTATACCGGTCGTGCAGATTGTGTCAATTTTGTAGCCGAGGCGAATTGCGCGGGTGAGCCGCCCGGCTTGTCCTTGCGGTCGACACGGCGGGGACAAGCCCCGCCGCTCGCCGCCTTTTGCTCTTGCCATGCGCGGTACGCCGCGGCATAGTTCGCGCCCTTGCAAGACGCCGAGGTGTCGCCAATGCCCCTGTTCGCACGCTTGCGCCGATCCATGCTGTTCCTCGCTGCTTGCGCGGCGGCGGCCGGCTGCACACAGCAGGATACCGAATGTCTCGCGCGTATTGGCAGCAAGTTTCTCGACCGCTCCCACGGCGCGATGGACAAGATCCGCGCGCACGTCGAAGGCGACCTCAAGGTTGGGCCCCACACGGTCGTGGCACCGGCCAAGGAAATGGGGTTGAAGGAGAAGATCGAAACGCGCATTCGCTGGGATGCACTGCTGGCGGATACGAAGATCGACGTGCAGGTATCGGGCACCGAGGTCGAGCTGAAGGGGATCGTGAGGAATGACGCGCAGCGGCGCCGGGCGGGCGATCTCGCGGAAACCACGGCCGGCGTGCAGGCGGTGAACGATGCGCTGACGGTTGAGGAAAAGTAAGAAGAAGATGAGCCCGAAGCGCAAGCGAGGACGAAACTTGTCCTCGCTTGCGCTTCGGGCTCAGATGGAACTGCCCGATTAGTACAGGTCTTCGCCGCCGCCGCCCTTGGGCTTCTTGTCGTCCTTGGGCAGTTCCGCCACGAGGGCGTCGCTGGTCAGGAGCAGCGTGGCAACGCTGGCCGCGTTCTGCAAGGCGCTGCGGACGACCTTCGTCGGGTCGATGATGCCTTCCTTGACCATGTCGCAGTAACGGTCGAGCCGGGCGTCATAGCCGTAGTTGGCCGACTTGTTCTCCTGGACCTTGTTGGCGACCACCTCGCCGTTCTGGCCGGCGTTGGCCGCGATCTGGCACAACGGCGATCGGCACGAACGCACGACAATGTTGTAACCAGCCGTCTCGTCCTCGGTGAGCCCTTCGGGCTTGACCAGGACGGAGGCCCGCATCAGCGGCACGCCGCCGCCGGGCAGGATGCCTTCCTGGTTGGCGGCCCGCGTCGCGTGCATCGCATCCTCGACGCGCATCTTCTTTTCCTTCATCTCGGTTTCGGTCGCGGCCCCGACCAGGATCTTGGCCACGCCGCCCGACAGCTTGGCGATGCGCTCGCTCAGCTTCTCCTTGTCGTAATCGCTGGTCGACTTCTCCAGCTCGCGCTGGATCAGCCCGATCCGCCCCTGCAGGTCCGCCTTCTTGCCGGCGCCTTCGATGATGACCGTGTTGTCCTTGTCGATCTTGATCTTCTTCGCCCGACCCAGGTCCTTGAGCTGCACGTTCTCGAGCTGAATGCCGAGGTCCTCGAAAATGGCTCGGCCGCCCGTCAGGATCGCGATGTCCTCGAGCATCGCCTTGCGGCGATCGCCGTAGCCGGGGGCCTTGACCGTGCAGCACTTGAATCGGCCGTTGAGCTTGTTGAGCACCAGCACGGCCAGCGCCTCGCCCTCGACCTCTTCGCAAATGATGAGGATCGGCTTGTTGGCTTGCAGGACCTTTTCGAGGACGGGAACGAGGTCCTTGACCGCGGAGATCTTCTTCTCGTAGATGAGGATAAACGGGTCTTCCAGCTCGCACTCCATCTTCTGCGGGTCGGTGACGAAGTACGGCGAGAGGTAGCCGCGATCGAACTGCATGCCTTCGACGAACTCGTGGGTGGTGTGCAGCGTCTTGCCTTCCTCGACGGTGATGACGCCGTCCTTGCCGACGCGGTCCATCGAGTCGGCGATGATCTTGCCGATCTCGGTGTCGTTGTTGGCGGCGATGGTGGCGACGTTTTCGAGGTCCTTCTTGTTCTTGACCGGGATCGACAGCTTCTGGAGCTGGGCGACGATGTCCTCGACGGCCTTTTCGATGCCGCGCTTCATGAGCATCGGGTTGACGCCGCTGACGACGGCGCGGAGGCCCTCGTTGAAGATGGCCTCGGCCAGCACGGTGGCGGTGGTGGTGCCGTCGCCGGCCACGTCGCCGGTCTTCTGGGCGACTTCCTTGACCATCTGAGCGCCCATGTTCTCGTAATGGTCTTCGAGCTCGATTTCGCGGGCCACGGTGACGCCGTCCTTGGTGACGGTCGGCGAGCCGAAGCTTTTCTGCAGGATCACGTTACGGCCCTTGGGCCCAAGCGTGACCTTGACGGCCCGCGCCAGCTTGGCGACGCCCTTGCGCATCACGTCGCGGGCTTCCTGGTCGAAGGCAATCTGTTTCGCGGCCATTGGTTCTCCCTACGTAAATGAAGTCAAGCGTGTGTGGTGTGCATGCACGCCGCGGGGCGAATCTATGAGCCCCGCGGGTTCTCGACCCGCGGGGCTCATAGATTCGCCCCGCGGCGTGGTTTCTTAGTCAATCACCGCGAGGATGTCTTCCTCGCGCATTATCAGAATTTGCTCGCCCGCGCGGTCCTTGTACTCATCGCCGGCCCACGCGGTGAACAGAATATTCTCGCCGACTTTCACCTGCGGCGAGCGCCGGCTGCCGTCCTTTAGCATCTTGCCGTTGCCGACGGCAAGGACGGTGCCGCGCTGCGGCTTGTTCTTGGCCGAATCGGGCAGGACGATTCCGCCGGCCGTCTTGTTCTCGGCCTCTTCGCGACGGACGACGATGCGATCCCCTAGCGGCTTCACTTTCATGCGTGTCTCCTTGCCTGTCTCGGCGCGTGCGATGATGCTCAGTGCCAATGCCCGTCGCAATTCTTATGCCAGGCTGCAATGGCATCGCAAACATTGTGCGGCCAAGATTTTACGAAAACGCACCGCAACCCACGCTTCTGACAAATTGTGTCAATTTACGACCCGGGACTGCCGGATTGACAGACAAAGATGGCGGCCTGCGTGCTGGGTATGATAAGATCAGCCGTAGTGGATGTGCTACGAAAGGAGATTCTTCATGACACGACTACTCGTCGATGCCGATCTGGCCAGGCGGCTCTTGACATCCAGTCAACCGCTCGAGTTGTGCGACCCGGCAGGGCAGGTGGTCGGCACCTTCTTTCCCAAGGCCGCTGGCGACCTGTACCGCACCGTGACGGTGCCGATCACGGATGCCGAACTGGAATCTGCGGAAAAGGAACCTGGTGGTCGCTCGCTTGCAGAGATCCTCCACGACCTGGAGCGATCATGAAATACACCGTGGTCTGGAAGCCGGCTGCCGAACGAAGGCTAGCCGAATGCTGGAATCAGAGTTCGGAGCGTCAACGCTTGGCCGACGCGGCCGATCGCATTGATTACTTGCTCAAGCATTCGCCGGACATGGTGGGCGGGTCACGAGACCAGAATCGTCGAATCTTGCTCGAACCACCGCTGGGAGTAATTTACAAGGTAGTCGAAGAGGACTGCATGGTTTTCGTGCTGTCCGTCTGGGAGCTTCCCCGGGTTCGTGACGGGCAAAGCCGCGGCGCGACGGCACGGTTTAGGAGCGTTCAGGAGCCCTCCCGATGATGGTGGTAATGACCTACGTCGACCGAAGCAAGATCAATGGCATTGGCATATTCGCCAAGGAAAATATACCCGCAAATACCTTGATGTGGGAATATGTCCCGAACTTCGACGTGGAGCTGCGTCTCGATGATTTCGAGTCGCCGGCCAGGGAGTATATCACGCACTACGGACATATGCTTGGACCCGACACTTACTTGCTGTGCGGCGACAACGCCAGGTTCATGAACCATTCCGAGAATCCAAACATGTCCGGCGCCGGCGATCAGAATTACGCCCTCCGTGAGATTGTCGCCGGCGAGGAAATCACTTGCAATTACCGTGAGTTTGACAAGAGCTTCAAAGGCTTCTAACGGTATCGCAGTCATTCGACCTTGGCCGGCGGTTTGCTGTTCAGGATCGGCAATGAAAGGTGGCGTATGAACCGCATCGTCGGGCCCGTCGCGCTGCTGATTGTTGCCGGCGCGGGAGCCGGGCTCTGGTGGTGGCTCAGCGAACGCGAGCGCCCGCCGCCGGAGTTCGTGCTCTACGGCAACGTGGACCTGCGGCAAGTCCAGCTCGCGTTCAACAATAGCGAACGCATTGCCGTGGTCCGGCGCAGGAAGGCGATCGGGTTCACAAGGGCCAGGTGCTGGCCCAGCTCGATACGAGCCGGCTTGTGCCGCAGGTGGCGCAGGCCGAGGGTCAGGTGGCGGCACAGCGGCATTTCGTGGACAAGCTGCATCACGGCAATCGTCCGGAGGAAAAAGCTCAGGCCCGCGCCAATGTGGCCGCCGCTCGGGCCGACCTGTCCAAGGCGCAACAGCAATATGACCGCCTCAAGAAACTCGCGCTCGTCCGGCTGCCCGATGGCTCGGAGGTCCGCGCGGTCAGCGAGGAGGATGTGGACAACGCCAAGGCCGCGCTGGACGTCGCCGCGGCGAAGCTCGCCGTTAACGAGAAGGCGTTGGACCTGATGCTCGCCGGTCCCCGCAAGGAGGAAGTCGCCCAGGCCGAGGCCCAGCTCGTCGCCAACGAAGCCCAGCTGGCGTTCTTGCGGCAGCAATTAGCCGATGCGCAACTCCTGGCGCCCACGGACGCCATCGTCCGCACCCGGCTCATGGAGCCGGGCGAAATGTCCTCGCCGCAGAAGCCCGTGTTCTCGCTGGCCATCATCGACCCCAAGTGGGTGCGGGCTTACGTGTCCGAGACGGACCTCGGCAAGGTGCGCCAGGGCATGACGGCCTCTATCGCGGTCGACAGCTTCACCGAGCGCCGCTTCGAGGGATGGGTCGGCTTCATTTCGCCGGTCGCCGAGTTCACGCCCAAGACAGTGCAGACCGAGGAGCTGCGGACCAGCCTCGTTTATGAGGTGCGCGTGTTCGTTAAGGATCCGGCCGATGAGCTGCGCCTCGGCATGCCGGCCACCGTCCACCTGCCGGACGAGCAAGCCGCCGCCGCCACCGGCGAGGAAAAACGATGAGCAGCATGCCCGACCCCGCGCCGGTGGTGCTGTGCCGCGACCTTCGCAAGACGTTCCGGCGCGAAAGCGGCGACGCAGTTCAGGCGCTCGACGGCATCGCTGCACAGGCCGACGCCGGTGCACGCTGACCGCGCTGGTCGGCCCCGACGGCGCCGGCAAGACCACGTTCATGCGCGTGGCCGCGGGTCTGATGCGTCCGGACGGCGGGACGCTCACCGTGCTCGGCGTCGACGTGGCCGCCGACCCGCAGCAGGTCCAGGATCGCATCGGCTACATGCCGCAGAAATTCGGGCTTTACGAAGATCTGAGCGTACAGGAAAACCTGGACCTCTACGCGGACATGCACGGCGTCACGACCGCGGCAGCGGCGCGAACGCTATCCGCGGCTCATGCAGATGACGGCGCTGGCCCCGTTCACCAGGCGGCTGGCGGGGCGACTGTCCGGCGGCATGAAGCAGAAGCTCGGGCTCGCCTGCACCCTGGTCCGTTCGCCGGAGCTGTTGCTGCTCGACGAGCCGACGGTCGGCGTCGATCCGCTGTCGCGCCGCGAGCTGTGGGACATCATCCGGCAGCTGGTCCGCGAGCAAGGGGCTCGCGGTGCTGCTGAGCACCTCGTATCTCGACGAGGCCGAGCGCTGCGATCGTGTGATTGTGCTGCACCAGGGCACGGTGCTGGCGGAGGGTGCGCCAGCGGCGGTGAGCGCGTTGGCGCCAGGGTCGCGCCTTCCTGGTCGAGCCACCCGCGGGCCAACCGGCGCGCGGACTGCAGGCACGGCTGCTCGGCGATCCCAACGTGGTCGACGCAGTGCCCGAGGGCGGGCGCGTGCGCGCGTGGTGCGCGCCGCCGAAGCCGGCCAACTGCCGCCGGACGGCACGCCTGTCGAGGCACGGTTTGAAGACGGCTTCATGGTGCTGGTGCGCCAGAGCGCTGCGGCCGGCGATGCACCAGGTCCCGTCCGGCAGACGGGACCTACCCACCAGCCGGCGCAAACGCAACCGGAGGTTGTGATCGAGGTCCACGACCTGGTGCGACGCTTTGGCAAGTTCACGGCCGTCGATCACATCAGCTTCGCGGTGCGGCGCGGCGAAATGTTCGGCCTGCTCGGGCCGAACGGCGCCGGCAAGACCACCACCTTCCGCATGCTGTGCGGTCTGTTGCCGGCCAGCGCGCGGAACGCTGCGGGTCGCCGGCGTGGATCTGCGGCAGGCGCGGGCATCGGCGCGGCAGCGGATCGGCTACGTGGCTCAGAAATTTTCTCTTTACGGACAATTATCCGTTGCGGAGAACCTGGACTTCTTCGCCAGCGCTTGCGGACTGCGCGGCCGGCGCAAGCGCGAGCGCATCGACTGGGCGCTCGATCAGTTCGAATTGCGCCCGTTTGCCCGCCTGAGCAGCGGCCAGCTGCCGGGCGGCTTCAAGCAGCGGCTGGCCATGGCGGCGGCACTGTTGCACGAGCCGGAAATCCTGTTCCTCGACGAGCCGACCAGCGGCGCCGACCCGCTGGCGCGCCGCGAATTCTGGCAGCGGATCACCGCGCTGGCCGAAGCAGGCGTGACGGTCATCGTCACCACGCACTTCATGGAGGAAGCGGAATACTGCGATCGCATCGCCATCATGGACGCGGGCAAGGTGCTCGCCCAGGGGACGCCCGCCGACATTCGCCGTCGCGCGAACGCCGATGCGGGCCCGACGCCGACCATGGAAGATGCGTTCCTCGCCATCGTGAGCGAATCGCGCCAGGGCTCGGCGGCGCCGTTGAACCAGCGACCATCGAGCGCCCGGCGCAATTGCGCACATCCGCCGCCCGCCCGCACGCTCTGGCCGCACGGGCCCGGCGCGTCGCGTCGCTGGTGCGCAAGGAGGCCCTGCAGATCTTTCGCGATCCCAGCAGCGTCGCCATCGGTGTCATCTTGCCGGTCCTCTTGATCCTGCTATTCGGCTACGGGATCTCGCTGGACGTGATGAACGTGCCGGTGGCCGTGGTCCTGGAGGACTCTTCGCTCGACGCGCGAGCCCTGGCGGCCGGCTTTCAGCTTTCGCCTTATTTTGACGCCCAGCTCGTGACGTCCATGCCCCAGGCTGAGGCGCTGCTGCCGCGCCGCCGGATCGACGGCATCGTGCGCATCCCTTCGGACTTCAGCCGCCGTCTCGCCCAGGGCGACGCCGACGTGCAGATCGTGGTGAACGGCACCGACGGCAACTATGCCCGCATCGTCCTGGGCTACGCGCAGGGGGCAGTCGGCCAATGGGCGGCGCGCCGCACTGCCGCCGGGTATCAGGTACCGGGCGGTCCGGTGGCTGTGCAGGTTCGGATCTGGTTCAACGACGCCAGCGAGAGCCGTTATTTCCTGGTGCCCGGCCTAATTGTGCTGGTGATGACCCTGATCGGCGCCATGCTGACAGCTCTGGTGATGGCCCGCGAGTGGGAGCGCGGCACGCTGGAGGCGCTCTTCGTCACGCCCGTACGCGCCGGCGAAATCCTCTTGGGCAAGACCATTCCCTACTTCGTGCTCGGCATGGTCGGACTGGCACTGTGCATCGTGTCGGCGCGGCTGCTGTTCCACGTGCCGTTGCGCGGCTCGCTTGCCGTGCTGGCCGCCGCGTCGATGCTCTACTTGCTGGTCGCGCTGAGCATTGGCCTACTCATTTCGTCGGCGACCCGGAGCCAATTCGTCGCGAGCCAGGTCACCATGCTGGTCACTTTCCTGCCGGCGATCATGCTCTCGGGATTCCTGTTCGACCTGCGCAGCATGCCGGCGGCGGTCCGCTACATTACCTACGCGATGCCGGCGCGCTATTACGTCGCCCTGTTGCAAACGGTCTTCCTCGCCGGCGACGTCTGGGGCGTTATTTGGCCGAACACCGCGGTCCTGACGGCGATGGCCGTCGTGCTGCTGCTGCTGTCGCGCGGGGCGACACGCAAGAAACTGGCGTGAGGATTCCCATGTTCGCTGCCATCCTCCGCATCTATGCCCTGACGCGCAAGGAGCTGCTGACCATCCTCAAGGACCCGCGTGGGCGCTTCTCGTTGCTGGCCCCGCCGATCCTGCAGTGCCTGATCTACGGCTATGCGGCCACCTATGACCTGAACAACGTGCCCTATGCCGTGCTCGATCGCGACCGCAGTGACGCCTCGCGCGATCTCCTGGCGCGGCTGGATGGTTCGCGCGTCTTTCAACGGGTGGTCGACCTCTACCAGGACGCCGGGGTACGGACCACGATCGATGACCGGCATGCGCTGCTGGTCATCCGCATCGATGCGGATTTCGAGCGCCGCCTGCTGCTGGGCCAGGGCGCAAACATCCAGGTGATCGCCGACGGCCGCAACTCCAACACGGCCGGCGTAGCGGTCGGTTATGTCAATGCGATCGTCGAGGCGTTCAACGCCGATTGGCAGGCAGCCCATGGCCAGCGGGGGGCGCCGATCCGCGTGAGCACCCGGGCATGGTACAACCCCAATCTGGAGACGCGCTGGCACATGATCCCAAGCCTGATTGGCACGCTCACGCTGCTGCAGACCCTGTTGCTGACGGCCATGTCCGTGGCCCGCGAACGGGAGCAGGGCACCTTCGATCAGCTGCTGGTAACGCCCTTCCGGCCGGCCGAGATCATGGCCGGCAAGGCGCTGCCGTCGCTGCTGGTCGGCCTGGTGCAGGCCATCAACATCTTGCTGGTGGCCCAACTCTGGTTCCACATTCCCTTTGCCGGCTCGTACGTCGTCCTGTTCGCGGGCCTGAGCCTGTTCTTGCTGGCGGCAATCGGCATTGGGCTGCTGGTGTCGTGTTTCGCCGCGACCATGCAGCAAGCAATGCTCTATTCCTTCCTGGTGATGATGCCGTTCGCGCTCCTATCGGGGCTGACGACGCCGCTAAGCGGCATGCCCGAAGTGTTGCAGTATGTGACCTTGCTCAACCCGCTGCGCTACGCAATCGACATCGCCCAGCGCGTGTACCTCGAGGCGGCCGGCCTGCAAGACTTGCTGCCCGACCTCGCGCCGCTCGCCGCCATTGCCTTCGTGACGCTCACAACCGCGTCCTGGCTGTTCCGCCGCCGGCTCACTTAAGGGTCGTGCTTCAATCCAGATAGGCCCGCTTCGCCGCCCGTTGATAGGTCTCCTCCAGGTCGATCACGATGGCCCGGTGTACGCTTAACGGCAGCGGCAGGGCGGGCAGCGGCTGGCCGACCCGCAGGGGGCGGCGCCAAAGGCCCACAAGGCTGCCCATATCGTCGCCCACGGGGACGACTTCGCCGACGCGGTAGGCCGCTGCGAACGGCGGCGGGAGCGGCGCCAGCTCCATGCCCAGGCCGCCCGTGATCGCGTCCGAGAACGAGAAGCCCTTCGGCCGCGGCAGTACATCGACCAGCATCAGGTGTACTCCCAGGCGAAGGTAGCCCAGGTAGCGGTTGCAGTACGTCTCCTTGGCGTCGGCACGGTCCTTGTTGCGCGGGGACACGATCTCGAGTGCGGCGATGAGTTGGCCGTGAAGGTCGATGTGGACGGCCCGTTGCGGGTCGAGCCGGAACACAACGCTTGCTTCCACGTCCGGCTCGAGGACGCTAGTGCCGCTGGTAATAGCCTCGGTAACCGATTCCCGGTCCCATTGCCGGACGCTAACATCCGGCTTGCCGTGGCCCGAGTCCACCGTCAAAGAGGGTACGCCGCCGAGGAACGCCTTGTACCCCGCCGGGAGTCGCTCTTGCACGTACTCCAACAGGTACGTCAACCACAGTGGGTGAACGCTATCCCAGCCCCGTTCGTCAGTCCAATCGTGCAGCGGCATCACTTCGCACTCCACAAAAAGCATTGTCAAAGCGTCCCCAAAGCTTCGCTGGACCAGTAGATCGAGGGCGATCTTCGACGCATCCTACATGATTACGGTGATTTTATCCTATGAAAGCACAGCGCGCCGGGGATCTTGATTGCGGCGGCGGCGGTTTACGGGTAGCATCGCGGGAGTGGTAAGCGCCGCTCCCGGGCTACGCAAATAGCCGGCTGGGAGGAAACCATCATGACGGGGCAACCGGGCCGGGTGGTCATCGTGGGGGCGGGCCCTGCCGGCATGGCGCTGGCCTACCTGCTGGCGCGGCGCGGCGTGGGGGTCACGGTGCTGGAGATGCACCACGACTTCGCTCGCGCCTTCCGCGGCGAGGGCGTGCAGCGCAGCGGCATTGACGCCTTCCGGCAGATGGGCCTCAGCGAGCGGTTCGACCGCCTGCCGCACACCGAGATGCAATTCATCGAGATCTACTTCGACGGACGGCGGGTCGTCCGCGGCGATGCCGAGGCGTTCGGTCGCGGGCAGATGCGCGCGGTGTCGCAGCCGGCACTGTTGCAACTGCTGGCCGACGAGGCCGGCCGGCACCCCTCGTTCCGGCTCGAGCGCGGTGTCACCGTCCGCGACTTCCTGCACGAGAATGGCCGGGTGGTCGGCGTCCGCGCCAGCGCCGAGGACGGGCCGCGCGAGTACCGGGCCGACCTGGTAGTGGGCGCCGACGGCCGCCACGCGGCTACCCGCAAGCACAGCGGGTTCCCCGAACTTTCCGTCCCGCAGGGCTTCGACATCCTCTGGCTCAAGGTCCCCTACCCCGACGGCTATCCCGACCGGACGACGGCGCTGGTCGAGATTGCGGCGAACCGCGTTGCCCTGGCCTACCCCACCGCGGACGGCCAGCTCCAGGTCGGTTTCATCATCCCCAAGGGCGGCTACGCGGCGCTCCGCGCTCGCAGTGCAGAGGAGTGGACGGAGGAGCTGATCGGCCGGTTGCCGGCCTACCTGGCCGACCAGCTGCGCGCCCACCGGGAGGCCGTCGCCGATGCCACGCTGCTGAACGTGGTGTGCGGCCGGCTCACGGAGTGGACCGCGCCCGGGCTGCTGCTCATCGGCGACGCCGCCCACCCGATGTCGCCCGTCGGCGGGCAGGGGGTCAACATCGCCCTGCGCGACGCGCTGGTGGCGGCCAACCACCTGTGCCCGGTGCTGATCGCCGGCGGCGATCCGTCGGCCGTCGACGCGGCCGCACGGCGAGTCCGGGACGAACGCTGGCCGGAGATCGTGGCCGTCCAGCAGATGCAAGATGACCAGGCGCGGGCACTGAATCACCCCGACCGCTGGCGCAGCCGGCTGACATACCGCCTGCTGCCGTTCCTGTTCCACACCGGCCTGCTCCTGTGGCTGCAGCGCAAGGAGCGCCGCCAGATGTCGGAGGGCGTTGTGCCGGTCCGCCTGGTGGTTTGAGGCCAACGCGGGGAGAATATGTGACATTCAGGATCAGGTCGAACCAGTAGCAGAGGGCGGCCGCAAACATGAAGCTATTCTGGATTGCATCCGGCACGCAGAGATACAACACCGGGGTCTTCTACAACCTGGCGGGCAACGGCCCCCGGCGGCCCTGGCCGCTCTATCAGGACCTGGCCTGTCGGAAGTGCATGAAGATGCTTCACAGAAATGGGCTCACGCAAGCGGCCGCCTGGGCCGTCCTGCTGACCCCCCTGTCAGCCGTCCCGTGTGTGCGCCGGGACCGATGATCCTAAGTCGGCGGTTCACGTCCACGTCCACCCAGCCCATGACCGCCAGGTTATCGACGGGTTCGGCGGGTCCCTCGCCTACTGGGGATACGACGCCGACGACACGGCCCTCCGCTATGCCTTTGACGACCTCGGGGCGACGCTCGTCCGGGTCCCGGGCGATGTCACGTCGACCGGGGACCCGGACCAGTACCGAGCCGCCATCCGCCGGGTCGCCCGGCTCGCGCCGCACGCGAAGGTGCTCGTGTCCTTTTGGCAGCCGCGGACGAGCGCCAAGCCGGACGCGGCCGATTGGCTCGATCCCCACCCAGCCGGCGGGCTCGCCCTTCGCCCGGCCCTGCACGGCGCCTGGGCCGACGCCGTCGTCGCCCGGGTCAAAGTCATGCGCGACGACTGGGGGGCGAACGTCGTGGCCGTCAGCCCGCAGAACGAGCCGAACTTCGCCACCACGGCGTGGCCGACCTGCCGGTGGGATTCCGCCTGCCCTCGCGGACTTCATCGGCACGGCCCTGACCCCCCGACTGGCGAAGGCCGGTCTGCCGATCCAGATCGCGACGCCGGAGGTCGCGTACGTCGGCGGGGACGCGGCGGAGGCGAAGCGGTTCCGACCGGCGACCGCGGCCGGCGGCATCGTCTGCTACCACATGTACGACTCCTACAAGGACGGCGAGGCGGACGGCGGGTTTGCGGCGCTGCGGGCACGGCAGGCTGCGTTCGGCCACCACGTCCGGGAGACTCTCCCGGGCCGGCGATTGTGGATGACCGAGACGACCGGGGCCCAGTGGAACAGCAAGGAATGGCATACCCTCGGGTGGCGGCCGGAGATGGACGAGCACTCCCAGGCGATCGCGGCGGGCCGGTACGTCCACACTGCACTGGTGGACGCGGGCGCCAACGCGTTCTTCTGGTGGGGCCTGGTCTATAGTGCGCCGCCGCCGTCGGAGAAGGGGGCGCGGGAGCGGCAGAAGTTCCGGGACGAGGGGCTGATCCTCGTGGACCCGCAGAAGAAGGGCGGCGTCCACCCGTTCCGCGAACGGACGCGGAAATACTTCGTGCTGAAGCAGTTCGCACGCTTCGTCCGGCCGGGATGGGTGCGGGTCGCGGTGACGGCCGACCCGGCCCAGCTGGTGGCCGCGTTTCGTAGCCCGGACCGCAAGGCAGTCGCGGTCGTGGTGGTACACCCAGACGGGATACCGGGGGCGATCGACGTGCGGGTAACCGGGGATGGGGCGTACCGGCTGTCCGGCGCATACCAGACGGACCGGACCCGGGAGTGTGCGCCGGTGGAGTGGACCGGCACGATGCCCGCCGAGAGTGTGACGACGCTCCTTCATGACGTTGCCGAGAAACAGCCATGACCGAAGAAACCCTGTTCCACGAAGCGCTGGCAAAACCGCTCGCCGAGCGCGCTGCCTTTCTGGATAAGGCCTGCGCCGGGCAGCCGGAACTTCGGGCCGCCGTCGAGGCGCTGCTGGCCGCCCACGAGCCCCCCGCCGACGTTCCAGACAGGCCGGAGCCCAACGCAGCCTCGACCACTGACTACCACCCGAGTGTCGCGCCCGGCGGCGTGATCGCCGGCCGCTACACGCTGGTTCAGAAGATCGGCGAAGGCGGCATGGGCGAAGTCTGGGTCGCTAAGCAGACCGAGCCGGTCAAACGCAAGGTGGCGCTCAAGCTCATCAAGGCCGGTCTCGATTCGAGGGCCGTGGTGGCGCGGTTCGAGCAGGAGCGGCAGGCGCTGGCCATGATGGATCATCCCAACATCGCCAAGGTCCTCGACGGCGGCGTGGTAGGTCCCGTCTGCCGGACGGGACCTGATGAGCTGCGCGATCCCGCCGCCCAAGGTCCCGCCCGGCAGGCGGGACCTACCGGCCAGCCGTTCTTTGTCATGGAGCTCGTCAACGGTCTGCCGCTGACGAAGTTCTGCGACCAGGCCAGGCTGTCCCTCCGCGAACGGTTGGAGCTGTTCGTACCCGTCTGCCAGGCCGTGCAGCATGCCCATTACAAGGGCATCGTCCACCGCGACCTGAAACCGGCCAACATTCTGGTGACGCTGATCGACGGCAGGCCGGTACCGAAGGTGATCGACTTCGGCGTCGCCAAGGCGACCGGCGGCAAGCTGACCGACGAGTCGATGGCCACGCAGTTTGGTGCCGTCGTGGGTACGCTGGAATACATGTCGCCGGAACAGACCGGCTATTCCGGCATGGACATCGACACCCGCGCCGATATCTATTCGCTCGGCGTGATCCTGTACGAGCTGCTCACCGGCCTCAAGCCGATCGACGCGAAACGCTTGAAGAAAGCAGCGTACGCCGAGATGATCCGCATCATTCAGGAAGAGGAGCCGTCGAAACCCTCGACACGACTGTCCACGGATGCGTCGCTGCCGTCGCTGGCGGCGCTGCGGCAGACGGAACCGCGGAAGCTGATGGCCCTGTTACGTGGCGAGCTCGATTGGGTGGTGATGAAGTGCCTGGAGAAGCAGCGTGAACGGCGTTACGCAACGGCCAACGGCCTGGCAGCCGACATCCAGCGTTACCTGGCGGACGAGGCGGTGGAGGCGCGGCCGCCGAGCGCGGGCAATCGCTTGAGCAAGTTCCTCAAGCGCAACAAGAAGCCGGTGATTGCCGCGAGTATGCTGCTATTGGCGCTCCTTTGCGGCATCGCAGGCACGACCTGGGGGATGATCCAGGCCGATCGCGCTCGTGCCGCCGAGGCCGAGCGCGTCACTGAACGCGATGAGGCACTCGGCAAAGCCACAGCCGCTCGAAGCGATCTGGAGAAGGCCAACACGAAACTGAATGAAGCGCAAGATGAGCTGCTGAAATCGCACGACCAACTGCTGAGCAGCACGGCCCGGGTCCTGCTGCGCCCGCTGGCCGTGCAAGTCCGGCCCAATCAGCCGTTGCCGCCGTTGAATGACCAGGAGATCGAAGCGTTGTGGGACCTGGCTTCCTCGAAGGACGGGCGTCTTCGGCTGCGTTTCGTGGAAGTGGCGCTGCAGGATCCCGTCTCAACGCGGCGGCTTAAGGACCGGGCGGCGTTTGCGCTGCAGGCCGCAGTCGGGTTAAATGGGAAGCTACGAAGCCAGGTCGAGGAGTTGCTCGGCAAGCGTCTGCAAGCGAAGGGGACGCCGCCAGAGCAGCAAGACGATGTGGCGCTCTGCCTGGCCCACCTCGGCATTCTTGGTCAGCCCCTGGCCGGGCGGACCGCCGCCACCCTTACTCAGGCCATGAGCAAGACGACGGACCCGCACGCAATAGAGTCTCTGTCGCAGGGCCTCACGGCGGTGGCAGCCCGCCTGGAACCGAAGGAGGCCGGCAAGGCGTATGGCCAGGCCGCGGTCACCCTCACCCAGGCCATGAGCAAGATGACGGACGCGAACGCGTTGGGGCCTCTGTCAGAATGCCTGTCGGCGGTGGCGGCCCACCTGGAGCCGAAGGAGGCCGCGCAGACGTGTGGCCAGGCCGCCGTCACCCTCTCCCAGGCCATGAACAAGGCGACGAAGCTGTACACCTTGTCGTCTCTGACGCGGGGCCTGTCGGCGGTAGCGGGCCGCATGGAGCCGAGGGAGGCCGCCGCCACGCTCACCCAGGCCATGAGCAAGACGACGGACTCGATCGCCTTGCACTATCTGTCGAAGGGCCTGTCGGCGGTGGCGGCCGGCATGGAGCCAAAGGAAGCCGCCGCCACGCTCACCCAGGCCATGAGCAAGACGGCGAACCTGAATGTATTGCGGATTTTGTCGCAGGGCCTGTCGGCAGTGGCGGCCCGCATGGAGCCCAAGGAGGCCGGCGCCACCCTCACCCAGGCCATAAGCAAGACAACGGACCCGTACGTATTGGGGTCTCTGACGCGGGGCCTGTCGGCGGTGGCGGCCCGTCTGCAGCCCAAGGAGGCCGCCCAGGCGTGTGGCCGGGCCGCCGCCACCCTCACCCAGGCCATGAGCAAGACAACGGACACGAACGCCTTGGGATCTCTGGCACAGAGCCTGTCGGCGGTGGCGGCCCGGCTGGAGCCGAAGGAGGCCGCCCAGGCGTGTGGCCAGGCCGCCACCACCCTCACTCAGGCCATGAGCAAGACAACGGACCCGAACGCCTTGGGATCTCTGGCACAGAGCCTGCCGGCGGTGGCAGCCTGGCTGGAGCCGAAGGAGGCCGCCCAGGCGTGTGGCCAGGCCGCCACCACCCTTACTCACGCCATGACCAAGACGACGGACCCGACCACATTGTGGTCTCTGTCGTCGGGCCTGGTGGCGGTGGCGGCCCGCCTGGAGCCGAGGGAGGCCGCCCAGGCGTGTGGCCAGGCCGCCGCCACCCTCAGCCAGGCCATGAGCAAGACAACGGACACGAACGCCTTGGGATCTCTGGCACACAGCCTGTCGGCGGTGGCAGCCCACCTGGAGCCGAAGGAGGCCGCCCAGGCGTGTGGCCAGGCCGCCGCCACCCTCAGCCAGGCCATGAGCAATACGACGGAGCCGGGCGCCCGGTGGATTCTGGCGCGGGGCATGTCGGCGGTGGCGGCCCACCTGGAAACGAAGGAGGCCGCACACGCGGGTGGCCACGCCGCCGTTACCCTCACCCAGGCCATGAGCAAGACAACGGACCCGTACGTCTTGGGGTCTCTGGCACAGGGCCTGTCGACGGTGGCGGCACGACTGGAGCCGAAGGAGGCCGCTCAGGCGTGTGGCAAGGCGGCCGCAATCCTTACCCAGGCCATGAGCAAGACGACGGACTCGATCCGCTTGGGGTCTCTGGCACAGGGCCTGTCGACGGTGGCGGCACGACTGGAGCCGAAGGAGGCCGCTCAGGCGTGTGGCGAGGCCGCCGCAATCCTTACCCAGGCCATGAGCAAGACCACGGACCCGACCGGCTTGGTGTTTCTGTCGCGAGGCGGCCTGTCGTCGGTTCTCTCCCGCCAATCATCGACTACTCGCCGCGAACGTTATACAAACGCGACCGCCACCATCGCAACGCTGGGAGGGCCGGGGCTGCCATTCGCTGCCCTCGCCTGGGCGCAACTGGCTCCGGAACCGGCGCCCCCGCCGCTGTCGCCCCGGACGCTGGTCGACATCCTCAAGCAGCCTTTCTGTGTCGGCGAAGCCCGACGGCTGGTACTGGAACAGCTCACGCGGCACTACCACCGGCCCTTCGCCGATCAGTGGGAGTTCGTGGATTACGCCCACCAGCACAAGCTCGACCTCGACCTCACCACGCCGCCCCAACCGGCCCAAGGCCGGTGACGGCCGCTTCCGCCGCGGCGCCGATATAATACGCGTATGTTCCGAAGGAGGTAAGCCATGGCCACCGTCGAGCAAAGCGTACCGCCGTTGAATCGGGGCGACCAGATGACCCGGGCGGAGTTCCTGCGTCGCTGGGAAATGCATCCGGAGATCAAGCAGGCGGAGCTGATCGGCGGGATCGTCTACATGCCGTCGCCCCTGAGTGTCGACCATGCCGAAATGGACAGCCCGGTCGGCGGCGTGCTCTGGTTCTATGCGACGCACACGCCGGGGACGAAAGCCGGCCACAATGCGACAACACTGATGCTGGAAGATGCGCCGCAGCCCGACGACTACCTGCGCATCCTGCCGGAATGCGGCGGCCAGTGCGCCATCGAGGGCAAGTACCTGAAGGGCGCCCCGGAGTTGATCGGGGAAATCTGCCTGTCCACGGCGAACTATGACCTGAAGCCGACGCTGGAGCTGTACGAGCAGGCCGGCGTGCAGGAGTACGTGGCCGTCCTGCTGACCGAGCGCGAAGTCCGCTGGCATCGGCTTACGCCCAATGGTTACGAATTGCGTGCCGCGGACGCCGACGCCATCCATCGCTCGATCGTGTTTCCGGGTCTGTGGCTCGACGGCAAGGCGCTGCTCGCCGATGACATGGCGCACGTGCTGGCGGTGCTGCAGGACGGCCTGGCCACACGTGAACATGCCGATTTCGTTACTGCGCTCGCGGCTCAGTGCATTAAGCCATAACGACATCGCCACTCGGGCTCTTGGCCGTCACTGATTCCGCGCGTCAAACGTCTTCGCCAGGCCGCGCAGCACCTCCGCGACGCTCCACGCTTGCGACGCGCAGCCGCGCGGCGTGTACGGCGGCTCGGCGTCGAAGATCTCGCTGATCGTGCCGATGCACGCTTCGCTCTGATGGCGTGAGAACCCTTCGAGTATGGCGTGCGCGGTCGCTTTGTCGTCGGGATAGGTGCGCAGCCACGCATCCACGTAGGGCCCGATCAGCCAGGCCCACACCGTTCCCTGGTGGTAGGCCGCGTCGCGCGAACGCAGGTCGCCGTCGTAACGCGGCTTGAAGTCCGGGTGGCCCGGCGCCAGCGAACGCAGCCCCACCGGCGTCAGCAGATGCTCGCGCACCGCGCCGACCACCGGCTGCCAGTAGCGCTGGTCGAGCACGGCATGTGGCAACGAAATCGCGAAGATCTGGTTCGGGCGCAGGGCCGAATCGTCGCCGTGCGGGCCGTCGATCACGTCGTAGAGATAGTTGCCGGGAGCGTACCAGAATCGCTCGTTGAAGGACCGCCGGGCACGCTCCGCCTGGCTGGCGATGTCGTCGGCGTCGGCTCCCTCGTTCTCCTGGCGCAGCCAGTGCTCCAGCAAGCAGAGCGCGTTGTACCACAGAGCGTTGATCTCGACCGCCTTGCCGCGCCGCGGCGTCACCACCCAGTCGCCGACCTTGGCGTCCATCCAGGTGAGCTGATACCCGTCGGCCCCCTGGCGCAACAGGCCGTCGGCCGGGTCCACGCCGATGCCGAAGCGCGTGCCGCGCCGGTGGTGCTCAACGATGTCCACGAGACGCGGGAGCAACAGGCGCAGCGTCTCGCGATCGCCGGTGACCTGCACATAGCTTGCGATGGCGTGGAAGAACCAGAGCGTGGCATCGGCGGTGTGGTAGAGTCCCTCCGCCTCGCCTTCGGGGAACAGATTGGGGATGAGCCCATCGCGAATATAGTGCGCAAAGGTGCGCAGGATGTAGCCCGCTTCGGCGTGACGGCCGGTGGTCAGCGTCAGGCCCTCGAGGCTGATCATCGTGTCGCGGCCCCAGTCGGTGAACCAGTGGTAGCCCGCGATCACCGAGCAGACCTCGTCGCCGGCCGCCCGCGCCCGCGCCTCCGCGGGACCCCGCCCGCCGGGACGAAAGATGAACTGGTCGGCCGCCAGCACCAGCTCGGCGCCGAGGCCGCGGCGCACCGTCGGCTGGGCCGTCTGCACCAGCCGCCGCCGGCGCTCCCGTTCCGCCGCCAACGCGACGTCCGGCGCAAGGGCCAATGCGGTTTCCCAGTCCTCCGTCGACGCGACCAGCGTGGCCTCCTTTCCCTGTTCAAGGTCGACGCGGAAATGGCCGGGACTCCACAGGGCGCCCTTGAAGTCGTAGCCGCGACGCATCTCGATGCGGTAAAGAATGTCCGGCAACTTCTGCGCGTAGAGTGTAAACGCGCTCTGCTGGCCGTACAGCCAGAGCTTCAGCGCAGGAAAATTGGGACGGCCGCCCTTCAGCTCGTAGCGATGGTCGACGGCGGTCAGGACGTAATTCTGCCGCGGCAGATCGGCGATCGGATCGTCATGACCGCGGAAGTTGACGGCTGGGCGCAGCTTGAGCCGGCACGTGTCCTTGCCCTCGAGCAGGCGGTAGTTGATGTAGACGGTGTTCTGGCGATACGGCATGAACACGCGGCGCTCGAGGATGAAGCCGTCGACGTCGTAGCGCCAGACGGGCAGGCCGGCCTCGAGGCGGAACTCGACGAGGTGCTCGGTGCCGTGGATTTCGAGCCGGCCGCCGACGCGCTCCTCGCCGCCGAACTGGACCGTGCGAAAGCTGGGCAGGCGCAGGTACTCCAGTAGATGGTTGAACATCATGAGCCGGCCCAGCGGCGCCGGCATGGCGGCGATCAAGAGGCCGTGATAGCGGCGGGTCGCGGCGCCCGAGAGCGTCCCCGATGCGTAGCCGCCGCGGCCGTTGGTCACGAGCCATTCGCGATCGAGCAGCGGCACCGGATCGGCATCGGGCCGCTGCCATGCGATGACGCGTCGCAGGGGCGTCAGCACATGGTCATCGGCCAGGTCGGCATGCATCGGGCACCTCCTGAGGGCTTTGCTTTTTTTGGAGTGCGGCGCTTTTCCGCCGCTTTTTTTCTTAGTTTTTCAAAGAAAAGTAGAAAACAACCAAAACAAAGCGGCGGAAGAACGCCGCACTCCAAGAAAAGGGAAGACCCACCATATCAAAGTTTTTCGTATAGGGACTCCTCCGGCGCCGGCTGCGGAATGAGCACGATGGCCGCCTCGCCCGGGATGCGCAATTCTCGTCGGTATCCGGCGGGGCCGTGCCGCAACCGCCATAGCGCGGATCCTCGCTGGACCAGCGCAGCAGCCAGCGCTGCCCCGCCGGCGGAGCGAGCAGTGGCTCGGACGCCGGGGCCAGGTGCAGGTCGCGGCCGAGGTTGACCAGCAGCAGCCGATCCTGACCGTCGTCGCTGAAGTAGCGCAGCACAAGCGCGTGGGGACCAAGCACGGCCCCGTCCACGCCGCGCGGGCGCTGGGCGGCAAAGACGGGATCTTCGCGGCGCAGGCGAAGCAGGTCGCGGTGCAGGTCGTAATACTTGCGGTTCGTCTGGCGCTCGGCGAAGTCGAGCTTGCAGCACTCGAAGGCGGCGGGGTCGTGCGGGTCGGGCAGGCCGGTCTTGCCGCCGGCCGCCGCGATACTACGAAACTGCGCGAGGAAATCCCACCGGCCGCGCCGCACCAGCGCGGCCAGCTCCGGGTGATGGTCGGCGAAGAAAACGAACGGGCTGGAAGCGGCGAATTCCTGGCCCTGAAACAGCATCGGCGTGCCCGGCGCCAGCAGCCAGAGCGCTGTCATCGCCTTGTAGCGCCCCGGACTGGTCAGGCAATGGCAACGTAGGCCGTTGCCCGAGTTCGCGACCTGGTCATGGTTCTGGATGAAGGTCACGAAGCGCGCCGGCGGCATGTCCAGCGCCGGCGTGCCGCGCCGCGTCTTTTGCCAGTGATAATACTGCCCCTGAAAGAGAAACCCCCATTTGACGGCCGAGATGAACTCCTGCGGCGTACCGCGGTAATCGGTGTAGTAGGCCTCGTTGCGGCCGGTCATGGCGACCATGGCGCTGTGGTGGAAATCATCGTTCCACATCGCGTCGATGCCATAGCCGCCCTGCTCGGTGGGGCGCATCACCTTGACCTCCTGGGCCTCGTTTTCGGCGACGATCAGCGTGGCCCGGCCGCCGGCCGCCTCGTGCACGGCCCGGACGATCTCGGCCATCACGTGGACCTGCGAATCGTCAAGTATCTGCTGCGTGGCATCGAGGCGCAGTCCGTCGAGGTGAAACTCGTCGATCCAGTAGTGGGCATTCGCGATGAAGTATTCGCGGACCGAGCCGCATTGGTCGCCATCGAAATTGAGGGCGTCGCCCCAGTCGTTTGCGTACTTCTTCGTGAAAAACGTGTCGGTGAATTGCCCCAGGTAATTGCCATCGGGTCCGATGTGGTTGTAGACCACGTCGAGGATCACGCCGAGGCCGGCGGCATGGGCGCTGTCGACGAACCGCCGGAAGTCGTCCGGCGCGCCGTACAGGCGGGTGGGCGCGAACAGGTTGACGCCGTCGTAGCCCCAGCCGAAGCGCCCGGGAAGTCGGCGACCGGCATGACCTCCAGCACGGTGATGCCGGCGGCCGCCAGCTCGGGGAGCTCGCGCATGGCGGCGTGCCAGGTGCCCTGCTTGGTGAAGGTGCCGATGTGCATCTCATAAATGACCTGCCCGCGCAGGCCGGCGCCGCCCCAGCGCTGATCGGACCAGGTAAACCGGCCCGGATCGACCACCTGCGACGGCCCATGCGGTCCATCCGGCTGGAAGCGCGATGCGGGGTCGGCAAAGAGTGACGATTCGCCATCGAGGCGAAAGCGATAGCGCGTGCCGTCGCGTGCCGGCGCGACCAGCCGCGCGAAGTACCCGTCGGCCTCGGCGGCCAATTCGACGGTGACTGGGCCACGCTCCCCCTCCAAGACAACGTCGACGCGCTGCCGTTTCGGCGCCCAAACGCGGAAATGCACGCCGTCCGTACCCAGTACCTCGGCCCCGATCGGTAAACGTCGTGTGCGGTTCATACCCACCTCGGCGATTGCTTGTTGTCGGCCCGGCTTTGCTTTTTTTGGAGTGCGGCGCTTTGCCGCCGCTTTGTTTTTTTCTTTGAAAAACCAAAAACCAAAAACCAAAGCGGCGATAAAGCGCCGCACTCCAAAAAGCAAAGCCCTCGGCCCTTTTCAGGTCTGCGGCGGCCGGTCGGGCTGGGTCGGCGCACGCCGCAGCTCCTGGATTAACGGGGCGGCTTGCGCCGGCGCGATGTGCATGCGCGTTTCCTCTTCCTCGCTGCGGGTGCGGAATGCCGCCATCGAACGGCCCTGCAACGGATACTGGAAACCCTCCTGATAATGCTCGACGGTGAAGCTGTTGCCCTCCGCCGTGTCGAACAGGCGTTCCCAATGCTGGCCGACGCTGTAGCGCGGTAGCGCGAACGGCACCGCTTCGTGATGCGCATTGAGCATGATCAGGATCGTGTCGCCGACGATCGGCTCGCCGCGTTCGGTGACATCGCTGATCAGGTCGCCGGCCAGCCGCACGCCCAGGCAGCGCACGTAGCCGGTGCTCCAGTCCTTGTCGTCCATCTCCCCGCCGTCCGGACCAAGAAAGGAAACGTCCTTGATATCGGTGCCGCGAATGCTGCGCCCATGGAAGAAATTGCGCCGCTGAAAGACCGGGTGCGTCTGCCGAAGCAGGATCACCGTCCTGACGAACTCCAGGAATTTCTGCTGCCGATCGCCCAGCTCCCAGGCCAGCCAGGTGAGCTCGTTATCCTGGCAATAGCCGTTGTTATTGCCCTTCTGGCTGTGGCTCAGCTCGTCGCCGCCGAGCAGCATCGGCACGCCCTGCGACAGCAGCAGCGTCGCGATCAGGTTGCGCTTCTGCCGATCGCGCAACCGGTTGACGTCCGGATCGTCGGTCGGGCCCTCGACGCCGCAGTTCCAGCTATTGTTGTCGTTGGCGCCGTCGCGATTCTCCTCGCCGTTGGCCTCGTTGTGCTTCTCACTGTAGCTGACCAGGTCGTTGAGCGTGAAGCCGTCGTGGCAGGTGATGAAGTTGATCGACGCATAGGGCTTCTTGCCGTCACGCTGATAGAGGTCGCTGGAGCCGGCGAGGCGGGTGGCGAACTCGGAGACGAGATCGCCGTCGCCCTTCCAGAAGCGGCGCACCGAGTCGCGGTACTTGCCGTTCCACTCGGTCCACAGCACCGGGAAATTGCCGACCTGGTAGCCGCCCTCGCCGACGTCCCACGGCTCGGCAATCAGCTTGACCTGCGACAGCACCGGATCCTGATGCACGATGTCGAAGAACGCGGCGAGGCGGTTGACGGCATGCAGGCTGCGCGCCAGCGTGCTCGCCAGATCGAAGCGGAAGCCGTCGACGTGCATTTCGAGCACCCAATGGCGCAGACTATCCATGATGAGCTGCAATACGCGCGGATGGCCGACGTTGAGCGAGTTGCCGCAGCCGGTATAGTCCATGTAGTAGCGCTGGTCGTCGGCCAGCTTGTAGTAGGCCGCGTTATCAATACCGCGCATCGACAGCGTCGGGCCCATCTGGTTGCCCTCAGCGGTGTGGTTGTAGACGACGTCGAGGATCACCTCGATGCCCGCGGCGTGCAGCGAGCGCACCATCATCTTGAACTGCTGGACGGCGTCCTGCGGGATGCTGGTGGCGACGTAGCGCGGATCGGGCGTGAAGAAACCCAGCGTGTTGTAGCCCCAGTAATTGACCTTGCCGCGCTCGACCAGGAAACGGTCGTCGGTATGATGATGCACCGGCAGCAATTCGACGGCGGTGATCCCCAGGTCGACCAGGTGCTTGACCGCGCCTTCCGACGCGAGTCCCGCATAGGTGCCGCGCAGCTTTTCCGGCACGCTCGGATTGAGCTTGGTGTAGCCCTTGACGTGCAGTTCGTAGATCAACGTCTTGTGCCAGGGCGTGCGCGGCCGGCGGTCGTCGCCCCAGGTGAACGCCGGATCGATGACCACCGCGAGCGGCGCGTGGGCAGCGCTGTCGCGCTCGTCGAACGAAAGGTCCGCCTTGGCGTCGCCAACCTGGTAGCCGAACAGCGAATCGTCCCAGTGCAAATCGCGGCCGATCGAGCGTGCATAGGGATCGAGCACGACTTTGCGCGGATTGAAGCGATGTCCCTTGGCCGGTTCATATGGCCCGTGGACGCGATAGCCGTAGAGCTGGCCGGGCACGACATCGGGCAAATAGGCGTGCCAGACCTGGTCGGTATGTTCGCCTAGCACGATCCGCTCCGCTTCCGTGGCGGCGTCGACGCCATTGAAGAGGCACAGCTCGACCTTGGCGGCGTGCTCGGAATAGAGGGCGAAATTGACCCCCGCGCCGTCCCACGTCGCCCCGAGCGGATAGGGTTTACCAGGCCAGACTCGCATCAAGGAATCTCCGTAATAAGTCGCGGCGCGTTGCAGCCGCTGCCTTGTCGCCATGCAAGGCGCGTGCCGAACGGCGCGCGCAACTCACGCTGTGCCAAAACCCGCTCGCGTCGCCACTACTAATGTAGCAGTCGCATCCGCCCCCGCGCGCGGGCCCGTCATTGAGCGCGGCTCTGGACGCGTAGTCCACGATGCTGCATAATGCGCGTGTCGTTGCCTACCGCCCCATTTCATTGCGGGGAGCCAAAGCATGCCGTTGCGCGACCACTTCCGGCCACCCTGGAGCGAGCAAGACCAATGGGAAGGATTTCATAGCGCGTGGGTTAATACGATGGTCCGCCACCTCAACGGCTCGGTGCTGCCGCCGCGTTTTCGCGCCCGACCCCAGGTTCATCTCGGCCCCTTCGTCGAAGTGGATGTTGGGACCTTTGAGTTGGAGGGGACCGGTGCCGGCGCACCATCGTCGCCGTCCAATGGATCAGCGAATGGCGGCATTGCGGTTGGTTGGGCACCGCTGGCTGCCGTCCAGACTTTGGAGATCGAGTTGCCGGCACAAGATGTATTTGAGGTGCGCGTCCACGACGAACGTCGCGGCATGCGTCTGGTGGGCGCCGTCGAGCTCGTCAGCCCCGGGAACAACGACCGTAGCGAACATCGGAAGGCCTTTACGGCCAAGTGCGCAGGATATCTGCAGGAACAGGTGGGTGTTGTGATCGTGGACGTCGTTACGACACGCAGCGCCAATCTCCACCAGGAATTGCTCGAGATGTTCGGGATGGCGTCCGCCGACGCCGCGGTGCCCAATATCTATGCCGTCTCCAATTCCTCTCGCAAGGCCCATGGGAAGTGGCACCTGGACCTTTGGCCCTATCCCCTTGCTGTCGGCGGTCCCTTGCCGGCAGTGCCCTGGTGGCTTGCATGCCAATTTCCAGTCCAGCTCGATCTGGAGGCGAGCTACCAGGAAACATGCCGCGTGCTGCGCATCGATTGAGAAGATCATGTATTGCGCACGATCGCACCCAGGGCCATCGTTATCGCCGCGAGGGCGCCGAATACCGCGAGGCAGTAACTCATTAGTACCGGCACGGTTTGGAAGTCTTCGCTCGCAACCGTCGCACTGGGAAACTCCCAGAGAGTCCATGATAGCAATCCGCCGAAGACTGCGCCGCACATCGCCAGCGCGGATAGGGCCAGAAAACCTACCGTGCGCGGGCGTGGACGCAGGAGCCACGCCAGGGCCCCGATACAGAAGCCGGACAGCGCCCACGCAACCAGGTGCAACACGACGCGCGCCCCCGCAATGGTAATCGCCTCCGGAGGGAGGTCGCATAGATCCCATGCAAGACGTGTGCCGAACCAGCAAGCAGCGGGTCATGCGCTTGTCGGCCGCTGGAAACGCCGCGTACGCGCTGCGGTCGTCAATCGTCTTCGTGTCCCATCAATCCCTTGACTAGAGAAATGAACCCGAGCACAAACATGATTGGTGGGTAGATGAAGATGGTGTTGGCGAGCAGGCCAAGCCCGAACCATACCACGGCACCGAGCATCATCAGCGCTCCGGTTATGATCGTCGGGCTGACCGCCAGTCCCCGGTAGCGGCTGGCGCTCTTGCGTTCGCGCGGCGGCCGCTCCTTGCGCGGTCGCGGCTTCGCCGGCTTCGGCTCGATCGACCGGGGCACGGGGCGTGGCGCCGGGCGCGGCGGTTCCCGCTGGATGGCGTCGTCGCGCACCGGTGGGCGCGACGGCGCGGTTTCGGCTCGTCCGCGGTGAGCAGCATCTGCAGCGCATCGTCGTCAAGCTCGCGTTGCGGCTCAGACCGCGGCACCTCGATGATCGCCTGGCACGCGGGACAGCGCACACGTCGCCCGGCCAGCGCCTCCTTGACCTGGTACCTTTTCCCGCATGGGCATGTCATTGGAATCGGCATGTTCGTTCCTCGAAGGCGCGCTCGAAGTGCCGTCGCCATCAGCGTTCGCGATACACGATTGGAGCGGCCAGCAAGCCGCCGGTGCCCAGCTCGTTGAGGAATGCGCGCGTGCACAACAGGGTGATCTGCACGCTGTCGCCGTCCGTCAACGCCGGCGTGATGTCGCACGAGGCCGGCTGGGCGTAGCCGATGAAGCTGTCGATCTTCTCCGCCTTGGGCCCGTAAAACGGCATGTGCTTGCCGTTCACGAAAACCTTGGTGCGCCCGTCGGTCGCGCCGAGCCACAGGTAGACGTTCTTACCCGCGGGCACGGCGGGAAGCTTCACCGTCGCGCGATACCACAGCGAGCCCATGTAGTTGTGCAGGCCGAGCGCCGACCAGGTGTCCACTGCCGGATCAGTCGTCTTCCACTCCTTGTCATCGAGATCCGCTTGCATCCATTTGGCGGCTTCTCCCTTGTTGTCCTTGTTGACCTGGTAGCGCCAGGTGCGGATCGGTTTCGTCACGATGTCGTGATCGCGAGCAATCCGTGCGGCATCATCATAGGTCGCCTCGTAGAACGTTTCGAAGTACCGCAGGTTCACCGTTTTGTCGCCGGTCCAGGCCATGCGCGCGAACGCAAACTGCGGCTGATATTTCTCGCCGAGCAAGATCATGCCCTTGCGGTACGCCACGACGTTGTCGGTGAGCTTCGTGAATTGGCCCTCGGCCAGGTCGCGGCGCAATTTCATGAACAGCTCGAACTGCTTCAGCGACAACGACGCCAGTTCCACGCGCGCCTTCTCTACATCCGTCTTGCACGCGGCGGCTGCCTTGTCGAGCAGCGTCCGCGCCTGGTCTAGCCGCTCCGTCGTCCAGCGGCGTAGGTGGCCCCAGCCACATCCGGAGTATTCCGGCGTCTTGACCCACACGTCGTCGATGAAATGCCAGTATTCGGCCATTTCCTTGGCCGCCGCGCCATAGAACTTCGCGTGCAGCTCGTCGACGATTGCTTTGGGCTGTTGCGTCGGGTCCCAGGCAAGGCGCATGCCCAGGCAATGCGCGTGCATCGATGTCTCGAAGTTGGACATCGTCTCGGGCTGCCAGTACTTGCACTTACCCTTGGTGAACACGTACGGCACGTCATGGCTCCAGCGCGCGATCAGCGGATTGGGGCTGGAAACTTCCGCAAGGTTAAATGCGTAAAAATAATAGCTCGTCGCGGGCACGGCCTTGCCCCAGCCGGCCACCAGATCGCGCAGCACCTTGTTGTTCGGCTCGCCGTCGTCGCTCATCGGGTGCACGCGCGTGAACGTGATCGGCGCGATCTGCGGAATGACGTTCGCATGCACTTTTTCACGCACCGGCGGCCGGGTGTAGTCGGCGTAGGCGAGCACGCCGAGCTTGACCTCGGGATACCTCGCCGCGACCTTCTCGGCGACGCGGTTGCACAGCACCATGAGCCGATCGGTCTTGGAAATCATCTGCGTCGACGGATCGAAGTCGTTGGCGTCGTATTTCGTGTCGTCCGATTCGTCCCAGCCGATCCCGTCGTCGGGCGAGAGCGAGAAGCTGTTGATGGTCGGATCCTTGGCAAGCTGCGCGAGCAGCGTATCGCTGATCGCCTTGGCAACCAGCGGATGCGTCCACTTGACTCGGTGCTCGTGCGGCTTACCGTCGACGATGGCGCGAATCTCGGGATTGGATGTGCGCAGCTCCTTGGGCACGGTCATCTCGAGCGCGTGTCCCGCGGACAGCGCCATACCGCCGAGCCGATTACGGCGGGCGAAGTCGTTGTCGCAGTACCACAGGCCGCGGTAAATCGTGTACGGCCCGCTGCTGAGATCCTGCTCGGCCAGCTTGATCGTCTTCGTGGCGGGCAGCACTTCGCCGAGCGCGCTAGGCATGTACCAACGGCAGCCGAGTTGCTCGAGCAAGGTGTAGATCGCGTAGCTACTAGCCAGGTCGGATTCGCCGGCGAGGCCGATGCCCTTGCCGGCGACGACGACGCGAAAGCCCTGCGCAAACGGAAAGCTCTTCGCCGGCTTGCCGAAGCGCTCGACCGCGAGCTCGCCCACCAGGATCGGCAGTCGTGTGTCGCCCGGTTTCGGCTTGCCTGCGACCACCTCGACCTTGGCCCCCGAGATGCGTTCGAGGACGGCGGCAAGGTCTTTCGCGGATTCGCGCAGCCGGCGGCGATTGTCCTCGGGTTTGAGGCTGGTCCAGACCGACGGCGGCTCGGCGTTCTTGCCCGCATCGTCCAGCAGCCGCTGCGGCACGAAGATGGCGGCGCGCGGCTGGCCGTTGTCGACGATGACGACGACTTCAGCGCGGACCGACGCCGCCGTCAGCGCGAGCAACATAAAGGCATCGAGCGTGTATGTTCGCATGGAAAACTCCGACATAGCCAGGGGCACTTACCACGTTTATCGCGCCGGCGGCGAAAGTAAACAGGTTGAGCCGCGTTGCGACGACGCCATGAGCCTGACGGCGCACGGGCAGAGCGCAACGCGCTATGCATTATGCGAGTGTCTGGTTATCCCGTATGATACCACGGCGTGGGAGCGTGTCCTGGACACGAAAATGCTGGAAGCTGCAATGACGACGTTAAGTGTGCGGCTGCCGAATTCGTTGCATCAAAAGCTCCGCGAGTGCGCCCAGCGCGAGGGCACGTCGATCAATCAATTGATCAACTCCGCCGTGGCGGAGAAGCTGGCGGCGCTTTTGACGGCCGAGTACCTCGTAGAACGAGGGCAGCGCGGCAGCCGCAAGAAATTCGAGGCGGCGCTGCGAACCGTTCCGGACACGGAGCCGGCGGCCTTTGATCGGCTCCCGCAGCGACCGCAAGAAAAGCAACGCGCACCGAGGCGCCAAAGATGACGGCCGAGTGGTCCCTCACTTTACCAGCGGTTTCGCCAGGCGGCGCACCGTGAGCCGAGCTTCAATGGCGATGGCCACGTCCTGCGTTTGGCCCGCGAGCTCCATCGTCACCGACCCCCACCTCTGGTGCCACGAACCCAGGGTGCGCTGCGCGACCCTGGGCTTTGGGATAAAACCCCTTCGGGGTAAAGCATTGTAAGATTTGCTGGGGATCATGGCGTGCGGAGGTAGTTCGCCGTATAGTACGCCTCCGCGTGCAGCAGCGGCAAGCCACTCGCGGAACGGACGCCATTCGCGTGCAACTCGTGGACGTGCCCTTCCTGCAGCGGGCCCACGCGCAGCCGCACGCTCTTGCCGTCCTTGCCGACCTCGACGCCCGTAATTGCGGGCTTGGCGTGGTCCACCTCGGGGCTGCCATAGCTCGCCTGATAAATGTACGTGTAGGTCTGCATCGAGTACGACTTCGGATCGCCGGCCGTCGCGGCGTCAACCGGCTGCGTGAACGTCAGCTCGAAGCCGTCCGGCAGAAGCCGCATTTCGTGGATCTCGAACGGCACCTTGCCGGTCCAGGCGATGCGCTCGACGGCGAAGTTCTTGGGGCCGCGCGAGCCCCAGCCGCGATTGGTGCCGCCGACGATCAGCGAGCCGTCGCCGGCAAAGCGCAAGGGTACGTTGCCTGAGCCGCAGCCCGCACGGAACGGGAAGCACGCGCCCTGATAGCGGCCATTGACCTTTTCCAGGTAGACGCGCATCACGGTCGAATACGTCTGATCGCCGACGAAGAGCTGCTTCTCGAACGGGCCGAACTTGCCGCCGGACAGGTCGCAGTCGATGCCGCTGGCGGATTGGCCCATTTTCTGGTAGGGGAAGAGGATGCAGGTCGGGACGAGCTGCGGGATTTTTTTCGCCTCGGTCATGATCCGGCTGCCGCTTTTGGGGACCTGCGGGGCCGGGCCGAGTCTGGGGTTGAGCTTGTTGGCCTCGGGGTACCAGCGGAAGCTGTCGGGATGGCCGACAAAGCCGCCCTCGACGAGCTGCTTGAGACCGCAAGCGCCATTCCAGGGGCCCTGGTTATCGGTGTAGAAGACGTCGCCCTCGGCGTTGAAGCCGACGCCGCCGGGGGAGCGAACGCCGCTGGTGGTCGGGATGAATTGGCCCCTGGGCGTGATCTTGCCGCCCCAGCCGCGGAAGCGGTCGTTGGACGTGAACGAGCCGGTCAGGCAAAGCGTCACCCAGATGTTGCCGTCCTTGTCGAAGCGCGAGCCGAACGCGTATTCGTGATAGTCGCCGATGATTTCCCATGCGTCGCTGACCACTTCAAAGACGTCGGCCCGGCCGTCGCCGTCGGTGTCCTTGAGGCGGGAGAGATCGCAGCGTTGGGTGACGTAGAGCCAACCGTCCTTGTGGTAGGCCAGGCCGAGCACCTCGTGCAGGCCGTGGGCGAAGCGAGTGAGCTTGGCGTCTTTGGGGTCGTCGGTCAGGCCGTTGTCGATGATCCAGATTTCCCCGCGCCGCGTGCCGACGGCGACCTTGCCGCCGGGCAGCGCCTCGATGGCGCCGGCCTCGAGCACCTCGCCCTTGGGCAGCTCATAGCGCAGCAGCTTGTAGTAATCGTCCTCAGTCGGAAGTGTGCCCTTCTTCTGCGCCGGCGGGCGAGCTGCTGAACACCAGGGACACGAGCACACCAACGGCGACTGGGATGACGCGCATAATTGGTTGAACCTCAGGTGAGAACCCGGCCATTCGGTGGACCCCGGAGGCCCTCCGGGGTCCAATGCGGATCTACCATTGAAATTCCTGCACGATCTTCGCCTGCCCATCCTTGAACTGCACCGGCACGAGCAGCTCAAACTGGCCGCCGCTTTGGCGGATCTGCGGGGCGACGGCGGATTCGAGCCGCATCTTCCATTCGTTGATCTGGTACCAGCCGTCGCCCAGCGCAACGATCCTCGCGCCGGTGGCGGCTCGGAAGTAAAGGTTCTCGGCCGGATCGTCGTACTTGAGCGTCAGCGTGCGGCGGATGCCGGGTGAGCCGGTGGCGGCTGCGACCGCGTTGGGGAAGTCCTCGATCTTGACGCCGTGAATCGTGTACAGGAACGTCGGTCGCTCGTCCTTGGTGACGCGGTAGCCATTGAACTGATACGCGGGCATGTCGTGCGCGGACCTGGTCGGCCACGGCTCGTCGGGCTTCGCCAGGCGGGCGAAGGCGACGGTGTTGGCGAAGGGCACGACGTTGTCGCCGGCCGGCGGCTCGAATCCGGCGCCGCGGTCCGTCCAGTGGCGCGACGCGTCCATGAACGCCCCTTGCCAGATCAGGGCCAAACGCAGGTTGTTCGCATCGAACGCCAGGTGCGCGTGCTCCGGATAGCCGACCGCGATGGCGCGCGGCCCGGCGCCCTCGATGAAGTTGCGGTAGATAATCGCTTCCTTGCCCGGAACCAGCGGGATCAGCTGCTTCTTGGTGCCCGGCGGCAACGCGGCCTTGGCGCCGTCGGCGAGAAAGACCCAGATGCCCTCGAGCTGATTCGCGCTGGTGCCGCCGAGCACCTTGGGATAAAACGTTTGGCCGCCCGGGAAGCCCGACGGCATGCGCGTGCCGGGCCGATACTTGTTCGGGTCGATCATGTAATGGTGGAACCAGCTCTTGCGCAGCCGTTGCGTCAGCAGCGTCATGTCAATGCCCTGCACGCCCTCCGCCTTGTGCCCGGCGAACGTGTGGCACTTGATGCATGCGAGCGCGCCTTCGCCGACCAGCTTCCGCGCCTCGCTCTTGACCTTGGGCGCCGGCAAATCGAGCGTGACCTTCGGCGCGGACAGACCCGGGTCCGCGTTTTCCAGCATGGCGACCAGCACCCCGACGTTCGCATTGCCGAAGCCCGGCATCCGCGTGAACATGTACGGCCGATCGTGCGATCCCTTGTCCAGGATGTGGCGCAAGTACTCGGCGTTGAGCTTGGCGCCGGCACCGGTGAGCAGGGGCGGCAGGCGGCCTTCATCGCCCATTTCCGGCTGAGTCGTCGCGAAGAACGGATTGAGCTGTTCGGTCACGCCGCCGACCTTGTCGCGCTCGTGGCAGGCGTAGCAGTTGAACGTCGTCATCACCCGCGCGACCGTCTCCGGCGCGGCCAGCTTGTCCGACGATTTCGGCGGCGTCTCGATGGCGGCGGCCAGCGCAGCCCGCTGGACGGGGCTGAGCGGATAATGCGGGATACCTTGCTTTGCGGCCGCGTCCAGGCAGCCCCCGGCGGTGTGAAGCTTGTCCAGCGTCTTGGCTGGCGGCGCGGCCGTCTTCACCAGGCTCTGCTTGTGGCAGCTCGCGCACCCCTGCGCAACGAACAGCGCCCGGCCTTTCTCGGCCAGGGCGGGCTGCACCGCAATCGGGCCCTCGTCCTTGGCGGCGGGCGGCGGCGTGACTCCCGGATTGCCTTCCGCGGTGCGAAAGACGAACGCTGTCGCCGGCTGCCGGCCGAGTCCCGGGCCCTCGATATCAACGTCCAGCTCGACGCCGCCGCCGGCATTGAAGACCGCGGCGGTGAAACGGTGGATGCCCTTGACGAGCGTGGCCGCGCCGTTCGCCGTCGCCGGCGCGTGAATACCGTCGTTGGCGACGACCAGCTTGTCGTCGATCCACAGCTTGCTGCCGTCGTCGCTGGTCAGGAAAAAGCGGTAGTCGCCGGCGCGCTCAATCTTGAGGAAGCCGTCGAACTTCATCGCCATGTCGTTGACGCGGCGGGCCAGGCTCACGTCGAAGCCAGTGGCTGCTCCGGTCGCCAGCGGCTTGAGCTTGTCGAAGTCCGGGAGGTTCTGCCAGCTACCCTCGTAATAGGCGTAATTCAGGTTCGCCGCCGTCGCCACGTCATACGACGCGCCCTGCATCAGGTAGTTCGCGACTTCCGCGGCTTCCTTGGCGCTGAGCAGCGTCGGCATGCGTCCGGAGGGCCGCGTCATGTGCGGATTCTCGAGGAACCCGCGCAGGCTCGCGAGGGTGTACTTCGCGGTAAGCTCGCCCAGCGGCACCGATGCGGTGAACACCTTGGCCTGTATACCGGCAACGTCGTGCGCGCCGTGACACGCCACGCAGCCGACCTTGTGGTACAGATCCCGGCCGGCGGCGATCAGCTTCTTCTGCGGCTTTTCCTGCTTGAGCGCACCGGTCGATGCCAGGAAATGGACGATCGCCTCGACGCTCTCGGCCCGCTGCTCCGCCGGCAGTCCGGCAAACACGTCCGGCATGGCGGTGCCGGGCTTGACGGCCTGGGGATCGCTGATCAACTTGCGCAGGTATCCCGGCTTGATGCGGCTCGCGACGCCGTCCAGGATGGGGGCAGATTTCGGCAAGATGACCGGCGCATGTGCCGGCCCGGCGGCATGACAGACTGACACAGTTCAGCTCGCCCAGCAAGAGCTGGCCGGCCTTTACCGGCTCGTCGCCGCCGGCGTAGAACCGCTCGAACCCCGCGATCACGGGGGCGGTGGCCGGACTTTTGGCGATTCCCTGAGCCAGCACAGAGGCGCTTGCCGCCAGCCACACCGTGAGCACGGCGAGCAGGTGGTGACGGCAGGTTCGGGATAACGATTGGTGGAGTATCGCGGCCATCGGGGCTGGATTCCTCGGAAGAAGGCGGCAGGCAGGTTGGCGCCGTCGCTTGGGCGGGATGGAATTCGGGCCGCCGTGCACGGCGGCACGAATAGTGGGATGATATGCCGCCGGCGCTCCGCTCGCAAGGGCTGGGCGGGACACGTTGGCAGCACCGTCACGTCGGGGACGATTTGTATTCCGCCCCGCCGTGAACTAAGGTTGTTGAGATTCGGCAGGAACAAGCCGCGCGTCAATGGCCCACCCCCGATCGCGCTCGTAACTCGCTTGACCGGGAGTCGGCGATCGCGCTTTTCGCTGACGCGTGAATGATGCGGCGTGCCCACGGTCGCCCTGGAACGGAGCTCTTCATGCGCATTGATTTGAAGTCGGACCTGAAACATCCCTGGGATCGCACCCTTTATTGCGACCCGGCGGCGTCCCTCAGCCACGACTTCGTCGACGAATTGCTCGCCAATGCGTTCGTGCACGCGGAAGACTGGAAACAACTCGCCGCCGGCATCCAGAACCGCATGCTCGGGTGCAGCGACCGCCGGCAGATTCTCGCGTTGATGATCGAACATCGACTGCTCACCGAGTACCAGGCGTCGCGGATCGCCGCCGGCACGACGTTCGGCCTGGTCCTGGGCAATTACCGCATCCTCGAGCGGCTCGGCGCCGGCGGCATGGCGGTGGTGTTCAAGGCCGAGCATATCGAGATGCGCCACACCGTCGCGATCAAGGTCCTGCCGCTCACCTCAGGCCAGGACGAGCGGCTGCAGTCCCGCTTCACGTCGGAAATGCGCATCGTCGCGCGGCTACGCCACCCCAACATTGTCGGCGCGCTCGACGCCGGACGGGTGCTCTCGAACGGGCCGGACGCGACCGAGCTCTGGTATCTCGCGATGGAATACGTCCCCGGGCTCGACCTTGAGGCCTACGTCAACGCGCGGGGACGACTCACGCCGATCAAGGCGTGCAACCTGATTTACCAGGCCGCCTCCGCGCTCGAAGAGATCAACAAATACCAGCTCGTGCACCGCGACATCAAGCCGTCGAACATCATCGTGACGCCGGAGGATCAGGCCAAACTGCTCGACTTTGGATTGTCGCGGCAGATCGACACGCACGTCACGCAGCCTGGGACGCTGCTCGGGACGATTGACTACATGGCGCCCGAGCAGGCCCGCGATGCCTCCTCGGTCGATATTCGCGCCGATATTTACAGTCTCGGGGCGACGCTGTTCTGGTGCCTGACCGGCCGCGTGCCGCATGCGGAGATGCGCTCGGGGCTCGACCTGTACAGCCGCTTCCAGCTGCCGCCGCCGTTGGTCCGCACCTTCGCGCCGGAAGTTTCTGCGGAGATGGATGCGGTCGTGACGAAGATGATGGCGCTCAAGCCGGAGGAGCGCTATCAAACGCCACACGCGGTGATGCGGGCGCTGTTGCCGTTCCTCAAGCCGGAGTCGCTCGAACAGCCGTGCGGTCTGGCCGGCTTCAATCGGGCGCTCCCGGCATTGCCGGCGGAGCCGCGGGCCGCGGGCTCGGGCCATCGCATCCTCATCGTGGACGACGAGGACAGCATTCGCCAGTTTTGCCGGGTCGTGCTGCAGGGCGATGGCCGGCAGTGCGACGAGGCGCCCGATGCGCTGACCGCCCTGGAAATCTTGCGCGAGAAGCCTTACGACCTGGTGGTGACGGACGTGAGCATGCCGAAGATGACCGGCATTGAGATGACGCGCAAGCTGCGCCGAGCCGCCGCTGCCGCACCTGAAAGTGATCATGTTCTCGGGCTCGGCCACCTCGGACGAGCTGGCGCAGATGCTGGCGGCCGGCGCCGACGACTTCCTCATCAAGCCGTTGAGCATCATCACGCTGCAGGGCCGGGTGCTGGCCGCCCTGCGCATGAAGGATGCGCAGGACCGAGCCGACCTGCTCAATCGCCGGCTGCTGGCGCTCAACGAGGAGCTGGAGCGCAACCTCAATTCCAGGGAAGGCGACCTGGTTGACGCCCGCAACGCGCTCGTCCTGGCGCTGGGCCGCCTGGTCGAGCACCGCGAGGGATTGACCAGCGCCCGGCTGGCGCGGATGCAAAAATATTGCCGCTCGCTGAGCGTCGAAGCCGCGACCACGCCGGGCTATGCGGGGCAGATCAACGACGGCTTCATCGACATGCTCGTCTGCTGTGCGCCGATGCACGACATCGGCAAGATCGGCCTGCCCGACCACATCCTGCTCAAGCCGGGCCGTCTGACCGCCGACGAGCGGATCGTCATGCAGACGCACACGACGATCGGCGCCGACACGCTCAAGCATGTGGCGCAGACCCACGGCGTGGCGATGGCGTTCCTCGACATGGCGGCCGACATCGCCCGGCACCATCACGAGCGCTGGGACGGCAGCGGCTACCCCGATCGCCTGACCGGCAACGACATCCCGCTGGCCGCGCGCCTCGTCTGCATATGCGACGTGTACGACGCGTTGCGCAGCCGGCGCGCTCGACAAGCCGGCGCTGGCGCACCCGGCCGCGCTGCAGCTGATGAGCGAGGCCTGCGCCGGCCAGTTCGACCCGGGGTTGTTCACCATCTTCCTTCGGTGCGCCGCGGAATTCGAGCGCATCTTCCACGAGTTTCCGGACTGACTCACTCCGCCGGATGCGCGGACCACCGCGTTGATGGCGTCGTCGAGCTTTGAGAGGAAACGTGAGCGGTCCCTGGGGGTCATCGGCGCCGGCCCGCCGGTCGCGACGCCGCTCTGCCGGAGCGTGTCGCTCAACTCGCGCAGCGCCAGCGCCTCGCCGATGTCGTTGTCCGTGAACGCCCGGCCCTTCGGGCCGAGAACCAGCGCCCCTTTGGCCAGGCAGCGCGCCGCCAGGGGAATGTCCGCAGTCACGACGATGTCCCCCGTCCCGGCACCTTCGGCGATCCAGTCGTCGGCCGCGCCCAGCCGCTGCGCACGACCAGCTCCACGCGCGGATCGGCCGGCACCCGCAACGGCGCGTTCGCCACCACCTTCACGTCGAACGTGTACCGGCGCGCGACCTTGTACACCTCATCCTTGACCGGGCACGCGTCCGCGTCGATGTAGATCGTCCACATCGCGATTCCTCCTTCCTGGCCCCGGAGGGACGGCCGAGGCTCACGCCAGCCCTCTGCCCTCCCTACCGGGACTAATAATAACATAAACGTCGCGACGTGGCGTTCTGTTAACGGAGCCGTGCATGACTGTGCTGCTGAGCGTGCAGGAATTGACCAAGGCGTATGGCCCGCGGCCGTTGTTTGCCGACCTGTCCCTCGATCTGCGCCGGCGAACGCGTCGGCCTGATCGGGCCCAACGGCTCGGGCAAGTCGACGCTGCTGCGGCTGCTGGCCGGCCACGAAGAGCCCGATGCCGGAACGCGCATGCAGCGGCGTGGGGCGAAGATCGCTTACGTCTCGCAGGATGATACCTTCGCGGTGGGCCTGACGGCGCGCGACGTGGTGCTCGCGGCGTTGGCGGACGAGCCGATTGAGGAACATGAACGCGACACCCGCGCGGCGATCACGCTGACGCAGGTCGGCTTCAGCGAGCCCGACCGGCCGGCCGACGTGCTGTCCGGCGGCTGGCGCAAACGGCTCGCCCTGGCGCGGGCCCTGGTCCGCCAGCCGGATTTGCTGCTGCTTGACGAGCCGACGAACCACCTCGACCTGCCCGGCATCGTCTGGCTCGAGCAGTTGCTGGCCGCCGCCTCGTTCGGCTACGTGGTTGCCACTCACGATCGCGCATTCCTGCGGGCGGTCGCTGGCGAGATCATCGAAATCAACCGGGTCTATCCGGAAGGCTACCTGCGCGTCACCGGGCCTTATGGCGAGTTCGCCGACAAGCGGGCCGCTTTTCTCGAAGCGCAGGTGCGCCGCCAGGAAGCGGTCGCCAACCAGGTCCGCCGCGAAACCGAATGGCTCGGCCGCAAGGAATCGGCTCAGCGCAGCAAGTCGGCGTCCCGGATCGACGATGCCGCACGCCGTCGCGCGGAACTGAAGGAGCTGCAGTATCGCAATGCCGCCGCGGGGCCCGCGGGCATCGACTTCGTCGCGACCGGCCGGCAGACGCGCAAGCTGCTGGTCGCCGAGGGCATCGCCAAGACCCGGGGTGGCCGGCCGCTGTTCGCCGGCCTGGACGTGGCGCTGACGCCGGGCGTGAAGCTCGGTCTCCTGGGCCCCAACGGCAGCGGTAAGAGCACGCTGCTGCGCGTGCTGGCCGGCGAGATTGTGCCCGACGCCGGCGCCGTGACGCGGGCCGAGGGATTGCGAACGGTGATGTTCGAGCAAGGGCGGGTGAGCCTCGACCCGGCGACGACGCTGCGCCAGGCGCTGTGCCCCAACGGCGACACCGTGCAGTATCGCGGCCGGCCGCTGCACGTGACCGCCTGGGGGAAGCAATTCCTGTTTCGCCCGGAGCAGCTCGACATGCTGGTCGGCGACCTGTCCGGCGGCGAGCAGGCCCGCGTCCGCATCGCCCAGCTCATGCTGCAAGCCGCCGACCTGCTGCTGCTCGACGAGCCGACGAACGACCTGGACATTCCCGCGCTGGAGGTGCTGGAGGAGAGCCTGGCGGATTTCCCTGGCGCTGGTGCTGGTGAGCCACGATCGCGACCTGCTCGATCGGCTGTGCACGTCCGTGGTCGGGCTCGACGGCCGCGGCGCCGCCGCGCTCTATGGCAGCGTCGAGCAGTGGTTGACGGCGTATGAACGCGTCACGCTGGAGACGGCGTGCGCGGCGACGCCGCCGGCCGTGCGACCGGCCACAGCGACACCGCGGCGGCCCAGGTTGAGCTATCGCGAGCAGCAAGAATATGAGCAGATGGAGGCGGCGATTCTCGAGGCCGAGGAGGCAGTCGTCGAGCGGCAGGCGGCGGTGGAGCGTGCGGCGACGGCTGGCCATGTCGCGCTGACCGAGGCGTGCCGGGCACTTGAAGAAGCGCAGCGGGCGGTCGAGCGGCTGTATGCACGCTGGCAGGAATTGGAGAGCAAACGCGGATAGTGCGTTCCCCTTGTGCGGAGTATACCATGCGCCATCGCAGTTTCGTGTTGTATGCCGTAGGCGCCGTCGCGGTGCTGCTTGGGGGCGGCCTGTGGTTGGGTTCGCCACGATCTGGCAGTTGCGTCGCAAGTGCACAATCAATTGAGATGGATCGCGAGCAATTCGCCGCGAAAGCTGCGAGGATCACCTTCGGGATGACGCTCAAAGAAGTTGTCAAAATGCTCGGAGCTGATTATCGTGCAGCGTTCAACCGACAGTCGCTTGTCGCATGGTGGTCGGCGACTGAGTGTGAGGACGAAATAATCATCATTCGGTTCGATCAACACCGCAACGTTGTCTCAAGGGAGTGGCAGGGCGCACCAAAAGGAGGAGTTGGAGGTGGGATACGCCCATAAGCTGTCGCCGGCATTTCCTGTAATGGGCGCGTGTCACCTTAGGGGGCGCATACTCAACCACGCCGGCCGCTCGTGCAGCGGTCTTCAGCGGCGTCGAGCGTGGCCAGCGGTAGTTTGCGGCGCAGAGCCAGCTCCAGGTAGCTCGCATCATAGACGGACAGGTGGTGGGCACGCCCAAGGCTGAGCGTATGCTGCCAGGCGCGTTCAGCCGTTTCGTCGTCGATGACAGGGCGTCCTGCACGGCCTCGGCGTAGGCGTCCGTCTCGTCGTCAAAAAACCAGGCTACGGTGATCGAGCTGTCGAGAACGAAATTCGTTCGGCTTGGCTTTCTTCGGCTTGGCCTTCTTCTTGCCCATGGGTTTGCATCCGTATGCCGACTATTCGCTCAGGAGCGTCCTTCATCGATGAGGTCGCGGACCGAAAGATCGTCTCCCAACCGCTGGCCCCGGCGAAGGGCTTTCATGGCGGCAATCACTTCCTTCACGTCCCGTTTGGCCGGGCATGGCGCCGGCCCCAACACGGCCGCCGGCTTGCCCCGACGCGTGATGAGGATCTGCTTGCCGCGTGCCACTTGGTCGAGCAGTTTGGAGAGCTGCGTACGCGCTTCATAAAAACTGATCGTGGTCATGCACACGCTCCGCGGAATTGACCTGTCAATATGACCCGTCTACGGGGTTCGGTCAGTCGCACAACCCCCAAAAGCCCGGTGAATGCTACGGCAACGCCCCGGCGGCCGAAACTGAGCTGTCGCAAGCAGCAAGAATATGAGCAGATGGATGCGCGGATCAAAGTTTGAGGTCCAGCGCGGCCACGAATTCATCGTCATGCAAATCCGGATACGCACGCCACACGCGTTCGATCTCGTCGGCCTGGCCGGGGCTGAGCGTTTGTTGCGGGTCGAGGCACCAGATACCTTCGAGCAGGCCCTGGCGCCGCAGCACCTCGTGGATGCCGGGGATGCAGCCGGCGTAGTCGTTGGCCGCGTCGAACACCGCGGCGTTGACGTCGGTCACCTCCCACGCGCGGCGCAGCATCTCGACCGGAACGGCGCCACCGGCGCGGGTCAGGGCGTGACACTCCTCGAGAAGTTCGACCGCCCTGCGAGTCGACACCGCCCACTGGCCGAGCAGGCCGCCGACGATGCGCCGCTCCACCGGCCGGCCCGCGACCTGAATGCGGAAGGGCGTCAACAGGTCGAGGACGATCTGGTCGTCGTTGCCGGTGTAGAGGGCGATATCGTCGCGGCCCGCCTCGGCCACCGCGCGAACCACGTCGAGTGTCTGGTAGCGGTTGAACGGCGCCACCTTGATCGCTACCACGCGCTCGATCTCGGCGAATTGCCGCCAGAAGCGGTACGACAGCACCCGGCCGCCAATGGGCCCTGGCTGCAGGTAGAAGCCAAACACCGGCAGCACCTCCGCGACCGCCCGGCAGTGCGCGAGCAGCGCTGCATCGCCCGCCTCCTTCAGCGCGGCGAGATTGAGCAGGCCGGCGTGGTAGCCCAGCTCGCGCGCCAGCGCCGCCTCGGAGACCGCCTGTGCCGTCGGCCCACAGACTCCGGCGATGCGAATCGGCGGCCGGCCGGTCGCGGTTTGCTGGCGGTTGAACTCTTCGCGCACCAGCTCCAGCACCGGGCGAAAAAGGCCGTGGCGTGGCTCGCGGATCGCGAATTGCGTGGTGTGGACGCCAACCGCCAATCCGCCGGCGCCGGCCGCGAAGTAGTAGCGGCACAGGCCGCGCTGGCGGCGCTCGTCGAAGCGGCGCGCCGCCGTCAGCGCCAGCGGCATCGCCGGCAACACCGCACCCCGGTCCAGGGCTGCTCGCACCGGCAAAGGTAGATCAGAACTTGCCATCACGCACCTCGAAGTGAGTCGGTTTCCCGAGCGTTTCGCCGCCGCGGGCAATCCAGTCCGCGATCCAGTGCATCATCTGCCCAGCCGGGACGCGCGGGTAGCCGAACAGCCGATGCCCAAGCTGGCCGTTGCTCAACAGCGCGTCGGCGCTTTCGGTGCCGCGGAACGTTACCGGCCGATCGAGCAGCCGGCCGAATTCCGCGGCGACCCGGCGCACGCTCAGCAGCTCCGGCCCCGCGAGATTCACGACCAGCGGCGGCGAGGTCGCCCGGTCCAGCGACGCCAGCGCCATGGCGTTGGCGTCGGCCTGCCAGATCGCGTTGAGATGGCCCATCGTCAGGTCGATCGGCTGGCCCGCATGAACCCGCTGGGCCAGATCGACCAGCACGCCATAGCGCATCTCGGTGGCGTAATTCAGCCGCAGGATCGTCATCGGAATCGTCAGGCTGCGGCTGAAGTGCTCGAGAATGCGTTCCCGCCCGACGCAGCTCATAGCGTAGTCGCCGCCGGCATTCAGCGTATCGGTTTCGAGCGATCCGCCCAGCGCAACCGGCGTCAGGCCGTAGACATTGCCGGTCGAAAAGGCGGCGATGCGCGCGCGGCGATACTTTTGGCAGACCATGCCGGGCAGCCAGCAATTCATCGCCCAGGTCAGCGCCTCCTGACCGGTCGAGCCGAACTTCATGCCGGTCATGAAGACGACATTCATCGCCTCGGGCAAGCGTGCGAGCTGGTCGGCGTCGAGCAAATCGCAGCGGATCGTCTCGACGTTCCAGCTCTGCAGTCGGGCTTCGAGGCGTGGATCGCTGAAGCGGGCCACGCCGATGATTCGCCGCGGCGTGCCGGCCCGGTCCGACGCGCGCCGGGCCATCCGTGCCAGCGTCGGCCCCATCTTGCCGCCGACGCCGAGGAGGATGAGATCGCCGTCCAGGCGGGCCAGCGTTTCGATGGCTAGCTCGGTCGGTTCGCTGAGCAGGTCTTCGAGGTGTTCGGTATTGGCGATCGAGTCCATTGGTGTGGCTGCAAGAGCCATATAATGACCAGGCGAAGCCACGGAGGACGCACGATGCCGTTGCAGATTCGCCGCATGCAGGTCTGGTCGGGCGAGATATCCGATCGTCCGGGGGCCGCGGCCGCCAAGCTGGCCTACCTGAGCCAGGCGGGCGCCGACCTCGAGTTCATCTTCACGCGCCCCAATCCCAACAAGCCGAGCACGAGCATTCTGTTCCTGGCCCCGATCACCGGCCCCGAGCAGATGCAGGCCGCCCGCGCCGCCGGCCTCGGTCCCGCCGTCGATGTTGTGATGCTCTGCGTCGAGGGCGAGAACCGCACCGGCATCAGCTATCAGATCATGTCCAGCCTCGCCGTCGCCGGCATCAACCTGCGCGGCATCGCCGTCTCGTGCATCGGCCCACGCTTCGCGGCCTACCTCGCCTTCGACGACGCCGACATCGCCACGCTGGCACTGCAGGTGCTGGCGGTACTGGAAGTGTAAATCCGAATATCGAATATCGAAATCCGAAACAAATCCAATTCCCCCAAAAACCAAACCCCTCCAGTCCTTCGTTTTGAAATTCGGATTTCGGATTTCGAGTTGGTTTCGGATTTCGGATTTCGATATTCGGATTTAGTCAGTAGGCTTTCGCAAACACCACCCGCCCCACCGACGGCTGGCCGGTGACCATGCACTTGCCCGGCTCTTTCGGCAGGTGCGAACGGAATGCAGCGGATGGTCGCCTTGGTCTCGGCGGCGATCCGGTCCTCCGTCTCGCGCGTGCCGTCCCAGTGTGCCAGCAAAAACCCGCCCGCCTCCTCGATCTGCTGCTTGAACTCGTCGTACGAATTCGACCTCGCGCGGTCGCCTCGTCGCGATACTTCCGCGCCCGCTCCAGCAGGTTCGCCTGGATCGCCCGCAACAGTGCGGTGATCCGCGCCGCGCCTCGGCCAGCGGCACGCCCATCTGCTTGCTTTCCTTGCCCGGCATGTCGCGGCGCGCCAGCACGCAGGCGTTCTGCGCCAGGTCCTTCGGCCCCAGCTCGACGCGCACCGGCACGCCCTTCGTTTCCCACTCGTTGAACTTGTAGCCCGGCTGATACTGATCGCGATCGTCGACCTTGACCGTCAATGGCTCGTAACCGTACCACGGATCGGCCGGCAGATCGCGCAGCACCTGGGCCAGCTTCTGAGCCGCGCCGACTGTCGCCAGCTTCTCCTCCGGCTTCTTGAAGATCGGCACGATGACGACGTGGATCGGCGCCAGCCGCGGCGGCAGCGACCAGCCCCTGATCGTCGCGAGTGCGTCATGATGAGTCCGCCGACCAGCCGCGTCGACACGCCCCAGCTCGTCGCCCAGGCGATATTCAAGCTTGCCCTCGGGATTCTGAAACTTCACGTCGAACGCCTTGGCGAAGTTCTGGCCCAGGAAATGGCTCGTGCCCGCCTGCAGCGCTCGCCGATCCTGCATCATCGCCTCGATGCAGAGCGTGTAGACCGCCCCGGGAAACTTCTGCCCCTCGCTCTTGGGCCCGGTCAGCACCGGCATCGCCATCCATTCTTCGGCGAAGGTGCGATACACTTCGAGGATCCTTCGTGCTTCGTCCTCGGCCTCCGCCTGCGTGGCGTGGGCGGTGTGCCCCTCCTGCCAGAGGAACTCGGCCGTGCGCAGGAACAGCCGGGTGCGCATTTCCCAGCGCACGACGTTGCACCACTGGTTGATGAGCAGCGGCAGATCGCGATAGCTCTGGATCCAGTTCTTGTAGGTGTTCCAGATGATCGTCTCGGAGGTCGGACGGATGATCAGCTGCTTCTTCGAGCTTCGCGGCCGGGATCCGGCATCAGCCCCTTGCCGTCGGCACCGGGCATCAGGCGGTGAGTGCGTGACGACGGCGCACTCCTTGGCGAAGCCCTCGCCATGCTCCGCCTCCTTCGCGAGGAAGCGACTTGGGGATGAACAGCGGGAAGTAGGCATTGACGTGGCCGGTGTCCTTGAACATGCGGTCGAGGGCCCGCTGCATCTTCTCCCAGATGGCGTAGCCGTGCGGCTTGATGACCATGCAGCCACGCACGTCGGAGTTCTCGGCCAGGCCGGCGTTCTTGACGACGTCGAGATACCACTGGGCGTAATCGTCCACCCGCTTCGTGATCTTCTCCGCCATGAGTTTTCCTCTCGTTCTGCGCACGGCTCCCGTATGGGCATTATTCTACGAAGTGGACATTCCTGCCGGGTCAAGTGTTCACCCCCGGCGCGGCCCGCTGTGCCTGGCGGGCACGCCGGGCATTGCTAAGATGACGCGTGGCAACGATCGGCGCCGGGAGGACCATCGGTGAACATTCCCATTTTTCGCGATTTGCTGGGATATCTTTTGGCGCGGCGAGCGAAGGAATAAGGGGAGGCCTATCCGTAGGTCCCGCCTGCCGGGCGGGACCTGGCAGCGCCCAGGTCCCGCCCGGCAGGCGGGACCTACCCGCCGTGGGGGCGATTGGGCCAAACCAAACCCCTGACCTTCTCGTCTTTTCCGGTGGTATATGACCAGGCGTGATCTAGCCGTGACGGTCCAGGCCGACCCGCAGCTCGACGGCAAATCGTTGCCTCCCGGGGACCTGCTCGTGCGCCTTCAACGAGCTGCGCGACGAACTCCTTAGCGCCCTGGTCTTCGTGCTCGGCAATCCCGAAGACGCCCGCGACGCGGCCCAGGACGCCTTCATCAAGTGCTGGAACGCCCGCGAACAGATCGGCGGCATTCGCAACCTGCGAGCCTGGATCTTCCGGGTGTGCTTTAATACCGCGAAAGACATGCGCCGCAGCGCCTGGCATCGCAAGAGCCGGCCGTTGCGCGGAGCAATACACCATGCCAGCCCGTGACCTTGCCCCTGCCCAGGATGTCGAGCGGCGGGAAGCTTTCGAACGCATTCGCCAGGCCGTGCTCGGCCTGCGCGAGGAGGAAAAGGAGGTCTTCCTGTTGCGGCAAAACGGCGAGTTGACCTATGAGCAGATCGCCGACCTGCGCGGCTGCCCGGTGAGCACCGTCAAGACGCAGATGCGCACCGCGCTGGAGAAGATACGTAAAGTGCTGAATTAAGTGTAGTCGTCTCGCTCCGCGAGACGATTCGTCCCATTTCGCGGAGATCGTCTCGCGGAGATCGTCTCGCGGAGATCGTCTCGCGGAGATCGTCTCGCGGAGCGAGACGACTACACTGAGGAGATTGTGATGTCGTGTGAAACCTGCCAGAAGCAGTTTTTTCCTTACCTGTACGACCTGCTGGAGCCGGCCGAGCGGCTGGCGCTGGAAACGCACCTCGGCGGGTGCCCCCACTGCCAGGCGGAACTGGAGCGGAGTCGCAGTCGGCGCGCCGAGATCGCCTCGGCCGTCAAGCATTCATTCCCCGACATCGTCTTCAAGGCGCCGCGCGGCCCGGGTAACGCGCCGCGCGCAAGCTGGCGCCGCGAGCGCCGCGCCGCCCGTTGGTGCTGCAGCGCTGGGCCCTCGCTGCCGCCCTGGTGCTCGCGGTACTGTCCGCTGTCGGCGCCGGCGGGTGGAGCATTGCCCACTACCAGGGGGCCGAAGTGGATCAGGCCAACCAGCGGCTGGCCGAGGCACAGGCACGTCTGGATCTGGTCCGCCAGGAAGTGAACGCCAAACAGGAGAACGCCCAGAAGGACCTCCGCGCCATCCAGGCTGAGATCGACCGCTTGACGCGGGAGTGGGCAGACCGGGAACAGAAGGCGCGGGATAACGCGAAGAAGAAGCCCTTCATCGTCGAAATCAAGGCCCCGCGGAGCATCCAGGCCGGCGCTGCCAATCGCTTCGACATCCAGCTCAAGCCGACCGATCCGCAGCAGCCGCCCAGGATCGGCGACTGCCGGGTCCAGGTCGTGAACGAAACGACCAAGGCGGTCCTGTTCACGACGCAATTCGCCGCGCTCGGCGTTCATCAGGTCGTGCTGCCGCCGGACGTGCCGATCAAGTCGGGCGATGCGCTGGCCCTCGTGCTGGACGCCGACGCCGATGGCACGCCGATGCAGATCCGCGAGCAGCTGCCGCTATTGCAGCCTGAGTATATCACGCATCTGACGACGGATCGGCCGATGTATCGGCCCGGCAAGGTGGTGCATTTCCGATCGCTGACGCTCGACCGCTTCAGCCTGCAGCCGGCGGGCGAAGACCTCAACCTGCGCTATCGCATCATCGGTCCGAACAACAACGAGGTGTTCAAGCGTGAGGTGTCCACGCGGCTGGTGGTCGGCAAGGAGAAAACCCCGGTGCTCGGCCCCGACGGCCAACCGCTGCACGGCCTGGGCGCCGGCGAGTTCGTGCTGCCGAAACAGCTGCCCGGCGGCGTCTACATGCTGACGGTGGCCGAGCTGACCGAACGCTTCCCGCCGGAGCGACGCACATTTGTCGTGCATCGCTGGCAGGCGCCGCGCTTCCACACGGAGGTCAAGTTCAACCGCGCCAGCTACGGTCCTGGCGAGCTGGTCACGATCAGCGGCAAGGTCACGCGGCCCGGCCAGCCTAACGTCGGCGGCATGCCGGGCGCCCCGGTGGTGGCCCGGCGCGTATACCTGGCGGGCCCGGAGGCATGGGCGGCCCCGAGAACATTCGCGTCATCGCCAGCGGCCTGGTGGACGGCATCGCCCTGGAGTTCGCCCTCGGCAACGAACGCAATGCCGAACAGGACGGCTCGTTTACCTTCGACTTTACGCTGCCCGTCAATCTGCGTCAGGGCGTGGGCAGCGTCACCCTGCAGCTCATCGACGGTAGCAACGTCGAGACGCTGGTGCGGCCTATCCCGATCGTCCTGCGTGACGTGGCGGTGGACTTCTATCCCGAGGGGGGCGACCTCGTCCTCGGCGTCGCCAACCGCGTCTACTTCCAGGCCTACACGGGCACCAACCGGCCCGTCGACATTCAGGGCCGCCTGCTCGAACGGGTTATCACCCGCGACCAGCTCGACCGGGAGGTGCTGGCCAAGCAAACCCGCGAAATCACCCGCGTCCACACACTCACCGACGCCGAGGAGCCGGGTATCAACCAGGGCCTCGGCGCCTTTACGTTTGTGCCCGAGGCGAACCGGCGTTACAAGGTGAAGCTCGACGCTCCGGTCGGCACCACGCGCACCTACACGCTGCCCACGGCGAAAAAGGACGGCGTCGTGTTGCACCTGCCGCAGGGCGTGGTCACGCAGGACATCCCGGTGACCGTGTATAGCACCGGCGGCACGCGCGAGCTGCTGATCGGCGCCTATTGCCGCGGCAAGCTGCTCGACCACACCCCAGTGCTGGCCCGCGACGGCGAGAAAACCGACGTGGTCCTGCATCCCGCAGTCAACGTCGGCGGCGTCCACCGCGTCACTGTTTTCGAAAAGCAATCCAGGGACGGCGAAGCTTACTGGAAGGCCGTCGCCGAACGGCTGCTGTTCCGCAAGCCGGCCGCCCAGCTGCACGTGGCCGTCCGTCCTGATCGCTACGATTACGCGCCCGGCGATTCGGTCTATCTCGATCTCGAGGCACGCAATGAAAAGAAGCAGGTGGTGCCGGCCGTCACGATGGTCGCGGTGACCGACGCCAGCGTGCAGAAGCTGGCGAACGAAAAGTCGGCACGCAGCATGCCCACGCATTTCCTCCTGGCGACCGAGATTCGCCAGCCGGAGGATCTGGAAAATGCCGACGCGCTGCTGGGCGATCACCCGCGTGCGGCCCAGGCTCTGGACCTGCTCCTCGGAGCGCAAGGCTGGCGCCGCTTCGCTGAGCAGGATCCGCAGAAGAAGTTCAAGAACAGCAAGGACGCCGCTCGTGGCAGCTACGTCTTCGGGTTCGCCCAGCCGGTGGCGAAGGTCGGCGCCACCGAGCAGCAGACCCGCGACCAGGTCGACCAGGAGTTCGTCGGCAAGTTCGTGGCGATGCAGGAAAAGCTCGCCCAGAAGGAGCGCGCCGCTGCCGGCCCCGCTCAGCTTGAGCAGCAGCTCGCGATCGCGCAGCGCAGCGTCGAAACCGCCCTCAACGCCAAACTCGAGCAGGAGCAGCGCCGGAACGAGCTATGGGGTCTCTTTTGGCAGGCGGCGTTCGGCGTCGGCATGGCCCTGTTTCTGTTCTGCGCCTTCTTCCTCGTAAGCACAAGCCTCTATCGGCTCGCCGAGGGCAAGCGCGGCTACCTCATGCTGGCCGCCGGCCTGTGCGTGCTCGCTGGGCTCTTCGTGGCCAGCTTCCTGGGCACTTTTGCGATGATCGGCGTGAACGATATGCCGCGCTTCGGCGTCTTCGGCGGCCGGAATTTTGCGCCCGCGGCGACGAAGATGCCGATGGTGGTGCCCCAGGCTGAGGCCCCGCCGATGGCCGTCGACAACCCGCCCTGGGAAGGGAACCCGAACATTCCGGTGGAACCGCCACAGCCGCCCAATCCGGCCGATCCGCTGGTGCAGCCGGGCGTGGCGATCGTCGACAATCCCGGCCAGTTCAACCTGCCGGGCGTGCCTGCGGGCCTGCAGCCGCAGTTCGTCGATCCGGACCGCAAGCTCCGCGCAGGGCCGCTTCTATGAAGTGCTGCAGCACAAGCTCGGCCGCAAGGTCGCGGTGCCCCCGCCGCTCGATCCGAGCGTCGTCCGCGAGTACGCGCATCAGCACCCGCACAAGAACAATCCCAATCAGGTTCGCCGCGACTGGACCGAGACGCTCTGCTGGCAGCCCGCCCTGGTGCTCAAGGACGGACAGGGCAAGCTGCACTTCGACCTGTCCGACGCGGTGACCAACTTCCGCGTGCTGGTCGTTAGCCATACGCTCGACGGCCGGCTCGGCGCCGATTCCATCGAGATCGCATCACGGCTGCCCTACCAGGTCGAGCCGAAGGTGCCGGTCGAAATCTCCACGAGCGACCAGGTCACGGTGCCCGTGATCGTGACCAACAACTCGTCGGACAGCACCACGGCGACGCTCGACGCCCAGGTTAAGGGGCTGCGTTTGATCGGCGCGGCGCCGGGCCCGATCGCTCTCGAGGCCGGCCAGAGCAAGCGCCACCTGTTCCGCTACCAGCCGCTGCAGGAGGGCAAGGCGGTTTTCCAGGTGCAGGGCAACTTCGCCAAGGGCCGCGATACGGTCGAGCGCTCGTTCCTGATCGTGCCCGACGGCTTCCCGGCCGGCGGTGCGTCCAGCGGCACCCTGCAGGGGGTCGTGCCGGTCGTGCATGAGATTGTCATGCCGGCGAGCTGGGTTCCCGGCTCGTTGACGCTGCAGGTCCAGGCCTATCCGTCCATCCTCACCGAGTTGCAAAAGGGCCTCGACGCCTTGCTTCGCGAGCCGCACGGCTGCTTCGAGCAGTCGTCCAGCAGCAACTATCCCAACGTGCTGATCCTGAACTACCTGCAGGACACGCAGCAGGCCAATCCGGTCGTCGAGAAAAAGGCCCGCGCTCTAATCGACCGCGGGTATAACCAGCTCCTGGCCTTCGAGTGCAGCCCGCCTGACGATCCCAAGACCCGCCGCGGCTATGAGTGGTTCGGCCAAACCGCGCCGCCGCACGAGGCGCTGACTGCATACGGGCTGTTGCAGTTCCACGACATGGCCCGCGTCTTTGCCGTGGACATTGCCATGCTCCAGCGCACGCAGCAATACTTGCTCGACCAGCGCGACGGCAAGGGCGGCTTCAAGCGCAATGCGCGCGCCGTCGATCAGTTCGGCCACGCGCCGCAGGACATTACCAATGCCTACATCGTCTGGGCGCTGGCCGAGAGCGGCCGGCAGCAGGACCTCGCCGACGAGTTGAGCGCGCTCTACGAGCAAGCAAAGACATCGCAGGATCCGTACTTCATTGCGCTGGTGAGCCTCGGCCAGCAGAAGGCGGACCGCGCCGGCGAGAGTGTCGAGCTGCTGCGCCGCCTGGGCGAATTTCAGAAGGCATCGGGTGAGATTGCCGGCGCGCGCACGAGCATCACGCACTCGTCCGGCCGCGACCTGCTCATTGAGACGACGGCCCTGACAACCTTGGGCTGGCTGCGTGCCGGCCGGCCTGCGGAATTCAACGCGCCGGCCCAGCGAGCGGGCAAGTGGCTGCTGGCGCAGCGCCGCGGCGCGGGCAGCTTCGGCTCGACGCAGGCCACGATCCTCGCGCTCAAGGCGCTGATCGAGCTCACGCGGATCAACCAGCAATTCATCCAGCCCGGCGAGCTGCACATGGAAGTCGTCCACAACAACATGATGCAGCTCAACGGCGAAGCGAAGGTGGTGCCCGGCGCGATCGAGCCGATCACCGTGGCGCTCAAGGAAAAACCTGCCGACGGTCCCAATCCGGGCCTCGGCGTGCTCGGGCCAGGCCGCAACGAGATCCGCGTCTGGCTGGCAGCCGGCAACACGCAGCTTCCGTACATGCTGAGCTGGTCGTACCGCGTCGGCAAGCCGGCCGGCGATCCGAAGAGTCCCGTCCAGCTCACGACGCGCCTGAGCCAGCCGCGAGCGACGGAAGGCCAGGCGGTGAAGCTCCACGCCATCCTCGAGAACAGGTCCGGCGAGGACCAGGGCATGGCGGTCGCGGTCATCGGTCTGCCCGCGGGTCTGGTATTGCCACCGGACTTCGCGCAGCTCAAGGAGCTGGCCCGCCTCCGCGACAACGGCGACAAGCCGGGCGTCATCAGCGCGTGGGAGCTGCAGGGCCGCGAGCTGATTCTGTACTGGCGAGAGCTGAAGGCGGACGCGAAGGTGGAGCTCGATCTCGACCTGGAATGCCACCTGCCCGGCGTCTACAGCGGCCCCGCGAGCCGGGCGTATCTGTATTACAACGCCGAGCACAAGCAATGGCTCGAGCCGTTGCGCATCACGATCGCGTCGGCGCCGTGAGGCGGGGGCGCCGTGACATTCGCGAACATGCATTCGCAGCGAAGCTCGCTTGCGGTTTCGCGAGACACGATTCGCGAAACCGCAAGCGAGCTTCATTGCGTTGGAATGATGCGTGGCGCTAACCCCGCGTGGTCCAGTACAGCGTGAGGCACGCGACGGTGTTGAACAGCGCATGACCGACGATGCAGCCGATCAGGCTCTGCGTGCGATACGCGAGCCAGCCAAGACCTAGCCCGAGGAGGAAGAGCGGGATCGGGCTGGGCCACACGGCCATATGTGCCATGCTCCATAGCATTGCGGAGCCGTAGATCGACAATCGCGCATTGGCCCACGCCCAATCGTGTTGGCTTGGAATCTCGATGGGGTCGCGGTACGGCGGGAGCGGCGCCGCAACCGTGTCTTCGGCGTACCCCCCCTCGGCCACAACCGGCGCCCCGGCGCCGCATCGGGACGCCACCACCACAACTGGGGACCTTGCACCTGCACCAAATAGCGCCGCTGTAGCCGCCAGAGCCAAAATGCATACCCGCCGGACAGTATGGCACTGAACACGAGCGATTCAATCGCTGTCGACAGATCCGGTGTCTGGTTCGAGATATCGGTGGGACGAAAATAGAGCATCAGCCGGGCAGAGCCGATCAGCAGGACCAGGCAAATCAACGCGGCATGTCCGATCAAGCTGGCGCACCGTAACCAGCCTTGCAGAACGCCGCGAAACACCGATTCCTCCGTCACGGGCGCGCCGACGACCGTCATGAAGATCAGCGCAAGCCATTCCCACACGCCGATGCCGTCCTTGGCCAGTTGTTCGAGGGGACTCTTATCGCCGCCCAGACCCAGCCCCGTCAACAACCAGACCGCATACGTAGGCGGCGATACCGCGAGAAATAGTAGCACGCCGAGGGTTACATTGGCGGGCCAACGCGCCCAGGTCAGCCCCAGATCATGAGGCCGCGTCCCGCTGATGAGGAACAGTACAGTGACAATAATGGCCACCGTGAGGGCGGCGCTGGCTGGGCTGCTGAGGGTCACCACGCGCACCGATTCCATTCGCCGGATTGCTGGGTCGTCGTCGTTCGGCAATCCGACCGCCGCCGCAAGAATCGTCAGGATTACCTCCTGCGCGATCGTCCCCGCAAGCAAGGCCACAAAGACTTCGCGGCCCCCCCAGCCGCCGATTCGCAGCCGGCGGATCGGCAACGGTCGGCGCCAAAAATACGGAGCCGCCGCCAGGCGCAGGCAAGGATCACGATGCCGACACACGCGACCAGAAGGTACGCGAGCAGATTAAGCAGGAACTCGTGGCCGTTATCCAGGACGCGTCTCCGTTTCCGTACAATCAACAGCGATCGGCCGAAATCCAGCCGCGCCGCCACGATCAGTTTATCAATCCGCGAAGCATCCCATGAGCACGATCCTGGACGAGATCGTCGCCGGTAAGCGCCGTGAGGTCGAGACGCGCCGCGACGCAGTGCCCCGCGCCGCGCTGGAGCGCCGCCTCGCCACCGCCCCTCCCGTTCGCGATTTCCGTGCCGCCCTCGAACGCGGCCCCGGCGTCGGCATCATCGCCGAGGTCAAGAAGGCGGCGCCGTCGGCCGGCGTCTTGCGCGGACTTCGACCCGGTCGCGCTGGCCCGCGCCTACGAGGCGGGCGGCGCCGATGCGATCAGCGTCCTGACCGATGAGCCGCACTTCCAGGGCCGGCTCGAATACCTGACGGCGGTGCGCTCGGCGGTGCGGCCGCCGGTCCTGCGCAAGGACTTCATCATCGATTTGTACCAGGTCGTCGAGGCGCGGGTGGCCGGCGCCGATGCGGTGCTGCTGATCGCGGAGATTCTCGATGAGCGTACGCTGCCGGCGCTGGTGAACGAAATCCACGCGCTGGGAATGCAGGCGCTGGTCGAGCTGTACGATCGCGCAAATCTGCCGCGCGTGCTCGACTGCGGCGCCCGGCTGATCGGCGTCAACAATCGCGACCTGCGCACCTTCGTGACGCGGCTGGAGCACACGCTGGAATTGGCCGCGCTGGTGCCGGGCGATCGCTGCCTGGTCAGCGAGAGCGGCATCCGCACCGCCGCCGACCTGCAGCGCTTGCAAGCGGCCGGCGTCAAGGCGGTGCTGATCGGCGAGACGCTGATGCGTGCGTCCGACCCCGCGGCGGCGCTGCGGGCGTTGCGGCAGTAACCCGTTTACGTTTAGCGCTCGGCGGGCGAGCGCTAAACGTAAACAGATCAAGTCAAGTCTGCCTTGTGTTTTCCACGGCTGCCGGTTATCCCAGGCCGCGGAAACGACCCGGACCCAGGGAGGGATGTGCATGTCCAAACGAACCACGCGAACGATGCTGCTCGCCCTGGCCTGCGTGCTCGCGGGCCGGCTGGCGGTGGCCCAGGCCGGTCCCGGCAAGAAGGAGCCGGCGACGGCCGACGCGGCGCCGCCGCTCAAGCGCCTCGTCTATCCGGTGGCCGACCTGATCGTGCCGATCGAGGATTACGACGGCACACTCCGGCAGCCGCCGGTGCGCACGACCGAGGAGCTGTTGATGACGCTGATCCGCACGACGGTAGCCCCAGCGTCGTGGAAGGATCAGGGCGGACCCGCAACACTGCAGTTCTATCCGCTCGGCATGGCTCTGGTGGTGGTGCAAACCCCCGAGGCGCACACCGCTATTATCGAACTCCTCAACGCCCTGCGGCGGCTCCAGGAAGTCGAGGTCTGCATCGAGCTGCGCATCGTGAAAATGTCGCACGATGGCGGCGGAGTTCCGGACCAAGGCCGGCTTCGAGTGCAGCGCGACCGATGGGAAAAAAGGGCCCGTGATGGCGTGCTTCACCGACAAGGAGCTTTATCCCTGGATGCGCGTCTTCCAGAGCGATCCGGTCGCGGAGGTGCTCTTGCAACCGAAGCTCACCATGTTGAACGGCCAGCAGGCCTTTGTGAAGGTTTCCGAGCAGGAAAGGTTCGTGACCGAGTACAAGGTGATCCGCGATGCCAGCGGCCCGACAGTCGTGCCGCACCATGAGACGGTCGAGCTGGGCACCATGTGTGTGTTGCGGCCAACGGCAAGTGCGGATCGCCAAACCGTGCAGCTCGCGCTCGATTTCCGACATACGTTGCGGTCCGGTCCGGTCGCGGTCATGCCGGTGGCGCTCAAGCTGGTAGGCGACGATGGTGCGGAGAGAAACTTCCAGGGCATGGTACAGCAGCCGCACGTGCAATCGCTCCGCGTCAAGCAGAAATGCACGATTCCGGAAGGCCGGACGATGGCGATCGCGGTCGGGGAGATTACCGAGGAGGTGCGCAATGAGACCGGGCCTCCGGTGCTGAGGGACATCCCGTTTTTGCGGCAAGTGGTCACGAGCGTGGGCTATGGCCAGGAGCAGCGCGAGCTATTCCTGTTCGTGACGCCGCGCGTCGTCATCAGCGAGGTGCCCGAGCAGGTCATCCAGACCGAGCTGCCGCCGCCGGTGCCGCGGCCGTGAGCTTCCCTTGCTCCACGCCGCGGGGCGACGGGTTGGAGTCCCGGCTTTAGCCGGTCTTTGCCGGCTAAAGCCGGGACTCCAACCCGTCGCCCCGCGGCGTGGTCGTTAATTCACACTAAACTCCGGTGGAAAGTGCCGGCGCAGCACGCCGAGTTGGCGCAGCAGCTGCTCGACCCGGCATGCCACGTCGAGATCCTCGAGCAAGGTTTGCTTGAACTCGGCGTCCAGCGGCAAGGCGAACGTCATGATGTCAGCCAGCGCGCCGAGCGGCAGGCTGCTGTCGATCAGCTCCAGGAAACGGTCGCGCACCTCGGACTGTTCCTGGAACCACTGCGGCGCCTGCTCGCGCAGCCGCGCCCGCCAATCTGCCTCCACGGCCACATCCCTACAGGGCACCTCCTCGAGCGGCTCGACACGAGCCACGCGGTACAGCTTCGGCCCGGGCACCGCTTCCGCGATTCGCACCCGCCCCAGGCCGCGCAGAAGGATGTTGTACCGTCCGTCGGGCAGGTGCTGCTCGGCGAGGATGCGGCCGACGCACGCCACCGGATGGAGGGCCGGCTTGCCCGCGTAGTCCGCCTCCCAGCCGGGCCGCGGCAGCACCAGGGCGATCAAGCGATCGCCGGCCAAGGCGTCGGCGGTCATCTGCCGATAACGCGGCTCGAAGATGTGCAACGGCTGCATCGCGCCGGGAAACAGCACCAGGTTCGGCAGCGGAAACAGCCGAATCATGCCGCCGTCGGGGTTCAGGATTTCGTCGCTCACGGTTCTTCTTCTTCCGGCTCCACGAACTGCGCCGGGTCGGGCCAGCTCGCCGGCGGCGGGTTGAGGTCGATCTCCGGGATCAGCTCCTCGCGGATCGCGGTGCGCGGCGGCTCGGCGGTGGCGACCAGCTCGGCGAAGCAGCGGTCCATCTGCCCCCAGAATGCGTCCTGATCCAGACCGAGGTACGGCGAGCCGAAGCGGCGCATGTAGTCGCGGCTGGAGCGGTAGAGCTTGGCGGCGCCGCGGACGTTGCCGTTGCAGAAATGGCACAGGCCGACCGCCGCCTGGATGAGGCCCTGGTAGAACGGCCGTTCGGGGCCGGCCGTGTCCATCCAGAGCGATTCCCAGACTTCGTGGGCCTCGAAGAAGTCGCCGCGGTTGAACAGCACGATGCCGGCCAGGTAGCGCGGATCGTAGGGGGTCGCGTCTTCCATATCTATATGGTAGACGGTCGCGAGGCGGATTTCCTGGGACAGATCATGTTCTTACAGCGCTTGTCCGCGGACGAGCTGGTCGTCCTGTGCCGGACGTTGCGGCATCAGCTTGCCGCCGGCCTGCCCATTGTGCGCATCCTGAAACAGCAGTCGGAGCGCGGGCCGCACCGTGTGCGCCTCCTGGCGGGACGGCTGCTCTTCGCGGTCGAGACAGGCACGTCCGTCAGCGCGGCCCTCGAGCACGAGCGGGACGTGCTGCCGCCGCTCTTCCTGGCAATGGCGTCGCTCGGCGACGAGACCGGCCATCTGCCTGAGGTGCTCGGCGAGCTGGAGCGCTGATTATTTGCTGGAGGAGCAGCTGCGCCGGCGGTTTCGTAGCGAGAGCTTCCTGCCGATCGTGCAGTTCGTCTTTGCCGTGGTGTTGATTGCGGGGCTGATTTTTATCCTCGGCCTGATCGCGGGGCCGCGGGCCGCTCCTGACCTTCTTCGGCCTGGGCGGCGCGGCCGGGTCGGTGGCGTTCCTGGCCGTCGTCGTCGGGACCGTCGTCGGCGCCATCGTGCTCTGGAAATCGCTGCGCAGCATGACGCGGCAGCGAGCGACCGCGGATCGAGTGCTGCTGCGGGTGCCGGTGATCGGCCCGTGCCTGGAAGCGTTGGCGATGGGGCGGTTCGCGCTGGCGCTGCAGTTGACGCTCGACAGCGGGCTGTCGATCGCCAAGGCGCTGCGGCTGAGCTTGCGCGCGACGGGCAATGCCGCCTATGCCGCGGCCGCGGACGACGTGGCGCGGGTGCTGAAATCGGGTCAGACGTTGTACGAGGCGCTGGCGCTGAGCGGCGTTTTTTCGGAGGAATTCTTGCAGATTATCGTGACGGCCGAGGAGGCCGGTCGCGTCCCCGAGGTGATGCGCCAGCAGACGGAATACTACTACGAGGAGGCGGCCCGGCGGCTCAAGGGACTGGCGCAGGCGGCGAACATGGGCCTGTGGCTTTTGTATGCGGGTTTCATGATCTACATGATCTTCCGCATCGCCGGCGTTTACTTCAATGCGCTGGGGATTTAACATGCGCGAAACCTGGACCTTTCACTCCGCCGGCCAAATCGTCTTCGGCCGGGGCGCCGTCAACCAGCTTGGCGATCTCGCGGTCCGGCTGCGTGCCCGCCGTGTGCTGGTCGTCACCGACGCGGTGCTGGAGCGGGCCGGCACGCTGGAGCGCGTGCGTCGGCCGTTGATCGACGCGGGCATCGAGGTGGCGGCGTTCACCGGCGGCGAGCCGGAGCCGTCGATGCGTGCGGCGCTGGCTTGCTTCGAGACGGCCGAGAACTTCGGGCCCGACGCGCTCGTCGGCCTGGGCGGCGGCAGCAACATGGACCTCGCCAAGCTTGCCGCGACATTGCTGGCGCACGGCGGCACCCCGCGGGATTACGTCGGCGACGACAAGATTCCCGGGCCGATCTTCCCACTCATTTGCGTCGCGACCACGGCCGGCACCGGTTCGGAAGTGTCGGCGGCGTCCGTCATCACCGATACCGAGCAGCAGATCAAGGTCGGCATCCTGTCCAATTACCTGCGGCCGGCCGTCGCGGTGGTCGATCCGCTCTTGACCGTGTCGTGCCCGCCGAAGGTCACCGCGGACAGCGGCATCGACGCGTTGACGCACGCCATCGAGGCGTACACGGCGGTCGACAATGCCGCGTTCCCGTTGCCGCCCGGCGAGCGGACGGTCTACCAGGGCAAGCATCCGATGGGCGATCTCGTCGCGGAAAAGGCGATTCGCCTTATCGGCCAGTTTCTGCGCCGCGCGGTGCGCGACGGCAGCGACCTGGAAGCGCGCGACGGCATGGCGCTCGCGGCGACGCTGGCAGGTCTGGCGTTCTCCAATGTCGGCGTCGCGCTGGTCCACGCGATGGAGTACCCGATCGGCGGCGCGGTGCACTGCTCGCACGGCTGCGGCAACGGCCTGCTGCTGCCCTACGTCATGCGCTTCAATCTGCCGGCGCGCCGCGCGAGTTCGCCGACATCGCGCGCCTGCTGGGCGAGGAGCCGATCGCCGAGCGCGCGATCGACGCCGTCGAGCGCTTGCGGGCCGACATCGGTATCCCGGCCCGGCTGCGCGAGCTGGGCGTGCGCGAGGAACAGCTGCGTCCCTTCGCGGAAAAGGCGGCGGGGATCCGGCGCATTGTGCGCGTCAATCCGCGCGTGCCCAGCGTGGAGGATGTGCTCGGCATCTATCGCGCGGCGTTTTGATCCACCAAGGATACCAAGAAGAGATTCATCCACAAAGGACACGAAGGAACACGAAGAAGACAAGAACATGAAAAGGACAAGCGAGTAGGGAGCGGGCATCATGACTGAGCTGCTTCTAAAGGATGAAGTGTTTGCGATCGTTGGCGCAGCGATTGAGGTGCACCGCGTGCTTGGACCGGGGTTCCTTGAGGCGGTGTATCAGGAAGCGCTGGAACTGGAATTCCAGGCGAGGAATATTCCGTACGAGCCGCAAAAAGAGTTGCGCATCTTCTACAAGGGCCGGCAACTCGTGAAGAAGTATGCCACCGATTTCCTCTGCTATGAACAGATCATCGTCGAGCTGAAAGCGCTGAGCCATCTCTCCGGACACGATGAAGCGCAGGTGTTAAACTATCTCAAGGCGACGCAGTTGCGTGTCGGCGTGTTAATCAATTTCGGCTCCCTGGGCCGTCTCGAGTGGAAGCGCTTCGTCAATTGATCCGCCGCTCTGGGTCTTTTTCGTGTTCCTTCGTGTCCTTCGTGGAAAAACGCCTTTTTCGTGGATGAACCATGTGGCCCGATGCAAATTCGACGCAGGAACTGCTCGCGCAAGCCAAGGAAGGCAATGCCGACGCCGTCGATGCGCTGCTGGCCCGGCATCGCGAGCCGGTGCGGCGCATGATCGATCTGCGGCTCGACCCGGCGATCGTGCAGCGCGTCGACGCCTCGGACGTCGTGCAGGAAGTGCTGCTCGAGGCGAGCAAACGGCTGCAGGAATATCTGCGCCGGCCGGCCATGCCGTTCCATCTCTGGCTGCGGCACATCGCGCGCGATCATCTCATCGACGCGCATCGGCGGCATCACCAGGCCCAGAAGCGCGGCGTGAATCGCGAGCAGCCGATCCATCGTCCCGGTTGGGCCGACCGCTCGTCGCTGGATTTGGCCGCCCAGCTGCTCGATCAGGAGCGGACGCCGGCGTCGGAAGCGATCCAACAGGAGCTGCAGCGGCGCCTGCACGAGGCGCTCGGCCAGCTTGACGAGGCCGACCGCGAGGTGATTCTAATGCGGCATTTCGAAGCGTTGGGCAATCAGGAGGTTGCCGCCGCCCTCGGCTTGACGGAAGCGGCCGCGTCGATGCGCTATCTGCGGGCGGTGCGGCGGCTGCGCGATTTGCTGGCCCCGGAGAACCCTTGAGCGGTGAAAGAGACGATCGCGTCGACCTTATTGCACTTGGCGCCACCCCTGGCTTCGGCTATGCCACGGGGCCGAGGCGTTATCGACGGCCCGCTCGCCACGAGGTATGGAGGAGAGCTATGGCAGGTTGGATAAATGCCACCTCGGGTCGGATATTCCCAGCTCTGCGTGCATGGCCGCTTCTCGTAGGGATGGGATTCTTGCTGCCCGGCGTGGGCCCCGCGTTGGCGAGCGACGTGGAAACACGCGACTTCACCGTTCAGGTCGACGGCAAGGCGGCCGGCGAGTACCACATGACCATCAGCCGTCACGACGACGGCACGGTGTCCCTGCTTGCCACGTCTGAGGTCAAGGTCAGCGTCCTCCTGGTGAACGTGTACACCTATGCCTATCGCGGGCAGGAGGTGTGGAAGGACGGCCGCCTGCAGCATTTCGAGAGCAGCGGCAAGGAAAACGGCAAAGCGTTCGCGGTGACGGCAGACGCCGACGCGGCCGGTCTGCACGTCAGGGCGAACGGCCAGGCGCATGGGGCCCCAGCGGACGTTCTGGACCACCAGCTTTTGGCAGCTGCCTCCACCCACGTCGCAGAGCCACGCCGTCACGCTTCTAGGATGCGGCGACGGTCAGGAACGCAGCAGCCAGCTCCAGTACGTCGGGACGGAAAAGATCAAGATCAAGGTCGGCGGCCAGGAACAGACCTGCTCTCACTACCGCGTGATGCGCGATGTGCCGCATGAACTGTGGTACGACGGCCAGGAACGCCTGGTCCGCCAGGAATGGGTGTCGAGCGGACATCGCACGGTTCTGGAACTGGTCCGCGTCGGCCATTGACTTCTGGAGGGCTTTGGCCTTGGAAGGACGTACATTGCCTTAGCAGGGAGGTCAGCGGTATCGAAGCGTCGAGCGGCCAAAATTCGGTTTGCCGGCATTTGCGGTAAGGTCGGATCATGCCGACCTGGGACCGCTGAGCAGCTTGTGGCCGTGGCATTCGACCTGATGCTTGACGGCGCCGCCGAGCATGGCAAATAACCACGGCAGTTCGACGTCGACGTGTACAACCTGGTCCTCGACGAGCAGATGGCCGCTGATGGGCTGGCCCAGGGCGCTGAGCGAGAAGTTCAGGCGGTCGCCGTCCCAGGTTGTGTCGAGATTGTGCAGCAGAGCGCCGTATTCCCGCCGGACCGTGCCGACTTCATCTTCGATGCGGCGCCGGGCCTCGTCACGGCCCAAACGATGGGGTATGGACATGGTCAAGTTGTTCATGGCGCTGTCTCCGCGGCATTAGGTGGTCAGGGCAGTTTTTTTGGATTCAGCAAAACGCGTTCCGCCAGCCGACTTTGTGGCGATTTCCTGGGCGGCGGCTACTACGGAAGTGGCGGCGCGACGGGCCGGCGCTCGCGCTGCGAACGGTAGATAGCCGTGAACATCTCGACCACGAGGCGTCCTTCCTCTCCGGTCACCAGCGGCGGACGGCCGTCGCGAATCCCGTGCAGAAAGTCCTGGATTTGCAGGGCGTGATAGTAAGTCGTCGCGTCGATCTGCTGGAAACGGGCGCGATCCTCAGCCTGGAATTCGGCGAGCCGCTGCTCTTCGCCGGGAATCGTCCACAGATCGTTCAGCGCCGGTTCCTCGACCCGCGACATGCCGGCAACGAACGTGGCGCCGCGGTCCGTCTCGACGCCGACCGAGGCGCCGCTCGTGCCGTGGATGTGTACCTTCGTGTAGATGCCCGGCCGTTGCGCGACGCTGGTGACGATCGAGCCGAGGCCGCCGTTCTTGAAGCGCACGATCGCGACGGCCGTGTCGTCCACCTCGATGGCGGGGTGATTGACGTTGGCCCAGCCGCCGCTGATTTCGTCGATGGGCCCCATGAACCATTGCAAGAGATCGAGCTGGTGCGGCGACTGATTGACGAGCACGCCGCCGCCCTCGGTCGCCCACTGGCCGCGCCATGGATCGGACTGGTAGTACGCCGGATCGCGCCAGCTATACATGATAAACACGCCAAGCGCGGGCCGGCCGATCTTGCCCGCGTCGATCGCCGCCTTCATCCGCAGCACCGGCTCATAGAACCGGCGCTGGCTGATCACGCCCAGTCGCACATTCGCCCGCCGGGCTGCGTCGATCATCACGTCGCAATCGGCAAGGTTGGCCGCGAGGGGCTTCTCGACCAGCACGTGCGCCCCAGCCTGTGCCGCAAGAATGGCAGGCGCGGCATGCAGCGGATGCGGCGTGGCGATCAGCACCGCTTCCGGCCGGCTATCGCGCAGCAGCGCGGCCACGTCGGTAAAAGGCTGGCCGCCGTACTTCTCGGCAAATGTGACGGCGCGCTCCGCGCTGGTGTCGCAGACGGCGGCCAGTTCCGCGTCCGCGATGCCGCGCAGGGCTGTCACGTGAATGTGCGCCACCTTGCCGCAACCGACGATAGCCACGCGAATCCTGGGCATGTTATTTCTCGTAGACCACGCGACCGCGTTTGATGACCCGCCAGACATGGTTGACCCCGAAGTGATAGAAGAGCTGGCGATAATCGGGAACGTCGAGAATCACCAGGTCCGCCTGCTTGCCGACTTCCAGCGATCCCAGCCGATCGGACCGCCCCACCGCCGCGGCGGCGTTGAGCGTCAGCGCCGTGAGCGCCTCGCCCGGCAGCATGCCCATTTGCGTACACGCCATCGCGCCGACGAGCGGCAGGTTCTCGGTCGGACACGTCCCCGGGTTGCAGTCGCTGGCCAGCGCCACCGTGACGCCACGCTCGATCAACCGCCGGGCGGGGGCGTAATCCACGCCGAGGAAGAACGCGGTCCCCGGCAGCAACGTGGCCACCGTGCCGGCGTCCGCCAGCGCCTCGATACCCGCGTCGGTGATGCACAGCAAATGGTCCGCCGACACCGCCCCGAGCCGAGCCGCCAGCTCGGCGCCGCCGAGCGGCGTCAGCTCATCGGCGTGCAGCTTGAGCCCGAGCCCCAGGTCGCGCGCCCGGTTCAGCACGCGTTCCGATTCGTCCAGCGAAAAGACGCCGGTTTCGCAGAACACATCGCAGAACTCCGCGAGCCCGCGCCGCGCGACCTCGGGCAGCATCTCGTCCGTCAACAGTCGCAGATACCCGGCGCAATCGTTGCGAAACTCGGGCGGCACCGCATGGGCGCCGAGGAACGTCGGCACCAATTCCAACGGCCCCTCCGCGTTCAGCTCAGCGATCACTTCGAGGCACTTGATCTCGTCGGCGACGTTCAGCCCATAGCCGCTCTTGACCTCGACCGTGGTGACGCCGAAGCTCAGCAATCGATCGAGCCGGCGCCGCGCCAGCAGCTTCAATTCATCGCGCGACGCTGCGCGCACGCGCTGCACCGTCGCGTTGATTCCACCGCCGCGTGCCGCGATTTGCTGATAGCTCACGCCGCGCAGCCGCTGCTCGAATTCGTCCTCGCGCGATCCGGCGAATACGAGGTGTGTGTGGCTATCGATGAAACCGGGCACGACCGTCTTCCCTTTAGCGTCGATCGCCTCGGCGTCGGCTGGCACGGGCGGTATTTCCACCGTCGGACCGACCCACGCTACCTGGCCATCGCGAATGATGAGGCTCCCACGCTCAATAAGCGTCAGCCCACGCATGGCGCAGCCACTTCTGGACTGCAGCCCTAGATGCGGCTCGCACGCGAGTTGCGCTGCGTCGCGAATGACGAAGGGGGCATTATCGTTCACGGGGAGAATTCCTCCGCAGTGCGAATCACGGTTTGGAGGAGCTCGTCCGTTTCATCGAGCGCGCTTTGGCGGCGGATGGCTTGCCATGAAGGGCCGACTCCATGTCCTCAAGAATATACTTCTCCAGCACATCCGGCCGATTCGAGTCCAGGAACTTTCTCAGCGCCTTCGCGAGGACGAAATCCCGACTGGGAAACCAGCCTACTTTCACCAGTTCATCCAGGCGAGTCAGCAATTCCTCGGGAAGCTTGAACCGAATCGCCTTGCTAGCCGTGTACTTTTTCGTCACGATGCTCTCCTTGACCGTCCACTCGCTCACGTATCCTCCGCTTGCACTTCAGAAATGACCCCATGCAAAATGGCTTTGGAGACATGCAACGTGCTCCGCTGCGGGAGCGTTCGCAGCAGGTTGAGAAGCTGGCGTCGCGACCGCTGCCCCTGCCGCCAGCCAAACACAAGAACCCCAATGGTTCCCTGAACTGGGTAAGCCATAGCCTGGGCAGCGGACCGGGCCGCACGATCATCCGTGAGCAAGGTCGCTCCCGGTTGCCCTTCCATGAGGCGCAAAGCCTGTTCTTCGCCAGGATCGAGCGTGAATTGCTCAGCCAGGCGCTTGAGCGCTGTGGTTAGCTCACCCGGCGTCTTGACGCGCGTCAAGGAAACCTTCCGGCGGCGCAAGGCCGAGGGGCGATGATACAGGACATCCTGCCACACGACTTCAGGCACAAGGACTTCCGAGAACCCACCCAACAGGTCGATGCATTTCAGCTCGTCCAGGTGAATCAGCGGCCCGGCATCGCACACGATTACGGGTGTGAATTCACTTGCCGCCACGCATCCCCCATTCCACGTCCTCCAGAATCGCCTTCTCGAGCAACTCCGGCCGATTCGAGTTCAGGAACTTCTTCAGCGCCTTCTCGATGATGTATTCACGGCTGGGGAACCAACCCTCTTTGATGAGGTCGTCCATTCCTGCAATGATCTGATTGGGCACCTTGACCCGGATCGTTTTCGCTTCTGGTTCTTTTGCCGCCATGTTATGCCTCCTCAATAATTCAACCCCGGCACCTGCACACCGCGCGCCTCCGCGCAGTGTACCGCATCGTCGTAGCCCGCGTCCACATGGCGCAGCACGCCCATGCCCGGATCGCTCGTCAGCACCAGCGCGAGCCGGCGCTCGGCGTCGGCGCTGCCGTCGGCGACGACCACCATGCCGGCGTGCAGGCTGTAGCCGATGCCGACGCCGCCGCCGTGGTGGACGCTGACCCAGCCGGCGCCGCACGCCGTGTTCACCAGCGCGTTCAGGATCGGCCAGTCGGCGATGGCGTCGGAGCCGTCGCGCATCGCCTCGGTCTCGCGGTTCGGCGACGCGACCGAGCCGGCGTCGAGATGGTCGCGGCCAATGACGATCGGCGCCCTCAGCTCGCCGCGGCGGACCATCTCGTTGAAGCGCAGGCCCAGCCGCGCCCGCTCGCCGTAGCCGAGCCAGCAGATGCGTGCGGGCAATCCCTGGAAGTGGACGCTGCTCGCGGGCCAGGCGAATCCAGCGCGCCAGCGCCGCGTCCTCAGGGAAGGCCGCGAGCACGGCATCGTCCGTACGGTAAATATCCTCGGGATCGCCGGAGAGGGCCGCCCAGCGAAACGGGCCCTTGCCCTCGCAGAAGAGCGGCCGGATGTACTCCGGGATGAAGCCGGGAATGTGGAACGCGTCGGCCACGCCGGCTTCGACCGCCTGGGCACGCAGGTTGTTGCCGTACTCGAAGGTAATCGCGCCGCGCCGCTTGCATTTCCAGCAGCGCGTGGACGTGCACGCCGATCGATTCGAGAGCCCGGGCGACATAGGCTTGCGGGTTCCGGCCGCGCAGGTCGTCGAGATCCTCGCCGGGGAATTCGGCCAACGGCACATAGCCGTTGAGCGTGTCGTGCGCGGAGGTCTGGTCGGTGAGCACGTCCGGCACCACGCCGCGGCGCACCAGCTCCGGCATCACCGCGGCCGCATTGCCGACCAGGCCGACCGACAAGGCACGGCGGTCGCGCTTCGCGTCCAGGACCAGCGCCAGCGCCTCGTCCAGGTCATGGCACATCCGGTCGAGGTAGCCGGATTGCAGGCGCCGCTCGATCCGTGCCGGGTTGACGTCAACGCCGAGGAAGGCGGCATCGTTCATCGTCGCAGCCAGCGGCTGGGCCCCGCCCATGCCGCCCAGACCGGCGGACACCACCAGCCGGCCCGCCAGCGTGCCGCCGAAATGCCGGCGGGCACACGCGGCGAACGTCTCATAGGTGCCTTGCAGGATGCCCTGCGTGCCAATGTAGATCCAGCTCCCCGCCGTCATCTGGCCGTACATCGTCAGCCCCATCGCTTCGAGCCGGCGAAACTCCTCCCAGGTCGCCCATTTCGGCACCAGCAGGCTATTGGCGATGAGCACGCGCGGCGCCAGCTCGTGCGTGCGCAAGACGCCGACCGCCTTGCCCGATTGCACGAGCAGCGTTTCGTCATTTTCGAGCTTGCGCAGCGAGGCGACGATGGTGTCGAACGCTTCCCAGGTGCGCGCCGCCTTGCCGCTGCCGCCGTAGACCACGAGATGGTCGGGATCCTCGGCGACCTCGGGGTCGAGGTTGTTCATGAGCATGCGCAGGGCGGCTTCCTGGATCCAGCCCTTGCAGGAGCGCTGTGGCCCGCGAGGAGCACGGATGGTGCGGGGAGCCGAGGGCGCCAAAGTGGCAATAGACATGGATTTCCCCCCATGGCGATGGTCATTGACTACTGTGGACGGCCGCGGGACGCTTTCTTCCGCGAGCGCCGCGCCGGCGCCAGCTTCAAACCAAGCTCCGTGCGCACTTCCTCTAACGTGACTCCACCTTGCTCGCGATATTCTCGCCGCGCATCTTCGATCAGCGCGATGAAATGTGGATTGCTTGCCAACCTGATCGATTCCCAATCGGCGCCGGCCAGAGCGTTGACGGCGACTACAGGCTGGTCGTTACGCGTGAGGACAACAGGGCCGGTATTTGCCAGGTCAGCCACGCTTATCGCGGTATTCTCGATGGCTATGATTGTCATGGCTGTCGTGCTTCGGCTTCGCGACATTCTGTATCGCATGACCACGGGTGCTCCACAAGCTCACTCGCGCCAAACGCGCGGTTGCAATCGAGAAACGTACCCTGCTCCACAACCCACCAGACACGCACCGTCATCGGCCGCTCCGCTTCCACGCCCGCGACTCGCAAGCAGTCGCGAAGGCGATCGTAATCACTGCGGCGAAACAGACCAAGGTGGCATCCAGGCTCACCACAACAATAGCGAAATCCGGCTCGCAGACTCACCGTGACGCCAAGGACCCGGCGATCCTCGGAAATCGTCGCTTGGTCGATGCCGTAACGATGACGATCTTCGTCCCTAAGGTATTCCCGCAATGCACGGATAATAATCCCTTGCAAAGTGTCACCTGCAACTGCGAGGACGCGTGCCGTTCGCTTGCGGCCACTCGCGATATTATATCCTCCATGAGTAGGCGCTCTCGAAATCCGGACCTCGAACTCGACGGCGACGATCTGACGCTCAGCGACGCCGAGCGCATCCTGCGCGGTCAGGTAGAGCACATTGCGATCGCGGCGGCCGCGCAAGCGCGTCGAAGCCTCGCGCCGCTGTGTCGAAGACCTGCTCGCATCCGGCGCCACGCTCTATGGCGTGAACACCGGATTCGGCAAGCTCGCCAATCAGCGCATTCCGCCGCAGGATGTGCTCACCCTGCAGGAAAACTTGCTGCGCAGCCACGCCGTCGGCGTGGGCGCGCTCCTGAGCATTCCCGTCAGCCGGCTCGCCCTGGCGCTGCGCATCAACACGCTGGCTAAGGGCTTTTCCGGCGTTACCGCAGCCCTGATCGACGCCCTTATCGAGATGTACAACCGCGGCGTTGTGCCCGCCATCCCCGAACAGGGAAGCGTCGGCGCCAGCGGCGATCTCGCGCCCTCGCGCACCTCGCGCTGGTGGTAATGGGCGAGGGCCACGCATTTGTGACGCGGCCGCGCGGCGATGGCGCGGCAAGCCGGCCCCGGCTGCACAGCGGTCGTGCGGCATTGCGGCGCGTCCATCTGCAGCCGCACAAGCCGCAGGCCAAGGAAGGGCTCTCGCTCATCAACGGCACGCAGGTCAGCACCGCGCTGCTCGCCGATGCGCTGGTGCAGGCGCGGCACCTGGCCCGGATCGCGGACATCGCCGGCGCCATGACGGTCGAGGCGACCCGCAGTTCGCTGCGGCCGTTCGATCCGCGCATCCAGGAGGTTCGGCCGCATCCGGGTCAGGCGGCATGTGCGGCGAACCTCCGTTGCCTGCTCGACGTAAGCGAAGTCATGGCGTCGCACGCCGAGTGCGCGAAGGTGCAGGACGCGTACAGCCTGCGCTGCATGCCGCAGGTCCATGGCACGTTTCGCGGGGCGCTCGACCACATCACCCGCATCGTCGAGATCGAGATGAACGCCGCCACCGACAATCCGCTCGTGTTCGCCGCCGAGGGTGAGGTGATTTCGGGCGGCAATTTTCATGGCCAACCCATCGCGCTGGCTGCGGACCTGCTCGCCGCCGCGGCTACCGACCTCAGCAGCATCAGCGAGCGGCGCGTCGAGAATCTCGTCAATCCCGACCTGAGCGGGCTGCCCGGCTTTCTGACGCCGCACCCGGGGCTCAACTCGGGCATGATGCTCGTGCAGGTGCTGGCCGCCGCCCTGGTTTCGGAGAACAAAACGCTGTCGTTCCCGGCGAGCGTCGATTCGATCCCCACCTCGGCGAATCGCGAAGACCATGTGCCGATGAGCACCGCGGCGGCGCGGAAGTGCCGGGCCGTTGTGACCAATGCGACGCGCAGTCCTGGCCGGCGAATTGCTGTGCGCCGCCCAGGGGTTGGAGTTCCTGCGACCGCTGCGCGGGTCGGGGCGCCGAGGCCGCCTATCAGCACCTGCGCGAAGTTGTGCGTCCCCTGGGCCGCGATCGCACGCTGCACCGCGATCTCGAGGCGGTGGAGCGACTCATCCGCACCGGCAGCCTGCTGGCCGCGGTCGAGGCGGCATGCGGCCCGCTCATCTAGCATGAGGGGTGACCGATTGGACTCGTCGTATTATCAACGGCTCAATGCCATCCCATGGGGCGAGTTCCGGACCGCATACGGGCCAGCGGTCCACGTCCCGGATCAGCTGCGTCGGTTGGCCGGATCGGACCGCCGGGCGGCACTCGCGGCCAGCAATGAGGTTTGGGCCGGGCTCTGCCATCAGCACGTGCGGATCGATTCCGCCGCTCTCCCGGCGCTGCCGTTCATACTGGACGTCCTCGACTTAGCCGATCAGGAATTGACACTCGAGCTTCTCGATATTCTGCTCGGTTTCACGATCGGCACGAATCGCCAGCGCGCTTTGCTGTGGCAGCGGTCGCTTGGGCGCACGGAAATGGAGCCCGAACAGGGTTGGGTCACAGTCCTGCGAGCCGTCTTGATGGCGGAGTTGCCGCGCTTTGAAGGGCTGCGATCCTCGCAAAGCGATGAGGTGGCGGCATTGGCGCAGCAAATCGTTAGGGAGTTGGTGCTCCCGAGGGCAGGCGAAACATCGTGTTAGCGTTTTTTCTTGGCCGCGGGCTTCACGCTAGCGTTTGCACCGCTGCGCTTGCTGTTCGGCTTCGGACGAGCTCGCTTTTGCTTCAGTCGCTTGCACATGCGCTCGACTTCGGCCAGTTCGGCTGGATCGGTGACAATTTCAACAGGTGCGATCTGCAGCGGCGCGAAATGCAGTGGCACTTTCGGACGGCGTTGCTTGCGCTTCAGCCGTTCGCGCAGGCGCTCGACTTCGGCCAGTTCGGCCGGATCGGTGACAATTTCAACGGCTGCGATCTGCAAAGGGGCAATGCTTAACGGTTTGGGTGCGTCCTTCCGCATCGTTCACTCCTCGTTCCCAATTACGGTAAACGAACCCATGCCACGTCACTTCCATCAACGGTAGCAAGCTGAGGCTCACCAAGCAAGGCGGCTTCAATCAATGGCGGCACGTTGAGACCGTCGGTGTCCAAGCCATTGCAGGGTTGATATCTTAGCAAAAGCACGCGCGCGGTCATGACAGTGCTGCACTTGTCCTCGGTCGAGACGAACCCATGACCTGCATCGACTGCGACCTGGCTATCCTCGGCTCCGGCTTCGGCGGCACGCTGCTGGCGATCATCGCCCAGCGGCTCGGGTTCACCGTCACGCTGCTGGAGCGCGGCAGCCATCCGCGTTTCGCCATCGGCGAATCGTCGACGCCGCTGGCCGACTTCAAGCTCGCCGCCATCGCCGATCGCTTCGGTCTCGATTGGCTGAAACCCTTCGCCAAGTACGGCACCTGGAAGGCGGCCTATCCGCAGGTTGGCTGCGGCCTGAAGCGCGGCTTCAGCTTCTTCCACCACGAGCGGGGCCAGCGCTACACGCCGCGCGAGGCTAACGACAACGCCTTGCTTGTCGCCGCGAGCCCGGACGACGTGCACTCCGACACGCACTGGCTGCGCGCCGACTTTGATGCGCACCTGGTCGGGCGCGCCGTCGCGGCGGGCGTCGCATATCTCGATCGGCTCGAGGTGCACACGCTCCGCCACGAGGAGCGCGGCTGGCATATCGCGGGGACCCGGCCAGACGAAGCGGTGACTGTCCGCGCCGGCCTGCTGATCGACGCAACGGGCGATGGGCAAGCGGTGGGCCGGGCGCTCGGCGTGGAGCCGGTCGATCCAGCGGCACTGCGCGCCCGGTCGCGCGCCATCTACAGCCACTTCCGTGGTGTGCCGCGTTGGCACGATCTGCTGCAGGAGACCAGCCGCGAAGCGCAACCGCGGCGCATCCATTCCCCTGCGACGCAGCCGCCCTGCACCACATCATCGACCGCGGCTGGATGTGGGTGCTGCGGTTCGACAACGGCATCACCAGCGCCGGCTTCTCGCTCGACCCCGACGCGCATCCGTTGCGCCCGAGGAGTCGCCGCACGAGGAGTGGAATCGGCTGCTGCGGGATTATCCGTCGCTGGCGCGGCAGTTCGCATCCGCCGAGCGCATCCGCCCGTGGGTGCGAACGGGCAGGCTGCAGCGCCGCCTGTCACTTGCCGCCGGCCCGGACTGGGCGCTGTTGCCACACGCCGCTGGATTTCTCGACGCGTGGCTGAGCCCCGGGATTGCGCAGACATTGTTCGCCGTCGACCGTCTGGGGCGCATGCTTGCCGAAGAGGGCCGCGGGCCGGGACGGGCGCAGCGTCTCGGCGACTATGGGCGCTCCGTGCTTAACGAACTTGCATGGGTGGACGAGATTACAGGCACGTGTTTCGCGTGTTTCGATCGCTTCGAGGTGCTGGCGACCGTGAGCATGCTGTATTTCGTCGCCGCCCACTATTGCGAGGAGCGCGAGCGCGCCGGCCAGGCGAGCCCCGACGCCGCGTTCCTGCTTGCGGACGATCCGGCGTACCGCCAGCTGGCCGCGCGGGTGGTGCGTCAGGCCCCCGCACTCGCCGCTGCCGACGCTGGACGCTTTGCCGCTCACGTCCGCGATGCGCTTGTGCCCTACAATCTCGCCGACCTGTGCAATCCGGCGCGGCGCAACATGTATCCGGTTCCTCTGCTTGCGAGAGTCGGAAGGAGCCCGGCGGCGGTTTTGGCTCGCTGATGGTCATGACCAGCGACCGGTCAACGAGCGCCAACGATTTCGAACAAGAACCAGGTCCGGCGCTCGGTCTCGTCGATCCAGGTCTCGATCAAGCTGGCGGTGGCGACGTCGTTGTGCTCGTCGCAAACGGCATGGGCAGCCCGCAGGGCGCGCGTGAGCTGCTGATTGTCCGCGCACAGCTCGGTCAACATTTCCTGCGGGCCGACGAACTCGTCGTTGTTGTCGCGGAGGCGCTGGTGCCGCGTGATATCGCTGATGGAGCGGATCGTGGTGCCGCCGATCTTGCGGGCGCGCTCGGCGATGTCGTCCGTCATGGCGAAGATCTGCTCGGACTGGTCGTCGAGGAGCAGGTGGTAGTCCCGGAAATGCTGGCCGCTCATGTGCCAGTGGAAGTTCTTGGTTTTGACGTAGAGTGCGAACACGTCGGCGAGCAGTTGCCGTAGCTCGCCTTCGATCGCAGCGACGCCCTTGGCGGCGAGGTCGGTCGGCGTCTTCAGGGCGGTCGTGTTCCGCGCGGCCCGCGGGGGTGTTTCGGTCTTGTTCATGGTCTCTCCTTTGGGTGTAGGTATGGTTCTTGAAAGACTGCACCGAGCCAGGTCGTGAGCCGGATATAGGCTCAATCGTTCGCAATTCGCGTGCCGACGATTCGGGGTTGTCCTCCACCAATAGAACTGGCGGTCTGCTCGATTCTCACACGATGGACCGGACCACACCGCCGTCGGCACGCAGCGCCGCGCCGTTGCTGGCCGAAGCCCGGGGGCTGCACACATACACCACCATTGCCGCCACTTCCTCCGGCGTCGCAAATCGCTTCAGCAGCGAGGTGGGGCGGGCGGTGCGGAAGAAATCTGCTTCGACCCGCGCCGCATCCGTGCCTTGTCCTTTCGCCAGGTCCTGCACGAACTGGTTGACGCCCTCGGAACGCGTCGGGCCGGGCAGCACCGAATTGACCGTCACCGCAGTGCCGGCGGTTGACTCGGCCAGGCCGCGCCAGGGCGATCTGCGCGGTTTTGGTCACGCCGTAATGGATCATCTCCACCGGGATGTTCACGCCCGATTCGCTGGAGATGAAGACGATCCGGCCCCAATTCATTTGCAGCATGCGCGGCAAGTAGAAGCGGCTCAACCTGGCCCCGCTCAGCACATTAACCTCGAAGAAACGCAGCCAATCCGCATCGGTGATCTCGCCGAACGGTTTCGGCTCGAAGATGCCGAGGTTGTTCACCAGGATGTCCACCGCCGGCAGGTCGCGGATCAGCAGGTCCACGCCGGCCTTCGTGCCGAGGTCCACGGCTATGCCCGTCACATGGGTGTTTTTCCTCTCCGTTCGGATGCGTTCGACCGCTTGCTCGACCCGCCGCGGCGCGCGACCGTTCACCACGACCGACGCACCCTCCTCCGCGAGCAGCGAGGCAATGGCGAAGCCGATTCCCGCTGTAGAGCCGGTGACCAGCGCCTGCTTGTTCGTCAGTTGCAAGTCCATCGGTGGTTCCTTTTGGTTGATCAACAATCCCCGCGATCACGCGCGATCGGCACCACTGAAAACGGCCAGGGCCAGCAGGATCAACAAAGGAGCCAGCAGGGCCCGCGCTCCGAAGTGCGTGCTCGCTGCTCCGGACAGCACCCCGCCGGTCAGGAAGCCAGCCCATATGCTTGCCATGACACCGGCTCGAACGAGATGGGTATCCCACGGCCCCTGCGCGTCCGGCAGCGGCGCCTTACGGACGGCCAGCGCGAGATGTCGCCCGATCTTGTTCAAGGTGCCCGTGACAAACGTGAGATTCACCGGTTCGGCGCCGACGCGGGAGAGCGTAGCGTTCATCATGCCCATGGCCATGCTCAGGGTCGCGATCGCGGCCTCAGCGCCCAGGGCCATCCCCGCTTCCTCCAGCCGAGACGGCATGGGGGTCAGGGCGATCACTGCCACCAGAGCCGCCACCACACCAAACAGAAGCCGGCGCGTCCGGCGCAGGCTGGAATGCATGAGCCAGGTCCCTGCAAAGCACCCGGCCACGAAGCAAACGATCGCCAGCGCGGACGGCAGGGCGGCCACGAACTTGCCCTGGCCCGTCGCTGCGCCGGTCTGCGTCGTGTTCCCGCTCATGAACGACACGTAGGTGCCAAAGGCGAGCAGAGCGTACGTGTCCACATAGCCGGCGACAAGGGCCAACCCAATCGCCAACCTCCGCTCGGCCCGTACATCGGGTACTGGCAGCTTCATCATGGTGCGACGCTGCGGCGTGTTTACCCGGCGAAGAACGGTGAGAGTGAAGCAGATGTTGTGCCAAATGGCGGGGCCGCGACGGACAGAGCGCTGGCTTGCACCAGCACGAGTATCTCATACGCGCCGCTCGGTATCAACCGGTCTGACCGTGGCAGCTCGCTTACCAGCCTGGTCATTTTTCGTTCCCGCTCCACTACTCCGTGGTTACCGATCGGCGTTGCCCGGGCACTCTTACGCAGGTGGCATGGTTCGTGCTACAGGTGTAGAACTCCTCGGTGTTCCCAGACCATGCTCAATGAAAAGGAGATCCCATGTCCGACATCCATCGCCGAGACTTTCTGACGGGCGCCGCGGCCTTCGCGGCCGGGGTTACCGCTGGCCTGGCCACGGCGGGGCGCGCCCAGGCCGGCGACCCGAGCTTCATGAACAACGTCCCCGATCCGCTGCTCACCGGCATGGACCTGCCGACCTTCAAGTTCGCCCTGGAGCGGTCGCGCGGACGCGTGACCGGCGGCAGCAGCGCGAAGGAAGCCAGCGTCACCCAGCTGCCGATCTCGAAGGGAATCGCTGGCGTGTCCATGGCACTGGCACCGGGAGACATGCGCGAGCTGCACTGGCACGCCACCGCGGCCGAGTGGGCCTTTGTCGACCGCGGGCGCGTCCGCACGACGGTCCTCGGCCCGGGAGGATCCTGGGAAACCAACGACTTCGAGCCGGGCGACGTGTGGTACTTCCCGCGCGGCCACGGGCACATGCTCGAATGCCTGGGGAATGAGCCATGTCACTTCGTGCTGATGTTCGACAACGGCTATTTCTCGGAGTTCGGGACGTTCAGCATCACCGACTGGATCGGCCACGCCCCCAAGCCACTGCTGGCGAAAAACTTCGGCCTGGCCGAATCGGACTTCGACGGCTTCCCGGCGGGGGAGGTGTACTTCGCGCATGGGGCGGTGCCGCCCCAGACGCCGGCGGCCGCGCTCGCCGGGCGCCGGGACCCGCCGCAAACGCACAAGTATCGGCTCCTGGCGAATCCGCCGCGCGTGAACAACCGCGGCGGCCGCTTGTGGCTGGTGGATTCCAAGTCGTTTCCGATCTCCAAAACCATGGCCGGCGCGATCCTGGAGCTGGAGCGGGGCGCAATGCGCGAGCTGCACTGGCACCCGACGGCCGACGAGTGGCAGTACGTGTTCCGGGGTAGCGTCCGCGTCACGCTCTTCGGTGCGAACGGGCGTTTCCGAACCGAAACCCTGGAGCAGGGCGACGTGGGTTACATTCCGCAGGGGTACGGCCATTCGCTGGAGAACGTCGGTGATGGACCGTGCCGTGTCCTCATCGGCTTCAACGCCGGGCTCTACGAGGACATCGATCTGTCGGAATGGATTGCCGCCAACCCACCGGACGTGCTGGCCACGAACTTCGGCAAGCCGGAAGCGCTGTTCCGCAGGTTCCCGCGGCGCGATGTGTTCATCGCCGATAGCGCCGCACCTCAGGAATAGAGCGCGTAGCAACACGGAGCCCACCGGCCGTCCCATCGGGCCGATCTAGCCGGTAGCGTGGTTCTTCGTCCATCGTCAGCCGCCGTCCCCCAGGGAACTTATTTCCTGCCGCGCGTCCTAGCGGCGGTATTCCTTCCCCGGACCCCAACCAGAGCGGACGAGCCCCTTGTCCAGCACTTCGACAAGCATGCGACCGCATTCGGCCGATTCGGCTGTGGAGCGACTGGTGATGAAGGGATAGTCCACAATGACCGAGATTGGCCGCCCGACGTTGCCGATGAATTCGCCGGTGGGGCCGACCGCGTCGCGCAGGATGTATTCGAGCGGGTAGAACGGCGGGCCGAAATTGATGTAGCCGTCGCCGAAGCCGCGATTGGTGCCGTCCGGCGCGTGCGGGCCCTCAAAACCGGTGCCGTCCAGGTAGTCGTAATCAATGGGGTGACCGGTCACGCGCTTGCCCTTGATGATGCTCTTTTTCTCGCGCAGGTCGCGGGCAAAGGCCAGGCACGTGACGCCGTAGCATTCGGCGGCGATCGGCTTGTTCATGCGGTAGAACCCGAGAACCAGGTCGTGGACCCGCGGGTTGTTCGCGAGGTCGATCAGCGCCCCGCTGCCGCCGACGATCACCATCGCCGCGTACGGCTCCAATTTCGGTTGCAACTCATCCAGCTTCGTATAATAGTCCTCCATCTTGCGCAGGTATTGTGGATCGCTCGGATACGGCCGGCGCGGGAACCAGTCGCTCAGGTCGTGCGGCTTGTTGAGGCGATTGCCCCCGGCAAGCTTCTTGGTTCGCGCGGCCATGTCCGCGGTGGTTACGGACTTGCCCAGGGGTGGGTCGATATACTTCGGGTCCATGCTCACCGACAGCACCGAGGGCTTCTTCCCGGTCGGGGTAACGAACTCGACCGCGTAACCAGCCGCCTCGCACGCCTCCAGCGGACCCACCAATTCCTCTCCCCAGTAACCCCATTCGGAGATGACGAACAGCACTCGCCGTGGCGCTAACTTACCCCCGGCAGGCCCCGTTAGCTGGGTGAGGCCGGCGTTGCTTCTGGATACGTCGGCAGCCGGCGCGCGTTCGCACGCCGGTTCAAGGCCACCGTTGCCTTTTCCGGTCGTCGGCTGCACGAAGCCGCAGGCGATCAGCAACATTCCCGCCACGACGGACAGCACGATTCGTCTCATCTTGGGTTCTCCTGGTTCTGAATGACGGCACGCTATGGGGTAATCGACACAAGCCGCTGCTCTGGATGTTGTCAAGCCGACGCCGCAGCTTCGGCGCCGGGTCCCGGCCCGCGCTTCATCACGAAGATGTTGCGATTGCGCTCGCCGACCCGCTCATAGAAGAATTGATCCACGCCGCCCAGCGCCAGGAAAATCCCCAATCCGCCAAGCTGGCGCTGCTCGGGCGGCAAGTGCAGATCTTGCGGAGCCGGCACCTGCCGCGGATCGAACGGGGCGCCCGTGTCCTCGATCGTTACCGTGAGGGTGGTGTCGTCCTGGGCGGCGTGCAATTCGATCGCGCCCGGCGCCGTCCCGGCATACCCGTGGCTAATGATATTGGTCGCAAACTCGTCTACCGCCAGGCGCAGGCGATAACGGGGTTGCCGGCCCAGGCCGGCTGCGTCCGCTGCGGCCAGCACGAAGTCGGCGATCGCGGGCAGCGAATCGAGCTGGGCCGGTACAGTCAACGAGTTCATGGCACTACGGGGGTTGGGGCGCATCTCACGGCCATCGTGCGGGCGGCACTCGCCGCGCTCTCACACCGCTGGCGGGTACACATCGTGAACGATCGCGGGGTACCCCGTGCGGGTCAGTACATCCCGCACAGCTTGCTGGGGTGCGATCATGTAAACTTCGACTGTCGGGTCAAGCTGCTGAGCCTGCAGCAGGCAGCGAATCCCAATACTGGCCATGTAGGTCAACGCGCGCACGCGCAGCACCACGTGCATGGGCTTGCGGGCAAACACCGCGTTCAGCTCGCGCTCGAACTGGGTAGCGGTCTGGGCCGTCAACTCCCCCGACAGGGTGATTTCGACGGTGGTCACCGTAACGATCGTCAGCGCCATGAACGTCCCCCTTCTGGAAGATAGGATGGTGTTTCCGCATATCGCTACCGGCTTACGAGGATGACGACCGAACGGCTGGCCACCTCCAACCGGCGCTGGTCGGCAAGCGGCGGTTCCAGGCCGGGCGCCCACGCGTCGCCGGGCGGCGCTGCGGCCGTGTTCACAAACAGGTGCCAGCGCCGGCCGCTCCCCGGTTCAGGCAGCTCAAATGTGTGGTCTTCCCAGTGCGCGTTCAGGGCGGCATAGATGTAGCCGCCGGTGCCTGTGCCGTCGCGATAAGGCCCGTCGGTGAGCGTGAACGCCAGCGTCCGGCAGTAGCCCGACCAGTCGGCATTCCACGGGAGCAGCCCGTGCCAGACGGCGACACAGCCCTCGTTGCCAGCCGGCCTTTGCACGCAGGACCAGTTGCGCAGCACAGGATGCGCCTTGCGAAACGCGATACAGTTCTTGACGAACGCGAACAGACCGGCGTTCTTTTCGCGCAGCGTCCAGTCGAGCCAGGAGATTTCATTATCGTGGCAATAAGCGTTGTTGTTACCGCCCTGGCTGCGTCCGACCTCGTCGCCCATGAGCAGCATCGGCACGCCCTGGCTGATGAAGAGCACGGCCAGCGCGTTGCGCACTTGCCGCTGGCGCAGGCGGTTGACCGCCGCATCGTCCGTCGGCCCTTCGGCGCCGCAGTTCCAGCTGTTGTTGTCGTTGGCGCCGTCGCCGTTGCCCTCGCCGTTGGCTGCGTTGTGCTTGTCGTTATAGCTGAACAGGTCCCAGAGCGTGAAGCCGTCGTGGCAGGTGATGAAATTGATCGACGCGGTCGCGCCGCGCTGGCCCCAGAGGTCGGGAGACCCTTGCAGCCGCTGCGCCAGCTCGCCGATCTGCCCGGGTTCGCCCTTGAGAAACTTGCGGACACAGTCGCGGTATTTGCCGTTCCACTCGGCCCACCGGCCATAGGAAGGAAACGTGCCGACCTGGTAAAGCCCGCCCGCATCCCACGCCTCGGCGATTAGCTTGCACCTGGCGATCACCGGATCGAAGGCCAGCGATTCCAGCAGCGGCGGATTGGCCAGCGGCGCCCCGGACGGATCCCGGCCCAGCACCGTCGCCAGGTCAAACCGAAAACCGTCGATGTGGTACTCGATCGCCCAGTAGCGCAGGCAGTCGACGACCAGTGAGCGCACCACGGGGTTATTGCAGTTGAGCGTGTTGCCGGTGCCGCTGAAGTTATAGTAGTAGCCGTCCGGCGTGAGCATGTAATAGGTCTTGTTGTCGATCCCGCGGAACGAGATGGTGGGCCCCAGCTCATTGCCTTCGGCGGTATGATTGAAGACCACGTCGAGGATCACCTCGATGCCGTTGCGATGCAGCTCCTTCACCAGCGCTTTGAGCTCGTCGACCTGCATGCCGATCTTGCCGGTGGCCGCGTAGCCGGCCTTCGGTGCGAAAAACCCGACCGAGCTATAGCCCCAGTAATTCATCAGCAGACGGCCATCAGGCCCATCGCGATTGATCTCGAACTCATCGAACTCGTAAAGCGGCATCAGCTCGACGCAGTTGACGCCTAGCTCCTTGAGATAGGCAATCTTCTGGTGGATGGCGGCGAAAGTCCCTGGGAACCGGACGCCCGAGCTGGTGTGCCGCGTGAAGCCGCGCACGTGCATCTCGTAAATGACGAGATTCTCGATGGGCGTTTCCAGCGGACGATCGCCCTCCCAGTCGAAATCCTCGAATACTACCCGGCCGCGATACGGGCCTGGGCGCGCCCCGTCCGGCGTTCGCCCCCAGACATCGCGCCCGGCCACCGCCTTGGCATAGGGGTCGAGCAGGACCTTCGACGACTCGAAGCGGTGGCCCTGACGAGGGTCGAACGTGCCGGTCATGCGGTAGCCGTATTCGACCGCATCCGGGTCGAGATCGAAAACGGTCATTGCGAAGACGTTGCCGATGCGGAAGGCGTCGGGAAAGGGGATCTCCGCCAGCGGTTCCGGCTGCCCCTGTTGAAAGAGCACCAACGTGCAGGCCGTGGCGTGCGTCGAGTAGACGGAGAAGTTCACTCCCCCCGGAACAAAGGTCGCGCCAAATGGGAAGACGCGGCCCGGGCGAATTTGAAAACCCGCATGTTCGTGCGTCGGGTAAACGTCGACCCGGCTGCCCGCGGTAAGAACGTCGTTATTTTCCATGGGAGTTTCAGGAAGCCAACGCGGCTATTCCGGCCTCGATGCTGTCGTAATGGTCGAAAAAACCAAAAAAGCCGGTGTGCGTCATCGTATCCTTGAGCTCGGGGGACAGGCCGACGAGCAGGACCTTGCCGCCCTTGGCCGCGATCGTGCGATGCACCATGAGCAGCAGGCGCAGGCCCGCGCTGGCCATGTACGGCACGCGACTGAGGTCGAGCAGCATTTTGCCGTTGGCCGGTGCAGCCGCGAGGATGCGCCCTGCGCTTCCTGGACCGACTTCCAGGTCAGCTCGCCGACCAACTCGACCACGGTCACGCCCTGGACCACCCGCTCGTTGATTTCCATGTGTTCGTCCCCAGACTGACGTACGTCATTCTTTTTCAGCGAAGAGCGAGCGGCGGGGCTTGTCCCCGCCGTCTACACACCGCCGGGACAATCCCGGCGGCTCGCTGGTCGTTGTTCTTCCTACGCGTTCCTGGGCTCAAGGCGCACCTTGACGTTGAGCCGCGTTTGCGTTTCCGGCAGGCGCACGACCATCGCCTCACGATCGAAATCGACGTGCGGATTGCCGTCGATCCACACCTGGTCGAGGCGGACGCGGCCCGGCGGCAGGATGTCCGGCGCCACGCGCAGCCGGCCATCCGGGAAAGCACCGGGCAACGGCTTGAAGTACAGCTCAAGCGGCGTCTTCGTGATCAGCAGGTTGGTGTATACCTGGGCCAGGTAGCACAACTCGAAGGAATGATAGCCGCTCATCGAGTGACTGCCCTTGTAGCGCTCGGTGCCCACGAGATAGGGAATGCCGCTGGCCAGCACGTTGAAATAAACCGCGCCGTCGTCATGATCGAGGAAGAACGCGTTGTAGAACGACGCGGCCTCGCGCGCCTCGCGCAGGTATTGCGCGTCGCCGAGCAGGCCGGCGAGGATCAGGTACGCCAGGATCGCCTGCTCCTGCTGCCACCAGGCCTTGCGGTCGTGGAAGGCGAAGCGGTGGCCGATTGCTCCGGGCGGCTTGAGCCTCTCCATGACGTCGTACCACCCGCCGCGCTGGCGGTCGCTGCCGACCGCCGGCATCACCTCGGCGATCTTGCGGGCGAGCCGCTGGTAGCCGTCCTTGGGCTTGAGCCCGAACATCCGCATCAGGTTCCAGGCGATCTTGAGGTTGTGGCCCACCACGGCCCGGTTTTGCTGCCACAGGTGCGTGCGGTCGTGCGACCAGTCCTCGAAGAATTTCTCTTGCACGAACGGGCTGCAATCGTAATCCGGGAAGTGCCGTTCAATGGTGTCGAAGGTGTATTCGAGCATCCGCGCATAGCGCTCCTCGCCGGTCGCCAGCCACAGGTTGATGAGGTAGGCGGGGGCATGGTCGCCGACCGAGTTCCAGTTTTTCTTGGCCCGATTGGGTCCCAGGGCCTGGTGGCGCGGATCGAGCTGCACTGGGTGGAGGTGCGAGAAATAGCCGCCGCGCTCCCGATCGAGGAAGTAGCGGTCGAACAGGTCCACCGTCAGCTCGGCATCGCGCCGGATTTGCGGGTCGCCGGTGACCCGATAGGTCTGCACCGGGCCGGCGAGCGCGTAGATTTGCTCGTAAGCCGGAATGGCGAACAGGTCGTCGCCGAACTCCGAGGCGAACACCTTTTTCTTGCGCTGGCCCTCAACGTCAATACCGTGGTACCAGTACACGACCTCGACATCGTCCTCCTTGTCGTGGAAGCGCATGTGATCGCGCAGGTATTGCGTTCCCTTCTCGGCCCCCTCGAGATAGCGATCGTCACCCGTCAGCAGGTAGGCGCTGGCAAAGCCATACACCAGGCGGGAAATCGTGTCGGTTTCCTGGCGGTAGTTGTCCGTCGCCTTCTCGCCGGTCAGCTTGATGGTGGTGCGGTAGTTGGCGTAGTCGACCGGGCCCTTGCCGAACTGGGCCTTGAGGTAGAAGTCGCCCAGTTCGCGGATCTGCCGTATCCACCAGTCGGGTTTCTCGGCGAGATACTCCTCGGGCTTGCGGCCGACGAAGACGAGGGACTGGGCCTCGAAGACGTGCGCCGCTTCCCCCTGGGCCTGCGGGTAGAAGACGCCGTAGGTGTACACATAGCGGCCCGGCACGAGCATGTCGTGCATCGCCCCCGTGCAGTCGATGTAGGGCTCGCCGAGGTTGCGGGTCATCTGGGCATAGGTGTTCGCCTTGAGCTGGATGCGGAACTCGCGGTTGTCGCTCGTGCGGACGGCGAACGTGCCACGCTCGCGGTCGGCCTGGGTGACGTAGCCAGCGATGGTGTCCGAGAACGGGAAGGTAATCTGTTGCAAGGGCACCGCTCGTGTACCTCCGGGGCGACTCCAGCGTGGCGTGCACGGCGAATGCGGAGTATACCACGCGTATGCGCGGCTGCAAGCTTTTTTCCCAGTTTCAAGGCACGGCGCACGATGCCTCCATCGCGGCACCGAGCTTGACGCGGACGACCCGGCGATTCACGGTGTCCGCCACGTACGCCCAGCGATCCGAGACCGCGACGTAGGTCGGCCAGGTGCCTCCGACTGTGTTTGCGTCTCGGCTTTGCGGAAACTTTCGATAGACAGTGTAGGATCATACAGGATTTCCGGCCGGGAACCGTAGGTCCCGCCCGGCCAGCGGAACCCGGTGGGACCGACCGACGCAGCGCAGGAATCTGCTTGCAGTCCGATCGGTGTCCGGCGATGATACGCGCATCGCCCTCCGACCCGCATCGGCCGACACCGACGGCGCACGATGACCAGTACCCCGGGCAGCCTGCTCGAAAAGCTCCGCCGCAGCGGCGAGCAGGCCGCCTGGGAGCGCTTCGTCAAACTCTATACCCCGCTGTTGCACTTCTGGGCCCGCAAGCTCGGACTCGCCGACGCCGACGCCGACGACGTTGTGCAGGACGTTTTCACGGTCCTCGTCGAGAAGCTGCCCCAGTTCCATTACGATCCGCAGAAACGCTTCCGCGCCTGGCTCTGGACCATCCTGGTCAACAAGGTACGCCAACGCGAGCGCCGGCCCACGCTGCCGCTCGAGCAGACGGCGGCCGAGCCGGCGACCGTGGACCCGGTCGCGGAGCTGGCCGAGCTGGAGTATCGCGATTACCTGGTCGGCCGGGCGCTGCAATTGATGCAGGGCGAGTTTCGGCCCGCGATCTGGGAAGCATTCTGGCTAGCGACGACCACCAAGCAGTCGGCGGCCGAAGTGGCTGGGCAACTGGGGATCAGCGTCGCCGCGGTCTACAACGCGAAGTACCGCGTGCTACAGCGATTGCGTCAGGAGCTCGACGGCCTGCTCGACTGAAGGCCGTTTCTTGAAGCACACCGCGCCATTTTTTTGAGAAATATCGAGCGGGCGCGCATAGGTCGTTGATAGAGAGCAATGAACCGGGACGCTGAAGCCGCCGGAGCCGCCCGCGCGAAGACGTTCCTTGCGCTTGAGGGAGCACCATGCTCGCCGCCTCGGTCTGTCCACGCGCCGCCGAGATCCAGCAGTTCCTGCTCGGGCAAACGCCCCCATGGGACGCCGATCGGCTCGAACAGCACCTGGCGCAATGCCAGGCCTGTCTCGCCGCCGCCCAGGCGATGCAGCCGACCGACCCGCTGCTCGAAACCGTCCACCGCACCGTAAGCCTTGGGCTGATCGGCGCGCTGCCGGTGCACGCCGGCCTCATCGAGCGCGTCTGCAAGCTGCGCGGGCCCGGCGCCGGCCCGGACACGGCGGCCGATCTTGCCGAGCTGCTAGCGCCGCCGGCTGCCGCCGACGAACTGGGCCGGATCGGTCCCTACGGCATCCTGCGCGTCCTGGGCCACGGCGGCATGGGCATCGTGTTCGCGGCCCGGCAAGATCGGCCCCGGCGCATCGTCGCCCTGAAAATGCTGCACGCCGGCGCTCACACCAGCCGCGACCGGCTGGAGCGCTTCCGCGCCGAAAGCGAGACGCTGGCGCGGCTGCGCCATCCCCAGGTCGTGCGCGTGCTGGCCGTCGGCGAGCATCACGGCCGGCCGTATTTCACGACTGAGCTTGCCGACGGCGGCAGCCTCGCGCACAAGCTCGCGAGCGCGGCTTTGCCGGTACGGGAGGCGGCCGAGCTGACGCAGGGACTGGCACGCACCGTTGACGCGGCGCATGCGCAGGGGATCGTGCACCGGGACCTCAAGCCGTCCAACATCCTCCTGGCCGCCGACGGCACCCCATTGATTGCCGACTTCGGCCTGGCAAAGCAGCTGGCCGGTACGGACGAACCGCCGGCAGCGCAGACCGCAACCGGCGCCATCCTGGGGACGCCGAGCTACATGGCGCCGGAACAGGCGGCCGGCCGCAACGAGGACATCGGCCCGGCGGCGGACGTGTACGCCCTGGGGGCCATTCTGTACGAGTGCTTGACGGGCCGGCCGCCGTTCAAGGCGGCGAGCCTGCTGGAGACGCTGGAGCAGGTACGGACGCAGGAGCCGGTGCCGCCGGGCCGTTTGCAGCCGAAGCTGCCGCGCAACCTGCAGACGATTTGCCTCAAGTGCCTCGAAAAGGAACCGCGCCGGCGCTACGGCAGCGCCGCGGCCCTGGCCGAGGATCTGGACCGCTTTGTGCAAGGCCGGCCGATCGTGGCGCGGCCGGTGCGGGCGTGGGAGCGCGCCTGGAAGTGGGCGCGGCGCAAGCCGGCGGCCGCCGCGCTGGTGGCGGTCTGTGTGCTGTCTGCCCTGGCCCTGACGGCGGGCCTGCTCGTCCACGACGCGCAGCTGCGCGAGGCGGTCAACCAGGCGCAGACGAACGAGGCCGAGGCGCAGCGGCAGCGGCAGCGGGCCCAGGCTTATTACCACCAGGCCCGCGACACGCTCGATCGGCTCATCGAGCAGTCTCTGAGTTACCGGCTGGGCGAGGTGCCCCAGCTCAAGGAGCTGCAGCGCCGGCAACTCGAGAGGCGCTCGAGTTCTACCTCGTCGCCCTCAAGGAGCAGGACGACCCCGATCCGGAGGTGCGTTACGACACCGCCTTTGCCTGCCGGCGTGCGGCCGACATGCAGCTCACGCTTGGTCAGCGCGATGCCGCCGCGCGAAACTACGAACGCGGCATCGAGATTCTGGAGGGCCTGCCGGACGAGCAGCGCCGCCGCCCGCGCAACCAGCACTTGCTGGCGAGCTGTTACAACCACCGAGGTATCCTGGCCAATCAGGGGCGCCGCTGGGATGCGGCCCAGCGCGATCACGAGCAGGCCCACGAGATTCTCAAGGCCCTGACCCGCGCGGAGCCCGAGAACTCCCTGTTTCGCAGCAACCTCGCCCAGACCGAACACTACCTCGGAGCACTCCTGCAGGTCAGCGGCAACCGCGAAAAGGCGGGCCCCTACTATGAGCGCGCGCAGACCCTGTACGCCGCGCTGATCGCCGAGCAGCCCGCAGTCGATTCGCACCAGGCCAAGCAGGCCGACACTCAGCTCAACCTGGCATTGCTCTACCAGGGCACGCACCGGCGTAAGCAGGCGACGCAGGCCTACCAGTCGGCCGAGGGCTTGCTGCGCGGGCTCCTGGAGCGGCATCCGTCGGAGGGGGAGTATGCGCTGTCGCTGTCCGCCCTGTACGGGAATTGGTCGCAGCTGCTGCGGGAGACGGGCGCGGCCCAGGACGCGCTCGCGAAAGCCGAGCGCACCGTCGAGCTGAGCGATCCGGTGCTGAAGCAGGAGCCACGCCATGAGACCGCCCGGCTCCGGGTCTACGCGGCCTACCTCGGCCGCGCCCTGGCTTTCGAGGCGCTCAACTGCTGGTGCGCGGCGGTGGCGGATTGGGATCGTGTGGTTGAGTTCGACATGCCGCCAACGCCGTGGGTGAACCGCGTGCTGCGGGCAGTGGCGATGGCTCGCGCCGGCATGCACACCCGCGCGACCGCCGAGGCCCAGACGCTGGCGGCCGACCCACAGGTCTCCGCGGATGGCGTGTACGACCTGGCATGCATTTGGGCGTTGTCGGCGGCGCGGGCAGCGAAGGATAACCGCCTGAAGGATGCTGAGCGCCAGATGTTGGCCGAGCGCTGTGCGCTCGAGGCGATCAAGGTCCTCCGCCGCCTGCGCGACGGCGACTACTTCCAGAAGCCGGCGCATGCCATCCTGCTGGCGACGGATTTGGATCTGCTGTCCTTGCGGGGCCGGACCGATTTCAAGGAGCTTCTCAGGCGGAACAACGGCAGCAAGCAATAGGCGGACCCGTTTGAGGCTCATCATGTCGCACACCTTCTCCGCTCACCGCCGTTTGTGGCGCGTTTTCCTGGATCGGCTGTTCCCTTTCAGGACCCGCCGCCAGCCGCGACGGCAGCCGATCACGCGCGCTCGTCCGTTCGTGGAGCCGCTCGAAGACCGCCTGGCGCCGGCGACGTTCAGCGTGAGCGATCTGCTGGACGCCGCTCCGCTCAATGCCGGAACCAACAATCCGCAGGACGTCAACGGCGCCATCTCCTTGCGCTCCGCGATTGCCGCCGCCAATGTCGACGCTGCTAACCGCATCTCCGATTCCATCAACTGCAATTCGATTCCGAGCGGCAGCACCCTCACGTTGACCCAGGGAGTGCTGGAGCTGATGGCCGGCGCCGGCACGATCACCATCGACGGGAGCGGCCAGGCGATCGTTATCGAGGGCGACAGCTCCCAAGTGTTCCTGGTGGACTCCGGCGCCCAGGCGACGTTGGCGAATCTAACGATCGAGCACGGAACCAATACCACGGGCGCCGGCGGCGGCATCGACAACGCCGGCACGCTCACGGTGAGCAATTGCACAATCACGGCCTGCGCCGCAACTGACGGCAGCGGCGTGTACAACCTCGGGACGATGACGCTGAGCGGCGATACCGTTTCCGACAACACCGGCACCGCTCCCGGCACCGGCGACGGCGCCGGGATCGAGAACGACGGCACCATGACCGTCAGCGGTTGCACGATTACGGGCAACAGCACAATGTTCGTCCGCGGCACCAACACCCAGACCGCCGGCGGCGGGATATTGAACTACGCCACGATGACCGTGGCCGATTCCACCATCGCCGGGAACACCGCCGAGCTGGTCGGCGGCGTTGCCAACTACGGCACCATGACACTGAGCGGCTGCACGATCGCCGGCAACACCGGTGAGATCGGCCGCGGCCATAAGGGCGGCTTCGCGTGCACGGACGGCGGGGTCCAGAGCGGATCCGGCACGTTGACGCTGGCCAATTGCACCGTGGCGAACAACTCGGGAACCGGCGTGGACAACGGCGGCGTCATGACGGTGACCGATTCGACGGTTACGGGCAACTCCACCGGCACTCAACCGGCGGGCGGCATGATCAACTCGGGCACGCTGACGCTCCTCTCAACCATTGTCGCGGGAAACACGCTGAGCACCGGCGCGGTCGCCGACATCGCGAGTCCGCAATCGGGCGCTGCGTTATCCGGCAGCTACAACTTCATCGGCGACGGCGACAACGAGGTTGGTCTGACCAACGGCAATAGCGGGAATCAGATCGGCACCCAGGCAAAGCCGCTCGATCCCATGCTGTCGCCGTTGGGCGACTACGGCGGGCCAACGCAAACCATGACGCTGCTGCCCGGCAGTCAGGCGATCGACAACGGCGGCCCGATCGCCACGGTCACTCAGCTCGCCGAGCCAGGCGCCACCAGTCTCGTTGTCGATGCGCCGGCTGCCATCGCGCGCACAACGGGGACATACGCGATCGAAGTCGCCGGCCAGCAACTGGTTGTTACCGACGTCGATCTCAGCACGAACACGCTGACGCTCCAGGCGCCCCTGGCGAGCGCCGTCAACACCGGCGCCGACATATTTCTGGCGACGGATCAGCGCGGCCACCCGCGCGTGATCAACGGCCAAACGTTGATCGGGGCCTTTGCCTACACCAGCGACACCACGCCGCCGACCGCGACCCTGAACGCTTCCGCCGTCACCGATGCCAGCATCATGAATTCCAATGGGAACGTGTACACATTCAGCATCCTGTTCCAGGACGACACTTATGTGTCGGCTAGTTCGGTGGCTGCGGCAACGGCTCAGGTGACGCTTTCCTCCAGGGCACTCTTTGCCGCTCAACTGACAGATACCACACTCTCCGGCGCCCTTGACGGTGTAGGCGACGCCTCCGCCATCACGGCCGACTACAAGCTGATTCCGCCAGGCGGCGATTGGGCCCAGGCGCCTAACGGCACCTACACGGTCGTTCTCTCCGGTCCGCCGGTGACCGACACCTCCGGGAATGCGCTGCAATCGAATCAGGTCGGCACGTTCACGGTTTCGACCAGCATGAAGATGCCGGTCAGCTCGTTCTCGGCGACCAATCCGATCGAAGCGGCCGACTCGTCCAGCACATCGATGAGCGGCATGGGCGAAGCGGGCTCGCGCGTGTCCGTGATTGCGACCGATGGAACGGTGTCCACCGGCGCCTACACGACGGTGGTCGGGGCGAACGGCATGTGGACGATCGGCAATATCGACGTCAGCGGCCTGGCGGACGGCACCATCACTTACAGTGCGACGACGACGAACTCCGAAGGGACGCAGACCTCGACCCAGGTCACCGCCACCAAGGACACGCAGGGGACGCCGGCGAGCATGACGTATGATGTCGCGCCCGGTTACGGCACGCTCCAGGCCGCCATCAATGAGGCGGAAAGCAACGATGTCGCCCTCAATACGCTCATCCTCTCGGCCGGTAACTATGACGTGGCAACCGGCAACGGGTATGCTCCTTCCACGGCGGTGGCATCGCCGACTCCGCTCTCTGTGCCCGCCGATGCGCTCAAATTTTCCGTAAATAGCCCGGTTGTATCCGGCAACGGGTCTAGCGCCTCCTTAAGCGGCACCGTGCCGCTCGGAGACGACATTACCGTGTCCGTCAGCGATGGCACGAACACGACGAACACTTACTCGGCGACGCCGCTGCCTAACGGGGCCTGGACCATCAGCAATATCGACTTGCGCAGTCTGGCGGACGGCCCAATCACGTACACGGTTACCGCGAGCAATCCGGACCCCAGCTCGATTCCACCCCAACAGACGAGCACCCAGATCACGGCGATCAAGGGAGGCCAGGGCGGCTCGGTGTCCACGACGTATTACGTCATGCAGCCGATTACGATCATGAACCTGTCCGGCGTCGACAAGGCATTGATCATCGTCGGCGCGGGGCTGGCAAAGACGATCGTCCAACCGGGCTCACAGCCGGGCCCTCTTAATCTCACGCAGCCGTGGACTTACCGGATTGCAACCATCGTCGGCGGGGCTGGTCTGACGGTTGCCCTGGACCGGCTCACGATCACGGGCGGCCACGACACGGTGGATGCCGAAGGCGGCGGCATTCTGGTTGCCGGCGGCGAGGTGACGGTGAGCAATGCGGCGGTCAGCGGCAACGCCGCCGGGGGGGCGCGTGGTGGCAACGGCGCCAATGGCGGTACGGGGGCCGGGGCCGGCGCCCACAATGGCGGCAAGGCGCAAGGTGGCGGCATCTACCTTGCCTCCGGCACGCTGAACATCATCAATTCGTCCATCAGCGGCAACGCGGTCATCGGCGGCGCGGGCGGCCAGGGCGGCGCGGGCGCCCAGGGGTCGGCCGGATCGTCCGGCAGCTCCGGTGTCAACGGCCATGCCAGCGCTGGACCGGGCGGCGATGGTCAAGCGGGCCAATCGGGCCAGGGCGGTGCCGCCGGCGACAAGGGTAGCAAGGGCGGCAACGGCGGTCAGGGCGGCGAGGCCGACGGCGGTGGCATCTATGTGAACAGCGGCACGCTGACCATGCTCAATAGTCTCGTGAGCGGCAATCTGGCCGAAGGTGGTGCAGGCGGCCCAGGTGGGCGGGGCGGAGCGGGTGGCAGTGGCGGCGATGGCGGCGACGGCGGTAAGGGCGGCGCGGCGCGGCCGGTGGCACAAGCGGCCCAGGCGCCAACGGGGGACTCGGCGGCGATGGCGGCGACGGCGGCGATGGCGGCAATGCCGGCGACGGCGGTGACGGCGGCGATGGCGGCGACGCTCACGGCGGCGGCGTCTACGTTGCGGCCGGAACTGTCACCGTCAAGGCGACCACCGTCGAGAACAACCTCGCCAACGGCGCCACCGGCGGCGGCGGCGCGGCCGGCGGCAAGGGAGGCCTCGCCGGCGACGGCGGCACCGGGGGGCTCGGCGGTAGCGGCGGCGGGGGCGGCGCTGCCAGCGGCACCGGCGCCAACGGCGGGGCCGGCGGTGTCGGCGCCACCGGTGGGCAGGGCGGCAAGGGTGGCCAGGGCGGGTCAGCGGCGCCGGTGGCGCGGGCGGCGGCGGCGGGGCCGGCTTCGGCGGCGGCTTCTACGTCGCGGGCGGCGCGGTGAGCCTCATCACTTGCAACCTCACCGCCGACGTTGCCCGGGGAGGGGCGTGGGAGGAGCGGCCGGCCCGGGCGGCAAGGGAGCAAACGGCGGTCTCGGCGGGCTGGGTGGATACGGCGGCGCCGGCGGTAGTGGCGGCCATGGCGGTGATGTGTCAACGGCCATTTCAAAATCCACGGTCTCCGGCGGCAACGGCGGCAACGGTGGCGGCGGCGCTTCGGGCGGCGATGGTGGAGACGGTGGCGATGGCGGCAAAGGCGGCAAAGGCGGCATGGGCGGCGGTGCCGGGAACGGCTCGGGAGGCGGCATCTACCAATCGCAGGGATCCATCGATTTCTACGGCGGCTCCGTCAACGGCCAAAGCACTGGCGGTAAAGGCGGCATCGGCGCCGCGGGTGGCAACGGCGGCAACGGCGGCGACGGTGGCACCGGAGGCCACGGCGGCACCGGCGGAGCCGGCGGCGAGGCCGGCAGCCTTGCGGAGGCGCCCGCCTCGGTCACGAGTACCGGCAATGGCGGCAACGGCGGCAACGGAGCAGCCGGTGGCGATGGCGGCGACGGTGGCGCGGCCGGAGACGGCGGCGACGGCGGACCCGGCGGCGGCGGCGGCTATGGAAGCGGCGGCGGCCTGATCAGTGTCGGCGGATCGATCGCCGCCTTCAACGGCACCGCCCTGGCCGGCGCCGCCCAGGGCGGTCTTCCCGCCGTCGGCGGGCCGGGCGGCCTGGCCGGCTCTCCAGGAGACGCTGGCGATCCCGGACACGGCGGATCGAGTGGAGCGCGTGGCATTGGCTTCCCCTATTACGGTTTTAGCGGCACCGCCGGCCCAATGGGGGACCAGGGTGACGACGGCGACGCCGGCAATTCGGGCAGTATTGGCTCGCCCGGCCTCCTCGGCGGCAGCGCCGGCGATACCGGCTTTGGCAGCTTCCTCGTCGGCGGCTCGAATCAACCGCCCCAGCGCCCGTCCAGGCGCCGAACATCACCAGCGCCGACGCCGCCGCGGAAAACCCCTATTCCTTCACTGTCACGTTCACCGACACCTTCCCCATCTCGGAGACGTCGGTCACCGATGCCACCGTGCAAATCCTGCCACCCAGCGGCTCCGCCATCACCGCGACCCTCGTGAACATGACGCCGTCCGGCACGAGCGATGGCGTCGGCGACGACACGGGCATTACCGCGAACTATGAGATCGACCCGCCCTCCGGCGATTGGACGCTCGCGCCGGACGGCATCTACGTCGTGCAATTGACTGGGTCCCCCGTCGAAGACATCGCCGGCGACATCGCCCAGCAGGGTCAGATCGGCACCTTCGTCAACATCGCCTCGATGAGCGTTGCACCGCAGGAAGAAGGCAACTTCTCTGCCCAGGTCGTCGTCCCCACCGAAATGAGCTTCGACCAGCCGTCGCTCGTCTACGTGGTCTACACCAACACCGGCACCGTTCCTTACGCCGCGCCGCTGGTGGTGCTCACCGCAACACAAAACGGCCAGCCGGGGGCTTTCCTTTCTCTCGATCCCTCGCTGGCGGGCACCGCGTATTACTCCAATTCCGTGCCGTCCGGGTTCAGCGAGTCGGTGCAATTCTTGGCCGGTGGCGCCACTACGGGCCTTCTCCAACCGGGCGAAAGCATCAGCCTTCCGGTTTATTACGGCGGCTGGCTCAGCAGCCAATTCGACCCAACCCAACCCATCACCTTCAGCCTCAGCGTGCTGGATAATACAAGCACCCAGGCAATCGACTGGAGCACGCTGGCGCCCGCATTGCAGCCGAGCTTTATCAACGACGCCGCCTGGAATGCCATCGTTCCGAACCTCGAGACGCAGCTCGGCACGACCTGGGGCCAATTCGTCCAGCAGCTCGACAACGATGCCCTCTATCTGGCGACCGTCAACGAGCCGACCACGGACGCGAGCCAACTCCTGGCCTTCGAAATCAGCAAGGCCGACGGCGAATTTGCCGTGCCGGCTTCCACCTCGATCGCCGTCGCCGACCTACCCGCTCCGGGCATGGATTTGACCTTCGCCCTCTCCTTCCAGCCAACGATTGCCGGCCGCAATACGCCGAGCATTGTCGGTCTGGGTTGGACCACGAACTGGGACCTCGCGGCAAGCACCGAACCCAACGGCGATGTCACCATCAACCTCGACGGCCCCGATCTGTACTTCAGCCTGCTACCCAACGGAACTTACGAAATCGAGGACACCGATCAAGGGATCACCCTCACGCAACTCGACGGCGCCTACCGGCTGGTTGACACTGACGGCACCATCTATCAGTTCAACGTCAACGGCACGCTCGATTATGTCCAGGATACAAATGGCAACACCATCACGGCCGGCTACAATGCGCAAGACCAGCTCGTCTCCCTGACCGATTCCAATGGCGAGTTCATCGATTTCAGCTACAACAGCCAGGGCTTCGTCTCAGCAGCGACCGACAGCACCGGACAGGTCGAGCAATTCGGCTATGACGCGACCGGACACCTGGCCTCCTATAGCGACGAGTTCGGCACCATCAACTATACCTACGTCACGTCCGGCACGGCCGCCCAACTGAATGCACTTGCCGAAATCGCCAATGCCAATGGAACGGACGTTTACTACGTGTACAACTCCGAGGGCTGGCTCATCGATCAGCACGCCAACGGTGGGGCCGAAGACACGCAGATCGCGTATCTCGACAACCCCGGCTACACCAGTACCGACGCGCTCGGCAACACCAGCGAGGTCTTCCTGAACGGCTTCGGCGCTGCCGTCGAAACCATCGACCCGGTCGGCAACACTACCGAGTACTACTACGACGCCAATCAGAACCTGGTCAAGGTGGTTGGCCCGGGGGGAGCTACCTCCCTTTACTCCTACGATGTCAACGGCAACGTCACCAGCGAAACCGACCCGCTCGGCCTGACGACGTACTTCACCTACAATGCCAACAACGACCTGACCAGCTACACCGACGCCAAGGGCAACACGACCAGCTACGCCTACGATAGCAATAACAACCTGCTCTCGGTCACTTATGCCAACGGTACCACGGAGCAATCGAGTTATGATCCCCTCGGCGAGGCGACGCAATTCCTCAACGCGAATGGCAAGGCCATCGACTTCGATTACAATTCCCAGGGCCTGGTCACCCAGGAAACGTTCGCCGACGGCACGTCCTACAGCTACAAGTACACCGCCGACGGCAACCTCGCCAGCGCCACGGATGCCCAGGGAAACGTCACTCGCTTCCTCTACGGCGATCCTGCGCAGCCCGACCTTCTCACCGAAGTGGACTACCCCGACGGCACCTGGCTGAAGTTCAGCTACAACGCCATCGGCCAGCGAACGCAGAGCGTCGACCAGACGGGTTTCACGGTCAACTACTCATACGACACTTTGGGCAGACTGTCGGAGCTGACCGCTGGCAACGGCAGCCTCATCGTGCAGTACCTGTACGACGCGGCCGGTAACTTGATCCAGAAGGACAACGGCAACGGCACATACACAACCTATACCTACGATCACGACGCCGATGTCACGTCGATCACCAATTACGCCGCTGCCTCGGGCCCGGTGAATTCCTTTGACAATTACACCTACGACGCGTTCGGCGACGTGCTCTCCGACACGAATCAGGACGGGCAGTGGAGCTACACCTACGACGCCGACGGTCAGCTCACAGGTGCTTTCTTCGCTCCAAACGCCTCGGACCCCGATAACCTGCCGTCCCAGGATATTCAGTACGTCTACGACGCTGCCGGCAATCGCATCTCCGAGACGGTCAACGGCGTTACTACGACCTACAACGTCAACAACGTCAACGAATACACGAGCGCGACGACAAACGGCGTGACCACCACCTATCAATACGACAACGACGGCAATCTCATCGCTCAAACGGCCAGCGGCAATACGACCGCTTACGCGTACAACGAGCTGGATCAGCTCACAGCCGTTAATGGGCCGGGCGAAACGGCCAGCTACGCCTATGACCCGCTCGGCAACCTCATTTCGGAAACCATGAACGGGGCCACGACGAACTACCAGGTTGATCCCGATGGCAATGTGGTGTCCGCGTTCGACGGCAGCGGCGTTTACAACAACAGCGACGGGCTGACGGTCCATTACACCTACGGGCTCGGTCTGGTCAGCCAGGTTAGCGCCATGGGGGCGGACGCGTATTACGATTTCAACAACGTTGGCAGCACCGTTGGCATCACGAACGCCGTTGGCGAGTACGTGAGCAAGTACAGTTACCTGCCATTCGGAGACGCGGCGACGATTGCGGCCGGGGTGTCGAATTCACTCACTTATGTCGGCCAGTTTGGTGTGATGAACGACGGCATTGGCCTTTTTCTCATGGGGGCACGCTCATACAACCCGTCAATCGGCCAGTTCACGTCAAAGGATCCGCTGGGCCTTGGCGGGCAGGACACCAACTTACAGCGTTACGCCGGGAATAATCCAATATCAGGAGTGGATCCGCAGGGGCTGGAGGACGAAAACAGTAATAAGGAAATTCTTGAGCTATCTCTTCCCAGCGGTAGCAAACTCTCCGTTTCGCTTAATAACGAAGTCGACTTGCTTGCCCACCCTGATAACGGCAAGATAAACCTCGGAGAATTAATCCTCAAGCTATTTAAGTTTGACTTACAGGGGAAAAAGGTCGATTTTACCGGCTACCAGGATTCCTCCAAGGATCTCAAACTTGGCACGATTGACACCACGAGTGGGCTGGTGACGACGCCCGATGGGACTATCATCAACCCAAAGACTGGCGCGGCTACGTTTCCCGATGGAACGCAGGGCAGCGTTCCCGTTTCCGGCTTTTATACCTTCCCCAATGATAAGCCGTTCAACATTCGGCAAATCCTCCGGGGCCAGCCAATCCCCGTGCCCAAGAGTCTTCAAAATCAAACGAAAGAGACTCAGGCCAAAGCTGCTGTCGGGCCTATCGCGCCTTCCTCGGGGGCGGGAACGAAGAATGCCATTGGCACCAATGGCCCTGTACTGATTGGCGCCGCGTTGCCGACCCTGCCGACGAACTCCACCAACGTGTCGGAGACGACGGACGTGCAGTGGGGTTTTCCGGAGGCTACGAATCCTGACGTGGACCCCATCGTAGGTGCGGAAGGTACGGGCAACCCTTCTGGCGCGTCGAGCGGTTCAGGAAGCCAGGCAACGCCTTCGAGCGAGGGGCCGTTCACGAGTTGGAATCCGGCGACACTCTTGACTCCCAACGTAATCGACTGGCTCAACGTCGGGACGCTGGACAGTTGGTTGTTTTACGATCCGGAATACTTCCTCTGGGCATTCGAGCTCAGCCCGGACCTTGCGACGGGCACGACGATTGAGGTGCAGGCGAGCGCAAGCGTCGGCGTCGGCGCGCCGGTTACGACGCCCGTTGTGTCGTTTACGGTTGACAACACGCCGCCCGCGAGCAGCATCACGACCCTGCCGGCCGCGAGTCCGACAACGTTCAACCTATCTTGGTCCGGCCAGGCGAGCGAGGAGGTCGGCATTGCCAGCTACACGATTTGGGTTTCTGACAACGGCGGCGCCTATACGCCGCTCCTGGTCGATACGACGCAAACCTCCACGATCTTCACCGGCCAGGACGGCCACACCTACAGCTTCTACAGCGTGGCCACCGATAACGTCGGCAACGTGGAGCCGACGCCGACGCAGGCCCAGGCTACCACAACGGTCAACGCCGCACTGCCGGTGGTGCTGTTCACGAGCACTCCCACCATCAACAACGCCAATCGGAACAGCGTTGCGGTTTCCGGCACAGGCGACGATGGTGACACGATCTCGGTCACCATCACCGACGGTACGAACACGACGTCAGCGGTTACGACAACGGTGACCAACGGCGTCTGGTCGGTCAACGGCATTAACGCCGCCGCGCTCGCCGATGGCACTGTCACCTACACGGCGACGGCAACCAATTCGAGCAACCACACCACGACGATCACGCAGACCGCGAGCAATCTGACGGTGGCGTTCAGTTCGACCCCGAACATCAACATCGCCAACCAGGGCAGTGTCGCGGTATCCGGCGCTGGGGACGATCGCGACACGATCGCGGTTACCATCACCGACGGCACCAACAGCACAACGGCCGCGACCACGACCGTCAGCGGCGGCACGTGGTCCGTCAGCGGCATTGACGCTGGCGGTCTCGCCGACGGCACCGTTACCTACTCCGTCACCGAAACCGACGCGGCGGGTAACACGACGACAGCCACGCGGACCGCAATGAAGGACACGGTCAAGCCGACCGTGGCATTTACCAGCGCCCCGAACGTCAACATCGCCAACCACGGTCGTGTCAGCGCCTCCGGCACCGGGGACGACTGCGATACGATCGCGGTTACGATCACCGACGGCACCAACACCACCACCGCCGCGACCACGACCGTCAGTGGCGGCACCTGGACCGTGAGCGGCATCGATGCGGCCGGTCTCGCCGACGGCACCGTTACCTGCTCCGTCACCGAAACCGACGCGGTCGGCAATACGACGACAACCACGAAGACCGCGACGAAGGACACCGTTGCGCCCACCAGCAGCGTGGCAGCACTGCCGGCGATCAGCTTGTCGACCTTCACCGTGACCTGGAGCGGGGAAGACAACCCGGGCGGCTCCGGCCTGGCCTATTTCGATGTCTACTACTCCGACGACGACGGCCCCTGGCAGCACTGGCAATACCACACGACGCAGACCGCGGCCGTCTTCCCCGGCCAAATCGATCACAGCTACGCTTTCTACTCCGTGGCCACCGACAATGCCGGCAACCTCGAAGCCGCGCCTTCCGCGGCCGAGGCGCAGACGCAGACGCCGGTGACAAATACTCCGCTCAGTGAGCCGGCGAACCGCACGGCGCCGACGGCCGAAAAAATCGCGAGCATGCTCACCAACCACTACAGCGATCCCGACAAGAACACCAAGCCGGGCATCGCGGTCATCTACACGAGCGGCAACGGCGTCTGGCAGTATCTCAACGGCGCGAGCTGGGTGGACATCGCCGCGGTGGCGACGACGAATGCGCTGCTCCTGCCGCAAGCGGACCAGCTGCGCTTCCAGCCTGCCGGCCTCGCGTCGGGGCAGGCATTCCTGATGTACGTCGCCTGGGATGGCAGCACCGGGACGGCCGGCCAGTATGTCAACGCCGGCACGACCGGCGGCGGCACGTCGTTCAGCACGGATGCCGGCATGGTCACGGTGACGATCGCCGCAGTCACGCAGGCGCCGGTCTGGCTAGCCAGCACCGCCGCGCTCGCCCCGGTGCTGCCCAGCCCCGCGGTGCCGAGCGGCCAGACGATCCAGCAAGCCTTCGGCACCGTCTTCAGCGGCGACACGGGCCAGTCCGCCGGCATCGCGGTTACCGGACTGACCGGCAGCGCCGACGGCAGCTGGCAGTATCGCCTCTTCAATAGCCACACGCAAAGCTACGGCAACTGGACGCCGATCCCGACCAGCGTCGCGCCCGGCAAGTCGCTGTTGCTATCACCCTTGGACATGATCGAATTCGCGCCGACGAAGGCCGGCTTCACCGGCGTCGTGACGCTGCAGGTCCACGCCTGGGACGGCAGCGGCGGCAGCACCGCGGGCAGCATGGTCAACCTCAACAAGCTCGGCAGCGGCGGCAAGACGCCCTACAGCGGCAGCGTGCTGACCGCGCAGCTCCGCGTCAACACCGCGCCGACGCAGACAGCGCCCGTCAGCGGCATCGCGCTCTTGCCGTCCATCCACGAGAACGTCATCAGCACGCCGGTGAGCGTGGCCACCCTCCTGAAAGACGCGCACGCCGTCGACGCTGACAAGGAGATCTTGGGGCTGGCCCTGACCGGCGCCAGCGGCCCCGGAATCTGGCAATACCAGCTCGGCAACGGCTGGCAAGCGGTGCCCGCGACCTCGGCTGCCGCGGCGCTGTTGCTGCCGCCGAGCGCCACGCTGCGCTTCGTGCCGGCGCCGAACCAGGCCGGCACCGCGACGCTGACCTGGGTTGCGTGGGACCAGACGCAGGGCGCCGCCGGCGCAAGGCTTCGACGCGACTGCCGGCGGCGCAACCGCCTTTAGCACCGCGAGTGCCACCGCGACGCTGACCATTCTCGGTGCGACCGGCCATCAGGCGCCGGCCTGGAACGGCAGCGGCGCGGCACTGACCCCGGTGGTGCCCGGCCAGCCGCAGCCGAATGACACGGTGGCCGCGGTGTTCGGCCCCTTCTTCGCCGACCCCGGCGTGACCGTCGGCATCGCGGTGACCGGCATCACCGGCACCAGCAACGGCACCTGGCAGTATTCGCTCGACGGCATCACGTGGACAACCATTTCCACCGCGTCACCCAGCAAGGCGCTACTGCTGACGGCGACGGACCGGCTGCGCTTCGTGCCGAAGGCGGGCTTCCTCGGCACCGCGACGCTGACGGCGTACGCCGGGGACGGCACCAGCAGCAGCACCAACCTCGGCGGCAAGCTGGGCGGCAGCGGCGCGTTCAGCGCCACGCCGCTAACCGCGGTCTGCCTGGTCAACACGTCGCCGACGCTGACGCCGTGATGTCTTGGCATAAGCTGGCCTGGTCATCGGCGTTTACGTTCAGCGTTCATAGGCTGCCTGTGAACGCTAAACGTAAACGTCGATTCATGCGCACGCATTTTCCTGGGATGAATCCCCATCGGCACCTACGTCATCGAGGTGTCGGGTGCTTACGATCCGGACTACCTCATCACCTTCGTCACCGGCACGGTGACGATCAAGCCGCTGCCGAGCAGACCGAGTTACCCTTGACGCTTCATCGTGGGGGTACAAAATCTAACACCGATTCTCGCACTCGCCCGCTGCGGACCAAAGCATCGACCGCCGATCATGGCGGCACGAAGAAATCCATGAACGCCGGCACCGCTGTCGCCTCCAGCCGTGGCCGATCGAGGCAGAGCGCAACCACCTCCTCAACACGGTTCGCCGGCAGCTGCGTCGCGAGATTCGTCCGCGCTTTTTGCAACAACAGCGGCAGCGCCTCGGCGCGGCGCCGGCGATGGCCGAGCGGATACTCGATCTCGACGCGCTCCGTCGCGCTGCCGTCCGCGAAAAACACCTGGATCGCGTTGGCGATCGACCGCATTTCCGGCTCCAGGTATTCGCGGCTATAGCGTGGGTCCTCCTCCACCGCCATCCGCTCGCGCAGCCGATCGATGTGCGGGTCGGCGGCGATCCGGTCCTCGTAATGGTCGGCCGTCAATTCGCCGAAGATCAGCCCCACCGCGGCGATGTACTGCAAGCTATGGTCGCGATCGGCCGGGTTGTGGAGCGGCCCCGTCTTGTTGATGATGCGCATCGCCGACTCCTGCGTCGTGAGCTCGACGCGCTCGACCTGATCGAGCCGGTCGGCGACCTGCGGATGGAGCCGAATCGCCGCCTCCGCTGCCGTCTGGGCGTGGAACTCGGCGGGATACGCGACCTTGAACAGCACATGCTCCATCACGTAACAGCCCAGCGACTGCGCCAGCAGCAGCGGCTTGCCGTGCATCAGCACGTCGGTGAAGCCCCAGCGCGGCGCGCTGAGGACGCTCGGCAAGCCCGGTTCGCCCGCCAGCGTGATCAGCGCGAGCCGCACCGCCCGGCTGGTCGCGTCGCCGGCGGCCCACGATTTCGCGGGCCGGCGTTGGGGGCATGGCGGTAGGTGCGCAGGCTTTGGCCGTCCACCCACGCCTGCGACACCGCGTCGATGACCTGGTCACGACTGCCGCCGAGCAGCCGCGTCGCCACCGCGGCCGAGGCGACCTTGACCAGCACCACGTGATCGAGGCCGACGCGGTTGAAGCTGTTCGCGAGCGCCAGCACGCCCTGAATCTCGTGGGCCTGAATCATTGCGGTCAGCACGTCGCGCATCGTCAGCGCGGCGCCCTTGCGGCCAAGGTGGTCGGCGACGGCGAGGATCGCGCCGAGATTGTCCGACGGATGACCCCATTCGGCGGCGAGCCACGTGTCGTTGAAATCGAGCCAGCGAATGAGACAGCCGATGTCGAACGCCGCCTTGACCGGGTCGAGCCGAAAATCCGTCCCTGGCACCCGCGCGCCGTGCGGCACCACCGTTCCCGGCACGATCGGACCGAGATGGCGGCGGCAGGCGGGAAACTGCAGGGCCAGGAGCGCGCAGCCCAGGCTGTCGAGCAGACCGATGCGCGCGGTATCGTAGGCCTCGTCGCTGAATGCAGGTCGGCCGGTGACGTAGTCGGCGATCGCCACCAGCTCGGGGTCGGGCGGCGGCCGGACGTTAGGGTCAGACGGGGCGGTATTGTGCGCGTTCATGCAGACAAGGTATGGCAGGGGCAGCACCGTGTCCGCGACTCGCTCCGAAGCTCGGTCGTAACGCTCTGTTCGAACTCCTAGAATTTAGAATGCCCCTTTCCCGTCCCGAGAATTGTTCGAGTTTATTCAGGATGCCCCACAGGATTTCCCCTTTAGCCTTTTTTCCTTCCCCCAATCGAATCGAGATCCCAAACCAGGACGGTGCCATCCTTGCTTGCCGAGGCCAGCCGGGTGTCGTCGGCGGACAGGGTGAGCGCAAAAATGTCGCCGCGGTGCCCTTGCAGCCGCGTACGCTCCTTGCCGGTGGCCGTGTCCCAGACGCGGATCGATCGAGCTTCACTTCCCGAAAAGAGCGTCGAACCGTCCGCCGAAAAGACCAGCGCCTGGACCCACCCAAGTCCGCGAGAATCCGTAGTGGGCTTTTCGGTGCATCGGCAGATTTCCCGGCCCGATGACGTGTCCCATATGGTGATACCGTTTTCTGGACTCGTGCATGCCCCGGCGATGCGTTTGCCGTCGGGGCTACAAGCGATGCCGGTGATTCGGGCGAACCGGCGGCGTTGCTTCGCATCCGGCGCTCCGAACGTCCGAAGAATTTGGCCGTTCGAAGTCTGCCAGAGTTCGACCGTGAAATCCTCGTTACCCGTGGCGAGCATTTTTCCGTCCGGCGCGAATACCATGCACTTCGTCGCGGCCGCGGCCCAGCGTATCCGCAATTTACCCGTGGCCGTGTCCCAAATGTACACCTCGGCCCGATCGGTAAAGGTCCGCCCGGTAGCAACCGCGACCGCTGTCCCGTCGGCGGCCCAGGCGACCTGCACCACGTTGTTGTCGTGCTTGAGCTGGTGCATCACCTTGCCCGTGGCCGCTTCGCAAAGATCGACCGTTTTCTCCCGATCTTTGTCCGCGGGGAAACTGCTCGATTCCGGCTGGCCGCTGACCGCAACGACCGAGCCGTCCGGTGCAATGGCTCGCGGCCGTTTGGCCAGGTCGACGGTGCGGGTCACCTTGCCGCCCGTGGCTTGCCAGAGCCTGAGTTTCCTGTCGGCACTCGTGGTAAGCAGGGACTTGCCGTCCGGCAGAAAACGAGCCTCATAAACCTCGTCCATTTGCTCGGGCAACAGTTGCTCCTCGCCCGATTGCGGATTGAACATGCGGACACGAAGTTTGTCGTGTCCCCAGGGGGTTCCGACGGCCAGCGTCTTGCCGTTGGGCGAGAAGGCCACACAGTAGGAATAGGCAACCAGGGGGATCATGCGCACTTCCTTGCCCGTCCCGGCGTCCCAAAGGCGAATCGCGGCGTCGAAGCGGCACGTGGTCGCGATCACCTTTCCGTCCGGCGAAAAGCAGGCCGAGGTTAGATCACGCTGGACCGCCTCCTCTCCCCCGTTTGGGCGGCGTCCCGGGAATTCCTTGATAGTGACCAGCGTTTTTCCAGTACGCCACGCGATCAGGTTCAAGCTGTGCCGCTTCTCGCCGCCCGTGGCCATGACTTCGCCGTCCGCTGAAAGGGCCATTAGGGCCTGGCCGGGAAAATTTTTGACCTCTTTGCCGGTGGCCACGTCCCAAAGGCGAGTCGCGAGGTCCTTTGACCAGTTTTCTCCAGAGAACAAAACTTTGCCGTCGGGCGAAAACGCAATGGTCCAAACGGCGTTTCCATTCTGGGCGAGCGAATGCACCTGCTTGCCGGTGGTTGTGTCCCAGAGACCAAGGTGGCCTGCTCTGGTCCCCGCCGCCACCAATTTGCCGTCGGGAGCAAACGCAGCGTGAAAAACTTCACCCATGGCCGTCTCCAACTTGCATTGCTCTTTGCCGGTGCGCGTCTGGTAGATTGCCGATGCCGCAAACAGCAGCGTGGCGTCCGACGAAAGGGCGAATCCTCTGCTCCCGGAAGCCAGCCTTAATCCCTCGAACTGGCCGAGTTCGCGTCCCGTCTCGGGGTCCCAAAGGAAGATCTTGTTGCCACCCGACGCCAGGATTTTGCCATTCCCGGAATAGGCGATGTGGTCGCCGTCAACGTGGTAAAAGGCCACGCTGCCGATTCGAGCCATGGCGTTTGCCGGCAAGGCATTGCCATGAAAATCGACGCCCGGCGGCATCTGGGCCCAGGCCGGAATGGATAGGGAGTGCGCCAATGTGGCGACAAGCACCGCGATCAGATGGATTCTCATATCTCGCCTGCCTTTGCAGAAGACGGGCTACTTCGTCGGGGCCGGGTTTTGTATTCAGACCCCGGTGCCCGTAGGAGATAAGTCCAGCACGGAATCTCAACACCGACAACTTGCCAACGGCCGGCGTCTGAGTATAGGCCACGGCCGCGAAGAAGTCGTATGTCGGCGCGTCCTATGTTGGCGGTCCCCGCCCAATTCCGCGACAACGTTGTGTGTCGGGTTGGTCACCCGCGGACTTGGGTCTACCAGCCGTCAGGCGCTTCCTGGAACATGTCGTCGGCACCACGAAGGAGCCGCTCGCCGCGCTTGAGATGGCGCGGGCAGCGATGGAACTATGTACCTTACGAGCATGTCCTGGGCATGGTGCGGCCGGTCTGAGCAAGGCGATTCACTGCCATACCTTTCGGCACAGTTTCGCGACACACCTGTCAAGCGTGGCATCGACCTGCGAACGATCCAGGTGCTGCTGGGCCACGCGAGCCTGGAGCCTCAATCTTTCAACGGCGCAACCTTCTTCGGTGCCACCGGCGCCAGCTCGACGGCGGGCGGAAGCATGGGCGCGACCGTCGGCTCGGGTGTGGGCGGGTCCTTCGGGTCGCCGTCGCGTGCCAGCGGCGGCGGCACCGCCTTGAACGCGGGGCCCACGAAGTTGAGGCCGGGGACGCCGCCGCCGCCGGCCGCTTGCTGCAGCCGCAAATTGTTCATGTCGTCCAGCGGGCTCGGCAGCAGGTCTTTCTCTTCCTTGCGAAGCTTTTCGGCGCGCTCTTCCGTCGTGATCACCATCACGTTATCCATGCGCACCGCCTTGAGCCCGGCCATCTCCGCGAGCAGCCGCACGCTGGTTTCGAGCGTTGCGCCGTCGAGCGTCAGGCTGACCGGCCGCTGGGCGTCGTTGCCGAGCTTGGGGTCGATGACCAGGTTGAACGCGTAGTTGCGCGCAGCTCGCGCAGCGCCCTGGCCAGCGGCTGCTCGTTCACGTCGAGGTTGACGCGCTGCTTCATTTGGCGATGCACGGCCAGCTCCGGCGTCGTGATGAGGATCGAGTCCTCGAACAGGACGTAGGTCAGCTGGTGCGGGGTAAGCAGCTTGCGCAGGGTGGCGCTGAGCTTGCCGCCGGCACTCTTCATCGTGATCGGCTGGTCGCCGTTTTCGTTGATGTTGACGTTCATGAGCGCCAGGGCGATCTGGTCGAGATTGATCTCGAGGTTCGATTTCTCGCGCAGGTGCTGTAGCGCCTCCATGAGGCTTTGGCCGCTGAAGTCGAGCGTGATCGGCTGATCGAGGACCTTGCGAATGTGCTCGATCGAGGGCTGCTCCCTGGGTGCCTTGCTTTTCTTCGGGCCCTTGGCCTCGCCGCCCTGGAGACTGGCATGCGACAGGGCCCATGTCAGCAGCAGGGCCGGCAGGATCACGCGTTCGGCAAGGTATCGCATAACTCGCGGGCTCCTTGAGCAAAGGGGGGTACGGCCGATCGCCTCGTTCACCTTTCGATGGTACGCGAAAGCACGGTGCGCTGCAAGCCGCCCTGCCGGTGGGCGTCCGAAGGTCCGAATCGTCGTATATCTTTTTTCCAGGACGCCGGTATAATTTCATTGAGACGACCCGCGTACCACAACCAACGAACCGATGCGTTTTTCCGTCTCCCGTTACCTGGCCCTGGCTTGCAGCCTGCTCCTGACGCTTCCGCCGGGCTGGTGCTGCTTCGGTCTCGGCCACGCGTGCGCAGGGGAAGAGGGTGCCGGTGCCCAGGATGTCTGCCCCTGCTGCCGGCACACCGCGCCCCGCGCCCGCCGATCACGCACCGGAGCCCGCGCGGTGCCCGGGCTGTCCGTGTGAAGACCGGAACGCGACATCCATCGAGCTTGGCCCGACCGGTGCCCCGGATGTTGCCGTGCCGGCCCTCGCGGTGTCAGTCGTTGACGTCACCCCGGCCGCTGTCGGCGGTGCGTGCTTTGCGCCATGCCGAGACACCTCACCTCTGCCACCGCCGCCTCTGCTTAACCTGCTGCACTGCCTCTGGCTCTGCTAAGCCGCGCGCGAACCATCGTTGCCTGAAGCCGCGCCTGTGAGGCAAATCCCGTACCCATTTGTAGATGCCGAAGCGCGCCGGTGCTGCACGCGAACCTGGGCAAACGGTGGCCCGAGGGTCGCGAGCCGGCGCCAGCCCAGCAAGCGTGCGCCGTCCAGAACGAGAACCCGGTCGGCGCGAGGTGCGAAATGACAGACCGCGTACAGAACCCCGAACAGCCTCCGAACAACGGGCGCTGGAACGATGGCCGGGCGACGAACGACGAAGGGGGCCTACGTGCGCCACCAGGATTCGGACCGTTGGGCCGGGCATGGTGGTGGCTCAAGTTCACGCTCCGGGTCAACGCGGCGCGGCTGCGCTTCATCGCGATCCTGCTCGCCATCGGTGCCGTGATTGCGTACTGGGACACGCTGCGCGCCTACTACGAGCAGGCCACCCGGCCGGCTGCCGAAACCGCCGTGGCGGCTCCGGGCGTGGAGTTCTGGTGCCCGATGCACCCCGCCGTCGTCCGCGACCATCCCGACAAATGCCCGATCTGCGGCATGCCGCTCTCCCAGCGCAAGCAGGGCGAAGTCGGCGCGGAAGAACCGCTGCCGCCGGGCGTCATCAGCCGCGTCCAGCTGACGCCCTATCGCATCGCCCTGGCCGGCATCCAGACATCCGCAATCGGCTACGAGCCGCTCAGGAAGGCGATCCGCACGGTCGGGTTCGTCGAGTTCGATGAGCGCAAGTTGACCCGCATCACCGCCCGGGTCACCGGCAAGAGCCGCATCGACAAGCTCTACGTCAACGTCACCGGCCAAATGGTCCACACGGGCGACCCGGTCGCCGACCTCTACAGCCCCGACCTGGTCGTCACGGTGCAGAACCTGCTCGACTCCCGGGCCGGGGGCAACGCCGCGCTGGAACGGATGGCCCGCGACCGGCTCCAGCTGTGGGGCATCGCCGACGACCAGATCAGCACTATTCTCAAGACGGGCAAGCCGGTCACTCACGTGACCATCCGCGCCTCCGATCAGCGGGCACGTCATCAAGAAGTACCAGGTCGAGGGCGAGTACGTCGAGGAGGGGGCCCGTCTTTTTGACGTGGCCGACCTGTCGACGGTCTGGGTCGAAGCGCAGGTTTACGAGGACGAGCTGTCGTTCCTCCGGGAAGGGCTGGAGGTCGCCGCGACGACGAAGGCATTTCCGGGCCGCACGTTCACCGGCACGGTCGCGTTCGTCCATCCGCACCTGGACGCGGCGACGCGGACGCTGCGCGTGCGGATCGACATGCCCAACCCGCGCCACGATCTGCGACCGGGCATGTACGCGACCGTGGTGCTGGAAGTCCCCGTGGTGCAGCTCGGCACCTTCACCAACGCGCTGGCCGACGACTGGGGCATGGAGGTGTTGACCGATGACATGGCCCGCGTTTGGGCTGGCTCGGCGATGACGTTCGCTTCGGCAGGCGCCGGCCCGCTGCTGCGGGCGGGCGTGGCTCGCGCGATCGCGGCGCACGGCCTGGTGCTCGCGGTGCCGGAGAGCGCCGTGATCGACACCGGCAGCCGCAAGATCGTTTATCGTCAGACGGAGCCTGGCGTCTACGAGGGCGTCCTGGTGCTGCTCGGGCCGCGCTGCGGCGGATACTACCCGGTGTTGCGGGGTCTGGAGCCGGGCGAGCAAGTGGCGACGGCCGGCTCGTTCCTGATCGATGCCGAGACCCGGCTGACCGGCGGCCTCGGCTCGATCTACTTTGGTGCCAGCGGCGGGCCGCAGGCCGACAAGCACGCTGCTGCGGCAGTGCGGTCCTCGCTCACCGACGACGAGGATGGCAAGCTGAAATCCGCGCTCGCCAAGCTCAGCCCCGAGGATCGCAAGCTGGCCGAGGCGCAACGGCTCTGCCCGGTGCTCAAGAGCCGGCTCGGCTCGATGGGCCGGCCGGTAAAGCTGCTGCTGAACGGGCAGCCGGTGTTCCTGTGCTGCAAGGGTTGCGAGGCCGAGGCCCGCGCTCGGCCGGAGAAGACTTTGGCCACGGTCCGCGAGTTGCAATCCGGCAAGGCGGCGACCATTGCGCCGACCCCTGCCGGCGACGATCCGGAAGAAGCCGAAATCCGGGCGGCCCTGGCCAAGCTCAGCCCGAGTGACCGCGCGCTGGCCGAGGCGCAGCGGTTCTGCGCCGTGCAGAACAAAAGCCGGCTCGGCTCAATGGATGTGCCGGTGAAGATCACGATTCAGGGACGCCCGGTCTTTTTGTGCTGTGCAGGTTGCATGGACCACGCGCGCGCCCACGCCGACGCCACGCTGGCCACGGTGGAGAAGCTGAAGGCGAAGCAGGCCAAATAACCCGCGGCGTGGCCGAGAAAACCATGATCGAAAAACTAATCGAGCTGTCGATCCGCAACCGCTACCTGGTGATGGCGCTGGCCGCCGCCCTGACCGTGGCCTCGGTCTACGCCGTGTTCGACACGCCGGTGGACGCCATTCCCGATCAGAGCGAGAACCAGGTCATCGTCTTCACCGACTGGACGGGACGCAGTCCGCAGGAGATCGAGGACCAGGTCACCTATCCCCTGTCGCTCAAGCTGCAGGGGCTGGCCGGCGTCAAAACGGTGCGCTCGACCTCCGAGTTCAACTACTCGATGATCACGATCATCTTCGAGGACAAGGTCGGCTTCTACTTCGCCCGCGAGCGCGTCCTGGAGAAGTTGACTCTGGCCAGCACCTTCCTGCCGGCGGGCGTCGTCCCGTATCTCGCCCCCGACGCCACTGCCCTGGGGCAAATATTCTGGTACACGCTCGAAGGCGGCAACCTCGACCCGAGCCGGCTGTGGGCCCTGCAGAAATTCTACGTCGGCCCCGAGCTGAACTCCGTGCCGGGCGTCGCCGAGGTCGGCATGGCCGGCGGCATGCCACGCGAGTACCAGATCGACATCGACCCCAGCGCCCTGCGCGCCTACGGAGTCACCCTCGGCGAGTTGTACGACGCCATCGCCCGCAGCAACGCCGCGGTCGGCGGCCGCGTCATCCACAAGGCGAACGCCGAATTCCTCGTCCGCAGCGTCGGCTGGGTCGAGAACACGCGCGACCTGGAAGAGACCGTCATCAAGGAAGTCGCCGGCACGCCAATCCTGGTCAAGAATGTCGCGACGGTGCAGCTCGGCACCGGCTTTCGCCGCAATGTCTTCGAGAAGGGCGGCAACGAGGTCGTCGGCGGCGTGGTCGTCATGCGCCACGGCGAGAACCCGCTGGCGGTCACCGACCGCGTCAAGCAGAAGATTCAGGATCTGCAGCCGGGCCTGCCCGAAGGCGTGCGCATCGTGCCGGCCTACGACCGCACCCACCTGATCCACGGGGCCATCGACACGCTGACCGAGGTGATGGGGCACGAGATGCTCATCGCCAGCATCGCCATCCTGCTCATCCTCATGCACCTGCGCAGCGTCTTCGTCATCTGCGTCACGCTGCCGCTGTCGGTCCTGTTCTCGTTCCTGTTGATGTGGCTGCTGCGGCGGCTCGGCATCATCGACGTGCAGGCGAACATCATGTCGCTGGCCGGCATCACCATCTCGATCGGCATCCTGGTGGACCAGGCGATCGTCATGGTCGAGAACGCCACCCACCGCCTCAAGGAGCACTTCGGCGACCGGAAGGTCACCGGCGACACGACCGCGATTGTCATCCGCGCCTGCCGCACCGTGGGCCGGCCGATCTTCTTCTCGGTGCTCATTATTTTGATCTCGTTCATCCCGGTCTTCGCGATGAGCGGACGGGAGGGCAAGCTGTTCCACCCGATGGCGTTCACCAAGAGCCTGGCGATGGTCGGCGTGGCGCTGGTATCGGTGACGCTGGTGCCGGCGCTGATCCCGACGTTTATCCGCGGCCGGCTGCGCAGCGAGGAGGACAACTGGATTGTCCGCAGCTTCATCCACATTTACAAGCCGGTGCTGACCTGGGCGTTGCCCCGGCGCAACCTGGTCATGTGGCTATTCGCGGTGCTGTTGATCCTGGCGGCCGGCATGTTTCCCATGCAGGCGATCATGGGCCTGGGCGCGGCCCGCCACTATTGGGAAATCGCCTTCTTCGCCGTTCTGGCCCTGGTGGTGACCATCACCGTGACGCTGATCCGCGGTCTGGTCGCGCAGGCGCTGGGGTTCCTCAGCCTGGTGCTGATCGGCATGGTCGCCTTCCACTTCCCCAAGATCGGCGTGGACTTCATGCCGCCGCTCAACGAGGGGACGGTCATGGACATGCCGATCAGCGTGCCGCGGGCGAGCATCACCCAGGTGGCTGACGATCTCAAGGCCCGCGACGCCCTGTTGCGCGGCTTTCCGGAAGTGGAGTCGGTGATCGGCAAGGCGGGCGCGCCGACACGCCGACCGACCCGGCGCCGCTGGAGATGGTCGAGACCTTCGTCAACTATCGGCCCCGCGAGCTGTGGCCCAAGCGCGTCATGCAATTCGCGGACGCATCGCGCCAGGTCCGCGCCGTGCTGGCAGCCCTGGAAAGCCAGGGCTACGTGCAGGTCGCGCCGGACGCTGGCGAACGCGACGGCCTGGTCAATGACGCGGCGATGACCGCGCTGGCGCGCTTCGACGACACGATGCGCAACCTGGCGCTGCAGCGCTACCGCGAGTTCGAGCGCGAGCTGGGGCCGGTGCTGACGCGCTTCGTCGTGGCGGAAACCATGCGCCGCTTCCAGACCGCCGGCGACCTGCGCTGGCCGGCCGGCGTGGACGCGGATAAGGAGACGACGGCGCTGGTCGAGCAACTCGTGCCGCGTTACGGCAAGTGGCTGGCGGCTTACCCGGCCCTGGAAAACGTCACGCGCATCACGCAAAAGGTCGCCGAGCGCCTCGCGGAACTGGAGGCGCTGACGGTCGAGCCGTCCGCGGCGCTGGCGGTCAAGGAGTCGCCCCTGCGCGAAGGACTGGCCCAGATCGCCGGGGTGCTCGGCGCCCAGCGCCCGACCTTCGCCGGCGCGGTCCACGCGGCCCTGACTGCCCGCCGGTTGGAACTATGGCGTGAGCGGGTCGCCGCGAAGATCAACTGGGAGCTGTTCGACCGGGGCGTGGAGACCTTCACCTGGGCCGCCCTGGTGGAAGTCGGCAAGAGCGCCCGCAAGCGTGGGCTGCTGGACGGGGCGGCCTACGGCTCAGCCTGCGACCGCTTCATCGACGAGGCCGCCAGGGCCGACAAGGGGGTCGTACCCGACGACCGCGAAGTCTGCAAATCCTTTGCGGCGCTGCGCCAGGAGATCGAACGGCCGTTCGCCGCGACGCTGTTCTTGTGGCGGCGCGTCGGCGGTCCCAAGGGGGACCTGCGCCAGGAGCTGGACACGGTCATGCAGGTGCCCGGCTGGATCAACGTCTGGACCCAGCCGATCGCCAACCGCATCGACATGCTCGGCACCGGCGTCAAGTCGCAGGTCGGCGTGCGCGTCTTCGGGCCCGACCTGCCGACCATCGACCGCGTGTGCCGGGAAATCGAGCAGGCGCTCAAGCCCATCACGGGCGCCCAGGATGTCATCGCCGAGCCGATCATGGGGGAGGGCTACCTGGAGATCACGATCGACCGGCCGCAGGCGGCCCGCTACGGCCTGTCGGTCGGCGACATCCAGGACACCATCGAAGTGGCCCTGGGCGGCAAGGTCATTACCTACACAGTCGAAGGCCGCGACCGCTTCCCGGTCCGCGTTCGCTACGCCCGCGACTTCCGGGAAGACGAGGAACAGGTCAAGCGCCTGCTCGTCGGCCGCATGGCCGGGCTGCCCGCCGCCATGCCCGCGGGCGGCGCCACGGCCTTCGGCGCCCCCGGCGTCGACCGCCAGCACGTCACGACTCCCGAACACGGCACCGGCGCCGGTCCGGTGCAAATCCCGCTCGGCAAGGTCGCCAAGGTGCACATCGTCGAGGGGCCGACGATGGTCAAGAGCGAGAACGGCCGGCTGCGCAACTATGTCACTCTCAACGTGAGCGGCGCGCGACATCGTCGGCTTCGTCGAGGAAGCGCAGCGGGTGGTGGCCGAAAAGGTGCAGCTGCCGGCCGGCGTCCACATCGAATGGGCCGGCGAGTTCGAACACCAGGTCCGCGCCGCGCAGACCTTGCGAGTGATCTTCCCGGCAGTGATCGTGCTGATCTTCGTGATCCTGTACCTTACTTATAAGGATCTAACCGATGCGGCGCTCATGATGCTGGCCGTTCCCGAGGCCCTCGCCGGCGGCGTCTTCTTCCAGTTCCTGTTCCCGAAGATCATGAACCACAGCTGGTCCGCGCCGCCGGCGCCTTTCAGCGTTGCGATCTGGGTCGGCTACATCGCCGCCTTCGGCATGGCGACCGAGACCGGCATCATCATGCTCGTCTACCTGCGCGAGGCGATCGAGAAACGCGGCGGGCTGGAGAACATCCAGTCGCTCGAGGAGCTGCGCCAGGCGGTGATCGAGGGAGCCGTCCACCGGCTGCGGCCGAAGCTCTTGACCGAGGGCGTGGCGATCGTGGCAATCGCGCCGATGCTATTCGCCACGGGGGTCGGTAGCGAGATCATCTCGGCCATGGCGCTGCCGGTGCTCGGCGGACTGCTCATCGCCGACGAGGTGGTGGACATTTTCCTGCCGGTGCGCTTCTACTGGGTGCGGCGTGCACGTTGGCTGAAGCTCCAGGAGCAGCGCGCCGCGGCGCCGAGGCAGGAGGTCGGCGACGGCACGGTTTTCAACGTCGAGCTAACGGGTCCGCCGGTTCGCTGACGTCGTGGCCGCCGCAGATACGACTCTTCCGGTTGTGACGGTTTTTCTGAAGGAAGCAAGCCCGCGATGCCGATGCTGGATGAGGGGCTCCAGGGGCGGCGTTGTCTCCATTCTTTGCATCGTGGCGGGGCGGTCATGGATGAGCGTAGGGTGCATGCGAAGCCTTTATTGCCGCCCTGGGGTTTGATACTGCTGTTCAGCGCATTGACGGGATGCTCATCTGTTCCGCTCGCACCGCCGCAAGCCGTCAGCGAAAGACCGTCCGCCGGCAACGTGTCGCTGGGTACGCCGGTCGAGACCGGGTCGATCCGCTGGGTTAATCTGACTGCGGGGCCGGCCACATCGCCCCTCCCCGGCATGTCCGAGCTTGCCGCCGATGATGTGGTCGCACAGGTGCTGGGTCGCAACCCGTCGCTGGCGGAGATGCGCGCCGCCTGGCAGGCCGCGGTCGCGCGCTACCCGCAGGTAACCTCCCTCGACGATCCCATGTTCGGCGTCACCGCAGCGCCGGGCGCCTTCGGCGCCAACACGGTCCAGGGCGGCTACCGTTTCGAGGCGTCGCAGAAGCTGCCTTACTGCGGCAAGCTCGCGCTGCGTGGCGACCATGCCCTGGCCGAGGCCAGCGCCGCTGGACACGAAGTGGACGACTTGCGGCTCCAGCTCGCCGAGGCCGCCCGCGCCGCGTTCTACGATCTTTACCTGGCCGAGCGCAGCCTCGAGGTCAACGCCGAGGGTTTGGACCTGCTCAAGCAGTTCAAGCAGAACGCCGACACGCGGTACAACACCGGCCTGGCGCCGCAGCAGGACAGCCTCCAGGCCGACGTGGAAATCGGCCGTCAGACCGAACGCCGGCTGGGGCTGGAGCAGCTGCGCAAGGTCGCGCTCGCGCGGATCAATACGCTCATGCACCTGCCGCCCGACGCCGCGCTGCCGCCCGCGCCGAAGGAAATGCACCTGCCCGAACCGGTACCGGAAGCCGCGGCCCTGCGTGCGCTGGCATTGCGCGCCGACCCGACCTGGCGGCCGTCGCCGATCGCTTGCGCGCCGAGGAAGCGGCGCTAGGGCTGGCGCACAAGGAGTTCTACCCCGATTTCGAGGTGATGGGGGCTTACGACACCTTCTGGCAGGAGCGGGAACTGCAATGGCAGATCGGCGTGCGAATGAACCTGCCCGTCTGCACCGGCCGCCGTCATGGCGCCGTGGCCGAAGCCGAGGCGAAGATTGCCCAGCGGCGGGCGGAGTTGGCCAAGCAGGCCGATCAGGTCAACTACCAGGTGCAGGAAGCCTTCGAGAAGGCCCGCCAGGGCGAGGGGTCGGTCGCGCTGTACGCCAAGAAAATCCTGCCGGCAGCCAAGGCGAACGTCGAGGCGGCGCAGACGGCCTACGTCACCGGCAAGATTCCGTTCTTGAGCCTGATCGAGGCCCAGCGCAACCAGGTGAGCCTGCGCGAACGCTACTACGAAACCGTCGCCGAATACTTCCGGCGCCGGGCCACGCTTGAGCGCGCTGTCGCCGGGCCGTTGGAAACGTCCTCGGTGCCGGAACCTGCGCCGATGACGCCTGGTAATGCAGGTGTGCGACCGCTCCGGGCATGGTTGGACGCTACTTCACCACCTTGCTGCCGGCGAATCCCGCTTTGTCGAGAACCGCGACGATGGCGGTTTCGTCGTACTGTGCCGGGTCCGCATGGAAGGTGGCCTGTTTCTGGTCGAAATCGACGTGAACCTGCTTTGCCCACGGCAAAGATTCGAGTGCTGTCCGCACTCGCGCCGGTCAGCCGACCGGTCAGGTCATGCCGGGGACCGTGACCGTCACGAGATTACTCTGCGCCCTGGCTCCTCCTTCAGTTCCGAGGCGGACCGCCGTTGACAGCCTGTCGCGGCGCTCAGGATGAGCACGAGCAGGAGCCATGCTGCCGTTCGGAGACGCGGATGGGTCGACATCAAAACGGTACCTCCCATGGGTTGACAACTCGAGTCTCGGCGCGAAACGCGGCCGATCCCGGCTGCAACCTTATTGATCGAGATCGACGGGTACAAAGGCACCGCCGGCGCCGGCCGGCGCGAGCATCAGGGCCTGCATGAAGGTCGGGGCCGTGTTGTAAGTAAAAGTGACCAGCCGCGCGTGCCCATCGCAAAAAGTGAACTGAGCGCCGACGTTGTGCCCGGAGCCCCATCCCATGGCGCAGCCCCCGGCGCTGGTCGGCGCGTCGGGCATGATCCAATCGCTGTTGCGTGCGGTCCCGTTCGGGATGTTGAACCCGACGGTGGCCCCCGAGTAAATGGTTTCATAGCCCGGCGTGTCGCTGGCGGTGTTGCTTTGCGCGACGTCGGTCGCCACGTTCCCTTCGCCAAAGAGAATCAAGTTGCTGGTGCCGACGGCGTTCGTAATGACGACGAGCGTGATTCTCGGCGTCGTCATCGGATTGGAGAAGGTCATCGCATTCAACTGGTAATCCGAGTAGGGGCCGTTCGGGATGGTGGTCCCGTGGCTCGGCCCCGTGCTGGACGCCATGGGCCGCGAGCGGGCCGGGCATTGGTAGATCGCAATAGGTGACGCAACCGGCACATTGGCGGGATTGGCCAGGGCGGCTTGCTCGATATAGGGCAAGATCTCCCACAGGCCGCCCCACTGCGTGCTGCCGGGCACGCCCGAATCGACCATCCGCTTATAGACATCCGCGTAGTTCTGGGCGCCCAGCCCCATCTGCTTGAGGTTATTGAGGCATTGCGTGCGTGCCGCCGCCTCGCGGACTTTCTGGACTGCGGGGACGAGCAGCGCAATCAGGACCGCGATGATCGCGATGACGACCAGCAGCTCGATGAGCGTGAAACCCGACCGTCGCATGGTAGCCATAACAGCTCCTTACGGGCAAAACCAGACAGGGAATCGTGAACGGTCCGCTCGGCCTGCATTCGCAATTGTAACAAGGCGCGAACGGTAACCAATGACACCAGCCGCCGCCGGCACGTTGATGACCCCGGTGATCCCTTGCGGAGTTGGCATTTCCGGGACACTTTGGGGGCTTCTGGACAAACAGACACTATTCGGATTGATTGGGATTTGCCAACCAAGCACAGCATCGCGCGCGGATCAGCTGTGAACCGGTGCTAGCGCTGCGCAGCGCGCACCACTAGCACTGCCAGGTGCAATAGCGGAGTTGCCGGGAGATGTCGGACGGAGCGAGGAATGTGCTGACGACGCCATCGCGCTGCGCGTGGGATGGGGTTTGGTCGACGATCAACACCGCGCAGGGTAGCGAGAGATCGCAGGTAAAAGTGCAAGGTGTGTCAGCAGCCGTCGCGTGTCGTTCAGCGCATGGGCATTGGCCACAGGGAACCGGATCCGGCGTTTGCTTGGGCGCCGATGATCTGGGCGTACACCCGCAATGTCCGCAACACGAACGCGGCGTCGGCCTTCCAAGCTTGGCCGAGTGCGCCGATGCGCGGCACTCGAAGATGCAGCACCAACCCGGTGGCAACACCAGGGTGAGGCTACAGCTCAGCACAAGAAATCGCGCGACTCGAAAAACCATATCCCATCCCGCTGCGGACACGCAACCATCTTATGTTACCACAGGGTGTGTCCGCGTCCATAGGCGGTCAGCCTGAGGAATCCGCGACACGCCCGGCCGCCCGACTTTTTGCCGCAGCCCCTGGCTGGCGGGCACGCGCGGCCCGGACCCTCCTGCCCCAGGAACTGGATTGCTGCCACGGTTGTGTCTACATGCGATTGACGACCCGGAGTTGCGGACAGGCCGCTGGCGTTACGATGTGTCCAATCCGATGTGGAGCGCGGCCGCGGCCCGAGCATCGTAGCTTGCCTCGGGCCACACGTAATTGCGCAAACTTTCCAGCAAACGGTGCGCGATGTTCTTCAGGCTGCCAAACCACTGGATGGTAGTTTTACCGTGGGCCTCCGCCAGTCGGCGGAGCAGGCTGCCTCGTTCCAGCAGTTGCACCAGGATGAACGCAATCTGCAGCAGGTGGTAATAGGCCTGCAACTTCTCCGGATCGATACTGTAGACGTGTTCCAGGTTCAGCCCGCTGTTCTTTTGCCGGTTGAACCCTTCGTTCTCAATCTTCCACCGATAGCGACCTCCTTTGGTAGCGATGTCCACGACCGTCTTGCGATTCACCGGCAGCTGGGTGATCCAGGCGAACCGCGTGGTCGGTTTGCCCTGGGGCGTCTCCAGACACTCGATGGCCGTGAACTGCCAATGCCGTTTGCGGTCGTCTTCGTAACCGAGGTCATGCACCCAGCGATACACCTGTCGGGTGCCGCACGGCAGCGTCTGCTCCAGCACATTCTCGGGGCACAGGGGCAGCAGCCGCTGAAAATCGTCCCAGACCGCGGGCAGGTGTCCCTGCTTAAAGGTCAACACGTACGACCAATCATAGTCCGCTGCCACCTGCAGGACCCGGCCGCACGCAAACAAACTATCCCCCGCCAGCACCACCTGTAACTGGGGAAACGCCTTCTTCAGCCGGGGCGCCAGCCGGCTGAAGGCGTTCAACTCGCAGTCCTGTTTGATTGCCTCGGCATTTTGCCCCCGCGTGGCTTCCGCGTCGGTGTTGACGATGAACTCGCTGCCGACCGACAGGACCACGTCCGCCGGCCCGAGCAGCTGGGCCTCCAGCACTTGATGCAAATACACGGTCGTATCACCGTGTTTTTGGACCAGGCACTGATCGCAGTGCCGCCGCCGCCAGCACAACAGCCCGGTGCCATCGACCAGCAGCACCAGATGGCCCAGCAAACGGGCCGACTCCAGCGCCTTCATGCGGATGAGCCGCTGCACCATCCGCACACGCACCGCGGCGAAGGCTTCGGGCCGACTGTGCCCCAGGTAGTAGTCCAGGGTATCGTTGACGGGGCGAGTGTCGTGCGCCGTCTGGGCCAGGCGGTTGAGGTTGGGCAACACGCAGGTGCCGGCAGCATCGAATTCGTAGTCGAGTTGCCGACGGCTGCCGAGTTGGAACAGATAGAGGCCAATACCCCACCAGGCGAGGAAGCGGCGTTCGTATGTGATGCAGTCCTGGTTGCGCGTGTCGGGGAGGCGGTCGAGCCAGTCATTGAACTCTGGAAAGAAGTGGCGAATGGTCCGGACCAAGGCCGGACCCACGCTCACGGTCGCCCCGCCTTGCGTTTCTGGTGCCGGCTGTGGGTCCGCACCAGGGCCACGCTGAGCAGATGAATCTCCTTGAGGAGGAGTTTGAGGCGTCGATGTTCGGCGATCCATGATCGGACCTCCGGAAGTAGGCCTTTGGGGACGTAGACGCAACGAGACTTGCCGCCGTCCATGAAGGTGATGTGCTGCCCGGGATGCAGCGGCCCACCGTGATGGCAGCGACACAGGGGACGGCCACAGCGATGGGTGTAGGAGCCGAGCGTGGCGGCCAGGACGGGGAGGTGGTGACCAGCTTCTTAAGCCGGCTGTCGAGCATGCGCCGGATCAGGGTGGGATGGTCGGGAACGCGCATGGGAGGCTCCCTGACGGGGCGACGCCGTACATATGTAGGCAATTATAGCAGAAAAGCCTCGAAAACGCCACGTGCGACAAAAAAGTTGGGCCGCAGTGCCGGTCACGCAACGTTGCGGGCCGGCCGGCACGCCCAGCCCCGCGCGGCCAGGTGCGAGGAAAAACCGATTCTCACAGGGGGTGCCCTATTGCCGGCGGCCCAGCGCGTATCCGAAAACTTCCGAAGTCTCGGAGACTTCGCAAGTTTGGGAGCTAGCTTGCGAATCGTCTGGCCGCTGCGTATTGTCAACACTGGCGATCTTCGAGGCATTCACCCCGAGCGGAGCCTGCCCTCATGAGAATCCTTGCCTGCGTATTTCTGGGAATCGCGTGTATGTTCGCGGTCGGCGCACCTGTGGGCGGCCAGGGCTACGCGCCGCCGGCGCCAATCCTGCCGTCCGACGAAGTGATGAAGCAGATTCAGGAGAAGGGCAACCGGCTGGCGCAGGCACTGACGCTGCTGCAAAAGCAGGGCGTCCGTGACGTGCTGGTGGATGTGGCGGTCTATCTGCGCCGCCGAGATGCTCGTCCAGAACAAGGAATTCTACCATAAGGATAGTGCCGCGTGGACGCTGGCCGTGCTCGACCGCGGCCTGCTCCGGGCCCGGCTGCTCTCCAGCGGCGACATGCCGTGGCTGTCGCTGCCGGCCGGCCAGACCATCGCGCGCGGCTACCGGTCGCGCATCGACGGCACCGTGCAGCCTTTCGCCGTCACCTACCCCGTCGAATTCGGCAAGGATCCCAGGAAACGCTGGCGCGTCGACGTGGTCCTGCACGGCCGCGATCCGTCGCTGACCGAGGTGGGCTTTCTGCACGCCAACAACGGCGAGAAGGCGGTGCCGAAGGAGCAGGACTTCATCCAGGTGACGGTGTACGGCCGGGGCAACAACGCGTATCGCTGGGCCGGCGAGACCGACGTGTTCGAGGCGATCACGGCATTCGTCAATACCGAGCGCGCCGCCGGCCGCGTGCCGGGCACCGCGCCCTACCACTTCGTGCTGCGCGGCTTTTCGATGGGCGGGGCGGGCACGTGGCACATCGGCCTGCACTGGCCGGATCACTGGCAGTGCATCGGCCCCGGCGCCGGCTTCACGACGACGCACGGCTATGTGCCGAAGCTGGCCAATCCGCTGCCGCCCCATCAGGAAGCGTGCCTGCGCATCTATGACGCGGTCGATTACGCGCTCAATGCGTTCAACGTGCCCGTGGTCGCGTACTCGGGGGCCAAGGATCCGCAGAAGCAAGCCGCCGACAACATCGAGGAGATCCTGAAGAAGGCGGGCATTCACATGGACCACCTGGTCGCGCCGGACCTGGAGCACAAATTCCCACCGGAATGGTTCAAGAAAGCCAATGAGCTGTACGAGAAGTATGCCGACAAGCCGCGTTCCGAGTACGCCGAGACGCTTAACTTCGTTACCTACACGCTGAAGTATCCGGAATGTCACTGGCTTTCGCTGCTGGGCCTCGACAGGCACTACAAGCGCGCCAGCGTGCTCGGGACGCACACCGACGCGGGCTATAACCTGCAAACGGAAAATGCGCAAACGCTCCGCATCCTGCTGCCGGCCTTCGCGGGTCAAGCGCAGGACGTCACGATCGACGGGCAGAAGCTGGTGGCGCATCCATCGACGCTCGCGGACGGATCGCTGGCGCTGTTCTTACAGCGGCGCGCCGGTAAATGGATGTCGGTGTTGCAGCAACGGCTGATATCCCAGCAGCAGCAGCATCCACGCAAGGTTCACGGCCTGCAAGGGCCCATCGACGATGCCTTTGCCGAGTCGTTTTTGTGCGTCAAGGGCACCGGCAAGAGCTGGCACGAGACGACGCGCAAGCTCGCCGACGCGCGGCTGGAGCGGTTCGCCTTCGAGTGGTCGAAATACTGGCGCGGCCAGCTGCCGGTGAAAGCCGACACCGACGTCACGGCCGACGACATTGCCGCGCGTCATCTGATCCTTTTCGGCGATCCGTCGTCCAACTCGCTGATCGCGCAGGCGCTCGACGGCCTACCGTTGAGCTGGACGAAGGATGAGCTTCGCTTCGCCGGGCAGAAGGTCGCCGCCGACCGCCACCTGCCGGTGCTGATTTACCCCAACCCGCTCAATGCGCTGCGTTACGTGGTGTTGAACACCGGCCACACGTTTCCGACCGACGACTACGTGAAGACCAACGCCCTGCTATTTCCGCGGCTGGGCGACTACGCAATCTTGCGCGCCGGCGACGATCCCGCGGTGGTCGACGTGGTGACCGCGGGGCTGTTCGACGATTCCTGGTCCATCCCAAGCAAGTAGCGCGCGGAGGAGAAATAGTGAGCCGCATGAACGAACAGCGATTTCCCAAAGGCTGGGATGAGCAGCGCGTCAAGCGATTGCTTGCCGAATTGGACGCGCGGACCGACGACCAATGGATCGCAGCGGACGAGGCGGCTGCCGCCGACGGTGACGACAGTCCCGGCAGGGACGGCAGATAATAGCCCAGGACGTAAGTCCTGGGTCAGGCGGAAGCGAACGGTAGGTTCAGTCCCGGCAGGGACGGCAGAGCGAGGCGCTCGCCTCTACCGTCCCTGCCGGGACTTCGACCTGGTCCACGCCGGCTTCACCGAGGACTTACGTCCTGGGCGACTATCTGCCGCCCCTGCCGGGGCTATACCTTCTGCCGCTGCCAGGCGCCGCGTGCAAAGCGCATGAAAAAGAAGACGCCGCGCACGAGCAGGTCGGCGAACATCGCCAACCAGGCGCCGAACAGGCCGAGGCCGGGAATCGTGCCGAGCGAGCCGAGCGGCACCGATTCGCTCGTGAAGAGGTAGGCCAACGGGATGCGGACGACGAAGAAGCCGATCCAGGTGAACAGGACCGGCACCCGCGTGTCGCCGGCGCCGCGCAAGGCGTAGGTGAAGACGATCGTCGACGCCAGCGCCGGCATTGCGAACGCGACAAGCTGCAGCACCGGCACGCCCAGCTTGATAATCGCTGCACCGCCGGGCTCGGGGCAGAAGACGGCGAACATCGGCCGGGCCAGCACGAAGAAGATCAACCCCATCAGCGACATCACGCCGCAACCCAGGGCGAACGCCATCCACCCGCTCTTCGCGGCGTCGCGCAGCCGGCCGGCGCCGAGGTTCTGGCCGACCAGCGTCGTCGCCGCGGTGCCGAACGCGGCCCCGGACAGGTAGCCCATCGCCTCCCATACCAGCGCGATGCCGTGCGCCGAGCTCGCCGTCGGGCCCAGGCCGTTGACGATGCCGAGGAACCAGAACTGGCCGGCGACCACCGAGAGGCTGTCGAACGCTGCCGGCACGCTGACGCGCAGCAGCCGGCGCAACAGGTCGAAGTCGCGGGCGGAAGAGCTCGGGCCGCAGGTGCAAACCGAATCGGCCGCGGGCCAGCCGCACCAGCACCACGGTGCCGCCAAGCGTGTGGCTCAGGGCGGTGCCGACGGCGATGCCGACGAAGCCCCATTCCGGCAAGGGTCCCAGGCCCCAGCCGAATCCCCAGGCGAGCGGGATGTTGACGACCGCGACGCCGACCATGACCCACAGGCCGGTGCGCGTGTCGCCGGCGCCGACCAGGCACGCAATGCCGGCCGCCTCGACGATCTGGAAGACGAGCAACAGAAACAACGGCTGCAGATACTCGACGGCGTAGTCGGCAGCGAGCCCTTCCAGGTGCAGCGTTTCGACCAGCCAGCGCAGGCCGCCCGCGAGGCCCCAGATCGACGCCACGGCCGCCATGGCGCAGGCGAGCAGGAGCGACTGGTGCGTGACGGCGATCGCGAGCCGCCGATCGCCGGCGCCGACGAAGCGCGCGACCAGGGCAGTGCTGCCAACCGTGACCAGCACGTTGTAGCAGGTGATGAACCAGGTGACGTAATGGGCGGTGGTGTGCGCGGACAGTACGGCGTCGCGGTGCTCGGTCGGCACGTGAGCGGCGAGATAAAGGTCGGACAGGTTGACCAGAAAATAGAGGCCTTGCTGGGCGAGCACCGGCAGCGCCAGCAGGAAGACGAGCCGCCAGGTCGGCGGCGGCAGCGGGCCGGCCTGCGGCAGCAAGGTGGCGGGCGACGGGTCGCTAACGCCCGCCTCGGCAACGACATCCTGTTCGTTCATGCCTGGATTGTCCATTCCCGGCCGGCGTCATCGCTGAGGCGATCGCCCAGGTGGAGCTTGTGGCCGGGGCGGTCGACGGCAGCGCCGTTGACGCGGAGCTTGCCGGCGCGCACCAGCAGCTTGGCCTGCCCGCCGGTGTCGGCGAGGCCCGCCAGCTTGGCCGCCTGGGCGAGCGTGATGTGTTCGCCGCGCAGGGTTATCGGCGTTGCCACGATGGCGTCCCTGGTACCACCCGTAGCGGAATTCGCCAGAATTCCGCCACGAGCACATAATCTTATTTTTTTCCCGCGCTTTCTGTCCGGTGCGCCCGGCGTTTCCGATGAGAGGGGCGAAGTGGCCACACGGAAACCATCACGCCCCCTCATTCAACGCTGGAGACGATCATGAACCTGCTCCGCAAGTGCTTTGCCGGACTGACGCGCCCCACTCGCCGTACTCCCACGGTCCGGCTCCGCGTCGAGCAGCTCGAAGACCGCCAGCTGCTCAGCGGCACCACGGTTGCCGCGGCGACCGACGCGGTCGCCGCCGTCGCCCACACTCAGAGCTCCAATCCCGTCTACGTGACCCGCGTCGGCAATGAGTTCTTCTTCACCGCCAACGACGGCATCGACGGCCGCGAGCTGTGGGTCAGCGACGGCACCAAAAGCGGGACTTTCCTCCTCAAGGATATCAACCCCGGCCAGCCAAGCGCCGACATCCACTACCTGACCCAGATGAACAGCGTCATCTACTTCACCGCCGACGACGGGCCCGACGGCGACGAGATGTGGCGCAGCGACGGCACCACCGCCGGCACCTGGCTGGTCCGCGACATCAACCCCGGGCCCGCCGGTTCCGACATCCACTATCTCAATCAGATCAATGGCGTGCTGTACTTCACCGCCGACGACGGCGTCCACGGCCAGGAGTTGTGGCGTAGCGATGGGACCACCGCCGGCACGAAGCTGGTGGACGACATCATGCCGGGCGGGTGCAGTTCCGACATCGACTACCTGACGACGATGAACAGCGTGCTTTATTTCAAGGCCGACGACGGCGTGCACGGTGAGGAGCTGTGGCGCAGCGACGGCACCAGGGCCGGCACCTGGATGGTCGACGACATCAACCCCGGCAGCGACAGCTCCGATATCACGTTCTTGAACGCGTACGGCGGCCTGCTGTACTTCTCGGCCGACGACGGCGTGCACGGCGTCCAATTGTGGACCAGCGACGGCACGATTGCCGGCACGGCGATGCTCAAGGACATCAACGGCAAGGACGGCTCATCGCCGGTGTACGTGACCCGCGTCGGCGGCGAGATGTTCTTCACCGCTGTCACCAGCGCCACCGGCCGCGAACTGTGGGTGACCGACGGGAGCACGGCCGGCACCGTGCTCGTCGTGAACATCTATCCCGGCAGCACCAGCTCGTTCGTCCATTATCTCACGCAGGTTCAGGGCATCGTGTACTTCACGGCCGACGACGGCGTGCACGGCCAGGAGCTGTGGCGCAGCGACGGCACCACCGCCGGCACCGTCATGGTCGATGACATTAACCCCGGCCCGGCCAGCTCCGACATCAAGTACGAGACGACCATCAACAACGTCCTGTACTTCCTGGCGACCGACGGCACGCATGGCTATGAGCTGTGGCGCAGCGACGGCACCACCACCGGCACCTTCATGGTCGACGACATCAACCCCGGCCCGGCCAGCTCCGACATCGGCGCCATGCGGGTCATGAACGGCGTGATGTACTTCACCGCCAACGATGGCACACACGGCTTCGAGCTGTGGCGCAGCGACGGCACCACTGCCGGCACCTGGATGGTCGATGACATCAACCCCGGCGCTTCCAGCTCGAACGTCACATTCCTGACGACGCTGAACGGCGTCCTGTACTTCACGGCCAACGACGGCGTCCACGGCCAGGAGCTGTGGCGCACCGACGGCACCACCGCCGGCACCTGGATGGTCGACGACATCATGCCCGGCGGGTGCAGTTCGGACATTCACTACATGACCAAGGACAGCACCTACATCTACTTCTCGGCCGACGACGGCGTACACGGCGACGAACTGTGGCGGAGCGACGGCACCAAGGCCGGCACCACGATGGTCCTGGACATCAACAATACGCCCGTCTGAGCGTCTTTCCGAAAAAACTTCCGAAGTCCTGGAGACTTCGGAATTCTGAACGCCCAGTCACCCGCCCCGGGGTTTGCCCTGCAAGCCCCGGGGTTTTCGTTCGTAGTTCCGCCTTTAGGCGGCTCCGGAACCGCCTAAAGGCGGAACTACAAACCGCCCGATCATCCCTTGGGCCGTCCGCGCAGCGTCATGTGAATATGGTTCTTGCCGACGGTCTGCCAATCGCACACGACCGCGTCGCTGCCGATGCGCCAGTGGTAGTTGCCGCCGTCGAGATGCGACCGGGTGATTTCGCCCCAGACGGCGATGCGCAGGTTTTCGACGCCGCCGGTCTGGGCGATGACCGCCTCCATCTGCTTGCGCCGATCCGCCGACAGCACGTCGAGCGCTTCGCGAGCAGCTTCTGTGCCAGTGCCGCCGGCTTTTCGCCCAGATCACCGATGCGCACGCCGGCCTTGCCGATGGGCGAACCCGAACCGGCGTTGGCCCCCTTGGCCTGCGCCTGCTTGGCCTCGTCGGGCGACAGCGCGGCATAGAACGCGATCGCCGCTTTCTCTTCGTCGTCCCACAGCGTCTTGACCGGATTGCCGCCCAGCAGGATCGGCCCGATTTCATCGGCCTTTTCCTTGCCGAATTCCACGTACACAAGCGTCAGGTGATGGCCCGCGAGCCGCCAGGCGAACGGCTGGTCGGCGGCCGGCTCGCCGAAGAAATTGACGTAACGGCCATTCTCCGAGGTCTGCTTGGCCACCTCGAGGCAGCGCTCGGCGCCGTACGCCGAGGTCATCGCCTTGACGACGTCGGCGACCATTGCCTTCTGCTCGGCGGTCAGCTTCGCGAACGGCAGCCCCGGCCGTTTGACCTCCGGGAACTGCTCGACATGGCGCTCCTTGTCCTTGAATTCCCTGACGGCGAGTTTCTTCTGCTCGGCGTCGAGGCTCTGGAACAACTTGACCGCCGCCGCCCGCGCCGCTTCGTCCGGCGTCGTGTCGCGTCCGGCCCGACCCATGAGCACCGCGCCCCCCAAGACGCACAGACTCAACGCGCTTGCCATTGCGATTTTCATGGACATCCCCCCCTTGGTCGCGGCCGGCGAGCTGCGCACGGCCGCCCGCTAGGATATCATGTATAGGCATCCGGAGCGTCAAGGAGCAGCCCATGAAACAGTCCGCCGGCACTCTGCTCTATCGGCAAGGCGCAGATGGTTGGGAGGTCCTGATCGTCCACGCGAGCGGCCCCTACAATCGCAAGGCGCCGTGGAGTATTCCCAAGGGCCTGCCCGACGCGGACGAGGAGCTCGAGGCCGCCGCGCGCCGCGAGACGTGGGAGGAGACCGGCGTCCGCGCCGCCACGTTGGTGCCGCTCGGCAGCATTCAGTACACGAAGAGCCGCAAGGAAATCCACGCATTCGCCGGTCCTGCCCCGCCGGACGCCGAGCCGCGCTGCGCGTCGTGGGAGGTGGATCAGGCGGCTTTTGTACCGCTCGACGAGGCCCGGCGGCGGCTCCACCCCGAGCAGGCGGTGTTCATCGATCGCCTGCGCGAGTTGCTGTAGTGCCGCGTCAAGTCTCGAACGAAGGGTTGCGTGGTAGCCGCATTCGTGAGAATGCGGGCGACGTCACCCGCATTCTCACGAATGCGGCTACCCCAAAATCAAGGCTTGGCGATGCAGTAGTAGCATACGCGGGTTTCGTGTCGATGGCGCGGAGCACTGGCGCACAGCCGCACAGCCGCACAGCCGCACAGCCGCACAGCCAGGCGATTTCAGAAAACCGTTGAAATTTGCGGTCCGCCCTGGGACAATCTCTTTTTCTTTTGCCCCACCTCTGGACGACCGGCGAGGTCGCACGGCGGCCGCCGGCCGGCGCACGGAGACGATGGGCACGGGGCCGCGTCGATGAACGAAGTCACTCGCGTTCTGTCGGACCTCGCCCAGGGCAACGCCCACGCCGCCGGGCAGTTGCTGCCGTTGGTGTACGAGGAGTTGCGCAAACTGGCGGCCGCCCGGATGGCCGAAGAAGCCCCCGGCCACACCCTGAACGCGACCGCCCTCGTCCACGAAGCGTATCTGCGGCTCGTCGGACCGGAAGACGCCGCCCGCTGGGACAATCGCGGCCACTTCTTCGCGGCCGCGGCCGAGGCCATGCGGCGTATCCTGGTGGAGGCTGCCCGCCGCAAGCAGCGCGCGAAGCACGGCGGCGACCGGCAGCGCATCGCCCTGGACGCCGCGCAGCCCGCCGCCCCGGACGCTCGCCACGACCTCGTCGCGCTCGACGCCGCCCTCACCCGATTGGAGGCTGAGGATCCGCAAGCGGCGAAGCTGGTCGAACTCCGCCACTTCACCGGGCTGTCCGTCGCGGAGGCGGCCCAGGCCCTGGGAATCTCGCCGCGCACCGCCGACCGCGTTTGGTCGTTCGCCCGCGCCTGGCTGCACCGGGAGCTGGCGGACACCGCGGCCGATCCGGAACCGTAGAAACTATCTTGGCGTGATTTCGGCGCCTCGTCGCATTGGAGGCAGGGGTCCGCAGTGAGCGGACTGAAATCTGACTCCTGACTCCTGACCCTGACCTCGGCGTCCTCGCGAGGGCTTGGCGATGACCGAACGTGAAATCTTTCTGGCAGCGCTCGACCTCCCCGACCCGACGGCCCGTGCCAGCTACCTCGACAGGGTTTGCCGCGGCGACCTGGCGCTGCGTGCCCAGGTCGAGTCCCTGCTCCGGTCACATGACACGGCCGGCAGCTTCCTCGGCAGCCCGGCCGTCAATCCACGGGAGCCGAAGGGGCTGGCCCACGCGCCGCAACCACCCGATGCCACCCAGGCCCTGGACGGCTCAACCGATGGTCAGGGCGCTGTTCCCGCTTATCGCAAAGGGCTTTCCCTACCGCGAACGGAAGGCGAATCATCGGGCGACGATGATGACGGCGCTCTCGGTTTCTTGGAGCCCTCGACCCGGCCCGACTCGTTGGGCCGGCTGGGGCATTACGAAATGCTGGAGGTGCTCGGCCGCGGCGCCTTCGGCATCGTCTTTCGCGCCTTCGACGACAGTTTGCAGCGGGTGGTCGCGATCAAGGTGATGGCCCCACAGATCGCGACCCTGTCGCCGCGCGCAAGCGGTTCCTGCGCGAAGCCCGTTCCTCGGCGGCAGTGCGGCACGAGAACGTGGTGCAGGTTTACGAGGTCGGCGAACAGCCGCTGCCCTACCTGGTGATGGAGTTCGTCCCCGGTGAGACCCTTCAGCAGAAACTCAACCGGACTGGACCGCTCGACGTGCCCGAGGTATTGCGGATCGGCCGGCAGGTCGCCGAGGGGCTGGCGGCGGCGCACGCCAAGGACCTGATCCACCGCGACATCAAGCCGGGCAACGTGCTGATCGAAGGCGGGTCGCAGCAGCGGGTCAAGATCACCGACTTCGGTCTGGCCCGCGCCGCCGACGATGCCAGCATCACGCAGTCGGGCGTCATTGCCGGGACGCCGATGTTCATGGCCCCCGAGCAGGCCCTCGGGCACAAGCTCGACCAGCGGGCCGACCTGTTCAGCTTCGGCAGCGTGCTCTACCAGATGGTGAGCGGCCGTCCGCCGTTTCGCGCGTCCTCCGCCTTGGCCGTCCTGAAGCGCGTGGCCGAGGAGCCGCCGCGCCCCATTGCGGAGATCATCCCCGAAACGCCGGCATGGTTGTGCGAGATCATCGCCAAGCTGCACGCCAAGGACCCGGACGACCGCTACCAGTCGGCGCGGGAAATCGCCGATCTGCTCGCCGACTGCGAGACCCAGCTCAAGGCTCACCCCAAGGTTGAGAATCTCTCCCGCATCCCCAGTGGCAAACCGCAGCGTTCGGGGCGGTGGAAATGGGTTGCGGCGGCGGCCGTCGCGTTGCTTCCCATGATCGCACTACTAATGACGGAGTTCGCCGGGGTGACTCACCGGTTCCGGCAGCAGGTGATGCCGGAACCGATCAAGCCCGGTAGCGATGCAACGCCGGTGGTGGTCGCGAAGAAGGAAACGCCGGTCCCGGCGGCAAAGCAGCAGGCGCTGCCGCCCACCGTCAAGAACAGCATCGGCATGGAGTTCGTGATCGTGCCGAAGGGCAAATCGTGGCTCGGCGGCGGCAAGGGCAAACTGGGCGACAAGGAGGTGGTGATCCCGGCCGACTTCTACCTGGGCAAGTATGTGGTCACGCAGCAGGAGTGGACTCAGGTGATGGGTGACAACCCAAGCGCCTTCTCGCGCACGGGCGACGCCAAGGACGCGGTGAAGGACATCCCTGATGCGGACCTGACGCGATTCCCGGTGGAGAACGTATCGTGGGATCAGTGCCAGTTGTTTATGGCGCAACTGAACAGGCTGGAAAAGGAGACGGGCTGGGTCTATCGGTTGCCGAAAGAGGCGGAATGGGAGTACGCGTGTCGGGGCGGCCCGATGCCGGACAAACTAGATAGCGCCTTCGACTTCTACTTCGCCAAGCCCACGAACACCCTGTTGCCGGAACAGGCGAATGTTAACGGGGGACTGAATCGGACGTGCAAGGTGGGCTCGTACGAGCCGAACATGCTGGGTTTATACGATATGCACGGAAACGCGTGGGAATTCTGCGCGGACACCTACAAAGCGGGCGACGTCTCGCTTCGGGTGGCCCGGGGCGGCGGCTGGCGCATCGACCCCGAGGGCTGGCAGGCGACGCGCCGCAGCTCGGACCCGCCGTCGCGCCGGGCCGACGACCTCGGCTTGCGTCTGGCCCGAGTTCGGTCCGGCGTCCTGCGCCCGAAGCGAAGGTGCCGCCGGCCGCTGTCGCTCCGTTCACGGATGCCGATGTCAAGCCGATCGCAGCCCTGCCGACTGCCGACCAGGTCGAGGCAGTCCGCAAGGAGTTGCAGAAGCGCAATCCCGAGTTCGACGGCACGCTCACGCCCACGATCGAGAACGATGCGGTCATCGGCCTGACGTTTAGCACCGATCACGTGACGGACATCACCCCCGTCCTGCGCACTGAGTCGGCTGCAGAAGCTCGAAATACATGGATCAGGTTACGACAAGGGATTGCTCGCCGACGTGTCGCCCCTCAAAGGGATGCGCCTGACCTGGTTGAACATCGGTGAAAACAAGGTGTCGGACCTGGCACCGCTTGAGGGAATGCCGCTGGAATGGCTGGCGGTGTGGCAGTGGCGCGGATCGGATCTGACGCCGCTCAAGGGCATGCCGCTCAAGTGGCTGAACTGCGGCGGCGGCGGCCAGAAGCTCGATCTCGCGCCGCTCGCCGGATTGCCGCTGGAATTTCTGTGCGTCAACCACACGCAAGTGTCCGACCTTGCGCCGCTCAAGGACGTGCCGCTGACCCAGCTGCTATGCGCTAACACGCTGGTGTCCGAGCTGGCCCCCTTGCGGGGCATGCGCCTGCAATTGCTGCACATCAACAATTCTAAAGTGTCGGACCTCGCGCCGGTCAAAGGGATGCCATTAAATGATCTGGCTCTTGAGGGCTCGGCCGTGACCGATCTGTCGCCGCTAAAGGATCTGCCGCTGAGAGACATCCGGTGCGACTTCCAGGCGGCGCGCGACGCCAAGATCCTCCGCGCGATCAAGACGCTGGAGCGCATCAACGAGAAGACGGCCGACGAGTTCTGGAAGGAAGCCAAGGTTCCCTGAGCCGCTTGGCGGCACCAGGTGGCCATAGAATTCGCTTCACGCAATCGCGAGAATCTTGCAGGTTTCTTCGTAACTGGAGGAATCGATCATGGGGAAATGGCGCGGCGGGTTTGGCGCTCTTGTTGCCGTCAGCGTGGTTTTGGCCGCGATGCTGAATACGAATGCGGAACGGCCCGAGGACGGACCGCAGAAGCTGACGCGCGAACAAGTCATTGAACAGACCATGAAGCCCTTTCGCGGGACCAGCGACAAGGGCGTTGACTGTTCGACGCTGCGCGGGAAAGTGCTGTGCGGCTATCAGGGCTGGCACGCGGCGGAAGGGGACGGCTGCGGGCGCGGCTGGTATCACTGGCAGGGCAAAAACGGCTTCAAACCGGGCAGCACCAATGTCGATCTGTGGCCGGATGTCACGGAGCTGGCTCCGGAGGAGCGTTACGCGACGCCGTTCAAGACTGCGGACGGCAAGGCTGCCGAGGTCTATAGCGCCTTCAACGCCAAGACGGTGATTCGCCATTTCAAGTGGATGCAGGATTACGGCATCGACGGCGTGTTCGTCCAGCGCTTTGGCGGCGAGGTGTTCAATACGCTGGGACTGCGGCAATTCAACACGGTGCTGGATCACTGCCGGGAAGGAGCCAACAAGTACGGGCGCACCTACGCGGTCATGTACGATCTCTCGGGAATGAGAGCGGGGCAGATGGGTCAATTGATGGAGGATTGGAAACTGCTCAACGAAAAGATGGAGATCGCAAACGATCCAGCATATCTGCATCACAACGGCAAGCCGGTGGTGGCGGTATGGGGCTTTGGCTTCAGCGACGGGCGGAAATACACGTTACAGGAAGGACTTGAACTGGTGGCGTTCCTGAAAAGCAAAGAAGGCGGCGGCTGCACGGTGATGCTGGGCGTGCCGACATACTGGCGCACGCTGGAGCGCGACGCGGTCAATGACAAGACGCTGCTTGAGCTGATCGCCAAGGCGGATATTGTGAGTCCGTGGACGGTCGGGCGCTACAGTACGCCGCACCAGGCGGCGAGTTATGCCAGGAAGACGATGGCTCCGGACCTTGCTTGGTGCAAGGAGAACGAGAAGGAATATCTGCCCGTCGTTTTTCCGGGTTTCAGTTGGCACAATCAGAACCCGCGCTCGCCGGTGAATTCGATTCCGCGTCAGGGCGGGAAGTTTTTGTGGTCGCAGTTTGTCGCCGCCAGGAAGGCCGGCGCCACGATGGTCTATCAGGCCATGTTCGACGAAGTGGACGAGGGCACGGCCATCTACAAATGCACGAATAACGTGCCGGTTGGGGCGTCGAAGTTTTTGACCTTTGAAGATCTGCCAAGCGATTTCTATCTGAAGCTCGTGGGTGCGGCGAGCAAGATGATCCGCGGCGATATGCCGCTGACCGACGAGATGCCGGCGGTTGACGGGCCGAAGAAGTAACCTCAATCTGGTGCGATGTCCCTGGGAGGTTCACCATGCCGATTCACGATTGGACCCGCGTTCCGGCCGGGACGTACCACTTCTTCCACCAGCGGTGGATCTCCGCCCTGGCCGACGCGCTCAACGCCGGCGGGTTGCCCGAGGGCTACTTCGCCATGAGCGAGGTGGACGCGAAAGGGCCCATCCCGGACGTGCTCGCGCTCAAGGCGCAGCCGCCGACGCCCCCGAATGGTCCGGCAGGGGTCGCCGTTCTCGACCGTCCCCCCCGCGTCCGCATCGTGAGCCGCGGGGAGAACACGGCCGGCTACGCGCGGCGGGCTGACCGCCTTTCCATTTACCTGCCGCAGGGGGAGTTGATCGCGGTCATCGAGATCGTGTCGCCGGGGACCAAGGACAGCACGAATGGGCTCAAGGCGTTCGTCCGCAAGGCCGGGAGACTCCTGCGCCGCGGCGTCCACCTGTTGGTCGTCGATCTGTTTCCGCCGTCGGTCCGCGACCCGCACGGCATCCACAAGCCGATCTGCGACCAGTTCAAGGAAGAGCCGTTCGAGCTGCCGCCGGACAAGCCGTTGACCCTCGCGGCATATGCGGCGGGTTCAGAGAAAGTCGCCTACGTCGAGAACCTGGCGGTCGGCGACCGGCTCGCGGATATGCCGATCTTCCTCACACCGGATCACTACGTCCCGTGCCCGCTTGAAGCATCGTACCAGGTGACCTGGGGGTGTGTTCCCCGCGGCCCTCAAGGGACCGCTCGAACTTCCCCCGAAATGACGAACCGCATCGGCAACCTCGGGGCTGCCTACGACGAGGTCAAGCAGTTCGACAAAGCCGAGTTGCTGCACCGGGAACGACTGCGCGTGGAGAAACAGAAATCGGGTCGAGGTTCACCGGCCGATGCCGGCGCGTTGGCCCAACTCGGTCTGAATCTGCTGTACCAAAAGAAATGGACGGACGCCGAACCGCTCGTCCGCGAGTGCGTGGCCATCCGCGAGAAGACGCAGCCCGACGACTGGACAACCTTCAACACGAAGTCGATGCTCGGCGGGGCGCTCTTGGGCCAAAAGAAGTACGTCGACGCCGAGCCACTGCTGCTGGCAGCGCTCTGTTGAACGATGACGTATTTACTGTTTTGGGCTTTGTTCAGGTGTCGGGGCAGCCAATGATTGGTTCGACCCTTGAGACTGCGAGCCGGAAGTATCGGCAGTCAGAGGGATCGTAACGATTTCCGGCTGCAGCGGCGAGGAATTCGCATCGTCGGAGAAGACAACCAGTTCGCCGTCACAGGAAATGGTAATGGATGGATCAGGAGTCATCAGAAGAACTCACGCTCTCAAGAGAAGTTTCTTCCGAGCCAGTAACGAGCCGTCGCACATCACCTCTAGCCAATATGACCCAGCTGCGGGGAAGTTACAATTCCAGCAGAAGGACACAAAAAACTGGCCGCACTACGGGAAATGGTGGTGTCGCCCTGGCCCGAATCACCATGAGCAAGCCGACGACAGTCAGCCGGTGGTAATTGGTAGGATCTGGTACAACATCATCGCAGGCAATCAGATGCAAGGCTTCAAGCGGCATAGGGGCCGTTATATATCGGAAACAGGGCTTTGGCAAAGTGCTATGCTGCTGTACGCGCTGCTGACGGGCAGCACCCCGGTGGACCGCAAGTCGCTCGCCAAGGCGGCGTTGTTGGAAATCCTGCGGATCGTCCGCGAGGTGGAAGCGCCGAAGCCGAGAGCTACCGCCTGAGCACGGCGAACGGCTTGTCGCGCATCGCCGCCCGTCGCGGCACCGAGCCGGCCAAGCTCTCGAAGCTGATGAAGGGCGAACTCGACTGGGTGCTGCTGAAGGCGCTGGAGAAGGACCGCAGCCGGCGGTACGAGACGGCGAACGGCCTGGCCCGCGACATCCAGCGCTATCTGGCCGACGAGGTGTCGAAGCCCGGCCGCCGAGCACGGGGCACCGGGTGCAGAAGTTCGTCCGCCGAAACAAGGGGCAGGTGATCGCGGCGAGTCTGGTCCTGTTGGCGTTGCCGGCGGGAATGGGCGGGACATTGGGAGGTCAGCCACCTCAACCACGACCATGCGCGATCTCAGTAACCCGTTCCCCGGCTTGCATGTCGTGCCGGTCGTGCTTGTCGTGCCGGTCGTGCGTGTCGTGCCGGTCGTGCGTGTCGTGCCGGTCGTGCTTGTCGTGCCGGTCGTGCTTGTCGTGCCGGTCGTGCTTGTCGTGCCGGTCGTGCTTGTCGTGCCGAAAAAGGGGTGCCCCCGGCCAGCGCGGCACGACCTTGTCGGCGGCGGCAGATACAGCGACCTAGCCGGCATCCGCGACAAGGAGGCGCTGGACACCCAGTTGTGGGCCAACGTGGCGAAGTTGCTAATGAAGGCGGAGGAGAAGCCGAAATAATTTGGCGTGATTTCGGCACGGCGTCGCATTGTTGGTAAGACGCCATCAGCAAATAGCCGAGCGGAACCTACCCCGTACCGTGTCGCGTCCTCCCGAGGGCCTGGCGATGACCGAACGTGAAATCTTCCTGGCCGTGCTCGACCTCCCCAACGCTGCGGCCCGTACCGCTTACCTGGACAGGGTTTGCGGCGGCGACCCGGCACGGCGGGCTCGCATCGACTCCCTGCTCCGGTCGCATGACACGGCCGGCAGCTTCCTGGGAAGCCCGGCCGTCAAGCCATCGGAGCCGGACGTGTTCGCCACCCAGGAGTTGGGCGCCGCGGCGGACACAAACGATAATGCGAACGCGGCTGACGCCGACCTCGAGTTCCTCGCCCCGCCCGGGCGGCCGGATTCCCTCGGGCGGATCGGACACTACGAGGTCCTCGAAGTCCTCGGTCGTGGCGGGTTCGGCATCGTGCTGCGCGCCTTCGACGAGGCGCTGCAGCGCGTGGTCGCGGTCAAGGTGCTGGCCCCGCAGCTGGCCGGCACCTCGCCCGCCCGCAAACGGTTTGTGCGCGAGGCCCGGGCGTCGGCCAAGGTTCGGCACGAAAACGTCGTCCAGATCTATGCGGTCGAGGAGCAACCGCTGCCGTACCTGGTGATGGAGTTTATCCCCGGCGAAACTCTTCAGGATCGGCTCGATCGAACGGGGCCTTTGGAAACGGTGGAAGTGCAGCAGATCGGCCGGCAGACTGGCCGAGGGGCTGGCGGCCGCCCACGGCATGGGCCTGATTCACCGGGACATCAAGCCGGCCAATATCCTGATCGAGGCCGGTCCGCACCCGTGCGTCAAGATCACCGACTTCGGCCTGGCGCGGGCGGCCGACGACGCCAGTTTGACCCAATCCGGGTTGCTCGCGGGGACGCCGATGTACATGGCCCCGGAACAGGCGCAAGACGAAGCGCTCGACCATCGGACCGACCTGTTCAGCCTCGGCAGCGTGCTGTACACGATGTGTTCCGGCCGGCCGCCGTTCCGGGCGAATAGCACGCTCGCGGTCCTGAAACGGGTGGCCGAGGATACGCCGCGGCCGATCCGGGAGATCATCCCCGAGACGCCACAGTGGCTCTGCGACATCATCGCGCGGCTGCACGCCAAGAAGCCACAAGACCGGATTGCGACGGCCAAAGAGGTGGCGGACCTATTGGGGCGTGGCCAGGCGGCGATGCTGCCGAGTGGTGAGAAGCGCGTGGCGCGTGGTGAGCCGAGTGGTGAGAAGCGCGTGGCGACTGGCGAGAAACTGCCGAGTGGTGAGAAGCGCATGGCGCGTGGCGAGAAACTGCCATTCGCTCGCCGCTCACCACGCGCCACGCGCCACGCGCGCCGCCGCTGGGTAGCCGCCGCGGCCGTGCTCCTGATATTGCTCGGCGGCTTGGGTTTCACGGAAGCGACCGGCGTCACCGAGTTCCGCGGCACGGTCATTCGCCTGTTCTCGCCGGAGGGCACGTTGGTCGTCGAGGTCGATGACCCCGCAGTCAGCATCAACATCGACGGCTCGGATATCATCATCACGGGAGCGGGGGCGAAGGAAATCCGCCTGAAGCCCGGTAGCTACACGGTCGAGGCGCGCAAGGACGGCAAGCTCGTAAGTCGGGAACTGGTCACCGTTGCGAAGAATGGCCGGCAAGTCGTACGGGTCAGCCAGGAGCCGGCCACCGCGAAGGCCGCCAACACTGGCGGCAAGGGACCGGGCCCGAAGACAGCCAGGGAAACGACCGACGCCGCGGCGTGGGAGCGTTCCGTGGCCGCCATGCCGGCGGCGGAGCAGGTGAAGGCGGTCGCCGCTCGTTTGAAGGAACGCAACCCCGGCTTTGATGGCCAGGTGGAACACAAGATCGAGGGTGGCGTGGTGACGGAGCTAAATATCATCCGCAAAGAGGTGACGGACCTCTCGCCCGTGCGGGCTCTGGTGGGACTCACCTCGCTAGGCCTTGCTGGCTGCCCGGTCCAGGACCTAGCGCCGCTCAAGGGCATGCCGCTCACGTCGCTGAACTTTCATACATGCACTGAGATTCAGGACCTAACGCCGCTCAAGGGCATGCCGCTCACTTACCTAAACCTTCATGACGGCCCCCAGGTTCGGGACCTGGAGCCGCTCAGGGGCATGCCGCTCACCGAGACTGGCCATGGGCTGCACCAAGGTACGGGACCTTTCGCCGCTCAAGGGCATGCCCCTCACCTCGCTGGCCCTTAGTCACTGCGCCGAGGTCCGGGACCTTTCGCCGCTCAAGGGCCTGCCGCTCACTGTGCTGCTCCTTGATGACACTCCTGTCCGGGATCTTGAACCAGTGAAGAACCTGCCGCTGAAGAGGTTGTACATTTACCAGTCCGGCGTCACCGACGTGAAAGCTCTGCAAGCCATGCAGTTGGAAGATATCCGTGTGGATCCCAGGGTCATTTCCCAGGGCCTGAACATACTCCGCGATATGAAGAGCCTCAAGACCGTCGGCCTGGATCATTGGCACGAGTTGCCGGCGGCGGAGTTCTGGACTCGCTACGACAAGGGGGAACTCAAGGTCGACGCGTCGCCCTGGGAGCGTTCCGTGGCCGCCATGCCGGCCAATGAGCAGGTGACGGCGGTCATTGCGCGCTTGAAGGAACTCAACCCCGGCTTCGACGGCAAGGTCACGCCCACGGTCGAGAACGACGTGGTGACGGGACTGGAGTTCCAGACCGATCAGGTGCGCGACATCTCGCCGGTGCGCAGCGTTGACCCGGTTGCGGTTTCTCGATTGTTCCGGCACCGATGTTGGCCGTGGTCAAGTGAGCGACCTCGCGCCGCTGCGCGGGTTGCCGCTGACGAACTTGCAGTGCCGCTATTCGCCGGTCTCCGACCTCGCGCCGCTGAAGGACATGGAGCTGACGAGCCTTGACTGTCGACACACGAATGTAAGCGATGCGGACGTGAAAAATCTGGTCGGGCTGAAGAACCTCCAGTGGCTAAGCCTCTGGGGCACCAAGGCGACGGACGCGGGCCTGAAGGAACTGGCCGGCATGAAAAGCCTTCAATCGCTCAGCCTCGAAACCACCCAGGTGACGGACGTGGGCCTGAAGCAGCTGGCCGGCCTGCATAGCCTCGCGCACCTGAGCCTCTACAACGTTGGGCAGGTGACGGACGCCGGCGTGGAGGAGCTGGCCGGCCTCAAGGCGCTGAAATACCTGGACCTCCGCTTGACGAGAGTAACGGACGCAGGAGCCAGAAAACTCGCTTCCATCCTGCCGTCGCTCAGGATCGAAAAGAACGGTGGCGCGATCGAGCCGATGGCGAGTCTCGATCCCGATCGCCGTACGGCCGAGTATGTGCTGTCCATCGGCGGACGCATTCGCATCAACGATGAGGAGGGCGACCGCAACGCAGCGGGCCTGCCGAGTGAGGCGTTCCGGCTGACATACGTCTTCTTGCGGCAGAACGAGCAGGTGAGCGACGAGGGGCTGGCCCACTTCAAGAACTGCAAGAACCTGACGCACCTCGTCCTGGGTTACACGCACACGAGCGATGCGGGCCTGGCGCACTTCAAGGACTGCACGAACCTGATACTCCTCGATGTCGGCGCAACGGGAGTGAGCGACGCCGGCCTGGCCATATTCAAGGACTTCAAGAACCTGACGAACCTCACCCTGGGCCCCAACTCGCGGGTCAGCGATGCGGGTCTGGATTACTTCAAGAACTGCAAGAACCTGACGTCCCTCGACCTCGGTAGCACGCCGGTGACCGACGTGGGCCTGGCCCAGTTCAAGGACTGCACAGCCCTGACGGTCCTTCGCCTCCCCTATACGCGGGTGACCGACACGGGCCTTGGCAACTTCAAGAACTGCAAGAACCTGACCGACCTGAGCTTGAACAATACGCAGGTGAGCGATGCGGGCCTGGAACGCTTCAAGGACTGCAGGGACCTTGGTAACCTCGATCTGTGGGCCACGCAGGTGACCGACGCGGGTCTGGCGTATTTCAAGGGCTGCAAGAACCTGAAGTTCCTCGATTTGAACGACACCAACGTGCGCGGAGCGGGGCTGGCTCACTTGAAGGACTGCAAGAACCTTAATAGACTCTGGCTGGTCAACTCGAAGGTGTCCGACCTGTCGCCGCTGAAGGATTTGCCGCTGGAAGAGATCCGCCTGACGCCCAGGAACATCACCCAGGGCCTGGATATCCTCCGCGGCATGGAGAGCCTCAAGCGCATCGGTAGCACCTACAGCGGGCCCATCTGGCCGCCGGCCGAGTTCTGGGCTCGCCACGAGAAGGGGGAGTTCAAGCAATAGCATGGCGGGTGTTGCCGTGGCGGGCCTGCCCGTCGCCGAGCCGATCGAGAATGTCCGCAAGGAGAACAATCGCCATGGACGAAAAGACCAACGTCGAAGCGGTGCCCGTGCAACAGACTTCCGCCGAATCGACGCAGGCCGTGCCGGAGGTGTCGGCCGAGTTCACCACCGCGTTTGATCCCTCGACCAACGCGGAGGATACTTCTGCGGGACAACTGCCGGCGAGCGACCCGCCAGTGAGCGAGCCGCCGGTGACCGAATCGCAGGTGAGCGAATCGGAGGTGAGCGAATCGCAGGTGAGCGAATCGGAGGTGAGCGAATCGCAGGTGAGCGAATCGCAGGTGAGCGAATCGCAGGTGAGCGAATCGGTGGTGCGCGTGACGCCGGCGGGCGAGGCTGAGGAGCCGGCCCCCATTCGGGATAGAAGCCTATCGTTTTTGCAGCCTGGCACACAACCAGGGTCGCTCGGCCGGCTGGGACATTTCGAGGTGCTGGCGCTGCTCGGCAAAGGGGGCTTCGGCATCGTGGTCAAGGCGCTCGACGACAAGCTGCAACGGCTGGTCGCCATCAAGGTGCTCGGCCCCCTGCTCGCCCGGAATCCCACCGCACGCAGCCGATTCGTCCGCGAGGCTCGTGCCGCCGCCGCCGTCAACCACAAGCATGTCGTCAGCACCTATGCGGTGAATGAGCAGCCGATTCCTTACCTGGTCATGGAATACGTTGCCGGCAAGACCTTGCAGGTGCGCATCGACCAAACGGGCTCCTTTGCAATCCGGGACATTCTTCGGATCGGCGCGGAAATCGCCGAGGGACTGGCGGCGGCCCACGAGAGGGGCTTGATCCACCGCGACATCAAGCCGGCGAACATCCTCCTCGAAGCAGGGCGCGTCAAAATCGCCGACTTCGGCCTCGCCCGGGCCGTGGACGACACCAGCCTGACGCAATCCGGCGTGATCGCGGGGACGCCGATGTTCATGTCGCCGGAACAGGCACGCGGCGAGACGCTCGATCATCGCAGCGACCTGTTCAGCCTGGGCAGCGTGCTGTACACGATGTGTGCCGGCCGACCGCCCTTCCGAGCCGAGAAGACGCTTGGCGTGTTGAAGCGCGTGTGCGACGACACGCCGCGACCGATCCGCGAGATCAACGCCGCCATTCCCGATGCGCTGGCCGCCATCGTCAACAAGCTGCTCGTGAAGGATCCCGCCGGACGATTTCAAACGGCGGCGGCGGTTGCGGACCTGCTCAGGCAACACCTGGCCCACCTGGACGACCCGTCGCAGGCGTCCCCGTCCAGCGTTCTCGTCGGCGGCGAAACCACGCACGCATTGCCACCTGTATCGGCCCGGTTGAACGCGGTTCCGTCGCCCACCAGGAAGGCGCCGCGGCGGCGACGGACGCTGGGGCTTTGCGTGGCGGCTGCGTGTGTCCTGGTGAGTGTCGTTGGTACCTTGCTCCTGTTCCTGCTTCCACCCGCCACGACCGACCAGGGCGCCGCAAATGGTAATGGCAACATCGAGCCCGATCGATCTGCCGTGGTCGAGCCCAAGCCGGCCGCGCCGAGCCCAAGCCGGCCGAGCCCGGGCCCAAGCCGGCCGCGCCCGAGCCCGCCGTGGCCAAGCCCAAGGCCGCCGACCCCCAGATCGCGCTCGCCGCGGTGGGCGCCGCTGCCCGCGGCGACGAATTCGCCCGTCGCGGACAATCGGCGCAAGCGGCGAAGGAAGCCCTCGCCGAGATCGCCGCCAATCCCGCAGACCGCGCGCTCTGGACGAAAGCGGCGCCGCGACTGCTGCTCGCCGGCAACGTCGAGGGCTACCGGCAATTGTGCCTCCGGATGATCGAGCAGTTCCGTGGCACGACAGTCGTGGAACAGGCCGACTCGGTCTGCAAGGTTTGTTTGCTGCGGCCCGACGCCGCCGACCGTGCGCAGCTCCCGTCCAGAGTTCTTGTCGATTCGGTGGAACAAGGCACGGCGCGGGCCGACTTTCGCGGCTGGTTTTTCGCGTGCATGGCCCTGATCGCCTATCGCGACGGTCAGTTTGAGCAGGCAGCCCAATACGGCGAAAAGTCGCAGGCGGTCAGCAAAAATGCCGGCGCCGACGCTGCGCTTGCCCGCCTCATGCGCACCATGGCCCAGCACCATTTGCAGCACGCGGACCAGGCCCGCCAGTTGCTGGCCGAGGCCACGGCACTTATTCCGTTCGAGCTGGCGATGCTGGGTTCAAAGGGTTTCCAGGGATCCCTGCCGGTGAGTGCCCATGTCGTCAATCCAGACTGGCTGATCGCCGAGATCCTTCGCCGCGAGGCGGCCCTGCTCATCCACAAGGACGCCAGCCGCCCGTTGGACGCCGCCGCCCACTACCAGCTCGGCCTCGCCCTGGCGAATCAGAACAAACTCGACGGGGCGATCGCCGAATACCGCGAGGCAATCCGGCTCAAGCCGGACTTCGCCGAAGCACACAACAACCTCGCCGTCGCCCGGCAACGCCAGGGCAAGCTCGACGAGGCCATCGCCGAATTCCGCACCGCGATCCGGCTCAGGCCCGACGGCTTTGAAGCCCACTACAACCTCGCCATTGCCCTTTCGGCCCAGGGCAAATGGGACGAGGCCATCCCCGAATTCCGCACGGCGATCCGACTCAAGCCCGACGCCCCCCTGGCACACCTCAACCTCGGCGGAATCCTTAAACGGCAAGGTGACTATGCGGGGGCCCTGGAGATGTTGAAAAAAGGGCATGAGCTGGGCTCCCGGACGCCGGGCTGGCGCTATCCCTCGGCGCAATGGGTCACGATGGCTGAGCGCGAACTGGCCCTGGCGCAGAGGTTTCCGGCCCTGCTTCGGGGAGAGGACCAACCGGCCGATAACGCCGAGTGCCTGGGATTTGCCCAGATCGCCTACAACGGCAAGAAATTCGCCGTCGCCGCCGGGCTCTGGGCGGAGGCGCTGGCAAGCGACCCCAAGCTCGGTGACGACCGCCAGCGGCAGCACCGCTACAACGCCGCCTGCGCCGCCGCCCTGGCCATCGCCGGGCAAGGCAAGGATGAGCCGCCGCTCGATGACGCGGCGAATGCGAAGTTCCGCCGTCAGGCCCTCGACTGGCTGAAGGCCGAACGGACCGTATGGGAGAAGCTCCTCGAGTCCGGGCCGCCCCAGGCTCGACCGTTTGTCGCGCAGACCCTGAGGCACTGGATGCAGGACAGCGACCTCGCCGGCATCCGCGACGCGGCGGCGCTAGCCAAACTCCCGGCGGAGGAACAGAAGGCCCTCACGCAATTGTGGGCCAACGTCGCGGAGTTGCTCAAGACGGCAACCGCCAGGGAGGTCCTGGCCGGCAAGCTGGTCGGCCCGGTTCACGAGGTCGGCCAGGGCCTGGAGCTGCGCGGCCAGCTCGACCGGCAAACCCCAACCCTGGTCTACCAGGTGAAGCTGGCGGCGGGCCATACCTACGTCATCGACATGGTCAGCCCCGACCAGCAAGCCCTCGATCCTTACCTGGTGCTCACCGACGCAACCGGCAAGAGGTTGGCGGAGGACGACGACGGCGGCGGCGGTCTCAACGCCCGCATCGTCTTCCGCGCCGAGCAGGCCGGCACCTTCCGCATCCAGGCGACCAGTTTCAACGCCGGCGCCGGCGCCTTCACCCTGACCGTACGCGAACAGGCGAATCCACCGAAGGATGAAAAAAAATGAGCCCGGGTGGTATTTCGCGCGTTCTGCGGGTACGCGCTTGTATTTGCGTCTCGTCATGGGATAATAGGCTTGCTCCTCACCAGTATGTGTCTGAACAACCGGAGTCATTGTACGGCTGCTCTCGGCCGGCCGCGTACCTCGAAACCCCGAAGGATGGTGCCCGATGCCGTCAACGTACTTCAACGATCCGCCGCCGCCCTCGCGATCCGAGGGCCACGTCGCCGCGTCAGCCCGGCCTGCTGACGGCACTTTCTTGATCGAACCCCACGTTTGTGTTCGTTGAACACCGGTTTCGCCGAGGGCTCTTGCCGTGCCGATCCAAACCGTTTGCTCGTCTTGCTCGGCCAAGATCAACGTCAGGGATGAACTGATCGGCAAGGCCGTCAAATGTCCGAAGTGCGGCGAGCGCCTCGCCGTTCCCGCCCACGCTGGCGGAGCCACGGTGGCCTTGAACGTAGCTCAGGGCGCACTGTCCAGCGATTCCCTATCCAGCGATTCCCTGTCCAGCGATTCCCTGTCCAGCGATTCCCTGTGCATGACCGATCAACCGAGCGCCGCGGCGCCGTCCGGGGAGGTCACGGGCGAACTCGGGCAAGGTGCGCGTCCCGCCGTCGCGCCGGTCGCGGATGTCGCCGGCACGGAATTCCTCCCGACGCCGGCCGCGGCTCCCGCCGGCACGGAATTCCTCTCGACGCCGGCTGCGGGTCCCGCCGCCACGGAATTCCTCTCGACGCCGGACGGGCCAGCCGTTGCCGCGCGCGGCCCACGGTGCCGGCGAGCTCCAGAGCCTGGGTGGTTACCGCATCGTGCGTGAGCTCGGCCAGGGCGGCATGGGGGCGGTCTACGAGGCCGAAGATGGCAAGCTCAATCGCCACGTCGCCCTGAAAGTCATGAAACCGGAGATCGCCAAACACCCGCAACATCGCGAGCGCTTCCTGCGCGAAGCCCGCACCGCCGCCAAGGTCGAATGCGATTTCATCTGCCCGATCTATCGCGTCGGCAAGGACAACGGCGTCCCGTTTATCGCGATGCCGTTCTTGAAAGGCGAGCCGCTCGATGCGCACCTGAAGCAGGGCGTGCGCTTACCGATCGATGACGTGGTGCGCATCGGCAAGGAGGTTGCCCAGGGGTTGAACGTCGCGCATGCGGCGGGGCTGATCCATCGCGACATCAAGCCGTCGAACATCTGGCTGGAAACGCAGCGCTCGGGGCAGCAAGGCGCGGGTTCGCGGCGGGCGGTCATCCTGGACTTTGGCCTGGCCCGCATGCAGGCCGAGGACGTGCACATCACCCAATCGGGCGCCATCATCGGCACGCCGGCCTTCATGTCCCCCGAGCAAGCGCGCGGCGAGAAGAACGTGGACGCACGCACCGACCTGTTCAGCCTCGGCTGCGTGCTGTACGTGCTCTGCACGGGCGAATTGCCGTTCCAGGGCGAGACGACGATGGGCATCCTGATGGCGCTGGCGACGCACGATCCCACGCCGCCGCACAAGATCTCGGCGGCGACGCCGAAGCCGCTGTCGCGCCTCATCATGCGTCTGCTGGAGAAGCAGCCGGACGACCGGCCGCAGGCTGCGCGCGAAGTGATCGAGGAACTCGTCGAGATCGAGAGAGACCCGGCGAACGCGGCGAAGGACTCCTTCACCACGCAAATCGAGCCGCCGCTGCCGCCGGATATGTCGCCCGTCACGCGCGAACCATACTCCCGGGGCGCGCAAGACGGCCAGCGAGGAGCGGCGGAAAAGGCAATCCGTCGCGGCGCCCGGCGCACGCAAGCGCATGATTTCTTACGTGCTCCTGGGTCTGGTCGGGGTCAGTGTGCTCGCCTGTATCGCCCCCCTGGCGGGCGTCGGCGTCTACAACGTTTTCTCCCTTGTCTTGCCTGGCGGTAAGGGACCGGACGCGGAGATTGCGGCTCTACCGGAGCCCACCGGCGAGGTGCCCGCGGGATGGGTCGTCGTCAAACGGCCGGCAGCGAACTACACGGTCGCGATGCCGCAACAGCCGGAGACGCTTCCGGGGCTGGGTTTTGGCAAGGCGGTCAGGCTGCCCAATGGCACGGAAGTGGCGACATTTACCGTGCCGATTCCGCCCGGCCTACCCAATCAAGGTGGAGGACCTGATAAAGCGCTCGAGAACCTGGCCGGCACCCTGATGACGTTCCGCGGGTTGCAGTTCGGTGCCGTCAAGGTCCACTATGAAGCAGCGAAAGTCTCGCTGGGCCAGAATAAAGGCCGCCAAATCCGGTTGACCGGCAAGGGGCCCACGGGACAGCCTGTGGACCTGTACGCCCGCGGGTACGTCATCGGCAACGTGATGATCCTGTTGATGGGATCGGCGCAGGGCGATTCCCCCGCGCCGGAGACGGCGGCCTTCTTCAACTCGCTGAAGCTCGGCGTGGAACGCTCGCCGCCCAACATCCTCCTCCCCGGGACACTCACCGGCGGCGATCCGCTCGATAGCTTCGGCCTCACGCAAAGGAGCTTCCACAAGGTTCATCCGGTCCCGCTGGAGGCCGGCAAGCCTTACCTGATCGACCTGGAGGGAACCTTCGACACGTTTCTGCGCATCGAAGACGCCGACCAGAAGATGCTGCTGTTCAATGACGACCTGAGCAGCTCGCTTAATCTGAATTCCCGGTTGGTGTTCACCCCGTCGAAAAAAGGCACCTATCGGCTGATCGCCACCTCGGCCCAGCCGCAGGTGATCGGCTCGTACACGGTTGCCGTTCGCGACGCGGTCAAGGTCGGCGACGCCACGGTCATCAAGGGCCGGCTGGACAAGCAGCCGGTTCCCAAGGGCGGGAAGTTCAGCAAGCTCCACCAGGTCGAGCTTGTCGATGGCAGTCCCTACACCCTGGAGCTGACCAGCCCGAACTTTGATGCAACCCTGGTTCTCGTCAACACGCCCGGATTCCCGCCAACGCAAGCGTCCGCGACGCCCGGCAACCCAGCGCGGCTGGACTTTACCCCGCCCAGCACCGGCTCTTTCCAGGTCCAGGTGACCAGCGCTCGGCCTAATCAAACGGGGGACTATACCCTGTCCATCCAGCGCTACGAAGAGGCCACGAAGGCGAAGGGCCCGTAAGCTGCCAGGGCGGAGCAGGCCGGGGAGCCCCCAAACGGAGTTCAGTCGTGATTGACTTCACCTGTGCCTGCGGCAAGAGTCTGAAAGCCCCCGACGAGTCCGCCGGCAAACAGATCAAGTGCCCCGGTTGCGGCAAAGTCGCGGTCCTGCCGGTCAAGGTCGCTGCCGGCGCCGTCAACCCGCAAGCCGCCGCGCTGCCCAGCGCGGACCCGCAGGCAACCATAGGCGAACGCCCCACCGATCCAGCGACGTGCGATCTCCATGCGACGGCCGCGCTGCCCGGTTCGCCTTCACGCCGCGACACCGAGCGCGACGATCTTGTTGCCCCGCCCGAGGCCCAGGGCGCGGACGCAACCTGGAGCCTGGGCGGTTACCGCATCGTGCGCGAGCTCGGCCGCGGCGGCGTGGGGGTGCTTTATGAGGCCGAAGATGTCAAGCTCGAACGCCGCGTCGCCCTGAAAGTGTTGCAACCCGAGATCGCCGCCAACCAGGAACAGTGCGACCGCTTCCTGCGTCAAGCCAGCCGGGCCGCCAGCGTCGCGAGTGCTTTCATCTGCCCGATCTATGAAGTCGGCGAGGACAACGGCGTGCCGTTCATCGCGATGCGGTTCTTGAAAGGCGCCGCTCCATGCGCACTGGCAGAAGGGCATACGGCTGGCGATCGACGAAGTGGTGCGCATCGGCAAGGACGTTGCCGAGGGGCTGAACGCCGCGCATGACGCGGGGCTGGTCCATCGCGACATCAAGCCGGCCAACATCTGGCTGGAGGCGCAGCCCAGCGGTCCGCCGCGGGCGCTGATCCTGGACTTTGGCCTCGCCCGCGTGCTGGCCGACAACGTGCAGATCAACCAATCGGGCGCGATTGTCGGCACGCCGGCATTTATGTCTCCCGAACAAGCCCGCGGCGGCAAGGGCGTGGACGCACGCACCGACCTCTTCAGCCTCGGTTGCGTTCTGTACGCGCTGGGTACGGGCGAGCTGCCGTTCCAGGGCGCGACGATGATGGACGTGCTGCTGGCCCTGGCGACGCACAATCCCGCGCCGCCGCACACCATCGCGGCAACCATTCCGCGGCCGCTGTCGGAACTGATCCTGCGTCTGTTGGCGAAAAAACCCGACGATCGGCCGGCGACGGCACGAGACGTGATCGACCAGCTCGCCGCGATCGAAACCGACCTCCCGAAACCGGCGAAGACGACGCGGATCAGCCCGACCCCCGTCGCGGCGCCCAGTGCGCGGCGACGCAAGATTTCCTATGCCCTCTTCTCGCTGATCGCGGTCGGCTTGCTCGGCTGTGTCGTCGCTTTGGCGAGTGGTATTTACTACGTCGTCCACGACATGAGAACCACCAGGCCGTCGCTGTCGGAGAGGTTTCCGGCCGTGCTTCGGGGTGAAGACAAACCCGCCGACAACGCCGAGCGCCTGGCGTTCGCCGAGATGGCCTACGAGCAAAAGAAATTCGCCTTCGCCACCCGGCTCTGGGCCGAGGCACTGGATATCGACCCGAACGACGACCGCATCAAGCAGCAACGCTACAACGCCGCCTGCGCCGCGGTCTTGGCCGCCGCCGGACAAGGCAACGACGAGCCGCCGCTCGACGACGCGGCGAAAGCGAAGCTCCGCGAGCAGGCCCTCGACTGGCTGAAGGCCGAACTGACCGCGGCCACGGACCGCGCCGGCAAAGACAAGATCGTCGCCGCGGCCGCGCCGCTACCCGACGTGCTGGAAAAACTGGCCGAGTTTGCCCCGAATGACGGACAGTTCCAGGCCGAGCTGGCCCGACACTTTGCCGAGCGCGGCAATGCACCGCTGGCAAACGCAGCCCGCACGAAAGCCCGCCCGCTGCTTGAACAGCAGCTGGCGAAGGAACCGGAGAACACCGCATTGGCCGAGGAACTGGCCGACCTGCTGCTGATCGACACGACACCATGGACAGTCCTCCGGCCGTCGGAGATAAAATCGAAAGCCGGGACCACGCTGACGCTCCAGTCAGACGGCGCCATCCTGGCCAGCGGGGCCAGCCCCGATGAGGAGACTTATACCGTCATGGCGAAGCCGGGGTTGGCGAGGATTACCGCCGTGCGCCTGGAAACGCTGCCGCATCCGAGTCTTCCCAAAGGGGGATCGGGACGCGATTTGAACGGATCGTTTTGGCTAAACCAAATTACGGTCAAGCGGACGCAACCTGGCGCCGCCTGCGCAAGAGCCGCTGCCGTTAAAACTACGCAACGCTGCGGCCAGTTTTTATCGCAAAGGCACCAGTGGGTTTCAACCAGGCAGCGATGGCCAACTGACAACCTTTTATTGGGACGCATGGCCCGAAGTCTACCGGCGACAAGAAGCTGTCTTTGAACTTCAGCCGAATGCGGAGAACATGACCGCATCGAGCTTGGTTGTTCAACTGACGAGCAAAGGCGGAGCTGGAAGTAGCCGTAGCCCGACGCTGGGCTGCTTCCGCCTTTCAGTCAGCGACGATCCCGCCGCCTTCGAGCGCGAACACAAACGCCTCGCCGCCCTGAGAGCTACCGAACCTTGGACGAAGCTCGCCGCCGCCTACGCGCTGAACGGTCGCACGGATGAGGGAGCGCGTTACTTCGCCAAAGCACTCCAGGGGGCCGGCGGCTACGAGGCCAGAAAGCCGATCCTGGAGCTGGCCGCGCGGTTCGACGATGTCCTCTCCGCCCTCGTCCAACGACGGCCCGACGATTTGCCAGTGCAGTTGGCTTTCGCCCGGAAACTTGCGGAGCGGGGCAAGCAGCGTCTGATCGAGAAACAGCCTGCGGAAGCACTGGCCGAGTTGCAAAAATCCCGCGCGATTTTCACGCGGTTGCACGCACAGCAGCAGTGGAAGGTGCTGACACCGGTCGAACTGAAGACCGAAAACGGCTCCAAGCTGGAATTGCAGAAAGACGGCTCCATCTTCGTTGATCAACCCGCCGATAAGGACACCTACTCGCTCGTCTTCCAGACCGAGTTAAAGGGGATCAAGGGCCTGCGTCTGGAAGCCCTGGCCGATGCCCGCCTGCCTGGTGGCGGACCGGGGTGGAACCCTGTTGCCCCATACATTGGGAACTTCGTGCTCAGCGACCTGTGGTTGCAGGCGGCCTCCGCCGGGAGCCCCGACCAGCCGAGGTCCATCGTCTTACGAAACGCGTGGGCCGATTTCAGCCAGGTTACAGATGGGGGTTATGACGTCGGTGAAACTGTGGATGGCAATATCAACGTTAATAGGGGTTGGGCTGTCCACCCACAATACAATAAAGATCACGTGGCGGTCTTCGACACTGCCGAGGCAGTTGGCGATGGCCAGGCCACTCGACTGACGGTCCGGCTCAACCACCAGTATACGCGGGACAAGTTTGTACTGGGCCGCTTCCGCTTGTCGTTCACCAACGACGCGGCGACGTTGCCAGCCGCGCGAAGTGGGTTGGATTTAAAAGACAGCGAAGTCATGGACGTGAACCTCGCGCTGGCGACAGCACAGGCCCAACAAGGTCACATCGACGACGCCGTGGCCTCGTTTACCGCAGCGCTTGGTCTGGCCGTGGACCGCGCCGACAACGCCAAGGTCATCGCCGCGGCCGCGCCGCTACCCGGCGTGCTGAAAAAACTGGCCGAGCACGCGGCGGGCAATGCCCAGTTCCAATCCGAGCTGGCCCGACATCATGCCGAACAAGGCAATGCACCGCTGGCAAACGCAGCCCGCACGAAAGCCAGGACACTGTTTGAACGGCAACTGGCAAAAGAACCGGAGAACGCCGGATTGGCCGCGGAACTGACCGACGCGCTGCTGATCGGCACGACACACTGGACGGTCCTGACACCGGCCGAAATGAAAACGGCGGCGGGCGCGACCTTGACGTTGCAAGAGGACGGTTCCATCTTTGTCAGCGGGAAGCTCGAAGCCAAGGAAACCTACACGCTCGATTTCAAGAACATCACCGGGAAGATGCGAGCGATTCGCCTGGAGGCGCTGCGCGATGACCGGCTGCCGAACGGTGGGCCGGGGACTTTTCCAGGTGGGCTATTTGTCCTCAGTCATCTCGCGGTGTTCAGAGCGGACGAAAAGGATCCGGCAGCAATGAAGCCGGTCCCGCTGCGAGCCGTCTTTGCGACTTTCGAGGAACGGCCTGCCCAATCTTCTTTGACCGGAGAGGACCCTAACGGAGGCTGGAGCATCAGTGGTGCAACTGGAAAGTCCCACAGCGCCATTTTCGCGATCGATCCTTACCAGGACCGAAACGACACGAACCGCCTCCGGATTGTGTTTGATTTTCATCACGGGGTGCAGGCGCTCGTGGGCCGTTTCCGTCTTTCCATCTCTTCCGATGATCCGAGTGCCATCGTCAGCGAACAACTGGCAGCCACGAAAACCACCGATCCCTGGGTAAAGCTCGCCGCCGCCTACGCGGTGAACGGTCGCACGGATGAGGCTGCGCAATACTTCGGCAAAGCACTCCAGCGGGCCGACGGTTACGAGGCCGAAAAGCCGATCCTGGAGCTTGCCGCGCGGTTTGACGATGTCCTCGCCGCCCTCGTCCAGCGACGGCCCGACGATCTGCCAGTGCAGTTGGCTTTCGCCCGGAAACTTACGGAGCGGGGCCGGCAGCGTCTGGCCGAGAAGCAGCCTGCGGAAGCACTAGCCGCGCTGCAGAAATCCCGCGAGATTCTCACGCGGCTGCGTGCGGAGCCGAAGTGGACGGTGCTGACACCGACGGAAATGAAGTCGGATGGGGGCGAAAAGTTTACGGTCGAAAAGGATAGCAGCATTTTCGTCAGCGGGCCGACCCCCGACCGGACAATGTACACGTTGAAGCTCGCGACCGACTTGGCGAGCCTGACTGCGATCCGCCTCGACACCATCCCCGATGCGCGGCTTCCCGACGGCGGCGCCGGACGTCACTGGAACGGCAACTTCCATGTCTCGGAATTCACCGCGGCCATCGTTTCCGGCCAGGCGGACGCCAAACCGACACCCCTCGTCTTCGCCTCTGTAATCGCGGACTTTCAGCAAAGTGAAAATGAGGCGCCCAAATTCATGATCGACGGCAACGCCAACACCAGGTGGGACAGTTGGCCCAAGATGCGGGAAGCCCACTGGGCGGTCTTCGATTTGAAATCACCGGCGCGAATGGCCGGCGGTTCCCTGAGCATTACGCTGGACTCAGGAATCGCGGAATGGAAAAAGCATGGCCTGGGCCGCTTCCGGCTGTCCGCGACGAACGAAGCCGACGCCTTCGTGCGGACGGCACTTCGCAACGATCTCAAGGATAGCGAAGTCGTGGACCTGAACATCGCGCTGGCGAAAGCACAGGCCCAACAAGGCCACATCGACGCCGCCGTGGCTTTGTTTACCGAGGCGATTGCTCTGGCCGTGGACCGCGCCGACAAGGCCAAGATCATCGCCGCGGCCGCGCCGCTACCCGGCGTGCTGAAAAAACTGGACGACGGCGCGGCGGGCAATGCGCAGTTCCAAACCGAGCTGGCCCGATATTTTGCCGAACAAGCCAATGCGCCGCTGGCAAACGCAGCCCGCACGAAAGCCCGCGCGTTGTTTGAAGCCAAGCTGGCGAAGGAACCGGAGAACGCCGCATTGGCCACGGAGCTGGCCGACCTGCTGCTGATCGACACGACACCCTGCCCGGTCTTGAAGCCGACGGAGATGAAGTCGGAAGGCGGGGCCACCCTTGCGCTCCAACCGGATGGTTCCGTTCTGGCGAGCGGCATCAACCCGGACCGGGACGTGTACGTCATCAAGGCGGAGTTTCAAGGACGAATCGGGGCAGTCCGACTCGACACCATTCCCGACGCCAGCATGCCCAAAGGCGGCTGCGGACGAGCGGACTCCGGCAACTTCATCCTCAGCGACTTCCGCGTGACCGCGGGCGAGAGCGGGGTCACCTGGAGCCGAGCGTACGCCGATTTCAGCCAAGAAAGCCCCAACCAGCGTAATCATCACCCAATTGCCTTCGCCATTGACGCAGACGAATCCACCGGCTGGGCGATCGTGCCTCGGGCCGCTGAGGCCCACGTGGCGGTGTTCATCCCCAGCCGGCTAATCGCCACGGAAGGTAAGATTCCACTCAGGATACGGCTGGCGTTTCAGAACAAGGATTGGTCGAAGCATACCCTGGGCCGGTTCCGGCTGTCGGTCTGCGACGAACCTGCCGCCGCGGAGCGCGAACAGAGACGTTTCGCCGCCCTGAGAGCTACCGAACCTTGGACGAAACTCGCCGCCGCTTACGCGGTGAATGAGCAGAACGACGCGGCGGTGAAGTACTTTAGTAAAGCTCTCGAAGGCGCCGACGGCTATGAAGCCAAGAAAGCGATCTTCGAGCAAATGCTGCTTTATGACAAGGTCGTGGATTCCTTCATCAAACGGTATCCTGAGGATGCGCAACTTCAGCTGGCCCTGGCCCGCAACCTGAGCGCTCGCGGCAAGACAGCGCTGGCTGCGGAAAAACCTGCCGAAGCGCTGACTGCCCTGAAACAGGCCCAGGACATCTTCACACGGCTGCTGTCACCGGTCGCGGATTGGACCGTGCTGACACCGATCGACATGAAGACCGAAAAAGGCGCCAAATTGGAATCGGAGAAAGATGGCTCCATCATCGCAAGCCAACCCCCAAAAAACGATACCTACTCGCTCGTCTTCCAGACAGAATTGAAGGGGATCAAGGGTCTGCGTCTGGAAGCCCTGGCTGATTCGCGCCTGCCGTCTGGTGGACCGGGGTTAGCTGGGGATGGGAATTTCGTGCTCAGCAAACTGTCGCTGCAGGCTGCACCGGCCAAGAGCCCCGATCAATCAAGATCCATCGCGTTACGAAACGCGTCAGCGGATTTCAGCCAAGTGGATTACAACGTCCGTGGCGCCCTGGATGGCAACAGCACCACGGGTTGGGCTGTCTGGCCAAAACTCAACAAAGATCATGTGGCGGTCTTCGACACGGCCGAGGAAGTTGGCGACGGCCAAGCCACTCGACTGACGGTCCAGCTGAGCCACCAGTGGTCGGGAGAGAAATACTTACTGGGCCGCTTCCGCTTGTCGTTCACCAACGACGCGGCAACATTGCAAGTCACGCGAATTCGGCTGGATCTGAAAGACAGCGAGTTGATCGACTTGCACGTCTCCCTGGGCAAGGCGTATGCCCAACAGGGCCAAAGCGACGAGGCTGTTGCCGCCTTCACACGAGCCTTGGCATTGGCCAAAGACCGCGCCGACAAAGCACGCATCATCACCGAAGCTGTGCCGCAGCAATCTGTGCTGGAAAAACTGGCCGAGCGCGCAGACAACGCCGACCGCGTGATCTTCGCCCAAGCCGCCTACGACCGCAAGAAATTCGCCTACGCCACCCGGCTCTGGGCCGAGGCCCTGGCAAACGACCCGAAGCTTGGCGACGACCGCCAAAACCAGTACGGCTACCACGCCGCCCGCGCTGCGGCCATGGCCGTTGCCGGACAAGGCAAAGATGAGCCGCCGCTTGACGACGCGGCCAAAGCGAAGCTCCGCGGGCAGGCCCTCGACTGGCTGAAGGCCGAGCTGAGCGTCTGGAGCAAGGAACCACCAGGACTGGCCATCGCGCAGATCCTGTGGCACTGGCAGCAGGACAGCGATCTGGGTGGTATCCGCGACGCGGCGGCGCTGGCCAAACTCCCGGCGGACGAGCAGAAGGCGTTCACCCAGTTTTGGGCAGACGTGGCGGAGGTATTGACGAAGGCGGATGGCGGCTTTCATGCCCTGCCCGCCGCCGAACAGGTCGAGGAAGTCCGCACGGAGCTGAAGAAACGCAACCCCGGATACGACGGCAAGCTCACCCCGACGATCGAGCAAGACGCGGTCACCGGTTTGAACCTTGATAATAGCCAGAATGTGTCGGACTTGACGCCGCTTAAGGGAATGCCCCTGAAAACTCTGTCCCTCATGAACACGGGAGTAACCGACCTGACGCCGCTCAAGGGAATGCCGCTCGAAACCCTGATGCTGTGGAATTGGCACGGCTCAGACCTGACGCCGCTCAAGGGCATGCCGCTCAAGTGGCTGAATTGCGGCGGCGGAAATCAGAAGATCGATCTCACGCCGCTCGCCGGTTTGCCGCTGGAGTTTCTGTGCATCAACTCCACGCAGGTGTCCGACCTCGCGCCGCTCAAGGACATGCCGCTGACGGAGTTGCTATTTGAGAACACGTTGGTGTCCGACCTGGCCCCCCTGCGCGGCACGCACCTGCATAGGTTGTACATCCACAAAACTAAAGTGTCGGACCTCGCGCCGATAAAGGGGATGCCACTTAAGGAACTGGCTATCGAGGGCACATCAGTGACGGATCTGTCACCGCTGAAGGATATGCCGCTGCAACAGATCCGCCTGACCCCAAAGAACATCACGCAGGGCTTGGATATCCTCCGCGACATGAAGAGCCTCAAAACCATCGGCATCGGCGACAACCAAGTGTGGCCGGCCGCGGAGTTCTGGAATCGCTACGACCAGGGGGAGTTTAACAAGTAGCGTGGCGGATCTATCTGCCGCCCCTACCGGGGCTAAAGCCGGTGCATTTCGACACTGCCAACTTGGCAAGGTCGAGCGCGGCTGGTTGCGTTCCTCAACGGAGTTCGGTCGTGATACCCTTTACCTGTGCCTGCGGCAAGAGTCTGCAAGTCCCCGACGAGTCGGCCGGCAAACCGATCAAGTGCCCCGACTGCGGCAAGCTCGCGGTCGTGCCGGTCACGGTCGCTGCCGGCGCCGTCAACCCGCAAGCCGCCGCGCTGCCCAGTCCGGACTCGGAGGCGACCATAGGCGAACGCCCCACCGATCCAGCGACGTGCGATCTCCATGCGACGGCCGCGCTGCCCGGTTCGCCTTCACGCCGCGACACCGAGCGCAACGATCTTGTTGCCCCGCCCGAGGCCCAGGGCGCGGGCGCAACCTGGAGCCTGGGCGGGTACCGCATCGTGCGCGAACTCGGCCACGGCGGCATCGCGGTGGTTTACGAGGCCGAAGATGTCAAGCTCGAACGCCGCGTCGCCCTGAAGGTGTTGCAACCCGAGATCGCCGCCAACCCGCAGCAGTGCGAGCGCTTCCTGCGTCAAGCCAGCCGCGCCGCCAGCGTCGAGAGTGCTTTCATCTGCCGGATCTATGAAGTCGGCGAGGACAACGGCGTTCCCTTTATCGCGATGCCGTTCCTGAAAGGCGAGTCGCTGGGCGCGCACTGGAAAAAGCACGAGCGGCTGGCGATCGACGAAGTGGTGCGCATCGGCAAGGACGTTGCGGAGGGGCTGAACGCCGCGCACGAGGCGGGGCTGGTCCATCGCGACATCAAGCCGGCGAACATCTGGCTGGAGGCGCAGCCCGGCGGTCCGCCGCGGGCGCTGATCCTGGACTTTGCCCTGGCCCGCGTGCAAGCCGACGTGCAGATCAGCCAATCGGGCGCGATCGTCGGCACGCCGGCCTACATGTCTCCCGAGCAAGCCCGCGGCGGCAAGGACGTGGACGCGCGCACCGATCTCTTCAGCCTCGGTTGCGTGCTGTACGCGCTGAGTACGGGTGAGCTGCCGTTCAAGGGCAAGCAGATGATGGACGTCCTGGTGGCGCTGGCGACGCACGATCCCGCGCCGCCGCATACGATCCTGGCCACGATTCCGCAGCGGCTGTCGGAACTCATCGTGCGTCTGTTGGCGAAGAATCCGGACGACCGGCCGCGGACGGCACGGGCCGTGATCGAGGAGCTCGCCGCGATTGCAAGAGACCTCCCGCCACCGGCGCCGGCAAACGTGACGACGCGAATCAAGCCGGCGGCAAAGTCAGGCAGCAAGACCCTACCAACCTCGAAGGACGTCCTATCGCCCAGCGCGTGCGGCGCAAGACTTCCTACGTCGTCTTCACTTTGATCGCGGTCGGCGTGCTCGGCTGCGTCATCCCCCTGGTGGGCGGCGGCATCTACTACGTCGTCACCGACACGGGGACCATCGCGATCCTGACCGACGACGAAAAAGTTCAGGTCCTGCTGCTCAACAACGGCCAGGAGATCGAAATCCTCGATGGCACGAGCATGAAAACATGGTCTATCCGCGCCGGCACGTACACCGTCCGCCTCAAGGACGATCCCGACACCCTGGAAATCGGCATGCCCGACACGTTCGAGCTGAAGCGCGGCGGCAAGCATATCGTGACGATTCGCAAGGTCCCGGTGCTGGCCGAACGACTGCTGGACGCCGACGCGGAGCAATTCGCCATCCTGTTTCCAAGATTCAATGATCGTGGCGAGCAAGGCGTGCTGGTGTTGACCGGGGAGATCGACAAAAAGCTGCCGCCCGATGCGCAGGATGATGCCAAAGAGACGCTGGCGAAGCGGCAGGCGAATGCGGCGGTGGCCTTGTTAAGGATGAACCAGGCGGCGAAGGTCTGGCCGCTGCTCCAGCACAGTCCGGATCCGAGGGTGCGAAGCTACCTGATCCATCGCCTGGGTCCGCTGGGCGCGGACGCCGGAGCGATTGTGAAGCAACTGGACAAGGAATCGGACCTGACGATACGCCGGGCGCTCGTGCTGAGCCTGGGCGAATTCAGCGAGAAGGACTTCACGCCCAATGCACGCAAGGCGTTCTTGCCGAAGTTGCAGGAAATGTACCGGACGGCGTCCGATCCCGGGTTTCATGCGGCCACGGAATGGCTGTTGCGGCAGTGGAAAGAGGAAGCCTGGCTCAAGGAAACCAACCAGGCCTGGGCTGGGGACAAGCAGCAGCAGTTGAAGAGACTTGAAGGAATTGAGCAGGAGCTGAAGAAAGAGACAAGCAAGGAGGAGCGTCGTTGGTACGTCAATGGCGAGGGACAGACGCTGGTGGTCATTCCCGGCCCAGTGGTCTTCATGATGGGATCGCCCCCCACGGAGAAGTACCGGACCGAGGGTGAGGCACAGCATTGGCGGCGTATCGGCCGCTCGTTCGCAATTGCCTCCAAGCCTGTCACGGTGGAGCAGTTTCTCCGACTCCGCAAGGACCATGCGTTTGACGGGCAGAAAGCACCTTCAAGCGACTGTCCGGTAAACAACGTGACGTGGTACGATGCGGCGGCGTATTGCAACTGGCTCAGTGAGCAAGAGGGGATACCGCAGGAGCAATGGTGTTACGAGCCGAACAAGCAAGGCAAGTACGATCAGGGCATGAGGATGGCGGCCAATTACTTGCAGGGGACGGGATATCGTTTGCCGACGGAGGCGGAATGGGAGTTTTCCTGTCGCGCCGGTGCCGCCACGAGGTGTTACTTTGGCGACTCGGATGAGTTGCTGCCGCGGTACGCTTGGTACCAAAAGAACTCGCAAAACAAGACATGGCCGGTGGGGAGCCTGAAGCCGAATGACCTTGGGCTGTTTGACATGGCGGGGCACATTTCGAATTGGTGTCAAGATGCTTTCAAGCCGTATGGCAAAGGAGGAGACGGAAAGGCGCTAGAGGACATCGATGATATAACAGACATGACCAATAGCAACATGCGTGTGTTGCGTGGCGGCTGGTTCCTCAATCTAGCGGCGCAGGTCCGCTCTGCGAACCGCTCCACCAACGCGCCGGCGATCCGCAGCTTCGTGAACGGGTTTCGTCCGGCGCGGACTTTACCGTTTAGCTCCTTTAACCGCTACGGCGCCGCCGTGGCTGCGGCCCTGGCCGCTGCCGGACAAGGCAAGGATGAGCCGCCGCTCGACGATGCCGCGAAGGCGAAGTTCCGCCGGCAGGCCCTCGACTGGCTGAAGGCCGAACTCAAAGACTGGACCAAGGTCCAGCCGCCGCGACTGGTCATCGTGCGGACCCTGTGGCACTGGCAGCAGGACAGCGCCCTGGCCGGCATCCGCGACGCGACGGCGCTGGCCAAACTGCCGGCAGAGGAACAGAAGGCATTCACCCGGTTGTGGGCCGAAGTCGCGAAGGCGGCGGCGCCCGCAAACAACGCCGAACGCCTGATTTTGGCTCGGGCTCTTGCGGAGCGGGGCAAGCAGCGTCTGCTCGACAAGCAGCCTGCGGAAGCACTGGCCGACTTGCAGACATCCCGCGAGATTTTCACGCGGCTGCGCGGGGAGCCGAAGTGGACGGTGCTGACACCGGTCGACATGAAGACCGAGAACGGCTCCAAGCTGGAATTGCAGAAAGATGGTTCCGTCTTCGTTCACCAACCCGCCGACACCGACACCTATTCGCTTGTCTTGCAGACCGAATTGAAGGGCATCAAAGGCCTGCGTCTGGAAGCGCTGGCCGATTCCCGCCTGCCGGGCGGCGGACCGGGGTGGGGTATGGCCGGCAACTTCGTGCTCAGCAAATTGTCCCTAGAGGCGGCTCCCGCCGAGAGCCCCGACCAGCCGCGAGCCATCGCCTTACGAAATGCGTGGGCGGACTTCAGCCAACAGGGTTTCGACGTCCGTTTTGCCGTGGATGGCAACCACGGCAACCCCAACCAGGGTTGGGCTCTCAGTCCGCCGGAAATGGGCAAAGATCACACGGCGGTCTTCGACACGGCCGAGGAAGTTGGCGACGGCAAGGCAACTCGACTGACGGTCCGGCTCGACAACAAGCATCCGGCGGGGAAGTTCGTACTGGGCCGCTTCCGATTGTCGTTCACCACCGACGCGGCCACGTTGCAAGCCACGCGAACCGCGTCGGATCTGAAAGACAGCGAGTTGATCGACCTTTACGCCGCCCTGGGAACGGCCCATGCCCAACAGGGCCAAAGCGCCGAGGCGGTCGCCGCGTTCGCCCAAGGCCTGGTGCTGGCCGTGGACCGTGCCGGCAAAGCCAGGATCATCGCCGCGGCCGCGCCGCTACCCGCCGTGCTGAAAAAACTGGACGCGATCGCGGCGGGCAATGCGCAGTTCCAGACCGAGTTGGCCCGACATTTTGCCGAGCGTGGCGATGCACCGCTGGCAAACGCAGCCCGCACGAAAGCCCGCACACTGTTTGAACAGCAACTGGCGAAGGAACCGGAGAACGCCGCATTGGCCGATGACCTGGCCGAACTGCTGCTGATCGACACGACACCGTGGACGGTCCTCAAGCCGACGGAGATGAAATCGCAAGGCGGGGCCACCCTTGCGCTCCAGCCGGATGGTTCCGTTCTGGCGGGCGGCACGAATCCGGCTCACGATGTTTATTCCCTGCTCGCCAAGACCGATCTGCAGCAGATCACTGCCATCCGGTTGGAGGCGTTGCCCGATCCTTCCTTGCCCGCGAACGGGCCGGGACGAAATCCTGCGGACGGCAATTTCCACTTGAACAAACTCCGCGTTTTTTCCGGGGGCCAGCCCTCCCCCCTGACGAAGATTATCGTCGTCTACGCGAACGTGCTCGGTGACGCGCCGTCGCCATTTGAAAAAGTGATCGAAGGCGAGCTCGATGACAGCCCTGGCTGGGGCAATTTTCCCAGGGCGGGCAAGGCGAATACCGCCATTATTGCCACGCGCGTGGCTCGCGCCCCGGATGACGACTTGAAAATCGAAATGTATTGCTCCCGCTCGAAGAAGTGGAAGCAACAAAACCTGGGCCGTTTTCGCCTTTCGGTCAGCGGCGACCCGGCGGCTTTCGAACAAGAAGAAAAACGCTTCGCTGCACTGAGGATCACCGATCCCTGGGCAAAACTCGCCGCCGCCTACGCGCTGAACGGTCGCGCGGATGAGGCTGGTCAATACTTCGCCAAAGCACTCCAGGGGGCCGACGGGTCCGCGGCCAAAGCCAAGATCATCGCCGAGGCCGCGCCGCTACCCGGCGTGCTGGAAAAACTGGCCGAGCGCGCCGACAACGCCGAACGCACGCTCTTCGCCCAAGCCGCCTACAACGTCAAGAAATTCGCCTTCGCCACCCGGCTCTGGGCCGAGGCCCTGGCAACCGACCCGAAGCTCAGCGACGACCGCAATAACCACTACCGCTACGACGCCGCCCGCGCCGCTGTTCTGGCCGGTTCCGGGCAAGGCAAGGATGAGCCGCCGCTCGACGATGCATCCAAGGCTAAGCTCCGCGGGCAGGCCCTCGACTGGTTGAAGACTGAATTAGCAGACTTGAGCATGGCCCAGCAACCTCCGCTGTTCATCTTGCAGACCCTGAGTTACTGGCAGCAGGACAGCAAGCTGGCCGGCATCCGCGACAAAGCGGCGCTGGCCAAGCTCCCGGCGGACGAACAGAAGGCGCTCACTCAGTTGTGGTCCGACGTGGCGGAACTGTTGACGAAAACCGTGCCACTGGTTTCCGAGGCGGCCATCAAATTAAAGCCGGAAAACGGGTGGTCCTGGGTAGAGCGGGGTTGGAACTATGCCGATGTGGGGCAGTGGGACAAAGCGTCCGCGGATTTCGTCAAAGGCACGGTGTGCAAAGAACAGCAATGGAATGCTTGGTATTCTCGGGCGATGGTGTGCCTGCATGACGGCGACCTTGACGGATATCGCAAAATCTGCGCGGAGATAATCGAGCGCTTCCTCAAGACCGATGCCCCTGTTGATGACGGTATATTCACCGCCTGGACTTGCCTGCTTACACCGGATGCCGGAGCCGACCCGGCGCAAATGGTCCGCGTGGCTGAAAAGGCGTTGGCCAAATGGCCGCAGGGACAATGGCAGGTCAGCCAGCTCGGAACCGCGCTCTATCGCGCAGGCCGCTACGAGGATGCGGTAAAGCGGCTGACCGAGGCCAGCGCGTTGAATGCCGACCCGTACACGTCGAATATTTGTTACACCTGGTTCTTCCTGGCCATGGCTCACCATCGCCTCGGCCACGCCGACGAGGCGCGACACTGGCTCGACAAAGCCACGCAGGCAATGGATGAAGCGCTGAAGGTGCCCGCCGAGCCGCCGGGTGTGCCCGTGGGCCCCACCGGCACCATTCCGCCGAACTGGAACCGGAAACTGACGCTTCAGCTGTTTCGCCGCGAGGCGGAAGAGCAGATTCTAGGTCCGGGGGAAAACCGCGGAAAGTAACGGTGCTGAGCGGCCGTCTTCAAATCGCTGCAGCTCGGCAATTGACGCCGCAGCCTGGCTTCTGCGATGATTCAGCGGGACTGCTTGCATTTCCAAGCGGAGTTCGGTCGTGATTCACTGCACCTGTAGCTGCGGCAAGAGTCTGCAAGTTCCCGACGAGTCGGCCGGCACACAGATCAAGTGCCCCGGCTGCGGCCAGGTTGCGGTCGTGCCGGTCAAGGTCGCGGTCGGCGGCCGCGAGCAAACCGCCGCACTGCCCAGTACGGATTCGCAGGCAGCAGCCGGCGAACGCCCCACCGATCCGGCGACGTGCGATCTTCATGCGACGGGCGCGTGGGCGGATTCGGCTCCGCGCCAGGACATCCCGCGAAACGATCGCGCTGCCCCGCCACAGGCCCAAGGCGCTGGCGACATCTGGAGTCTGGGCGGTTACCGCATCGTGCGCGAGCTCGGCCGCGGCGGCATCGGGGTGCTTTATGAGGCCGAGGATGTCGCGCTCGAACGCCGCGTCGCCGTCAAAGTGTTGAAGCCCGAGATCGCCGCCAATCAGGAACAGTGCGACCGCTTCCTGCGTCAAGCCAGCCGGGCCGCCAGTGTCGAAAGTCGTTGCATCTGCCCGATCTATGAAGTCGGCGAGGACAACGGTGTGCCGTTCATCGCGATGCGGTTCTTGAAAGGCGCGCCGCTCCATGCGCACTGGCAGAAGGGCATGCGGCTGGCGATCGACGAAGTGGTGCGCATCGGCAAGGACGTTGCCGAAGGGCTGAGCGCCGCGCATGACGCGGGGCTGGTCCATCGTGACATCAAGCCGGCCAACATCTGGCTGGAGACGCAGCCCAGCGGTCCGCCGCGAGCGCTGATCCTGGACTTTGGCCTGGCCCGCGTCCAGGCCGACAACGTGCAGATCAGCCAGTCGGGCGCGATTGTCGGCACGCCGGCCTACATGTCTCCCGAGCAAGCCCGCGGCGGCAAGGGCGTGGACGCGCGCACCGACCTCTTCAGCCTCGGCTGCGTTCTGTATGCGCTGTGTACGGGCGAGCTGCCGTTCCAGGGCGCGGCGATGATGGACGTCCTCTTGGCGCTGGCGACGCACGATCCCGCGCCGCCACACAGCATCGCGCCGGCGATTCCGCGGCCGCTGTCGGAGCTCATCCTGCGTCTGTTGGCGAAGAATCCGGGCGATCGGCCGCCGACGGCACGGGCGGTGATCGAGGAACTCGCCGCGATCGAAAGAACCTTGACGACCCGGATCGAGCCGGCGGCAAAGTCGGGCAGCAAGACCCTGCCGAGCTCGAAGGACGTCCTAGCGCCCAGCGCGCTGCGACGCAAGATTCCCTACGCCGTCTACGCGCTGATCGCGATCGGCGTGCTCGGCTGCATCATCCCCCTGGTGGGCGTCGGCATCTACTACGTCGTCACCGACACGGGGACCATCGAAATCCTGACCGAGGACGAAAAAGTTCAGGTCGTGCTGCTCAAGAACGGCCAGGAGATCGAAATTCTCGACGGCGCCAGCAAGAAAACCTGGTCCATCCGCTCGGGCTCGTACACCGTGTGCCTGAAGGACGATCCCGACGACCTGGAAATCGGCATGCCCGACACGTTCGAGCTGAAGCGCGGCGGCAAGCAAATCGTGACGATTCGCAAGCTCAAAGCGCTGCCCGACCGGCTGATGGACGCCGACGAAAAGCACTTCGCCGCCCTCTTTCCAAAACTCAAGGATCGCGGGGAGCAAGACTTGCCGGCGTTGACCGGGGAGGTCGACAAAAAGCTGCCGCCCGATGCGAAGGAGGATGCCAAAGAGACGCTCGCGAAGCGGCAGGCGAACGCGGCGGTGGCCTTGCTGCGGATGAACCGGCCGGAGAAGGTCTGGCCGCTCTTGAAACACAGTCCTGATCCGCGAGTGCGAAGTTATCTGATTCATCGCCTCGGTCCGCTGGGCGTCGACGCTGGGGTCATTGGGAAGCAACTGGACAAGGAATCGGACCTCACGATACGCCGGGCGCTCGTGCTGAGCTTGGGCGAATTCAGCGAAAAGGACTTCACGCCCGCAGATCGCAAGGCGTACTTGCCGAAGTTGCGGGAAATGTACACGGCGGCCGATCCGGGACTTCATGCCGCATCGGAATGGCTGCTTCGGCAATGGAAGCAAGAAGCCTGGATTGCGAAAACCAACCAAGCCTGGGCCGCGGACAAACAGCAGCAATCGAAGAGCATTGAAGAAATCATGCACGAGCTGAAGAAGGAGACAAGCAAGGATGAGCGACGTTGGTACGTCAATGTCCAGGGGCAGATGCTGGTGGTCATTCCTGGTCCGGTGGAGTTCTGGATGGGTTCTCCCCAAGAGGAGAAAGGCCGCGAATCAATTCCCGATAAATACCGGGGAATGGAGTTACGCCATTGGCGGCGTATCGGCCGCTCGTTCGCCATCGCCTCCAAGGAAGTCACGGTGGAACAGTTTCTCCGCTTCCGCAAGGAGCATCCAATTGACGGGAACGCTGCACCCTCAAGCGACTGCCCGGTGAACATGGTGACGTGGTACGAGGCGGCAGCGTATTGCAACTGGCTGAGTGAGCAGGAGGGCATACCCAGGGATCAATGGTGTTACGAGCCGAACAAGGAAGGCAATTACGATCTGGGCATGAAGATGGCTGCAGATTCCTTGCAGCGCACGGGGTATCGTTTGCCGACCGAGGCGGAATGGGAGTATGCCTGTCGAGCCGGTGCCGCCACAAGTTATTCCTTTGGCGAGTCGGATGAATTGTTGCCGAGGTATGCCTGGTATCAAATGAACGGGCGCGTCAGGTCCTGGCCGGTGGGAAGCCTGAAGCCGAATGACCTTGGGCTTTTTGACATGCACGGGAACGTTTGGGAGTGGTGTCAAGATGCTTACAAGCCGTATGCCAAAGGAGGAAATGGCAAGGCGACAGAGGACATAGAAGATACAGCAGATATTACCGATGGCGATACCCGTGTTCCTCGGGGCGGTTCGTTCGTCCATGGATCTTCGTTCACCCGGTCTGCCTATCGTCCTGACTGGAAACCCTTCTTTGTGCCGACGAACCGGAACTACGACTCCGGTTTTCGTCCGGCAAGGACTTTACCGTTTAGCTCCTTTGACCGCTACGACGCCGCCCGCGCTGCGGCTGTGGCCGCCGCCGGACAAGGCAAGAATGAGCCACCGCTCGGCGATGCCGCGAAGGCGAAGCTCCGCCGGCAGGCCCTCGACTGGCTGAAGGCCGAGCTCACCGCCTGGAGCCTTGTCCAGCCGCCGCGACTGTTCGTCGCGCATACCCTGAATCACTGGCAGCAGGAAAGCGACCTGGCCGGCATCCGCGACGCGGCGGCGCTGGCCAAACTCCCGGCGGAGGAACAGAAGGCATTCACCCAGTTTTGGGCTGACGTGGCGAAGTCGGCGGAGCCCGCCAACAGCAGCGAGCGCCTGGAGTTCGCCCGCGCTGCGGCGCTGGCCGCCGCCGGGCAACGCGTGGGAGCGCCGCTACTCGACGACGCGGCCAAGGCGAAGCTGCGCGGGCAGGCCCTCGACTGGCTCAAGGCCGAGCTGGCGGCGTGGACCAAGCTTCTCGAATCCGGCGCACCGCAAGCTCGACTGACCATCGCAATAGCCCTGAGTGCCTGGCAAAAAGAAGCCGACCTCGCCGGCATCCGTGACCCCGAGGCCCTGGCCCGGCTCCCCAGGGTCGAGCAGGCGGAATGGCAAGCGCGCTGGGCGGAAGTCGAGGCCCTGGTCAAGCAGTTCGCGTCCCTGCCCGCCGCCAAACAGGTCGAGGAAGTCCGCACGGAGTTAATGAAATGCAACCCCGGCTTTGGTGGTTCAGTGACACACACGAACGAGCGTGACGTGGTGACGGCGCTGAAGATCGTCGGCAAAGACGTGACGGACGTCTCGCCGGTGCGGGCTTTGGTGGGACTCAAGGTTCTAAGCTGCACCGAGGGACCGCTTTCGGACCTGTCGCCGCTCAAAGGCTTGCCGCTTACCACACTGGACCTCCACAGCACTCATGTCCAGGATCTAACGCCGCTGAAGGGCATGCCGCTCGTCTCGCTGGACCTTTGGTTTTGCAGCCAGGTCCGGGACCTGGAGCCGCTCAAGGGCATGAAACTCATCCACCTGGACCTTAACCACTGCCAACAGGTGCAAGACCTCGAAGCGCTCAAGGGCATGCCGCTCACCAGCCTGTATATCAACGACAACCAGGTCCGGGACCTGACACCGCTGAAAGACATGAAGCTGACGTTTCTGGTATGCAGTGGCAACTCGGTGTCCGACCTGTCGCCGCTGCAAGGAATGACGTTGCAAACGTTGCTCATTCACGGGACCGACATCTCCGACCTGAAACCTCTGCAAGGCATGCCGTTGGAACGCATTCACCTGACCCCCAAGAACATCACCGAGGGCCTGGACATCCTCCGCGACATGAAAAGCCTCAACACCATTGGCATCGGCTGGTTCGACACACCAACAACAACATGGCCGGCGGCGGAGTTCTGGGCTCGCTACGACAGGGGGGAGTTCACGAAGTAGAATGAGGGAGGTCCCCCCAAACGGAGTTCGGTCGTGATTGACTTCACCTGTGCCTGCGGCAAAAGTCTGAAAGCTCCCGACGAGGCCGCCGGCAAACCAATCAAGTGCCCCGGCTGCGGCCAGGGCGCGGTCGTGCCGGTCAAGGTCGCCGCCGGCGGCCGCGACCAGCAAGCCGCCGCGCTGCCCGGTCCGGATTTGCAGGCAACCATCGGCGAACGCCCCACCGATCCGGCGACGTGCGACCTCCATGCGACGGCCGCGCTGCCCGGTTCGGCTCCACGCCAGAACACCGGCGCGAACGAACTTGTTGCCCCGCCCGCGGCCCAAGGCGCCGGCGACACCTTGAGACTGGGCGGTTATCGCATCGTGCGCGAACTCGGCCACGGCGGCATGGCGGTGGTTTACGAGGCCGAAGATGTCAAGCTCGAACGCCGAGTCGCCCTGAAAGTATTGAAACCCGAGATCGCCGCCAACCAGGACCAGCGCGATCGCTTCCTGCGTCAAGCCAGCCGGGCCGCCAGCGTCGAGAGTAATTTCATCTGCCGGATCTATGAAGTCGGCAAGGACCATGGCGTTCCCTTCATCGCGATGCCGTTCTTGAAAGGCGAACCGCTCAACGCGCACTGGAAGAAGGGCATGCGGCTGGCGGTCGACGAAGTATTGCGCATCGGCAAGGACGTGGCCGAGGGGCTGAGCGCGGCGCACGAGGCGGGGCTGGTCCATCGCGACATCAAGCCGGCGAACATCTGGCTGGAGACGCAGCCCAGCGGTCCGCCGCGGGCGCTGATCCTGGACTTTGCCCTGGCCCGCGTGCAAGCCGACAACGTGCAGATCAGCCAATCGGGCGCTATCGTCGGCACGCCAGCGTACATGTCTCCCGAACAAGCCCGCGGCGGCAAGGGCGTGGACGCGCGCACCGATCTGTTCAGCCTCGGCTGCGTGCTGTACGCGCTGTCCACCGGCGAGTTGCCGTTCCAGGGCGCGACGATGATGGACGTCCTGCTGGCGCTGGCGACGCACGATCCGGCGCCGCCGCACACCATCGCGCCGACGATTCCGCGGCCGCTGTCGAACCTCGTCATGCGCCTGCTGGCGAAGAATCCGGACGACCGGCCGCCGACGGCACGGGCCGTGATCGAGGAACTCGCCGCGATTGCAAGGGACCTCGCGCCACCGCCGCCGGCAAACGTGACGGCGCGCATCAAGCCGGCGGCAAAGTCAGGCAGCAGGACGCTGCCAACCTCCAAGGACGTATCGCCCAGCGCGCTACGGCGAAAGATTTCCTGCGCCGTCTACGCTCTGATCACAGTCGGCGTGGTCGGCTGCGTCATCCCCCTGGTGGGCGGCGGCATCTACTATGTCGTCACCGACAACGGGACCATCGAGATCCTGAGCGACGACGACAAAGTCCAGGTCCTGGTGCTCAGGAACGGCCAGGAGTTCGACATCCTCGACGCCGCGAGCAAGAAAACCTGGTCCATCCGCACCGGCACGTACACCGTCCGCCTGAAGGACGATCCCGACGGCCTGGAAATCGCCATGCCCGACACGTTCGAGCTGAAGCGCGGCGGCAAGCATGTCGTGACGATTCACAAGGTCCAGGGGCTGGCCGCACTGCAGCTGGACACCGACCAGGCGCTGGCCGAACGGCTGCTGGACGCCGATGCGGAGCAATTCGTCACCCTCTTTTCGATGCTCAAGGATCGTGGCGATCAGAGCCCGGCTCGCGTCGCCATTGCCCTGGTGGTGTGGACCGGGGTGATCGACAACAAGCTCCCGCCCGATGTGACGAATGATGCCAAGGAGACGCTGGCCAAGCGCCAGGCGAATGCGGCAGTCGCCCTACTCCGGATGAACCAGCCGGACAAGGTCTGGCCGCTGCTCCAGCACAGCTCTGATCCAAGAGTGCGAAGCTACCTGATCCAGCGCCTCGGTCCGCTGGGTGCCGGCGCGGGGGCCCTTGTGAAGCAACTGGATAAGGAAGCGAACCTGACGATGCGCCGGGCGCTGTTGCTGAGCCTGGGCGAGTTCAGCGAGAAGAACTTGACGCCCGATGCACGCAAGGCGCTCTTGCCGAAGTTGCAGGAAATCTACCGGACGGCGACCGATCCTGGGCTTCATTCGGCCTCGGAATGGCTGCTGCAGCAGTGGAAGAACGAAGCCTGGCTCAAGGAAACCAACCAGGCCTGGGCCGGGGAAAAGCAGCAGCAGCAGAGACTCGAAGAAGTCATGCACGAGCTGAAGAAGGAGACAAGCGACCGGGAGGCTCGTTGGTATGTCAATGGCCAGGGTCAGACGCTGGTGGTCATTCCAGGTCCCGTGGAGTTCTGGATGGGTTCGCCGCCGGCGGAGGAAGGCCGCGCAAAAGCCCCCACGAGTGAGTTGCGCCATTGGCGGCGTATCGGCCGCTCGTTCGCCATCGCCTCCAAGGAAGTGACGGTGGCACAATTTCTCCAATTCCGCAAGGACCATCCAATCGACGGGCAGGTTCGCCTCAAGCGACTGCCCGGCGAACAATGTGTCGTGGTGCGATGCGGCGGCGTATTGCAACTGGCTGAGTGAGCAGGAGGGGATACCGCAGGAGCAATGGTGTTACGAGCCGAACAAGCAAGGCAAGTACGCCGAGGGCATGAAGATGGCCCCCAATTACTTGCAGCGGTCGGGTTATCGTCTGCCAACGGATGCGGAATGGGAGTATTCCTGTCGCGCCGGCGCCGCCACGAGGTTTTGCTTTGGCGAGTCGGAGGAATTGTTGCCGGGGTATGCCTGGTACAAAAAGAACGCGCAAGGCAAATCATGGCCGGTGGGAAGCCGCAAGCCGAATGACCTTGGGCTGTTTGACATGCACGGGAACGCTTACGAGTGGTGCCAAGATTCATCGAAGCCCTATGTCAACGGAGGAGCTGGAAAGGCGCTAGAGGACATAGAAGACAAAGCGGATATCACCAATAGCAACCGCCGTGTTTTGCGTGGTGGTTCGTACAGCAGTCTAACTCCGATTGTCCGCTCGGCGTACCATGGCAGCAACGTGCCAACGAAGCTGCTCGTCAACTACGGGTTTCGGCCGGCACGGACTTTGCCGTTTAGCACCTTTGACCGCTACGCCGCGGCCCGCGTGCAGCCCTGGCCGCCGCGGGACAGGGCAAACCGCTCGACGATGCAGCCAAGGCGAAGCTCCGCCGGCAGGCCGTCGACTGGCTGAAGGCCGAACTCACAGGCTGGAGCAAGGTGCAGCCGCCGCGACTGGTCATCGTGCGGACCCTGTGGCAATGGCAGCGGGACAGCGATCTGGCCGGCATCCGCGACAAGGCGGCGCTGGCCAAACTCCCGGCTGAGGAACAGAAGGCATTCACCCAGTTGTGGGCCAACGTCGCGAAGGCGGCGGAACCGGCCGACAACGCCGAACGCCTGACCTTCGCCCAATTGGCCCATGACCTCAAGCAATTCGCGTTCGCGACGCGGCTTTGGACCGAAGCGCTGGCAAGCGATCCAACGCTCGGCGACGATCGCCAGCGGCAGCATCGCTACAACGCCGCCCGCGCCGCGGCCCTGGCGGCCGCCGGCCAGGGCCAGGACGAGCCGCCGCTCGACGAAGCAACGAAGGCGAAGCTCCGCGGGCAGGCCCTCGACTGGCTGAGGACCGAGCTCACAAACTGGGGCAAGGAACAACCGCCACTGGGTATCGTGCCGGCGCTATGGCAGTGGCAGCAGGACAGCGGCCTTGCTGGCATCCGCGACAAGGCGGCGCTCGCCAAACTGCCGCCCGCGGAACAGCAGGCATTCACGCAGTTGTGGGCCAACGTCGCGCGGGCGGCGGAGCCTGCCAACGACGCCGATCGCCTGGCTGTGGCTCGCATACTTGCGGAGCGGGGCAAGCGGCTTGTCCTCGAGAAGCAGTCGGCGGAAGCACTGACCGATTTGCAGAAATCCCGCGAGATTTTTGCACGGCTGCGCGTGGAGCCGAAGTGGACGGTGCTGACGCCGGTCGAGATGAAGACCGAGAACGGCTCCAGGCTGGAATTGCAGAAAGATGGTTCCGTCTTCGTTCACCAACCCGCCACCACCGACACCTATTCGCTCGTCTTCCAGACCGAATTGAAGGGCATCAAGGGCCTGCGTCTGGAAGCGCTGGCCGATGGGCGCCTGCCGGACGGCGGACCGGGGTGGGCCGGCTCGGCGTGGGACGGCAACTTTGTGCTCAGCAAATTGTCGCTGGAGGCGGCTCCCGCCGAGAGCCCCGACCAGCCGCGATCCATTGCCTTACGCAATGCGTGGGCCGATTTCAGCCAACCGGGTTTCAACGTCCGTTACGCCTTGGATGGCGCCGCGGGCAAGGGTTGGGCCGTCGGACGCGGAATGGGCAAAGATCACGTGGCGGTCTTCGACACGGCCGAGGATGTTGGTGACGGCCAGACCATGCGACTGACGGTCCGGCTCAGCCACCATTTTGCCAATCTTAAGACGTTCTTGCTGGGCCGCTTCCGATTGTCGTTCACCACCGACGCGGCCACGTTGCAAGCCGCGCGTACCTGGTGGGATGTCAAGGATAGCGAAGTCGTGGCGCTGAGCGTTGCGCTGGCGAAAGCACATGCCCAACAAGGCCACATCAACGAGGCGGCGGCCTCGGTCGCCGAGGCGTATGAACTGGCCAAGGACCGCGCCGGCAAAGCCAGGATCATCGCCGAGGCCATGCCGCTGGACGGCGTGCTGGAAAAACTGGCCGAGCACGCCCTCGTCCAGCGACAGCCCGGCGATTCGCAATTGCAGTTGGCTTCGGCTCGGAGACTTGCGGAGCGAGGCAAGCAGCGTCTGCCTCAAGAAGCGGCCGGCGGAAGCGCTGGCCGACTTGCAGAAGTCCCGCGAGATTTTCACGCGGCTGCGCTTCACGGGGCTGCCCGCGGAGGCGAAGTGGACGGTGCTGACACCGGTCGAGATGAAGACCGAGAACGGCTCCAAGCTTGAATTGCAGAAAGATGGTTCCGTCTTCGTTCACCAACCGGCCACCACCGACACCTATTCGCTCGTCTTCCAGACCGAATTGAAGGGCATCAAGGGCCTGCGCCTAGAAGCGCTGGCCGATGGGCGCCTGCCGGGCGGCGGACCGGGGTGGGGCCGCTCGGGGTGGGACGGCAATTTCGTGCTCAGCAAATTGTCGCTGCACGCGGCTCCCGCCGAGAACCCCGACCAGACGCGATCCATCGCCTTACGAAATGCGTCGGCGAATTTCAGCCAAAAGGGTTACAACGTCCGTTTGGCCGTGGAGGGCAAGGGCAATCAGGGTTGGGCCGTCGGTCGGGAAATGGGCAAAGATCACGTGGCGGTCTTCGACACGGCCGTGGAAGTTGGCGACGGCCGGACCATGCGCCTGACGGTCCGGCTCGACCACAAGTATACCAGTCTTAAGACGTTCTTGCTGGGCCGGTTCCGATTGTCGTTCACCACCGACGCGGCCACGTTGCAGGTCACGCGCATTCGGTCGGATCTGAATGACAGCGAGTCGATCGACCTCTACGCCGCCCTGGGAACGGCCCACGCCCAACAGGGCCAAAGCGACGAGGCGGTCGCCGCCTTTGCCCAGGGCTTGGCGCTGGCCACGGACCGTGCCGGCAAAGCCAGGATCATCGCAGCGGCCGCGCCGCTACCCGGCGTGCTGGAAAAACTGGCCGAGCGTGCAGACAACAGCGAACGCCTGACCTTCGCCCAGATCGCCTTCGACCAGAAGAAATTCGCTCTCGCCACCCGGCTCTGGGCCGAGGCACTGGCAAGCGACCCAAAGCTCGGTGACGACCGCGAGAAGCAGCACCGCTATAACGCCGCCCGCGCTGCTGCCCTGGCCGCGGCCGGACCAGGCAAGGACGAGCCGCCGCTCGACGAGGCGGCGAAAGCGAAACTCCGCGGGCAGGCCCTCGACTGGCTGAAGGCCGAATTCGCTGCCCGCACCAAGCAAGAACCGCGGGCGGGCATGGTGCAAATCCTGTGGCGCTGGCAGCAGGACAGCGACCTGGCCGGCATCCGCGACAACGCGGCGCTGGGCAAACTCCCGGCCGAAGAGCAGCAGGCATTCACCGAGTTTTGGGCGGACGTCGCGAAAACGGCGGCGCCCGCGAACAACACGGAACGCCTGGTCGTCGCCCAGTTCGCCTACGACCAGAAGAACTTTGCCTTCGCCACTCGACTCTGGGCCGACGCACTGGCAAGCGATCGGCAGCTCGGCGACCAGCCCGAGTTTCTGACGAAAGCCACCGCGGACAACCCGAAGTCGCCCGCCGCCGAATGGCTGGTCCTCACGCTGGCCCACGCCAAGCTCAAGGAAAACGACCAGGCCAGGAAGGCGTGCGGCAAGGCGGCGGAACTGCTGAAGCCGAACGGCGCGGAGGCCGCCCTGCGCCCGCTGTTGCACGAAGTGCTCATCGCCGTGGGGCCCAACGGCCCTGACGCGACGACGCTCATTGCCGCCGCCGCGGGCGAGCCCCCGGCGGCGTTGAACGACGCCATTCAACAGAATCCCGACAACGCTGCCGGCTATCAAAAGCGGGGTGACTGGTTCGGCCAACGAGGGCAGTGGCAGAAAGCCATCGCGGATTTCACCGAACTCTACCGGCTCGAGCCGACTGCCTACACTGGCTTGCAGCTCGGAATCCTGTTGGCCTATACTGGAGAGATCGACCGCTATCGGGCGCATTGCCAGGCCATGCTCCAGCGCTGGGCATCGACCCAGACGAATTCGGACGCGGATAGGACGCTGAAAACGATACTCCTCCTGCCCGATTTCCAGGGGGATGCAATGCAACTGGCCCGTTTGGCCGAAGTCGCCGTGTCCGGCGACAAGAATGCGGAGTGGTTCGAATGGTACCTGTTCGCCAAGGGATTGCACGACTATCGCACCGGCGAGTACGCCGACGCCGTGACCACCTGCCGCGAAAGCCAACGTCGTGTTCCGAAAAACAACTCGAGTCCCCAGGCGCTGGCGGCCATGAACCTGGCAATCGAGGCGATGGCCCTGCATCGTTCCAGGGACGAAGCCGGCGCCAAACGCGCACTGGCGGAAGCGAAGTCGAATGTCGGTGACAACGTGCCCGGCATCGACGGCTGGGACGGCAACTGGCTGACCGCGCACCTGCTTTGCCATGAAGCCGAGGGGCTCATCGCGAGCAAGAAGGTCGATCGTCCTAAGTGAGTGCCGCCCAGCCCTCGCAACTTCGATGGTCTTGGCCTGGGCGGCCTGCCGCAGCGGTTGCACCCCCCGACGGAGTTCGTTTGTGATTAGCTTCACCTGTAGCTGCGGGAAGAGTCTGCAAGTCGCTGCCGAGTCCGCCGGCAAACAGATCACGTGCCCCGGCTGCGGCAAGGTCGCGGTCGTGGCGGCCGCAGTCCCTGCCGGTGGCCGCGACCAGGAAACCGCTGCGCTGTCCAATCTAGTTTCGCAGGAAGCGGCTGGCGAACGCCCCACCGATCCGGCGACGTGCGACCTGAACGCAACGGGCGCGTGGGCGGGTTCGGCTCCACGCCAGGACACCCAGCGCCACGAGCGCGCTGCCCCGCCCGAGGCCCAGGGCGCGAGCGACACCTGGAGCCTGGGCGGGTACCGCATCGTGCGCGAACTCGGCCACGGCGGCATGGGGACGGTCTACGAGGCCGAGGATGTCAAGCTCGAACGCCGTGTCTCCCTCAAAGTCATGAAGCCCGAGATCGCCGAAAACCCGCAGCATCGCGAGCGCTTCCTGCGCGAAGCCTGCACCGCCGCCAGCGTCGAAAGTGATTTCATCTGCCCGATTTATGAGGTCGGCGAGGACAATGGCGTTCCCTTTATCGCGATGCCGTTCTTGAAAGGCGCGCCGCTCAACGCGCACTGGAAGAAGGGCACGCGGCTGGCGATCGACGAAGTGGTGCGCATCGGCAAGGACGTGGCCGAGGGACTGAGCGCCGCGCATGAGGCGGGGCTGGTCCATCGCGACATCAAGCCGGCGAACATCTGGCTGGAGACGCAGCCCGACGGTCCGCCGCGGGCGCTCATCCTCGACTTTGGCCTGGCCCGCGTGCAGGCCGACAACGTGCAGATCACCCAATCGGGCGCGATCGTCGGCACGCCGGCCTACATGTCTCCCGAGCAGGCTCGTGGCAACAAGAACGTGGACGCGCGCACCGACCTCTTCAGCCTCGGCTGCGTGCTGTACGCGCTGTGTACGGGCGAGCTGCCGTTCCAGGGGGCGGCGATGATGGACGTCCTGCTGGCGCTGGCGACGCACGATCCGGCGCCGCCGCACACCATCGCGGCGGCGATTCCGCAGCCGCTGTCGCAGCTCATCCTGCGTCTCCTGGCGAAGAAGCCGGACGATCGGCCGCCGACGGCACGGGCCGTGATCGAGGAACTCGCGGCAATCCACAGAGATCTCGCGCCACCGGCGCAGGCAACCTTGACGACGCGGATCAAACCGCCGGGAAAGTCACGCAGCAAAACCCCACCAACCTCGAAGGACGCGGACGGAACGGAGGTCCTATCGCCCAGCGCAGTGCGGCGCAAGACTTCCTACGCACTCTTCGCTCTGATCGCGGTCGGCGTGCTCGGCTGCGTCATCCCCTTGCTGGGCGGCGGCATCTACTACGTCGTCACCGACAAGGGGACCATCGAGATCCGGACCGAGGACGAGAACGTCCAGGTCAGCCTGCTCAAGAACGGCCAGGAGATCGAAATCCTCGACGGCGCCAGCAAGAAAACGTGGGCCATCCGCACCGGCAAGTACACCGTCCGCCTGAAGGGCGATCCGGAAGCCCTGGAAATCGTCATGCCCGACACGTTCGAGTTGAAGCGCGGCGACAAGCAGATCGTGACGATTCGCAAGCAGTCCAAAACTCCGACTGAGCAAGTGAATGCTGTCGCCAGTCGCTTGAAGGAACTCAACCCGGGCTTCGACGGCAAGGTCACGCCTACCATGAAGGACGGCGTGGTAACGGGACTCAAGTTCCTCAGCGACGAGGTGGACAACATCGCTCCGCTGCGGTCGCTCGCGGGGCTTACTGCTCTCGATTGCAGCGGCAGCAAGCCGGGCAAGGGGAAGCTGTCCGACATTTCGCCGCTCGAGGGCCTGCCGCTCACCGCGCTGACCCTGAGGTCCACGCAGGTCCGGGACCTGGCGCCGCTCAAGGGCATGGCGCTCACCTCGCTGAACCTCTATTACTGTAAGTTGTCGGACCTGACGCCGCTCAGGGGCATGCCGCTCACCAACCTCGCGCTGGGGGCGACCCAGGTCCGGGACCTGACGCCGCTCAAGGGCATGCCGCTCACCAATCTGAACCTTTTCGAATCTCAGGTCCGAGACCTAGAGCCGCTCAAGGGTATGCCGCTCGCACATCTGAACGTCGGTGGCACGCAGGTTTCCGACCTCACGCCGCTCAAGGGTCTGCCGCTAACTGAACTGGAATGTCACAACACGCTGGTATCCGACCTGGCTCCCGTGCGCGGCATGCGCCTGCAGCACCTGGTGATCTCCGGTTCCAAAGTTTCCGACCTCGCGCCGCTCAAGGGCATGCCGTTGAAAAGGTTGTTGATTGCCAGCACCGGCGTCACCGACCTGAAACCTCTAGAAGCCATGCCGTTGGAATCTATCACGCTGACCCCGAAGAATATCACCCAGGGCCTGAATATCCTCCGCGACATGAAGAGCCTCAAAACCATCGGCATCGGCGACAAGCAATCCTGGCCGGCGCAGAGATTCTGGCGCTCGACATGAAACCGGCCAACAACGCCGAGCGCCTTGATTTCGCCCAGGTCGCCTACGCCGTCAAGAGGTTCGCCGTCGCCGCCGGCCTCTGGGCGGAAGCCCTGGAAACCGACCCGAATCTCGGTGACGACCGCAAGACGCTGGACCGCTACAACGCTGCTCGCGCCGCGGCGCTGGCCGCCGCCGGGCACGGCGAGGACGAGCCGCTCGACGACGCGGCGAAAGCGAAACTCCGCGGACAGGCCCTCGACTGGCTGAAGGCCGAATTCACCGCCTGGGGCAAGACGCAACCGCGACCGGCCATCGAGCAGACCCTGTGGCGCTGGCAGCTGGATACCGCGCTGGCGGGCATCCGCGACGAGGCGGCGCTCGCCAAACTCTCGCCAGAGGAACAGAAGGCATTCAGCCAATTTTGGGCCGAGGTTGCGAAGACTGCGGAGCCAAACGACGACGCCGAACGCCTGGCCTTTGTCCACATCCTCTGCGACCGGCTGATGGACGCCGACGAGAAGCAATTCGCCATCCTCGTTCCAAGACTCAAGGAGTATGGCGCGCAAGGCTTGGTGGTTTTGACCCGGGAGATCGACAAAACGTTGCCGCCCGATGCGAAGGATGATGCAAAGGAAAAGCTGGCGAAGCAGCAGGCGAATGCGGCGGTGGCCTTGCTACGGATGAACCGGCCGGAGAAGGTCTGGCCGCTCTTGAAACACAGTCCTGATCCGCGGCTGCGGAGCTACCTGATCCATCGCCTCGGTCCGCTGGGTGCCGACGCCGCGGCCGTTGTTAAGCAACTGGACAAGGAATCGGACCTGACGACACGCCGGGCGCTCGTGCTGAGCCTGGGCGAATTCAGCGAGAAGGACTTCCCTCCCGATGATCGCAAGGCGGTCATGCCGAAGTTGCAGGAGATGTACCGGACGGCGGCCGATCCGGGGCTTCATGCGGCCTCGGAATGGCTGCTGCGCCAGTGGAAGCACGAAGCCTGGCTTGCGGAAATAAACCAAGCCTGGGCCGCGGACAAGCAGCAGCAGTTGAAGAGACTTGAAGAAATCATGCAGGAGCTGAAGAAGCAAGGCAAGGAGGAGCGTCGTTGGTACGTCAATGGCCAGGGGCAGACGCTGGTGGTCGTTCCCGGTCCCGTGGAGTTCTGGATGGGTTCTCCGCCGACGGAGACGGACCGGCGGGACAATGAGGCAAAGCACTGGCAGCGTATCGGTCGCTCGTTCGCAATCGCTTCCAAGGAAGTCACGGTGGAACAGTTCCTGCATTTCCGCAAGGACCATGCAATTGACGGGAAGGCTGCCCCCTCAAGCGATTGCCCGGTGAACATGGTGACGTGGTACGATGCGGCGGCGTATTGCAACTGGTTAAGCGAGCAGGAGGGGATGCCGCAGGAGCAATGGTGTTATGAGCCGAACAAGGACGGGATGTACGCCGAGGGCATGAAGCTGGCTGCCAATTACTTGCAGCGGACGGGCTACCGTTTGCCGACCGAAGCGGAATGGGAGTTTGCCAGCCGAGCCGGTGCAATGACGAGCCGGCATTATGGCGAATCGGATGAGTTGTTGCCGAGGTATGCTTGGTACCTCACGAACTCGCAAAACAAGTCTTGGCCGGTGGGAAGATTGAAGCCGAATGACCTTGGGCTGTTTGACGTGCTTGGGAATCATTGGGAGTGGTGTCAAGAAGTTTTCAATATGTATCGCATAGGGGGCGACGGAAAGCGGACAGAGGACATAGAAGATGCAGCAGATATAACCAATGGCCAGCAACGTGTGTTGCGTGGCGGCTGTTTCGCCGATCTGCCGCTGGACTCGCGTTCGGCCGCCCGCGGTCTCGGTGGGCCGACGTATCGTTACACCTATTCGGGTTTCCGTCCGGCGAGGACTTTGCCGTTTAGCACCTTGGACCGCTACGCCGCCGCCCGCGCCGCGGCCCTGGCCGCCGCCGGACAAAACAAGGATCAACCGCCGCTCGACGACGCTGCGAAGGCAAAGCTCCGCCGGCAGGCCCTCGGCTGGCTGAAGGCCGAGCTGGCAGCCTGGGGCAAGCTCCTCGATTCCGCCCCGCCCGAGGTCATTGTGCCGACACTGAGTCAGTGGCGGAAGGACGCCGACCTGGCCGGCATCCGCGACAAAGAGGCGCTCGCCAAACTGCCGGCGGCCGAGCAGAAGGATTGGCAAGCGCTATGGGCGGAAGTCGATGCCGCGCTCCGATTCCGCCTGCCCAAAACGGGGTTGCAATCCTGGATGGCGCAGGACCGCGATGGGAAGCTGCTGGCCGTCCCCAACAACGACACGGTCGTCATCTTTGACGCCCGAACCGGCGAGCTGGTCCACACGCTGACCGAAGTTACGCACCGCATGTACGCCGTCGCCTTCAGCCCCGACGGCAAGTTCCTGGCCGGAGCCAACTGGATCGGCGGGTGGGATGATGAGGCCAACACCAGTTCCATCAAAGTCTGGGAGCTCAAGACCGGCAAGGTGGCCGCCGGCCTCACCAGCAGCGTGGGCTGGACCTGGAGCCTCGCCTTCTCGCCGGATGGCAAGCAGCTCCTCGCCGGCGGCGACCGGGGCCTGGAGGTGTGGGATCTTTCGACCGGTAAGGCCGTGCAGTCGTTCGCGGGTGGGTTCCTCTGGCAGCTCGGCCTCAGTCCGGACGGCAAGAAAGTTGCTTATCCCGAGTCGAAGACGGTCCGGGTATGCAATCCCGTAAGCGGGGAGCGCGTCGGGACATTGGAGGGATTTGCCGAGGTCGTCCGAGCGACGGCCTTCGCACCGGACGGCAAGTTGCTGGCGACCGGGAGCGATCGGGAGTTGCTGCTCTGGGACGCGGACACGCTCACGCTCGTCAAGAAAATCGCCACCCCGGCCGGCTGGGTGGCGTTCGAGCCGGGCGGCAAGGCGCTGCTGACGGCAAGGCACGACCAGAACGGGCCGAACCGGGACCACGTCGTGACGCGGTGGGACCTGGCCACGTACAAGGGCACGCCGTTGCCGTCGCTGACCGGCCGCGCCGGCTGGACCGTCTTCCAACTCAGCCCGGACGGCACGACCCTTTACTCGCTGGTGGTCGATGGGCAAGACAGCGACCGTTGCGTCCGGGCTTATGATCTTGTGGCCCTGTCGAAGAGACATCCGGCCATCATGCGGGGCGAGGAAAAACCCGCCGACAACGCCGAACGCTTGCGGGTCGCCCGATTCGCCTACGACCAGAAGAAATTCGCCGCCGCCACCCGGCTCTGGGCGGAGGCCCTGGAGACCGACCCGAAGCTCGGCGACGACCGCCGGACGCTGTACCGCTACAACGCCGCCCGCGCCGCGGTCTTGGCCGCCGCCGGACAAGGCAAGGACGAGCCGCCGCTCGACGACGCCGGGCAGGCGAAGCTTCGGCGGCAGGCCCTCGACTGGCTGAAGTCCGAGCTGACCGCCTGGACCACGCTTCGCGAATCCGGTGCGCCGCAGGGTCGACTGACCATTGCGCTGGCCCTGAGTGACTGGCAGCAAGAACCCGATCTCGCCGGCATCCGTGAGACCAAGGCCCTGGCCCGGCTCAGCAGGTTCGAGCAGACGGAATGGCAGACGCACTGGGCGGAAGCCGCGGCCTTGCGCCGGCAGTTCGCGTCGCTGCCCGCCGCCGAACAGGTCGAGGATGTCCGCATGGAGCTGAAGAAACGCAACCCCGGCTTTGATGGTTCGGTGACGCACAAGCTCGAAGGCGCCGTGGTGGCGCAACTGAATATCAATGGCAAAAACCTGAGGGACATTTCGCCTGTGCGGGCTCTGCCGGGAATGAAGGTTCTAAGCTGTACTGGTGGACCGCTGACGGATCTTTCGCCGCTCCAAGGATTAGCGCTCACCTCGCTGAACCTTAACGACTGCCCCCAGGTACGGGATCTGCTGCCCCTCAAGGGCATGCCGCTCACCTCCCTGAGCCTTGATATGCACAGTGCGCGTGGCCAGATTCGGGACCTGGAGCCGCTCAGGGGCATGCCGCTCACTTCGCTAGCCCTTTGCAACAGCCAGGTCCGGGACCTGGAGCCGCTCAAGGGCATGCCGCTCACCACGCTGACCCTCCCCAACTGCATCGAGCTCGAGGACCTGCATCCGCTCAAGGGCATGAAGCTCACTTCGCTATCGATCGGCGGCATCTTTGGCGGGACCAAGGTCCGGGACCTATCGCCACTGAAGGACATGACGCTGACGTACCTGAACTGCTCGGACGCGCCGGTGTCCGACCTGTCGCCGCTGCAAGGGATGCAGTTGGAGGATATCCGTCTCACCCCCAAGAACATCACTCAGGGTTTGAATCTCCTGCGCAACATGAAAAACCTCAAAACCATCGGCATCGATTATGCCCACGCCTGGCCGGCGGCGGAGTTCTGGGCTCGTTTCGACAAGGGAGAGTTCGAGAAGTAGCCGATCGTCACGATGTTCCGCGCGGAACATCGTGACGATCGGCGTCACGCCGCGGCGCGGAGTGGAGTCGGCTCAATTCCACTACGCCGGCATCCATTCCTTATTGCCGGCGTTGCCGTCGCGGCGCGGGCCTGGTCAAGCAGGTGCAGCGTTGCCGGCGCGATGCCCGTCGTCGAACTTTGCGGCGCCGGCGAATAGGCGTGCAACGTAACCGTTTCCTCCAGCGCGCGGACGCGATGGAACGCGCCCGGCGGCAGGTAGCTCTGATCGCCGGCACGCAGGATCACGATCTCGCAGCGATACCCGTCGCCGTCGGGCAGGTAACGCTCTTCCTCGAGAACGCCCGACTGGACCGTGTACAGCGCCGCGCAACCATCATGGCCGTGCAGGCTCGACCGCCCTCCGGCACGCCAGGCGGCCGCCGTCACCTCCACGTCCGGGTCGCGCTGAATGCGAAAGCGTGTGTAGCCGTCCATCGTCGCCGACGGGGCGCGCTGGTCCAGCGGAGTCGCGGCAAGGGTCGCACAGCCGAGAGTGATTCCCTCGACCAGGGATCGCGACCGGGGCAGGGTCGAATGCTCCTGAGGCATGGCGATGCTTCCTGTGGGAGGATGGTTTTTTGCGTGTCGGAAAAGAAAGATCGCAAACAGCGTGCCAGGCGTCAACGGCACCGCACGTCCCCCCCTTTTTTTGGAGTGCGGCGCTTTTCCGCCGCTTTGTTTCTTTGGTTTTTTCGCAGACAAGCAAAACAAAGCGGCGGAAAAGCGCCGCACTCCAAAAAAAAGGCCGAGCACGAAATAGCGAACGAACCCAAACAGGCTTGTCAAATCCGTGCGGGATGCTATGGTCGCCGTGATATTTGCTGGGCGGCCCAGCATATTTGACGGGAGGCCCCATGCCGGAACGAGCCCATCGCCTGCTCCTCGACGTCTGGCGCGAGGCCTGCCAGCACAGCGACATCGCCGCCGCCGTCGAGCGCATCTTCGCGCTATTGGCCAGGCGGTTGACGCTCGACCTTCTCATGGTGCGGCAGTTCGACCAGCAGCGCGGCTGGATCGAGACGGTCGCGGCGGGCCAGCGCGGCGGAGTGGTCGTGCCGGCACAGGTGCGCAGCGAATGCACCGCCGCCGATTTCGAGCGGCTGCTGCTCTGGTGCCGCCGGCAAGCGGTGCTGCGGAGCGTCGGCGCCGCGCTTCACAAGAGCTTGCCGGGCCTCCTGCCCGAAGGGGTCGACGGCAAGGTGCTCGCCGCGCCGCTGAGCACGGCGGAGGGCGCCCCCGGCGTGCTCTTAATGCGGGCCCGGCCGCCGCAGGCGTTTCGCGCCGACCACGAGCGGATCGTCGCCTCGCTGCGCGAGCCGTTCACCGTGGCGCTGGAAAACGACCGCCGGCTCCGCGAATTGAAGATGCTGCGCGAGGCGGTCGAGGCGGACAACCGCTCACTACTCGCCCGGCTGGGCCGGTACGACATCAGCGATTCCATCGTCGGCGCGGAGACGGGGCTGCGACCGGTGATGAAGCAGGTGGAGCTGGTTGCGCGGGCCGACGTGCCGGTGCTGATCCTCGGCGAAACCGGCTCGGGCAAGGAGGTGGTGGCGCGCGCGATCCATGTCCGGTCGCGTCGCGCCGCTGGCCCTTTCCTGCGCGTGAACTGCGGCGCGATCCCGCCGGAGCTGGTGGACTCGGAGCTGTTCGGCCACGAGCGCGGCAGCTTCACCGGCGCGGTGGAAACGCGCAAGGGCTGGTTCGAGCGCGCCGACGGCGGCACCTTGTTCCTCGACGAATGCGGCGAATTGCCGTTGGCGGCCCAGGTGCGGCTCTTGCGGATCCTGCAGGACGGCTCGTTCGGCCGGGTCGGCGGCGAGCGCCCATTGCACGTGGACGTGCGGATCGTCGCCGCGACGCATCGCGACCTGCGGGCCATGGTGGCGACCGGCACGTTCCGCGACGACCTGTGGTATCGCCTGTCGGTCTTTCCGGTGCGGCTGCCGCCGCTGCGTGAACGGCGCGAAGATGTGCCGGCGCTGGCCGGGCATTTCGCGCTGCGGGCCGCCCAGCGCCTCGGCGCCGGCGGTGGCGCCGTCGCCGGCCGACCTGGAGTTGCTGGCCGCGTACGACTGGCCCGGCAACGTGCGCGAGCTGGCGGCGGTCATCGAGCGGGCCACGATCCTGGGCGAGGGCAAGAGCCTCAAGGTCGCCGAGGCGCTGGGCACGGCGGCAGCGCCGGTCGCCCTGCACCGTCCGGCAGCGCCGGCGGGACGCTTCCTTACGCTCGACGATGCGATGGCGCGGCACATCGAGGCGGCACTGACCCAGAGCTGCGGTCGTATCGAAGGGGCCGACGGCGCGGCCCATCTGCTCGGCATCAACCCGCACACCTTGCGGGCGCGGATGCGCAAGCTCGGCGTCGATTGGCAGCGCTTCCGTGGCGTCCAGCGCGCCGGCGACATGGACGCTGTGCGGCGCCGAATCCGGCCGCCCGGCGATACACGGCAATCGGCGTAGATACGCGGGCATTCCGCCATGGCCGCACCGGCACGGCGGACGGCGACATCACCTGGGATTCCGGCGCGGGCCTGCTTCCGTTGCACGAAAGCGTGCCGCCGTGGTACGATCCCCGTTTACGTCTAGCGCTCGCGCACATAGCGCTCGCGCACAGCGGGCGAGCGCTAAACGCAAGCTGGATTGATAGCGAGGTCGCCGATGTCCGTTTCATGCCGATTCGCGTCACGCTTGCGCCGCTTCGCGCACCTCTTCACGCGACCGGTGGCACAACCGTGCCCGCCCGACGGCTCGCAGCCCATCGCCCAAATCGAGCCGGCCGACGTGTTTATCGTCGCGTATCCGAAGTCTGGAATTACCTGGTTTCAAAGCCTCGTGGCCGGCGCCGTCTACGGGCTCGATCCGCGGCAGGCCCCCGATCGGTTGACGCAGGATCTGGTGCCCAACGTCCATTACAAGTCGGCCTACAAACGCTATCGTACGCCGATGTTCTTCAAGAGCCATCACCTACCGCGGCCCGAGTATCGCCGGGTCGTTTATCTGCTCCGCGACGGCCGTGACGTGATGGTGTCGTACCGTCATCATCTGCACGCGCTCGGTCAGGGCAACGTCGATTTCGCGCGGCTTATCGAAGGCGACGGCCTGTTTCCGTGCAAGTGGCACGAACACGTCGAGCAGTGGACCGCGAATCCATTCGATGCCGAGATGCTTGTGATTCGCTACGAGGATCTGCAGATCGACGCCGCTGGGCAACTGGCCCGCTTCTGCGCTTTCGTCGACGAGCCGCGCGACGCCGCCGAACTGACGCGGGTCGCCGAGCGCTGCTCCTTCTCGGCGATGCAGCAGCGCGAACGGCGGTTCGGCTGGGACAATCCCGCGTGGCCGAAAGAGCAGCCGTTTGTGCGGCGCGGCGTCGTCGGCAGCCACCGCGACGAAATGACGCCGGAAATGCTGGCGCTGTTCATGGCGGACGCGGCACCCACGCTGCGGAGTTACGGATATACTGAGAGATAGATACGTGCCCGGAGCCGTTACGCGGGTGCCGCCCATGGCGTTTCAGCAGTTCGCATTCCCGCAGGTCGTACAAGATCTCAGCCTATCGCTCGCCGATGCCGACCTGTTTGCGCCGATCGCGCCGATTGCGGTTCGGCCCGATTTCCTCGCCCAGGTGATCGAAGGCGCCAATCTCGCCAGCGCCAACAACACCGAGAAAGCACGGTCCGAGTTTGTCATCGCGCCCGTGCTGCTGGAACTGCGTCGCGCCGCAACGGCAAGGCCTGCGATCAAGAGTAGGGTAATGGTTCGCATCGCGCTGCCCCTCAGAAAGTGGTGCCGTCAGCGGGCCGCTTATCGGACCTCCCTTACCTGCCGTCGGCAAACTTCAGGGCCCTTTCCAATTCGACGGCCGCGTGATGGATGGATTTGAGCACTTCTTCCTTCTGCTTGCTATCGCCGAACTCGTACTTGGACTGGGCCACGTACTTGTGGGCTAGCCGCAGTTCGTGAAGGGCGGCACGGATGCGCGGATGCGTCTCGCCCTTCACCTCGGCCCTGCGTTCATCCCGCCATTCCTGCCTCAGCTCCGCCTTCTTGTGTTCCTTGACCCAACCGAGCATGCGCTCGAGGTGGTGGATCGCGTGCTTGGTGGCCTTGAGCGCCGATTCCTTGTGCCCGCCGAATTCCCTGCCGGCTTTCTCCATTTCCCTGTGGGCCTCACGGCATTCCTCGAGAGCCCGGTGCAGGGGATGTCGAGGCAGGTCCTGGCCCGCGGCGGCGCCAGCCAGACACAGGCCGCCCAGAAGTGCCGACAGACTCAACGCACGCCACTTGTTCATCGCCTTCTCCCTTCAAGATGGGCGCCTCACGACTCAACCTAGTTGACCACCGCCAGCCGCTGCTGTCAAGTTTTTCCAACGTTCGGCGCACGATGTTTTTCTTACTCATTGGTACGCCCATCGAAATCCTCCGATCTTGACGGAGCTCTCCGCCGACGCTATGAGGCGATGCTCCCCAGGATCCGGTTGGAGACCGTGCATGAGTGATTCGGCCGGCCGCCGATGCGCCCGCGCCGGGCCTCGCTGGCTACCGGCGATCCTGGTCGTTCTGGCGGTTTGCGGCGGCTGCACGAGCCTGCAGGAATCGGCGCACAACGGCTTCAAGGTCGGGCCTAACTTCCACGAACCGCCGGCACCCGTCGCCGGCGGCTGGATCGATGCCGGGGGTCCTCACATCGCCGCGGGGCCGGCGGACGCCACTGCGTGGTGGGACGTGTTCAACGACCCGACGCTCCGCGCACTCGTCGAGACCGCCCATCAGCACAACCTGGATCTCAAGACCGCGGCGACGCGCGTCCTCGAAGGCCCAGGCGCAGCGAAACATCGCGGCGGGCAATCTCTTCCCCCAGACGCAAAATGCCATCGGCGACTACGCGCACGTGCAACTCGGCAAGAATCTGAATGTCTTCGGCAATCCGCTGGGCTCCTTGCCGACGACCCTCAGCGTCTGGGCAACTGGATTCAACGCCTCGTGGGAGCTCGATTTCTGGGGCGGTCTGCGGCGCACCATCGAATCGTCCAATGCCGACCTGGGCGGCTCCGTCGAAGCCTATCACAGCGCCATGGTGACGCTGGCGGCCGATGTTGCCACCAATTACGTACAGATTCGCACGTACCAGCAGCGCATCGGTTATGCGTGGAGCAACGTCAAGATCCAGCAAGGAACGCTGCGCCTGGCCGAGGCGCACCTGAAGGCCGGCAAGGCGACTTCGCTCGATGTCAAGCAGGCCCGCGCCAGCCTCGCGCAGACCCAGGCGTCGATTCCGCCGCTGCTGCTCGGCCTGCGGCAAGCGAACAACCGGCTCTGCGTCCTGCTCGGCGCCCCGCCGCGCGACCTGGTGGCAGAACTCGGCGCTGGCCCCATCCCCACGGCGCCGCCGGAGCTGGCCGTGGACATACCGGCCGCCTTGCTCAACCGCCGGCCCGACGTGCGCCGCGCACTGCGTGAGGCGGCAGCCCAGAGCACCAGATCGGCGTTGCCGAGGCCGATTTCTATCCGCGGGTCGGCGTGACCGGCTTCATCGGCTACGCGGCGAACGACATCCAGCATCTGTTCGCGGAGAACAGCTTGACGGGCTATATCCTGCCGAACTTTCAGTGGAAGATCCTGAACTACGGGCGCATCGTGAACAACGTCCGCAACCAGGAGGCGCGCCTGCAGGAGAAGGTGTTGCAGTACCAGCAGACGGTATTGACGGCCGGGCGCGAGGTTGAAGACGCGCTGGCCGGCTTCCTGCAGTACCAGCGTCAGGCACGGCACCTTGCCGAGAGCGTCAGCGAGGCCGAAGGAGCGATGGAGCTGGTGCAGGCGCAGTATGAACAGGGACTGGTCGACTTCAACCGCGTATTCACGGCGCAGGCGCAGCTGGTGTCGTTGCGGGATGAGCTGGCGGGGCGCGCGGCAATATCGCCCTGAACGTGATCGCGGTTTACCGTTCGCTCGGCGGTGGCTGGGAGCAGAAGCTGGCGAGCCGGGCTCCGTAGGTGGCCTTACGGGGCCCGGCTCGCCAGCGCGCCGCCTGAGCTTAGGCGGACGGGCGGCGTTGGTTGGTGAAAGCGCAAAGCACGTCGTAGAGGTCGGGCGTGATCGCGACCTCGTCGTCGAGGAAGTCCTGCAGCCAGGCATAATGGCGGCGGCGGGCGACGGCGAGCAGCGGCAACAGATCGCCGAGGCTCACATGAATCGCAGGCTCCTGGACTTGCTCAGGAGCAGGGGACGCGCTCGAGTCGGGAAAAACGCGCAGGTGCGTTGCCATCAATGAACCTCCCTGTTGGTTCAGTGCCTCGTGCCCCGCTGTCATCGTCCATCATCGACACGGTCAGGGCGCGGACTTGCCTTTTTCCGGGCCGGTTGCTTGCGGACCGGCGTATAATGGGCCGCACGGACAGCCTATCCGGTTAACAAGAACTTCCGAAGTCTCCGCCGACGCGCCATGCCGACACGTTTCGCGATTCTGGGGGCCGGAGCCTGGGGAACCGCCATCGCCCTGGGGCTGGCGCAGAACCCGCAACACCAGGTTGCGCTTCGGAGCGCTCGGCCCGAGCATGCCCGCCTGCTCCACGCGCGCCGCGAAAATGTGCGCCTGCTGCCCGGCGTGCCGATCCCGGCTGCCGTCCACCTCACGGACGACGTCGCCGAGGCGGTGGCGGCGGCGGACCTGCTTATCACGGCGATCCCGACGGTGCATCTGCGGCCGACGTTGCGGCGGATCGCCGAGGCGCTGCCGGCCGGCGTACCGGTCCTGAGCCTGACGAAAGGCGTCGAGATCGGCACGTTTCGCCGGCCGACCGAGATCATCGCCGAGGTCTGCGGCCCGCGCTCGCACGCAGTGCTGAGCGGCCCGAGCCATGCCGAGGAAGTCGCCCGCGGCCTGCCGACGACGCTGGTGGCGGCGAGCAGCGACCTGGGGCTGGCGCTGGGTGCAACAGCGCTTCAGCACCGAGCGCTTCCGCGTCTACACGAACCTCAACGTCATCGGGGTCGAGTTGGCCGGGGCTCTCAAGAATATCGTCGGCATCGCGGCGGGGATCAACGACGGACTGGGCTTCGGCGACAACGCCAAGTCGGCGCTGCTGACCCGCGGCGTCACCGAGATGGCCCGCTTCGGCATTGCCCGCGGCGCCGAGCCGCAGACATTCTGGGGCCTGGCCGGCATCGGCGACGTGATCACGACCTGCATCAGCCCGCACGGCCGCAATCGCCAGGTCGGCTTACGGCTGGCGGCGGGGGAACGGCTGGACGACATCCTGACGGGCATGACGATGGTGGCCGAGGGCGTCTTCACCGCCCGCAGCGTTTACGAACAATCACGGCACATGGATATTGCGATGCCGATCACGGCTGAGGTCTATCGCGTGCTGTATGAAGGCAAGGACCCGCGCACGGCGGTAACGGATTTGATGCTGCGGGCGCCGAAGGGGGAGAGCTAGGGGTCGGTGGGAGCTTCTACGGGCGGGCTGGGGAGTCGCATTGACTCGGATATAATGTTTGTTGGGAACGAGGGAACTGCCCTGGCTTTGCGGGGCAAACCGGTCTGCACCGAAAAGAAGGTGACCCATGCCGACCGCCGATCAGGTGGCCAAGTGGTCCGATGATTTTGAGGAGATCTATCCGGATACCCTGTCGGAGCGCCTGCGCTGGTTCCACCAGAAACTCGGAGCCGACGAAGAACGCTTGCTCCGGCTGGTTGGCCTTCCGGATACGGAGGTGAAAAAGCTTGGGGAGGGTGGCAGCGTGGATTGGAAACGGGTAGCCAAGCAGTACCCGGACGGGGCAGCCTGGGCCGAGGAGATGCTTCTCCAGGCGGTCGCCTACTTCGACTACAACTGGGAAGGGTTACGCGAGCACATCCGCCAACCGCTCCGAGCGGAGTACCGGATCGGCAAGCCAGGCAATGGGGAGCCGCTGCGGGCCTTGGCCAAAGAAGAGCAGGACAATAGGTTGCTCGGCCTGATCGCCGACGGGGATGAGCGGTCGGCGCCTGCTCTCATCGTTTACCTGTCCCCCGCGCCGGCGTCGTGACGATCCGACGACCTCACGGTTAGAGCTGCTCATGTACCTCACGCTTCCTCAGAACACGGTTTACTACCGGATCGAGAAGGTAGGCAGAACAGCGGGTGAGATCTTGAGCGGCAAGGGAGCGTTCTTCGGTCGGAAGAAAGGCGGCCGCTACAACGCATCGCGTCAGCGGACGGTCTACGCTTCTGCCGACCTACTGGCGTCCATTGCGGAAACGGCCTACTACGAAGCAGTGACCCGGCAGATGAAGATTGGCCAGCAACTGGTGGCAAACCAGAACAACCTTGGTGATCTTATCTCGCGCATGCGGCTGTGGGCCTTTCAGCTCAACCACGTTTGCCGGGTGGTCAATCTCCTCGCCCCGCAGGCTCCCGGGACTCTCGGTTATCCGCCCTACGTGCTATGGAACCCCTCACGCGATGACTACCTTCCGACGCAAGACATCATGGACACAGTCTTCCACTATCCGCACCAGCCCGGGGCTCTGGTACACGGCGTGCAGGCTCCATCCGTGCGGTCTGCGATTGTGCCTCCGCCACTCCAGCAGCGGCCCATCCCGACCGCGTACCGTCCGCATCAACATGTTTTCATACTGTTGGCCAACCAGCAGGGAGGCTTGCCTGCTCAAATCATCGACAGGTGGAACCTCGATATCGAGTTCGTCGATGAGAACGGACAATCCCGGGCGCAGACTTCCGCGGAGATAAACTGGCTGCGGCCGCGGTTCCGCATCCTGCCCCTCCGGGGCCAGCACGCAGCGAACGCGATCCCCGCGTACCCGCACAGGCACGGAGCGCAGACTATACAGCCGGGGGCCTGGAACCTCCTCGACATTCGATTTGCCTGAACTCTAACAACAACGAGGGACATTCCCGATGACCATGCGACACGCACTGAAAGAGTGGGCCGTGATCTGCCAGGCGCTGGTAGAAGGCAAGCAGGCGCTCCTGCTGCGCAAGGGCGGGATCGACGAAGAGTCGGGCGCCTTTGCGCTGGAGCACACGCGCTTCTGGCTATTGCCCACCTTCACGCACCAGCAGCGCGACGGCGTCACCGAGGAGGCTCGGCCGCTGCTGGAATACGTCGAGGCAAATCGGCCGCCAGCGGGCGTGCTGCGCCTGACGCACTGGGCGGAGGTGACCGGCATCTATCAGGTGCAGGACGAGATGCCGGCCCGGCTGCTGGCACACCTGCACCTCTGGTCGGACGAGACAGTGCGTAAGCGTTTCGCCTATCGCACGCCGGGGCTCAACGTGCTCACGGTTCGCGTGTATCGCACTCCGCAGGCTCAGGAAGTGCCGGATCGGCCGGAGTACGAGGGGTGCCATAGCTGGGTCGAATTGCAAGAGTCGCTGCCGGTGGAAGGCTCGGTGCCGGTGCTGGACGACGCGGCGTATCACGACCTTTTGCAAAACCTCGATTTGCTCCTGAACCCGACGGCTCTGGCGTAAAGTGTAGCCGTCACGCTCCGCGTGATGGGGTCCTCACGCGGAGCGTGAGGACTACACTAGACACCGACCCGCACGTCAATCCCGCTAATGGCCCGGCGGATGCGCTCCTGCGCCGACCGCTGCTCGCCATGGGCCAGCTCGCCCGCGAGCGCGCCCATCTCGGCGAAAGCCCGCGCCTGCGGCGCGTCGCCTTCATACCACGCCCATAGCCGCGCGCCAGCGCCTCGGTGCGCACGATGCGCGACAGCAAGCGGCATTGCCAGCGCGGCCAGTGCTTGGCGGCGTAGGTCAGCAGCGAATGGCGCGTCACTAGGCGCAGGACTGCCGGCACGGGCCGGCAGTGCAGCGGATGATGGTGCACGACGGCGAGGTTCGGCTCGTACCACACCGACCAACCGCGGGCGCGTGCACGCACGCACAGATCCACGTCCTCGTAATAGAGGAAGAAGTCCTCATCGAGCCCGCCCAACTCATGAAGACAGTCGCGCCGCAACAGGAGACAGCAACCCGTGACCCACGGCACGACGGATCGTTGGGTCGAACGGGGCGTCTGATACTTGCGACGGCGGCGCGGCAAGAGCAGCCGGCACAGCGTCGTGGCGAGCGTCGGAAACGGCCCCGTCGAGAGCTGCTGGCTGCCGTCGGCGTTGCGCAGATGGAAGCCGACGATGCCCGCGCGCGGCTCGCAGGCGGTGAGCTGATCGGCCAGCTCGAGCACGCTGTCGAGGAAGCCTTCGGAGAGGGTCGTGTCCGGGTTAAGCAGCAGGAACCATTCGCCCTGGCTGAGCCGGCAGCCTTCGTTGACGGCCCTTGCGAAGCCGCGATTGGCGCCCCAGCGCCGCACCGAAACGTTGGCGAGCCGGCGCAGCGCCGCGCGGCGGGATGCGGCGGCGAGTGGTTGTCGACGATCACCATCTCCGCGTCGCCACGGCGGACACAAAGCGAGGCGAGCAGCTGCCGGGCCAGATCGGCCGTCCGATCCCACTGGCGATAGTTGACGACGACCACGGACAGACGCGGCAGTCCGGTCGCCGGACGGCGGGTCGGCTGCGGATGCGCGAGGCAAGGCAGCGCTGACCGGTTGCAATTCCGTTGGCCGGGCCATCCCAGGGGCTCCTTCCCTCGGGCCGGGTTGTGGCGACGATCCGCTGCCGGGGCCAGTATAGACCGCCGGCACTTGTCGAAGCAATCCCGTTCCGCCGGCATCAAGGTGTATAATGAAGTATGTTCACGATTGTTGGTAATCGCCGGCGCCATAAATTAAGCAATCTCCAATGTTGCCGTGTGCGGAGCCCGGTTCCGCGGCAGGCAATGGCGCAACGCCCGCCTATGACGGAACTTCCGGACGATGCAAATTGCACGGTGCGATCGCGTCAGCGGTCGGTGAACGGTTCGTAGTTCCGCCTCTAGGCGGCTCCGCAACCGCCTAAAGGCGGAACTACGAACCTGTCCTATGAATCGTTACGTCCGTATTGGATATTTCGCCAGATTGGCACCGGGATGAAAAAGCTTCTGATCCTTACGCTGGTTGCGGTCATGGCCCTGGGCGGCGCCTTCGCCTGGTACGTCTGGCCACGCAGCGATGCCCTCACCGAGCACACCCTGACCTTCGCGCCAGTACAACGTGCCACGCTACGGGACGTGGTCAGTGCGACCGGGCTGGTCGAGCCACGCGAGATCGTCTACATCGGCAGCGAGATGCCCGGCACCGTGACTCGGCTACTGGCCCGCGCGAATGACCTGGTGCCCGAAGGCGCCGAGTTGGGCCAGCTCGACGACCAGAAGACCGGCCTCAAGGTCGAAGAGGCCCGCAACGGCGTCCAGCTGGCGGAAGCGGCCCTCGCGCAGGCCCGAGCGGCGGTGACGCAGGCGAACGCCTCCCTGGACGCGGCCCGGCTCAACCTCAAGGTTCAGGACGACCTCGCGAGCAAGGGCGGCTTCCGTTCCGACCGCGACCAGGCCGAGTCGCAGTTCCGCGCCGCCGCCGCCGGAGTCGAGGCCGCCCAGGCCGGCATCGCGATGGCCCAGGCGAAGTGCCAGGCCGCCCGCACCCAGCTCCAGGACGCCCAGCTCGCCCACAAACTGGTCCACATCAAGGTCCCGGACCCCGCGGTACCGTCGGTCGCGCGCCGCGAATTCCTCGTTCTGGAACGCAGGGTCCAGGAAGGGCAGCTCGTCGGCCCGCAGTCTGGTCCGCTCTTCGTCCTGGCCGGCAGCCTCCAGTCGGTCGAGGTTCACGCTCAGGTCGCCGAGGGCGACATCAACCGGGTCCAGCGCGGGCTGCCGGCGGTCTTCGCCGTCAACGGCTATGGCGACGAGGACGTCGAGTTCCGCGGCACCGTCAAGGATATTCGTCCGCTCGCGACCAACATCAAGGGGGCGGTCTACTACGCGACGATCATCGACGTCGCCAACCAGAAAGACCCGGCCACCGGCGAATGGCGGTTGCGGCCCGGCATGACCGTTTCGCTGGACATCATTCGCCGCGAGCACAAAAACGTCTGGCGCGTCCCCAGCGCCGCCATGAACTTCCAGCTCGAGGACGCATACCTGACCGAGGCGGCACGGGCCCGGCTGGCCGAGTGGAAGGCGCGTGCCGACGCCGCCGACTGGCAGCCGCTGTGGGTCTGGGACGCCCCGCGGCAGCAGGCGGCGCCGCTGTTCGTCCGCATCGGCGGGACCGACAAGCGGGGCGAGCCGGGATTGAAAGACGGCGAGGGTAACGAGGTGCTCGAGTGGGAGGCGGGCAAGGAGCCGTCGCCGCAAAGCCCACCGCGCGTCATCATCGGCGCGCCGCCGGCCCAGGCGCCGGGGATCTTCGATCGGCCGGCACCGTTCAAGGTTTCGTGATTTTGTGTCCTTTTGCGGATCGCGTTTCATGGGCAAAGAGCTGGTTATCTCACTCGCAGACGTTACCAAGACCTATGGCCGGGGCGAGACCGCCGTCCACGCCCTGCGCGGCGTGTCGCTCGAGATTTACGGCGGGGAGTTCGTCGCGATCCGCGGAGCCAGCGGCTCGGGCAAATCGACGCTGATGAATATCCTCGGCTGCCTCGATCGCCCGACGAGCGGCACGTATCGGCTCGACGGCCACGTCGTGGGCGCGCTTGGCAAGACGGACCTGGCCCGCCTGCGCAATCGCAAGCTCGGGTTTGTCTTCCAGGGCTTCAACCTGCTCAAACGGCACACGGCGCTGGAGAACGTTGTCTTGCCGCTGGTGTATGCGGGCGTTGCCGCAGCCGCACGGAGCCGCAAGGCCATGGACATGCTGGAGCTGGTCGGCCTGGCCGACTGGGCGCAACACTTGCCCAACCAGCTCTCGGGCGGCCAGCAGCAGCGGGTGGCCATCGCCCGCGCCCTGGTCAACGATCCGCAAATCCTGCTGGCCGACGAGCCGACCGGCAACCTCGACAGCGCCACCGGTGATGACATCCTTGCCGAGTTCGAGCGCCTCAATCGCGAGCGCGGCCAAACCATCGTGCTGGTCACCCACGACCCGAAGATTGCTGAGCGTGCCGCGCGGCAAATCACCGTGAGTGACGGCCTGATTGCCAGCGATTTGCCGATGCGGGCCGAATCCCGGCTGCGGCTGTTCACGCGACCGTCGCTCGCCGGATCGTAATGGTTCCTCGTAGCGGAATTCGCCAGAATTCCGCGTGGGGCGGCGTGTCGGAATTCTGGCGAATTCCGCTACCAGAGGATTATCGACTCCTGATATGGGCATTTTCTCCGCTCTCCCTGTCGCTCTAAGGGCCCTGGTGGTCCACAAGGGCCGGTCTGTCCTCACCAGCCTCGGCATCGTCATCGGCACGGCGGCCGTCATCGCGATGGTCTCGGCAGCCGGCGGGGCGCGGCTCAAGCTCGACGAGCGGCTCGACAATGTCGGCAAGAACCTGATTCTCGTTCGCGCCGGCGCCGCACCCAGAACGGCGCCGTTGCCGACGTCAAGCCGATCACCAACGAGGATGCCGAGCTGCTGCGCAAGCAGCTCAAGCACCTCGTCCACGGCGTCGCCGAGGTGCAGGCGTCCGTCCGCACCGCAACCACCCGCACCCGCAACTGCACTACCATGATCGTCGGCACCAGCCCAGACATGAAAATGGTCCGCGGCTGGGACCTGCGCTATGGCCGCTTCCTGGCCCGCGAGGACCTGAAGAAACAGGCCAACGTCTGCGTGCTCGGCGAAACCGTGCGCGCAAAGCTCTTTCCCGACAACCTCGATCCCGTCGGCCAAAAGATTCGCATCGATCATCTGCAGCTCGTGGTCGCCGGCGTGCTGGCCCCCAAGGGTCGATCGCCGATCGGCGGCGACCAGGACGATCAAATTTTCATCCCGCTGAACACGCTGCAGCGCAAGCTGGTCGGCGAGGAAAGCCTCGGCATGATCCTGACGTCGGTGGCCGACATGAGCAAGCTCGAGCAGGCGAAGGACGAGATTAACCGCCTGCTGCGCGAGAAGCGCCGCGTCAAGCCGGGGCAGGAGGACTTCGACGTGAGCAGCGTTCAGGAAATGGCCGAGCTGGCGGTGGTCATGACGCGCACGATGCAGATCCTGATCGGCGTCATCGCCGGAATCTCGTTGCTGGTCGGCGGCGTCGGCATCATGAACATCATGCTCGTCAGCGTCACCGAGCGCACGCGCGAGATTGGCGTGCGCATGGCCATCGGCGCCCGACCTGCCGACGTGCTCGTGCAATTCCTGATGGAAGCGCTGATGCTGTCGTTGGCCGGCGGGCTATTGGGTGTGAGCCTCGGCATCGCCGGTGCGTTCGGCATGGCCCATTTCGCGGGCTGGCCGGTGCACATCGACTACGGCATGGTGCTGGTGTCGTTCCTCATCGCCGGCGGCGTCGGCGTGTTCTTCGGCTACTACCCCGCACTCAAGGCGTCCCGGCTCGACCCGATCGAGGCGCTAAGGTACGAGTGACCGGCCGGTTCAACCCGCCTTCGTTTTGCGTTTCTTCTTGGCCACGGGCTGCGGCTCGGCCGGCAACAGACACAGCCGATAGCCGATGTGCGCCAGCGCCTCGGTCAGGGTGTCGATGGCCAGGTGTTTGCGGCGTGCGAGGACGTGGCTGAGCATGTCTTCCGAGATGCCGGTGGCCTTGCAGAAAGCACGCCGCGTCTTGAATTTCTCCTGGATGATCTCATTGAGGTCGTCGCGGTAATCTCCCAGCCGTGCGAGTCCCAATGACACGGCAATCCGGCCGCTCAGATCAGAAGCAATGTGATATACAAGTTTGCGGATGGTAATAGAGCGCGGCAGCCCCCGCTCGTCATAAAGGGCCATTACCTTACGGCCCCAGTAGTTGTCGAAGTCGTTCCAATCCGGTCGTACACGAGCGCCGCTGCAGGTCGGCAACAAGTCGCCGTTCTTCCTTATCCAGCGTGGTCAGGTCCCACTCCTGGCCATCGACGTCGGTGTAGGTATCAAGGAGGGATTTCATGGTAATGCTCGAATGAACTCGACGTAACCCGCTACTGATTGATAGATGCACTGCTGCTCGAACTTCTTGCACGCGGCGCGGAGCACGCCACGAAGACTATCGACACGCTCTGCCGGAACTGCCAGGATATACGCGCCGTGCGTCATCGGAAACCGGCGTGCCTGTTTTGGAACTCTTCCAAATGCCCGCGTAGAGTCCGGGGGCAATCGTGCGGGCGTCGAAGCGCCGATCGAGTTGTCGATGCAGCCAGCGCCAGGTTTTCATCGAGTGCGGTTCGCCGCTTGAGATCTCCGCATCCTTGCGCATGGGGATGAGGAAGCTGCATTCAAGCAGCAATGGTTCCGGTATTGGGTCGGTTTCCCGTTCCTTGGCCACATGCTGCATCCTTTCCGCGTTGTCCGCTTACACCAGCGTAATCGCGTTATGACCATGAGTCAAGAAAAAAGCCGCCTCGCTTTGGAGAGGCGGCTTGGGTGTTGCCGTGGCGTAGCAAGCTCAGGCGGGCGAATTCGGATTCGGCGGCTCGCCCTGCGCTGGCTGCTGCTCAGGCACGGCTTGCTGCTCGGCCGGCGACTGGTCCGGCGCGGGTGGCTGCTCGGCAGCCGGCGCCGGCGTTTCTTCGATCTGCGGCGCGGGGGCCGGCGCGGTGCGCGGCGCCTTGCGCGGGAGCGGACCTCGCCTTCCTTGAGCAACTCGAGGAACGCGGTGTGGCCGGCGTCGCCGAGGCGGCGCTCGTGGCGCTTGAGGATGCGTGTGTAGCCGCCGGGCCGATCGAGATAGCGCGGGGCGATGTCGGTAAACAGCTTCTGCAGCACGGTGCGGTGGTCCGCGTCCTTATCGGTGCCGGGCTTGACCTCAGCGTCGGCCATCGGGCCGAGCCGCGCCGCCACCAACCGGCGCGTGCAGCGTCCCCTGGCGGGCCATCGTGATCAGCTTTTCGACGAACGGCCGAACCGCCTTCGCCTTCTCGCGCGTGGTGATGATCCGCTCGTGCCGGATCAGCGCCATCGTCAGGTTGCGATACAGCGCCAGGCGATGCGAGCCGTTGCGGCCGAGCTTTTTGCCTGCCTTACGGTGTCTCATGGCTATGTTCCGTAGTTACTTCTCCCCTCGCCCCTTGGGGGAGAGGGGTTGGGGGTGAGGGGGCGGCCATTGCGAAGCGTCCCCCTCACCCCCAACCCCTCTCCGCCAAGGGGCGAGGGGAGTAAGGATTTTACCGCCGCGACGGCGTCTTCATCCCCAGGTTCAGGCCGCGGTCGGGGAGCTTGGCCTTTACTTCCTTCAGCGTCGTTTCGCCGAAGTTGCGCACTTCGAGCAATTCCTCATCGGTGCGGATCACCAGGTCGCGCACCGTGGTGATGCCCTCGGACTCCAGGCAGTTCGTCGCCCGCACCGACAACTCCAGCTCGGCCAGGCTCATGTTCAACTTGCGTTCGAGCTCGTGATCGACCGCCTCGGTCACCGGCATCCCGTCGGCCCGATCGTCGATGCGCCATCTCCGGGCCGGGCTCGGCGTACTGGATGAACGGGTTGAGGTGCTTGCGGAGAATCTTGGCCCCTTCGACCAGCGCCATGTGCGGGCTCACCGTGCCGTTGGTCCAGATCTCCATCACCAGCTTGTCGTAGTTGGTGCGCTGGCCGACGCGGGTGTCCTCGATCTCGTACTTGACCCGCACGACCGGCGAGAAGCTCGAATCGACCGGGATGATGCCGATCTCGCGCTCCTTGCCGGCGTTTTCGTCGGCGGTGCGGTAGCCCCGGCCGTTCTCCACTGTCATCTCCACGACGAACGGCACATCGTCGGTCAGGGTGGCGATGATGTGCTCGGGGTTGATGATCTGCACCTGCTCGTCGGTGATGATGTCGGCCGCCTTGACGACGCCGGCCTTGTGCCGTTCGATGCGGATCGTCTTGGGGCTGATCGCTGGGGTTCTTGACGACCAGGCTCTTGACGTTCAGGATGATGTCGGTGACGTCCTCGACCACGCCGGGGATGGTGGTGATCTCGTGCTGCACGCCCTGGATCTTGACGCGCGTGACGGCACTGCCCTCCAGGCTGGAGAGCAGGATGCGCCGCAGGCTGTTGCCGACGGTGACGCCGAAGCCGCGCTCGAACGGCTCGGCGTGGAACTTGCCGTAGGTGTCGGTCAGCGTTTCGCGGTCGCTGACACGACGGTTGGGCAGCTCCAGGCCACGCCACTTGAATACGCATGAGGTATGAGCCTCCAGAAAAGGCACGAGGGTGGTTCTTCCTCCCCTCGCCCCTCCGGGGGAGAGGGGTTGGGGGTGAGGGGCAATCCTTGCGACGCCGCCCCCTCACCCCCAACCCCTCTCCCCCGGAGGGGCGAGGGGAGAATTGGTTGCTACCGCGAGCACACTTCGATGATCAGCTGCTCGCGGAATTCGCGGTCCTTGGTCAGCCGCGGATCGACGTCGGTCCGCGACGGCAGCCGGATCAGCCGGCCTTCCGGCGGCTCCGCGCCGGTGATCTCCAGGAAGTCCGGGATCGGCTGCGGGTGATTCTGCTGGTTCAACTTGACCAGCTCGACGCTCTCGCTTGGCCGTTCTTGACGGTGACCGTGTCACCGGCCTTGAGCAAGAGGCTCGGAATGTCGCACGTCTTGCCGTTGAGCAGGACATGGCCGTGGCCGACGAGCTGCCGGGCCGCCGCCCGCGACGGGGCGAAGCCGAGCCGATGCACGACGTTATCGAGGCGGCGCTCCAGGATGCGTCAGCAGCACCTCGCCGGTGTTCTCGGTCGAACGCTAGGCCAGCGCGAAATAACGGCGGAACTGCTTCTCGAAGACGCCGTAGAAGCGCTTGAGCTTCTGCTTTTCGCGCAGGCGGACGCCGTATTCGCTCGGCTTGCCGCGGCGGTCCGTGCATGCCCGGCGGCGATGTTGCGGTCGCGCTCGATCGGCGCACTTGGGGCTTCGCAGCGGCTGCCCTTGAGGTACAGCTTGATGCCCTCACGGCGGCACAGCTGGCAAACAGGGTCGAGGTTGCGTCCCATAATTCCGGGTTCAGGGTTAGGGGTTTGCGGGTTTGTGGTTTACGGTTAGCGTCCACAGGCTGTGCGCAAGCGCTAAACGTAAACGGCCAAATTACACGCGTCGTTTCTTGGGGGGCCGGCAGCCGTTGTGCGGCAGCGGCGTCACGTCCTCGATCGCCTTGACCGTCAGGCCGGCGGCCTGCAGGGCGGTGATGGCCGACTCGCGGCCGGAGCCGGGGCCCTTGACCCGCACCTCGATCTCCTTCAGGCCGAACTTCGTGGCCTGCTCGGCAGCAGATCTCCGCGGCGCGCTGGGCGGCGAACGGCGTGCTCTTGCGGCTGCCCTTGAAGCCGACCGTGCCGGCCGAGGCGAAGCAGAGCGTGTCGCCGTTCGTGTCGGTGATGGTGACGATGGTGTTGTTGAACGTCGACTTGATGTGGGCGACGCCGCGGCTGACATTGCGTCGGGCTTTGCGTTTCTTGCTCTTGGCCACGGTTGATTGATCCTCAAGCAAAACGGCCGCGCCCAGCCAAACGGCCGCGCCCGGCGAGGCGGATTCCGCGAAAGTCCATTTGTTTACAGATAGAGATTGTATCCCCAGCCGGCAAGGTTCGCGTCGCGTAGGACGGGCTTCCTAGCCCGTCCGGCTCGGCAAGGACAGGCTGGGAAGCCCGTCCCACATACCCCCCGAACGTCTAGCCACGCATCTCCTTGACGCCCTTCTTGCCGGCGACGGTCTTGCGCGGACCCTTGCGGGTGCGGGCATTGGTGCGGGTGCGCTGACCGCGGACGGGCAGGCCCTTGCGATGGCGGGTGCCGCGGTAGCAGCCGATGTCGCGCAGGCGGGCGATGTTCTGCTGCTCCTGGCGGCGCAACGGGCCCTCGACCGTGTAGTCCTTGTCGAGGATGCCGGTGATCCGTGCGACCTCTTCCTCGTTGAGCTCGCGCGCCTTGCGCTGCGGGTTGACCTTCGCCTTGGCGCAGACTTCCAGCGACGTGGTCGGGCCGATGCCACGGATGTAGCGCAGCGAGATGTGCGTCGGCTTGTCCTTGGGCAGATCGATACCCATGATACGCGGCATGGCGGACGCTCCTTAACCCTGGCGCTGCTTGTGGCGCGGGTTGGTGCAGATCACGTAGACCCGACCCTGCCGCTTGACAAGTTTACAGTTCTCGCAAATGCGCTTGACGCTCGAACGGACTTTCATGGCCAACCTCGGACGATGCGCTGGAACAGCCGGCAATGTCGGAATCTTCCATTCTACGGTCCTGCCCCGCCGGCACAAGGGAAGATTATTCTATCTTCATGCCGCACCGAGTCAAGCGGCTGATTTTCGAGTGGTCCAAAAAAAAATCCAAAACTCGCCGCAAGCCGGATCGGGGGCCGCGTTCAGAGGATGTAAGAATGCGGGGATGGCCGAAGCGGCCTGCCCCACCGACGAGCGAACTGCCAGGCTTCGTCGGGTCGATCGTGGTCCGGCCGGAAAGTGTACACCATCGGGTGGTGTGACGGCCCTGCCTCGGACGCCAACACGCCGGCGGGCTGCAATGCCCGACGAAGCCTGGCAATTCCTTTTTCCTTTCGGCACCAACTCTTCCCCAAGACGAAGACACCCGGGGGTGGTCCCCGGGTGTTCTTCGTTTACGCCTGCGCATTTCCCTTCGCCGCCGGGCACCTTTGCTCTTCCCGTGAAGACCATGCTACGCCGGTTGTAGCACCTGGAGCTGAACGCGCGCGACAAGATCCTTCACGCGGACCCGGTATTCCTGCATGTGCGGCGCGGCGAAGTGCGCGCAGGGCATCGAGGCTTTCCCATTTCTCGATGATCACGACAGTATGTTCGCGCAGCGGCGTCGGCACCGGCAGGCCGGCGGGAAAATCCACCGTCGGGCCGTATTCGATGCAGCCGGTCTCGGCGTGCACCAGCGGCATGACGCGGTGGAACTCCGCCAGGAAGGCGTCGCGCTTGCCGTCAACCGCTTCGACCGTCGCAATCACGTGAACCATCCGGCCGGCTCCTTTCGCTACAAGGTGGCACCCAGTGTTCACCGCAATTGAATTATTGTTTTTCCGTCGTGGGAACCATCGGACGGCGGTAGCGTAGCCATTGTCCTGTCTCAGGCCACGGTCGGCAATCGGTCGAACAGGTTCTCCTCTGGGCGCCTCGCGCTGAAGTTGCTGCACCTGATCGACGACCGCGGCTTTATCTTGATGAACGAATACGGCTACAGCCACCTTGACGGGAGCAAGATTTCGAGCACCAGCGATTCTCGTTGACCACAGCCGTGCGGCCGAATTTTCCCCTGCTCAAGGCGTATTTCGGCGACGCGGGCCGCTGCCAGTGGTACGAGGCCGGCGGCGAGAGTCGTGGCATTTGCTCGCGCCTGGTGGGGCATAAAGTTTCGTCGGAGGTGGTGACGCGGTTCTACGAGCGGTTCAGCGAGGCGGCGCACCAGCGGCTGCAGGAGCCGATCCAGAAGGCGCGGGCGTGCGCCAAGGCGGGCCGCCTTGAACTGGCGGCCAGGTTCTATCGCGACGCGCTGCAGCTGCAGCCGCGCAACTGGGTCTTGTTGTGCGAGGTCAGCGAGTTCCTGACGTTCTCGCTGCGCGAGCCGATGCCGCGTCCCACGCCGAGGATTAGCGACGCTGGTGCGCTTTGAACAAGCCTGACGAAAGCTCCAAAAGGTATGCCCGACCTTTGGGACTACTCTCCAGCAATCCGAGCACCCGTTGCGGTAACCGGGCGACGCCCAGGAATGCTCCCGATAGCGCGCCTGCCATCGCGGCCATTGTGTCAGTATCCCCGCCTAGGAATATTACGTGCCCCACGGTTGCCTCATAGGACTCGGGAGTCAGCGCGAAGCTGGCAATCGCCGTCGGAACGGAATGCAATGCCTCGATCCGGTTCCCTAACCCGATCAATCCTGCCGGATCACTAACCTGTGCCGCCAACATTAGCTGAGTCCGGTACTCGGCTGATTGGCAGGCCGGTAACAGCTCATCAAAGAACGCGCCGCGGGTGAAGCGCTCGGCCCGCGAGCAGTGTGCAACGGCCACGGCGAGGAGTTGGGCGCCTTCAATACCAAGCGGGTGCTGATGTGTCGGAAGCGCCGAGAGTCGGGCCTGCTCCCAAAGCCGCTCACGGCTGTCTCGAAACAATAGGCCCACTGGGGCCACTCGCATGGCCGCGCCGTTGCCGAACGAACCGCCGGGAAAGTGGCTCTCTGCAATGGCGCGGTAATCCCGGCCGTCCTCCATCGCGTCCAGAACCTTGCGTGCTCCCCAACCGTAGCCTCGGGAGGGGACGTAATTTGCGACGAAGGCTTTGCAAAGGTGCTGCTCGATGATCTCGCCGTGACTAACCAATGCCTCGGCAACCCCGATCGCCATTTGGGTATCATCGGTGTACCAGATTTCCTCCTGGGGATAATTGAATAGCGCTTTGGTGGTCGGGAATCGGGCCTGTATCGAGTCTGCGGATTGAGCTTCGAACTTGGCGCCCAGCGCGTCGCCGACCGCGAGTCCGAGCATGCAACCCTGGAACCGCTCCAGCATGCCGGCGTTGGAAAGTGCCATTCAACGAGGCCTCGTCCCCATCTACCCAACCGTGCCCGTGCTGCCATCCTGCCCTTGCGCCGGCGGCGGCGGTTCGACCGGCGCCGGCGTTGGTTGCTCCGCCGGGGGCTGCTCGGTGGCGGCGGGCGGCTGCGGATCGGGGGGCGGCGACGCGGGAGCGGGCGACGCTACGGTCGGCTCCGGCGGGGCGGCGGGCTTGGGACGCTCCTCGTCGCGCTTGGCGGCGAACAGGGCGCTCAGCTCGCCGAAGGTCCGCAGCGGCACCTTGCCCTCGATCGCTTCCTTCGTCAGCTTCGGCTTGGGCAATTCGCGGCGCGGCTTGCGCGGCGGCGGTGGCGGCGCGACGGGACGCGGCGGCTCCGCGGGCGGCCTTGCCGACGGCGCGTCGGACGCGGCGACCCCTTCCCGCGGCGGCGGCCCACCGCGCGCCGGGCCCCGGCCACGCGGCGGACGGCCGCCCGGCGGACCCGACGGTTGGCCCGGCGGCGGCCCTTGCGGATGCGGGCCGTGACGCGGGCCCCGGGCCGGCTGCGGCGGCCGTGGGCCTTCGTGCCGCGGGCCTTCGTGCCGCGCGCCCTCCTGCGGCGGCCGCGCTCCCTGCGGCTGCGGCGGACGCTGCTGACCCTGCGGCCGGCGCTCGGGCATGCGCCGCTCGGTGCCGGGCTTGATCATCGACAAGGAGACGCGGTGCCGGTCCCGGTCGACCGTCAGCACCCACACCGTGACCACGTCGTTCACGGCCACCACGTCATAGGGACTTTTGATGTAGCGGTTCGCCATCGCGCTGATGTGGACCAGGCCGCTGTCCTTGAGGCCGATGTCGACGAACGCGCCGAAATCGACGACGTTGAGCACCGTGCCCTTCAGCTCCATCCCGGGCTGCAGATCCTCGAGCCGCAGAATGCCCTTCTTGAAAATCGGCGGCGGCAGGTCCTCGCGCGGATCGCGGCCGGGCTTGAGCAGCGCCTGCAAGATGTCCGCCACGGTCGGCACGCCGGCGGCGAGCTTTTGCGCCAGCTCCTCGGGGTTGGCATCGTGAGCCTGGCGTGGAACTCGGCGTGGCGGGCGCGGTCGCGGATCACATCGAGCCCGTAACCCAGCTCGCGGAGAATCGCCTCGGCCAGGCCATAGCTTTCGGGATGAATCCAGGTGTAGTCGAGCGCGTTGGCCGCCTCGGCGATCTTGAGGAAACCGGCGGCCTGCGTGTAGCGCGCCGGCCCGAGATTCGGCACCTGCATCAGCTGTTCACGGCTCGCGAACGGGCCGTGCTGCTTGCGATAGTCGACCAGCTCGCGCGCCACCAGCTGATTCAGCCCCGAGACGTAGCGCAACAGCGGCACGCTCGCGGTGTTCACGTCCACGCCGACCAGGTTGACCGACGACGCGACCACGTCCTCGAGGGAATCCTTCAGCTCCTTGCGGCCCATGTCGTGCTGATACAGGCCGACGCCGATCGACTGCGGGTCGATCTTGACCAGCTCGCTCAGGGGGTCCTGCAGCCGCCGGCCGATCGAGATGGCGCCGCGCGTGGTGGCGTCGTAGGTCGGGAATTCCTCGCGGCCGACCTGACTCACTGAATACACGCTGGCGCCGGCTTCGTTGACGACCACATACGACAGCTCGGGCAAGGCGGTCGCGATCAGATCGGCAATCAGCTCCTCGGTTTCGCGACAGCCGGTGCCGTTGCCGAGAGCGATCACGGTCAATCCGTGGCGCACGACGAGATCCTGAAGCTTCGCTTTCGCCTCGGCACGGCGATCAGGCGCGGCCGGTGGCGGCGCTTCGGCCGGCGCCGCGGGCTCGGCGGCCGCTGCCACCTCCGCCGTCGGCGTCTGCTCGGGCGACGGTTCCGTGGGCGGCGCCGGCGCAACCGAGGGCGTTTCGGTTGGTGGCGGTTCCGCAGGGGCCGACGACGCGAGCGGAATCTGATCGGCCGCTGGCGAATCGGCCGGTGGCTGGCCCGCCGGTGCCTGATCGGCCGACGGCCGGTCGGCCGGTGGCCGGTCGGCCGGTGGCTGGTCGGCCGGCGGTTGGTCGGCCGACTGCTCGGCGGGCGGAGTGGCGGGTGGCTGGCTGTTGGCGGGCGGGCTCTTTTTCTCGCGCGGGCCCTTCTTGTCGCGTGGGCCGCCGCCGAACGGATAAATGACGCTGTGTTCCAGCAGGTTGCCGTATTCGTCGAGCGCCGCCAGCTTGCAGCCGGTACGAAACGCCGGATCGACGGCCAGCACGCGTCGCCCGCGCAGCGGCGGCTGCAACAGCATGCTGCGCAAGTTGCGGGCGAACACCGTCACCGCATGCGTCTCGGCCTCGTCGGTCAGCTCGTGGCGAACCTCGCGCTCCAGACTGGGCATCAGTAGCCGGGCCAGCGCATCCTCGACCGCGATCCCCAGAAAGGCCGTGTGCGGCGAACGAAACTCGGAATGCGGCGACAGCTCACCCCCGAGCCCGGCGGGTGCCGCCTCCGACGGTGTCAAGCTCGCGACCAGCGGCTGCGCCTGCTCGGCGGATGGCGCTTCCGCTGCCGGCGGGTCCTGGACGGCGGGCGGCGTCGCGGGCAGCTGCGGCTCCGCTGGCGGCGCAGCCGGGCTTGCTTCGGAAGTTGCCTCGGCCTGCGGTTCGGCCGGCGGCGATGGCGCGACCGGCGGTGGCTCGACGGGCGGCGCGGCGACGGGCAACGCCGCCGGCGGGGGCATCTTGCCGGCAATGGCGCGGAGATGGTCCGCCAGCATGTGCAGCGCCGCCTCGTGCACGTGTTCGGCGTGCCACTCCATCTTGACCTTGATCGCCCCTTCCTTTTCGCCGCGATTGAGCGCCAGGATTCGGTGCGGCGGAATCTGCCGCGCCGGCTCGGTGAACTGGAAATAGTCCTTGTATTCCAGCCCCTGCGTCTCGCTCAGCTTCTCGCTCTTGGCCGACACAATCCGGCCCGTCTCCCACAGGATGCGCCGCACCGCCGCCCGCACGTCCGCGGTCTCCGCCGTCATCTCGGCCAGGAGGTGCAGCACGCCCTGGCGTACCTCGTCGGCCGTGTTCAGCTGGCGCTCGGGGTTGACCAGCCTCGCGAAGAGCTCGTCGAGTGGGCCGGCCACGGCGGCATCGCTGTACCAGATCGCCAGGGCGAGCGGTTCGAGGCCTTTTTCGCGCGGCGCCGGCCAGGCTGCGCTTCTTCGGCTTGTAGGGCAGGTAGAGATCCTCGAGCCGCTTGGTGGTGTCGGCCCGGTCGATGGCGTCGCGCAGCTCGGGGGTCAGGCGGCCCTGCGCCTCGATGCTTTTGAGGATGGTGTGCTTGCGATCGTGGAGCTGGCGGAGGAACGTGACGCGCGTCTGGATTTGCCGGATCGCTTCCTCATTGAGGCCGCCGGTGCGTTCCTTGCGATAGCGGGTGATGAACGGAACGGTGTTCGCCTCGTCGAGGAGTTGCACCACACTTTCGACCTGCACCTTGCGGATTTGCAAATCCTGAGCGATGCGGGAGCATTCCAACGGCGTGATATTGTACATGGCTCGTTCACACTTCCGTCCGCCCCACGGTGGACACGGGCGTTCACGCCAACGGGCGTTGCGCCGGCCGGCGCGGCCCGCCACCGGATCGATCCTACCTCGCCGATTGGGAGGTCCAGTCGTTTTAGCCTAGGCCGGCCATTCCCGAACGTCAAGGAGCACAAAAGGCTGCGGAAAGGGCGAAGGCGATGGTCGCTAGTAACGGGAGGTTGTCCCACGTGGACGTTCTGTGCCGCCTGCGGGCGCTGCCGAGCCTTGCCGCTTCAACCACGGAGGAAGCGCACCACGCGACAACAATACTTGACGGGCCGCCATCGCCAAGCGCACAATGGATTGCGCAGTTCGCGTGCGCCGGGTTCGGGGCGCCAGCATTTTCCCGGTGCGGAATGAGAAAGGAGGATTGGTCGATGTCAGGTTCCAGCCCAGTGCAAGACCTCAATCGTCAGCTTGCCCGAGAAATCAACGAAGAGGCGCGGAGCAATCCGCAATCCCAGTATGCCAACAAGTGGGTGGGCATCGCCAACGGCCAGGTCGTCGTGGTCGCCGACAACCTCGATGAAATGATCCGTCGCCTCGACCAAGTCGAGCCGGACCCAAGCAAGACCTTTGGCGTAGAAGCCAGTCGAGACTACAACGAGGTTCACTATATTTGGAGAATGTGCTGATGCCTCGCGTCCAATGGCCGCTTCGGCATGGTCGGCCTTCCGTGGAGGTCGTCCTCATCGTGGCGGCGAGTGGCCAACCGTTTCCGAGAATGCTGCGTGCCGACACCGGCGCGGGTCCGCGTATCGCACCTTTCCATCTGGTTCTGGATGAATCCGACTGCCTGCTGTGTGGCGGCAAACCGCTTGCACCGATCGCGCTGGGCGGCGCGTACACGGGTTCGTTCCCGATCTACAGCCTTTCCACGCGTCTGCCCGCGCTCGGATTCGCCCAGAACCTTGCAGTCGTCGCCGTGCCTTCGGTGCCCGAGGGGTTCGACGGTATCGCCTGTTTCGGTTTCCTCAATGGGTTCACCTACGGCAACTTTGGCGATCCCGGTCAATTCGGCCTGGAATGTTGAAGTTACTTGCACTGTTGCAACCGTTACGCATCGTCAGACCTGCGCCGCGCTCGCAACGCACCAAGTTCCTGGAAGATGTCCTGCTCCATCTGCCGCAGCGTCTCGCGCAGCTTGGCCAGCTGGTCGTCGGTCACGGCGCAGCGCAGCGAAAAGAGGCGCCTGCGCGAAGGCGGCGCCGCGCAGAGCACGCTTGAGCTGCACCAGACGCAAACCATCGTCGTCGACCTCGTCCTCGTCTCGTTCCGGCGTGGCCTGGGCCAGGCCGCCCATGACGTTGCCGGTGCCGTGATACAAGGTTTGCAGCGCCGAAGCATGTCGCGCATCCGCCCCGCCGAAGATCGTGTACAGTTCTTTGAGCAGGTCCATCGCTCGCTGTAGCAGTGGATGCCGCTCGCGCGGGGAAAATGGCTCGTCCTCGGCGGCCGCCGCGAGATCGCTTTCTTCCGGAGCGGACTCCACTTCCTGAAACACCGATTCTTCTCGATCGCTGTCGTCGTCGTCAGGCCACGATTCGGCGCTTGGCGGCTCCAGCCCAAGGTCGCCGAGCGCCGCGGCAAAGGCAGCATCGTCATCCGCGCCCTGGGCCAGGCGTTCCTCGATGGCCCGCTGCAGCCGTTCCTGCTGCCGGCGATTGTGCTTGAACATTTGATCCCACAGCGCTTCGTCGGCTTCGGGCGACAGCTGGCCGCCCTCGGCGTCCGAATCGGGGAACGTGACGGGCGGATGTTCGGACGGCCGCTGCAGGATCCGATGGACGCGGCCGGCAACGCGCTCGATGTGTCGCGCCAAGATGTCGGGATCTTCCGCCGCCTCGCGGCTTAGCCCGTGACGTTGGAGGCCTTCTTGCAGAGCGTTCGTCGCCTCGGTGACGACGGTGCGCAGGCGCATCAACTCCGCTAGGTTGCGGGTTTCCCAGTAACCACCTTCGTCCCGAACTTCCAGGTCGGGAAGGAAGGTGCGCTCGAGCGCCGTGAACATTTCGACGAGCGCCACGTGGCCCTCCAGCGGACCGAACTGCGTCTTAGCAAAGCACCAGGGCGGCTCGGTCAGCTGGGCGTTTTCGGCGTCCTCGACCTCCATCAGCCCGATGAGCCACCCCTCGGGCGCGACGAGCAGGCTCACGGTTTCCATTCCCGGCGCGAGGTCGAGGATGACGCCGCGCACCACGCGCGACGGCACCGTATCGGATTGGCTTCGCCAGATCTGTGCCAGCCCGCCGAGCTCGAGCGCGAGGTGGACCACGCGGTCCTCAAAATCCTCGATGCGGGTCAGGTCGGCAAGCCGGCCACGATAAAAGAGAGTGATTCCCATGAATCCAGTGTACAGCGGCGGCTCCAGTGGCGACAGCGATGGCCGCTGCTCGCGGGACCGCTATCCCACGTACGTGTTCCGCGACCGACTGCGCTGCCGCCGAGCCTTGCTGCTGCAAGCGAGGCCAGGTAGAGTGAGTACACGGGTGGTTGAAAAGGTGCGGAGGCGCCGGCGAAGTGACGCTCATTGAGAGGAAGAGCCGCATGCGCATACTCATCATACTCATCATGGTCCTGCCGATCCTCGTCCTGGCTCAGCTTCCGGACCCGCCGCTTGCGCCCTGGGGCGCAAATCATCACCCGACGGACGTGCCGAAACGCCATGTGGAGGCGATTGCCGCCGGACGACATGCCTACACGGTCCGGCAAGGCGGCACCATGGACGGCACCAACTGCCGCTCGCCCGTCGGCGTGGGGATGATGGACGGGCCGCCGATCCAGCAGACCTGGGAATCGAATCGCACGGTCCGGCTCGAAAACGTGGGCGAAACGAACGTAGTCAACCCCTGGCTGTCCAACGGCCGTAACGGGTTTCGCACCCTGGGCGAGATCGTGACCGCGGCCGTCGACCCGGGAATGACGGATCGTGAGAAAGCCATCGCCCTGTGGTTTCAGGAGATTCGCCACCGGTACCACTGGGCTGGCGACAACAACGAGCTCGGCGACCCCGTTAAGGTCTTCAATATCTACGGGCACAATACCTGTGGGAACGACTCCATCTGCCTGGCCGGCCTTTGGAAGCAGGCAGGGCTCAAGGTGACGCCGGCCCGGGTCGTGGGTCATTGCGTATCGCAGGCGTTCTTCGACGGCCGCTGGAACCTGTTCGACGGCGACATGCACTGCATGTACCTGTTGCGGGACAATCGGACCGTCGCCTGTGAGCAAGACCTGGTGCGCGATCACGACCTGGTCAAGCGCTCGCACACGCAGGGAATCCTGAACCCCGACAAGCGCGCCAACGACGAGTGGGAGGCCTCCATCTACGTCTTCGAAGGGGCGCCCGAGGGGGACCGCAATTGCGCCACCGGCACCACCATGAACATGGTGCTGCGGCCCGGCGAGGCGATCACGTGGCGCTGGGGGCATGCCGATCCGGTGAAGTATCACGGGGACAATAAGCCGCGCTATCCGGACATGATCGGCAACGGCCTCTGGGAATATCGGCCCGACTTCTCCACTGATCTTTGGAAGAAGGGCGCAGCTGCGCTCGACGGCATTGAGGCCAGTCGTGGCGAGCTGACAGTCGCGGAAGGGAAGGCCGGCGCAATCGTTTGGATTATCCGCAGCCCGTATGTCTTCGTAGGTGGCCGGCTCGAGGTGGAAGGCAGCGGGGCCAGGTTCGCGCTGTCGTGGGATGGGAAGACGTGGACAGCTGCCGGGCCGGACCTCGGAAAGTTCTTCCCGTCCAACGGACCGGCACGCTACGAGTACAGGCTTCGCTGCGAGTTGCCCGCGGGCGCTCGGCTCAAACGGCTGGCCATCGTGAACGATCTCCAGATGGCCCCGCTCGCGCTGCCGGCGATGTCGGTCGGCGAGAACAAGTTCGTCTACACCGACCAATCGCCCGGTGGACGGAAGGTGCGGATCACGCACGACTGGGTCGAGCGCTCCGCCTCTCGACCGCCTGAAGCCCCGCCGGCACCGGCGTTCCCACCGGATGGAGGCGAGGCCGCGGGTACGGATTTCGTGTTCCACTGGCTGCCGGCGCGGGACCCCGACGGCGACCGGATTGCCGACTACCACTTCGAGCTTGCGGATCGACCGGATATGAAATGGCCCCTGTCCACCAACTTCTACAAGCTCATCTCGAATACGCCCGACCGCGGCAAGGAGCAGTACACGCTGCCGCATGGCGGGCTGCTGGCCTCCGGCCAGAAGTACTACTGGCGCGTGCGGGCCAGGAATGAGCAGGGGGTCTGGGGCCCGTGGAGCTCGACCTGGAGCTTCACGCCGCGCGGACCGTCGGCGCCAATCGAGGTGGCGCTGGCCTTCGATCCGGATCGGAGCGTCGGGACCCTGCGGTGGCAGCCCAATCCCGCGGGACGGAAACCGGCGAAGTATCGCATCTATGGAAGCGACGAAAAGGGCTTCTCAGTCAGCGACGAACCGTTCAAGGTCGTTGTCGGAGCGTCGAAGGAGGTACCGGCAACGCGCCAGGCCAACTTCGTCACCGAGGTCACGGCGACCGAAGCCGCGGTGATCGGCGCGGGAATCAAGCTGCCGAACGCGAACCGGGCCTTCTACCGAGTCGTGGCGGTGGACGAGCAGGGGAAACGGAGCGGGCCTTCCGATTTCGCGGAAGCGCCTCGGCCGATCCTCTATTCGCGGCCTGTGACCGGCGCGAAGGCAGGATCGGAATACCGCTACATGCTGTCCGCGATTCGCTCGCTCGGCGACGTCCGAACGCGCGTGGTCGGCGGCAAAGAGACGATGAACTACTGGGACGTGGAGGCGCCGCGTTTTGCGTTGCAGCAAGGGCCGCCGTGGCTCAAGCTGGACGCGGGCACCGGTCTGCTCTCAGGCGTCCCGGACCGCGCCGGGAAGGTCGCCATTGTCGTGACCGCCACGATCGACCTGGAAGTCCGAAGCCTGGACGCCCGCGCGCTGAGTTGGGGAGTGGAGAAGCTTGTGTCGACGGGCACGCAAAGAATCGGCGTCGCGACGCAGAAGTTCACGATTGACGTGGCGCCGTGATCCGAGCGCGGGGGCAGCGTGCATTGTCTCTAAACGTGGATTTGGGCCTTTTTCCCAAGGGGATATCGCCATGCCCCAGCCCGCTTCTGCAGCCGACTTGAACCTGCTCTTTGGCATTTTGGCGTTGCACATGGATTTTGTCTCGCGGGATCAGCTCATCGCCGCGATGCACGCCTGGGTGCTCGATAAGAGCAAATCCCTGGGCGCCATCCTTGTTGAGCAGAATGTCCTCGGTCCCGAGCGGCATAGTTTGCTGCAAGCACTGGTGCAGGAACACCTCAAGCAACACCACAACGACCCGCAGCGAAGCCTGGCCGCCGTCAGTTCGATCGGCTCCGTGAAGAAGGATCTGGAGCAGGTCGCCGACGCGGATGTGCAAGCCAGCCTGGTTCGGGTCGCGACGGCCGAGAAAGACGACGATCCGTTTGCGACGGTCGCCCCGTCGGTGGGCACGCCGACCTCTTCGGGGCTGCGTTTTCGGATTTTGCGGTCCCACGCCCGGGGCGGCCTGGGCGAAGTCTTCGTGGCGCACGACGAGGAGGTACACCGCCAGGTGGCCCTTAAGCGGATCCAGGACAGGCACGCCGACGATCCGGAAAGCCGCTCGCGGTTCCTTCTCGAAGCCGAGATCACGGGTGGCCTGGAACATCCGGGCATCGTGCCAGTTTACGGCCTGGGCCATTATTCCGACGGCCGCCCTTTTTATGCGATGCGTTTCATCAGGGGGGACAGTCTCGGGGACGCGATCCAGCGCTTTCACCATCCGCATCCGGGGGTTCTGCCCTCACGCGGCGTCGCGAAACCGCCTGAAGGCGGAACTACGAACCCCGGGTTCCAGTCCCGCGAATTCCGCAAGCTCCTGGGCCGATTCATCGATGTCTGCGAAGCGATCCAGTACGCCCACGCCCGCGGCGTGCTGCACCGCGATCTCAAGCCGGGCAATATCATGCTCGGCAAGTACGGCGAAACCCTGGTCGTGGATTGGGGCCTCGCCAAGGCAACCGGCACAGCGAGCCGAGCGGCGTCCGCCGCCGGGCTACGCCCCGGAGAGCCGGCGTCACTGACCGGAGAACCCCCATTGCAACCGCAATCAGGCACGGGCGGCTCCGCGACACGCCTCGGCTCAGCCCTCGGCACCCCCGCGTACATGAGTCCCGAGCAGGCCGCCGGTCGCTTCGATCTGCTGGGCTCAGCCAGCGATGTCTACAGCCTGGGCGCGACGCTCTTTCACTTGCTCACGGGCCGACCGCCGCGGGAAGAAACGGACGCCGCGCTGGTCATGGCGAAGGTTCAGGCCGGCGATTTCCCGCGTCCCGGACAGGTCATGCCCGACGTGGACCGCGCACTCGAAGCCATCTGCCTCAAGGCGATGGCCCTGGCGCCCAAGGACCGCTATGCCTCACCGCGTGATCTGGCAGACGATCTGGAACAATGGCTAGCCGACAAGCCGGTGAGCGCCTGGCCGGAGCCATGGACCGTGAAGGCCCGGCGCTGGGTGGGAGGTCACCGCACCTTGGTCACCGGGACGGCGGCGGCGCTGCTGGTGGGCCTGGTGAGCCTGGCCATCCTGGTGTTGGTGCTGGGTTCGAAGTACGAAGCCGAAAAGAATTTCAAACTGAAGCTTGGCGAAGCGAATGACGCCGAGAAGAAGACGAACGAAAAGTTGAAAAACGCCAATATCGATTTGGCGGAGACCAATAAGAATCTGGAGACCGCCCGAAAAAACGAGTTGGCCAAGGCGGACGCGGAGCAAAAAGCGAACGAGCAAACCGCCGCCGCTTTTGCCCTCAACACCGCCTTGCTGGCCCAAAGCCGCTGGAACGAAGGTAATGTCCTTCTGGCAAACGATTTGCTCGAGCAGGTGCCTCGGCAGTACCGGTATGGGGGCTGGCATTTCCTGAAACGCCAGTTTCAGGGAAGTTATTGCACTCTTTATGGCCATCTGAAGGCCGTGACCTCCATCGCGTTCAGCCCCGACCAGAAGCGTATTGCCTCGGCCAGCGACGACGGAACCGTGAAACTGTGGGATGCCCGTACCGGCGTAGAACTTCTTACATTCACGGGACATGCGGGTGGAGTTGCCAGTGTGAGCTTCAATCACGACGGCAAACGCGTGGTCTCAGCCAGCGCGGAGACCGTAAAGCTGTGGGATGCCGGCACCGGAGAAGAGATCCTGTCACTTGCACATACCCATCGGGTTAAGCGCATGACGTTGACGTTCAGTCCAGAAGCGCAGCGGCTCGCAACCGCCGACTCGCATAACGTTATCAGGGTATGGGACGCCCGTACCGGCGCAGAAATCGGCGAGTACTATGCATTGCTCGATGTCGTGAGCGTTAGTTTCAGTCCGGACGGGCGGCGGTTGGCATGTGCCACCACACGCGGAACTGTGAGTGTCCTGGAAATCAGCAGCAACACATATCACCAATGCGTCCTCAACCTCAGGCATTCTTTCGTTAATGGCGTTAGTAGTGTTAGCTTCAGTCCTGATGGTGCTGGCTAGCGTCGGCAGGCTCTGACAATACAGTGAAGGTATGGGATCTTCGTAATGGCAAAGATGTGCTCACCTTCAAGGGGCATACGTCGTCAGTTACGAGCGTGAGTTTCAGTCCTGACGGCGGGCGGCTCGCCTCGGCCGGCGAGGACAAGACGGTGAAGGTGTGGGATGCCTACACGGGTCTTGAGCTTCTTAATCTCAAGGGGCATACGTCTTCGGTTACGAGCCTGTGCTTCAGCCCTAACGCGGAGCGACTTGCCTCGGCCAGCGCAGACAAGACCGTGAAAGTGTGGGATGTCCGCAGCCACGAGGAATCCCTTACAGAATTCATTACATTCAAAGGGCATGCCGGTGTGGTTCGCCACGTGAGCTTCAGCCCCGACGGCCAGCGGGTGGCATCGGATGCGTGGGATAGCGTCGGCACCGTCAAGGTGTGGGACGGCCGTACCGGCGTGGAACTTCTCACGCTCAAGGCACCACAGGACGGGACTTCCGGGGTTAATCACGTAAGCTTTAGTGCCGATGGGCAGAGGGTGGCAGCGGCCAGCGCCGGAACTGTTACGCTGTGGGATGCCAGTAGCGGCACGACGCTTCTCACCAAAATGCATCCCTATGTTCATGATGTGTGCTTCAGCCCAGACGGGCAGCGGCTGGCATCGGCCAGTTTTTTCGGTACAGTGAAGGTCTGGGATGCCCACACCGGCAAGGATCTGCTGCCGACTCTGAAACATGGTAAGATGCACGACATACGCCTGAGATTCAGCCCCCGTGGGGAGCGCCTTGCGTCAGCTAGCGAGGACAATGCGATGAAAGTGTGGGATGCCCAAACTGGCGAGGATCTCCACACACTCAAAGGGCACACGTCGCGTGTTTGGGGCCTGAGCTTCAGCCCAGACGGGCAACGGCTGGCATCGGCCAGTTCGGACCATTCCGTCAAGGTGTGGGATGTCCGCGCGGGTGTGGAGCTGCTCATTCTCAAGGGACATGCCGATGGTGTATTGCACGTCACATTTAGCCCTGACGGACAGTTTATCGCATCGGCCAGTGGCGACAAAACAGTAAAGCTGTGGGATGCCCGGAACGGCATGCACCTCCTCACGCTCAAGAGTGATGCCCGTTGGTTCGAGGACCTAACCTGGGGCCCTGACGGCCTGCGAGTGGCCTCAACCGGTTTCGGTGAAGACGGAACAACGGTGAAGCTGCTGGATACGCGCTGGGGAGAGGCACTCCCCACACCTGAGGGGCCGCCGACCAAGAAAGAACTAGCTTATCGCGAATACATGAGCCGCGCCAAGATTTGGTGGCACGAAGCCGAAGCGCGCCGTCACGAGAACGAGACGAACTGGTATGCGGCGGCCTTCCACCGCGGCCAATTGGTGTTGCACGAGCCGTCGCACTGGCGGCGTTGGCAAGAGTTGGAATCCGCGTGTGCGCGACTGGGCAGTAGTAATCCGGCGTTTGCCGTGTGTCGGCTGTTGCTGGCCGCCGATCCGGGTCTGGCCCCCGTTTTTTTCCATCGCGCCCGGCTGCACGCCCAGCAGTTCAGTTTCCACGAAGCCACGGCCGATAACGTGCTGGGCATGGTGCTGGCGAGCAAGAACCCGGTTGGCTGGCCGTGGTGGGCGTACTCGTTTTATGCGGAAGGCGACAAGGCGGCCGCAGACAAGGACTGGCCGGCGGTGCGCCAGTTTTTCGCATATGCCGCCATGTTGGAACGACAAGAAGCCTGGATCATGAGTAGCCTAGCGTGGGCCCAATTGGCGGGCGGTAACAAGGACGACTTCGCCTCGACGTGCCGGTACCTGTTGGATCGCTATCGCAGCTGCGAGGACGTCGCCGACCTTTTTCGGCTGTCCGTCCACCTCGGCATGGGCCTGGACAGCGGCAATTGCTGGGCCCGCCTTGCCGGTCAACCGGTTGCCGAAGCCGTTCTGCAGCAAATGCAAGCTGAGCGCAACCAGGCCATCGTTGTGACGGCCTGCATCGCTCCTGATCACGGCCTGCCCCCCAGAGAGTTGGTGCGCCTGGCTCAGGCCAACGTCAAGCAGGCACGGACCGCGGATTACCTCCAAACCCTCGGTGCCGCCCAGTACCGCGCCGGCGACTTCAAGGAGGCTCTCGACAGCCTGACGGCCGCCGCCCAGTTGCAAGGCGAGAATGTCAGCAATTGGACGGCCCTGTTCCAGGCCATCACGTACGCCCGCCTTCAGGAAAAGAAGAAGGCCCATGAAGGCCTGAACCGGGTTTTGCCTCGGCGGGAGACGAGCGCATGGCAGCAACGGCTGATCTTTGACACGTTGTTCCGTGAATTGAGCCATGAACTGGGTGCGAAGAATCAGCAATAGTGCAGGTTATTTAATCGGCGGGGACGTTGCCTGTACCTAGGATTTCCCGTTGGCGCGTCTTGCGAAGGTGGTAAGATTTGACCATGAAAAGTGCGTTCATGATCAGCACGAGTATTGCGTTGTGCGGGCTCTTGCCTGCTGTCGTGCTCGGTAGCGACTATCCTCCTGACGCAATCGAGTTCTTCGAAAAGGAAGTCCGCCCCCTGCTTGCCAAGAGTTGCTGGCAGTGTCACGGCGATGCCAAACCCAAGGCGAAGCTGCGGTTGACGTCCAGGGCGGCGATTCTTGCCGGCGGTGCCAGCGGGCCGGCCGCCGTTCCCGGCAAGCCTCTCGAAAGTCGATTGCTGAACGCGGTTCGCTACGTTGGCGATCTGCACATGCCGCCGACCGGCAAGCTGACCGACCGGCAGATCGAGGTTCTCGATCGCTGGATTCGTTTAGGCATGCCCTGGCCCGAAACGCCAGTGACGGCGGCAAAGACACCGGCACCCGAAACCTCTGCGAAACAGCAGCCTTATTGGGCGTTTCAGCCGGTGAAGGTGACGCGGCCGGCAGTCCGCGACGATGCTTGGGCCGTCACGGAAGTCGATCGTTACATCCTGGCGGGCCTCGAAGCCAGGGGGTTGAAGCCGGCGCCGCGCGGACCGGGCAACCTTGCTGCGCCGGGCAACGTTCGACTTGATTGGGCTGCCACCGACGCCCGCGGAACTTGATGCCTTTGTAAACGATGAATCGCCACAAGCGTGTGCCAAGGTGGTGGATCGTCTTCTGGCGTCGCCGCATTACGGCGAGCGCTGGGGCCGGCACTGGCTCGATGTGATCCGCTACGCCGACAGCAGCGGGCGCGTGGCCGAGTTCAAGGAGATCTGGCGCTATCGGGATTGGGTCACGCGGGCGCTGAATGAGGATTTGCCTTACACGGAGTTCATTAAGCTGCAGCTCGCTGGCGATCTTTTGCAGCCGGAAGACCCGAACCGGCTCAACGAGGACGGCCTGGTCGCCACCGGCATGCTGGCCATCGCGCAATTCGATCCGGGATCGCAGAAGCCGCAGCTGTACGCCGACAGCGTGGATGACATGGTCGATGTGGTCAGCCGATCGTTCCTGGGCATCACACTGTCGTGCGCTCGTTGTCACGATCACAAGTTCGATCCGATCACGATCGAGGATTACTACGCCTTCGCGGGGATCTTCGCCAACATCCGCACAACCACCACGCTGAACATGGACCCGTCGCGCGTCATCGTTCCGCTGGCTGCTCCGGCCGAGGTGCAGCGGATCGAGAAGCACCGCAAGCAGGTTGCCGATCTTGAAAAAGAGCTGCAGCAACTTCAACAGAAGGCCAAGACAAAAGAGAAAGCCAACGACGTGAAATCACAGATCGACGCCAAGACAAAACAGCTGCAGGAGCTGCGCAAGCAGCAACCGCCGTCGGCGTCAAGAACAGCGGTGGTCGTCAAGGAGGGCGGCCACGCGGACACCTTGTACAAGGAGTTTCACGATGCGCCCGTCCTCCTGCGCGGCGACCCGTTGAAACCCGGCAAGGTGGTGCCGCGCGGTTTTCCAAAGGTTCTGGGACATTGCCCCGAGCAGCCGATCCGCCAAGGCAGCGGACGCCTGGAGCTGGCTGCGTGGCTCACAAGCCCCGACCATCCACTGACGGCCCGCGTCATGGTCAACCGCATCTGGCAGCATCACATGGGCGAGGGGATCGTCCGCACGCCGAACAATTTCGGCCAAATGGGCGAACGGCCGACGCATCCAGAGCTGCTCGATTTTCTCGCCGAGCAATTCGTGCGCTCGGGCTGGTCGATCAAGGCCATGCACCGGCTGATCCTGAGTTCGGCCGTCTATCAACAAAGCAGCTCTGCCGCTGCGGCGACGGTCGCCAGGGACCCGGCCAATCGACTGTGGAGCCGAATGAATCGGCGGCGTCTCGACGCGGAAGCATTGCGCGACAGCTTGCTGGCGGTGTCCGGCAAGCTGGATCGCACGATCGGCGGGCCCGGCACGGAAGACCTCATGGCTCCGCGCCGCACCCACTATTTCATGACGATTCGCTCGGCGACCAGGCCGAACAGCTTCAACGTCCTGTTCGAGCGGCCCGACCCCGGCCTGATCAGCGACCGACGCAGTGAGTCGATCGTCGCCACCCAGGCCCTGTTTCTGCTCAATGATCCATTCGTAAACGCGCAGGCGAAGGCGCTCGCGCAGCGCCTCGAATCGGAAACGGCCGACACCGACCCGGAGGGTCGCGTGCGTTATCTATATCGTCTGATTCTCGGGCGCCCGTCGACGCCGCGCGAAATCGCGATTGGCCTGGAATTGTTGCGTCAGGCCCCGCCGCCGAACTACAATGCCTGGGAGCGTTATTGCCATTTGCTGCTGTGTACAAACGAATTCTTATACGTGGACTAACAGAAATGCCAACCGCCGACTTTTCCTTGATGAACCGCCGCGCAATGCTGCAACGTTCGGGAGCCGGCTTTGGCGCGCTGGCCCTGGCTGCTCTGCTCGCGGAAGAAAAGGCGGCCCACGCGGACGGCACCGATCCGCTGGCGGTGCAGGCGCCGCATTTCACGCCGCGCGCCCGGCGCGTGATCTTCCTGTTCATGTCCGGAGGCCCGCCGCACCTGGATACATTCGATCCGAAGCCGCCAGCGCCGCTGTCCGGCAATCGCGGCGTGGCGAGCACCCCGTTTCGATTCAAGCGCCATGGCCGATCCGGTCTGCCGGTCGGCGAGGTGCTACCGGAAATCGCCACCTGCGCCGACGACCTGTGCGTCATCCGCTCGATGTACCATGAAGACAGCAACCATCCCGGCGGCTGTTTCCTGATGAATTGCGGGCATCGCATTTTTTCGCGCCCGAGCATGGGTGCCTGGGTGACGTACGGCCTCGGCACCGAGAATCGCAACCTGCCCGGGTTCATCGCCCTTGGGGCCGGCCAACCCCTGGAAGGCGCCCGGCAGTACGGCGCCGGTTTCTTGCCGGCGTCCTACCAGGCGACCTTCATTTCCAATCTCAGCCGCCCGATCAACAATCTTCAGCCGCCGGTGAGCGTGGGCCGTCAACGCGCGGAAATCGATGCGCTGCAAAGCCTCAATCGCCTGCACGCCGCGGCCCGCGCGGACGACCAGCGCCTGAACGCGCGGATCGACTCGTTCGAATTGGCCTTTCGCATGCAGACGGAAGCGCCGGCCGCCTTCGATTTTGCCAACGAAACCGAAGCCACCAAACGGCTCTACGGCATCGGCGCCCCGGCAACCGATCAGTTCGGCAAGGAGTGCCTGCTGGCGCGACGACTGGTCGAGCACGGCGTTCGCTTCGTGCAAATCTTCGATACGCTCGGCGGGAATTTTCAGCCCTGGGATTTGCACGGCAACCACAACGCCGGCTTGCGCAGCTGCGCCGGCCGGACCGACCGTCCCATCGCCGGCATGCTCAAGGACCTGAAGCAGCGCGGTCTGCTAGAAGACACCCTGGTCATCTGGGGCGGCGAATTCGGACGCACGCCGCGAACGATCCAGGCCGACGGCACCGATCATCATCCCTACGGATTCTCGATGTGGTTGGCCGGCGCCGGCGTGCGCGGCGGTTTCGCCCATGGTTCGACGGACGACGTTGGCCACCACGCCGTGGCAGACCGGGTCCACGTCCACGACCTGCATGCGACGATCCTGTACCTCCTCGGCCTGGATCATGAACGTTTGACCTACCGCTACGCCGGCCGCGATTTCCGGCTCACCGACGTTTCGGGGGCCGTGGTTCGAGCGATCCTGGCGTGAACTTCACCTGGCCCCAATCCGATAGAGGTGTCCGCGCGTCCGAATAAACAGATTGCCGCCGACCGCGGCCGGCGACGCGATCGTATCCTCGTCGAGATCGCACTCGGCGACGACGTGAAAAGTGCGTGCGGCGTCCACAATAATAGTCTTGCCTTCCTTCGCGAAGAAATAGACCTTGTCGCCGGCGATCAGCGGAGTGGCGCGAAACGCATCGCCCAGGCGCTCCTTCCACACTTCCTTGCCCGTCGCACTGTCTAGGCAGATGGCCACGCCGTTGTTGATCGCGAGGAACACCAGGCCGTTGACCGCCACCGGACTGGCGGCGTCCGGCGTGGCGCCGGTGTATTTCCAGCGCACCTGCGTGGCCGTCACGTCGCCCTTACCGCCGGCACCCACCGCGTAGACCGAACCCTTCATGCCCTCGATGGCGTAAACGATGTCGCCGGCCACGGTGGGCGACGAGATGACGCGGTTGCCGTTGAAGGCCCGGCACTGCCATAGTTGCTTGCCGGTCGCCGGGTCGTAGGCATCGAGGACGTTGCCGCCGAACACGATGACTTCGGTCCGGCCATCGCGCCGGAACAGGACCGGCGTCGTGTAGGCATCGGCCGGCTCGGAGTTGGCGCCGGTGTCGCGCTTCGCCAGCCACTTTTCCTTGCCCGTGAACTTGTCGTGCGCGACCACGTAGCTCTGGCCGCCACCCTTGGGATCCTGCATGCACACCGAGATCAACAGGTCGCCGACGAGGCACGGCGTGTTGGCGTGTCCCCACCAGATAGTGTAGGGGCCGAAGCGGTCGGTCAGGTTGAGCGACCAAACGCGCTCGCCCGCAAAATCGTAGCAGGCCAGGTGGCCGGCGCCGAAGTGAACCCAGACGTGCTTGCCGTCGGTCACCGGCGACGGACTGGCCATGGTGTTTTCGTCGTGGTAACGGTTTGGCCCCGGCGGCCCCTTGAGGCGTGGCGTGCCCTTGCCGACCTCGCGCTGCCAGACAATCTTACCGGTCGCCCGATCGATGCGCAGGAGCAGGAGCCGGTCCTGATCATGGGCCGAGACGAAGATCGCGTCCTTCCAGATCGCCGGGCTGGAATTGCCCTTGCCCGGCAGGGGCGTCTTCCACACGACATGGTCGGTGGCGCTCCAGCGCGTGGGCAAGCTAGCGCCTCGGTAAATGCTGTCGTGCGTCGGCCCGCGCCATTGCGGCCAGAACGTCATCCGCCGTCTTGGCGTCCGCCGGCCCACCAAGCAACAACCACGCAATCATCAGGGTGTTCATCGATTGCCAACTCGTGTGCGGGACGAATACCGTCAAGGAAAGTGCGGTTATTCTAGGAACCGCGCGGCAGTCTGGCGGCCACACCCCGCGGTCGACGCCCCATGGTGAGTCTCAATCGTCCCGAGTATCCCGCCAGGTCAACGACGTATCTGGTGAGAAACGCAGTCGCCGGCTAGGATGAATGTAAAGGAGAGCGCCATGATCGAATTGACCGAAGAACAGCGGCGTGAGCTTACTACACCGGAGCCGGTGGTCATTGACCCCCAGACGAAGGAAGAGTACGTCCTGGTCCCCAGGAATCTGTACGAGCACATCCGCCACCTGTTCAGCGACACGGCGCTGAGCAAGCGGGAAGTGTCCGTCCTGATAGACCGGGCGATGCGCGAGTACGACGAGCACGATCCGTCCCTTCACCTCTACCAGAACGATTGACATGGCAATTCGCGGCAACGTCGTTATCGTGAACTTCCCCTTCTCGGACCAGCCGACGAAGAAGCGCCGTCCGGCGGTTGTCGTCCAGGCCGACATGTACAACCGGCTCATCGCCAAGACCGTGATCGCGATGGTCACGGGGAACCTCACCAGAAGGAACGACCCGGCGCAGCTCTTCGTCGATCCCGCCACGCCCGACGGAATGTCGTCGGGCCTGCGCATGCCGTCGCTTGTCTCATGCAACAACCTTTTCACGGTGGACCAGGAGGACATCCTCAGCACGCTGGGCAGGCTCTCCGCCCCTCTGGGGCACCAACTCAACGACTGCCTGAAGGCGGCGCTGCAACTGCCGTGAGGGAGCCACGACGGGAGTTAGTTCCAGAGTGAAGGCCAAGCAGTATTCCCCACCAATTCGGGCCCGACCATCGACAAGGCCGCCGACAGCCGGCCAACGCCTCTGGGCTGAGTACCACGGCAAACCAACCTACGGTTTTTCCTTGCGATAGGAGACACGCCGCCACGGTGTAGGTATCGCCCGGAACAGCGCTTGACTTCCACGGCGCGATCTGTATTATTGAGTTAGTACAAGTGTGGCTGAGCCGGCTCAGCCGTCGCTCGGTGAAAGGCAGCAGGATCCCTTGAACCTCCACATTTCCGCGAACGACGGCGTGCCGATCTACTTGCAGATCGTCAATCAGGTGAAGTACCTGGTCGCGTCGGGCCGGCTGGCGCCGGGCAAGGAAATGCCGCCCATCCGCGTGCTGGCCGAACGTTTGCTCATCAACCCGAACACGGTCGCGCGCGCGTATCGCGAGCTGGAGACGGCGGGCGTTGTCGTCAAACGCCGGACGGCGGGCACGTTCGTGTCGGACAATGGCTCGCCGCTCGCACGGCGTGAACGCGTGCGGATCGTGACGGAACGCATCGACGCGCTGCTTGCCGAAGCGCGCGAGCTGGACGTCGGCCTGGACGAGATCGTCGCACTCATGCGCAGCGCGATGAGGCCATGCAACCGCCCCCCGGCCCCGAGGAGCAGTGAAACCCATGATCGCCAGCAGTCCCGCATTCGCCGAGCCCGTGGTCGAGGTCAAGGCCTTGACGCGTCGTTTCGGCGCCATTACTGCACTGGACAACGTCAACTTCACGCTGCCGCGTGGCATTGTGCTCGGCCTGGTCGGCGCCAATGGGGCCGGTAAGACGACGCTCATCAAGCACGTGCTTGGCTTGCTGAAAGCCGAAACCGGGTCGGTACGTGTCTTCGGACGCGATCCCGTTGCCGATCCGGCCGGAGTCCTGGCCCGCATCGGCTACGTCTCCGAGGAACATGACCTGCCGAGCTGGATGCGCGTGTGGGAGCTGCTGCGCTACACCCAGGCATTTTTCCCGTCCTGGGACGCGGCCTATGCCGAGGAGCTGCGCGAGCGCTTCGAGCTCGATCGGGATGCCAGGATCAAGCACCTGTCCAAGGGGCAGCGGGCCCGCGCCGATTTGCTGGTCGCGCTGGCGCATCGGCCGGAGCTGCTCGTGCTGGATGAGCCGTCCGCGGGGCTCGATCCCATCGTGCGCCGCGACATTCTGGAGGCGATCATCCGGGCGATCGCGGATGAGGGACGGACGGTGCTCTTTTCGTCGCATCTCTTGCACGAGGTGGAACGCGTGTCCGATCACGTGACGATGATCAATAAGGGCAAGATCGTTCTGAGCGCCCCGCTCGACGACATCAAGGCGATGCACCGCTGCCTGACGTTGCGGTTTGCGGAAGCGCGATCGCGGCCCCCGGAGCTTGCCGGCGCGCTGAGCTGGGAAGGCGCCGAGCGCGAATGGACCGCGTTGTGCCACGGCCAGCCCGGCGACTGGCAGGCGGTCGCGGCGAGCTGCGGGCGCATGTGCTTGAAAAACGGGTGCCGTCGCTGGACGAAATCTTTGTGGCACGCGTCGGGACGCGCATCCCGGCCAACGTGGAGGATTGACGCATGCTCCCCGTTTCGCTCGCGTTCACCTGGATGGTCTGGCGATCGCAGCGCTGGGCGATTCTGTGCGCAACGCTGTATCTGGTCAGCGCCGTTGCCGCGTCGGCCGTGCTGCCGCCTTACTGCAGTATGCCGTGGGCCGAGGCGTTCGTCGGCGTGGCTTGCATTGGCCTGTACATGCTGTTCATGTATGTGCTGGTGATATTCACCTGGGCCGATGTCACCGATGTGCTCGCGCGCGATTCTTGTTTTCCCCCGTCCCTCTTTCGGCTGCCGGTGCGCACGGCCCCATTGGCGCTGTGGCCGATGGTGGTCGGCGCGCTCGTGGCGGCCTCGCTATGGCTCGTCACCGCCGCGCTGATCCTGCGGCCGTGGATGGTACGCGACCGCCACGTGCACGTTCCGCTGTGGTGGCCGGCCGTGTTCGCCGCGGCGATGCTGGCGTGGGTGCAAGCATTGGTATGGTCGCCCTACGGCCTGCGCTGGCTGCGGGTCATCGCGCTGTTGGCCCTGTTCCCCGCCGTGGTGGCCTTGTTCGGCTACAGTCTGGAGTCCCGCGTCTCCGAAGCCTGGCTCGTCAGCGCCTACGCGGGGCTCACACTCGTCGCCTGGGGGATCGGTTACGTCGGCGTCCGCAAGGGTCGCAGCGGCCAAATACCTAACTGGGAAGCGCTCCTCGGGCCGTTGCGCCGACTCGCCATTTGGTGGCCGCGCCGCCGCACCCCCTTCGCATGTCCCGAACGAGCCCAGGTGTGGTTCGAGTGGCGGCTCAATGGCAACTCGCTGCCGATCGTGACCGGCCTCACCACGCCCTTTGTGCTATTGCCGCTCGTTCTCGGCACGAACGACGTCATCTCCACCGAGCAAACGCTGCTGTCCGCGTTGGCAATCCCCGTGTTCCTTGCCGGGATTTTCGGAGGGCAAGGTAATGGGAACAACCCGGGCGTCAAGGGCCGCATCGGTCTTGGGCCGTTTAGCGCGACGCTGCCAATGGCCACGGCAGGCATGGTGGGCGCCATGCTCAAGGTCGCGGCGATGAGCACCGTGGCGGCCTGGGCGCTCATGGCGGCGGCGGTCCCGTTGGCGGTGGCGGTGACCGCGCATCTGGAAGAGGTCGCGGATTGGTGGCGGCAAGGGGTCCACGATTATCATCCGGCCCGAATCGTCGCCGGAATCGTGAGCATTGCGGCGTGGCTCCTGGTGTGGACCTGGAAACGCCAGGTGGACCGCTTCTACTACGGCCTGACGGGCCGGTCATGGGTCGCAAACAGCGTTGCCATTGTGTTCTTACCCGCCATCCTCTTCCTGTGCTTCCTGGCAGCTTGGCTCTACCGGCGTCCCGATACCCATGAAACCGTGCTGGCGGTGTTACCCTGGCTCCTCGGCTCGCTGCTCCTCTGCAGGTTGCTAGCCGCCGGATGGGCGTTGCGGCGAGTGTTGCACCGGGGCCTCTTGCGGCCGAGGACGGCGGTGCGCTGGGTGGTGGGGTGGTTGCTGCTTGCGTCGACGCTGTTCGCTCTCCTTGCCTGTACCATTCCGCCGGAGCTCGTGCCGGTCGGGTATATCGCCTTTGGCGTTCTGCTCGCCATGCCCATGGCACGGCTGGCCGCCACCCCGCTGGCGCTTGCCTGGAACCGACATCGCTGACGAGCCTACATGTCCGCCCAGTCGCGCGGCTTCAGATACTCGTACAACTCCGCCTCGCGCGTCCCCGCCTCGGGGTGGTAGTCGTACGGATAGCGCACCACCGGCGGCAGCGACATCAGGATCGACTCGATCCGCCCGCCCGTCTTGAGGCCGAACAGTGTGCCGCGATCGTAGATCAGGTTGAACTCGACGTACCGGCCGCGGCGAAACTCCTGGAAGCGGCGCTGCGCCTCCGTGTACGGCTCATCCTTGCGGCGGCGGGCGATCGGCAGATACGCGTCCAGAAATGCATTGCCGCAGTCCTGCACAAAGCGAAAGAGCGCCGCGAAGTCGCCCCCCAGGTAATCGAAGAAGATCCCACCGACGCCGCGATGCTCGCCACGGTGCGGCAGAAAGAAGTACTCGTCGCATCCCTGCTTGAAGCGCGCGTAGTTCACCGGTTCCGGATGACGCGTGCAGGCGGCCTTCCAGACGCGGTGGAAGTGGATCACGTCCTCGCGATAAGGGTAATATGGCGTCAGGTCCGCGCCGCCGCCGAACCACCACCGCGCACCCTTGGTCAGGTAGCGAAAGTTGGCGTGAACGGTCGGCACCAGCGGACTCTGCGGGTGCAGCACCAGCGAAATGCCGGTCGCGGCAAAATCGAGCCCCTCGCCGGGGACCTGACGGGCAAACTCGGGCGACATCTGGCCGAAGACCTCCGAGAAATTGACGCCCGCCTTTTCGAAAACGCTGCCGTCCAGGAGCACCCGGCTGCGGCCGCCGCCGCCGCCTTCCCGTTGCCAGACGTCCTCGCGCACCGCCGCCTGGCCGTCCAGCTCGACGAGGGCCGTGCAAATGCGATCCTGCAGCACTCGGAAGTCGTCGGCGGCGGCAGTGAGCTGCGGGTCAATCGGGGTCGTCATGGCGGGGTGGGCCAGTGGGTCAACGGAGGTTAGCCTTGCCGATTGTAATGTAGGGATCGACGGCAACGAGGGGAGCGGTCGAAGCGACGGCTACATGGGGTTGATCTTGGAAGCGGCCCGCGACGACACTATAAGCGCGAGCCAATGGGGGACCGGTGTCGGAGGAGGATGCCTCGTGGCCGACAGCGCCGGCGACCTGGTGATCGAGACCTACAAACTCACCAAGATCTACCAGAATCGCCAGATCGCCCTGAACGACGTGACGCTCAAGCTCGAGCCTGGATGCGTCCTGGGGCTGCTCGGCCATAATGGCGCGGGCAAGACCACGCTGTTGCGCCTTGTCCTCGGCCTGCATCGCCCGACCGCCGGCTGGGTCAAGGTCTTCACGCGCACCATGGGGCCCAACGCCGCCGCCCTGCGCTGCCGCATCGGCTACATCCCGACCAATCCCCAGTTCCCGCGCGGCATGACGCCGATCTCCTATCTCGACTACATCGCCCGCCTGTTCGGCCTGACCGCGCAGATCCGCAAGACGCGCCTGGCGACGCTCATCCGCGCCGTCGATCTGCTGCACGTCTCGGGCGACCGGATCGACGGTTTTTCCAACGGCATGATCGCGCGCCTGGCGGTGGCGACCAGCCTCATCAACGAGCCGGACCTGTTGATCTGGGACGAGCCGACGCTGGGGCTCGATCCGGAAGCCCGCCGGAGCATGCTCGAGCTCATCAAGACGCTGGCGCGAGAAGACGTTGATCGTCGCCAGCCACAACCTCAGCGATATCGACGAGGTGTGCAATCACGCGGCCGTGCTGAGCCGCGGCCACCTGATCTTCTTCGGCTCGCTGCAGGATCTCAAGGGCGCATGCGCCGCAACCATTACGAGCTGGACCTCGAAGGCGACCAGAAGTCGATCACCAAGGCGATGCAGGCGATCAAGAGCCTGGCCGAACTAAAGACGGTTAACCTGCGCCAGCGCCGGCTTGAGCTGCGCATGACCGAGGAAGCGAATAACACCGCCGCATTGGCCAACGTCTTCATGACGCTGGCCGACAACAAGGTGACCCTGGTCAGCGTGCGCACCGTGGGCCAGCAGACCGAGCAGGCGTTCCTCGATCTCGTCGAGAAGGAAGAAGCCCGCGGCTTCGCGCGCGCGTATCAGAACCCCGATGCGGCATAATGAGGTAGCCATGGACGCAGCGCCGGCGATTCCGAAGAACAAGATCAATCGCTTCCTGCCGTACTGGGCCGTGTTCCAGGCGGACCTCAAGCAAGCGCTCCATAGCTGGATTTACCGCGTGTGGGTGCTGGTGTCCTTCGGCGCGTCCCTGGGCTATCTTCTGTACCGGTTCGGCGCGAAGCAGGTGTCGGGCATGATGCAGCCGGCCCCGGAAATGGTCGCCGACTTGCTGCACTGGGTGATCTATGGCAGCGTGACGCTGGTGATTGTGCTTACGGCGGGCGCCATCTGCGCGGAGCGCGGCACGATGGCCGACTCGATCCTCAGCCGCGGCATCAGCCGCTATCAGTATTTCCTGGGCAAGCTGCACGCCCGGCTCTTGCTGGTGCTGGCGACGTACTTCGTGATGTGTCTGCTCGTGCTTGCCGGCGGCTTCGTCCTGTTGCACGGCGAGGCGCTCACGCTCGGCGGCAGCCTCGTCGCCGTCGTGACCGTCGCCGCGGTGCTGATGATCGTCATCACGTGCGGCGTGAGCGTCAGTGCCGTTTCGACCAACACCGTGGTCAGCATCGCGGTGGTCTGGCTGTCGCTGTACGGCATCGGCTTTCTGATGACACTGTTGCCCGCCCACTATCCGTCGCCCGATCGCGCCCTTGAGCGCTTGCCGGAGATACTCCGCGGCTACTACGACCTGCGGCGCGTCTACGAACTGGTGCTCGGCAGCGTCGGCATCTCGTTCGCCATTGCGCTGGTGGGGATGGTGCTCTTCTCGCGCCGCGACGTGTAATCGCCACGCCGTTTACGTTTTTTTGCGGCGTTTCACAGACTAGCTCCGGCTTTCTAACCGGACACGGTTGTCAAGCCCGACCTATGTTGCGATACCACCTTTTTGCGCTCGCCAGCGTTTTCTCTCTTGAGTACGGCGGTTACGTCTGTCATCTTCAGGGTGTGCCGAACGCCGCCTGCTTCGCCCGCCTGGCCGGAAAGTGAGGAACCTATGACTCGCACGCTTGTGGTCCTGGTGCTGGGCATAACCCTACCGAGCGGCTGGTGCGCTATGGCGGCAGACGAGCCGCCGACAGAGTTGACGCCGGAGGCACGTAAGGAACTGGAGGCGCAGGGGAAGGAATTCGCGAACGTCCTGGTACAGGCCTATCGAGCGGGTAAACTACCCGAGGCAGCTGAGGCGGGCAAGAAGGCATTGGAGACGGTCCGGCGCCTGTACGCCAAGCAGGATCATCCCGAGCTGGCCAAAAGCCTTAACAACCTGGCAGTAGTCCTCACGGCTCAGCGGAAGGACACGGACGCCGAGACGCTTCACCGCGAGGCGTTGGCGATGCATCGCCGCCTATACCCCAAGCAGGATCACCCCGACCTGGCCCGCAGCCTCCACAATTTGGGGCTTGCGCTCGACCACCAGGGGAAATACGCGGATGCCGAGGCGCTCTACGTCGAGCCGGTGGCGATGCGTCGCCGCTTGTACCCCAAGCAGGATCACCCCGATCTGGCCCAAAGCGTCCACAATTTGGCGTTCGTGCTCAACCGCCAGTGGAAGTATGCGGATGCCGAGGCTCTCGACCGCGAGGCGTTGGCGATGCGTCGCCGCCTGTACGCCAAGCAGGATCACCCCGACCTGGCCCACAGCCTCCACAATCTGGGGCATGCGCTCGACCACCAGGCGAAATACGCCGACGCCGAGACATATTACGTCGAGGCCGTGGCGATGCGTCGCCGCCTGTACCCAAGGCAGGATCACCGTGACCTGGCGGGCAGCCTCCACCTTCTGGCGAACGTGCTCTGGGCGCAAGGGAAATACGCAGACGCCGAGGCGTTCGTCCGCGAGGCTGTGGCGATGTACCGGGCTCTTTACCCTCAACAGGATCACCCACTACTGGCCGACGGCCTGAACAGCCTGGCGGGCGTGCTCCTGTATCAGGGCAAGTACGCGGATGCCGAGACTCTCTATCGTGAGGCGTTGGCCATCCGTCGCCGCCTGTACCCCAGACTGGATCACCACGACGTGGCCGACAGCCTGAACAACCTGGCAGTCGTGGTCAATTGTCAAAGGCGGTACGCGGACGCCGAAACGCTCTACCGGCAGGCGCTAAGGATGTACGGGACGCTGGCGCGGGACTACGCCACTGTCCACTCCGAAGGGAATGCCCTCACCAACGCCTCCAGCAATGCGTCGGTACTGGACGGATTTCTGTCCAACGCCTGGTTATCCAAAACTGTTGCCGCGACCGTCTATCAGGAGGTGTGGGCGTCGAAGGCCACCCTTAGCCGCGTGTACGAACAGCACGCCCTGGCTTCCCGGGCCGCGGCCGCCGATCCCAGGGCCGCCGCTCTGCTTGACCAGCTTACCGACCGCCGCCGCCGCCGCGCCGATCTGCTCGCGGCCCCCACGACGACCGAGTTGGCCACAGGCAAAGAGCGCGACACCGCACTGGCCAGGTACGCCAGCGAAATCGAGTCTCTCGACCGCGAACTTCGGCCGTTGTTGCCAACCCTGGATCGTGCCGACAAGCTGGCGAGCGCCGGCCCGGCCGACCTACAGAAAGTGCTACCCGCGGATGCCGCCGTCGTCGATTTCCTTCGTTGGACTTTTTTCGACCACGACGCGAGAGTGCCCGGCAAGAACGGCGCAAAGCCGGCGGTGCGTTACCTGGCTTTTGTGCTAACCCGGGACACGGTATCGTGGATTAATCTGGAGGAGGCGGAGCCGATTGAGCATGCCGTCAGCGCGTGGCGCGATGCCATCAGCGGCGGCAAAGACGTTCCTCTGGAGCTGCCCGCCCGGGTTCGCAAACTGGTCTGGGCGAAAGTTCGTCAAGACCTGCCGGAGCAGATCAAGCGGCTGTATCTCTGCCCCGACGTGGCGCTGTGTAGCTTGCCCTGGGCGGCTCTCCCGGGCGACAAGCCCACCACCATTCTGCTCGAAGAATACGCCATCACCACCATCCCGCATGGCGCGTTCCTGCTCGACAAGCTTTGGCCCCAGGACGGCATGCCGAAGCGGCCGACGGATGTGCTGGCGGTCGGCGGCGTGGCCTATGGTGCAGCGCTGCGGGCCCCGGACAAGGCAGTCGTCAACCGCGGCGAGCCACTGCTCAAACCGGGACAGACGTTGGCCTGGCCAGCCCTTGCCGGCGCCGCCGCCGAGATCCACGGGGTGACTGGCGCGGCCAACAAGAAACAGCTAATCTGCCGCACGCTGGGAAAAGAGGAAGCGTCGACCGCCGCGGTGCTGGCGGCACTGCCCAAGGCGCGCTTTGCCCATCTGGCGACGCACGCCTTCTTCGCCGATGCGACATTCCGCTCCGCCTTCCAGGTTGATTCGAAGCGGCTCGAGATGACGCTGCGCGGCGAGCGGATTGGCGCCGGCGCCAGCCCGATGATGATGACCGGCCTGGTCTTCGCGGGCGCAAACGAGCCGAGCACGGCGAGCCGCGGCATCATAACCGGCGAGGCGCTGGTGGACCTCGACCTGTTGGGGCTCGACCTGGCCGTCCTCTCGGCGTGCGAGACCAGGTTGGGCGACGTGGCCAGCGGCGAGGGGACGTTCGGCCTGCAACGGGCGTTCCACCTGGCGGGGACGCGCGACGTGGTCGCCAGCCTGTGGAAGGTGCCGGACCGGCCGACCGCCGCCCTGATGGCGTTGTTCTACCGCAACCTCTGGGAGAAGGAGATGCCGCCGGTGGAGGCGCTGCGGCAGGCGCAGCTCGAAATCTACCGCCACCCGGACCGAATCGCAGCGCTGGCCGACGACTTCCGCGGCAACCTCCGCGTGGTGCCGGGCACTGCCGAGCCGCTGGTGCCGCCGGGGCCAGACGGGAAGGCCCATCCGCGGCTCTGGGCCGCCTTCACCCTTTCGGGACCAGGACGCTAGCTAGCTTTCTTGGCCCCGAGAAATTCCTGGCGAATGGCCCCTAGCGCATTGATTGGGCCAGCAGCGCGCCGATGGGGGTGTCCCTGGCAAGATGGTCGATTGCGGCTCGCAACGCATGCTCGACCGCTTGTTCCCAGCGCGGCTCCGACGGCGCGAAAGCGGCGATGATGCCGCGCGAGCTGTTGACGATGGCGCCGCTGCCGTCGGTACGAAAAGCGGCGGCGACGTCGGCCGCGCTGCCGCCCTGCGCACCGTAGCCGGGCACGAGGAACACGACGTTCGGCGCCCATTGCCGGATCTGCGCCAGCTCGGCAGGATGCGTGGCGCCGACCACCGCGCCCACGTCGCCGTAGCCCGCTGTGCCTACATTTTCCGCCGCCCATGCTGCCACCGCCTCCGCGACATGACGATAGAGCGGCTTGCCGGCGCAGTCGAGGTCCTGGAATTGGCCCGCGCCCTGGTTGCTGGTTCGCACCAGGACGAAGACGCCCGCGCCGACCTTGCGCGCTGGCCAGGAACGGCTCCACCGCGTCCCGGCCGAGATACGGATTGATCGTCATCGCATCCGCCGGCCACGCGGCACTAGGCCCGAACACCGCGTCGGCATACGCTACGGCGGTTGATGCAATGTCGTTGCGCTTGCTATCGAGAATGGTGACGAGCCCGCGCTCACGGGCACGCCGCAGCACGGCCTGTAGCGCGGCCAGCCCCACCGGGCCGCACGCCTCGAAGAACGCGCTGTGCAGCTTGACGACGGGCACCAGCGGCGCGACCACGTCCAGCACGCGCAGGCTAAATTCCTCGAACGCACCGGCCATCGCCACCGGCGTTCCGAGGCAATGTCGGGCACGGATTTCCTCCGGCAGCAGGTCCCAGCGCGGATCGAAACCCACGCACAGGGCATTCCCCCGGGCTCGGCATGCGGCCAGCAAGCGATCGGCGAAATGTTCGCTCATTTTTGCACGGAGATCGATAACTCTTATCGCATCGGATTCGCGGATCAAAACTTCAGCACGCCGGTGGCTCGAAGGAGGATGCCGGCAAACATGTTAATCATGGACAATACCACGCCGACGATCCCGCAGATGTAACCGGCCTTGGTCAGGCCGCCTCCTGACGAATCCATGCGGCCAGCATTCATCTCGGCGAAGTCCGTCTTGGCCATGTTGATTGCAATCCCGCCCACGAGCAAACCGAGGAGGACACAGCAAGCACAAGGGATGCTAAGGATGCCCAACATCAAGATGAGACCACCGCGATGCGGGGCGCCCTGACGCACTGGCCGGTACTTCTTCTTGTCGCGTCGACGGCGCGACGGCCGTTCTTCCTCATCCTCATCCTCGTCGTCATCGCGCGGGCGTCGGCGGCGCGGCTTGGCTTCCGGTTCCTCATCGTCCAGAATCTCCGGCTCGACCAGCGGTTCCTCATCGACCGTTTTGGGCTTTGGCGTCTGCGTGACCTCAAACGCCTTCCCACACGATGGGCATTTCACGCGTTTGCCGAGCAGCTTGTCGGGCGCGTTCAGCCGGCGCTGACACGACGGGCATTGGACGGCGATCGGCATGGGTCTGGGCGAGGAATCCCTCGCATCCCTTAATGGTTAAACATGAACTCGCGCGAGTTCAGGAGCGCCCACAGCAGATCCTGCAAGCCCTCACGCGGCGTCGGCGCCATGCCGACCCAGTGCCGGGCGCGTTCGATCTCCTCGGGCCGCGGCACGCGCGACATCGTCACCAGGTACAGCTCCTCGATGATCTCCGGCATTTCCTTCTTCGCCTTGAGCAGCGTCTCGAGGCGGCCCTTGGCGTCGGCAAGCTTTTTATTCAGGAACTCGCCGTTGAGCAGGTGCAGCGCCTGGGCAATGTTCGGCTGGGTTGTCCGCTCGCATTCGCACGTGATCTGCCGCGCAGGCCGGCCGAACGTATCGAGCAGGAACGACTTCACACCGCTGTCCGGCAGCTGAATCGCGCGCGTGCCCAGCGGCAGGCCGGGGTATTTCTCGATCGTGCCGGTGGCGCCGTCGATCGCATCGGCGAGCTGCTCCGCCGTCAGCCGCCGAATCGTGTAGCGGGTGAAGTGGACGTTCTGCACGTCGGCCTGGTTCTCGGGCGTGCTCATCGACGCGAGCTGGTAGCCGCGCGAATTCATGATGGTGCGCAGCAGATGCCACAGGTCGTACTTGTGCCTGACGAAGTCGTCGGCGAGCGCGTCGAGCAGCTCGGGATTGCTCGCCGGGTTGGTGGCACGCAAATCGTCGAGCGGCTCGACCAGGCCGCGGCCCATGAGGTAGCCCCAGAAGCGATTGACGAGATTGCGGGCAAAATACGGATTGTCCGGCGCGGTGATCCACTCGGCCAGCTTGACCCGGCGATCGATTGGGTCGTCCATGTCGGGCCCGCCCAGTGGGTGCGGCTTGACCAGGCCGCCCTTGCGCGGATGCGTCTGCTCGCCGGTCGGCCTCAGGAACACCACCTGCTCGCCGCCGAACAGGCCGAACTCGCGGCTCGCCTTGGTGCCGAGCCGGACGAAGAACGCCGACATGCCGGCGTAGTCGTCCTGGCTCCACTTCTCAAACGGATGGTGGTGGCACTTAGCACAGCCGATGCGCACGCCGAGGAAGAGTTGCGCCGTCGTCTCGGCCCAGTCGCCGGGCGAGCGCACGACCATGAAATAATTCGCCGGCCCCTCGGTGAACGTGCTGCCCTCGGCGGTGATGATCTCGCGGACCATCTCGTCCATCGGCTTGCTGTCGCGCAGGCAGGCGCGCACCCAGTTGTGAAAGCTCCACATGCCGCGGTCGTTGAGCAGGTCGCGGTTGATCCGCAGCAGGTCGCCCCACTTCAGCGCCCAGTAATCGACCAGCTCCGGACGGTCGAGCACCTTGTCGATCGCCTTCTGCCGCTTGTCGGGAGTCGCTGTCGGCGAGGAACGCCTTGATGTCCGCGGGCCGGGGCAGCGTGCCGATCGCGTCGAGATGGATACGGCGGAAGAACTCCGTGTCGCTGCACAGCGGCGACGGCGTTAGGCCGAGGCCCTGCCACTTGGCGATGAGCCTGTCGTCGATGAAGTTGTGCCGGGCAAGCGCGGGATACGGCTCGATCTTGGCGTAGGGCAGCGTGACCTGGGCGACGGTTGCCTGGCCGCCGAAGCGGATCATGATGTGCGTCTCGCCGTGCTGCTTTGCGGTGACCAGGCCATCGAGCGTGACCGCGGCGACGGCTTCGTTGAGCGACGTGAACTGGGCCGTGGCGGTGACGTCCTCGGTCTTGCCGTCCCGCCAGCGTGCCTTGACGAGAAGCTGCTGCGGCTCGCCGGGCACCATGATGCGGTGCTGGGGCCAGACCTCCAGCGAAGTGACGTCGGGATCCTTCGCGCTCGGCTCGGGCGTGCCGTCTTCGAGCCAGCGCTTGAGATAGACGTATTCACGTGCGCCGGGCTTGAAGCGCTGGCCGCCGCCGTGCTCCATGAGCAGGGCGGGCCTTTGCAGGAGGATGCTGCGCTCGGCGTCGGACAGGACGATGCGCCGGCCCTCGGCGCTCTGCACGATCTGGGCGTGATCGAACAGTGGGTCGAACCCAAGCAGGCTGAGCCGGAAGCCGCCGCGGCCATGCTGCGCACCGTGGCACGCCCCCTGGTTGCAGCCGGCCCGCGTCAGGATCGGCACGATCTCACGCGCAAAATCGACCGGCATGTCCACCGCGGCCCCGCGGACCGTGACCGTGATCGCCTTCGTCTGTCCGCCGGCCTCGATCGTGATGGTCGCCGGGCCGTCCCCGATCGGCCGGACAACGCTGCCGGCGATGACGCACACCTGCGGATTGCTGCTCGTGATTTTCGCGGTACGGCTCAGGTCCCAGTTGCGGCCATCGGCATACTCGCCGAGGACGCCGAGGCGCTGCTCGTCGCGCGGTCCTTGCAGTGTAATCTGCGGTGGATAAACGGCGCGCGAACGAAGGGGCGCGGACGGCTGGGCGACGGCAAGGGTCGGCACCAGCAACAGCACGGCGAGGGCCCCGCGGGGTGAGGCGGTTCATCGTCATGGACCCTCGTCTGAGCGGGGCGCGTAACAAAGCGGCAGGTTCAGCGTGCAAGCGCAGCTCGATTTTTCGTCTAGGTTATCGTGATCGAAGTGCGGTCCGGTGTCAAGCAAGAAGATCGGCGGCTTTTCTGAGTCCCGGAGGGACGGCAGATAGTAGCCCAGCACGTGAGTGCTGGGTCCCAAAAGGCTCTTAAAGTCCCGTAGGGACGGCAGAGGGGGCGCATCGCTCTACCGTCCCTACGGGACTGAAGGCCGTCACCGGAATCGCCACCCAGCACTCACGTGCTGGGCTATTGTCTGCCGTCCCTCCGGGACTCATCCATGTACTCGCTGGTCTGCTGAGACTGCCCCGCTCGCGCCGCTAATTCCTCAGGGGCCGCGGATGCCAGCCGGCGGCGCGCGAACAGCAGGTAGTAGCCCAGGCCGACGCCGTACATCACCAGCGTCAGCCAGAGTACGATCGGCTTGTCGGTGTAATACCACAGGTATATGCCGGCCGCGAAAAGGCTCATCAACAAGACCAGCGCCGGCAGCACCGGGTACAGCGGCACCTTGTAAGGACGCTCAAGGTCCGGCGCCCGCCAGCGCAACAGGAACAGACACGCCATCGCCAGCACGTACCAGACGAGCGCGGTGAGATTGCACGTCAATACCGCGGTGTCGACGGCCGTCTTGTTGAAATAACCCCACACGACAAAGCCCGCGACGACCGCGCTCCAGAAGAAAATGGACGCGTCCGGCGTGCGGCGGGTCGGATGGACATGGCCGAGCACGCGCGGCAAATAGCCGGCCCGACCCAGCGCGAAGGATTGCCGGCTGGTCGCGTAAATCATGCCGTTGTAGCTGATAATCATGCCGAAGATCGCCACGACCGAGAAGGCGACGAGGTGCGCGGAACCGGGCCAAACTTCGCCGTACACGAACGGCAGCGGATAGGTCATGTCTTCATCGCCGGTGCGGGTGTAATCGTGGCCGGCGCCGGCGGCGAAGAACCACGTCAGGAGCACCAGGACAACCAGGGTGATCTGTGCCAGCGTCATGCCGCGGGGGATCGTCTTGTGCGGATCGTGGCTTTCCTCCGGTGCCAGTGCCACGGTTTCGATCATCACCAGCCACCAGATGGCGTAGGGAATCGCCTTGAGCACGCCGGCCCAGCCGGCCGGCAGCCGTGGCTCGGTGAGGATGCGCTCCAGCCGCACGCCCGGTATGCACGCGATCCAGAACCACACGAGGGCGAGGATCGCGCCGTAGGTCATCCATTCCATGAGCTGGGCCTGGTGCCGGCTGCCGATCCATTGCACCAGGGCGAACACCGCCACCGTGGCGAGGCCCGCGCAGGTCGTGGTCAACTGCTCGTCGAACCCATCGGTGAAAAGCTGCAGGACATAGTAGATGTAACCGCCGGTGGCGATCGCCGTGCCGATGGTGGCGAACAGCGCTTCGAGGAACATCGACCAGCCCATGATGAAACCGAAGGCCGGGCCCACTGCGCCGGCCATACGCCAACGGCCCGCCGGCAAACGGCATCGCCACCGATAGCTCGCTCAGGGCGAGCACCCACATCAGGTAGAGCGCGGCACACGAAGAGGGAGGCGAGCAGCATGCCGATGGGGCCGCCCTCCTTCAGCCCGGGATTCCAGCCGAAATATTCGCCGGTGATGACGACGCCCACGCCCAGCGCCCAGATGTGCAGGACGCCCATCGGTTTTTTCAAGGCATGGTCGCGGAGGTATTGGCGCTCTTCGGGCCGCAGCGCGTCCGCCCGGACATGGGCTTCGCTCACCACCTCGGCGACGACCTGATCCAGTTCCGACGATTCGCTAAATCCAGGATCGTTGATGGGATCGCTCCGGAAAACGTGCCGTTCTCGGACTGTGGCCGCATTATCCCCGGCGGCCGTACTGTTCTCAAGGAAATTCGGAGAATCGGCTTTCGGAATCCCTGAGCTAGGCCGTATGATGGAGCCCGCTTCAAGTGACCCAGCGCACGCGCGCTGTCGCGACAACGGTGGGGCTGCTCGCCCACGCGGGCCAGCCGGCCTTTGCCTTGCCGCCGCTCCTCGACGCCAGCAAGCCGTTGCCGCCGCTGCCGCCGCAGGTTCTGGTGAATCTGCTCAAGCACCCGTGTTGCGTCGCCATGGCCCGCCGCGCGGTCCTCGATCAGCTAGCGCGGCGCTATGGCCGTCCGTTCGCCGACCAGTGGGATTTCGTCCGCTTCGCCGCCGAGCAGCACTCGGACCTCGACCTCACTTCAGCGCCGACGCGGCCGCTGCCCTCCGATCGCAACTAACCCCTTGCAGGTCGCCGCGGCGGCAGCTACGATAAACGACCAAGCACGTTGCTAAAGCCAGGGGCCCGTCGCACCTCGACACCTGGGACCTCGAGCCGGACACCCCGAAAGAGACTCACCCATGAACGCCGTTCCCACTTGCAACGAAGAGCTGATGCGCCGGCTGCCGTTGCCGTTGGCACAGCTCCATCGCCGGGCGCACAATGCCAAGACGCCCGAAGAGCGCCACCATGCCGCCTACTACCTCTGGGAAGCCGCCTTGAAGCTGCTCGGCGCCGTCGCGGTCGTTGAGTACGCCCAGGCGGGCGACCAGGATCCCGAGCTCGCCGAGCGCTTGCAGAACCTCGCACGGCCGTGTGTGGGGCACTGGTGGGAATTTGTCCGGCGCCTGGTGCCGGTGCTGGCCGATCGCGGCGACCAGGGATTCGCACCGGTGCGCGATCTGCTGCTGGGCCGCAGCCGCGACGACTTGCCCCACGCTGCAGGGCTCGATGGCGTGCTGCTGCAGGTGCTGGAGGACCGGGAGGCGGCCGGGGTGCGCGCGACCGTCCGGCTGACCGAGCTGTTCGATCGGCTGGTGCGCTATCGCAACCGGGAATTCGGCCACGGGGCGGTGGGGCAGAAACCGGCGGCCTTTTACGACCGTGTCGGCCGCGCCCTGCTTGCCGGCGTGCCGGAGGTGCTCGATCGGCTCGACGTTCTGGCGGGGCGGCGGCTGCTGTACATGGCGGATGTGCGCCGCCACGCGTCGGGCCGCTGGCTGGTGGAACGCTCCGAGCTGCGGGGCGAGACGCCCCGCCGCCTGGAGTCGCTTGACTTGCCGGATGGCGACGCGGTCCAGCGGCTGCTGCCCGAGCGGTTGTACCTGGAGTCGGTCGCGCTCGGCGCCGGGGCGAAGGTCGATAGCGACGGGCCACGGGTCGTTTCGTTGCACCCGTTGCTCGTGTACGAGGCCGACAGCGGCGACGTGCTGTACCTGAACGCTCGCCGCGGCCGGCAGCGGGTCGAGTATCTCTCCTACAGCACCGGCAGGGCACTGGAGCGCGATGACCTGACGTGCGAGCAGCGCGACCTGTTGGCCCGAGTGCTGCGCGTGCCCGTGGACGACCCGAGCGTGGCCGGCTGGGCGGCGCGTTCGCAGGCGGATGAGCGCGCCGATGGGATGCCGGAAGAACCGCCCACGGCCCTGCGCCGGCTGGGGGAATTCGAGCTGCTGAGCGAGCTGGGGCGCGGCGGCATGGGGGTCGTCTTCCGTGCCTGGCAGCCGTCGCTGGGCCGGCAGGTGGCCGTCAAGTCGCTGTTCCGCACCGGGGACCCCAAGGCGGAGGCGCGGTTCGCCCGCGAGATTCGCGCCCTGGGGCGCGTCGAGCACCCTCACCTGGTGAAAATCTTCGTGTCCGGCAGCGACGGCGAACAGTGGTTTTACGCCATGGAGCTGGTCGAGGGGGCGTCGCTGGTCGCGGTGTGTGAAAATCTCCAGCGCCGCAGCTCCCACCCCGAGACGGTGGATTTCCAGACCTGGCAGGAGGCGGTGAGCACCGTGTGTGCCGAGGTGCGCCGGGCCGAGAAGCCGCTGAGCGACGCGCCGGCTGCCGGCGAGGCTGCGGCACCGGCCGCTTCCCCCGGTCCGGAGCGTGAATCGGCGCGGTGGCCGCTACGTCACGGGCGGAGCTACGTACGGCAGGTGGTGGACCTGGTGCGCCAGGTGGCGGAGGCCGCCGACGCCCTGCACGAGCGCGGCATTCTGCACCGAGACATCAAGCCGGGCAATATCATGGTGACGGCCAGCGGCAGCCAGGCGGTGCTCATGGATCTGGGTCTGGCCCAGCTCGCCGACGAGGTGGGAGGCCGACTGACCAACACGCGGCAGTTCGTCGGCACGCTGCGCTATGCCAGCCCCGAACAGGTGCTCGCGGTAGGCGGTTTGGATCGGCGCAGCGACGTGTACAACCTGGGGGCGACCTTGTGGGAGCTGCTGACGCTGCGGCCCATGTTCAACGCGACCGAGCAGACGCCGACGCCGGAGTTGATGCGGCGCATTCAGTTCGAGGAGCCGGAACGGTTGCGCAAGTACCACCCGGGCCTGTCGCGCGATCTGGAGGCGATCGTCCTCAAATGTTTGGAGAAGGATCCCGGCCGGCGCTACGGCACGGCCCGCGCGCTGGTGCGCGACCTGGAGCACTACCAGGCCGGTGAACCGGTGCAGGCGCGACCGGTCGGCGACTTCCAGCGCACGTGGCGCTGGTGCCGCCGCAATCCGGCATGGGCGAGCGTGCTCACGATTTTGGCGCTGGTCATTGTTGGCAGCCTGGGCGGGCTATACGCCCTGTATGTGAACGCCGACGAGGCGCGGCAGACCGCCGATCAGGCGCGGCACATCGCCGATGAGCAAATGCATGCGGCCAAGAAAAATGAGGAAAAGGAGCGGATGGTCAGGCTGTTCTACCAGAAGTACATCCTGGCCGCTCCCCGCCCCACGGGCCTTGAAGGCGGGGCCGGCACGCAAGTCAAATTGTGGGAAGCCCTGGATCGGGCTGTCCCAAGAATTGACGAGGCCTTCGCCGGTCATCCCCTGCTTGAGGCAGCCGTGCGCCACGACCTTGGCGTCACCTATTCGTATCTCGGCCGATACGAAGCTGCCCGCGTCCAGGGCGACAAGGCGCACAAGATCCGCCTGAAGCACCTGGGCCCCGATCATCCGGATACCCTCAGTAGCGCTTTTGAGTTGGCCGAATACCTCTACCAATTAGAGGATTACAATGGGTCGGAGAAGTTGTACCGAGACATCTTGGAGCGCGGACCCCACGTGCTGCCTGCGGACAATGAGGACCTGCTGTACACGCCGCTCCGTCTGGGCACGGTGCTGCTGGACAAGGGCCAAATCCCGGAAGCGGAAGGATTGCTGCGCCCGGGCATCGAGGCGGCAAAAAACAAGCTCAGCCCGAGTCATCATCACACGTTTTGTGGGCAAGTCCGGCTGGCCTACGTTCTGGCGGCGCAAGGTAAATCGGACGACGCGTTGGCGTTGCAGCGCCAGGCGTTCGAGGGGCGATGCAAGACTTTGGGAGAGAAAGCTTATGACACGCTGCTGAGCATGGGCGACCTGGGCAGCATGCTGCGCAACCAGGGCAAACTCGAGGAAGCCGAAAAAATCCTCCGCCGCAATTTGCAGCTCCGGCAGGAGGTCCTGGGGCCGGAGCACAGCTATACCCTTTACGCAATGCATCAAATGGCCTTCTTGCGCGAAGCGCAGGAAAAGCTCCCCGACGCTGAGAAGTTTCATCGCGAGGCGCTCGCGATCTGGCAGCGCGTTTACGGTCCTGAGGACTCCGACACGCTGACCTGCCAGGCGAATCTCGCATCGAATCTGGAAGACCAGGGCAAGCCGGCCGATGCGGAAAAGCTCTACGAACAGATCCTGGCGATGCGCCGGCGCGTGCAAGGTCCCGAGCATACCGCCACTCTCAACAGCCTGTATTCCCTGGCCGCCTTCCGCGTACGGCAGCAAAAGTTCGCGGACGCCGAACCGCTTTTTCAGGAGTTAATCGCGGCCAACATTACGGTGTACGGCCCGGAAAACGGCATTACGCTGGATAGGAAACAAGACCTCGCAGATTTGCTGGAGCAACAAGCGAAATTCCCCGCCGCGGAAAAGCTGTATCGCGAAATCCTGGAGGGCCGGCGCAAGGGGACGGTACCGTTGCAGATTGCGTATGCCCTTGTCAACCTCGGCAGTCTCCTGACGAAGATCGGACGGCCGGCGGAGGCTGAACCGCTGCTGCACGAGTGCCTGGAGTTGCGCCAACAACATCTGCCGGCCGGCGCTTGGCGGATCGGCACCGCGCAAAGCTTGCTCGGCGATTCTCTGGCCAAGCAAAAAAAATTCGCCGCGGCCGAGTCGCTCTTGGTAGCCGCCTACGAATGCTTGAAAAACGCGAAGGATTCGCCGCCGGAGCGCGTAACCGAGGCGCGCGAACGCGTGATCGCGCTGTACGAAATGTGGGGCAAGCCCGAGGAGGCGGAAACGTGGCGCAAGAAACGGCCGGCCGCGGCGAAGTAACGCTCGCTCCGGACCTCACGGACATGTCGCGACTGTTTAAGGAGTGCGAGTAATGATTGCACCACGCGGAAGGTTATCCCGTTTACTGCTCGCCGCGATCGCGTGCGCCCTGGCGGTAGCCGGCAGCGGCGGCGCCGGCGAACCGGATCTCGACGATGCGGTGCGCGCCCTGTTCAACGATAAGGGCTTCGCGCCGACGATGCTGCCGAACCGCCGCAGCACGCTCAAGGATCTCGACCCGCTGCTCGTGCAGGCGCAGTGGGAGCTGGTGCGGCCAGCGCTGGAAAAGCTATACGAGCGGCGGCTGAAGCTGGATGACCCGCCCGATCTGCGCCTGAAGTTTCTCTGCGTGAACGACCCGGACTGGAAGAACCCGCAGCAGGTCCGCGTCGTGTTCATCGATCCGGGCAGCGAGGCGGTCCGCCGCTCCCTTCTCGCCACCCTGGGCTTGCCGAAACGCTCCTTCGAGCTGCGCGACTCGGCGCTGGCGGCAAAGACCGAGCTCGTTTATCTCAAGGCCACCAAAGAGGCCGCCAAGGTCATGAACTTCGGCGCCGTCGAGAAGCTGCTGGCGGAAGTCCTCGAGGCGGAGAAAGGGTCCAAGCTGACGCCGCTGCAGACGACGGTCTCTAAGGATAACACGGGGTTGCAGGCGTATTCGCGCTGGGTGTTCCTGCGCGAGGCTCCGGAACCGCGGCCGCAGCTCTTCTACTGGCGCGTAAGCTTCACGCTGCAGAAAGTGCCAAAGGACAAGGAACTTGACGCCAATGAAAGAGAGCTGGAGCGGTGGCTCTTGCGTACGGTGGTCGAGATCGGCCGCAAGACACCGGGGGCGCCGGAGGTCCAGGCGATTGAGAACACCGACACCTCGGCGAACTTCGCGGAGTGGCTGTCGGTGACGCTGAAGAGGCCGCCGGATCAAGCGGGTACCTATCGGGACGAGCGTGGCGGCACGGTTCGATATGCCGTGGCGCGGCAGGGCAACGGCGACGAAGCGTACTACACTGAAGAGAAGGAGGGGGTGGGCGCGCGGCTCGTGACACAATCGCCGCTGGCGCAAGCCGCCAGCCGTGTGTTCAACGCCAGCCAGGATCGGATCGTGAAGACCTTCGGGTGGTGGAAATAATCAAGTGCACATTCGGCAGCAGGGGTTGGAGTCCCGGCTTTAGCCGCAGCAGACCGGCTAAAGCCGGGACTCCAACCCCTGCTACCGAATCTTTGAGGAAGGGAGGCAACCATGTTGCAAGCACCTCGCTGCCGCGCGCTCGTGCTCCTCGGGGTTGTGTTCATTGGCAGCGCTGCGTTGGCGGGCGGCGCCGGCGAGCCGGACCTCGACGACGCGGTGCAGGCGCTGTTCACCGGCAAGGGCTTTACGCCGAAGATGCTGCCGAGTCGCCGTAGCACGCTCGCGGACACCGATCCGCTGGTGGTGCAGGCGCAGTGGGAGCTGGTGCGGCCTTCACTGGAAGCGCTCTACCAGCAGCGGCTAAAGCTGAAGGAGCGGCCCGACCTGCGGCTGGGGTTTCTGTGCGTGAACGACCCGAAGTGGCAAGACCCAAAGCAAATCCGCGTCGTCTTCCGCGATCCGGGTCGCGAGGCGATCCGTCGTTCCCTGGTTGCCACGCTGCGCCTGCCGCCCCGCTCGTTCGAGGCGCTCAACGAGTACCCTCAAGATTCCAAGGTCGTTGAAATCGTCAAGCTGCCCGGACGTCCGGCGCGAAGGCGATGGATCTGCGCCTGGTCGCGAAGGTTATGCAGGAAGTGCTCGATGCCGAGAAGGGAGTCAAGCTGACTCCGGTGCAGGCCACCATGCTCAAGGATAACACCGAGTTGCGGGCGTATTCGCGCTGGGTGTTCTTGCACGAGGTCAAGGAGCCCACGCCGCAGCTCTTTCACTGGCGCGTCAATCTGACGTTGCAGCGGATGCTGGCAGAGCGGACCGCACGGGACAAAACCGTCGAGCGGTGGCGGCTGCGCAGCGTCATCGAAATCGGCCGTGGAGCGCCGGGCCAGGCGCAGATCCAACCGATCGAGGACACGGACACAGCGGCGAGCTTCGCGGAATGGCTATCGATCACCCTCCGCAAGCCGCATGATCAGCCGGTGAGCTTCGAGGGGGCCAGCGACCGGCCCAGCGATCAGACGGAGATTGAACGGCGCGCCGGGGACGGGGATGCGAGGTATTACACAGACGCGAAGGAGGGTCTTGGATCGCGCTTCGTCACGCAGTCGCCGCTGGCGCAAACCGCCAACCGCATCTTTCTTGGCTGCCATAAGCGGATCCTCGCGGCGCTGGACTGGCAACCGTAGCCCGCCGTCGTTTGGCGGCGGTTCGCAGAACCGCGCGGTTCCGCGAACCGCCGCTAAACAGCGCCCTGGCATCGTGAAGCTAAGGCACCGCCGCGTCAAGGCGCCGCCGATCTTCCCACTCGCTGCGGCTCAGTACCTGGGCCGACTCGTCCTCGTCCAGCCTCAGGCCGGTCAGCACTTCCACCCGCTGCATCGCCTCCGCCGCGGTGCCTGCCACCGGCACGGGCACCTTCCACAGGCAAGCCGTGCCGCCCTTCTCATCGCCGCACGCCGTCAGGATCACGTCACCCCGGGGCGACCAGGCGACCGCATTCACCGCGGCGCGGTGGTAGCGCCGCGGCCCGATCGGCTGGCCGGCGGGTACCAGCCATAGCTGCGCCGTGCGGTCCGTGCCGGCGGTGACGATCCAACGGCCGTCCGGGCTGAACGCGACACCGCGAACCTCATCGCCGTGGTGCAACGCCGGTCCGGTCGGTCGTCCGGTCGCAATCTGCCATAGCCGCGCCGTGCCATTCTTGCCGCCGGTGACCACCGCATCGCCGCGCACGTCGAACGCTAGCGACAGAATCTCGTCGGGGCTTGGCCAGGGCTCCCCGGCGAGCACACCCGTCTTCGCGTCCAGACGCCAGAGGCGGCGCTCCCCATTGGCGAGCAGGAACGTCTCGCCGCGCGGGTCGAACGCGATCGCGTTGACCGAGCTTAGCCGCGGCACCGGCTCGGCTGCAACCCGTCGCGGCCCGGTGGCGGCCGACCAAAGGCACATCAGGCCATCGTGGCTTCCGGTCGCCACGCGCACCCCATCCGGACTGACGGCCAAAGCGTTGATCGGACTATCGACCTCCTTGCGGCCAAGGGCATCGCCGGGATTGAATTCGGTCGCCGTCGGCTGACCCGTGTGGATGCTCCAGAATCGCGCGACGCCGTCATCGCAGCCGGACACGAGCCGATCGGCGCCGGCGACGGCGACCGCGCCGACCGCGCGCGGATGGGGCAGTATTGTCAGAAGCCGGCCGTTGGCGACATCCCACAGCCGCGCCTCGCCCCCGTGATCAGCGCCGGGATCGCGGACCTCGCCGGCCGTGGCGAACCAGCGCCCGTCCGGGCTGAAGGCGGCCGCCAGCAGCCGGCCGGCATGCGGCAGCGACTGCTGTGGGCGGGCCGCCGGCGCGAGGTCCCATCGCCGGATCGTGCCGTCATAGCTCGCGGACAGTACGCCCGCGCTGCCTGGCAAGAACAGCGCCGCCCCGATGCGCTGTCCATGCGACAGCGGCTGGCCGAGCAGCCGTCGCGTTGCCACGTCCCACAGCAGCACGTCATTGCTTTTGCCATAGGTCAGCAGCGTGTGCCCATCCGCGCTGAAGGCGACGGCGGTTAGCTCGCCCGGCGGCGCCGGTAGGACGCCGACCGCGGCAAGGGTCCGCGTCGACCAAAGCGAGACCCTGGCGTCAGTACCCAGGACCGCCGCGACCGGATCGGCCGGGTTTATGGCGAGCGTTTCGATCGGTATGCCGTAGTTCGATTCCATCTTGACGAGCGAGCCGGCGGCTGCGTCCCAGAGCCGGAGCAAGCCGGCGCGGTCCGCGGTCAGTACCCGTCCTTCGCTGACGAAAGCGGCGCCCGTCACCGCCGTGGCGTGCTTCAGCGGGGCGGTGCGTGCCGCCCCGGTCGCCGCGTCCCAGAGCCGCGCCGTGCCATCGGTGCTGGCCGCCAGTACCGTGTTGCCGTCGGCGCTGAACGCGACGGTGCCAACACCCTCCGCATGCGCGAGCGGTTCTTTGCCGATCGGTTCGCCGTTGTCCGCCCGCCACAAGCGGGCGGTCCTGTCGAGACTGCCGGTCAGCAGGGTCTGGCCATCGGGGCTGATGGCCACGGCCCGCACATAGGCCCCATGGCGCAGCTCGCAGCGCAGCCGGCCGGCAGGTACGTCCCAGAGGCGAGCCTTCCCGTCCTCATAACCCAGCAGCACGGCGCTGCCGTCGGCGGCGAACGCGGCGGCCGTGACCTCGGCCGGCTGCTCCAGCCGCCGACCCGCTTGTCCCGTGGCGACGTCCCAGAGCCAGGTCGGCCCGTCAGGCCCCGCCGTCAGCGCGCGACGGCCGTCCGGGCTGACGGCCAGGATGGTGATCGGGCGCTCTTCCACGCGCACCGTTTGCAGGGGATGCACCTGGTCGCCCCACGCCGCAAGGTCCGCGCAGTGTCGCCGTCAGCGCCTCGTCCTCCGCCTGCTCGGCGACCTGCAGCGCCCGCGCCAGATAGAGTAGCCCGCGGCCAATGTCACCCCGCTCGCACAAAATCACACCGCGGTTGCGGGCCATGTTCGCGGCCAGTCGCTGGTATTGCTGCCGGCTGGCGGCCACTTCCTGACGCGCCTGCTCGGCACGGTACCAGTTCCACGAGACCGCCGCGAATCCGCCCACGAACAGCAGCAGCACGGCCGCCAGCAGCGCGGTCACGACCGGGTTGCGCCGGCACCAGCGCCAGGTCCGCGTAAGCCGGCCGATCGGCCGAGCCACCACCGGCTCGCCGGCCAGGTAGCGACGCAGCTCCTCGGACAGCGCCGCGGCCGACGGGTAGCGCCGGGCGGGATCCTTCTCCAGACAGTGCAGCACGATCGCTTCGAGGTCGCGGCCGACCGCCGGCTGCAGCGGCCGGGGACGCTCCGGATTGGCCACAAGGATCCGCTGCATCAGCTCCGGATCGGGCGTTTGATCCGTCGCTCCGAACAGCGACCGTAGCGTCAGCAGCTCCCACAACGTCGCCCCGAGGCTATACACGTCGCTGCGCACATCGACCGGGCGCGCTGCCAGAACCTGCTCGGGACTTGCGTATTGCAGCGTGCCGATGAACTGACGCGTCCGCGTCAGTTTCCCCTGTACCTCGTCGGCGAGCTGCGCCAGGCCCAGATCGATCAGCACGGCCGTCGTCCCGTCGGCGTTCACCATGATGTTGTCGGGCTTGATGTCGCGATGGATGATGCGCTGGCCATGTAGCGCGTGCGTCGCGTCACAGACCTGGCGGATCAGCCCCACCACTTGCCGGATATATGCCCGACTGACCGTGGGCGGCGCCGGCAGCGTGTCGGTCGGCGGCGGCTCGTCCGGCGGCGGCGACGCGTCCGCCGGCCGTTCGCGCCGGCGCGCTTCCGCGCCGGCGGCGGCGACGGCCGCTTGCCACGCCGACAAATCGACGGCATGTCCCGGCGCCCGCGGCGTGCGCCGCAGCTCGGCGCAGACCGCGTGTAGCGTGGCGCCGTCGAGCAGCTCCATCGCGTAAAACCGCTGCTCACCCTCAGCTCCCGAGGCGTAGATCTTGACCAGGTGCGGGTGCTCGACGCGGCCCAGGGCGAGAATTTCGCGACTGAAGCGTGCTTCCGCCTTGGGGTCGCCGCTGCGGAACAGGCACTTCAGCGCCACGTCGCGATCCAGCGACAATTGGCGTGCCCGGTACACGATGCCCATGCCGCCCCGCCCCAGCTCGCTGAGTTTCTCGAACTCCGCGAGCTGCTCCGGCGGTTCGTCCTGTTGTTTTTCGGCTGGGTGAATGACCACCGGGGCTTCGATCGATTCGGGCTGGTCCGGCACATCCAACATGCGCCGCAGGATCTCCCGGTGCTCGCCGGCCAGCGTGTCGCGGCGCAGCCGCCGACCGGTGGTATACGAAAGGTACTCGACTGCTGCCTTGCCGCGCCGACCATTGATGAAGAGCACTTCGTTCGCTTCCGCGTCGTAGATCAACAGCGGCTGCAGCCGAACGCCGGCCATCGACTCGGCCGCCGCCGCGGGGAGCACGTAGAGCTGTTCCGGCCTCGGCAGCGTCGCCGCCGCAGCGTCCGGAAGCACCAGCGACTCGATACGCTGGTACATTTCGCGGGTCAGGTCGGCGCGCTCGACGATCCAGCCCTCGTCCGTGCGCCGCCGCACTTCGGCAACGTGCTGGAGCCGCCTGCCGGCGAGGAAGTCGAGGCGGCCGAGCAATTCGCCGACGCCGTGCAGCAGAATGCCGCCCATGCGCTCGTAGTAACCCGCCGATTTCGCCCCGCCGGCACTATGGCCAATCTCGTCGTTGCGATACTGGACCAGTCGGTCAAACAGGCTGGGCAGCGTCACGCGGACGCGCGCCAGTGCGGCCCTGCAGCGCCGTCGAGCGCGGCGGTGCGCGGCAGGTCGTTGTGTGGATTGGCGAGCAGGTCGCTGACCGCGGCGAAGCCCGCATCGCCGCTCCCGGCAAGGGCGGGGACGAGGCGCCGCACGAACTCCCACCATTGCCCCGTGGACGGGCGGCCAAGGTTGTGCAGGTAATCGGGCACCGCCGCTGTGGCATCCGCGCGCTCGGCGTACTCCACGATCGCCACCGAACCCAGCACTTTGAGCGCCGCCTCCCAGAGGTAATACGCGGCATCGTGCCGGTCGCGCGGCGTCTTGGCGTTGAGCGCACGGCGGTAGATCTGCGCCAGCGGCAGCGGCAGATCCTGGGCCAGGGCCCCTTCGACGGCAGCGGATGGCATGACGATGGTCCAGCGATGCGTACGGGTCGCGCTCCGACAATCGCGCGGCCGCCGAGCGTCTGCGGGATACCATATGCATGAGATTCAGACAGGGGATCCGATCGTGAGTAACCCAGCGAGCCCGCGCGTCGCCATCTTGGCGGCGGAGTTCAATCAGAAACTGATGGATGCGATGATCGAAGCCGCACTAAACGAAGTCGCGGCGGTCGGCGCCGCGCTGGTGCGCGTTGTCCGAGTACCAGGGTCGTATGAGATACCACTTATCGCGGACGCGCTGTTAGCGCAGGACGGGGTCGACGCCTTGGTGGTCCTGGGCTACATCGAGCGCGGTGAGACTTTGCACGGAGAGGTGATGGGCCACGTTGTCCACAACGCCCTCGTCCAGCTCCAGCTCAGGTATCGCAAACCCGCCGGTGTCGGGATCATCGGACCGGGCGCCACGGCTGCGCAGGCCGAGACCCGCAAGATCGATTATGCGTGCGCCGCGGTGCGCGCCGCTGTGCGGAATTGTGCGGTCCTCGCGGATAACTCTGGCGGCGGCAGTGCCCGCCGTGCTTGACCCGCGCACGGCGCCGCGGCTCGGTTCAAAGGCAATCGTTGCACCATCGGGCAATCCCGGTATTATGGGTCTGGTGTTGCGATCGGGACCTGGTTGATCTGGAGGGCGAACCATGCGCGAAGCGATCGTGCCTGACGACGGTCTCATCCGCCGTTTGCCGTTGCCGCTGGCGCAGCTTTACCGCCGGGCGCACAATGCCAAGACCCCGCCGCAACGGCACCTCGCCGCGTTCTCTCTCTGGGAGGTTGCCCTCAAATTGCTCGGCGCCGTCGCCGTGGTTGAATACGCGCAAAACCCCGACCCCGATCCGAAGCTCGCCGAGCGGCTGCAGAGCCTCGCTCGGCCGTCACTGGGCCACTGGTGGGAATTCGTCCGCCTGCTCGTCCCGGTGCTGGCCGAGCAGGGCCACGCGCCGTTCGTCCAGGTGCGCGACCTGGTGCTGGGCCGCAGCCGCGACGACTTCCCGCACGCCGCCGGCCTCGACGCCGCCTTGCGCGAAGTACTCAAGGAAGGAGCAGGCGCCCGGTCGAGCGTGCGCTTCACCGAGCTGTTCGATCGGCTCGTGCAATACCGCAACAAGGTGCTCGCTCACGGCGCCCCCGGCAGCCTCAGCGACCAGCTGCACGAGCGCCAGGCCGGCGCCCTGCTGGCCGCTGCCGCCGAGGTGCTGCGCGCCTCGACGTGTTGGCCGGGCGCCGGCTGCTCTACGTCGGCGAAGTACGGCACGCCGGCGGCCTGTGGCTCGTGTCGCGCTTCGAGCTGACCGGCGAAAACGCCCAGCGGCTCGCCGCCCTGGAGCTGTCGCGCGAATCAGCCGGCCGGCTGCCCGACGGCGAACGCGTCTATCTGTGCGATCCGGCGCTGCCCGCCGACGATCTCGCCGGCCTACGCCTGCTACACCCGCTGGTCCTTTACGACGCGGAGGCCGAGGACGTGCTGTTCCTCAATGCCCGTCGCGGCCGCGATGCCATGACCAAAACCATCGGTACGTCGGCCTTGGGAGAGTTGGCGCAGGGGCTGGCGGCGGTTGCCGCCCGCCTGCCGCCCGAGGCGGCTCCGACACACTGCGCCCATGCCGCCAAACTTCTCAGCGAGTCCATTACCGAGACCGATTCCTTCCGCGTCGATTCCTTGGTCGCATCTGCGGCGCCGGGTTTCGCAGCAGTGGCTGCCCGCCTGCCACCGGACCAGGCCGCCAAGCTTCTCAGGGAGACCATGACCAAGACCACCGGTTACTCGGCCTTGCGAGAATTGACGCAGGGGCTGGCGACGGTGGCCGCGCCGGCCCACGAATGCGGCTGCTACCGATTACGCTCACGCGATGGGGAGAATCGGCCCGGCGTCAGTGGATCCCTGGGATGGCAACGTTGATTTCCTACGCCCGCTGTCCGCGCTCCTCAGCCGGATGGCGCCCGCCGAGATGGACCTGCGCGTCCAGTCGGTCGTCCTCGCCGTGGGAGCGCTCGCCATCCCAGGCCCGCCGTTTGCCTTGCCCGACCCGCAGCTGCCGGCCGCTGTGGAATTGCCGGCGAAGTTGGAGCCACAAATCCTGGTCAACCTGCTCAAGCACCCGTTCTGCGTCGGTGCGGCCCGCCGGGCAGTGCTGGACCAACTCGAGCGCCACTACGGCCGGCCATTCGCCGATCAGTGGGATTTCGTCCGCTTCGCCGAAGCGCAGCATCCGGAGCTGGACCTCACCAGCCCGCCGATGCGGCCGCGCCCGCTAGTCGTGCAAGGCGCTCAGAAGGTCGCCGACTGAGCCGGCCTACAGGAACCCCTGTTCGTCGAGCACCTGCCTGCATCCTTCCGGCAAGAAGTCGGATTTGGACGCACCCGCGCGTACTCTTTGCAACAAGTCGCGCGACAGGGGCTTGTGTGATTTCAGCTGGTGTGCTTTGAGCAACTTGGCAAGGACCGAAGAGGAAACGATCTTCGCGTCTCGGTAGCGCACTGCGGTTTTGTGCTTGACGAACGGATGCTCGCCTTTCTGCACCACGCAGTCCTGTTCTTCCTCTACGGTGTGGGTGGTGAAATTGACGATGACGACCTGATCCGGATCGACCGACGGGTCCGACAGAATGATCCACAGATGGTCGTCGAACCGCGCAGGAATGAAGGTGTCGCCCGCCTTCATTTGCTCTCCGAAAACATCTTGTCGAAGAAGGCTTTCTCTTCGGCGTCCCGCAAAATCGCGTCTTTTTCCGCGCCGCGCCCGACCGCTTCGACTAGTTGCTCCAGGGGAATCGGCGTCGATGTTCCCTGGCGATAGCTTTGGGTGTACTCTGCGAGTTTGTGGGTGGCGCCCGCAACGTCCCAGTCGTCATATCCCAGGTATTGTTCCGAGATTTCGTTCAGGATGCCGACCTCGTACCGGGACAGTGCCGCGACTCCGAGATCGTGGGCCAACCTTACGTAAAAGCTTTCGTTCTGGAAGTGGCTTGACCATTCGGCCTGATCGGAGTGTCCGCCCTTGATCAAATCATAAACTTCGCTGTGGATAGGTCCGTAATCCATCGCGACGAGTCGGCCGCCGACGATTGGCCGGCCGGTGCGCGTGCAGGCTCATGCGGTCGGCAAGGTAGAGCAGGGCCAAGAGGCGTTTTCGTCCCATCAGCCGATACGGCTCGCGTCGCAATAGCGTTGCCGTGGCTTCAATGGCCTTGCGGGTATCCAAACGAAAAAACATGATTCGGCCCCGCGTCCGCTGGAACATTCGAGCACACACATTCTATACTTCCCGGCTGATGCCGACCGCGCCCGCTAATCGTGCAAGGCGCTCAGAAGGTCGCCGACTGAGCCGGCCTGCGTCCCGGGGGCCAGCGCCCTTAGGCCGGCAAGCTCCTTGCCGGGACGGTAGACGACCAGGCGGCGCACGCGATATCCGGAGCACGCCTGGGCCAGCCGGTGCAGGGGGCCGGCCATAGCGGGCTACGCCGTGCGCGACGCCTTGGCCTCCACCAACAGCAGGCCACGATGACCGTGCGGAACCACGAAATCGACCTCCAGACCTTGCTGATCGCGAAAGTAGTAGAGTTGCCGCTCCTGTCCCGAGCCGACCTGCTTCTTGAGGATTTCCGACGCGACGAACCCTTCGAACAACGGACCCAGGAACGGCGAATGGTTCAGGATCTCCGGCACGTTCTGGATCTCGTCCAGAATCACCGGCAGGCGGACTTCATCGAGAAAGCCGCGTGGGTCGGCGCAGCCGTGAAATCACATCGGGGTCCTCGGCGAGCCAGTACGACGCTCGCGGGAACAGCCGGCGCAACAGCGTGGTCTTGCCGGCGCGGCGCGGCCCCGTGACGATCAGCGCCGGAAAATGCCGGGCCGCGTCGAGGATCGCGCCGGACAGCAAGCGGGCCGTGTAACGCATGTTGAGTTTTCTAAGGTTGCACTTTAGATTTCTCAACACCGGATTTTTGCGTAGTCCCCCCGCCAACGCCCAACACGGTCCGTGGCGGGCAATCGCGATGGCCCTCCTGGGCCCTTGACGGCGCTAGCTGCGTGCCCTTAGGATGGAGCGCGTTCCGTTGCCGCATGAGGATCTGCTCATGGCTGCGTATGCGCCTGGCCTCGGTGATCTGCCGTCGCCGTTCGGTCCCTACGAGGTCGTCAGGAAGCTCGGCAAGGGCGGCATGGGCAGCGTCTTCCTGGTCCGCGATTCGCGGCTCGAACGCCAGGCGGCGCTCAAGGTGTCGCGCTTCAGTGAGCACGATCGCCCTGACCTGGTGCAGCGCTTCTATCAGGAAGGCCGGATGGCGGCGAAGCTGGCGCATCCCAATCTCTGCCCGGTCTACGAGGTCGGCAACGTCGACGGCGTGCATTACCTGACGATGCCGTACCTCGAAGGGAAGAACCTCGCTGAGTTGATTAAGGAAGAAAAGGCGTTTGTCGGGCAACCGCGGGCGACGGCCGCTCTGGTCGAGAAATTGGCACGCGCGCTCGCCTTCTTGCACGCGCGCGGCGTCGTACACCGCGATCTCAAGCCGGTCAACATCATGATGGTCGGCCAGGATGAGTTGCAGCCGGTGATCGTGGACTTTGGGCTGGCGCTGCAGCTTGACGCCGCCGACGAAAAACGCTTGTCGCAGCCCGGACAGATCCTCGGCACCGTTCTTTACATGGCGCCGGAGCAGCACGCCGGGGATCTGGCAATGTGCGGGCCGGCCTGCAACGTCTACAGCCTGGGCGTGATCCTGTACGAGCTGCTGACCGGCGCGGTACCGTTCAATGCGCCGAGCATCCAGCAGGTGTGGGACCGGAAGCTGCGCGGAATATCGACCCCTTGCCGAGGTGTGTCCGGCCGCCGGCGCCGCGCTCGATGCCATCTGCCGCCGTGCACTCGCGCCGAAGCCTGCGGAGCGCTCGCCGTGCAAGGAGTTTGCCCAGGCACTGTCGGAGTTCCTGCGGGCGCCGGATCCCAGCGTGCCTGCGACCCGCGCCGGCAGCGCCGCCGCCGTCGCTCGACATCCTGACGATGATGCTGCGGGCCACGGCGGGGGCCCCGAAAACGTCGGCGTCCGACTCGCTGCACGTCTCGTGGGAAGTCCTGAGCCAGCTACGGCAATTCGGCTGGAAAGCACGGCTCGCGCAGCTCTGCGAGTTCAGTCGCACCATCGAGGACCCGCGGCAGCGCGGCCTGTTCCAGTTGTACGCGGGCTGGCTGGCCAGCGAGCGCGGCGCCCAGGCCGAGGGGACCGAACTGCTGACGGCGGCCGCCCAGGTTCCGGAGCTCGAGGCCTGGGCATCGGTCGCGCAATCGTTTCTGCTCCTGCGGGCCAAGCGCTTCGCCGAGGCGCATGCCTTGCTCGATCGCACAGCCGAGCTCACCAAGGTTGGTGAGGACACGATCCTGGATGCGACCATGGCGCATTGCCGGGGCAGCGTGTTGTTCCAGCAGCAGCGGTTCGCCGAGGCGCTCGACCAGTTATACGCGGCGCTGGATGGGTTCGGGCCGGACCACGTTGGCACCGGCCGCGTGCTCGACACGCTCGGCATGATCTACACGGTCCATGCCGATGATTTCATGACGGCATCGCTGTTCTATCGGCGGTCGCTCGAAGTGAAGCGCCGCCACGATGATCAGTTCGGGCTGGCGCTGACCTACGGGCAACTGGGCCGATTGTGCCTGGATTGGGGCGAGCTCGACCGGGCGGAGGAATATTTCCGCCGCGACCTGGAGCTGTGCCGGCGCACCAACGACGCTCGCGCCGAAGCGCAAATGTACAACCACCTGGGCCAGGTGCTCATGGCGCGGGGCCGGCCGCGGCCGGCCGTGGACCACCTGAACGAAAGTGTGCGGCTCAACGCGGCGGCGGGCAACCCCATCGGCGAGGCCTATGCCCGCAAGGACCGGGCGCGGGCGCTGGTTCAGTTGAACCGCGCTCCGGAAGCCGAGCAGGACGCGCGGCGGGCGGAGGAGCTGTTCGCCGGCCCGGCGTTCGTCGAAGGAATGTGGCACGCACGGCGGGCGCTGGCGCTGGCCCGCGCCGCGCAGGGCGACGATGCCGAGGCCGAACGCTTGCTCAGCGAGGCGGCGGCCTACTTCGACGACACCGGCGAGGCGGCGGAGGCGGCCCGTACCTGGCTCGAACTCGCCGCACGTGCGCCGCCGCGGTGCCTCCGGCAGTCTCCCCACCGAGGCGCTGGAGACGGCGATGGAGCGCGCCGAACGCAGCCGCCGCGACGGCCTGCTGGCGGAGATCGAGGACGAGCTGCGCGACGCGGACGAGCTCGGGCTTTATCGCCGACTGTACCACCGCGCGCTCGGCCGAAGCATCCGTGACGATTCGCCGTCACTGCGGCGCGGGACGGGCGAACGAGCGACGGTGCTGTTCCTGGAGCTGCGCGACTTCGGCGGCTACGCGCAGGCCGAGGACGCGAACCTGGTGATGGTGACCTTGAACCAGGTCTTCGCCGCACTGGCCCAGGTGCTGGAACGGCACGAGATCGGGGTGAACCAGTATCGCGGCGACGGCTTCATGGCGCTGGTGCGCGGCGACGATCACGCGCGGCGGGCGGTGGCGGCGGCGCTCGACATGCTCGACGCCCTCCAGGCGTTCAACCGCCCACGCCGGGTGCTGAAGCTGCCGCTGCTCGATGCGCAGATCGGCATCGCCACTGGAGACGTGCACCTCGGCAACGTCGGCACCCATCGCAAGGTCGATTTTACGGCCGTCGGCCCAGCGACGAACCACGCGGCCCGGCTGCAAGCCGAGGCGCTGCCCGGAGCCGTATGCATCAGCGAAGCGACCTACGCGCGAATCCATGGGCAATACGCCGTAGCCGACGAGTCCGGCCGGCTGGTGACGCTTCAAGGGATCGGCGAAACGCGCGTGTGGGACGTGGTGCAGCCAGGGCATTGACGTTGCAGCACGCGCTGGGATTCGACATGATGCGATTGCTCCACCTGCTGCGCATTTGGGTTACGCTTGGTGACCAGACGCGACGCTATTATTTCCTTCGATTGGCTTGCTCGACGATGCGCAAGGTGAACCTCCCGGCGGCACCACGTTCATAGGTTGTGGCGATCACGCGGTACTCACCTGACATGAAGGGGGTGAAAATCAGGTAAGTCTCCAGGTTGCCGCCGCTATCATCGTCGGCGAAGACCTTGCCAAAGCGATCCTCCAGGCGCAGGAAGGGGTCCAGTTCCTTGCTGATCATGTCGATCCGATAGATCACGCCGGCCTTAAGTTGGACTGGATAGGTCTTGGAGTAAGATTCCTTGCGCACCTTATCTTTGGGGTCCTTGGCTGTTAGTGCCGCAGACTGGACGAAGATCTCCCGGTCCACGGCAGCAACCTTCGCTAAATCGAGGGTGACCAGGGACGCCATTTGCAAAAAGTAATCATCCGGATCCAGCAGCAGGGCCGATTGCGCTCCGCCGTGGCCCTCGAAGCATACTTGCTGAAAGACCTGGCCGAGGGGAGTCGCCAGCGCCTGCCGTCGTGACTCCGTCGACCGCGCACGTTCCAGCGATGGCTGCACCAGAAAAGTGAAATCCACCGGGGGACCCTCGGCCGGAACCGCGATCACCAGGAGGCTTTCCAGACCCCAGGGTCCCTTTGCAAACAGGCGACGAGTTTGTATGGACTGACCACGTTGCAGGGGATTCTGAAGGACTTGCGGGTCTGGGTAAAGAGGAGCAATTGTGTAATCGGCCCCCAGGTAGAGCAGCGATACATAGAGCTTTTGATCATCGTCATTGGTAACGCGGAACGCAAGGATTTGGCCGTCCTCCAGCGTCATACCGGGGGCGAACGGTATGACCGCGCCCTGGAAGTCGTTGCTGCTGGTGAACTTCAGAACCTCCATTTTCATCTTGAAGCTTCGGCCCTTCGGGCACACCGCGACGACGCGGCGGATGTGCTCAACCCGAGCGATCCGCTCAAGGCGCTGGGCATTGTCGCGGAGTTCACGGGCCCTCTCCTCCGCAAGGTTGCGCAGCGTTGCTTCGCCGCTGGCGTGCACCTCGGCCTTGAGGCGTGCCTGGTTGAGTTCCAAAGTGAACCAGATGTCGCCGCCCACCAGGCCGACGGTCGCTAGCACCAGCTTCGCTCAGCGATCGCTCCGCCTTCCGGGCCTCTTCGCACACGGTGCTCAGCGCGTCGTGCCAGGTTTGCGCGTCGACCGCGCCGGCGCCGCCGGGGCGCGTCGCGAGCCGTTCGCACACCGCGGCCAGCGTCGCGCCCTCGACCAGCTCCATCGCGTAGAACCAGTGCTCCCCTTCGGAGCCCGACGTAAAAATCTTCACGAGGTGCGCGTGCTCCACACGCCCCAGCGCCCGGATTTCGCGGGCGAAGCGGGCCTCGGCCTTGGCGTCGCCGCTGCGCTGCAGCTTCTTCGAGCGCCACCTGCCGGCCCAGTGACGGCTGCCAGGCCCGGTAGACCACACCCATGCCGCCGCGGCCGAGCTCGCTCAACAGCTCGAACTCGCCGACCTGGCGGCTCGCCGGGCTTATGGGCGCTGCGTCCGCGGCCGGCTCGTCCGCCTGCGCGCGCGCTGCCCACGCCTCGGCTTGCTGCTCGTCCACCGCCATGCCCAGGATGCGACCCAGCAGCGCGCTGCTCGCTGCCGAGGTCCGCGCGATCGACGACGCGGCCGCTGCTGTAAGCCAGGTACTCGGTGCGCTGCCGGCCGCGACGCGAGTTGAGGAACAGCACTTCCTCCGCCGCGGCGTTGTGGATCACCAACGGGTGCAGGCTGACGAGTGCCGGCGAGCCGGGAGCGTCAGCGACCGGAGCACTCCGGTCGCTGACGCTCCCGGCTCGCCAAGCACGCTCCAGATACACAAGCTGCGGCCGGGGCAGCGCTGCCACCTCGGCCGCCGGCACCACCAGCGACTCGATGCGCCGGCCCGCTTCGCCGATCAGCTCGGTGCGTTCGATGAGCCATTCGCCCGATGGCTGCCGCCGCACGTCCGCGATGGCCAAAAGCCGCCGGCCCGCCAGGCAGTCGAGCCGGCCGAGCAGCTCGCCGACGCCTGTCAGCAGGGCCGTGCTCATCGCCGCGTAATGCCCCGCCGAGCGCTGGCCGATTGCACCGTGGCCGATTTCCTGATTGCGGTAGCGCACCAGGCGGTCGTACAGCTCAGCCAGCCCAACGGTTGAACGCGCCTGCTTCTTGCCGTCCAGCGCCTCACGTAGAGCGGCGTCGAGGCCGGCCGCGCGCGGCAGGTCGTCGCGGGTCTTACCCAGCAGCAAATCGCGGACCTGCAAAGCGCCGGCGTCGCCCTGATCGGCGAGCACCGGCACCAGCCGGCGCACGAACTCCCACCAATGGCCCAGGGCCGGCCGCGCAAGATTGGTCAAGCGCTCGCTGAGCTGCGGATCGTGTTCGGGCCGTTCGGCGTAGACGGCGATGGCGACCGAGCCGAGCAGCTTGAGGCTCGCTTCCCAGAGGAAAAACGCGGTGTTGTGCCGTTCCAGGGCGGTCTTGGCGTTATGCGCGGCGGTAGAGCTGCGCCAGCGGCAACGGCAGCCGCTGTACCAGGCCCTCATCAGGAAAGGATGCATCGCGCATGCGCAGCCCCGCACGACCCAGCCGAGAAACGTCCTAGTGCCGCGTCAAGTCTCGAAAGAGGGGTTGCTTGGTAGCCGCATTCGTGAGAATGCGGGCGACTCACCCGCATTCTCACGAATGCGGCTACCCCAAAATCAAGGCTGGACGGTGCACTAGGTTCTAGAGCGCAAGGCGGCCAAGGCTTCCTCCACTGTCGGACAGACCTCGAAGTGTCGCAGAAAACCAGTCAATTCCAGAATGTCCCGGACCCGCTGTGAGAGACGCGCCAGGACGATGTGGCCATCCAGTGCGTCGGCCTGGGTCGCGACCACGTGCAAGGTCCGCAGACCGGCGCTGGCCAGGAAAGTCACTTCGGCCAGGTCAAGCACCAGGAATTTCTTGCCTTCGTGCAGCAATTGCAGGATCTGGGTTCGCGCACCGGGGTCCGTCACCGCATTCAATTCACCGTGCAACGAAAGCACGGTCAGGCCGTCCACAGCTTTTTCCACGATGTTCATCAGGCTACCTCTTAGTATTCCATGGGTTGCAGTTCACGGGGACGGAGCCACAGCGCGCGGAAGTTGCGTAGGGCGGCCACCGCACGCGCGGGCCTCCGGGGACAGCTGCACCGCCGCGACCAGAACCGCGTCCAGTCCCGCCCCCGGCAGTTCCGGCAACAGGTTCGCGACTTCCTGGCGAGCGGCGTCCGGAACACCGTCGTCGCCCAGAACCGCCAACACGGGCGCGAGGGCCGCATCCACCATCGATTGGTCGGCGCCGCCGGCGCTCAGATAGGCCAGGCCGGCCAAATAGCGCGTGCGCAGCACCGGAGATTGGAGCAGGTTGCCGGCCAGGTCGCGGTAGGGTTCCAGTCCGCCCCGAGCCACCACGAGCAAGCCGGCCTGCTGCACCTTGACATCGGCATCGCCCAGCATCGCCTGGACGGCCTGGTTCATCTCCTTCTGTCTCTCGGGGATGGTCCACAGCGCGAGCACGGCCCGGGCACGGACGTCGGCGTCGGCATCTGTCAGCGCTTCTTCGAGCAGAAAATCGATGTACTGCAAGCCCATGCGGCCCAGTGCCTCCACCGCCTGGCACCGCACCACCGGATCTTGATGCGTCAACAGCTCGCGCAGGAAATGCGGCAAATTCTGCGGATCGTGATGCTCGATCAGATACTGGGCGGCTTCGGCCCGGACGGCATAGGACGCATCGGACGACAGCAGCCGTTCCATGAGCCGTTTGAAGTAGAAAGCCAGCATGGGCTGGCGGCGGATGCAGCGAAACTGCCGGATGGCCCGGACGGCTTCCGTACGCACCCGCTCGTCGGCGCAGGTCGTCAATGGAACGATGGAACGCAGCGCGGGGAGTTGGCCCAGCCGGCCGAGCGAGCCGAGGGCCACTACCTGGGCGTCCGGGTCGTCGCGCTGCAGGAACGGGATCAGCTGCTGGTAGAGCAAGGGGTGGCGCCCGCCCTCCAGGGCCTCGATGGCGTCCAGCGAGGTTCGGCGGTCGCGGGAGGCCAGGTTCACCGTCACGGCCTGCAAGTACCGCCCTCGAGTGGTCGTGACGATGAGGAACCACGCCGCGCAACAGACGATACCGGCGAGCGTGACCGGGTCGAGAATTGCCCAACCACCGGCAGGCCGCCCCGAACCGAAGTGATTCAGCAGCGCCGTTGCCAGACCGCCCAGTGCACCACCCACCGGGTTGACGATCCCCTCGATGAAGGCGAGGACACGTCCGCGCATGGCGCCGGGTGCCGCCTGAAAGCTGAGCTGATACGCCGTGCCCTGGAGCGTCATGCCGACCACGTCCCAACCGTAACGGAGCCCCAGACCAGGCCAGAAGGTGAAGCTCAGGGCGATGCCAACGAAGCCGAGCAGACCGACGAATGGTAGGGCCGCCAGCCCCAGGCCGATACCCAGGCGGTTGAGGACGCGGCCGATGACGGATAGCTGCAGGGCCAGCGCCGTCAGGTTAAAGGCCATCATGTAGTAGCCGAAAAACGAGCTGAGGCCGGCCTCGGTGGGGAAGGTGGCCTGCATGATTCGCGTGTACTGAAAATCCTGCAACGAGCCAACGACCCAGAAGAACAGCGACACGGCGACCATCACGTGCAGAAAAGGCGTTCGGCCGACGAATTGAAACCCTTCCTTGAGGTGCGCCCAGCGGTGGTGGTCCTGCGTCGAGCGAATCTCCCCACGCATCTCGCCGCCGTACCAACGCCGGAAGACCACCACCAGCGGGATGATCAGCAGGACGCTTGCGGCCCAGACCACCACCTGATTCGCCGCGCCGGTCGGCGCCACCAACTGCACCGCCTGGCCGCCGACAATCCCACCAAACGTGGCAGCCAGTGTAAGGATCGGGTACAAACGCTGGCCCTGACTCGGCCGGAACACTTCATTGATGATCGTCCACACTTGCATCGTCAGGGTCGAATTGCCGAGCCCCTGGGCGGCGAACACCAGGCCGAAGAAGACGAAAAGCTCCGGCGTGAGCTTGGTCGTGTCCGCGGCCGCTTCCGCCGTCACCAGGGTCCGCGAGAGCAGGAGCAAACTCCCGGTCACGGCGGCGACGAGGATGAGCAGGCGGTCCCGGCGCATGTGCGCTTCAAGCAGCAGATAGATCGAGGAGCCCACCAGGCCCAGGAGACTGATGCCGATGTAGGAATACGGCAGGTAATCCGTGCCCAGCCGGCTGACCAGCATGGCGTGAATAGCGCTCCAACCGATGGCGTAGCCCATCGCCAACAAGGCAAGCATGACCCAGGTCAAGGTCACCTTGCCCACTTCGTTCTTGCGCACATCGAGGATGATCGCCATACGATGTTGTCCTGTGCCCTCTCTAATCAGACGATCACCTTATCTAATAGCGCTAGGACAAGGCCCCGCGTAGCCCTCACGATTGAGGCGGCTCCTGAAACGATTTCACGGCGGCTTCGACCGTCGGGAAGATTTCGAACAGATTGCCCACCGTCCTGCTGAAGGTATCCAAGATGTGCGGGGCCACCGCCGCCAAAGCGACACGGCTGCCGATTGCGCTGCCTCGGGACCGGAACTGGATTAGAATGCGGAGGCCCGCGCTGGCAATGTAGGTCATTTCGCTGCAATCAACCACCAGGGATTTCTTGCCCTCATGCAGCAATTGCTGGAGCTGCGACCAGACGAGCTGGACCACCGTATAGTCCATGTTCCCGTTCAGGGACAAGATGGTTACCGATCCTTGTTCCTTTATTTCCAGCAGCGTTCGCTCCGGACGCGCCGGCTGGGAGAGATAAGCCTGGAGATCCTCGGCCATGTCCAGAGCCGTCGCGTACCGTTCGGCAACGGGCTTCGCCAGGGCCTTGAGGCAGATACGCTCGAGCTCAATGGGGATCGTGTCATCCACCTGCCGGGGTGGACGAGGCTCAACCGTCGTGATCTGCTCCAGCAGCTCGTCCAGCGATGCGCCCTGGAACGGGAGCCGCCCAGTTAGCAGTTCGTAAAGGACGACGCCCAGGTTGAAGAGATCAGAGCGACCGTCCACCAGGTGACCCTCCCCGCGGGCCTGTTCTGGACTCATGTAAGCAGGAGACCCGGTTAACCTGGCCCCCTTGCCTAAGGCTTCGGCCCGCAAGGCCAGCCCAAAATCACAGACGAAGGGCATCCCTCCCCAGCCTCTGATAAGGATGTTTGCCGGCTTGATGTCACGATGCACCAACCCCCGCAGATGGGCGTGCTGCAGGGCGTCCGCGACTACGGCCACCATCCTTGCAGACTCGGCGACAGGGAGCCGCGACTGCTTGATCGTGCTCGCCAGGTCCCTGCCCGCGATCAACTTGGAAACGACGTAACACAGCCCGTCGTCCGTACGGCCAAAATCGAACACTGGCACGATGTTTGGGTGGTCCAGGCTGGCCAGGATGTGCGCCTCGGCAAGAAAGTTCTCGACCGTTCCCGGCCCGGACACGAAATGAGAATGGGGAACCTTGATCGCCACGGAGCGGTCCAGCTGGTCGTCGTGCGCCAGGTAGACGAGCCCAAAACTCCCCTCGCCGAGCACCCTGTCCACCCGGTATCGGCCGATGCGCTTCAGCGGAGAGGTCATCGCGCGTTTGTCACTAGAGGCTGCGTCGTACGTGGTCCGGTACGGATCGGCAGAAGCAGCATTCTCTGGATTGTTCATTGCCGTGGCACCTTCGATTACTTGAGCGCGCAGGAATCCAAGACTCGGCGCAAAAAAGTATTCGCCGCCGCGGAATGAGACACAGCTTGCGAACGGGTGTTGGACCTGCTTGCGCCCCCCCAGGTCGTCGGCCATCGCGGCACCGGGGGCGGGAAACCGATCACTTGCCCGGTTTCCGATTCAGGCACCTTGCCGGTGGTAATCAACGGGTCCAACGCCGTGCCGGGACGAGGGTGGCTCGGGCTGTTGACCCAATGCTTCTGGATGAAGACGAACTGCCTGTCGATGCTCGCCTGAAAGCACAGGAAGAGCGTGCCGACCGTCGCGCTCTCCTGCCCCAACCCGTAGAGCATGCTCCGCCGGACAATCCGGTGGCTGCGCTCGGCCGCATGCTGCTCGGTGGAGGTGCCCCGCGGATTGACCCTCCGGATGTGAGCATGCAGCGGGCACTTGTGCCCGTCAGGGTCCGCGGCGAAGCTGAACGCGTTGGTGTCGGTCTGTTGCGGCTTCTCCGCGAGGCAAACGGGCGTCCCGTCCTTGAAGCGGCCGACAAGCATTGCCGCGGCCAGATCCTCGCTGACGTTGACGCCCCTGGCCAGCTTCTTGAGCTCCGCCTCAAAGCGCGGCACGTCCTGCTGCAGCTTGCGGACCACCAGATAACTGCCGTAACGGTTCGGCGCGTGCCTGGGATCCTCCTGCACGAGTACTAGCCGCAAGGGCGCACTCGGGTTGTACAGGTCCCCTTGCACTTTCGCCGCCAGCTCCGACCGGAAGAACAACGGTTGGCTGATCTCGTCCACGTAGCCGAAGTGCTCCAGCATCTGCCCGCGCACGTTCGTCTTGACGCCCAGCCACTCGACGGTGCGGACCTGGCAAACCGCCTCGGCGTCACGGCGAACCTCGGCGGCCACCTTCTCGAGATCAGCCCGGTCGTCCGCGGCCAGCATGACAAGGACGTCAATCCGGTCCTGATAGCCTTTTTCCCAATCCTTGAGATTCGGATCGACGAGCCGGCGCCGAGAATCCTCGCCCGTCATCCCCAGCTCAAACGACTCGTTCCCCGCTCCCCCTGGAAGGTGCAGGCGGAGCGCTGCATAACCCTTGCTCGAGGATAGGCGCCGCCGAACAGGCGCGCCTGGTCCTGGTCGAACGCGGAAGTGACGTACTTCTCGGCGAAGTTCCCGAGCCACCGTTTCGCCGGCCCCGGATTGTTCGGCTGTTTGAATGCCAGGAACAGCGCGACCGCGTGCTTGCGATTGTGCGGCTGAAGGATGTTCCCCTGGAGGCCGCGCAGGAGGCTTTCGTATTCGCCGCGCTCAATCCCCTCGCGATCCAGCGACGGCGCCTCCGCCTGGCGCCCGGCCTCCGGGGAGGCCCAGTCGGCGGCGATGGGTTCCAGCAACGTAATCGCCAGGACGGCCACGGTCCGCGTCCGCAAGCCGAGGGCAGGGTACATCGCTCATTCCTCCGGCGGTGCGGGCTGGCGGCTACTTCTTGACGCGATAGCTGACCGGGCACCCCAACGGGTCGGTCCTGCAGACGGCCGGGGCTCGGCCGGCCAGAGTAGCCTGGACAGCCGCCTCAAGGTAGTGCTGCTTGACCTGCATGGGGTTCTCGTGGTCATCCAGCCTTCCACGATAGACCACCCGGCGCTGCCGGCCCAGGACGAAATACTCCGGGTTGATCTCCACATCGTAGGCCAGGCCGGTCTTCTGGCCGTCGTCGCAAAGATAGGTGAAGCCGTAGGGCCGTGTTTCCTGCCGACGCCGCATCGTCGCCAGGTCGTTGCCCTCGTCCAGGGCGTTCACGTTGATGGCCACGAACCCGACCTTGCCGCCGGGCCCCGCATGGACGCGAGCGAACGCGGCCATGCGCTCCTCATAAGCGCGGGCGACCGGACAGTCATTGCGGGTAAAGGCCACCACCAGCACATCCTTGTCCGCGAAGTCGCTGAAGGCGTAGCGCCGGCCGTCGGCGGCCGGCAGCGCCTCCCAACCCGGCGCCCGATCCCCATTGCTCAGCGCCCGAGGTTCGCCCGATGTCGGCACTCCTCCCGCCGCGCTCAGGATGCCTTTGTCGTCGGCTCCGAGCTGGACCATGGCCGCTCGCGACGGCTTGCCGGCGTCGTTGACGTAGAAGAGCATGTAGTAACCGGGCGGGCTGATGTGCCGGTTGCTCGGCGCGGTAAACGTGAACGCATCCCCCGCCCCCCGTTTGAACGGCAGATCGACCAGCCTTTGCCCGCAGTCCCAGCCGTGGGTCGCCGACCCGAGCTTGATCAGGACCAGTGTCCCCTTGTTCGTGCTGTCTTTGACGCGGATGGTCGCTTCGGCCCCGTAGGCCACCGATGTGGGGGCCTCCGTGATTTGCGGCCGCGGGCCCGGGAGGAACAGGTACGGCGGGGAAAACAGTTCGACGTTCCAGATTTCGGCGTCGATCTGCGGTTCCTGGCCGTCGCCGACGCCGGGTTGATAGCGCTTCAGATCTGCAAGGCCGGTCCGTTCGTCCCACCAGGCCCGCTGGGCGTTCCCCCCGGCGAGGAACACGCGGCCATCGGGCAGCAGCAGTGCGGTGGTGTGGTAGAGCCGCGGGAACGCCCCGGCGTTCATCACCTCTTTGCGGTAGCCACCGGGGGAGGCCGGGTCAGCCGTGAGCAGCAACGGGTGCAGGGCCGGGCGGAAGTAAGCGTAGCCGCCGCCGCCGATCACCAGCAATTGCTTGGTGGGCAGGAGCAGCGCGTAGTGCATGACGCGACCTTCGTAGAGGAAATCGGGAGTGCGTTCCCAGGACCAGTTGGTTTGCGTGGTCGCCGGCACCAGCCGCTCCAGGTCGCGCGAGGTCTGGGCGTTGGGACGCGGCTTCACCGGGCTATGGGTGATCCAGAAGTCCCCCCGCTGGCCCCCGAAGATGAGCACGTCGCCGGCCGGGGAGTTGGGATCGATGACCTCGGTGCTGTAGTTGTTTCGGGTGTAGCCTTCCCTGGTCGCCTTGCGCGGCGGGCCCGGCACCACAAGATGCGGGTGCTCTCGTCCCCGCGCGGGCTCAGAATGGTCATGAAGTAGGTGTTGGTGGATGTCGTACTGCCGATCCCGGAAGATCCCTCGCCCGTGACCAGGAAGCGCCCGTCGGCGAGAGCGTGGATGCGGGGGTAAAGAGCCAGCCGGTCCTTCTGCGGAGATTGCGGCGTGCGCGGAGTGTTGTACGGACTATCGGGGAAGTCGTCCGTGCTGACATCGACCCAGCTCCATGCGTGCTTGGCGGGGTCGTAGAACTCGACCACGGGCGTCGATTGACTCTCGGTCAGCCCCCACCCCGAGAAGACCGCCACCCGCCCGTCCGCCAATGGCACCAGGGTCGGATACCAGTGCCCCTCGCGGAGGAGCTGGCTCTCCACCCATGCCTTTTTCCGCCAGTCGAAAACATTGGCCACCTTGGACCCGTAGAACTCTCCGCCATCGCGGTACTCGTGAGTCCCCCCCGCGATCAGGACGTTGCCGTTCCAGAGGTGCATGTGGCCGCAGCAGAACAGGTCGTTGACATAGGGCCTGTCCTTGTCCTCATCCGAGGGAATGGGGGTTTTTGGCGAGCTCAGCCGTTCGAAGGGCGACCGCTCGTTCGCCGGGTCGAAAAGACAGGTGTTGTCTACCGCCTTTGGATTCTTGCCATCGACCCCCTCGATTTGTGGCATCCCCGGAGCAACCTTCCGATCGCGGTTGCTGCTGCCGTTGGCGATCAGCACCTTGCCGTTGGGCAGCAGCACGGCGTGGATCGCCTGCATCCAGTCCTTGCCCCCGTTGGGAAGCGGCGGCACGGACCATTCCCCCATCCGCTCCCTGGGTCCCTTGGCCGGCGCCGGCGGGTCAGCGCCCACCGCCGTGGGGTGCCTCCCCACCGGTACAGAGGTCGCCAGACAGAGCGTGCCTATCAACAACCAGGCAACCAGGCGCCCCCAGCGTCCAGTCGGCACGAGATGTGTCATGCTGGCCTCCTCCTGTGGTTCGGGAACGGGTCCCCAACCGCGCCTGCGAGAGCAGCCGCCGGAAGCGCGGCCGACAAGAGGATCAATCCGGGCGAAATGCCCCCGTGGGGACGGGGACGCGGATCGGGTCTCCGTCCGTGCCGCCGCCCACCCATTCCGCGCCCTCCAGGAAAAGGCGCAGCCTGAACCCTCCTGGCGGGACGAGGGCGTTTCCCCTCCGTCTCCCGGACGCTCACCATTACGGCCCCTTTTTCCCGGAGCGCCTGGTAGGTGGTCAGCAGATAATCGCCCGACTGATAGCCGAAGCCATCGCCGGCATCCTCGTACAATTTGCCGGCTGCCTTGCCGTCGGCGTCCAGGCATATCAGCAGCGTGAGAGGATCGAGGGCTTTCTCGTCCACGTAATTCATCACCGGCCCGGTCGGCACGATGGCGCCCCCCCGGAGGTAAAGGTCCGGCAGGTCGGGGTCCATGGTATCAAGCCCGCCACGGTCCACGAAGACCAGGGCTCGCGAGACCGGGAAGCCGAATTTCTCCCAAATCCCGCGGGAGCACCGCCGCGCGTTTCTGTTCAGGCTCGACCTGGGCCCACACGAGGACATCCCCACCGAGGAGGAACCCCTCATCCGCGTTGCGCAGCACGGGGTCCCGGGGGTCCGCAAAGAACAAGGGCCGGGTCACCGGGAGGCCATTGTTGCTGGCCTCGCGGAAGACCGTGTACAGGTAAGGCATGAACCGATACCGGCGCTGCAGGGCGAGTCGGCAGGTCCTGTTCACGGCCTGGTCGAACGCCCACGGCTCCTTCGGCTGCGCCACCATCTCGCTGTGGCAACGATAGAAGGGGAATTGCGCGCCGATACCCATCCACCGCGCCATGAGCTTGCTTTCCTGCTCGCGCGTCAACGTGTCGTGCCGGAAACCCCCGATGTCGGGCCCCGCAAACGGCTGTCCCGATAACCCCAGGTTCAGCACCATCGGGACCGACACGCGCAGGTGGGGCCAGCTCGCGGTGTTGTCGCCGGTCCAGGCGGCGGCGAAGCGCTGGCCGCCGATGTAATTGGATCGGGACAGCACGAACGGCCGGCGATCGGGAACGGCCGCCTGCATGCCCTCGCGCGTGGCACGGGCCATCAACATGCCGTAGGTGTTGTGGTAGCGCGCATGCGTCCCCCGAGCACCCTCCTTGCCCTGGGGCTGCCCCAGCGGTCCGAGCAGGCCCAGGTCGCCGCGATGCAGGTTGTCGACGGGCATCGTCCTGGTTTTGTTCGATCGAAACGTCCCCTTGGGCTGAAACGTGGCCGGCTCGTTCATGTCGTTCCACACGCCCGTCACGCCCTGGGCCATGAAATCCTTGTATTGCGCTACCCACCAGCTGCGGACATGCGGGTCGGTGAAATCGGGGAAGACCACCGGTCCCGGCCAGACGGTCCCTTCGTATCGGGAATTGTCTGCCTTCCGGACCCACACGTCCTGCGCGTTTCCGGTGTCGAAGACCGCCGTCACCCCCGCGCCGGTTTCTTTTTTGACCGCGGGATCGATCATCCAGACGTTGTGGAAGCCCTGCTTGAGGAGCCTGGCATTGAGCCCCCTGGGGTCCGGGAATTTCGTCTTGTCGAACGAGAAAACCCGGAACTGGTCCATGTAGTCGATGTCCATCCACAGGGCGTCGCACGGTAACTGCTTTTCCCGAAACTCCCCGGCAAGCTCCAGGATCCTGTCGGCGGGGAAATAGGACCAGCGGCACTGGTGATAACCCAGCGACCATTTCGGAGGCAGCGGCATGGTGCCGGTCAATTCCGCCAGCGCCTGAACCACCTCCTGGGGAGACGAGCGGTCGATGACGATGACGGGGAATGGAAACTCGGAGGTCACGCGGATGGTCTCGTAGAGTTCCATGACACAGCGGTAGGTGGTGTCCGCGAGGACGCCGAAAGCCGAGCCGTCCGCCCGCACGGCCAGGACCCACGGATGAGCCTGATACAAATTGTTGTCGCCGGGTTGGTAGCCATAGGCGTCAAAGGTCCACACTTCGCTGGTTTGGCCGTTGCGCAGCAATGGGCCGCAGGCCATCCCGGTCCCATAAAGGGACGTGCCATTTTGCAGAGGCAGCGCCACGGCGTAGCCCGCCGTCGTGTGCGAGAAGGCTGGCTTGACAGGGAATTCAGCGGGAACGGCCCCGCGCCCGGCCGTGGCTTCTGAAGGGCGTAGGACGGTCGGGCCGCTTTCCGTGCTGCCTCATCGGCATGATAGCGAACGATCCGATCGCCGATGGCCTCGCCAATACCGGGGTTCGCCGGCGCCGGCGGTTCCTGCGCCGGGGCCAACCCGCTCAATCCGGCGAGCACGACCAGAATCGGCGCGCCGATGTGCGCAAGCCAGCGCCGCGAGAACAGCTCGTTATTCATGTTGCGGTCGTGCAATGGGACACGCATCAGGGGCCCTCGACACCAGTACCCCGCATGTCAACGTGACGAGTTTGTTGAAGAGGAGGATAACCTGCCCGATGGCGAACGTCAAGCACCGAATCGAGGGCCTTATCACGAAAGAACCCATCGCGCATCCGCAGTCCCGCCAACACTGCCAACCCCACGGTCGCTCAGCCGGCGCCCCTCCCCACCGCCAGCAGGGTGACATCGTCCCTTTGCTCCGCGCCGGCGAGGTGTTGGTCAAGCCGGGCGACCACACGATCAAGCAAGCCGGCCGCCGAGGCAACCGGCGGGCCCAGGATCGATAAGAGTCGCTGCTCGGTGAAGAACCGGCCCTTCGAATCGCAGGCCTCGGTCACGCCGTCGGTGTACGCCATCAGAACGTCGCGTGGCTCCATAACGACTCGGTTAACGTTGAAGGCGGCATTGGGAAAGAGGCCCACGGCCGGGCCCGTATGGTACAACCGCTCCTTGACGCCAGACGGGCCGACGAGGGCCGGCGCGTCATTGCCGGCATTCACGTAGGTCAATACGCCGCAGGTCGTATCCAGCACGCCGAAAAACACAGTGGCAAACATGCAGGCCAAGGAGTGGTTCTCGGCAACATACTGATTTGTCATCTCGACGGTGGACTGCGCCAGGGTCTCGGCCATCAAGATGGCATGCCGATAGCTCACGGCGCTGGGGACGGTTGCGACCGGTGGCTCGGTCCAGCCGAACCGGCCCCGGACAAAGTTCTGCTGGGCAAAGGCTCGCAGCAAGGTGCGAAACAACGTCATGAAAACAGCGGCACCGACGCCAAAGTCGCACACGTCGGCAATCACCAACGCCACGTGGTTGCGCGGCAGTGCAAAGACATCGTAGAAATTGCCGCCGACGTTGCGAGCGGGTCGGAAGTAGGCTCGCACATCCCAGCCCACCACCTCGGGGAGCTTCTCGGGCAGGAAACTGGCTTGGATGGATCGCGCAATCTCCAGAACCTGCGCATCATTGTTCGCCGATGGTGTGATCCGGTGCAAATACGATGCTAGTTCTTCCGCGAATTCTTTCATGGAAGCAAAGCGCTTGTCCGACTGCTTCGCCAGCGCCTTCAGGCAGAGGGCCTCGAGATACCCATCGACTTCGGGCCGGAACTGGGACGGCGGCGGCGGCGGGACCGTCATTATCTGGGCCATCAGCGCATATACAGAAGGCCCCAGGAACGGAAGGCGCCCCGTCAACATTTCATAGAGAATAACGCCTAAGCTGTAGATATCGCACGGAGGCCCCATGGCATTGACGATGCCATCGACCTGCTCCGGTGGCATGTAGGCCGGAGTTCCCAACTGGGCGCCCCTCTGGGTCAGGCGGACATCACTCGTTTCCGGACCACGGCGGGCCAGGCCGAAGTCCATGATGACAGGTTTGCCACCAAGGTCAATCATGATGTTGGCCGGCTTCAGGTCGCGATGAATGATGCCGCGTCGATGGGCCTCCTGCATCGCCTGGGCCACATCAACGATGAGCTGGACCGAATCCCGAATCGGCAGACCCTCGTGCCGTATCACCTCCGAAAGAGGATGTCCCTCGATGTACTGCATGGTGAGATACAGGATCCTGTCGATTTCGCCGAAATCGTGAACCTGGCATACGTTCGGATGAGAAATCGTGGCCGCGGCCCGTGCTTCGCGGAGGAAGCGCTCCGCAACGTCCGGGTGAGGATTCGCGCCAAAGCACGGAAGCTTCAGAGCCACTTGCCGATCTAATTGGGCGTCATGCGCGAGATAGACCGCACCCATGCCGCCCTTACCGAGGAGCTTGTGGAGGGTATACCGCCCAAAGCGCAACGGCAACGCGGCAGGCAGGCCCTCCTGCCAACCGGCGGCCGTCCCCGGATCGCCGTGACGCAACCGATTCGCTTGCTCGACTCCATCGCCAACGGGCGGCGCCCGAGTCGGGAACTCGTCCGCGTGCAATGGCGGCGTCTCCCCCGAGGGTTCGCGACCGACCGCAGCTTCCGGATTGGGTTTGGGTTGGTCTTTCATCGTAGGTATTCCAGCCAGGTGTAGCCAGCTGTACAGCTGCGTCGCGTCCTGTCCACGGATTTCCCGGCCCAATTCGACCGGACCGTCAAACGTTTCGGCAAGCACAGCTTCCTGCTCGAAGACATGCACTTTGAGCGCGCCGGGCATCATCGCCCTCATTTCCACAAACAAGCTGGTTGAAGGCGCCGCAATACGGACCGATTGTCACCGGGCGCGCTCTCCGGGTCAAGCGCCGAATCGATCTCTTTTGGCGACAATGAAACCACGGATCACGCGGATGGCACGGATAAAGAGCGCTATCCGGTCTTATCCGTGCCATCCGTGTGATCCGTGGTTTCATTCCTGTCGTTGCAAGTCGTGCCGGTCATTCCTGTCGTTGCAAGTCGTGCCGGTCATTCCTGTCGTTGCAGGTCGTGCCGGTCGGGCGGCGCAGGCCAAAAATAGGGTGTGCCCGGCCAGCGAGGAACGACATCGGTACACTCGGGAGTTACACGCCAACTGGGCCTGGCGTGTCATTAATAAATCGCCGGAATCGGCTCGCCGTCGTTGCGCTGCGTCAGCAGCCCGAGAACGACGGGATTGATCCAGTTGACGATTTGCTGCACGCTGCCGTCGCACAGCGCGAACTGGCAGATGCTCGGGTGATAGCTGCCGAACTTCCAGCCCGGATCGTTCGGCATGATGGCGATCGGGAAGTCCGGACCGCCGGCGCGGGTGCTGCAAACCGGATTGTGGCCGTCATAGAGCGAGCAGTCCCAGGGATACGCGCCAAACTGGCCGCGCGGCACGTGCTTCTCGCCGGCCAGGATCGTATTGCTCAGGCCGTCGGTGATGTCGGCAAAACGAATGCCGGTGGGAAACTGGAAGGCGCCGTTGGGCACCAGCGTGGGACCGCTCTGGATCGTGACCGGATAGTCGGCGCCGGTCGTGCCGATCGACACGGCGTAGTCACCCAGGGCGCCGGGAACCGGCGGCATGGGCAGGCAGCCGGTCGGGTTCTGGAACGGCAGGCTCAGGCCGTCGGTCGGCGATCGGCGCGAGGGGCAAAAGTAGATGGGCACCGGGTGGCCCACCACCGCGGGGGCCGCCATTGGATACGGCACGCCCGGCGGCCACTGGACGTACAGGTTCTGCTGCTCCAGGTTCGGCAAGACCATCCAGGCCCAGGTCGGGCCTTGCCCCGGCTGACGGGTCGGCGGCAGCCGTTTGGTTTGATCGTGGTACAGGTGCATCGACAGGGCGATCTGCTTGAGGTTGTTGGTGCAGCTGATGCGGTTGGCCGCCTCACGGGCCGACTGCACTGCGGGCATCATGAGGCCGATCAGGATCGAGATGATCGCGATGACCACCAGCAGCTCAATCAAGGTGAAACCGGGGCGGGCAACTCGAGATTTGGCGCGGGTCATGGTTCGCTCCGGACTCTTCGGGACGGAACTGAAACGGGCGATTTACTTGGCCTTGTCCTTGTCGGTCGCCATCGGCGACATGGCGGCACGGAACATGGCGCGCGGGATCGTGAACCGGACGGCGCCGCTGCCGCCCCACGGCTCCGCGGGGATCTCCAACCGCAGATAGACCACGCTCGGGCCCGGGGCCTCGAACAGGTACACTTCGTCGGTAATACCCAGCGGGAACAGCTGCGAGCGCTGCGACCCGCCCTCTTCGCCGCCGAGATTGGCGGGCGGGGCGCGGTAGACCTTACCAGTCTCGTCGGTCAACGTCGGCTGGCGGCGCTCCTGGGCTGTGCCTCCCTGGCCCCAACCGTCGCTGGCGAATTCGGCGCCCCCGGCCGGCTGATGGGCCCGCACGCGCAGCACCAGGTAGCTCTCCTTGGTGAACTTCTTCTTCGGCGTTTGCGCTATCTCCAGCGGGCGAATCTCGGCGCTCATCACCTGGATGCGGGTCTGCTTGACCTGCACGCTGAACGTCATGGCGTCGGGCCACTCGGCGGTTGACTCCGGGGCGGCTGACTTCTTGCCGGGCAGCGCGACGGCGTGCGGGACGAACGCTTCCGCTTCGACGCGTTCCCGCGAGCGCTGGTAGGTTGGGCCGAGCAGCGACGGAAACGCGATGGCGGCGATCAGGAGCGCGACGTTGGTGACGCTGCCCGCCGTCGCAAGGATATAACGCGGCGGCTCACACAGAAGGCCGGCCGCGAGACCCACCAAGCCAGTGAGCAGGCCCGCGACGGCGAGCGGAATGACAAAGATGCTCAATACCGCGACCATCGCACACCAACCGGCAAGGCCGCTCACCGCGATGGCGCCGATGCCGATGGGGTCGATCTTGCGCTGGGGCACGCGCGAGCGCGGCGCTGGCAGATGCAGGAGACGCGGCACGCTGGGCACGTCATCTGGCGCAGGCGGCGGCGCACCATTCGCGGCGGGCGCCTCCGACGGCATGGCCGGCGCGGACTGCGGTGGAGGCTGAATGGCCGTTGCGACGGACACGGCCGGCGGAGCGGGCTCGCTGTACTTGGCGGCGGGAACCAGAATCCGCCTCCGACGCCGCGGTGAAGTAGCTGCCGCAGCGCGGACATTGCACGCTGGCGCCGGCCGCCCGATCCGGCAGCCGCACCTTCTGACGACACAATATGCACTCGGCGAGAAACGGCATTGCTGGCAACCGGGAGTTCGCAGACTTGCGGCGGTCCTTCCCGTCGAACCCGCTCACGGATAATTGATCTTACCCGCAGACTCGACCGATCACAAGGAGCCGCAATGGTTTTTCCGAGATACAATCAGCCGCGTCGAAGCTCGCTTGCGGTTTCGCGGCTTTACTTCGCGAAACCGCAAGCGAGCTTCGACGCGTTGGAAGGAGCGCCAATCTCGTGGAAAGCTGCGCCGTCATCTGGGACGTCGATGGCACGTTGGTGGACACCGCCGAGCTGCATTTCCAGGCCTGGTGTATCCTGGCGCGCGAGCTTGGCCAGCCGTTCACCCGCGCCGACTTTGCCCGCACCTTCGGCTGGCGCAATCCCGAGATCATCCCCTTGCTCTTCGGCATGCACGCTCCCGACGAGATCGACCGGCTCGGCAATCGCAAAGAGGATCTGTATCGCGCCGAGGCGCAGCACGGCGTCGAATTGCTGCCCGGCGTGCGCTCGCTGCTGACCGCGCTGGCCGACGCCGGCTGCCGGCAAGCGGTCGGCTCCAGCGCCGCGCAAGAATCTCGAGTTGATCCTCGATCTTACGCACACCGCCCCGTTCTTTGGGGCCGTGATTGCGATGGAGGACACGCAGCGCGGCAAGCCCGATCCGCAGGTGTTCCTGATGGCGGCGGAGAAGCTGGGCGTCGCGCCGCGGCACTGCGTGGTGATCGAGGACGCGCCGGTCGGCGTCCAGGCCGCGAAGGCCAGTGCCATGAAAGCGGTCGGCGTAACGTTCGTCGGCCATCACTCCGAGGAAAAGCTCCAGGCCGCCGGCGCCGATCTCGTCGTGCCATCGCTGGAGCGCGTGGACCTGGCAACGCTGCGCCGCTATTATCGCTCGTTTAGCGGCCGGTCGCAGACGGGCCCGGCCGATCTGCGATCGGCCGCTAATCGCGGAGAGACATTCGCGCTGGCCGCGCCTATATTGTCCCCAAGCCGCGGGATGACGCAGCGAATCCCGCGGGTCCTGAACCCGCACAGATCCCAGACATGTCCAAGCTCTCCGACGAATACCTTCCCGTTGAGAACCTCAACCGCTCCGCGGGCGTTTTGCTCCATCCCTCCTCGCTGCCCAGCCCCTACGGTATCGGCGACCTCGGCCCCGCGGCGTATGCCTGGATCGACGCCCTCGCCCAGGCCCGGCAGCGCTGGTGGCAAATCCTGCCGCTCGGGCCGACCGGATTCGGCGACTCTCCCTATCAGGCATTCTCCGCATTCGCCGGCAATCCGCTGCTCATCAGCCCGCAGTACCTGCGCGAGGACGGCCTGCTCGACGCGCGCGATCTCGATGGCGGACGCTTCCCGGCCGACCACGTCGATTTCGGCCCGGTCCTCATCTTCAAGAACCGCCTGCTCACCCGTGCCTGGCAGAACTTCCAGGCCGGTCGCGGCGCCGCCTTGCGGCCGTTGTTCGAAGCGTTCACGCGCCAGCACGCGGGCTGGCTTGACGACTTCGCCCTGTTCATGGCCCTCAAGGACGCGCACCAGGGCCGGGGTTGGCACGATTGGCCCGCCGAGGCGCGCCGCTGCGATCCGGCCTATCTGCGCCAGGCGCGCATGCGCGTCGGCGATGCGGTCGGCGCGCACCAGTTTCGGCAGTTCCTGTTCTTGCGGCAATGGCAGGCGCTGCGCGACTACGCGCGCCGCCGCGACATCCGCATCATCGGCGACATCCCGATCTTCGTTTCGCCCGACTCCGCCGACGTGTGGGCCAATCCGGAGATGTTCCTGCTCGACGCGGAGCGCCGGCCCAAGGCCGTCGCTGGCGTGCCGCCCGATTATTTCAGCGAGACCGGCCAGCTCTGGGGCAATCCGTTGTACGACTGGGAGGCGATGCGCAAGACACGTTTCGCGTGGTGGGTGGCGCGCTTCCGTGCCCTGATGCACCACGTCGACATCGTACGGCTCGACCATTTCCGCGGCTTCGAGGCATACTGGGAAGTCCCCGCCAGCCGGCTCAACGCCATCGAGGGCCGCTGGGTCAAGGCCCCAGGCAGGGAGTTGCTCACCACGTTGCGCACCGAGCTGGGTTCACTGCCGATCATTGCCGAGGATCTCGGGGTCATCACGGCCGCGGTCGCGGCGCTGCGTACCGACTTCGGCCTGCCCGGCATGCGCGTCTTGCAGTTTGCGTTCGCCGACACGGCGCGCCAGCCCTTTCTGCCGCACAATTACGAACAGAACACGGTGGTGTACACCGGCACGCATGACAACGACACGACCGTCGGCTGGTATCAGCGCGCGTCGGAAAAAGAGAAGGATCACTGGCGCCGCTACCTGGCCCGCGACGGCCGGGACGTGGCATGGGACATGATCCGTCTGGCGTGGGCGTCGGTCGCCGACTACGCGATCACGCCGCTGCAGGACGCGCTCAGCCTCGGCTCGGAGGCGCGGATGAACTACCCCGGCCGGCCGCAGGGCAACTGGAGCTGGCGTTTCACGCCCGAACAAGTCAACGCCTGGACCCTCGACCGCCTCGCCGACCTAACTTCCCTCTACGGTAGAGATCGCAGCGAGCCGAAGGCGAAGGTCTAGTGTAGCCGTCACGCTCCGCGTGACGGGAGCCTCACGCGGAGCGTGAGGACTACACTGGGTAGCCGCTAAACGCCGCTCCGGTCGCTCCGACCGGCACATCCTGCCAGCTGTCGCCAAAAAAACCACGGAAAAACCCGCGTTTGCTCTGGAAGTCGCGCCGACGGCGGCAATAGTAACACTGCAGCCAGCTGCAGCGCTGGCGGCCCGCGCCAGTGGCCGGCAACCCTCTCATCGCGGCTTCACGGAGACGATGCGCACCATGAGCGACTGGATCAAGCTGCGAAGCTGGCTTCGCGGCCCGGCGAATTCCCTGCGCGCACTGCGTCACGTACCGCGCGACGCCCGGCCCCGTCTGCGTGTCGAAATCCTGGAAGATCGTGTCGTGCCCTCGGCCAGCAGCGACTTCCGCGGCATCATCGGCCTCGACACCTCCCTGGCCGCATATCCCTATCGCGGCGCCGGCTACAGCGTCGCCATCCTCGACACCGGAATCAACTATAACGACCCGAATCTCGGCGGCGGCTGGGGCAATCGTGTCATCGCCGGCTGGAACTTCGTCGCCAACAACGGCAATCCAATGGACGACAACGGCCACGGCACGTTCGTCGCCGGCGAGATCGGCTCGTCGAGCGCCACCTATCCCGGCATCGCGCCCGCCGTCAACCTGATCGCCCTCAAGGTGCTCGACGCCAACGACACCGGCACATGGGCCAACATCGACGCCGGCCTCGAGTGGGTCATCGCGCATCAGGCCCAGTATAACATCGTCGCCGTCAATCTCTCGCTCGGCAGCGGCAATTTCACGTCCGACAACTTCGCCATCCTCGAAACCGACCTGGCCACGTTGAAACAGGACGGCGTCTTCACGGCCGTCGCCTCGGGCAACAACTACGCCACCGACGGCAGCGCGCCGGGCCTCGCCTATCCCGCGGTTGATCCGGACGTCGTTTCGGTCGGCGCCACCTGGGCCGGCAGCTACGGCTCGGTTACCGTCTACGGCGCCACCGACACCAACACCGCGCCCAATCAGATCGCCGACTTCACCCAGCGCGACTCGGCACTCAGCCTGCTCGCCCCCGGCGCGTGGCTCACCGGCGAGGCGCTGGCAGGCGGCTACACCCAGTACGGCGGCACCTCGATGGCGGCGGCCGTCGTCACGGGCGCTGCCGTGCTGATCCACGAGGCCCTGGATGCGAACGGCCTGTCCGCCGACACGAGCCAGGCCGACATCCTCAGCCTGATGCAAACCACCGGCCTGTCGATCACGGACGACAACGCCGACACGAACGTCACGCCGACGGGGCTGACCTTCAAGCAACTCAACCTCAAGGCCGCCCTCGACGCGGTCGCGTCCATGGCCGGGCCGCCGGTGCTGGCCGCGGTCGCCAACCAGACGATCGTGCCGCTCGGCTCGGCCGTCGTGCCGTTGTCAGCCAGCGATCCGGCGGGCGCCCGGTGACCCTGACGGCCCAGGTGATGGCCCTGCCGGCCCTGGCGTACCAGGTCAACCAGCAGCTCGGCCTGAGCACCACCGGGAGCTACTACCTCAACAAGGACGGCTACGACGAGAAGTGGCTGCTCGACAGGAACCGCAACTGGTACTTCATCCTGCCCGACGGCGAGTTCCGCCGCTGGGCCGGCGACATGAGCGCATCGTTGCTGCCGGCCAATCTGGTCGCTATGTTCGACCCGACCTACTACGCCAATCCGAAGATGCTCTGGTACACGGCGTACGCAGCGTTCCCGCCGATTAGCGTGTCGATTGCCGCCAATCAGCTCACGGTGCGCTCAACGTCGAGCACGTGGACGGGCACGGTGCCCATCCTGGTCACTGCCAGCAACGGCGATTATGCCGCGATGCAGACCTTCACGCTCAACGTCGCGCCGCCATCGCCGCCGGTGATCGCGCCGCTGGCGAACCTCACGGTAAAGCACAGCCAAAATCCGCTCGTGGTGCCGCTGTCGGCGACCGATCCCGCGGGCCGGACGATCACGTTCTCCGCCCAGGTGGTCCCGGCCAACGGTCAGACGCCGCCGGTCAGCGCGACGCTCACGGGCAACCAGCTCACCCTGAGCCCGGCAGCATCGTTTGTCGGCACGTACACCGTGAAGGTCACCGCGAGCGACGGCTTGACCAGCGCCACGACGAGCTTTTCGGTGACGGTGACCGATGTGCCGCCGCAGCTGGCGGCCATCGCCGCCCAGACGATGAACACCGGCCAGACCAGCTTGCCGGTGCCGCTGTCCGCGACCGACGCCGACGGAGACGCACTCACCTACACGGCAACGGTTCTCACGCCGAGCGCGGCGTTGTATCAGCTTCAGCAACAGCTGCACCTGGGCCTCTACAACGGCCAGTATTACACGAACGAGTGGGGCTACAACGAAAAATGGCTGGTGGCCCAGAACGGCACCTGGTACGGATTGTTCCCGGGCGGCTTGCTGTACCGCTGGGCCGGCTCGATCACGCAAACGCTGCAACCGGCCAACCTGGTGGCGACGCTGGGCTCGATCGTGTACACCTATCCCCAGCTGCTCTGGAATGCGCAACCGCCGGTGCCGCCGTCGCTCACCGTCGCCGTACAGGGCAACCAGCTGACGCTGCAGCGGCCGGCGGGGCTTACCGGCGTCTTCCAGATCCAGGTCACCGCGAGCGATGGGGCCGACACCGCGACGCAGACATTCTGGGTCACACTGAACTGATCCTCCTGGAAAAAAATGAGAATCACTGCCACCCCTTTGCGGGACCGGGGTTCAACCCTTCAGACTCGCATCCTGAATCAAGGGGAGGATTACGCATGCATCGTTCTCGTATCGTGTTTGGCTGCACGCGCCGTGGCGCTGCTCAGTTTCGGCGTGCTCGGCAGCCTCGCCCAGCAGGGCGGCAAGGGCAAGGGCGGCTTCGGCTTTGGCGGCGGCGGCGGCATGACCAAGGATCCTATCGCCCTGTTGCAGCGCGAGGACGTCAAGAAGGAGCTTGATCTCTCGGCCGAGCAGACCGAAAAGCTCCCTGGAATCCTCAATGGCGCGGTGATGAAGGCCGCGGCCACGGTGCTCGACGACAAGCAGATGAAGCGCTTCCGCCAAATCGACCTGCAGGTCAGGGGCAACCAGGCCTTCGTCAAGGACGAGAGCCTGCGCAAGGAGCTGAAGATCACCGATTCCCAGGTCAAGAACATTGAGGAAATCCTGGCCAACGTCCGCAAGGAAGTGGAGGAAATTCAGAAGGAAGCCAAGGAGAGCAAGAACTTCAAGGGCATGATGGAGAAGGTGACCGGCGTGAACAAGGAAGCCAAGGAGAAGGTCCTGGGCGTCCTGAACGCCGACCAGAAGAAGCAGTACAAGGAAATCGTCGGCGAGGAGTTCAAGTTCGAGGAGAAGAAGGGCAAGAAGAAGAACGACGCTTGATCCTCCCCCCTGCGAACTCCGTTCGCAGCGCCCTCCCGAAAGGGAGGGCGTTTTTTTTGCTGCCCCCCCCAGCTGCCGTGTTACAATGCCCCCCATGCGAACGGATTCCCTTCCGCCGGCCCCTCCGCCCCACCACGACTTGCCGGGCCTGCTCGGCAACACTCCCTGGCACCAGTGCTGGGAGGTGTACCAGGGCGTCTTTACCCCCGGTCCCAATCCTGTTGCACAGCTCTGCGACCGCATCGGCCTGCCGCGCGACCTGACCGGGCAGCGCGTTCTCGACGTCGGCGCCTGGCACGGATGCTTCAGCTTCGAATGCGAGCGCCGCGGCGCCGCCGAGGTCGTCGCGCTCAGTCTCGAAGACCCCGACGCCGTCGGCTTCACGCGCCTCAAGGCGGCGCTCGGCTCCCAGGTACACTACGTTCGCGGCTCGGCCTACACGCTCGACCGGGCCGCGCTGGGCGAGTTCGACCTCGTGCTGTTCCTCGGTGTGCTTTATCACCTGCGGTACCCGCTGCTCGCCGTCGATCAACTGCGCGGTGTGCCGGGGCCTGGTGCTGATCGAGACGCACGTCATCGACGGCTCAGGCATCGGGACCACAGCCCGCATGCCGCTCTGGCGCTTCTATCCGCGCGACGAGCTGAACGCCGACCCGAGCAACTGGTTTGGCCCGAACATCCAGGCGGTGCTCGAGGCGTTCGACTCGGCCGGCTTCCACACGCTGCTGCTGGAGCAATGGGACGACCGCGCCGCGTTCTGTGCGCGGGCCGAGGCGCCGCTGCAGCAGTCGCTGCGCGAGACTTACGAGGCGTGGGAAGCGAACGTGCCTGCGACCGCGCATTGCGCGGAGTAGCGAGTTTCGAATTTTCTTTTTTCCCGGCAACTTGCTTGTTGACACGGGCCGAGCACACGGTTACCCTATCAATACCAACACGCGTGAATGCGTGAGCCGGTAGCGACTGCCGGCGGGCCGAGCCAGGAGGGTAAGGCGCTTTCTCCACCAAGGGAATGAATGCGTGGAGAAGACAGGCGGGGCGGGCTTGTTTCACAGGCCTCCGCATCCCAAGCCAATCCGACAGCATGGATTTTCGGCGCGTCCCAAGACCCTCACTCTCCAGAGGCTGGTGACATGATGATCGCTGACGTTCTGGTGCGGCCCGAGTTGACCGAGGAAGAGCGGCTGGAGTGTCTGTTGCACAGGCGGCTGGGCAATCGGATTCGCGATCTGCGCGTCCAGGTGCTGGCCACCGGCGTCGTCCTCCAGGGACGCGCCGCGACTTACCACGCCAAGCAACTGGCCCAGCACGCCGCCATGGAATTGGCCGGTTTCCCGATCCTGGCCAACGATATCGAAGTGCGGTAGTGTAGCCGTCACGCTCCGCGTGAGGGATGCCTCACGCGGAGCGTGAGGACTACACTCGGCGCCGGTCGCGTCAGTTCTTGCTGCGCAGCAGCCGGGCGCTACCCCAGTTCACCCGCGCCTGCACGTCGCCGAGGCTGCCCAGCTCCACCACCAACGTCATCGTCCGTGCCCCGCGCACGTCGAGCCGCACCGCCAGCGGCGGATCGTCCACGGTCAGCTCCTTGCCCTCCGCCAGCGGATAGCGCTTGCCGTCGACGACCAAAGCCAGCCGAGCCCGGCCCTTGCTCCCGGCGGATGGGTCCAGGCCCACGACCGCTTCGAACCACGAGAAATGGCCGTCGAGCCAGTACGTGACCCGGCTGCGTCCGTGCAGGCCCAGCCCCTTGTCGTAATAATCATCCCCCACGCGCAGCGGCCGGCCATCCACGGCGGAGTCGACGCCGAGTGGCCAGGTGGAGCCCAGGTACGGCGTGTATTTGTACCCCAGCGGCGGCACTTCCGTCAGGTAAAGGGCTCGGCCCTGCAAGAGATCGAGCGCAACCAGCGCTGTCTCGGGCACCGTCACGTCGGCCGCACTCGTCGTCCGGCCGGACCAGCGCCCCGGCTCGGCGTCGAAGCGCAGGCTGGCGAAGTGCACACGGGCCCCGCCGGCCAGCACCGCCAGCGCATGCAGCTTCTTGGGCCTGGGCCGGGCCAGGTTCGCGGTGGCGAAGGCGATGCCGGCCACCTTCGGCAGCGGCGTCAGCAGCTTCTGGCCGTCGGCGACGACCTCACAGCCGTCCGCCGCGGTCAGGCGGTCCACCGTCCCCTCGATGCGATCGCCGTTGCGCAGCAGCACGACGTCGTTCTCGCGCGGCTCATGCTGCAATCGCGCCAGGAACAGCTCCACGTCATCGACGCCTTCCGGCACAGCCAGCAGCACCAGCGCGACATAAGGACGGAACAGGTTTAGCTCGGTGCCGGACTGCGGCCGCAGCGGCTCGGCCGGCGTGAACAGGAGGCGGCCGTCCTGAAGGCGCACCGGCTGCGCGGCTTCATCGGCAGCCGATCGCCGTTGCCCAGCAGGACAAAGCTGTCCGTCGGCGGCGCCGGGCGAGCGCGGCCCGCTTGCTGCAGGCTGACCCAGTCGGCGACGGCATCCTTGCGGCTTTCCCATTCGAGCGACCAGGCGGCGCCGAGTTGCGCAGCTCGGCCGCGGGCAGCGGCCCGTCCTTGCCGTGGAGGATAAAGCGCGGCTCGGCTTCGTCCTGGGCGACGCACGGGCGGACGAGCAGCGCCACCGAGCCAAGCAAGAGGGCAACAGCGATGCGAAATGCCATAGGGCCCTCGGGCTCCTCATGCTGCGCTCCTGTTTACGTTTAGCGCTCGCAGCCAATGCTCAGGGGCCCGCCCCTCACCACTGCCTGCGAGCGCTAAACGTAAACAGAGTTTACCGCTGCAAGATCGGCAGATAGTTGTTCGGCACCTGCAGGATGATCAGGGCCATCGCGGTCGAGTAGTGCGGTCCAAGCTGGATGCCGATATCCCAGGAGCCGTCGTTGCGCCGGCTGGTCAACAACTCGTTGCGGATTGCGGGATACCAGTCGCGCCAGTAGGTGCCGCCCCGGATCCACATCGCTTGCACGGCGTAATAATGGCCGTAGAAGTAGTGCATCTGGTGCTCGAAGTTGCCAAGGAAGCCGGCCTGGTTGGCGCCGGACGGAAGCGCATCATGTAATCCAGGCCCTTCTGGACGGACTCGCCTTCATAGACGCCGGCACTGTACAGCGCCACCACGCCGGCCGCGGTGTGCGCGAAGCCGGGAGGCCCGCCGTGCCGCTGATAGCGGAAGCCGCCCGAATTGTGCAGATCCTGACAGTCCTTCACATATTTGACGCACTTGTCCGCCACTTCCTTGGGCACCGCGATGCCGGCATTGCGCGCGGCCCGCAGCGCCATGATCTGGCAAATCGTCACGGACAGATCGGCATCCGCGGCGACCGGCCGATAACGCCAGCCGCCCTCGGGATTCTGGGTGCTGATGATGAGCTGGACCGCGTCGTGCAGCGTCTCGCGCAGCTGGCGGCGCAGGATCGGCTCGTTGACCATGCCGTAGACCTCGGCCAGGAACAAGGTCGCGAAGCCGTGGCCGTACATCGGGCCGTGGAACGACGTGCGCTGGTTGTGCAGGAACGCGCCGCGCGTGGCACCCTGGAGGTTGTTCCGGTCGGCGTGCTGCAGGATGAAACGGACGGCCTGCGTGACGTTTTGGCCATAGCGGCCGCGACCGGGCTGATGACCGCCGGCCATGAACGCCAGGCCGCCGAGGGCCGTGATCGCCACATTGCCGGCGTGCGGCCCGGTGCCGAACGAACCGTCCTGAGCCTGCTGGTTGCTCAGATACGCCAGGCCGGCGTCGATGGCTTCCTGGGTTGCAGGCGTTATCATGCCGCGTGCCTGGTTCGCGTCCTCCTGGGCCAGCCCGCGCCAGACGAGCCCGCCGGCGGACAGCCCCAGGACGGAGCCGGCGCCGCGGATGAGGAATTCACGACGATCCCACATGCTCATTCTCCTTCCTTCTTGCGCCCCTGTTCCGCCGTGGTCTTGAAATACTGCCGCAACAGCTCTTCGTAGCGTGGAATGGCCGTGTCGCCGGCGAACACGTCCATCTGCTTGCGCATTTTGTCCGGCAAATGGCCCCATTGGCCCGCCTTGTTCTTTTCCGGGATGCTGTTCTTCTTGGCGTCAGTGCCCTTGCTGAACTCATTGCCGCCATCCTGAGCGCCGCCCTTCTTTTCCTTGTCGCCGTCCTTGAGCTGAGCCTGGTCCTTCTTCTGCTCGTTACCCTTGGCCTGCGACTCGTCCTTTTTCTGCCCGCTCGACTCATTCTTCTTGCTGAGGCCTTCGTTGCCCTTGCTGGGGCTTGAGCTGTTCTTGCTGCCCTGGCCGGAGCTCGAGCTGCTGCTCGAACTCGAGCTGGACGAGCTGCTCGAACTCGAGCTGGATGAACTGGACGAGCTGCTGGAGCTGGAATTGGAATCCTGTTCGTTCTGGTTCTTGATCAGCTTGTCCAGGTCGTCAATGATCTTTTTCTGAACCTCGCGTGTCTTGTCGCCGGGGTCCTTTTTCTCCAGCCCGGTGCCGGCCGACTCGAACTCTTCCTTGAGCCGTTCGATGATCTTTTCGGGGCTTTCCGCCGGCTCCGTGGGCGCGGGCTTGTCCTCTACCTTGGGATCCTTTCCGTCCTTGGCGTCCTTGCCGGGCGGCTGATCGGCGCCCTGCTTCTTGGGCGGCTCCTTGTCGCCCTTGGCGGGATTACCCTTGGCGGGCGCGGGATCCTGGGCGGCGGCGAGATAGGCCACCAGCAGAGCGAAACTGGCGAGGGTGAGGCCGAGGTGACGAATCACTGGGCGTCTCCTTTCTTCTCCGCGTTGGCGGTGATCTGCCGAAACAGGTCCTGTAAGTTGCGCTGATCCACCTCGAGCTGTTCCAGCTCGCGCCGCTGTTCGGGCGTCAGGTTCGTTGTATTGGGATGGCGCTTGGAAAACTCCCCCGTCCGATCGTTCAGGTCCACCTGCTCGGAACGCAGCGCCTTCAGCTGGGCCACCGACGGGATGCCGTCCGCGGCACGCATCTTCGGCTGGTCGCCCTCGCCGTTCTTGGCCTCGGCGCTATCCTTCTTCTCGGGCCGCTTCTTGGCCAACTCTTCCTTGATCGATTCGATCAGGCGCGTGAGCCGCTGGGCCGCCTGCGCCTGGTGCTTGATTGTTTCCTCATGGCTGTCGTTCTCAGCCTTAATGTCTTCCTTGCCCCAGGGTTCGCCGGCCTTGGGATCGCGTTGGCGCTCGGTCATGCCCTCGGTCTTGCGGTCCTTCATGGCCTGGACGGCCTCGTCCATCGACTTGGCCGCGCGCTCCATGATGTGCTCGAAGACGCGGGCTTCCTTGATCTTTTCCTTGAGGCTGCGCGTCTCCTTGGCCAACCCTTCCTGGGCGTTGGCGTCCCCCTCCAGGGTTCGGCCCAGGGCGTCGGTCCAGGTTTTCTTGGCGAGCAGCTTCCGATGAAACTCCTTGCTCCGCTCGACGGCGGCGTCCTGACGCTCCTTGAGTCCCTGCAGCCGATCGGCGATCTTGGCGAGCTGTTCGCGAGCCAGCTCCTCCTCCGATTGCTTGAGCGCCTGCTTGGCCTGGTCGATTTTCTCCTGGGCGTCCTTCTGCGCCTCGCCGGGATCCTGGCCGTTCTTGGCCTGGTTGCCGGCTTTCTCAAGATCCTCCGCTGCCTGGTCCAGCTTCTTGCTTGCCTGCTGCTCCTGCAGCCGCGCCAGCTCGCGTGCCTGCTTCTCCGCCTCGAGCTTGAGCTCGTCAAATTTCTCGGCCAGCTCCTTGCGTTTCTCCAGTCGTTCCTGGTTGTCCTTGAGCTTGTTGATGTCCTTGAGCTTCTGCTCCAACTCCTTCATTTCCTTGTTCAGCTTGGCGAGTTTGTCCTGCGACTGCAGGTTCTTCTCCAGCTTGGCCTTGTTATTGTCGTCCTTGCCGTCGAGGGCCGAGAGCATCTTTTCGAGGTTATCGATGACCTTCTTGTTCTGCTGCTGCGTCTGGTTCGAGGGCACCGGGTCCTTGCCCGCTTTCGGCGCGGCCGTCTCCTTCAGATCCTTGGCCATTTCCTTCATCTTGGACTGCAGGCCGGCCTTCTCGGCAATGCCCTTCGCCTCCTTGAGCCGGCCGGCGTTTTCCTTGTCGCCGTCCTTCTGGCGGGCCTTCAGCACGTCCTCGATTTTCTTTTGCAGGTCGCTTGTGCGCTTGGCAAGATCCTCCTGCAGGTCCGCGTCCTTCTTCAGCTGATCGCGCAGCTCGTCCTTGTTGCTATCGGGATTCTCGTTCTTCGCCTTGACGTCATCGAGGTCCTTCTTGACCTGCTTCTGCTGGTCGAGGATGCCGCGTACCTCGTCCTTGACGTCCTGCATGCTCGCCCAGGGATTGAGCGCGTTGGCCAACTCGTCGAGGTTTTGCAGAGCGCTGTTCTGCAGCTTGGCGGGCTTATCGAGCGGGTCGTTCTTCTTGTTTGGCGGCTGATCCTTGTTTTCCTTGGGGTCCTTCTTGTCCTTGTTCTCCTTGTTCGCCTCGGCGGCCAGCTTTTTCCGCGCCTCGGCCAGCGCCGGCTGGAGCTGCTGCAATTCCTGGCGTGCAAGCTGATCGAGGGCCCCCTTGATCATGCCGGTGCGGAGTTGAGCCTCGGAGTCCTTCAGCTTGTTGTCCTTGAGCAGCTGCTGCAGCTTTTCCAGGTCCTGCCGCAGGCCGTCTTCAGGGGTATTGCCGACCTGGTCCTGAATTTGTTTCTGAAGCTGCTCCGCCTCGACAACGCGCTCGACGTCCTTTTCAGTGATCTTCTCCTTCCCCTCAATTTCCTTGACGATGTCGAGGGCTTCCTTCTGCATCTTGCGGACCTTCATCACGTCCTGCTGAATGCCCTTGAGCTTGTCGTCGATGACCTTGGACAGCTCGCCCCTGGTCACGATGACGAACCTGATCTCATGGCTACGGCCCGGCTCACGGCTGCCGTAGATATCGCAATAATCGTCGGCACAGATCCGGAGGCTGACGGTCTCGCCCGGCTTGAAGTGGTTGTTCAGCTTCCAGAGCGACGCGACCTCGATCCGCTTCTGCTTCGGCTTGATCAGCTCGGCGTCCTTGCCGACGACCAACAACGGCGCGCTGATTTGCGGCAGGTCCTTTTCATAGCCCGGCGCCAGGTTCAGCGCCGCCCGCTCGGGCGACCCCGGCGGCATACCTTGTGCGGCGCGCTGATATTCGAGATAGACCGAACGGAGGGCGAAGGTCTCGTCCTCGGCCTGGAAACCGAATGTGACCTCGGCGTCGGGCAGCAGCGTCAAATCGGTGGCGGGGCGCTGCAGTCTGACCGCCGGCACCGGGTCGATGCTCACGTCCAGCTCGTAGGTGTATTCCTTCGGCAGACGATCCGCGTCCTCCAGGTGCAGCACACAGCTGCCGGGGTTCCACGCCGTGAAGCGCACCGTGAAGCTCTTGCCGCTGTCATCCATCTCAGCCGGGATGCGCTCCCACAGCGTTTGGCCGCCAAACAGGTCGCCGAGCGCGGCCAGCGGCACCGGGGCGGCAAGCTGGCCGAGCAGCGACGCGCCGCGGAACGCGGGTACCGGGGCGCCGCCGACGGTCAGCGGGTGATACTCGAACCAGACCCGTTCGACCGGACGATCGGTGGCCGCCCGGAAGACGACGTTGCTGCCGGCCCACGCCTTGATGATCTTGGTGCCCGGCGCGAGCTTCTGCGGGCTCTTCTCCTCGGTGTAGGCCGGCGGGAACACATCGATCTGCGGCGACGGCTGGCCGTCCAGGTCGGCGAGACTCGGCGGGGGCAGCACCTGCACGGTGTGCCACCGGCCAGGCCGCGGCGGGAAGCTGCCGTCGTTGGCGATGACCCGGAACTCGAATGTCTTGTTGTACCTGGTTTTGTCGACCGGCATGAACACGCTGTTCGCCTCGCGCTCGCGCTTGACGCGCACCTCCGCCTGCTCGGGCTTGGTCTCCTCGGTGCCGGCGGTCCGAATCTCGACCTTGGCGTGCTCGGGAATCTTGCCGGCGAGGGTCGCCTTGATGGTGTAAGGTTCCCCGACCGCGATCCGTTTGCGAGGGTCGGAAACGTCCACCGTCGTCCATGTATGCCCGCCGAACGGGTCCGCCAGCCGACAAAGGGCGATGCGCGAGAACGACCCGTGCCGGTACCCGAAATGGGCGGCGACGGCGGCGACGGCGAGGACGCTGACGCCCAGGATGAGCGCGGGCCGGTAGGAGACGATCCGGCCGAAGTCATACTGGTCGGCCCGGCTCATGGTCTGCTGGACCGCCTTCTTGCGCATCGCTTCCGAACTGCTCGCCGCCCCTGGCGAATCCGCGGGTTCGCTCAGGAACTGCACGGTGCTGGCCAGCGAATCGTTGAGGTCGGGAAATTCCTTCTCGATACGCAGCGCGAGAGTGAGGTCGTCGCAGGGGGAGCGCAGCGGTTTCAGCAGGTAGCGGTAGGCGACCAGCGCCGAACCGCCGACGATGCCGACCAGAAAGATGCCGCGGATGAAGCTCGGCAGCTGCACTGCCCAGTCCAGCAGTCCCACAAGGACCACCGCGCCGACGACGAGGGTCACGAGCGCACAGACGCCCTGCCAGCCTTCCAGCACCCGGACCCGCCGCCGCAACGCGGCCAGACGACGCATGAGGGGATTCATTGATGGACCTCTGGTGTCGACGAATGACCCGTCGCCCCAAGCAACACTATAACAGGTGTTTGCGCTTCCGCAAAAACCATTCCGCCGTCAGGAGCAGCATTATCAGGGTAAACACGATCGCGTGATTCCAGAAGCTGATCGGCGGCTGCCCGCTGCCGAACGTGACGCGAATCCCTGGGGGAATCTCATCCAGCACATTGTCGGCCGTCGCCAGCGTGTAAAAGTGCCCCCCCGTCGCGTCGGCGGCCTGCAGCAGTTCCTGCGCATTCATCCTTAGGTGGTCCAGCTCACCCGGCGGCAGCTCGACCAGCGCGTCGGCCGACGGCTGCTCGCCGTCGGGTTGCGTCTTGCGGACGTCCGGCTTCAACAGTCGCATGCGATACTTGCCCTCGCGGTTGCGGTTGAGCGTGGCGTCGTAGGTGCCCCAGCTGCCCTCGACCTTGGTCAGAGTGACCTTCTGGAACTCCGCGTCGCCCCCATCCTTGTCGGCGCCGAGCGGTCGATACTCGACCATCACCTGCACGTCGATCTTGTCGTTGAGCCGCACGCCGTCCGCCCCGGTCGCGCCGTCGGGGAAACGCACGGTGATCTTGATCGGCTCGCCCAAACGATACGGCGCCTGCCGGTCCAGACGCAGGTCGGTACGGTTCGATCGGCCACGCGACAGGTAGCGCATGACCTGGATCCAGAAATTGTTGTAGCGTGCCTCGTCCTCGCGCTGCCGCCAACGCCACGTCTCGTCGAAGCCGAGGAACATGCTGCGGCCGGTGCCGACGTACTGCTGCACGACCAGCGCCAGCCGGCTGTCCTGGTTCGGCCCGACCGGCCCCTCCGCCTTCACGGTCGGATGCACGGCCAGCACTTCGCCCAGCGGCTTGGTGCGGTAATGGCTCGAACTCCAGTAAAGGGGGGCCAGCCGTTGCCAGATTTGCAGGTTCTCGGTCTCGTCGTTGGTGAACTTGAAGATCGGATGCACTCGCCCCGACGGCGTCAGCTCCGGACGGTACCGATCGACGCGGCGCTCCGGCTCGGGCGGCGGCCGATCGCTCAACGGCTCGACGGGCATGATGTCGGCCAACGGTGTGCCCTTGTAGGCGTGCGGACTGAACGCGGTGCCGGCGATCATCAACAGGCCGCCGCCCGCCTTGGGCAGCCGATTGCCCTTCTCGTCCTCGCCGCGCACGAAATTGGCCAGGTTCTTCAGCCGTTGCACGCCGAGCTTGCGATGGTTGGGATCGCAGTCGCCGAAGATCACCACGTCGTACTTGTTCAGCTCGTCCAGCGTCGCGGGGAAGTCGGGCAAGGCGCTCTTGTCCTGCTCGGCGAAGCCGTCCTCCGCGTCGAGCAGGACGACGTTCAGCGTCATCGACTTCTTCTTGGTCTTCTCGTTGGGATTCTCACGCTCCAGCAGGAACTTGAGGTAGCGGAACTCGTAGCGCGGCTGCTGCTCAACGAGCAGGACCTTGATCTCCTTGTCGTCGACCACTTCGATCGCGCGCTCGAGCCGGAGGTTGCCCGGCGGCATGGGCTTTTCGTTGCCCTCGATCTTGGGCTGCTCCACCTCGATGATGTAGATCTTGCGGCCGACCTCGGTAGGGGTATGCTTGAGGCGGACCTTGACCGACTTGCCGCGCGGATCCACCTTGACCATCTGGCGCTCCAGCTCCTTTTCCTTGCCGTCCTTGCCCTTGACCTTGAGGACGACCGGCACGGTGAGGTCCTGGTAACCCTGGCCGGTGAGCCGGCACTCGAAGTTGACGCGGTCACCCTTGAAGACGGTGTCGTCGCACTGCAGGTCGTGCAGCTTGAGGTCGCGGATTTCGTGATCGTCGCCGATGCCGATGAAGAACAGCGGAATGCCCCGCTGGGCGGCATAGTCGGCGGCCGTGTCGGCGATGGTGCGGTCGCGCGTCGTGACGCCATCGGTGATCATCACGACGCCGGCCAATGACAGCCCGCGATACTGGTCGATGACCTGCTGCAGCGCGGTGCCGAGCCGGCTTTCCTTGCCGTCGGCCTCGAGCCGGAGGATCGCGTTGCGGGCGTATTCGATCTGGCTCGGCGCGCCGGGATCGTTGATCTCGCTAACCGGTCCCGCCTCGCCCGGCTTGACCGAAGGGTCCGTCAGCTTGATGGCCCGGCCGTTCACGTCGAGCTGGTAGATGTGGATCTTCATCTTGCGCTGGAGGTGCAGCGTCGTCAGCCAGTCATTGTCCGGCTGGGCGAACAGGGCCTGGGCGAGCTGCAGACGCGTCGGCCGCCACTTGGGCGAGTTGACGATTTCCTGCTGCTTTTCCCAGTACTTGATCTTGCTGTTGAGGTAATCGACTTCCTCGCGGGCCGCGGTATCGGTTGGGTCGGCCTCCTTCTTTTTCTCCCAGCTATCGAGGTCGGCCTTCAGCTGCCTCAGCTTTTCGGGCAGGGTCTCGGCGGCGCGCTTGCGCACCAGGTCGCCGAGCTGCAGCGAGCGCTGCAGCACCTTGGGATCCTGGAACGCGTCCGGCTCGCCGAAGCTGCGCGAAGTGTCGATCAGGATGACCAGGTCCGGCCAAACCTCATGGGTGAATGTCATCTTGGACTGCGGCAGCAACAGCCAGATCGCCATGCTCAGCATGCACAGGCGCAGGCCGGCGAGCAAAAACTTGTACGGCTTGGCGACGGCCGGCGCCTCGGCTAGGTACGTCAGCACAACCAGCGCCCCGGCGGCGAGGAACAGCCCGATCGACCACCAGTGCTGCGAGCCGGGCAGGAACGACGGCAGCCACGGCTCGAACAGCGGCGGCCAATGGCTGCTCTCGCCCGGCGGCGGCGGCGCCTTGCCGATGAGCTTCTCCAGCCAGCCGCGCAGCCCCTCGCGCATCAGGAATTCCGGGAAGACCGCCAGCACGTCGTTATTGCTCACCGCCACGTACATCAGGTACGCGCCGATGCCGAACAGCGTGATGGCGACGCCCGCCAGCGTCAACGGCCAAAACATGCTCGCGGTCGCCGGCGCCGTCACGCCCTCGATCGAGGTGTAATGGCCGAAGCGCCAGGCCATGATCACCTCGGCGAAGAGCAGGAAGAACATGAACATCAGGAGCCCGTAGGAGATCTTCGGGCCGATCGGTTCGGGCACCTCCATCTCAACGGCGGGGTTCGGATTGCTTTTTAGGTCCACACGGCGCGCGTCGGTGACGAGTTGAATATTCCAGGCCGGGAACGTCTTGCAAGCGCGTCCTCGGTCAGCCGGGTCAGATCGCTCTCGCTGCCGCGTTGATCGTTCGAGCCGACCGGCACGTTGATGGCGAATGGAATCTCCTGCCCGGTCGCGTTGACCTGGACCCGGTAGATGCCGCTGTAGTCGGTATCGCCGAAGTGGAAGACGTTCACGTCCTCAACGAGCTGCGTCCGCGACTTGACCGGCTTGACATCGCTAAACGCCTCGGGATAGTGCATCGTGACGTCAAGCTCGGCGGTGCCGCCCGGAAGGTAGTCTTCGAGCGTCGAACCGACGACGCCGGCCTGTTCGCGGAGCCGGCCCGACGCCGCCAACCGCGTCAACTCCTGCACCATCGCGAGGAAGGTCGGTGAACCGGGGAAGTTGGTCCAGTCGGTGTTGACCGTGGACGTGAGCAGCACGACCTTGCCGCGCAGGTGCGCCGGGGCGGCCGCACGCTTGCCGTCGCGGACGGGCGCCGCCTCGCCGGCGCCGCGGCTGATCGGCGGATTCCACTCGAGCAGGGCCGGATCGCCGATCGGCATCGTGTCGGTCTTCACCGGCTTGTCCGACGTCTGTTCCGGCTGATACTGGAGCACGATCCGCGCTTGCGGCGCCGGCGTGGCCTGGATGTAATCGAAAAAGCGGACGTGGCTGAGCGTCGTCTTGGACCGCTCGTCCTTGAACTGCCGTAGCGGCAGATCGAGGTAGCCCTTTTCCTCGTCATACGCCTTGAGGTAGAAGTGCTGCTCCGGCGGCGCCTGGATCTTCTTAGCCAGCTTCGCCGGCAACAGGCCGCGATCTTCCTTGTAGAGCAAGCGATTGTACGCGTCGAGGTTCTCGGCGGCCCGGTCGCCCATGCTGACGACCAACCCGCCGCCGCGGCGCACGTGTGTCTCGAGCCGCCGCAGGTCGGCGCTGCCGACCTGCGGCACGTCGCACCAAAAGATGCAGTCGACGTCGCTGAGGTCATCGTCGCTCAGCTCGAGGAATTGCTGCTGCTTCATGACGCGCGGACGCAACGGCATGTACTTGGGCGAAGACTCGGCCGAATACGGATTGAGCGCCAGTCGTAGGTAGCCGGTGGCCGTGTCGAACCAGTCGGGGGCAAGCTTACCGTTGACCACGATGATCGGGATGGTTTCCTTGACGCTGACGATAACGGTGCGCGTGTCGTCGACATCGAGGCGGTCCTGACTTTGCAGCCGAACCTGCACGGCATAGGTGCCGGGCGTCTTGAACTGGCACTTGAGCACCACCGGCTGCTGATCGTTTGGCTTGATCGCGCTCAGCACTTCCTCGCCGACCAGGTGCATGGCCATCGGCGGCTCGTTGCCGCGCTCGCGCGCCTTGCCGACCAGCAATTCGAGGTGGACGTCCTTGTGCGCTTCAGCGCCATAGTTCTGCACCGTGGCATTGACCTTGACCTCGGTGCCGACGGTGACGAACGGCTCGGCGAATGACAGGTCGGTGACGGCAAGATTGCTCGCGTCGTCCTTGCCGACGTCGACGAACACGACGCTGGCACGGCGTTTGATCTCGATGACCTGCTTGTTCTCGGTGCCGTCCTCGGAGCTTGCGGGGGCGCCTGCCACGTCGATCTTTGGAGATCGGTCACGAAGTAGACGACCTGAGTCGGAAAGCGCTGAGCGGCCTCGGCCAGCTTGGCGCTGATCATGTTGAGCGCCGACGCGATCGACGCGTTACCGTGGCTGGCGCGGGCGGTCTCCAGCTCGCGCAACACCTTGGTGCGGTCCTGCGACGCTTCGCCGATGAGCCAGCTCGGATTGTCCTTGAGCATGAGGACGCTGAAGCCGTCGCTCGGCTGGCAGTTGTCGATGCGCTGGACCACCTGCTGGCGGGCGCGGTCGAAGAGCGAACTGGCGCCGTCGCGCAGGTTCATACTCAGCGACGCGTCCAGCACGAAGACATGATGGACGCGCGCCTCGCGATGCACCTGTGTTGGGACCCACGTGGCCGGCACGATGCTGGCCCAGAGCGGCTCGGCCCACGGCATCACCGCCGCCATCGCGATGACGACGCATGCCACCAGCGCCATGCGCGTGAGCAGCAGCACGATCTGCTCGACGCGCATGCGGCGGGTGTTTTGCCGCTGGGCGTTGAGCAGGAAGCGCATCGCCGCCCAGGTGACGATCTTGTAGCGCCGCCGGTTGAGCAGGTGGATGATGACCGGCACCGCCACCGCCACGCCGCCGGCGAGCAGGGTGGTGGTCCAAAGTCCGAAAAAAGCAAATAGCGGCATTGCGTTATCCGTAAATCGAGTCGGACAGCCCTATTACTTCGACCGCGTCAGCCGATGCGCCAGATAGCTCGAGAGCGCCACGTTGAGCGGCGTGTCGGTACGCAATTGAACATAATCGATATTCTGGTCCCGGCAACCATGTTTCAGGTCGCGCAGGAATGTCTCGAGCTGCTCCAGATAGCTCTTGCGCAGCGAGCGCGGGTCGGTCAGCAGATCCGGAAATTGCTCCAGCCCACGGAACAACGTCGATTCCTGAAACGGAAACGTCAGCTCGGCCGGGTCGAGAATGTGCCACAACACGACCTCATGCCGTTTGTGGCGAAAGTGCTTCAATCCGTTCAGCATCGGCGTCACGTCGTCGAACATGTCGCTCAGCACCACGATGATCGCCCGGCGATTGACGCGCTCGGCGAGGTCGTGAAACAGCGGGCCGATGTTCGACTTCTCCGGCCCGACGCCGCGGTTCATCCAGTTGACCATTTCCTTGAGATGCGACGGCTGGCTCGACGGCTTGAGGAAAGCGCGAACCTGCTGGTCGAACGTCACGAAGCCCACCGCGTCGGCCTGGTGCAGCACCAGGTACGCCAGCGCCGCCGCCGCGGTACACGCATAGTCGAACTTGCTCACGCCCTCCTTCGAGCCGTACTTCATCGACTCCGAAAGGTCGAGGACGATCCAGCAGATGAGGTTCGTCTCCTCCTCGTACTGCTTGAGATAGAAGCGGCCGGTGCGGCTATAGACCTTCCAGTCGAGATGCTTGATGTCGTCGCCGGGGACGTACTCGCGGTGCTGGGCGAACTCGACGGAGAAGCCGTGGTAAGGGCTCTTGTGCTGGCCGGACATGTACCCCTCGACGACGAGGCGCGCCTTCAGCTCGAGGCTGCGTACCTTGGCCAGCGTAAGCGGGTCGAGATAGCGGCGCGGGTCGTCCGCGGGGGTGGGTTTGGTTTTCTTGAGGGCCATTTGGAAATAATCTCACGGCACCGCTTGCGGTTTCGCGCGTTCGCGGTCGCGCGAAACCGCAAGCGGCAGGGGACTCAAGCTGTGGCCCGGCCGCGGGCCAGCGCTTCTTCGTTGGGATCGCGGGATAATCTCGCCGAGCCGGCGCACGATCTCCTCGGGCTTGATCCCCTCGGCCTCGGCGTTGAAATTCGTCAGGATGCGATGCCGCAGCACCGGGATCGCCACCGCACGGATATCCTCGCATGAGACGTAATAGCGGCCGTGCAGCACTGCCCGCGCCTTGGCGCCGAGCACCAGGTTCTGCGTCGCCCGCGGCCCCGCGCCCCACGTCACGTACTCGCGGATGAAGTCCGGCACGTCGCCCTTCTCCTTGCGCGTCAGCCGGGCGAACTTCATCGCGTAGCGGATCACGTACGGCGCCACCGGCACCTTGCGCACGATGTCCTGCATCTCCAGGATGTCGTTCGCCGACAGCACCCGCTCCACCTTGGCCACGTGCATGGCCGTCGTCATCTCGACGATCTTGTACTCTTCCTCTTCCTCGGGATAGTCCACCAGGACGTTGAACATGAAGCGGTCCTGCTGGGCCTCGGGCAGCGGATAGGTGCCTTCCTGCTCGATGGGGTTCTGCGTCGCGAGGACGAAGAACGGCTCCGGAAGCTTGTGGCGATTGCCGCCGACGGTGACCTGCTTCTCCTGCATCGCTTCGAGCAGGGCCGCCTGCGTCTTGGGCGGCGTGCGGTTGATTTCGTCGGCGAGGATGACGTTGGCGAAGATCGGCCCGTGCAGGAACTTGAACACGCGTGCCCCGCTCATCTTGTCTTCCTGCAACACCTCGGTGCCGGTGATGTCCGACGGCATCAGGTCGGGCGTGAACTGGATGCGGCTAAAGCTCAGGTTCAGCGCATCCGACAGCGTGCGGATGAGCAGGGTCTTTGCCAGGCCCGGAACGCCGACCAGCAGGCAATGGCCGCGGGCGAAGATGGCGATGAGCAATTCCTCGATCACCTGCTGCTGGCCGACGATGACCTTGTTGAGCTCGCGGACGATACGGCGATAGCCGTCGTTGAGCCGTTCGATCGCCGATAGATCGCCCTCGATACGGGGCCAGCCCCCCGGGGAGCGCCGCCCGCGGCGGCGCCTAGTTCGACTGTTTCGAGATCAGGGACTTCGGTGGGCACCTCGGCGGTAAGCCATTTGCCGCAGGCGCAGAGGCGTTTGCCGCCGGCCGGGATTTGCGCGGTCTGGCCGCACTTGCAACGGACGGTCACGAGTTCGCTTTTCATGAAGTTGCTCAAAAGGAATGCGAGATCGGTTCGCCCACACGCCGGCGCCGGTCACCAGCTGCCGTCGACGGTGTTGCACCAGCGCGTCCAGCCCGGGAGAAGGAGGCTGCATTCATGGTACGCGATGAACGCGGCGCGGTCACCTATTTTCTTTTCGGACGTTGAGCCGAATCCTTTTGCGCCGGCGTCGCGGCGCTGCTGCGAATCGTGTGTGGGCGCGCCCGCGAACGGATCGCGCGAGATTTTGCTATCACTACGTGCCGGATCGGTATATGCTATAGGGAGTGGGTCCAGTGAAGCGGGCCGTGGTCCGGATGCCGCGTGCGTCATCATGCCATTCCCTTTCCCTGTCCCTCGTGTCGCGTTCGTGCGTGTTCCGCTCACATACGCCGGCCCGTCGTCGGTGCCGGAGTAGGTGGGGCGATTTTTTCAGGAGGCCCGTCATGGGCAGAAAGTTGTATGTCGGCAATTTGACCTACGATGTCGATGACGCCGCATTACAGCAGATGTTCGAGCCGTTCGGCACGGTGCAGTCGGCGCAAATCATCATGGACCGCGACACCGGTCGCTCCAAGGGCTTCGGCTTCGTCGAAATGGGTTCCGATCAGGAAGCCCAGGCGGCGATCACCGGCCTCAACGGTAAGGAGGTCGGCGGCCGCTCGCTGACCGTCAACGAGGCCCGCCCGAAGACCGAGGGCGGCGGCCGTGGCGGCGGCGGTGGCGGCCGCGGCGGTTATGGCGGCGGCGGCGGCGGCGGTGGCGGCCGACGCTACTAGGCGCTCCCCGTGCATCAGCGTCCCTGCCCATCTTGGACCGGCAGGGACGTTTTCTTTTTTTTTCGCCGCCGCGGCGACACTTGCATAGCCGCAATGAACCCGACCAGGAGTACGCATCGACATGGTCAACCGCAACCTGCTCCGCCAGTACGACCTACCCGACGACGAGCTGCAACGCGAGCTCGACGCCGCTTTCGATCATGGACAGGCCGATTGGCTGCCCGCCGAATCGCAGGAATTCCGCGATCATCGCCTCGTGAGCGGCCGCGTTCGCAAGGTCGGCCCCGAGATGGTGTGGGTCGACGTCGGCTACAAGAGTGAGGGCGCCATCGAGCTGCGCGAGTGGTTCGACGACGGCCTGGGCGTGGTCGTGCCGCCCCAGACCGGTGACGCGATCGAGGTCCTCGTCGAGGCGATGGAAGATGACGACGGCACCATCCTGTTGAGCTACCGCAAGGCGCGGCGGCACCGGGACTGGGAGCAATTCGTCGGCACGCATCGGCAAGGCGATACCGTCTCCGGCCCCGTGCTGCGCAAGATCAAGGGCGGCCTGCTGGTCAATATCGGCGTCAATGCGTTCCTGCCGGCCAGCCAGGTTGACACCCGCCGTACACCCGACCTGGGCGTGCTCATTGGCAAGACGCTGGAATGCAAGATCGTCATCATCGACGAGGAACGGCACAATATCGTGGTCAGCCGTCGCAAGCTGATCGAGGATCAACGGCAGGAGCTCAAGACCAAGCTGCTCGCGGAAATCGAGCCGGGCCAGATTCGCAAGGGCGTCGTCCGCAACATCACCTTGTTCGGCGCGTTCGTCGATCTGGGCGGCCTCGACGGCCTCTTGCACGTCACGGACATGGCCTGGAACCGCGTCGCCGACCCCAACGAGATCGTGAAGGTTGACCAGGAGATCGAGGTATTCGTCCTGAAAGTGGACCGCGCCACCGAGAAGCTGAGCCTTAGCCTCAAGCACAAGACGCCGAGCCCGTGGCAAAACGTCGAGGAGAAATTCCCGGTCGGCAGCCGGCACAAGGGCGAGGTCGTGAACGTGATGACTTACGGCGCCTTCGTCAAGCTGGAGCCGGGCATCGAAGGCCTGGTCCATATCAGCGAGATGAGCTGGACGCGGCGCATCAACCACCCGAGCGAGCTCGTGGCCACCGGCGATCCGGTCGAGGTCGAGGTCCTGGCGATCAACAAGCAGAAGGGGGAAATCTCCCTGGGCATGAAGCAGGCACAGCCCAACCCCTGGGACGTGGTGGCCGGCAAGTACCCGCCCGGCACCCTGGTCGAAGGCACCGTGCGCAACCTGACCAACTACGGCGCGTTCATTGAAATCGAGCCGGGCATCGACGGCCTCTTGCACGTCAGCGACCTGAGCTGGGTGCGCAAGATCGCGCATGCCAGCGAGATGCTCAAGAAGGACGACAAGGTCAAGTGCGTGGTGCTGTCGGTGGACCAGGAGCGCAAGCGGGTCGCGCTGGGCCTGAAGCAGATGGCGAGCGATCCGTGGGAAGGCGACATTCCCGGACGGTACCACCCGGGCGACCTCAAGACGGGCAAGGTCACGAAGGTCACCAACTTCGGCGCCTTCGTCGAGCTGGAGCCGGGGCTGGAGGGCCTGGTACACGTTTCGGAACTGGCCGACGAAAAGGTCGGCAAGCCCGAGGACGTTGTCAAGGTCGGCGACGAGATCGAGGTGCGCGTGCTGCGGGTCAACGTTGGGGAGCGGAAACTGGGGCTGACGCGCCGCCAAGACCATCAAGCCGCGGCGGTCGAGGCCAATGGCGACACCCCGGCGGCGGACGGCGCATCGGCCGGCAAGCAGGAGCGCAAAAGCTTCGCGGTGGCACCGGCGCCGGCAGCGGGCAGCTGTTCACGTTGCCGGGCAGCGAGGCAGGCCCATCGGATCGCCAGGCCGACACGGAGAAACCGTAGACTGCTCGAGGAATCGCTGCCGTGAAGAAAATCGCGGTCGTCCCAACGCTGCTCACGCTGGGCAACGGCATCTGCGGCTTCGTTGCCATCACCTTTGCCAGCAAGATCGGCATGTACGGTCACGGCACCGCGGACGCCACGGCGCTCGACGAGCAACACTATCTGTGGGCCGGCTGGTTCATCCTGTTCGCAATGCTCTTCGACATGCTCGACGGCTACGTCGCCCGGCTCTCGCGCACGGCCAGCGCCTTCGGTGGCGAGCTCGACAGCCTCTGTGACGCGATCAGCTTCGGCGTGGCGCCGGCGTTCCTCGTGCTCAAGCTCGGGCCGGGCTGGGAGCCGAGCCGTTTCCTGCACCAACTGCTGGCCGGCATCGCCGCGCTGTATCTGGCGTGTACGGTGCTGCGGCTGGCACGCTTCAACGTCGATAACACGCCCGACCCAAGCGGCCACAAGCGCTTCCGCGGCCTGCCGTCGCCGGGAGCAGCCGGCTGCATCGCCGCGCTGGCCATCTTCCGCGGCGACTTCCCCGGCAAGCTGGTCGATTACCTGCGGGCCGAACCCGACATTGCGCGCGACATGACCACACGGCTGGTCGAGATCGTGTCGCCGGTCGGCGCGCTGCTGGTGGCGCTGTTGATGGTGTCGAACATCCCGTACCCGCACGTGACCGGCCGGATGTTCGCGGGCAAGCGGCACATCGGCCACCTCATCCAGCTGCTGCTGGCGGTGTTCATCATCAGCATGGTGCGCGAGCTGGCGCCGGTGCTGATCTTCTGGGTCTACGCCCTCGCGTTCCCGTTGCGCACGCTGCTGGTCCGCGGCATGCGCCGCGGGCGTGCCGGACCCGCCGCACCGCATGAACCGACCCAACGGTAAAGGAAAATCCGAAATCCGAACATCGAAATCCGAAACAAACCCCAAATCCGAAGCACCAAGTCAACTCATCGCTGTCCCCGTTTGGAATTTCGAGATTTGGATTTGTTTCGGATTTCGATATTCGGATTTCGGGTTTTTTCCTTGACGGAGCTTGAGCCATTTTCACAGGGCTTGTCGAATCAATGGGCACCGTTCGTTCCGTCACCGCGGACGGCGACGGCGCCCTGCTCTGGATCAGCGACGCGCTGGTCGCACACGATTTGCCGCTCGGGGCAAGCGTCGCGGTGAATGGCGCGTGCCTGACGGTGGTGGCGTGCGAAGGCGAGGCGTTCGCGTTTCAGGCTGGGCCCGAGACGCTGCACCGCACCAACCTCGGCGCCTGCAGCCGGGGATGCGCGTCAACCTGGAGCGCTCGCTGCGCGTCGGCGACCGGCTCGGCGGCCACATCGTGCAGGGACACGTCGACGGCCTCGGCACGATCGACCGGCGCGAGCGTCAGGGCGAGTGGGAGGCGGTGTGGTTCCGCTGTGCGCCGGCGCTGGCACGGTACATGGTGCCCAAGGGCTCGGTCGCGGTCGACGGCGTGAGCCTCACCTTAGTGGACGTGCTGCCGGATGGCTTCAGCGTCGCGCTGATTCCGCACACGATGTTGGCGACGACGCTCGGGCACAAGCAGCCGGCCGCGACGGTCAACCTGGAGGTCGACCTGTTCGCGAAATACGTGTTCCGTTGCGTCGAACAGATGAGGCCTGTGCCATGAATCCCGAAACGCCGCGCCAGACGCAGTCGTATCTCCGCGGCCTGTTCCAGGCGAATCGGCTGCGGCCCAAGAGCCAGCTCGGCCAAAATTTTCTAATCGACCTGAACCTGCTTGACGTGATCGTCCGTGGCGCCGAGCTGACCCGCGCCGATCTCGTGCTCGAAGTCGGCACGGGCACCGGCGGCCTGACCGTGCGCCTGGCCGAGCACGCGGGGGCCGTGCTGAGCGTCGAAATCGATCGCGATTTCCACGAGCTTGCCCGGGAAACCGTGTACGGTCTGGCGCATGTGCGGCTGCTGCACGCGGACGTCCTGAAGAACAAGAATCGGCTCAATCCCGAAGTGCTGGCCCAGCTCGACGAGCTGCGGCAGCGGTACCAGCCGCAGCAGATCAAGCTGGTGGCGAATCTGCCCTATTCCGTGGCGACGCCGGTGATCTCGAACCTGCTGCTCTCGGCCGTGCCGCTCGAGCGAATAGTTGTGACGGTGCAATGGGAGATTGCCGAGAAGCTGGCGGCCGTGCCCGGCGGCAAGGAGTTCAGCGCCGTGAGCGTGCTGGTGCAGGCGATTGCCGACGTGGAGATTCTGCGCCGGATGCCGCCGACCGCGTTCTGGCCGCGGCCGGCGGTGTCGTCCGGCATCGTGCGGATTTGGCCGCGGCCGGCCAGGCGTGCGGCGATTCCCGACTTGCTGCGTCTGCGCGCGTTCCTGCGCGATCTGTATTCGCATCGCCGCAAGAACCTGCGCGGCGCGATCCTCGGCATGCCGGGCGTCGAACATGACAAGGCGGCGGTTGACGCGAAGCTGGCGGAACTGGGTTACGCCGGCACCGAGCGTGCGGAAACGCTGTCGGTCGCGCAACACTTGCAGTTGTGCGAGGCCTTTGGCCCCACGAATGACACGAAGTAGCTGGGCTTCGATTGTGCCGGTGGGCTAGCTCGCTATAATAGACCGACGCCTAACCCGCTCACTTGGCGATCCGGCGACCCGCGCTTCCGACCCATGGTGTACGCATGCCTCCATCCCCGCAACGTTCCAGTCAGACTCCTTCGCCTGAATCCTCCGGCCGGGTCCGGCATCTATATCTCGTGGAGATGGTGCTGGGAGGCGGGTTGTTGCTGCTGTTCGTGCTGATTTTCCTGTCCGGCAACCCCCGCGACCGTGGCAACGACGAGCCGGATCATGGGAATGTCGTGATCCTGACGTCCGCCAATTGGCACCGGGAGGTCGTCGAAAGCCCGGTCCCGGTGGTCGTGGATTTCTGGGGGCCAGGGTGTCCACCATGCAGGCGGCTCGCCCCAATCATCGCCCGGCTGGCGGACCAGTACAAGGGCCGGGTGAAGGTCGGCAAGGTCAACCTTGCCAATGCCCAGCAGCTCGCGGCGGATTACGACATCCGTATCATCCCCACGGTGTGTATCTTCAATGGTGGGCCCGAACCCCGGCAAACAATCGTCGGTCCGGAGTCCGAAGCGGAGCTTGTTGCCGAGATCGATCGAGTCCTGAAAAGCGGCACCGACGGCGTCGCGCAATGACCGTGCCCGTGTCCATTGACGTGCTCAAACAACCCAAGAAAGGAACCCAATTATGGCTGGTGCAAACCTGGTGGAGTTTACAAGCGAGAACTGGCAGAAGGAAGTCGTCGAGAGCACCGTGCCGGTGGTCGTCGACTTCTGGGCGCCGTGGTGCGGGCCCTGCCGGGCGTTGGCGCCGCTCATCGATAAGGTCGCCGCGCAGTTTGCCGGCAAGGTCAAGGTCGGCAAGCTCAATGTCGACGACGCGCAGGAAATCGCGGCCAAGTACGCCGTGCACACGATTCCGCGGATCTACATCTTCAAGGGCAGCGATCAGCCGAAGCGGCGGATCGACGGCCTGACGAACGAGGCCACGCTCGTGAAGGAAATCAACGCGGTGCTGCAGTAAATCCCTACGCCGCGGGGCGAGTCTTCGAGCCCCGCGGCGTGGAGTTCAATCGCGCAGGCGCGCCCCGTCAGATGCAGGAACACCCGTTCCAGGTTCGGTTCTTCCGTCTCGATGCCGGTCAGCTCGACGCCCTCTTCCGCGAGCAGCGGGATCATGTCCAAGAGCGTGCGCTTCACGTCTTGACATCCCAGCTCGATCAGCCGTTCGTCGCCCGTCGGGCGCACCCCCGGCAGCTTCGCCAGGCGGTCGCGGACCAGTGTCGGCATGGCGGCAACGCGTAGCCGTAACAGGCCGGGCAGCTGCCGCAACAGCGTCGCCAGCGCGTCGCAGGCGACGAGCCGGCCGTGGTCGATGATGCCGAGGCGCGGACAGAGGGCCTGCACTTCTTCCATGTAATGGCTGGTGTAGATGATAGTCAGGCCCGCGTTGTTAAGCCGGCGCACTTCCTCGAAGATGTGGTTGCGCGACTGCGGGTCCACGCCGGTCGTCGGCTCGTCGAGCAGCAGCAGCACCGGTCCATGCACCAGCGCGGCACCGAGGTTGAGCCGCCGTTTCATGCCGCCGGAAAAGGTGCCGGCCCGGTCGTCGGCGCGATCGGCGAGCGCGACCGCTGCCAGCACTTCCTCCACGCGCTGCTCCAGCGCCCGTCCGCCCAGGCCGTAGAGTTGGCCGAAGAACCGCAGGTTCTCGCGCGCCGTCAACTCGTTGTAGATGGCGAGGTCCTGCGGCACGATGCCGATCAGCCGGCGCAGGTCCCGAGCGGCTCGCGTCAAGCGCTGGCCCTGCAAGCGGACGTGGCCGTCCGTGGGCTCGCGCAGGCCGGCAAGGATGGACATCAGCGTCGTCTTGCCGGCGCCGTTGGGTCCGAGCAAGCCGAACATCTCGCCGGCCGCGACCGCAAAGGAGACGCCGTCAAGCGCGACGTGTTTACCGTAGCGCTTGCGGAGGTCGTGTACTTCCAGGAGCGGAGCAGCCATGCTGCGTATTGTAGGTCTCGCCTGCCGGGCGAGACCTGGAACGCAGGATTCAGCCGACCGCCTGGCGCAATTCGGCGAAGACCGCGCGAGGCCGCCGAGCTGGAAGTGGGCGTTCAGCCCGCTGGGGTTGGGCAGCACCCAGAGGCTGGCGCCGCCGAGCATTTCGGTTTGCGCTCCGAGGACCGCCGCCTTGCGCGCGAAAGCGATGCGGTACGCCGTCATGCCGAGGAAGGCAACCCACGCCGGCCGATGGCGCCGCACCTTGCGCTGCAGTCGGCGGGCGCCGGCCACGAGCTCGTCGGCGGTCAATTCGTCGGCCGTGGCCGTCGCGCGGGCAACGAGATTGGTGATGCCGCAGCCGAGGGGCAGCAATGCGCGCTGGTCGCGCGGATGCATGAGAGTCGCGGTGAAGCCGGCGGCGTGCAGCGCGGGCCAGAATCGGTTGCCCGGCCGGCCAAAGTGATGCCCGACCGCCGCCGAGTACAGGCCGGGATTGATGCCGCAAAACAGCACCTTGAGCTGCGGTGCAATCACGTCGGGAATCTTGCGGCCATACGCCTCGGCGATTTGCTCGCGCGTCGGCCGATCGAAGCGTGGTGCGCTCATGTACGGATATTTCTCATGGCGAGGCTTGACGCGTGCTGGCGTGGCGTTCATGATAGCCGGCACGGCGGGGAGTCCCAAGACGGCAGTTTTGTCGGCAACGACCGGCTGCCTCTCCGGGGATACCCCGGGGGAGCGATACGCTTACCGCAACACGGCGCGCGACCGGGAGTGCGCCTCCAGCGCACGGAGCGTCGCGCTGGACGAGACGGGTTGGGCCCCCGCCGCATTTCCCATGAGGCATCAAGATCCGGTCGCTGTGAACCTGGCCGCCGCCCTGCTCAGCGGGGTCTGGTCCGTGCCCGCGATGGCTCGACGGCTCGCGGAAGCCCTGGGTCGCAAGGAACCGTGGTTGCCGCCGCTCGCACGACATGTCATCGCGACCTTTGGCACGGACTCGCCACGGCCACGCCCGGACGCCCTCGTCGCATGTATCCGGGCAGACGCCGGCTATCAGCGTGGCTATAACGATTTCTCCAACCCCCACCGCTTTTTTTGGGTCCCGGAAGTGATGGCGCCCGCCCCGGGGACGCCGTCCACCTGGACGCTGCCCGCGCTAACGAGTCCCGGCGCGCTCGCCGAGTGGCTCGGGCTGGATTCGGCCGACCTGCACTGGTTCGCCGATTGCCAGCAACGACTGCGGCGTGCGGAAGACGGCCCCCTGCAGCATTACACCTACCGCTGGCAGCTGTCACGCCGGCGCAAGGCGCGCCTGCTGGAAGTTCCGAAGGCCCGGCTGAAGGACATGCAGCGCCGCCTGCTGCGCGAGCTGCTCGATCACATCCCGCCCCATGCTGCAACGCACGGCTATCGCGCGGGCCGGTCGATCGTCACGCATGTCACGCCGCACGCCGGTAAAGCGGTGGTGCTGCACCTCGACCTGCGCCAGTTCTTCCCCTCCATCGGCGTGGCCCGCGTCCGCGCCTGTTCCGCACGGCGGGCTTTCCGCCGGCCGTCGCTCGGCTGCTGGCGGGGCTCTGTACCAATGCAGTGCCGCCCGATGTGCTGGGCAAACGGCCGGCGGCGGCGCGACCGCTCGCGGAGGATGCCGCGGGCGCATTGCTGCGGCGTCACCTGCCGCAGGGCGCCGACCTCGCCGGCACTGGCGAACCTGTGCGCGTACCGCCTCGATTGCCGGCTCGCGGGGTTGAGCCGTGCGGTCGGCGCCGCTACACGCGCTACGCGGACGACCTGGTGTTCTCCGGCGACGAGACCTTCGAGCGCGGGCTGCGGCGGTTCCACGTCCACGTTTGCCGCATCGTGCTGGAAGAAGGCTTCGAGATCAACACGCGCAAGTCGCACTTCATGCGTCAGGGAGTACGCCAGCAGGTCGCCGGTATCGTTTTGAATTCACGGCCCAACGTGCCACGCGCCGACTTTGATCGGCTCAACGCGATCCTGACGAATTGTGTGCGTCATGGCCCAAACGGCCAAAACCGCGACGGCCACGACGATTTTCGCGCGCATCTGGCGGGCGCATCGCGTATGTGGCGATGATTCACCCGGAGCGCGGTCGGCGACTAAGGGAGCTGTTTGCGCATCGTGTGGGACGAGGGGGGTGGGTGATAAACGAAAAAAGCCCACGGGGCGGTCCCCGTGGGCTGGCCTCGATTGCCGTTGCTAGTTTTTCTTGCCGCCGCCGACGCGGATTTCGACGATCTTCTTGTTATCGGCGTCGGTGATGATCGTAGCGCGCAGGCCCTTCTCGCCGATCTTGGTGAACATCTCGTTCTTCAGGCCGCCCTCGATCGCATCGCCGGCTTCGAGCTTCTTGGTGTCCGCGTTGAACTTGCCCTTGAACACCTTGACGTCGTCCGCGACCGGCATGGTCTTGTCTTCGACCTTGGCATCCTTCTTACTGGCGTTGTAAGTGATGTTGGTGCCATCGACCTTCATGATGGCAACGCGCATCTCGTCGGACATGGCAATGCCGACAAAGACCGTCAACGTGAACCCCGCCAGCAACAGTTTCCGCAACATGGCTGCTTCTCCAACGCGACATCGGTTACGATAGCCCGGCACACCGCCGGGATTTCACACATGGCAAACGCGGCGATCTCGCTGCTGTCTTACGCAACCCCGCGCCGCGGTCAAGCCAATCGGGCACGCGCGTGCAAGTTCTCATCATTCACTAACCTTTGCCCTGCTCTTGCGTCGGCGCGCGGCTATTGAGAAATGGCGCGGGCAGACGCTTTTTCCCAGCCGGCTCGGGGGTCAGGCTTCGGCCGACCGAATATCATGAACCAAGCTCACCTGCGGGACCCCGAAGACACGCCAATGAAACAAATCGCTGCCGCTATCTTGGTTGTCACATTGGGCGGCCGGGTCGCGCTCGGTCAGTTGCCGACGCCGGCCGACGAGGCGTTCTTCGAGGCGAAGGTCCGTCCTGTGTTGGCCCAGACGTGCTTCAAGTGTCACGGCGGCGCCAAGACCAGCGGCGGCCTGCGCGTCGATTCGCGCGGCGCTGCTCAAAGGCGGCGAGCACGGCCCGGCGCTCGTTCCCGGCATGCCCGACCGCAGCCTGCTGTTGCAAGCGATGCGCCATGCCCACGACGAGCTGCACATGCCGCCCGGCAAGAAGCTGCCCGACCACGTGCTGAACGACATCGCCGCCTGGATCAAGCACGGCGCCGCCTGGCCGCAAAAGGCTGCCAACCAGGATGCATTCGCGCCGCAGACGCACTGGGCATTCCGGCCGGTTAAGCCGCCGCCGCTGCCGGATGACCCGACCGGCTGGGCACAGCATCCGATCGATCGCTTCATCGCGGCGAAACTGCGTGGCCAGGGACTGGAACCGGTTGGCCCGGCCGATCGACGGGCACTCTTGCGGCGCCTGACGTTCGACCTGATCGGCCTGCCGCCGGCGCCGGAAGAAATTGATGCGTTCCTCGGTGACGCAAGTGGCGGCGCGTACGCGAAGGTGGTGGATCGGCTGCTCGCGTCGCCGCACCACGGCGAGCGCTGGGGCCGGCACTGGCTCGACGTGGTCCGCTACGCCGACACCGCGGGCGACAACGCCGACTATCCGATCCCCGAGGCGCATCGCTATCGCGATTACGTGGTCGACGCGTTCAACGCCGACATGCCGTTCGATCAGTTCGTCCAGGAGCAGCTGGCGGGCGATCTGCTCGCGAGGGAAAAACCCGACGCGCGGTATGCCGAGCGCATCGTCGCCACGGGATTCCTGGCGCTCGTGCGCCGCTATGCCACGGCACCGTATGAGTTCTGGCACCTGACGCTCGAGGACGCGATCGACACGACCGGGCAGGCGTTCCTCGGCCTGTCGCTGCGCTGCCCGCTGCCACGATCACAAGTTCGACCCGGTCACGCGCGAGGACTACTACGGCCTGTACGCCATCTTCGCGCGGACGGCGTTCCCTTACGCCGGCTCGGAAGAGTTCGTGTCGCGGAGCTTTCCCCGGCAACACTTCGTCGCGCTCGAACCCAACGCCGCGGCGAAACTATCCGCGTATCAGCAGCGTCTCGAGGCGTTGCCCGCGGCAATCAAGAAGGCCGAGGCCGGCGATCCCAAGCAGCTTGCTGGGCTGCGTGACGAGCAGCGGCGGCTGGCAGCGCCTTGGAACGCCGCCGGGACTGCCGGTGGCCTATGCGGTCGCGGACGGCAAGCCCGCCGTGGTGCACATCCATTTGCAGGGCGATCCGGAGCGGCCCGGTGCCGTCGCGCCGCGCCGCGTGCCGGCGTTCCTCGAAGGCCAACCCGTAACTTTCCCCGCTGACGGCAGCGGCCGGCTGGAGCTGGCGCGCTGGCTGACGCGACCGGACCATCCGTTGACGGCGCGCGTGCTGGTCAACCGCGTTTGGCAGCACCATTTCGGCCGCGGACTCGTGGCGACGCCGAATAACTTCGGACTGCGCGGCGAGCCGCCGAGCCATCCGGAGCTGCTCGACCACCTGACCGCGGAGTTCGTGCGCCACGGCTGGTCGCTGCGCTGGCTGCACCGCTACATCCTCGGATCGAAGACTTACCAGCTCGCCAGTACGCCGACACCGGAGCTGCTGGCGAAGGACCCGGCCAACGTCTGGCTCGGCCGTTTCTCGCGCCGCCGTCTCGACGCCGAGGCGCTGCGTGACGCGCTGCTAACGGTTGGCGGCACGCTTGACCGCACCCGGCCCGGCCCACATCCATTCCCGCCGATCCAGGCGTGGGGCTGGACGCAGCATGCGCCGTTCAAGGAGGTCTACGCGTCGCGGCATCGCAGCGTGTACCTCATGACGCAGCGATTCCAGAAGCATCCGTTTCTCGCGCTGTTCGACGGCCCCGACACCAACGTCGCGACCGGCAGGCGTACCGAGTCGCTGCTGCCGCTGCAGGCGCTGTACCTCATGAACGACCCGTTCGTTCGCGAACAGGCTGAGGGATTTACGCGCATGCTGTTCGATCGCGCCGCCATGCCGGAGCGGCGCATCGACTGGGCACATTTGGTCGCGTGGGGCTGGCCGGCGACCGCCGCGGAGATCGCGCGCGGGCTGGATTATGTCCGCCAGTACGCCGAGGAGCTGCGCCGCGCGGAGCGCCAGCGGAGCGCGTGGAATTCGAGGCGTGGACGAGTTATGCTCGGGTGCTGCTGACGGCGAACGAGTTTGCGTTTGTGGATTGAGCAAGGAACATGAAGGCCCGCGACCTGAGAGTAGGGGATCGGATTAGGATCATTGGCATACCCGGCCACGGTGTTCCAGGCTATTACCTACACCGGAGCACATCACAGGTGTATAAGAAGTTGATTGCGCGAGGCCGGTCAGTGCGCATTCACGAGATTGATAAATATAGCGACCCGTGGTTCGCGTGCCGTTTTTGGATGAAGAACGGAAAATGGGAATATCATCATCTGGGTGTCTATGACAGTGATAATAACTGGGTTATCGTGAAGTCGCGCCACAAGACGCGCTAGGCGCAGAACCGAACAACTCGCCAGGACGTGGTGAATCCGATGCGACAATCCAACCGCCGCGAATTCTTCCAACGAACCGCGTGCTGCCTCGCTGGCGGCGCAGGGATATACCACGCGCTGCTGCAGACCGCCCGCGCCAACGACGCCCAGGTTCTCGCCCCGCAGCGGACGCATTTCCCGCCGCGCGCCAACCACCTGATTGTGGTCTTCCTCACCGGCGGCTTCTCGCATCTCGACACGTTCGACTACAAGCCGCGCCTGCGCGCGACCATGGCCGGCCGATGCCGGCGTTCGGGCTGCGTGCCGATGAAACGCGCAATCAACCGCTGCTCGGCTCGCCGTTCCGCTTTCGCCGGCATGGGCAGTCGGGCCTGTGGGTCAGCGAGATCTTTCCGCACCTCGCCGGGGTCGCCGATGAATTGTGTGTCGTGCGCAGCCTGCACACCGACATCGTCGAGCACTTCCAGGCGGTGCTGGCGATGCACACCGGCTCCGCGACGGTGCCGCTGCCGAGCCTTGGGGCGTGGCTGAGCTACGGTCTGGGTACGCGCAATCCGAACCTGCCGGCCTACGTCGTGCTCGCTGAGCATTTGCCTTACGCCGGATCGCAGGTCTTTGACAGCAATTTCCTGCCGCCGGTGCACCAGGGCGTGCGCATCCAGCCGGGGCCCGAGCCGATCCCGAACCTGCGCACGCCGGCCCGGTCGCTGACGCTGCACGAGCTGGAGCAGCGCATGCTCCGCGACGTCAACGCAGAGCACGCCGCCGCCCGGCCCGAGGATCTCAACCTTCGCGCCCGCATGAACACCTTCGATGTGGCCGGCGGCCTGATGCGCGAAGCGCCAGAAGTCTTCAATCTAACGCGCGAAACCGATCGGACGCTCGGACTCTACGGCATCGGCCGTGGCGACAATCGCTCGTTCGGCGCCCAGTGCCTGCTCGCGCCGGCTGGTCGAGCACGGCGTGCGCGTTGTCGAGCTGATCGACACCGGCTCGCTCGACAACTGGGACGCGCACGGCGACATGGACCAGCATCGCGGCAAGGCGGCCCGCGTCGATCGGGCCGTCGCCGGATTGTTGCGCGACCTGCGCCGCACCGGCCTGCTCGACGAGACGCTCGTCGCGATCTGCACCGAGTTCGGCCGCACCCCGTGGACGGATAACACCGGCAGCCGCGGCCGCAATCACTATGCCCGCGCCTTCACGTCGCTGCTTGCCGGTGCCGGCGTGCGCGGCGGCATGGCTCATGGCGAGACCGACGCATATGGCGCCGAGATCATCGCCGATCCGTGCCACGTCCACGATTACCACGCGACCATTCTGCACCTTATGGGGCTGGACCACACGCGCCTGACCTACCGCTACGCCGGCCGCGATTTCCGCCTGACCGACGTGTACGGCAATGTTGTCCGGCGCATTCTCAACTAAGCTCGTGGAATTTCGCTTATACTAGCGCACGGCATGGCGCCTTGCGCTGGTTCGGCTCTCAAGAGGATTTCCAGGGAGACCGTTATGAGAATGTTGCTTGGTATCGTTTGCGGCCTGAGTTTCTTGATCGGTTCTTCGGTGTCCGCCCAGCCGGGCGTGGACAAGAAGGCGTCCGAGCTCGAAAAAAATCTGTCGGCGGAACAAGAACGCCTTGTCGACGAGTTGGTGAATTTGGAAGCACGTGAGGACGTGCACTATGTTAACCCCATGAATCCGGTTCCTCCGCGGCTGCTTGCGGAGATTCGGCGCAGCGCGATTAAACGGATCGCTGCGATGCCGGCGGAAGATGCCAAAGTGTATTGGCGAGACCTGCCCAAGGACCTCAAGCAGCGTTTTCGCCGACTGGATCTCGGGCATGTGATGGCTGACGAGCGCACGGCGGCAGCCGGTTTGCCGGCGGAAGCCAAGGCCGACGTTGCCAAGCTCATGAGCGATCAAATTGACGAAGTAATCGCTGCGCGGCGGAAGGTGCTCGCATACGGACCCCCGTGTCGCGCCCTCGTCGCCGACCAGGTTTCGCGTCTGGCGCACGACTCGCCCAAGCGGCTCCGCCATCTGGGGCTCCTGAAGGAGCTGGATGCCCAAGACGTCCGCGAAAGCCTGCTGCGCATCAGCGAGTCCGCCCTGCAGCGGGCGGCCGAGCTCAAAAAGGGACGTGGCAAGGCGGCGCCGAATACTGCGGTTTTGGTCTCGCGCCGCGTCTGCCCTAACGCTCACCCTAGTGAGGACCCGTATGCCGCTCTATCCTATTACAACTTTCTCCATCACAACCGCGATTACAAGGCGGGGGTCGGCCTGGAATTTGGCAATGGCGAGGGTAACTATTTGGATGTCAACTTTTATGGCGGCCAGGATAATCGCATCAGCAACCTGGGAGCCGTGGACTTCGCGGTCGTCAAAAAGGCGCCGGGACCCGCAACGACGGCCAAGTGGTCCAATGGCCGCGATGGCGCGCGGATGACCGCCGTCGTCGGACACGTCTTTCTATTGCACGTCCTCGATGTGCGGGACAACGTCAGCTTTACTGTCAAGTTCCGGGTCCTCGATCGGAGTCCCGAGGAATGGATCATCATTGAGTGGGAGCCCATTCCCCAGGACAATTGAAATTGGCCGGTGCCGGAGTCGAACATGGCCGAACCACGCATCGCCGGCCGCGTCGCCGAGCTGCGCCCCACCGCGATCAATCGCGTGCTGGCCGAGGCGCGGCAGCTCCAGCAGGCGGGCCGGTCGCTCGTCTCGCTGATGCGCGGCCAGCCGGACACGCCGACTCCGGGGCACATCGTCGCAGCCGCCGAGCGCGCCTGCGCGACGGCCGCACCGGCTATCCCGATAACCAGGGCGAGCCCGGCCTGCGCGCCGCCGTCGCCGAACGGCTGACGCGCGACCACGGGCTGGACTACGACCCCGACCAGGAGATTCTCGTAACCGACGGCGCGACCTGCGGCATCAGCACCGCGCTGGCCGTGCTGATCGAGCCGGGCAGCGACGTGCTCGTGCCCGATCCGATTTACGACGCCTATGCCTCACCGATCGCGCTGTGGGGCGGCCGGCCCGTCCCCGTTGCCGGGCGCGTCGAAGCGGGCCGATTCACGCTCGACCGCGCCGCCCTCGACGCCGCCTGGACGCCGCAGTCGCGCGTGTTGCTGGTCAACACGCCGTGGAATCCCGTCGGCACCGTGCTGACGCGGCCCGAGCTGGAGCAGATTGCGGCGTTTGCCTGCGAACGCGACCTGGTGATCGTGAGCGATGAGGTTTACGAGACGCTGGTCTACGATGGCCGGCGGCACGTGTCGCCCGCGGCGCTGTCCGCCGAGACCCGCGCGCACGCTGCTGGTCAACAGTCTGTCGAAGACGTACGGCATGACCGGATGGCGCGTCGGCTACTGCGCGGGCCCGGCGGCGCTGATCCGATCGATGCTGCTGGTGCTCCAGCAATCGAGCCGCGGGGCGGCCACGTTCGTACAGGATGCCGCGGCGTGTGCCCTGCGCTCCGACCAGGCGTGTGTCGCCGCGATGACCGCGGAGTTTCAGGCGCGGCGCGACTGCGTGATACAGACGCTGCGTGACATTCCCAGAGTGACGCTCCTGAAGCCGGAGGGTGGCCTGTTCGTGATGGTTGACGTGCGCGGTCTGGGACGGTCGTCGGACGACGTACGCGGCTTTCTCTTGCACGAGGCCGGCGTGGTGGTCGTGCACGGTGCCGCCTATGGCCCGGGCGGCGAGGGCGTGCTGCGCGTGTCGTTCGCAGCCGGCGGCGACACGCTGGAACAGGGATTGCTGCGCCTGCGCGGGGCTGTTGTGGCTGGGCGCATGAGAAAGTCACGCCCACGGCCGAAAGGCCGTGGGGTTAACCGCGCGGTAACCCCACGGCCTTTCGGCCGTGGGCGTGCCGCGTTCTGCTTTTTCCCGGAGTGACAATGAGCGGCATGGCGCTACCGGTAATTGCTGAGCCGCAGCCGTCGACCCGCAGCATCGATGTGGCCGGTTTGCACACGGCATTAGCTGCGGCCTGCTCCGGCGAGGTCCGTTTCGATCGCCTCAGCCGGGCGCTCTACTCCACCGATGCGAGCGTTTACCAGGTCGTGCCGCTCGGCGTCGTGCTGCCGCGCACCGAGGCGGACATCGTTGGCGTCGTGCAGACGTGCGCCCGCTTCGGCGTGCCGCTAACAGCCCGCGGCGGCGGGACCTCGCAGGCGGGGCAGGCAATTGGCCCGGGCGTCATCCTTGATTGCTCCAAATACTTCAATCGCGTGGTCGAAATCAACGCCGGCGAGCGCTGGGCGCGCGTGCAGCCGGGCTGCGTGCTCGACGATCTGAACCAGCAGGTCGCGCCGCATGGGCTGCAGTTCGCGCCCGACATTTCCACCGCGAGCCGGGCCACCATCGGTGGCATGATCGCGAACAACTCGTCCGGCACGCACTCGATCATCCACGGAAAAACCATCGACCACGTCCTCGACGTGCGCGTTGTGCTGAGCGACGGCAGCGTGATCGACGCTCGTCCGGTCGGTGGGCAGGAGTTCGAGGCGCGGTCGGGTCTGGAAACACTCGAAGGCCGCTGTTACCGCATCGTGCGCGAACTCGCGAACCAACATGCCGGCGAAATCGAGCGGCGTTTCCCGAAGATCCTGCGCCGCGTCGGCGGCTACAATCTCGACCTGCTCGCAAAGAGCGCGGATGCCGTCAACCTGACGCACCTGTTCGTCGGCTCCGAAGGCACGCTGGGCGTCGTCGTCGAAGCCCGGCTGCGGCTGGTCGAGATGCCGCAGCGCCAGGGCGCTGCTGGTCGTGCAGTTTGCGGATTTGCCTGACGCGCTGGCTGCGACGCCAGCCATCCTCACGCATGGGCCGGCCGCCGTCGAGGTGATGGATCGCTACATCCTCGACAGCACGCGGCTGAACCCCGACGCCTGCGCGGCTGCGCGCTTTCTCGACGGCGATCCGGGGGCAATTCTGCTGATCGAGTTCTACCTCGACCGGCCCGAGGACGTGCCGGCGCGACTCGCAGCCCTCGAAGCGGACCTGCGCAATCGCGGCTTCGGCAATCACTATCGGCGCGCGACCGATGCCGCCGAGCAGCAGCGCATCTGGAAGCTGCGGACGCTCGCCCTGGGCCTGTCGATGGCCGAGAAGGGCGACGCCAAGGCGATGTCGTTCGTCGAGGACACGGCGGTCAGCCCAACGTGCCTGCGCGACTACATCGCCGAGTTCCTCGACGTGATTCGCAGCCACGGCACCACCGCCGGTGTCTACGCGCATGCCTCGGTCGGCTGCCTGCACGTGCGGCCGATCATCGACCTGAAGACGGTGGTGGGCGTGCAGCAGTTTCCAGGCCATTGCCGACGCGGTGGCTGAGCTGGTGCTCAAGTACGGCGGCGCCCTGTCCGGCGAGCACGGCGACGGCCTGGTCCGCAGCCCGTTTCAGGAAAAGATGTTCGGCCCAATCCTGTACGAGGCCTTTCGTACGCTCAAGCGTACCTTCGATCCGCAAGGCGTCTTCAATCCCGGCAAGATCGTCGATGCGCCGCCCCTGACCGCGAACCTGCGCTACGGACCGGCCTACGTCACGCCCGAACTGCCGACGACGTTCGACTTCACGGCCGACGGCGGTCTGGTGCGTGCCGCCGAGCTGTGCGCCGGCGTCGGCGAGTGCCGCAAGCAGCGTGGCGGGACGATGTGTCCGTCGTACCGGGCGACGCGCGAGGAGCAGCATAGCACCCGCGGCCGGGCCAACGCGCTGCGGCTGGCGCTGACCGGCCAGTGCGACCTGCGCGGGCTGACCGACCCGGCCCTGCACGAGGTGCTCGACCTGTGCCTGGAGTGCAAGGCGTGCAAGAGCGAATGCCCGACCAACGTGGACATGGCGCGCCTCAAGGCCGAATTTCTGCATCAGTATTACGCCGTACATGGCCTGCCCTGGCGCAATCGGCTGTTCGGCAACGTGGCGGCGCTGAGCCGCTGGGGCAGCCGGCTGGCGCCGGTGTCGCATTGGCTGATGCGCAGCCGGCCGGCACGCTGGCTTGGCGAACGACTGTTCGGCATCGACCGTCGGCGCCTGCCGCCCCCCTTCGTCCGCCGCACGCTGCAGCAGCAGTTTCGGCCCACGGAGGGCACCTTCCCCGCCGTGCTGTTCCCCGATACGTTCACGAACTGCTACGAACCGCAGCTTGGCCTTGCCGCCGCACGGCTTCTTGCAAAGACGGGCTTCGCCGTCACACTCGGACCTGCCGGCCTACGATGTTGTGGCCGGCCAATGATCTCCAATGGCCTGTTGCACGAAGCGGTCGAATGCGCACGGCAGAACGTTGCGCGCCTCTATCCTTTGGCAGCCGCCGGCACGCCGATCACCGCCTGCGAACCGAGCTGCATCCTCACGATGAAGGACGATTACCCGGCCCTGCTCCGCGGTGAAGAGCGACGGCAAGCCGAGGCCGTGGCGGCAGCCTGCCTGACGTTCGAGGAATTGCTCAACCACGGTCTGGATATGACGACTGCACGCTTGGACTGCGGGCCGCGGCGTATGAGCCGCATCCTGGTCCAGGGCCATTGCCATCAGCGTTCGCTGGTCGGCATCGCGCCCACGTTGAAGCTGCTGCGGCGCATTCCGGGCGCCGACGTAATCGATCTCGACGCGGGCTGCTGCGGCATGGCCGGCTCGTTTGGCTATGAGAAGGAGCACTACGAAGTCTCGCGGTTGGTCGGCAATCAGCGACTTTTTCCGCTCCTTGCGCGCAGGTGCCGCGAATCCCAGTCGTGGCCGCCGGCTTCTCGTGCCGGCTGCAGATTCAGCACTTCACCGGCCGCACCGCGGTGCACCCGGCCGAACTGGTGGACGTATTGCTGGACGACGCTTGAGCCGAATCAGCAGCTTCGATTAGAGTATGCGGCCGACGCGTTGATCTTCGCCGAGTTGACCGGCACCTGGGGAATCTGGAAGCAAGCTTTGGAGGAATGGAACGTGAAAGTATCCCAGCAAGTTCTCGAATGGCAGGCCGAAGCTCGCGCCGAAGCGCTCGCCGAGGCTGAAGTCAAGACCCGACAGGCCGACCTGCTGCGCCTGCTGGAGAAGCGCTGCAAAGCGCCGGTTCCGAGCGATCTGGCGGTGACGATTCAAGCGACCCAGGATAGCAGTCTCCTGGTGCGTTGGTTCGATGCCGCGGTGGAAGCCAGCACCTTCGACGAATTCCGTGGCGCCACTCTTCACGGGGGGTGAGGACTCGATCACTGCCGCCGTTTACCCTCAACCTCTGGATTCACCCACGCGATCAGCTTGTCGCCGCGCAGCCCGGCGAGCAGGTTCTTGGCACAAATATCCGCCATGCGGTCGCGCGTCTGAATCGTGGCGCTAGCGATGTGCGGCGCGATGACGATATTGCTCAATCCTAGCAGCGGATCGTCGGCCATTGGCGGCTCGGGGTCGGTCACGTCGAGGCCCGCGGCGAAAATCGTTCCGGCACGCAGCGCCGCGGCCAGCGCCTGTGGATCCACGAGCGGGCCGCGCGGTGTTGATCAGCACCGCGGAGCGTTTCATCTTGCGGAACTGCTCGGTCCCGATCATGCCGCGCGTGCTGTCGTTGAGGTCGGTGTGCAGGGACACAAAATCCGACTCGCGCACCAGCGTGTCGAGATCGACACGCTGGGCCGCCAGGTCGCGCTCGGCATGCTCGCTCTTGTTGACATCGCAATACAGCACGCGCATGTCCCAGCCGCCGCGGCAGCGCTTGGCCAGGGCGTAGCCGATGCGGCCCATGCCGATGACGCCGAGGGTCCGGCCGGCAAGGTCCTGCCCGAGATGGCCCAGCGGCTCCCACGTCTTCCAGCGGCCCGCGAGCGTATACTGGTGGCCCTCGACCAGCCGGCGCGGCGCCGATAAGCAGGCAAAACGCCATGTCCGCGGTCGCGTCGGTCAGCACGCCGGGTGTGTTGCCGACCGCGATGCCGCGCGCGATACAGGCCGGCACGTCGATGTTATTGAACCCGACCGCGAAGTTGCTGACCACCTTGAGCCGCGGCGCCCGGTCGAGCAAGTCCGCGTCGATCCGATCGGTAAGCAGTGACACCAGGCCGTCACAGTCGGCGATCCTGGCACGCAGCACCTCGACCGGCGGCGGCAGCGGATCGCGCCACACTTCCGCGTCGCAACCGTCGACGATTTGCCGCAGTCCCAGCTCAGGCAGCACGCGCGTCACGAACACCTTCGGCTTGCCGGCCATCGCAGCGCCCTCGTGAGATTAACGTTGCAAAGCCCACGGCGATTCTATGTCCACGTCAGCGGATATGCGAGTCCCGCCACGATTGTGATTGGCTTGCTTGCAGACGAGCCCGCGGCGCGAGCCAAGGGCGAGGTGCCTCGCCCTTGGCTCGCGCCGCGGGCTCGGGCGGTACGAGCCGTGCTATTGCCCGTCAAGGACCGCAATGCGACATTCCGACATTCGGTTGACGATGGGCGTGTACACCGACCCGCTGTCAGTTAGTGACCACGGGCCGTCACAATGGGCGCTGAGGGTTTCGAACCCCCGACCCCCTGGGTGTAAAACACTCCCTGACTGTCCCTTGTCACACGCGAAAAGCCCGAAAAACCTGCGATCCGAAGCATTCTATCCGAGAAATCACGCATTTGCAAGCGGTTGCGAGCAAACGCGGGAATTTGCGTGGTTTTTGCGGTATGCTCGGCGTGCGAAACGGTAGACTACCGTTTTCGCCTTTCCGGGCGGCGCTTGGCCACTAAACGCGCCAGGATCGTCCCGGCCGCGTCCAGTCGCCTTGCAGCTGCCCTGCCTTCATCCGCGTGCGATCGGCCGTCCTTGCCCCGGTTTTGGGGCTTTGGCCGGCCGGCGCTTCATTTGTCGGCAGCTCGTTCCAGGACGCGGGCAACTTGAACCGGGTTCCACGGTCGGCCGCGGCGGGTTGTGTGCCCATCGGTGTTCAGCTTGTCCGCGATTGCTTGCAGGCTGGCCCCGTCCGTGCGCAGCTCTTCCATGATCGGCCGCAAGTCCGCGTAGGCTTCAACCGCCGCCTTGCTGCGAATCTCGGCTGACACGGCCGCGCCCCGGCTGGCCCCTTCCCGGCGGGCTTCCTCCCGGCCTTCCCAATGGCCGGCACGCGCCGACCCGAGCGGCACACCGCGGGCCTTGGCAGCGCTCAACGCGCCTTTCGTGCGTTCGCTGATGGCCTTTGCCTCTGCCTCTGCAACGGCCGCGAGAATGTGCAGCGTCAGCCGGTTTGCGTGGGGGTTGTCGCATGCGACGAATGGAACGGCCGAATCCATTAGCGCCGACAGGAAAGCCATGTTGCGGGCAAGCCGGTCCAGCTTGGCCACGCATAGCGTCGCCTTGCTTCGGCGAGCGTGCGCAAGCGCCTTGGCCAGCTCGGGTCGGTCGGATTTCTTGCCGCTCTCGATTTCGACGTACACGGCCGCAATGCGGGCCCCGTTTTGCTTCGCGTGGGCTTCAACCGCCGTGCGCTGGGCTTCCAGGCCAAGGCCGGAAACCCCCTGTTGTTTCGTGCTAACCCGGCAATACGCAATCAGGTCTTTCATCGCGATTCCCCTTGCTGGTGTGCGATCGGTCCCAACAAAGGGCAGTATAACGTTAGCCTTGTCGTTCGTCAAGGTTAATGTTTTACGATTTCTTGGCAGGTTTCGGCAACTTCAAGAGGCGAGCTAGCGCGTTCGCCCGTTCGTGTGCGGCCGTGCGGTCCGCTTCCCTGACTTTCGGATCGGCCGCGATGTCCCGCAACCATGCGACAAGCGCCTCTTGCTCCGGTTTCGGCGCTTGGCCAAGTCTGGCCGCTTCGTCGCGGTACTCGCGTTCCTTTTCTCGGTCCATTCGCTCCCCTCACAACGGGCTTGCCGGTCTGCCCCCAATGGACAGTTTAGAGTCTTGGCGCCGTCCAGGCGCCCGGCAACCGGCCACCCCACCCGGTTGCGCGTATTGAGCAAGCGGCGGTATAGGTAAAGACATGGGCGTCAAGTGCTCGGCTTAGGCAAAAATTTTCCGGCAAAGGTTGCAGGTCGAAAAGACACCATTTGTACGGTTTGGCGGTATTCCAAGTTTTTCCTTATCGGCGGCCGCATGCCGGCGCCACCGATCCGACGCAACCCAGTTCCCGCGTGGCGGTTACAGGAGGTTACCCGGCGTTCTTCCTTATCCGCGCCGCACGCTGGCGCCCCGAACCGACGCAAACCAGCTGCGGCGTGGCGGTTACAGCAAAACTCCCGGCGAATCGCTCCCCTCCATTTAGAGTCTTGGCGCGTTTCTCGCGACGGGCAGCGCATGGGAGGTTTTCACGCACTTCCGAAAGTGGCTCACTGCCGGCCCCGGCCGGCACAATTCGCCCGACGTTTAGAGTCTTGGCACCCGATCAGTCAGTCTACATCATATGCGCTAGACGCGATATCTGCCGCCTGTAGGTGCAAGGTAATCCGCTTTATGAAATCACACGCATGGGTCAAATCAACGTCAAGACGACCGCTTCGCCTCCAGCAATCCCTGCCAGAATGCCAGCGATTGAACGGCAACGTCGCCGGCGTTGCCTCTTTCTTGGCGCACCAAATCCTCACATGCCCAAACGGAACGCCAATGAAATCCAAGAGGGATGTCTTTCCCTCTATTACAAAATCAGCGCAACGTCCAAAGGGCCCGGAGTAGCGCGAGTCAGGCCAAACATCGACTAGAACCACCGCGCTGCGTCTTCCGGCCACGACAATTGCCGCATACTCCCTGATGTAGTTTGACGTACCTTGTTTGCTCCTCGACCAGCCGGTGCACCACATGGCAGAGCTAAGCGTCGGATGGATTGGATGGCTGGTTTCATTCCAGGTAGACTGCCAAGCATTGCGGCCCTCGATAGGAGCGAAAACCTTGCCAAGAAAGCAGAAGCGAATCGGTTCATTTGTGCGGTCCTCGCTTTCGTTATTCTCAACGAGGGACCACGATAACGGTTGGCCATTACCGTCAAGCAACGGGCTTGGGTGGCAAGAAGAATAATTCCAGCTCATCGCAAATCACTCGTTAGCTGCAAATCCAGTTTGTGTTTCGGCTACACGGCGCCACGGTTCACCGGTCCCATATGCGAGTGATAGACAGCTCCGGCCGCGCTGCCTGAAGCCTGTTTATCGCGCCCGTCGTAACTTGTGTGCCGCCGAGTTCCAATGAATCTAGGTTCCGGAGTTCGGTTAGCGACACTATTCCTGCGTCTGTGATTTGCGTTTTGCCAAGATCAAGGGACCGCAGGCTCTGGAGGTTCTCCAGCGTCTTCAGCCCCCCGTCCGTGATCCTTGTGCTGTGAACATCGAGTGAGCGTAAGTTCTTGAGTTCCCTTAGCTCCTTTAGCCCGGCATCAGTGATCTTCGTTTCATACAAAGTTAGCCGCTTTAGGTTTTTGAGTTTTTGCAACTCTTTCAGCCCTGCATCAGTGATCTGCGTGTTGTCTAAGAACAAGGCTTGCAAACCCGTAAGTTCCCTCAGTTCCTTCATTCCCGTATCCGTGATCTTGGTTTGTCCTAAGTGAACTGCCTCCAGGCTCTTCAACTCGATCAGGTGTTTTAACCCCGCGTCCGTGACTTGACTGCCGGCAAGATTCGCAAAAATAACAGGCATGCCAGGCCGTTTATCGTCCACCATGACCACGCCGCCGACTTTCTTAATTGCCGTAACGGCCGCGGCCTCATCGGCGCGGCCGTCCGTCGCAAGCGCCAAGAGCCCTAACGCAAGACCGATCATAGGCAATTGCCGTCGCGACATCATGCACCCCCGATGGTTTAGAGTCTTGGAGTCTTATAGGTTCCTGATCGGACGATTCATCTGGCTTTGACGCCGACAATGAAGATGAGTTCACCCGTCGTCTTGCTGGTTTCCTTTCGGAATAGCGTCACTTCATATCGGCCAGGAAGTCTGATTTCATCCCCCAGCTTTAAGCCAGCGTTGCTGATGCCCTTCACAAAAAGCAAGACGTATTGTTTCGTATTTTTCGCAGGGTAGAGCGTGCCAGTAACACCATCGGTGTCATCCTTGCTTACTGGCGCAAGAAACAGAAGTTTCTCTTTGATTAGTCCTACATTCCCAACCTTCGGAGCGGCCAAGTCAAGAACCTCTTCTTCTTGCGCCTGCGCAGCCGGAAAGATGACAGACACGCCCAAGCTGAACAGCAAAGCCAGAGCGAAAGAACGCGGTCGGCGCATGGATGGACTCCTGAAAAGGTCGTTCGGGTCGGTCGCGGGCAGGTTCAGTGTATCCCGTCAACCGGGCCGACGCCACAAAATACCGGCGTCCGCGGTTCGTGCATGCCAGGGCGCCCGTAAACCGCCGATTTGCCGCGGGTTGCCGCTCGCCGGGCGTGAAATTGTGCGGGAAGCCTCATTCTTGCGGCCGATCGTTTAGAGTCTTGCGCCTGGCGCCGGCAGCTGTCAACTTTTTTGCGCTCGTTCCTGCCGTCCGCACCGCGTTTCCTCGCAAATCACGCCGTTTTCATGCAACTTCGCCCGTTTTTTCGTCTGACGGAAACGTCAACTACAGCCAACCCCCTCCGATACCCCCCAATCCAGGTCCGCACGGCCCTACCTTTGCCTTCCTGCCCCGGCGCCTTCGGGCTTTTACCACGCGCTCGACCGTTTAGAGTCTTGGCGCCGCGGCTTGTCAACTTTTTACACGCCTGAAAAGGCCAGCGCGCCACTTTTCCGCACAAAAAGCGCCATTCTCGCGACATTCGGCCAGCTTCCCGGCGGCGCGGAAACGTCAAGTACAGTCCCCAAGTCTCTAAACCTCATCCGATACCCCCCAATCCGTGCCCCCCTGTCCCGCTTCTGCCTTCCTGCGCAGATCCCACTTGCGGACCGTTTCGTGACTTATTTCCCGGATGAACCATCCTTCCCGGTGCATAGTCTCGTTCACGATCGCAGCCGCTTGTCTGTACGAATGCCCCGCGTCAACAGCGTCCAGCGCTAGTTGCCTGATCCGTTGCGTGCGTTGCGTGCTCCATCCGGCGTACTTGCTTCGGCTGCCTTTCGGCCGTCCAGCGCATCCGCAATGCTTCGTTTGCCAGCTGCGCTCCTCGGACAAGCTCGCGTCCGGCCGGCAAAGACAGACGATGGTAATGCCGTGCGCTTCGGCAAGTCGCCCGATTCGTTCCAGCTGCTCGGCGCTCGGTCTGGCGCCGTTGTCGAATACGTAATCCGGTGAGCGAACAAGCCGGCTCAACACGGTTATGACTATTTTCCTTATCTGCCGCGCTTCAGCGTCCGTGAACACGGACGCAAGATAATGAAACCACTCTTCCGAATGGCCCTGTACTCCAGCTTTCGAGTATATCTCGACAAGCTCGCCCCCGGCTTTTCCGATTTCACTTCGCGCCGTCTGTTCTTGTCGTTCCAGGCTGCCGGCTTCCTTTTGGCCTTTGGTCGTAGCGCGGCAAAGAGCGGCGACGCGCTCGCCTTGGCCGATTGCGTCTGGCCCTTTGATGAAGGCAACGGATTTCCGACAAGCCATGATCGGAGATAGGTCCAGGCCGGCTTGCGCCGCTCTCAGGTATAGATCATCGGGCGCGAGCGTTGCGGCCTTGCAGATTGCAGGCAGATGAGCTACCATGTCCGTAAGTCCTCAGTTTGCGAATGCCACGGTCGGAGTGACGTTTGACCGTGGCATTCTGGTTTTCTTGGCGTTCCAAGACTCTAAACATCTCCCTTGCGCCCCCCCAAGACTCTAAACATCTCTCTTGCGCCCCCCAAGACTCAAAGTAGCATAGTATCACTACCTAGATGCCAGCTTCGTCAAGTTCCCTTGCGGCCCTTTCCGCGGCCCTAGTTCGTTGTGCCACGGTGCGCGGAGCGCGTGCCGGTTCCGTTGTGAGGTTTGGCGTTTGCCGGTCGGCGAACCGCTGAAGCGCTTCCACGGACGTAAGCCAGCGCCCCCCAAGGCGAGAAGCTTCCAGGCGCACAACTTCACCGGATGGCAGCTTTACTCCGGTGAGAACCCAGCGCAGAAGGCAAGAGAGCGTTACCGGCCGGCCGCGTCGTCCCGGAGGAAGTAAACGCGCCGCCTGAGAGAGAGAAATGGTACTTTCGTTTCGTAGATCAATCATGTCATCCTCGCAAGCGTGGCAACGGTTTGTCGCACCATGCAAGCGAGGATACAGACTTGGCCGCTGACGCAGATACGGCGCCTTTGCGGCTAATTTGCGTCACGGCAGCGGCTTCAACCGCTTCCCTTTTCGTCGGTCGGTTTCGATATGCGCTTGGAGGTTTGCAGGAAGCGATTTTTGCACGCGGTCCCACCGAAACCGCTCGCCGTACTGTCCGGATGACGCGGCTTTGCTGATGTCGGGACCGCTAACCCATTGGTTAAGGTTCGCAACCAATTGCCCAAGAAAGTGCAGTATGTCCGCTAAGCGTTCGGCGGTCACGTCCAGCGTTACCAGTTCGCCTCTGACGAGCACGCGCTTGCCGTCGATCGTGATGGGAGACTGAAGCAGAGAATCCGGTCTTGTGCGCTTTTGTTGCTTGCGCCGTCGCCGCCGGCGCCGGCGTTGCTCGGCGTAAACTTGGGAAAGAACCATGTCCCTGCTGTGAAGCGGCAACGCGCGCACTCTCTCAAGAGTGAACCTGCCGAATGGCCCTTTCGCAAAAACGCGAGCATTCTCGGGCGCTCCAAATACTCCATAATCATTAGGTCTTCATCGGATGGCGGTTGTTCGCTCATGCTGGTGCTTCTCCCAGCGCTTCAAAGAGAGACTGGCGGAAACGGATGAAGCTGTCCGCTTGTCGGCTGGCCGGCCTATCCGCCACTTTGAGGTTACCCGGTTCAGCCGATTTTCGCAATTACGTCCTTTGCTTGCTGCCGGTCCGCTTCGGCGTAAATCTCCGTCGTGAAAGCGGTCTTGTGGCCAAGGATGATCCGGGCCAGCTCGACACCGTATTCTCGTCGAAGATTGGTTGCGGCGTTGTGCCGTAGCTGGTGTGGGTGCCAGCTATGTTCTCGTTGCCATTGGCGAATGGCCGCTTTTTCTTCGGCGGTCAGCCGGGCTTTCCATTCGCGCGCGGTCTGCGCTTGCCGTCTTGCTTGACGGTTGGTGCGAGGTTCGCCGACACCGGAAACGCACGGGCGCAGGCGCGGGTAATCTGCGCCGGTACGCATGCACGTCGTAGCAATCGCCGGCCGATTGCTTCACGTCCTTCTTTTTGCGGCAGCGTTGGGAAGGTTGTACCTTGCTCTTGCGCTTCTCACGCATGATGCGCAGCCGCTCTTGCTCGGCGTCCTTTGGCGAAAACAAGAAGGCTTGCAGATCGCTCTTGAGAAACTGCTTGACGATTTCCTGCGCTCGCGGGCCGATGTAGATTTCTCGCGCGTGTCCGTGGTGTTCGGTTTTGTGCGATTCCGGGCAGTAGGTCCAAATTCGCCCGCTCATGTTCAGATCGCACGCGCGCATGATGCACAATTCACCGGGACGGGCGCCGGTCAGCAATTGCAGGTCAATCAAGGCTTCCACGGAACGAGAGACGAACGGACGGACGGCGTTGACGTGGGCATCCGGGACAGGGCGAACGGGTTCCGTCTCTCGCGCGTCGCTGCGACCACGTTGCAGGCCACGGACCGCCAGCAAGCCGTGATACACGGACGGCGGCACCAGCTCGTTTTCCGTCGCCCATCGAAACATTCGCTTGACCCGTTCCATGCGGTGGTTGATGACACCGCGGCAGCAACCGATTTGCGCCCCGTACTTCGGATGATCGTAGCCGTTCACCATCAGCTGGCGAACGGCCTTGAACGCAAGCGGGCCGAAGTCCCGCGCCGGGTCTTGCCGTAAAGGTGGTTGAGCGGGCCGAGAGTAGCGGAGTTCGCTGACTTCGCTGGTTTGGGTTCCGTCGCTTTTGCGGTAATGTTGCTCAACCAAGGGCCACAAGCGCACAATCAATTCGGCCACGGTGAGCGAATCGGTTGCGGGAAGCTGCCGGTTGTTGGCCAGCCATTCGGTGATGATCCGGTCATACTCGCATTTAGAGTCTTGGGAACCGTAACGGCCAAGGTAAATGTCTTTGCCGTTCAAGGTTACCACGGCTTGGCCGGTCGCCTTGTGCTTGCGATAGCTTGGGTGACGGGTTGCTGCTGCGCTCGGCATGGTGCGGTCCTCCAAAGAGCGAAAACGGTAGACTACCGTTCTTCGCCGTCTTTCGGGCCGCACTGTCCGACGCGGACAGGTACGCTTAAGTCTTGCGTTCGGCGTGACTTAGGACGAATGGGCGCTAAGGGATTTGAACCCCTGACCCCCTGGGTGTAAACCAGGTGCTCTAGCCGCTGAGCTAAGCGCCCGAGAGCCGCTTACGGCATTGCGCTGCGCCGAAATGGCGGCAGCGCAACGCCGCAAGCGGGCATGGTTACATCGAGAACGAGCTGCCGCAGCCGCAGGTCCTCTTCGCGTTCGGATTGCTGATGCTGAAGCCGGAGCGGTGCAGCTCGTCGTGGAAGTCGACCGTCACGCCGCCGAGGTACATGCTGCTGCGCTTGTCGATCACCACCGCGACGCCGTGAATCTCGAAGACCTCGTCGAGCTTCGGGTTCATGTTCGGGTCGAGGTCGAGCTTGTGCTGGAAGCCGCTGCAGCCGCCGCCGACAACGCGCACCCGCAGATAAATCTTCGCCGGCGCCGCCCTTGGCCTGCTCGTCGGCCACGATTTGCTTGACCTTGGCGGCGGCCTTTTCGGTCAGCACAATGGGCGCCGTGCGTTCCACCGGTGGAGCCGTCGGCGTTCTCTGTTGCAGTTCGATGGACATGCGAAATTCTCCTTCAGGGTTAGAGGTTGCCTTCATTCAATAGGGCCGGTTGCGATCGGTTCGTAGTTCCGCCTTTAGGCGGCTCCGCGCCCGCCCAAAGGCGGAACTACGAACGACTCACGCGTGCGCGGCCGTCGCCAACGCGTATTCGGGGTTCAGGCTGCGCAGATGACGCACCACGCGCGTCACCTCGTCGATGACGTATTCTACCTCCTCGGCGGTGTTGAATCGGCCCAGGCCGAAGCGGATGCTGCTGTGGGCCAGCTCGTCCGGCACGCCCATCGGCGCAGGACATAGCTCGGCTCAACGCTGGCCGAGGTACACGCCGAGCCGGAGCTGACCGCCACGTTTCTCAAGGCCATCAGCAGCGCTTCGCCGTGCACGTGGGCAAAGCTCAGGTTCAGATTGTTCGGCAGTCGTTCTTCGGGGTGCCCGTTTAGCGTCACTTCGGGCAGGCTCGACTGGAGTCGCGCGTGCAGGCGATCGCGCAGCTCGCGGCAGCGGTCCACGTCGGCGTGCAGCTCTGCGCCCGCCAACTCACATGCGGTGCCGAAGCCGACAACGCTGGGGACGGGCAGCGTGCCGCTGCGCAGACCGCGCTCGTGACCGCCGCCGTCCAGGATCGGCTCCAGCCGGACATGCGGGCTCCTGCGGCGGACGTAAAGAGCGCCCACGCCCTTGGGACCATAGAACTTGTGGGCCGACAGGCTTAGCAAGTCGGCGTCGAGCTCCTCAACGTCCACGGCAATCTTGCCCACCGCCTGGGTCGCATCCGTGTGCAAGAGGACGTGGCGTTCCTTGCACAGCTTGCCGATCGCGGCGACCGGTTGCAGCGTGCCGACCTCGTTATTCGCAAGCATCACGCTGACCAGGATCGTCCGCGGCGTCATCGCCTCGGCGACCTGTTCGGCGCGACTCGGCCGAAGCGATCGACCGGCAGGAACGTGACGCGAAAGCCTTCGCTCTGCAGCCGGCGGCACGGGTCGAGGACGGCCCGGTGTTCCGTTTGCACCGTGATGACATGGTCGCCCTGCTGGCGGTAGAGCCGGCACGCGCCCTTGATGGCGAGGTTATTGCTCTCGGTCGCGCCGCTGGTGAAGACGATCTCGCGGGGGTCGGCGCCGAGGAGGGCGGCCGCCTGGGCACGCGCGGCGGTTACGGCTTCTTCCGCATGCCAACCGAAAGCGTGCGTGCGGCTGGCGGCGTTGCCGTAGTGCTCCGTGAAATAGGGCAACATCGCCTCGACCACGCGCGGGTCGGTGCGCGTGGTGGCGTGGTTGTCCATGTAGATCGGGAGCCGGAGCATGCCTCTTCCTACTCGTGTGACGGTACGCTCATTTCGGGCAGCCGGGCGGCCTCACATCGGGAAACTTCCAGGAGTATGGGCTGCGACTCGGCGGTCGGGGTCGTGAAGATCTCGACCAGCCGGACGGTTTCCAGCACGGCCCTGATCCGATTGTGTACCTGGGTGATCGGCGTGCGAATCGGACAGTTCGGCGTGAGTCGGCAACATTCCGCCGGCACCGGTTCGTTGCACTCGGCAAGTCGAACCGGACTGTCGAGCGCGTCGATCAAATCGGCCAGTGTGCGCTCGGCGGCGGCGCTGTGTAGCTGATACCCTCCGTGTACGCCGCGCTGGCTGACCACAAACCATTGCTGGCACAGGTCTTTGAGGATATTGGCCGCAAATGCCCGGCTGATGCCGAAGTGGCCGGCGATTTCGCGCCGATCCGCCCTCCACCCGGTGATACAGGTAGCAGAGGATCAGCAGCGCGTAATCGACTTTGCGGTTTAACAGGGTCATGAATTAGCATCGCAGCAGTGCCATTTCCACTCCTATCATAGGCTTTCGGCCGCCGGGGATCAAGTCTGCAACTTTCCGGGCGATTCGGGTGGCGGCATATGTCAGGTGACGCTGCTTCCCTTGAAGTTGCCATCGCTTCCATAGATCGCCACCTGAACCTGGCCGTTCGCGATTGGCTGCACGAAGGCGAATCGATCGGCAACCGCCACCACTTGCGTCTGAGCAGTGACAGCAATGGCGCTGCCCTGCGCGTTGCCGTCCTTGGTGTAGATCATCGCCGTGCTGCCGGCGACGATCGCAAAGCCGTTCTGGCCGACAATCACCGTGGGCGGGCTTGTGGTGGCGATGCTGGCCTGGACCTGGCCACTGTTGGCGACCACGGTGACGCTGCCCGGCGTGATGATCAGGAAGCGATCCTGGTCGGCCAGCACCGTGGTCGGGGCGATGGTCGTGATGATTGAGCCCTGTGCATGGCCGTCCTTGTCGTAGATGGCGACCGAGCCGGCCGTCATCAGGGCGAAGCCGTTCTGCCCGATGACGACACTCGGCGTGCCCGTGGTCGCGATCGTGGTCTTGACGTGGCCGTCACTGCCGACCACCGTCATGCTGCCCGCCGCCGCGATCAGGAAGTTGTCCTGGTCGGCAATGACCGTGGACTGTAGGGCGGTCGGGATGGCCGAGCCGTGCGCGTTGCCGTCCTGGTCGAAAATGGCGACCGAGCCGGCCGTCACCAGCGCGAAGCCGTTCTGGCCGAGGACCACGCTCGGCGTGCCCGTGGTCGCGATCAGGTTCTTGATATGGCCATCGTTCCCCACGACGGTGACGCTGCCCGGCTGGATGATTAAGAAGTTGTTCTGATCCGGCATAACGGTCGCCGCGGTCGTCGTGGACAGCGTCGCCTTGAGATTGCCGTTCTGGTCGTAGATGGCCACCGATGCCGCCTGCACGATGGCAAAGCCGTTCTGACCGGCGATCACCTGGGCCGGAGTGGCCGTGCTAATGACCACGCCGACAGGCGGCGGCGGGAGGGGCGGGGGCGGCGGAGCGTAATTCGGCCCCGGCGGGAACGATCGACCGCAATTGGACGCGGGTGGCGTAGGATTTGGCGGCGGACTGGGCGGTTGCGGTGGATTCGGCCCCATGACCGGCTGACCGTTGGCTTGATACAGTGCCAGGCTCGAAGCCGGCCCCGCTGCTCAAGAGGATGCCGAAGAGGTTGTTTCCGAGCGCGATCGCCTTGGCGGGACTCGCGGTGCCGATCGTGGCAAGTAGGTTGCCATTGGGATCCAGCACCGTCACCGTCGAGCCCTGCCCGCTCGGCGTGACGGCGACGACTTGATTGCCGACTTCGATAATCTGATAGGGCAGGTTGACCTGGGCCGGGTTGACGGTCAGGGTCAACGTTTGCGTGGCGTCGCTGCCGGCACCGTTGTGCGCCGTGAAGTGCAGCGTATAACTGCCGGCCGTGCCGGCGGCCGGCGTGCCGCTCAGCAGACCGGTCGCGGCGTTGAACAATACGCCCGTGGGCAGGACGTCGCTGGGGTTTTCGCTTAACGTCGGCGCGGGGAAGCCGCTGGCCTGGACCGTGAAGCTGCCGTTGCTGCCCACGTTCAACGCGGCGGTGTTGCCGCTGATGAAGGCCGGCGCCTGATTCACGGCCAGCGTGAAGGTTTGCGTGGCGTCGCTGCCGGCGCCGTTATGTGCCGTGAAGTGCAACGTGTAGGTGCCGCCGGTGCCGGCGGCTGGCGTGCCGCTGAGCACGCCGGTCCGCGCGTTGAACGTCACGCCGCTGGGACGCGTGTCGCCGGCGCTCTCGCTCAGCGTTGGGATCGGGAAGCCGCTGGCCGTCACCGTGAAGCTGCCTGCGCTGCCCACACTGAACGTGGTGCTGTTGACGCTGGTAAAGACCGCCGCCGCATCGACCGCGATCGTGGCCGTGAACGGGTGCCCGTCGTTATCGGGGTTGGGACTGGTCGTGGCCGTGTCGGACAGCCTGCCAACGTCGGCGGCCGTTGTGAGCGCGGTGATGTGCACCGTCAGCGACTGCCCGTTCGCCATGCTAACCAGCAGCCCGCTCAACGTCAGCACCTGGCTGCCGACCGCGCCGCTGACGGTGAAGGCACTGGGGTTGCCCGCGGTCGGATCGATGTGCCAGTTCAGATCGTCGCCTGCGCCGGCCGGCAACGGATCGCTGAGTGTCACGCCGGTGCTGGCTCCCTCGCTGCTCACGATTACCGTAAAACCGGCTTGACTGCCCGCGAGGATGGTGGAATTGTCCGCCATGACCGCAGGATCCACATCGCCCGCCGGGGTGATCAACTGCAGGGCGACCTGGACGGTATTCGAGGTCGTTCCTTCGTGCAGCACCTGAACCTGCACGTGGCCGGCAACGTTGCCCTGGGTGTAACGGTGGCTGCCCGAGACGGTGAACACGCCGTTGACCGGCCCGGAAATTGTTACGTTGGGGTCGCTGATGAAGCCGCTGCCGTCGCCCCAGTTCACCAGGGGGCTGTATTGCGCGAGCGGTTCCGCACCGCCGGGGTCGGTGAAAGTGGCCAAGGTCTGCACGGCCGAAGTCTGCCCTACGATCGCCGTGAACGGCCCGGTCGCCGCGGTGACAACCACCGGCGGGTCGATCAGGTCCAACGCAACGCTGACGGTGTTGGAGGTCGTGCCTTCGTGGAGGATCTGTACCTGGATTTGGCTGGAGACGCCAACCACGTTGGTATAGAGATGGCTTCCCGAAACGGTAAAGACGCCGCCGATCGGCCCGCTGATCGTCACGGTGGGATCGCTGACGAAGCCGCTGCCGTCGCCCCAGTTGACCAGGGCGCTGTATTGCGCGAGTGGTGCGGCGCCGCCGGGGTCGGTGAACGTGGCCAGCGGCTGCACTATCGAGGTCTGCCCTTCGGTCGCCGTGAACGGCCCGGCCGCGGTGACAACCACGGGCGGGTCGATCAAATCTAGCGGGACGCCGACGGTGTTTGAGGTCGTGCCTTCGTGGAGGATCTGCACCTGGATTTGGTTGGAGACGCCAACCACTTCGGTATAGAGATGACTGCCCGAGACGGTGAAGACGCCGTTGACGGAGGGCCCGCTGATCGTCGCGTTGGGATCGCTGATGAAGCCGCCGCCGTCGCCCCAGTTGACCTGGACGCTGTATTGCGCGAGCGCTTCGGCGCCGCCGGGATCGGTGAACGTGGCCAGGGTCTGCACGACCGAGGTCTGCCCTTCCGTTGCCGTGAACGGCCCGGCCGCGGTGACAACCACCGGCGGGTCGATCAGATCTAGCGGGACACCGACGGTGTTTGAGGTCGTGCCTTCGTGGAGGATCTGCACCTGGATTTGGTTGGAGACGCCAACCACTTCGGTATAGAGATGACTGCCCGAGACGGTGAAGACGCCGTTGACGGAGGGCCCGCTGATCGTCGCGTTGGGATCGCTGATGAAGCCGCCGCCGTCGCCCCAGTTGACCTGGACGCTGTATTGCGCGAGCGCTTCGGCGCCGCCGGGATCGGTGAACGTGGCCAGGGTCTGCACGACCGAGGTCTGCCCTTCGGTCGCCGTGAACGGCCCGGCCGCGGTGACAACCACCGGCGGGTCGATCAGGTCCAGTGCAACGCTGACAATGTTTGAGGTCGTGCCTTCGTGGAGGATCTGCACCTGGATTTGGTTGGAGACGCCAACCACTTCGGTATAGAGATGACTGCCCGAGACGGTGAAGACGCCGTTGACGGAGGGCCCGCTGATCGCCACGTTGGGATCGCTGACGAAGCCGCTGCCGTCGCCCCAGTTGACCAGGGCGCTGTATTGCGCGAGCGGTGCAGCGCCGCCGGGGTCGGTGAAAGTGGCCAGCGGCTGCACCGTCGAGGTCTGCCCTTCGGTCGCCGTGAACGGCCCGGCCGCGGTGACAACCACCGGCGGGTCGATCAGGTCCAGTGCAACGCTGACAATGTTTGAGGTCGTGCCTTCGTGGAGGATCTGCACCTGGATTTGGTTGGAGACGCCAACCACGTCGGCATAGAAATGGCTGCCCGAGACAGTAAACACGCCGCCGGAGGGCTCGCTGATCGTCGCGTTGGGATCGCTGATGAAGCCGCTGCCGTCGCCCCAGTTGACCAACGCGCTGTAGTCCGCGAGCGGTTCGGCGCCGCCGGGGTCGGTGAATGTGGCCATCGTCTGCACGGCGGAAGCTTGCCCCGCGGTCGCCGTGAACGGCCCGGCCGCGGTGACAACCACCGGTGGGTCGATCAGGTTCAGGGTGACGCCGACGGTGTTGGACGTCGTGCCCTCGTGGAGGATTTGCACCTGGATTTGGTTGGAGACGCCAACCACATTGGTATAGAGATGGCTGCCCGAGACGGTAAAGACGCCGCCGGAGGGCTCGCTGATCGTCACGTTGGGATCGCTGACGAAGCCGCTGCCGTCGCCCCAATTGACCAACGCGCTGTAGTCCGCGAGCGGTTCGGCGCCGCCGGGATCGGTGAAGGTGGCGAGCGCCTGCACGGTCGAGGTCTGCCCCTCAGTCGCCGTGAACGGGCCGGCCGCCGCAGTGACAACCACCGGCGGGTCGATCAGGTCCAGCGTGACACCGACGGTGTTTGAGGTCGTGCCTTCGTGGAGGATTTGCACCTGAAGTTGGCTGTTGATGCCAACCACGTTGGCATAGAGATGGCTGCCCGAGACGGTGAAGACTCCGTTGACGGGCCCGCTGATCGCCACGTTGGGATCGCTGACGAAGCCGCTGCCGTCGCCCCAATTGACCAACGCGCTGTAGTCCGCGAGCGGTTCGGCGCCGCCGGGATCGGTGAAGGTGGCGAGCGCCTGCACGGTCGAGGTCTGCCCCTCAGTCGCCGTGAACGGGCCGGCCGCCGCAGTGACAACCACCGGCGGGTCGATCACGTCCAGCGCGACACCGACGGTGTTTGAGGTCGTGCCTTCGTGGAGGATTTGCACCTGAAGTTGGCTGTTGATGCCAACCACGTTGGCATAGAGATGGCTGCCCGAGACGGTGAAGACTCCGTTGACGGGCCCGCTGATCGTGACGTTGGGATCGCTGACGAAGCCGAAGCCGTCGCCCCAGTTGACCTGCGCCGCATACTCCGCAAGGGATCCGGCGCCGGCGGGATCGGTGAAAGTGGCCAGTGTCTGCACTGGCGACGCCTGCCCCTCCGTGGCAAAAAAAGGCCCGGGCGCAGCGGTCACCTGTACCGCCGGGGTGGCAAGCTGCACCGTCGTGCTGGCCGTGGCCGACATGCCAGCCGGCTGGTACGCAATCGTTGCCGATTGAATGCCGTCGCCCGACCCGCCGAAGACGTGGATGCGGCCATCGACGCCGAGGGCCGCCGCCGGGTAGGTGCGGGGCGTGGGCATACTCGCCACGGTCGTCCAGGTATCGGTCGCCGGGTCGTACGCGTCGATCTCGGTCGGTTCCGGTTGCCCGGGGAGCGCGGCAGGTGAAAACCCGCCGATGATATAGATTCGGCCATCCGGCCCCGGGGCGGCGGCAAAGTTGTCACGTGCAATCGGCATGCTGGTCTTCGTGGTCCAGGTGTCCGTTGCAGGGTTGTAGGCCTCCACCGTGTCCAGGACTTGGCCTCCGTTGTTCGTCGCACCGCCGAAGACGTAGATCAGGCCATCGGGACCAAGCGCCGCGGCCAGGCCTTGTCGCGCCGTGGGCATCGGGGACTTGGTGGTCCAGGTGTTGGTCGCTGGATCGTAGGCCTGGACCGTGTCGAGAGAGACATTCTTGAGACCGCCGTTGTCCTGGTTGTTGACCCCGCCGAAGACGTAGATCAGGCCGTTGGGCGCGAGGACAGCCGCCGCAGTCGCGCATTGGGTCGGCAGGCTCGCCACCGTCGTCCAGGTATTGGTCGCCGGATCGTAGGCCTCCACCGAGTCGAGGATCTCGCTGATGAAGTTGTTGCTGTTGAAATTGAATCCGCCGAAGACGTAGATCTTCCCGTCGGGGCCCGCCGCCGCTGCGGACCCTTCAAGGACAGTGGGCGCGGGGGCCAACGTCGTCCAGGTGTTGCTGGCGACGTCGTAGGCCTCGAGGGTATTGAGCTCGTCAATGTTGTTGGGGGCGACCCCGCCGACCACGTAGATCCGGCCGTCGGCGCCGGCCGCTGCGGCCGCCGCATAGGTCGCGGTCGGCTTGTTGGCTTCCGCGCTCCGAGACGTCGGCGCCGGCCTCGCCGCCGTCGTCGGTAACCGTCACGCTCAGTGTGACGCTGCCCGACGCGGTGTAGGTATGGCTGCCGCTGACGGTGAAGACGCCGTTGCTGACCGTGATGGTGCCAGTGCTGGTCGTGCCGTCGCCCCAATCGATGGTGGCCGCGTAGTTGCCGGCCGGCTCGGCTCCGGCCGGGTCGGTGAACGTGGCCACCGCGCCGCTGAACGGCTCGCCCGTGCTGGCCGAGATCGACAGCATCTGCACCACGGGCGCCTGATCCACGACGTCGATCAGCACGCCGCTCGTACCCGTTGCGCCGGCCGGTTGGTACGCCGCCACCGTGGACAGAGGAGCGTTGGCTGCGTTGGCCCCGCCAAAGACGTAGAGCCGGCCGTCAGGACCCGGGGCGGCGGCCAGAGCATCGCTTCCGGTGAGCATGCTCGCCTCGGTGGTCCATGTGTTGCTCGCCGGGTCGTAGGCCTGCACCGTGGTCAGGCTGTTACCGCCGCCGAAGACGTAAATCTGGCCGTCGATCGCGGAGGCGGCGGCCGCTGAATCGCGTGCGATGGGCATGCTCGCCTTGGTGGTCCACGTATCGGTCGCGGGGTTGTACGCCTCCACCGTTGCGAGCGGCCCACCCGTGCCGTTGTCGCCGCCGAAAACATAGAGCTGGCCGTCGGCACCGAGCGCCGCCGTGATATTATCGCGTGGCGTGGGCATGCTGGATTTCGTGGCCCAGGTATTGCTTGCCGGATTGTACACCTGCACCGTGCCGAGCGGGTCGCCGTTGGTGTCGGCACCGCCGATGACGTAGATCAGGCCATCGGGACCGAGGACGGCGGCCGCGGTCGCGGTCGCGGTGGGCATGCTCGCCTCGGCCGTCCAGGCATTGGTCGCCGGGTTGTACGCCTCCACGCTGGCGAGCGTGTTGCCGCTGACGTTGGCGCCGCCAAAGACGTAAATCAGCCCGTTGGGGCCGAGGGCGGCCGCCGGGGCATCGCGGGCTGTGGACATGCTCGCCTCCGTGGCCCAGGTATTGGCCGCCCGATTGTACGCCGCGAGCGTCGCGAGCGGATTGGCGTTGGCGTCGGCGCCCCCGACCACATAGATCAGACCGTTCGCACCAAGCACCGCGGCGACATCGTCGCGCGCGGTAGGCATACTCTTTTCGGTGGTCCAGGTGTTGGCGCCGGCGAGGCCGGCGTCATCGGTCACCGTGACGCGCAGCGTGTCGCCGCCTTCTTCGGCATAAGTATGGCTGCCGCTGACGGTGAACACGCCGTTGCTGACGCTGATCGTGCCCGCGCTGGTCGTGCCGTCGCCCCAGGCGATGGTGGCCGCATAGTCGGCAAGCGGCTCGGCGCCGGCTGGATCGGTGAACGTGGCGACAGCACCGCTGAACTGCTTGCCCTCCAGCGGCGCGATCACATTCACCTGCACCACGGGCGCCTGTTGCACGACCTCGATCGGTGTGTTTCCGGTGCCAGACAAACTGGTGATCGTGTTGGAAACCTTGACTTGCAGGGTACGCGTAGCCGCCGCCGTGTACGTATGGCTGTCCGTGATGGTCCACTGCCCGTTGACCAGGCTCGGCGTGACGCTGTCCGTACTGCCGTCGCCCCAATTGACCTGCACTTGATAGTCGCTGGCGGGATCGGATCGCCCTGAGTCGACAAAAGTTGCGATCGGCCCGTTGAACGCTATGCCCTCCTGAGGCTGAATCGGCAGCACGGATACCACCGGGGACAGCAGGGTACGCGTTTCCAACTCCTCCAGGAGCAGCCGCGGCCTGTTCACGGTGCCGTTGCGGTCGCGGCGCGCACGCCGCGACGGACGATTCAGACCGAACAGCCGGCGGATCCATGAACGATTGGCCATCGCAGATCTCCTCCCAGGACGGTGGCATCCGCCGTCGGCAAATGCCGTGGCCGGCCAAAGCGAGGGCGCTCGCGGCGGGTCACGCGACAGTCGCTGCCCAGCGAAGCAGTCCTCCCAGGAGACATCTGCTGGGGACAAGAGTTCTATCAGGCGATCGAGATTTTTTCACGCCGGCCGTTTGCAGAGGATAGCCGCCGTGTACGCCGCCGACGGGGATCAAGGCTGCAACAGCCAGCGGTCAGCAAGCATCAGAAACGTCGATGTCTTCCACCAACGTCGCCAGCGGCGCGCCCGGATCGTCGGGCATTCCTCCCGACGTGCTGCCGCTTAGCAGGAAATAGTCAAGTGCAGCGCAGACTCGCACGGCGTCCACAGCGTCAGGGCTAGCCGCCGTCTCGTCGCCGTTGGCACTCGCTACAGTTCCTTGCGCCGCCAGTCCATCCGGCGCCGGCGACGCCTCGATGGCGGCAGGCGCCCAGGCGGTGGCGTTCGGAACGGCGGTCGCGTGAACATCCGCCGCACTGGGCGCAGCCAGGGTGTGGAACGATCTGCTGGCCGCTGCAACTTCAACATTGAATATGTTGATGGCGTTGATCGGTCCGCTGCCGTTACCGCCGGTGCCGAGGGTGTTGACCAGCTGCGCCGCTGCGGCCGGCGGCACCAGCCCGGTCGAGGCGAAATTGCCGGACCCCGCGTAAGCGACCAGGTCCGGCACCAGCGCATCCGCGACGGGGGTGCCCAGGCCCGTCACCAGGTTGTAGCCCGCCGCGGCCGTGTAACCGTTGTAGCCGCTCGCGATGACGTGGTAATCGCCCTGCGGCAGCGTGTACAGCGCTTGCTGCACCGCCGTCGGTCCGGTGCTGTTGAGCGTTGTCTCCCCCGCCGCCACCCGCCCTTCGTTGACGACCGCCAGCAACCCGGCCCACGCCGGCGCCGACAAGCTCGTGCCGCCGACGATCTCGAACGGGGCGCCCGACGGCAGATTGTACGAGTCTGCGATCCACGCGCCGGTCGACGGATCGGCCACGAAGGAAACATCGGGCGTGGTCCGGCTGCCCGTGGATTGCACGCCTTCCTGGTATGCCGGTTCCGGCTCGTACAGACTGATGCCGCCGCCGGAGCCGAAAGTGAAGCCCGTCGAGCTCGAGGCATTGCCCCAGCCCGTTTCGCTGTTGTAGGAGTTGTCGGCGTTGAGATTCAGGCTCGTGCCGCCGACCGCCACCACGTTCGGCGAGAACGCGGGAAACTCCGGATCGGCCGCCCCGTAGTCGCCCGTGCTGGCCACGAAGCTCACGCCGGGCACCGCGAAATAGCTGTCGTACATGGCTTCGTCGGCCGCGAAGACGGCCTGGCCTTCGGGGAAGCCCCAGCTCATCGAAACCACCGATACGCCCAGCTGCTGAGCGGCCGTCGCCACGCCGGCCATCAAGTCCGCCAGCGATTGGCTGTTGGCTTCCACGAGGACGATGCGAGCGCCGGGGGCGATGGCATGGGTCCATTCCACGTCGAGTGTTTCCTCGACCTCCCAGTTATCGGTGCCGGGACCGCTGGGGTCCGTGGGCGGGAGCGGGCTCGCCTGACCGGACTGGTTGAGCACGGTCAGGAATGACGATGCCGGGCCATATTGGTCAAAGAGCGTCGGGCCCGCAGCGGTGGTTGCAAACTGGCTGTCGAACGCATCGAGCCCCTGCCCAATGCTGGGATCGTCGTAGGCATCGACGATGGCAATCGTCTGACCCGTGCCGTCGAGGGCGACGTTATTGATGCCGTATGCCGTCCGCACCTGATCCGGGCTGTAAACGACCGCGCCCGCGGAGCGCCACTGAAGGTGGCGGCATTGGCGACGCTGTTGCCGCCGGCGCTCAGCTCGTCGGCGACGATGGGCAGGTTGAGCTGGGCGTTGCCGCTGACCACGACCTGGGCATCCGGAGCGTAAAGCGTACCGGTCAGGCCCAGGGCGCCGTTGCCGCTGATCGTCAAGGCCCGCGGGTTGTCACGACTCTGCTCGATTAGGATGCCCGCATCGGGACCGCTGGTGGCGGCGCTCAGGCTAACCGTGCCGTTGCCGCTCAGGGTCACCGCGCTATAGGTGCCGCCCGTGGTGGGATAATTGCTGCCGGCGTTGTAGATCAGGATGCCGGAGCCCTTCACGCTGGCATTGCCGGACACCGTGAGGCCGCCGCCCTCGATGATGTAGACGCCCGCATTGAGGGTGACCGCGGCGTTGCCGGAAATCGTGATCTGGCTATAGATGCCCGGCTTGAGCGTGTACGAGCCGTTGCCGCTGTCGCTGATCGAGCCATAGTTGGTAAGACCGGCCGTGCTCGGACCGGTGAGCGCGGCGAGCGGATCGGCGACGGACGCCACGCCGGCAACGGGCGCGGGGGTAATGGCGGCGTCCGCCGCCGTTGCCGCCGTCGTTGCCGGAAACGGTGCTGTCGGTCAGCGTCAGGCTGCCGGCGTTGTAGATGCCGCCGCCCTCACCCCAAGGCGCTGAGTTGTCGGAGACGGCGCTATCGGTCAGGGTGAGAGTGCCGGCGCTGTAGATGCCGGCGCCGTGGTAGCCGTAGCCGTTTTCGATGGTCAGGCCGGAGATGCTGACGGTCGCGCCGCTGGCGATGTCGAACACGCGGCGCTGCCCGTTGGCGCTGACGGCCAGCTTGCCGGCCCCCAGGCCGGTGATGGTCAGAAAGTTGGCCGTGATCTGGGGCAATTCGGTGCCTGCGAGCGTGATTGTGTCGCCCGACAAAGAAGAATCGAAGGTGATGGTGTCGTTGCAGCCTTGGGCGTCGTTGTGGTCCAAGTTGGCCTGGTTGATGGCCCAGCGCAGGCTGCCCGAGCTGCCATCGTCCAGCGTATTCGTGACCGTGAAGCTGTCGAAAACCATCGGGTCGACCACGACCTGGAATTGCATCATCGCCGAGTCGCCCTGACTGTCGGTGACGGTTTTGGTCACCGTATACTGCCCCGGCGAATCATCATAGGCGTGCGCCAGGCTCGGCAGTTCGCCCGGCGACGTATCGCTGAAACTGGCCAATGGTGTCCCATCGCCCCAGTTCACTTGCAGTGTCCAGGGGCCGGTTCCGCCCGGGTCCGTGAACGCGCCCAGGTCGAACGTCTGTGAGAGACCCTGATAGGCGATCCGTGGGGTCTGCGCGAAGGCGATTTCGCCGATCTCGTTGGAATTCCCCTCCGTAAACCAGAGGTTGTGATCCGGGCCGACAGTGATGACGTTGGGGAGGCTGTCCGCCGTCGGGGTTGGGTATTCGGTGATGGTCCCGTCCACGGTAATCCGGCCGATCTGGCTGACATTCGGCTCAGTGAACCAGAGGGCGCCGTCCTGCCCGGCGGCCATGCTGTACGGGCCGCTGTTCGCCGTGGGGGTGTTGTAGACGTCCATGAGCTGGCCCGTGGTGGTGTTGATGCGGTCGATCTGGCTGTTCCGGAGATCCCCTGCCCAGAGGTTGCCGTCCGGGCCGAACGCAAGCCCGCGAAAGATGCCAACGTTGGGGTAGGTGAAGGTCGAGACAACGCGAGCGGTCGTGATCCGGCCGAGATAGTTCTGGACCGGGCTGTCAGCGGCGTCAAACCAAAGGTTACCGTCGGGACCCGTGATGATATCATCTGCGGGGTAAGGAGTCGGGAACTGCGTGATGGTTCCGTCCGGGTTGATGCGCCCGATCGCGTTGTTATGGGTGGCGTCGCGCCATGCCCCGCTGTTATGCAGCTTTTTTGAGGATATGGCCCTGGGAGACCCGTTGACTTGCCGATTGTACCACCGTAGGCTGTGGTTTCGAGCGTAGGTAGTTTTCGTGCACCTCACGCCAGATCTTGCTCAACACTAACACGCGCAAGTCGAGAATCACTTGGCCACCCTCGCAGCCCCAAGTCATGCCCGAGCGTTTCAGGCGCTCGCTGAACACCGTCTTGCAGGCCGCCTCGGTTACACCGCTGCCAATGGGCATCCCCTGTCCCCGATACTGCCAGTATTTCATCCACACTGCGTGCTTGCGGATGTAGCGGTAGGCTGTCCAGTAGTCCTCGGTCTTGGCCTTGCCGAGCTTGCGACCGTTGTTGTAGTGCCACATCATCGACCTTAATACTTGGGTCACGCCCTGACGGCGGTCACGCAGCCAGTGCCGCCATTTCGCAAACCAGTGCGAAGCCTTGGCTCCGGCTCCAAACAACGCTTGGGCGATTTTGTTGACGTGGCCGCAGGCATGCCAGAAGTCCAGGACCCACTGCCAGGCTAGCTTCCGCCCTGGATGCCATGGATCGTCCATGCGACGCAGCACTTTCTGGTAGTATTCCTTTGGGTGACTGCCACCATCCGTGATGTAGGCCAAACGGGGCGCGCACCGCCCTGCGGCGTGCCATCGCGTCAGCACCTTGGTCAGCAACGCGGTCAGTTGTGCCGACAGCGTTGCCTGGCCTGATTCGGGCATCCGTCCGAGGTAGACGGTGCCTAGCCCATGTTTAACAAGTGTCGCCGTAAGTCCTTGCTGCGTAAGGGCTGATTTTTGGATTAGTCACTACATTGTCGTTTCATCGCCCGCGGGCGGCGCCGGCGGCCGATGGTCGGCCAGACCGATGGCGTTGAGTACCTGGCGGGCGCGGGACGAACCCGGTGTCGTGCCGCTACGGAGCTCTTCCGCAACGCGGAATTGCACGTAGCGAATCGTCTGCAATGCTTCCAAGGCCGACTGCGCCGAGAGCGACAGGCCAGCATCTTTCAAGGGCGCTCCAGCATCCGCTCGATCAAGAACGCCAACGCCGCCACAAAAATGTGTGCCTTCACCCGCCGCGCCGTGTGATGCCAGATCGGCCGCATGCCCAGCGGATCCTTGAGCGAACGAAAGCCCCGTTCCACCTCGCTTAAGTCCTTGTAGTGCGCCACCGCCTCCGCGGGCGTCATCGCCGTCTGATCGGTCTGGATGAGGTAGCGCCCTTCATACTTCTTTTCCCGAGGTAAATTCACTGGGTGCTCCGCGATCTCCAATTGTCCCTCTTTGAACTCCCACATGTAGTAACGATAGCCGTGGTTCTTTTGCAACGCCCGCTCGGCCGCCGCGCCGATCTTGGCCGGCTGCTTCAACTGGCCCTTGGCCACGCGCGCCTGCACCTTCGCCAAGGCCGCACGCACCCGCTCCATCGCTTTGCTACGTTGCCGCTCTTCATAGGCCCGACGCTCGTCGCTATCGACCACAAACACTCGCACGCCGGCACGGTCGCAGGCGACCTCTTGCACTCGTGTCCGGGGTGGATTTGGTTTCGCCCGCGCGGTGATCCCATTGGGGCAGTCGACCCACTTCGTTTCGTCCACGCGATCAATCAACGCCTCCGCCTCCGGATTGCGGCGACGCGTCATGCCCACCAAGTAGCCATGTTCCGCCGCCGCCTGCAGCATGGCCAGATTGCTCTCGGTCACCATGCCGCGATCACCGACAAAGACGATACGCCGAAGGCGAAAACGCCGGGCCAGGTCTTGGATGACTTCCTTGACCGTCGTGCTGTCACGCGTGTTGCCCGCCCACACGTGATGTGCGATCGGCCAACCCGCCACCATCACCACGCCCACCACCACCTGCACGTTCCGCGGCTTGCCGTCGCGACTGTAACCGTGCTTGGCCAGCGTCGGCGGACCATGGCCTTCAAAATACGTACTGGTCAGGTCGTACATCACCAGGTCCGCGTCGAACTCGAACAACGTCCGCAGCCGCTCATAGAGCGCCACTTCCACGGCGTCCTTGTTCAACCCCAGATGATCCAGCGTGCGATACCAACGCTGCAGTTGCCCCAAGTCGACCTGGACGCGGCCTTGCTGCTTCCAACAGGGTACGTACCGGCGACCATGCCGGTCGCACACGTAATCGGTCTCCAGCCACGCGGCCAAACCGTGCTCGCTGGCCGGCCGCACCAGGCGGTTGGTGATCAGCACCAGGACGCGGCTGACCCAGTCGTCGGCGGGGTCTTCGCTCGGCCGCAACTTGGGCCAACGCCGACCAGCATCGAGCCATTGCCAGAGGCCCAGTTGGTCGAAGAAGTGGCGCGCGACGAGCATCGGTCCCCAGGTACTGGCGTCGAGGATTTCGATGGGTCCCTCGGCGCCGAGTTGCTGGGCCAGGGCCTGCGGCCCTTCCTCGCCGGTGAGAAAGCGATTGAGCAGCGGCAGGACGGCTTCGAGGGTGTCGCGTCGCCCGAGGTTGGCGATGACCTTTTGCTTGACCTTGCCGTTCTCGCGCACCGAGCCGACGATGCGGACATACTCGTGGACGGTGCCGTTGGAGGACGGAACTTTGACGGAGCGGATGAACATGATGTTATCATCAACAAATCCACCGGTCCGTCAACCGGATATTCGATGAAATGCGGACAAAACAGCTAAAATGTTTGTAATGATTGTCACTACGGTTTTCTGAAAACTGGACCTCCGCGCGTTGAAAATTAAGGACTTACGTCAAAAACTACCCCGACACTTGTTAAACATGGGCTAGACGTTTGCCACGCCGGTCGCAGACGGATACCGTCGCCGTGCTGCCCTCGTGATAGCCCTGCTTGCGAATCGGCACGTGAATGCCATCTCGACCCGCTGCCAGCGTCGGCGGATGCTTGCCTTTCGACGCCAAGGCTTTGTCCAGCAATTCCAGCAACTTGTTTGCTTGCGCTTCTTCGCGAAACGGGGCCAAGCCATCCCGCAGCGTCGCGGTCACCTTACGCAAACTGTGCACCGACCAGCAGACGTTGTGCTGGCGCTGCAGGAGGGTGCGGACTTGGTCCTGCTCGTGGTCCACCGACAACACACCGACGCGTTCCGCCAGGGCCGCGGTCGCCAGCCCAGCTTCGATACCCAACTGTTTCTCCAGCGGAACCAGTGCTGGCTCGCCGGGCTCAACGGGCTGGTACAAATAGCGATGCAGCTCGATCTCACCGAACAAGCTGCCGACCCACTTGCGGCTTTTGGGCCGACGACGGTAGACCTCGCCGGCAAACCGCAGCCGCAACGGGCACTCGTCGCGGCGTTGTGGCTCGATGCCATTGAATTCGTGCTCGACGATGATTCGATTCGCTTCACGTGCAATCGCCGCCAACTCGTTTTCAAACGCACAGGCGCGCACCGGCGTGACCGGTTCTTGGCGAAAGCGTCGAATCAGAGCAATGAGCTTCAGAAACTGAGGCAGCGCACGAATCAGCACTTCAAGCACATCGCGCAGATCCGGGATTGCCGGCAGCATGGCCGCCAGGGTAGACTGCTTCATGGGGGAATCCTTTCCTGTAGTGGCGGTTCGCACCAACATTGGGCAGGAAAGGCCCCTCTTTTGCAATGTCAACCGGCCAAGTTCGCAGCCTCGCGTCCTGCGGAAACGCGAGAAACCCCGGATTCTCCAGGGGCTGGCGCGATTCCACCCGTTGTTATAGTATTCGGCAAACCAGATGTTGCCATCGGGGCCCAGCGTCAGATCACCGGTAGAGCCGACAGCAGGGAGCGAGAATTGGTGGACGATACCGCTAGGAGTTAGCTCCACGATCGTGGGACTCGCTGCGGGACCGCTTGCCGTATCCGCGCTGAAATAGATGCTGGTATCCGCGCGGTTGGGGTCGTCCGTGTTCGGGCCGGTGACAATTACTCGGTCGGTGGGGGTATCCGTGACAAGGTTGGGAATCTCGGTCACGTTCCCACTCGGCGTAATGTAGGCAATGTTGTCGGCGCCGGACTCCGTGAACCACACGTTGCCGTCCGGCCCGGGCGTAATGTAGTCCGGCCCGGCCCCTGCGGTGGGAACCCGGAATTCCTGGAGGGAGGCGAACACGAAGCTGATCGACAGGAGGGTGCGATTCTCCAGTATCTCCAGGTGTGGCCGCCAGACGGGCCCGCCGGCGCCGACAGCGCTTGGGGCGTTGCCGTGCGCGAGGCGTCCAGGTGAGACTGTAGACCGCGGAGCCAGGATGCGAGAAACATGGTTAGCATCTCCGTTGCGGACGCGGTCTGCGATATAATGGGGAAGCGCGTCCCGGGCGCAGACCAAGCGCCCGGGGCGTCGCACGGCCGGTGAGTGTCTTGCTTGGCGGCGGAGACTCACCGGCCGCGTTACTTGCTTGCGATCGGTTTCCGGCCGCGGCCGCGGTTTCTCGGCGGCTGCAGCGGCGGTATACTACACGCGGCATTCGCTCATCTTCCCTCGGAGCCGAAGCCATGACCCTGACCGTCGAAGCCGTCTACGAAAACGGCGTGCTCAAGCTGGAAAAACCCTTGCCGCTCGCGGAACACGAACGAGTTGGTGTTTCGGTAGAGCTCAAACAGACGGCCGCACGTGAATCGGCCGGGATGCTTCGCTGGCGCGGCGACTGGAGACGCTCCGCCGCCTCGCGGATGACGACGAGTACGGCATCCTGGAGTCGCCATAACCTTCGACGACCCCCGGTGTCAGGAGGAGCGCCGCCATGGCTGACGGTTCCGTTTTCGCCCGCGTTCACGTCCTGGTCCTGTGCGATGAAGTCGAGCGGCTGCCCGGCGCCGAAGTCGTCTATGAGCTGCGCCGCGTTCGCACGGGCATCCGGGCTGCCTCCTTCCCCTACACTCATCCGCAACTCTGCATCTATCTTCAGTTGAGTGGCCACGAAGGGGTAGCCACTGGGCGTGTCGTGGCCGTGAGCGACGCCACCGACGAAGAGATTGCCTTCGCCCCCATTGACGCTGTCCAACTCTGGGGGCCGCTGTCGGTCGTTGCGTACTGGCTGCGGATACAGCATTGTGTGTTCCCTGCCCCCGGCTTATACTGGTTTCAAGTGCTGTTGAACCAGAAGCTCGTGGCCGAACGGCGCTTTCACGTCGTCCACATTCCAGGAGAACCTCATGGGTGACGAACCCCAACAACCGCTGGAAGTCGATGGCGGCTGCTTGTATGACGGCCCGGCCCTCAAGCCGCTGCCCGGCGTGCGCATCCGGCCAAAGAACTTCGCCCGCTTCGACGACCCGGTCATCCCCCGCTCGTACTGGTACCTGACCGTCGGCCTCGTGGCCGCCGCCCTGGTGCTGGGTCTGCTGCTCGGCGTCTTCGTCCTCCGTTGAATCTCTTCCATTTTTCCAGGGCGATTGTGAAACGGTCGTCTACTAGGTGGGCGCCGCATCCCTCTGCGTCGCCGTACGCAGCCGGAGGCCGGGGGGCACTTCCGCCAGCGCCACCGACGGCAAGTCGTACGAAGCGGCCAGCAGCTTGGGATCCTCCTGCACCAGGTCCGGCCAGCGCAGGCCGGGCAGCACCTGCACCGCGAACACCTCCTGCACCGCGTCCACGAAACGCAGGAAAGCGACCGTCTCGCCCGTGCGGGCATCGACCACCCAGACGCCGCAGTTGCGTTCCGCCAGGGCCCGCTCGGCGATCGGAATGCCGCTGAAGACGGCGCTCTCGCGTACCTGCGACAGGCCGACGAAGGCGAGGTTGCCGTAAAAGTCCAGGCCACGCGTGAACCCGGGCAGCTCTGCGAGGCCCTGGTAGCGCCCGGCCTCGGTGTCCACGAGGCCCAGGCCTCCCCGGCCAGATTCGAGCACCCAGAGCCGATCGTGATACCAGCGCGGCGAATGCGGTATCGACAGGCCGCGCACGATCACCTCGCCGCTGGGCACGTCGAGCAGCACGCCGCCGTCTTTCTTGTGCTGGCGCCAGCCCTGCGGCGCATCGGTGGCGGCCAGGGCGGTGGCGTAACGCGGGGCCAGCGCCCTTGGGCAGGACTCCGATCCTGCCTGGAAGCTGGCAGGATCGGAATCCTGCCCCACCGGCCGCATCGCCAGGCCGTTGAGGTGGCAGCGGTCTTCCGGGGCCAGGGCGGTGACGAAGGGCGGCCGCCAGCGCGGGACAAAGCTATGGATGCCGTTGAGCGTACACAGGCAGGAGAAACGCGTGTTGACGAACCAGAGTTCGTCGCCCGCCCAGGCCATCTCATGGATGTCGATGTCCCCGGTGGCGTGGGCGGCGCGCGGCAGGTAGCAGGCGTCGTGCCGGCCAGGCGGCTCCAGACGGCGGCAGACCGGCGGCATGTTGCGGAACTGGCGGATCTCCTGCGCGGTGCCGACGGCCAGCCGGGTGCGGTCGGCGGCGAGGCCCATCGGCCGCGGCAAGTCGCGGAAATGGGTGTTGACGCTGGCGCCGTCGGCCCGCAACAGAACGAGCTTGCCGGCCTGGTACGTGGTCACGGCCACCGAGATGCCCAGCTGTTGGAGGCGGGCAGGGAAGTTCGAGGTGTGCTTGCTTCGCAGCGGCTGCACCGCTTGCGGCTCCTGGACGTTCGGGTTCATGTTTGTCGCTCCTCAGCGAAGCCAGCGGCACTGGCGTTTCGTGGGGCACAGGTTAGAATCACAACAGATTTTCGTGCCGGCTATCCGTCGCACCGAGGGTCGTTCACCATGGGATCACCATTTCCGGGCATGGACCCGTACATCGAAGCCAGTTATCCGTGGGAAGACTTCCACCACGATCTCATCAGCGAGATCAAGAATTCCCTCGCCAACCGCTTGCCCCAACACGAAGGGCTGGCGGCTCTACAACCGCCAACGGCTGGCGTTCCTGAGCGGCTACGCCAACCTCGTCGAGATCGACCTGCTGCGCCTAGGCCGGCGCATGCCGATGGCGAGCGCCTGGCCGGACAGCCCCTACTATCTGCTCGTCGGCCGCAAAAAGCAGGCGTCGCGCTGCTCGGTTTGGCCGGCGTACTTCACCGAGCCGTTGCCGTCCATCCCGATCCCGCTTGCTCCGCCGGACGCGGACATCTCCCTGGACATTCAGCCGTTCGTCGAAGCCATCTACGCCCGCTCGCGCTACGAGCGCGATATCGACTATCGCCGCCCGCTCTGTCCACCGCTGACCACGGCCGAAGCCGCCTGGCTTCAGGAGCGGCGGGGGACAGAGTAGCCGCCCAGATGGCTTTGCGATGCGCCGACGCGGCCAGCCACGAGCGCGATTTGTTAGTTCACGTTGATCGTCAAGTTGCCGACGATCGTGCCCAACAACGTGTCTGTGACCGTAAGCGTTTGCGTACCTTTCGTTTTGAGTTTCAGCCCCGTGAAGGTATGCACGCCGTTATCGGCCGCCTTGAAGCTATAGTTGCTCGGCAGCGTGGCTCCGCTCACGGAGTCCGTGAAATGGACCGTGCCGGTGTAGCCCGTGGCGATGTTGCCGTAGGCGTCCAGGGCCGTGACCGTGAGGCTGAACGCCGTGCCGGCGGCGATGCTGGACGGGCCGCTGAGGACGAAGTTCGCCGCCGCCGCCGGGCTGATGGTGAGCGCGGTATCGGAACCGGCCATGCTGGGATTGTTGACGTCGGCGGCCGAGACGGACTGCGTGCCGGCCGTCTTCAGGGTGACGCTGAAGGTGACGCTGCCGCCGCTGATGGTGAGGTTGCCCGGCAGGACAGCCTTGGGATCGCTGCTGCTGATCTGGACGGTGCCGGCGTAGCCGGTATTGGGCGTGCCGTTGGCGTTCAGGGCCGTGATCGTGAAGGTGCCGGACGTCCCCGCGGTGAGGCTGGCAGGGCCGGTGATAGCGAACGACGGTCCCACCACGGAAGTGATCTTGAGGACGAAGCCGCTGCCCGCGGTCGTCTGGTAGGCGCCCGCGGTCGTGGGGAAGTTGGACGAACTTGTCACCCCCGCCACATAGGCATTACCCGCCGAGTCCAGGGCGATGCCCATGCCGTCGTCATTGCTGCTGCCGCCGAGATAAGTGGAGAACAAGAGGCCCGAGCCGGAGGGATTCAGCGTCGTCACGAAAGCGTCGTAACCGCCCTGGTTGGACGCCTGCAGGGGGTTATTGGTCGGGAAGGCCGTCGAGTTGGTCCAGCCGGTCACGTCCGCATCACCGCTGGAGTCCACGGCAATGCCCGCGCCGCCGCTATACGTGTTCGTGCCGCCGCCGAGGTAGGTCGAGTAGACCAAGGCCGTCCCCGTGGCGTTGAGCTTGGTCACGAAGGCGTCCGAGGGGAAGGGGGATTTCCCGCTGAGATTGCTGCTCACCTGGAAGGCGCCCGGGGTCGTCGGGAAGTTCGTGGAAGTGGTACTCGAGGTCACGTAGGCATTGCCTTCACTGTCCACGGCGATCCCGCCATCGGTTTGCGGCACGATACTGTCTACGGCGATGCCCTGGGCCTCTGCAGTGCTTGACGCGACGTACCCGTCGTATCCGCTGCCGCCAAGGTAGGTGGAGTAAACCAGCGATGCCGGTCCGGAGAGCGTGGGATTGAACTTCGCCACGAAGGCGTCCCACTCGCCGCCGCCATAGGTCGCCTGGAACGCTCCACTGGTCGTCGGGAAATTGGTCGAGGAGGTTTTGCCGGTCACGTAGGCGTTGCCGGCGCTGTCGAGAGCAATGCCCGATGCCTGATCCCCGAGACTGCTGCCGCCGAGGTAGGTGGCGTACAGCAAGGACGCCGATCCGGAGAGCGCGGGATTGATCTTGGCGAAGAAAGCCGCTTGCCCGAGGTAGGCCGTCTGGAAGGCGCCCGCAGTTACCGGGAAGCCGGCCTCGGCACTCCCGACCACATCAATGTTTCCCGAGCCATCCACGGCGATGGCGCCGCTGTAGCCGAAGGTGAGGGGGTAGGTGACTGCGCCGGGGAGGTAGGTGGAGTAGACGAGTGCCGAACCGGTTGGGTTCAGTTCGGCGACAAAGACACGGCCCAAGGTGGCGAGGGCATTCGGCGTCGTCGGGACGTTGATATTTCTGCCGATCACGAAGGCGTCGCCGGCGCTGTCCACGGCGATGCCGGTGCCGGCGGCACCGCCACTGGCAACGCCGTTGCCGAGGTACGTGGCGTAAAGCACAGCGGTGCCCGTGGGATTCAGCTTGGCCACGAACGCCCCGGAGCCGCTCGTCTCGAACGCGCCGGGCGTCGTCGGCAAAGAGGAAGAGGAGCCCGTGACATAGATATTGCCCGCGCTGTCCACGGCGCTGGCATAGACGGCGCCGTTAAGGAAGGTCGAGTAGCTGAGCGACGCGGGAACGGCCCGGTCTTCCAGCACTTCCAGGAGCGGACGGTAGCCGGGGCGCCGGCGGGAGCAGTGCTTCCGCCGGGCCTTGCCGGACAGCGTACGCCACAGAGTGAGAATCGTCGGCAACATGGTCGTGATCTCCTTTAGGGAAGAGCCTGTGGTCCAAGGGGGTACGTATCCGTCCCAGCGCGCAGACCGAGCGCTGGGGCAAGTCTTACCGACCCTTATTGCGTTCTTCGTGTCGGGAAATCGGACAGACAGGAATCGGCATCACAGCGCCGACGAGGCCGCGCTGCCGTCATCCTTGAGCGAGCTTAGATCTCCCACGGCTGCGGGCGCTGCCGCAAGGCGGCAAGGAACATGGTTGGCATCTCCGTTGCGGACGCGGTTGCTTGGCGACGGCACCTCACCGGCGTTCTTGCTTGTAGTACAACTCCCTTACGGGGCTTCACTCTTTTTTCGGCTGGGGCTGTTCCACAATGCCCAGCAGGGCGGCGGCTTCGGCGCGGATGCGGCGCAGTTCTTTGTTCTGCGGCTGGTGTTTCTCCATCCACGCCACGGCCTGGTTATTCCACTTGCGCGCTTCCTGCTTGTCGCCTTGCTGCCAGTAGGCCATGGCGATAAAGAAAGAGTCCGTACCGTTTTCCCCCCGAAGCTGGACCGCCTTGTTGAGCGCCTCGACGGCGGCCCGCCACTCGCCTGAGCGGTACTGAGCCACGCCAAGCGTATTCCAGAGGCCGCCTTGCTTTGGCAACACATCGACGGCCTCCTTGGCAAGCTTGATGGCCTTGGGCGGATCACGCTGCTTGAGGTCCTGGTGCGTGGCCAGTCGCCAGGCCAGGTCGTTAAGCGCAAACCCGAGATTGGGACGAGCCATGGCGCGGTCAGGGTTCAGGCGGAAGGCGTCCCGGAAAGCGTCAACGGCCGCGTCGAGTTCGCCTTTCTTTATGTGTGCCACGCCGAGGTTGTTGTGGGCGAACGCCGATCTCGGGTCGAGCTTGATGGCCGCGCGGAAGCACCCGATCGCGTCGTCCAGCTTTGCTTGCCCAACCAGTGCGTTGCCCTGGTTGATATAGGCCTCCGGGTACCGCGGATTCAGGTCGAGAGCTTTTTGGTAGGCAGCGACGGCCGCGCCCAGCTTCCCCTGGTCCTTGAGGGCGTTGCCGAGGTTGAAGTGGCCCAGGACGAGTTTCGGATCGAGGTCAATGGCCTTGCGGCAGCAGGCGATGGCGTCGTCCAGCTTCCGCTGATCAGCCAGTGCGCCGCCGAGATTGGCGTAAGCCTGGGCGTAATTCGGGTCGAGTTCGATTGCCTTGCGGTAGCACGCAATCGCGTCGTCCAGCTTTCGCCGTTGCCACAAGATGTGGCCCAGGTTATTGTGGGCGGCAGCGAAGTTCGGGTCGAGCTCAAGCGCCTTCTGGTGGCAGGCAATCGCGTCCTCCAGTTTGCCTTTCTGCGACAAGGCGCCGCCCAGGTTGGTGTGGGCCGCCGGATCGTCACGGTTTAGGTCGAGCACCTTTTGGTAGGCAGCGATGGCGTCGTCAATTTTCCCCAGGTTCTGCAAGGCGATGCCGAGGCCGGTGTAGGCACTGTTGTAATTCGCGTCGAGTTCGATGGCCTTGCGGCAACAGGCGACGGCCTCGTCTAGATTCCCCTGGCGCGTCAGTGCTCTGCCGAGGTTCCTGTGAGCCTTTGGGAACTCGGGGTTGAGTTCGATGGCCTTGCGGAAGCAGCCGATGGCCGCCTCGGGCAGCCCCTTATCGTCCAGGGCGATGCCGAGGTTGTTGTGGGCGTTGACGAAATCCTTCTTGAGCCGGAGGGCTTCCTGGAATTCGACTATAGCCTCGTCCGGCAGCCCCTTGCGGTACAGGGCAATGCCGAAGTTCAAATGCATGGCGGGGCTTTGGGGCCTCAGGGCCACGGCCGCGGTCCAATAGCGAATCGTCTCCTCCAGGTGAGGCGGCTGCCAATCCATAAGGCAGCACTCGCCGAGTTCCTGGTTGACCCAGAAATCGGCTGGATGCCGTTGTTGCACCTGCCGCAAGACGATCAACACCCGCTTCGCGGCAGTGGTCCCTCTGCTGAGCTTCGACAGGAGTACCGCTGTTGCTGGCGGCAGTTCGTCACCCACGGCCGTCGTGGCCAGTTCCTCCAGGGCTTTGGGGCCTTTCCCCGCCAGCGCGTCGCGCAGCCGATCGCGCCACGGGTCCGGATCCGCCACGCGGGCGACTGCCAGCAGCTGAACCCAGCCCTGGAGCTTCAACGCCCGGCGCACGTACGCCCACTCGTCCAGTGCTGCCGCCATCTGCATCCGGATGGAGCGCGATCGGATGTGCGCTCCCGCTTCTTGAGCGTCAAGAGTCTCCACGGCCAGGCCGTACCACGCGAAGGCCTCGGCAATCGCGGCAGCGGACGCTTCATAGTCGAAGTGCCCGTCCTTGTCCGCCGCCCCCTGGAGGCGCGCCTCCTCCAGCCGGCGGACCATCTCCAGGTCCTTGGCCAGCTCATCGACCTGCTCCTGGAGGCCCCAGTCGGCCCCGACCCCGGCGAGGACGCCTTGGGCGCGCCGGATGGCGCTAGGGCCTCGGGCCACTTTTCCTCGTTCTGAAACTCGATGCCTTCCTGGAGCGCCGCCGCGCTTCTCCCTGAGCCCCAGCCCGCTTTTGCAGCCCCCACAGCCCGGCGCCGCCGCCGAGAACGGCAACCACCAGAAGCACCGCCGCCACCGCCCCAACCACCGGCTTATGCCGCCGCGCCCACTTCGCCGCCACCTGCCGCCACGATGGCCGTCGCGCCTGGATGGGCCGGTCCTCCAGCCAGCGCCGCAGATCGTCGGCCAACTCCTGGGCCGTCGCATAGCGATCCTGCGGGTTCTTCTCCAGCGCCTTCAGCACGATCGTTTCCAGCTCCGCCGGGATGCCCTTGTTCAACCGGCGCGGACACGGCGGCTCCTCGAACGCAATTTGCCGCAGCAACTCCTGTCGGTCCTTGCCCTGGAACGCCGGCTGCAGCGTCAACAGTTCGTACAAGGTGGCGCCCAGCGAATAGACGTCGGTGCGGTGGTCCACGACGACGCATTTGGCCAGTGCCTGCTCGGGGCTCATGTAACGCAGCGTGCCGACCAGGTCGCCCGTCATGGTCAGGCGCGTGTCGCTCTGCATGTGGGCCAGGCCGAAATCGGTGACCCACAACCGGCCGGCGGCATCGACCATCAAGTTCCCGGGCTTGACGTCGCGGTGGACAATGCCCATCTGGTGCGCGTGATCCAGCGCCTCCGCCGCCTGGATGCCCAGCCGTGCCACGGTGCGGAAATCCTCGGCGGATCGCGCCCGGGCTTCGTGGAAAGGCCGGCCAGCGGCGGGGTATCGACGGTGCGAACCTGCTCACCGGCGTTGGCAGCCACCGGCTGGGCCGCATTCGGATCGCTTTGCTTGCCGCCGGATTGCTCGCGGAGGTGGACGATGACGCTCGCCAGGTCCCGTCCCTCGATAAACTGCATCGCGTAGAAATGGACGCCGCGTTCGCAGCCGACGAAGTAGACCGGGACAATGTTCGTATGGTGCAGGCTCGCCGCCGCCAGGGCCTCGTTGTGGAAGCGCTGGAGCTGGCGCGGGTCCATGGTGGCGGCGAAGGGCAACACCTTCAGGGCCACCCGCCGCCGCAGCGAGGTCTGCAGGGCCTCGTACACCATCCCCATGCCGCCGCGGCCCACCTCGCGCAGGATGCGAAAGTCGCCCAACTCGCCGAGCGGCTCGTCGCCTTCAGCGCCCGCCGCCGCACTGCCGGACCGCGCCAGGTCGGCCAGCGCCGCCAGGGCTGGCCACATCAGGGCCAGCTGCTCCGCGTGCTCCGGCTGCGCCCGCATTTCTGCCGACAGGTCGACCGCCTCGCCGTGCTGCAAGCGGGCCGTCAGCCGCTCCACCAGCAGGGCCAGCGATTTCTCGTTGACGTCGGCCCCAGAAGGGACCGAGGCTACCTGACTCATGGCTTGTCTCCGCTCATGTATTTCTTCAGCAGCGTCCCCAACCGTTGCAGCGCCCGCAGGTGTCGCGTATGCACCGCCCCCTCGCTGGCGCCAAGCACCTCGGCAATCTGCGCGGTGGTCAGCCCCTCCAGGTGCCGCAGCACCAGCACCTCGCGGTCACGCTCCGACAGGCGGTCCAGCGCCTCGCGGACGTGCCGCCGCATCTCGTCGCGCATCACCTGCGCGAGCGGGCCGCTCCCCGTAGCGAACAGCCGATCGGCCAATTCCCACGCCGACTCGCCCGGCAGCCGGGCCGGCGCCGGCTCCTCGCGGCTGACACTGCGGCGGCGGGCGCTGACGTGGCGGCGGTGCAGGTCCATGAGCTTATTCCCCGCAATCTGCCGTAGCCAGGGGAAGAACGGCAGCGGTCGCTTCTCCAGGTAGCCGGCCAGCTGCCGGTCGGCCTCCAGGAGCACCTCCTGCACCACGTCGGAAGGATCGACGCGGGCTGCGACCCGGCGGTCGATGCGGACCGCGATCATCTGCCGCAAGCGATCGCGGTGCCGGTCGAGCAGCCGCGACCGGGCGGACGCGTCCCCGCGGCTCACCTCGGCGAGGAGGAGGTCGGTGTCGGGCTCACGGCGACTCATGCGAGTGGGTCTCCAGGACAGACCACGCAATCCGCAGACGAATCTTACAGGAATCTTTTGCTTTCGCAAAAATGGATCGATTGCGGCGGCTGCGAATCCACAAAAGCGACGCTGGCAGCGTCGCCCACGCCGTCTCGCGTTCACAAAACGCAGCCGATGGGTAGAATGAAAGGGCGAATGGGTTTCATGCGGAGCTGCACATGTCGTGGGATATGCTCGTTCCGATGGCGATGTTCACGGGACTCGCCGGGCTGTGGCTATTGCTCGTGGTGCGCGGCGGAGCCGGCGGCTGAGGGCCGACTTCGTGCCGGTCGGGCACGCCGCCGCTCGATCATGCGCAGACGGATGCCGAACGCGCGCGCGACACATGATCGCCCTTCCAGCGGCCGAGGCCGGCGTGCACGGCCAAACACACGGAGGTACCCTTGTGGCGGACGTAGATCCCGCACCCGCGCCCTGACGCCTGCTTCGGACAGCAAGCTGCCGCCGGCGGAAAAGGTTAAGCAGTTTCCGCCGAGTCCGGGCGTTTACCTGATGAAAGACGGGCAGGGCCGCGTGCTGTACGTCGGCAAGGCGAAGAATCTGCGCAATCGCGCCGGGCACTACTTCACCAAGGCCGCCGCTGAGGATGTGCGAACCGCCGACCTGGTCAAGGTGATCGAGGATATCGATTTCCTGCCGGCCGAGACCGAGGTCGATGCGCTGCTGCTGGAGGCACGGCTGGTCAAGGATATTCAGCCGCGGTTCAATATCGACCTGAAGGACGATAAGACATTTCCTTACTTGCAAATCCGCGTGCGCGAGGAGTTTCCCCGCGTCGAGTTCACGCGCTCGCCGCGGCGCAAGGGCGTCCGGCTCTACGGTCCGTTCACCAGCGCCAAGAGCCTGCGGGCGGCGATCCACGTCCTGCAGCGCATCTTTCAATTCCGCACCTGCAAGCTGGACATCGCCGAGGCCGACCCAAAATGGCGATATTTTCGACCGTGTCTGTTGCACAATATCCGCCAGTGTACCGCCCCGTGCAATTTCCGCGTCTCCCGGGAAGAATATCGCCGGCAAATCCGCAACCTGATCCTGTTCCTCGAGGGCAAGAAGGATCGGCTGCTCGCGCGGATGGACAAAGAGATGCAGGAGGCGAGCGCTGCTATGCTGTTCGAGAAGGCCGCCCGCCTGCGCGACGAGATCAAGGCGCTCAAGGACCTGAGCCTGCGCGGCGAGGTCAAGAAGGACGTGCAGCCGGAGGTCTTTCAGTACGAGCCGAAGAAAGGTCTCGGCGGGCTGCGCAAGGTGCTGGGCTTGTCGGCGACGCCGCGGACGATCGAGGGGATCGACATCGCGCACCTGGCCGGCGACGACATGGTGGCGTCGCTCGTGTCGTTCATCGACGGGGTGCCGTTCAAGAACGGCTATCGCCGCTACCGCATCACGTCGGTGGAAGGCGTCGACGACTACGCATCGATCCGCGAGGTGATTTCGCGACGGTTCCGTCATGCGGGCCGCAGCCGGCCTGGCGTCGAGGAGGCGGTGTTTCCCGATGTGCTGCTGATCGACGGCGGCAAGGGGCAGCTCAACGCGGCGATGGACGTGTTTCGCCTGCTGGGCGTCGAGCCGCCGTGCCTGATCTCGCTCGCCAAGCGTGAGGAGGAGGTCTTTCGGCCCGGCGAGGTTGAGCCGGTGCGTCTCAGCCGGCACTCGGCGGCGCTACGGCTATTGCAGTATGTGCGCGACGAGGCCCATCGATTCGCGCAGCATTACCACCACATCCTGCGCCGCAAGAAGCTGCAATAGGGATGAAGTTGTCGCGGACGGGGGTAGCAGTGCCGCCAGCGCAAGTTCATTCACGCTATGCCGACGGCACGGCTGTTCTCGATGGTGAGGAGCCTCCGCGCATTGCCGGGCCGGACCCGGCGGCCCTCGCGTGCGCCCATTCCGTTTTGCGATGGGATACAATCAACCGGAGGGTTTACCAAGCGCGGGAATACGATGACTGGCGTTCGCGTGCTTTCGATTCACGACCACGACGGTCAAGCGCTGGCGTTTGATCTGACGGACATTTTGCAGGCACTCGAGCCGATGCTAGACCGATGGACCTGGTACGTCGGCGAGTTGGACGCAGGGACAGGGATCGAAACCATAGATGGACAGTGGCTTTCCTCCGGCAAACTGGTTGAATTGGCGAAGAAGGTCACCCAGACCATCGAGGGGACGTTCATAGCGTTTCCGAAGGGAGCGGGTGGCGCAGCACCACCACCGCCGATCTGAGGCGCGCATTTCCCACCAGCGACGCGGAGTTAATGATTGCGGCGGTCGATAGCAGCTATTTTGAGGTGTACGCCAAGGATTCACGCGTGACCGAGCTGTTGCGGCGGCGATTCAAGGACGTTCGAGAGGAAGACGCCCAGGTGCACTTCTAACGTCTGCCCTCAAGGAGTGGAACGACTTGCGGATCCTGCTTACGAACGATGACGGCGTCTACGCTCCGGGTCTGAAGGCGCTGCGGCACGAGCTGCTCAAGCTCGGCGACGTCACGGTCGTCGCGCCCGCCAGCGAACAGAGCGCCGCCGGGCACTCGATCACGCTGCTGACGCCGCTCATCGTGCAGGAGGTGGTAGACGACCAGCGGCGCCCGATGGGCTGGGCGGTGGAAGGACGGCCGGCGGACTGCGTCAAGCTGGCGCTGATGGAGCTGTTGCCCGAGCCGCCGGACCTGATCGTCAGCGGCCTGAACGCCGGCGGCAACGCGGGGATCAATGTGCTCTATTCCGGCACTGTCGCCGCGGCCATCGAAGGCGCGTTCTTTCAACGGCCGAGCATCGCCGTGTCGCTGGAATACAGCAAGCCCAAGCCGCTCGACTTTCCGCGGGCGGCGGAATTGGCGCGCAAGGTCATCGCGCAGATCCTGCGACAGCCGCTCGCGGGCAGCGCGCTGTTCAACGTCAACATCCCGAGCCTGGAGCGCGGCCCCGTCCGCGGCGTGCGCGTCGTGCCGCAGAACGTCGCCCCTTATATCGAGAGGTTCGACCGGCGCGTGGACCCGCGCGGCCGGGTGTACTTCTGGAGCGGTCCGGACTTCACGTGTCCGGAGCCGCACCCCGACACCGACGTGACGGCGCTGGCGGAGGGATACATCACGGTGACGCCGCTGCAATTCAACCTGACGCACGCGGTGATGCTGGAGCAGATGAAGGATTGGCAGTGGGGGCTTTGACGCGCCCGAAAGGGACCAGTCGGTTATGTAGTGAGTCGGTCATCTCCCCGCGCGGAAACCGAGCGCCGAGGCGAGACCAGTGCAAGTGCGGAACGCTTTGCAAGGCGAATGGATTCCCACGGGGCTCGATACAACTCGGTCACCGGCCCAGCGGGCTACGCGGATTTGCCGGAGGCCTTACGGCCCCCCTGTCTCTTCTTTTTGTCTGCCTTCTTGCCGCGTCCGTTGGCTCCCCGGACGATGCCGGTCTGCCGCTTGTCGGCTGTGGCCGCTCGTACCTTCATCTCGTGAATGAATTCCGCAAGTTCTTGCGGCGTCATGTTCGGTTCTTCAGGCATAACGGTGTTCCCCCTCTCTTGGGCGCCAAGAAATAGTCATTGAGAACCTGGAGCGAGCGCGACCCCGCCGAGAGGTCAAAGACAGCGTTGTACAGCTCGACGCCATTTTCCTCCCACCAGGCAAGCCGGTCCGGTTTGTTCATCAGATCCAGGATCGACTGAACGTGGGCGCCAAACTTCCTGCGGATTGCCTCGGCCACTGCCGGAAACGCCGCTGGCGTCCCCTGGCGGACCTCATCTGCATTATGAGTGCCGTTCGCGACCTCGTCCAGTGATTGATCGTAACCGAAGCCCGGCCAGACCAAATAGCCCGCAAACGGGCGGTCCGGCCGCAGGGCGTTCACCCTGGCGGCGTGGCAAGCGAGGTAGGCCACGCCGAAAAAATAAGCGTTTTCGACCTGAGCCCGGAGCACCCGGGAACCCAAGCCGCCGCGTTGCCGGTCCGCCTTGATGCGCATCTTCTCGTTCCAGATGTACAGCCGTCCCGCGGCGTCCCTGCGGATGTGGCGCTCCCAATGCTCGAAATCGGCGTGCTGCACCAGGACGTGGATCTGCTCGCCGTCGGGAGGTGCGCCGCGTCGGTCAGAGTCGCACCCGAGCCGAGTAAGCGACGCAACACGTTGCGGACCTGCTTCGGCTTGCAATCCGCGTTGGTATGGGCCTCGGCCCTGGTCGGGCTCGGCCAGGCGCGGGCCGGTATTTTCACGTTTGACCTCGGCCTTGCGGCGGCGGCTTCCGCCTCAATATTGGATCACGGCGCACCCGGCATCGGCTGATCGGGGTGGCGAGCGTCGCCGAATTCGATCATCCTATGGTCGCCTTCGCCTGTCCCATCGCAAACCAGTTTTCACGGAGGAAACAGACGTGTGCCATCTTACTCCCACCGTTTGCGCTTTGCAGCAGTATCCGCGCGACGTGTGTGCCCAAACAATTCAGCATGGCCATTCCAGGAAGCCCGTCCCACGAGCTGCGCGGTTCCGAATCTCCTGCCGGTCGCCTTCGGGACGGGAGGCGGAGTGCCCGAGACAACCCTGGATGTCCCCAATGCTGCCCCAGTTCTCTAAAATGAGCTTATGACCGACACGCGCCGCACAAGGGAGCCTGTTTCCGACCACCTGCCGGATCTCAGCGGCGCTCATCACCGACCCGGTCGAACGCCTGCTACTGACTGGCCGGGCGAAGACCGTCCACCAGGCAGAGGAGATGTACCTCGACTCCGCCTATGCGGAAGTCCTGGCTCTACTCGCTGGCCGCCTCTCGGACGAAGAGCTTGGCCGGCACCCGCTGTTGGTCCTGTACCGCTCCCACGGCAGTCGGCCACGGGAGGATTCGCTCCTATGACGTTGGACGCGCGCCTGGCCGAGGTGGTCGCCGAACTGGAGGCGGTCACTCGACAATCGCCGGATTCGATCTCCGCCATCTCACTTGGCAACCCGCTCAACTGCGCGACCATTAAGAAACTATGGGCGGAGGTGGACACGTATTGGCTCAAGCGCTCAATGCTGCCACCGAGATCCTCCCTCAACGTCTGAGAGTAATGCCATGAGAGAAACCAGGAGCACGTTTATCGATAGCCGTGCGGAAACTCTCGCCAGAGAGTTTCTGACGCGCCGGGCCGATGTGTCGATCCATGCGTTTTCAGACGCAGAACTCGATCTCGTCTGTACAATCTATCCAGCTACGAATTCCAAGGCTCAAGGTTTCATGCCGTTTGGAATCATCGTGTGGGGCACGGACAGGCCGCTGCCGTCGGAGGAGATTGCTTCCCGCTTTGTCACCAAGCGTTGGCTCGAACGCATCCGCAGCAGTCAGGCGAAGCCCCATTTCTTCATCCCCGTTCTTGCTCTGGTCTTTGCGGTCGCGGAGGACGTTGGCTATTATTCGTGGATCTCGGAGCCGCATACCCTGGACGAGCGCCCCAAGCTGATCGCGAACGAGGGGCTTGATAGTGTCAGAATCCAGCGAAACTCCCTTGACAGGATCGTGCTGGGTCTCAAGGACTGGTACGATCGGCTCGCGTCCGTGCTTATCGTTGACGCCTAGGTGCTGCGACCCTACACGCATTCGCGCGTTTCTCCTTGGATTCGCGACTGCCAGCTGCGGATGACGCAGCCGGGATGACTCGTGTTCCACCTTCCGCCATGAACCCGAACCCCGCCACGACCTGGAAACACCTGGCGCCGAACCCGAAGTCGGCCTACCAGCAGCTCTTCCTCTAAGGACATCGCATCCGCGCCCACGACCGCGACGGCATGTACATGAGCGCCGAGGAGCCGATGACGCCGGCCGAGATCGCCACCGATTATGACTTGCCGCTCGAAGCCGTCGAGGAAGCGATCGCCTATTGCCAGACCGACCCGCCGGCGATCAGGCAAGATTTCGAGCGCGAGGAGCTGGTAATGGAAGCGACCGACTGAATGATCCGGATTACAAGTACGGCGGTAAGTACCGGGTACTTTCTCCGCAGGAGCGCGCGGCTCGGTATATGAGGTTTTTTCTGGACGAAATCCATGTGCAACGGGCCTGCCTATCGCGGAACTACGAGGATTTCGAGGAACTGCACCTGCTCGTGGCCGTAGCCCAGGGCCGTCACTTCGGAATCTTGATCGCACGCCGAGAAAACGATTCAACGCGCAACCTCACCTCCAAGGGCATCGTCGCGGCAATATGCAAATTGCAAGCGGCTGGCGTGCCCGTTGACGGCCAGTACATCGTGCTGAACCATTGGCGTCGACGGGCCGTCCGTCACGACGGTAGGCGCGGAAAAGCGGGTCAGCGTAATTTACCTAAGGCAATTTACGCTGACCCCTTTTCCGCGCGAAGTGTGTGAGCCCAAATAATTCAGCATGTCCCCAGCATGTCCCCGTTCCCCCACCCGACGGAATCGCACAATCGCCGCATACCCATTACCGGTCATGGGAGCAATTATCGAAGACTTCTTGCGTGACGTGGAGGTCGAGGCGCTTGGCGGCCTCGGGGAAAGCAGAGATGACGCCGGCAAGTAATGAGCCGACAGCGGGATATGTTGTCCCATCCCAACTCCTCGTATGGTCGATCATCGTCCACGTGTCTGGCTAGCGGGCTATTCTACGCCAGCGTCCCGAACCACCGCTTCCGCAGCTTTCAGGGTTCGGCGCAAGTCCGCCCGCCCAGTGCGATCGACCTCGGCTTGCAGGATCGACACAGCCACCCGCGCTTGTTGGCATGCCTTCTCCCGCTGGCCCATACGCAGCAAAATATATGCACTCAAGGTGTAGCCGCGGGCTACGTCACCCACCAATTCGCGACGGTCCTCGCGGTGCACCAAGTCTTCATACAGACCGATGTATTTGCCATAGTCGGCCAGTGCCTCTTCAAGGCGGCCTAGATCGGCCAAAGCGTTCCCCCGGCTCAGGTAAGCCTTCGCAAGACCGTCGCGCAGTTCGCGCCGATCTTCGCGGCGCACCAACTCTTCGAAGACACCAATGCAAGTCGCATGGTCGGCAATCGCCTCCGCTAGGCGGCCCAGATCGGTAAGCGCGATACCCCGATTCATGTACGCTGTGGCAAGGTTGTTGCGCAGCTCCAAGCGACCCTCGCGGCGCACCAATTCCGCCAATACGCCGATGCAGGCGCCGTAGTCAGGGAGTGCCTCTTCGAGTCGGCCTAGCTGCATTCTTGCGAGTCCCCGGTTCATATAGCTCATGGCCCGCCAGTGGCGCAGGTCGCTCCGGCCCTCACGGCAGACCAACGTCTCGTACAGGCCAACGCAAGTGTCGTAGTCGGCCATCGCCTCCTCCACGCGTCCGAGTTGGAGCAGGCCACCGCCCCTGTTCGTGTAGCTGATGCCTAGCTCGTGGCGCAACTCGCAATGGCCGTCGCGAAGCACCAATTCCTCGCGTAGGCCAAGGCAAGTGTTGAAATCGGCTAGCCCTTCCTCTAGGAAACCCAGCTGCCGCATGGCGTTGCCCCGGTTCGTATAGGCTGTCGCCAGATCGTTGCGGAGGTCGCAGCGATCCTCGCGGCGTACCAACTCCTCGTACAGGCGAATTGACGTTCCGTAGTCGGCCCGTGCATCCTCCAAGCGGCCAAGGTCGGCCAGAGCGGTGCCGCGGTTCATGTAGACTGTGGCCAGGGCGCCGCGGAGTTCGCGTCGACCCTCAAGGGCCACCAACTCCTCCCACCGGCGGATGGCAGCAGCGTAAGCAGTCAACGCCTCGTCCAGGCGACCCAGCTCGCGCAGGATGTTGCCACGCTCCCCGTGGCTAATGGCCAATTCGCACCGTGACTCGCGACTGCCCTGGAACCCAACCAACTCCTCGCACAGACGGATGCAATTGTCGCAGTCGGCTAGCCCCTCCTCCAGGCGGTTCAGCTGCTTTAGCATTCGGGCCCGGCACATGTAGGCCACGGCGAGGTGGTAGCGCAACTTGCGCCGGCCCTGTCGCTGAACCTGATCTTCCCGTAACCTGAGCGACATGTCAAACGCAAGCAGACATGACGCGAACTCATGCTTCTTCCAAAGGACGACGCCATGTTTGGAACACGCGTCCGCAAGTGCCGTATCGGCGAGCAGCTGATCGTAGAGGTCGGTGCCGGCCGCGTGGTCGAGCAGGTGGAACAGCAGGTAGCTCTCCACCGGATCGAACGGATCGACGGCCGACCAGTCTTTCCCGTAACGCCGTACCGTCAGTTCCGCCAGGTGGCGACCTTCCTTCGTCAGACGAGACTGCCAGGCTTTGTCTTCCGTCAGGAACTGGCGGACAGCACCGTGGCCGAGGCTGTACAGTGTTTCCGCGTCCCACGGCTCGCGACGGCTGCGGAGCAGGTCGGCCAGGTCATCCAGTATGACGACCAACCGCGAGCTCTCCAGTCCCCACGCCGCCAAGTGGGTTAGACCCACGGGCTCACGGGCAACCGCGATCAGCGCCAGCGTCCGGGCGTAATAACGATGGAACAGATCGTTGCCCACGCGGTCGCGCAGTTGCTCGAAGAAGGCGGGGTAGTAGGCGGCCGGTGGCGGCAGCTGCGCCAGGTCGGTGTAGACGCCGAAGTGCAGCGCCCGGCAGTAATGAAAGACGTACAGGAAGCTGCCCCCGGCCTGGTCGATCAGCGGATCAGCCCAGTTGGCGGGGAGCGCCTCCTGTCCATCTGGGCGGAGTCGTGCAGCGCTTCGCCACGTAAGACCGCAGAACCGCCCGGTGTTCTGGCTCGTCCGGGCCGACGCGCAGCTCGCAAACGTGGTCCGGCACGCTGCGCACCCGCAGCAATGCGCTCGCCGCCGCCGCGCGCACCCGGGGCCGGCTAGATAGCACCAGGTAACAGTGCGGCGGCAGCACGCTCGCCGGTGGCCAGAGATCGGGCACATCGCTGTCGGCCGGCAGGTCGTCCAGGCCGTCCAGCGCCACGACCAGTTCGCCGAGGACGTTGGCCCGCATCAGCGCCGCCAACCAGGCCGCAAGGCGCGTGTGCGGCTCCGGACCGTCCGGCCAGGCCGGCACGTGCCAGCGTTTCACTCGCCGTGCTCGCTCGGCTAGGGCGGTCCGGACCTCACTTGCCCGCGGTGCTGTCGGGCCGTGCATAGAGACGTCCAGAAAGTGGACGGCCCGGCCCAGCGCAGCGGGAAGCATGGCGACATGGTCGAGGCCCTGCGTCAGCCAACTCTTGCCGACGCCGCCCGGCCCGGTCAACACCAGCACGCCGCGTTCGTGCGTTCCTAGGAAGTCCGCCACCTGGCGCGCCAGGTAGGCCGGCGGCTCGAACTCGTTCTGGAAATCGCGGAAGCGCTCCGGGTCCGGCTCGCGCCGCTCCCCTGCGTCGGGTGGCGGCGGCGGCGCCGCCTGCCCTTTCGCAACGGCAAGGGAGGCCGTCCAGGTGCGTAGGGGCTCCACGTCCTTGTGGTCGTTACTGTGCCCCTCGATGAAGTCAAGGAACTGGGCGCGGTGCTTCTCCCGGTCATACTTGTCAAGATAGAATGCCGTCCAGTGGCCGCAGACAACACAGACTTGAACGCTCAGGAGCGGTGTCAGGAGCAGTACCCCGCTGGCCGGTGTCCGTACCCGCACGGGCGGGAGAAGCGGCCCAGCCGCGGCCGGTTGGTGGCCGTGGTAGAACGGCAGCGGCGACGTCTCGCCCCAGGTGAGGATTTCACCGTTCGGCCCTTCGGACTCCAGAGTCAGTGATTCCAGCAAGGGTCGGCAGAGGTCGAAGGCGTCGTGCAGCCGGCGGAGCCAGTGCAGCGCCTCGTCGGCGTAGCTGCGCAGGTCCTTGCGGAAGACGCCGTGGCCGAAGCACAGGTTACGCCACCGGATGAAGTCGTTGGGGTTGAGGTCGTCCTTGTCGCCGATGAACAGGCGGTAAAGCGGCTGTCGTTTGCCGCCCTGAAAGACCAGGGGACCGAGTTGGGCGATGCGTGCCCCCGGCAGCGGGCCATCTTTGAAAGCCAACTCCAGTAGCGTCGCCCAGGCGCCGTCGGTCAGACCGGTCTTCTGGAGCAACTGGGCGAGCAGTTTTCTCGTGCGCGGATTCTCCGCCGGGGCGGTAGCCATGTGGTCAGCGACCGCCAGGGTGGCCAGGAACTTGAGCAGGCCCTCCCAGAACGTCCTTGAGTTGCCAGGCGGCGTGGACGGCCTGCCCCTCATCCATCCAGCGGTGGACGTCGTCGTACCCGGCGACCACGGGCCAGGGGAATGTCTCCACTGCGGCGGCGGCGTAGTCACGTTCGCGGCGCGGCGGGAACAGCGGCTCGGCGGGGCCGGGCATTAGATTTGAACCTCTTCTCGGGTGACGGTAACCTGTTCCGCGTCGGTGAACAAACGGTGTGGCATCCTTCCTCCCTCGCCCAGATGACGGCTGGTGCGGCGAGAAACGTCCCTTCCCAAACCAAGGACGCGCACTTGACCGCAAGGGTTCAGGTGCGGGCACGCGCACACGGCGCACAAAGGGGACGCGACTCGATAATATGAGTTGTGAGACTCGCATTATCGAGTCGCGCCCCCCTTCCTCTTGGCTTGCTGAGGTTCATTGGCCTTCCTCCGAATTCACATCGCGCAGCGAGTCCTCGATAATCGCCCCCATCACAGGCAAGGGGCAGGCGGCAATGATACGCGTGGACGGCTGCCATGCGCTCTGGACGGCGACCGCCCAGTAGCGCCGGTTTCCATCCTGATCCTTGGCGATGCCAAAGATCGGCCCGCCGCTCATCCCATTGATGTCATTGATGAGTTTCGCCGGCCCCAACTGCCCGTAGAACCGCGGGAACTGCGTCTCGGCAAACCCGGCCGGGCGATCTCGCAATCTCTCGACGGCCAACAATACCGGGGACACGACCACTTTTGCCGGATCATGGTCTTGCGGATTCACCTCGAATGGCAGCCCGAGGAGCAAGAAACGCTCAAAATCGGCAGGGCCGTTTTCCCAGGTCTTCTCAGAGAATGGCTCGATCCCATTCGCCTGAAGGAGACGCTGGTAGTAGGGCGCGAAGGTGATCAATCCGAAATCGAGGCCATCGTCATCGTCATCGATGTAGGTCTTGATCGCCCTCTCAAGGTCGAAGGGCGTCGGGATCTCCGTCTTATATGCATTCCCGTAGCTGTCGATGAGTTCGGCCTGCTTGAATTGACCGTTCCCGAACCACACTTCGATGGCACGCAGGATGTGCCCCGCAGTGACCAGGTGCCAGACGCCACGGATGGATAGAATGAACCCAGAGAAATTGCAGATGCGGTCCTTCTCGTCCGTCTTCGAGCCCTTCGGCCCGACGCGCACGACCAGGCTCACGAAGTGGTTGCCAAACATCTTCATGATTTCTTTGCGCGGCCTCCGGATTCGCGCGTGCTTCTTCTTCATTCATCTGTCACCTCACCGCCACCGGTGCAAGCAATTATGCCATCGGCGCACCACCGAGTCCCATGGCAGTCTTGACGGCCTCCGCAGCGACCGCGGTGCCGATATTGGTCGCCACGTCGAGCGTGTCCTCCCTCTATTCTTCGATGGGCGCTGCTGCCATTTTACGCGCCTCCGCAACGGCAAAGCAAGGGACGGTTCACGCAAGCCAATGTCACCTTGAAGATTACAACGCAACGACCGCAACGACCGGCGACAGTCCATGCAGGTCATTGGAGAAGGGACGACCGGGGACAGTCCATGTAGGTCATTGGTACGATTGGCTTTACGAGATAATATGGTCCATTGCCTAATAAGGCGCCGGACCTTGTGCCCGGCGGGGGTATCTGGTTGCAAGATTCCAGGTTGCTTGCGCCGCGCCATGCTGGAGAATGCCCGATGAGCGATGCGCCGACACGACGGCACGCTTTCGTAAGCTCGAACTCCGAAGCACGAAATCCGAAACAAGCTCCAAATACGAAATCCGTGCGCCAGAATCAGGCTCGGCCGCGCAACATCGAGATCTGGCTACAGCGGCGATGTCCGTGTGTTGCAGCGTCGGCACTTCCATCATAGAACGGCCGTGTCGCTTTCTCGCTGGCAATCCGACGGGGCCCTCGCATGCGAACGGCGCGCTGGAAACAGATCGTGCGGCAGTTTCCCGAAAACGGGATGAAGTTGCTGCTGGAGCACCCAACCAATGTCCACGAGTTGCTCGGGATAACGCAATCCGATCTGCTGCCGCTGATCGACTTCGACCACCTCAAGCTGGTGCGCACGACGTTCGTGGCCCGCGATTTCCGCCACGTCGAGGCCGATGTGGTCCTGACGGCGCCGCTGCGCGTGCGCGGCGGGCCCAGGCGGCGCACGATCGTGTGGGTGTACGTCTTAATCGAGCATCAGTCCGAGCCGGACGCGCTCATGCCGATCCGCCTGCTCGAATATGTCGTGCAGATCATCAAGGCGCAGATGCGCGCCTGGGCGAGCACACATGCGTCGTTTGCCGGCTTCCGCGTGCAACCGGTCCTGCCGGTGGTCCTCTATACCGGCACGGAGCGCTGGGACACGCCGGGCCGGCTGATCGACCTGGTGGAATTCGGCGAGCGCTTCCGCAGCCTGATGCCGGACTTCGAGCCGCTGTTCGTGAACCTGGCGGGGCTGGCGCCGGACCAGCTCGTCTCCCGTGGCGGAGCGTTCGGTCACGTGCTCCGGTTGGTCCGCGATCGCAAGGCGCGGCCGGAGGAGTTTCGCCGGCTGCTGGAGGCGGCCGTGGCGAGCCTGGAGTCGATGCCGCCGGCCGAGCGGCTGCGCTGGCTGGAACTGCTGTCGTACATCCACATGCTGGTGTATCATGTGCGTACCGGGCCGCAGCGCCGCGGTCTGCAAGAGGTGATCGCGGCATCGGTGCAAACCGATGCGCACCGGCGGGAGGTTCAGATCATGCAGCGCACAATCGCACAGGAAATGCAGGCAAAGGGCCGCCGCAAAGGCCGTCAGGAGGGCCGTCAGGAAGGGGCGCTCCAAGCACGGCAGCAAACACTATTGCGACAGCTTCGTCGCCGGTTCGGCGATGTCCCTGAGGCAATCGCGGCGGTCGTGAACGCATGCAGTGAGGGCCAGCTGCTCGACACCTGGCTCGACAATTTCGCGACAGCACGGTCGCTGCACGATGTCGGCATTAACGGCTCCTGAGCGGCGGGAGAACGAAGAAAGGGAACGAAGCAAAGAGGACGAAGCTCGATTCGGGACCGCACCTTGAAGAAGCTTACATATAACCGCCGGCGGTATCTGGTTGCCAGCTTCCAGGTTGCCTGAGCCGCGCCATGCTGGAGAATGCCCGATGAGCGATGCGCCGACACGACGGCACACCGCCATTCCCAAACTCGAAATCCGAAACACGAAATCCGAAACAAGCTCCAAACACGAAATCCGAAATTGAAGCACAGACCGGGGTGGATCGGGGTGGATCGGCCCCAAATTGGCCATTTTCCGCGCCCTCACGTTGTCGGCCGGGGTGCGCGCCGTTGGTCTCGACCTCCACGACTCTGTCATCGCCGCGGAACCTGGGATCGAAGAATTGCAAGCAACCGCAGGTCCCCAGGATCGGGTAGCGCATCGGTGCCGGCGACCGGCATGTCTGGTATGTCTGCCAGGTCATTCCTGTCGTCTGGCATGTCTGGCAGGTCATTCCTGTCGTGGCAGGTCGTGCGGGACTGGCGGCGCGTGCGAAAAATCGGGTGTGTCTTGCCCGCCCCAAACGACCTTGGCCCGCAAGCGTGGCCGAGCATCGGCGTCGCAGGATCAGCCGAATGCCCGACATGCCCTGGAACCGTGGCAAACCAACTCGGACGCGCACCACAAAAGAGTGCCGAATACCCGGTTGCGGTCACAGACTACATTGCCAACCCCCGTGGCAATCGAACTCGGCACGTACGCTCCCGAGCCGCCGACGGCTGTGTCCTGCACGCATTGCCGGCGACCGGTTGCGCCGCTGGCAACCGCGGACGGCGCGGGCCATGCGCAAGGGCCGGCGGAGCTCCAGCTTCCTCGTCGTTCGGGAACCCATCATTTCGCGTGGTGGGCTATGACCTACCGCCGGTGCCGAGGCTGCGGATGGTGAAACGCGGACGAATTGGCCACCCAATCCAGGTGTTGCGGCGAGACCGGCCGCGCGCGTTGCAATCGGAGGGGTGTCCCGTGCAACGGTGAAAACGTGAGTTCGGTTCTTCAGGCATGACGGTGTTCCCCCTCTTTTGGTCGCCAAGAAATATTGGATCACGGCGCGCCCGGCATCGGCTGATCGGGATGGCGGGCGTCGCGGAATTCGATCGTGCGCAGCAGCCATTTTTCGTTTTCCAGCGTGAAGCTTGCGATGCAGAACACGATGCCGAGGACGCTATCCTTGTCGAATACCGACGCCTTGAAGTGCGCGTTGGCCGAGTGATCGGCGCGCGCGATGTTCTCGAATTCAAATTCCCAGATCTTCACCTCGGTGATCTTGTGCTGGGCCGCGATCCCTTTGACCAGGGCGGCGAGCTGCTCGCGCGTCATCTCCTTGTAGCGGAAATCGCGGGAACAGTGCTTGAACAACTCTTGATCGCCGCCGCGGACCACCGCGTCGGCCATCTGCTGGACATTGCGTTGAATCTGTTCCCGGTCGGTGACGACGAATTGGCCCAGCAGGCAGAACAGGGCGATCAGTGCCACCGCGACGCCGGCATAGGCGAGATACTTAACGCGCTTGTTGAGCCACCATGCCGTGACAAAGCCGAGCGCGACGATGCCGAGCAGGATGTAGATGAAATTGGCGTGGTCGAAGAGCCAGTTCATGACGGACCCCGCCTTCCCGCATTCCTCAGCGCCGCCACAATTCCGCGCCGTAGCGGGCGTCGTCGCCGAGGTCTTCCTCGATCCGCAGCAGCTGGTTGTACTTGGCGATGCGGTCGGTGCGGCTGGTCGAGCCGGTCTTGATCTGGCCGGCGTTGGTGCCGACCACGATGTCGGCGATCGTCGTGTCCTCGGTCTCACCGCTGCGATGGCTCACGATCGACGTGAAGCCGCTACGGCGCGCCAGCTCCATCGCGTCGAGCGTCTCGGTCAACGTGCCGATCTGGTTCACCTTGATGAGGATGCTGTTGGCGGCCCCCCTGGCGATGCCCTGACGCAGGCGTTCGACGTTGGTGACGAACAGGTCGTCGCCGACGAGCTGGATCTTGCTGCCGAGCTCGCGCGTCAGCTTCTGCCAGCCGTCCCAATCGTCCTCGGCCAGGCCGTCCTCGATCGAACGGATCGGCCATTTCGCGCACAGCTTTTTCCACAGGTCGATCAACTCGTCGCTTGAGGCGATGCGGTCGGGATTGCTTTTGAAGAAGCAGTAGCCGGTCTTGCCCTTCTTCTTCGCCTCGTCGAACAGCTCGGTGGCGGCCGGGTCGAGGGCGAACGCGACCTGTTCGCCGAGCTTGTAGCCGGCCTTCTCGACCGCGACGGCGAGCAGCTCCAGCGCCTCGTCGGCCGACTTCAGGCTCGGGGCAAACCCGCCCTCGTCGCCGACCGACGTGTTCAGGTGGCGATCGTGCAACACCTTCTTGAGGTTGTGGAATACCTCCGCGCCGATGCGCAAGGCCTCGCGGAACGACGTGGCTCCGAACGGCATGATCATGAACTCCTGGAAGTCGACGTTGCTGTCCGCGTGCTTGCCGCCGTTGAGCACGTTCATCATCGGGATGGGCAGATACTTGGCGTTGACGCCGCCGAGATAGCGGTAGAGCGGCAAGCCCACCGAGGCGGCGGCCGCGTGCGCCACGGCGAGCGAAACGCCGAGCAGCGCATTGGCGCCGAGCTTCGCCTTGTTCTTGGTGCCGTCGAGCTCGAGCAGGGTGCGGTCGATGCCGACCTGGTCGATGGCGCTCTCGCCCAGCAGGCGCGGCGCGATCGTCTTGTTGACGTTGGCGACGGCCTTCAGGACGCCTCTGCCGAGATAGCGCTTGTCGTCCTTGTCGCGCAGCTCGACCGCTTCATACGCCCCGGTGCTGGCGCCGGAAGGAACGGCGGCACGGCCGGTGGCGCCGTCGGCGAGGATCACCTCGACTTCCAGCGTGGGATTGCCGCGGCTATCGAGGATTTCGCGTGCGTGAATGCTTTGCAGTTCCATGAATGCGTACCTGCGGGAACCATTCGTGGCGAGCGGCGGGGCTTGTCCCCGCCGTGTACACCGCCGGGACAAGCCCGGCGGCTCGCTACGTTGACTACGAACCCTGTGCAGGTTGGTATAGGTTTTCCGGATTTGCTTGCCAGCGCATGAAATCGCGGCCCGGCCGCGATCCCCGGCGCCCGGCGCGGGTGGCGCACCGGCGGGAATCGCGACCGGTGCCGCGGGGAAAGGGGCTCCGGCTGGGGTCGATGCAGTGGACCGCTTGCGAGTGGACCGGCAGAGCGAGTGGAATCGACGGTGCGTCCAGCGGTACGGGGTCTCAATCAGTGTGCCGCAGCCCCGCCCGCCCGTCGCCCGGCAGTGATCCGCGCCGTCCGGGGGAGTCCGGCGCGGTCCGTGGGGTCGTCGCCGCCGCGCAAGTCGGCAGCGTCGGCCCCTGCCCGGCGACTTCGCCCCGCCAACCGGGGGGATGCCGGCAGGCGGGGAAATGGGCGAGTGCTGGATAAGTATCGGCCCTTGGGGTGCGGCACTTGAATGCGTCGGCAGATATGCGACCCGCGAGATTCGCTGCGCTCATCCCGCGGCTTGAAATAATTCCCGGAGCTTGTCCAGATTCACCGCGTCCATGGTTTCTTCGCCAGCCTCGTCTTCCTTCGGCGTCTCCAGGATCATCGGATGATCGCGGAAACGCGCGTCATTCACCAGCAGCCGAAACGGCTCCAGTCCCAGATGTCCCTTGCCGATGTGCGCGTGCCGATCCACGCGACTGCCCTGCGGCCTGGCGCTGTCGTTGACGTGGAACACCTTCAGCTTCCCAAGCCCGACGATGCGGTCGAGCGCGTCGAAGGTGGCGTGGTATTCGGGCTCCGGCGCAAGGGGATAGCCGGCGGCGAAGACGTGACACGTGTCGATGCAGATGCCAAGCCGCTCGGGCCGCTTGACCAGCTCCAGGAGGCGTGCGAGATGCTCGAAACGGTGACCCAGGCAGCGTCCCTGGCCCGCGGTGTTTTCGATCAGGGCCTGCACGCGGCATTTCGCACAGCGGCGCTGCACCTCGTCGAGCACTTCGCCACCCGTTTCAGGCCCGCCGCCTCATCGCCGTCGGTCGCGGCGCCCGGATGGAATACCAGGCAATCGAGCCCCAGCGATTCGGCCCGGCGCATCTCGTCGACGAACGCCTCGAGCGAACGGCGATAGAGTTCCCGGTCCGGCAAGGCGAGGTTGATCAGATACGAGGCGTGCGCGGTCAGGCTGCGGACGCCGCTCGCGGTCAGGGTTTGCCGGAATAGCGCGATGTCGTCTTTCGTCAACGGTTTGGCTTGCCATTGATTGTTGTTCTTGGTGAACAGCTGCACGGCGGGGCATCGGTGGCGCTGGGCCGCGAGCAGCGCGTTGTGGCATCCCTTCGTGATCGACATGTGGGCGCCGAAGAGCGGCATTAGTTAGAGTACCTCGCCCGGAGAGAGTGCGGCGGCTCGACGGAGCCTGTAAGATAGAATAGCAACTCGCGGCAACCCCATCGGGCGACGGCGTAGCCAATCATTCTTGATTTTTTGTCGCTGCCCGCTGGATAAAATGATGCATAGGCGCAGCGATGCCACTGACAGCGTACTCGGTGAAGGATCCGGAACGGTACCGGCGGCATCCACAGAGCGTCGCGTTTTCGGCCAACCTGACCGCGGGCGCTTACGTCTACGTGCAAGATTGCGGCGGCGTCGTGTGGGTGGCGCCGGACGGGCCGCACATGCATCCTCGCGTTCTCGGCGGCGCGAGGCCGGCGGTTGCAGCGGGGGAACTGACAGTGGGCGCCGGCGGGGAAGTGCTGTCGGTCAACAACCTGTCGGGCACGTTCGTGTGCGCGCCGGATTCTTTGCTCCTGGTGGTCGGCGGCATTATTGTCCAGGGAGGGAAGATCGCCGCGGACGCGATCTCCCGCTACGAGGTCTGATCATGGCAAGTCAACAACAACTCGTCGCTCCGGCAAAACTGGCTGTCGTGCAGCTAACCAAGGATGAACTTCGGGTCCGGCTTGCTTTCTGGCTGGGCCAAGACTTTGTCGGCGGCGAACTGGTGCACGTTGCGCCTGGGGCAACGGTGGCTGTCGAGGGGGCAGACCAGCTATCCGCGACCCACGGCCGCACGAACTGGTTGAGTGGTGTTGCCAGCGGGGCGCTGTATGCGTTTCGCACGTTGTGCGTTCCGCGACGGCACATGGTGCTAACCGAATTGTCCGGTCGCTTGCGCTCGTGCGACATGGATGCCGTCGCGAACAGTGCCGCCATAGGAATCGCACGGCTGGTTGAGATGGAACTGCCGACCCTGCTCACGGAGGGCTGGACCATTGAAGCATCAGTCGGCGAGGGGTTGGCGACAAGCGTGTCACAGGCTGCAGCGGATGAGCCTGGCTCGCCATCACGGGCTGAAAAACTGCTTGATCGGCGCGAAGCAGAACAGCAAGAAAGCGATCGGGCCCCGAACCCCGCGACGCTCGATCCGGACCTCGCCGAGGTGGTCCGCCAGGTGCCACGGACCGATCGTGCCGGCACCGAGAGCCTCGACGTGAAATCCGGCGAGGGCAACTCGGAGCAGGTGGTCGACGCCATTGAGATGATCGGCGAGGAGCAGGCGGCCGGCCTCGGCAGCCACGGACCCTCGCAAGTCACCCCGGCGATGCGCTACCTGCATTCGAGCCGGACTATCCATCAGCTCGTGACCGACCGCAACCGCGCGGTCGGCATTTACCTCGCCGTCGCTTCCCTGCTCGTGACCGCCTCGAGCGCCTTGCTCAACGCGAGTCCGAAGGGCGACCTGATTCTGCCCTCGAGGAGATCCAGCGCTGGTGTCTGCCGCTCACGTTCGCGGCGCTGGCCGTGCTCGCCGTGTTCGTGGGATTCTTGCTGATCCGCACGCGCGTCGGCCTGATCTATGAAGTCGCCAAGATGAACGCCCTGCTCGGCTTGCCCGTCGGCCGGGTCTCACGCATCAGTCCGCTGAGCCTGTTCTTCGTGATGCAGGCGTTCATCAGCCTCGCCGGCGGCGTCGCGTCGGGTCTGTTCAGCATGTTCATGCTTCGGCTAGGCGAATCGGACTCCACGCGGGCACCGTACTGGGCGGCCCTGATCGGCGTGCTGGTGGCGCTCACGCTCATGCTTCTCTACGTGGTTACGGTCTGCTTCACGACCGCGGACCATCGACTCCAGCGCGTCGGCGGCAAGTAGGCGGCGCTCGTCGTGACCCGCGCTCGTAGTGACCCGCGCTCGTAGTGACCCGCTTTAGCGGGTCCAGTACCCGCTAAAGCGGGTTACTACGAGCGCCGGTTCTGGACCCGCTAAAGCGGTTCACTACGAGCGCAGCATGTACGTTACTTCACCGACGCCTTCAGCAGCCAGGGGTACAGTTCACTGGTGACATACGCCGGGTCCCAGGAGTTGTGGCCGACGTAGGGAAACTCGGTGAAGCGCGGCTCGCCGCCGGCTTTTTTCAGCGCGTCGATCATCGCATGGCTTTTCTGCACGAGCGTCGGGCTGTCCTTGTCGCCGACGAAGCACCAGCACGGGATGTCCTTGATCTTGACGGCCGTTTCCGGCTCGCCGCCGCCGCAAATCGGGACGATCGCGGCCCAGCGTTGGGGATCGGCCGCCGCGAGACTCCAGGTGCCGAAGCCGCCCATCGACAGGCCGGTCAGGTAAACACGCTTACGGTCGACCGTGTACTCCTTTTGCACCTCGTCGAGGATGGCGAGGGCGCGGGCCGCGTCCGGACCGCCGGCCTGCCAGCTACCCCTGGCACGGCACTGCGGAAAAACCACGATGAAGGGAAAACGCTTGTCGCCGTCCTTGAACTTGATTGCGTTGCCGATCCCTTGCTTGACGGGCCGCTCGCCGTCGTCGCCGCGCTCGCCGGAGCCGTGCAGGAACAGGATCAGGGGGTAGTCCTTGTCGCCGGTGTAGTCGTGGGGCACGAAGACGACATACTTCGAGTCGCCGTCGGTGCCCTTGTGGACCCTGGGCAGAAAGCCGACCTTCTCCTGCGCCTGGGACAGCACGGGGGCTGCCGCCAGCAGCGCCAGAACCAGGAATGCTTGGTGCGCGGTCACGACAGTTCCTTTCGCGGGCGAAACCAGAGGAGGGCATCGGTGGCCGTCACCCTATCGCGCCGGCGTGCCCAGGACCAGTCATGCCCTCATCTCCATTTCGCAGCGTGTAAGATAGAATAGCGAGTTGACGCACTAGCCAAAGGCTGGCGCGGACAGGTAAATTAATGGGACCGTGCCGACAACGTGGGGCCGGGTTGGAAACCCGGCCTACGTGCCCGCCGTGGAATCTCTCAACGCCGTGGCTGCCCCACCATGCAAGACAAAACGGCAATCTGTGCGGTCATCGGCCGAACCCGGCACAAGATGGTCCAAATCGAAATCCAGGAGGCGGCCAAGCAGGGGGCCGGGCTGATCGAGGTGCGCCTCGATTTTTTAGCCAAGGCGCCCGATTTCAAGCGCTTGCTGGAAGGCCGGCCCTGTCCGCTGATTGCGACCTTTCGCCGACCGGTCGACGGTGGCCGTTGGAGCGGCACCGAACGCGATCGGCAGATGCTGCTGCGCCAGGCGATCGTCGCCGGCTTCGATTATGTCGACCTCGAAACCGACATCGCCGATACCATCCGCCGCTTCGGCAAGGTCAAGCACATCGTCAGCTATCACAACCTGCGCGACACGCCCGCCGACCTCGAGGCGATCTACGACCGGCTCTGCGGCCAGGATCCCGACATCGTCAAGATTGCCGTCACCGCCCAGCAGCCGGGCGACAATCTGCGCGTGCTGCGCCTGCTGAGGGACGCGCCCAGGCCGACCATCGCGCACTGCATGGGTGACATCGGCATGTGCAGCCGGCTGTTGAGCCTGCGCTACGGTGCGCCGTTCACCTACGGCGCGTTCAACAAGGAACGCACCATCGCGCCGGGCATGCTGCCGGTTCACGATTTGCAGAAGGTGTACTTTGCCGAGCACATCGACGGCGACACGCAGGTCTTCGGCGTCATCGGCGATCCGATTGCGCACAGCCTCAGTCCGCTGATCCACAACCGGGCGTTTCGCGAGCGGGGCATCAACGCGCTATACCTGCCGTTCCAGGTGCCGCGCGGCGAGCTGGCCGCGTTTGTGCAGGCCTTCCGTGATGTGCCCGTCGCCGGCTACAGCGTCACCATCCCGCACAAGGAGGCGGCCGCACGCCTTCCCGGGCACCAGGATACGGCGGTCGAGACGATGGGGGCGGCCAACACGCTGATCATCGGCGCGGAAAGCATCGCGGCGTACAACACCGACGCCCAGGCCGCGGTGGATTCGTTGCAGGCGCACCTGCCCGCCTCGGCCGACGGCATGCCCACCCAGCTCGGCTCGCGCACGGTGCTCATCCTCGGAGCCGGCGGTGTCGGCCGGGCCGTCGCGCATGCCCTGCGCCGCGAAGGCGCCGTGCTCAGCATCGCCAATCGCACAGCCGATCGCGCCGAGCGGCTGGCGGCGGAGGTCGGCTGCAAGCAGGTGGACTGGGCCGCCCGCCACAACGTCCTGTGCGACACGCTCATCAACTGCACCGCCGTCGGCATGCACCCCAACCTCGACGAGATGCCGGTCCACAGCAGCTTCCTCAAGCCCGGCCTGATGGTCTTCGACACCATCTACACGCCGGAGACGACGATGCTAATCCGCGAGGCGCGGGCACGCGGCTGCCATGTGCTGACCGGCATCGACATGTTCGTGCGCCAGGCGGCGCTGCAGTTCAAGTTGTTCACCGGCCGCGACGCGCCGCTGGAGTCGATGAAAACGCTCGTGCGCCGCGCACTGTCGCCGGTGCAGGGAGCGGATGCGTCATGATCCTGGGTGGCAAACCGCGGCTCTTCCTCATCGGCGCCCGCGGCACCGGCAAGACGACGTTGGCCCGGCTGCTTGCCGCCCAGCTTGGTTGGGCGTGGTGCGACGCCGACATGATGCTGGAACAGCGGGCCGGCAAGACGATCCGCCAGATCTTCGCCGACGAAGGCGAAGCCGGCTTTCGCGACCGCGAATCGGCCATCCTGCGCGAACTCGCCGACGGGCACGAGCATGTCATCGCCACCGGCGGCGGCGTCGTGCTTCGTCCCGAAAATCGCGGCATCTTGCGGCAAGGGCACGTCGTCTGGCTACGGGCGCCGCCGGCTGTCCTGTGGGAGCGCCTCCAGCAGGATGCGGCGACCGCCGACCGCCGGCCCAATCTGGGGCAAGGGGGCCTGGCCGAGGTGGAAGCCGTGCTGCAGGCGCGCTGCGCTGTACGAAGCGTGCGCCGATTGGCAGATCGACACGGACGGGCCCGCGCCGGAAGCGGTCGCCGAGCGTATCATCGCCTGGCTGCGCGGCGAGGGATGAGCACAACGCTTTGCCTTTTTTTGGAGTGCGGCGCTTTTCCGCCGCTTTTTTTTCTTTGGTTTTTCAACTGAAAAGCAAGCAAACCAAAGCGGCGGAACAGCGCCGCACTCCAAAAAAAGGCAAAGGGGAGCAGGACCGCCGTTTCGTATACTGGTTATTGTTGTCGCTCGTCGCATGACCTTCACCCTGCCTCGAAAATGATCGTAGTCATAATGACTTACTGGCTAATCCTGGCATTCGTGCTCGGGGCGGCGATCGGCAGCTTTGTCAACGTCGCCGCCGCGCGCCTGCCGGTGGAGAAAAGTTTAGTCTGGCCCGGCTCGTGTTGCGGTACCTGCTTGCAGCCGGTCCGCTGGTACGATAACCTGCCGCTCATAAGCTATCTCTGGCTGCGCGGGCGGTGCCGGTCGTGCGGCAGCCGTTTCTCCAGCCGGTACTTCTGGGTCGAGCTGGCGACCGGGCTGGGTTTCGTCGGGCTGTTTTACTGCGAAATCGTACGCAACGTGCACGGCTGGCCGGGCCAATTCTTTGCCACGCCGCCGTGGCCGTGGCTGATCGGCTTCGGGTATCACGCGGCCCTGTTCACGTTCCTGATGGCCGCCTCGGTCTGCGATCTGCGCACGCGCGAGATTCCGCTCGGCCTGACGTTGACCGGCACCGCCATCGGGCTCATCGGCGCCGTACTCCTGGCCTGGCCGTGGCCCGCAGCGCCGCCGCCGCCGTTGCCGCCGATCGTCTGGCAGCGGGCCGAACTGCCGATCACGGCCGGCATCTACTCGTGGCCGTTCTGGGGCCCGTTGCCGGTGCTATTCACGCCGGGCGGCAACTGGCAGACCGGGCTGGCCACCGGCCTCGCCGGCGCCCTGGCCGGCACCTTCCTCATGCGCGGCGTCGGCTTCTTGTTCGGCACCGGCCTGGGCAAGGAGGCGCTGGGCCTGGGCGACGCCGATCTGATGATGATGGCCGGCGCCTTCCTCGGCTGGCAGCTCGTGCTGATCGCGTTCATCCTCAGCATCGTGCCGGCGCTCCTGTTTGCCGTGGCCCGCATGGTCATCCTGGGGGACACGACCCTGGCCTTCGCGCCGCCACTGTCGGCCGGCATCCTCGGCGCGTGCCTGGGCTGGTTCTGGATCGGCACCGACCCGACCGTGCGCGCCTACATGTTCAACGGCTGGTACATGCTGCTCCTGTTCGGGGCGAGTGCCGGTCTGCTGCTGGGCATGGCGTTTCTGTGGCGACTGGTCAAGGCGTAACCCAAACTTCCGAAGTCTTGGAGACTTCGGAAGTTTCTCTTACCGAGCGCTGAACATGGCAAATATCCTGATCGTCGATTACGGCATGGCCAACCTGCGTAGCGTGCAGAAGGCGTTCGAGCGCGTCGGCGCCGCTGCCGAGATCACCGGCGATCCGCACCGCATCGCCGCGGCCGACAAGCTGGTGCTGCCCGGCGTCGGCGCCTTCCGCGACGCCATCGCTCGGCTGCACGAGGCGCACCTCGCCGAGCCGATCAAGGCACACATCCACAGCGGCAAGCCGTTCCTGGGAATCTGCCTGGGCCTGCAGCTCCTGTTCACGCGCAGCTACGAGGACGGCGTCCACGAGGGGCTTGACGTCTTCCCCGGCGAGGTGGTCCGGTTCGACGAGGTGCCCGGCCTCAAGATCCCGCACATGGGCTGGAACCAGCTGCGCGTTGTGCGGCCCGCGCCGTGTCTGCGCGACCTGCCGCCCGAGCCGGCGGTGTACTTCGTGCATTCGTACTACGTCCGGCCGGCGGACAGTCGCATGGTCGCGACGAAGACGGACTATCCGACGCCGTTCGCATCGTCGATCTGGCACGAGAACGTGTTCGCGACGCAGTTCCATCCCGAGAAGAGCCAGAAGGTGGGGCTAGGGATGCTGCAGCAGTTTGCGAGGATTTAGCATCCGTCGGTCTTTGATTTGCGTCATGTGGGGCCATTGAGCAGACCGTGACTGCCCAGGGGGAAAGACAAGATCAGTTATTCCTGCTCAGCATCTTCGGGGAACTGGCTTACCCGCGGTTGGACGTTCGAGCAAATCATCGGGAGCAACCTCATGATCCAGGAATCCAGGCTCGGGAAGAAGATTCGGCGTGCCGCAAAGGTAGAAGTGCTCCAGGAGCACTTGCTCAAAATATCCACCTCAAGTTTTCGCTCGGTCCAGGCAAGGGTATTCGTCTGGAGCATAAACGTGATGTCGCCGTGTCGCATTCGAATGGCGGCGAAATGGTAGGTGTCCACGCGGGGCCCCATGCCTTGGGCATGGAAGGTAATCCACTTGTCCCACTCCGGCAGCGCCCGCAGCCGCTTGATTGCATCTGCCATCGCGTCAACTGCCGTTTCAAATTCACCAGAAGGATGTTCCATGAACGGCCGGTCCATTGGCTTCACCCTCGCGTCTTTCGGCTTGTTGTCGGCAGCGGGTTGCTTCGGTCGATCAGTCGCGTTGTTGCAACCGCAAACGAGAGCGAAGGCAACAAGGACAGTCAACCGTCGAACCATCGTGTCCCCTCGCCGCATAACATGGGAATGGCTTCGCTAGCGTCCTTCGAGACCGGTCAATTCATCCACCGAGTCGTAGATTAGGTCGAGGGCCACGTCCGTGTGGCCCGCGTGGTCGAGGCGCCGCACACGTGCCATTATCGTCTCGGGCACGGAAAACCTCCTATGCTTGCATGCACTCACTCCCGCCGCGTATCCCCGCCGCCGCCCTGGCAGCTGCAGCCGGGATGGTTGCACGCCTGGCCCGGCGGCGTCTGGAAGAAGAACGGGAAGCTCACGCGCGGGCTGAAATCGCGCGCGTTGAAGATGTACGGCGCGTCCAGCGCCTTCGTAATCCGCACCTGCGCGTCCTCCAGGTGCGCCTTGCTGTACGCGTCCAGCACCACCGGCTCGGCCTTGAGCGTCTTCTCGATCTCCTTCTTGAGCTGCCGCAGGTGCATCATCGCCAGGTTCGAGATCGGCTTGGCGGCGGCGGTTTTGTCGCCGCCGGGCTGGGCCAGCGTGATTAGCCGGTCCACCAGCTCGCGCTGCAGGTTGCGCCGCATGCTGCTGATCATCGGCTTGCGCGGTGAACTTGCCCTGCGGCTTCGCGTCCAGCTCGCTGAAGATCGCCGCCGTGATCGTCTCCATCAGCTCCGGCAGCGTCACCGCATCGGCATCGCGATCGACCAGCGACTCGTTGTCGTAGATACGCCGCAGCCGCGTCGGATTGATGAGCATCGTCAGCACCGAGCTCTGCACGCCCATGACGCGGTCGTGGACGGGGAAGGTCGCTTCCTCCATGGTGAAGGTTTCGTCGGACACCAGGCCGTTGCTGCGCATGCGCTGCAAGAGCGCGGGACTCAGGTGGAACGCGTCGTCCCTGAACGCGCTGTCGACGACCCACTTCAGCGCCTCGCGCTGAGTGACGACCGGCACGGCCTCAAGCGGCGCGCGATTGCCGGTGTCGCCCTTGTGGTCGCGCCGCACATACGCCCCGCCGACCCAGTTGGCCATCATGCTCAGCGAACGCATTTGCAGCCCCAGCGTCAGCTCGTAGCCATGCCGGGCCTTGCTCCAGCTGTCGCCGTCGACGACGAACTTGGTCACGAGCCGTTCGCGATGGTGCTTCGCGAGCTTGAGCTGGTTCTTCGCATAATCCAGCGGGTTGGCGGTGAAGTCGTAGCGCCGGGCCAGCGGGTCCGGACCGAGCGTGTCCTGGTCGGTCGCGAACTGATGCTCCGGCAGCGTGCAGCGCGAGAATCGGCTTCAAATCCTTGTCGAAGGTGTAGCCGTACTCGATCGCCCACATGTCGTAGGGGCCGACGTCGATCATGGCGTAATCGCCCTGCGTCTCGCCGTCCTGCATGTTGATGTTGATCGGCAGGTAATCCATCACCGAGCCGGCGAACGGCTTCTGGCCCTTGAGCTTCTTGCTGTTGATGTCGGCCAGGCTGTAGAGCGACGACGCCTTGAAATTATGGCGCAGGCCCAGCGTGTGGCCGACCTCATGCGCGACCAGGTCGGCAAGCAGGGGACCGATGAACCTGGCCGGCACGCCGTCCAGCTCGTCGTCCTCGCTCTTGGCCTTGGCCGCGTCGGGATTGGCCTTGGCGTCTTCCTCCAGCAGCAGGTCGTATGACATCCGCATTAGCGCGAGGTCGAACGCCTTGCCCTGGGCGGCCATGCACAGGCCGTTGACCTGGCTGACCCGGCCGACCAGACCGTCATACTCGTGGGCGCCGAGCAGCTTGCCCGACGGCACGGCGAGCGGATGGCCGCCCAGCGGTTGGGCGCCGCGCGCGCCAGCTCGGCCAGCATCATGTTGCGCTGCTGCGCCGGGGCCAGCAGGAACCGCGGGTCCCATTGCGGATTGCTTTCGAGCCAGGCCAGCGTGTCCGGCGCGAAGCCCTCCATCGCCAGCCGCGGCAACAGCTCGGCGTGCTGGCCTTCGAAATGGCGAATCCAGCCGTCGGTCAGGATGATGTCCGCATCGAGGATTTGGCCGGTCAGCGGATGCACCCGGCTCGGGCCGATCGCCGTCCCCTGGTTATTGCTGAGCCAGCGGACGAAGTTGTAACGCACGTCCTCGGGGTCCTTGTCCATGTTCACGCCCGTGGCCGCGTCCTGGTAGTGCACCTCGATGGCGTTGACCAGGCCGACCTTCTCGAACGCCTTGTTCCAGTACAAGACGCCGTCACGCACGAATCGGCGATAGCGGATCGGCGTCGTGTGCTCCAGGTAGAAAACGATCGGCTGCTTGGGCGGGCTCATCTTGAGCGACGGGTCCGCCTTTTCGAGGTGCCAGCGGTTGATGTAGCGCACGCGCGTCTGGTCGGTCTTGAACTTGCCCAGGTCGTTGTAGGCCGTCGTGAAATAGCCGATCCGATCGTCGGCGGTGCGCGGCTGGTAGCCGGTGTTGTCGGGAATTTCGCTGATCGAGAAGTGGAGCGTCTTGAGCTTGCCGTTCTCGAACGGCAGCTCGAACGCGAGCTCGATGTTCTGCGGGAACGCCTTGGCGGTCTTGATTTCGCGCAGGCGGAGCGACCTGGGATCGACGCCGCCGCGGTAGCCGAAGAACTTCGGCGCCTGGCTCAGCAGCAATTCGACCATGTCGATGAGCATGCCCTCGCGCGGCGTCTTGGCGAGGATCGGCACGTCGGCGATGACGCGCCCGGTGAACAGCCGGCCGACGGAGCTTTTCGATTCGGCATCGCCGGTGGAGCGCGTCTCCAGGTCCGGCTCGATCAGGGCGAGGCGGTTATCGTATTTCTTCCAGTACACGTAAAGATCGCCCGCCTGCAAGCCGGCGTAGAGCTCGCCGCCGGCCACGGTCAAGGCGATGAAGTACTTCTTGCGCTCGAAGTCCTTGGGCAGCTCGGCCAGCACCTCGGCCTTTTTCTTATCGACGTAGAGGGTGAACAGGCTCGGCTTGCCGTCGCTGGTGGAGACGACCTTGTCGAACCCCTTGAGGACGGCCTCGGCGTCCTTGAGCCCAGCGGCGTCCTTGAGCCCAGCGGCGTCCTTGAGCGGAGCGAGCTCGGCCTTCGGCGCCTGGGCGCCGCCGAACTGAACCAGGCCCCAAAGGCTGAAGAGTCCTCCGATCCAGAGGGCGACGATGCGCAGACGGCGGCGATTGCTCATGATGGCGTTGCCTCGCGAGTCACGGCAGGAAGTTCCGCTCCGCCACGTTGCGGAAGCGGCTGTGCGAATGCACCGATTGTACCCAGCTCAACGGTTGCTCGGGCGTCGGTTTGGCTTCGGTAGGGGTGATTGTATCGCAAGGGCGCCCGATCGCAACGATTTTTCCACGCACGGCACCTGGTTGCGAGACCTTCCCTTGTCGATGCGAATCAGGCGGGAGCGCCACCGCACCGTCGGGATGGTCTTCCCGGTGACGGTCGAGGCGATCTTTCGCAGCGACGTGCTGCTGTCAGGAAACTGTCTCATTTTTCTGACAACATTCGGAGCTCAATTCGGCTGTCGCCGATCCCAATCCGTTCGATGAACTCTGATTGTCTCCGGTCAGAAATGTGGTACAATTTTCTGACAGAGGAGGCGATCAGAATGAAGACGGTCCAGGGCAAAATTCTCGCACGCATCCGGCGCAAGGGGCGCGGTAAGGTGTTCACCAGCAAGGACTTTCTTGATCTAGCCGGCCGCGAGGCCGTCGATCAAGCCCTCTCGCGGCTGGTCAAGGCGGGTACACTCGACCGTCTCGGTCGCGGGCTGTTCTACTACGCCCGCGTGAGCCCGCGCTTGCAGATTCGCCTGCGGCCCGATCCCGACGAGGTCGCCGCCGCCCTCGGCCGCCGCACGGGCACGCGCGTCGTGCCGTCCGGCGCCGTTGCCGCCAACCGGCTCGGCCTGACAACCCAGGTTCCTGCCAAGCCGGTCTACCTGACCAGCGGGCGGTCCCGGCGCGTGCGTGCAGCCGACACCGTCTTCGTGATCCACCACGTAGCGCCGAAAGAGTTCCCTCTGGGCAGCCCCACCAGTGCGCTCGTCTTTCAGGCACTGGAGCACATGGGCCGTGAGATGGTGGACGCCCAAATGATCGCGCGCCTCCGCCGCAACCTCACGCCCAGGGACCGGCGGACCCTAATGCGCAATGCGCGCTACGCGACGGACTGGATCGCCGACGTGGCCCGCCAGGTGGCGATCGACGATCCAGTCGAGGAGGTGCTGCATGGATGACGTCGCACGTTGGCCGCCTGCCGACCGGGCCGACCTTTTCCGCGCGACCGCCGATTTGCGGCGCGAGCTGCGCGCCGAAGTGGTCGAGAAAGACTTTTGGGTCTGCTGGACGCTTCGGCGGATCTTCACCCTTGCCGCGCCGCCCGCCGGATTGATCGTCAAAGGTGGGACGAGCCGAATCGCCGTTGAGGCGAAGTCCGCGGCCACTGAAGCCCGCAATGTCTGGTGACGCTCGGGGGTCCAGGACATCGATGCAAAGAATCCGGCCCGCACGATCAGGCCAATTCCGGGTATTCATCGAGAACACGCGTTGGCAGGAGCCGGCCGTCGGCAACGGCGTAACGGATGTGGCTGCGGTGCAAGCCGCGAACCGCGGCCCGGTACGCAGCTTCCGGAGCCTGCCGCTTGCCGGCCTTGCGCTTCTCTGCCGGTGTCATCCAGCCGCGGGCAGCCTGCCGCAGCCGTTCGCAGAGCGCCTCGGCTTCTTCGGTCAGGAAATCGACTTGCCGCTCCCAGGCCTCACGAACCTGATCGCGCTCCTGACTCGCTGCGTACTGGCTCGGCGTCGTGTAGAGGGCTTCGCGGAAGGTACCTCGATAGCTGCCGGGCGTCGGGATCGGGTCCACGTACGCCATCCTGTCGGCTTTGTCGGCAAACTGCCGGTAGCCGCGGCGTCGCGCGCTGCGCGGCCTACCGCACTGAACACAGCGTGCTGGACTCGGCGCGAACCCAAAAATAGTTGCACCCGGCTACGTATTCCCTATTCTGGAGAGGAACGCCGTCCGACTGACTGTGGCGACTCATGACTGGTAAGCTCATGGCCGTTACCTCGCTCGATCGTCTCACACAACTCGTGGCAGAAGGAATGGTGCCTGCTGAGAAACGGGAATCGCTGGGCAGGGAAACCGAAGAAGCCATTAAAGGGCTCTTCGGCGAACGTTACCCGGCACGCTCGGCTTGGGCTCGGCGAATCGCATTGATGCCGAACGAAGACAACGTTTCCTTCGCAGGCCTGCTGCATCCGGATAGCCCTACGAGCGGCCCGTACGGCGGGATGTCCCTAATCTGGTTCCCCGCGTCCGGGGAAGACGAAAAGCCGCCTTCATCCCTGCTCACCTTCGTGTGTGGCACACGGGGCCTCTCCCCCGATGAACAGATTCTTGGCCGGCCAGGTCATGCGCGGAACTTGCGAGCGCTGCGGCGCTACCTAACCGAGCGGCACGGAACCGCGATCTGGACCAAGCACGATCCGACGAATCTGGCTCAGCCAATCCCAGAAGTCGTGCGGCGACAGTACCGTCAGTACTCGCCGGTTTTCGCGCGTACGGGAACTTCATTTATGCGCTGGCAGAGGTTCCCCAAGAATCCGCAGGGGCGCGGGCGCTGGTCGGAGCCTTCCTTGATTTCTATGCCTGGGAACGCGGCTGGTTACCTCTCAAGGCTGCTGTCCAGGAAGTCGAGGAGTTGAAGAACGGTTTGCGCCAGCCTTTTTCCCCGGATTACTCGTCAGGAACTTTACAAGCTGCTACGCCAGCGACGATTCGTGATCCTCCAGGGCCCGCCGGGAACCGGCAAGACGCGCCTGGCGACCAGCCTCTTCACGGAAGAATTTCAAGGTCGCGGCAAGTGCGTGCAGTTCCATCCGGCCGTGACCTATGAAACGTTCGTGGCTGGCATCAGCCCGGCCGTCACCGAGCAAAGCCTGCGGTTCCAGGTCAGCCCCGGCTGGCTGGTGCGTACGGCGCGGGCCGCGGTCGCCCAAGACTGTCTCCTCGTCATCGACGAGATCAATCGTGCCGACCTTGGGCGCGTTCTGGGCGAGGCGATCTACCTGTTCGAGCCACGCGAAATCGCCGAGGGCAAGGCCCGCACCGTCGACCTGCCGCAATCGCTTGAAGATGGTACCTCCCAGCTCACCATCCCGAAAGGTTTGTACATCCTGGGCACGATGAACAGCGCCGACCGCTCGATCGCAATTCTCGACCTGGCCGTTCGGCGCCGTTTTGCCTTTGTCGACGTTTGGCGGACCTGGAGATTGTCCGCGAGAACGGAACCGCTCTGGCTGTAGCGGCATTCGGCCGCCTGCAAGACATTTTCGTCCAGTACGCGCCTGCCGAGTCTCAAGTGCTATTACCGGGCCACGCCTACTTCCTCGCTGCTTCGCCCGAGGAGTTGGCAAATCGACTTCGGTACGAGCTCGTGCCGCTCCTGTACGAGTACCTCCAGGAGGGCCGGTTGGGGATGTGCGAGGCTGAGTTGCGGGCCTACCTGGATTGGCTCGAAGGAGAACTGGCCCGTCATGGGTAAAACACGGCCGACACGCACGTCGCCGATCACCAGCTGGCAGCCACACCACTTTCCTCTGCTCCTTCTGTCGGACCAGGGCAGAGCCCGGCAGCTGTCACCGGCCCTCTTCGGCGTGAGCGGGCGCGATCGCAGTTGGAATGCCCACGCGGAGAACTTTGTCCGGGCCAATCAATCCGCCCTCGAGGCCCTGGATATTCAGGTTCAACTCTCGGCGGAATCCGACGCGGTGAATCTTCAACTGAAACCCGGTGGCATCATCGGCGCCGTTCCTCTGCGTGCTCCAGACACGCGGAAAATCGCCGCTGGCGTCGTCGTCCGGCCGCGTTACGGCTGGAACGACATCGGGTCCCTTCTGCATACCATCGGCTGGGGTGCTGCCCCCCGGATGCTCGAGCAGCCCATGGTTCCCGGGAGCGCTCGTGAAGTTCCGGCCTGGGTCCTGGCCGGTCCCGTTCTCGCTCGACTGGAACGCTTGCTGAGAGAAATGCGTCGGGGCTTCCGAATGTGCGAAGAGGTTCGATCTCACCCGCGTGGGAAGATCCTCTGGCAGACCTACGTCAGGCAGCAGATGGCACGTGGCGCCTTTCATCTCCTGCCCTGCCAATTTCCCGAACTTGGTCCGGACCGGTTGCTGCGTGCTTTCCTCCGCTGGGGTTTCGAGCGTGTTCACCAGGCTCTGGTCCCCCACGCAGTAATGGATGTGCTGGCACGCCGGCTTGTGGAGCAGGCACTCCGACTCGTCCAACAAGTCCAGGACACGCCGGCTCGCGTCCCGGACCGGCATGCACTGGATCAGCTTTCTGCCGCAATGGCTCTGCCATCAGACCTGCTTCGCCGCGGCCTGGAGGCCCTGGGCTGGCTGGCCGAAGAACGTGGCCTGGCGGGGCTCAGTGAGCCCGACGGACTGGCGTGGAGCTTGACGATGCACGAGGTGTTCGAACGCTGGCTGGGCCACCTGGTTGAACGATGGGCCCATCGCAACGGCGACCAGTTCGCATCGGGGCAAATGGGCCAGACGATCGTTCCCATTCGCTGGAATCAGTTGGGAGCGCGGAGCCTGACCAGCCTCGTTCCCGACTTGGTGGTCCGAGGGCGCGAGGCTGTCTTCATCTTCGACGCCAAGTACAAGGGCCACCTTGAGGAGATCGACGAGGATCGCTGGGTTCGCGGGCACGATGAGCTGCAATCCGAGCAGCACCGGCTTGACGTGCATCAAGTACTTGCTTATGCCGCCCTGTTCGAGGCTCCGCGTGTCGTGTCCGTGCTGGCCTACCCCTTGCGGGGCGAAACCTGGCGAAACCTGGCCGAGCGACGGCGCACGGTTCTGACGGCGACACTCACGACCGCGGGCCGGCGACTCGAATTGGCGCTGGTGGGAGTGCCGATGGAATTGCGATATGACCTATCCGTCGAGGATATCGTCCGGCATTGGCAGATCTTGGGCAGTTGACGAGACAACCGCTGCCGACCTCATGAAACAGGCCATCTCCCGCCTCGGAACAAGCTTACGATCCCCGCCACGAGCTGACCCTGTTCCGAGCGGTCGAGTTCCTTGAGGAGGCCGAAGGCCTCAAGCAAGCGGGCAACAGCACTGACGTGAGTCTCGATCCAAGGCGCACTCGCTGTGTCCGCGTGGGCCCTCGTCTTGAAAACCTCGTTGCGCAGGTAGCCGATCTTGCCTTGCTTTATGGCCTGTTTCAGTTCATCTTCGTTCGCTGCCAGCACAACCTCCGGCAACTCGTTTGGATCGCAGTCGGTCGCGTTCTGGATGATATCGTCGAGAACCGCCGCCAGTGCCGTCGTGCTGAGCGGTGTTTTTTTCGCCCGCCGTTCCTTACGGGCTTCCGATTGCAGAGCCTGCAGCGTGTTACGGATGAGCCGCAGCGAGTTGTGAACCCAGTTCGCCAGAGTCTGGTAGTGCGGGTGCGCGGTGTTAAACGATTCCCAGTCAACGTTTAATGCCCCTTGCAGCCCGGTGTGGACGAACACCTCCGCCACGATGTGCCCGAGTTGAACCTCGGCCGCCGGGTACTGCAAGAAGGTAGAATCGAATAGGGTGCCGCTAGCGCCATTGATGCGAACCAGGAGTCCGTTGTGTTCGCGCGGGATGAGCCTGGGTGTCCAGAAAAAGTATCCCGCGAAGGACAATGGGCCACCTCGCTGTCCCTCCGGAATTCTCGATAAATCCGGCGTAGCCTTGCCTACGAACATGACCTGGTCGTTGAAGGCCTGAACGGTCTGCGGGTAACCGTGAAACCGAATAGGGCGCGCGAGGCGGATACTATCAATATTGACGGCGAAGTCGAGGGCATAATCCTCCGTATCTGGTAACTTGGCTTTCTTCCCGATCGCTTCTTTCGGCCCTGGCTTGATCGAAGGGAGAGGCGTGCTACTGCGGCGGTCTGGCAAGAGAAAGAAATGTGGAATATCGCCACCGGTCAGATTGAATGGGTGCTTCTCGACATACGGAATGGGAACGGAAAGACCGAGTGTCCATATCATCTGAAAATAGTTGTCGAGGGCGTGCTCTAGGCGGCCGTAGAGGTTGCCGTTCTCATATGCGTCGGCGACTCCGGCGACGAGTTGATGAAACCGCGCACTCTCGCCGGCGGTCTCGTTCCACGGGAACTGTGGCTCAGCAAGTAAGGTGTTTGGGTTGTCCGGGTCGATCTGCCCGATGTGGAAAAGCGGCGGCAGCCGGGTGACGCGTCCTCCGTTCTGCTTCTCGTCACGAATGGCGGCCCATACGTCGCGGCTCTGGAGGATATGGACGACACGCGGTAGAAGCGTCATCAGGTGAATCGTCGTTCCCTGCCCCTTCTTGTCTGCCGTCTTCTCGGCCCAGATTCTCGCTTCACCAGCCCGAAAAACATGTTTGCCCTGCCCGCCGACCTTGCTAAGCTCCGCAGCTTCGTCGGGCCGATTGAGCGTGACATGGGCGAGCAGTTGATAGTTGGTATCCGCCATCTTGGTGACGATAGTGAACTGGCGCGTGAGTTGCGCGACAGAAAACAGGCCGATCCCGATCTTGCCGATCAGGCGGCGTCCTCTCTTGCTGCGAGTAGGATCTTCATTGGACGTCACGCCGATCCTTGGACCGCGCTGCGTGCGCTTCGCGCTGCCGCCGATGTGCAAGACCATGTTGGCTAGCGCCTCGGGTCCCATGCCAGCCCCGTTGTCACTGACCTTGATCGAGTTGAACCGCGGCGCGTCCGTCGTGATGGAAACGATCGTGGCATCCGCATCGTATGCGTTCGCGATCAGTTCACGGAGGGCAGAGGCCGGCTGCCGGTAGATGCCGTCCGTGATCCTGGCAAGGACGCGCTCGTCCGTGTCGAGATGAGTGTCAAAACTCTTCCCGGAGCTAATCGACCTATTGATCTTGGCGACGAGTTCGGCATCGAGTGGAGTTTCGCGTTTCGGCATCGGCGGTCGCTCCTAAAGCCGGTGCTACCGTGGTTCGACAAATCCGCTACACAGAACGTCCTCGCCACGGCCGACGGTCCACCATTCTCCGCGGTGCCTGAGTTACTCCCCTTAAGGGCGAACGTGGGCAGGGAGTGCTTAGCATCATCGCCTCATGCATGCAAGCCCGGCAACCAGTGTCGGATACACGTGTATTCCGGGGATGCACACGACCATCGGGCTGGGCGAAAATAGCAGCTGCAAGTTCGTGGCTATTTTATCCTATCTCCATCGGTTCTTGCATGCCAGTTCTCGGCCCGACCCCGGGTGTGGCGGGCGAGTATGATGTAGACCAGTTCGTCGGTTGGGTCCGGCTTGTTGCCGACGTCGGGCATGCCGTAAAGGACGGCGAGGATGCGCGCCACCGCGCGGAGATAGCTGATGCCATCGTCGAGGTTGGCCTGAATTTCGTCGGGTTGAGCGCCGGATGCCAATGGAAACCGCGCGGGGTCGGCGGCGACGTTCCGGAGCATGCACTTGCGCCAGCCGGCCAGCTCGGGCGGGAAGACGCGGATGCGGTGGTAGAAGTCGCGCCGCTCGTTGGGATCCGGCGGCCAGCCAGTGCGGTCGTGGGCAGCGAGGGACTCGGTTGCGGCCGCGTCATCGGAATCCGGCGCCGCCGCATGGTTGGCGGTCCGGCTCAGCTCGTGTCGTCCGTTGATGGCTGTCATGACCGGCCTGGATGCCTTCGTGTCGGGTGGGCCGTCGGCAATTCGCCGTCCGCGTGGGTTCAGTGTATTGCCGGGCGGGTCGTCCTCCAGGTGGAGGGTGCCGTTCAGCCCAGTTGCCCGATTGCAGGACGGTCGCGCGACAGACCGTGAGTGTTGGTCATGCGATGTCTGGCATGTCTGGCATGTCTGGCATGTCTGGCATGTCTGGCATGTCGTGCCGGTGATTCCTGTCGTGGCAAGTGGTGCGCGTCGGGCGGCGCATGCCGAAAACAGGGTGTGTCTTGCCAGCCCGGCACGACGTTGACCCACACGCGTGGCCGGAGCATCGCCGCATCGCCGTCGAAGGTTCAGCCAACCTCGCGGTTCCCGAGAGGGCGTGGCCGGCTGGCCATCGAGGCTACCTGGGCGGCGCAACATGAGCCCGCGAGGCCGCTTAATCTTCAGACCTGGCGGCCACGGGCCGTGGCCATCGAGCACTCTTGCCGTGGCCATCGAGGTTCCACGCCAGGGCCAGCGCCTTATACAGTCGGCGTGGCGCCGGTCCGGCGAGCGGCAGGAAAAACGGGTGTGTCATGCACGCGCTGCCGGCGCGGCGACCGGTTGCGAAGCGCTGGAAACCGCGGACGGGGCGTCCATTGGCGAGGGCCGGCGGAGACAACGTGGGTACGTGGGCGCGTGGCTCGTGCCACTGGGACTCGGAATCCGCTACGGAATGGTCGACTTGGTCTCGGTGCCGCCGTTGTTGAGATCGGTGATCGTGTCCTCGGAGCTGCTCCAGAACCAATCCAGCCCCTTGCCGCCGGTCAGCGTGCTGGCCTGGCCGTTGTTCAGAACCGTCGCCACGGTGAGCAGCGTGCTGCCGTTCTTGCTGCCGGTCTGGATGCTCGTCAGCTGCTTGATCTTGGTAGCGTAACCGGCGGACGAAGCCCATTCGGCCATGATGGCGCCGAGCGCGGTCACGTTGGTGTCAAAGGTGGTGCTGCCACCGATCAGCAGGTCCTGGTTGGGGCCGCCCACCAGGGTGTCGGCGCCGCCGCCGGCGATGAGCAGGTTCATGCCGGTGCCGGCGACCAGGCGGTCGTTGCCCGAACCGCCGACCAGGATGTCGTTGCCGTTGCCGGCCAGGAGCGTGTCGTTGCCGGTGCTGTCGTCCAGGACGGTCTCGGTTCCGGCGAAGGCGGTGCCGTTGATGGTGTGGTTGTCGGAGCCGGTCACGGTCAGCTGCACCTGCTGGATATGGTTAAGCACGAGCGTATCGGTGAAGGCGCCCTTGGAGAGACTGCCGTTCTTGGAGCCGGTGCCGCCGACGAGCGTGAAGTTGACGTCGCCGCTCTCGATCAGCTTGTTGGTGCCGCCGCCGCCGTCGATGCGGTTGCTGCCGGTGCCGACCGTGAAGGTGTCATTGCCAGCGCCGCCGGTCAGGGTGTTGGTGCCGTTGCCGACTGTGAAGGTGTCGTTGCCGGCGCCGCCCGTGATCGTGTTGGTGCCGTTGCCGGCGGTGAACTTGTCGGCGCCGGCGTCGCCGACCAGGGTGTTGTTGCCGTCGCCTACGAAGAACAGGGCGGGCAGCGTCATGGTGCTCTTGAGGGTAATGGTGTTGTTGCCGTTGGCATCGAAGAGTAGGATGCGTCCCGTGACGCCGGTGACGGTGGGTTGAACGACGCCGTTGAAGGTGACGACGAAGGAGCCGGCCGTCTTGCCGGGAACGACGCTCACGACATCGCCGCCCGCCGGTCGCCCCTGGATGATCAGATCCTGCTTGCCGGCCAGGGTTGGGTCCGCCACCACGAAGACGCCGGTAGCCGGCGTCAGTGGGAGGGTCTTGGTGACCGAGGTCGGGCCGCCCGCGCCGAAATTGCCCATGTTATTGACGGTGACGGTCAAGGTATCCGGCTGCGCTGTATCCTGCGCGGCCAGATAGGTCACGCTGGCCAGGGCGAGATTCACGTAGTCCAGGGTCCCGGTGAAGACCATGGTGCTGTTGTTGGTGCCGGTGCCCTGGCTGAAGGTCAGGTTGGGCAGCACAACCGCGTTGTTCAGGGTCAGGGTGCCGGTCTGGACCGACAGCGTGGTCTGAACGACAGTGCTCATGCCGGGGCCCTGGAAGATCTGCGGGTCGGTGGCGCTGATGCCGGTGATGAGCAGGGGCTTGTCGGCGACGAAGTCGGGATCTCCCGGCACCGTGACGATCGGCGGTTGATTGACGCCGGTGACGAGCACCACCACGGTGGCCGTCGAGGTGGCGCCGGCGATATCGGTGATCGTGTAGCTGAAAGTATCGGCGCCGATGAATTGGCTGGTGGGCTGGTAGGTGAGCCCGGTGCCGCCGCCGGTGATGACCACGGTGCCGTGCTGCGGTCCCTGTCCCTGGGGGATGCTGATGTGCAACCCGGTGCCGGAGTCGTGCGCGAGCACGTTGATGGCCGTGGCCGGGCTATTTTCCGGTAGGGTGGCCATGTCGATGTTGGCGACCGGGAGCGGAGGCAGCGTCTGGTTGAGGACGACGCTGTTGCCGGTGCCGCCGGCGTAGTTGATCGTGAGGGGGACGCCCGCGACGGTTGTGCTGCTGCCCTGAATGAACATGCCGCTTACGGCATGGGATCCCTCGTTGTTCACGATGGTCAAACGATCGGCCAGCGCGGGCGAGTACGAGTTCTCGAACGCGAGCAGGAGCGTCGGGTCCGTCAAGGTGACGGAGCCGGTGACGTTGAGGAGCGAATATTGGGTGGCGCTCTGTGCCTGCACGTCGAGGACGCTCGCTAGCGCGAGGGTTAGATCGCCGTCGATGGTCAATCCGGAACTCACGCTGGGAGCGAGCGTGGCCCCAGTCTGCGCGAGGACGCCGTCGGCGCCGGTGCCCACGTCGAGCGTGCCGAAGCCGGAGAGGGTCGCGCCGGCGCCGACGGCCAGGCCGGAGCTGTCGGACACCGTGCCGCCCGCGAGGGTGGTGTCGCCGTTGAGATGAGCCGCACCGGTGCTGCCGAGCGACAAGGCCTGATCGCCGACGTTGAGGGCGCCAGTGAAGGTAACGCTTGGGGCGTTCAGCGTGGTCGACCCGGCCAGCGTCAGATCCCCAAGAGCCAGGGCGGAGGCATCGCACAACGAGATGCTGCCGGTGCTGCTCAGGGAGACGAGGCCCTGGAAGTTGTTGCCGGAGTTCGTCAGCGTGATGGTGCCGCCGGTAAAGGAAGCGGCACCGGTGACGCCGAGGGCGCCGCTCGCGGCGAGGGTTCCGCCGGCGGAAGCCGTCAGCGTGGCCGGGGCAGTGGTCGAGGACAGAGTCATGTTACCGGAAGCCGCCAGGGTGACATTGCCGCCCGGGTCGCTGACGGAGACGGTGCCGGTGAAGGTATTGGCACTGTTATTGACCGTGACGGGCGCGGCAGCCGTCAGGCTAGTCGTACCGCCGACGTTCAGGACGCCTGCGAGGGTGATGCCGCCACTGGCGTTGGACGTGTTGCCGGCCCCATTGGACAGCAAGATGGTGAGCGTGCCGGTGCCGGCGTCAAGGGTGGCTCCCGCGGCCAGGGTGATCACGGCGGGGCCGGATTGGCGCTGGCTGTTCACGACGCCGTCGGCGGCCGTGTCGTTGGCGATGAGGGTCAGGTTGCCGTTGTCGGTGGTGATGCTGGCGTTGAGGAGGATACTACGGCCGGCCTGGAGCGTGAGATCGCCGTTGCCGGACGGATTGTCGACGACGATCGGGCTGTTCACGGTGAGGTCGTTGCTGGCCTGCAGGACCACGGCTGTGCCGGTGTCGAGGGTCGCTTCGATAAAGCTGGGCGACAGCGTGAGGTTTTGGGTCGCGGCGGTGGCATAGGTTTCCGCACTGGCACTGAGCTGGACGGCGATAACGCTGCCGCCGTTGCCGCTGAAGGAGGCCAGGAAGGAAGTGCCGCCGGGCAGGCCGACCACCTGCTGCAGCAAGTAGCCGGAACCGAGGCCGATGAGGCTGTTCACGGCGTCGATGGTGCTGGTGCCATCCATGGTTTGGCCGGTACTGCCGTTGCTCGAGGTGACCGCGCCGACCGTGTGGCCGGGGGCGTTTTGCCAGGTAGGACTGCTGACGACGTAGTTGCCGTTGCTGAGGGCGGTGACGCCGCCGCTGCCAACGTCGTCGCCGTTGGTGGAGCCGACGAGGCTGTTGGTGGTGGTGACGGGGCCGGTGGTGCTGCCGTCGCTGGCAGCCCAGGTGACAGCGCCGACGGTATTGCCGCCGGTTTGCCAGAACGGGCTGCTGACGACATAGTTGCCGTTGGTGAGGGCGGTGACGCCGCCGCTGCCGACCTCGTCGAAGTTGGTGGAGCCGGTGAGGCTGTTGCTGGTGGTGATGGGACCGACGGTGGTGCCATCGCCGGCGGCCCAGGTGACGGCGCCAACGTCGTTGCCGCCATTTTGCCAGAACGGGCTGTCAACGACGTAGTCGCCGTTGGTCAGGGCGATGACGCCGCTGCCGGGAAAGCCGGTGCCGAAGCCGACGGCGTCGCCGTTGGTGGAGCCGAAGAGGCTGTTGGCCTCGGAGACGTTGCCCAGGGTGCTGCCGTCGCCATTGCTCCAGGTGACGGCGCCGACGGCGATGCCATTGTCTTGCCAATGGGGGCTGCTGACGACATAGTTGCCGTTGCTGAGGACGGTAATGCCGCCGCTGCCAACGTCATCGCCATTGGTCGAGCCGGTGAGGCTGTTGCCGGTGGTGACGGGGCCGACGGTGCCGCCGGCAGCGCCCAGGTGACGGCGCCAACGTCGTCGAAGCCATTTTGCCAGTCGGGGCTGCTGACCACGTAGTTGCCGCCGGGCAGCGCCTGCACGCCGCCGCTGCCGACTTCATCGAAGGTCGTGGAGCCGGTGAGGCTATTGGCCATGGAGACCAGGCCGACCGTGCCGCTGCTGCCGTTGCCCCAGGTCACGGCGCCGACAGGGTCGCCGGCGTTTTGCCAGCCGGGGCTGTCGACGACATAGTTGCCGTCGGTCAGGGCGGTGACGGCGGGGCCAATTTCGCCACTATCAACGTCGCCGACCAGGCTATTGGCAGCGGAGACGGGTCCGACGGTGCCGCCGAGGCCGTTGCCCCAGGTCACGGCCCCGCCGCTGCCGTTGGGATTTTGCCAGAACGAGCTGCTAACGACATAGTTGCCATTGGTCAGGGGCGTCACGCCGTCGCTGCCAACGTCATCGAAGCTGGTGGAACCGATGAGGCTATTGGCGGCGGACACCTGTCCGGCGGTGCCGACGAGGCCATTGCCCCAGGTGACGGCGCCGACCTGGTTGCCGGCGTCTTGCCAGAAGGGGCTGCTGACGACATAGTTGCCGTTGACCAGGGCCGTCACGCCGTCACCGCCGATCTGGTCGCCGCTGGTGACACCGACGAGGCTGTTGTCGGCGGAGACGGCCATGACGGAGTCGCCGGTACCGCTGCACCAGGTCGCCGCGCCGACCGCGACGTTGTTGGATTGCCAGTTGGGGCTGCTGACGACAAAGTTACCGTTGGTCAGGGCGGTGACGCCGCCGCTACCGACCTGGTCGCCGGTCGTGGAGCCGGTCAACGTTGCGAGCAATGCGCCGGTCTGGCCGTTGTACAGGAAGACCGCACCGGCATTGAGGGCCGCCAGGCCGCTGGTCGGATCGGTGACCACCACGTTGCCGTTGGTGAGCACCACCATGCTGTTGCCAAACGTGTCGAGGACGTCGGGGTCCGGGTTGAGCAGGTTGAACTGCGGCAGACCCACGCCGTCGCTGATGTCCAGGTTTGCTGGGTCCAGCAGCAGCTGGCCTTGCTGGCCCGAGGCGGCCGTGGCGTTGGCGTGGCCGCCGTAGGTCAGCAGGCCCGCGCTGGAGACCTCCAGCAGGCCGCCCTGTCCATGCGCTCCCGCCCTGGGCATGGAGCGTTCCCCCAAAGGTCGTGCTTTGTTGGGACCATACGACAATACGCCCGCCGTTGCCGGCGCCGAGGGCACTGGCGGTGAGGGTGGTGGTCGCGTCCACCGTGGTGGTGTTGGCGTAGCTCACACCCGCGGCGGAGCCGCCGTGGGCGGCAATGTCTGACGGGGAGTCACCGCCAACGCGCACCCAGCCGCCGCCGCTCCTGCCGGAGGCGTTGAGGTTGGCTCCGACCAGGTGCACCTGCTCGGCGAACAGGTCGATTTCGCCGCCCTGGCCGCCGTGGACGGCGCTGGTCTGGTACTGCCCGCTGCTGAACAGGGTCCCGGTGTCTTGGCCGTCGATCACGACCAGACCGCCGGCGCCGGCGCCCGTGCTGTTGGCCGCAGTGAGGGACGAGGCGGTGGCAAGGTAGCTGCCGGTGAAATCGACGCGGACAGCGCCGCCATTGCCCGCGCTGCCGTCGGCCTGGAGCAGACCGCTCTGCAGTACGTTGCCGGCCGTCACCGCGATGCTGCCGCCGCTCAGTCCGTCGGCAAGTACCCGGCCCGCCAGCTGCACGCTCTGGGCGCTCAGCTGGATCGATCCCGCGGCGCTGACTTGACCCTGTACGTCCAGGATCCCGTCGCATTGAACGGAGAGCCCGCCGGCCAGGTTCAGATTGCCCAGCACGAGTTGGTCCTTGCCGGGACTGCCGTCGAACTGGATCGCCTGGAGGGTCTGGCCACTCGCACCCGCCAGGCCGGGGTCATAGTCCGTGGCGTGGGGATTGCTGGAGTCAAGCTGGCCAGCGACATTCAGCTGGACAAAACCGCCAGCCACGAGGGACACGGATACCTGGTGGTGGGCGTTGTCGCCCTGGAGGCTCAGCACACCTCCGAGATTCTGGAATTGCCCCAGGAGCGGGTCCGCGGCCATCAGCGTGCGGTCCTCGAGCGTCTCTAGCCTGAGAATGCGGCGATTAGACGCAAGACGGCTGGACGACGGCTTCCGACTGAAGAGACGCATGGGATCTCCTGAGGTATGGAAAGTCACTCAGCTGGAACAGCCGAGCGCAACGACGATCGGTTACAATTCCTGCCAGCCCTGGGCAGCAGTCATGGAAAGCCTAGAACGCGTTTGGGGCTCTGTCAAAAAAGTGAGAGAAAACGGCAGGCCGCGGGATGGCTGGGCTCGTCCCGCGGCCTCGACGTTATGCCGCACGACGCCAACGGTCATTCGACGGGCGGCTTGAGTCCGAAGTCGTAGTTCAGACCGGTCTGACCCGCATGCAGCTGCACCTGGTCAATCTCCTCCAGGTTCGCGTTGGCCGTGCCATCGGTAGTCCCGTTCACCGTCCCAACGTTCGCAGCATCGGGGTCATAGAGGCCTCCGGGCGGCTTCAGGCTGATGCTATAGGTACCGTTCGCCAACCCCGTGAACACATAATAACCGTCGACAGCGGTCGTCGTGGTCATGCTCACGCTCAGGCCGGCGTTGGTCGTCCCCGTCAGGACCACCGTTTGGCCTTCGGACGGGGCGTTGTTGCTGTCGAAAGTCCGGCTCCCGTCGTAGTCAATGTACACGTAGCCGGAGGCGGCCGCGGGTATGCTCACTCCGAAGTCATAGTTGATGCCAGACTGACCCGAGGTCAACCCAATGCCGCTGATCGAGCTCGGCGACGCCTCATTGCCGTCCACCGTGCCGCTCACCGTGCCGACGTTGGCGGCCACCGCGACGTAACCGGTTGGCGTGGTCGCCGTGATCTGATACGTTCCGGGCCGCAGCGCGTTGCCGTGACTGTCGGTGCTGAAGCTGTACGAGCCGTTGGAGGCCGTCGTCGTGGTCGCCGTGATCGATTGGCCCAGGCCGTTGGTGCCGCTGAGCGTCACGGTAACGTTCGCGAAACCCGAGTCGCTTCCGGTGTAGACGCCCAAGCCATTCGGATCCAGGTAGACCAGGCCGCTGACGGTGACCGGCTGGACCTCGCCGAAGTCATAGTTGACGCCCGATTGGCCTGAGGTCAGCGCGATCGAGCCGATCTGGCCGGTCGACACCACCGTGCCGTCGCTCGTGCCGTTGACGGTGCCGACGGCGGTGGCGCCCGCCAGGTAACCGTTCGGCGGCGTCTCGGTGACCTGGTAGGTACCCGGCCGCAGCGCGTTGCCGTTGCCGTCGGTGCTGAAGCTATAGGTGCCGTTCGAGCCCGTGCTGGTCGTGGCCGTGATCGATTGGCCAAGACCGTTGGTGCCGGTGAGCGTCACGGTGATGCCCGCGAGATCCGGGTCGCTCGCACTGTAGGTGCCGGTGCCATTCGTGTCCACATAGACGATGCCGCTGACGGCGACCGGTTGCACTTCGCCGAAGTTGTAGTTGATGCCCGACTGGCCCGACGTCAGGGCGATGGAGCCGATCTCGCCGGTCGCGACCACGGTGCCGTCGCCGGTGCCGTTGACGGTGCCCACCGCGGTCGCGCCCGCCAGGTAACCGCTGGGCGGCGTCTCGGTGACCTGGTAAGTGCCCGGCAGCAGTGCGTTGCCGTTGCTGTCGAGGCTGAAGCTGTAGGTGCCGTTGGCGGCCGTGGTGGTGGTGGCGGTGATCGACTGGCTCAGCCCGTTGGTGCCGCTCAGCGTCACCGTCACGCCGGCGATGCCCGGGTCGCTCGCACTGTAGGCGCCGGTACCCTTGGTGTCCTGGTAGACGGTGCCGCTGATCGTGATCGCCTTGACGTCGCCGAAGTCGTAATTGATACCGGACTGGCCCGAGGTTTCGACGATGGTGGTGATCAGGACCGGCGAAGCCTCGATACCGTCGGCGGTGCCGTTCACCGTGCCGAGGTTGGCAGCGACCGGAGCGTAGCCGGACGGCGTGGTCTCGGCAATCTGGTAGGTCCCAGGAGCCACGGAACTAACGAAACTGTAGGTGCCGTTGGCGGCCGTGGTGGCAGTGGCGCTGACGGACTGACCCAGGTTGTTAGTGCCGCTGAGCGTCAGCGTGACGCCGGCGATGCCCGGTTCGCCCGAGTCGAGAACGCCGTTGGCGTTCGTGTCCTGGTAGACCAGACCGCTGATCGTGACCGCCTGGACCCAGCCGAAGTTGTAGCTGATGCCGGATTGACCCGATGTCTCGACGATGGAGCCGATCTTGTCCACCGGAACCAACGTGCCGTCCGTCGCGCCGCTGACGGTGCCGACCGTGTTGGCTCCCTGCAGATAGCCGCTCGGGGCCGTCTCGGCGATCTGGTAGGTGCCGGGCCGCAGCGCATTGCCGTTGCTGTCGGTGGTGAAACTGTACGTGCCGTTGGCGGCCGTGGTCGTGGTGGCCATGATGGACTGGCCGAGGCCGTTGGTGCCGCTCAGTGTCAAAGTAACGCCGGAGATGCCGGCGTCGCCGCTAACCAGCACGCCGCTGGCATTCGCGTCCAGGTAGACGGTGCCGCTGAGGGTGACCGCCTTGACGTCGCCGAAATTGTAGTTGATGCCGGACTGGCCTGAGGTCTCGACGATGGAGCCGATCTTGCCCGTCGATACTACCGTACCGTCGCTCGTGCCGTTGACGGTGCCGACAGCGGTGGTGCCTGCCAGGTAACCGGTGGGCTGCGTCTCGGTGATCTGATAGGTGCCGGGCAAGAGCGCGTTGCCGTTGCTGGCGGTGGCAAAACTATAGGTGCCGTTGGCAGCGGTGGTGGTCGTGGCCGTGATCGACTGGCCCAGGCCGTTCGTGCCGCTGAGAGTCAGGGTGACGCCGGCAATACCCGCATCGCTCGAATTATAGACGCCGGTGCCATTGGTATCCTGATAGACGGTGCCGCTGATGGTGACCGGCTGGACCTCGCCGAAGTCATAATTGATGCCTGCTTGGCCCGAGGCCAGGGCGATCGAACCGATCTTACCCGTTGCGACCACCGTGCCGTCGTTCGTGCCGTTGACCGTGCCGACGGCGGTGGCGCCCGCGAGATAGCCGCTCGGCTGTGTCTCGGTAATCTGGTAGGCGCCGGGCCGCAACGCGTTGCCGCTACCGTCGGTGGAAAAACTGTAAGTGCCGTTGGCGGCGGTGATGGCCGTGGCCGTGATCGACTGTCCCAGGCCGTTGGTGCCGCTCAGCGTCAGGGTGACAGCCGCGATCCCCGGGTCGCTCGAACTATAGACGCCCGTGCCATTGGCGTCCACGTAGACCGTGCCGCTGATGGTGACCGGCTTGACGTTGCCGAAATTGTAGTTGATGCCCGACTGGCCCGAGGTAAGGGCGATCGAGCCGATCATTCCCGTTGACACCACCGTGCCATCGCTCGCGGCGTTGACGGTGCCCACCGTGGTGGCGCCGGCCAGGTAACCGTTCGGCTGCGTCTCGGTGATCTGGTACGTGCCGGGCAGCAGTGAACTGCCGTTGCTGGTGGTGGTGAAACTGTAGGTGCCGTTGGCGGCCGTGGTCGTGGTGGCCGTGACTGCCTGGCCCAGGCCGTTGGTGCCGCTCAGCGTCAGCGTGACGCCGGCAATACCCGGGTCGCTCGAACTATAAACTCCGGTGCCGTTGGTGTCCTGATAGACGGTGCCGCTGATCGTTACCGGCTTGAGGTCGCTGAAGTTGTAGTTGATACCGGACTGGCCCGAGGTCACGACGATGGAACCGATCGTGTCCATCGGGACCAGCGTGCCGTCCGTCGCGCCGTTGACGGTGCCGACGTTGTTGGCTCCCTGCAGATAGCCGCTCGGGGCCGTCTCGGCGATCTGGTAGGTGCCCGGCAGCAGCGCGTTGCCGTTGCTGGCGGTCGTGAAACTGTAGGTGCCATTGGCCGCGGTGGTGGTGGTGGCCGTGATCGACTGGCCCAGGCCGTTGGTGCCGCTCAGCGTCAGCGTAACGCCCGCGATGCCCGGTTCGCCGCTATCCAAGACGCCGTTGGCATTCGCGTCGAGGTAGACCGTGCCGCTGAGCGTGACCGGCTGGAGCGCGCTGAAGTTGTAGTTGATACCGGACTGGCCCGAGGTCACGACGATGGAACCGATCGTGTCCATCGGGACCAGCGTGCCGTCGGTCGTGCCGTTGACGGTGCCCACCGCGTCGGCGCCCTGCATGTAACCGCTCGGCGGGGGGTCGGTGATCTGGTACGTGCCGGGCTTCAGCACATTGCCGTTACTGTCGGTGCTGAAACTGTACGTGCCGTTGGCGGCCGTGGTCGTGGTGGCCGTGATGGACTGGCCGAGGCCGTTGGTGCCGCTCAGCGTCAAGGTGACGCCGGCAAGTCCCGGGTCGCTCGCACTATTGAAGACGCCGGTGTCGTGGGTGTCCTGGTAGACCAGACCACTAATCGTAATCGGCTTAACGTCGCCGAAGTCGTAATTGATGCCGGATTGGCCTGAGGTCAGGGCGATGGAGTTGATCAGGACCGCCGACGTCTTGGTGCCGTCAACGCTGCCATTTACCGTGCCGACGTTGGCAGCAATCTGCAGGTAGCCGGACGGTGCAGTCTCGGCAATCTGGTAGGTGCCTGCCAGCAGCGAATTGCCGTTGCTGTCGGTGGTGAAATTGTAGGTGCCGTTGGCAGCGGTGGTGGTGGTGGCCGTGATCGACTGGCCCAGGCTGTTGGTGCCGCTGAGCGTCAAGGTGACGCCTCCGATGCCCGGCTCGCCGCTGTCCAGGACGCCGTTGGCATTCGTGTCCTGGTAGACGGTGCCGCCGACCGTGACCGGTTGGGTCTCGCTGAAGTTGTACACGGGTGCGGGAATCGGCATGCTTTGCCCGCGGTTCACGCCCGTCCCATTGGCGGCGGCGTTGAACCAGCCGCCCTGCATCGTGGCGCCGATGGACGCCTGCAAATACTGATTGACCAGAGCGGCAACCGGGGCCGCAATCGTCGGGTTGCTGAACGACACGCTGTAGATGCTCTCGTCGCCGCTACTGTAAGTGCCGTCCGCGTCCAGGCCGAAGGTGGTCGGGTTGTGATCGTTCATCGAGAGGTCCCACAACGCCAGCTGCACCGCGGCCCCCTGGTTCGGGTTGCCGCTCAGGTTCTGGGTACCGTACATCTCGTAGATGTAGGCCATCCGGCTGCCGTTCACGTAAGCCGTGCTCTCATTGCCGCTGACATAGACGCTGACCGACTGGCCGACCGAGACGTTGTGCCACAGGTCGATGCAATAGGTGTAGAACGTGATGGGGCTTCCCGACGAGGGGGTGAAGGTGTCGCTCAACTGGGAGAACACAGTCGATTCCGTGCCGCTGTCCCCAACGTCGTCGTTGTAGGTGACGGTGCCGGCGGTGTCGGTGTAGTTATTGACCACCAGGGTGCCCGTGCCGCTGATGGCGGTGGTCGACGAGCCGTTGCTCATGAGGACGCTGCCGTTGTTGACCGGATAGACGTAGCCGCGCTGACCGCTCGGCAGCAGGGTCGTGCTGGGGGTGGACGACGTCGGATTGGTCTGGAGCCAACCCGCGGGCGGCACTTCGGCCACGACATAGGATGTGCCGTTCGCCAGCACGGCCAGGTCCGATAAGGAGTATTCGCCCAACGCGCCGCTGGTGGTCGTCTGCAGCGGCGACGACGAAAGGGTTCCGTTGGTCTGGGTGTACAGCTGCACGGTCCAACCGGACAGCCCCGGCTCGTTGGACTCCTGCTGGCCGTCGCCGTTGAGGTCGTTGAACACCGTGCCCGTGATGAAAGTGCTCTGGACGGTCGGCGTCACTGACGCGGTGGCGCTGTAGGAGCCCGTGTAGTTCGACCCTCCACCCCCGCGCACCCCGCCGGTCACGTAGGGTTTGTAGGTCTCCGGCGTGCCGGCGTGGTCCGAATTGCTGTAGCTGCTGGCGGTGTTACTATCGCACGGCTTGACACCCAGGGCGCTGTAGGTGGTGCTGAAATTGGTGTAGACCGCGGTGGCCCACTGCCAGTTGAGCGAAACTCCGGTGGTGTCGGTGGAGAACGTGGCCGACCAGGTCACTGGATTGTCGCCGCCACCCAGGCCATTGGGGCACGGCATCGCATATCCAGCCAGGAACTCGTTGCCGGGCAGGCCCGTGGGCGACGTGGTCATCCACGTGTTGGTCGACGTGTTGAAGGTCGTCGTGGCCGTCGTCGCCGACGCCGACAGCGTCAAGACGGCATTGGGCACGGACAACGTGTAGGGCGTGGTCACTCCATTGAGCGTATCGGAAAACGTGATCGTTTGGTTGGTGACGTAGATGTTGGTGACGCTGCTGGCGACTCCCGAAACGTTGACCACGCTGGCGAACCAGAGGGTGCTTCCCCGGGGAATGCCGGTGCCGTTGAAGTTCGACGCGATGGACAACGTCGACGGCACGGTGCGATCTTCCAGCACCTCCAGCAGCGGCCGCCAACGGCGCGCCGGAGACTTTCGCTTAGCCGAAGCAGGGCGGACAGCCGCGATCAGGCGGCGGCGAAACAACTCGAATAACGACCACATGATGGAACTCCTGAAAAGGATTGCTGATTGACGGATTGATCCAACGGGTGGGGGGCGCAAGCGGTTCACGTAAGGTTGGACGCTTGGGGGAGCGTCCAGAGGGGATTACGACAAACCTAGGTCATGAACCGGAACTGTCAAATAAAGCGCGGGAAACGATTGTGCGATTTTTTCCGAAAGTCGCTACGATGCCGGCACGCGCCTTTGCGAACCCGGCCATGCGCGACACGACCAGGAGTTGGTTGCGACCGAGTTTATGCCGTCACCAAACGGTTTTTCGGGCTGTCGCATGAAAAAATGGCGGCGGACGGGTGCCATGCTCAACCGAACAGCATGCCCGCATAGCCGACCACGCGGCCCTTTTCGCCCGTCACGTCGGCGGAGGTCGCGTAGCCGATGCGCTCGGCCTTCTGCAGGCACCCGAGCAGCTGCAACGTTTGCAGCACAATCACCGCGGGCAACACGCCACACATGCTGATGTGATTTTCCGTCACCGTTTCGTAGACCGTGGCCGGGTCGAGATGTTCGAGCGCCGCCAGGGCGATCGCGTCGAGCCGGCGATTCTCCGCGTCGGTTGCATAGTGGTTCATATCACTCGAAATCAACAGCAGCGGCCGTTCTTCCGATTGGCGCAGCACCTGCGCCAATCCCTCGGCAAAGCGCCGGCAGCTCGCCAGGTCGCCCGCGCCGATGGCGATGCCGACGACGCGCGCTTCCGGAGCGAGCCGGGCCAGCAGCGGCAGCTCGACCTCGATGCCGTGTTCGCGCTGATGCGCGCCGGCGTCGAGCTCGAGTCCCGGGATGGCCGCGGCCAGCTGCTGGGCCACCTGGACGTCGGATTCGAGTCGACCGCCCGGGAAGGCCCAGCTCTGGTGCGGCGCGACCGCCCAGTCCATGCCCAGCGGCGTATGCTTGGGACTCAGCACGATCACGGTCCGCGGTATCTTGAGCCGCCTGAGGACGTCGGCGGCGATCCGCCCCGAGTAGATGAGCCCGGCATGCGGCACCATCGCCGCGGGCCACGCTTCCTGGGTGCGATCGCCGGTCAGCAAGGCATCGACCATGCCCGCCAGCTGCTCCGCGTCGGCGGGATAGAACTGGCCCGCGACCGCTGCCGGGCGCACTGGAGTCCCGCGGACCGGCGCGGCGCCGTGGATAGCGTTAGCGGCGCGCGGGCCAGCGCGTCCAGGCTGAAGACGGCGGCGGTGCCCGGATGGGTGACCCGGGCCTGGCTCGCTGCTTCCGTCAGCAAATCCGGGGGGGAGCGGGCCGGATCGAAAACCACGCCGCTCTTGTGCCGCTCCAGCACGAGAACAGCCCGGTGGCGCGGATCAATGCCCGCCAGGTCCGACTCCGCCACCGTGCCGTGCAGCACGGGATCGTGCAATATCGCGATGCCGACGCGCACCGTCGCGAGGCCCTCACCAGTCAACGGCTGTCCAGCCAGCAGCTGGGCCGCATTCTGACACAACGTGAAGAGCGTGCTCTGGAGCGGCAGGCCGGGGCGCAGTGAAAGCTGGCAAAAATGCGTCGTTTCATGGGTGTCGCCGGCGCCGGGCCGCTGCAAGGTCAGGATCACGCCGCTGACGTTGCCGTCCGGAGCGCCCGGGAAGTAATGACTCGGCGTCGCTCCACCGAGGATCGCGCCGATGTTGTCGCAGCAGAAGCTCGCATAGGCGCGGAGGTCTTCGTACCGGCACACCGCGGCGCGGCGCGTCGGGTTGCGCCGGGCTGGCGCTGTCATCGGCTAGCGGCCCGCGCAGCACTTCGCCCTCGAACACGAACAGGGCCGTCGCGTCATCGTGCCATGCGCTCGCTTGCAGACCCGCCTTGAGGCAGACCTGATCGAGAAAGCGCCGGCTGTCCCACTGGTGCTCCAGCGCCACGCTCGGCAGGAACAGGCCGTGCTGCCCGCCGCGCACGACCTGGATGCCGTGCTTGCCCACGATCACCGCCTCGGCACGCTGGTCGCCGGTGGCCTGGACCGGCTCCGGACTGTGCAGCAACCACACCTCCATGTTCACGTGATCGAGTTCGCTTGGCGACAAGGGTGGAAAGCGCACGTCTTCCCAGACCGTCCGTGTGGCCGATTCCTGCAGCGCGACGAACAGCGGGATCGGTTGGCCGAGCATGCCGCAACAGGTGCGCAGATGCTTGCCGCGTTTCAGGCTGATGAACGCCCCCGCAACCAGCTGCTCGGCAAGCTCAGCGAGCGCATCGGCACGTGTCGCCGGCTGGCCCAGGACGAGGCCGCGCACGATGGCGCGGGCGGCGCCGACGAGATCGTGTTGCTGTTGCGCCGTGAGCTCGGGACGCGGGGAGCGGGCAGGCCGTGGACCCGTCGCGGTTGGAGTTGCGATTGCCATCGAACGATATCCTCCGGTGTCGGGCGATGCGGAGCGCGTGCGGTCAACCAACGGCAGGGAGTACACGGTGCGCGCGGCAGGCGGAGAGTCGCCGCCGGGCGCCACCGGGCGCGGCATGCGCCGCGCGTAGGCGGCCCGATCGTTGCCGGTGCGCACCGCCTCCGGATTGCCGGGCCAGATCCCCGGCAGCTGCGTCCGGCACTGCGGGCAGCATCCGTCGCCGGTCAGCCGATACGAGCGAATCAGGTAACCGTAGCGTTCGATCAGGGATTCGCCGCAGCCGGGGCACCGGGTGTTCTCCCACGGCCCGACCTGTCCCGGCAGGTTGCCCGCGTAGATGAAGCGCAGCCCTTCCGCGGTGCCGATCTCGGCCGCGCGGATCAGCGTGCGCGGCGAGGTGGCGTCGGGATCGGTCATGCGATAGTCCTTGTGAAAGGCCGTCACGTGCCAGGGAATATCGCGGCTGACCGAGGCGAGGAACCGGGCCATCGGCGCAGCTCGTCCTCGGAATCGTTGAAGCCGGGAATCACCAGCGTCACGATTTCGAGCCAGATGCCGCGCGCGTGGACCATGCGAATGGTGTCGGTGATGTTGCTGAGCATGCCGCCGAGCGAACGATAATGACGGTCGTCGAAGCTTTTGAGATCGACCTTGTAGGCGACGATCCACGGCTGGAGGAAATCGAGCACCTCGGGCGTGGCATTGCCGTTGGAAACGAACGCACAATCGAGCCCCGCCGCCTTCGCGCGCTCGAAGACAGCGACCGCCCACTCGGCGGTGATAAGCGGTTCGTTATAGCTGGAGACGACCAGCCGGGCCCCCTCGCGCCGGGCGGTCTCGACGAGCTGGGCGGGTGTCACCTCACGGATCGGCGCGACTGCCGAGGAATCGCGTAAAGCCTGGCTGGTTACCCAGTTCTGGCAGTAACTGCAATGAAGGTCGCATCCCATCATGCCGAACGTCAGCGCGTCGCTGCTGGGATGAACGTGGAAAAACGGCTTCTTCTCGACCGGATCGCACTGCAACCCCGCCACATACCCGAACGGCACTTTCAGCTCGCCGGCCTCGTTGAAGCGCACCTTGCAAATGCCGCGCTTCCCCTCGCCGATCAGGCAGCGATGGCCGCACGCCACGCAGCGAATGCGCTCGTCTTCCTCATGGCAGAGCGCGCCGCGCGTGGTGTGCTGATCCAGCACGTCCGCCAGCGTCGCATTGGCCACCTGCGGTTTCATTCCTTGACACTCCGCGTTCACACCTTGGGCTGCCCTTGCAGGCTACCTGACATTGCGGCCGCTGGCAAGCGCTTCGGCAGCGGCGCGATTTGACACGTGCGCGCCGCGCCTTAAAATCGGGCCGGAGACAATGGCGTTCCCACAAACACGGCGGTCCGGCATGGGTGGGCAGCAAAGCGAGCATAATCAGCCGCAAGCCGCGTCGCCCTTGCACAATCGCTGGGTGCAGCTTGCCGCCGGCATTGCGGCCATGGTGGCCGTGGCCAGCTTCCAGTACGCCTGGACGCTGTTCGTCGACGCGCTCGAGCAGGAACACGGTTGGAGCCGCGTCAGTGTCCTGAATTCCCTTGCGATTTTTTTCACGCCAGCGCAGACCTGGCTGGTCCCGCTCGAAGGATACTTCGCCGAGCGCCTCGGCCCACGCCGGCTGATGATCGCCGGCGGCGTGCTGGCCGGCCTGGCCTGGGTTATCATCGCGCAGACGTCGTCCCTCGCCGTGCTCAACGCCGCCCAGATCCTCGGCGGCTGCGGTTCGGGCATCGTCTACTGCATCTGTGTCGGCAATGCGCTGAAGTGGTTCCCGGACCGGCGCGGCCTTGCGGCCGGGCTGACCGCCGCCGCCTTCAGCCTCGGTTCGGCGGCGACCTTCCTGCCCATCCTCTGGACGATCGAGAGCGCCGGCTATGCGACAGCGCTCTGCTGGTTCGGCCTGGGACAGGGGGTGGTGGTAATCCTCGCCGGACTGATTACGCGCTTCCCGCCCGCGCACGCCGGCCCAATCCTGGCCCCCACGAAAGTCCTGCAGTCACGGCACGAATACGCGCCCCGCGAGACGCTGAAGCAGCCCGGCTTCTGGCTGCTCTATGCGATGTTGACCCTGGGCGCGGTTCCCGGCCTGTTGATGATGGCCCAGCTCGCGCCGATGGCCCGCGATTTCGGGGTCGCCGGCATGGACGTGTCCCTGTTCGGCCTCGGCCTGGGCGCCGCCTTGCCCGTTGCCTTCATACTCGACCGCATCACCGGCGGCGTGACGCGTCCGGTCTTCGGCTGGATCTCAGACCACATCGGCCGGGAGCGGGCCATCTTCGTCGCGTTTGCGCTGGAAGGCCTGGCCCTGCTGATCTTGATCCAGGCCCCGAGCAATCCGCTGGTGTTTGTGCTGATGTCCGGGCTGGCGTTCTTCGGCTGGGGCGCTGTCTTCAGCCTGTTCCCCGCCGTCAGCGGCGACATGTTCGGCCCAAAGTTTGCCGTCACCAACTATGGCTTGCTTTACACGGCGAAGGGGGCGGCGTCGTTGCTGGTCGCGCTGTGCAATCGCGTGCAAGCGGACACCGGGAGCTGGGTCAGCGTCTTTGCCCTGATGATCGCGGCCGACTGGATCGCGGCGCTATTGGCGCTGCTGGTGCTGAAGCCGATGCGGCAGCGCCAGGCAGGCAATTCGCCACTTAAATAATGCAGCGTGGCGAAGCCCCCTTGCTGGCCAAGGTCGTTCCGCACTGGCAAGGCACACCCCATTTTTGGCATGCGCCGCCCGTCCCGCACGACCGCGACGACCCGAATGACCGGCAAGACCTGCCAGGCGCGCGAGAGCGGCCTGCCGTCGCCACAGGCTCCCCCATTGCCGTGCCTCGGCGCTCCGTTCTAACACTTTTTCTGGACACCGCCCACTCCCAAATCGCTTGAAGCGCATTGCTCATTTCTGCCGATTTCTGCGCTGGCACTGCCCCAGTGCGCTTGTCGCTCCCTGCCGCCGCCATATAATGGGCGCACGTACATTGCGGGCCGACACCACGGGCGCTGCCCTGGAGGTCGGCATGCCCCCGCAATTCTTCGAATCGGGCAAGAAACATTTACAGCACCCGCTTGAAAAACTCTTCAATGCAAGTGGCTGGGACATCCTCTCGGCGATTGAGAAAGGTTTCCGCGCCAGGTTGACGTCAAAGGAAAGCTCGCGGAGTTGTTCCTTTTTCGCCAGCTCGATATGTTGCAGACATCTGGTGTGATCAGCACGCTGGAATGGCACGACCAGGACGGTGTGCTCGACTTCTCGATGATGTACAAGGATCGCCCTTTGCGGGTCGAATGCAAGAACGTCCGCAGTCCGATACGCAAGCTAAAGACCGCTCCAAAGAGGCCGCCAAAATCCGAAACCGCAGCGCCGCGATGGAGGGTCGAAATCCAGAAGACCCGCAATCAGCTGACAGGCGGCCCCGCCCGTGGATACAAGAACGATGAATTCGAAATCCTGGCCGTGTGCCTCTTCAATCAAAACGGAAAGTGGGAATTCCTCTTCATCCCGACCGCCAAGCTCCAAACGCGCCGGAGTACCCCGATTACCTGACTATCATGCAGCCCGTGCCACCCTCCGCCCAGGGCGACTGGAAAGCATCACTCGAAGAGGTCCTTGTATGGATTGCAAGCCAATGACAAAGCCAGCCAGCGAACCGAAGCCGTTTTACACAACGCCGCTCGGCAAAGCCTTTCTCGGCGACAGCCTCGACCTCCTGCCCACGCTCCCCGATGTCAGCCTCAACCTCATTCTCACCTCGCCCCCATACGCCCTCCATTTCAAGAAAGCCTACGGCAACGAGCAACAGGATCGTTACGTGAAGTGGTTCCTCCCCTTCGCCCGGGAATATCACCGCCTGCTCAAGGACGACGGCAGTCTCGTGATCGACATCGGCGGCGCTTGGCAGCCCGGCCAGCCCACCCGCTCCCTCTACCACTACGAGCTGCTGATCGCCCTCTGCCGCGAGATCGGCTTCCACCTCGCCCAGGAGTTCTACTGGTACAATCCCGCCAAGCTCCCGTCGCCCGCCGAGTGGGTCAACGTCCGCAAGCTGCGCGTCAAGGACGCCGTTAACTGCCTGTGGTGGCTATCGAAGACGCCCTGGCCCAAGGCCAACAACCAGAAGGTGCTCCAAGAATACAGCCCCGACATGCACCGCCTGCTCAAGCGCGGCTACCGCCTCAAGCAGCGACCGTCCGGCCACAACATCACCCGCAAGTTCAAGGACAACGGCGGCTCTATTCCGCCGAACTTGATCACCTGCGGCAACAACGACGCCAACGGCTACTACCTCAGCCGCTGCAACGCCGATGGCAAGAAGCCGCACCCCGCCCGCTTCCCCGTCCAGGTCCCCATGTTCTTCGTGCGGTTCCTGACTGATCCAGGCGACCTGGTCCTCGACCCATTCGCCGGCAGCAACACCACCGGCGAAATCTGCGAAGCGGAAGGTCGCAACTGGATTGCTTTCGAGCTGGACAAGGCCTATCTGGAAACGAGCCGGTATCGCTTTGAGCCGAGACCCGCGGATACACCGGCGACGCCCACGACGAATGGGAAGGCGCATGCCGCGCAGAGCAAGCGTGGTAGGCCGAAGAACCGCGCGTCCTACGCGAATGGGCAGGCGGAATTGTTCCCGTGATTGCCCGGTCTCCCGTGACGTCCCAGGCCCGTATCAGGACTATCAGGACCGGTCCTGGCGCCCTCGGCCCAGTTGCCGGCCGCCTCGTGCTCGACGGCATCGCCGGCGGCTTGACGCGGCCCATCTTCGGCTGGCTCTCCGATCGCATCGGCCGTGAACGTGCCATCTTCCTCGCCTTCGCGCTCGAGGGCCTGGCGCTGCTGGTTCTGGTCCAGGCCCCGAGCCAGCCGCCGGTGTTTGTGCTGATGTCCGGGCTGGCGTTCTTCGGCTGGGGCGCGGTGTTTAGCCTGTTCCCCGCGCTGAGCGGCGACATGTTTGGGCCGAAATTCGCCGTGACCAACTACGGCCTGCTCTACCCCGCGAAGGGGGCGGCGGCGCTGCTGGTGGCGTTGTGCAATCGCCTGCAAGCGGAAACCGAAAGCTGGCCAACTATCTTTGCCATGATGATCGCCGCCGACTGGATCGCCGCGCTATTGGCGCTGCTGGTGCTGAAGCCGATGCGGCAGCGCCAGGCAGCGCGGGAACTGGAATAACGGCCCATGACGATTCCGCTGCTACCGTCGGATGTCCATGACGCCCGGCTGCAGGCGAATGTCCATCCCCGCGACTGGCAAAATCCGGCGCCGGCGTCCCGTTACAACCTCGTCGTCATCGGCGCCGGCACCGCCGGGCTGGTCGCGGCGGCCGGTGCGGCCGGGCTGGGCGCCAGGGTCGCGCTGGTCGAGCGCGAATGGATGGGCGGCGACTGCCTTAATGTCGGCTGCGTGCCGTCCAAGGCGCTGCTGCGCGGCGCGAGCTGCCGCCGCGGTCCGCGATGCCGGGCGATTCGGCGTCCGCGTGGACGGCGGCGTGCGCGTCGACTTCGCTGCGGTCATGGAGCGCATGCGGCGCTTGCGGGCCGACATCAGCCCGCACGACTCGGCGGCCCGATTCCGCGACCTCGGCGTCGACGTGTTCCTCGGCAAGGGCCAGTTCACCGGTCCGGACACGCTCGCGGTGGCCGGCCAGACACTCCGCTTCCGCCGGGCGGTGATCGCCACCGGAGCGTGCGCCGAGCGTCCGCCGATCGCGGGCCTGAGCGAGGCCGCCTTCCTGACCAACGAGAATGTCTTCGCCCTGACCGAGCTGCCGCCGCGCCTCGCGGTCGTCGGCGCCGGTCCGGTCGGCTGCGAGCTAGCCCAGGCATTCGCCCGCTTCGGCGCCCAGGTCTTCCTGGTCGGCCGGCAGCCCCAGGTGCTGCCGCGGGAAGATCCGCAAGCCGCCACGCTGGTGCAGCAAGCGCTGGCACGCGACGGCGTTCGCCTGCTGCTTGGCGCCTCCGTTCGGGCCGTCGACGTGCGTCCCGAGGGCAAGCTCCTCCGCATCGAGAGCGTTGATTCTCCGGAGGTCGTCGTCGATGCAATCCTCGTCGCCGCCGGCCGCAAACCCAACGTCGACGGTCTGCACCTCGAGGCGGCGGGCGTGGCGTACGATGCGGATGCCGGCGTCACCGTGAACGACCGGCTGCGCACGACGAACCCGCGCATCTTCGCCGCGGGCGACATTTGCTCGCGCTACCAGTTCACACACGCCGCGGATGCCCTGGCCCGCATTGCGATCCAGAACGCGCTGTTTTACGGTCGCGCCCGGGCCAGCGCCCTGACCATCCCGTGGTGTACCTACACCGATCCCGAGGTTGCCCACGTCGGCCTGTCCGAGGCGCGGCGAAAGAGCAGGGCGTGGCGGTCCAGACTTTCGTGCAGGAGCTGCGCGACGTCGATCGGGCGCTGCTCGACGGCGAAGCGGACGGCTATGTGCAGATTCTCGTCAAGCAAGGCAGCGACCGGATCGTCGGGGCGACGGCGGTCGCTGCCCATGCGGGCGAGATGATCTCGGAGGTGACGCTGGCGATGGTCGCCGGACTCGGCCTCGGCGCGATCGCGAAGACGATTCACCCTTATCCCACGCAGGCCGAGGCAATCAAGAAGATCGGCGACGCGTATAATCGAACGCGCCTGACGCCGCTGGTGCAGTGGCTGTTTCGCAAGTGGTTCGCGTGGACTCGTTAGCCCCAGGAGCAAATAATTCAACTCATTTCGACCACGGCCGTGCTGTTGACGATTACCGACTCCCCGTCGAATTCCTTGATCGTCACCCGGTGGTGCCGGAGTTGCCGACGGCAGCATGACGGCTTGCCTACGTGTTGAACGTGACGAGCAGCGGCGCGGAGAACTCGGACGTGTCGCCGGTGGCGTCGGTGGCGGTCGCGGTCACGTACGGATACGTCGCGTTGACCTCGGCACCGAGCGTGTAGGTATACGTGGCGACGCCCGACGAATCGGTCGTCACCGTGACCGACGTGAGGAAGTTCTGTCCCTGGTTGGGAGAGCTCGACCCGCTGGAGAACAGCTCGATCGTGTACGACGTATCCGGCATCCCGGTCGTGAGCGTGACCGTGATCGTGCCGGGCGACGCGCCGGCGGACAGGACGGGGTAATTCTGGTACATGTTCGGGCCGAACGGACCGCTGCCGTTGGGGGTGACGCCGTTGTTGCCGAGGTCGATGCCGAGGCCGCCGTTGCCGAAAATGGAGTTCTGCGAGATCGTGTTGCCGAGGGTGTTGTTGCCCGTGAGGATCACGCCGCCCTTGATGTTGTCGGCGATGACGTTGGCGGAATCGACGCCGCCAATGGTGTTGTTGCTGGCGCCTCCGAAAAGGTAGATGCCGTAAACGTTGGGCACGGGCGTGATCGAATCGCTGGCGATGCCGACGAAATTGTTCCAGATGCGATTGAAGTCGGTGCCCGGGTCGCGCAGCTCGACGCCGTCGACGGCGTTGCCGGCGATGACGTTGCCCTGGTCGGCAAAGGTGCCGCCGATGACGTTGGCAGTGGCGCCGCCGGCCAGGGCCACGCCGTTGTTGCCGTTGGGCAGGGCGGCGTTGCCGGCCCGGTTCGTGCCGATGTCGCTGCCTTCGACCTGATTGCCGCTGGTGCCGCTGCCGGTGATGACCACGCCGTCGGCGGCATTGCCGGAGATGACGTCGGCCCCGTCAGGCGACTGCGCGCCGATCGTGTTGAACTCGGCGCCGTCCTCGATGACGACGCCGGTCTGCTGGTTGGGCATGACGGCTGTGCCGCCCTGGTTGGTGCCGATGTCGTCGGCTTCCACCGTGTTGGAATTCGTGCCGGGGCCGTAGATCAGCACGCCATCGCCCAGGTTGCCCGCAATGACGTTGGCGAGGGCGACCGTGTGCTCAGCGGCCGTGGCGACATTGCCGATAAAGTTGCCGTTGGAGCCGCCGGCGATGAATACGCCGTTACTTTGATTCGGCATGACCGCGGCCGAGCCGGCGGTGGTGCCGATGAAATCGTTCTCGACGTAGTTCTGGTATGCTTGCGTGCCAATGACGACGCCGTCGTAGCCATTGCCGGCGATGACGTCGGCGTCCCCTGGGAGCGGACCACCGATCGTGTTGTTCGAGGCCTGTTCGATATTGACGCCGTCGTGACCGTTGCCCAGGGCCTTGGATTGGTTGGCGTCGGCGCCGATCGTGTTTCCGGCAACCGTGTTGCCCGCGGAGTTGTCGGCGATGTAGACGCCGTCCAGGCCGTTGCCGGAGATGATGTTGGTGCCGAGCACGGTCCCGGAGCCGACGTGGTTGTCGTCGGCGCCCGCCTCGATATAGACGCCGTTCTGGCCGTTGCCGATCTTGACCATGCCGGTCTGATCGGTGCCGATTTCGTTGGCCTGGACGAAGTTCCCATTGGCTTCGTTGAAGATGCCGACGCCGTCCTGGGTGTTGCCGGAGATGACGTTGCCGATCGCCCCTTCCGCCGAGGTGGTGCCGACGTAGTTGGCGTTCGCGTTGCCGTAGATGCCCACCCCGATCTGCTGATGACCCAGCGACTGGGTGTCGGCCTGGTTGACGCCGATGAGATTGCCGGCGACGGTGTTGTCCGTGGCGCCGAAGTCGATGGCGACGCCGTACACGTCGTTGCCGGAAATGACGTTGGCGTTCGCGGCCCCACTGCCGCCGAGCGTATTGCCGGAGGCCTGGTCCGAGATATCCACGCCGTCGCTACCGTTGGGAAGTGCCGCCGAGCCGTTGGCGTTGGTGCCGACCATGTTGCCGGTAAGTACGTTGCCGGTGGTGCCGATGCCGAATAGGGCGACGCCGTTCGCCTTGTTGCCGGAAATCACGTTGTTGAAGACCGCGTTGAGGTCGGCACCGTTTTCAATATCGACGCCGTCGGCGTCGTTCGGGATTCTGGCGGTGCCGGCGGCATTGGTGCCGATCATGTTGCCTTCGATGAAATTGTCGCCGAAGACGCCGTTGACCTCGTTAAGGACGACGCCGGTGCCGTTGCCGGAGATCGTGTTGGCGTCGGTCGACAGACTGCCGCCGATCACGTTGTCGGAGGTCCCCAGATCCATCATGACACCGGCCAGGTGGTTGCCGAGGGCCTGGGTGCCGGCCTGGTTGGTGCCGATTTCATTGCCGGCTACGAAATTCGAGTTCGTGGCGCCCCCGGAAATCTCCACGCCGAATCGGCCATTGTCGGAGATCACGTTGCCGACGACGGGGCCGCCGACCGTTAGCTCGCCGATGTTGTTCTCGGTCGCGTCGTCGAGAACATGGATGCCATCCAGGCCGTTGCCGAAGCCGGCGGCACTGTGGCTGTTGGTGCCGATGAAATTGCCGACCACGACGTTGTTTTGGCCGCCGTCGATAAACAGGCCGTCGCCGTGATTACCGGCAATGATATTGGCGTCCGCGGCGGTCGTGCCGCCGATGGTATTGCTGTCCGCACCCAGACCCTGGATACCGATTCCGTTACCGTTGGGGTCGGCGTAGCTACCGAACAAGAGGCCGAAAGAATTGCTAACGACGGTGTTCTCGTCGCTGTCGATGAGCAAGCCGTTCCCCTTGAAGCTGATGATGTCGAGGCCCTCGACCGTACAGCCGTTGGCCTGGAGGACCAGACCGTTGGCGCCGCCGGAAGCGTTGCCGCCGGCGAGCACGACCATGTGGGTGGTCGGGTTGGACAGGCCGTCGATGACGACGGGGTAGGTGATCGCCGGCAGGGCGGAGGCGGGCAAGATGACGTCGTTGCCGCCGAGGTTGAAGTCGATGGTGTTGGTTTGGCCGGTCGCGGCGTTGGCGCTGGTAATCGCCCAGCGGAGCGAGTTGGTGCCGCTGTCGTGGGTATTGCTGACGACAAAGGTGGAGGGAACAAGCCGATTTTCCAGGCACTCGAGTACCAGGCGTGCCGTGGGCTTTTTGAAGGGGCGCCGGCGTGGGCGCCCGACCGGCACCGTCAGTATTCTTCGCCAAAGCGGTTGCCATGATGTGAACATGTTCGTCTCTCTATTCCCGGTAAATTCTTCTGCCCGCGCAGCTCGGCGCGGCCAGCGCGCCGGCAACTGCGACAGTGAAAAAAGCACTGCGCCGGCGCGCACCATCAGCGCCGGAGCTGCGCCGCACCTCGTCGTCGCCTCCGCATGCCTCAACCAGATACGCCTGCCACTCGGAGGGCGCGTGCTGCTCGACCGCGGCCGCGGAACACCGCCGCCGACTGCTCTAAAGTGTAGTGCGTAGACGGCGCTCGATTTGTCTCACGCTCCTTCGCGCAAATGGGCATGCAGCCAGGCGCGTCCGTAGGTCCAGTGGCGGAACCCGGTGGGCGTCCGCCCGCATCCGCCTGCGTGTCGAGCCGCGCCGCGGAAAGGAGGCGTGCCGCGCCGCCCCGGCGACATCGGGCAGGCTTGTTTCACAAAGGGCCAATCATTGCGCGGCGGGTAGGACGATGAAACTCGAACTCACCGATCAGCAGGAACAGGTCGTCAAGCAAGGGCATCCCGTGTAGGTGGTCGACATGGCATCGAATCGTGCCTTTGTCATCGTGACGCGGGAGTTGTACGAAGAGTTCCGAGCGCTCCTCAAGAAGGTCGGCTGCGACGGCGCCGTTGGCGTCCGCAACCTGCACCTGGACTGTAGGCAGCGATTCATTTGGAGCCCGTCTTAGGTTGCGCTTCCGGCAGCGCCAGCGTAAGCGCCATCGCGGCCCAACTGGTAGCCGCGGCCGATATCCACTGATCGTAGCCATGCGGGAAACTACCGTCGAAGTAGGGCTGAAAGCCGAGGGCACGGGTCTTCGTGTACCAGGTACCATCGGGCTGTTGGGTGGCGAGCAGGAAGCTGACGGCGCGCTGGTAGGCCGGATCGGCAACGGGCAGCCCGCCGATCTGGAGCGAGACCAGGCTCCGTGCGGTGGCGTAAGGCGTGCTCGACAGGGCCAGCAGCTCGATGCCATCGTCGCATTTCGTTAGGACGGCCAGCGTGAGCCCTGTGTCGGCGGCGGCTTTGGCGTCCGCTCCACCCTGCATGAGCAATCTGACGATGGCGGCATCGCCGCCCGCGAGGGCTTCGAGAAGTGGTGAGGATTCGGTTGCGGGCTTGGCATTGGGATTGGGGTTGGCCCCTTTCTCAAGCAGGAATTTCACGATCGGCGCGGCCCCGGGGCGGCGGGCGGCAATCATCAGCGGCGTGCGCCGATCGTCGGACCTGGCATTGACATCAGCGCCGTGGTCGACCAGGAGGCGTGTCTTTTCGAGGTGCCGCGCGGCCCACATCAGCGCGGTTGCGTTGGCATCGTTGCGTTGGTTCGAATCAGCCCCCATTTTCAGGAGCTTGGCGAGTGTTGCGGTGTCCGCGTAGAGGACCGCATACATGAAAGGTGTGGAGCCTTCCGGTCCGCGCGCGTTGAGCAGGTTCGGATCGGCCTGGGCGGCCTTCAGGAACGCCGCCAGGTCGTCGCTGCGGAGCAGGTCCACCATGGCCACGGCCTGCCGATTGAGGGGCGGCAAGACCATCTCGTTGGCGAGCGCGTCCGGCCAATCGGCGCCCTGGTCGATCCAGGCCTTGATGATGGCGACTTGTTCCGCGCCAAGGGCGCCCGTCGGCGGCATCTGGGGCCCATACTCTTCCCCGACCAGCCGGTGATAAACCCTGCTGTTGGCACTGCTGCCGGGTACGACGCGCCGCCGGAGGTTCATCACCGAGCTTCGACGGTCCAGGCGCATGCCGTTCTCTTGCTTCTTGGCGCCGTGACACTCGATGCAGCTCTGCCGGAATAGCGGCATTACCTCCTTCGCGAAGTCGACCTTCTTCGCCGCTTCGTCTTTGGCGTCCTTCGATGCCTGCAAGTCCTGCTTCACCGCTTGTTCCTTGGCGTCCTGGGCGCGGCCTGACAGGCTCAGACCCGCCACAAGGCAGCTACCCAGGAAGACCATCACTGCTTGGCGTTGCATAGAGACCTCGACCGGAGAGGAGTTCTTTGCGGAACATTGTCATCCACCGAGACTGGAAGAGGTACGGAACGAGCGGCGGAAAGTGGACACAGGATTTGGCAAAATCTCAGAAAAGTTCCTCCTGGCGAAATCCGCGAATGGTGCGGGCGGTGGTGTGCATGAGGCGTCCGCCCACATCCGCCTGTCCTGCCCGCAAGGGGTCATGATTCGGTCGGGTCGGACCACCCCAGACGAGCCACCGACCGAATCTTGGCATCGGTCACCACCACGTATACCGTCGATGCTGGCCCCAAGGGTCACCTGGTCGCCGGCCCGTAGACGCGAACTTCTTTGCTACGGCAGGCGAAACGCCGCTGGCGATCGCCAAGTTGCCGATGATCATGCCGCCGGCGAGATCGACCTGTGTCCCGCCTCCGCCGCCTGTGATGCTCATCGAGCCGAACGAGGCGTTCGCATTGGTGACGCTGACGGCAAGCGCCGAAGTCGGGGTCTGGTCCATGACCGAGAACGAGCCGGCGACGTTGAACGCATCGTTGACGCTGATCTGCAGGTTGCCGGTGCCGGTGACACTTATGCTTCCGGCAAGGGCCGAAGTCGGCGTGGTGCTGCCGTCAAAGGCAATGCTGTCATTATCTGCGTTGGCCTTGAGGTTGATGGCGGTGACCCCCACGAACGGTGAGCCGGCCAGGGCATTACCATCGACGCTCACCGCATAGCTGCTCGCGCTCGCTTCCTGAACAATGGCAATGGCGTGTCCGCTGCTGTCATGGTCCGTTATGGTGAGGGCGCCGTGGTTCAGGGCGGCGCTAACCGAGGGCACTGTTCGATCTTCCAATGTTTCAAAGCGAGGCCGCAGGCGTACCTTGGCAGGGTCGGCCGTGCGGCCCGGGGTATTTCCCGTGAGGCGGCGCAGCCGCCGGATATAACGACGCCAATTGATGGAACGCATGGCTGAACCCTCCGTCTTCGGTCAAGGAATTGGGAAAAGATCGCGGATCGCAGGTGAGCGCCCCCGCCAGCACGTCTTGCGGGAAGTGGCACGCCGCGAAGTCATGGCTTCACCATCACCAGGGCGACGAAAAGGTTGTCGTCCACCGAGACTGGAGGAGGTACGGAACGAGCAGCGGAAAGTGGACACAGGATTTGGTAAAATCTCAGAAAAGGCTCCTCTTGGCGGAATTCCGCGAATTGTTTGGCCGTGTCCAGTTTCGGCCGCGAAAGGCGTATGTCCTATGGACGACACTCCCAGCGCACAGACCAGCCCGACGCTGCTGGGGCGGCTGCGGCAGCAGCCCAGCGATCAGGCGGCCTGGGAACAGTTCGTCGAGCGCTACGGCCGGCTCATCCTCGGCTGGTGCCGTCAGGCACGGCTGCAGGACGCCGACATCGAGGACGTCAGCCAGATCGTGCTGATCAAGCTGGCCGACAAGATGAGGACGTTCGCCTACGATCCGTCGAAAAGTTTTCGCGGCTGGCTGAGGACCCTGACCCGGCATGCCTGGAGCGACTTCGTCGAGTCGCGGCAGCGCGCCGGGCGGGGGACCGGCGACAGCGCGATGGAGCAACGCTTGCAAACGCTGCCGGCCCGCGACGACCTGGTGGCGCGCCTGGAGGAGCAGTTCGATCAGGAAGTGCTGGAGGAGGCGTCCGTCCGCATCCGCCTGCGGGTCGAGCCGAGCAGTTGGGACGCCTTCCAGTTGACCGCGGTGGACGGGCTGACCGCCCCCGAGGCGGCAGCTCGGCTCGCCCAGGGGGTGGCGGCGGTGGCCAAGGCGCGGCGCCGGGTGCAGAAGATGTTGGAGCAAGAGGTTCGCAAACTCGAAGGAGATGGCACATGATCGCGCACTGTCCGCCCCAGGAGCAGTTGGAGCGGCTCCTCGACGACCGCCTGGAGACCATCGAGGACTCCGTGCTGGCGCGGCACGTCGAGAGCTGTACGGGATGCCAGTCTCGACTCGAGGGGCTCCTCGCAGGCAGCCGGTCTCCTCGGGGTCCGGCTCAGACCGACCCCGAGGTGGCCGACGCCATGCTCAGCCGGCTGAAAAAGCGCGGCCGCCCTCGTGATGAAACCATCCAGCACGCGGAGAAGCAGCCCCTGGCAAATCAGCCAGGCAAAGGGGCCGGCTCGCTCCCCGTAGTGCCGGGCTACGAGGTGCTGAGCGAGATCGGCCGCGGCGGCATGGGCGTCGTGTATCAGGCGCGGCAGCTGGGGCTGAACCGGCGGGTGGCCCTGAAAATGATCCATGCCGGCGGTCACTCCGGGCGCGACGCGTTCGCTCGTTTCCGCGCCGAAGCGGAGTCGGTCGCCCGGCTGGTCCACCCGAACATCGTCCAGATCTACGAGATCGGCGAACACGACGGCTGCCCGTTCTTCTCCCAGGAGTACGTTGCCGGCGGCAGCCTGGCCGGCAGGCTCGGCGGCGTGCCGCAGTCGGCCCGGGCTTCGGCCTCGTTCGTCGAGACGCTGGCGGGGGCGGTGCACTACGCCCACCAGCAGGGCATCGTCCACCGCGACCTGAAGCCGGACAACATCTTGTTGGTGAGTGGTGGAGTGGTGAGGGGTGAGGGGTCCGGCGCAGACACCACTCACCACTCACCACGTACCAACCGAAGATCGCCGACTTCGGCCTGGCCAAGCAGCTCGACAGCGATTCGTGCCAAACGCAAACCGGCTCCATCCTGGGCACGCCGAGCTACATGGCCCCCGAGCAGGCCGACGGGCGCACGGCCGAGGTCGGGCCGCCGACCGACGTGTACGCGCTGGGGGCGATCCTGTACGCGATGCTGACCGGCCGGCCCCCGTTCCGCGGCGCGAGCGTGATGGACACGCTGGAGCTGGTGCGCTCGCAGGAGCCGGTGCCGCCGAGCCGCTTGCAGCCGGACGTGCCCCGCGACCTGGAAACCATCTGTTTGAAGTGCCTGCGCAAGCCGAGCGCCGCACGCTACCCGACCGCCCACGCGCTGGCGGACGACCTCGGCCGATTCCTCGCCGGCGAGCCGATTCACGCCCGCCCGGTGGGCTCGGGGGAAAAGCTCTGGCGCTGGTGCCGCCGCAACCCAGCCGTGGCCGGGTTGCTGGCGGGCGTGGCCGGCCTCTTGGCGGTCGTGCTCCTCGTGCTTCTTGGCGGGGTCGCGGCCTCGACGTCCTTCTGGTGGCGAGCGGAGAAGGCACTCGACCAGGCTCGAACCGAGGAAGGAAACGCCCGAGCCGCCCAGAAGCAAGCGACCGACGAAGCAACCAAAGCGCAGGCCGCCAAACGCGCCTCGGACATGCAGGCACCGGCCGACTGATCGACCGGTGGTGGCCGCGTCAAGGGGGTGACTACCGCAACCGGTTGCCCGATGCTCAGACGTTACTCGTCCAAACCGACGACCGCATCCGGCTTTTCGCCCTGGACACGGGTTTGCAGCGCGGCGGCAACCTGGCCGAGGAGTTCATTGGCGAGCCCATCGGTTGACCTACCACAGCGGACCGAAAGCCTTCCGCGCCTGGAATACGCAGGCGCTGGCGCCGCAAGCAACGGCAGCGGCCAATCCCAGCGTCCGCCTGTTTGCCGGCGATGCGGACAGACCGGAGCAGACGCGCGAGCTGTTCAACAACGGCCTCCTTTCGCCCAACGGCAAGCTGGCCTTCTTCAACAGGACGAAAAACGGTCAGGAATACGGCCGGCTGGTGGACGTTGCCCGCAGGCAGCCCATCGGCCCGGCGCTGCGTTCCCAGCGCGATCGGCAGCTGATGGTTTTCAGCCCCGACGAGAAGCTGCTGGCGCTGGCGCCCTACAACTACATGGCCGGTGCTCCCGACCCGGTAGTCCACGTCTACGACACCGCCACCGGGCGCCTGCCTTGCCCCCCTTGCGGGTGCCCACCTTTATCTTGAGCCTGGCATTCACTCCCGACAGCCGGACCCTGGTCGTCGGCTGCGTTGGGCAAACCGTGCTCCTCGATGCGCCGAGCGGCCAGCCGCGAGGTGTCCTTCCCCAGGCCAGCGTGGCGCAGCAGCTGGCCGTCAGCCGCGACGGCAAAGCGCTGGCGATCGGCTATATGGGCGGTTGGCCCGGTGACGGCCCGGGCTTCCGGCTCTGGGACATCACCACGGCAAAGCCCATCGGCCCGTTCCACCCGTTCGGCGGCGACTGGGAAGTAAGCTTCATCGACCAGGGGCGAACCGTGCTGACGGTAGGTCGGAACGGCGTACCGCGCGTCTTCGATCGGGAAACCGGCCGGCCGTCGGCCGCCGTCTTGCCCCCCGGTGACATCCAGACCCAAGGTCTGGGATTTATGAACCGCCGGATCTGGAGTTGCATTGCCGCGCGCTCCCGGGACGCGGTGTTCGCCTTCCGATCGAGCGCCGGGACCGTCGAGCAATGGAACGCCGCCGCCGGACACACGGTGGGCGAGCCGATGGTGCATCCCTGGGCTGTGTCACGCATGCAGTACAGTCCGGATGGCCGGCTGCTGGCCACGGCTTGCGCCGACAACAGCGTCCGTCTCTGGGACAGCGCGACAGGCCTGCTGCTGGGACCGCCGCTCTTGCACGTCGCCCCGGTGCTGTCGCTGTGCTTCACCGCTAGCGGCGTTGCCGAGAAGGGCACGAGTGAGCCGTACCACCTGGTCACCGCCAGCGCTGCGGGGGAGATTCACGACTGGCACTTGCCGGCGGCTTTTCCGGATGATCCCGAGCGGCTGACGTTGTGGCTGGAGGCCGCCGCGGGATGCAAGCTCGGCCGCACCAACACCGCACTCCTGGATGCGGCCACCTGGCGCGAGCGCTGCCGGCAGCTGGAGCAGCGCTGGCCGGCGGCGGCCGCGGCACTGGCCAAGCAGCGCGGCGCCGACCTGAGCGCCGAGCTGGCCCCTGGCACGAGGTCCGCGCCGGCGAAGCCGAGGCGACCGGCAACGCCTTCGCCCAGCTCTGGCACCTCGACCGTCTGGCCGAACAACGGCCCGACGACTGGCACCTGGAGGCGCGCCGCGGGACCGTGCTGGCCGACAACGACGACTTTGCCGCCGCCGAGGCCGCTTTCGCCCTGGCCGCGAAGAAAGGGGCCGCCGAGGCCCTGGCGGATTGGCACAGCCACGGCGCCGGGATGGCCTCGGGCGCCAAGCGCTGGCAGCTTGCCCGGTGGTATCTCGACCGGCAAATTGCCGCACGCCCCAACGATTGGCGTGCGTACACCGACCGAGCGGAAGTCCACGGTCAGCTCGGCAAGCCGGCCGAGCGCGACGCCGACCTGGAGCGGGCCGTCGCCCACGGCGCCGAGCAGTCCGTGGTGCTCCGCCTGGCCGAAAGCCGCGTTCGCCTGCGCCAGTGGCCAAAGGCCGCCGAAGCCTACGTGAAGGCCGCCGGCCGGGGCCCGTTACCGCTGGCTGCCTTGCATCAGCTCGCGCTGGTATGCCTCGAAATCGACGACCTGGCGGGCTATCGCAATATCTGCAAGGGGCTGGTCCAGGCCGCCGCCAAGACCGCGCCTCAGCCCGAGGTGGCCCACGCGATCGCCTGGATGTGCGCCGTGGGCCCAAAGCGGTCGAGGATTTCAATCCGGTCGTGGCCCTCGCCGAAGGAGCCGTGAAGGCAGGCGGCGACGCGCGGCGCAGCACGACCGCCTGAACACCCTGGGCGCCGTCCTGTGCCGCGCCGGCCGTTACCAGGAGGCACGCCAGCGCCTCGACGAAAGCATCCGTGTCGCTGGAAAGGACGCGTACGCTGCGGATTGCCTGTTCCTGGCACTGGTGCATCTGGGTCTGGATGACCCGGCGGAGGCCGAAAAGTGCCTGGCCAAGGTCCCGCAACCGACCCGCAGGGAGGGCGAGGTGAGCTGGGCGGATCTGGAAACCGAAGTCCTTCGCGGGGAAGTCGCGACGCGGCTCAAGCAGAGGTCCGAGCGCAGGGTAACCACTCTGCAAAAACGCATTTGCGAGGAGTCGTTCTGTGATGGGCAAAAAGAAAGCGGTTGCGATTCGCGAACAAATTCGGACCGCCTTCACCGCGGCTGGAGTCGATCCGATCTTGGTCCTGGACGCCGAGATCCGCACGGCCAAGGACAAGCGCAAAGTAAGCCCAGCCGAGTTGGCGTCGTTGGCCGCGGTGCGCGACGCCCTGGCACACGTGGTTGAGTCGAAACCGTCCAGGCCGGTCCGACGCGCTCGAAAAGCCGGAGAAGGAAAACGGCATGAAGCCTCGCATGCCGCTGGATTGTCCTATCGCGATTGCGCCAGGGAGCCAGGCCGGCTCCCTGGCTTGTTGTTTTCTACGGCCAGCATGACCTCATCTCCCACCGCTGGCAAGGTGCCCTCGCGCGGCCCCAAGAACTAAAACGCTAGCCACCGTCGGGGTTGGTTAGTTGTGGGTCCAGCCTTTGCCCAGATGCAAGTTTCGCTTGCCGGTGCCCGTGATGGTCACGCTGCCCGAGCCGTTGCCGGTCTGAACGTTCTCGTTGCCGTTGCCCACGATCGACACGGAATCGCCGTGCCCGTTGCCGACCGTGACGTTCTCGTTGCCGTTGCCCACAATCGACACGGAATCGCCGTTGCCGTTGCCGGCCTGAACCTGGTCGTTGCCGCTGCCGTTGCCCAGGATCAACACGACGTCGTTGTTGCCGTTGCCGACCTGGACCTGGTCGTTGCCATTGCCGGTATCGGTTATGGTCGCCATGTCGCCGGCGCCGTCGCCGGTCTGGACCTGGTCGTTGCCGTTGCCCAGCAGCGTCACCATGTTGCCGGCACCGTTGCCGAGCTGGACCTGGATGTTGCCGGTGGACCCCGCCGCCCCGGCCGTGACCGTGTTGGTGCCGTTGCCGGCTTTGATGTTATCATTGCCGGTGCCGGCGTTGACCACGTTGGTGCCGTTGGCCAGCTGGACATTGTCGTTGCCCTTGCCGAGCATCACGGCATTATTGCCATTGCCCAGTTGGACGTTGTTGTTGCCGTTGCCCGCCGTGATGGTGTTGTTGCCGTTGCCTCCCTGGGTGCCGGCACCTCCTGGCTGGATGTTGTCGTTGCCGTTGCCCAGAGTGACGGTGTTGTTGCCGTTGTCGAGCTGGACCTGGTCGTTGCCGTTACCGGCGCTGATCACGGCGGCGATGGTCAGGCTGCCCGCGAACTGGAAGTTGTCGTTGCCGCCGAAGTCGATCACGTAAATGGCGGTGATGGGCGGGGGGTAGGTTTGGTTGATATGGACCTTATTGAGCTGGCCATTGACCGTGATGCCGGTGCTGCCGGTTGGGCTGGCGCCGTACGGGGTGATGTTGAGCTGATCGTTGGTGTTGCCGCCAACGAGGTAGACGGCATTGCCGAACACCATGGCGCCGAAGCCCTGGGTCTCTACGGCGCCGATATCGACGCTGCCGTTGACGATGCGGGGCAGGCCGCGCTGGTCGGTGGTGACGCCGGCGGGAATGAGGGCGATACTGCCCGCGGCGATGGCCGGGCTGCCGGGCAGCGGGTACATGGTCTCGGTCGGCCCGCCGTAATTGCCCAGCGGTGCCAGCAGCGGGAACGCATCGTCATGGGAGACTCCTCGGGATGGAAAATCGAGCGGTCTTGGTAGCCGCGTTCGCCAGAACGCGGGAGTCAGGGGTCGTGCGAACCCCGCGTTCTGGCGAACGCGGCTACGGTATTGCCTCACACAGGTCCCGCAGCGCGGACGGTCGCCGCGACCTCACCGAGAGACTCGGTGGGGACCACGAAGGAACTCTCCAGCAACTTCTCGTCGTCGTTGATCAGGTCGGGGAAGCGCCGCGGCAAGAGCGCCACGGCGAACACCTCGTGCACGCCGCTGGTGAATTTGAGCAGGGCGACCGTCTCGCCGCGGCGCAGGTCCACGACGCAGACGCCGCAGGTCCGCTGCTCGGGGGCGAGCCGCTCGGTGATCGGGATGCCGCTGAAGACGGCCGACTCACCAGCTTGCCGGCCTGGTAGGTGGTGACCAGCAGCGAGGCGCCCAGCTGCCGCAACAGCGCGGGGAAGTTCGGCGTGTGCGCGGCGCAGAGCGGCCCGGGGTCGGGTATCTTGGGGGAAACCGGGGTCGGCGTCGGGTTAGCGGGGTCAGTTCGCGTGGTCATGCAGCTTCCCTCCATCTGGTACCCGAGGGGTCGCATCTTGCTGGCGCACGATGCGACTGTGGATGGACACAAAGGCGCCCTTCGGCACGGGCTGCCACCGCGATCCGGTGCGTTCGAGACTGGAGGATGTACGGAACGAGCGCGGAAAGTGGACACAGGATTTGGTAAAGTTTCAGAAAAGGCTCCTCGTGGCGGAATCCGCCAAAACCGTCCTACCCAGGAATCCGCGAATTATTTGGCCGGCAGTGTCCAGTTTCGCCCGCGAAAGGCGTATGTCCTATGGGCAAGGAGGTAGCTGCGGTGTTCAAGGCGCGGCGCCGGGTGCAGAAGATGTTGGAGGCCGAGGTTCGCAAGCTCGAAGGAGATGGCACATGAATGAGCACTGCCCGCCGCAGGAACAGTTGGAGCGGCTCCTCGACGACCGCCTGGAGGCCTCCGAGGACTCCACCCTCGCGCGGCACGTCGAGACCTGTGCGGAATGCCAGGATCGGCTCGAGCAGCTTCTCTCGGGCAGCGTGTCTGCTCTGGGTCCGGACCATTGCTCCCCCCGCTTACGCGGGGGGCTCGCCAAGACCGACCCCGAGATGGCCGACGCTCTGCTGATTCGGCTGAAACAGCGCGGCCAGCGGCCTGACGAAACCGTCCAGCACGCGGCCACGCAGGAAACGGAGGACCACGCCGATCCGACCGCCCGCGTCGGCGCCATCCTCGCGGGCAAGTACAAGCTGGTCGAGGAGATCGGCGCCGGCGGCATGGGCAGCGTCTTCATGGCCCAGCAGACCGAGCCGGTCAAGCGGGCGGTGGCGGTGAAGGTCATCAAGGCGGGGATGGACTCCAAGGCGGTGCTCGCCCGCTTCGAGGCGGAGCGGCAAGCCCTGGCGCATGATGGACCACCCCAACATCGCCAAGGTCCTCGACGCCGGCACCACCGACGGCGGCCGCCCCTTCTTCGTGATGGAACTGGTCAAGGGGACGCCGATCACGCGCTACTGCGACGAGCACCGGCTGACCCCGCGGCAGCGGCTCGAGCTGTTCGTGCACGTGTGCCAGGCCATCCAGCACGCCCACCAGAAGGGGATCATCCACCGCGACATCAAGCCGTCGAACGTGCTGGTGGCGATGTACGACGACCGGCCGGTGCCCAAGGTCATCGACTTCGGTGTGGCCAAGGCCGCGGGGCCAGCGCTGACCGACAAGACGCTGATTACGGGTTTCGGGGCGGTTGTGGGCACGCCGGAGTACATGTCGCCGGAACAGGCCAGCCTGAACAACCTGGATATCGACACCCGCAGCGATGTCTACTCGCTCGGCGTGCTGTTGTACGAGCTGCTGACCGGCACGACGCCGGTGGACCGTAAGAGCCTGGGGCAGGCGGCTCTGTTGGATATCCTCCGCATCGTCCGCGAAGTCGAGGCCCCGAAGCCTAGCACCAGGCTCTCCAGCTCGGACACGCTGCCCAGTGTGGCCGCGAACCGCGGGACCGAGCCCGGGCAGCTCTCGAAACTGATCAAAGGAGAGCTCGACTGGGTGCTGCTCAAGGCGCTGGCGAAGGACCGCACCCGGCGTTACGAGACCGCCAACGGCCTGGCCCGCGACATCCAGCGCTACCTGGCCGACGAGGTGGTCGAGGCCCGGCCGCCGAGCGTGGCTTACCGGGTGAGCAAGTTCGTCCGCCGGCACACGGGGGAGGTCGTCGCGGTGAGTCTGGTGCTGCTGGCGCTGGTGGGCGGCATCGTGGGCACGACGCTGGGGCTGTTCGAGGCCCGGCGGCAGGAAGACGAGGCAAGGAAGCAAGAGAAGATCGCGCGCGATGAAACTGCCGCGAAGGAGGAAGCCCGCTCGGCCGAGGCCCTGCGCCGAGGAACGCGATGACGCCCTGAAACAGGAGGCCTTGCGCGTCAAGGAACAGGTCTACCACGCGCGCCTGGCCGCCGCCGGCGCCGCCCTGCGCGACGACGATGTCATCACCGCCGCCCGCCACCTCAAGGACACCCCAGAACAGTTGCGCCACTGGGAATGGCACCATCTGCAGAGCCGCTTAGACGACAGTGCGGCCGTGTTTCAGGCGCCGAATTTCGGCCAGATGCTGCTGTTTAAGGGCGGCGATGCACTCCGGTTCGTCACGGTCGGAGCGGAGAAGCTGCGCGTGTTGAACACGAACGGCAGCACGGAGCTCACTCTTTCCTCCAACAACCTGTCCTGGGTGTTTCATGTCGAGCACACAGCCCAGGGCATTCGTATTCTTGCCCGCGATAAGTCCAATTCCGTGGTGGAGCTGGACGAAACGGGGAAAGTGCGACTCCGTCTGGACTCGCCTCCTAAACTTGCGCCTCATCATGTGGCCGTCAATCGCGCTCGAACGCAGCTGCTGGTGAATTGGGGCGAAATCGAGGCGCCGCACCGATCATTCGCCCTTTACGACATGGCGACGCAGAAGAAACGGGCCGTCTTTTCCGGGCACGTGGGTACCATCAATGCGCTATGCTTCAGCCCGGACGGCAAACGGGTGGCGTCTGCTTCGGACGATCGCACGGCACGCATCTGGGACGCGGAATCGGGCCGCTCCCTTCATACGCTGGGCGACCCCGTCGCCCCCGACAACCCCGTCCAACGCACCGGCGTATGGGAAGTCGCCTATGCGCCGGACGGGAAGAAACTGGCAACGGCTTCGGTGGATGGGACGGTCGGGCAGTGGGACGCCGAAACCGGCAGGCCGATCGGTTTGGCCTACCGGGGACATCACGACGAGGTCCACTCGGTCGTCTACAGTCCGAACTCGCAATGGATCGCTTCCGGCAGCCGCGACGGTACGGTGCGGCTCTGGCAGGCCGTGGACCACAAGGAGCTCGCGGTCTTTCACGGCCACACCGCTACCGTCGCCCAGCTCGCTTTCACTCCGGACGGCCGGCGTCTGGCGTCGGTCGCCGAGGATGGGACGGCGCGGCTCTGGGACGTGCCGATGGGATCGAGCCCGCTGGTACTATCCGGTCACACCAGTTACGTTTACCCCTTGGCCTGCAGTCCGGACGGCCAATGGATCGCCTCCGGCAGTTGGGACAACACCGTTCGCCTCTGGGACGCGCGAACCGGCCAACACGGCGTGACCCTTCGCCAACCAAAGACGGTGCGGGCCCTGGCCTTTGGCCCCGACAGCTCGTGGCTGGTGGCCGGCGGCGCCGACGGAGATCTGGTTATCTGGAACGTCGCCACCGGGCAGGCTCAGCAGCACATCAAGTGGCCCGGAGGAACCCTGTGCGCCGTCGCGGTCAGTCCCAGAGGCGAGCATATTGCGGCCGTTGCTATCTTTGGAGTCTGCGTTATTTCTGACCGCACGACAGGTAAATCCATCGCCTCCTTGCGCGTCGCTGGCGACTATAGAGGGGAGCGCAAGGCCCTGGCCTACAGCCCCGATGGCCGGTGGCTGGCCGGCACCGGCGAGAACAGCGACGACATCGATATCTGGGAAACGCAAACCTACAAACGGTCTGCCCGGTTGGTGGGGCACAGCGGCACGGTCACTACCGTTGCCTTCAATCACGACGGCAGCCGGCTTGTGTCTGCCGGTAACGACCAAACCGTCCGGATCTGGGATGTGGCGACCCGTAAATCTCTGGGGGTCTTGCGTGGCCACACCGATGAAGTCTTCACGGCAGTTTTCCATCCGGACGGCAAACGCGTGGCTTCGGCAGGCCGGGATCGGGCCATACTTTTGTGGGACGTGGCGAGCCAGGCTGAAGTCGCCCGGCTTCAGGGTCACGCGAGCTATGTCTTTTCGCTGGCATTCAGCCCGGACGGCGCCACCCTGGCGTCCGGCTCGGGGGACAGTACGGTCAGGTTGTGGGACACGAAGCCCCTGGCCGAGCGCGTCAAATCCCGGCAGAAGGCCGAGACCCTGAGGCCCCAGGCCGAACAGCTGATCGAGAATCTGTTTCAGAAGCTACGCGAGCCGGCCGAGGTGGGCCGGGCGTTGCGACGCGACCCGGAGCTAACCGCGGAGCTGCGGCGGCAGGCGCAGATGGTGCTCTGGCAGCGCTTGGTGCGGTGATCCGCAGTAGGCTCGTTGTCGCTCGCCTGTCCTGCCCGCACGGCGCCATGATTCGGTCGGGTCGGCCCCCCTGACCAGCCGCCGACCGAATCCTGGCCATTACCGGGCGGCACCGTTGCTGACCATCAGGAAACTTCCAGCAGGGTCACGTCGCCGGTTTGGCCGATGGGCAGGTCCCCGCACGATCTGACGTTCGCGGAATTCCGGCACTTAGCCGGGAATTGACGGCATGGTTCAAGCTGAGGTGGCGCGACTTCGATTGATTGCCGCTTGGAACCTGCACGTGTCGAGTTCGATTGCCAAGGCGGTTGGCAAGTCCTATTCCTCGCGGAACGCGCGCTTATGCTCGTCCCACCATTTCTTGGCCCGCTCGAGTCCCACCGCCGGACTGGAAAGCCCGGGCTGCTTCGTGAAGCCGAAATCAACGTCCACAATCTGCTCGATGGCCTCGGCCGCCGACTTCTGCGCGGATGTCGACGGGTCGGTCAACAGGTAATGCGCCAGGAACTCAACGTCTTTCTTGCCGCCGAGCCGTCCGACCGCCTGCAGCACCCACATGCGCGTCTGCACATCCTCGTGCCCCACGGCGGCCTTGAGGACGGGCACCGCGTCGGCATGGCGCAGGTTAGCCAGGGCCAGCGCGGTCTGCTGGATGACGCCGCCGTCGGTCTCCGTCTTGAGCAGTTCGGTCAGCGGCTTGGCCGCGGCCGCGACGCGCATGTCGCCCAGGGCACGCGCGGCGTTCGACCGCACGTCGTGGTGCGGATCGGACAGCAAGGTCAGCATGACGGGGATGGCCGGTTGGTACCGGAGGTACCCCAGGATGCGAACCGGCGCCACTTCGCATCCGCGTCGGTGGTCGTCTTGGTTGCAAGCGTTCGCGGCGATGATGGAGCGGCATGGGCCGATGGGGCGCGGTGTGTGCGAGCGGCACGCCTGGGAACCACAGAACGGGTTGGAATAGGCAGTTCATCGTGCTACAATCCGAAAGTGGTTGCCATGGCGGAGATAAACATCGTTCTGTTGCAGCGCCCGCGGCCGGGCAAGGGGCGAGCACGGGGGGGCCATGACGACCGAGGCCCAGGAAGGCACCAATCCGACGCCGCCGCCCTCGCGGGCGCCAACGATCCACGAGGCCGAGCCGGCCCCCGGTCCGTCGGGCGCGATCCGCTTCGGGCCCGAGATCGACTTCGAGCACGCCGTGGCGAAGCGGCAGGCCGGGCAGGACGTGGTGATCCGTGGCGCCGACACCGACGCCAACCGTCGACTGGCTTACCGCATCGAGGCAGCCGTCGGCCCGCCCACTCGGCCGCAGGCGCTGAGCGCAGGGCCGGGCCGCTGGCCTTGCCCCATTTCCACCAGCAAAGCCGCGACCCGGTAGGCCACCTGTTCTATGAGACTGAGAAACGCAAGGCGAGGAAGCGACCATGAAGTACTTCACTCCCGAGTTGGTTGTCGCGTACGGCTCCGATAACCCAGCCACGTGGAAGGATGCGGAGGCGCGCTGGGATGACGCCTGCGCTTGCTACGATGCCTACCTCGCATCGATCAAGGACCGCCTGCCCGCAGACCTCCGCCACGTCGAGGACACCTACCGACTGCACGACGCCGTCGTGCGGGCGATGGGGCGCCGGGACGGAGCGTTCGTACTGGTACTCCAGCCAGCCAACCCGCCGCAACGGCTGCTGACGATCGTCTATGAATTGGTGGGCGAGCCGGTCATCCAGCAGGACGTGTTGCCAGCCGCGTACCAGAGCACCGGGGGCTACGTGGACTGGCAATACGATGAGATCGAGATGGTCGAAGGGGAGCCGCCGACGTGGCGGCAGTCGATTCTGTTCAGCAACGGCTGGGAGGTCACCTTGCGCTTCCGCGCGGTGCGGGTTGAAGCGGCGGACGCGTTGTTGCCAGCCCCGGGCAACGGCGCTGTGCCGTCCCGGCCAGCGGTACCGCAACCGGCGTAGCGCCGGCGACGGCCCCGGCGACTCCCGCGCCCACGCGGCATGGCCCGGCTGCGTTTGTGCTGACTCGCGCCGCGGAACTCCGCCGGACCGACCAACCCAATCGCCACGCTTCAACTCGGTCGTGGCCGGGCTGACTGCGTGCCCGGCATCGGCCCGTCGTCGGCCAGCTAGGCATGGACGGTTAGCTTGCCTGTTTTGAACACCAGCTTATATTTGGCCGGCGCGACCAGCGTCCCCTGGCTGATGAGAATCACATACGTGTTCGCCACGGGATGGCTCGCGTTGACCGTCGGACAGCTCACGACGACGGCCTCCAAGCCGAACAGGGAAGTCTGCGTATCGCCATTCACAAAGCCGGTGATCGTGAAGCCGTCGAGCGACTGGCCCGATTGGCCGGCGGTCCAGGTAGCATTGTTCGCGGTCACCGTCAGCGTCGCCTTGTTGACGGTCAAGGTCTGCGTGACGGCGGTCGCCGCGTTGTCATTGGCGTTGCCCGCCTGCGTCGGCTTGACGACGATCGCGCCGGCGCCCGTGAGGGTTAGCTGGTTACCGCTTACGGAACCGGGCCCGGACACCACGGTGTAGGCAATCGGCAAACCGGAGCTGGCCGTGGCGCCCAGGGTGATCGGACCGGCGCCGTAGGTCACTGCGGCGAGCCCCTTGAAGGTGATGGTCTGATTCGCCTTGTTGACGACGAGCGTATGTTGCACCGGCGGCGCCGCGGGCGAAGAGGGCGTTGCCGGCCTGGTCGGCTTCGATGACGATGCTGCCGGCGCCGGTCACCGTCAACCTGGTCCGTCGGCGGCGAGGTGTCGTTGTCGCTCGTGTCGGCATGGCCATGACTCCGCGGGCGACCTTGACTTGGCACGGTGGGACGGCGATTTCCGCACCGCGACTCCGCTGCCAGGGGTTTTCCGGTCACCGCCGACGTAATGCGTTGCCACCGGTTGCACCTTTGATGACAGCTGTCCGCGATTCGACGACACTTCGCCATCCCAGGCAGGCCAACTCCACCCAGCTAGCGAACCAAACGCACTCCGCAAGTGATTGTTTAGCTGAAGCTTAGGTTCTATCGTTCGCCGCGCCTGGCGGTGTGGCCCGGTCTTTGCGTCACTGGTTCGCCCTGTCACCTGGTTACTGGCGTCCGGTCTTGGGGCCGGGGTGGCCCGGCCAACGATAGCGCCGGCTTCATTCTGCAACACTAACTGGAGCTCTCCGATGAAGCGTTTCTTCACCAAGCTGTTTTCCAAGAAAAGGACGTCGGGCGCAAGCACCATTTCCGGCCGCAGGTTCAATGCCTGGAAGACAGGACCGTGCCGACGACGGTCACGACGCAAGCACAATTGATCGCCGCCATCAACGCTGCCAACGCCGCGGGCGGCGCCCACACCATCACCCTGGGCGCCAACATCACGCTCTACGAGACCACGGCGAACAACACCCATGACGGTCCCAACGGGCTGCCCGAAATCACCAAGGGCGACATTCTGACCATCAACGGCAACGGCCACACCATCCAGCGCAGCACCGGACCGTTCGGTGTCGGCGACGCGGCATTCCGCCTGTTCGACGTGGGTTCTGGGGCGACGCTGAACCTGAACGACATGACATTGGAGAACGGTCTCGTGAGCGGTACGACAGGCACGACGTTCCAGGGCGGGGCCATCTTCGTGGACAGCGGCGGAACCCTCCACCTCAACCAGGACACTCTCACCCGGAACGCGGTCGGTTACACGACCCAGGTGTCCGTGGCGGTAAGCGAACTCGACCTTCAGGGAGGCGCGGTGTACAACGCGGGGGTCGCGACTCTCACGTCCTGCTCCATCACCAGCAACTCCGCCACGTTCGTGCTGAACTTGCCCCCCAACGGTGTCGCCGCCGGCAGCGACGTTGGCCTCTTTGACGGGCTCGTCGGCAACGTGGTCGTGGAGGGTGGCGGCGTCTACAACGTCGGCAGCCTGACCCAGAACAACGGCTCGATTTCGAACAACCTGGCCAGCAGCACCGTGACCAACGGCAGCCTTACCTTCGCCGGCAATTTCGCCAAGAACCTATTCGACAACGGCAACAACGACGGCAGCGGCGACGGCAGCGGCATCAGCTCTGCCGGAAACTCGAACGGCAATGGCGTCGTGGGCAACATCACCGTGGAGGGCGGCGGCCTGTACAACGCCGGCGGCGCGATCTTGATTTCCGCCTCCGTAAGCGGAAACTCGGCCGAGAGCACCGTGACCAACGGCAGCTTCAACGGTGACTTCAACGGCGACAACGACGCCGGCTCGGACGACGGCGGCCTCAACGGCAACGGCGTCGTCGGCAACATCACCGTGGCCGGCGGCGGCATCTTCAACGCGCACACGCTGACGGCGACCGGCACCAGGCTGACCGGCAACACGGCCGCCAGCTCCGTCGTCAACGGCAGCAACAACGGCGTCGGCAACGGCGTCCAGACTTTCAATAGCGATGGCAACACCAACGGCGACGGCGTGGTCGGCAACATTCTGATCGCCGGCGGAGCCATTGCCAACTTCGATTCCGCCACTCTCACGCAATGCACCGTGACCGGCAACGTGGCGTCGAGCACCATCACCAACGGCAGCGACAACGGAGTCGGCGACGGCGACAGCAACACCGGCCAGGACGAAGGCAAGAACAACGGCAACGGCATCGCCGGTTCTCTGGAAGTCGCCGGCGCCGGCATCGACAACGAAAGCAACACCAGCATGACGATCACGTCCGGAACCGTGTCCAACAACGGTGCCTCGAGCAGCATCACCAACGGCAGCAACAACGGCAATGCCGACGGCAATAACGACGGTGAAGGCTGCGGGATCGACGAGAGCATCACGATCCACGGCGGCGGTATCCGTAATCTCGGCGCCGTGACCATCTCTTCGGTCACGCTGACCGGCAACCTGGTCCAGAGCTCGGTCTTCAATGGCGACGGCAATGGCAATAGCAATGGCAACAACGACAGCCGGAGCGAGGAGGGCCGCGAAAACGGCAACGGCGTCGCCGGCGGCGTCCTGGTGGCCGGAGGGGCCATCGCCAACGGTGGGACGGGGACGCTCACCGCTACCAGTTGCAGCCTGAGCTTCAACGCAATTGGGAGCGTCATCAGCAACGGCAACAACGACGGCCAGAGCGATGGGCAGGGGGATTCCAATGGCGCCACGGACTGCGGCGACTTCTGTGGCAACGGCGTCGGCGCCGGCGGCGGCAGCCTGGTCGAAGTGGATGGAGGCGGCCTCGGCAATGCCGGCTCGGCCACGCTCAACTCGTGCAAAGTCGCCGGCAATGACGCCTCCAGCTCCGTCACCATCGGCGTTCACGACGGTATCGGCAGCTCCGACGTTGCCGGCAACGGTCAGAGCGACGGCAATGGCATCGATGGCCAGCTCGAGGCGATCGGCGGCGGCACCGCCAACGTCGGCACGCTTGTCCTCCATTCGACCACCCCGACCGGCAACCAGGTCACCAGCAACGTCGCCAACGGCAGCGGCGACATTACGAAGGACGGACAGGTGGTCAACGGCACGGTCACGGTGGCTGGGCAGAATACGTTTGGCTAAGGGTGATGCTGCCGAGCTGCTGGCGGGCACGACCCGGCTGGGCCTTATGTTGACCCCTTGCTCTGCCTGGCTGAAGAAAAAAAGGGGAAGAAAAAAAGGAGAAAAAAAGGAGAAAAAAAGGGGACGCGACTCGATAATACAATTCGTATTATCGAGTCGCGTCCCTTTTCTTCGTGTTTTCTTCGTGCGGGATTGGCGAGTTCTCGGATTCCGTTCTGGATTTTCTTAGCATTCCAGCAGTCGGCCAGTGTACAATTCGTGTTCAGGAAAGCCGGGCGCGGCCGTGGATAACGTAGTCAACGCTCATCTGGTAGATCCCGGCTGAGAGAGTGCATGCAACATGAGGAGGAAGCATATGGAGCAGCGACGACTCGGCACGCAGGGTTTGATCGTCTCCGCGATGGGACTCGGCTGCATGGGCATGAGCGATGCCTACGGACCCGCCGACGAAGCCGAGTCCATCGCGACTATCCACCGGGCCCTGGACCTGGGGATTAATTTGCTCGACACGTCGGACGCCTACGGCCCGTTCAAGAATGAGGAGCTGGTCGGCAAGGCGGTTCGTGGTCGCCGTGACCACGTGCGGGTGGCCACGAAGTTCGGGTTCGTGGGCGGCACGGACGGCAAGGGAGGGGGAGGCATAGACGGCCGGCCGGAGTACGTGCGCGAAGCCTGCGAGGGCTCGCTCCGGCGGTTGGGGGTCGAGTACATCGACCTGTACTACCAGCACCGCGTCGATCCGGCCGTCGCCATCGAGGAGACCGTCGGCGCCATGGCGGAGCTGGTCCGGCAGGGGAAGGTGCGTTACCTCGGCCTGTGCGAGGCGGCGCCCGCGACCATCCGCCGGGCGCACGCCGTCCACCCGATCTCCGCCCTGCAGACCGAGTATTCGCTGTGGAGCCGCGACCCCGAGGACGAGATCATCCCCACCGTCCGGGAGTTGGGCATCGGCTTCGTCGCGTATAGCCCGCTCGGCCGCGGCTTCCTCACCGGTCAGTTGCGACGCTTCGAGGATCTGCCACAGGACGACTGGCGTCGCCACAGGCCGCGGTTCCAGGGAGAGAACTTCCAGAAGAACCTGGAACTCGTGGACCGGGTGAAGGAGATCGCCGCCACGAAGCAGGTGACGCCGGCCCAGTTAGCCCTGGCGTGGCTCCTGGCCCAGGGGGAGGGCCTCGTTCCCATCCCTGGCACCAAGCGCCGCAAAAACCTGGAGGAGAACGTGGCCGCGCACGGGATCACCCTTACGCGCGAGGACCTGCAACGGATCGACGAGGCGGCACCGAAAGGCGCGGCCAGCGGGGAGCGCTACGAGGACATGAGCGCCGTGAACCGCTGAACCGACCGCCCGTACGATGGGACCTGGCTTGCCATCGCCGATCCGCTGGTCGTCCACGCGCACGGTGGGCAACACTTCCGGGTATCCTCCTCACCGATGTCGGCGGAAACGCGTGAAAAATCATTCTTGCGGCACCGAGGAAAGAGGTGTCCGGGCCGATCTGCGCCAGAACATCATTAGGTCTCTGTGTCATGGCGTTCCTTTGCAAGACAATCGCGCGCCGAGTGCTCTGCATCGAGAAAGCGAAGTGGAGCATCCTTCCATTCTCTGGCGTAGTCGATACCGACCCGTTTCGCGGAAACCACCCGAGCCTGATACGCTGGATCGTCCAGGAAATAAAGTTGGTGTCCAGTCAAGTCCAGGCCGTACTCCGAGCGGGTGATCTGAAATGCCCGGGTAAGCCGACCGGGCCCCGAGAGATCGGCCTTCCAACCGTTAAGCGGCCTAGCGGCGCGGATGAGTACCGCTTGGGCTTCTCCCACACGTCCGGCCACGACGTTCAGCATCTCATACATCCCGTAGATCAAGTACACGTAGGCCCGTCCTGCGGGGCCAAACAAGACCTCGGTTCGCCGCGTCCGCCCTTTGGAGGCGTGCGATGCCAGATCGTGAGGGCCGAGATACGCTTCGGTCTCCACGACACGCGCCTGAAATGCCTTCCCGTGAATATGGCGCACGAGGATCTTTCCGATCAACGCGGGGGCCAGTTCCGTCGCAGGTAGCCGGAAAAACGACCGAGGGAGTTTCTTGAAGGACGATTTTGACCTCCTTGAAATCATGTCTTTCACAGTTGACTACTCCCCACCGGGCATCCGTTCCACCCACCCGGCCCGCCACGCCATCGCCACGCCCTGGCCTTATCGAACGCTCGGCCTCGTAATTGCCCCCGCTTCAGCAGTCGGCCTGCTGGTGACCGATGCGGCGGAATCCGACCCGACCGTCTGTGCCCTGGTGCGATCTGGGGTTGAAGTCGTGTGCGTTCCAGCCGAATGAGGCCCCCGATCCGTCGCGCAGAAGCCAGGACCCGGCTTCCCTGTGACCCGAGTCGCGGTCCTCAAGGCCGGCTCCATTTGGTCCCGTTCCCCCAAGAGATTGTCTTGCCCGCATCGACGAGCTCGCCCACGAGGCCGTCTACCCCCCAGCTCAGCTTATTGGCCTCGGTGATCCGCCCGGTGACAAACTCCCCGCGCTCGTTGACCAGAAGCAAGACGCGGCCGTGTTGGAAGATCGCGCAGGGCTGGTCCTCTTTGCCTTCGAACAGCCACTCACCAGGCCATTTGCCGGTTTCCTTGGCAGGTGCTTGTCCTGTCGCCAGTGGGCCGGCCGGCGCTTTTCTCTTGGTGATGACAGCCCAGTCGACTTCGACAGGACCCGATTGGTTGTTATTGTTGAAATCCTCAACGTAGATGACGAAGCCGTCCTTCTCCATTCGGTAGGCGACCTTGAATGCCGCCGGCCCGAGCATTTTGGTGGTGAGGAGGACCTTCGCATCCTTGGGGATGTCCTTCAGCTCAACCGTGGCCGTCCCAGTTGCCGCATTCTGGAGCTCGATGATTTGCGTGCCGGCCCGCCAAAGATGCTGATCGGTCCGTGATTCCAACGCCTTCAGCCGATCCTCGATAGCCGAGAACCGACGATCTGCGTCTTCCTTCCCGGTCGGCTCGGATGCCTTGCTGTCCCCTGGCGGCTTTTTGTCCGTGGCGTGCTGGCCGTCAGCAGATTGCCCAAGGGGACCAATGACCGTCGAGATGAGGAACAGTGTACCGATGAGAAACAACTTGCCCTTCATGAAAGTATCCTCCGGTGTGGCCGGGAGGGCCACGCCCTCCCTACGGTACTCAGCGGGAACAGCAGGGAACTTCTGCGCGGAAAAACGCGGAGAATCAGAGCGCGATGCTGTGCTGCGCGTTCTGGAGCTGCTCCGCCGACAGGCCGGCCACGTCGTTGGCGGCCCGCAGCAGGTCGGAGTCGTGTGTCCGCTCGATGGCATCGAGCAGCCAGCGCTGCAGCACTTTGTTACGCCGTGTTCGCGACTGCTAACGGCTGCTACTTTTGCCTCACACCGATACCGATGTGCCGGGGCTTCTTGCCATCCAGGAACTCACTCGTGTAGTAGTGCTCAAGGAACAGTCGGCCGTCGGTGCCAAGGGTCAAACGCTCCAACCGGTTATCCCCCTCGAACTCCAGCAGCAGCGCCGCCTCCTGCCGCTTGATCTGCCCCTTCCACCCGGCTTTCTCTTCGTCGAACAACACCTTACCGTCCTTGTCGATGACATACACGCGGCCGGTGTCGTTCGTGTAAGTGATCTTCCACTCCCCAGCCAGGACGGCGATCTGGTTATCAACCTTCTCCTGGGCGTTGGCGGACGCTGAAAGCAAGCAAATTCCCAGAACAAAAATGGCCGAAACAGCGATGCGATTCATCAAATTCTCCTTTCAAGGTTGTGGTGGTCGGGTAAGAGGACGCTGTTGCCAGCGCCCGCCAGCGCCCCCTTCCCCAAGAACCGTCCAGGTCAGTCGCCTCTAACGGTGATTGCGGCGCCCAATCGCCCTCGAAGCAGTTGACTAGGAGGGCCGCGCCCTCCCTACGGAACCAAGCGGGAAAGGCAGGTTGGCGGTCGCGATGGGCGCCCATCCCGACGGCGAGAGCAACGAACTGCGTCTGGTCCCGGAGGTGGTTGCCCAACTGCAGCAACGGCCGGGCGGGCCGCGTCTGTGGGTGGGCGACCGGCTGTTCTGTGACTTGACGCAAACCGGTCGCTTCACGGCCAACGGCGATCATTTCCTGGTGCGCTACCACCCCAAACTGCATTTCCACCCGGACGCCGAACGCGGCGTCCGCCAGGGCGGTGACGCGGGCGGCCGACCTTATTGCGAAGAATGGGGTTGGTTGGGCGCGGCGACGGACCCGCGTCGCCGTTATGTCCGACGCATTACGTTGACCCGGTCCACGGACGAGCCGCTGATCCTGGTGACGGACCTGCTGAACGCCGACCGCTATCCGGCGGTAGACCTGTTGGCGGTCTACCACGGACGTTGGGGGATCGAAACCGTATTTCAGACCGTGACGGAAGTCTTTCCGCTGAAGCATCTGATCGGCAGCACCGCGCAGGCCGGCATCTTCCAGATGGCTTTTTGCCTGCTGCTGTACAACATGATCCATGTGCTGCATGTGGCTGCGGCGGAAGGGTGGGAAGCGGCGGACGTATCGCTGGAAAAGCTGTTCGAGGACGTGGAAAAGGAACTGATTGCCTGGACGGTGATGGTCGAGCCGATGGCCACGGTGACGGTATTGGGCGCGCTGCCGAGCGTGGCGCAAGTGCGGCAGCAGCTGACCAAGCTGCTCGCCAACGTCTGGAAGGACCATTGGCTGAAAACGGTCAACGAAAAGGCGCGGCCTTACCGTCGCAGGTCAACGTGCCGTGGAACTTTGGGACATTCAGGATTCTTTTTCTGATTGGAATAAGAATCGTGAAGAATCCGAACGACAGAACGAGCTCGCCACGTCCAGCAGTCCGTGCGCGCCCGAACAGGAGCAGACTGGCGGCCAGCGTGACACCGATGGTGGTGAGGTCGTGCAGATCCTCCACGCAGTCATGCTCGCGGGCGCCCCTACACGCTCCTGAAGGGGGCGGTCTACATCCACCCGACACTGGCCGAGGGATTCTGGACCCTGATGGAAGCGGTTACGGCGGTTTGACGTCCTTTTCTCCATGCTTCAACGATGCGTCGGCCGAGGGGATACTGAAGACATAAGGTGGCGTCTATGGCGCGGTTGTTGTCAGTCAACGTAGGGCGTCCCCGCGAGATCGCGTGGCGCGGGAAGACCGTCTACACGTCCGTGTGGAAGGCGCCAGTGCAGGGACACCGCCTGGTTGGGCGGCTCAACGTCGATGGCGACGCACAAGGCGATCTGCACGGTCATGGCGGAGAACATCGCGCCGTTTTCGTCTACCAGATGGATTCTTATCGCTACTGGGAGCGTGAGCTGAAGCGAAGTGATTTCACTTTCGGGCAATTCGGAGAAAACTTCACCGTGGAGGGCCTGGCCGACAGCGAGGTCTGCGTCGGCGACCGCTACCGGATCGGCGGGGCGCTGCTCGAAGTGACGCAGCCGCGCGTGACCTGCTACCGCGTCGGCATCCGCATGGATGAGCCCAGGATGGCGGCCTTGCTGGTCGCGCACCAGCGCCCGGGGTACTATTTCCGTGTGCTCGAAGAGGGCGAGGTGGGCGCCGGCGACGAAATCGTCAGAGTGGCACAAGGCCCTGAGCGCATGACTGTCACGGCGATCAACGCGCTGCTCTATCTTCCCGGGCCCGCCAAGGAGGACATTGAGCGCGCTTTGCGCATCCCGGCCCTGAGCCCCGGCTGGAAAGGTTCTTTTGAAGCTCTACTCCGGCAGACGGCAGAGTCCGGGCCACACACGGGGAATCCCGGACTGGCTTCACCGGAGCAGATGGTCACGGCCACACCGGGATTCCGGCCGCTGAAAGTGGCCAGAATGGATCGCGAGAGCCGCAGCGTGGTCTCGCTGGTGCTGGAGCCGGTGGACGGTCGCCCTCTGACTGTCCCCCTGCCCGGGCAGTTCGTCGTGTTGCGACTCCGTCCTCAAGCCGACGCGCCTCCGGTCTTGCGCAGCTACTCGCTGTCGGGGGTGCCGGACGCCGCCCGTTATCGCATCTCCATCAAGCAGGAACCGCACGGAATCGCCAGCACTTACCTGAGTACGCAGCTTCGAACAGGCGATGTTCTGGATGTCAGCGCGCCCCGCGGCGCCTTCACCCTGCAACGCGGCGATCGTCCCGTGGTGCTGTTGAGTGCTGGCGTGGGCGTGACCCCGGTGCTGGCCATGCTCCACGCGCTGGCAGCACACGCCTCGCCGCGCCCGGTCTGGTGGATCTATGGAGCGCGCAACCGTCTGGATCATCTCTTCGCCCGAGAAGTGCGCGATTTGCTGGTCAATCTGCCCCAGGCCCGGAGCCACGTCCGGTACAGCCGCCCCGAGGCGACTGACCGGCTGGGCGTTGACTTCGATGCTGCCGGCCGGCTGACCGTTACGGCCCTCGAAAAGCTTGGACGTACCCCGCAAATCCGATTTTTATCTGTGCGGCCCTACCGCCTTCCTTGAGGACTTCACCGCCGGCCTCGCCGGTTGGGGCGTGGCCCGTGATCGCGTCCACACGGAGATTTTCGGTTCGGGCAAGCCCATCACGCCGGGTGTGAAGGAGGTGCCGCGCCGGCCACCGCACGCGCCTGCCGGGTCGCCCGGCAAGGGGCCAAGGATTTCCTTTGCTCGCGCGGGCCTCACGGTCTCCTGGGACCCCAGGTTCCAGAGCCTGCTGGAGCTCGCGGAAGCCTGCGACGTCCCGGTGCGCTGGTCTTGCCGGACCGGGGTTTGCCATACCTGCGAGTGCGGGTTGATTTCCGGGTCGGTGAAGTATGATCCCGAGCCGCTCGAGCCACCGGCGGCCGGAAACCTGTTGACTTGCTGCTCTCGCCCTCGGGAAGACCTGGTCATCGACATCTAGAGCTGGTCCGCGACGGTCGCGGGCTGAGGTCCACCTGGTTAATATCGGAGAGGTGAAACAATGGTAGAGAGCGACAACCTTCGCTATACGAAGATAGCCCTCAACAATGGATCCGGTGCTATCCCCGCCCTCGGCTTTGGCACACTGATTCCCGACCCCATGGCAACCAGAACCGCGACCAAGGCGGCGCTGGAGGCAGGATTTCGCCAGCTCGACGCTGCGGAACGCTACCGAAATGAAAAGGAGGTCGGCGAAGCGATGCAGGAGGTGTTCAAGGCGGGGAAGATCAAGCGGGAGGAAGTGTTTATCGCCACGAAGCTCTGGAATAACAATCATCGTCCTGAACGCGTCAAACCCGCCTTCGAGGCCAGTCTCAAGAAACTCCAACTCGACTACGTCGATCTCTATCTCATCCACACCCCCTTTGCCTTCCAACCCGGAGACGAGCAAGACCCGAGGGATGCGAACGGCAATGTGATTTATGACAAAGGGGTGACGTTGCTGGATACATGGAGGGCGTTGGAGGGCCTGGTGGACGAGGGCAAGTGCAAGGCCATCGGATTATCCGACGTCAGCCTGGGCCAGACGAAAGAGATCTTTGAAGCGGCGAGGATCAAGCCTGCAGTTGTTCACGTCGAATCCCATCCGTATCTCCCGCAATGGGACCTTTTGGACTATTGCAGAAAGAATGGCATCGTGTTGCAAGCGTTCGCAGCGCTGGGGCATAGTAGCGAGCCCAAGTTGCTGGAAGATCCTGTCATTACCGCTATCGCCAAGCGAGTCAACAAGACCCCGGCGCAGGTCTTGCTCGCCTGGGCCATCCAGCGCGGGACGGCCCTCCTGACCACCTCGAAGACCCCCAGCCGGATCAAGGAGAACTTTGAAGTCTCCACCCTTCCTGAAGAGGCCGTGCGGGAGATTAGCGAAGGAATCAAGTCGCGGGTCAGGTTTAATGCCGTAGTGGAGACCGGCGTTCCCGGGTTCATTCCGAGAGGAAAGGGAGGTTGAGCCAGGCCCTGGATGCGGAGGTGCGGGATGGGACCTGTCGAAACGATCTTGTGCCTCCCTATGGCCGTGGCAGCCCTGGCGACACTTGCCCGGCGGCTACACATTGCTGAACCCATCCCGCTTGTCCTCGGCGGCCTGGCGCTTGGATTCATCCCGGGAGTGGCCGACGTTGACTTCCCACCCGAGATGGTCTTCCTCCTGTTTATTCCCCCACTGGTCTACCTGGGCGCGTACCTTACCCCGTGGCGGGAGTTCAAAAGTAACCTGCGGCCCATCTTGGGGCTGGCCATCGGCCTGGTAATCACCACGATTTTTGCGGTGGCGGTCGTGACGAAAGCGGCCGTCCATGAGCCGATCCCGTGGTCGGTGGCGTTCGTGCTCGCCACCATTGTGGCCCCGCCCGACGCGGTGGCGGTGATGGCGATCACGCAGCGTTTGAAGGTTCCTCGTCGCGTCGTGAGCCTGCTCGAAGGGGAAAGCCTCGCGAACGACACCGTGGCCCTGGTTGCTTACAAGATGGCAATCGCTGCAGCCGTCACGGGTACATACTCGCTTGCAGTCGCAAGCCGGCAATTGGCCTGGGCCAGCGTCGGCGGGCTCCTCATTGGTTTGCTCGTTGGCGCACTGATGCTCTGGCTACGGCGACAGATGAGCGATCCTCCCGTGCAAGTGATCCTCTCGCTGCTGACGCCCTTCGCGGCCTATCTCCCCGCCGAGGCGGTTGAGGCATCCGGCGTGCTGGCGGTGGTGACGGCAGGTGTGTTCATCTCGCGGTACAGCTCGCGCTTTTTCAGCGCCGAAGTGCGGACCTTGGCCGTGTCGTTCTGCGCGTGGTCGAGTTTCTGCTCAACGGACTGGCATTCATCCTCGTTGGACTTCAGCTGCGCAAGGTTTATTTCCAGCTCGGCGACTACCCGACCGGCGAGTTGCTCAAGGACATGGGCGCTATCGTCCTGACCATCATCGTCGTCCGTTTCCTGTGGGTATTCCCGGCCGCCTACCTGCCACTCTATTTCATTCCGTGGCTGCGCCGACGCAATTCCTATCCTCCCTGGCAACAGGTAGCCCTGGCCGGTTGGGCCGGCATACGTGGGGTCGATTCGCTCGCCACTGCGTTGGCCGTGCCGCTGGTGGTCAGCGCCGGCACACCGTTCCCATCCCGCAATTTGGTGATCTTTCTCTCCTTCGGCGTGATTCTCTCGACCCTGATATTCCAAGGCCTGAGCCTGCCGTTACTGATCCGCTGGCTGAAGCTGCGCGACGATGGTCTGGATGAAAACGAAGAGATGCAAGGCCGTTCCGTGGCTGCCGCGGCCGCCTTGCGCCGGCTGGACGAGTTGGCCAGGGAATCCTGGGTGCTGTCGGTTTGCGTCGAACGAATCCGGGCGACGTACAACGTTCGCATCCAGCGATTTCAGGCGCGGCTGCGGCATGACGGCAAGGGGCATTACGAAGAACACGCCGCGCTTATGCGTCGGCTCCAGCTGGAACTCTTGAACGAAGAGCGGCGAGCGATTATCGATCTGCGCGATCGCGAGGTCATCAACGACAACGTCCTGCGCGACATCGAGCGTGACATTGACCTGGAGGAGTTGCGGGTGAAGGAGGACGACCTCGACAACGACGAGTAACCCCACCCGCGATCCGGTCACCGGCGAAATTCAGTCGCTGGAACGGGGCTCCTGTTCCGCCCCCCTGGCACCACCTGCGAGCGCTACTGCTCGAGATCGGTCGTGTCGAACCGATTCGCGGTTACGACGAGTCTTACCTGTCGATTCGCACGCCCGACGTTCTGGCCCGAATCCAGGGCGGCGACGCCGCCTGGGAACAGATGGTGCCGGCCGCCGTCGCGGAGATCATCAAGGCCGAGAACCTCTTCGGCTGGCAACCGGGGCGGGCAACGTCAACGACATAAAGACAGTTCAGGGCTACCGCTACGCAAAAAACTGGGACGAGAACCCTTTCCGCTTGACAGGCTCTATCAGGAAAGGTCCCATCGTCCTCCGCGGGCTGAGCGCTCGATGCGTCGGCGTGTCGGTCCTCCGCGCTGGGCACATTGGCGTGCGCGCGCATGTCGATCAGACCGAAGCGTGCAACGGCAAGAGCCGAATTGCCCTCGGCGTGTCGGTCCGCTGCAGGTTGAGCACATTGGCTTGCCGCGGCGGTCGGTTCCACTGAAGCTCCCGTAAGGTTTGACAGGTGCCTCCACCATCCAGAAGCCACTTGTCGATGCCGCGCGAAATCTTGGTGAACACGTCGGCCGTGTCCAAGGCACCCAGCTCGTTGGCCTGGTCGATGGCCTTCCGCGCCGCCGTGCCGAATGCCGCCAGAGCCGCGGAGAGGGCATCGACGTGACTGTGGCCGTCCATTCCGTTGGCCGGGTACTCACGGAGCGAGGACCGCTTCGCGACCATCCGGGCCGTTCCCTCGGCAACGCCGCCCAGTTGCACCGCGCGCTCAGCGATGTCGTCCACGTAGTCTTCCACTTCCCCGTTGATACCGTCGAACAGTTCGTACAGGGCGACGAAATTAAGTCCCTTGACGTTTCAGTGGGCCTGCTTGATTTGCGTCTGGAGGTCGATGCAGTCGGCCAGCCGCGCGTTGAGCAGTTCGACCGCCTTGGCGCGGATCTCCTCCAACAGGTCATTCTTGTTCTTGAACATGGCGACTGGCTGCTGACTCCCGGTGAGGGTTCTGCGATCTCCCGACCCTCTTACTCAGCCAAGCGTGGCCGGTGTACAGCGTGCGGCGTAGAATCATCGACGTGAACGGCATCCCATCTTTCTAAGCGTGGCGGGTGGACACCTTGTCGAGGCGCCCTCCGCCGGGATCGGCGGAGGGCGACCATGCCCGAAGCAACCAGAGCAGCAGACCTGGAGCGAGAGTCAACCCCGGTGCTGAGGCATTCGCTGTCGAATCGTTCGGGCTGGCGGTCGAGCCGGCCCGGAATCGGGCCGTTTCGCACCTCGGCAGCTCGGCAGCGGCGTGCCGAAGAAGTCGAGGACTTGAGGCCAGGGGGTGGTATACTCATCAGGGGTCTCCGTGGGAGGGAGAAATCTGGAGCCTCACCAGGTGAGACGCTCACGGAAGCGAATGATTTCGGGCCCAGTTCTATTGTCGAATCGACGACTTTCCGCTAGGGTTTTCGGTCCTCGCGGGGGTGCCCATGAGTGAAGTCACCCACATCCTGTCGGCCATCGAGCATGGCGACCCCATCGCCAGTGAGCAACTGCTCCCCCTGGTCTACCAGGAGCTGCGGCAACTGGCGGCGGCCAAGCTGGCGCAGGAGAAGCCGGGGCAGACACTCCAGGCGACGGCCCTGGTCCATGAGGCCTACCTCCGCCTAGTGGACGTGGACCAGTCCCAGCACTGGAATAGCCGCGGCCACTTCTTCGCCGCCGCCGCCGAGGCCATGCGCCGCATCCTCGTGGAAAACGCACGGCGCAAGAGCGCTCCAAGCACGGCGGCGACCGACAACGCATCGAGCTGGACGAAGCGGTCGAGCTTTGTCCGCCCGCCAAGGCCGGCCGCTCCCCGGCCGACCTGCTGGCGCTCGACGACGCCCTCACCCGACTGGCCGCCCGTGAGCCGGTAAAGGCGGAACTCGTTAAGCTCCGCTATTTCGCGGGCCTGTCGCTGGAGGAGGCCGCCGCAGCCCTCGATATCTCGCCGGCAACAGCCAAACGCTTCTGGGCCGTGGCCCGCGCTTGGCTGTTCGCCAACCTGTCCGAGCCGGGCGAACAGCACACGGATTAGGTTTTCGCATTTTCGTGAGCCGTCTGGCGTCCGAACGTCGCACTATTCTGCGGGGGAACCGTCGCGGGAGGTCCGCCGATGTCTGCCGACACGCCGAACCGGGACGCCATCTTCTGGGCCGCCGTCGAGATCGCGTCGGCCGAGGATCGGGCCGCCTACATCGCCCAGGACTGCGGCGGGGATGCGGAATTGCTGGCGGAGGTCGAGCAGCTTGTAAACGCTCACTTCCAGGCCGGCAGCTTTCTGGAAGAGCCGGCCATGGCGAGCGGGTGGCATGTGGCGGCTGATGAATCTGCATCAACCGCCACATGCCACCCGCTCGCCGAGCGCCCCGGCACGGTCATCGGGTCGTACAAGCTCTTGCAGCTGATCGGCGAGGGCGGGATGGGAGCCGTCTACCTCGCCGAGCAGGCGCAGCCCGTGCGGCGCAAGGTCGCCCTCAAACTCATCAAGCCCGGCCTGGACTCGGCGCAGGTGATCGCCCGCTTCGAGGCGGAGCGGCAGGCGCTGGCCCTGATGGACCACCCCAACATCGCCAAGGTGCTCGACGCCGGGGCGGCCGAGTCGGACCGGCCCTTCTTCGTCATGGAGCTGGTCAAGGGCGTCTCCATCACCCGGTTCTGCGACGAGCGGAGGCTGACGCCACGGCAGCGGCTGGAATTGTTCGTCCCCGTCTGCCAAGCGGTGCAGCACGCCCACCAGAAGGGGGTCATCCATCGCGACCTCAAGCCTTCCAACGTGCTGGTCGCGCTGTACGACGGCGTGTCCGTGCCCAAGGTGATCGACTTCGGCGTGGCCAAGGCCGCCGGCCAGGCGCTGACCGAGCGGACGCTTTGCACGGTCTTCGGCGCCGTCGTCGGCACGCTGGAGTACATGTCGCCGGAGCAGGCCGAGCTGAACCAGCTGGACGTGGACACCCGCTCCGACATCTACTCCCTGGGCGTCTTGATGTACGAGCTGTTGACCGGCACGACGCCGATCCAGTCCAAGCGGCTCAAGGGGGCGGCGCTGCTGGAGATGCTGCGGATGATCCGCGAGGAGGAGCCGCCGCGGCCGAGCAAGCGTCTGAGCACGACGGAGGAGCTGCCGGCCATCGCGGCAAGGCGGGGGCTGGAGCCGCGGAGGCTGAGCGGGCTGGTGCGCGGGGAACTGGACTGGATCGTGATGAAGTGCCTGGAGAAGGAGCGCGGCCGGCGCTACGAGACGGCTAACGGTCTGGCCCGCGACCTGGAGCGCTACCTGCGCGACGAGCCGGTGCAGGCCTGCCCGCCGTCGGTGGGCTACAGCGTGCGCAAGTTCCTGCGGCGGAACCGCGGCCCGGCGCTGGCCGCGGCGCTGGTGCTGCTGGCGCTGGTGGTCGGCATCATCGGCACGACGTGGGGCCTGATCCGCGCTGTCAACGCGGAGGGCGCGGCGGTCAACTTGGCGCGGCAAAAAGAGGCCGCGCTGACGGCGGCCCAGCAGAGCGAGCGCCACGCCCAGGACGAGTTGCTCCAGGCGCTGATCCACCAGGTTCGGGCCGGGCGCGCTGGCGGGCAGGCCGGCCAGCGTTTCGGCGGACTCAAGGCACTGGCCCAGGCGGCTGGCATCGCCCGCGCCCGGGGATACGACAAGGGGGAGTTTCTGAAGTTGCGCAACGAGGCAGTCGCCTGCCTGGCCCTGCCTGACGTGCGCTACGAGCGGACGCTGGTGGAGGACCTGAGGCAGAAAACGCCGGAGCATTACTGGATCGCGTTCGACCCCCTGTTCCACCACTTCGTTTACAGCGACCGGGAGGGCAACCTCAGCATACGCCGGGTCGGCGACGGCAAGGAAACGGCCGCCCTGCCGGGGCCACACATACGCCCGAAGTGGGTCAACCTGAAAGTCAGCCCCGACGGCGGGTGGCTGCGCGTAAGCTATGACATGCCCGACGGCCCTGCCGTCGTCTCGCTCTGGGAGTTTCGCGACGGGAAGCTGGGCCGTAGGGTCGCTCTGGAACATGACTGCGCGTTCAGCCCGGACATCAGTGCGGACGGTCGGTTGGTCGCCGGCGCCCGGCCCGACGGGTCCATCGGGGTCTACGAAACCGCCTCGGGCCGGGAGGTGAAGCGCATCGCCGAAGGGATGGGGGCGGCGGGCGTTACGTTCCACCCCGACGGCCGTCAGCTCGCGGTAACGCTCCCATCGGAGCCCCGCGTCGTCGTCGTCATTGACCTGGAGACGGGAAAGGAAGTCGCCCGCTACCCGCACCCGGAGCCGCCCACCGACGCCCTGGCCTGGCGCGGCGACGGCCGGCTGCTGGCCGTCCCCTGCCAGGACCAGCGCATTTACGTGTGGGACCACGCCGGCCGGCGGCTCCAGTCGGTGCTCGAAGGGCATACGAGCCTGGGCATCACGGTCCGGTTTAGCCACGCCGGGGAGTTCCTGATCTCTCACTCGTGGGACGGGAGCACGCGGTTCTGGGACCCGGTGAGCGGCCGGCAACTGCTGCGCGCGACGGTGAATTGTTTGGCCATCCGCGGTGACGGCCGGCAGATGGCGCTCAGCAAAGACGATCACCTGCAACTCTGGGAAGTGGCCGGCGGCTGGGAGTGCCGCACGCTGCACCACGGCCTGGTCGGCAACCGGACGCCCCGGCCGGCCGACTGGGGTCCGCGCAACCTGGACTTCAGCCCGGACGGCCGCCTCCTCGCTTCCGCCAGCCTCGACGGCGCCCGGCTCTGGGACATGGCTACGTTCACCGAAGTGGGGCATCTGCCGACCGGGCGAACCGCCAGCGTCCTCTTCCATCCGGACGGCGAGAGCCTGTTCACCCACGGCGATAACGGATTGCAGCGCTGGCCCATCCGGCGCGAGGGGAAGCCGGATGCGGATCGGCCGGAAGGGGTCGAGGTACTCCAGGTCGGACCGCCTCAATCCCTGGACGTGCCCGGAAGCTGGAACTTCGCCTACCTCAGCCGCGATCGGGAGGGCCGGCGGCTCGCCGCCGTCGATGCCCCCCGCGGCCGAGCGATCGTTCTGGACCTGAAGGATCTGGGCCACACGCTCGTCCTGGAAGACCTCGGTATGACTGCCTGTGCCTTGAGCCAGGATGGCCGATGGGCGTTGACGTGGACGCGGAATGTCAACGAGGCCATCAAGGTTTGGGATGCGTCGGATGGCAAACCCGTGCCGTGGCAACCGCCGGCCGGGGATAAATTTGCCTTTTTGACGCCGGACGGATGCTGGTTGGCGACCAGCCCGCCGGGGGACGCGCCCTTCCGCTTCTGGCGGCTCGGTTCCTGGCAGCCCGGGCCGACTCTCTCCAAAGACGGGAGAAAAGACCACGGCGTGGCGCCGTCGCCCGACGGCAGCTTGCTCTATTGGAGTGGATTGGGTTCCGAGCTGTCCCGACTCGTTCACGCCGGCACGGGAAAGGAGCTGGCCGCGCTGGAACCGCCGCGCGATGCCCACCATAGTTGTATTCAGTTCAGTCCGGATGGGACTCGGCTCGCGACCGGGACCGACAACCACACCATCCACGTCTGGGACCTGCGGGCCATCCGTCGCGGGCTGGGCGAGATCGGGCTGGACTGGGACCTGCCGGCTTACCCGCCGCCGGATCCAAAGGGCGACGCCCGGCCCCTACGGATCGACGTGAAGAAGGGGTCGCCGGCGCCTGATTGAAAGCGCCCCTCACGGAAACGTGCGGAAACGGGGACGCGGCTCCTGAAGCCAGGAGCCGCGTCCCCGTTTCGCACCGATTTGCTTTATTGAAAACCCCGGCGAGCGGGGGGCGTCAGCCCCCTGATGAGGCGAGGAATCAGGGGGCTGACGCCCCCCGCTCGCCTCCGAAGAGCGCCGCCCGATTTCTTCGAAATAAATCCACTTTTCGTGAGCCCTCTTTCGCGCGAAAGTCGCACTGTCATCTGAGGTGCCGGGGGGAGTCCGCCGAGAACCCCGGGTGCCGTCTCGCCTCGGCGCTTGGTCTGCGCCCGAGTCATTGCAAGTCAGACCAAAAGGAGACTCAACGATGTGGTTTTCCTCACTCCGCAAGCTCGTTCGCGGTCGCCGATCCGTTCGCTGGCCGGCGCCCAGCGCCCTGGGGTGCGACTCGGGCTCGAACAACTCGAAGACCGTCTGACGCCGTCGAGTTTCACAGCGGCGAACGTCTCGCAGCTGATCGCCGACATCCACGCGGCCAACAAGGCCGGCGGGTCGAACACCATCAGCGCTCGTGGCGGGCAACGCCTATTCGCTGACCGCGGTGAACAACACCACCGACGGCGCCACGGGGCTGCCGGTGATTGCGGCCAAGGACAACCTGACCATCGTCGGCAATGGCGATACGATTGAGCCGAGCACGGCGTCCGGCACGCCGGCGTTCCGCCTGCTGGACGTGGCCAGCGGCGCGTCGCTGACGCTGGAGAACCTGACGCTGCAAGGCGGTCTGGCCCTCGGTTCGGGGGTCTCTGCGGAGGGCGGCGGCATCTACAACCAGGGCACACTCGACCTGAACGGCGTGACCGTGCAGAACAACACCGCCCAGGGCCAGCAGCAGCAGCCTGCCAGCGGCGGCGGCATCTGGTCCAGCGGCTCGCTGACGCTTGAAGGCGGCACCACGGTCCAAAACAACCAGGCTGTCGGCGCCGCGGCTGCAAGTTGGGTGGTTGGCGGTCAGCCCGAGAGTGCCAATGGGGGCGGTGTGTGCATTGCGGGCGGGACGGCCACAATTACCGACGCCACCCTTTCGTCCAATACCGCTCAGGGCGGCTTCGGTACCCTTGACGGCCTAGGCACGGTCGCGGGCGGCGTGGGGCTAAAACCCCACGTTCCGGGTGCCAGCGGATACGGCGGCGGGCTCTACGTGGCGGCTGGCGCCGTCACGCTCAGCGACGACACGCTCAGCGCCAATGCCGCTCTGGGGGGCTCGGGCGGCGACGGCGGCAATGGATACGGCGGCGGGGTCTACGTAGCGGGTGGCTCTGTGACGCTGAGCAACGACACGCTCAGCGCCGATACCGCTACGGGGGGCGTCGGCATGTGGGGGCTCTACGAGTTCAAAAACAACGGCGGCGCCGGCTTTGGCGGCGGCCTGTACGCTGCGGGAGGCAGCGTCACCATGCGAGACGATACCGTGACCGCCAACGCGGCCAACGGTGGGGCCGGCAGCGCAGGCGGAGCCGCCGGCCTGGGTGAGGGCGGGGGTCTCTACATCGCCGCGTCGGCCACGGCTTATCTTGACGCCTTCACCGTGGCCAACGTCAACAACAACACCGCTTCGACCAGCGATCCGAATATCGGCGGCGGGCCGTACACTCTACTTTCCTGACACTGAGCTTCTTTTTCACGCGGATGGCTTGTCCGCAAAAAAGGGGTCCATCATGTTGTTCGCATCGTGGCTTCGGCGGTGGACTGCGGGTTCTCCCACTCGGTCAGGGCAGCGAAGACCGAAACCGACGGGGCAGGTAACAGCGAGTCGAAAGAGTTCCCATCCATTTCCACTTCAAAGGAGGTTAGTCATGTTTGACAAAGTCAGCCAGGCGGCCGAGAAGCTGGCAACCAACGTTTCCCGGCGTGCCGTTTTGGGTTCCCGATCGACATTCAAGCCGTGCGTCGAATGCCTGGAAGACCGCACCGTGCCGGCGACGCTGAAGTTCATGACCTGGAACGTGAACGAGGGCACCGACTTCGTGAACAGCCTGGCGGCGATCGCGCAGCACACGAATATCGCGGTAGGGGTATCCGAAGACTTCGCCCAAGTTGTGGCCAGCGACATTCCCGACCGCGCCTTCGAAACCGCCCGGCTAATCCTCCGCAGTCAGGCGGACGTCGTTGGCCTCCAAGAAGCGTCGGTGTGGTCTGTCAACGGCGTCGTCAAGTATGACATTTTGAACAGCATCGTTACGGACCTGAACGCGAACGGGGAGCATTACCAGCTGGTCGCGGTCGCGCCGGATGGTCCGCTCAAGTTCCCGACGCGCAGGGAGACCTGATTGGCTATCAAGAGCAATCCGCCATTCTGGTCCGTATTCTGGGCGGTGACGCCAACGATCAGATCCATGTATCCAATGTCCAGGTCGGCCAATTCGCGGCACATCTCGCGTTTACGATCGGGCCAATTACGATTCCCGTAGTCCGAGGCTGGGCAGCCGTGGATTTGACTTTCCACGGGGAAACCGTGCACTTCGTCACCACCCATTTGGAATCGATCTCGCCCGTGGTGAATGAACTCCAGGCTGAGGAGCTGTTGGCCGGTCCCGCCGTTTCGAGTTTTCCAACAGTTGTAGCCGGCGACTTCAACTCTCCCGCCGGTGGAACCGGGGGGGCCTACAGCGTCTTCGCCAGCCCAACGACCGGTTTTGTCGATGCCTGGGAAACGATCCACCCGAACCTGCCTGGATTCACCGATGCCCCCGCTACCCTTCCACAAAGTCCAACCGTCCAGTTTGACGGCACGCGGATCGACTTCATCTGGGTGCGCGGAGGCACCGTGTTAACAGCCACCGAGCCCGGCTTCAGACCCGGTGACCGGGAGCCACTCGATGTCTGGCCGTCGAACCACCGTGCCGTCGTCTCGGTGGTGCGGTTCTGAGCAATGGCCCGTTCCAAAAAGACAACGTGAGCCCTGTTCCTCCCGAAAGTCGCACTGTCTTTTGAGGCGGCAGCGGGAGTCCGCCGAGGACCGCCGGTTCAGGCTCGCCCCGGCGCCCGGTCTGCGCCGGGGTCCATGGCCCTCACCCACAACGCAGACCAAACTGCGAAAGGAGACGGATCCGATGTTTCTATCCTGGATTCAGCGCCCCGTGAAGGCCCTTTTTGGGCGGCCTCGGCTAGCCGCTCGTGCGTCGGGAGGCCCCCGCAAGGTGAGGCTCTCGCTCGAGGCCCTGGAAGGCCGAACGCTGCCCAGCGCGTTGACCGTACCCCTGTTCAGCGCCCCCAACACCGGCGGCGCGGCCTTGCTGTCAACCGACAGCGGCCACAATGGGCATCAACACAAAAATGACTCCAGCGGGGGCGAGGACTGCGGATGCGCAACCCTGTAGGTTCTGCACGTCTCGCCGGATGGGCCGGCCGCCCCGCCTCTCCGAAAAGTCCATCCGCCGTGAGCCGTCTTCCGCGCGAAAGTCGCACTGTCCTGTGAGGCGGCTGCGGGAAAAAGGGGATGCCGTGAATTCCTGCAAAGGAACCACGGCGTCTCCTGGCAATCAACTCCAGCCAGGGATCCGCGGGCCGGGGTGAGCTTGTTTTTCACGCGGATGGCTTCTTGGCACGAAGACAATGGTGACAGTTTACGCATGTGCTTCATGGACATTGGTTTACGACGATATTCCTTGGCGCGAGCGCCGGACGGCCTCCCGCGCCACGCGGCGTTTGTGCTGACTCGCGCCGCGGAACTCCGCCGGACCGACCGTCGCCGACCAACTATGCATGGACGGTTAGCTTGCCCGTTTTGAACACCAGCTTATAGTTGGCCGGCGCGACCAGCGTCCCCTGGCTTATGAGAATCACATACGTGTTCTTCACGGGATCGTTCGCGTTGACCGTCGGACAGCTCACGTCGGCGGTCTCCGTGCCGAACAGGGAAGCCTGCGTATCGCCATCCTCAAATCCGGTGATCGTGAAGCCGTCGAGCGACTGGCCCGATTGGTCGGCGTTCCAGGTGGCATTGTTCGCGGTCACCGTCAGCGTCGCCTTGTTGACGGTCAAGGTCTGCGTGACCGCGGTCGCCGCGTTGTAGTTGGCGTTGCCCGCTTGCGTTGCCTTGACGACGATCGCGCCGGCACCAGTGATGGTCAGGTGGCTGCCGCTTACGGAACCGGGGCCGGACACCACGGTGTAGGCAATCGGCAAACCGGAACTGGCCGTGGCGCCCAGGGTGATCGGACCGACGCCGTAGGTAACCGCGCTCAACGCCTTGAAGGTGATGGTCTGATTCGCCGGGTTGACGACGAGCGTATGCTGCACCGGCGGCGCCGCGGCGTAGACGGCGTTGCCAGCCTGATCCGCTTCGATGACGATGCTGCCGGTGCCGGTCACCGTCAGCTTGGTGCCCGTGATCGTGCCCGGCCCGGAGATCACCCTGAAGGTGACCGCGAGCGCGGAGCTGGCGCTGGCACTGAGCGTGATTGGGCTGACGCCGAAGCTAACCGGGCTGGTCGGCTGTGTGAATTTAATCGTTTGCGCCTTCTCGACCGTGCCGCCGGTGATCGTGCCGGACAAAGAGCCGCCGACCCCGAAGACGAACTCGTCGCCGACGTTGCCGCCGGTCAGGTTCTGGATGTTGGCGAAGGCAGGGAGGATGCCGGTGATGTTGCCCGCGTTGGGCCCGGTGATGTTCCAGAGGTTGGCTAGGCGGGGGCCGACCAGCGTGTTTAGACCGGGATTGCCGCCGACCAGCTCGTCGATGTTGTCGAAGCCATTGCCGGCGTTGCCGAGCAGCGTGGCGTGGGTGAGGTTATCGGTGATGTTGCCGGATTGGGCAGCGCTGAGCGTGAAGGTGTCGCCGTGGCCGTTGCCGACGATCGTCTCGTAGCCGTAGGGTCCCGCATACGGTCCGGTGCTGGAGTCGATGCTGCCGCTGAGGCTGCCGTTGCCGATGAAGGTGAACGTGTCGGCGCCGAGACCGCCTTGCAGGTTGCCGATCTTGCTGAAACCGGCCGGAAGCACATTGGCAATGGAGCCGGCGTTGGCGGCGTTGATGATGAAGCTGCTGCCTGAGCTGCTGCCGACGATGGTTTCGTTGGCCGGCGTCGCCCCGCCGGTGATCGTGCCGGCTAGCGAACCGGTGGTCGTGAAGAAAAACATGTCGGCTCCCGTCGCGGTGGTGGTTTCGGCGACCAGGTTCTGAATGTCGACGAAGGCGGTGAGAACGCTGGTGATGTTGCCGGCGCCAGCGCCGGTGATGTTCCAGGTGACCGCAGTCGTCACGGCGGGGCCGTCGATGGTGTTGGGGCCGACGCTGCCGCCGTTGATCGTGCCGGACAGCGTGCCGGTCGCGAGCACGAAGGTGTTCGGGCCGGTGCCGCCGGTCAGGTTCTCGATGTGCGTGAAGCCGTTGCCGAGGAGCGGGGTGCCCGGCGTCGCGGATTCGGCGAGATTGCCCGCGTTGGCGCCGCTGACGCTGAACGTATCGCCCGCATTGTCGCCGATGATGGTGTCGCCGGTGGCCGAGGTGCTGGCGCCGGTGATGGCGCCGCTCAAGGAGCCGCCGACCGCGAAGGTGAAAGTGTTGGCCGCGGTGCCGCCCGTCAGGTTGCCGATGCCGATGAAGCCGGCCGGCAGAATGCCGGCGATGTTGCCGTCGTTGGCGCCGTTGATCGTGAAGTTGTTGCCATGGTCATCGCCGACGATGACTTCGTTCGTGGTTGCCGCGGTGTCCGTGGCCGTGATCGTGCCCTGGAGTGAACCGCCGGTAACGAAAGTGAATTGGTCGCCGCTCCCGACAGCGCCGGTGCCGGTGGATTCGCCGACGAGGTACTGGGTATCGGTGAAGCTGGTGGTGACGCCCGAGACCGTGATGTTGCCGGAGTCGAACCCCGTGATGTTCCAGGGGACCGCAGCGGCCACAGCCGGGCCTTCGATGGTATTGACGGCCGGGTCGCCGCCGTTGATCGTGCCGGACAGCGTGCCGCCTTTGAACTCGAAGGTGTTGTTGCCTGAGCCGCCGGTGAGGTTGCCGATGTTGCTGAATCCGCCGCCGAGCAGGTCGGCGCCGCCGGTTTCCGTCACGGTGCCCGCATTGGTGCCCGTGATGGCAAAGGTATCGCCGTTATTGTCGCCGACGATGGCGCTGTTCTTCTCGGTACTTGCCGATCCGGTGATGGTATAGACCGAACCGCCAGCGAAGGTAAAGGTGTCGCCCGCGCCGGCGCCGGCGGTTTCGCCGACCAGGCTATCGATGTTGTTGAAGCTGGGCAGGACGCCGGGGATGCTGCCGGCGTTGAGCCCGTTGATGATCCAGTTGACGATGGCACCTCCGCCCGGGCCTTCGATGGTGTTGGGGCCGGTCTCGCCGGTGCCGCCGATGATGCTGCCGGTCAGCGTGGCGCCGCCGGAGAATATGAACGTGTTGCCGATGCCGCCGGTGCCGCCGTCGAGCGTGCCCATGTTGGAGAAGAAGACGGAGCTTTCGAGGTTGAAGAAGAGGGAGGTGTCGATGTTGCCGGCGTTGGGGGCGGTGATGTTCCAGGTGCCGCCGAAGCCGACGAGGGTGTTGTTGCCGGAGCCGCCTTGGAGAAAGCCGATGTCGCTGAAGCCGCCGAGGACGAGGCCGACCACGGTGCCTTCGCCGATGAAGGATTCAAGCACCTCGAAGGTATTGTTGGCATTGTTGCCCGTGATGTCGTTGTGCTGCAGCGGAGCAAAACTGCCGATCGAGCCCGACAGCAGGGCGGCAAGGCCGAAAAAGATGAAATTGTCGTAGCCGGTGGTGTCGTCGGCGGTGCTGGTGCCGCCCTGCAGGTTCTGATAGTTGACGAAGTTGGTGTTGTTCAGCGTGGCGCTGTTTTTCAGCGTGCCCGAGTTAAGCCCGGTGATGATCCAGGTGTTGGGCGTGTCATTGGGGCCGATGAGCGTGTTCGGGCCGGTACTGGAGCCGGTCAGCGTGCCCGACAGCGTGCCGCCTGTGTCGAACGTGACTGAGCTGCTGCCGGTGATGTTCTGGATGAAGGTGAAGCCGTTCGGGAGCGCGTTGGCAATGGTCCCGGCATTGGTCCCAGTGATGGTGACGGCATCGAGACTGTTGCCCAGGACGATGGTGTTGCCGCCCGAGCCGTTGCCGGCGCCGCCGATCGTGCCGGCGAGCGAGCCGGTGCTGAGGAAGTTGAAGGTGTCGCCGGCGCCGCCGGTCAGATTGCCGATGCCCGAGAAGCCGCCCGGCAAGAGGCCGACAATATCGCCGGCATTGGCCGCGCTGATGTCGAACGTGTCGCCGTTGTTGTCGTTGTGGGCCGTGATGCTGTTATTGGCCGCATTGCCAATTGCGGCGATGCTCTCCAGCGAACCGCCGACATAAAAAGTGTCGCCCGGTGTGCCGGTGCTGCGGCCGACGAGGTTCTGGATACTGTCGAAGGCGGTCACGCCGCCGCCAATGCCGCCGACGATCATGATGCCGGCGTACGGCGCGGTAATGTCCCAGACGACGTTCGCGGCCACGGCCGGGCCTACGATCGCGTTCTCGCCCGAATTGCCGCCGTTGATCGCGCCCGATAGAGTGCCGCCATCGAACACGAACGTGTTGCTGGCGGTGCCGCCGGTCAGGTTGCCGATGCCGCTGAAGCTGGCCGGTCCGGCGGTCTCCGTCAGCGTGCCGGAATTGGTGCCGGTGATGGTAAATTCATCGCCGGCGTTGTCGCCCACGAGCGTGTTTAGCGTGGCCGTATTGTCGGCGGTGATGCTCCCCTGGAGCGAACCGCCCGTTGTGAAAGTAAAGTTGTCGCCGGCGCTGCTGCCGGTGGTGTCGCCGATGAGCGACCCAATGTTGACGAATGCGGGTAAGATGGCGGCGATGCTGCCGGCGTTGGTGCCGGTGATGCTCCAGTTGACGACCGCGTTGGTCAGGGGCGGTCCGTCGATGGTGTTGGTGCCGGTGCCGCCGTTGATGCTGCCGCTGAGCGTGGCGCCGACGGAGAACACGAACGTGTTGCCGCTGGTTCCGCCCTGGAGACTCCCCATGGCGGTGAAGTTGATGAAGCCCGAAATGTTGCCGGCGTTGGGCGCGGTGATATTCCAGGTGGTGGCGCCCGTGCTGGGACCGGCGAGGGTGTTGTTGCCGGAGCCGCCGATGAGGTTGCCGATGTCGCGGAAACCGCCCGGGAGCAGGCCGTCAATATTGCCCGAATTGGTCCCGGTGACGTCGAACGTGTCGCCGTCGTCGTCGCCGACGATGGTGTTGTTGGCCGGAGTGGCGCCGCCGGTGATCGAACCTTCGAGCGAGCCGCCGGTAACGAAGGTAAACGTGTCGCCGCCGGTGCCGGTGGTTTTGCCGACCAGGTACTGGATATTGACGAACGCGCCCACGACACCGACGATCTTGCCGGCGTTCTGGCCGGTGATGTCCCAGGCGACCGCGGTGGTTACTGCCGGGCCGTCGATGGTCGAGTTGAGGCCCGGACCGCCGTCGAGGGTGCCGGCCAACGAGCCGAAGCTGCTGAATGTGAACGTGTTGTTGCCCTGGCCGGTCAAGTTATCCATGCCGGTGAAAGTGATGAAGGTCCGGAAGTCGTACGTGATGCTGCCGGTGTTGTAGTTGGTAATTGACCAGGCGGTAGCGCCCGTGTCGGGCCCGACCAGGGTGTTGTCGCCGGTGCCGCCGCGGACGTTGCCGATATTGAAGAAACCGCCCGGGAGCAAGCCGGGAATGGTGCCCTGGTCGGCCCCGGTAATCAAGAAGGTGTCGCCGTTGTTGTCGCCGGCGATGGTGTCGCCGGCGGAATTCGATCCCTCAATGCCCTGGAGCGAACCGCCGAGGAATTGGAAGAAGTCGGACCCGGCGCCAGTCGTGTCGCCGATGAGATACGGGATGTTGACGAACGCGGGCACGGGGATGGTGCTCGAAGTAGCAATTGAGCCGGAGTTCGTGCCGGTGATGTCCCAGTTCACCTGGGTGTCCCCGGCGGGGCCGAGGATCTCGCTCCGCTCCCCCGCGCCGCCGTCGATGGTGCCCGTCAGCGACCCGCCATTGAGCCAGAAGGTGTTGTTGCCCAGGCCGCCGGTCAGGTTCTGGATGTTTGTGAAGCTGTTGACGATGTTGTTGGCGCCGGGGTTGGTGCCGACACTGCCGCTGCCGGCGCCGGTCAAATCCCACACGTCCTCCCCCGCGGTCAGGTCGGGACCGGCCAGGGTGTTGGTGCCGCTGCCGCCGACGATATCGAACGTTACGCCGGAAGGGAACGGCGTGACGACGTTGAACTGGTCGTTGCCGACATCTCCGTCTTGTCCTGCCGTCAGCATCGTCAACCCAGCGGCCGGCAGGGGGTTGTTGATCGTGTAGCTGTCATTGCCGCTGACGCCGCCGACGCTGCCATCGATCACGACGGTCGGCTTGTTCGCGAAAAAGACGGTGGGGAAGGTGCTCTGCGGCAAGACTTCCTGGGGATTGAGACCGTTCAGTTCCGTGGCCTGGGAGCCGTTGACCGTGCCGCCGTTGACGATGTTCAGGGCCTCCGTGACGCCGGCTTCGTCGTAAGTGGCCGTGCCGCTGATCGTCGTGGTGTCGTCAATGAAACTCACATCGGTGAAAGTGATCGGGACGTTGCCCTCAAAAACGATGCTGCCGCTGGTGGGGCCTGTGCCAGTCTCGATCTCGTTGGTGAACGCCGAGGCGTTTTCCAGGCTCAGGCTGGCGCCGGTGCCGCTGCCGCCGTCGTAGGTAATGCCGTCGGCGGGGATGAAATTGTCGTTGCTGAAATCGAGGATCAACTGGGAATTGTCGCCCGTCAACGTGACGCTGATCGCGGCGAAGCTGGAGATCGAGAAGGTTGACGGCGTGGCAGACCCATTCTCGTAAACGTCGAGGGTCGTGGAGCTGGGGCTCGTCAGGACCAATTTAGCGGTGTTGTCGGCAGTGATGGTCAGCGTGGAGCCAATCACCGATGCCGACGGCGCCGTGCGGTCTTCCAGTTCCTCCACCTTAAGGCGTTGCAGCAGTTGGGGCCGGTACCGCCGCGGCGCGGCCCTGCCGGCGCGCGCCGGTGAGAACAACTTCTGCCACCACCGCCGCCACATCGGTTGTTGGTTCATGGTCGCACGCTCTCTTCGGTTGAGGGATGCAGCGCATCGTGCGCGTCGTGGTCACCTGCGGCACCGTGTCTCCAGGGTCTTGGGTTGATGGCGGTTGCCGGCTTTTCATCCACCGAGGCTGTAAGAAGTACGGACGAGCGGGCGGAAAGTGGACACAAGATTCGGAAAAACTCAAAAAAGACTCCTCTTGTTTAATGCACGGTCAGCGTGCCGTTGCGGAACGTCAGCGTGTAGTTGGCCGGCGTCGCCAGCGTGCCCTGCGTGATGTCGATTACGTAGCTGCCCGCTTTCGGATTGCTCGCATTGACCGTCGGGCAACTGACGGCGGCCGCCTCCGTGCCGAACATTGCCGCCTCGGTGTCGCCGTTGACGAAGGCGGCGATCGTGAAACCCGCCAAAGACTGGCCCGTTTGGCCTGCAGTCCACGTCGTGCTCGTGGCGGCGACGATCAGCGTTGCCTTGTTCACCGTCAACGAGCGCGTCACCGCGGTCGCCGCGTTGTCGTTGGCGTTGCCCGCCTGCGTCGCCTTGACGACGATCGCGCCGGCGCCGGTGATGGTTAGCTGGTTGCCGCTTACGGAAGCGGGCCCGGACACCACGGTGTAGGTAATCGGCAAACCGGAGCTGGCCGTGGCGCCCAGGGTGATCGGACCGACGCCGTAGGTAACCGCGCTCAACGCCTTGAAGGTGATGGTCTGATTCGCCGGGTTGACGACGAGCGTATGCTGCACCGGCGGCGCCGCGGCGTAGACGGCGTTGCCGGCCTGGTCGGCTTCGATGACGATGCTGCCGGTGCCGGTCACCGTCAGCTGGTTGCCCGTGATCGTGCCCGGCCCGGAGATCACCTGGAAGGTGACAGCGAGCGCGGAGCTGGCGCTGGCGCTGAGGGTGATGGACTTGACGCCGAAGCGGACCGGGCTGGCCGGCTGGGTGAACGTGATCGTTTGCGCCTTCTCGACCTGGTAGGCGCCGATGTCGAGCAGGCCGCCGCGCAGCCGCGACTGGCCGCGCTGGTCGGTGGTCACGGTGGTGGCGGCAACGTCGCCGGCGCCGAAGGCCGGATCGCTCGGTCCACGGAGGAGGGCGAACGTCGCCGTCGGCCCGCCGTTGTTGACCGGAGTGGTGCCGCTGCCGAACAGGGAAGCGGGCGTGGCACTGGTGCTGCCGCCGCTGAAGCCGCCGGTGCTGCCGATGCCGGCGACGCCGGTGGGGTTGGTCTGGATGATGTTGTTGCTGCCGGCGGTGGTGACCGGCACGCCGCCGTTGAATTCCTGGAAATCGCTGACCGTGGTGGAGGCTCCGTCGCTGGAGCCGACCAGGATGGAGTTGTTAAGGGTGACCTGAGCGACGGTCGAGGGCAGGGTAGGCCCGTTCTGGGTGGCGACGCCGTTGTCGCCGATGCTGTAAATGGCGCCGCCGCCGTTGGCGACGATGCCGTTGGAACCGGCGGCGACGTTGAAGGCCAGGGTGCTGTTGCGGGCGGTGACCGTGCCGTTGAGGTTGAACACGGCCCCACCGAGGCCGGAACCGCTGGTGGCGTCCGCGCCACCGCTGCCGCCCTGGGCGGTGTTGTCGGCCAGGGTGCTGTCGTTGATAAGCACGGTTCCGCCGTAGTTAAAAATGGCCCCGCCCAGGCCACCGCCGCCGCCGCCGCCGCGGCCGAAGCCCTCGCCGGTGCCGCCGCCGAAGCCGCCGACGCCGGGGAGGAAGCTGTCGCCGCCGCCGCCGCCGCCGCCGCCGCCGAAACCGCCGCCGATGACGTTGGGGCCTCCGCCGGCGCCGCCGCCGAAGCCGCCGTTGCCGCCGAGCTGGCTGGCTCCGCCGCCACCACCGCCGCCGCCGCCGAAGCCGCCGGCGCCGCCGATGCCGTAGATGGCGCCGCCGCCATTGGGAGGTCCACCAACTAGGTCATTGGCGTTCCCCCCCAAACCGCCGCCGCCGCCGAAGACACCAGAATAAGTGGCGGTGGCCCCGTTGCCCCCCTGTGCCGTGTTGTCGACAAGGGAGGATTGCAAGATGGTCAGGGTGCCCTGGTTGACGATGGCGCCGCCGAGCCCCGCAGCGCCGCCGCCACCCCAGAAACCATTGCCGCCCGTGGCGTCGCCGCCCGCAAGGGTCAGGTCCTGCAAGGTCAGGCTGGCCCCCTGGCCCACCTCGAACAGCCGGATGCCCGCGTTCTGGGTGATGGTCAGGCCGTTGTTGTCCGCAGGGCCGATGATCGTCAGCGACTCGTATGCCGCCACGGCCAGCGCCGCTGGGCCGAAGTCGGTGGCGGCCGCGGTATCTGCTTCCGAGTCCGCCTGCGTCAGGGTAATGCTCGCCGGGCCAGCGGCAAACAGAGACGGGTCGAACTGAATCGTGTCGTCCATGGTCCCGTTTAAGGAGGGGATGCTCAGCTCGGGCGCCCAGGCCGCCGGCATGCTCGCCAGCCCCAGCGCCTCCAGGTTGCCGCCATTGTTGATCAGCAAGAAGGCGTCGCGCAGGGTCAGGGCGGTGGTGTCCTGGCCGTCGTCGGCGGTGGAATCGACGGTGAGCACGGCGGCCTGGTCCTGGAAGGCGCCGAGATCGACAGCGCCGGCGCTGTTCCGCGCGTAGCCGCTGCCGCGCTGGTCGGTGGTCAGGTTGTAGGGAGCCTGGGTGGTGTCGAGGCCGGCGGCGATGGCCGGGCTGCCGATCACCAGGGCGATGGTCGCGGTGGGGCCGCCGTTGTTTTGCAGGCCGTTGGGGTCGAGGCCGAGATTGCCGTTGACCAGGAAACTGCCGTTGACCGTGCCGCCCGTGTTGCTGGCGGCGCTGCCGAGCAAGTTGGTGGGGTTGGCGCCGTGCATGGTGGCGGTAACGGTGGCGATATCGCGGGAGTAATCCTGGTTGTTGACCAGGTCGGTGAGGATGGAGTTGGTGAGGGTGAGGCTGGCGGTCTGGGCGACACCCGTCGGGGAGTAGCCGTAAGCCAGGTTGTACACCGCGGTGCCGCCGGCACTGCCGTTCACGCCGCCACCGCCACCGCTGCCGGCAGTGACGGTGTTGTTGGCCAGGGTGGTGTTGGTAAGTGTGACGCCGCCGTCCAGGTTGAAGAGGGCGCCGCCGTAGCCGCTGCCGCCGCCGTCGTTGGCGGCGTTGCCACCTGTGGCGGTGTTGCCGGCGAAGGTGCTGTTGACGGCGGTGACGCTGCCGTACATCGAGAAGACGGCTCCCCCCAGACCCGCTCCGCCGCCGCCGAAGCCGACGCTGGCGCCGCCGCCGAAACCGCCTTGGACGGGCCCGAAGCCGTTGCTGCCGCCGCCGCCGCCGCCGCCGAATCCGCCACCGCCGCCGAAGCCATCGTTGGCGCCCTCCGCCCCGCCGCCGCCGCCGCCGAAGCCGCCGCCGCCGCCGAAGAGGCCGGTGTCGCTCTCCCTCTCCCCCTCCGCGCCGCCGCCGCCGCCGCCGACACCGCCACCGCCGCCGGCGCCGGGGCCGAAGCCGACGCCGACGCCGCCGACGCCAAAGGCGCCGCCGGCGTAGTCGAAGCCGGGGCGGCCGCCGCCGCCCCCGTCGCCCCCCAAGCCTTGGCCTTCGAAGCCGCCGCCGCCGAAGCCGGATTGGCCCGCGCCGATATTGCTCGTGGTGCTGGCGGTGAAGCCGCCGCCGCCGCCGTAGCCCGTAGAGTTGCCCCCCCCGTAGGGACCGCCCGCCAACGCCCCGCCAAAGCCGCCGCCATCGAGATTGGCGTTCGTCGCGTCCTGGCCCATGCCCCCGCCGCCAAGGCCATCGCCGGCCACCCCGGTGCTGCCGCCCTGGGCGGTGTTGCCGGTCAGCGTCACGCCGTCCAGGGACAGCGTCCCCTGGTTGAAGATGGCCCCGCCCGCCCCCAGGCCGCCGCCGCCCTGGCCGCTGTTGCCCCCCTGAGCGTCGCCGCCTTCGAGCGTCAGGTCCTGGAGCGTCAGCGTACCGGCCGGCAGCTCACCGGGGATGCCGCCGCTGACGTAGAACAACCGGAAGTTCGGCGTGTTGTCCGCCGCCACCGTGTCGCGCTGGATGACCGCCCCGTTGGTCGGGTCGCCGGCGATGGTCAAGTTGCTGCTGATCGCCGGCAGACCGTTCGGCCCGTACCAGTAGTTGTCGATGCCGGTGAGGGTGTAGGTGCCGCTCAACCGGATGGTGTTGCTCGCCTGGCCGTTACTGTTGGCCGTGTTAATGGCGGCGATCAGATCGGAGGCCAGTCCGCTGTTGACGGTGAGGGTGGTCGGCGTCAGGCGGGCCTCCAATTCCTCCACCTCCAGGCGCACCCGTTTTGGCGCCTTGCGAAGCGTGCGCGTGCCGCGGCGAGTGAACAGCGAGCGGATCCAGGAACGCATGGTCATGGTTGATACCCCGGGGGAGAGGCGTTCGAGCCTGGAGGAAGTACGGAACGAGCAGCGGAAAGTGGACACCGGATTTGGTAATACTTGAAAAAGCTCCTCTTGGCGGAATCCGCGAATTAACTGGCTGGCAGTGTCCAGTTTCGCCCGCGAAAGGTGTAACTCTTATGGACGATACTCCCAGCTGTTCCCTTGCACGCTCCTCTGGGCTACAATGCCGGCATGGAAAACGAGCATCTCACTGTGCAGAACGTCAAGGACCTGCAAGACGGCGGCAAGCGCTGGCTGGAAGGCGTGTTCGGGCAGCACCTCCGCGAGAACCAGCAGGTATTCATCATGGTATTCACCCCGGGCGTTGAGCCGGACGCGGCCGCTCGCCGGCCGGCTCTCGCCGAGGTGACGCAGATGATGGGCCAGGTCGAGCAGAACCTGGCCGACGAGCGGGTGACTGGGGACGAATTCGATACTGCCGTGGACGAGGCGATGGCGGACGTTCGCCGGCGTGAATCGTAAATGCGCGTCGTCCTCGACACCAACGTGCTCGCGCGAGCCGTGCGCGGCGGCACCGGCCCGGCAGCGGAACTGCTCCGCATCGTGATGATGCCCCGCACGTCTTGGTGTTCTCACCCTTTCTTCTGTCCGAACTCGCCCGCGTCCTTCGCTATCCGCGCGTGCAGAAACTCCACAAGCTCGATGACCGCCGGCTCGGCGCGCACGTGCAGGCCCTGCAAACTGCCGCCCTCGTCGTGAATCTGCCCACGGCGGCAAGGGCAGCGGTTGTCGCCGCCGACCCCGACGACGATCCGGTCATTGCCACCGCGGTCGCGGGCCACGCGGAAGTGCTCTGCACACTCGATCGGCATCTGCGCACTGCCGCCGTCATCGCCTTTTGCTCGGCGCACGGCATCCAGGTGCTGACGGACATCGGATTGCTCCACCTGCTGCGTGCTGCCGGCGGATCGGCCGCCGCACCGTGACCGCCGGCTGCACGCGGCACACGACCACGGGAAAACACCCACCCCGCATGTCCCCGTTCGCGCTGTCGAGAACCCAGTATGTCCCTGCTGGCTCTCTGCTGGGTCTTGCCCTGAGCGTGTTGAAGGTGATCGACCGGCTTTACGTGTTGACGGTGAGCGAGCGCGTCACCGCGGTGGCGGCACTGTAGTTGGCATTGCCGGCCTGGCTGGCCTTGATCATGATCGTGCCGGCGCCGTTGATCAGCAGGTTGTCCCCGGAGATCGTGCCCGGGCCGGAGACGACGGTGTAGGTGACTGCCAGGTCGGAAGTGGCCGTCGCCCCCAGGCTGCTCAAGGGGATCGAGCCGACGCCGAACGTGACGGCGGTCGGGGTGCGGAAGGTGATCGTCTGGCCGGCCTTGTTGACGGTGAGCGTGCGCGTCACCGCCGTGGCGGCGTTGTCGTCGGCGTTGCCCGGCTGGCTGGCCTGGATGATGATCGCGCCGGCGCCGGTGATGGTGAGCGTGTTGCCGCTGATGGTCCCCGTGCCGGTGCCGCCGATGATGGCGAAGCCGACTGCGCCGCCGAACTCGCCGTCGCGCTCAATTTGACCGTGCCGACGCCATAGGTGACGGCGGCCGGCTGGTTGAACGTGATGGTCTGGTTGGCCGGGTTGACGACGATGGTGCGCTCGACGGCAGTGGCAGCGGCATAGGTGGAGTTGCCGGCCTGGTCGGCTTCGATGACGATGCTGCCGGCGCCGGTCACCGTCAGATTGACCAAGCCCTTGTTGACCGTGATTGTGCCCGGCCCGGAGATCACCCTGAAGGTGACCGGCAACGCGGAGCTGGCGCTGGCGCTGAGCGTGATGGGCTTGACGCCGAAGCTGACCGGGCTGGTCGGCGGTGTGAATTTAATCGTTTGCGGTTTCTCGACCTGCACGGTCCGGAAGACGGGGGCGGCGGCCGTGTAATTGGCGTCACCGGCCTGGCTGGCCTCGATCAAGACGCTGCCGAGGGCAGTGACCGTCAGCGTGCTGCCGTTGACGCTGCCCGGGCCGAATAGGACGGTGTAAACGACCGGGCTGGTGGAGCCGCCGCCCGTGGCATTGAGCGTGAACGGACGGACGCCGAGGGGCACTACGGGGATCGGTGGGAAGGTGATGGTGTCGGCCGCCGGGGTTACCGTCAGCGTGCCGTTGACGAAGGTGATGCTGTAGTTGCCCGAGCTGACGCCGCTCGGTGTGATGGCGTAGGTGCCGGCGGCGCTGCCGGTGGTTGCCGATGTCGCCAGGGAAAGCGTGCCGGTCAGGCTGTTCGCCGAATCGCCGTTGACGAAGCCGCTGTCGCTGGCGCTGAAGCTTGGGTTGGCCTGGCCATAGACCTTGGTCGTGGAATCGGCCGAAATCGTCAGCGGGGCCGACGTAACGAAGAGCGTGCCACTCACAAAAGTGATGCTGTAGTTGGCCGAGCTGACGCCGCTGGGGGTGATGGCGTAGGTGCCGGCGGCGCTGCCGCTGGTTGCCGATGTCGCGAGGGAAAGCGTGCCGGTCAAGCTGCTCGCCGAATTGCCGTTGACGAAGCCGCTGTCGCTGGCGGTGAAGCTTGGATTGGCCTGGCCATAGACCTTGGTGTTGGAATCGGCCGAAATCGTCAGCGGAGCCGGGTTCACAGTGAAGGTCCCCAGTGCGCCTGCCACGAAGGTATAGTTCGCGGCCGACAGCCCGGACACCTTGACGCTTGCCGTGTAGCTGCCCGACACGGGACTGCTGGCGGTGGCGGTGGTGCTGAACAACGGCGTGCCGCCGACCACGCCTGGGCCGTCGCCGTTGACGAAGCCGCTGTAGCTCGGCGTGAAACGCTGGTTCGTGCCGCCGTAGGTCTGACTGCCGGTCGCCGTCGCCGTCAGCACGGCCGTGTTCACGGTGAAGGTCCCCGGCGTGCCGGCCACGAAGGTGTAGTTCGCGGCCAACAACGCGGAGACAGTGACGCTCGCCGTGTAACTGCCGGACACGGGACTGCTGGCGGTGGCGGTGGTGCTGAACAAAGGCGTGCCGCTGACCACGCTCGGCCCGTCGCCGTTGACGAAGCCGTTGTAGCTCGGCGTGAACGTCTGGTTGGCGCCGCCGTACGTCTGGCTGCCGGTCGCCGTCACCGTCAGCACGGCCTGGCCGATGGTGAAGTTGGCCAGGGCGCTGGCGCTGCTGTAGTCGGTGCTGCCGGCGAACGATGCCACCACCGTATAGCTGCCCGCAGTGATCGGAGCGCTGCTTGAGCCGCCACTGCTGGGCAAATTGCTCAACGTGTAGGTGCCGCTGTAGTAGGTGAGCGTCAGCCCCACGCCCTCCAGCGTGCTGCCGGCGCCGCCACTGACACCCATCACACTGGCGCTGGCCGCAAACGCGCTGCCCGTGTACGTGCCGCTGTTGTCGGTCACGCTGACGCTCGGCGCTGGCTCAAAACTATACAGGTCCGCCGCAGAGGCGGCCGAGATGTCCCAGCCAACGGTGGTCACGGTGGTGTCCACGGTGCCGGCCGACTCTGCCGGGGTGATGGCCACGATTTGCGTGCCCGAGTCGCTGAGGATGGTTCCGGGCAGTCCGCCGAAATCGACTAGGGTGGCATTGGCCAGGTTGATGCCCGTGATGGTAACCACGGCGCCGCCGGCCAAAGGACCGCTGCTCGCGCTCACGCCGGTGACGAACGGCGTGGCGGGCGCCGTGCCCGTGGACTGGTAGGCGCCGATGTCGGGAGTGGCCGCGTAGGCGTCGCCGCGCTGGTCGAGGAGCAAAAACACCCCGTCGCCGGAGTCGCCCGCAGTCTCGGAGGTGCCGTTGTAGCCGCGGATGACCGTGAGCGTGTTGTTCGTGAGGTTGACGTTGGTCACGAGCATGTCTTCGCCGTCGATCTCGATCAAGTAGTCGCCCGGGGTGCTGGCGATGGCCTGGGCGTCGGCGACCGGAATGGTCGTGGTGCTGGTGTTGAAGCCGCCGCTGCCGACGGTGGTGACGGCGCCGCCGGTGCCGATGCCGGCGCCGGTCGTTTGCGCGATGGTCTCGGTGGGCCCGCCGTTGTCGGCGAGCGCACCCAGCGTCGGCTCGTTGCCGATGATGTTGGTGCCGCCGTTGGCGATGCCGCTGCCCGAGCCGTTGCCGATGAGGCTGTAGGCGGCGCTGATGCTCCCCTGAAGCTGACCGATATCCGGAGCGGTCGGCGCGGTGTTTTGGGCGACGATCGTGTTTTGCAGCGTCAGCATGCCGTAGTTGACAATGCCGCCGCCGTAGCTGCCGGAGTTGCCTGCGAGGGTCGCGTTGCTCAGCGTCAGCGTGCCGTCGTTGGCAATGCCGCCGCCGGAGTAGCTGGCGGAGTTGCCTGCGAGGGTCGAGTTGCTCAGCGTCAGCGTGCCGCCGTTGAGAATGCCGCCGCCGGAGCCGTTGGAGGCGGAGTTGCCCGCGAGGGTCGAGCTGCTCAGCGTCATCGTGCCGCCGTCATTGCGAATGCCGCCGCCGAAGTTGGCGGAGTTGCCTGCGACGGTCGCGTTGCTCAGCGTCAGCGCGCCGTAGCTGTAAATGCCGCCGCCGCCGGAGTTGGCGGAGTTGCCTGCGACGGTCGCGTTGCTCAGCGTCAGCGTGCCGCCGTTGGCAATGCCGCCGCCGGAGTTGGCGGAGTTGCCTGCGACGGTCGTGTTGCTTAGCGTCAGCGTGCCGCCGTTGATAATGCCGCCGCCGGAGAACGCGGAGTTGCCTGCGAGGGTCGCGTTGCTCAGCGTCAGCGTGCCGTTGTTGCCAATGCCGCCGCCGTAGCTGGCAGAGTTGCCTGAGAGGGTCGAGTTGCTCAGCGTCAGCGTGCCGTTGTTGGAAATGCCGCCGCCGGAGCCGTTGGAGGCGGAGTTGCCTGCGAGGGTCGCGTTGCTCAGCGCCAGCGTGCCGTTGTTGTCAATGCCCCCGCCGGCGTAGGTGGCGGAGTTGTCTGAGAGGGTCGCGTTGCTCAGCGTCAGCGTGCCATTGTTGTCAATGCCCCCGCCTTGGGAGCTGGCGGATCCGTGCTCGATGCTGGTGTTGTCCATCGTCAGCGTGCCGGTGCTGGCGTTGAGCATGGCGCCGCCGCTATTGCTCGAATCGTTGGTGAATGTACAGTTGGTGATCGTCGCCGTCGCCGCGTTGTACAGGCCGCCGCCCAGGGTGGTGCCCGTGTCGCCGGTGAGCGTGTCGTTGGTCAGCGTCAGCGTGCCGAAGTTGGCGACGCCGCCGCCGTCGGCCGACGTGGTGTCGTTGATGATCAGGCAGCCAAACAGCGTCAGCGTGCTCTGCGCGTTGTTCAGCACACCGCCGCCGTTGCTCGCGGTGTTGCCGCTGGAGAGGGTCAGGTCGGTAATGGTCGCGCTGATGCTGTCCGTGCCGTCGCCGACCGCGAGCACCCCGCTGGCGCTGTTGCCGCTAATCGTCAGCGCTGCCGCCGGGCCGGTGATGGCAACGTTGCTGGTGACGTCCAGCGCGCCCAGGCTGAGCGTGATCGTCTGCGGAGTGCTGAAGGCGGAGGAGGCGAAGGTAATGGTGCCGCCGCCGTTGGCATTCTCGTAATTGATCGCCTCGCGCAGCGTGACGGTCGGCCCGCTGATGTTCGCGTCGTTGACGTTGTCGGCCGTGGTGTTGACGACGACGATCGACGGCAGCCAGCGCATATCCAGTGCTTCGAGCTGCGGCACAAACCGCCGCCGGCTGGCACGACGGCACCGCTGCCGCCGGGAGGACGGTGTCGGCGCTCCGATGCGGAACATCTTCTCGAGCCAACGCTTCATCCGGTTGGGGAACATACGGCCTCCCGGGTGTTGGAAACGGGGTCAGCGGGCTGGCGGCTGGCACGCGGGGCAAGCCCCAAAGCCATGCGCAACGGTTCCAAGTGAGCCTGGAAAGGCGCCCAGCGACCAACGGAACGGTTATGGATGGGTTGGCGCACTTGCAGCTTGCTGGCCGTCTGCACCACCCGTTCGTTGCGGTAAAAGCTCAGACAGCCATCATCCCACTCCAGGCCGCAGAAGTCAACCAGGGCCCGACTGCCCGCCTGGGGATCGGCCACGATTTCCTCGTAAACCGCATCGTGGATCGGCAGCGGCAGGACGCGCCGCCAGTGGTCCATCAGCCGCGTGTACTGCTGATGGTGAAAGGCGATGTCGTCCAGGCTGGCGGCGTGCGGCTGCCATTTGAAGTTCTGGAAATAAGCCGAGGCGCAGACGTCCAGCGGGTCGCGGCGGCAGTGAATGATCTTCGCCCGCGGAAAGAGCATGGCGATCAGGCCCAGGTGCAAGTAGTTGTGCGGCATCTTGTCGATGACGCGGCGGGCGGTGCCGGCCTCGCGGGCCAGCCGCTGCAAGTAGCCGTAGGCCAGGCTGCGCGCCAGGCCGGGCTCCAGCTGCGGCACGCAGGCGGGATACTTGTCGGCGGTGGGGATCTGCTCGTGCAAGGTCGTGGTCAGTTGATCGATGTCCTTGCGTTCGCCGGCGCCGTGGACTTCGGGATGACTGGCCAGGATCTGCTCGACCAGGCTGGTGCCCGAGCGCACGAGGCCCACCACGAAGACCGACACCTCGCTGTCGATGCCGAAATGCCGCACGCGCTGGACGAACTCGGGCGTGAACACGGCGATGAGGTGGTCGATCAGCGTGTGGTGCTTTTCCTGATCAAACGCCTGGTTCGCCTGGCGATACACCTCGCGCTTGCAGTCGTTGGCCCGGCGGTAGCACGCGAAGGCTTCTTCGTAGCGGCATTTCCGCTCCCAATACGCGGCCAGGGTGAAGGCGAGCAGGCTGGCATCCTGGGGCGACCCGGGCCCCGCGTCGAGCAGCTGCAGCATGTGCCGGACGTCGGCCTCGGTGAGCGTGTAGTAGCCGTGACCGGCCAGGTCCCCCAGGGCGCAATAAGCCAGCGCCGAATCGGGATCGAGCTGCCGAGCGTGCAGGGCATGGCTCAGGGCTTCGCCCGGCTGCCCCAGCTCCACGAGGGCGTCGCTGAGGAAAAGGTACTGCTTAACGTTTGCGGGATTGAGCCGGATCGATTCGCGATAATGCCGGACGGCGTCGGCGACTCGGCCGGCGGCCTGGTAAGCGGCCGCGAGATTGCCGTGGAAATCGGGCTCGTTGGGCAGCTGCAGGGCGGCCTGGCGAATCAGCTCGATGGCGTTCTCTGGTTGGCCGACGGCGGTGGCCATGACGCCGAGCAGGTTGAGCGCATCGGGCTGGCCGGGCTGGCAGCGCAGCACCCAGCGATAGAGGGTTTCCGCTTCTGGCAGCCTGCCGGCCTGGTGGTGCTCGAGGGCCTGCTCCAGAGTGGCACGCAGCGCGGTCATGGCTTCACCATCACCAGGGCGATGAAAAGGTTGTCATCCACGGAGACTGGAGGGAGTCAGCTCACGATCAGACTGAACTCCTGATACGACGACTCACCGCCGTCGCTGGCGACGATGAAGAAGCTAAAGGTCTCGCTGGTCTTGCCCCTGGGCAGCGCGGCGGGCTTGCCGCTCAGCGTCGCCGTGCCTGGGTGCGTCGTGCTGTTCACCAGCGTTACTCCGGCCGGTAGCGCGCCGCTCACGGACAAGACGGCGTTGGGATAGCCGAGCGTCGTCACCGTGAATGTGTTGCTGCTCGAACCGGCGACGAAGGTGGCTGTGTTCGCGCTAGTGATGGCGGGCGGTTCGGCCACGGTCAGCGTGAAGTGCTGAGTGATGTTGGTTGTGCCGAGAGCGAGGATCGTGTACGTGTAGACACCGCTCGAGCCAGCCGGCGGCGTTCCGCTGAAGGTGGCCGTGCCGTTGGCGTTGGGAGTGAAGACAATCCCCGCGGGCAAGGCCGGCACCGAGGTCTCGATGAAGAAGTTGCCCTGGCCGGAGCCTGTCTTTATCGCCGGCGCCGACAGCTTCAACGTCGTCGCGCTGAGGATGGCGGCTATGGTCGTCGTCCCGGACGCCACCAGGCTCGGGCCGATCAAGGTCGCGCCGACAACGAGGTCAGCGGTGCCACCACTCACGGTCACCACATTGCTGCCCGCCGTCGAAATACCCGTGAAGGCGCCGGCCGCCGCCAGGAATAGCATGGCGTTACGCGGAGTGCCGGCCGGTCCATAACCTGTCGCCTCGATCATGATGCTGCTCGCCTGACCCACCGACATCGTGGCCGCGGCTGCGCTGGAAATGATCAGTGTTGCCTGGATCACGGTGACCGTGAAGCTGGCCGATACGGACGTGGCCGGCGAATTGCTGGCGGTAAGCGTGAAGGTGTAGCTGCCGCCCGTGCCGGCGGACGGCGTGCCTGTGATGACTGCGCCCCCCTTGCCGTTGTTGACCAAGTTCAGGCCGAGGGGTAGCCGGCCGCTCGTGATGGCAAACGTCGTCGTGCCAGGATTGCCGGCGGTCGTCGCGATCGTGTAGCTCCCGGCCTTGCCGGCCGTGAAAGTGCTGCTGCCGGATGTCGTGCCGTTGAAGGCCGGCGGCGTGGCGACCGTCAAGGTGAAGGTTTGGTTGACGGTCGTCTTGCCACTCGTGGCCGAGAGTGGGAACACGAATTTGCCGGCAGCCGGCGGCGTGCCGGTCACTATGAAGCTGCCGCTGGAGCTCGTCGAATTCGCGACCGTGAGCCAGCTGGGCGCGGTATTCCCAAGAGTCAGGGTTTCCGAGGCGCTCGCTTGAGTGACCGTAACCGGAACGCTAATCCGCTGGCCGTTGAACACGACCGCGGTGCTGGCGGCACTGGTGAAGGCCAGTGCCGGCGCCTTCACGGTCAACGTGAATGCCTGCGGCGTGGGGTTCCCGCTGGCCGTGAGCGTAATCTTGTAAACGCCGTTGCTCCCGCCGACCGGCGTGCCGCTGAGCGTGGCCATGCCGGTGACAAAACTGAAGGTGCCGGAGCCGGCGCCGCTGCCGGCCACGGCGCTCAGGGTCAGCGTCGTATTGCTGGTGATCGCAGCGATTGTGGTGCCGGTCGGGATACCGGGGCCCGACACGGGCATGCCGAAGGCTAGCTGATGGGTGCTCAACACCGTCAAGGTCGGGCTGCCGTTGGCCGAGCTGCCCGCAAGCGAGACGCCGTCGTTGAAGGCCACCCCCGTGGGGAACGTGGCGCCGCCGTCGGAGATCGTGGCGAACGGGTAGCCGGCGGTCTTGATGGTGAAGCTGGCAGCCTGGCCGGCGACGAACGCGGCGCTGGCGGCGCTGGTGAAGGCCGGTGTCGCCTGATTCACGATTAGCGTGCAGGCTTCGCTCGTGGACCCCGTGCTGTTGCTGGCGGTGATGGTGAAGGCATAGACGCCGCCGGTGTTTACCGCGGGTTTGCCGCTCAGCGTGACCGTCCCCTTGGCATTGCTAATGGCGGCGGTCACCCCCGCGGGCAGTTTGCCGCTCTCGGTGAGCGTCGTCGGCAGTGTCAGACCGGGGCTCGTCGCGATCGTGAACGGCGTCAACGTCCCCACGTTCATGACGATCGGGCCGGCGTTGGTCGTGGTAATGAGCGGCGGCGCGTTGGCGGTGAGCGTGAAGACCTGGGTGACCTGGGTGACGGTGGTACCGTTGCTGGTGGCCACGACATCGATGATGACCGGACCGGAGGCCGGCGGCGTGCCGCTAACCGTCCCGGTGGCGGGAGTGAACATCAACCAGGGGGGTAACACACTGGTCACGGCGTCGGTCGCCGCCGGGTAAGCAGTCGCCGTGAACGCGAAATCGAGCGGCTGTCCGACCCGGAAGGTCGCGGCAGCGGGGCTGGTGAACGTGGGAGGCACATCCTGCACCGTGGCCACTAGCACCGGAGTGCCGTTGACGCCGTTGGTCGTCACGACGGCACTGAGGACGTCGCCGCCGACCACGCCGTTCTGGGCGATGGTGAGTGTGAGTTGCGTGCCCGCGGCATTGACCGCGACGTTGCTGACCGCGACCGTGGCCGAGAGCGTCGTCTCGTCGGTGATCGCCACGCTGTTCGGGCCGGTGGGGTCAAAGCCCGCCCCGGTGATCACGAGAGTGGTAGCATTCCCCGGCAGATTGGCCGTGCTGACATTAACCAGGGGTGTGATCGTGAAGTTGCCGGCGACGTAGCTGATCGTGTAGTCGCTGCTGGCAGCGGCAGCGCTGGCCGTGATCGCCCCGGTGTAGGTGTTGACGTGCGACGCAGCGGTCACCCCGGTCAGCGTCAGCGTCGGGACGGTGGTCAACTGGTCGCCGTTGACCAGGCCGGCCACGGAGTATTGCGTCTGGTCCACGCTCGGCGTCGTGCCGTACACCGACGACTGCGGCCCGGCCGTGATCGTCACCGTGGCCGTGGTTACCGACCAATTGCCGGCGACGTAGCTGATCGTGTAGTCGCTGCTGGCAGCGGCAGCGCTGGCCGTGATCGCCCCGGTGTAGGTGTTGACGTGCGACGCAGCGGTCACCCCGGTCAGCGTCAGCGTCGGGACGGTGGTCAACTGGTCGCCGTTGACCAGGCCGGCCACGGAGTATTGCGTCTGGTCCACGCTCGGCGTCGTGCCGTACACCGACGACTGCGGCCCGGCCGTGATCGTCACCGTGGCCGTGGTCACCGACCAGTTGCCGGCGACGTAGCTGATCGTGTAGTCGCTGCTGGCAGCGGCAGCGCTGGCCGTGATCGCCCCCGTGTAGGTGTTGACGTGCGACGCGGCGGTCACCCCGGTCAGCGTCAGCGTCGGGACGGTGGTCAAGTGGTCGCCGTTGACCAGGCCGGCCACGGAGTATTGCGTCTGGTCCACGCTCGGCGTCGTGCCGTACACCGACGACTGCGGCCCGGCCGTGATCGTCACCGTGGCCGTGGTCACCGACCAGTTGCCGGCGACGTAGCTGATCGTGTAGTCGCTGCTGGCAGCGGCAGCGCTGGCCGTGATCGCCCCCGTGTAGGTGTTGACGTGCGACGCGGCGGTCACCCCGGTCAGCGTCAGCGTCGGGACGGTGGTCAAGTGGTCGCCGTTGACCAGGCCGGCCACGGAGTATTGCGTCTGGTCCACGCTCGGCGTCGTGCCGTACACCGACGACTGCGGCCCGGCCGTGATCGTCACCGTGGCCGTGGTCACCGTCAATGTCGTGCTGGTGTCGCTGGCATTCGTGAAGTCCGCATCGCCCGCATAACTGTAGCTGATGGTGTACGGCGTGCTGGAGGCAGGCAGAGTGCCGCTGTTGTAATTCAGGGTGAAGTTGCCGCTGCCGTTGAGCGTGGTTGTCTCGGCGTTGCCGTCGATGTTGATGGTGATCGTCTCGCCGCTCGGGGGCAGTAGCGTGCCGGCGGCCAGGTGTCCCGATAGCGCCAGTGTGGCTGTGCCGTAGGCGATCGTCGGCGAGCTGGTCAGGTGGCTGAACGTCGCCAGCGCCTTGACGATAATGGCCACGCTTGCGCCGTTGCCGCCCTGGTAGGTGATGTAGGCGACGTTACCGCTGCCCAGGAAGTTGGAACTGAGTAACGTTCCCTCGGGGAGGGGCGTGCCCGCGGACAAGTTGATGCCGGCGCCGGCGACGAAGGTGCCGCTGACCGCGCTGCCGCCGGTATTGCTGATGAGGACGTATTGGTCGCCGGGCTGTGGATTGTAACCGTTGAATTGATTGAGATTGAGGGTGGCCCCGCCGAGGCTGACCGTGCCGCTGGCGACGTCAACCTGGCCGTAATTGGTGGCGGCAGTGCCGGAGCTGTTGCCGCCGACATCCACGTTAAAGGAAGAACCGGAAGTCAGAGAAATGGCACCGGTCGCGAGGACACCGGGAGAGTGGCCGGGGTGCAGGGCCCCACCGCTATTGACCGTGATGGTGGCCGCGCTGTTGATTGAGCCGGTGCCGTCGAGCGTGCCCGTGCTGTTGACGGCCACCGAGGCGGTGTCGGCCACACTCCCATCGACTTCGAGGACGCCGCCGCTGACGGTGGTGGCGCCGCTGTAGGTGTTGGCCGCCGCCAGGTCCAGGACCCCCGCGCCGGTCTTGGTGAGGGCGGCGGGGTTGCCCGTGAGCAGCTGGTCGACGAGCGGGGCGGATATCGTCAGGTCGGGGCCGCCGGCGCCGGTCGCGGCGACGTTAAAGATCGTCGTGGCGCTGAGATGGATGCCGCTGTTGGTCCCCGAGGTCGTGATCAGCGAGGCCGCCGACCCGCCCACGGTCACCGTACCCGTGAGCAGGTACGCCTGGCCAGTGGAATTGGCGCCGCCGCTGGCGCTCAAGGTCCCGCCGTTGAGCGTGACCGGGCCCAGGGGGTTGAACTCGCCGGTCTCGGTGACGGTGCCGCCGGCGTTGATGACGATGGTCGCAGCCGGTGTGGGCGCGACACCCCCCACGATACCCCCCAGGATGAGGGAGGAGCCAAACTCCAAGGTCGCGCCGGTGTCGATCGTGATGTTGCGGCTGACGTTCGGGTTGCCCAGTGAGCTGTTAGGGTTGTGGTCGTTGTGGCTCCCCTCGGCCACGAGGGTGCCGCCGCTGACCGTCAGCGAGCCGCTGTTTGTGTTGAGGGGATTGGTCAGGGTGAGTGTGCCGGTTCCGGTCTTGGTAATGTTGCCGGCAGCGGCGTCGTCGGTGATGACTCCGGCGAAGGACGAGCTGCCGTTATTGACACCGATCGTGAAGCCAACATACCCGGTGGCGGAGGCGGCGCCCGTGAGCAGCGTCGCAGTGCCAGTGCCGAAGTTGGTGAGATTGTTAATGTTGACGTTGGCTTCGCTGCCCTGGAACGTGGCCCCCCCGTCGATGTTCAGATCGGACAGGTTGCTCGTGTAGACGTCGTCCTCATCGTTACCGCCCTTCAGAGTGCCCCCCGTCACGTTGATGAGGGCGCCGCCGCTGAATTGCCAGTTGATGGGGGTGGAGCCGTTGGCGCCGTTGCCAAAAATGATTTCACCGGCGCCGGACTTCAACAGCGTCCCGGTCCCCGTGAAGGTCAGCCCCGCCGCGGGCGCCGCCTGGGTCAAGGTCCCGGTGGCGATGGCGTATTCCAGCGTCGCTCCACCAGCGATGGCAACCGAAGGCGTGCTTGCCGGCAACGTCGTATTCGACAGCTGAAGGTCGCCGCCGTTGACGGTCGTGGCGCCGCTGTAGGTGCTGGCGCCGGTCAGGACCTCGGTGGCAGTGCCGTCCTTGGTCAAGGCCGTGGTGCTATTGCCGTCCTGGATGACTCCGTTGAATGTGCCGCCATCGCTAATGAAGCCCACCGTCAAGGTGCTGGGGGATGCACCACTGTTCGTCACGAGAGCGCTGGCGTTGCCGCTCAAGCCGTCGATGGTCGGGCTGAAGCCGTGCAGGTCCAGCGTGGCCGAATTCACAGTGACGCTGGTGCCGTCGGGCACGGCGCCGGCATTTTCAAATTGGAAAGTGTCGCCGCTCTGACCGGCGAACGTCGCCGTGGTCGGCGCGAACAGGGGGTCATTGGCCGCCAGCTCGACCAGGCTGTTGCTGCCGGCCGTGTTCACGGCCAGTGTGCTGTTGGCGTTGGCGGCGGCGTCGAAGCTGGTCGATGCAAAGAAGGGGCCGCCGATGCTGGTGATCTGGTCATTGCCGGCGGACGCTGCTTCCAGCACGGCCTGGGCGCCGGCGGGCAGGTTGAAGCTGGCATTCCCCGTCCTGCTGGAGGTGCTGATTGACGACACCCCGGTGTAGTTGATGAGGATGCTATCGAGCTGGATGTTGCCGCTGTGGACGCCCGTGTAGTTATAGGTGGCGGTGGTGACGGTGTCGTCGTTAATGACGTCCAACGTTCCATTGCCCGCGGCGTTGCCGCCGTTGAAGGTGAGGCCGTTCACGGGGATGGGGTTGCCGCCGCTGTCGTCCACCGTAAGCGTGCTGGTGTCGCCGGCCGCACCGTTGATGGTGAGCGAGTTAAGCAGGGTGACGTTCAAACGCGTAAACGGTGGTGCCGTTGTCGGTGACGGTGATGGTGTTGCCGCTGCGTGTGAGGTTGATCGCGTCGGCGCCCCCGGTCGCGGTGAGATTGATCACGGGGTCCTGCTGATACCAGAAGCGCCGGAGAACTTCGAGAACAACGTGCCGCCCGACGGTGCGTCGACGTTGTTGGCGTAGAACGTGGCGGCCGCCTCACCACTGGCCGTGAATTCGAAGTTCACCGCGTAGTTTCCCGTGACGGGGATCGCCACGCCGATGTTGTCGGCCATCCCGGACGGCAAGCTGGCGCCGTAAAGGAAGTTGCCGGTGAGGCCGCTGACGGCGGCCAGGTTCAATCCCCCCGGGGTCGTACTGGTGCCGCCGGCGTGATTCGGATAGGAGATCGTGTTGGTCCAGCTTGTCGAGCCGGTGGTGGTCGCGCCTGGGGGCCCGGTGAAATTCACCGCGCCCGCGGGATCGGAGCCATTCACGACGGATCCGCCGAGGCCCAGGTAGACTCCCTGGAAGGTGCTGGTGGGGCCGTCGTTGAGCGAGGTGGGTGCCCAGTAAAGGTCGCCATCCTGGATGGCCGTCAAATAGGGGTTTGCCGAGAAGTTGTAGGACCAAGTTTCGCCGCCCGCCTGAATGTCCCCCGATCCCGACGCGCTGTACGTGTTCCCGCCGGGCGCCGGATATACCGGTCCCGCCACCGTCGGCGCCACCCGGCCTTCCAAAACCTCCACCGACAGCCGGACGACCTTACGGCGTTCAAAGAGTGTCTTCGCGTTGTGAATCGGGGTCTGTGCACGACGGGAGAACCACTTGCGGAAACTCTTGGGAAGCCACATGGGGACCGCTCCTAGGAGAGAGTTTTCTTGGCAGCTGGCGCCCAACCCGCACGCCGGGCTTGTCTACACCGGTACCGAATCTCGCCGGTTTGGGTCGCGTGTCTTGTGGAGTGGGGTCCGCTTTACTTTACGGAACGAGCCGCGGAAAGTGGACACAGGATTTGGGGATTTGGTAATATTTCCGAAAAGGCTCCTCTTGGCGGAATCCCCGAATTGTGTGGCCGGCGGTGTTCAGTTTCGCCCGCGAAAGGCGTAAGTCCTGTGGACGACACGGGTAGCGCGCGGACCAGCCCGACGCTTCTGGGCCGGCTGCGGCAGCAGCCCAGCGACCAGGCGGCCTGGGAGCAGTTCGTCGCACGCTACGGCCGGCTCATCCTCGCCTGGTGCCGTCGGGCCCGGCTGCAGGACGCCGACATCGAGGACGTCAGCCAGATCGTGCTGATCAAACTGGCGGACTGGCATGCTTTACTCCCCACCAAGCGCGAGGCCCAGACCGGCCAGCAACACACACGCTGCAAGACAGCCATAGGCGAAACCAGTGCTGACCTTCTCTGGCGCCGGCCCCAGTCCGAAATGCTTGCCCTGCCGGTGCCACAGCCCGAGCCCCGCAGGCACGGTGAGCGCACCGAATAGCCAGAGCTGCCACATCCTGGATCCGTGACGCAGCATCTCCCCGCAGTCGCCGATGCCGTCGAACGAGCCACACGCAATATACGCCCCGTTCGCGATCAGGCAAAAGCCCGCGAAAAAGCGAAGCACGAACGCTCCCGGCAAACGCGCGCCGGCCGCGAGTCCCCACAATGCCAGGGGGCAGAGCACGCCGAACAGCGGGCCCGACCACACGACGGCTAGCGGCCGCGGATTCTCCGCGAGGTCGGTCCGCGAGATGGTCAGCGGGTAAAGCACGACCCGCGCGACACGACCGCCGGTCAGCCATGCGCCAAGAACGTGACCGCACTCGTGGACCGCCTGCGTGCCGAGCCACGAGCCCAGTACGACTGACACGATCAGGACCGCCTGGTGCAGCCGGTTCATGGGCTGGGCCGATGGAAGGCCGCGTTCAGCGTGCGCAAGAGGAGCGCCGCGAACAGCATACGGGCCGAAGCCTGGCGTGACAACCATCGATTATCGATTGAGCCCGCGCGGTTGAAGGGGGTGGCGCACGATGCTAAAATAAATTTTTGGACCCCCCGCCATTTACGGCCCGGACGAGGTTGCGACTCCATGGCAGATACCAAGGGCCCCGCCAAGCCGGGGCTGATGCAGTCGGGTGCCGATATCCTGGTGCAGTGCCTGGTCAATCACGGCGTCGAGACGGTCTTCGCCTATCCCGGCGGCGCCAGCATGCCGATCCACCAGGCCCTGACGCGCGTTCAGCGACAGCTGCGCACCATCCTGCCGCGCCACGAACAGGGCGGCGGCTTCGCGGCCGAGGGCTACGCCCGCAGCACCGGCAAGGTCGGCGTCTGCGTCGCCACCAGCGGGCCCGGCGCCACCAACTTCGTCACCTGCCTCGCCGACGCCAAGATGGACTCGGTGCCGATCGTCGCCATCACCGGCCAGGTCGGCACGCCCGTCATCGGCACCGACGCCTTTCAGGAAACGCCGATCGTCGAGGTCTGCCGGGCCATCACCAAGCACCATTACCTCGTCACCCGCACCGAGGACATCCCGCGCGTCGTCAAGGAAGCGTTCCACATCGCCAGCACCGGCCGGCCCGGCCCGGTCATCATCGACGTGCCCAAGGACGTGCAGAACCGCGCTGATCGTGCCCGACTACGATCCGCCGATGAACCTGCCCGGCTACCAGCCCGTACCGCCGGGCCAGCGCGGCCCGAGCTCGAAGCAGGTCCTCGAGCTGGTCCGCCAGAGCCGCAAGCCGATCATCTACGCCGGCGGCGGCATCATCGCCTGCGGGGCGGCCGCCGCACCTGCAAGGCGTTCGCCGAGAAGACCGGCATTCCGGTGGCCCTGACGCTGCACGGCCTGGGCGGCTTCCCCAGCGAGCATTTCCTCTGCCTGCAGATGCTCGGCATGCACGGCACCGTCTACGCCAACTACGCCATCAACGAGGCCGACCTGCTGCTGGCCCTGGGCGTGCGCTTCGACGACCGCGTCACCGGCAAGGTGAGCGAGTTCGCCAAGCACGGCAAGATCGTCCACATCGACATCGACCCGTCGGAGATCAACAAGAACAAGGTGGCCCACGTGCCGATCGTCGGCGACGTGCAGCCAGGCGCTGGCAGGACCTGGTGGCGCTGCTCGACGGAGGACGCCGAGCGCGTGCCGCCGGCCGCCGGCTCATTCGCCGACTGGCTGCGAGCAGATCGAGCAACTGGCGCGAGGACGAGCCGCTGCGCTACGCACGACCGCGACGACGCCATCCTGGCGCAGTACGCCATCGACCGGCTCTGGCAGATCTTGCAAGGACCGCGGCCAGCTCGACGACACCATCGTCACCACCGGCGTCGGCCAGCACCAGATGTGGGCGGCCCAGTACTGGCATTTCAACAACGCCGCGCACCTGGATCACCAGCGGCGGCCTCGGCACGATGGGCTTCGGCCTGCCCGCGGCCATGGGCGCCCAGGCGGCGCATCCGCTGCAAGACCGTCATCGACATCGACGGCGACGGCAGCTTCCTGATGAACATCCAGGAACTGGCCTGACCGCGTACACCGAGAAGCTGCCGGTCAAGGTGCTGCTGCTCAACAACCAGCACCTGGGCATGGTGGTGCAGTGGGAGGACCGCTTCCACGACAGCAACCGCGGCCACACCTATCTCGGCGCCGGCTTCGAGCGAGGAGCCGTATCCCGATTTCGTCACCATGGCCAAGGGCTTCGGCTGCGGCGCGCGGCGCGTCAGCGCACAAGGAGGACCTGGACGGCGCCCTGGAAGAGATGCTCGACAGCAAGGGGCCGTACGTGCTCGACGTGCTGGTGCCGTACCAGGAGCACGTGCTGCCGATGATCCCGAGCGGCATGACGGTCAGCGACATCATCAAGGCGTGAGGCGCGAGCATGACTGCCAATCTAGCGACGTGGAAGCCATCGAACGGGAGGCTCGCGACCAGCACGGTGCCGCGGCTGGAAAACGGGGATCGTCTTACGGTTGCTGAGTTTCTGTACCGCTATGTTGCCATGCCACAGGTCACGAAGGCCGAGTTGATTGAAGGAGTTGTCCACGTGGCGTCGCCCGTTTCACTCGATCACGGTGAACCCGACGGGATCATGATTACCTGGCTCGGTTACTACCGAATGCATACGCCCGGCACGCAAATGCTGCCGAACACCACGACGATTCTAGACCTGGGCGAAAACTGTCCCCAGCCGGATGCTTGCCTACGGATCATGCCCGAATACGGTGGCCAATCAAGAACCAGTGATGAGCGCTATATCGCCGGCGCTCCAGAGTGGGTCGGCGAAATATCAGCCACCACGGCCAGCTTCGATCTGCACGACAAGTTCCGCGCCTATCAGCGTAATGGGGTCCAGGAATACGTTGTGTGGCGCGTTGCCGATCGATCCATCGACTGGTTCGTCCTGCGCGGGACGGTGTACCGCAAAATAAGACCCCGGGGTGGGGTATTCAGAAGCAAGGCTTTTCCGGGCCTGTGGCTCGACGCCGCTGCCATGCTTGAAGGCGACCTTGCCACCGTGTTCAAGGTCCTGCAGGAGGGACTGGCATCGGAGGCACACCGCCGGTTCGTGGCCAAGCTGGCGAAGCGCAAACGGCAAGCCGAGCCGCGAGCGTAATTTACCGGAGTTCGTACCATGAGTGCCAATCGGGTGACAAGGGAGCCGCCGATTCCACCGCTGCATAACGGCGACTGCCTCACTGTCGCGGAATTCGAGCGCCGCTACGAGGCCATGCCGCACGTCAAAAAGGCGGAGCTGATAAATGGAGTCGTCTATATGCCGTCGCCCGTAAGGATGGAGGAACACGGCGAGGAGCACTGCGCCCTGGCCGGGTGCCTTTGGGTCTATCAAAGCCAAACGCCGGGTGTCCAGGCTGGGGACAATGTCACCTTGCGCTTGCCCGCGGGCATGAACCAGCCTCAGCCTGATGGGTGCCTGCGCATTCGGCCCGACTACGGGGGCCAGTCGCAAACGGTGGATGGTTACGTCGTCGGCGCGCCTGAATTCATCGGCGAGATCGCCGCCAGCACCGTCAGCTACGATTTGCATCAGAAGCTCGATGCATACCAGCTCAACGGGGTGAAGGAGTACGTCGTCTGGCGCGTACCGGATCAGGCGATCGATTGGTTCCTGCTGCGCGGTGGACGGTTCCAGTCGGGGCGTCCGCGCGGCGGCGTGTTCAAGAGCAAGGAATTCCCGGGCCTCTGGCTCGACGCGGCGGCCATGGTGCAAGGCGACGCGCCAAAGGTGTTGCAGGTTCTGCTGACGGGTCTGGCATCCGAGGAGCACCGCCGTTTCGTGGCGAAATTGGCGAAGCGCAAGCAGAAACGCGTAGGCCCATGATTTGAGCCCGAAGCGCAAGCGCGGACGAGACTCGTCCTCGCTTGCGCTTCGGGCTCACAGCGATTTCATGCTAATCCTTCTTCGCCTTCCACTCCAGCCCGAGCGAGATCAGGCCTTCGCGATACGCCAGGACCGCCCAGGGCGTGTCCTTGTAATCCTTCTGGATGCGGCCCCACGCCTTCTCGACTTCCTTGGCGTACGTCTTCGCCTTCGGCTCGGTGCACGAGATCTTCTTCTTCGAGCCCATGCGCCAACCATCGGCACCATTTTCCAGCGACGGCATCTCGTCGCGGCGAATCTGGCCCAGGAGGAAGCTGTACTCGTAAATGTAGACCAGCCGCGCCTTGAGCCGGGCCTGCGTGAAATCGAAGTGGGCGCGCCACCGCTTCGAACGTCTCCTTGTCCATGTCTTCCTCGGCGACCCGCTTCATCTCGCCCAGCACCTGTTCCAGCTCGAACATCAGCTTGCCCGGCTCCTTCTGGTTGTTGAGGAACGCGTTCTTCACCTTGTCATTGAGTGGCCCATTGACGGACTCGAGCATCTCCAGGTGCGCGCTATTGCTCAGCGCATCGATCGCATCAACGACCGCGGCCCGCACCGGATGCTGCTTGGCGTATTCCTGCCGGGCCATCCCCTTGGGATCCTTCGCCTTGCCCAGGGTGTCCAGCAGCACCGGCAGCGTCCGGTTCTCGTCGGGCTTGTAGGTCATCAGCGCCTTGGCCGGGAACGGCGGCAGATTCACCGCCTTGAGCAGCCGATCTTCCTCGCCGGCGCGACTCTTGCGGACCGACGGCAGCTTCTTGATCTCCAGCAGGATGCTGTTGATCTCGGCGGCGCTCGCCACGTCGCCGCCGGGGACGACCGGCGTCTTGATGGTGATCGGCAGCGCCGGCGGCTCGGCGGCGTTGTAGCCGAGACCGCTCTCCGGCGGCTTGCCCGCAAGCCGCAACGTCTGCTCCAGTCCGGGGCCGATCAATTCCTTCATTTTCTCGTTGATCTTGGCGACGAACGCTTGGTCGACCGGCAGCGGATCCTTCGGCAGGGAGATGCCGGTCATGGCGGCGCCGCCGTCGCGGACCCGGCCAAGCGCCTTCAAGAAAACGCTGCCCTCCTCGAACTCGATCGACCGCTGGCCCTTGATGCACAACGTCCAGACCTGCACGCCCGGCGGCGGGTTCTGCACCGCCGCGTCGAAGACGTCGCCCATTTCGCCGGCCTCGCTGGCGCCAGCCCCAGGCAGCTCGAAGCCGCGGGCAGGCGGGAAGCGGAACACGTCGAGGATGAGCACCTTTTGCTGCGCCTTGCACGCCGCCATCTCCGATAACACCCACGCCAACGGCAGCAGCGTGTCGATGTTGTCCTTGCGCCCACCGATCGGGACCAGGTAGCAGTCCTTCTCGACCTCGGTGGCATGGCCGGCGAACAGGATGACGATGCGATCCTGGGGCCGGCTGGTGTCGAGGAAGTCCTTGATCGCGTTCTTGATGACGGAGACTTCGGTCGGCTTCGGCTCGTCGCCCTCGTCGGACAGGGTGAAGATTTGCGACGGCGGAATGTTGAGCGGGGCGTTGGAGATGCCGTGGTTCTTGAGCGCGCTGAGGCTGGTCTGGCTCTTGCCGTGGTCGACGCGGTTGAGGTAGAGATAGTTGCAGACATTGATGAGCAGCGCCCGCCGCGGCATGGCGCCGTATTTTTCCTTCGGCTTACCCTTATCCTTGGCGATGGGGAATTTCTTGTCGTTGGGCTTGACGCCATTCCCGTCCTGTGACGCGCCGTCCTTCGAACTGCCGTCCTTGAGCATCGCGAAGGATTCCTTGCCGCCGGAGTGGTGCTTGCCGTGGTCGGCCTTGTCGTGTCCGGCGGCCTGCTTTGGATCCTCGGTGCTGGGATTTGGCCTGAGGACGAGCATGCTTATGATCGCGACCCCTGTCGCGACCGGGACGGCGAGAAGCACGAACACCAGGCAGCCGCCGAGCAGCAGCATCTTCCCGCTGGTGCCACGGCGGCGCGGCGAATCATCGCCGCCCGGCGCAAACACCATGGCGTCGTGCGCAGCCGGCGCGGCGGTCATTGCCGTGGCGGCAATGGCCCTACCGACCGGAACCGCCGCCTTGACGACCGGGCCCGCACTGATCGCGGTGGGGGGCAGCGGCGTGTCGCCGGCGCGCGGCCGAGCCTCGAAGATATTCTGGCAGAACTTGCAGCGCATCGGCTTATCGAGCCAGTCGGCGGGGATGCGTAGGACATTCTGGCAATGGGGACACCTGGCCTGGACGACCTGGGTCATGGCAAGCCCTTTCTACAAGGCGGGTTCTCCTTCCTCTCAGACGATATTGTAGGGTACGAAGTTCCGCGGCGAAAGCAGAATCGTCCGGGCGACAGACAGTTCCCGACGACGGCCGAAAAAAATCCCACGTGATAACAGATTTCTCCCCTCGCGCAGATGTCTTTTGCGAAGGCATCGCGGCCGGCTCGCCGCGAGTGCTTCGGCCCACACGCCAAGCCCCCGGACCTGCAACGGAGCTCACCGATGTTTGCCTATCTGCGCCGCCACTGGCTCGCCCGCGTTTTCTCAACCGTCCGCCGTCCCACGATCCGCACTCCGCGGCGCTGCCGGCTGCTGCTCGAATCGCTGGAGGAGCGGACCGTCCCAGCGCTCTTCTTCGTCAACGCCCTGACCGACAGCGGCTCCGGCTCGGGCAACAGCGGCGATCTGCGCTTCGCCATCACCCAGGCCAACAGCGCCGGCGGCAGCAACACCATCGAGTTCACACCCGGCCTGACCGGCATGATCTCGCTCGGCTCGAGCCTGCCGACTATCAACAATAACCTGACCCTCGACGGCCCCGGCGCATCGGCGCTGATCGTCAACGGCAACAGCCATGCTGGTGGCCAACAGCAAGGCCGGCACGTTCAAGGTGACCGCGGCAGCGGCCGGCGTGAGCGGCGTGGCCGATTTCGCGCTGACCATCACCTAGAGCGCTCACATCCAGCGATATCATCAACCATGTGCCGCAGCACGCCGCCGCGGCGCATGGCATCGCTGGAGGACAGCGCGATGGACCCCCGACAGCAAGTGCTCAGCCTCGCCGAGGAGTTCAAGGCGTTCGCCCTCAAGGGCAACGTCGTCGATCTCGCCGTGGCTCTGATCATCGGCAACGCCTTCTCCGATATCGTGAAGTCGCTGGTCGCCAATGTCTTGATGCCGGTGATCAACATCGTTGTGCCGAGCGAGCACACCAGCTACACGAGCTGGAACGTGATGATCAACGGTTCGCAAATCACGTACGGCAGATTCCTCGGCAACGTCGTCAACTTCCTGCTGGTGGCGCTGGCGCTGTTTTTCCTGATTCGCAAGTTTCTCGCGTGGGTGCTGAGCTTGCACCGCCACGAGGCCGCCACGGTCGAGACGCCGCCGTTGACCAAGGATCAGGAGCTGCTGGCCGAGATTCGCGACCTGCTCAAGCGCCAGGCGGCCGCATCGCCCGGAGAACCGCCCCTGGGCACTTGACAGGTGCCATGCATGGCGCCTTGGCCGGGCAGGGGCTTTGATTAGCTCCGTCTCTCGTCCACTCGGACGTCGGAGGCGATGCGGCCGTCCTTCATGTCCACGATGCGGTCGGCCTGTTGCATGAACCGGCTGTCGTGGGTCACGACGAAGATCGCCGACCCGCCCTGCGCCAACTGTTTGAGCAGATTGACGACGGTCGCGCTGGATTGGCTGTCGAGCGCTGCCGTCGGCTCGTCGGCCACGATCAGGCGCGGCCGATGCACGATGGCGCGGGCGATGGCCACGCGCACATGCTGACCACCGCTAAGCTGCTGCGGCCGGTACCCGGCTCGCTCACCAAGGTCAACCATTTGCAGCACTTGCATGACCCGTTCAAGGCGCTGTGAAGCTGTCAGCCGCTGGTGGCCGAGCGCCAATGCCACGTTGTGACCGACGCTCAGCGACGCGATCAACACGGGCGAGAAAAAGCCGACCTGCCGGCGCACTTCCCTAAGCTGCCGATGGGCCAGGCCAGCCATTTCGATGCCGATGACTTGCAGAGATCCCTGTTGAACCACGATCTGGCCGGCGATCAGGCCCAGCAGCGTCGATTTGCCGGAACCGGACGGGCCCGTCAGGACCACGAGTTCCCCGGGCGGTACCGTCAGATCGACGTCGCGCAACACCGCCAGGCGATACTCGTGCCGGCCGAAAACGTGGGAAAGCCCGCGACAGCGGACGGCCGGCATTTCGGACTGGGGCTTCTCGCTCATTAGAACAGGTCCGATGGATCCCACAACTCGCGCTCATGAAAGCCCCTAACTTTTCGGCAGCCCCACAGGGCGACCAGAATGGCGAGCGACAGCGTCAGCAGCAGTACCGTACCGAGCCGCGGCCAGCCAAACACCAACGGCAAGCCCGTCCAGAGCCGGGCGAGCGCGTACACTGCCGGGAGCAGCAACGCGGCCGGCACGAACGCCAGCAGCACCAGCAGTAGCGCTTCCCAGACCACGACCGAACACAAGAAGACCGGACCGTAACCGAGCGACCCCAGCAGGGCGAATTCACGGGCATGGGTCGCCAACTCCGGGATGAGCACGTGATGAAGGAGCAGCGCCAGCAGCAGACACAAGCCAACCGTCCCCACGACAAATCCCCGGGCGAGAGGGTTGTGCGGCCCGGTGGACTCCGGCTCGGCCGATTCCTCCACGCCATGGGGGCCACCCGTGGATGGCGCGGAGGAAAGTTCCTGGGCAGCCTCCTGCAAGCCGACCTGGGTCAACAACAGCATGAGGCAAATGGCAAGGAGCAACACCGGGGCGAACAGGCCGCCGCGTTTGTGCAACAGGAAAGACCAGGCCAGAAACATCGGTCCAGGCTTGCCCATCGCGGTTCGCTCCGTTGCTTCAGCGGCCCGCCTCGGGCTGGGCGAGGACCTGGGAGAACAGGTCCATGACCGCCTGGCCGTCCGCCGGCCGCCGCCGGGGATCGACCTCGGTGCATTGTAGCAGCAACCGGTATAGCAACTCGTCCTGCAATTGCTTCAGTGCGGCGAAACCGTGGAGGGTCGATCCGTTCGCGGCGAACGTATTCGGGTGGGGCCGGCGGCCCGTAGCCAACTCGGCCAGCAGAATACCCAGCGAATACACGTCGGCGCGCGCATCCACGTATTCGCCGCGCGCCTGCTCCACCGCCATGTAGTCGCGCGTGCCGAGCACGGCCCCGGTTGACGTCAGGGCGTCATCGTCAACATTCTTGCCTAGCCCGAAGTCCGACAGGCGCAGCATGCCGTCGTCGAGGATGAGCACATTGGCCGGCTTGAGATCGCGGTGCAGGATCCCGAGGCGGTGCAGATGCGCCACGGCGCTGGCGATGGCCTGAAACTCACCGATGATCTGGCGGCGCATCGCCGGATCGTTCCAGGGGAGCCCGCCGTCGGCCGGCACGCGCTCGGCGATGCGGTCCGCCAGGTCGCCGCCGCCCGCGAATTCCATGGCAAACCACGGGTAGTCCCGGCCGTTGATGATTTCGGAGCCCGCTGCCAGGCAACGGACGACGTGCGGGTGCTGGCCGGCCTCGCGGAGCAGGGCGAATTCGCGCTGGAAGCGATCCAGGTGGCGCAACGCCTCGGACGACTCCAGCAACTTGACCGCCACGCGCTCGCCGGTGTCGACGTGCTCCGCCGCGTAGATGGTGCCGAAGCCGCCCACGGCCGCGACCGCCAGCAGGTGATAGCTGCCCACGCGACGGCCTACCAGCTGGCCCTGGCGGAAATGCCAGAGTTTCGCGTGCAGGCGCAACTCGGAGGGCAGCTCCTGCCGGCACGGCAAGTCGTGCAGTCGGCGGCGCAACCAGCCGTGATCGCGCGGGACTGTCGGTGAGCACCTCACGCCAGCTGTCGCGGCCATCCAGCGCGGCCCAGCGCACTTCACCAAGAAACGGCCTGCGCCGATCGGGAATATCTTCGAACTGGTAGAGGACATGCTGCCCGCTCGAAACCGAAACGCGTTGGGCCAGCCACGGCCAAAGGACCAGGAGAGTCCGGCCATCGGGCGCGACCACGAAGGGCATTTGTGCGGGGAGTGGGACCGGCGTTTCCAGAGCGTAGGCCTCGCCGGTATTCGCCACCGTGGTGCCCATGCAGGCGTGGAGGTGATAACGGTAGCCGCCGGCACGCGGCGGCACCCGGCTCGTGTACGCGAAGCCCAGCGGGTACCGGCACAGGAACTCGACCTGCTGCAGCGCCCCCTCCAGGAGCGGCCGGGCCTCGCGTAGCCATTCGTGGCGCTGGTCCGGAGTCGGGGGAACGCCGCCGGGTGGATGGGTCAGCTCGTTACGCATAGTGACGAGCCGCTCCAGGGTGTCATTGGCGAGCGCCTTCGAGGAACAGGCGGCAGCCAGGTCCGGACAGAAGGGCGCCTTGCGCTTGTCCAGCGCCGCCACCAACTCACGCAACGCCCGCAGCCACAGCCCGAGGACCATCGGTTTCGGGTAGCGCAGGAACTCGAACGCCTGGCTCTCGAGTTCGGGGATGCCCTCATCCGCAGGCTGCACGGCGGAAGCAAACAGGTCTGCGAGCCCGAGGCTGACCAGGTAGCGCAACAGGGCTTCCACGGTTGCGGTCAACATCTGTTGCCGCGCGGCCGGGTCCTCTTGCCGGCAAAAGCGTCGGTAAGCAAGCGCGATCGGCGTTGGATAACGGACGATAACGGCCAGCGATGAAAACGCCGTATCGCCGCCGGCCGGCCAGACGAACTCGGAAGATTGCTCCGCGGGCACGGCAGCGACAGACGCAGGGGAGGCCGGGGCCGTATCCACGCCGCACATGTGCGCAAGGCGGTCCCACAGGTAGGCTTCACGGATGCGCGGGCAGCGCACCAGTTCCTCCAGGCTGCCCTGGCCGACGGGCCGACCCTTCGCCAGCACCACCAACCGGTCGCTGACGAGGGCCGTTTGTTCCAGGTTGGCATCCGCGATCAACAGGGCGATGCCGCTGTCGCGCAGGCGGCGCAGGAGCAGGCGAAACAGCGCCGTCCGCTCCGCAGCCAGAGGTAGGAAGGGATTATTCACCAGGATCAGGCGCGGTTGCCACAGGCTGCAACAAAGGACATCGAAGAAAGGTCGAACCTCGACCGTGAGGCGATCAACGGGAACGCTGCGGTGGTCGTGCAGCGCGAAGTCGATGAGCACCTCCTCAGTACTCCGGCTTGGCTGATGCACACGGGTGGCACCGACTTGCCTCCGCAGGCGCTCGACTTCCTCTTCGACGGTCAACGTGCGGCCCCAACCCAGCGCGGCGAACAAGCCACAAGGCCTGGCGACAAACGCGGAAAGCAATCCCGCGGCCCGACGGCGCTGCGGTTTCCACGCCGTCACTTCGCGGCCGTCGAAATGCACCGTCCCTGCATCGGGTGTCAACTTCCCTTGCAGCAGCTGCAACAGCGTCAGCAGGCGCGCGATTGGAGGCCAGCACGCTGAGCACTTCGCCGGCATTCAGCGTCAGGTCAATTTCCCTAACACCGAAGCGCGGATCACGCTGCCACGCCAGTCCATGCACCTCCAGCAGGGCCATCGTCGTGCTCGCCGGTTAGCCGATGAACAAACCCCGAAGCCCTACTGGAGCAAAGCCGGCACTTCGGTTTGCGGATCGCCGCCGGTCACGTGGACCTGGCCCTGCCCGTCGACGAATACATCCACCTCGCTGCGCACGCCGAACTCGGGCAGATAAATGCCCGGCTCGATCGAAAAGCAGGTGCGCCGCAGCACCCGGCGATCTTCGCGCGTTTCCAGCCCATCCATGTTGGCGCCGTTGCCGTGGACTTCCTGGCCGATCGAATGACCGGTGCGATGGCAAAACGCCGGGCCGTAGCCGGCCTGCTCGATGACCGCGCGGGCCGCCTGGTCCACTTCGCAGCCGAGCAACGGCCGGCCCGCGGCAAAGGCGGAACGCACCGTCGTGATGGCCGCGTCACGACCTCGGGCCACGATCTCGAAGACGCTGCGGACCTTTGCAGGCACCTCCCGGCCGGCAAATGCGGTTCGCGTCAGGTCGCTGTAGACGGCACGCGGCCGATCGCATTTCGCCCACAGGTCGACCAGCACAAAAGTTCCCTCGGCCACGACGGCGTCCTGTCCGGCGATCGGCTCGTAGTGCGGATTACCGCTGTTCGATCCGACGGCACAGATCGGTGCATGGTCGCAAATGACGCGATTCTGCCGGAAATGGTCGAGAATGACGTGCACAACCTCCGTCTCGCGCGGCGGATTGCCGGCACGGAGGCGCTGCTTGATGAAGCCGAACGCAACGTCGAACGCGGAGCGCGTGTGCCGGGCGGCTTCGAGGTGCATCGCCCACTGCTCATCGTCCCAGCACGCTTCGAAGCGCTGAATCAGATCGCCGGACGGCACAACTTCGGGGCCCGAGGCGCGGACCAGCTCCACGGTGCCGGCGTCGACGCGCGAGACGTAGGGATTGGCGTTGCGCGGCACATACTCCATCGCCACGCGCCGCGCCGCGCACCAGGTCGCCGACGCCGGCCTCCAGCTCTTGCCAGCGCAGGTACACCGTTTTCGGCCCCGGGAGGTGGTCGAGCGATCCGGCCTCGATACGGTGCACCAGCTTGCGCGGCTCGCCCTGGGCCGGGATGAAATAGAACCAGCGGCGCGAAAGCATCTGGCCTTCGGGCATCTGCGTGACGCGCCGGGCGAGCACGTTGAGCCCGCGAAAGTCATAAAGCAGCCAGCCGTCCACGCCTTCTTCGCGCAGCGCGGCTTGCACGGCGGGTAGGTCGAACATGGTACACCTCGTCAACGGCTTGGTTGGAGTCCCGGCTTTAGCCGGAAAAGACCACCGCTAGCCGGAAAAGACCGGCTAAAGCCGGGACTCCAACCCGGCACGGACCACTTTATTTGATTCGGCCGCGCTTGACAGGGGCGGCGGCGCGGTGTTAACGTCAACGAAGATGAAATGCACGTCTGAACCCGACGACATGCTGCTTTCACGGCGGCTCGGCACCTGGAGATTGCCATGTACCTACCGATTACTCGTCGTTTCTTGACCGGCCTCTTGGTCTGCGGGCTGGCCGCGTTCCTTGGGACGCGGGCGAGCGCCCAGAACCAGCTGGCGTCGCTCACGGAGGTCAACAACGATTGGAGCAAACACAGCGCGGTGATTAACAGGCTCGTCGGCGGCAGGGCAGCGCCGTCCGCCGCCGACAAGGACGCGCTCGACGCGGCCGCCAAGTGGCTCGTTTACCGCTTTGTGGTGCTGCCGTTGCCCGACAAGGACCGGATGGCGGAACTGCGAAGAGTATTCGACGCGCAGTTCATCAGCCTGGCGATGAACGGGGACGCGCCCAAGACCAACCGGGAATTCATCCGCCAGTTTGGGCCCGTACTGGTCCGGCGCTATAAGGACCTCTTCGACCAGGACTTTTCCGAATACCGCTACCCGATCGTCAACGCGGCCCCGACGCTGGTGCTGGCCGCCAAGCTGCGCGACGAGGCGATCTGCGACTACCTCTGCGAGATCGTGATGGATCACACGGCGATCAAGGGCGACCCGATCCCAAACAAGCATGACGCCATCAAGCTGTACGCGATCCGCGGCATGCGCGAGTATTTCCAGACGGCCCCGACCCCGCAGGCGCCGTCGGTGCCGGTGCCGGTATCGCCGGTCGCCGATGACGCGGCGCTCACGGCGGCCCAGGAGAAGCGCAAGGCCCGCGAGCTGCGCTGCGTCAAGGCGCTGTTGAGCTTCATTGAAAAGCCGCTGCTGAAAACCATGGACGACGACGAGCAAGAGGCCGTACGGGTGCTGCGCATGGAGGCAATCGAAACGTTGGCCATGACCCGGGCTCCGGCCGTCGTCTTCGGCAAGGGCAAGGTCGACGCCCCGATCGCGCCGACGCTGCTGCGCGTGCTGGCGCCGAAGAGCGGCCTGACCCCCGCCCCCGGCTTGCACGAACGCATTGAGGCGGCCATCGGGGTGTGCCAGATCAGGATCGGCGAGGTCCAGGATTATCAGCCCGAGCTCGGCGTCCACCTCGTCGGATCGTTGCTGGTCGATTACATGACCGAGTACAACAAAGACCTGGTCGATATCAAGAACGGCAAGCAGCCGTACACCCACTGGCGCATCAACGCCAGGCGCCTGGAAATGGCACTCGACGATTTGGTCGCCAATACCCCCAAGAATACGGCGGCCGAAGGCAAGGCGCTGGCACTGCGCAAGAATGCTGCTCCCATGCTCAAGGATATGCAGCCCAAAGATCTGCAGCAGGTCCAGCCGCCCCAGCTGACGTTACTGCGCGACAACGTCCTGAAGATGCGTCCCGCCGACACCAAGGTGTTCAAGAGTATCAAGGCCTACACGATCGATTTGGAAAAATAGGCCTCGGGCGAGCCGAGCAAGCGGGCGGTGCTTCGAAAGTGACCTGTCCTGATTCTGAAAAAGCGGATTGCGCCCTAGCAAACGCGGCTGCAAATGCGTGGCCACGGGGCGATTCTTGAGAGGCCATAACTCGGCCGCCGTTGCGGCCCTAATCACGGCTGGCCAGAGCAGGGCGATCACAAATCTTTTCGCCCGAGCCATTTATATCGCGTGCGCCTTGTTCGTTCAGGCGGCGTGCGCAGTGATCCAAGTGCCAGCGCCGCGTTTTTCGGCCGCATCTTGTCCGATTCCGCTCTCCTCAGAAAAAAAAAGCTACAGTTGCCAAAATGGGTCTTCCGTGCGCAATCGGTGCGTCCGGCAAACCTTCTCCAGTCCGCCCAATCGGCAACCAGGGACGGTGCCAATCACTCGCGCTGGGGACAAGGCGTAGGCCCCGCGCGACGCACAGGATCGTGAATCCATGAGCAGGCTTCGTAGCATGCACTGCCATCCGACCCGCGACCGGCGTTTCCGGCCTGCCTTCGAGGCCCTGGAAAAGCGCGACCTGCTCGCGTGGCCGGCGCCGCCCGTCGTGTTCACCGAGGTCGAGCCTAACGACGTCATCAACGAAGCCCAGGACCTCGGGCCGGTCGACTTCGGCCAGGGCGTGCAGGTGCAGGGGCAAATCGGCAACGGCGCCGACGGTGGGGCCGACGTTGACTTCTATCGCTTCGAGATCGACGAAGCCAACGATGTCACCCTGGCGCTCGGCGGTCCCGGCATCGTCACGCTCTACAACAACGATCCCCTCGCCACGCCGCTCGGCCATCAACAGCTGCTGCAATTCGTCTCCAGCGGGCCGCTCAAGGCGCAGTCGATCGACCTTCTGGCCGGGACCTACGAGGTCGCCGTCAGCGGCCAGGGCGATCGTTACTTCAGCCCGGTCCTCGCGGACAGCGGCACGGTCGGCGCCACCGGGGCCTACCGTCTGACCATCACGGGCGACAATCCCGACTACGACACGACGGTGCCGGTGCCCATCGTCCGCACCGATATTCCGCCCGGCGGCTATACGAGCTCGCCCCTGTCGATCAATCTTTATCTGACGCAGCCGATCGACCTGACCGACGATTACGTCACAATCCTCGACTCCAACCAGAACGACCTCGGTCCCAACGTCACGTACGACGCCGACGCCAACGACCTGATCGTGACGCCGCTCTCGGGGCTTGGCGTCGGCAGCTATCAGATCGTCGGCTACGATGAGAACGGCAATCAAATCCTGTCGGTGCCGTTCAGCGTGACCGGAGTCAAGGGCCAGGCCGCCGGCGCGGCGACAAACGACACGCTGGCCACCGCGACCCCGCTGTCCAACATCACCCAGGCCGGTGTGGTGCAAGTGCCCGGCGTCATCGGCGACGACCCTTACTACAGCCCGTGGAACAGCGAGCCGACCGCGACCAATCCGTCGAGCCAGGTCGACATGTACAGTTTCACGATCAGCGGCCCAGGCCGATACGTGTTCAGCGCCGAGGCATTCGCCGGCCGCATCGGCTCGCCGCTCAACTCGGCCCTGACGCTGTTCCGCGTGACCGGCACCAACCCCGATGGCTCGCCCGCCTGGCAGCTGGTGGCGGGCAACGGCGGCTCCGATAACCCAGTGCTGGGCACGAACGGGAAGCTCCCGCTTTTTACCGATGCCGCGCTGTTCGCGGGGCTGACCGCCGGCCGCTATGTGATCGCCGTCTCCGCGTCCGGCAATTACGCCGACCCGCTGCTGGGCATGCAGCCCGGCGTCGACGGCGTGTTCGACCCGAACGTGTCACATAGCGGCAGCGCCGGCGAGACGACCGGCGCCTACGTGCTCACCGTGCTCGTGCAGCCGGCCAGTCCGACGCCGCCACAGGTAACGCAAGCGAGCGTGCAGCCGGGCGCCGTGTTGAGCGGTCCGCCGACGCAGTTCACGGTTCAGTTCTCCGCGCCGGTGAACCTCGTGCAGCTGGCGGTGCTCAACGGCGACCAATGGTGGGTCAGCACGCCCGGCGGCACCGGCGCTGCCGCCCTCCCGCAGAAATTTCCCGTGTTTGTGGAGGACCAGGCCGGCGATCGCTATGCCCTTGTTCTGGCGACCTATGACGCCACCACCGGCCTGGCGACATTCACCGTGCCCGAGCGGCTGACCGACGGCTCGTACACGCTGCACCTATCCGGGCCGATGGGGTTGACCGACCTGGCCGGCGATCCGCTGGTTGGCAACGATCCCTCGGGCGATTACGTCGTCCCCTTCACGGTGACGAACAGCCCGCCGCAGCCCACACCACTTGTTCTCACAGACGCGGCCGACAGCTTCGCGGCGCCGACCGACCTGGGCGTGTTGTTTCCCGCGGAGCTCGCCGCCGGCATCGTGATCAGCCGCGATTTCCGCGACGCGAGCACGCCACCGACGGATCAGGCCGATTTCTATCGCTTCACGCTGGCGCAATCTGCGAGCCTGGTGTTGACGCTGAGCGGTCCCGGCCTGACCGTGGCCGGCCGGCCGGTCCTGCTGGACGCCCAGGGCAATCCGATGTATGCGGCGGTCGACCCCAACGACCCGGCCCAGCACCTGGTGAACCTGATCTTGCCCGCCGGCACCTACACGGTCGAGGTCGGCGGCTGGACGGCCGCCGTCGCGGCCGACGCGGTCTACACGCTGCACATTGGCCAGGTCACGTCGCACGAAAACCCGCCGCCGTTGACGACGGGCCCGATGCCGGCTGTGCGGCTAAGCCTGGACAGCGTCGCGCCATCGTCGCCGGCGCCGTCGGTGCCGAATTCGCCGGGCGCCGCGCCGCAGCTCACGCTGCCGGGCCAGGGCACGCCGGGCATCACGCTGACGCTCGATCGCAGTGCCGCGAGCGCCGCGCTGCCGACGGCCAATCCGACTGCCAATCCGCTGGCCGGCACCGCTGCCGGGCTGGCCGCCGGTCCGGTGGGCGTTGTGAGCAACACCGGCACCGCGTCGTCGAGCGACACCGTGCGCCTGGTGCTGCCTGGGACCGAATTCCCGAGCACCGCGATCGCAGCGATCGACGAGCCGGCGGCGCCGACTTCGGCGAGTTCGACGCAGGCCGGCGTGGTGCTCGGTATGGTGCAATCCACGCTGCGAGCGCTGTTGTTCTACACGATCGACTGGTTGCGGATTCCGCCGCTGATGCCGCGGCTGCTGCTGCCGGACGGCGACGCCCCGGCGGCTGAGGAGCCAGCCGACATGGATGACGCGCGGGCTCCGGTCGAGCCGAAACTGTTCGCCGAGGAGGGCGACATCAACCCCGCGGTCTGGGCGGCGGCCCTGGCGCTATTGGGGAGTGTGACGCTGGAAGAGCCAACTGCCGAGAAGCAGCCATGCCAAGCAGTCATCTCGAAATGACGCACGCGCCGCGTACAGAGCGGTCTGGCGCGAGCTCGAAGGCGCCGGCCGATTTCGCGCGCCCGCAGCGTCAAGCGCGAGCTGCTCCGCGAGCTTGACGAAAGCCACGCCCAGGGAAAGCCAGTACGTCCCGAAGACCTGCTCGTTCGCTGGCCCACCGACCCGGCCGGCGACCGCGACGTGGCGAGCCTCCTGTTCGAGGACTACTGCCGCCGCGAGCACAGCGGTGACAAGCCCAGCCTGGCCGACTATCAGCAGCGCTTTCCCGCCCAGCGCGACTCGCTCATATCGTATTTTCGCCACCATGGCATCATGCGGTCGCTACGGCTGTCGGGCGGCGCGCGGCGCCGTTGTCGCTGCCGGCCGTGGGTGATGAGGTATTCGGCTTTCGCCTGCGGCACGAGCTGGGCAGCGGCGCGTTCGCCAGCGTCTTCTTGGCCGAGCAAGTGGAGTTGGCAGGCCGGCCGGTCGTACTAAAGGTTTCGGCTGCGGACGGCCAGGAACCGCAGACGCTGGCCCAGCTGCAGCACACGCACATCGTGCCGATCTATTCGCACCATGAGAACGCCGCCGCGGGCCTGCGCGGTGTGCATGCCGTTTTTCGGCGGCGCCGCACTGTCGCGCGTGCTCGGCGCCATCTGGGTCGAGACGAGTCAGCCGACCAGCGGCACTCAGCTGGTGCGCACGTTGGAGTTCGTCAAGCCGCCATCCTTACAGGATCTTGCCGCGCATGCGCCGTCCGAGTCGTCGGCCCAATCGCCATTGGCCCGGTTGCGCCAATCAAGCTACATTCAAGCGACCTTATGGATCGGCGCGTGCCTGGCCGACGGGCTGCACCACGCTCACCAACGCGGCATCCTGCACCGCGACATCAAGCCGTCGAACATCCTGCTCGGCGCCGACGGCCAACCGTTACTGCTCGATTTCAACCTGTCGGCGGACGTGAAAGACGCCACGCCCAGCCCCACCGCCGCCCTCGGTGGAACCGTGGCGTACATGGCGCCCGAACACCTGCGCGCCATGGCATCGCGTGATCCGGCCCTCGCCCGCAAGGTCGATCGCCGCTCCGACATCTACTCGCTCGGCATGGTGCTGTACGAAATGCTCGTCGGCCACAAACCGTTCGATCAGAGTGCCAGCTATGCGCCGATGCCGGCGTTGATCGAGGCGATGGCCGTCGAGCGCGCCCAGGTCACGCCGTCGGTTCGCGAGCGCCGGCCGGACGTGCCGTGGGGCCTGGAAAGCATCATCGCCAAGTGCCTCGACCCCAACCCCGCACGGCGCTACCAGCAAGCCGACCACCTGGCGGAGGACCTCCGCGCATTGCACGATGACCGCCCGCTGCGGTATGCACCGGAGCTGAGCCGGTCGGAACGGCTGCGCAAGTGGACGCGCCGTCATCCGCGGCTGGCGACCACGCTGAGCGTGGGCACGATCGCAACCGTGCTGCTTGGCGTTCTGGGTGCCGGGCTCGCCGCGGCCTGGGTCGGCTGGCAAGCGACGCGCGCAGCTCGCGTCCGCCGAGCAGCGCGAACAGTTGCAGCAGTTCGATGAGGACACCATCCGCGCGTTCGGCCTGGTAAGCACCACGACCGATCTGGCGGGTTACGATCACCATCAGCAGGGCCTGGACGTCTGCCGTAAGAACCTCGATCTGTACCAGGTGCTGGACCGCGACGACTGGCAGGCGCTGCCCGACTGGCAACGACTCGACGAAGCGCCGCGGGCCCACCTGCGCGACAGCATTCGCGAAGTGCTGCTGCTGTACGCCTGGGCGCGGGCTCGGGCCGCGAGCTGGCGTGCCGAGGGGCTGCACGAGGCGCTCGATTTGCTCAATCGGGCCGAGCGCATCGCCGATCTACCGCCGACTGCAGCGCTCTGGGCGGATCGGGCATTCTACCTGCAGAAGCTCGGCCGGCCGGAGGAAGCCGCCGCCGCCCGGGCACGGGCGGAGGCAACGCCGCCGGCCACCGCACGCGATTATTACCTGCTCGCGACCGCCGGCATTCGCACCAGCGGCCCCGCACATGCGCCGGCGCTCACGGCGCTGGACCGAGCGCTGCAGCTTAACCCGCAGCATTTCTGGGCCCTGATGCAGCGCGGCGTGTGCCGGCTCGAGACGGGCGATACGCTGCTGGCAGTCAGCGACTTCAGCGAGGCGATCCGCGTGCAGCCCGCCGCCGCCGTGGGTTACTTCAACCGCGGTGTCGCCTTCACGCGCTCAGGCCGGCACAACGCCGCCATGGCCGACTACACGACGGCCCTCAAGTGCGATGCCGCGTTCGTGCTGGCGTATTTCAATCGCGGCCTCAGCGGTCTGGAAACCAAACAGTACGCGCCGGCGCTGGCCGACTTCGATCAGGCCATCGCCCTGGGCCGCGATGACGCCCCGCTGCACGCCGGTCGCGGCATGGCACTGGAAGCGCTGGGCAAGTTCGCCGAGGCCGACGCCGCCTTCGCGCAGGCTTTCGCCCGGCTCGACACCCTCGAACCGAACGCGCGGGTGCGCGTGTACTGGGCTCACGGCCACGCTGTGGCGGCGCGGCGGCCGGCCCAGGCTGCCGCTTCCTTTGACGCGGTGCTCGCCGTGCAGCCGCGCCAACCGCAGGCGCTGTATGGCCGGGCCATGCTGGCCGCGCAGCATAACGAGCTTGAAGAGGCGCTGAGCTTTTTTGCCCAGGCGTTGGAGGCCGACCCGACCTTCCTGGAAGCGCGGCGCTATCGGGCTATCCTGCTGGCTCGCACCGGACAACTCGGCCACGCCAACCAGGACATCAACACGTGCCTGGCCAGGGAGCCGCACTCAGGTCCGACGCTTTACGCGGCGGCTTGCGTGGCGGCGCTGGCGCTGGAGCAGGCCGATCCCCAGCACGCGGCGGACATCGCTGCCCAGGCGCTGGATCTGCTGCAACAAGCACTGCAGCACGGCTACGGCCTGGACCGCGCGGTCCAGGACCCGGACCTCGCGGCGCTGCGCCGGCTGCCGGCGTTCAAGGAGATGCTGTCGAGGAAATACTAATCAGCGAGCGGCGGGGCTTGTCCCCGCCGTGTAGACCGCCGGGACCAGCCCGGCGGCTCGCCGGCCTTTCGAGCGACCCCATGCCCACCCTAACTCGTGCCCGCGCCCGGCACACGCAGCATGAACATGCCCAGGCGTTTGCCGTCGTGCTCCGTAAAGAATTCGGCGTACGCTTCCGGCTTTACGATGCCGTCAGCGGCCTGCAGATCGAGGTCGCGCCCCCGTCCGACGAGGGCGATTCCGTCAAGGTGCTGGCGCGCGCCGACGTGCCCCCCAGGCCGCGCTCGCCGCGCGAGGTCCGTGAACAGGTCGACGAGGGGCAGTCGCACGTCCTGGCACTCAGCGGCGCGAAGTACGAGCTTTCACTGGTGCTGTACCAGAACGCCCGGCCCGCATTTCTCGCTGCCGGCGTTTTCCCCGGGCTCGCCCAGACGCCGCCGGACACCGAACGCGAGGCCACCTGCCTGACGCACTGGCTGCAATCCTTCAGCGATCGGCTGCGGCTCTCGGACCAGTTCGTGTGCCAGAACGTCGTCGCCGAGGATCAGTCCGCCCAGACCCGGCTCGCATGGGAGGGCCTCCTGTCGCTCGACCAGGTCATGCGCCGGCTGCGCATCCACCGCGATCCCACGCGCAACCAGGAACGCATCCTCGAAACCGCCCACGCGCTGCTCGGTGTGCAGACGCTCGTCTGCCTGCCGCCCGACCCGCAACTGCCGGTCGTCATCCACGGCGAACCGCTGCTCACGCCGCTCGATTGGGTGCAGCTCGCCGCGCTACTCGCCAAGAGTCCCGGCTACAGCGGCGCCGGTCCGTTGTTGTGCAACCAGGCCGAGACGCAGCTCTGGGCGCTGAGCTTCCCGTCCATCGCCACGCTCCTGGCCATGCCGATCGGCGATCCGCCCACCCCCGGCTGGGTCATCGCCGTCAACAAGGGCGGCAAGGATGAGCGCCTCCCGGCCACCGCTTCCCATACCGCCCATTCATTCCGCAAGAGCGACGCGGCCCTGCTCACGCCCTTTGTCGCGCTCTTGCGCCTGCATCACAGCGCCAGCTCCCGCTACCAGGACCTCAAGGAGCTGATGGTCGGCCTGGCCCGCTCGTTGACGGCCGCCATCGACGCCAAGGACTCCTACACATTCGGCCACAGCGAGCGGGTCGCGCGGATTGCCGTCGAGCTGGGCCGGACTCTGAGCCTGAATAGCGACGCGCTGAGCGATCTGTACCTGGCGGGTCTGTTGCACGACGTCGGCAAGATCGGCGTGCCCGACGCCGTCCTGCGCAAGGCCGACAAGCTCACCGACGAGGAGTTTGCCATCGTCCAGCAGCACGTCACCATCGGCTACGCGATCCTGTCCGAACTACGGCCGATCCGCCATCTGCTGTGCGGCGTGCTCTACCATCACGAGCGCTACGACGGCAAGGGCTATCCCGAGGGCCTGGCCGGCGAAGCGATTCCGCTGCTTGCGCGCGTCCTGGCCGTCGCCGACGCCTACGACGCGATGAGCACCAACCGTCCGTATCGCACGGCCCGGCCGGTCAGTGACGTCGAGGACCAGCTGCGCGACGGCGCCGGCAAGCAATGGGACGCCCAGGTCGTCGACGCGTTCATGCGCTCGCGGCAAAAGATCCATGCGATTCGCCAGCGCGGCGTCGGCGAGTCGCTGCGCCAGGCCCTCGACGCCGCGCTGCGGAACAAGGAACCGAGTACGCGCGTTATCTAGATGAATTCGCCATGCGCCCCTTAATTAAGCGCTGCCTCGCTCCATCTGGCGCCGGAGGATCGCGAGGTTGCGCCGTGCCTCCGCGTGCTCCGGATTTAGCGCCAGTATTTCCACGAGCGCCTGCGCCGCCGCCGCGAGGTCGCGCCCCTCTTGCAGCAGCACGTGGCTCAGCAGCACTCGCGGCAATAGCGCCGCCGGCTCCTGGGCGATCACGCCTTCCAGCACCGCTCGTGCGGCCGTGAATTCGCGCTGTGCCAGCAATGTGCGGCCGCGCAGAATCGCTGAGTCGGTCGCCGGCCCCAGCTCGGTTAGGATGCTCTCCAGCTCCGCCCAGCGCCGCTGGTCCAGACACAATTCCCCCAGGCCGATCCAGCATGGGCGATACTCGCGATACTCCGCCAGCGCCGCGCCAGTGCGACTCTGCCTCGCCGTGGCGCCCTTGCTCCCGGCACAATACCGCCAGGTTGTGCCGCGCCATCGCCTTCAGCGCCGGATTGACGCTTGCGAAATGGGCTCGCTCCTGGGCATACAGCAAATCGAGCAGGCCGCCCTCTGCTCCGGTCGCGTCGCCGAGCGCCTTGAGTAGCACGCTCTCGTGAAAGCGCAGCTCCACGTCCTGCGGATAATGTCGCCGGCCGTCCCGGCACGTCGCCAGCGCCTCCTCCAACCGGCCGCGCTGCCGCTGACACTGCGAGATCAGCGCGTACAGCTTGCGCACGATCGAGTCCGTCGGATGCGACCGGGCCAGGCTCGCGCTCAGGTACGGCAGCGCCTCGTCGTAGCGGTGCCAGTCGTGCAAGATCATGCCGAGGTTGAATAGCACAAACGCATCGCTGGGGTTCTCGGCGTGCTCCAACCCCAGGAGGCGAAAATCGCGCTCCAGCTTCCGCTGCCGCAGCGCCGGGTCCTGGTAGCCCGTGTGGTGAATGACCACATCCGACCAGCGCACGTCGCCGCCCAGCTCGCGCAAGCTCGGGAGAATCTGTTCGTGGACGCGATAGCGCCAGCGCAGCGCCGGATGCCGCCGAAACAGCCGGACATGGTTGACGGTGGTGCTGCGCCGCGACACCGGGTCCGGCAAGCACAGGCACTTCATCACGAACCCCAGGTTCGCGTCCGGCAGCGTCCACAGGAGCTCCTGCATTCGGGCATGGTTGGCCGCATCGAGCCGATCGTCCGCGTCGAGCCACAGCACCCACTTGCCGATCGCATGCCGCAAGCTCTCATTGCGTGCCGCCGCGAAGCTATCCACCCAGGGAAACGACAACACCCGCGCCCGATGTTGGCGCGCGATCTCCACGGTGCGATCGGTCGAGCCGGTGTCGGCGACGACGATATCGCCCGCCAACCCCGCCGCCGAGGCAAGGCACGCGCCGAGATTGTGCTCCTCGTTCTTGACGATCATGCACAGCGACAGGAGCGGCTCCGCAAGCTCCCCTCTCCCCTTGTTGGGGGAGAGGGGTTCGCTCTGCTCCCCTCGCCCCTTGGGGGAGAGAGGCTCGCTATGCTCCCCTCGCCCCTTGGGGGAGAGGGGCTGGGGGTGAGGGGTACGCGCCGCACCGCCCTCGGGCCGATCCAGTCGGTAGCGTGGTTCGTCATCCATCGTCGGCTCCTCTCAACATCGACGGTCAAAAGCTCGATGGCCACCGCGCCCGAGCTGGATGGCCACGGCCCGTGGCCAGGTGCTCGCTGCCGTAAGGCCTTACTCCATCACATGCTGGGAAGCCCCACCTAGCTGGATGGCCAAACGGCCACGGTCTCTCGGGAAACCAAAAGCGGAGGCTAGCGCCGCGTCAACTCTCGAAAGAGGGGTTGCTCGGTAGCCGCTCGGTAGCCGCATTCGTGAGAATGCGGGCGACCTCACCCGCATTCTCACGAATGCGGCTACCCCAAGATCAAGACTTGACGACGCACTAGCCGCACATTCCCCGACGCACCGGAGCGGCGAGCGGTCGCCTGAACCGCAGGTCGTTCCTGGCTGGCCGGAGGCACCCTATTTCCGGCACGCGCCGCCCGCCGCGCACGACCTGCCACGACCGGCCAGACCTGCCACGACCGGCCAGACCGGCACGACCTGCCAAGACCAGCCAGACCGGCACGACTTGCCACGACCGGCCAGACCGGGACGACTTCCTTGGCGGCCTTGGCGCCTTTGCGCGAGATTCTTTTTTTGTCCCGCTCTACCCGCCGCGCTCGTACAGCGCCACCTTGACCTGCACGACGACGAGGTCGCCGGGACCGAAGTCGCTGAGCGCCGCGGAACAAACGAGGTTGCCGCCGCGCAGCTCGGCGTGGACCTCGACCCCGCCGATCAGGCTGCTGGCGGCGCTGGGATCGCCGGTGCGCGTCAGGTAGGCCCGCACGCAGCGCGTGGCGGCGATGTAGTGGCCCGAGCGCAGGGCGCCCACGGCGACGCATTGCTCCTGCGCCTCGGACGCGGTCAGGCGAAACTCGAATGTTTGCAAATGCACCGGCTGCGCCCGCCCATCGGGCGCTCGAATCGGCAGCGGCGACGGTTTCCTGGTGCTGGCCGCGTCGCCGCCCGCGTCGTAGTCAAAAGTACGGACGCCATCCGGGTCGGCGGTCCAGCGGGTGGTCGTTCCCTCGCCGTCACAAACGAAGCTTGATCGCGGATCGATGGGATCCGAGTCGCACGGACGTTCGGGTTCGGTGCTCATGGGGTGCTTTCCTCGGTGCGTGCCAGTTTGTCCGGCGAAGCTGCGTTCGCCCAATCGCCCAATTTCGTCACAAACCGTTGTCCCTATTTGACATACGAAAACTGTCACCAAACTTCCTGGGCAACGGGCCGCCCCGTCGCGATGTAGCCGATCCTGCCACGTTTCCCCCCGCCGAACACGACGGATAACCTAATAACGCGCCTACCTGTTAAATCATGAAACGAGCCGCGGCCGGGTCGCGCCAGGGATTGCTCCCTGGCGCTCCCACAGATCCGGACTTGCCCCTTTAAGGCATCCGGTTCGTCAACGGACGGGTTGGCAACGCGGCCGTGACACCTCCGCAGAGGCCGGCCGAGCACCCCTAATGCTATCCAACGGGGTTACGGTGACAGCCACAAGAGCCACAAAGTGCTCCCCCTGGTTCCCCCCGTTGGGTCCGCCCGTCGGCAGCACCCTTCCCTCCACCGGGTCCTCCGAGGCGAGTTCCCCGGTTTCAACGGTACTATGGCGCTGTGCGACTTCCTGTGCCTCTCTCGCCCGACTCGGTTGCCTTCGCCGAGCGATACCCTGCGTCGCGCCTGTCGTTTCGCTCCCAGCGGTCCAGGACGCCCAACCGCGGGCCTGGGGTGCAGCATTCCGGTCCCCACCGCCGGATCATTCCGCAGGGAGGCAAGCAGGACCTCCCACGTTCCTGGAAAACCCCGATTGCTTCTATGCCAGGTTCTTCGACTCCGGCAGGACTGCACGCCCCCATTACCATGACGGTGCGGCAGCACGGCCCCCGCTAAGGGAACCACGAGGGCTCCTGCGACCAGAATCTTTCGAAGCTCAATCGCCCGGCCTCAAAGCTGGCTGTCTACGCTTCGCAGGGTGGGTCGCCCCACCACCGCGCAAGACTCGCTTCCAGGTGCTGGTCAAGCTCTCCTGGGCGGGCTTGCTTACCCGCAGGGTTTCATCGAAAGGTTTCAGAGTGATCTCATCCTCCTCTCCCAAGCTTTCGTGGCGCAATCCCCTTTATTCGTCTTCCCAACCACCGGCTCATTTGCCCATGAAGTAAGCACGAGCTTTTCGGGCGTCCTCCAAACTCTTGAATTCCGTGATTGATACGACCGAACCAACGGGGAGCCACCAAACCGCTTGGGGCGTCGTGTCGCTGTCCTCGATTTTGACATAGGTACCGACAAGAAACGCGCGTCCACCCAGGCGTCTAACCTTCACATCTTGAATGGGAGTTACGACGTGTCCCTTGTCGGGGTCTGGAACAAGTACGAAGAGAACCTTGCCATTGAAGTTCACTTCTTCCGCGGGCGGCGGTTTTGATTGGTTGTCGCCGGGTAACGCTTGGCAAATAAAAAAAGTGGAGACTAGGAACAGGCAACCCAGGATGCAAAGTCTGCGAGCCATACTTAGACCTCCTATAAAGCTGAGCCGGATACGAGGCGAGAGCCAATCCACGTTTCTTTTCCGAGAGCCTCACGCGGTAAAGTCAATTCGGTACCACATGGGGTCCTCAGTGGCGTCCCCCGGCGGGATTGGCAAGGGCCGACCATCCCGCGGATTCTAGTTCTTCGGTCGCTGCGGTCCGCCAAAACCACCTAAGCCGCCTAACCCACCTGGGGGCGACCACCATGGGCCACCTGGGAAACCGAAGCCGCCTAACCCACCTGGGGCCCACCATGGGCCACGTGGGTTATATTTGCCACCTACGCCACCACCTGGAACGCCTGGCGTACCTACTCCACCATCTACGCCACTTGGGCCACCTAAGCCACCGCTCAGGCCACCTGGGAGTGGGCCACCTGAGCCACCGCTCAGGCCACCTGGGCGTGGGCCACCTAAGCCACCGCTCAGGCCACCTGGGCGTGGGCCACCTATGCCTGGGCCACCCATGCCTGGGGCTGGGCCACCGACGCGTGGGCCTCCACCAATCATCCCGGCGCCACTAATCCCCCCAAGCCCCCCGTGCGCATCACCAAATGGGCCGGTACCTGGGCGACTTGGGCCACCTGGGCCACCTAGGGCACCCCAGCCACCTGGGCCACCTAGGGCACCCCAGCCACCTGGAGCACCTGGGCCACCTAGGCCACCGAAGCCACGTCGGTTATATAAGCCACCACCCGAATTTGGACCGCCTGGCGTACCTACTCCACCATCTACGCCACTTGAGCCTTTGCCACCGCCTAGGCCACCTAAGCCACCTAAGCCACCGCCTAGGCCACCTTGGCCACTTAAGCCACCTAAGGCACCTAAGCCACCGCCTAGGCCACCTTGGCCACCTAAGCCACTTAGGCCACCCGCCCCACCTTTGGGATAGCCTTGGCTTTGGCCGACCTGTTGCATTCCCGTGGGATCCAACCGATTCTCAGGGTCGTTGCTTACGTACCGGTACAGATTGCTATCCCCCGCGCCAAAACCCAGCGGATCCTGGCTCTCCCACCGCCCTGTGCTCGGATCGTACCACCGCGCCCGGTTGTACTCCAGGCCCGTCTCCACGTCGAACTCGCGGCCGGTGAAGCCGTACCGGTCGCCGTAGCTCGGATTCGATTCGTACGTCAGGTTGCCCCACGCGTCATAGTCGCGGTGGTCGATGATGCTACCGCTGCTGTTCGTGATGTCGCGCACACTCCCGAGATTGTCGGTCAAGTACCATGCCACGCCGTTACCGTCGATCCGCGCCAGCAGCGCATCGACCGCGTCGTTATAGAGCCGGCGCATGATCAGGCTGCCGCCGCTGGTCAGGTCAGCCCAGCTGTTGCCGAGCGGGTCGTAGGCGTGCCGCGTCACGGTGGACGATCCCGATCCCGTCGGGTACACCGTATCCACGATCAGGTTGCCCAGCACGTCGTAGGTGTAGTTCTCCTGATAGTCAACTGAGCCGCCGCTGCTTGGCTTCTCCTGCACTTGCACCAGCTCGTTCGCATTGTTGTAAGAGTACAGCCAGACCACGCCGGTGCTGATATTGACCTTCTCCGTCATGTTGCCGGCGGCGTCATAGGTGTAGTCCCAGGTGCCGTCGGTCGTCAGCTCGTTGCCGGTAGTGGTCGCGTAGCCGCTGTCGGTGCGATTCCCATCCGGATCATAGGTGTAGCTGTTCGTGCCGTCGCTGAGGAGTTGGCCGTCCGGGTCGTAGGTATATGTCGCGCTCGGCGCAAGCGTGCTCGTCTCCGTCGCAACCCGTCCGGCGCTGTTATAGGTGTAATCGTACGAGTCGATCGTGGTGCCACCCGCGTTCTTGTCGATAATCGACGTGGTGCGGTCCGCGTTGTCGTAGCCATAGCTGGTGGTGCCGATCAGCGTCGTTTCGCTGGCGTCGCTATAACGCGATTGCTCGGTAAGTTGGCCGGCTGCGTCGTAGCTGTAGGCAACGCTCAGCGCGTCGCTGTTCGTGTCGGTGAACTGCTTTTCGGTGATTTCGTTGGCGGTGTTGTAAGTGTTGGTGACGGTGCCGCCGAGGCTGTCGGTTTCCGTGGTCAGGTTGTTCGCCAGGTCGTAGCCGAACGTCAGAGTTAGTCCCCAAATGTCGGTCTGGGTCGTCATGCGCCCAGCGCGTCATAGGTATAGGTGTAAGTGCCGTTGTCATCCCCCGCCGTCAGTACCTGGCCATCGGTGTTATAGCTGTAGGCGATCGTGTTGACGGTGCTGCCGCCGGAATCCTTCCATAACTCCGTGGTGAGCTCGCCATCGGCGTTGTAACTATAGACTTCACTGCGGCCGAGCTGGTCGGTGGTAGCGGTTACCTGATTGTCGGCGTTATAAGTCCACGTGACCGTTGCGCCGCCGGGCTGTATTTCCTCGATCTCGTTGCCGTTGCGGTCGTACGCGAACATGGTGGTGTTGCCGTCGGCGTCGGTGAGCGAAACCATTCGCCCGGCCGCATCGAATTGCTCGGTGGTCTGATTACCGTCGGCATCGATGCTAATGGTCCCCTGGGCGGCCGGGTCGAAAACGCTGTAGGTCGTGTTGCCGGCCGAGTCAATCGTCGCCACCGTGTTGCCGGCCGCGTCGAGGACATATTGGGTGGTCAGGCCCGTCGCGTCGGTGACGGCGGTGGTCTCGCCCAGCACGTTCAGGGTATTGGTCGTGGTGTGGCCGTTCGGATCAGTCACCGCGGCGGTGTTGCCCATCGGGTCGAGCGTTCGTGTTGTCGCCTCGCCGAGGGGATTCGTGGTCGCCGTCAATTGGTTGACGGTGTTGAATGTGTAGGTCGTCGTGTTGCCGAGCGCGTTCTCCTCGGCGATGACGTTGCCCACGGCGTCCAGCGTTTCGGTAGTCGTCTCGGCGATGCCGGTGCCGGCCGCGGCGGTGGTGATGATTTCCTTACTGGCGTAGTCGTAGGTGGTGCTCGTGATCGAACCCGTCGGGTCGGTCACACTTTTGACCTCACCGTCGGCCCAGTAGGCCGTGGTGGTCGTTTGGCCAAGGGGATCGGTGACGGTGACGACTTGATTGTTTGCGTTGTAGGCATACGTGGTGACGTTACCCAAGGCGTCCTCGGTACTGGTACCGTTGCCGACTGAGTCATAGGTGGCATACGACGTATTGCCCATCGGGTCGGTCGAGGACGTGACCCAGCCGCGGTTATTGTACACATAATGCGTGTGCGCGCCGGTGGGGTCGAAGGTGTCGGTCAACTCGCCGTCCAGGTTGTAGACGCTGCGCGAAGTGTTGCCGAGCGCGTTCGTCGTGGCCACAGTGTCGCCGATGGAGTCGAGCGTAAATTGCGTGACGTTGCCGACGGGATCGGTAGCGGCGATAAGCTGCCCGGCATCATCGTAGGTATTCGCCGTGACGGCGGCCGATGTGGTGCCGGTCGCCTCGGTCGTCGTGGCGACCAGGCCGCGGCCGAAGGGATCGTAGGCCGTTGTCTCCACGGCGCCGTCCTTGTTGGTGTAGGTCGCGAGTAGCCCGGCGCTGTTGTAGGTCCACGCCTGGTCATACCCGTCCGGGGTGGCTTCGCCCGTCAGGTCGCCGTTCGCGTCATAGGACATGGAGGTGGTGTGGCCGAGTGCGTTGGTGATCGTCGCGATATTGCCGGTCGTACTGTCGTAGGTGTAACTTGTCGTGCCCAGAACTGTGGTCACGCTGGTGACGTGCCGATCGCTGTCATAGGTATAAGTCGTGTACAGGCCCATCGGGTTTTCGGTCGAGGTCAACAGGCCGGTGACGCCGCTGTAAGTGTTGGTGGTGACGTCACCAAGGGGGTCCGTAATGGTCAGCAGATGGCCTAGGGCATCGTATGTATATGCGGTCGTGTTGCCGTTCTCGTCGGCCGTGGTGAGCAGGGCGTGGAAGGCGGTCTGGTAGGTGTTCTGGATGGTGCTGCTGTCGGGGAAGGTCACCTCCGTGACGTAGCCGAGGCTGTCCAGCGTATAGGTGGTTGTATTGCCGAGGGGATCGGTAGTACCCGTCACCTGGCCGGCGTTGTTGCGCGTCCACTGGGTCAGGGCGCCGTTGGGATCGCGCTCGGAGAGCAGGCGGCCCTTGTCGTCGAGGCCGTAGGTGGTGGCGTTGCCCAGCGCGTCGGTTTCCACCGCGACCGGGCTGCCGGCGACCAGGCCGCCCAGGCCCGCGCTGTTGGCGCTGACCAGCGTCGACGTGCTCGGGCTCATGCTGTTGCCCCAGCGTAGGGTCGTCAACAGGCCGGCGCTGTTGTACGCCCAGTGATTCGCCAGCGTCCCCTGCGTCAGGTCGGTCATCCGGCTGCTGCTGTAGGTGAAATCGACGTCGTTGCCGTCGGGCTGCGCCAGCTGCGTCAGGTCGCCCGACGACATCGTCGCCGTCCAGGACCGCGATCCGGGCGCCTCGATGCTGCTCAGCAGGCCCGAGAAGTAAGTGAAGGTCGCCACGCCACCGTCGAGGGCGGTCAGGCCGGTGAGCCGCCCGCTGGTGTAGCTGTAGGTCATCGACGACAGGCCGTCGGGGCTGATGTAGTCGGTTTGCTGGCCGGAGCTGTTGAAGTCGATTTCGCTGCCGTCGGCGGCGGTGTAGGTCAGGCTGCCGCCGCCGTTGACCACGAGCACGCCGTTGTCCTCGGGCGGGCCGGTGAGGGTGCCGCTCGTGCCCACAAAGAACTCCGTACTGCCGTCGCCGTAGACCCAGAGGTAGCCGGCCGGGTCGCCGCCGCTGGCCGAGAACGCCACCAGCTGGTTGAGGTTGGAGAAGCTCCAGCCGGCGCCGAACGGGTCGAGTCCTCGGCCACCACATACGCGGTGCCGCTCGCCGTCGCGGTGCTGTGGCCGGGGATCGCCACCGACAGGCTCCAGTCGTCGCGCGTGATGCCGGTCACAGTGCTCGTGTCTTGCACCGCGAGGGTCAAATCGTCGCCCGGATGGAAGCCCGTCGTCGAGAAGGTTACGGGGCTTTGTGGCGTGCCGTTCCACGTCAGCGTCGCGGTGATGGTGGCCGGAAGCGATGAGGAACTATCGGTAATCAACGTCGCCTGCACGATTGGTTCGACGTTGACCATCGACGAGTTGTAGATCAGCGCCGGATCGAGCCACTGGCTGGTGCCGGGCGATTGATCGAGGTCGAGCGGCTCGCTGATTTGCAGGT
>CAWIDK010000007.1:0-398884 GCA_963834865.1 uncultured Gemmataceae bacterium
CGCTCCGCGTGATGACCGGCTCATCACGCGGAGCGTGATGACTACACTGGGGTTCACGGCGTTGCCACGTGTACGTCAACGTCGTCCACGTGCTTGCGCAGGGCGGCGGCCACCGGCGCGGGCACGTTGCGGAAAAAGGTGTAGCCGGTGAGCTGTTCGATCTCGGCCGCCGACGTCCGGTACGGCGTCCAGTTGTAGTTTACGGTCTGGTCGTTCGGCACCACGACGGCGATCACACGTGTGTTCAATCGCGGCTCGGCGCCTTCGGACGGCAAGACGACGATCACCTTCCACACCTTGGCCGGCACCGTGGCCTCGACGTGGCCCTTGCCGATTTCGTCGCGCGGGCCGTTGCGACCGACGCCGCCGACGCCGTGCGGGCCGCAGACGATCTGGAGCTCGTGGCCCTTGTGAACCAGGTCGCGGCAGTAGCGTTCGAGCCTCTCCCAGCCCTTCTGATTGCAATTGGGGCTCTGCGGCACCACGTTGGTAAGGTAAAAAGTCGCCGCGCAATCCTCCGCAGTCGCCGATCGGTCCTTGGCCGGGCACATGTGGCCGCGGTCGAAGCCGGAGCCGTCGTAGACGTGGCTGGTGACCTTGGCGAAACCGCGGGGCAACAGCGGGTCGGGCTCGAAGGCTGCACGGGCCGCGTTGCCGATGTCGCTCTTGCGCAGCCGCCAGCTCACCCAGTTCGGCGTGCGCTTCTGCGCGTTATACGACAGCACGTACTGCGGCCGTTCGATGAGGTAATCGTCGCGACTGGCGGGATCGGGTTTGGCGTTACTGGGCATGCCGAAGCGGACGTTGACGCGGGGGCCCTCCACGGCTTCCTGGGCCTCCTGCGCATCCGAGGGCTGCGACGTTTGCTGTGCGGTTGGGGCACAGCCGGCGAACAACAGCGTCAAGAGGGAGAGGCAGCGGACGAGTGGCATGACAGCATCCTTTCTGGTGAGAAGTGTTCCGCCAGGGCCAGCCAGCGTGAAGCAGGTGAGCCGGATCCCAGCGTCTCCTAGCGAGTTTTTATCATTCGCCACGCGATTCGCCCACCGTGGAATGTCTTTTGCAATGTTAGGAGGCGTACAATGATAAGGGAGCACGCACGCCGCTCCCACTATCGGAAAGGAACAGGCCATGTTCATCTCGTTGCGCTTACTGTCGCGTCTGCTTTTCGGCGTTCTGCTGACATTCGCCATGCTGCCGGGCGCGGCAAATGCTCAGCGGGGGCGATTCATGGGGGCGCGGCCGTTCATGCCGATCCGTACGTCCCTCGCGGAGACGCCGGCGACCGGGCACCTGTTGTTCTCGACGGGAGCGCTATCCATGCCGATGACGGGGCACCTGCCGCTGACGGGAACGATCGGAACGCTATCGACGCAAACATCGATGTTCCCGCACAACATGGAGACTTCCCTGGGGCAGACACAGCGGGCGGCGCTGCGGGATACGGTGCGGGCAGAGGGGCTGGACCGGGCGGCGCTGGCGGACACCGAGACCGCGCTGTTCGGTATCGCAACGCCGTTGCAACGAGCGGTCCTGCTGAATCGGGCGGCCGGGCTGAGCAACGCGGCCCAGTCGGACAGGACGGCCGCCATGCTCGCCGGTGCGACCCCCCAGCAGAAGGCGGCGGTGCTCGATCGGATGGCGAGGGTGGACACGGCCTTGTTGAACGGGACGGCCTTGCTCGACGGTTATCAACGGCTCGCGCTCTTCTCGGCGTACAATGGTGGCTTCAATTCCAATCCTTATTTGCCCCTGGCGACGGTGCCGGGCTACGCTGTGCCGGGGTACGGCGTGCCGCCCTATGGCGGCGCCGGTGTGGGGTTCGGCGGCTATGGCGGGTATGGCGGCTACGGCGGCTATGGCTATCTTCCGTACCTGCCTGGTACTGCAGGCTACGGGGCGAGCAGCACGCAGACGAACCCCTCCGGCGGCTACGGCGCACTCGGCACCCAGTCGAACCCCTACGCCCTTGCCGCGAGCAGCACGGCTGGGGAGCAGGCCGCCGGCCCCGTTCTCGATGCACTTGGCCTCCCCACGTCGGGCGGGCGCGTGAGCTGGCCGCTGGGCCTGCGCGTGCTGTCGCCGGCCACCAAGGCCGAGTCGCTGCGCCACCAGATCGAGGGCATCGCCCAACTTGCGGCATCGTCGGACAACGGCCGGCTGTCGCGCGGCGCCGTGGAGCTGGCCACCGACGCCGCCGAACAGCTCCGCGGCATGTTGCGGCAGAAGCAAGGCTCCCCCGTCATGGCCGAGAGCACCTACCGCGACGCGGTGAGCTTTCTCGATCGGCTGGAAGTGTCACTGCTCGCGCTGAAGCGCTAATGTCGACCGTTAGAGTGAAGTAGGTCAGGCTTTCCAGCCTGACTGTCAGGCGTGACAGTCAGGCTGGAAAGCCTGACCTACTTCATTCAACCCGTCTTCGCTGGTCACGAACTCGTCTTTTTTCATGGACGCAATGCCCGTACATCGGGTAACCTCGGGAATGCGCATCGATCCTGCACTACGGAGAGGGTTGGCCATGTCGAAGCTCCGCGCGATCCTTTGGCTGTGCGTCCCGGCGCTCATCGGCCCCGCCCTGCTCGCCCAGCCTGCGGCGACCGGCGGCAAGAATGCAGCGACCGCCGGCGAGCTGCCGGAGGGGCGCGGCTGCGCCTGGGCAATAGCGGCGTCGGACTCGGCGAGCCGGCCGTCGGCGGTGCCATTTCACTCGACGCAAAGTACCTGGCGCTTGCCAGTCGCGCGGAGATCACTCTGTTCGAGCGGCAAACCGGCAAGCCGCTGGCGAAAATCGCTGGCGCCCCGGGCCTGCCGCTCGTGGCCGTGTCCCCCGACGGCAAGGTGCTGGCCTACGGCGATGGCATGAACATCCTCCTCGCCGAGCTGCCCTCGGGTGCAATGCTCCGTACCCTGGAGGTTCCGGAAGGCGACCTCATGCGCGGCCGGAACTTGACGTTCTCGGCCGACGGCAAGGTGATCGCGGTCGGCGAGGATCGCGCCAAGGGCATGCCGCGCGCCTTCGCATGGGATGTCGCCACCGGCAAGTCGCTGGGCACGTTCCCGGTGCTGTACAATGCGAGCTGTGCCACCGCGCTGGCGCCGGACGGCAAACGCCTGGCCACCTGGGGACGGCACGTCGTGCGCATGATCGGCGAGGATGACGAGCCCAGCAAGATCGTGCAACTCTGGGACGTCGCGACCGGCAAGGAGCTGCGCAAGCTTAAGCTTGACCGCGCGAACATCCAGATCAACGCGGTCGCCATCTCGGCCGATGGCAAAACGGTGGCCGTCGCCAGCGGCATGTCCACGTTCCACCTCTTCGATGCCGAAACCGGCCAGGAGCTGCGCCGCTTCGCCGGGCGGCGCGGCGCGACCAACGTCCTGCAATATTCGCCCGACGGCAAGCTGCTCGTTGCGGGCAGCTACGAAGGCGGAATCCAGGCCTGGCACACCGCCGACGGCAAGCGCCTCGACCTGCAGCCGGGGCCGCCGCGCAGCCGCCTCCTGTCCGTGGCGTTTCCCGGCGACGGCCAGATCGTCGCGCTCGGCCTGATCGGCCAAAGCGCCCTTTGGTGGGACGCGGTGACCGGCAAGACGGCCACCAGCAGCACCGGTCACGCGACTCCAGTGCTTGCCCTCGCTTACGCGCCGGATGGCCGGTCGCTGACCACCGCCAGCTTCGATGGCGCCGTGCTGAGCTGGGACACGACGACCGGCACCGTGCTGCATCGGCTGTCGCTGGTCGATACCGTGGGTATGCGGCTCACCACGCTGGCCCTCTCGCCCGACGCCCATTATGCCGCCACCGGCAGCATCTACAACGGCGTTCGCCTGTGGGACCTCCGCACCGGCCAGGTCGCTTGCGATTTCGAGCCGACGAAGCCGTCCGGCGCCTTCGGAGTAGCGTTCGCGCCGCGCAGCGATCGGCTGGCGGCGGCGAGCCTGATGCAACTGGTTAATGTGTGGAACGTCGAATCCGGCGAGGAGGCCGGCAAAGCGGCGTTCGACGTATCCGCCAACACTCAGGCCGGCGGCACACCGCGCGTCGCGTTCGCGCCGGACGGCAAGACGCTGGCCGTGGCGGTGTCGTCGTTCGACGGGAACACCGGCCAGCCGTGGGGCCGCGTCCTGCTGCTCGACGCCGCCACCGGCAAGGAACGGCTCGCGCTCGATGCGCCGGGCGTCAGCGTCGGCGGGGCGGCGTTTGCTGGCGGCCCCATGCTCGGCGCCAGCGTCGCCTTTTCACCGGACGGCAAGCTGCTGGCGCTGCCCGGGCCCAATCAAAGTGTGGTGGTGGTACGCGCCGACACCGGCAAGGAGGCGAAAAAACTCGAGATGCCCGGTGGGTTCGCCGCGATCACCGCCCTGGCGTTCAGCCCCGACGGCCGCACCCTCGCGATCGCCCACGGCGGCCAGCGCATCATCGGGCCGATGGGCGATGCCGGCAGCACGCCCCCCATGCTGGAGTTGTGGGAACTCGCCGGCGGCCAGCGCCGGACCCTGTATCGGGGCCAGCAAGGCGGCATCAACTGCCTCGCCTTTGCGCCCGACGGACTGACGCTTGCCTCCGGCAGCACCGACACCACTGTCATGTTGTGGGACGTTACCGGCATGTTCGGCCAAAAGCCAGTCGTGCTGGCGGCGCCAGAGCTGGAAGCCGAGTGGGCACATCTGGCCAAGGTCGACGGCGAGGCCGCGTTCCGCGCAGCGGCGCCTGATCGCGTCGGCCGAGACGGTAGCATTTCTGGCGAAACAGCTCCGCCCGGCCCGGACGGCGACGGTCGAAGAAAAGCAGCTCGTGCAGTGGGTGGCGAACCTTGACAGCGAGGACTTCAACACGCGCGACCAGTCCTTCCGCACGCTGGAGAAGATCGGTGCGCTCGCGGAGATCGCCCTCCGCAAGGCGCGCGAGGGTAAGGTTTCGCTGGAGATGCGCCGCCGCATCGACGACCTGCTCGACAAGGTCGAGCGCGGCAACCTGACGGGCGAGGAGCTGCAGGCAACGCGCGCCGTGGAGGTGCTGGAGCGCATCGCCACACCGCCCGCCCGCGAATTGCTCGTCGCGCTGGCCGACGGCGCGCCCACCGCGGTGCTGACGCGCAAGGCGCAGAAGGCGCTGCGCCGACTGAAATAGTGAACCGCCCTATCTCAAGCCGCGGGCTGAGCGCAGCGAATCCCGCGGGTCCCACGTCCCCGATCCGCGGGATTCGCTGCGCTCAGCCCGCGGCTTGCGTTGCCACGGTCCCCTTTCGTCGCCAGACTAGTCGCGGACCGCACCGCCGCATAATCTCACTCCGTATGCGTTTTCGCCCAGCCTTCCAGCCGGCGAGCGGACTCGCCATTCCCCAAGGATCGTTATGAACCAGATCGAGCTACGTCCGGGACTCGCCGATGTGCCGGTCGCGGAGTCCGGAGTGAGCTTCATCGACGGCAAACGCGCGCGCCTCGAGTATCGCGGCATCGCCGTCGAGACGCTCGCCCGGGAAAGCTCCTTTGAGGAAACCGCTTACTTGCTGCTCAAGGGCGACCTGCCCACGCAAAAGCAGCTCGCCGACTTCGACGATCAGCTCCGCCATCATCGCCGCATCAAGTACAAGCTCAAGGACCTCATCAAGTGCCTGCCCGAGACCGGCCATCCCATGTACGCCCTGCAGTCGGCGGTGGCGGCGATGGGCATGTTCTACCCGGCGCGCAACGTCACCAACACGCACAGCAACTGGGAGTCGGTGGTTCGGCTGATCGCCAAGATGCCGACCTGCGTGGCGGCGTTCCACCGGGCCCGCGGCGGCGACGAGCCGATCCAGCCGCGCGACGATCTCGACCACGCCGGCAATTTCTACTACATGCTGTTTGAAAAAGAGCCGTCGCCGGCCGTGCGCAAGGTGATCGACGCGTGCCTGATCCTGCACGCCGAGCACACGATGAACGCGTCGACGTTTAGCGCCCGCGTCACCGGCTCGACGCTCGCCAACCCCTACACCGTCATCGCGTCGGCGATCGGCACCTTGACCGGCCCGCTGCACGGCGGCGCCAACGAGGAGGCGCTGGCCGTCTTCGAGGAGATCGGCAACGCCGCCCAGGTGCGGCCCTGGCTGCAGGCCCATATCGCGGCCGACCCGAAGTTCAAGATTATGGGCATGGGCCATCGCGTCTACAAGGTCAAGGACCCGCGCGCCACGGTGCTGCAGGAGCTGGCCGAGCACGCCTTCAGCGAAACGGGCCGGCCGGCCAACTACGAGACCGCCCTGGAGCTGGAGAAGGTCGCGCTGGGCGACGAATATGAATACAAGAAAAAGGGCGTCTTCCCGAACGTCGATTTCTTCTCCGGCGTCGTCTATCACGCGCTCGGCATCCCGACCGACCTGTTCACGCCGATCTTCGCGATCGCCCGCGTCGCCGGCTGGCTGGCGCACTGGCTGGAACAGATCCAGAGCAACCGCATCTACCGGCCCGAGCAGGTCTTCGTCGGCAAGCGCGATGTCGCATACGTGCCGCTGGAACAGCGGCCGTGATCGCACGGCCGGCATCTTTCCGGTAGCATGGACAGAGGAAGCATGCAATCCTGGCGAATAGGCCAGCGCAGGTATTGCACTGAGAGGCACGAACCGTGGCGGAAAGGATTCCGGACGAAGCCCTGGTGGTCCGCGGCGGACGCAATCAACCGGAAGACCTGCGACGTGGGACGCGAACTCACCCAGACGGCGTGACCGGCGTTTCGGTCGAATGCGCGGCAGCGTTGTCCGTGGCGGAGTTGGCAGCGAGCATCCCGCATGGTCAGGTTGGCGTGACCACCGTCGGCGCTGTCCGTGCGGCCGGAGGCGATGTCGTGCGAACGTCGGGCCGAAGTCCCAATCATGCAACCGTTGTTGGTTTGAGCCCGGAAGACGCGAGCCGTTTGTTGGCGACGACGATTCCCAATCCCGCGCAGAAACCCTGACAGAGGAGAACGCCATGGTGAGGCCAAGGATCTACGCGGATTTCCACAATGCAGACGCGCAGGGCCGCATTCGATTGAATTGTATCGGCACCATCGAAGACCTTGCACGACAGCACGTGACGTTGTGCGACGGATTGGTAGTGACTCTTCACGCGGACGATTTGGATGATAATAACCAACTCGATGAGTTGCTAGCGGATGGGGTGGTGTCCTTCTCTGAACAGGAACACTGCTGGGTCGCGGCCATTGATTGGACGGCTATCCGTCATGCGTCGGATGCCGAGATAGCGCGGGCGAGTGCTAGCGGCAGTGGCGACTGCAGCACGCCTGCGAGGAGAGAATCGTGAGTGGCTCGCGCACGCCATGATTCACCATTACACAAATCGCAAAGGACACAATGCGATCCGAAGCTCGCAGCCATGGCACTTCCTGGCGCGGAAGCCGCGTAGTCGCCATCCCGTTGGCGTCTACTTCACCGATCTTGCGCGGGTCGCCCAAGCTGTCCAAGCGCCTGCGTATACCCAGGGCGAAGCTGAAGTATGTTTTCGTGTTCAAGGATGCCGGCGACCTGGTGCCGCTTGCAGGTAGTCGCGGCACGTTTATTTTCTACGCTCCTCAGGACTATGACGTAGAGCGCGTTCGGCAGCGTTACGAGGGGCCGGCATGAGCATGGAAATAGGCGGCGTCGACTTGATCCTTCCACACGTGCCGCGGCGCGCGTACAGCGCGCGTGCCATCCTCACCGAAGTCGCCGAGGCGTGGCCGGACAGCGTTATTGAAGGAAGCGAGGAGGCGGCCACACGGCCTGTCGCCGACATCCTGCAGGGCAACGAGGATGTTCCCTATGACGAGTTCTTCGTTTATCGCAACGAAGCCAGTGCCCGGGATTGGAAGCGCAAAGGCGCGACAGCCCGCAACGGCAACAACATGCTCCATTTTCTCGTGAGAGGCGCGGGGCGGCCGTGCGGTTGAAGTCACGATGGTGATCGGCGAGCTGACGCCCGAGATGGGGCGGCTCTACTGGGCGATCGACAACGCGCTTGCGGAGCCCGGTCGATCTGCAAAGGCCGACCGTTCCCAACGCCGGCTGGACCTTCTTCGGGAGCTCAAAGCGGTCGGGTGCAAGCTAAGCCCAGAACGATTCGGCGATCAAGCCCACGAAATCCTTGGCACGCTCTACCCGCAATGGACCGTCGACGACCTGGCGTGCCATCCGCACGACGCGATCCAATTTTGCGAGGTGGTGAGAACCAAAGTGGGATCGCCAGTGCCCGATCCATTGATCATGCGCATTCTGCTGCATCGGCAGAAGCGCAGCCATTTTCAACACCCGTGATGCCATGCTCGACGCACAATTCATTCGCGAAAATCTCGACGCCGTCAAGCAGAATTGCGCCAACCGCAACGTCAACGCCGACGTCGATCGCGTCGTCGCGCTCGACGATCAGCGCAAGCAGCTCGTGCAGGCCGCGCAGGTCAAGCAGCAGCGCGCCAACGAGGTGTCCAAGCTCATCCCCAAGGAAAAAGACGCTGCGAAAAAGCCGGAGCTGATCCAGGAAGGCCGCAAGCTTCGCGAAGAAATCGCCGCGCTGGAGGCCCAGCTCAAGCACGTCGAGACGGACCTGCGCACCGCCCTCGCCGACATCCCGAACATGACGCATCCCGACGCGCCGGTCGGCGGCACGCCCGCGGACAACAAGGTCGTCAAGACGTGGGGCGAACGGCCGAAGTTCGCGTTCGCGCCGAAGGACCATGTCGCGATTGCCGAGGCGCTCGACCTGGTCGATTTCGAGGCCGGCTCGGCGGTGGCGGGAGCGAAGTTCTATTATCTCAAGCGCGACGCCGTCCTCCTGGAGCTGGCGCTGGTGCAGTACGCGTTCGACACGCTGCTGCGGCACGGCTACACGCCGGTGATCACGCCGGACCTGGCGCGCGTCGACGTGCTGGAGGGGATCGGCTTCATGCCGCGCGGGCCGGAGACGCAAATCTACAGCATCGCCAACAGCGACCTCTGCCTGATCGCGACCGCCGAGATCACGCTGGGCGGTATGCACCGCGACCGCGTCGTCGAGGAGCTGGAGCTGCCGATCAAGTATGTCGGGCTGTCGCACTGTTTCCGCACCGAGGCGGGAGCGCCGGGCCGGGACACGCGGGGACTCTACCGCGTGCACCAGTTTACCAAGGTCGAGATGTTCGTTTTCTGCGCCGGACCAGTCGGACGCGCTGCACCAGGAGCTGCTCGGCATCGAGGAAGAGGTCTTTCAGGGACTGGGTCTGCCGTACCACGTCATCGATACCTGCACCGGCGACCTGGGCGGCCCGGCATATCGCAAGTTCGACCTCGAGGCCTGGATGCCGGGCCGCGGCCAGGGCGGCGAATACGGTGAGGTGACGAGCACCTCCAACTGCACCGACTTCCAGGCGCGCCGGCTCAACATCCGCTACAAGAGCCCCAAGCACAAGGGCACGCGTTTCGTCCACACGCTCAACGGCACCGCGGTCGCCGTCAGCCGGGCGCTGGTGGCGCTGCTGGAGAATTACCAGCAGGCCGACGGCAGCATGGTCATCCCCGCGGTGCTACGGCCGTGGATGCGCGGCAAGGAACGCATCACGAAAGCGGTGGCGGTGTGACGGGCGCTACAAGCGGATGGCGGAGGTAACTCAGTGTACTGGTCCCACCGCGCTGTGTGTGCCGAATTGCGTGCCGCTGTTTTCATTCATTTCGGCCAAAGCGCTATGAGCCTCCGCCAAGCGGGCGTGCAGGCCTTCCTCGGTCCAGGGCCATGTGGGCACCTCCGCGGGAGGCGGGCCAAGAGCGGCCGCTCGCTGCTCGGCCGGCTCGGGGATGGCAGCGGCAATCAGGACAGACAGGTTCGCGGGGATCGCTCGCTGCTCGATCTGCAACCGCTTCGCCGGACCTGGTCCCGATGCGTAGTGGAATTGCTCGTACAGCCAATGCCGCAGGAAGAGATCCTCTTCATGGGACAACTTCATTAGCGGGTGCTTGTTCGGCATATTGGTACTCGGTCAATGGGTAATGTGTGCCCGGTTCTATCCAGTGGTTCTTGCGAGCCCAGTCCCCCAGGGAAGTACCCGATGGCTCCCCATCGAACTCTCGCCTAACCTCCAATTCACTGAGCCCGTAACGTACAACCGGCCATCCAGACTTGGCAACTGCGGCATTCCGGTCGTCATCGAAACCGATGAGCCGGCTGCAATAAGGACACGGAAACGCTGCCCCAGGTTTTAGGTCCATGAGCAGAGTGTAGGCCTCGCTTTTCTGCATAGCCTTCGGCACGCATTCGAGAAGAAGATCCCGGATCATGCCGCCACAGAAAACACATAGCAATTCCAGATGAGGCATCACGCCATTTCCGCGATCACAGCCGATCTCAGGGCTTCGCTATGTTGATAATATCGCGCCTGGCTTCGGTGAACAACGTCGCTTTCGGCCACGCGGTCAGGCCCCGCTCGCCACCGCTGTCGCCGTCAGCCGGGCGCTCGTTGCGCTGGTGGAGAATACCCGCAGGCCGACGGCAGCGTAGTCATTCACGCTATTGTCCCTGATCCGCTGGCGGCTTTTCAAGCGCCGCTCGTCTGGCCAACCGTTCCAGTGATTCCTTCGCCTCGCGCGTCTGCCGCGCCGCGGCTACACCCTTGGCGAGCGATTGCAACAGCGTCTGCGCCTCGGCGGTGCCGATCAGTTCCAGCGCCTGCACCGCACGCAGCAACCGCAGTTCCTCCGGCAGCGAGACCTCGTGCATGGCCTTGAGCAGCAGTTCCAGACGGCGGCGCGTTACCAGCGCCAGGCTACTCTTCAGCGACTCCGTCACGGCCGACTCAATCGGTGCGCCGAGCAGTTCGAGCGCCTTCGTGGCGGCCTGGCGCGTAGCGAAAGTCGTCACTGCCGAGATCGGCAATCCAGCGGCGGACCTGCTGCGGATCCGGCGCCGCGATCGGCTTGAGCCGGCCGGCGAGAAACGGTACCGCTTGGTTCGGGGCCCTCGCCAGCGCTCCGACGGCGCGCAACGCCTTCGCCGCCTCGCGGCTGGCCAAGTCCGCCCATGCGGCGTCCAGCGCGGCGGGCGATAAAGCGCTACGCGGCAAGGGCCAGCGCGTCAGGTCCCACAGGAGCACCGTGGTGTCCATGCTGGCGCTATACAGCGTCTTGCCGTCAGGCGAACATTGCATGGCCATGACGGAACCGCGGTGGCCGTCGATGGAGCCGAGCGACTTGGCCGTGAGAACGTCCAGGATCTGGATCGTTCCGTCATCCCGGCCAAACGCGAGTCGGCGGCTGTCGGAAGCGAACGCCAGACTTCCGAGCACGCCGGCGGACTGCTCGACCCGCATGCACTGTTTCCCCGTGATAGCGTCCCAGCAGACAACGTCGGCGATCGCAAGTCGCAAAGGATCCTGCCGCAAAACCAGGCTGGCGCGGAGCCGTCCATCGGGGCTGTAAGTGACCTTGAACGGGAACTCACTTGCCAGCGCGATACGCTGCAACTCTCGGCCGCTGGCGACGTCCCATTGCGTGCACTGGACAACGCCATCATCATCCGCAGTGACGATCGCGCAACGTCTTGCATCCGGGGTCAATGCGCTGCACCCGTCGGGCGTTATGGCACAACCAATGCTGTCCTTCGGCGCCTTTGCGCGGCGTACAAGCTCCCCGGTCGTTACGTCCCACAGGTGCGCTGTGGCGCTCGCGTCGTACAGCGATATCAGCGTCTTGTCGTCCGCGCTGAAGACGAGTCCGTTTAGCTTCCCCCATACGGCACTCCACTGCTTGCGGTGCCGCTGAGTCGTGGCGTCCCAGATGCTGATCACGCTCTCGTGATCGGCCGTCGCGACCGTGCGGCCATCGGGCGCGAGCGCCAAATGGGTGAGACTGCGCGGCACCAGTGGGTACGTGAATTTCCTTGCCCGCGGCAACGTCCCAAAGGCGGATCGTATTGGCGTAGGTGGTCGCCAGCATCTTGCCGTCGCCGGAAATGACGCAGCTATTGAAGTCCCACTCTATACCCAGAACGAGCGGGTCCGCTTCCTGGCCGGCAGGAAGTTGCCAGACCTGTATGCAATTGGCGCCCCGGTTTGCCGTGGCCAGAGTTCGGCCGTCGGACGAAAACAGCAGACAATCGCCCCAGCGATGGGGAGCCCAAAGCGCGCCCGTCTCCTTATCCTGGCGAACGTCCCAAAGGCGAATCCAGTTTTTGGCACAGGCGATGGCCAGCGTGCTGCCAACCGGGGAAAACGCTAGGTGGTAGGCCTTCTCATCGCCGTAGAGGGCGTGCAGCCGCTTACCAGTTGCCGACGCCCGAATTACCACCGACGAGCCTTCCGTGCTCACGGTGGCTAGGGTCTGCCTGTCCGGGGCAAAGGTAAGGACCGCCCCTTTTTCCACGGCGAAATCGTAGAGGATTTTTCCTGACGGCAAGTCCCATACATACGCGCTGCCGCCGGCTCGATTCCAGGCGGCCAGCAGCTTGCCGTCGGCCGCGGCGATCAGGTTCGAGAAGTCTGCCGATTCGCGGGGTCGCACCATTTCGAGCGCTTGCCGCTTCTTGCCCGTGGCTATCTCCCAATGATCGATCCCGTCGGTACTTGCCACGAGCAGGCTACGGCTGTCGGCGGAAAAACAACAGCGTTGCCACGGCGGCAGCACCAGCCGCAACAACCGCTTGCCGCTCACGAGTTCGTAAACACCAAGCTCCCCACCACCGGCGCACGCCACCAATTGCCGATTCGGCGAGAACGTGCCGGAACCGGAAAAGTCCAGCCCGAGCCGGTGGGAGGACTTTTCCTTGCCCGTGCCGCGGTCCCAGAGACGCATGGCCGGCAATCCACGGTCCAAAGACGCCAGAGTCTTGCCGTCCGGGAGGAAAGCCATGTCCCAGACCGAGGCACCATGCCGCAGCCGGGTCGTGCCGAGTCGGCCAATCGCCCCGGCGGGCAGCGGATCGCCGTGCCGATCCGTCTGCGCGGCGCCGTGCGAACTGGCGGTCAAGAATGTGATCGACGTGAGTATCGGCAGAAAAAAAAGACGGGCAGACATGAGCATGACCTCCCTGTGCATGGCGTCCCGAGTGCCGCGTGGTGCATTCTTGCAGCCCTTACTTCTTCTTGGCCGGAACCGGCTCGAGGATCACGAGGACCGGCGTTTCCAGCGGCGGGATGCGATCGGTGTGGGCCTCGAACGACAGCTCGTCGTTTTCCTTGGAGCTGTTGAACGGCACGTCGAGCAGGGCCGTGTCGAAGTTCGAGAGGCAGATGACGTCGCCGTCGTTGGCGCCGTAATACGGCTGCTTTTCCTTGTCGAACGGGTCAGGGATGAGGACGCTGCCGGCGAAGACCCAGTCGGTGTCGAGGTCCTTCTTGGTCTTGCTGTTGCGGACCCACTCCCGGGCCGGCACGCGCACGGTCTTGCCCTTGTCCTTGTACTCGAGCGTGATCTTGATTGCCGTGCCGGTGGGTGCCGCGAACTTGGGACGGAACTTGACCGGGCTGCCCGGCTCCGCACCGGCCAGGATCAACGCGAGATGAATGTTACGGGCATCGGTATCCACGGCAAGTATGGCCTCGTGCTCCTTGGTGCGCTTGCGGGTCACGAACTGCTCGAGCTGGCCTTGCCGCAGACACACGGAAGTGTTGATCAGGACGCGCCGCTGGTCGCCCTGCTTTTCGAAGAAGACGTTGTCGCCGATCTGCTTTTTCGTCTTCGGCGTTTCCTCGGCGCCCGGCGCGGCCGCGCCGCCCACCTTCGCGTCGCCGCTGGATTGTTTTTTCGTCCCAGGCGGGTCCTGCGCCGTGGCGAGTATACCCAGGTAGGCGAGCAGGCCGCACAGGGCCAGGAATGACACTCCGATAAGGATGCGGCGCATGGGTTACCTCGCGGTTATCAGGTGCGTTTAGCGGCGGTTCGCAGAACTGTGCGGCTCTGCGAGCCGCCGCTAAACATGGCGTTCCTCCGGCCCGATGTAGCGGCCTCGCGGGCGGATGATACGGTTGTTGTCCGCCTGTTCGATCACATGGGCGCACCAGCCGGTCACGCGCGAGGCGACGAAGAACGGCGTGTACAGCGGCACTTCAAGTCCGAGCGCATGATAGAGCCGGCCGGCGGGCCAGTCGAGATTCGGGAATAGGTTCTTTTCCTGTGCCAGCACCCGCTCGATGATGGCGGCGGTCTCCTCCCACTGCGTCTGGCAGAACTTTTCCGCGGCCTGGTGGGCATACTCCTTGAGGATGCCCGCGCGGACGTCGCCGTGTTTGTACACGCGATGACCGAAGCCCATGACCTTTTCCTTGCGCAGCGCCCCGCGAATCCATGCCTCCGCCCGGTCCGGTCCGCCGGCCGCCACGAGCAGGTCCATGACTTTTTCATTGGCCCCGCCGTGCAGCTTGCCCTTGAGCGCGCCGATCGCGGCGACAATGGCCGAATGCAAATCGGATGCCGTCGAAGTGACGACGCGCGCGGTGAACGTCGAGGCGTTGAACTCGTGCTCGGCGTACAGGATCAGCGATACGTCGAACGCTTTCGCGGCGAACGGGTCGGGCGGCTTGCCGCTGAGCATGTACAGCAGGTTGGCCGCAAAGCCCAGGTCCGCCCGCGGCGGCACCGCGGGCTGGCCCTGGCGTGCCCGATGATACTCCACGATGATCAGCGGGATCTGGGCCAGCAGCCGTTCCGACTTGCGCAGGTTTGCGGCGTGGCTCTCGTCGCTGGTCTCCGGGTCGAAGAGGGCCAGCATGCTCACGCCGGTCCGCACCACGTCCATCGGCTCGGCCGCGGCTGGCATTTTTTTTAGCAGCTCGCTCAGCAGGCTGGGCAACATCTGCGCAGCCGCCAGCCGTTGGCGGAACGCGTCGAGCTGCGGCCGCGCCGGCAACTCGCCGTGGAGCAGCAGGTGCGCCACCTCGTCGAAGCTGGACTTCTCCGCCAGTTCGCCGACGGGATAACCGCGATAGCGCAGCCCGCCGGTAACGGTGGAGACGGCGGTTTCGCCGGCGATGACGCCTTCGAGGCCGGGCGAGTAGATTTCCGTGGTGGTCATTAGAATAACTCCTCAATCACCCGCCCATGCATCGGAATGCCCAGCGTTGCCGCGGTCTCGGTTGTGATGCCGACCGCGTGCATGACGCTGGTCGCGAGGTCGGCGGGCGTCATCGGTCGATCGTGTGGCCGTTCGGCGCGGGCGTCGCTTTCGCCGATGACGCGGCCGCCGTGCACGCCGCCGCCGGCGACGAGGGCGCTGTAGCAATGCTCCCAGTGATCGCGGCCGGCCTTGTCGTTGATACGCGGCGTGCGGCCGAACTCGCCGACCGCGACCACCAGCGTCGTGTCGAACAGGCCGCGTTCGCGCAAATCGGCGAGCAGGGCGGGATAGGCCTGGTCGAACCACGGGGCCTGGCGATCCTGCATGAGCTGGAAGTTGCGGTAATGGTTGTCCCAGCCGCCGTCGCCGGAATCTTCCTCGGCCTCGACGTGATCGCTCCAGTTGACCTGCACGAACGGCACGCCATGCTGCACCAGCCGCCGGGCGAGCAGGCACGATTGGCCGAAGCGCGTGCGTCCATACCGATCGGCGCACGCGGGTGATTCCTGCGACAGATCGAACATCCGGGCGGCGTTGGGCGACGTGAGCAAGGCGAGCGCCTGGGCGCGATAATCGTCGATGCTGCGGCCCGGCGTTTCGATGCCGCGCTGCACGTCGTCGAGGGCGTGGAGCAACGTCTGGCGGTCGTGCAGGCGTTCGGGCGTGAGGTTGGCGGGAAGCTGCAGCGCGGGAATGCGCGTGCCTTGCTCGGCGTCGCACTCGATGCGGAACGGATCATAGCGTGCGCCGAGTGGGCCGGCCCCTTCACCGACGATCGCTTTCTTGCCCTGGTGCAGCCGGCCGCCGACCACCATGAACGGCGGCATCTGCGCCCGGCAGCGCGAGCGCGCGACACGCAGGAGCCGAGCGCGGGCCGAGCCGAGCCGGCCAGCGTCTGGCCGCCGAGGTTCGCCGCCCCGGCGATGCTGCCGGTCAATCCCGCGGTGCCGGCGACGCCGTGATCGTTCGACTCCGTGTGGAGCGAGCGCAGGATGGCGATGCGATCGGTAAGGGCGGCCACCTGCGGGAACAACTCGCCGACGCGGACGCCGGTGACGCGGGTCTGGATCGAGGCGAAGGGGCCGCGGAATTCGGCCGGCGCGTTCGGCTTGGGGTCCCAGGTGTCGAGCTGGGCTGGGCCGCCCCACAGCCAGAGGAAGATCACTGCGCGGGCCGGGCCGGCGGAGGCGCTGCCGGTGGTCGCGCGGATCTGTAGCAGGTCGGCGAGCGACAGGCCTAGCACGGAGCTGGCGCCGATCTGCAGGAAGGCGCGGCGCGTCATTCCCTGGCAGGTTCGCTGTCGCGTTCGGCCCAAGAGCAGCATCGCATCCTCCCGCGGGTCGGCGAGATGGATTATAACATAGCCTCGGGGCCGCCGAGATCAAACTTCGGTTTTTCACGGGGCCCGTTTGGCGGGCATTTGAGCCCGAAGCGCGAGCGAGGACGAGTCTCCCACGCATGCGCGACGTTTCGTTGCGCAAGGTTGCAGTGCATTGCAGAGCGGGGGCGGGGTGTCTGGGGGTCGGATGAAACCAAATTTCACGCGCACGGTTGCCTGGGTCGGCGGCGATGTCAACGGCCACGTCCGGCTGATCGACCAGACGCTCTTGCCGGGGCAGCTCGAATACCGCGACTGCCGGTCCGTGGAGGATGTGTGGGAGGCGATTCGTTCATTGCGCGTGCGCGGCGCACCGGCGATCGGCATTGCCGCGGCGATGGGCGTGGTCCTCGGCCTGCAACAACGTCGCGACGATTCGGCCGACGCATTCGCCGAGCGGCTACGGCAGGTGACGGACTACCTGCGCACCAGCCGGCCCACCGCCGTCAATCTGTTCTGGGCACTCGAACGGCTGGAGCGGCAGGCGCACGTCCATCTGCCCACACGACCGGTGCCGGAGGTAGTGGAGCTGCTCTGGCGCGAAGCGCTGGCCATTGAGGACGAGGATCGGCAGATGTGCCGCGCGATCGGCCGGGTCGGTGCCGAGCTGATCGAGGCTGGCCAGGGCGTGTTGACGCACTGCAATGCCGGGGGTCTGGCGACCGCCGACTACGGTACCGCCCTGGCGGTGCTGTTCACCGCGGCCGAGCAGGGCAAGACGATTCACGTCTACGCGGATGAGACCCGACCGCTGCTGCAAGGTGCCCGCCTGACGACCTGGGAGCTGTTGCAGCGTGGCATCGACGTGACGCTGATATGCGACAGCATGGCGGCCCAGGTGATGAAGGAGGGCCGCATTCAGCTGGTGATCGTCGGCGCCGATCGCATCGCCGCCAACGGCGACACCGCGAACAAGATCGGCACCTACAGCGTCGCGCTGCTGGCCCGGCGCACGGCATCCCGTTTTACGTGGCCGCACCGTCGAGCACGTTCGATCTGCGGCTGGCGAGCGGCGCCGAGATTCCAATCGAGCAGCGCGATCCGCGCGAGGTGACGCACGGCTTCGGCCGGGCGACGGCGCCGGACGATGTGAAGGTGTACAATCCCGCGTTCGATGTGACGCCGGCGGCGCTGATCGCGGGCATTGTTACGGAAAAGGGGCTGATCCGGCCGGTGGATGAAGCAAGCATCCGGGCGATGCTTGTTTACGTTTAGCGCTCGGCGGCCGAGCGCTAAACGTAAACAACAAGGCAAGGACATTTTTCACTTCTGGCATGCGTGCCATCCTGCATTCTCACATGCGAGAAACGCAAACGCCGAACCTGTGACATTTCCGCACATGGCGGGCGAGGAGCGGCGGCACACGGTTTGCTTTTTCCAAATCCCTGCGGGGACGGTTGACGCGCGGCGCGACCCGTAAAAAGGAACACGTCGTGGCATTTGCCGAAATAACCTGCGCTCCCTCTCGACGATCCCCGCCCGGCGATCACCGGGGCGCTGATTCGTTAACCTGCGAAGTCATTGAAATATGGCGGAACCCACTCCTCCCAACGCATCCATGCCGCCGAACCCGCCGCCATCGACGGCGGTGACGGCCAATCCGTCCCCGGGCACTACCACGGCGACCGCTACTCCACCCGCCCCGCCGAAGGCAGCGCCGCCGAAGCCGCCGGCGCCGGCCAAGAAGGGGACCGATCGCCGCTTCTTCCTCCTCGCGATGTTCGGCTCGTGGTTCGCCGTCGCCTGGGTCGCCTTCACCGCGGCCATGATCGGCATGACGCTCGGCACGCTCCGATTCCTCTTCCCCAATGTGCTGTCCGAGCCGCCGAGCACCTTCCGGGCCGGCCAGGCCAGCAACTACGAAGACAACCGCGTCGACGACAAGTTCAAGGAAGTGGGCGCCTGGGTCATCCGCGCCAAGGACGAGCGTGGCCGCGAGATCATTTATGCCCTGAGCACGACGTGTACACACCTCGGCTGCACCCCGAACTGGCTCGAAGCGGAGAAGAAATTCAAGTGCCCCTGCCACGGCTCCGGCTTCAAGATCTCCGGCGTCAACTTCGAAGGCCCCGCGCCCCGCCCGCTCGAGCGCTACGCCATTCGCCGTACCGAGGAAGGCGAGATCGTCGTGGACAAGTCGCGCAAGTTCCAGCGCGAGCTCGGCCAGTGGGACGACCCGGAATCATACGTGCTTGTGTAGTAGCCGTCGGTCCCTAACCCCTGACACCCTAACCCCTGACCCCTACCCATCATGGCCATCGGCGACTTTATCCGCAACTCGCAGGTCTGGAAGAGCATCTTCCGCCATCCCGCCCCGCGCGACCGCCGTAACCGCGTGGTCGTGATGCTCACCAACGTCTTCCTCCACCTGCACCCCGTGTCGGTCCGCAAGAGCGGCATCGCCCTCAGCTACACCTGGTGCATGGGCGGCATCACCTTCTTCCTGTTCCTCGTCGAGACGGTCACCGGCGTCCTGCTCATGTTCTACTATCGGCCGACGCTGGAGCACGCCTACAACGACATCCTCTCGCTGCGCGACGTGGCCACGCTCGGCATCCTCCGCGAATTGCACCGCTGGGGCGCCCACGCGATGGTCATCACCATCTGGCTGCACATGTACCGCGTCTTCCTGACCGGCAGCTACAAGCCGCCGCGCGAATTCAACTGGGGGGTCGGCGTCATCTTGCTGGTGATGACGCTGCTGCTGAGCTTCACCGGCTACCTGCTGCCGTGGGACCAGCTCGCGATCTGGGCTATCACCGTCGGCAGCAATATGGCCCGCGCGACGCCGTTCGTCGGCTATGAGGGCCCCGGATCGAAGCTGCTCAACATCGGCGGCGTCGAGCTCGTCCATTCCGGCAGCGACGCACGCTTCCTGTTGTTAGGCGGCCGCTTCGTCGGCGAGACGGCGCTCTTGCGCTTCTACGTACTGCATTGCGTCGCCATTCCGCTGGCGGCGGCCCTGCTGATTGCCGTGCATTTCTGGCGCGTCCGCAAGGACGGCGGCATCAGCGGGGCGCTGTAGCTTAGCTGCGGACAATAGTGTAGCCGTCACGCTCCGCGTGACGGGGTCCTCACGCGGAGCGTGAGGACTACACTCAAACGGAAAGCGAGTGCCATGAACCACCATACGCTCTCGACCTCGCTGCAGAACGGCCTGGCGATTTACTATCTGTTCGTCGCCGGCATGAATTTCGGCTTCGCGGCGTTCTTCTACACCAGCGCCAAGAACCTCTTGCAGACGCTGATCTGGGCCCTGGTCGGCGGGCTGTTCCTGATCCACGCGGCCGTCTACTTCGCTCATGCCGGCCTGGCCATCCCGGAATTCGTGCAGGTGTTCGTCAACTCCGTGATGAACCCGGTCAGCTACTTCATTGTCGCGGTCGCCGTGCTGGTCCTTGGACTCTACTTCCGCAAGTTCTTCACCGATCCCATCGTCGCCTGGTCCGTCCTCATGGCCGTCCTGCTTTTCTCCGGCTGGGCGATGACCAACGAGAACTTCAAGAACATCATCACCAAACCTGACAACGTGCCGATCGTGATGCTGATCTTCTCGGTCGGCTTCGTGACCTGGCTCGCGCTGCACAAGGCCGTCATCAACGACGAACGGCTCGCGCGCGGCGAGCCGCCCCTGGAGAAGGCGGCCGGCAAGGACGAAAAGGTACTCGTCTGGCCCGACCTCGTCTACACCGAGCTCATCGCGATGGTGGTCTGCACGCTAATCCTGGTCGTGTGGGCCGTCGTCCTCAAGGCTCCGCTGGAACAGCCCGCGTCGTCGTCGCGGATTCCCAATCCCTCGAAGGCGCCGTGGTACTTCCTCGGCCTGCAAGAGATGCTCGTCTACTTCGACCCGTGGATGGCGGGCGTCGTCTTGCCGACCATGATCATCAACGGCCTGATCGCCCTGCCGTACATCGACTTCAACACCAAGGGCAACGGGTATTTCACCTTCACGCAGCGCAAGTTCGCGGTCAGCACATTCCTGTTCGGCTTCGTCGTGTTGTGGGTCGTGCTCATCGTCCTGGGCACCTTCCTCCGCGGTCCGAACTGGAACTTCTTCGGACCGTTCGAAGCGTGGGACCCGCACAAGACGGTGCCGTTGAACAACGTGATGCTCTCGGATTATTTCTGGCTTGGCCTCTTGGGCATGTCCACGGACAGGCCGTGGTACATCCGCGAATTGCCCGGCATCCTGCTGGTGCTTGCATACCTGCTCTTGCTGCCCCCGCTGCTGGCCAAGACGGTGATGCGATCGTTCTTCATCCGCATGGGTTTCATCCGCTTTTTCACGCTGGTGACGCTCATCCAGTTCATGGCGGCCCTGCCGATCAAGATGGTGCTGCGCTGGACGATCAACCTGAAGTACATCGTGTTCATTCCGGAGTGGTTCTTTAACATCTGAATAAGGGTCCGGGGTTGACATGGCCGCAACCGATAAAAATTACCGAAGCCAGTATGGCCTCGACGTTGTCTTCGCCGTTTCGTCCCTGGCGATGCTGCTGAGCATCGTCTGGATGTTCGTCGACGACTACAACCGCCCCTACAAGGCCGAGCAGCGCAACTTCCGCGAGGTGGAGTTGGCGCTGGCACAACGCCTCGCGTTGGATCAAATTCCGAAAAAGGAGGAGTTCGACGCGAAGCAAGTAAAATTCAATGCTGCCCGCGAGACCTATGAGAGCAAGAAGGATCAACTCGCCACGTTGACCACCGAGATCGCACGCCTCAAGCCCGCGAAGGAGAAAGCGGATGCGGCGTACCAGTCGGTCAAGGCGGACGTTGAGTCGATCAGCAGCTTCTACGGCATCGCCCAGGAACATAATGAAACCGAGGCGATCAAGCGCTACCAGGAGCAACTCGCGACGCTGAACGAACGGCTCGCGCAGGCCCAGGCAACACGCGACAACATCGACCAGGAGATGAAGGAGAAGCGGGCCCAGGCCGACGCGATTGACAAGGGCTTGACCGACGCCCAGTCGGAATGGAAAAAGGTCACCGACAAGTTCGATACCCAGGTGAAGGTCGCCTACAACAAGCAATGGGGCTGGGGCGATCGCATCCGCACCTGGCCGATGCTCGACGCGTTCGCCTCGCCGATCAAGATTCAACAGATCACCAACAACGACGTGCCGATCGATTACAATTTCAAGCTGGTGACGCGCTACGATCGCTGCGCGACCTGCCACCTCGGCATCGATCGGCCCGCCTATACGAAGGATGCGCTGCACGCCCTGACGCAGAAGCCGAGCGATGAGCAGCAGGCGCGGCTGGAGCAGGCTCGGAAATTGCTTGAAGAACGGATCAAGGCCTATCAGGAGCTTCCCTATGGAGCCCCCGGCAAGCAAGACGCGTCGCGCCTGCCGCGGCCGGACCAGCTCGCGATTTCTCTGGTCGATCCGAGCGTGCTGACTCCGTCGCGCATCAACGAATACAGCGCCCATCCGCGGCTCGATCTGTTCGTCGGCGCCAACAGCAAGCACCCGATGGAGAAATTCGGCTGCTCCGCGTGCCACTCCGGCCAGGGCAGCGCCACCGACTTCACGCTCGCCGCCCATACGCCCGACAGCGAGAAGCAGAAGGAGCACTGGGTCGAGAAGCACGACTGGGAGGCGCAGCACATGTGGGACTTCCCGATGCTGCCGCAGCGGTTCATCGAGTCGTCGTGCATCAAGTGCCATCACGAAGTCACCGACCTCATCAGCAGCGACAATCGCGTCGAGGCGCCGAAGCTGCTGCGCGGCTACAATCTGATCAAGGAAAACGGCTGCTTCGGCTGTCACGAGATCGCCGGCACCAAGGGCGGCCGGCCCATCGGCCCCGACCTGCGGCTCGAGCCGTACCCGCCGCTGGAGGATCTGACGCCGAGCGAGCGCACCAAGATCGAGAGCGATCCGGAGAATCGGCCGGGCAACCTGCGCAAGGTCGGGCCCAGCCTCTTCCGCATCAAGGAGAAGACCAACCCGCAGTGGACGGTCAAGTGGATCCGCGCCGCGCGGCTTCCGGCCCGACACCAAGATGCCGCACTTCTACGGCGTGACCAATAACCATCCGGACGTGCTTGCCCACGCGGCGCCCGACCAGAAGAATTTCCCGGATACCGAGATCAACGCGGTGGCGTATTACCTGTTCAAGGCGAGCGACAAATACGTCAAGGCGATCGCCGACCAGCACGCTGCGGACAAGCCCGGGGACGCCGTGCGGGACGAGGAGCGGTTGCAGGAGTTGATCGCCAAGGGCAAGGATCGGCTGAACAAGGACGAAAGCGACGAATTGACGACTCTCCGCGAGCGCATCAAGCTCCGCAAGGAAGTGAAGCTCGAGAATCTCGCCCCGAACCATCCCGGCGACCCGGCCGAGGGACGCCGCCTGTTCACCGAGCGCGGCTGCCTCGCCTGCCACAGCCACGAGGGTACGACCGTGACGCAGGGCAGCCCGGGCGGCAAGAATTACGTGCCGGGGGTGCACGGCGAGGCGCAGTTCGGTCCGAACCTGAGCCAGGTCGCCGCCAAGCTCGGCACCAGCCCCGGCGACAAGACGTCGGCCCGCACCTGGCTGATCCAGTGGATCAAGGATCCGCACGTCCACAGCCCGCGCTCGCGCATGCCGGTGACGCACCTGACCGACATCCAGGCCGCCGACATCGCCGCCTGGCTGCTGGCGCAGCCGCCGAAGGACCTCGGCGCCGAATGGGCGGACGTGAGCGTGCCCGAGCCCGACGCAAAGCAGCTCCAGGATCTCGCGCGCGTCTATCTGGTACGCCTGCTGCCCAAAAGCGACATCGAAACGCTGTTCACCAAGGGCAAACTGCTGCCCGAGATCGCCAGCAGCCTGCCAAAGGATGAACAGGAATTCGCCCAGGAGCTGCAGCACGGCGCCGACTCGGCGAGCACCTACAAGTATTACCTCGGCAAGAAGGCGGTCGGCCGGCTCGGCTGCTACGCCTGCCACGACATCCCCGGCTTCGACGCGATGAAGCCGATCGGCGTCGGCCTCAACGACTGGGGCAAGAAGCCGCCGGACCGGCTCGCGTTCGAGAACATCGACAACTTCCTCGAAAAGCACTTCTATTCCGTCAAGAGCTGGACCGAGGAGCCCAAGCTGCCGCAACCGAAGGTCGTCAAGGAAGACGACAAGGACATAAAGAAAATGCCGTACGAGGCGTTCTATTACAACGACCTCAAGCACCACGGCCGAACCGGCTACCTGCACCAGAAGCTGCTCGACCCGCGCAGCTACGACTACACCAAGATCCTGGCCTGGGACGATCGGTCGCGCATGCCGCAGTTCCGCTTCGCGCGGCGCAGCACAAGCAGGGCGAGGAGCAGTCCGACTTCGAGGCCCGCGCCTGGAAGGAGGAGGCCGACGCCCGCGAGGCGGTGATGAGCTTCATCCTCGGCCTGACCGCCGAGCAGATTCCCGAGAAGATGTTCAACCAGCCCAGGGGCGATCGCCTCATGGAGGTCAAGGGCCGGCAGGTGCTCGACAAGTTCAATTGCACCGGCTGCCACCTCGTCCGTCCCGGCGCCTATGAATTCCGCACGACTGCCGATTCGCTCAAGGCGCTGCGCGATGCCTACAAGAGCGGCCAGGACCAGACGCGCAACAGCGGCATGCACACCTTCCCGATGGACCATTTCTGGACCGGGAAGAACCCGGCATCGCCCGACCGGCTCGTCGCGCCCGCCGTCAAGCCGCGGCTCCTGTCGGAAGACGAGCTCGACGATCCCGGTACGCCACTGGTGCAGCTCGTGCTGGCCGAGGCGCTCCGCTTCAAGGACCCCAGGACCGACCTGCTCTACGACATCCCGGCGTCCGGCAGTCTGTTCCTGGCGCTCAAGGATCTGAGCCCGGCGCTCAAGGACGTCAAAACGGTCGAGGAATTCGAGCGCGTCCTGAACGGGCAGAATCCACTCGGCGGCACTTTTGCCGACCTGATGGTGCCCTACCTGATCAAGAAGGACAAGGACTATAAGCAAAATCCCATAACCAAGGACAGCCCCGAGGCCCGCGCCTCGCTGCCGCCGTCGCTCATCGGCGAGGGGGCGCGCACGCAGCCGCAGTGGCTCTACCAGTTCTTGCTCGACCCGACAGCGGTGCGCCGCATGTCGATCCTGCGCATGCCGAGATTCAACATGTCGAAGCAAGACGCGAAGCAGCTCGTCGATTATTTCGCCGGCGTCGAACGGATCACCAACCCCGGCATCGGCCTGACGTATCCCGGCGACCACATTCCGCAGCAGGCGCCGCTGGATGATCCGTTCTGGGTGCAGAAGAACCGCGAGTATCTCCACCGGCTCGAACGCAGCGGGCCAAAGGAAGGCAGCACGTGGTTCGACGAGCGCCTCAAGGCATACAAGAGCGCGTGGGAGCAAGCTGCCAAGCTGGAGACCGCCGCGCTGCAGCTTCAGGTCGATCGGGCTAAACAGCAGAAGGACGATGTCGACAAGCAGCTCAAGGCGATCAAGGAGAAGATCGACAAGGCCAACGTCAAGGAGAAGAAGGAGCTTGAAAAACAGGCGGGCGATCTGGACGCCAGCGGCAAAGCGGCCGCGGAAACGGTGGCGAAGCTGGAGGACGCCCTCAAGCAGAGCGGCCCGGCCAACTTCAAGGAAGCCTGGCGCGAGAATCAGGCGTACGTTGCGGACGCGTACCGGATGATCGCGAACAAGGTGATGTGCCTGCAGTGTCACGAGGTCGGCGGCTACAAATCGAGCAATCCAACGACGCAGGGACCGCCCCTGGCTCTCGCGAACGAACGGCTGCGTCCCGATTGGGTCTTCCGCTGGATCGCGACGCCGCAGCGGCACCTTACCTACGAGTCGCTGATGCCGGTGAACTTCCCGAAGCTGCAGCCGGGCCAGAAGCCGCAGTTCCAGGACGTGCTCACCGGCCAGCCGCTGGAGCAGATCGAGGCGATCCGCGATACGCTGATGAATTATCCGCGCATCGTGGCCCTGCCGGTCAACCAGCAATGGAACCCGAACCTGCAAGCCGCGCCCCCGGCGGAGAAGAAGTAAATCCCACGCCGCGGGGTGAGTCTTCGAACCCCGCGGGTTGCTTGACCCGCGGGGTTCGAAGACTCACCCCGCGGCGTGGCGGTCTGACCTCGGTGTTTTTCGCGGAGTCGCATCATGAAACGCATCCTCGTAACCGCCGCCGTCGTCGCGGCCGTGCTCCTGTCCGTCCCGGCCGTGCGGGCGCAGAACGGCTGGGGCAACATCAAGGGTACGATCGTCTGGGGCCCCAAGGAGATCCCGGCGCAGCAGCCCATCGCCGCGGTTAATCTGAATGCCGACAAGAACCACTGCCTCAAGGACGGGCCGGTCCTGAGCGAGGAATGGATTGTCAACAAGAAGAACAAGGGCTTGCGGTGGACGTTCATCTGGATGATCAACGACGATACGAAGGACAAGACGACGCCGTTGCCGGTGCACCCCAACCTGCAGGCGATCAACGGCGCCGCGGCGACAGTTGATCAGCCGGTGTGCGCGTTCATCCCGCACGCGCTGGCGATCCGCCAGGGCCAGGTGCTGGTGGCCAAGAACAGCTCGCCGGTTACGCACAACATCAAATGGACCGGCGCAAAGAACATGGGTAATGTGAGCCTGCCCGCCGGTGCCGAGCTGCCCATCAAGGGCCTGCAGGCCGAGCGCCTGCCGATGATTATCGAGTGCAACATCCATCCGTGGATGAAGGGTTACGTCGGCATCTTCAGCCATCCGTACTTCGCGCTGACCGACGCCGACGGCAACTTTGAGATCAAGGACGCGCCGGCCGGCAATTATCGCATCGTCATCTGGAACAACGCCTACAACGGCGGTGCGCTGGGCCGCTTCGGCCAGCAGGTCACCATCCCCGCCGGCAAGACCGCCGATCTTGGCACGATCGAGTTCACGCCGCCGAAGGAGTGACGGCGCATTTGCGTTCAGCCACAGATTGGCGGGAATAAGACGGCGTCCGTTGGATCATGTATTCGCGGAACCATGACCATTTTCCTTTTTCGCTCTCCCTGGAGGTTTTGATGAAGCGCTATTCCTACCTGGGACCGCTCCTGGCGATCCCGGCCCTGGTTGTGATCCTCGCGGCAATTCCCGGCTGCCCCACCAAGGAACCGCCCAAGACGCCGGAAGGACCCGTCGGAGTGCTCAAAAAAGGCCCCGACGGCCCTGAAAAGAAGGAGAAAGCCGAGCCGTTCGTCGTCAAGTCCACCGACGGCGTCATCAAGGGACGGGTGGTTTACGACGGCACCCCGCCGGAAATGCCCGTGCTCAAGGGGATCGCGGGCCACGGCGATGCCGCCCTGTGTCATGCTGGCCCGAAGTCGACGCAGGTAGAGCAGACCTGGCTCGTCGGCAAGACCGACGGTGTCGCCAACGTCGTCGTTTTCCTCGAGCCGCCCGCGGACAAATTCTTCGCCATCGATGAGAAGTTCGCCGAGAAATACAAGAACGATGCGACCATTGACCAACCCTACTGCGCGTTCGAGCCGCATGTCGTGGCGATATTCCCGGAATACAAGACCGAGGATGGCAAGCCGCATCCAACCGGGCAGGAGTTGCTCATCAAGAACTCCGGAAAAATCGCGCACAATTCCAAGAGCCCCGGCAACGGCAAAGTGAATGCCTTCAACAAGCCCGTCAATCCGGGCGAAAGCGAGCGGATTGAGATCAAGTATCAAAAGCAACCGCTGGACGTGGCCTGCGACAAGCACAACTGGATGAGCGCCAAGGTCCTCACCTTCGAGCACCCGTTTTTCGCGGTGACCGACAAGGACGGCAACTTCGAGATCAAGAACGTGCCGAGCGGCGTGGAGCTGACCATCAAAACATGGCACGAAGGTGCCACGGTCGACACGAAGAAGCTCGACGTCAAAACGGGCCCCAACGACGCCGGGACGCTCAAGATCAAGACCGAAGCGTCGTAACGGCCGTTAAGGAGGCACGCAATGCGACAGCCCAGGGCGAGTCCGCCCTGGGCTTTTTTTCAACCATTCGCTTGAGAGCGTATTGCCCACCATGCACAAGCACGGCCGACTGTGGTTGATCGCGTGCGGCCTGATCGGTCTGGTGCTGGGTCTGCTCAGCGCTCAGGACGCGGCACCGCCGGCCGCGACCAACCTGCGCTTCGAGGTCGCCGTTGCCAGGGGCTTGCTGCCGGACGCGGCCGACGGCCGGGTGCTGGTGGTGCTGGGACGCGACCTGAAAAAGGAGCCGCGGCTCGGCGTCAGCCATTACACCCAGGGCGCCGGCGTCGTGCTGGGCAGCGATCTGCGCGCGCCGGCCGCCACGGTCGTCCTCGATCAGACGGCCATGATCTATCCGCTTGGCCACCTCGCCCAGCTGCCGGCGGGCACGTTTGCGGTGCAGGCAGTGCTGCAGCGCAACCGCGACCTGTGCCTCGTCAACGCCCCCGGCAACCTTTATAGCACGCCGCTGGCGGTGACGCTCGATCCGGCCCGCGGCGGCACTGTGCGGCTCGAATTGACGAAGGCGCTGCCGGTCGATGAACTGCCCGCGGACACCGACGACGTCAAGTTCTTCAAGCTGCGGTCGGCAATGCTCACCCAGTTTCACGGCCGGCCGATGTATCTGCGCGCGGGCCTGATCCTGCCGCGCAACTTCGCGCGCGACCCGGAGCGCCGCTATCCCCTGCGCGTCCACATCGGCGGCTACGGCACGCGCTACACGGCTGCCGCTGCGATGATGAGCCCGCTCGCCGCATTCCGCGGCACCTGGCTCGCCGACGACACGCCGCGCATGCTGCTCCTGCACCTCGACGGCGCCGGGCCGTACGGCGATCCATATCAGGTCAATTCCGCAAACAATGGGCCCTGCGGCGATGCTATTATCCGCGAGCTGATCCCGTACGTCGAGGAGAAATATCGCGGCATCGGCGCCGGCCACGCGCGCGTCCTCGACGGCGGCTCGACGGGCGGCTGGGTGTCGCTGGCCTTACAGATCTTCTATCCCGATTTCTTCGCCGGCACGTGGTCGCACGCCCCGGACCCCGTGGATTTTCGCGCTTATGAGCTGCTCAATATTTACCAGGACGACAACGCCTATGTGAACGCCCACGGCTTCGAACGGCCCGCGAGCCGGGACCTCAACGGCGATGTACGCACCACGGTGCGACACGAATGCCGGCTGGAGCGCGTGCTCGGCCGCAGCGATCGCTGGGAACTGTCCGGCATGGACTGGTGTGCGTGGAACGCGACGTTTGGGCCGCGCGGCGCCGACGGCCTGCCGCAGCCGCTCTGGGACGGCAAAACCGGCAAGCTCGACCGCGCGGTGACCGAGCACTGGAAGAAGTACGACCTGCGCCTGGTGCTGCAGAACAACTGGCCGGCGCTGGCGCCGAAGCTCGCGGTAAAATTCACATCACGGTCGGCGAGGCGGACGAGTATTTCCTTAACAATGCCGTCCACCTGCTCGACGGCTTTCTGCGCACCGCCAGGCCGGCGTACGAGGGGAGCATCGTCTACGGCATGGGCGAAGGCCATAGCTGGGAGGCGCAGACCGAGTCAGAGCGGATGCGAGCGATGGCGAAGGCGATCGCGGCCCAGTCCCGGTAGGGACGGCAGAAACGCACGCCAGGCGCTCACTCTGCCGTCCCTTCCGGGACTCAATCGTTACCTGCGCTGGCTCAACCCAGGACTTACGTCCTGGGCTACTAGCTGCCGTGCCTACGGGACTAAGGCTTACTTGGTCTTGCTGACGGTCAAGTGGAAGTCGCCACCCTTCTTGTCCAGCCGCTCTGGGCCACCGAGCAACGCCTCCACTTCGCCGAGCGTCATACCGTTCACGATCTTGGCTGCGTTCGCCCGCGTGATCGCCGATCTCGGTGGCCAAACCAGCCAAGCGGCAAGGCCGAGCGCCACCATCGCGGCGGGCAGGCCGAACAGCAGCAGACGGCGGCGGGTCATGATCGCGGTCCTCACGGGGCATACGGCTCCTGGCGCGTGCATTTTCCTTGCGGAGCATCGGGGCATTTGATAATTTATGGTCAACTTTTGCACAGCCCACTGCTTGGTGATCGCTGGATCGACACGACCGCGCATGACGTGCCGGCCAGATTCTGGTGGTGTCGCCTCATCGTTGCACGCCTGGAAGGGTCAGCCACTCGGCGAGCGTCCACACATGATCGGTCAAACCGGCCGCCATCGCCGGAGTGCGATCCTGCCACTTCCCGACGGCATCTTTCTGCCGTAGCGTGCGTACCGGCCAGCAGAAGTTGTAACTGTACAGCGTAAAGTAACTCACCGCTGCATGCACTTGCCAATCCTTGGAGAAACAATAAGTCTTGCGGCCCTTGCGCGCGTTGCGGTGGCGGTCCGTCCCGTTGTGCCGCTCCAGGTAGGCCGTGTTCACCGTCGCGCTGACCGGCGAGTCGGCCAAGGCTTGTTCCAGTCCCGCCTCGGTGCCATAGACCAAGCGTCGGTCGACTTCGACGACCTGATTGCCCTGCCGCGTCTTGTGCACCGTCGCATAATTCAGCCCCGTGGGCACGGCCTGGTACGGCGCGGCCGGTCGGCCCGGCTGACCCGTGCGCGGCGGCGTGACGACTTCACCGTAGACGGCGAGGATGACCCCCGGGTAGCCCGCGTACTCGTCACTGGTCATCAACCCCATGATGCGGCCCTCGGTACGCTCATGGAAATCTTCCACCAACAACTGGCTATGCTCACCCGTGCGTCGCCCGAGTACCACGCTGACCACCAGGCGGCTCACCGGGTCAAAGGCCACATGGTCCCAGCAGTCGCCCTTGTCGTCGTCGGCCGGGTTGGACCGATCGCAATGCTTTTCCTTCTTGCCGACAAACGACCACTTCTCATCGAACTGCACTTCGGTCGTTAGGGGGGGAAAGCCCCACGAGTTCGTCGTGGAGTTGCTCGGCATGCTTGCCCGCTTTAACGCTGTAGCGGACGACGGTGTCCTTATCGACGCCGACCAGACGGCTGGTCTTGCGGACGCCAACGCCCTCGACGATATGTTCCAAGACGGCGACGACCTTGTCGTGCGGCAGCCGCGCATCGAACAAGGGCGTGCCTTTGCGTTCTGAGAAACGCTGTTTACAGGTGCGGCAACGCAGCAGCCGGCGTTGGTCGGGACCATAGCGCATCGGCACCGTTAGATTGCCCGCATCGCGCTTGCCGTAATCGGCGCAGGCAGCGTTCAGGCAGCAGAAGCGACCCAGATCGTCGTCGGGCCGTCCGTGGCTCATGGTTCATCCTCACCGCGAGTGCTCTTGCTCCATCATCCCCCCGATGGTACAAAAGGCCGGGTGAACTGGCAATAGTAAGCGGACACCACCCAGATTCTCGTTGCTCGTTGAGGGATGCCGTCATGTGGAGCACCTGGTTGCGTCGGTTGCGGCAGCAGCTTTTTGTGCGCGGGCAGGCCTCGAGGGCGCTGCGGCGCAGGTCGCGCCGGGTTCGGCTGCGGCTGGAGGTTCTGGAGGACCGCATCAATCCGGGAACGATCAACGTCAGCAGCAACCTCGACCCCGCGACACGCACGGTCGGGACCTTGCGTTATGCCGTCAACGAGGCCAACACCGACGCCGCCAACGGCATCTCCGACCTGATCAACGTCAATCTCGACGGCGGGACCATCACCCTGAGCCAGGGCGTCCTGGAGCTGACGGCGGGAAGCGGCACGGTGACCATTGCGGGCATCGGCCAGGTCGCGGTCAGCGGCGGCAGCGCGTCGGCTGTGTTCCAGGTCGACCTGGGAGCGCAGGCGGCGCTGCAAAACCTCACGATCGAGGACGGCAACAACACCGGTGGCAATGGCGGCGGCATCGCCAATTCCGGTACGCTGACGGTCACCGACTGCACGCTAAACGACAATTCCGCGTCCAACGAGGGCGGCGGCATCTACAGCGCCGGCACCTTGACGGTGAGCGGCAGCACGTTCAGCAGCAACACCGCGAGCAGCGGCGGCGCTCTCTACAGTGAGGCAACGTTAACGGTCACTGGCTGCTCGTTCTCCGCCAATTCCTCCACGAGCGAGTTCGGCGGTGGCGGCGGCGGTGCCATCTTCAGCAGCGACGAGGCGACGGTGCAGGGCTGCACCTTCACCGGCAATTCCACCGAGCAGTACGGCGGCGATATCTACAACGGAAGCTTCTTCTACCTCAGCACATCCACGTTCACCGGCAGCAACGCGACAGACTCCTTCTTCGGCGCGAACGGCGGCAGCATCGGCAACTTCGGTTTCGTGGAAGTCTCCGACTGCACCATCGCCGGATGCAGCGCCAGCACCAGCGGCGGCGCCCTCTACAACGACGCCGCCATGCTCGTGCAAAACTCCACGCTCTCGGGCGACACCGCCCCGACCGGCGGCGGCATCGCCAACCTCGGCGTGTTGGCCGTGGTCGACTCCACGATCACCGCCAACACGGCCACCAATGGCGGCGGTGTCGCGCTCACCAACTCCGGCGCCTCCGCGACCATCAACGATTCGACTCTCACCGCCAACACCGCGGGCACCGGCGGCGCCGTCGACAACCAGATCGCCGGTGCCGCGCTGACGGTCAGCGGCTCGACGCTGACGGGCAACATGGCCTTCACCAGCGGCGGCGCCATCGCCAATGCCGCGAGGCTGACGGTCGAGAGCTCCACGCTCGAGGGCAACTCCGCCAAAACGGGCGGCGGTATCGCCAACAGCGCCTCGCTGACGGTCAGCGCCGCCACCATCGACGGCAATACGGCATCCGCGGCCGGCGGCGGCATCAACAACGCCAGCAAGCTGACGCTCTTGTCGACCATCGTCGCCGGCAACAGTGCGCCGAGCGGTCCCGACGTGAATGGCAGTGCCACCGGCGAAGGCGATCTCGTCGGCAACGGCACGGGCATGAGCGGGTTGACCGCGGGCACCAACCTCAACCAGGTCGGCACCGCCGCCAAGCACATCAATCCCAAGCTCGCCGCGCTGGGATACTATGGTGGACCGACCGCGCTGCAAGCCGTGCTCCCTGGCAGCCCCGCCATCAACGCCGCGGGTGCCGTCACGACGGTCGCCACGACGATTGCGCCCACCGACACCTCGATTACGCTCGCCGACGCTGCGGCTATCGCCAGCACCAGCAACACGTACGCGAATTACGTCATCCAGATCGATGGCGAGCAGATGCTGGTGACCAATGTCGATCTGGCGACCAACACGTTCACCGTCGAACGCCACTACGATGGCACCACGGCCGCGATGCACACCCAGGGCACCGGCGTGTTCCTGGCCGACGATCAGCGCGGCGCGGCCGGCGTCACGGCTGGCCGAACCAACATCGGCGCCTACGCGGGTACGCTCAATACGATGACGTTTGCACCGCCCACCGCGACCCTGAGCGCGACCGCGGTGTCCCCGAGCAATGCCGCCCAGGAAACGCCCTATACCTTTTCGGTCGTCTTCCTGGGCGGCACCTATGTGGCGGCGGCGACGGTGCAGCAGGCGACGGTGCAGATTCAACCGCCGACCGGCGCGCCGTTCGGCGCCACCCTGGTCAGCGTGATCCCCTCGGGCCAGCTCAACGGGCTCGGCGACGGCACGACCGTGACCGCCGACTACACCATTACGCCGCCCGGCGGCAGCTGGCAGCAGGCGCCCGACGGCCTGTATACCGTATCGCTCGGCGGGCCGGCCGTCTCCGATACCTCGGGCGACGTGATGGTTCGCACCAAGGACAGCGCCGGCAATCTGCTGCCGCTCAGCCTCGGCGGCTTCCAGGATGGCGCCACGCAGACCGGCCCGATCGAGCTCGTCAGCGTCACCAACCCGGTCGAGCTGGCAATCGCTACCGGCACCATCGTTACGGGCTATGGCCTACCCGGCGGCACGGTCTCGGTGATCGCTACCGACGGGACCAATACCACCAGCGCCTACACGACGACCGTGGGCGCCGACGGCACGTGGACCATCGGCAATGTCGACGTGAGTGGGCTCGCCGACGGCACCATCACCTATACCGGTTCGCTGCCGACCGCGCAGGGCACGCAGACCGAAACCATCTCGGCAACCAAAGACACGCAGGGCAACCCCGCGTCGATGACCTATTACGTGGCGCCCGGCCTGGGCACCTTGCAAGCGGCCATCAACGAGGCCGAGGCGAACTCGGTCGCCCTGAACACGCTGATCCTGACGGCAGGCGAATACGATCTGTCGAGCGCGTTCGCCCCGGCCGGACCGCTTACCATCGGCCAGTCGAGCATGGCGAACAAGACCCTGATCATCGTCGGTCAGGGTATCGGCACGACGATCATCGAGCCGGGCAGCACGACGTGGCAGACCCGCGTCGTGCAAATCGGCAGCTCGTCCAGCGTCAACACCATGACGGTCGCGCTCGACGATCTCACGATCCGCGGCGGCAATCTCCAGGCGAAATCCGGCAACACGCCCCTGCCGGCCCAGGGCGGCGGCCTGTACGTCGACGGCGGCGAAGTGACGCTCAGCAATGTCGCCATCACCGGCAACCGCGCTCAGGGGCGCACGGCATCAGCGGCGGACCGGGCGTGCGGGCAATCCCGGCGCCGGCGGCCAAAACGGCGGCACTGCCCAGGGCGGCGGCATCTATCTCGCCAGCGGCACGCTCAACATCGTGCACTCCTCGATCAGCGGCAACCAGGCGATCGGCGGCACCGGCGGCAATGGCGGTGCGGGCGGCAAAGGCTCCGCGGGCGTTTCGGGCGATCCCGGCATGTCCGGTCACATGGGCGCCTCCGGTGCGCCGAGCGCTCGCGGCGCCAACGGCTTCCCGGCACACCCTGGCGGCGACGGCGGCGCGGGGAAGAAGGGCGGCCAGGGCGGCAACGGCGGCCAGGGGGGCGATGCGGACGGCGGCGGCATCTACGTCGCCACCGGCACCCTGACCATGAATAATAGCCTGCTCAGCGGCAACCTTGCCCAGGGCGGCCACGGCGGCAATGGCGGCCCAGGAGCGGGCGGCGGCAAGGGCGGCGGCCCCCCCAGCCCGCAAAACATCGGCGGCCGCGGCGGCAACGGCGGCGCCGGCAAAACGAAAAACCCCGACGGCGGCAACGGCGGCTCGGGCGGCAACGGCGGCAATGGTGCCGCCGGCGGCAACGGCGGCGACGGTGCGGATGGCGCCCAGGGCGGCGACGGCGGCGATGGCGGCGCCGCCCGCGGCGCGGGCATGTACGTCGCCGCCGGCACCGTCTCCATCAAGGCGACGCCAATCGAGAGCAACCTCGCCGTTGGCGGCATCGGCGGGATCGGCGGGCCCGGCGGCGCCGGCGGTGCCGGTGCCCAGGGCGAATGCGGCGGCTTCGGCGGCGCCGGCGGTGCCGCTGGCGCCGGCGGCGGCGGCACTGGCCAGGGCGGCAAGGGCGCCAAAGGCGGCAACGGCGGCGACGCGGCCACCGGCGGTGACGGCGGCAACGGCGCCGACGGTGCCCAAGGCGGCGACGGCGGCGGCGGCGGTGACGCCTTCGGCGGCGGCATCTACGTCGCCGGCGGTTCCTTGAATCTGCTTACGTGCGAACTCTTTAACGATATCGCCCAGGGCGGCATCGGCGGCGGCGGCGGGGCGGGCGGTCCGGGCGGCAAAGGCGGCCAGGGCGGCACCGGCGGTTACGGCGGTAACGGCGGCCCGGGCGGACCGGGCGGCAACGGGCTCGTCAAAAGCGGCAAGCAAGGCAACGGCGGCGCCGGTGCTGCCGGCGGCAACGGCGGTATGGGCGCCAAGGCCGGCGACGGCGGCGATGGCGGCGACGGCGGCGATGCTGGTGCCGGCGGCGGCGGCGGCAACGGCGAAGGCGGCGCCATCTATCTCGCCACCGGCGCTATCGACCTGTTCGGCAGCAGCGTCGACGGCCAGGCCATCGGCGGCCGGGGCGGCGCCGGCGGCGCGGGTGGTGTTGCCGGCACCGGCGGGCAGGGCGGCAGCGGCGGCGGAGGCGGTCGCGGCGGCGCCGGCGGCGCCGGCGGCGCCGGCGGCAATGGTCCGGCGGTCGGCGGGGCGGCCGGCAACGGCGGCAACGGCGGCAATGCCGGCAACGCCGGCGACACCGGCAACGGCGGCGACGGCGGCGCGGGCGGTGGCGGCGGCTATGCCCAGGGCGGCGCCGCCGACATCGCCACCGGCATCGCTTTCGCCGACTTCCGCACCACCTTCACCGGCACCGCCACCGGCGGCGTACCCGGTCCGGGCGGCGCCCTCGGCTCCGCCAGCGCCGTGGCCCCGCCCGACCAGGGCGGCTTTGGCGGCGACGCCGGCACCCCCGGCGGCGGCAATCCCATGGGCGCTGCCGGCACCAAGGGCCAGATGGGCAAGGCAGGCGAGCTCGGCCAGGCAGGCTCCCCCGGCACTCAGGCCCTCCCTGGCTTGCACGGCGGCAGCGCCGCCGACAATACCTTCGGCAGCATCCTCGGCGGCCAATCCGCGTTCACCGTCACCCTCCAGGCCACCACCGTCACCGCCGCCACCGCTGCTGGCCAAACGCCCTACACCTTTACCCTGACCTTCCACGACGCGGCATTCATCATCGGCAGTTCGGTGTCCGCCGCCACGGTCCAGGTCCAGCCGCCCGGCGGATCGGCCATCACCGCCACCCTGACCAACACGACGCTCGCCGGCAGCACCGACAACTTCGGCGACGCCACGCTCATCACCGCGACCTACACCATCGTCCCACCCTTCAGCGACTGGACGCTGGCGCCCAACGGCACCTACACGGTGAGCCTGAGCGGCACGCCGGTGCTCGATCTCGCCGGCACCGCCGCCACGCGCGGCGTCGTCGGCACGTTCACCAACCTGGCCCAAGCAACCCCCGCCGCCCAAATCATCGACGGCGGCAACTTCAGCGCCCAGGTCATCGTTCCCAGCGAACTGAGCGGCGACCAGCCCGCCATCGTCTACGTCCAGTACACCAACATCGGCACCACCGCCTATGCCGCGCCGCTGGTGATCGTGTCGGCGAACCAGAGCGGCACCCAGGGCGCTTTCCTGTCGCTCGATCCTTCGCTCGCCGGCATCGCTTACAACGAGAATATCGTTCCCTCCGGCTTCAGCGAAAGCGTGCAGCTCCTCGCCGCGGGCGCCAACGCCGGCCTGCTCGAGCCGGGCGAAACCGAGAACATCCCTATCTACTACGGCGGCTGGCTCAGCGGCTCGTTCACTACGCAGCCGATCAGCTTCACGCTCGGCGTCCTGGATACCTCGAACACCGATGCCATCGACTGGAACACCGTGGGGCCCGACCTCCAACCGAGCTTCATCAACAACGCCGCCTGGAGTGCCATTCTGCCGACGCTCGAGGCGCAGCTCGGCTCCACGTGGGGACAGTACGTCCAGCAACTCGACAACGATTCCATCTATCTCGCCGGCGTCAACGATCCAACGACGGACGCCAGCAAGCTCCTGGCCTTCGAGATCGGCAAGGCCAACGGCGACTTCGCCGTGCCGGCCACCACCTCGATTACCGCCGATGACCTGCCCGCCCCCGGCATGGATTTGACCTTCACCCTGTCGTTCCAGACCACCATTTCCGGCCGCTATACCCAGAACATCGCCGGCCTGGGCTGGACCACGAACTGGGACATCACCGCAACCACCCTATCCAACGGCGACGTGTCCATCAACCTCGACGGCCCCGCGCTCTACTTCAGCTTGATGCCCGACGGCACCGACCAGGTTGAAGACAGCGACCTGGGAATGACACTAACTCAAACCAACGGCGCTTACACGCTTGTCGATACCGACGGCACCACCTATCAGTTCAATGCGAACGGTTCACTGGATTTCGTCGAGGACACCAACGGCAACACCATTACCGCCGGCTACAACGCTAGCAATCAGCTTATCTCGCTGACGGATTCCAACCAAGAGTACATTGACCTGACCTATAACTCCCAGGGCTTTGTTTCCTCGATCACCGACAACACCGGCGCGACGGAGGCCTTGGGCTACAATTCCAGCGACCAATTGACGTCGTACACCGACGAGTTCGGTACTGACAACTACAGCTACGTCACGTCAGGCTCCGCTGCCGAGCTCAACGCGTTGGCCGAGATCACCAACCCAGCGGGAACGGACCTCTTCTTCAAGTACAATTCCGCGGGCTGGCTAACCGACGAGCAGGCCAACGCCGGCGCGGAGGACACGCGAATCGGCTATCTCAACGGCGCCGGCTACACTATTACCGACACACTCGGCAATACGTCGACCGTCTATTTGAACTCAGTTGGTGCCGCAGCCGCGATCATCGATCCGCTCGGCAATCGGACCCAATATTACTATGACGCGAAGCAAAACCTCCTCGAGGTTGTCGGCCCGGAAGGTTCTACTTCCACGTTCACCTACGATACCAACGGTAACCTGACCAGCTCGACCGATCCGCTCGGCCTGACAACCTACTTCTCCTACGATGCGAACAACAACCTGACCAGTTACACCGACCCGATGGGCAATACGACGAGCTACGCCTATGACGGTAATAACAATTTGTTGTCCGTCACCTATGCCAATGGCACATCTGAGCAGTCAACTTACAATCCGCTGGGGGAAGCCACGCAATTCCTCGATGCCAACGGCCAAGCCATCGGCTATGTCTACAATTCGCAGGGCCTGGTCACCAAGGAGACGTTCGCGAACGGCACGTCCTACAGCTACACCTACACCGCCGACGGCAATCTCGCCAGCGCCACCGATGCCGACGGGAACGTCACGACGTTTGTCTACGGCAATGCGGCGCAGCCCGATCTGCTGACCGAGGTTGAGTATCCCGACGGCACCTGGCTGAAGTTCACGTATAACACGATCGGGCAGCGTACGCACAGCGTCGATCAGACCGGCTTCACAGTCAACTACAGCTATGATGCGCTGGGCCGACTCTCGGAATTGACCGACGCCAACGGCAACCTGATCGTCGAGTACACCTACGACAATGCCGGGAACCTGATCGAAGCGGCGAACGGTAACGGCACCGTTACGACCTACACGTACGACGCGGATGGCGACCTGAGCAGCATCACGCACTATGCTTCCGCGGGGGCGCCGGCAATTCGTACGACGATTACACCTACGATGCCTTCGGCAACGTGCTCACGGACACGAACCAGGACGGCGAGTGGAGCTACACCTACGACGCCGACAACCAGCTCACCGCCGCCGTCTTCACGCCCAACGCCAGCGATCCGGACAACCTGCCGGCTGAGAACCTGCAATACGTCTACAACGCCGACGGCAACCGCGTCTCCGACACCGTCAGCGGCGTGACGACGACGTATGTCTCGAACAACGTCAACGAATACACCCTGTCCACGACCAACGGCGTCACTACCACCTACGCCTACGACAACAACGGCAACCTCATCAGCCAGACTACCGGCGCCAGCACGACGAGTTACACCTACAACCAGCTCAATGAGTTGACCGGCGTCAATAGTGCCACCACAACCGCCAGCTATGCCTACGACCCGCTCGGCAACCTGATTTCGCAAACGGTCAACGGAGCGACGACGAACTACCAGGTCGATCCGAACGGGAACATCGTCGCCGCTTTCGACGGCACGGGCGTTTACAACAACGGTAATGGGCTGTTGAGCCATTACACTTATGGGTTGGGTCTAGTGAGCCAGGTGAGTGCCGCCATAGCAGCTGGCTATTACGACTTCAACAACATAGGAAGCACGATTGGGATCACCAACGCAGCCGGAAGCTATGCCAATCGGTACAGCTACTTGCCTTTCGGGCAAACGCAAGTCATGTCTGCCGCTCTTGCCACTCCATTCACCTTCGTTGGTCAATATGGCGTTCTCGGCGATGGGATTGGTTTCGACCTCATGAAGGCTCGGTCCTACAATCCGGCGACCGGCGACTTCATTTCCAATGACCCGTTCGGGCTTGCCGGCGGCGACGCCAACACGCGGCGATATACTGTCAACAATGCCACGGCCTCGATGGATCCCAGCGGTCTAGAAACGATCCATGTGTCGAGTGACGAATGGGATGCCGAGGTTGATCGGAAAATGGACGACTTGTGGAATCATTTCTTTCCCTTTACCGGCCATGATCCATACCCAAGCAATCTGAGTGTATTTCCGCCGAGGATAAGAATTGGCTACCTGGCGGCAGGCGAGTTCGACTCGAAGTATTGGAACCACAATACGTACATATTTGACGGTGGGCCGTTCAAAGGCAGGACTATGGTGGGCTATGAAGCCAATTACTATTTTCAAGGAATGATCGCGCGAGCCTATGGACTTAGCTTGCCCCAATTATATCAAGTCATTTTCGCGTGGAAGACTGGCAACATCATCAATAGCCGGATCAACGGCGGGGAGCCGTATCAGGAGCCGTCGCAAAATGAGATAGACGCGGCAACCGCTGGATATGATCTCTTTTACAACGACCTCTTCAATTACGTAGAGGCGCGGCACATTCAAGAAAGCTGCCGACGCAGTCACGTCAGTCGTTGACAATGCTATCGACGGTGTGGATGATTTTGTCCATGACTTTGGTTCCGGGTTGATCCCGTCGCCGCCGCTGTTGCCCGGCTTCCCTCTGCCTCAGACCCTGACCATCCAGGTGACGTACCCCAATGCAGCACCGGCCATATCGGATGTGGCGACCGGAACGCTTGACGACTCGACTCCGGGGCAAGACACATCGGCCACCCCTTTGGGCACCACGCAAGCGGTGATCGTGGGGACCGGCGTCTCGACGAGCGGTGGCATGACGCCGCCGCCGACGATTACGGAAACAACGACCGTCCAAATTTCAACAGACGGAAGTGGTACATTCGCGCCGCCGCCGCCGCCACCAACCAGCCCCAATGCCTCCGGAGAACGTACAGGAGGCGGAACCGGTAATGAGGGTTCCCCGGGCGGCGACGACCCGTACATCTTCTTCACGGTACAGCTTCCGGAGAGGGCGAGCACGGGAACGGTCATAACGATCCAGGGGAGCATCAGCAATGACGCCGGCGCGCCGGTGCTGTTGCCTGCGATTACCTACACCATCGACAACACCCCCCCCACCAGCAGCGTTACCGCGCTTCCCACGGATAGCTCGTCTTCGTTCAACGTCTCATGGTCCGGCCAGGCGAGCGAAGGCGTCGGCATCGCGTTCTACAACGTGTACGTCTCCGACAACGGTGGTCCCTACACGCTGTGGCAAGGGCAAACCATCGCGACCTCGGCGAGCTTCAGCGCGCTGGCGGGGCACACGTATAGCTTCTACAGCCAGGCCACCGACAACGTCGGCAATGTGCAGCCGATGCCGACGCAGCCGCAAGCGAGCACCACCGTTGCCGTCGCCGGCGCGAGCCTGACGCAGACGGAGAACGGCACTCCGGCGGTCACGACCGTGGTCAGCCTGCTCGGTACCGGCTTCAGCGATCCGGACCCGAGCACGGAGACCAAGCCGGGCATCGCGGTCGTGCAGACGGCGGGCAACGGCACCTGGGAGTACTCGACCAATGGGACCGCCTGGTCGAACATGGGCGCGATCTCGACGGCGCACGCGCTGCTGTTGCCGAAGAGCTACTCGGTGCGTTTCGTGCCGGCGGCCAACACGAGCGGGCCGGCGCAGCTCGCGTTCCTGGCGTGGGACGGCAGCGCGGGGACACCGGGTGGCTACTACAACATCACGGAAACGGGGGGCGCCTCGCCGTTCAGCACCAATACTGGTTCCCTCGGTGTGACCGTCAACCCAGTGCCCATCTTTGCCCGCTCCGGTGCGGCGCTGCCGTCGATCGCGCCGGGCACTTACAGCACCAACGCGACCACGCCCGCCGGCAGCACGATCGCGTCCGTCTTCGGGCCCTACCTCCACGATGACAATGCCGCAGTCGCGCTGGGCGTCGCGATCACCGGCGCGACCGGCAGCGGCACCTGGCAGTACATGACCAGCGGTAGCACGACGTGGACCGCGCTGCCGGCGGTGTCGAGCAGCGCGGCGCTGTTGCTGTCGGGTGACGATCAGATCCGCTTCGTACCCAACAGCGGTTTCGCGGGGATGGCGACGATCACGGCGCTGGCGTGGAACACCGCGGTCGGCACCGACGGCATGACCAACGTCAATCCGAGCAAGCAGCCCAGCGGCACGTTCAGCACCGCAGCGCTGACTGCCACGGCGGCGGTCAACACCGCGCCGACGCTGAACGCGACGACCGTGACGCTGCCGGCCATCGCGGCCAACACCACGAGCGCTGCGGCGACGGTCAGCACGCTGCTGGGTCAGGCGGGCTACAGCAATCCGAACGGCAAGGGCCTGCCGCAGGGCATCGCGATCGTCGGCAGCACGGCGGCGCCGGGGACGTGGCAATACATGTTGCCAGGGGGGAGTTGGCAGCCGCTGCCGAGCGTGTCCGCCGCGGCGGCGCTGTTGCTGCCGAGCACGTCGTCGCTCCGTTTCGTCGCCGACGGCCAAATGGGGACACCGAGCTTGACGTTCGCCGGCTGGGACGAGACGCAAGGCACGGCGGCCACCCTGTACGACATCACCGGCACCGGCGGCGCCAGCGCGTTCAGCACGGTCGACGCAACGGTTTCCGTTACGGTACAACCGACGGTGAGCTGGAGCGCGAGCAGCGGCGCCGCCTTGGCCCCGCTGCTGGCGGGGACGAGTCCGGCGGGCAACCCGGTCGCCGTCGTGTTCGGCCCGTTCTTCCAGGATAGCAATCCCGGCGTGCCCGTCGGCGTGGTCCTGACCGGCGCGACCGGAACCACGAACGGCACCTGGCAAATCTCGACCACCGGCGGCGCGAGCTGGACCGCATTCACGGCCGTCTCGTCCACCGCGGCTCTATTGCTGTCGGCGACCGACCAGATTCGGTTCGTTCCGGCGAGCGGCTTTACCGGCACGGTGTCATTGACGGCATTGGCCTGGGACGGCAGCGCCGGCACGGCCGGCACCACGGTGAACCCGAGCAAGCTCAGCAGCACGGCGTTCAGCAGCACGACCTTGACCGCGACCTGCTCGGTCAACACTGCCCTCGTGCTGGCGAATCCCAGCAACTTCCTGGGGACGATCCCGGAGAATGCCGCAGGCCCGCCGATCACCGTGAGCACGCTGGCCGAGGCGGGCTTCACCAATTCCGAAGGCGACGCGGCGCTGGCCGGCATCGCCATCATCGGCAGCAGCGGCCTGGGCAGTTGGCAATGGAAAAACGGCTCGACCTGGACGCCGGTGCCGGCCAACCTTTCCGGCACCCTGGCGCTGCTGCTGCCGGCCGCGGCACAGGTCCGCTTCCAGCCGGCCGACAATCTGGCGGTGGGCACCACCGGTACCGCGATGTTGACCTATCTCGGGTGGAGCCAGACGATGGGCACGCGCGGCGCGACGTATGCGCTGACCGCCGTGGGCGGCGCGACCGCATTCAGCGCTGGCGGCGACGAGCACGCTGGCGGTGAACTTCGTCAAGCCGGCGCCGGCCTGGGCCGCGGGCGGGACCGCCGCGCTGACGCCGGTGCTCGCTCTGTCGGCCGCGAACCCCAATCCGAACCCGCCGGGCGATACCGTGGCCGCGATATTCGGCAGCGCCTTCAGCGACGCACCGGGCACCGCCGTCGGCGTCGGGATCACGCTGGTGACGGGGACCGCCGTCGGCACCTGGTATTATTTGCCGGCGGGCAGCAGCACCGGGCAGCCCATACCGGCGGTCTCCACGAAGTCGCCGCTGCTATTGGCGGCGATGGACGAGCTTCGCTTCGTGCCGACCAAGGCATTCAGCGGCACGGTGACGCTGACCGCATACGCCTGGGACGGCAACACCCTCAGTGCCACGTCGCTCGTCGCCACGTGCCTGGTCAACACCGCGCCGACGTTGACGGCCTGACGGGGCTCCAACATCAGGAATCGAGCGCCGGCGGTGGCGTGTCGGTCGCCGCTGCGTCGCCGCGGCGATCGTCGACAATCCGGCCGTCGCGCATGGAAATGATGCGCTCCGCCCGTCGGGCCACGGCAGCGCTGTGGGTGACCACGACCGGCGTGACCCGCTGCGCGCGGTGCAGTTGATCGATCAACGCGAGGATGTCGTCGCCGCTGGCGGTGTCCAGGTTGCCGGTGGGTTCGTCCGCCAGCAGGACGGCCGGGTCATTCGCCAGGGCTCGCGCGATGGCCACGCGCTGTTTTTCGCCGCCGGAGAGCTGGCTGGGCAGGTGCTGCTCGCGGTGTGCCAGTCCGACGAGGGCGAGGAGTTCGCCGGCGCGGACGGCGCGGCGCGGCGCCGCGCCGGCTCTCGAACATGGGGATCTGCACGTTCTCGCTCGCCGTCAGCGTCGGCAGCAGGTTGAAGTTCTGGAAGACAAAGCCAAGCTGATCGCTGAGCAACTGCTCGCGGAAGCGTCGATCCGCCAGGGAGCGCCCGTTGAAATAGACCTCGCCCCCGGTCGGGCGATCGAGACCGGCAATGAGATTGAGCAGCGTCGACTTGCCGCAGCCGCTGTGCCCCATGATCGCGAGGTACTGGCCGCGCTGGATGCGGAGCGTTACGTCATTGACCGCCATGACATGCCCATCGGCGTAGAGCCGGTGCAGCCGGTCGCCGTAGATGACGCACGCCGGGTCGGCCCAGGGCTCGTGACCGCTGTGCATAAGGGAACCGCGTGTGGTCGCGTAGCGAAATTTCCCAGACAGTATACGACCCGCCAAGAAAAAGCGTCCTTCCCTGTCTCGGGTTTACCGCCGCCTGTTTACTTCGGAAATGCGATGCCGCGCACCAGGTCGAAGTCGCGCGACTCGAGCTTCGGCACCTGGCTGGGCACCACTGAGAAGCTCACGATGAGCCGTTCCCCCTGCGGACTCGCGACCAGGTAAAACGACTGCACGGCCTTCACGTCCTCGAAGGCGCCCGACGTCGTCACGCGATACAGCGCATGGCCGCGCGGCTCCTTCAGCTCGACCTTTTCGAGCACCTGCTCTTCCTGCCAGCCAGGTGTCGTCTTCATCAGCTCGGCGAACTGCGCCAGCGTGATTTTCTCGCTCGGGTCCGCCTTCTTCCACGGCGTGACGGTCGCCTGGGCAATGAAGTCGCCGCGATCCATCAGCCGCAGCACGAGCTGGGCGCTGCTCTCCGGACTGACCACGTGCCAGTCGCGGCCGTGCTGCAGCTCGAAGCGGCCCTTGGCATCGCGGTAGTGCAGGTTGAGCACGTCGGCCGTCGGCTCTGCCTGGCTCGGCACCAGCGCGAAATCGCTGAGCTCAGCCGGGATCGTGCAGGCGGTGCGCGTGAGATGAATGACCACGTCGGCCGACAACGCTGGACTGACCGGACCCTGCTGCCGTTGGTCGCTCTGCTGCCACTCGACGGCGACGACACGTTTTTCCTTCGTGTCGAACTGGTAACGGGCATGGACCAGCAGCTCGACCTGGGCACCCTGGGCGATGCCGCTGGCGGTGCCGGTGAGGCTGACGAAGGCCAGGCCGCCCTTGACCTCCTCGAGCTTGGCGGTGAGATCGTGGTCGGTCAGGCCGTCCAGGTCGCACAGGGCGAGGGCGACCGGGGTGCCGAGCCGCCAGCTGTCGCCGACGGCCACGGTCTTGCCCGGCGCCAGGGCCGGCACGAACAGGGTGTCGAAGTGCTCGGTCAGCTCCTTCTCCTCGCGGGCCAGGGCGCCCTTGGGAGAGTAGACGAGCATCTGGTCCTTGCTGCGCATCGCGATCATGTCGGCGCGCACGGATCGCAGGGTGCGCTTGCTGCTCTGCTTGTTGAAGGTGATCGCCGCCTCGGCCTTTTCGTAATGGCGAGCGGCCTTGTCCACGACGCCGCCGGAGGCGTGCAACACGCGTTCCAGGTAGACATGGCGAGCCTCGGCCTCGTGCGGGAACGAGACGGTTTCCCCCTGCTGCTGCACGGTGATTTTGCCCTTGAGCTCCATCGTCAGCACCATGCGAAAGCAGCGATCGTCGAGCGCGGCCTCGGTCAGGTCGACGCTCTGGGCACCGGCAGCGCTGACCGCCGCCAGCGCCACGGCCACGCTCATCAGCAGGCGGCGGGCTGTCATGGCTACTCCTCAAGAAGTCCCGTAGGGACGATAGATAATAGCCCAGCACGTAAGTGCTGGGCCCGAGCGATCAACGAGTCGTTGAGTCCCAGAGGGACGGCAGAGTGCGCCGTGCCTCCGGGACTGCCGGCCTAATGTGCCACCGACGGCGTCGAAATTGCCGTGGGCGCGGCGACAACCGGCGGCGTCGCATGGTTGTTCACGATCAGGATGCGCGGGTGGGCGTCGTCGCGCATCCTCTGGAAGAACTGCGGAATCTTCTCGGCGAGTTGGCGCTCTTCGACTTCACGCGCCAGCTGCATCGCGACCTGATCCAGACGCGCGGTCTGGTCCGGCGGTACCGCATGGTCGCGCCGCAGGATGACCCAGGTGCCGTCCCCGGTCTCGATCAGGCCGCTCACCTCCCCGTCTTTCATCTCAAATGCGGCCTTCTCGATCTTGGCGTCCGGGTAATGCCTGTGGATCGGAGGAATCTTGCCGTAGTTGGCAGCCAATTCGCGAACGAATTGCTGGTGGGCCTCCTCTTTGAATCCCGCCTCGCCCTGCTGGGCCCGCTCCCACTTCTTGAGACACACGTCCTTGGGCTCGTCCTTCTTGAGCACGATCATCTGGCACTCGACCCGCGGGCCATAGCGCGCCTCGAATTCGTTCTGCACGTCTTGCGGCGTGGCCTTGCACAACGGCTTCACCAGCTTCGTCAGCGCCAGCTTGGGCCGAATCACGTCTTCGCGCCATTCGTACAGCGTCTTCTTGAAGCGCCCCAGCACCTGGTTAACGAACAATTCCTTCGTCATGTGGGCGCCGAACGACCGGATGTCCTCGGCAAGCTGATAGTCGATGTCGGCCTCGGTGATCTCGATCCCCTTGCTCTTGCAGGCAATCTCGACGAGCTTGCGATTGACGACGAACTCGATACGCTCCGCGCCAAAGCGGGCGATCAGATACTCACCCAGCTCCTCGCGCGTGATGGGAATGTTGTCGTAGATATACGCCACGGCGCGGACCTGATAATCGCGCGTGGTTGCGCCGGGGTGTTGACCACCGTGTAATTCGGATTGCTTGCGGGCTGCTGTGCCTCCACCTCGGGCACGGCGCCGTGGCGGCCCCAGCAGAAGGCGCCTGCGGCCACGCCGACCAGGATCGCCAGCAGTACCACCCGCCGCGCCAGCCACGGATTGGGACGCAGCATCGCCAACCATTTCCGCATGGCTCTCCTCCTCCTCTTCGCCCACGAGATTTGTTTCGCGGCCCCGCTATAGCGAAACGCGCCGCGGCGAACAAGAGGAGTCTGCCCGCTTGCGTTGCGCGGTTGCGCAATTGCGCGTGCGCACACCTGATAACGTTGTTCAATACAACAAACCGGGTCCGGCGGTTTCGAAGAGAAGAGCACATGAATCCCGCGTCAGCATTCGGGGTGGTGCCGTACATGGTTCGGGCGTGCGCGAAGTTGTTTTCCTTCTTTGGTGCCCGGCCCTGGGTTGCGCTCGTGGCGGCGGCTGTTTTCGGCGGTGCGACGTATTTCCTTGTCGTCGAGTTCCGCGTGCGCGGCGCTCTCCATGCCGCTCAAGAAGGACTCGACCGCGACGATCTCGATGACGCCAGGCGAAATATTGATTATTGCTTGAAGCTGCGCCTCGATGCGCCAACCGTCTTGCTGTTGGCGGCCAGGATTGCCCGCTTACACGATGCGCCGAATGATGCCGAGCAATACCTAGTCAAGCTGGAGGAGCTTCACACAACTACTGCCGAGAGCCTCCTCGAGCGTCGTCTGCTGAGCGCCCAGCAAGGCGATCTCGAGCCGGTTCTGGAGGCGCTACGGTCACAGCTGGCGCAATCGGCGCCGGACGATCGCGTGGCCCTGCTGATTCTGGAGGCTCTGGCCAAGGGGTTCATGGAGCGGGGGGTCTGGCCGGAAGCAATCGCCTACGCCAACGGTTTATGTCCCACGCCGTCACAGCCGCGTGTGGAGAGCGCACGCCACCTATGCTTGCGCGGCATGATCTGGGAGAAAATCGCGCAGCAAGCCGAGCCGCACGTTGCCGAGCAGCACGCGCTGGCCGATTTCGCGCGGGCGGTGGAACTTGACCCGAAACAGATCGATGCCCGGTTGCATCTGGCAGGCATCCTGTATCAAGCCGGACGCGCAGCGGAAGCGGCGGCACACTTCGAATGCGTGCGCGGCTGCCGGCCTGATTCGGCGGCGGCCCTGCTCGGTCTGGCCAAGTGTCGCATCGCGCTGGCTCAGCTCGACGCTGCGGACCAGCTCTTGGAGACGCTGGTGACCAGGTATCCGGACGATTGGGAGGGCCTGCTTGAGCGCGGACGGCAGGCGTTTCATCACGGGCAGTTCGTCCAGGCCGAAGCATGGCTGCGCCGCGCTGTCGCGGCAGCCCCGCCCTACGCTGCCGAGCCTTTTCGATTGCTGCGCTATGTCCTGCTCGCTCAGAAAATGGACACGCCGGCACGGCATGTCCAGGAACAAGAAGAGCGCGTCGAGGCTGCCAATCTGCGCGTCGAGATGTTGATCATGAAGGCCAGCAAGCCCGGCGTGGAGGCCGCGTTGTGTTTCGAGATCGGCAAGAGCCAGACGGAACTGGGGCGACCACACGCCGGGTCAACGTGGTGTCTCTCCGCCTTGCAGATTGACCCTCACTACGCCCCGGCGCACCGAGCGCTCGCGGACTGCTTCGATCGACTCGGGCAGAAGTCTCGGGCCGCGCGGCACCTGCAGGCGGCCCACGAGGCAACCCCATGAACCGCGCGTCCTTCGTGACCTGGCGCGGCGCCGTATGGACCATGGTCACGGTTGTCGGCGCCGTTGCCGCGTGCGTTGCGGTCCATGCTTTGGCTCCGGGACTCGCTCCCGAGACGCCAACGCCATCCTACTCGGCCGCGCTCCCCGAAACGGAGGCAACGACCGAGCAGGTGCACGCGTTCTGCGGGCATTGCCATGCCTATCCGCCAGCCGACAGCTTCCCCCGCGCGGCTTGCGCAAGGAGGTCAAGCAAGGGTATGACTTCTACCGGATTTCGCAACTGCAGCTCGATGTGCCGTCGATGGAGAGCGTGGCGCTCTACTATGAACGTCGGGCTCCCGACACGTTGCCGATGGTGCAGCACCAGACGCCGCCGCCGCCGCCGCCGGTACGTTTCACTCGTGTGGGCCATGCGCCGCCCAAATGCAATTCGCTTCCGGGCGTCACCAATGTCAGCACGGTAAAGCTGTTCGACCAGCAAAAGCTCGACATTCTCGTTTGTGACGCCAATTTAGGTCAGGTGCTGGCGCTGAAACCGTATACCGATCCCCCGAGCTGGCATGTGCTCGGCGAGGTGAATGCGCCGTGCCACGCCGAGATGGTGGATCTCGACGGCGACAACATCAAAGACATTCTGGTCGCCGACCTGGGCAAGCTGGCAGCCAGCGATGGCAAGTTCGGAAAAGTCGTCTGGCTGCGCGGCCGGCCTGACGGTACGTTTACGCCGATCAATCTTCTGGAAGGCGTCGGGCGGGTTGCCGACGTGCAAGCGGCCGATTTTCGCGGGCTCGGTAAACTCGATCTGGTCGTTGCCGTCTTCGGCTGGAACAGCACCGGCGAACTCCTTTTTCTGGAGAATCGAACTCAGGATTGGGACCGGCCCGTTTTTGTCCCGCACGTGCTAGATCAACGCCATGGCGCTATTCACACCTGCGTTGTCGATCTCGACGGCGACGGTAAGCCCGATGTCGTCGCTCTTTTCGCTCAAGAGCATGAAGCCATCGTGGCTTTCATGAATCAGGGCGGCGGACACTTCAAGAAGCAGACGTTATACGAAGGCCCGCATCCCGCCTACGGTTCCACCGGCATCCAGATCGTTGATCTGAACGGTGACGGCAAGCCGGATATCCTTTATTCCAACGGCGATTCGCTCGACCCCCCGGAAATCCTGAAACCTTACCATGGCGTGCAATGGTTGGAGAACCTCGGCGACGGCAAATTCGCGCACCATCCAATCACGCCGATGTACGGCGCCACGCGCGCCATCGCCGCCGACTTTCGCGGCGCGGGCAAACGGGATCTAGTTGCCGTCAGCCTGCTGGGAGCTCGATGGTATCCTCAGCGATCCAGTTTGCAACTCGATTCCGTCATTTTTCTGGAGGACACGGGCAAAGGCAAATATCTGCGCCATTCCCTGGAGACCAGTACGTGTGATCACTATACGTGCTGCGCTGGGGACCTCTATGGCGACGGCAGAATGCACATCGTCACCGGTAACCTAACGTGGCCGCGACAGGATCCCATTGCCGACGCCGTGGTTATCTGGTCGCCCGTGGCGCCCCCGAACGGCGATGGCAAAAGGCCCTAGCGCGGCGTGTTGCACGAGCTTTACGACCCCGCCACCCAGCGCGATTCGTCTGGCGGCGCCGTCGCTGACCGCTCCGGCTCGGGCAGCATGTGCCAGAACACCTGGTAGATGGGCCGCAGCCACGGCGGAAACGTGCGCTCGAACTGCGCCTGCCGCGATTCGCCGATGTAAACCTGGTCGTACGGCAAGAGACGAAGGTTTGTCTTTTCGTCCTGGTTCATCACGATCGCCTTCAGATTGACGTGAAACACCTCGGGCCGCTTGCCCTGCTCCAGGTGGGTGCGGACGACATAGACGTCGCCCAGTTCCGCCCCCGCCGTGATGCCGCCGGCGCTGCAAGAGATCGAGCACGGTTTCCTGACCCTGGTACGGTACCGTTCGCTGCCAGCCGAAGACCTGGCCCGACAGGAAGAGGTACTGACTGCGAAACGCCGCGACTCGCACCTGCACGTCGGTCGGTGGCAACCCCGTCTCCGCCGCCAGGCTGGCGGCAACCTCCGCCAGCGTCCGTCCCTCGACCCGCAACGAGCCGTACTCGCCCAGCTCGATGCGGCCGGTCGGTTCAATGACATATTGGCCCGACAGCGCCGGCCGATTGCGAATGCGCACGTCCAGCACGTCCGAGCAGCCGAGCCGATAGCATTCGGCCACGCCCTCAGCGTGGAGCGGGCCGTTGCGATTGGCCATCAGGTTTTTCTCAACGGTGGCGCGGTCGGTGGCACAGCCGGCGAGAAGTGCGCAAACGAGCACGCACGGCGCCCAGCGGCGGGCGGGACGGTCGCATCCGAATGACCGGCCTTCGCCAGGGTTCATAGACTCACTACATTGCCGAGATAGGAAACGGAAGCTCGTTTCATCTTGCATCGGCACGAAGCTGGGGCGACCTTGAGGATTTTGCCGGCCGGAGTGTAGTCCTCACGCTCCGCGTGAGGACCCCGTCACGCGGAGCGTGACGGCTACACTAAACGAACGAACACGGAGGAGCCATGTCCGCACCGAGCAGCGAGCTGATCGTCAGCGTCTCGGGGATACGTGGCATCGTCGGTGCCGGCCTGACGCCCGGACCGGTGCTGGCATTTGCCCAGGCGCTCGGCACGTACCTCGGCGGCGGCCGCGTCGTCTTATCGCGCGACAGCCGGCCGAGCGGCGTTGTGCTGCGCCATGCCGTGCTCGCGGGGCTGTGCGCGTCGGGCTGCGAGGTCCACGACCTCGGTATCGCGCCGACGCCGACGTGCGGCCTGGCCGTACGCCGGCTCGATGCGGCCGGCGCCATCATGATTACCGCCAGCCATAATCCGGCGCCGTGGAACGGACTGAAGCTGTTCGGCGCCGACGGCGCGGTCCTGTCGGCGGCGAAGGGCCGCGAGATCAAACAGCTCTTCGACGCGGGCCACTTCACCTGCGTGCCGCACGATCGGCTGGGCCATGGCCGTGAGTGCCGCGACGCGGCGGACTGGCATCGCGAGCGCGTGCTGCAGCTCGTCGATGTGCCGCGCATCCGCAGCCGGGGATTTCGCACCTTGCTCGACGCCAACGGCGGCGCCGGTGGCCCGCTCGGCACGGCGCTGCTCGAATCCCTCGCCGGCAGCCAGCCGGTGCTGTGCGGCGAACGGCCCGACGGCGATTTCGCACATCCGCCCGAGCCGTTGGCCGAGAACCTCGGCACGATCTTGCCGCGCGTGCCCGGCGCCGGCGCCGACGTGGGCTTCGTCCTCGACCCCGACGCGGATCGGCTCGCGATCATCGACGAGACCGGCCGCTACATCGGCGAGGAATTGACATTGGCCCTGGCGGTCTTGTGCCGGCTGCGGCACGAGCGTGGGCCGATCGTCATCAACATGTCCAGCTCGCGCGTCGTCGAGGACATTGCTCGACAGTTCGGCGTGCCATGCCATCGGGCCGCGGTTGGCGAGGCGAACGTCGTGGAGCTGATGCGCTCGGCCGGCGCACTGCTGGGCGGCGAGGGCAACGGCGGCGTGATCGACCCGCGCGTCGGCTGGGTGCGCGACCCGTTCATCGGCATGGGGCTGGTGCTCGACCTCCTGGCCCAGACAGGCCGGAAGCTGAGCGAACTGGTCGTGAGCCTGCCGAGCTACACGATCGTGAAGGACAGGTATGAAGTGTCCCGCGACCGGCTACCGGGGCTCAACGCGACACTGGTGGCGCGTTGGCCGGAGGCGCGGACGAACACGCTGGACGGCCTGCGGCTGGACTGGGCCGACCGCTGGGTGCACGTTCGTCCGAGCAATACGGAGCCAATCGTACGGGTGATCGCCGAGGCGCCGGCCGCCGCCGATGCGGAGCGTTTGTGCCGCGAGGTGGGCCAGTTGTTGCGCTCCAAGCCCGAGGGCGAGTCTTCGAGCCCTCGGGGTGCTTAACGAACCCCGAGGGCTCGAAGACTCGCCCTCGGGCTTGGAGCGCGTTGTGCAAAGTTGCGGCCCCGCCGTGTAACTTCTACTCCCCTTTCGTGTAAATTGCTCCAATTTCAGGAGTTGCGTAGAGCTGCCCTTTTCCTGTGGCCGCCGTTCTGCTATTTACCGCGCATGGTTGGCGACAGGAAGTCGCTCCCGTCCGATCCAAGGAAGGACCCGCCCCATGCGCAAGGCTGCGCTCTGGACAGGGATAGGCACCACGGGAATCATGCTTGGCACGATCGTGTGGCTGGCAGCCACGCCGGCACGGCTTGGGGCCGGCTGAGGCCCGCAGGGCTGTGGCCCTGTTTTCGGCAGTATGCCGAATATGCCCTACATGCAAGGCGCTCCGGTTTACGGGATGCCGATGCCGTCGCAACCGCCGGCCGGCTGGATGCAGCAACCGCAGCCCAACGCGCAACCATACGCACCGCCGCCGAAGGTCGCCATGCCGGCCCCCCCGCCGCAACCGCAAATGCAGGCGCAGTTGACGCTGCCGCCGCCGGGGTTCGCGCAGCAACCCAGGCCGATTGTGCGTGCCGTCGCGGAGGACTCACCGCCGCCCCCGCCGGCGCGGCTGGTGCTGCCCAGTCCGGAAGCGCTCGGCATCCCCCCCGTCGCGGCACCGGCCCCTGTCGCAGTGGACTGGAACCAGGTGCATGCCCGGTTCGAGCAACTGGGCGTCGTCAAGCTGCAGCGCGACCGTCTCCCGCAGGGCGGCTACCGCGTCACCCTGGCGCTGCCGGCGCACCAGGTCGAGGCCACCGCGGACACTGAGGCCGCCGCCGTGCTGCTGGCCGTGCAGCGCGCGGAGAGCCTGGTCGCGGCGCCGCGCTAACTACCGCAACCTAACTCGGTGTCCAGACCTCGTTCTCCCGCTCCGGCTCCGCGTGGAATGCACGTCGGCACGCTCTGCGTGCCGTCATGACAGCGTCCCGCGCGGCCCTGCCGCGCGGCATGTGGACGGGACGCGGAGTGCCCGACGTACATTGCCACGCGGAGCGCGCGGGGCGTGAGAACGAGAAATCTCGCCCGCGGGTTGCCCCCGCGGACCAATTCTTTACAACGCTTCTAACAGCCTTTATTCACGGCCGCCCACCGATTCGAGTTGCAGCGAGGTGACATGGCGCACGAACCGTTGCTCTTGCAGTATTATCAGCTTCTGCCCGGCTCGCGTGCGGACGGCCAACAGGCCGACGCCACCCGCGAATATCGCAAGGGGCTGTCCAGGTTCAAGCGGTCTGTCCAGGCCCGCTACAATGAGGCGACGCTGCAACGGCTATTGCGCTGGCAAGAGGCGGAGGTGCGCCAGGCGGCAGTGCTGGCGCTCGGGCTCGCCGGCACCATGAAGGTCAACCCCAACCTCGCCTCATGCCTGCACGACGAGGATCCGACCGTGCGCCGGCTGGCCGGCGAGGCGATGTGGTCGATCTGGTTCCGCGCCGACACGCCGGAGAATAACGCCGAGCTGCAGCGTGTCATTCTCTTGCGTCTCGACGAGGTCGGGCCTGAGGTCATCCTCGCGGACTTCGAGGCGCTGCTGCACAAGGCGCCGCGCTTCGCCGAGGTCTACAATCAGCGCGGCATCTTCAACTTCCGCTGCGGCTCCTACTCCCGCGCCGCCACCGACTGCGACCGGGCGCTGCGGCTCAACCCGTGCCACTTCGGCGCCGCCAGCGGCCTGGGCCAGTGCTTCATGAAGCAAAAGAAGCTTCGCGCCGCCCTGCGCGGCTTCCGCCGGGCACTGCGCATCAACCCGAGTCTCGACGGCGTGCGCCAGACCATCGCCTCGATTGAACGATTGCTAGGCGAGGAAGGGAAGCGGTAACTTGCCCTCGGCGACTGGCTGGCGCATGCCGGCGGAATGGGAGCCGCACGAAGCAACGTGGCTCGCCTGGCCGCACAATCGCCGTGACTGGCCGGGCAAGTTCGCGCCGATCCCGTGGGTTTACGCCGACATTGTGCGCCACCTGCACACGGGCGAAATCGTCCGGCTACTGGTGAACGACACAACCAGCGAAAAGCATGTGCGGCGCATCCTGGGGCGGGCGCATGTGGATCTGGCCCGCGTCGAGTTTTTTCACATCCCCACCGACCGCGTCTGGACGCGCGACTACGGTCCGATGTTCGTCGTCTCCGATCGCGGCAAGTTAGGCATCAACAATTGGCGCTTCAATGGCTGGGCGAAGTACGACAACTGGCGCCACGACGACGCGGTTGCTTCCTGCGTTGCACAACGTCTCAACATTCGGCGACAGGTGCCGCGGACGCGCAAGATGCCGGTCGTGGTGCTCGAGGGCGGCAGCATCAACGTCAACGGCGCCGGCTGCCTGCTTACGACCGAAGAATGCCTGCTTGGCGACGTGCAACAGCGCAACCCCGGCGTGACTCGCGCCGACTATGAGCAGGTGTTCGCCACCTATCTCGGCATTCGCAAGACGCTGTGGCTCGGCAACGGCATCGCCGGCGACGATACGCACGGTCACATCGACGACCTGGCGCGCTTCGTGGCGCCGTCGCGCGTGGTGATCGCGGTCGAGGACGACCCGACCGACGCGAACCACGCGCCGCTAGCGGAGAACCTGCGCCGCCTGCGCACGATGACCGATGCCGACGGCCGGCCCCTGGAGGTCGTGAAGCTGCCGATGCCGCGGCCGATCATTTTCGCCGGCCAGCGGCTGCCGGCGAGCTATGCGAACTTTTATATCGGCAACGGCAAGGTGCTGGTGCCGACGTTCAACGACCCGGCCGATCGGATTGCACTCGGGACGTTGGCGGAGCTGTTTCCCGGCCGCACGGTGGTTGGCATCCATGCGCTCGACCTGGTGTGGGGATTTGGCACGCTGCACTGCATGACGCAGCAGCAGCCAAGAGCAAGTCGGCGCTGACACGAAGCGAGGCCTTCGGATACAATCCGGCGCGAAAGGAGGTTGAACAATGGACAAGGACCTGAAAGGGCTGGCGACGATTCACTATTCCGAGTTGCCCGAAGGGCAATTGGACAGCCCCACTCATCTGGAATGGCAAACCTTCCGCCGTGAACTACCGCGCTTGTTAGCGGAGGGTCACGAAGGTACGTGGGCGTTAATCAAGGGCGATAAGATCATCGACCTCTTCACGACACTCGACGAAGGATACCTGGCGGGCCGAACACGTTATTTGTTTCAACCCTTTCTTGTTCAACCGGTTCGCGAATGGCAACCTCTGCTCCGGATGAGACCGTACTACTAATATGCCGCATTTAACGTTTCCGCTGAACTCCGACGGCATGATTGTCCAGGCGGTGTTCGGTTTGCACGGTACCGACACCGCAGCGCTGGTGCAAGCCGGACAGCCGATCCCGCGACCGCTCCAAGTCCGAACGTTGCTCGACAGCGGAGCGAACGCCACCGCCGTTGCGCCGCGGGTGTTTCAACATCTCGGCCTCGGGTCGTTTGTTACCGCAACATCGACCACGGCCGGCGGAACAATCAAGGTCAATCTATACCGCGTCAGCCTGACCGTTTTCGGCGCCAGGGGAAGCGCGGGCCCCGCGCTGGTCCTGACGGACTTGGTCGTGTCCGAGTTGACCGCGCCGCTGCCCAACCTCGAGGCGCTGATCGGCATGGACGTACTGAACGCCGGGCTGCTCGTCCTCGACGGACCCGGACAGCAATTTATTCTGGGTTTTTGACCGCCTCCACCGTCAACGCCCCCGGCAGCAGATCGATCTCCAGCTTGCGGACATTGTCCTCCGGCAGGCAGAAGAACTCGCCGTCGGTGTGCACGAGCAGCGGTGTCTCGGATTGCAACAGTACGCGGCGGCAGCGGCCCTGGCGCACCTTGGGATACACCGCCGGCGCACGAACAGCGCAATGCGCGGCAAGAGCTGCAGCACCTGCCAGCGCGACAGGTCTGCGGCGTGGATGTAGTCGAGACAGCCGTCGTCGACCTCCGCGCACGGCGCCAGCACGAAGCCGCCCTCGCGCCGGCCGACCAGCACACTGAACAGCAGCGTTCGCGATTGCCAGGGCGGGGCGTCGTCGATGCGCAGCGTCATGTGCGGACTGCGGAAGTGGTAAACCAGCGCCCGTACCGTGGCCAGGCCGTACAGGGCCATCCCCTGGAGCCGGCGAATGCGGCGCGATTCCAGCGTCACCGCCCCATTGAGTCCCATGCCGAGATTGCAGCCGAAGTATTGCAGCCGGCCATCGGGCGACCGCACCCGGCCAACGTCCACAGGCCGAGCGGCGGTCGGCCGGCCGTCGGCGCTGTCCAGGCCCAGGCTATGGGCGTAGTCATTCGCCGAGCCGATCGGGATAATGCTGAAGTGGACGTCGGGCCGGCCGGCGCTCATCAAGCCGTTGAGCACCTCGTGGGCGGTGCCATCGCCGCCCGCCGCCGCCACGACCCGGTAACCGGCGCCGGCGGCCTTGGCGGCTAGCTCCCGCGCGTGCCCGGTGCGGTCGGTCGGCCAAAAGTCGACGCGCTCGCCCCAACCGGCGCAGCCGCTGCAGCCGGACCCGCGCCCGGTGCTTGCCCGCCGTGGGATTGAAGATCACGCACAGCTCGGGCTGGCACATGGGGCGTCCCTTGGGTCTGCGTCAGGAATCCGGCGGAACATCGACATGCACGGCCTTCTCGTGATCGACAAGCCCGCCGGCATCACCTCGCGCGACGCGGTCAACCGCGCAGGCGCTGGCTGCCGCGCGGCACCCGGCTCGGCCACACTGGCACGCTCGATCCGCTCGCGACCGGCGTACTGGTGCTGTGCGTCGGCAACGCGACCCGGCTGGCGGAGTACGTCCAGCGGATGGCCAAGACGTACCAGGCCGGCATCGTCCTGGGTGGCCGCAGCGACACCGACGACGCCGACGGCACCCTCACGCCGTCGCCGAACATCACGCCGCCGACGCGGGCGCAGCTCGACGCGGCGCTGCATGCGTTCGTCGGCACCATCGAGCAGGTGCCGCCAGCCTATTCCGCCGCGAAGGTGACCGGCCGCCGTGCCTACGACCTGGCCCGCAAAGGCCACGAGGTAAGCCTGACCCCGCGCCGGGTGACGATCTACGGGATCAACGTCGGCCGCTACGCATTCCCGCAGCTCGACCTCGAGGTGCGCTGCGGCAAGGGTACGTACATCCGCGCGCTAGCCCGCGACCTCGGCGACCAGCTCGGTTGCGGCGGCTATATCCAGACTCTGCGCCGCACGCGCGTCGGGTGCTTCGAAGTATCCGGGGCGCTGTCCCTCGATGCCGATAGCGCGACCGCCCAACGCTCCCTGTTGCCACTCGCGCTGGCGGTATCGGACCTGCGCAGGCGCGTCTTGACCGTGGCGGAGGCGGCGCACGTGCGGCAGGGCCAGCCACTGCCGCACGGTCCGGGCGATGCCGCGGACGAGCTCGCGCTTGTCGACCCGACAGGCGCTCTGGTCGCCGTCGGCACAGTCGATCAGGCTGCAAGCGTCATCCGGGCGGGCAAGGTATTTCCTAAGGACGCCTGACTAAAGCGATTCAACCGCGGATTACACGGATAACACGGATAGGATACACTCGGAGCGAGCTCCGCACGCGTCGGGCCGCGGTATTTCGAGCTAGGCCTTTATCCGTGTGATTCGTGTAATCCGTGGTGGAATTCGCGTTGGTTTGTCCTACTCAAAAGGGCGGCTTGAGGCCCCAGCTGCGGCCCAGGGCGAGGGCGACGAAAACCACGGCGACCAAAAGCGTGCCGAGCACGCCCAGGATACGATGCAGCCAGGTATCGCCGTAGCGCGACCACTGCAGCGGAAACGATGCCAGCGCTCCGCCGACGGCGCCGCCGAGATGGCCCTCCCAGCTGACATTGGGGATCATGAAGCTCATGATTCCAATGAACACGATGTTGATCGTGACGTTGCGCGACAGGCTGGCGGCGAGGGCGGGCGGCAAGTGCTCGCGATTGAGCATCACCCAAACCCCCAGCAACGTCAGCAGCCCGCACAGTGCTCCGGACGCGCCGAAGGTCGCAATGTCGCGCCCCATCGGATCGACCCGATGCACCCATACGACGGCGCAGCCGCCGGTGACGGCCGCGACCAGATACAGCAGCAGCATCCGCGCGGAGCCCCACATCGCCTCCATGAGCGGACCCAGCGAGTACAGGAAATACATGTTGAAAAAGATGTGCATCATGCCGCCGTGCAGGAAGGCGTAGCTGAGCAGCCGCCACCACTGGTGTTCATCGACGACCGTGCCGGTCGTCAAAATGGCGTCCGCGACGATTCGATTGCCCAGGGCCGCGTTCGGGCTGAGGTTCGGCTCGGTCAGGATGAATATGCCGACGTTGACGGCGATGAGCGTCCACGACACCACGGGCCGCGTCGGGCGAATCAGCATCGGCGGCCGGCGCGGCTCGTCGTCATCGAACCGATCCTCCACGGGATAGCGGACCTTCGGCAGCGGGGCACCCGGCCGCAGGGCGTGGGGATTCTCGAGCGCGTCCAGCCCGGCCTGGGTGAGGGTGTAGCCCTGACCCAACCCCTGCACCCAGGGCGTCAGCCGCACGAGTCCGCGGAGCCGCAACTCGTCCAGAGCGCTGTCGAGCTGGGCGCGGTCGATGCCGTGCTCCTGGGCGAAGCGGGCTGGGTACAACGGCTCAGGAGCCGCCTCGTACGAGGCGTGAAGCAGCTCGGTCAGCAGCGCACGGTCGGTTGGGGGCATGGTTGCCTTGCGTGAGTGAAACCCGCGGGCGGATTCTCGGCTTTCTTATTGTAGAGCAGCTAGAGCGAAAGACCCAGCTTATGCCGCACGCTGCGATGCCGCCTCGGTGCATAATTGCCGGTAAAGCGCGAGGTGGCGCTGCGCGATGGCGCGCCAGGTGAAGCCCTGGACGAAATCGCGTCCCGCTCGGCCCATCGCGGCACTGTGATCGCGATGGGCGAGCAGCGCCCGGATCGCGGCGGCGAGGTGCTCGGGCGACTCCGGCGGCACGAGCCGGCCGGTTGCGCCTTCGCGGACGAGGCTCGCCAGGCCCGGGTGATTCGCAGCGATCACGGGCTTGCCGGTCGCGTAGCTCTCCAGGACGACCAGGCCGAACGCCTCGGACATGCGCGAGGGCACGATCGTGCCGAGCGCGCTCTGCAGCAGATAGGCCTTGGTCTGGCCGTACGCCGGTCCAGTGAAGCAGACCCGTTCAGCCAGCCCCAATTCGCGAGCCAGTTCTTCCAGGGCGTCGCGTTCAACGCCGCCGCCGGCGACGACCAGGCGGACGTTCGATGGCCCCGGCGCAACCAGGGCGAAGGTGCGCAAGAGGATGTCGACGCCCTTGCGACGTGCCAGCCTGCCGATGAACAGGAGATAGCATCCCGGCTGAATCCGCGCGTCCAGCCCGGCCGGTCGGACCGCCGGCGCCGTCAGCTCGGCAAGATTGACACCGTTAGGGATCTCGACGATCTGCTGTTCGCGGGCGCCGAGGCGCAGGAAGCCGTCGCGGGTGAAGCCGCTGATGGCGATCAGCTGATCGGCCGAGCGGACGGCCAGCTCATGCCGGCGGTGCAGCACCGGCTTGCGCAGCCGCACACCCTGAGCGTAGACGTCGCCACCATGGCTGGTGAGCAGCAGCGGCAGGTCGAGCTGCGGCTTGAGCAGCGCGGCCATGTACCCCGACGGATACAGCCCGTGGCAGTGCAGGACGTTGAACGGCGGCGCGGTCCGGCGCAGCAGCCGGCGCAGGAAAAAGCGGTAGTAGTCGACGAAGTAGCGCGTGGAGAAAAGCGCAGGTGGCGCACCACCGGGTAGGGCAGCGCCCCGTCATCGCGGCGATAGCGCCAGCGCGGGTACTGGGTCAAGACGGTGATGTCATGGCCCAGCTCGAGGAATTGCCGTGCCAGCGCATCGACGACCAGTTCCTGGCCGCCGAGCTTAGGCAACGCCGTTTCGGTGTAGAAGCAGATGCGCATGCAGTGCTACGTAGCAGGAATGGCCGCTGGACGCAAGATCAAGCTGCGCCGGTTCGCCAGCGTTTTTTGTTTGCCATGCGAGCGTCGCCGGCGCATGATTGGAGGAACGGCATCGCGCCATCCCGCCGGCATTACATCAACGCCATGCCGGCATCAATCGGTCATCGATCGAGGAGGACTTCATGAAAGCGCTCGCTCACGGACCGCAGGGGAAATCGCATCTTTGGGACGTGCTGCTGCCGATCGGCACGCTCGGCTTCTATGGCCTGCGCCGCTTCCGGCCGCGCCGGCTGTACATCCTGACCGCCCTCTTGATCCTGGCCGTCTGGCTGGGGTTCATCTTTATCGCCGGCTTGCTGGTCGACGGCGGCGAGCTGTTCGTCATCCCGTTCGTGTTCGTCATGGCCGGCGTCACGTTCCTGCGCATGGTGCCCGCGGCGCCGCGCCGCATGCCGACCCACCGCTGAGAGAGACACGATGCTTGCCAAGAAAGTGCTCAGCCTGGGCCAGTGCGGCGCCGATCACTGGTCGATCGAGAGCCTCGTCGTGCGCCACTTCGACGTGGAGGTGGTCGGCGCCGACACGTCTTCCGACGCCGAGGCGCAACTGCGTCAGGGTGGCTTCCACCTCGTCCTGGTCAACCGTGTATTCGACCGCGACGGTTCGTCCGGCGTGGAATTCATCGCCGCGCTGAAACACGACCCGGAGCTGGCCCAGGTCCCCGTCATGCTGGTGAGCAACCTGCGCGATGCCCAGCGGCAAGCGATCGCACTGGGCGCGCTGCCCGGATTTGGCAAGGCCGCACTCGCCGAGCCGGCGACGCTTGCACGGCTGCACGAGGTGCTGGGCGACGGGACGCCGTAGCAGCCTGCGTCAGGCCGATTCCACGACACCATAGATGGTGCGCGGCGGGATGCCGCTGCGCTCGTTGCACAGCCAGGCGGCGTACATTGCCGCGATGCATTGACCAGGCCCTTTTTCTTCACACTGAAGCCGCCGCATTTTACGATGCACGTCCGTGCCCCGTCAAGCAGGTGATCCTGCATATTTGCCCCGCATTGGTCCGAAACTTGCTCGGTTCCTGACGGCCCCGAACGGAGGAAAAGGCTCCCAGCGATCGCGAGCGACCCAATGGCGCAGATCTTTTCGCGTGGCACCGACACGATGTTTCGGGTCAGCCTGTACGGCAGTCCGTTGTTCGGTGCGCTGGTGCTGTGGACGTGCATGGTATACACGCGCTCCTCCTACGGGACGGGGGCCGGCATCGTGCGCGTGCAGCCGGTCCCGTTCAGCCATCAGCACCATGTCGGCGACCTTGGCATCGATTGCCGTTATTGCCATACGTCCGTCGAGCATTCGTCCTATGCCGGGATGCCGGCGACGAGAATCTGCATGAACTGCCATTCGCAAATGTGGGTCGGCAGCGACATGCTCGCGCCGGTGCGTGAGAGCTATCGCAGCGGCAAATCGCTCGAGTGGCAGCGCGTCTATAACTTGCCCGGCTTCGTCTACTTCGATCACAGCATCCACATTCACAAGGGCGTCGGCTGCACGAGCTGTCACGGACACGTGGATGAAATGCCGTTTCTGTATCAGGCACCATCCTTGCTGATGGAATGGTGCCTCGACTGCCACCGCCAGCCGGAGCGGAATCTGCGACCGCAGACGGCGATCTTCGACATGAAATGGCGGCCGCCGTCCGACCAGCTCGAACAGGGCCGCAAGCTCGCCCAGGAGTATGAGATCCGGGACACGCGTTTCCTTACCTCCTGCTCGGTGTGTCATCGATGAGTCACCGCAAGGATCTATCCGGCGCCCTGGAAGCGCTGGCGCCCCAAACCGGCAAGCGGTACTGGCGCAGCCTCGAAGAGCTGGCCGATACGCCGGAGTTCCAGGTGCTGATGCAGCGCGAGTTTCCCGAGCAGGCGTCGGTCTGGCCCGAAGCGCTGAGCCGCCGCCAGTTCCTGGCGCTGATGGGCGCTTCACTGGCATTGGCGGGGCTGACCGGATGCTCCGTTCGTCCGGCGCCGTCGACCACGGTGGTACCTTACGTCCGACCGCCGGAGGAAATCGTGCCGGGCCGGCCGCTCTTTTATGCCACCGCGATGACCCTGGGCGGCGCCGGTGTCGGCCTCCTGGTCGAGAGCCACCAGGGCCGTCCCACCAAGATCGAGGGCAACCCCGAGCATCCCGCCAGCCGCGGCGCCACCAGCCTGTTGCACCAGGCGTCCATCCTCACGCTCTACGATCCCGATCGTTCGCAGGACGCGACGTATCTCGGCCAGACCCGTCCCTGGGATGATGCGCTTACGGCCTTGCGCGACGCGGTTGAGCAGCAGCGCGGCCGGCGCGGGGCCGGGCTCCGGTTGTTGACCGAAACAGTGGTGTCGCCGACGCTCGCTGGGCAGATTGCCGAACTGCTCGAGGCATTCCCCGAAGCGCAGTGGCACCAGTACGAACCGCTGGCGCGCGATAGCGCCTTCCGCGCTGCCGGCATGGCGTTCACTGAGCCGACGGACATTTACCACGATTTTCGCGACGCCGACGTCGTGCTGTCACTGGACGCGGATTTCCTGTGCAGCGGGCCAGCGCAGCTGCGCGACACGGCTGACTTCATGGCCCGGCGCCGTGTACGCACCACCGCCGCCGACGCCGGGCAGGCGCGGATGAATCGGCTGTACGTGGTCGAGACGGCGGTGACGGGCACCGGCGCGAAGGCTGACCATCGGCTGGCGCTGCGGGCAAGCCAAATCGAGGGGTTTGCCCGTGCCCTGGCTATTCGGCTCGGCGTGACTAACGCCAGCAGCGCGGCCGATTCGCCCGGAGTGCCCGCGTGGATCACGGCGGTCGCGCGCGACCTGGAACAGCACCGCGGCCGCTGCGTGGTGATCGCGGGCGATCGCCAGCCGGCGGTCGTACACCTGCTCGTCCACCAGATGAATCGCCTGCTCGGCAACGTCGGCCGCACGGTCATCCACACCGCGCCCATCGCCGCCCGTCCGGTCGACCACGCCGCGTCACTGCGTGAGCTGGCCGAGGCATGGAGCAGCGCCGCGTCGAGGTGTTGCTGATCCTGGGCGGCAATCCCGTGTTCACGGCGCCGGCCGATCTGCGCTTTCGCGAACGCATGCAACAGGTCCCGCTGCGCGTTCACCTGAGCCTCTACCAGGACGAAACGTCGCGGCAATGTCACTGGCACTTGCCCGAGACGCACTATCTGGAAGCGTGGAGCGACACCCGCGCTTTCGACGGCACCGCCTCGATCGTGCAGCCGCTGATCGAGCCGCTCTACCATGGCCGATCGGCGCATGAGCTGCTTGCCGCGCTGACCGGCCATCAGGGCATTCCGGGATTGGAGATTGTCCGCGGGCATTGGCGGCGACACTGGCAAGCCCGCGGCGCGTCGGGCCGACTTCGACGATGTTCTGGCAGACGTCGGTCCACGACGGCGTTATTGCCGACACGCAAACCGCGCCCCGATCGGTGCAATGGCGCGGCGACTGGCAGCGTCATCTGAACGACGGCACCCATGCCGGCGACGCCGGCTACGAGCTGGTTCTCCAGGCGGACCCGACCATTTACGACGGCCGTTTCGCCAACAACGGCTGGCTCCAGGAATGCCCCAAGCCGCTCACGACGCTGACCTGGGACAATGCCGCGCTGATGAGCCCGGCGACGGCGCAGGAGCTCGGCGTCGGCCTGGGCAGCTACGCCCACGGCGGCGAGCACGGCGGCTATCATCCCGACGTGGTCGAGCTGCAGCTCGGCGAGCGCACCGTTCGAGGTGCCGGTCTGGATCATGCCCGGACACGCCGACGGCTCCATCACGCGTTTACCTTGGCTATGGCCGGGACAACGCCGGACGCGTCGGCGGCACCAGCAACCGGCGCGTCGGCTTCAACGCATATCCGCTGCGGACTGCCGAGCGCCCGTGGTTCGCGCCCGGCCTCACGGTGCGCAAGACGGGCCGCCGCCAGCTCGTCGCGTGTACGCAGCAGCATCACCTGATGGAAAATCGCGACACGGTGCGCGTCGGCACGCTGGCCCAGTATCAGCGCACACCGGGCTTCGCCAATGTGGCCGAGGAGCTTGTCCATCACGAGCGCGAGCACGGGGTGCGCCGGCCGTTGACGATGTACAACCCGAGCGAGCATCCCTACGAAGGCAACAAATGGGGCATGGCGATCGACCTGACGACCTGTACCGGCTGTCACGCATGTGTCGTCGCCTGCCAGGCCGAGAACAACATCCCCGTCGTGGGCAAGGATCAGGTCGCCGCCGGTCGGGAGATGCACTGGCTGCGCGTCGATCGCTACATCAGCGGGCCCGCCGACGCACCGCGCGAGTTCCATTTCCAGCCCGTGCCGTGCATGCACTGCGAGAATGCGCCGTGCGAATACGTCTGCCCCGTGGAGGCGACCGTACACAGCGCCGACGGGCTCAACGACATGGTCTACCAGCGCTGCGTCGGCACGCGCTTCTGCTCGAATAACTGTCCTTACAAGGTCCGGCGGTTCAATTTCCTCTTCTACGCCGACTTCGCCACCGAGAGCGTGCGGCAGCAATACAACCCGGACGTGACGGTCCGCTCGCGCGGCGTGATGGAGAAATGCTCGTACTGCGTCCAACGGATTCGCCATGCCGAGATCGACGCCCAGGTCGAGGGCCGGGCCATCGCCGACGGGGAGATCCTGACCGCCTGCCAGGCGGCCTGCCCGGCCCAGGCGATCGTCTTCGGCAACATCAACGATCGGCAGAGCACGGTCAAGGCAGTGGAAGGACTCGCCTCTGCACTACGGTCTGTTGGCCGACCTGAACACGCAGCCGCGCACGACCTACCTGGCGGCCCTGCGCAACCCTAACCCCGAGCTGGAGGCGGACGTGACATGGCGACGGAAGCAGCCTGCCCCCGGCGCCTGCCCGGCGACGCCGGACTACTTCGCCGCCGGGTCAGAGCTTCCGCTCGATCACCGAGAAGATCGCGTCGATCGTGCTGTACGCGCCGCTCAAGCTGACCTGGCTCGGCAGCATTCGCGTTCAGCTCGATGCTGTTGCTGGTGCTCACGGTTGCGGTCTGCTACTTGCTCTTTGAGGGCGTCGGCATCTGGGGCATCGACATCCCGGTCGCCTGGGGCTTCGCCATCACCAGCTTCGTGTGGTGGATCGGGATCGGCCATGCCGGCACGTTGATCTCGGCGATCTTGCTGCTTCTGCACCAGAAGTGGCGCACGTCGATCAACCGGTTGGCCGAGGCGATGACCATCTTCGCCGTCATGTGCGCCGGCTTGTTTCCGCTGCTGCACCTGGGCCGGCCGTGGTTCTTCTACTGGCTGTTGCCGTACCCCAACACCATGGCGCCTGTGGCCGCAGTTCCGCAGCGCCCTGGTGTGGGACGTGTTCGCGGTCAGCACGTATTTCACCGTGTCGCTGTTGTTCTGGTACATGGGCATGATTCCCGACCTGGCGACGCTGCGCGATCGCGCCAGGGCCGGTTCGCCCGCATCGCCTATGGGCTGTTGTGCCTGGGCTGGCGCGACTCGGCGCGGCACTGGCAGCGCTACGAGACGGCGTACCTGCTGCTCGGCGGCCTGGCCACGCCGCTGGTCGTCTCGGTCCACTCGGTCGTCAGCTCCGACTTCGCCATGTCGATGTTGCCCGGCTGGCACGAAACCGTCTTCCCGCCCTATTTCGTCGCCGGGGCCATTTTCTCCGGCTTCGCAATGGTGCTGGTGCTGTCGATCATCCTGCGCGTCGTGTATGGCCTGGAGGAGTTCATCACCGATAACCACCTGGACGTGATGGGCAAGGTGCTGCTCGCGACCAGCCTGCTTACCTCTTACGGCTATTTGAGCGAGCAGTTCTTCGGCGTGGTACGGTGCGGAGCCGGCCGAGGCGTACCAGTATCTCAATCGCCTGACCGGTTGGGCCAGTATGCCGTGTTGACGTGGTCGGTGTTCTTCTGCAACACGGTCGCGCCGCAGGTGCTTTGGTTCCAGCGCGCTGCGCCGCAGCCCGGCGGCGCTGTTCGCGGTCTCGCTCGTCGTGCTCCTCGGCATGTGGCTGGAGCGCTACATGATCATTCTTACGAGCCTGCACCGTGATTATCTGCCGTCGTCCTGGGGCATGTTCCAGCCGACCATCTGGGATTACCTGACGTTTTTTGGCTCGATTGGCGTGTTTCTCACACTGTTCCTGCTGTTCCTGCGGCTCTTGCCGCTGATGTCGATGTCGGAATGCGGGCCCAGCTCCCGGGGCCCACGCGCCGGAGGAGGGCCGCGCATGAGCCGCTCCCGCGCTCCACGGTCTGTTGGCCGAATACACCACCGCCCCGGACATCCTGCGCGCCGCGCGGGCGGCACGGCAGGCGGGTTACACCGTGCTCGACGCCTACACGCCGTACCCGGTTGAGGGCCTGGCGCCGGCCCTGGGCCATCCGCGCAACCGGGTGCCGTTCGTCGTGTTCGTCGGCGGCCTGGTCGGGGCGGCGGCCGGCTTCTTCATGCAATACTGGGCGATGGCCGTCGACTACCCGCTCAACGTCGGCGGCCGGCCGTTCAATAGCTGGCCGGTGTGGATCCCCATCACGTTCGAGCTGTTCATCCTGCTCGCGTCGTTCGGGGCCTTCTTCGGCATGCTGTTTCTCAACGGCCTGCCGCGGCTGCACCACCCGGTCTTCGACGTGCCCAGCTTCAGCCGCGCGTCGCAGGACCGGTTTTTCCTGTGCATCGAAGCCACCGACCCGCAGTTCGACGTGGAGGCGACCAGGCAGTTCCTGGTGGGGCTCGCGCCGGTGGTTGTGGTGCAAGTCCCAGCGTCCCTACCGGGACGGCAGATGTCTTAGTCTCGGTAGCGACGGCAAATGTCTTAGTCCCGGTAGGGACGGAAGATAGTAGCCCAGGACGCAAGTCCTGGGGACCCGAAGGAAAGAACCGGTGCTTGAGTCCCGGTAGGGACGGCAGAAGCTTCTGCCGTCCCTACCGGGACTCAATCGGACTGAACGCCTTCAAACCCAGGACTTACGTCCTGGGCTACTATCTTCCGTCCCTACCGGGACTGAAGAGCGGAGGCATCACGCATGCCACATCGCCGCCTGATGGCTGTTCTGATCGCGCTCGCGGCCGGCGCGCTGCCTGCTTGCCAGCAGCGCATGGCGACGCAGCCGAGCGCGCGGCCCGATGAGCCGAGCGCGTTCTTCGAAGACGGCCGGGCCGCGCGGCCGGTGGTCGCCGGCACGGTGGCGCGCGGGCATTTGCGCACCGACTTGCACTTGTTCACGGGCCGATTGACGCCGGACGTGGACGCCGCGTTGCCGGCAGCGCTGCTCGGCTCCGGTGCGGCGCATCCGCCCGGAGTGCTTTTTGTCGCGCTGGCGGCAACGGCGATACCGCCGGTCGATACCTTCCCGTTCCCAATCACGGCGCAGGTGCTGCAGCACGGCCGACATCGCTTCATGATTTACTGCCTCGTGTGTCACGACGCGCTAGGCACCGGCCAGGGCATGATCGTGCAGCGCGGGTATACGCCGCCGCCGTCGTACCACATCCCGCGCCTTCGCAACGCGCCGGTCGGGCATTTCTACGAGGTGATGACGCGGGGCTACGGCTCGATGCCCAGTTATCAGGACCAGATTCCGCCGCGCGATCGCTGGGCGATTGCCGCGTACATCCGCGCGTTGCAGTTGAGCCAGCACTTTCCGGAGCAGGCAATGACCGCCGACATGCGCCAGGCGTGGCAGCGGCAGAAAGAGGGAGGAACGGCGCCATGAGCTCGCCTCTGCCGGATATCCCGCGCAGCTTGCCGCCGGCCGCCCACACGGCGCTCGGTCGCTTGCAGTACACGGCGCTGGCCGTCGGCATCGTGGCGCTGGTGCTGTGCGCGATCGGGGCGGTGTTCATACCGGGGCCGTTTTTCCGAGCGTACCTGGCGTCCTTTCTCTTCTACCTAGGTATCGCGCACGGCTGCTTTCTCATACTGATGATGTACTACCTGACCGGCGGAGCGTGGGGCTTTCTGATTCGCCGGCCGCTCGAAGCGGGGATGCGCACGCTGCCGCTGCTGGCGATGCTGTTCGTGCCGATCGGCCTGGGCGCCGCCGACCTCTACCCGTGGGCGCAGCCGCATGACGGCCCGATCAGCCACGAAATGCAGCGCCGCGAAACCTATTACCTCAATCTGCCGTTCTTCTGGGTGCGGGCGGGCATCGGCTTTGCGGTGTGGCTGATCGTGGCGTATTTCCTGAGCGCGTGGTCGCGCCGCCAGGATGAGACCGGCGATCCGCGGCTGGCACGCAAGCTGAACCTGCTCGCGGGCCCCGGGCTGGTGCTGTATGGCATCACGTTCATGTTCGCCATGGTCGACTGGGTCATGTCGCTGCAGCCGGCGTTTCATTCAAGCATCATCGGCCCGCTGTTCGCCAGCGGCGAGCTGTTGCTGGGCCATGCGGCGGCGCTGATCGTGGCTGCGTGGTTGGTGCGCCGGCCACCACTTGCCAACGTCGTTTCCGACGAGGCGATCGCCGACCTCGGCAACCTGCTGTTCAGCTTCCTGATCATCTGGGCCTACATGGAGTTCTTCCAGTTCATGCTGATCTGGATCGCCGACTTACCCGGCGACGTGGCCTGGTACTTGCCGCGCACCGACGGCGGCTGGTACTGGGTGGTATGGGCGCTGTTCATCTTGCACTTCGCCGTGCCGTTTGTGCTGTTGCTGTTCCGAGCAGTCGCGCACAGCCTGCGCGCCTTGCCGTGGGTGGCCGGCCTGCTGCTCATCATGCACCTGGTTTACCTGTACGTGATTGTGCTGCCGATCTTTCCCGAGACGTCGCTCTTGCAGCACTGGATGGACCCGTTGTTGCCGGTCGGGCTCGGGGGGTTGTGGCTGGCGTTTTACCTGTGGAATCTACAGGCGCGCCGCTGTTGCCGCAGCACGACGTCAATCAGGCGGCGGCATTGCATTTCCGCGAACACGACGTGGGGCAGGCGATTGAAGCCGCGGAGGTGCCGCATGCATGAGGAAATCCGCCATCCCGAGGGCCGGATCGAGCATCCCTCGGTGCGTTACGAGCATACGGATGCGAGCCTGAAGCCAATCCTAGTCATCCTGGCGTGTGCCCTGGTGCTGGGCATCCTGATCCACGTGATCGTCTGGCAGTTCTTCGCCGGCTATGAACGGCGCCTGGCCGAGCGCGCAAGTCGTCGCTGCCGCTCGCGCTGGCGCCATCCAAGGCCCTGCCGCCCGAGCCGCGTCTGGAACAGCTCGACCGCCTGCAAGGCAACGACGTTGCAAATGTCTACGCGCGTCAGAAGGCGAAGGAGGATTTCCTCCGCAAGTACGGCAAGACGGAGGAAGCCGGCTTCGTGCATATTCCCATCGAGGAGGCGATGAAGCAGCTCGCGGGTCGGCTGCCGGTTCGCGAGACGCAGCCAGCCGGCCCGCGCCACGACCTCGGCCTGATCGACGCGGGCGCACCAAACTCCGGCCGGCTGTTCCGAAAGGAGCCGCGATGAACCGCACGATGCCGATCAGCCGTAGCGGAATTCGCCAGAATTCCGCCAGTCACAGTCGGAATTCTTGCGCATTCCGCTACGGGCTCGCTTTGTATTCGCTGGCGCTGCTGCTAGTCTTCGATCCGGCCGCAGTGCACGCACAACCCGTGCTGCCGGCGTCGCTGCGCGACGTCGGCTTCGACCAGAAGCTGGACACGCAGGTGCCGCTCGAGCTGACGTTCCGCGACGAGGACGGCCGAGCGGTGCGGCTGCGCGATTACTTCGACGGCAAGCCGATGATCCTGGTGCTCGCGTACTATCGCTGCCCGATGCTGTGCGATCAGGTGCTCAACGGCCTCGTGCGGGCCATGCTCGATCTGCCGTTCGACGCCGGCAAGGAATTCGACGTGCTTACCGTCAGCTTCGATCCGCGCGAACAGCCGGCGTTGGCGGCGGCGAAGAAGAAGAACTACCTCGAGCGCTACGGCCGGCCCGGGGCAGAGCGCGGCTGGCATTTCCTGACCGGCGACGAGGACAACATCCAGCGGCTGGCGCAGGCCGTCGGCTTCCGCTACCGTTACGACGCGAAAAACGATCAGTACGCCCACGCCAGCGGCATCATGCTCCTGACGCCCGACGGCAAGCTGTCGCGCTATTTCTTCGACGTGCGCTTCGCGCCGCGCGACCTGCGCCTGGGGCTCGTCGAGGCTTCCGAGCAGCGCATCGGCTCGCCGGCCGACCAGGTGCTGCTCTACTGCTTCCATTACGATCCGATTGAGGGCCGTTACGGCCCCACCATCATCAACTTCGTGCGTGCCGGCGGCGTGCTGACGATGATCGGTATCGGCGTCTTCACGTATTGCTTGTGGCGCGGCGGCCGCCGCACGCCGCTGGAGAGCAAAGACCTCACGCCCGCGGCCGAAAGGCCGCGGGGTTAATGGGAGTGCAACAAGAGGACAGCAACGCATGTTGTTCGCACAGATCATCTGGTTCCCGCGCCAGGCGTCGACCACGGCGCAGCAGGTCGATTACCTGCTCTTCGCGCTGACGGCGGTTACCGGCGCGGTCGGCCTGCTGGTCGCGGGCCTGCTGATCGGCTTCGCGGTGCGCTATCGCCGCCGGCCGGGTCAGGGTCCGCCGCCGCCCGTGCCGGGCAACTTGCCGCTCGAATTGTTCTGGAGCATCACGCCGATGGCGATATTCCTGTGCTTTTTCGCCTGGGGCGCGATGGTCTACTTCGACGCGTATCGGGCGCCGGATGACGCGACCGTGATCTACGGCATCGGCAAGCAGTGGATGTGGAAGTTCCAGCACCCCGAGGGCCAGCGCGAGATCAACGAACTGCACGTGCCGCGCGGCCAGGCGATCAAGCTGCTGCTCACCTCCGAGGACGTGATTCATAGCTTTTTCGTGCCGGATTTCCGCGTCCACATGGACGTCTTGCCCGGTCGGTACACGTCGGTCTGGTTCCAGGCGACCGAGGAGGGAACGTATCACCTGTTCTGCTCGCAGTACTGCGGCACCAACCACGCCGGCATGATCGGCCGGGTGGTGGTCCTGGAGCCGAAGGCGTACGCGGACTGGCTGAAGCTGCACGCCGAGGGTTCGCTGGCCCTGCAGGGCGCAAGACGTTCCTGAAGTACCGCTGCGTTAGCTGCCATAGCGCCGACAGCGCGGCGCGGGCCCCGGTGCTGGAGGAGCTGTACGGCCGGCGCGTGGCGCTGCGCGACGGGCGGACGGTGATCGCCGACGACGATTACCTGCGGGAAAAGATCGTGAATCCGCGCGCGAAGGTCGTCGCCGGCTTTGAGCCGATCATGCCGACGTTCCAGGGCCAGGTGACGGCGGAGGAAATCAACGAGCTGATCGCGTTCATTCGCGGCCTGCGGCGCGGCCAGACGCCGGACCGCGTCGAGGACTTCCCGCCGCCCACGACCACGCCCCCCATCAATCCCAAGGGGAAGATCCCATGAGCACGGCCATCCAGGAACCGCTCGCCCCGGCACCGCTGCCCCTGGAGTCGCGGGCCACCTACCTCAACAGCTCCACCGGCCTGATGTCGTGGCTGTTGACCAAGGACCACAAGCGCATTGCCCTGCTCTACCTCGTCACGGTGACCTTTACGTTCTTCATCGGCGGCGCGGCGATCACCATCGTGCGGCTCAACCTGATGACGCCCCGCGGCGCCTGGTGACGGCGGACACTTACAACCGCCTGTTCACCGTCCACGGCGTCGTCATGGTGTTCTTCTTCCTCGTGCCGGTCGTGCCGTCGGTGCTTGGCAATTTCTGCCTGCCGCTCATGATCGGCGCCAAGGACCTCGCCTTCCCGCGCATCAATCTGGCGAGCTGGTACCTGTTTACATTCGGGGCGCTGCTGGCGCTGTTCGCCATGCTCTTCGGCGGCGTCGACACCGGCTGGACGTTCTACACGCCGTACACGACGCGCTCGTCGCATTACCACGTCACGTGGGTGCTCCTGGGAATCGTCATTACCGGTTTCTCCTCGATCTTCACCGGCCTGAACTTCATCGTCACCACGCACCGCCTGCGCGCTCCGGGCCTGACGTGGTGGCGGCTGCCGATGTTCGTCTGGACGCTCTACGCGACCAGCTTCATCTTCCTGTTGGCCGTGCCGGTGCTGGCCATGGCGCTGACCCTGGAAGCGATCGAACGCGTCTTCGGCATCGGCATCTTCGATCCGGCGCTGGGCGGCGATCCGCTCTTGTTCCAGCACCTGTTCTGGTTCTACTCGCACCCAGCCGTCTACATCATGATCTTGCCGGGCATGGGCATCGTCAGCGAGGTGATTCCGTGCTTCGCTCGCAAGAACCTCTACGGCTACAGCGCGGTCGCCCTGTCGAGCTTCGGCATCGCGGCCCTGGCGTTCCTGGTCTGGGCGCATCACATGTTCGTCGCCGGCATCTCGATGTACGCGGCAATGATTTTCTCGATCCTGAGCTATTTCGTCGCCGTGCCGTCGGCGATCAAGGTCTTCAACTGGACGGCGACGCTGTACAAGGGCTCGGTTTCGTTTCAAGCGCCGATGCTGTATTGCCTCGGGTTCGTCTGCCTGTTCACCTCGGGCGGCATGACCGGGCTGTTCCTGGCGTGCCTGGGCATGGACATGCACGTCCACGACACCTACTTCGTCATCGGCCATTTCCACTTCATCATGGTCGGCGGCATGGTTCTGGCCTACATGGCCGGCCTGCACTACTGGTGGCCCAAGATCACCGGCCGGCTCTATTCCGAATGGTGGTCGAAGCTCGCGGCGATCATCATCTTCGTCGGCTTTTTCCTGACGTTCTTGCCGCACTATTTGCTGGGCTACGCCGGCATGCCGCGGCGCTATCACAGCTACGCGCCGGAGTACCAGGTGTGGAACGTGATGTCGTCGGCCGGCGCGTCGATCCTGGCGGTGGGCTATGTCCTGCCGTTGTGCTACCTGCTCCATTCGCTGTGGCGCGGCGAGCCGGCCGGGCCGAATCCCTGGGGCGCCACCGGCCTCGAATGGCAGACGCCCTCGCCGCCGCCGACCGAGAACTTCGAGGCGACCCCGACGGTCGTTCGCGAGCCGTACGCCTATCACCTGGAGAAGGCGCAAAATGAGCCGTGACGGAACCATCTTGACCCCCGAGGAACGCGTCGAATTCGACGAGACGGTGCTGGCGCTGCACCCACTCGGCGAGCAGTACGCCGACCGCGAACAGGCGCACGAGACCGCGTCGCTGGGGATGTGGGTTTTCCTGGCCACCGAGGTCATGTTCTTCGGCGTGCTCTTTCTCGGCGTGGGCACGTACCACGTCGCCTATCCCGAGGAGTTCGAGAAGGCGAGCGCCCGGCTCAACTGGCAGATCGGCGGCATCAACACCGTCGTGCTCCTGATCAGCAGCCTGTTCATGGTGCTCGCCGTCGACGCCGCCAAGCACGGCCGGCACCGCGCATTGCGGACATGCCTTTTGCTTACGGCCCTTCTCGGCATCGGTTTTCTCTGCCTCAAGGCGCTGGAGTACTATCTCGACTATCACGAAAACCTGATTCCTGGCTGGAAATTCGACGCGGCGGAGTGGGTGAGCCGGGACGGCCTGAGCCCCGACCAGGTGCCGCACGTCCAGCTCTTCTTGCTCTTTTACTGGGTCATGACCGCCCTGCACGGCCTGCACGTGATCATCGGCATCGCCGTGGTGCTGACGATGTACGCGCTGGCGCGGCGTGGCGTGTTTACGCCCGCCTACTACACGCCGGTGGACGTATCCGCCCTGTACTGGCACTTTGTCGACACGGTGTGGATTTTCCTGCTGCCGATGCTGTACCTGCTCGGCACGCACACGTTGGGGAACTGAGGCATGACCGAGCGAACCATCTCGACGCGGACTTACGCGATCGTATGCGGCCTATTGATCCTTTTGACGTTTCTGACGGTCGGCGTCTCGTTCCTGGAATTGCCGAGCGGCTGGCACCTTGCGCTCGGGATGGCCATCGCGATCTGCAAGGCGACGCTGGTGGTGCTTTTTTTCATGCACCTGCTGATCAGCCCGCGTACAACCTGGCTGGTCGTCAGCATCAGCGGCTTCTGGCTCGGGCTCTTGCTGGTGTTGACGCTGACCGATTATTGCACGCGCAACCTGGTCCCATTCATGCCGGGCCATTGACGGGAGAATTGCCGATGAACCCCCTGCCGGAATCGCGATCGCCGCTGATGGGCTTTGGGATGACCTCGCTCGTCCTCGGTTTTCTGGGAACGCTGCTGTTCTTCCTGCCGGTCCTGGGCGTTCCGATCGCGCTGTGCGGCCTGGCCTGTGGCGTGATCGGACTGATCTTCGCGCTCGCCGGCCGCGACTATTCGCTGCGCTGGGCGCTCGGCGGAATTGGGCTATCGCTGCTCGCGCTGGCCGTCGACCTGGCCGTGATGTACGCCCCGGAAGGTTATCACCTGGAGCTGCGCCAGCCGACGCCGTGGCAGCCGCCGCACGATCGCCCGTCGGCGCCACCGCCCGCGTGAGCTTACGGTGCGGCCCCGCCGCCGGTCCAAGGTCGATCCCGGTCGTACAGTGCCGAGCGCGGGTCCGCGGGCCTGGCGGTCTGTTCCGGGGTGCGCCCCCAGATGAGATAGTGCAGCGCGCCAACGACAATGAACGCGCCCAGGACGATGACCATCGGCAAGGGGCTCCAGCCGGCGACGACCATCACGAACAGCACAAACGCCGCCACGCCTAGGAGCGACACGAGCACCACGACGGTTCGCTGCCGGCGATAACGCTTGATTTCTTCCGGTTCCATGACACGCCTCCGATTGCTGTGGTTGCGAATTCTTCCTCGCCATGACACTGCAATCGGCGTGCCCCCGGTTTGGAGTCGGTGACTCTTTCGGCACCTGGCCACTGCGGCTCACGCGCCACCAACTCCCCACCCCAAGGCAGTGGCAGGGTATCACGGGTTCTCTTCTGCCCCTTGCGGCATTTCTTGCAACCTTAGCTGCTGAACCCGCTGAACTGGAAAAGGCTCAGTCCGACCAATTGACACGTCAAAAACCGCCTCACCACCGGGAGCGAAGCATTCTTTGTTTCGCGGTGCCACTGCCTCGGCCGCAAACCAGGTCACCACCCAGCTGCCGTCAATCCGTCGTTGCGCCACACCGTAGCGATCGCCGTGCTTCCATACGACATTTCGAATCAATAGGAGGGGCTGTTTCGCATCGACAAGACCCCAAGACGCATCAGGGGACCAGTCGTGTGGGAAAATCATCCTCACTGTCCAATCCATGCCCTCCACCGTTCCCTGCGATTCGGCTATGAGGCACACGTGATTTGTTCCAACGGGGATGTTTTTGATCGTTACCTGCACTTCATTCCGGCACGGATGCAGACTCCAGATCGCTAGCGTCCCAGATCCGCAAGAGAGCAGTAGCAGCAGCACGCATGTTGCCACGATCCACTTCAACCGGTGAAATCGGCGATCCACCCTTTCCCCTGGCACAACGATTTCCCCCAACAATCGCACAGTTGAATTCAGTGGTCCGGCATCTCACAGGTCTAGGATCAACGCGATTCGATGGTTTTCAATCTGGTGCCGGATCACCAGTTCACTGACACCGAACTGCTTCGCGAGATCCGCGACTTGCTCATAGCTCACCTTGCTGCTTACCCGGCTGCGGAGTTCGCTGGCCGGCACCAGCAGCTCGGCCGCGAAGGCGCGCGACGCTCGTTGTGCCCAGGAGCTGGAGCGTGTTAGGAGCCGCGGGAGCGTACCTGACTCGGGGCCGGCCCAAAAGAACAGCGCCCGTCCCAGGAAGAACCGCTGGCTCTCGGGCGCGTGGCCGACAGCTGGGGTCGCCAGGTGCGGGCGGCCGGCCTGGTCTTGGCCAATTAGGCCGTTGATCCGGTCGCCAACGCCATCGCTGATCGGCACGGTCGCGGGTTCGGGATCCCATCGGCACCGATCACGGATCAGGGCTTGCAAGTCGTGGATCTCCACCGGAAACTGGAATCGTTCGCGGAATCGCCGGGCTCGTTCGTAGCCAACCTCATGCGCGGGCTTATCACCAAGATCCGGCAGAAAAAGCGGGCTCGTGGTGGCGCCGTTCACCGAGCCGCCAAGAGCCGCAAGTGCATCCTGAACCCATTGCAAATCGACCGGTAGCGCGAGCGCTGTCGAGGACTCGGCCAGGTCTACCTGAAGGGTCGGAACAAGCGCCGCGAAAGGGCCTTCGAGCAGGTCTACGACCTGGTCTGTCAACTCGCCGGGGTTGTAGGGATCGAGCCCCATCTCTGCGGCCGCCACGCACAGGCGCTGCTCATGCGCGCGGAGTCCTGAACCGCCTCCCAATCATTGAGAAACTCCTGCGCTTCGGCGCTATCCCGTATCTGGTCCCGGATTCGATCGGCAATCACTGCGATCAGCTCCTTGAGGCCGTCGTGAACAGCGGTAAGCGGCAGGCGAATTTCGGCATCGGTAACAAACCGCACCGGATAGGGCGAATCAACGTCGGAGGGATCCGGAATGCACCGGAGGACCGTGAAGCTGGCGTCCCGGTAAAGAGTCAAGTCCGGCAAGGCAAAGCCTTCTCGCGCGGCGAGCAAATTGTGCCGCTGGATCCAGCGCACCAGCGTGGTATCGCTCGAACGGGCACGGCCGCCCATGAAGGACGAGTCCGTGTGGAGCGGCTCCCAGAGGAGCGGCCACCAGTGCTGGACCACCCATTGCGCCAGCGGGAAGGCCGATCCGTATACGCCTTGCCGAAGGCTCCGGGATCGCCGTCCAAGACAGTCGGTGAGGCAGAGGTCGCGCTCCTCATGGCGGACATGGACTTCGATCCGCGCCCAGGTAGCGCGCAGGAGCGGATCCTGCACGCGCGGCTCGTCTTCCCACTCGATTTTGATCTGCAGCATTATGCCTTACCAATCAAGGCGGCCTTCCTCGTCGCGCGGCCGCTCAACGTCCTCAATGGGCCACGCCTTGTACCAACCCTGCACACGGTTGATGAGTCGGGCCTCATACAGCCTGCCGTCCAGCCATCCCCAGACGTGGCGGGGGAATTCGCTTTCGAATTGCGCCCCGCAGCAGCGGCGGCGGATTGCCTCCTGGAGCGCCCGGTGATGGGCGCGAAGGCCGTGTATGTCGGATCGCAACGGGCAGCATCGGAGCGGAGCGCTGGCGGGCCGGCATCGCTTTCGTAATCCTTGTGCTCGCTGCTCCCCACATAGCGGGCTCTTTCGGCCACCTCTTCCGGCGGAGGACCGTTATTGGGCCACGGGTGGATGACCGCGTGTTTGGCACGCTGATGTCGTTTTCTGGCCATCGCGTGGTTCCATGCGGCATCGCTTGTCACACGGGCGATTGTACCGCGGGTTCCAGCCTCGGGCAAGGGAAATGCCGTGCGCGAGCAAACGGGCAGACGGTACCTGTTGACGTCCAGAGAAATGGGGTAGACATGAAAAACGCGGCGCGATTCAACGCCGCGACCCTTCGCTGCGCTGGGCATCGGCGTCGGGCTTGTGTCAGTCACAAGCCCGACGCGCAAGCGAGGGTAAGTTAGTTCCTGCCGGTCGCCTAAACGTAAGCGCCATTATTCTTGAAATCACCGCAGCGGATTGGGCAATGGCATGGGCGGCTGCGGCTGCACCGGTTGCGGCGGCGGCGCCATCGGCGGGGCGGGCCGCGTGAAGTCGATGCTGAACCAGTCGTTCGCCTGGAACGTGATGTCACGCGTGTCGTTCATCGGCTTGCCCTGCGGATCGGTATAGCGCACGGAAATCTTGTACGTGTAGCGCGTCCCGGCCTTGACCGGCGGCGACACGATTTCCCGCGTCGTCCCACTCTGCGCGATCTTCTGGCCATCGACGAACACTTCCGCATTCGCCGGCACGATCAGCTGCAGATGGCCCGCGTTGTCGGGCGGCGGTCGCTCCGCGGTCGCCGGCGGCGGTGCGTTCGGATCGCCGTTCGGCGCCGGGCCGACCGGCGCCGAGCCGGCCACGACGGGCGGAGCATAAACCACGCCCGGCGGCAGCGGGTACGCATAGCTGCCGTAATAGGGTGCGTACAGTCCGATGCCGATACCGAAGAAGGGATACCCCCCGTACCAACCGTAGCCGTACGGCCGATAGAAACCGTAACCGCCGCGGTAGTACCCATAGCCGCCGCCGCGGTAGTAGCCGCCGCGCTGTGCCTGGGCCTGGCCGCTGCAGAGCAGTATCAGGGCAATGGCCGGCACGATGGCCGCAAGGAAGGGGGCTGCTTTTCGCCACATAAAGATTCTCCGTGGGGGTGCGATCGCCACCTAACTGAATCATCGCCTGCTATACCGCACCCACGCCCAAGAATTCAAATGAAAAGAACGTCATCTTGCCCGCGCACACCGCCACTTCAGCAAAAAGCACGCGAAATACCCAGGAAAGGGGGTTGAGCACCCTGCACAGCCATTGTGACTTGTGCGGGTTTCCCAGACCGCCAAAAAAACGGTGGGGCACGTTTTTGACGTGCCCCACCATAATTGCTTGGGCCCACGAAGCTACCAAGCCCGCAGGCGAGTCTTCGAGCCTGCGGGGTTTTACCCGCGTAACCCCGCAGGCTCGAAGACTCGCCTGCGGGCTTGGTGCGTAGAATGTTTTCCGCCGAGCTCAAAACGCCCGCGTCTGCCCCGGGATCGCAACCGCCGGCACCGGCATTGGCGTGTCCATCGTCAGGTTCTCCGGCATCAGCCGCAGTTGCGAGTTCAGGGCGTCTTCCCAGGTCACGAGCTGGCCGCTGTACGCGGCCATGCGGCCCATGATCGCGGTCAGCGTGCTCTCGGCGACGCGGCGCAGATCGTTGATCGGCCGGGAGTCGCGGATGCTGCGGATCAGTTCGACGTGCTCCTGATCATAGGGCTGATTGTCGTTGCGATGCAGGAACGTCCAGGCGCGCTCGCCGGTGATCGTGTAGTTGGGCCCGGTGGCGTGCGGTGATGCCCATACGCCGCGCGTGCCGGTGACCGTCTCCGTGATCCGGCCCGGGGTGTTCTCGATTTGCCGGCACGTGCTCAAGAGATGCACGCCGTTGGGATACTCGTAGTCGATCGCGAAATGGTCGTAGATGTGGCCGAACTGCGGCTGGGTGCGCGCTTGCCGGCCGCCCAGGCCGATGCACCGCACCGGGTGGGCATTGGTGCCGTTGGCGGTGCCGAGCCCAGTTGATAACGTCCAGGTTGTGTACGTGCTGTTCGCAAATATGGTCGCCGGACAGCCAGGTGAAGTAGAGCCAGTTGCGGATTTGCCATTCGACGTCGGTCTGGTTCGGATTGCGCGCCGAGTGCCAGAGGCCGCCCTGGTTCCAGTAGCAGGTCGCGCTGGTGATGGTGCCGATGTCGCCGCCGTGGATGCGCTGCATCGATTCGCGATAGCCGGTCTGGTAACGGCGCTGCGTGCCGGCAACCACCGACAGCCGATGCTGGTTGGCCTGCTCGTACGCCGCCAGGACGGTGCGGATGCCGGGGCCGTCGACCGCGACCGGTTTCTCGGTGAAGACGTGCTTACGCGGCGCACCGCCGCGTCGATGTGCATGGGGCGGAAACCCGGCGGCGTCGCCAGCAGCACCAGGTCGCAGTGCGGCAGCACCTGTTGGTAGGCGTTCAGGCCGGTAAAGATGTGATCGTTGTCGACGCCGATGCGATTGGCGACGGCCTGCGTGCCGCGCAGGTGGCGCAGGCAGCTTTCGGCCCGATCGCGAAACGCATCGGCGACGGCGACGAGGCGAACGTTGTCGTCGGCACGGAGGCACTGCTCGGCGGCGCCGGTGCCACGGCCGCCGCAGCCGACCAGGCCGACGCGGATAGCGCTGGTGCCGCCGGCGTGGACGTTGGCGACGGCGCTCGCGGCCAGGGCGGTGCCGGCCACGGCGGCGGTTTTCAAGAAGTCGCGACGCGATGATTCGTTTGACATGGAAGGGACCTCCGGAAGAGTGAGGGACCGCATGGAATGGCTTAATTGTCCACGCCGCCAGCGGCAATGTCCACCAGGAATTGCGAAACGTCGAGAAACTTTGCCGTCTCTTCGCCGTGTGCCGATTGTGGCGTGGAGGCGCGATTTGCTGTACAATGCCGGCAGCGTCCCTGGGAGTGGGCGGGTTTTGCTCAAGTTTCCACCGCGCGGCGCCGGGGCGAGCGAAAGATGGTGTAAACTTTTCCTGGACCCCGCGATCGGGGCCATTGTCATCCCCAGGGTGAGGGCGAGCCATGACCTCCAGCGTTCTCCCGCGCAGCGGCGAGGTGATTCTCCAGCGTTTCGGCGAACCGCAACTGCACACCGATGGCGAGCTGTTGCAGTTGACGTTCGCCCCCGACGGCACACTCTGGACCGTGGAGGAGCCCGGCATCCTGCGCCAATGGGACGCCCGTACCGGCAAGCAGCGCGAATGGCACGCCCTGAGCGATCTCGAAACCCTGTGGTGCTTCAGCCCCGACGCGCGCGTTCTCGCCTCCGCCAGCGACGACCTCACCATCTGGGACACGTCGTCCGGCCAGGCGCTGACCTCGGTGCCGCAGGAATCGTGGGTCACCGCGGTGTCGTTCGCGCCCGATCCCAGCTTCGTCGCCACCGGTCACGACGACGGCTCGGTCAGCTACTGGGACGCCGCCGGCCACCATCGGCTGTTCGGGCGGGCGCTGCGGCATCACCAGCAGGCGATCAGCGCGTTGGCGGTCAGTCCCGACGGCCGGCTGCTCGCGGTCGCCGCGGAGGATCGCGTCATCAGCCTGTGGGACCTGCAGAATGGCCGGCACCTGGGCGACCTCAAGGGGCACACCGATCGCATTCCCGCGCTGGCCTGGCACCCCGACGGCAACCAGCTCGTTTCGGCCGGCTGGGACACAACCGCGCGCGTCTGGGACGCGCGCGCGTTGCAGCCGATGATCTTGCTCAACACGCACGCGCCGCAGGTTTCCGCGCTCGCCTTTGACCGCAGCGGCCGGCGCTTTGCCACGGCCGATTCGTCGCTGACCGTCCACCTGTGGGACTTCGACGCCAAGCGGACGCTGCACCAGCTCACCGGGGCGTCGGCGGAGATTCGGGCGCTGTCGTTCAACCCCGACGGCAGCCGCCTGGCCGCCGCGTCGGAGCGAGCCGTCCATCTGTGGGACGCCGACAGCGGCCGCTCGCTTACCGGCGGCGGTCCCGCCCCCGTGGCGCACACCAGCGTGGCGGTGAGCCTGGACGGCAGCCGGCTCGTGACCAATGGCGGTGGGGCCGTGCCGCGCGTCTGGGACGCCGTCCAGCGCACGGTCAGCGTGACGCTGGCCGGCGCGGGCCCCATCCACGACGTCGTGTTCAGCCCGGACGGCCGGCTGATTGCCGGGGCCGCCGACAACACGGTGCGCCTGTGGGACGCGGCCACCGGCCAGGTGCAGGGCGACTGGGATGGGCCAACCGACCCCCAGACCACCGTCGCGTTCGCCCCGGACGGCGCCGCGCTCGCCTCGGCCTCGCGCTTTGGTCTCGCCGTCTGGCTCTGGCGCGTCGCCGACGGGGAGCCGATCTTGCTCATTCCCGATGCCCTCGATGGTTGTGGCGTCGAGGCACTCGCGTTCCAGCCCGGCGGCAATCTGCTCGCGGTCGGCGGCATCGATTTTCTCGCAACCGGTGGCACCGACGGCCGACTTTGCCTATGGGACATTGCGGCGCGGCAAGGGATCGACGTTGAGCACGCCGGCTGCACCGTGCTCGCGTTCCACCCGTCCGGCCAGCGTCTCGCCTGCGCGTCGCTGGAACATTCGATCTGCATCTATGATGTCGCACGCGAGGAACTGGTGACGGAATGGCTCGCCCACGACGGTCCGGTGACCTGTCTCGCGTACAGTCCCGATGGGCGCTGGCTGGCCTCCGGCAGCGACGACCACACGTTGCGGCTCTGGGACGAGCAAGGCCACGAGCACGCGGTACTGGAGCTGGAAAGCCGAGTGACGGCGCTGGCGTTCGCGCCGGACGGCCAGTACCTGTACACCGCCCATGCCAACACAACCTGCGGTAAGATTGCCCTCGCCGATTTGCTGCGTTAACCGCGCTTCGCTGGAGCGGTGATGGAGAATCCTGTCCAACCTGCCGACTCGCCGCCGACGCCGCCGCAAGCTTCCCCGTTCAACTCGGAGGCCGACCTGAGCGGTCAGGTCGTCGGCGACTTCAAGCTGCTGCGCCGGCTCGGCCAGGGCGGCATGGGCCAGGTCTACCTCGCCGAACAGTTCTCGCTCCGCCGGCAGGTGGCCCTCAAGATCGTGCGGCCCGAGCTCGCCGACAGCGCCACCGCCGCCACGCTGATCGCGCTTCAAAGCCGAGGCCGAGGCGGTGGCGCGGGCCACGCACGCCAACATCGTGCAGATCTACTTCATCGGCCAGGCCGGCGACCTCAACTACATGGCCCTGGAATACGTCGAGGGCCGCAACCTCCGCGAGCTGGTCGAAAAGAAGAAGCCGATCTCCGCCGCGACCGGGCTCAAGATCATGGCTCAGGTCGCCGCCGCTCTGCAGCGTGCCGCCGAGCTGGACATGGTCCACCGCGACATCAAACCCGAGAATATCCTGGTCACGCGCAACGCTGGAGGCGAAGGTTGCCGACTTCGGCCTGTCGCGCTGTTTCGATCGCCCGCTGGGGCTGACCAAGAGCGGCGTGGTGATGGGGACGCCGCTGTACATGAGCCCCGAGCAGGTCGAGAATCGGCCGGTGGACCATCGTGCCGACCTGTACTCGTTCGGCGCTACCAGCTTTTTCATGTTTGCCGGCGAGCCGCCGTTTCGCGGCGACACGCCGGTGCAGGTCGCGCACCAGCACGTTTACGAGGAGCCGCCGCCGCTCGCCGAGCTGCGCCCCGACCTGCCGCTCGAGCTGTGTGCGATGATTCACAAGCTGATGGCCAAGCGTCCCGAGGCGCGCTATCAGGCCGCGAGCGAGGTCGCCCGCGAGATCGCCCGGCTGCGTGAAGCACTGCTGGCCGCGAGCGGACCGGCAAGCCTGACGGGCACCGGCCTGCGCTCCGGCGCGATGCGGTCGGTGCGGCTGCCGTCCGCCGCGTGGAGGCTTACCGGCCAGCGCTATCTGCGCCACATGCTTGCGGCCCTCGCCGTCGTCGGCGCTGGCCGTTGGTCTGGCAATCGGCTGGTATCGGCAGCGCCATGCGGCGCAACCGGTGGCGCCGCCGGGCGGGAAAGCGCCGGACGACGGCGCGGCCTCGGCCCTGTTTTCGCGCAAGGCGCGTGAGCGGGAGTTGTGGAACGCGTTCAAGAAGAGCTACAAGCCCGCCGGTCCCGTCGAGGAGATTCGGCCGGGGCTGCTTGCCGCCGTGGACCTTGGCTTGCTGTATCTCGACGAGCGCCAGCTCGGTGAAGCCGACAAGTTCTTCAGGGATCTCTGCCCGGACAACGAGCCACGGTGCGCCGGCCGGCTGCTCAGCCAGCTCGGTCACGCCATGGTGCTCGCGTTCAACGATAAACCGGCCGAGTCCAATAACCGGTTCAGCGCCATCGCGAAGGAAATCGACAAGCTGGAAACAGCTGCGAAGGGCGGTGGGGCGGGGATGCCTGCCGACGTGGAGGTTTACAAGCTTTTGTGGAAGACCACGCCGCCCGCCGCGGCGTGCGAGATGGTTGCGCGGGCGCTGAACCACAACTACCTGAACGATTCGACGATCTTCCCGAAAACGCTCGAGCCCTGGCGCAACCCACCTCGGCCGGCCCTCAAGGCGCCGGCCCCAGCGTGAATTGCCGCGCGTGAGCAACGGCAAGAAACCGGTTCCAACGGGCGAAATACGGCGTTTTCATACCGGCCTGCAGCGTTCGCGTCATAAGCGTACCCACCATCGTAATGACACCAGGAAACCAGCAAGAAACGCTCACGACGGCGAAAGATTTGAGGCCGGCAAGTGGTTTTCCCGTTTACGTTCAGCGCTCGCGCACAGTCCGCGAACGCTAAACGTGAACGGAAAAGGAAGCATCACGAATTCGATTGCGCTTGCGGCGCCCTTAGCGCGATGTTGACAAACGTGTGTACGTGCGGCAGCACACGGTAGTTCCACACGAAGCCGGGGCCTTCGAGCCGCCAGAAGTGCCAGCGATGATTGTCGCTCTCGCCGGCATCGCGATAGAAGGCGAGGTGAATGCGCTCCAGCCCGCCGTTGCGGCGGAGGAGATCCATCGCCTCGTCGGCGTCCTCGCGGCGATACGGCGAGAGAACGGTGCGCATGACCGTCTGCACCAGGGCACGCTGGTCGGCGGTCAGGTCGCTCACCGGCAGGCCGGGATAACCCTGGTCGCGGAACCGCACCGACGGCAGTTGCTCGCCGGGCACGTTGGGCGTGAGGTTGAGCAGGGCGCGCGTCTGCTGGGCGCCGGTGAGGGCGTCGAACAGGGCCCGGACGCTGCGGGTCTGGTAATTGAAGATGTTGCGCGCTGTAACCGTCGGGGGTATGGCCGTAGTACATCGGACCGCCGAACGCCGTATCGGGCTCCGAATTGCCGTCGCAGTGGACGGTAAGGTGGTGGCCGGTAAACAGCCAGCAGAACTGCTGATTGCCGGTCGGGTCGCCGAAGATGTAGGCGCCGCAGCGCTGCAGCGATTGGCTCATATCGTAGGTGCCGCCGCGGGTGAGTTGGCGGAAGCCGTCGTCATCGGAGGCGATGGGCGCAGGATGCGTTCGACGAGCTCCTGCTGGGGCTGGGTGTAGGCGTCGCCGATGGTGTGAGCGGGCATCGCGGCGGCGTTGTAGAAACGCAGGCGCGCTGCCGGCTGGGTCGCGGTGGCGCCGTGGTTCCAGCTGTAGACTACCCGGCGCTTCTGGTCTTCGGTCAGGCCCTGGTAAAGTTCGCGGATCAGCGCTTCGGCGGGCTTGGGCGTGGCGCGGGCGGCAGGCGGATCGCCCAGCGCGATCGACGCGGCCCTCGGGACGGCGTGCAGGCCGGCGAGGGTCACCGCAGTGCCGCCGACGGCCTTCATGAAGAGCCGTCGACTCAAACCGTCGTCGGACGGCGACAGGGCGTCGCATTCAGGGCAGCGTTCGTCAAGCTTCTCAGACATGCCAGGCCTCCTGGTAAGAACAGCGGGGGGTACGATCCCCTCCATGATCTTCAACCCCAGGGCCGCTGTCAAGTAGCAAGTGTAATCCTCACGCTCCGCGTGAGGATTTCCATCACGCGGAGCGTGATGGCTACACTAATGCCCTTGCGAGGCGATCTGCGCCTCGTACTGAGCCGCTGTGAGCAGATGATCCAGCTTCGCGCCGGGCGCCATCTCGATCTTGATGAGCCAGCCCTTGCCGTAGGGATCGGCCGCCACCAGCGACGGATCGTCGGCGACCGCCTTGTTCACCTCGGCCACCTCGCCGCCGACCGGGGCGTACAGGTCGCTGACGGCCTTCACCGATTCGATGACGCCGAAGCCCTTTTCGTCGGACCCGACCACCGGCTTGCCGACGCGCGGCAATTCGACGGCGACCACGTCGGTCAACTGCTCGACCGCAAATTGCGTGATGCCCACGGTGCAGAGGTTGCCCTCGACGCGCGCCCACTCATGCGTTTTCGCATACCGCAAATCCTTCGGAACCATCGCGCTCACTCCTTCGCCCGGCGGTAAAACGGCAGCGGCACGACGCTGGCCGGCTCCGGCGTGCCGCGGATATCGATCGCGACGGCCGTGCCCACCGCCTGGCACGCCGGGTCTACGTAGGCCATCGCGATACTCTTGTTGAAGGTCGGCGAGAACGTGCCGCTGGTGACGACGCCGGCCGGCTTGCCGCTGGCCACGACCACCGCGCCTTCGCGCGCAATGCGCTTGCCGCGCAGCTCCAGGCCGACGCGCCGGCGCAGAGTCGCGTCGTCCTTGCGCTTGAGCAGGGCGGCTCGGCTACGGAAATCGCCCTTGTCGAGCTTGACCGCCCAGCTCGAGGCCGGCCTGGAATGGGTCGGTCTCCTCGTTCAGCTCATGCCCATACAGCGGCATCGATGCTTCCAACCGCAGCGTGTCGCGCGCCCCGAGCCCGCACGGTTTCGCCCCGCGCTGGATTAATTCCTCCCAGACCGGCAGCGCGAACTTCGCGCCGATCATGATCTCAAGCCCGTCCTCGCCGGTGTATCCTGTGCGGCTCACGACGCACTGCTGCCCCAGACAGCGCGACGGCGCGGCGAAATAATACGCCAGCTTGCTCGCGTCCGCCTCGGTCAGGCCCCGGCACATCTCAAGCGCCTTGGGCCCCTGCACGGCAATCATCGCCGTGTCGGCGGTCTGATCCATGATCTGCACGTTCAGGCCGGCTCGGTTTTCTTCCAGCCAGACGACGATCTTCGGCCGATTGCTGGCGTTCACGACCATCGCGTAGCCGTACGGCCATTTGTAGACGAGCACGTCGTCGCGGATGCCGCCCTGGTCGTTGCAGACCAGGCCGTAGCGGACCTGGCCGTCGCGCAGGGTGGCGGCGTTGTTGGTGTAGACCCGCTGGATCAGCGCGAGCGCATCGGGCCCGCCGAACGAAAGCCGGCCCATGTGGCTGATGTCGAAGAGCCCCGCGCCGGTGCGGACCGCCTGGTGCTCCTCGACGATCGACCGGTACTGCACCGGCATGTCCCAGCCGGCGAAATCGACCATGCGGGCGCCGTGCGCGACATGCCAATCGTAAAGTGCGGTTCTGGACGCCATGCGCTGCCTCCTCGCGTCGGTATCGGCAGACTTCCGAAGTCTCCGAGACTTCGGAAGTCTAGCGATTCGCGCCGACGGTGGACACGGCATGTGTTGGAGTCCCGGCTTTAGCCGGTGATTTCCGGCTAAAGCCGGGACTCCAACCCGGCGACGGGCGCTTGCCGGCGTCACTCCTTGACCGGGACCTCACGCAGCTCGGTCGGACCGCCGCAGCAATCGCAGATGCCGTGTTCGTACGAGCGGATCGTGCAGATGTCGCACCAGTAGTAGACCTCCGACAGCTGCTCCTTGACGTAGCTCTGCACGGTCACGACCTGCAGCAGCGCCCCATTCGCGACGAGCCGGCCCGTGAGCCGCATCGGCCGATTCAGCAGCCGGGCGTCCTTGAAGAACATGCGCGCGCCGGCGTCCTTGACCAGCGGATAGACCTTGCCATCCTCGGTTACAAGAGCCAGCCACGCCGGCGCCGCGTCGGGGTCGAGCTTGACGTCCTGCTTCGCGAGTAGCTTGTCGAGCGGCACGACGGTGCCCTTGAACGCCTGGTTCTTCTCCGCGCTTGCCGTTGTGCGCGGGGGCAGCGAGCAGCGGCAATAGCGCGAAGCCTAATGCAAGCGTGAGTCCGAGGCGCTTTTGGCACAGCGTCATGAAAACTCCCCCCAAGCCGCGGGATGAGCGCAGCGAATCCCGCGGGTGGGCTCGCTCCGACCCGCGGGATTCGCTGCGCTCATCCCGCGGCTTGGGCGCTATAAATCTTCCCACAGCTCGCCCACTTCCTTGTCCTTCTGCCGGCGTGGCCGCGACTGCTTGATCGCCTTGACCGCGCGCTTCGCGAGCCGCTCTTCCTTGCTCACATTGTCGTCGCGCTGCTTGGGCCGCAGGTACAGCTTGATTGGCACATCGTGGAAGCCGAAATTGGCGCGCAGCGTATTGAGCAGGTAACGCCGATACGTCTTGTCGAACAGGTCCGGCCCGTTCGTGAACACGACGATCGTCGGCGGCTGCGCGGCAACCTGCGTCACGTAATAAACCTTGGGCACCCGGTTCTTACGCATCGGCGGCGATTGATCGAAGATTGCCTTTTGAATGACGCGGTTCAGGTCGCCGGTCGAGACGCGCAGCAGCGCCTGCTTGAACACGCTCTGCGCGAGGTTGATGACCTTCTGCACGTTCTTGCCGTCGCGGGCCGTCAGGAAAGCGATCGGCACGCAGTCGAGGCTCGGGAAAACTTTGCGAATGTAGTCGCCGTATTCGCTGGTGAAGGCCTGGCCCTTGGCGAGGTCCCATTTGTTGACGACGAAGATCGCCGGCTTGTAGTTTTCCAGGATGTAGCCGGCCAGGTGCTTGTCCACCATGCTCGCCTTCTTGGTGGCGTCCATGAAGTGCAGCACCACGTCGGCCCGGCGGATGGAGCGCTCGGAGCGCGACAGGCTGTAGAAATCGATGTCCGACTTCACGTTGCCGCGGTAGCGCACGCCGGCGGTGTCGATGGCGATGATCCGCTTGCCGTCGCGCTCGAAGGCGACGTCGACGCTGTCGCGCGTCGTCCCCTCGACCTCGCTGACGATGGTGCGCTCCTCCTGGGCCAGCGCGTTGATGAATGTGCTCTTGCCGGTGTTGCGCCGGCCCACGATCGCGATCTTGAGCACGTCGCCCGCCGGTGCCGGCTCGGCGGCGTCCTCCGGCGGCAGATGCGCCAGGATCTGCTCGACTAGCGCCAGCCGGCCGCGGAACTGCTGGGCGCTGACGGGGTAGACGGTGCCGCAGCCGAGCTTGTAGAACTCGGCGAGGTGCTCGTCGAGACCGGGGTGGTCGCACTTGTTGGCGACGAGCAGCACCGGCTTGCCGACGCCGCGCAGCCGCTGGGCCACCGCCACGTCGAGCGGCACCAGGCCGGTGCGGGCGTCGACCAGAAAGACGATGACGTTGGCCCGATCGATGGCGTAGGTAATTTGCCGTTCGAACGTCCTTCGTGAGTTTATCGACGTCGTCGATGCCCATGCCGCCGGTGTCGGTGAGCTCGAAGTATCGCCCCTCGACCTGGATGGGCGTGGTAAGGCGATCGCGAGTGACGCCGGGGGTCGGATCGACGATGGCGATGCGCCGGCCGGCGAGCCAGTTGAACAGCGACGATTTGCCGACGTTGGGCCGGCCGACGATGGCGACCTGGGGCAATCCCATGGCACCATTCCTTTCCACAGAGGCTGGACACGCGGTCCAAATCGCTATTATACGCGCCGTTGGGTCCAGCGCTCGAATGTTCGAGGTCTTCGCGTGACAGGAATCCGCTCCCTGATTCGACCTGTTCGGCGCCGGCGTGAGCAGCTTGGTTCGGTTGAGGACGCGTTTTCCGCTGGGAATTGCGCGCGTCTCGGGCTATATTGAGAATCGCACCAAATGCCAAACAACAAGCCGGAGCGCAACCCATGAGCGACAGCGCGGCCCATGAGCCAGTCGGCCGGCGCCTGGGCGATTTCGAAAGGGAAGTGGAGTATCCAATGAGCATGCGTTCGTGTTTCTTGATGCTGTTCCTTGCTGTCGCTGGGCTAGCTTCTTGGTGCACCAAGCCCGCCACGGGAGGCGCAGGCGCTAACCAGCAATTTGACATCTTGATCCGCGGCGGCAGCATTTACGACGGTACGGGCGCACCGCCGCGCCGGGGCGACGTGGGCATCAAGGGCGATCGCATCGTCGCTGTCGGCATGCTGGCAGGGGCGAGCGCCAAGACGGTGGTCGAGGCCAAAGATCTCGCGGTGGCGCCCGGGTTCATCAACATGCTCAGCTGGTCGGTCGACTCGCTGTTGCACGACGGCCGGGGGCAGAGCGAAATCCGCCAGGGGGTGACGACGCAGATCATGGGCGAAGGCTGGTCGTGGGGGCCGGTTAACCCGGCCATCAAGAAGCGCATGAAGGCGGAGCAGATTCACATCAAGTACGACATCGAATGGAACACGCTCGGCGAGTACCTGTACTTCCTAGAGCGGCGGGGCCTATCGCAGAACGTGGCGTCGTTCCTCGGGGCGACGACGGTGCGCGAATATGTGATCGGCCTGGAGAACAAGAAAGCGACGCCGGATGAAATGGAACGGATGCGCCGCCTCGTCGAGCGGGAGATGCGCGATGGGGCGCTGGGCATCGCCTCGGCCCTGGAGTACGCGCCGGCTTACTATGCCGATACGCAGGAGCTGATCGAGCTGTGCAAGGTGGCGGCGCGGTACAAGGGGAAGTACATGACACACATGCGCAGCCAGGGCGTGCGCCTGCTGGAGGGCATCGACGAAGCGATCCGCATTGGCCGCGAAGCCAAGCTTCCCGTGGAGATTTACCACTTCACGGCGGCCGGCAAGACCAACTGGGGCAAGCTGGACGCGGCCGTTGCGAAGATTGAGGCGGCGCGGCGTGAGGGGTTTAAGCTGACGGCCAATATGTATTGCTACACGGCTGGGGCTGCCCCACTCAGCTCATGTATCCCGCCGTGGGCCATGGAGGGCGGCGAGATGGCCATGCGGCGGCGACTGCGGGAGCCCGAGAACCGCAAGCGCGCTCTCGACGACATCCGTAACGGAACGGATTGGCCGAACTTCTTCCGCGAGTGTGGGGGCGCCGACGACATCGTCTTGCTCAGCTTCAAGCAGGAGACCTTGCGACCGCTCCAGGGCAAGACGCTGGCCAAGATTGCCGCAGAGCGCGGCAGGGATCCGGTCGAGACAATGCTGGACTTGCTGGTCGAGGACCAGTCGAGCATCGGCGCACTGTACTTTATCCACGATGAGAAGAACATCCGCAAGCTGGTGAAGCTGCCGTGGATCAGCTTCGGCTCCGACGAAGAGGCGCAGCGCCCGAAGGCGTATTCTTGTCCCGCCGTCCCCATCCGCGAGCCTACGGCTGTTTCGCTCGCGTGCTGGGCAAATACGTTCGCGAGCTGGAGTTGCTGCCGCTCGAGGCCGCGATCCACAAGATGACCGGCCTGCCTGCGACGAATCTGGGCCTCGACCGGCGCGGCTACTTGCGCGAGGGCTACTTCGCGGACGTGGTGGTATTCGATCCAAAGATTATCGCCGACCGGGCGACCTACGACAAACCGCACCAGTATGCCGTCGGCGTCAGACACGTGTCTGTCAACGGCGTCCACGTACTGAAGGATGGCGAACATACGGGCGCGAAGCCGGGACGTGCTCTATGGGGAGCCGGCAAAAAAGAGCAGCCCGCAAAGGAATCTTCCGGCGCCGAAAAGCAAGTCGATTTGACGTGGGGGATGAAGATCCCCATGCGCGACGGCGTGAGGCTCAACGCCACACTCTACAGGCCGCAAGCGAGCAAGCAGGCCGTGCCGGTCATTTTCACGATGACGCCCTACATCAGCGACACCTACCACGACCGGGCCATGTACTTCGCCCGCAACGGCTACGTCTTCGCGCTGGTGGACGTGCGCGGGCGCGGCAATTCGGAAGGCAAGTTCGAGCCGTTTGCCCACGACGCGCGCGACGGCCATGACGTGGTGGAGTGGTTAGCGCGGCGGCCGTGGTGCAATGGCAAGGTCGCCATGTGGGGTGGCTCCTATGCGGGGTTCAACCAGTGGTCCACGCTCAAGGAATTCCCGCCGCATCTGGCCACGATTGTGCCGGCTGCCGCCGCCCATCCCGGCGTGGATTTTCCGTTTCCCAATAACATGGCGCCGTGCTATGCAATCCAGTGGCTCACGTTCACCAGCGGCGTGACGCCGAATCAGAAGCTTTTCAGCGACGCCGCGTTCTGGAGCCGTAAGTATCGGCAGCGTTATGAGGAGCATGTGCCATTTCACAAGCTGGACACTCTCGTCGGCAACCCGTCGGCCCATTTTCAAAAATGGCTCGAGCATCGCCGGCCGGACGAATACTGGGACGCCATGGCCCCGCGTCAGGAGGAGTACCGGCGGATCGAGATTCCCATCCTCACCATCACGGGGCATTACGACGGCGACCAGCCGGGTGCGATGACGTATTACCGGCGCCATATGGAGGAGGGCTCGGCGAAGGGCAAGGCGCAGCATTATCTCTTAATGGGTCCCTGGGACCACGCCGGCACGCGCACGCCGGCCGCGGAGGTCGGCGGGCTCAAGTTCGGCAAGGCCAGCGTCGTGGACCTGAACCAGCTTCACAAGGAGTGGTACGACTGGACGATGAAGGGCGCCGGCAAGCCGGGCTTTCTGGAAAAGCGCGTGGCCTACTACGTCACCGGCGCCGAAGAATGGCGATTTGCCGACAGCCTGGACGCGATCCCTGCCAAGCCTCAGCGTTTGTATCTCACGACTGCCGGCGGCTCGGGTCGCGATGTCTTCCACGCGGGCATGCTCAGCCGGACCAAGCCCGGGAAGCACGAGCCGGCCAGGTATACTTACGACCCGCTCGATTTGCACGAGATCCCCGGCCCGTTTGACCTGGAAGACACGATCGTCAAGAGTTATCTAACCGATCAGCGTCTCGCCCTGGAACTATCGGGCAACGGTCTGGTGTTTCACAGCGACCCACTGCCCACGGCCACGGAAATCACGGGGTACCTCCGACTGGTCGCCTGGATCGCCCTCGATGTGCCCGACACTGATTTCGCCGTGGACGTCTTCGAGATCAAGCGGGACGGGACCAGCATCGCCTTGGCCGACGACCGCATGCGGGCGCGCTACCGCGAGTCGCTCCGCCATGAACGGCTCGTGGTTCCGGGCGAGATCAATCGCTATGAGTTCAAGTCATTCTACTGGTTCTCGCGCCGGCTGGAGAAGGGGAGCCGACTGCGCCTGGTTTTCTACTCACCGAATTCGCGGTACGGAGAGAAGAACTACAACAGCGGCGGCAACGTCGCCTTGGAGTCCCGTAAGGATGCACACACGGCGCATGTCACGTTGTATCAGGACGCGGAACATCCGAGCTATCTGGAGATTCCAATGGTTCAGGTCGCCGGTGAGAAGTAGTATAGACCTTGTTGCCGCCGAGCGGACTACATGCTCCCCATCCCCCAGCGATTGGCCCTGGCTCGCGAGCATCACCAGGCGGGCCGGCTCACCGAAGCCGAAGCGATTTGCCGCGGCATCCTCGCCGAGGCGCCGCAGCATGCGCGGGCGCTGCACCTGCTCGGCATGCTCACGCACCAGACCGGCCGGCATGACGAAGCGCTGCGGCTGATCACGCAGGCACGGGCCGCCGGCGGGCCGCATCCGATGCTTTACAGCAACCTCGCCACCATCTGCGTCGCGCTGGATCAGCTCGACCAGGCCGAGATGTACTGCCGATCGGCCCTCGAGCTTCAACCGAACCTGGCGAGCGCCTACTATAATCGCGGTATCGTGCTCTATCGGCGTGGACAGCTCGCCGAGGCGGAGCACGCTTTTTGCGAAGCCGTCCGCCATGATCCGCGGCAGGGCGACGCGCGGCACCGGCTCGAAGGCCGGCCTGACGAGCAACGCTTCGCGCTCATCGCCCAGCTGCGGGCGCTGTGCGCGGCCCAGCCCGCCGACTTCCAGACGCGGCGCGATCTTGGCTTTGCGCTACTCGCCAGTCGTCATGCCGACCAGGCGATCGAGCAGTTTCGCGCCGCGCTCGGTTTACGGCCTGACGCGGCGGAATTGCACGTCGCGCTCGGCGTGGCCCACCAGCATCTGGACCGGACCGACGCTGCGATCGCGTGTTTCCGCGAGGCGCTGCGCGTCGATCCGGCTCACGTCGACGCGCGCTGCAATCTCGGCTATGCACTGCAGACCGTGGGACGCTTCGACGAGACGCGCGCGGAATTCCAGTCCGTGCTCGCACAGGACCCCAACCACTCCAAGGCGATCGCCGCGCTGTGCAAGCTCGCCGTCGCCGGTTACCATGCCATCCCCGCGGAGGAAATGCGGCGCATCGCGACGCGCGGCCCGCCCCGACCTTCGCGCCGACGAGGCGTGCCGGCTGCACTACGCGCTCGCGCAGTTGCTCGACCACACCGGGGACCACGACGCGGCCTTCGAACACGCCCGCCGCGCCAATGCGCTGCGCCGCGAGATCGACGGCGCTGCCGGTGCCTTCTTCGATCCGGCGGCGCATCGGGGGCACATCGATCGGCTGATCGGATTCTTCACGCCGTCCTTGTTCGAGCGCGCACGCGGGTTCGGCGTCGACAGCGAGCTGCCGATCTTCGTGGTCGGCATGATGCGCTCGGGCACGACGCTGGCCGAGCAAATTCTCGCCAGCCATCCGCAGGTCCACGGTGCCGGCGAATTGCGCGACGTGGAACGGCTCAGCGGCAGCCTGTCCGGCGAACAGCTCGACGCGGCGGCCACGCACGAGCTGGCCGCGGGCCATTTGCGCAAGTTGCACGAGCGTGGCGGAGCCGCCCTGCGGGTCGTCGATAAGAACCCGCTCAATTTCCTCCGCGTTGGGTTGATCGCGGTGCTGTTCCCGCGCACGGATTGTACATTGCCGACGCGATGCGATCGACACGTGCCTGTCATGCTACTTTCAACACCTCGCGGACCCGTTCCCGTTCACGCATGACCTTGGGCACCTGGGGATGTACTACCGCGAGTACGAACGGTTGATGGCCCGGTGGCGGGCGGTGCTGCCCGTTCCGATGTTCGAGCTGCAATACGAGGAATTGACCGCCGAGCCCGAAGCGGTGAGCCGGCGGTTGGTGGCCTTCTGTGGGCTGGACTGGGACGATCGCTGCCTGCGCTTTTACGAGACGGCGCGCCCGGTCGGGACGGCGAGCATGCTGCAGGTGCGGCGGCCGATGTATCGTAACGCGGTCGGTCGGTGGCAGCACTATGAGACGCAGCTGCAGCCGCTGATCGCGGCGCTGCGCAGTGACGCGTAGTGCGCGCTCGTAGTGACCCGCTTTAGCGGGTTCTGAACCCGCTAAAGCGGGTCACTACGAGCGAATCAACCGCGTTTCGGACCGAAGCGCACAAGCAGCCAACCGCTGACCGTGTCGAAATACTCCGGCGCGAACTCCGGGCTGTCGCCGGCGCAACGGCGCTTGGCCCGCTCATGCGCTTCCTTGCGGCCGCCGGTGTCGGACACGGCGAGCAGGTGGTCCGCACGCGGGAACACCTTGACGGTGAGATCGCGATTGCCGCTCTTGGCCAGCCCCTGGCGGATGACCGTGGCGCTCGCGTCCACGGGGCCGGTGGCGTCCTTCTCGCCATAGGCCGCCAGCACCGGGCAGCGCACCTGCTCCCAGCTCGCGGCTGGGTCGTGGTTCAGCGTCAGCTTGCCCGACTGGAATCGCTTGCGTTCGCAGTATTGCATGTACGCGAACCAGGGCCGGCGGAGCAGTACCTTTTGCGTCTCGTCGAGCTCCTCAAAGGGGCCGCCGTTACGCATCAGGTCGAGCTTGAGACGGGTGAGCTCGAGTGCCTCCTTGACGGCGGCCTCGTTGAAGCGGTCGGCGCAGCTCGTGTTCGACGCGGTACAGCTCCTGATCCCAGCCGATCAGCTGGCAACCGGACACGTCGATGACGAACGCCACATCGCTGGACTGGGCGGCGGCCAGCGGCGCCGCGACGCCGCCCTGGCCGTAGCCGGCCAGCCCCACCTTGCCGCGGTGGATGTCCGGCCGGCGTTGCAGGAAACGCACTGCGGCCAGGGCTTCCTCGGCCCGGTCGGGAATGGACTGCAAATCAAAGTCGCCCGTGGACGCGCCGACGCCGGGTCGATCCCAGCTCAGGCAGGCAAAGCCCTGGGCCGCGAGATGGCGGGCCAATGGCGGGATAACACCCTTGTTCGTACGGTCGGTGTCACCGGCCCCGGTAAGGAAGACCACGGCTGGGTGCGGACCGCGCGTCCTGGGCCGAACCAGCGTGCCGACGAGGTCGTTTTTGGCGCCCGCAAAGTGGACCTCCTCTTCCTGGTGCGGCCCCTTGTCCGCGGCGCGCGCGGCTGCGCCAGGCCGACCATAACAGCAGGACGGTCGCCACGCCTCCGACCACGGAGAACACGATGCTGGCGAGGAACATTTTCGAGCGGCGCGGGGTCGGGGTCACGGGGAGTGTTGACGATGGCATGCGCAAGTCCCTCCAGGAAGGCTTCGACCGGTTGCGCCTGCAACGGGTCCCCTCCGTCCACTTTCTGGAACATAGCATTTCCCTGGGCGACGTGACGGCGAATTGCGTTTTCAAACGTGCCGTTTTCAAACGTGCGCCACCGCCGCGCCTTGCGTGTGCCGGCCCCAGCGCCTAACATGACGAGTATGAAACGAGCTCCCTTTTTCCTGATCCTCGCGCTGCTGCCGGTGGCCGGCTGCGGCCTGCGCGATTACGAAACCCGGATCGACGACCAGCGCAAGCGGCTGAAGGTCCTGGACGAGGAAAGTCGCTACATCGGCGAGGAATCCATCGAGTTCGGCCAGGTCGAGACCAAGGAACGCAAGACGCGCTACTGGCCGTTCGACATGTTCCTGCGCCTGCCGCAGGAGATGAGCGTCATTCCCGCCGCCACCTTCTACACCTCCAACGGGCAGGATCCCCGGCTGTACAAGTACGCGTCCGGCACGTCCTTGAACTACCTGATGGCCGCCGGCTGGTATCTCAAGAAGGAGAAGGCCAAGGACGCCAAGGACGCCCGAGCCCAGGAGTGGACGGGCGACAAGTTCCGCGATCTCGTCCGCGGGGCGCTGATGGATTACTATCGCAAGGAATTCAAGTTCAATCCGCGCCCCAACGACTTCCCGGCCTTCGATTCCTCGAACAAGAGTTTCGGCAAGGTCCAGAAGCGGCCGATCACCGACCGCGGTGAGGAGCTGCCGCCCATCGACTATGACGCGATTGCCTTCGTGGACTCCTTCAACAACACGAAGACCAAGGAGCAGCTTACCCGATTCAACGTCTACTTCTACCGCGCCGGTTCCAAAACCGACGCGAAGCAGGTCGCCATCATCGTGCAGTACCCCGTCTCCTGGCAAGCCGACGAAAAGCTTACCGGCGTGGACTGGAGCCTGAAGACGCTCGAACTCAACAACGCCAGCATCGCGGACAAGCGCGAAGCGCTCGAAGCCCGCCAATGGGCCAAACGGTAAGCTACATTACCCTGCGAGCGTCGAGGCATAAGCCCGACGTGGTTTTACGTCCACGTCGGGCTTACGCCTCAACGCTCGCTCGCCTGGTGGCGGCGCAATCGGCACGCTCGGCAAGGGTGGATGTCTGGATAAAATAAATCGACTGCGAAGGCTGCGAAAAATTTGAGATGCGAGCCGGAACCGGCTAAACTTGGGGTGTCGTGATGAGCATCACGGCACTTTCGAGGTAGTGGCTGGGTGAGACTCGCGTCGGGTTCTCGCCTCGCGCTGGGAGCCACTGCCTCGATTTCCTTACACTTGCTGGGCCTGTGCCGCGACTGCGTCACAGGCCCTTTTCTATTCCCGCTTGCCGCCGCGGGCGCTGAGCGGCTTGAACGCCTTCAGGATCAGCACCCGGCCCATCAACCGGGCCATCACGGCCAACGGCATCCAGCGCCAGAGATGCGGTACCTCGGACCGCCGAAGCTGACGCTTGCGGACGTGATGCTCGGTAAATCGGCCAAACAAACGGCACAACTCGCGGGCGCTTGCGCGGTGGGCGGGGTCGATCTTGGCCGGCCGCCTGACCTTCCCGAGCCAGCGGGTCCACAGGAAGCAGCGGCGCGCCCAGAAGTCGATGTCGTAACGGGCCGGCGTCACGGCGAGCACCTTGCCGCCTGGCTTCAGGACCCGGTACACTTCCTCGACGACCGCCTCGGGATGGTCGATTCCGTGGTGCAGGCTGCTCAGGCAAGCCACGTCCACGCTGCACGATTCGAGCGGCAGCTTCGTCGGCACGGCATGGACGAATCGGCCGTCGAGGCCGCGCAGCAAGAAGTTACGGCGAACCAGCTCGAGCTGCGACGTGGATCCGCTGCAAACGATCACCGAAGCGCCGTGCCGTGCGTATTGCGCCCAGTCGGTGCCGAGGCCATGGCCCAGGCCGAGCAGCGTTTCGCCGGAATGCTTGGCGAACTCCAAAAGCTTGGGAATCCAGCGGCCATGCCGGCTATGCCGATGACTTTCGATGTCCAGAAACCATTGCAGCGAATAAGGTTCCGTCTCCGCCGCCGGTGCGACGCTGGCGGCGGGCGGCTGCAGTGCCTCGAAGGCATAAAGCTTCTGGGCAAATTCGCGCGGGTGATGCGGGCCGCGCAGCGACCCAACGCTTGCCTCGGACTGTTCCTCATCGGTCAGTCCGAAGATGTCGTGCACCGCCACACCCGGCGTGGTCCACAGTCCCGGGTTGCTTGGATACGACTCCGCCATGCCATCCTTCCTCGGCCGCGCTTCGCGGTCACGCTGACCGCGTGGAACAAAGCGCATCGGCGATAACGGATACGGCACGGCGAATCAAGGCCAATTGCTTCCCTGGACATCCCCCCCGGCGGCACCTATCTTGACTCCGTCCCCGACGCAAAACGGGTGGGCCGGGCAATAACGCCAAACGGGTGAAGCCATACCGAGTGGAGTCGTCATGAATAGTCTGAAGCTGATCGCATGGTCTCTCCTCGCGTTGCTGTTAGCCGCCGGGTCGGTCCACGCCAGCGAGGCCGACCTGGCCATTCCCGATTTGCACAAAGGCAAGTTCGAGATTCTCGGACACACGGTCATTGCCTGGGACCTGCTGGCCTACGGTGCCCTGGTGATCACCGGCACGCTGGGCATCAGCCTTTACCAACTTTGGCAGATCCATAGGCAGCCGGCGCACAAATCCATGCTCGACGTGGCCGAGATCATCTTCCAGACCTGCAAGACTTACCTGATCCAGCAGGGAAAGTTCCTGCTGCTCTTGTTCTGCTTCATCTCGGCGGCGATGGTGTTCTACTTCGTCCTCGGCAAGGACCCCGACAAGTCCTACGGGGAGCTCGTCCAGACAATTCTGCTTGTGCTGTTCTTCTCGATCATCGGCATGGCCGGCTCGTACGCGGTCGCCTGGTACGGCATTCGCGTCAACACGTTCGCCAACGCCCGCACCGCGTTCGCCTCACTCAAGGGCGAGCCGTGGGACGTCGTCAACATCCCGCTGCGCTCGGGCATGTCGATCGGCCTGTTCCTGATCTCGCTCGAGCTGGTGATGATGGTCATCATCCTCCTGGTCGTCGATCGAGCCATCGTGGGCGTCTGCTTCCTCGGTTTCGCCATCGGCGAGTCGCTCGGCGCGTCGGCCCTGCGCATTGCCGGCGGCATCTTTACCAAGATTGCCGACATCGGCTCCGATCTCATGAAAATCGTCTTCAACGTCAAGGAAGACGACCCGCGCAACCCCGGCGTCATCGCCGACTGCACCGGCGACAATGCCGGCGACTCGGTCGGTCCGACGGCGGACGGCTTCGAAACCTACGGCGTCACCGGCGTCGCCCTGATCTCGTTCATCACCCTGGCCATCACCGAGCCCGGCCTGCGGGCGCTCGCCGGCCTACCGGTGGAGAACCCGGGCTTTGTTGCCACGAACGACGCCACCCACACCACGAATTACGAGGATTTGCAGGTCAAGCTGATCGTCTGGATCTTCACCATGCGTTTCCTCATGGACTTCATGTCCGGCGCATCCTACTTCATCAACCAGGCGATCTCCGAAGCCCTGTATCGCGGCAAGAAGGAGTTCGATTTCGAGCAGCCGCTCACCCGACTCATCTGGATCGCGTCCGCCCTGTGCATCAGCACCTCGTACGGCATGAGCTGGCTGCTGCTGCACGATATCCAGGTCCTGCACACGCATCTTCCCAACCTCTGGTGGCACCTGGCCACCATCATCAGTTGCGGCACCCTCGCGGCCGTCCTCATTCCCGAGTTCACCAAGGTCTTCACCAGCTCCCACTCCAAGCACGTTCACGAGATCGTCACGGCGACCCGCGAAGGCGGTGCGTCGCTGACCATCCTGTCGGGCCTGGTCGCGGGCAACTTCAGCGCCTTCTGGATGGGCCTCTTGATCGCCGGCCTCATGGCGGCGGCCTTCGGCGTCAGCCAGCTGCCTGAAGGTCTGAGCCTCATCATGGGCGGCCCGGCGTCGATCTTCGCCTTCGGCCTGGTCGCCTTCGGCTTCCTCTGCATGGGGCCGGTCAACATCGCCGTCGACAGCTACGGCCCAGTCACCGACAACGCTCAGTCCATCTTCGAGCTGGCTCAGACCGAGCACATCCCCGGCATCAAGGATGAGATCAAGCGCGATTTCGGCTTCGACGCCGACTTCGAGCGCGGCAAGCACTACCTCGAAGCGAACGACTCGGCCGGCAATACCTTCAAGGCGACCGCCAAGCCCGTGCTGATCGGCACGGCCGTCGTCGGCGCCACCACCATGATCTTCTCGATCATCCTTTTGCTCGACAAGCACAAGCTGCTCAAGCTGAGCCTGACCGACGCCCCCGTGCTGCTCGGCTTCATCTGCGGCGGAGCGATCATCTACTGGTTCTGCGGCGCGTCGATGCAGGCGGTCACCACCGGGGCCTATCGTGCGGTCGAGTACATCAAGAGGAACATGGATCTCAGCAAGAAGGAAGCGGACATCAACGACTCGCGGACGGTGGTCCGCATTTGCACCGAGTACGCCCAGAGCGGCATGTGGAACATTTTCATCGCCCTCATGAGCTTCACCCTCGCCTTCGCGTTCTTTGACCCGAACTTCTTCGTCGCCTACCTGATTTCCATCGCCGTCTTCGGCCTGTTCCAGGCCATCTACATGGCCAACGCCGGCGGCTCGTGGGACAACGCCAAGAAGCTCGTCGAGGTCGACCTGCGCGAAAAGGGGACCGAGCTGCACGCAGCCACCGTCATCGGCGACACGGTCGGCGACCCGTTCAAGGACACGACCTCGGTGGCCCTCAACCCGATCATCAAGTTCTCAACGCTGTTCGGCCTGCTCGCCGTCGAGATCGCCGTCGAGATCATGGAAGCGGCCCGGAGCCAGCACACGACGAACTACATCCCCTACGTCGGCGCCGTGCTTCTCGGGCTCGCGCTGGTATTCGTGTGGCGTTCGTTCTACGCGATGCGGATTCCGCCTAAGGAGCAAGTGCTGCCCGACAGTGTCGTCGCGTCGAAGGCCGAGCCGGTCACGCACAAATAGGCCCGATTGCTGTACCGACGAATGCGAGCCGCCGGGCTGGTCCCGGCGGCATTTTTCTGGTTTACGTTTAGCGCTCGCAGGCTGGGAGGAGCGGCCGGCCCCTCCTCCCCCTCCTCCCAGCCTGCGAGCGCTAAACGTAAACAAGCATCCGCGGATGTCATTCCCCGTTGGTGCGCCGCGCCACGTCCGTTATCATTACCCACAGCACACCCCCGGATACTTTCAGGAGCGCCGTCCCACCGTGATGGAACTGTTCACCGCCAACGTCAACGGGCAACTCGTTCTGCGCGCCATGCCCTTGCTCCTGATCGTCCTGTGCGTACTGGCGATTGCCTATCGCTTCTACAGCGCGTTCCTCGCGGCCCGGGTCGCGGCGCTCGATGACTCGCGGCCGACGCCGGCGCACCGGTACAACGACGGCCAGAACTACCATCCGACCAATCGCTGGGTGCTGTTCGGCCATCACTTCGCGGCGATCTCCGGCGCTGGTCCGTTGATCGGCCCGGTCCTGGCGATTCAGTACGGATACATGCCGGGTCTGCTCTGGCTGGTCATCGGCGTGACGCTGGCCGGCGCGGTGCAGGACATGCTCGTGCTCGCCGCCTCGGTGCGCCGCGGCGGCAAGTCGCTGGCGCACATCGCGCTCACGGAACTGGGCCGGCCCGCCGCCGTCGTCGTGTCGCTTGCCATCCTGTTCATCGTCGTCATCGCCCTGGCCGGCCTGGGGTTTGTCGTGGTGAAAGCGCTCGGCGGCGAGGAGGTGAAGCTTCCGAAAGGCATGAGTATCACCGTGCCTGCGCCGTTCCGCTTGCCCCATATGAAAATTTCGGCATCCCAATTCGCTGACTACGAGTTTCCCGAGGGCTGCAAGATTCGGTATGCAGGCGACGGACTTGAAACGATGCGGCCGGAAAAATTCACCCTCAGAATCCCAACCAAGTCTCTCCCCCTTGATGAAGGCATGAGCGGTCCTCTTAACTTCCCGACAACGCCAACGACCTTTCAAGTTCCGGAAGGCAGCACGCAGATCGTCCCCGGCAGCTCGTGGGGAACCTTCACCATCGCCTGCACCATTCCGATCGCGCTGTTCGTCGGCCTGTGGATGTACCGGATTCGCAAGGGCCACGTCGTCGAGGCGTCGATCATCGGCGGCGTCGGCGTGGTGGCCGCGACCATTCTCGGCGCCCTGATTCCCGGCTCGGTGCTGGAGCGTTTCTTCTCGCTCGGCAAGACCGAGACCGTCCTCGCCCTGTGCGGCTACGGCTTCATCGCCTCGGTCCTGCCCGTCTGGATGCTGCTGTGCCCGCGCGACTACATCTCCAGCTTCCTCAAGATCGGCACCATCGCTCTCCTCGTTCTCGGCGTACTGTTCGCCAATCCCGCCCTGCCGTGCCCGACGGTCAACGAAACGTTCTCCGGTAGCGAGGGCGGCCCAACCTTTGCCGGCGGCATCTTTCCGTTCGTGTTCATCTGCATCATGTGCGGGGCGATCAGCGGCTTTCACGCGCTCGTCTCGTCCGGCACCACGCCAAAAATGATCAATAAGGAAAGCGACGTGCGGATGATCGGCTACGGATCGATGCTGATCGAGGGACTGGTCGGGGTCGTCGCGCTGTTCGCCGCCGCCTCGCTGCCGCTCGATCTCTACTACGACATCAACGTCGATCTCGACAAGACCGCCAAGTTCCAGCCGAAGCTCGAGCAGCTTTACCAGGACCACGGCATCGATCGTAATGCCGCCCGCGATCGCATGCAGCTGGCCGGCGCCGACAATATTGCCCATCTCGACATCGAGCGCGCCAACCTCGCCGACATCGAGCAGCTGGTCGGCGGCGAGTCGCTGCGCGGCCGCACCGGCGGCGCGGTGACGCTGGCGGTCGGCATGGCCCGCATCTTCACCAAGGCGATGCACGACCTGAATATCTACTTCGACGGCGTCATGAAATACTGGTATCACTTCGCCATCATGTTCGAGGCGCTGTTCATCCTCACCACCATTGACACCGGCACGCGCATCGCGCGATTCCTCTTGCAAGAAACGCTTGGCAAGGTTATTCCGCGGTTTGAGCAAACCGACTGGCTGCCCGGCTCGGTCCTCGCCACTGCCGTCGTCACTGCCGGCTGGGGCGTCCTGGTGTGGAACGGCTCGATCGACACGATCTGGCCGATGTTCGGGATCGCCAATCAGCTGCTGGCCGTGCTCGCGCTCTGCCTGGTCACGACGCTGCTGGTCAACACCGGCCGGGGGCGTTATGCACCGCTCACCCTGCTGCCGATGCTGTTCGTCACCACCACGACAATGAGTGCCGGCGTCATCATGATCGACCGATTCCGTGGTATGATTGGGCAGGGAACGGATTTGATCCAGAACGGCATGGCCGGGCCGGGCGCGGCGCTGCAGCTCAAAGGCGCGCTCAACCTCGGCCTGACGCTGTTCGTCATGGTTTCGGTAGGTTTCATCGTTCTGCTCGCGGCAAGCCGGTGGGTCGGAATAGCCGGCGGCATGATCAAGCCGCGCGCGTCGGAGGCGGGCGGATGAGCGTTCTGGATCACTGGCACCCCGTCTTGCCCAGCCGCGCGCTCAAGCGACAGCCCGTTGCCGTTCGCCTGGCCGGCCATGAGCTGGTGGTCTTCCGCACCGCGGGCGGACAGATCGGCGCCCTGGAAGAACGCTGCCCACACCGGCGGATGCGCCTCAGCCTCGGCACGGTCGTCGGCGAGAAGCTCCGTTGCACCTACCACGGCTGGACGTTCGACCGCGCCGGCCAGGGCGAGAGTCCCGGCACGCCGAAGCTGCACGCCTGCGCCCGCCATTTCGACGTGCAGGAGCGGCACGAGGCGATCTGGGTCCGCGCCGCCGACTCCGCCGCCGAGTTCCCGCGCTTCGATGTGCCCGGCTATTACAACGTGTGCAATCTGCACCATCGCGTCCGCGCGCCGCTCGAGCTGACGGTGGACAACTTCTGCGAGATCGAGCACACGCCGACCACGCACGATTTTTTCGGCTATCCGCTCGACCGCATGCACGAGGTCGAGGTCGAGTTCCACCCGACCGACACCAGCGTCCGCGTCGTCAATCGCGGTCCAAAAAAGCCGATCTCGCCGCTGCTGCGCCTGCTCGTCGGCATCGGCAAGGATTACGTGTTCATGGACGACTGGACGACGTATTTCTCGCCGGTCTACTCCGTTTACGATCACTGGTGGCAGCACCCGCTCACCGGCGCAACCAGCACGGTACGTTGGCGGCTCTACATCTTCTTCACGCCGATCGACGTGAACGAGACGGCGATATTCACGTTCGCTTTCACGCTGTCGCGCTGGCCCGGTCCAGCCGGCGGCATGCGGCTGTTCAAGTGGCTGATGCGGCGCAAGCTCGACCAAGAGGTTCGGCTCGACGTACGCATCCTCGAAGGATTGGCTGATCAGAACACGGCCATCGACGGCATGAAGCTGAGCCGCTTCGATCGCGTGCTGGGGCTCAATCGCGAGCGCATCGAGCGGGTTTATCGCGGGAAGAGGTGATGGGCTTTTCGGACTAGCCCGGCGGCAGCGCCTCCGCAATGCTCCGCAGCATCTCCGCCTGTGGCCCCGACACCACCGGCTCGGACAGCGGCGCCTCGGTGACGACCAGCGTCGCCTCGCCGATCTTGAGCCGGTCGCCTTCGTACAGCGTCGCTTCGTGCATGCGCTCGCCGTTGACGTACAGGCCGTTGAGGCTGTCGAGATCGTGGACGCGCCACAGGCCATCCGCGAACACCAGCCGGCAATGCCGCCGGCTCACGTCGGGATAGGCCAGGCGCAGCTCGACATCGGAGTGCCGGCCGACCAGCACCGCCGGCTTGGCCAGCTCGACCGACCAGCCGTCCGGCAGCACGCGCAGCCGCAACGGAATCACGGCACTGACGTCGCCGATTCGGTGGGGTCCCTGCCGGCCGTGCGTGCCGGTGCCGTCATCCTGCCGCATCGCATCCATGCTCCGCCCCTTTCCATGAAAAGCCGGCGGGTCATACCATGCCGCCGCGAATCGGGGAAGAACAATTTGGAGGCTTTCATGGTTCTTGGCGTTTGGGGTCAGGGAGTGCCGGGCGGGCGAGGTCCCAGATGCGTGCGTTCGAATCGGACAGTCCGGCGGCGAGGTAGCGGCTGTCGGGCGAAAACGCGACGCTCGAGACCTTGAGCTGTTGCCTGGAGGATGGCGACGAAGTCGATCGACGGATCAGGGTGGCGGTGCTTGGCAAGGCGATCGAGAGCAGCCTTGGCAGGCTGTATAAGCGACGACACCGGCTCGGCCCGCGCTTCCGCTTCGAGCACGCGTTTGGCAGCGGGTGTGCCGATGTACTCAAGAACTTCGACGGCGCGTCTGTAGCGGGTTTCCTCGCCCACATGCCCGCCATTCTCGATTTGGCTCAGGAGTTGCTTGGCGCGTCGTTTCCCTTCGGCGGATTGTGTCGAGGCCGCAACCTTCTGGAGCGAGGGAACGGCCACGGGGCCAAGGCTCGCGAGTTCCGCGGAGGCGACCTCGCGAGTGATAAAGTCGTCGCTGTCCAACTCGCGAATATAGCGAGCCAACGGGGTTTCATGGAGTTTCGGATTGCGGCACGCGGGCAAGCGCTCCTTAAGGAGGTCTACCGCTTGTCCTGGGCGGGCCGCGAGCCCACAAATCGCTTGCCAGGCCTTGGCCGCATCTTGCCGGCCAACGGCGCTCCAGCAAGCGCTTAACTCGGTCGCGCTAAACGGAATAACCGCATGCGCGTCACGCCGAATCACGCCGACAACGTCCCACGTAAGGCATGTGCCGTCGGCGATTCCGGAAACCAGAAGCAGCCCGCACGGTGAAAACGCAAGCGAATATATGTATTGGGGCGGGCCCTCGAAGCGTCCACGTTCCTTGCCGGTCAATGCCTCGAATAGGTAAATCGTCCCCTTTGACATCCCCACCGCTATCATTTCACCGTTGGGAGAATACGCGCCGGTTGTCGCTCCATCGTTCTGCAGGTTCTGGATACGCCAGGCTTCTTTCCCGGAATCGGCATTCCAAACGCACACATTCGGGCCATGCCCCATGGCGGCCAAGCGATCGCCGCCCGGCGAGAACACGAGCGTCGTCGGGCTCGGCGGCTTCTCTTTCTCGAAGAGCTGCCAAAGCACCTTACCCGTTTCCACGTCCCAAACCTGGCCTGCGGGTTGCCTGTACCCAAATCTTGAAACCGCCAATCGTTTGCCGTCGGGAGAGAACTGGATCGCGTTCACCCATTCGCGCAGCCCCAACTCGTGGGCGACCTTCCATGTGTCAAGGTCCCAGATGCGCAGCGGCGGATCGTCGGGACGTCCGTACGCCGTACCCCCGCCGACCGCGAGATACCGGCCGTTCGAGGAGAAACAACAGTTGGTGTCCCCAGGAACCTGCCCGACCTGCTTTCCCGACCCTAAATCGCGTATCCGAATTTCCTTGTCTTGCTGGTTCCGCAACGCGGCCCTCCTGCCATCGGGCGCAAATCTGACAATCAACGTGCCTTCCGCGGTACCAGTTATCTTACCGGTTCGAGCATCCCAGAAGATAAGCTGTCGGTCGAGCCCCAATGACACGACCGTTCGTCCATTCGGAAGAAATGCCGCCCGAACCGCAACCCCGATGCCTTTCGGCGCCCGTGGCGTGCCCGCCCGAACAATCGCGCCGACAGGCAGCGACTCGGTGCCAACGGTGGTTACCCCCGGTTCATTGGGTTGGAATTGGGCGGTCACACGTTTGTCGGCAAACTCGGCCAGGGTCAATCCGACCACGCAGACGCAGACGACAACGGTAAATAGTCGGCACAAAGACACGGCACACGTCCCTTCAGACGCCAAAAAACGACCGCAGCACAGTCTCGAAGCGTCAGTTCCGGCCCTCACTGTGTGCTTACGTAAATAGCGCCCTCCTGACCGACGGTAGTATACCCAAACGAAAACTGGTTTGCGTTATCGAAGCTTAATTCCCCCATTCTGTTCCCGTACCAAACGGGCACCCACCTGAGGGGGGGGTCTAGCTGTCCAACAACGCTCACCCGCAGATGCGCGGTGGCTTGCAATGTGAGCGCACCGGTCACGTACAATTCGCTCGTCTGCCCCCATAGATCGCCGTTGACGTACGCTTGGTAAGTGCCGCCGGTCCAATTCATGGCGCCCTGCACAACAAGCACCCCGTAGAGCGCGGGGTTATCCGCAGCAAGCTTGATCGTACCGCCGTTAACCGTCAGCAGCGTTCCCGCGAATCCGTTGGCTGCGGCGATCGTAGCCGCGTTCGCGCCGGAGGTTTTGAGCGATCCGCCGTTCATCAGGAAGCCTTGGCAGGTCAAGGTTGCCCCGCCCGCAATCCAGCTTACGCCGCCCTCTTGATCAACGGAATTGCCTGCTGTCTTGTTCGCCGAGGTTCCCGTAATAAGGAGGTTCGATTCCAGGTCCAACGTGCCCGCGGAATAGTTTGTGCCGGCGAGATTCTGAATGGGCAAATCTATCTGGTACGTCCCCGCACCACTGCGCGTGATGTACCCCTGATTCTCGATGAAGGAATCTCCGCTCATGGCGCTGCGGCTAATGCCGTACGACGCCGTTCCGGCCGTATTAAGGTTCGTGCTGAAGTTAAGATTGTTCGTAGGATCCGTCGCGCCCCAGGTGTCGTCTAGCTGGATGTATGCATTATTCGTGACGGACAAAGTCGCCGTTTGGTTGAAAAACTCTAGAGTGGAGCCGCCGGTTCCATCCTGTCCAACGATGATGTTGGCCCCGAGGGTTGAAGCGCTTCCGGTGATCTGCAGCGTCGCATGATCTTGCATGTAGATATTTCCCTGCACCGCGTTGTTGCCGCCGATGGTGCCGCTTCCCCATGTTGAACTGCCGGCATAGAGGATGAGCGTGCACTGGGCGCTCCCGAAGGAAATCCCACCACTGTTCCATTGGAGGCCAGCCCCCGCAGTAGAATTGGTGTTCTCAACCGTCAATGTGCTCCCATTTGTCGCGTTCAAGTTGAGCGTGCCAGCATAGCTGTTTTGCGTCTGGATACCGGCTATAGTTTGGTTGGCACCTTGAACCGAGTTGTCGAACGTGCAGTTGTCGTTCGTGCCAACGCCGTTGACCGGAGCTTGGAACACCGCGATATCAGTAACATCCGGTACCGAGCCGCCACTCCAGTTTCCGGCAGTGCTCCACAATCCGTCCCCGGTTGCGTCTGTCCAAATATCTTGCGTTGCCGCCGGCGCATCGACAACGAAGACACTATCCGTGGCGACATTGCTGTATTGCGAGCCGTCGAAGTCCTCGTACTCGAACGTATCCGTGCCGGTGAATCCGCTGGTCGGCGTATAGACGATCATACCCTTGACGACAGCGGCCGAGCCATTCGCCGGTGCGCTGACGATAGTCGGCGTCAAAGGCAAGCCGTCCGAGTCCGTGTCATTCAACAAGACATTCAAGTTGTCGGCCTGCGAGCCCGCCGCGACCGTGAAAGTGGCGTCAACGGCAACGGGCGGGGCCGGTGTGACGTTAACGGTAACAGTTGCAACATTGCTGTACGCGCTGCCATCGTAGTCCTCGTAGGTCAGCGTATCGGTGCCGCTGAAGCCGCTATTCGCTGTGTACCAGATTGCCCCGTTGCTGACACAGGCCGAACCGTTCTGTGGGCCCTGCACTATGATCGGCGTCAACGGGTTACCCTGCGGGTCGGTGTCATCCGCCAGGACATCCAGGCTGGTGGCCGAGGAGTCGGCGGTGACCGTGAATGTCTCGTCGTTGGCGACCGGGCCCATGACGGCGATTGTCACCATCGCCGTGTTGCTATCCATGGCACCGTCATTGACTTTGTACGTCAGCGAAACGGTCCCCGCGTAGCCAGGACTGGGCATGTAGCCGATGGTGCCGTCGAAGTTGACCCACCCCATGCCGTTCTGTGGGCCGGTCACGATGCTCGGCGTCAAGGTATCGCCGTCTGGATCGGACGAGTTCGCCAGAACGGGAATGCTGGCCATCGTGTTTTCCGGAGTCGACACGGAAAACGAATTGGCGGTGGGGGCGTTGTCGTAGACCGCGATGGATACGCTGGTCCAGTCGCTAGCCGCCCCGTCGGTGGCCTGGTAAGTGAACTGGTCCGTGCCAATGTAGCCCGGCACCGGCGTGTACCAAAAAGTGCCGTCGCTGTTCAGCAAAGTCGAGCCGTGCTGCGTGCCGGTCAGAAGCTCGGCCGTGAGCGGGCCGGGACCCGTGTCGATGTCGTTCGCGAGAACGCTTGCCCCCTGGTAGGTCTGATCGTGGAGCACGGTGACATTCTCAGGCACGCACGTCACCGTCAACAGTTCGCGCGATTCGAGGAGTTCGAGATGTGGCCGAAAGTCGGTACGACCGCGAGATGCGGGGCGAGGGCGGGCGGGGGATCGTCGTGCCTTGGGCAAAAGGCGGCTCAGGAAACGGAACCAGCCAAGAGGGGAAGGGGGGGCGCCGGGTACATGGGTGTCCATCCTGGGATAGAGAAGAATGAGGTGAATTGGAGAAGTGCATAACGCGCCGCAGTGGCCGACACAATAGCCGTTGTGTCTAACGGGACCGTTTGCGGTCGGCAAGCGCCAGGCGGGCCAGGTCCCAGACGAGTGCGGTCGAATCGGACAGTCCGGCGGCGAGGTAGCGGCCGTCGGGCGAAAAAGCGACGCTCCGGAACTCGACCTTACCGGCGGGCACGACGAGGCGGACCTGGCCGGTTGCCGTTTCCCGCAGCACGATGCCGCCCTGGTCGACGGCGGCGATCATGCGGCAATCGCAGCTCCACGCCGGATGGTAGGTGCCGCCAAACCGAAACCACGTTCTGCCGGTGGCGAGTCGCACCACCTCCCATGGCGAGGACTCGTTGAAGGGGCGCGAGAGGAGGTACTGCCGGTCTGGGGAACTCTCGATTTGCATCGCACCATCTCCGTCCCGCGCCAGGGTGCGCTGCTCCTGGCCGGTGCCGGCGTCGAAGAAATGAATGCGGTTTTGCCATGACATCAGCAACTGGCTGCCATCGGGCAATAGCGTTGCTTGCAGGGCATCCAGTTTTTCGTTGCGACGGTCCGCATCTGCCTGGGCGTCGTCCTCCTTTGGGAGAACAACGCCCTTGGGCGCGGGCCGGTGTTCGCGGATGGCCCTTCCCGTGGCGACGTCGAAGGTGCGCAGGTACCAATCATCGCCCCAGGAAACGAGGCGCTTGCCGTCGGCGGTGAACGCCAACGCGCGTTGCCCGCCCGGCCAGCCGTGGCCGACGAGGCGATGGATTTGCCGGCCCGTGTCCACGTCCCACAGGCGCACGGTGTCGTCGTGGCTCGAGGAAGCGAGGCGCTTGCCATCGGGAGCAAAGGCGATGGCGCGGACCCATTCCTGATCGTGGCGCAGGATGTGCCGCTGCGTCCCGGTGCGCGCGTCCCACAGGCGGACGGTGCAACCGCCGCCGGCCGTGGCGATCACGTCGCCGCGTGGGGAATAGGTGATTCTCTCGATGTCACTGCCGTGGCCCGTGTCGCCGTCCATGAGCTTGCCGGTCGCCGCGTCCCACACGCGCACGCCGCGGGCGCCGGCCGCCGCGATCCAGCGATCGTCCGGCGACAACGCGACGTTGCCGGCCCAGCTGCGAAGATGCGGCAGGACGCGCTTGACCTTGCCGGTCGCGACGTCCCACAGCACGACCGCTTGCAAATTGTAGTGCATGGCGGCGACGGTCTTGCCGTCGCGCAAAGCTGAGGCCCGTAACGTGTCCACCGGTCGTGTCGGCGACCAGGCGCCGACGGAGCTTGCCCGTGGCCACATCCCAGAGCCGGATGCTGACCACGTCGGAGTCGTCCTGCGTGGCGAGGATGCTGCCATCGGGCGAGAACTCGACGCGCTCGAAGCCGCGCTCGGGCCCGACGATCGTGCGTACCGGCTTGTCGGTCTGCCATTCCCACAGGTACAGCCGGCGCTTGTGCCGGCCCTCGCCGGCGGCAAGGACCTTGCCGTCCGGAGAAAGCTGCCAGGAGCCCCCGACCTTAACGGGGAACTGCACTTGCCGAAGCTTGCGCCGGCCCGCCAGGTCCCAGACGTGGACGGCGCCGCCGGTGCGGACCAGGGCCAGCTCGGTCGGTCCGAGAAATGCCAGGGCCTCAGTCGAACCGGCCCCGAGATTGGGGAGTTGCTGCCGCTTGCCGGAGGGCCAGTCGATGAGCCGTAGCTCGCTGGACTTGTCCGTCTGAACACTGTACGCCAGCGTCTTGCCGCCGGGCGAGAACGCGAACGCGTGCACATTGCCGCCCAGCGATCCGGGAATTTCGTACAGGACCTTGCCGCTGGCCGGGTCGAACACCGGCACCGGACCGTCGATGGGACCGAACGGCAAGCTCGCCACGCCCCGGCCATCGGGCGTGAAGAAGACGTGGCCGCCGCTGTAGTCGCCGAATCGATAGCGCAGTCGTGCCCAGGCGCGCGACGGCGCCAAAGGGCAGTGGGTTGCCGTCGCCGTCCTTCGGCGCAGCCGGCGGCATCGGCAGCCGCCGATCCAGGCGCCTACGGCTTCCTGGGCGAGGCGCGTCAATCGTGCGCCGGCAGCGCCCGTGGCGTACTGCTGCAAGAGCCGTCGCGCATCCGCCGAGCCGATCATCTCCAGTGCTTCCACCGCGCGCGTCGCCAGGCGTTCGTCGGGCAAGAGCGTCGGCCGATCCAGCCGATCGCGCAGCGCCTCGACCCGCCGCTTCGCCTCCAGCACAAGCGGCTTCTTCAGCGTCTCGGCCAGAGCGTCCGCGGCCAGGTCGCCGAGCTTTTCCAGCTCCTTGTTCGCGGCGTCGCGTTCGCTAAAGTCGTCGCTTTGAAGGTCGCTCAAGAGCTGCCGTAGCCGCGCTGGATCGGCCGCTTGCGTCGGTCTGAGCTGCGCGGCGAAGAACGGCACCGCGGCGTCCGGATTGGCGGTGAACCGCCAGAGGGCTTGATAGGCTTTCGCCGCGTCGGCACCGGCGAACTCGTCCCAGGCGCGCTTGAGCGCCGGGCCGTCCTGAGCGCCCGTGGGGCTCACGCAGCCGACCAGCAGCAACGCGGAGAGAAGCCGGCGCATCGGGCACCTCACGGCATTCGAGCCAGGACAACGAAGGACCCGTCCGGTGCAGCGCCCACAGCCGCAATCATCGGCTCTTGCCGAATTGTTCGATAATCGCGCGGTATCCGTCTTCGGGGCGGATGATATCCAGATCGGCGTCGGCCACCAGGTGCGCCATGTCGCGGTACCCACTGACCATGGCTTGATTCAGGGCGCCGACGGCATGTTTCGCATATTGCGCACGCGCGTCCTGCTCCTCCTTGGATTCCAACTGCTCCTTGGTTCTCCCCTTGCTCATGGTCCGAACACAGAGAGCATAGCACCGGGCGACATTGTAGAGGTTCTGCGCATTTTTCGGATCGAGTTCGCGCAGCTTCTCCGCGGTCTCACGCGCCTCCGTGTGCTTGCCGTTGCGCCAAATGAGCCGCCCGAAAACTCATCAGCTCGTCGGCTTGCTCGCGCGCCAGTTTCTTGTCCAAATCAATCCTCATATTCTCCAGCACTGCCGCCCCGTTCTTGCACAGAATCAGACTTCGCCGCTGCCTCAGCAATATGTCACGATCGGATTCCTTGTGGATCTTGCCCTCTTCTTCCAGCTTGGCAAGTAATTTGACGCCCTCTTCAAACGACTTGGCGGCACTCTCAAACGCAAGTTCTCGCAAGGCCGCCCGGCCAACGTTTCCATGCCCCACAGCCAGGTCCTTTTGGTACTGGATGTTTTCGGGATCCTTCATCGACAGTTGTCGCATGATGTCACGGGCTTCCTGGTATTGTTTCCTGGCCGCTGCCGTGTCGCCCAGCTCCAGGTAGGCGTGGCCGAATTCGTTGATTGCTGCAGCCAGGTTACTGTTCGCTTCGGCAGTATCGGACTGTGCGAACCGTCTTCGAACCTCAAGGTTCTCTTGCGCAGCGCGAGGGCCGTCTTGCCATCGCCTAATTGGCGCGGCAATATACTGAGCCACGAAAACAAATCCGTCGGTTCGTCCCTGGCCCAAAGCTGCGTTCGCAACTCCAGCAATTGTGCATAGCATTGCTGGGCTCTTGTCACATCGCCGGCTCGAAAACATGCATATCCCATATTCTGATACCCGAAAGCTGCCCATCTTGTCCGCTTAGCATCCTGCGGATCGGCCTTGACGAATTCGTCGTACAGCTGCACACATTCCCGACCATATTGCTCGGCCAGCAGCACATCACCCGTATGAAGGCAAACATCGGTTAGCCATTCACAAGCCACCGCCACATTCTTCGTTGTCTCGGGGTCGGCAGGGCGGATCTTTGCCAGACGGCGCCGACCTTGCAGTGCCTTTTCCCAGCCAACCTTGGCAGCCTTCGTGTCGCCAAGCTCCAGAGCAACCTTCGCCCACGATTCCTGTGCCGTCACGAGATTCTGCTGATCTTGAATGTTAGCCAATTTGCCCATGGACAGTTTTTCAATAATCTCCAGGTTCTTCAGGTAATAGGTCCCGGCGTTTTTTTCGCCGAGCTTCAAGCTGGTCCCGCCAAGGTCCAAATATGCACTCGCCAAATCCTTCTGAACTTCAGTATCCAATGGTCCTTTCTCAGCCAATTTCTGATGAATCTCGACGCTTTGCTGGTAATAGGTGCGGCGCCTCCTTCGGTCTCTTGAATTCCAGACTCAAGTCGCCCAAGTCAGCAAAGCGAAAAGCTAGGTATCTGTTTTGCGCGTCCGTATCCTGCAATTGCTTTTCGCAGATTTCTCGCGATTCCTGAAAATACTTCTCGGCATTCTTCCGGTCATTAGATTTGAGGTACGCGCGTGCCAACCTAAAGTAGGCGGCAGCCAAATTGTCCTTAACCGCGGCACTCGGGTCACTTTCCAAACGTGACTCATTAGTCTTGACGGCCTTATGAAAATAGTCAAGTGCTTGCTGCTGCTTTCCCAACTCGAGACAAAGGTCACCCAGGTTCCCGTACAATCGTGCCAGTTTCCCTGCTGTGCCGGGAGACGTGCTCGCGAATTTCACGGCCTCTTGATAGTACTTCAGGGCTTCCTCCATCTTGCCCAGCTTTCGGCTGACATCCGCGAGGCTCTCACAAAGGCTTGCCCGCTCTTCCAGGGCAAAGTCGGCCTCGGGCTCCGTTTCCAATTTCTTCCACAGTTCAACCGAATTCAAGAAGGATTGACGCGCAAGCTCTAGCTTCCCGGAATCAACGCAGTCTCTTCCGAGGGACTCGAACGAAGATGCCAGGTCCCTCTTGCGAATGAGCGCAGACTGGTAGTTTGCAGGCAAGCCTTCCAGCATTTGCTGCGATTTCCGGTAATAATCCAACGCGGCGTCGCGATCTGCCGCCAGCTGCTTTTTTCCCAAGCCAAAATAGGACGAGGCCAATTCATCCAGCGCTTGCCAGGTCCAGGGATGGTCGGAGGGCATGCTGCGCAAGAGGTCGCGGCATTTCTGGAAGTCCCTGTCCGCGGCCTCCGGCTCTTCTTGACCGATGCCCCGCCGACGGTATACAAGGGCGATTTCCCAGTTCGCACGCGCATCCTTTGGATCAAGCGTCTGGTCCTTTCCATAGGCCTCAAGCGCCTTCCGGTAAGTATCGAGGGCAGCTTGGAAGTCGCCAAGCTCAGCGAAAACCGAGGCCCGGCGGGACAGCAGCGAGCTGGCATTTGGCTGCATCTTGAGGAGGCGGTCGAGGTGCCAGGCGGCCGCATACCATTGTTTGGCAGATTGACTCTCCTCGGCCCCCTGGGCATGCCAGAATTCGGCCGGCACAGGATTCGCGATACGGCACTCGGCGGTCCGCTGCCAGCTTTTCTTGAAAAACTCGGCGTCAAGCGGAATCAGCCTGCCGGCTTCGGAGAAACGCTGGCCGCCGTGCAACTGTCCCAGGGGCAGCAGCAGGTCCAGCACGTCCGTTTGCGGGCTAAGGTCCCACGTGCGCGGAAAGCCATCCCCACAAATGGTCAGAACCCGCTTGCCGTCGGGGCTGAGCGCGGCGAAGGTCACGGGCAGGTGGTGCGGCAGCGGCGGTGCCAGGAGTTTTTCGGAGTCCACATCCCAGATCTTGACGGTGCGATCCCGGCTTGCCGTGACGAGATATCTCCCCTCTGCGTCGGCACTGAAACTTGCGGAGGTCACCGAGTTCTCATGCTTGAAGGGGCCGGCAAGCACCCTGGCTGATTGGATGTCCCAGACCCAGGCCGTGCCATCCTCGCACGCGGTCGCCAACCGCCTGCCATTGTTGCTCAGGGCGGCCTGGACCAGCCTGGCCTTGTGGGCAAAGGCTTGGATGAGAACCCGCGGCGCCAGCGCGGTGGGCCCCGTAAGCCCTGTGAGCGCGTCCCAGATGCGCACCTGGTTGTCTTCGCTGATCGTGAGGATCCGTTGGCCATCCAGGTGGAACCGGGCAAACGTCACGCGGTTGCCAAAGGGGCGGCCGACTGGCTTGCCGGTCCGGGTCTCCCAAACCTGCACGGATTGATTGGAATTCAAGGTAGCCACGCGTTGACTATCCTCGCTAAACGTGGCGTACCGCATCCGGGTCGTGCGGACAGGGAGCTGGACGTCGTCGACAGTCGCGCCTTTCTTCACCGTCAACGTATAGGGACCCAAGCCCCGGTAGCTGGTAGCGATGATCCGATACGTATCATCCTTGGTTGCGTTGAAAATGATCAGCGCGTTGAGGTCACCGCCGCTGTCATCGTCCTCAGCCAGTTGTTTGCCCGTGGAGTCCTCGAGGCGCAGGAAGGTGTCGAATTGCTTGCTGACCAGATAAATTTGGTAGAAGGAGTCTTTGGTCATGCTGATCTCATGGACCTTATGGGGTTTTCTTCTAATTTTGTCCGGAGGGTCATCTGCGGTGAGGCTCCCATCAACGCGCAACTCCAAACTCGTGCGGTCCTGCGTTTTTTCCGGCACGAGCGCAATGGGTTTGCCCGTGTCCGGCTGCCACATGTGTACCAGATCGTCACTGATGGTGATGGCGCATTTGCCATCGGGACTGATAGCCGCATTATTGATTTCTTTCGCGTGGTTTGCGGCCGGGCTGAGCAGTTGCTTGGCGGTGTCCGCGTCCCACACCGCCGACGCGTGGTCGTTGCCGAGTGCCAACACTCTCTTGCCGTTGCCGCTAAGCCAGGCATCTTTCCAACCCTTGTTGTTGCGGATCGGCGGACCCACGGGGTTGCCCGTGACGGCATCACATACTCTGGCCGTGCCATCGCCGCGTACGAGCAGCACCCGCCGGCCATCGGCGCTGAACGCCGCGTGTTCCGCCATACTGGTCTGTTCGGCGGCGATAGGGATACGCCCAGCCAACCCGCCCGCAGCCCGCAAGTCCCATAGGCGCGCAATACCATCGTCGCCGGCCGTCAGCACCCGGCTGCCGTCGGGACCAAAGGAAACGCACAGCACACGATTGCCATGCTTGAGAGGTGGAGTCGCTTCCTGCCCGGTTACGACGTTCCAAATCCGGGCCGTGTGGTCGGCGCTGGCCGTGATCAGATACCGCCCGTCCGGACTGAATGAAACCTTGAAAACAGGCCCGCCATGTTTTAACGAGACGCTCTTCGCCTCATCATCGCGGCCAAGTGCCCCGGCATTCGGCCAGTCGGTCGGCGGCGTCGGCGGCGGAGCAAAGGCCGGTGGCGGCGGCAATGCGGGCGCCGTTTCGGTACCCGGCCTCGGCGCCGGAACCGGAGGGATGCCGGCACCGCAGGGTCGCCCTTGATGGCCTTGAGGATCTTGCCGAGCAGCGTTGCTTGCTCCCGGGACTCCGGGGACTCCTGGGACTCCTGGGTGCCGGCCGGATTAACAGGGGCCGGGACTTTCCAGATTCGGGCTGTTTGGTCGTTACTGGCGGTCGCCAGCCACAATCCGTCCGGACTGAAGGACGCGTGATTCACTCGGCCGCGGTGTGCGCCAATGGTCCTTAGTCTCTCACCGGTTCCGGCCAGCCACAGGTCAAACCGGCCGCTTTCAAATTCCAGGACGGAGGCTGGGTCAAACTCCAAAGAGGTTGTCATTATGAGCTTGTCATCGGTGCTAAAAGAGGCCTTGAGGACGGGATCGGAATGCCATAATGGCTTGGCTAGCATGGCGCCGGTTTTCGCGTCCCAAATGCGGGCATATCGGTCTTTGCTGGCGGTAACGACACGGGCGCCCTTGCTGTCAAACGAGGCATGGTTAACCGGGCTGGAATGTGCAAGCTCGCGGACGGACTTTCCCGAAGCGGCATCGCTGAGCCGGGCCGTCTCGTCGTCGCTGGCTGTGAGCACCCAGCTGCCGTCGGGACTGAAGGAGGCATGGTTAATCTTTTGCCCATGGGTGATGTTATTGCCGAGCGGTTTTCCCGTCCGGGCATCCCACACCTGGGCGACATGATCGCTAACGGCCAAGATGCGCTGACCCTCCTTGTCGAAAGAGGCGCGAGTGACTGGCGCGGGATGCGGGAACTCGTGGATCAATTTTCCGGTACGTGCATCGGAAAGCCGGGCGGTCTGGTCGTCACTGGCGGTGAGCACCCACGCGCCATCGGGGCTGAATTCGGCGTGGTTAATCGGTCCGTTGTGGAACATGGCCTGGAGTAATTGGGGGCACTGCCCCAGACAGGCCCCGATCCGCCGGCGGTGGATATCTGCCAAGGCATGGTCGTGGTCAAATCGCAGGGCGTCGGCAAAAAATACCAGAGCTGCGGCCGGATCGCCCGCCTCGAGTTGGGTCAGACCGGCGGCCACATCCAGTTGACCCGAGCGGCGGGCTGCAAGCTTCAGCGCGTCTTCGGCGATGGTCCGTTGTTTGATTTCGTCCTGGCGGGCCTGGTCGGCGACCTGATGGGCGTCCCGTTCACTCCAATAAAAGTACAGCAGGGCGCTGACGAACGAGCAGAGAACGAAGAAGGTGCCGGCAACCATCAGGCTTTTGCGCCGCGCCCGCTGGACTTGCCGGCGATGCTCCCGGGCCCGGGCGACTCGGCGGGTTTCGAGGCCGCGCAGCCGTTTCGCCAGGTCCGCCGGGGTGCGCAGGCGGTTTTCAGGCTTGCCATGAACACAGCTGGTGATGTCGTCGCGCAGTAGTTCATCGTCGATGTCGCGTTCCCAGCCGATGCCCAGGGACTGTTCCAGGTTGCCCACCGCCACCTGATAAAGCACCACTCCCAGAGAATAAATATCAGATAAAGTGGTGGCGGGTTTTCCCTCTTCGAGTTCGGGGGCCATGTACATACGGGTCCCGCTCCCGGACGAGTCGGCAACGGCCATCGTCAATCCGGTGGCGGTAATGCCTTTTTTTCTCAGGAGTTCGCGGTCGGTAATGAAACCGATGCCAAAGTCCGCGAGCCGAGCCTGCGGATTGCCGGTTTTGTCCGCGGTGATCAGAATGTTGGAAGGTTTGATGTCCTTGTGGAGGACGCCCACACTATGGGCGGCCGCCAGAGCTTCGGCCGTTTGGGCAACGATTTCGAGGCGTGTTGCCAGGGGAGTCTTGGCGATGCCGCCCTGTTCCCTGGCCCAGTCGGGCAGCGACCCGCTGGCGGTAAATTCGGACTCGAGATAAAAGGGAGCGTGTTCGAATTGCCAATCAATGATGCGGGCAATATCGTGCCGATCCCCCAACGATTCCTTCAGAAGTCGGAAGAGGGTGACCTCGCGCTTCAGGCCGGCGATGCGGTCGGCCTGAAAGCAGAACTTGAAGACGCGTTTTTCCCTGGTCTTTTTGTGCTCGGCCAACCACACCTCGCCGAAGCCCCCCAGGCCCAGTTGCTTTTCGAGCAACCAGTTTTCGCCGGGGGGGATCACCAGCCCCGGGGCCGGCCGCCAGCCGAGGGTTGCCTCGTCCCCCGGGGTCACGGCCCGGCGTGCCTTGGGGCTGTTGGGGGGTTCGCGCAGCGGCGCAATACCCATCGCCCCGACTTCGAAAGTGTCGATCGGTTCCTCGCTGCCCGCAAAAAGGTATGGCCCGTGTGCCATCCATTGCAGCGCCGGCACAGGATCGGTTTTTTCTATGGGCGGGTGCTGGCGAATATACATGCGGGCGTCATCGAACACCGTCCGCGTCATGAGTATCTGCCCGGGCAACGCCAGCCCCATGACGCGCGCGGTCACGTCGACCGACAGGCCCACCAACTTGGGCAAACCGGTGCTTTCTTTCTCCAGCTCCGCGACCTCGCCGACATGAATGCCGATGCGGACCTGCATGGCGCCTGCGTTCCATGCCAGCGTGTGCAAAGCGTACTGAAACCGAAGGCAGGCATCCACGGCGCTGCTGCTGGAGGAAAACCGCGCCATGAAGCCGTCGCCCGTGTCTTTCAGGATTTCGGCGCCCGCCGTCGATGCCACAATCGCTTTGAACAGCGCGTCGTGCCGGCCGATGAGTTCCCCAAAGGCCCTATTTCCGAGTTTCGCTTTCAGGGCGACCGAATCGACCAGGTCGGTAAAAACCAGGACCATTTGCCGGCTCGTAATCGAGGCAGTGGGCCGTGCGCCGACCGGCTTCCTCTCTCTGGGCGGCAGCCGGGGATCCGCCTGGCGGTCCTCGTGGGCTTCCAGGAATTCGTCCAGGGCGTCCGCCAGGTCCCGCGCGGTGGTGTAGCGGTCGGCGGGATTCTTGGCCAGACACTTCAAGCAGATCTGCTCCAGCTCCGCGGGGACCTCGGGCCGCGCCGCCCTGGCGCATCCGGCGGCTGGTTCACCACCCGATCCATCACCTCGAAGGCGGTCTCGCCGAAAAACGCCGGCCGCCCGACGAGCAGCTCGTAGAGAATGCCCCCGAGCCCATAGACGTCCGTTGGGAAGCCGATGTCGGCGTGCCTGCCGCGCACCTGCTCCGGAGCCATGTAGACGGGTGTCCCAAGGGCGGCCCCCGAGGCGGTCAGCGCCGGTCCCTGGTCCAGGCGTTTTGCGAGGCCGAAATCGGCGATCTTCGGACAACCCCAGACCGTGTTGAGTCCCGGCATCTCCGCGTGCACCGGTGCCAGCAGGATGTTGCTCGGTTTCAAGTCGCGGTGCAGGATGTTCTTCTCGTGGGACGCCTGCACGGTGCGCGCCAGGAGCATGACCAGGCGCGCGGCCGGCAGCGGCGGCTGCGGCTTGCGCTCGAGGCGCCGGGTCAGGCTGCCGCCGGCGATGAATTCCATCACAAAATACGGTCGTCCGTCGGCGCTCCCGCTGGCAAAGATCTGTACGATATGCGGGTGCTGCAGCTGGGCAATGACCTGCGCTTCCTGGAGAAATCGGGACTGTTCCTGCGCGCTCAGGCTGCCGTGGTCGAGGATCATCTTCAGGGCGACGTCGCGTTTCAACGTGGGGTCGTGCGCCCGGTAGACCACGCCCATGCCGCCTTCGCCCAGCTCGTCGCGAATCACGTAACCGGCCACCTGATCGCCGGGTTTGAGCTTGTCCGTCGACGGCCAGTAGCGGGCCGGCGGCGCCGGTGACGGCGTCGCAGTCGGGTAAGGATCGGCGGGGTCATCGACGGTGGGTTTGTCGGGCATAGGACCGGGTCTCGTAATTCGGAGTCAATCAGCACGCACCGGCGCCTGTTTGGGGCAGACTACCTGGCGCGTTGGGGGACTGCAACGATGTTAGCCAGCCCGCAATCGTCGTGCAAGCGAATTGCTGGAGATATCGATTTGCTTGGGCCGGCACCGGCGCATGCGTTTCCCGAGAGGCCGTGGCCGGTGGCCATCCAGCGCGGGGCCATCCTGAGCGCCTGCGGGGCTCACGCAGCCGACCAGCAGCAACGCGGTAAGGAGCTTGCGCATCGGCCACCTCGTGGCAATCGAGCCACGGCAAGCGCAGGACCGGTCCGGGAATTATCTCTGAGCCCGAAGCGCCAGCGAGGGTGAGGCTCGCCCTCGCTAGCGCTTCGGGCTCAAATCCTGAAAAAAAAGCCGTGGCGGTCGGGACGCCACGGCGTGCTTGCTTCACTTCCGAGGGGCTTAATAGCGCCGGCCATAGCCGCCGCCGCCACCGCCACCCCCGCCGCCGCCGCGCGGGACGCGACCACCGCCGCCGCCACCGCTGCGCGGCCGATCTTCACGCGGCCGGGCCTCGTTGACGGTCAGGGAGCGGCCCTGGAACTCGGCGCCGTTGAGGGCGGCGATGGCCTGGTCGGCGCCGTCGGCCATCTCGACGAAGGCGAATCCGCGCGACCGGTTGGTGTCGCGGTCCATCATCACCTGCGCCGAGGCGACGTTGCCGTACTGGCTGAACAACTCGACCAGGTCGTCGTTGTTGGTGTTGTAGGGCAGATTGCCCACATACAGTTTCTTGCTCATGGGATCCTTTCAGAGCCCGCAGGCTCTCCGAAAATTGACGAACTCGCAGCCGCGTGCAGCGGCGGGAAGAGAACAGCAGACGAGGCTGGGGCTGCATTGGATCGTCGCGCCGGCGGACCGTCCCGACCGATCGGCAGGACGCGGGACCCAAGAAAGGGCAGCCTTACTCTGCACCAGGGGCTTGACGAAAAGTGAACCGACACCGATCGAAACTCTGAGCAGGATCACCCGACAAGGCCGGAGCAAGGAGGCGCCGTCGCCATCTTCCTGAATGGGCACACACCCACCCAATATGGCCATTATAGCGTGCCTGTGGCCGCGCCGCGCGATTTTTCCGCCACTCGCTTGCGGTTTCGTGAAACCGCAAGCGAGATCGGGACCCTGGCCTGAGCTGGGTTCGGTCGGGCCGCCCGCGTAAGATGGACTGTATACCTGTGCCTTGTCCTGGAGCCGATCATGCACGAACGTTGGATCGCCGACCGTATGCGCCATATCGAAGTGTCGGGCATTCGCAAGGTCTTCGAGCTGGCGGCGCAGCTCAAGGACCCAGTCAACCTCAGCATCGGCCAGCCCGATTTCCCGGTCCCCGCGCCGATCAAGGCCGCCGCCAAGGCCGCCATCGACGCGGACAGGAACGGCTACACCGTCACGCAGGGCATCGCGGAGCTGCGCAGCAAGATCGCCGCCGACCTGCGCCGCCGATATCCCGGCCAGACCCGCGACATCGTCGTCACCAGCGGCACCAGCGGCGGCCTGGTCCTCGCCCTGCTCTGCACCATCAACCCCGGCGACGAGGTCGTCATCTTCGATCCCTACTTCGTGATGTATCCACACTTCATCACGCTTGCCGGCGGCGTTCCGGTCGTCGTCGATACCTACCCCGATTTCCGCATCGACCTCGACCGCGTCCGCGCAGTCCTGACGCCGCGCACCAAGGCGATCGTCGTCAACAGCCCCGGCAATCCGACTGGCGTCGTCCATGACCGCGCGACGCTGCGCGGCCTGGCTAAGCTCGCGCAGGACCGTGGCGTCCTCTTGCTGAGCGACGAGGTCTATCGCGCCTTCTGCTACGACGGCCCGTTCAGCAGCCCGGCCGAGGACAACGAAGAGACGGTCGTTTTCGACGGCTTCAGCAAGGCGTACGGCATGACCGGTTGGCGGCTCGGCTTCGCGCATGGTCCGCGCCGGTTGATTGAGGAGATGACCAAGCTGCAGCAATTCACCTTCGTGTGCGCCCCCAGCGTGGTGCAGCACGCGGGCGCCGTCGCCTGGGATTACGACGTCTCGGCCATCGTCGCGGATTACAAGCGCAAGCGCGACCGGATGGTGGCCGCATTGGCCGACCGTTACGAGCTGCAGGCGCCCGGCGGCGCCTTTTATCTCTTTCCGAAGGCGCCGTGGGGCAGCGGCACCGAGTTCGTCGCCGCCGCGATCCGCAACAACCTGCTCATCATCCCCGGCAGCACGTTCAGCCGCCGCGACACGCACTTCCGCATTAGCTACGCCGCCGCCGACGCGACGCTGGAGCGCGGCATCGAGATTCTGCGCCGGCTGTGATCACGGCTGGTCGTCGCTCGCTTCCGGAATGAACACGATGGTGTCGTACACCTCCGACAATGGCAGGTCGATGCCGATTTCGGGCAGCGGCACCACCGCGTCGAGGCCGGTGTAAACGTCGCGGACGAAGCCATTCTCCGTGCGGCGGAAGACGACGACGGTCGGCGAGTGCTGCTCGATCAATGCGTACACAGCCAGCGAAGGAATCGTGAGATAGGCGTCCTTCTTCTCACCCTCGTCGATGCGGAGGGTTGAGCGCGATAGAACCTCGAACAGGGCCGCCGGCGCATCCTGAAAGGTGTCGCCCGGCGGATTCTGCTGGCAAATGACCGACGCATCGGGATAGTAGAAACGGATCTGGGTGGGCAAATGCACGCGAATCTTGGTATCGGAGTTGAACGGCCGGCATGGGCGGCCGCGCAGCCGTGAGCCAAGGGCGATGAGCGTGTTGGTCGCGACGGCGTTATGCGCGTTCTTGCGCCGGCCATCGCGTAGACGACCCCGCCCAGGTACTCGTGCTTGACGGGCGACGCCAGCTCGCCGGCGAGATAATCGTCAATCGAGACCAGTTCCCTTTTGGGTGCCGCGCTCATGTTATGCATCGCCATGCTGGGCCGTTTCCGACAACCGTGTTACCCGATTGTATCATCGTCACTCGCTTCCGGAACGAACGCGAAAGCGTCGCCTACTCTTGCCGGCGCACGTGACTGCGCAGCTCGTCGGCCATCGCCGTCAAGTCCTCCATCGTCAGAGAATCGAGGCGTTCCCTTGGCGTTTGCGAACGGTGAAGGATGTCCTCGCAGAAATGGATCACGTCGACGAGTCCAGCTCGCGTCGCTTCGGCGCGGCCTTCGGCGCGGCCTTCGGCGAGGCCTTCCTCAAGGCCCTCTATCCGAGCCACTTTCAGGCCGGTGTTGTAATCCAGCTGCGCTTTGCGCCGCGATTCGTACCTCTCGCGCTCCAGATCCGTTTGCGACAACATTCGTAGCTCCTCCAAGGCACGCAACACCATCGGCCGCTGAAGGGCGGCAGGTACTGCGTCTGTATCTATCTTCTCCGCATGCCGCAAAAAGTAAAGCCAGAACGTCCAGGCTCGTCTCCAACTCCGCAGCCGACTTGGTGAATTTCGGCAGCTCGAGGATGTGAAACTCGATGCCGTCGGAAAACTGAAAATGCTGGGCCGTCTCAAGCAGACGAAAACGCAGGTGATACCCCGGCTTCCCCGGGCACAGGATATGGTCGAGAAAGCTGATGGAGATGGTCGGCTTGATGACCAGATAATCGCTGCCTTCCTGAAGCTGCTGCTGGTGCAGCTTCGCCCAGTAGTACAGGATTCGCTTTTCGTAATAGCGATGCGCGAGCATTTGCATTTCGATGTTGAACTGCCGGCCGCCCTGGTCGCGGGCCTTGATGTCCAGGATCGAAACGTCGAGCGCCTCCTTCGGGTTGAACGGATTCATCAGCTCGACGTCCCGAAGCCGCTGGTCGGCGACGGAATCGAGAACGCTGTCGATGACGTCGACCAGGATCGGCCGCGTCGATTCTCGGCCGAACAGATGCTTGAACGCATAATTCACCTTGGGATCGACTTCGAGCAGCATACGTTGACCCCGCGAATGTGACACCTCACCGTAACTCATTGAGCCTTTGCGAACGCCGCATCGACCTCGGGCATGAAGAGCCGGTGCAGGATGAGATCCTCCCATGGCGCATCGTTGCCAGCCTGCGCTGGGCGCGGGCGTCGCTGGCCTCGTCCTTCTGCCCCATTGCCAGGTGGGTCAGGCCGAGCAGGTTGTGCGTCAGCGGGCTGGGTTTGCCGTGCAGCTTCACCGCCTCGTTCAGCGCGGCCAGCGCCTTGGCGCGCTCGCCGCTACGGTACAGGGCGCCGCCGTGGAAGGCGTGGTTGAGCCAGTTGCTTGCATCGCCCTGGAGCGCTCGCGCGGTGCCGATGAGGAGGCGCGCCGGGGCGATGCCGCTGTCCTTGTACAGAACGCCGGTGCAGGCGATGCCGTCGGGAAATGTGCGGTCGCTGAACGGCGGCTTCACTTCGTCCTTTGGGTTGGCGGCGTAGTAGGTCTTCGCGGCGAGGTAGCGGCCGAGGCGAAACGCCAGGGCGAAGGGCTGCTTGTCCTTGTCCGCTTGCTCGGCGAGTTCGCGGTGCAAGTGGAGATCGGGGGCGGTCACCCAAAGGCGGAAACGACGCTTTTTATCGGGTTCCTCGCCGCTCCGCACGTCCCATAGCTTGACCGTTTTGTCAACGCTCGCCGAGGCCAGCACCTGGCTGTCCGCGGCAAACGCCACGCTCAGGACACCAGTCGTATGCCCGCGCAGGGTGCTCAACTCGTGCCCGGTCCGCGCGTCCCACAGCTTGATGGTGTTGTCATGGCTCGCCGAGGCCACCACCTGGCCGTCGGCGGCAAACGCCACGCTGGTCACCGCGCGCGTATGGCCGCGCAGGGTGCGGAGTTCCTGGCCGGTCCGGATGTCCCACAGCTTGACCGTTTTGTCATTGCTCGCCGCGGCCAGCACCTGGCCGTCCGCGGCAAACGCCACGCTGGTGACTTCGTATGTACGCCCGCGCAGGGTGCGGAGTTCCTGGCCGGTGCGCACATTCCACAATGTGACCGCGTTGTCCCCACGCCCAAAGAGGTCATCACCGCTCCCCGAGGCCAGCACCTGACCGTCCGCGGCAAATGCCACGCTCGTGACTGGGTCCGTATGGCCGCGCAGAGTGCGGAGTTCCCGGCCGGTCCGCGCGTCCCACAGCTTGACCGTGTTGTCCACGCTGGCCGAGGCCAACACTTGGCCGTCTGCGGCAAACGCGACACTCATGAAAGCGCCGCGCAGGGTGCGGAGTTCCAGGCCGGTCCGGGCCTGGTAGACGACGCCCATGCCGCCGCGGCCCAGCTCGCGCTCGATGACGTAGCCCGGCACGCGGGCCGCCAGCGCTGTCGCCGGCTCACCCGCAGCGGCGCACGGCGGCACCGTGACCGTTGCACTCGCGACGACGGCCGGCGGCATCGTCGCGGCCTCCTCGCACGCAGGCGCCGCGGGCTCAGCGACGGTCAAACCGCAGACGGGGCAGTGCTGCGGCGGCGCATCGGTGGCGCGCCACGTATGGCCGTTGGTGCAGCGCATCGAGGTGGACATCGGCAACGCTCCCGGGTCGCGGTGCAGAGGACTGTCCCGGATTATCGCTGATGTCGCCGGGATTGCAACGGTTGATTTGTTTGCACTACCCGCGGCTGGCCGGTGTTCGAGCTGCATCCCCCCCATGCTGTCGCATCGACTAATCACCGTGTGCGATTTGGCAGTAGCCGCGTTCGTGAGAACGCGGGTTTCGGATAGCCCCGTCCGCGTTCTCACGAACGCGGCTACGCCCCTTGCCGCACAATCGCGCGATCACGGGCATCGCCAACCTCGGTGGGACGCTCAACGTTACCGCGCAGTCCGGCATAAAATTGGCGAAGAGCGACTCATACACGATCATGAGCTTCGCCTCGTCCGCGGGCGAGTTCGCGACGACGAATCTGCCGCCGGGCATGACGATTGTCTACGACGCGACCAGCGTGATGCTCGTGCAACACTGAAACCGCCAGGATCCGCCATGCATCCCGACTGCCCGAGTCCCGTCGGCCGGCTGGCCCCTTCGCCGACCGGCGCACAGCATGTGGGCAATGCCCGAACCTATCTCATCGCCTGGCTGTCCGCGCGGTCGCGCGGCGGCCAGGTCCTGCTGCGCATCGAGGACATTGACTCGCCGCGCATCAAGGCCGGGGCAGCGCGGGCGATTCACGAGGATCTGCCGTGGCTCGGCCTCGACTGCGACGGCGAACCGGTCGTGCAGACGGAGCGATTGGCCCTCTACCAGTCGGCCCTCAATCGCCTTCAGGAACGCGAGCTGGTTTATCCCTGCACCTGCACACGCTCGGACGTGGAGCGTGCGGCCAGCGCACCGCACCTGGAGCACGAGGGACCGATCTATCCCGGCACCTGCGCCGGCCGACGGGTCGCGGATGCCGCCGGCCTGGGCGAAATGCCGTATTGCTGGCGGATGCGGACGGACGACGCGGTGGTCTCGTTCGAGGACGGCTTTCGCGGACCAACGTCACTGTCGCTGCGCAAGCTGGGCGGCGATTTCGTCGTGTGGAAGTCCGCCGGCACTCCCGCGTACCAGTTCGCCGTCGTGGTCGATGACGCCGAGCAGCACGTCACCGAGGTGATTCGCGGCGACGACTTGGTGCCGTCGACGCCGCGCCAGCTTCTCCTGTACCAGGCACTCGGGCTCACGCCGCCGTGGTTCGTGCACGTTCCGCTGGTGGTCGGGCCGGACGGCCGTCGCCTCGCCAAGCGCCATGGCGACACGCGTCTGGCAGCGCTGCGTGCGGCCGGCGTCACCGCGGAGGCGCTGCTCGGCCTGCTGGCGTGGTCGTGCGGCTGGCTCGACCAACTCGTCCCCGTCACGGCGGCGCAGCTGGTGCCGCGTTTTCGGCTGGAGGCGATTCCGCGCGAGGCGTTCGTGCTGACGCCGAGCCTACTGCGCGATTGGCTATCCGCAGGCCGCAGGATGACCGCAGAGAACCACGCGGCTTGGGTTCCGGAACCAAGGGATTCTTGGGCAACGCCGATGCACACCCAGGTTCGGGCTCTTGTTCCCCGCTACAATACAAGCGCGGGCTTGCGCCACCCAGCGACTACATGCCGGCTCGGCTTTTCCTGGTTTTTTTCCTGGTGGGGCCGCAGACGCGGCTGTCTTCCGCGTGCGCGGTTTGATGTCGAGATCGCGTTTATCCGATTGGAAACCGAACCATGCCGACCGTTCAATTCAGAAACAACAAGAAATATGGCAAGGCGATTGTCCTGTTGCTCGAAATGGGCGGCATTTTTCGCGCAAAGGCGCCGCGGCAGCTGACGATCGGGCCCGCTCAGCTCCAGGCGCTCCAGGCGGCTGGACTCGTTTCGACAGCGAATGGAGCCCGGAAGCGTGGCCAGAAAAACCCGTAATCCCAGCAACCTGGTAAGACAGCTGCAAGTGCTGAGCCGGCGGGTCGTCGAAACCTTTTCCTGCCCAGCCTTCGTGATCGCCCAGCCGCGGTGCGAGGTCATGCCTATCGCTTTTTCCTGGTGCTACCCTTGTATTCTGCCGCAGGGCAAGAGGTCTTCAGCGCGGCGCATCTCAAGGACCTCATTTTCCTCTTTAATGCCCGATTCGGCGGTTCGCTCACGGCCTCCTCGCGATCGGGGGCCCCCTTCTTGGGAGAATACCTACCCCAAGGGAGCGCTCCGGTCCGCGACTACCACACGATCATTATCGTTTACGCCAAACCTATTGAGCCCAGCGACCGCTTTTTTCAGGAGTTGAAGTCGATCCTCAAGAAAGCGCCCCGCATCGAACAGGACGAGATCCTCATCGAGCGCTCGGAAGTGTATCTCGTCTGATTCGCCGTTCCGACCGCGCAATGCCACCAAGGCCCACCCCATGACGTCGTTGTTGCATGGCTCAAAACTCCATTGCCCCCGGCCAGCCCACGTCGGTGACGAAAATCTTGCCGTCACCGATGCGGCCGGTGCGGGCGGCGCGGACGATCTTGTTGGCGACCTCCTGCGCACGCTGGTCGCTCACCCAGACGCTGATCTCGACCTTGGGCAAAAACGCCATGCTGTATTCGCTGCCGAGATAGCGATCGAGGTAATTCTTCTGCCGGCTGTAGCCCTTGGCCTCCTGCACGAGGCACGCATTGACGTCCAGCTCGCCGATCGCGTTCAGCACGGCCTCGGCCCGGAACGGGCGCACGACGAGGGTCAACATCTTCATGGCAGTGATACCTGCGTGATTTACTTGCCCCGCTCGAGACGGTACAGGTCGGAGCCCATCTTCATGACGTAGAGTATATCGTGTATGGGATCGTACTCCATCCAGCTCAAGGGCGACACGTTGCCGAAGCCTGTGGGTAGGGCGATCGCCTTGGCCCAGCTCACGCCGCCATCGGTACTCTCGACGATGCCGGCGCCGGTCAACACGAACAGGTGCTTGCCGTCCTTGCCGAAGATCGGGCCGAACCTGCCGTCCTTGAGGTCCGCCACCTTTTTCCAGCTCTGGCCCTGATCGGTAGTCGCGATCAGCGCACCGTCGACCAGCCAGTACAGCGTGCCGCCGTGCCAGCGCGGCAGGGCGCGGGCCGTGTATTCCGGGCCCGGCATGAACGTCAGGCCGGCGTCGGTGGTGCGCAGCAGCCGCGGCTTCGGCTTCATCTTGCTCTGCGCCTCGGCGACCACCGCGGTGGTGCTGTCGAAGACCCAGGCCGGACCGTAGCCCTTGCCGACTTCAGCAAAGCTCTTGCCGCCGTCGCGCGAGACGATAAGCAAATCGCCCGATTCGTGCTTGAGGGCGAAGATGAGCTTCATCTCCGCGTTCGTCCAGTCCACGGCGCACCAGTCGATGTGCCTCGACTCCTTGTCGAGGAAGGTCCAGCTTGCCCCTTCCGGCTTGACCGCGATCGGGCCGCCGTAAACGAGGGCGACGACCAGCTTGTTCGTGCCGCGGACGGGGTCGAGCATCAGGCAGCCGGGCCATTCGGTGCGGCCCTTGATCTCGGCGCCGACGCGCTGCCAGCTCTTGCCCTGGTCGGTCGAGCGAAAGATACCGCGATCGCTCACGTCGAGGTAAACGTCGCCGGTCTTGTGATCGACCACGACGCCGCACACGCCGCCGTAGCCCGGCTTTTGCTGCTTGACCAGCTCGGCCGTCATCGGCTGCCATTGCGCGGCTGCGGGCACGGCGGGAGTGACCAAGAGGACGACGAGCCAGAGCAGCGTCTGCGGTTTCTGGAACAATCTGAACCTCATCACGGCGACCTCGGTGGGACGGAGGGATCGATCGTCGGCCGGAGCCATTATAAGCGCGGAGCGTCACGTCAGCGCGCTGATCGACATTCGGCTATAATGCGACTTGTTGCCGTGCTCAGCCTGCATCGGGTCACGCGATCCCGATTTGCGGACAGGGCGGCGGTGACAGGGGAGGATGGTTGATGCCGAGCCCGTTTCCGGGGATGGATCCCTATCTGGAGCAGTTTTGGGGCAACGTCCACCAGTCGCTGATCATATACACGCGCGACCAGTTGCAAGGCATTCTCCCGGGGGATCTGCGCCCCGCGTGCAGGAACGCGTATTCGTGGAATCGCCCAGTGGCCCGGACCGCAACATGTATCCCGATATCCGCGTTGTGGAGCGTGGGCGCCGACAACGCCGCGCCAGATCGGCGACCGCTTCGGCAATGGTGCTTGCTGAACCCCTGCGCATTCACTTGCCCGACGAGCCGCTCACCCAGGGTTACATCGAGATTCTCAACGTCGGCACGGGCCGCCGCGTCGTAACCGTGATCGAGATCTTAAGCCCGTCGAACAAGGCCGCGGGGCCTGGGCGGCAGCTTTACACCAAGAACCAGCAGGAGTGCAAGGCCGGCGGTGTTAGCCTCGTCGAGATTGACTTGTTGCGCGCTGGGCCGTGGGCGCTGTCGATTCCGGAGTCTCTGGTCCCGCGGTCCCACCGGCTGGCCTATCGCGTATGCGTCACTCGGCCAGGAGTGGAATGGCTTGCCGAGGTCTATCGGGTGCCATTGCGTGAGCGGTTGCCTCCTATCAATATCCCGCTGCGACCGACCGATGCCGATATCCCTCTCGACCTGCAAGCGTTGCTCGACCAATGCTACCGAAACGGCGGCTACGACGACGACATCGACTATCAGGCCGAGCCCGATCCGCCCTTGAGCCGGGAGGATGCCCGCTGGGCAGATGCGTTGCTGCGCGAGCAAAGGCGCCGCCGTCCGAAACGATCAGGCGGCAGGCCGCAACGGCCACGAAAGCGGAATTGAGGGCCAACTCGGCGGCCGTCAGCGGGTGCCATTGCGTGGCGGCGGGCACGGCGGGAGTGAGGAAGAGGACGACCGGCCAGAGCAGTATAGGCGGTTTGTCGTATATATTGGAGCTCATCAGTATCGCTGTGGCCGCGGCGCCTCAAGTTCGGCGTCGAGGCTGAGAATCAGGATGAGCGAACGATTTCTCCCGCGCGATCCGGTTGTGATTCATCTGTTTCGTACTCGGCCCAGGAACTCTCATTCGTCGTCGTGTAATCTGTATCCGGCTTCCCTGGTGAGTTCGCGAACATTGCACCGGCCTCGTACGCCACGCGGACAACGAGTTTTATTGGCCCTGCTGGTTCGACTCCTTCGCGACGGAGCAACTCACGCAGCTCTGACCATTTCGTCCAGAAAAACGCGTGGCTAAACCGACACGCTGGCGAAGGGCAGCAAAACTGACCACCCGCCCAGAACGTTATGAGCAGCGAGATGACGCGACCATCATCCGATACGCCAGTGCAATCGAGCCACGGGTGCTCGTGGAACTCGTAGGGGCCATTCGAGTACATATCCTTGGCGTAAGGAAAATACGCGTCGATTGCGTGGCGCACCTCGTCAAACACGGCCGGCCCCACTTTCACTTCCGGAACTGTCGAATTTCCGTGAGCACGTCATCCCAGTTGCCGCGAAACCGGATCGCGCGGTCGTCGACATACACCAACGCCGGCGGCTTGTGTTCGCAAACGTCATCGACCAGGATCTCGTGCTTCTGCAGCCAGGCCTTCACGGCGCACCGGCCTTCCTCCGTGTGGCAACGGGCCGAATAAACGACCACGCGATAATGCTGGCGAAGACGCGCCACCGCTTCACGCGTCCCATGGATCGGCGGGTCCGGAATGATGTCGGCCCCACACCAGCCCGACCGGTACGAATGCAGCACCCCGTCGAAGTCGAGGCAGACGGTCCGCCGCAGCCGGGTGATGCCGAACTGCTCCAGAAGCGTGTCCGATGCCGGCCGGGTGGCGAGGATCCGATCGATCGCTTCGTGCCCGACGAGCCAGCGCGCTTCGGCGTGCGGCTCGTCGTTCCAGACGCGGGTGTAGTGCGGTCGGCTATGGTGCCGGCCCGGCAGCCGTAGCCAGTCGCCGTAATGGTCCCACGTCGGCTTGTCGGGAAACACCTCCGGCTTGTGGTCGAGCCCCCGGCGTTCGAAGTCGGCAATCAGCCGTGCGCCGAACTGGTGCACGCTGGCAGTGCTCATCGGCTCGGCGAAGACGACGAGCAGGTGAAAGCCGCCGATCCCGTTGGAGTCCATGAGTAGCGGATCCAGCCCCTGGGCTACGAGCAGTTCGTGCCAGCCACGGGCCGCGGACAGGTTCCCCTCGGGCGTGACCGACCACGGGTCGTCGGGATCGTGCAGGTCAATGTCGATCGCGAGCCAGCGTGAGGTCATGTCGCTGCTGGCGCTGTGCAGGCCGAGTTGGCCGGACGGCTGGCGCGTGCGGAAATGCTTGCGGAGCGAATCGAGGTCGAGAAAGGTCTTGCCGCGCTCGTCGCGAAAAGGCACAGTGACGACCTGGGTGGTGTCGTCGCCCTTGCGCCGCACGTAGCGACCCCACACGTCGGTCCGATTGACCAGGTGCGTCATCACCCATTCGGCCAGTTCGGGGGCGCGGTCGCACCAGTCGGCAGCGACGCGTTCCAGGAAATCCATGGGATACTCTCGACACGAGCCGCGCACAGTGCAATGCGCCGAATTCCGCTCCAGGCGCATAATCTATTCTTTTTCAGCACACCATCGAGTATTTGCCGTGCCCGAGTTCCCTGCGCTTCTCGGGTTTGACCGAATGCAGCACGTCAGACACAGGCGCCACGAAGCTGGGCCAATTCGTCGTCGGGCGCTCCTGCCGCGACCGCGCGGTCCGGCGCGACGGGCACCGGCACCGCGGCAGCGCGAGCCGCTACCACAGGGGCAGCGACGAGCACCGCCGGTCTCGAGCGGGGGCGTGTGCGCTGCGGCGGCGACGGTCAGCGGTGCCGCCGGCTCCGCACGCAACGCCGCGGCCACTGCGGCCGGGTTCGTGAACCGGCCGATGCGGTCCAGCAGCCGGTAGCGGCCCAGCACCAGCGCGGCGGCATGGCCGTGCATGAGCAGGGCCAGCTGGTACTCCGTCAGGTACCCCTGGGCGGCCAGCCAGCGCGCACAGCCCGCAACGTCGGCAGCGCCATCGGCCCCGGGCTTCCACTGCACCGCGATCGCGCGCACCGCCGCCTCGGACAGCAGGCCACTGCCGCGGATGACCTCGATCAGGTCCGGGAGCGTCAACGCCGAGGCAGGTCGTTTCATCGCGACTTTTTCCCCACGGGCAGTGGGAGATTCTTGGTCTTCGCCGGCGGAGCGGGCCTGGCCGATTCCTCGTGCGTCGCCGCCGACTGCAGCGCTTGCCAGGTGAGTCCGAAGCTCGCGGCGGCACCCAGCAGCAACAGCAGGACGTAAGTGAGCGCCGCCAGCGGGGACTGGCGTCGGCGAACGCGCGACGCACGGCTCGGCGGTTGAGTCGGGCCCGGCCAACTCGGCGCCGGGGACGGCAACGCGGTCGCGGCTTCCGTCGGCGCCGGCGCGGCCTCGGTCAACTGGGCGTCGTATGCCGCGCGGGCGCTCGGGTTGAGCAGCGTGGCTCGCGCCTGGGCGAGCTCATTCAGCAGGCGCGTACACGCCTCGGCCTGCGGACCGGTCTGAAACGCGCACACATGGGCGGTTCGGCGCAGCGCCGCCTCCTTGATCGCCTCCGCATCCGACTCGTCGGCGGCGATGCCCAGGAGCTGGTAATACGTGGGTGGCCGGCGTCCGCTCGGGATGTCCAGCCATTGATGGTACGGATCGAACATCGGATCAGCCGCCGGGGTGTGTTGGGGTCGCTTTGCCGACACCGGTTCGCAATTCCTATACCCGTCAAGTTCAACCGGAGGTCGTGCCCAACGCGGTGTGCGTTCTACCACCGCCGCCTTTTTCCGCGACCGCCGCAGGCGAGGCCATGACCGCACAGCGATGGCGGCGCTTGTGTCGAAACCGCTCACGCGCCGGCGCGCATCAGCACGCTGAGCAGGCCAACAAGCTCATCCGTGCACGCTGGCGAGCCGGAATTCCTCGGCGTCGGCTGTGGGCACGACGCAACCGACGATCGCGCCCGCCACAACACCGGCACCGGTTGCCAGGCACAGCCAGTAGCGTAGGGGAATCGCTTTCATGGCATGATTACCGTAGCGTGATTGCCCCGTCGCGTACACCCGGGGCCGCCAACGCGGCCGACCCGCCTTGCACGCCAGGCCTGTGCGGCCCGGTCGTTTTCAACTTCGGATTTCGTGTTTGGAGCTTGTTTCGGATTTCGTGCTTCGGATTTCGAGTTTTGCGAAAGCGTTCATCGGGCATTCTCCAGCATGGCACGGCGCACGCAATCTGGAATGCAGCAATGGGATACCGCCGGCGGCCGCATGTAAGATTCGGCATGGTTCAATAAGGCCCGTTCTTGGGTGGCACGCCCTGAGTCTGCGAAGGGCGTGGGGGCGCGCCCCACGCCCTTCGCAGACTCAGGGCGTGCCACCCAGGTTTGAACCATGCCTAAGATTCGTCGTGGCGCGATCCCGGTTCGGGCTGCGTCCCCGTTCTTCGTCTGAGACTTCGGAAGTTTTTCGGATAGCCTCGTAGGCCACGCCGTCACGACTGTGCCGCGCATTCCCGGAGGTGCGCAAGGACCGTTTCGGCAGCGACCTCCTGTTCATTGGCCAGCAGCGCCACGTCATATTTCCCTGGCTTCGGAAACGCGATGTTCAAGTGACGCAGGGTCAGCATGGTGATCTGCAGCGGATCGGCGACCTCAAATACGTTCGCCATTGAGTGACGCCACAACACCTCGCCATCGAGCAGACGCAATTGCAGCTCAACGCGGTAGCCGCCATGAGCGTTTGTCCACCGCGCGAATACCGACAGGTCAAATGTGGCTGGGTACTGCGGTGCGAAGACCTGGTGCACAGGCGACACCAGCGTGTGCTCCTGGGTCTTGGGGTCGGTGTAGATCTGCTTGCAGAGCGTGAATGCCCGGCATACCGGAGTCGGGGGTCGTCGTTCCATGGGGGGCTCCTCGGAAAGGTGATGGCGATTCGGGAAACTCAACATACTGCGTCGCGCACTGCGGGCGCTGCGGCGTCGGGCAAGCCGTCGTCCAGCGTCGCCAGGTCATGATACCGCGCGGCAATCAGATTGCGCAGCCGCTTCTCCGCGGCTTGCTGAATTTGGCGCGCGCTCGCGGCTCACACCGTAGAGCGCTCCAATCTCCGCCAGCGTTTGTGCCGGGCAACCGTCCAGGCCATAGCGCAGCCGGAGGACCTGGGCATGGCGCGGCTGCAGGTACTCCAGGGCCTCACTGAGCATGGCAGTCCGGTCGGTTTCGAGCACGTCGTCCGGGAGGCCGGGCAGGTCCTCCGCTAGCTGCCGCGCCTGCCGGTATTCAGGCTCCCGGCGATCGGAGAGGGAACGCACGCCGGTTGCGCCTCAAAGGCCCGCAGTTGCGCGCCCAGCTTCGGGTCGCGCAGGTCCAACTCCGCGAGGTACTCCCGCACGCCGCTCATCCCGACGCCGACGGCCAGGCGCTCGAGCTCCCGCCGCAACCGAAAGCCCCGGCCGAGCACGGGTACCGGCAATCGAATCAGGAACGCGAATTGCGGGCCCAGGCGCCCGCAGGCCTGTTTCACGCGGAGGTTGGCATAAGTGTAAAACCGGTAGCCCAATTCCGGCCGAAACCGGCGCGCTGCCTGCATCAGCCCCAGAAACGCAATCTGCGCCGCATCGTCGGGCAGCATGCGCAACAAGCGGCACAAACGCCGTGAAATCCTCCGTCCCAGCGGCAGATGGAATTCCACGAGCCGATGGAACGACGCCACGTCGCCTTTTGTTTGCATCTCCCGGGCGAGCGCGTCACTCTGTTCGGCATAGCGCGGGTCGCGCGCGAACAGGCTCTGTTCCCCCGACATGTCGAGCGCCGGCCGCACGCCCTCCAATGCCTGAACCTGGGAAAGCCCCTCTTCCTCTTCCAGGGTGAACCGCAGCCCCAAGAGCCGCGTCAAGAAAGGCGCTGGCGGACGATCCGAGAAAAAGGTGTATTTCCGACGCCGCAGTCGCAGGCCCTCCGGCGACCGCAGCGCCCATTTCCAGACTTGCTTGCGCGGTTGCTCACAGTAGCAGATCAGGATGTGCTCATCTGCGATGGCGGCGACGCGCTTCTGCACTTCCCGCAACAGGCCGCGATTCATCAGCGCCAACCGGTCGGTGACGCCGACCAGCACCTGCAGCCCGCGCTTGTGCGCTACGGCGGCGAATGCAAAATCGCGGCCGCCGGTCGAAACGTCGATGCGTCCGGTCGCGTGTTCCCAGCCCAAGAGGTCGGTGAACAGCGCCTCGAAACGATGCTCGCGTAGATGGTCGGCAATGGTGTCCATATTCATGGATCCTTGCGCCATTCTATCGTCACCGAGCCTTAGAGCCTATCCGACTAACGCTCAAACTTCCGAAGTCTCCGAGACTTCGGAAGTTTTTCGGTAAGGCTCATGTTTGTCGCCCGCAAACTCTGTCCTCAAACCGGCGAAACGTCTTGCACGCGCAACCGCGTTAGGTCTTCGAGGCAGGCGGCAAGCCGGCGCACGTATTGGCTATCGACATAGCGCTTGCCGCCGTGCTGCCTGAAGAGTCGCATCATCACGCCCTTCGGATTTTCAAGGCGATCCGGGTTGCGGGGCGATTTGACGCGGCGCCGGTGCTCCGGCTTGGGCCAGAGCACGGCGGTGAGCATGCGCTCGTCGAACAATAGCCAGGATTCGATTTCGCGTTCGATGCACACGGGGGACACGCGCTGCCGGGCCAATCCAAGTGCGTGCAAGGCCGCGAGAATCGACGCCGCTCCAGGTGCCAGCAAAGCTCCTCGTCCTTGTCCGGCCACGCCGGCCGCTCGTCCCAAAGAACGACGACTCGCTCGCAGCCATCGCCCAGGAGGTCGCGAGCGGTGGTGGCGCATTCTTCCAGCAGCAGAAGCTTGTTGCCCATGGGCACGATCTGCTCCTCCAACTCGAACCCGAATTCCCGCCGCAATAGCGCGAAATGCGCCGGCACAGGTGCTCCTCCAGGCCGTCCCGGTTACACTCCACGATAATGCCGACGCGGGCCATCATTCACTCCGCGTCAAGCGTCCCATCGTATAGAGCCGCCCGGGAGAGAAGGACTTGGCGCACTGGGCGAGCGCAGCCTTGTCCGGCCGCGTGAACGTCGGCTGGCCGTCGACCCGTTCGACGACCACCAGGTGCGACAGGTCCAGGAGGTCGAGCAGGTACGGCGAATGCGTGGTCAGGATGACCTGCGTCTTGCCGATTTCGAGGGCCGCACGAATCTCCTCGACCAACATGTTCAGCGTCCGCGGATCGAGCCCATTCTCGACTTCCTCGACCACGAGCAGCGGTGGCGGTTCCGGGTGACGCAGGCAAGCAACCAGCGCGAGGATGCGCAGCGTGCCGGTGGAAAGAAGCCAGCCGGGGACCTCGAAATGAGCTTCCTTGAGTTTCAGGAAAAACTCACGTTGGAGTTCCGACGCAAGCGTTGGGTGCAGGTCTTGGGCAAACGGCAAGACGTATTGCAGCGCTTCGACGATACCCTGAAATGCACTTGGGTCAATCTCGCGGATCTCGTTCAAATACTCAGCAATGTTCGCACCGTTCTTGGCGAGCCGGATCCGGCCGGCGGCGCCTGTTGGGGCGTTGGCTGGCCCATCGCGTCCGGCACCAGGCAGAGAAACTGCCACCGGTCGATGAATGGACTTAGGAAGTCGCGGAACATGGATCGCCCGTCGGCCAGCTTATAGCCGGCGCCGTTGGTGGAGGGCGGCCGGGGATTCGGCCCGGCTACCTTTCCGTGCGCGTCCCGCGTCCAACGGCTCACCTCGCGAGCCGACGACAGGGCGAGCTCCTCGTTCTGAATGAACAGCTTTCGGCTTCTCTCCCCCAGCGCGACCGCCTGGCTAGCCTTCATCCTGCCCGTGCCAAGGCTTAGGTGGGCATGGAAGCTCATCGGGGGCCCATAGTACGCCCGCTTCTCCGACGGCCGGCGCAGCTCACGCTCGACGCTGAGGTTCCAGATGTACTCGAACCCGCGCCAGCGGACCATAGCGGCATCGAGGTCGTGCAGAGAGATTTCCCAGAAGGTTTCCAGCCCCTCGACGAGGCTGCTCTTGCCCGAGCCGTTGTTGCCGATGAACACCGTCAGCGGCCCGAACGTCACCGACCCGCTGTCGCGGACCGCCTTGAAGTTCTGCAGCCGAAAGCTGCGCAGCGGCAACCTCTTTTTCATCGAGTTAGCCCTCTTGCGACATCGCCCGGTCCCGTTTTCGTTCCATTCTTCACGATGACGGTCATTCGTCAACGTCTCCGCCAGTATCCTGGCCCATGCGGTACTTGATGTCGTAGTTGATGATGAAATCCAGCTCCTCGGCGGTGAAGCCGTAATACTTGGCCATAGCGCGGTCGAGCTCGTCGATTATTGGCTTGCTAAGCTTGGGAAGAATGCACTGGACAGTAAGCTGATCATGCCTAAAGCGCATTATCCGCTCCGCTGAGTTCTCAGAAAGATCGGCCATTAGCCTCTTTGCAAGCTTGAGTAAATGCGCACACTGATCACTGCTTGCAAGACGTGCCAAGTCGATCGGGAAAGCGTCAACGTCTCGCTTATTGACGTGGCGGCAGTCGGAGTAAACAGTGACAAACCAATAGAACAGGTTTGAATTCAGGCAACACAGCGCCAACTGCGCTTCCGCGTCCCTGCGGAAGCGCAGCTCCTTGAACTCCGAAGGCGGTCGGCGAATTCCATGACCATCGAGCACCTTTGGCTCAAAATCCAATACCTGCAGAAAATAGCCGACCTTTCTTGAGTAATTGGTAGGCCATGTTGATGTAGATGTGGTACGGCGGAATCAGCGTCTCGCGCGCCCAGCTTTCCTCGATGATCTTGACCAGCTCGGCGGAGACGTCGATGCACCAGCGATCATCCCAGCGATCGGCGAACCACTGGGACAGCTTTTTGCAGGCATCGTGGTCCAGCACGTCGACATTCAGCTCGCCGTGTCCAGCGAGCCCCGCCATCGTCAGATTGCTGCTGCCGAGATAGCTGATGATTTTGTTCGCCGGGTCATCGGGTCGAAAGAGGAGGTAGAGCTTGGCGTGCAGCGGATGGCGGAGGAACAGCTTGACGACGACCTTGTTGGCCTTGATCTGGCGGGCCAGGCGGCGCAGGCAGGCTTCGTCCTCGTTATTGGGTGTGCCGAGGACGAGCTGGTCGCGGAATTCCTGGGCAAGCTGCTTTTTGAATCGCAGCGCGGTCTGGTTGTCGAGTTGGCCATTCCCATCCGACGGGCTCAATCCCGCCTGCAGCTCCTGGATCGGCAGTTGCTGCATTCCAACTAGCAAGCGGCAGCAGTGGCCTTCGCCGCCGGGCCACTGCTCGACGAAGCGGTCGAGCTGCTTCCAGCCGCGCAGGTTGAAGTAACCGACGCAGAAATCAGCGTGCTCGGTGATCTCCAGGGTCTGCTGCAGCGCGGGAAGGAGATCCTGCTCAATATTGTCGAAGATGCGGGGCATGGCTCGGTTCTTCCAGCGATGTCAGGTTGGGCCGGATTGGAAGGATGACAATCCTGGCCGCGCCCCGGTTCGAGGGACCGGTTTTGCGAGTCCCCAATGACGATACCGCATCGCACCTGCGAATGCTACAGATTTGCGACATCACGATAGCAACGCCTTGCACTCCAGGCCCTCCTGCTGGAATCGGCGCAGCAACTCGATCTGCTGCGTCTCATCGCGGCACGTCACCAGCACCGCGTACTGCTCCGCGATGGTCGGCTTCGCCCATCCCGTCGGCGACGGCGGCGATTCGATCGCGCTGTGGGTGGTGGCTTGCCACGCGAACCGCAGCTCTTCCGGCACGTCCGGCACCAGCTCTTGCAGCTGGTCGCGCAGCTGCTGCTGCGTCTCGGCGAGCGCGGCGAGCGGGTCGATCGACAGCAGCAGCGTGCGGGCTTCGTCCTCGGTGACGTCGAGGACTTCCACCTCCACTTCCATGTCGGGGTCCAGGTCGCGGCGCAGATGCTGCGCGTGATAACTCAGTGGCTTCTGGCGGCTGTAGTGCTCGTTTGTAAGCACCAGCACGCCGCCGGGCGTCAGGTAGCCCCACACGGCCGCGAACGGGTTGCGGTAGCCGAAGTCGATGCCGCCGACCCAGCGATCGCCCGGCGGGATGTTGCCGTAGACTACAAGGCCGGCGCGGCGGCGGGGGAGGCCAAAATGCGCGAAAAGCCGGGAGGGCGGGGGCCGATGGTGAAACGTGGACGCATCCGCAGCGGAATCCAAGCGTTCCGGCGAAACCGGCCTGCCGCGTTTCAATTGGAGGGGTGTCCCGTGCAAACGTAAGAACGCAAAACGACGATGCCCGGAGCGCAGGGATGGCGTGAGAAACTCACCCAATGCGGGCGAGCGGGCGAATTCATTTTCGTACGCGTTGTGCCATTTCCGCCGCCGAGCCTCGGTTCCGCGACCGCCGAAGTCGAGGCCATGAGCGCACAGCGATGGCTGCGGTTGTGTCGTAACCGCTCACACGCCGGCGCTGATCCGCCCAGGCAGCCGTCATCGGTGCACCGGCGGCTTGGCATTGCGCGCCGAATTCCGGGCATGGTTCAAACCTGGGTGGCACGCCCTGAGTCTGCGAAGGGCGTGGGGGCGCCCCCACGCCCTTCGCAGACTCAGGGCGTGCCACCCAAAAACGGGCCTTATTGAACCATGCCGAATTCCGATCGCCCGTGCATGGCAAATGGTAAGCAACGGCCTAGACTTAGCTCTGCGGTTCGTCGAGCCCATGTTGCAGTGCGGATGCGGCACTGCATTTGCGTCTCCGCACGCCGCGATCAGTCGACGAGCTACTATCCAGGGCCACGGAGCGCCGTCGAATGCATACCGTTTCCGGCACGCCACAACGAGCGGTTTCCGCGCTGGCGGGCGTGATCCTGCTGGGCAGCGCTGCGGTCCTCCTCGGCGGCGCCTGGGACGCGGAGCGCATCGGCGCCGGCATTCTCGTCGCCAGCTACGGCCTGCTCGGTCTCGGGCTTGGTGGTGCGGTGTTCCTGGCCTTGCTGTACGTCACCGGCGCGCGCTGGAGCGAGCTCATCCGGCCGGTGGCAACGCAACTCAGCGTGCTGCTTCCGGTCGGTGCCGTGGGGCTCGTGTTCGGCCTCGTTTCCTTTCCCTCGCTGTACCCATGGATCGCAGCGCCGAGCGAGGCCGGGTCGCACTTTCAGGCCCTGTGGCTCAGCCGTCCCTTTTTTCTGCTCCGCGCCATCGTGTACCTCGCGTTGTGGTCTGGGCTGGTCTATCTGCTGGTGCGCGCCTCGGCGCGGCAGGCGCCCGGCAATGCCGCGAGCGCCGCGGCCGTCAAGATCTCGGCCGTCTTCCTGGTCGTGTTTGCCATCACCTGGTGGCTGGCCAGTGTCGACTGGATCATGTCGCTCGAACCGCGCTGGTCCAGCACGGTGTTCGGCATCTACCAGTTTGCGGGGATGTTTCTCGGCGCGCTCGCGGCCGTCATCGTCGTCGTGGTGTGGCTCGACTACCGAGGGTTTTTCGGCGGCCGGCTCACGCGCGACCACTTGCGGGACCTCGGCACGCTCCTGTTCGCGTTCAGCAGTTTTTGGATGTACATCTGGTTCTGCCAGTATCTACTCATCTGGTACGTGAATATCCCGGAAGAGGCCGAATACTACGTGCTGCGGCAGCAGGATCCCTGGCTAAGCCTGGTCATTGCGAACCTCGTCTTGAACTGGGCCGTGCCGTTCCTGGTGCTGTTATTTCGGCCCGCCAAGGAGACTTCTTCGGTGCTCCTGAGCGTGGCGGCGATCGTCCTCGTGGGCCATTGGCTGGACCTCTACCTCATGGTGGTACCCCCGGTGGTCGGGAACCTGACCCGCTGAGAAGCGGGTCACTACGAGCAACCCGAGAGATCCTTGAAGAAACATCTTCTCACTTTTGTGCTACTTGCCGGACTGGTTGCCGGCGTGGCGGCCGTGGCCGCCCAGATGCACGGTTATGCTCTTCCCGGAAACCAGGAGGGGTACGCGCCGGTGCAGCCGATTGCCTATTCGCACAAGCTCCACGCGGGCAGCCTGGAGATCCAGTGCTTGTACTGTCATTTCGGCGCTGCGAAAGGCCAGCACGCCGGCATCCCGCCGGCGAGCCTGTGCATGAACTGTCATCGAATTGTCACCGCATCGTCGGAGGCAACCCGCACCGAGGCGGAGAACGCACGCCAGACCGGCCGGCCGCCAAGACGCATTGTCTCGGCGGAATTGAAAAAGCTCTATGACGCCCTGGGCCTGAATGACGAGTTGCAGCCGGAGCCCGGAAAGCGGCCGCAGCCGATACGCTGGGTCCGCGTGCACAACCTGCCCGAGTACACCCGCTTCGACCATCGCGCGCACGTCAACGCCAAGGTGGCGTGCCAGGAATGTCATGGTCCAGTCCAGACGATGGACGTGATTCGCCAGTCGGGCGACCTGTCGATGGGCTGGTGCGTCCGCTGCCACAAGGACCACCGCGAGGTCGAAATCGAGGGGCGCAAGGTGTCGCCGTCCACCGACTGTGCGGCCTGTCATTATTGAGGAACTCATGCAGAAACATGAATTGTCTGCGGAGTCGACCAGTACCGAAGCTGAGTTCAGCCGGCGTTCGTTCTTGAAGCTGGCGGGCTTCGCCTTCACCGGCGCATTGGCGGGAGGCTGCCAGCGTGCGCCGGTGCAGAACGCCATCCCGCCGCTGGCGGTGCCGGAGGGTATTGTTCCCGGCCGAGCTGTCCTGTACGCTTCGACCTGTGGGGCATGCAACGCCGGCTGCGGCATGCTCGTGAAGACCCGCGACGGGCGCCCCATCAAGCTCGAAGGCAATCCCAACCATCCGTTGTCGCTCGGCGGCCTGTGTGCTGCCGGACAGGCGTCGATCCTGGGGCTGTACGATCGCGAGCGTTTGCGGCATCCTCTGAAAAACGGGCAAGCAGCAGACTGGGAAAGCGTGGACCGGGAAACTCGCGATCGGCTCGCGGAGACGCGCCGCCAGGGTAAGGCGGTTCGATTCCTGTCCGGCACGATCACCAGCCCGACCGCCCGCGCCGCGATCACGACCTTCCTGGCCGGTTTTCCCGACTCCCGCCACGTGGTTTACGATCCGATCTCGGGCTCCGCGATTCGCGAAGCCCATTTCCGGACCCACGGCGTGCGCGCCTTGCCGCAGTACCGCCTGGAGCAGGCCCAGGTCATTGTCAGTTTCGATGCGGATTTCCTTGGCCCGTGGATCGCCCCGGTCCCGTTTGCAGCCGCCTACCAGGCGGGTCGCTATTTGCAAGGACCGGCCCCGCGACTGTCGTATCACGTCCAGCTCGAAAGCCGCCTTTCGCTGACGGGAAGCAAGGCCGACCAGCGGCTGTGTCTCGCGCCGGGCGAGCTGGGCCTGGCGATCACCCACCTGGCCGCGCGCGTTGCGCGGAAGGCCGGCGTGACCTGGGGCGCGGGTGATCTGGAAGCGCCCCGGTGCCGGCCGGTTTCCTGGATGAGCTGGCGGACCGGCTCTGGAACGCGCGGGGCCGTTCGCTGGTGTTATGCGGCAGTCAGGAGGTGGCCCCACAGCTCGTGTGCAATTACCTCAACCACCTGCTCGAGAACTACGGCAAAACGCTCGACATCGAACATCCGTCCTATCAGAACCAGAGCAACGAGCCTGAACTGCACACGCTGCTCGAAGAGCTTCGTCAGGGTCAGGTGGGAGCGCTGTTCGTTTATCGCAGCAATCCGCTGTACGACTTGCCGGAGGGTGCGGAGCTTCGCGAGCACTTGCACACGGTGCCGCTGGTCGTAAGCCTTGCGTCCGGGCTTGATGAAACGGCCGCCGTGGCCGGGTACGTGTGTCCGGAACCGCATTACCTGGAATCGTGGAGCGACGCGGAAGCCGTGGACGGCGTGGTCAGCCTGTACCAGCCGGTCATGCAATCCCTGGGCGAGCCCCGGCCACTGGTGGAATCGCTCGCCGCCTGGATGGGCCGGCCTCGGTCGGCCTACGATCAGTTGCGGGACCACTGGCAGGCCGAAATCTATCCGCGGAGCCTCATCACCGTCGGCTTCCAGGAATTCTGGGACCAGAGCCTCCACGATGGGTCGGTCCGGCTTCGGCCGCAGCCGGTTGCCGTTCGTCCTTTCGCCGTGGCCGCCGTTGCGCGAATTCGCCGGCGCGGCGCGGCGGAGGGGACCTTGGCTGCGGTGCTGTACGCCAAGGTGGGGATGCCCGGCGGCAGCCATGCCTACAATCCCTGGCTACAGGAATTGCCCGATCCGCTCACGAAGGTCACCTGGGACAATTACGCGTGTGTTTCTCCCGCCACGGCCGCGCGATTGGGGTTGAACCACGGTGACGTTGTACGTCTGGAAGGCGCCGCGAGCCTGGAGTTGCCGGTGGTCGTGCAGCCCGGTCAGCACGACCAGGTCGTCGCGGTGGCGCTCGGGTACGGGAGCCGGCTGAGCGAGCGCTTCGCTCGAATCGGACCGCCGTGGCTAGAGGCTCAGCCGACGGTCGCGGCCGACGGGCTGGTTGGCGTGAACGCGGCGCCGCTCCTTACCTGGAGCGACGGCGCCTTACATCACGTGCGCGACGGCGTACGTCTGGTGAAGACGAACCAGCGGCGGCCATTGGCTTGCACTCAGGATCAACCGACGCTACGTGTGCCGTTGCCGCTGGCTTCCGCCCGTCAGCCGTCACCGATCATCAAGGAAACCACCCTGGCAGCGTTTCTCCGTAGCGGTGCGGATCGACCGGCGGCCGAGCCACGAGAGGACCTGTGGCCCGACGATCATGCGATCACGGGACCGCGCTGGGGGCTGGCGATCGACCTCAGCGGCTGCACCGGCTGTTCCGCCTGTGTGATTGCCTGCCAGGTGGAGAACAACATTCCGGTGGTGGGCCGGGACGAGGTCCGGCGCCATCGCGAGATGCACTGGATGCGCATCGACCGTTATTACTCCACGCCAGCCCGCTCGCCCGTGGACGGCGGGCCGCGCCGTGATGCCGAATTGGACGTTGCACATCAGCCGATGCTGTGCCAGCACTGCGGCAATGCGCCGTGCGAGGTGGTGTGCCCGGTGCTGGCAACGGTCCACAGTTCCGAGGGCCTGAATCAGCAGGTTTACAACCGCTGCGTCGGCACGCGCTACTGCGCCAATAACTGCCCTTACAAGGTGCGCCGCTTCAACTGGTTCGATTACGCCCACGACGATCAGTTGCAGAACCTTGTGCTCAATCCCGATGTCACCGTGCGCAGCCGCGGCGTCATGGAAAAATGCACCCTGTGCGTGCAACGCATTCAGGAAGCCAGGATCGAGGCCCGTCGCCTGGGACAGCCGCTGGCCGACGGCGATATTCAGACCGCGTGCCAGCAATCGTGTCCGACCCGGGTCATCGTCTTCGGCGACCTGAACAATCCCCGGACCCGTGCGGCCCAACTCGCCAACAGCGCGGGCCTATCACGTTCTCGAAGAGCTGAACGTTCAGTCGGCGGTGAGTTATCTCGCGGTGGTGCGCCATCGCCCGGACGGGGACGCGGGGGCGCAACATGATCCACGAACCGCCGATCGCCGATCCCCCGCTGATCGAAGGAAACAAGTCGCTGGCTCAGGTGACCGCCGACGTGTGCGCCCCGCTGGAAAGGCGCGCGTCCGCTGTGGTGGGCCGCCTTTCTGATGGCGTTTGCGGTCCTGCTCCTGGGCGTCGCCGCCGTCACCTATCAGACGTTCGTCGGCATCGGCACCTGGGGCCTGAACCGCACCGTCGGCTGGGCCTTCGACATCACCAACTTCGTGTTCTGGATCGGTATCGGCCATGCCGGCACGCTGATCTCCGCGATCCTGTTCCTGTTTCGGCAGCGCTGGCGCAACTCGGTCAATCGCGCGGCCGAGGCGATGACGCTGTTCGCGGTAACCTGTGCGGGCATCTTCCCGATCATTCACATGGGCCGGCCCTGGCTCTTCTACTGGATGTTGCCGTATCCCAACACACGCGGCCCGTTGTGGATCAATTTCCGTTCGCCGCTGGTCTGGGACTTTTTCGCCATCAGCACCTATTTCATTATCTCGCTCGTGTTCTGGTATGTGGGGCTCGTGCCCGATCTCGCCACGCTGCGCGACCGCGTCAAGCCCGGCTGGTATCGCCGTCTCGCTGCCTTCTTCAGTCTCGGCTGGAACGGCTCGGGCCGCACCTGGCATCGGTACGAGTCGGTGTACTTGCTCCTGGCCGGCCTCGCCACACCGCTGGTGGTTTCGGTCCATTCGGTGGTCAGCACCGATTTCGCCTGCGCCTTGCTGCCCGGCTGGCACACGACGCTGCTCCCGCCGTATTTCGTGGCCGGCGCGATCTTCTCCGGCATGGCGATGGTGTTGACCCTCATGCTCATCGCCCGCAAAACGATGCACCTGGAGGAATACATCACGACCTGGCACGTCGACGCCATGACGAAACTGGTACTCGCCACCAGCGGCCTGGTCGGGCTCGCTTATCTCACCGAGATCTTCACGGCCCTTTATTCCGGCAACGCCTACGAGCATGCCGCGCTGTGGAACCGCCTGGGCGGTCCGCTGGCGTGGGGCTACTGGCTCATGGTCGCATGCAACGTGCTCATTCCGCAGCTATTCTGGCTTCGCCGCGTGCGGACCACGTTGATCCTGGTATTCGTTATCTCGATCCTCGTGAACGTCGGCATGTGGTTCGAGCGCTTCATCATCATCGTCACGGCGCTGGAGCGGGATTTCCTGCCCTCGAGCTGGAGCGACTACGCTCCCACCAGTATTGAGCTGGCCACGCTGGCCGGCAGCTTTGGTTTGTTCTTCACGTGCTTCCTGCTGTTCTGTCGATTCCTGCCCACCATCGCCATGGCCGAGGTCAAGGGAATCTTGCAGTCTCCGAGCAGTCAGGAGCCCGGGAATACGGACGCGTGAGTCGAAGCTCGCTTGCGGTTTCGCGCGAAACCGCAAGCGAGCCTCGGACCAAGAGAGCGCGATGACGCAACGCACGTTGCAAGCCGTTTTCGATCGAGAACAGGACCTGGTGCGCGCCGCGGAAACGGCCCAGCGTGACGGCTGGCGGATCGTGGACATCTACAGTCCGTATCCCCTGCACGCAACCGATCGGCTGCTGGGCCTGAGACGGTCCCGGTTGCCGCGTGCAGCGTTCGTCTATGGCGCGCTGGGCGTTGCGCTGGCACTGTGGTTTCAGTTCTGGGTGTCGGCGTGGGACTGGCCGCTCAACGTCGGCGGCCGGCCCTGGAACTCGCTGCCCGCGTTCGTTCCCGTGGCCTTTGAGATGATGGTGCTCTTTGCCGGCGTGGGGGTGGTGGTGACCTGGCTATTCGTATGCCGGCTCTATCCGGGTAAGGAAGCACACCTGTCTTCGCCCAGGGTGACGGATGACGCCTTCGTCCTGGAGGTGCAAGCCCCTGGGCCGGACGCCGACCCACCGGGTATACGGCGCCTGTTCCTGGAATGCCAGGCCAGCCATGTCGAAGAAAGAGAGTGCCCGTGATGTTCGGCAAGCTCAACCTAACGCTCATCGCGGCGATCATGCTTTGCCTCGGCTCATTGTGGTTCGTGCGCCGGGATTTTTCCGAGCCGAACTACGAGCTGGTGCCAGAACGGCAGATGGCCCGCTCGCCGGCTTTCGGGTCGTATGGGCCGAATCCCAACTTTGCCGACGACGTCACGTTCCGTCTGCCCGTCCCGGGCACGATCGCGCGCGGCACCCAGCCCTTTACCTACGGCCCAACGCCAACCGAGGCGGCCCGCGCCGGCAAGGAACTCCACAACCCGCTGTCGCTGGCAAACCCACAAGTTCGCAAGCAGGCCGACTTGCTCTATACTACCTACTGCCAGTGTTGTCATGGTCGCACCGGTATGGGCGACGGCCCCGTCTCAGGGCGCGGTTTTCCGGCGCCACTCTCCTTCCTCAAGCCGCAGGCGATGGACATGCCGGATGGCGAAATGTTCCACATCCTCACCTATGGCAAAGGCAACATGCCCGCACATGCACTGCAGCTCACGCCGGCCGACCGCTGGCTGCTCATTCTGCACGTGCGCGTTCTGCAGAACAAATACACGGAATTTCCCAACGTCCGCCTGGTGGACACGATGACGACGTACAAGGCCAACTGTCTTGCCTGCCATGGCGACGACGGCAGCGGCCGGCTCCTGCGCGGCAAGTTCCCCAACTTGCCGGATTTCAGCAGCCTGGCCTGGCAGCTCGCCAAGACCAACCTGGAAATCACCAATCGCATCGAATACGGCGACGAGCCGTTGATGCCCAGCTTCCGTTACAAGCTAGCACGCGATCAGATCCTTGCCCTGGCGATCTACATTCGTTCGTTCGCGATCAAGGAGGGCAGCCCCGCCCCGACACCGGCGCTGCCGGCGACCGCGACCGGCATGACGCCGGTGCAAATCTTCCGTGCTTATTGTCTCGCCTGTCACAATGTCGACGGCAAAGGCGCCATCGTTCGGCCCGGCATGCCGGATATCCCCGATTTCACGCTGGCCTCCTGGCAGGCAAAGAAGAAAGACGACGAGCTGAGCAAGTCGATCCTGGGCGGCGGCAAATTCATGCCATCCATGAAAGACAAGCTGACTGCCGCTGACGCCGACCAGATGGCGAAGTTTGTGCGCCAGTTCCAGGATGGCAAGCTGGTCGTCAAACTGGATAGCCCGGTGGTGCCGATTGCCGACCCCGGCAAGGAGAAGATCAAGCCGCCGATTGTGGAGATTAAGGATAAAGTCACGGTGAAGCCGACCCCGCCACCGACTCCACCCGAGCTTGCCGAGCGGCTGCGCGCCGCCGGCGTGCTCTATCGCGAGTACTGTAACGCGTGTCATGGCGCCGACGGCACCGGTGTGTCGGCCATGCGCGTCGGCCTGCCGCTGCTGCCGGACTTCACCCGGACGACCTTTCGCGACCAGCACAGCGATCCGCAGCTGCTGATTAGCATCCTGGACGGCAAAGGCACGGGGATGCCGCCCAATCGTGGGCGACTCACTGAAGCGCAGGCGCGAGACATGGTCGCATTGGTCCGCACCTTTGCGCCTGCTGCAGACTCCACCGCTTCGATGGCGCCCGATGAGTTCCAGCGCCAATTCGAACAGTTGCAACGCCAGTGGGACGCTCTCAAGCGCGACATTCGCAACTTGAAGCAGTCTCCTAGCAAGCAGCCTTGACGCTCGAGGAGCCGGGAGAATGGGCAAGCGGCGGATGACCCTGGCGATTGCAGTGCCGGTCGGCGCGGGAATTTCAGGCCGCACCGATTGTAACGATTCCCCGCAGCCGACGTTGCCGATCCATTCGCTACAGCCCCGGATCATCCGACGCACGGGCCCTTTCGCGAGGAACGAAAACGTGCAATCGCTCATCCACACACGGCGCGGGTTCCTGACTCTGGCAGTGGCGCTGCTCCTGGGCTGCGCCCTCGGTGCGTCGCTGTCGACGGACGCGCAGGCGGGGCCGTGGTCCTGGTTCCATCGCCATCACGACCCCGACGGGCCGCCGCTGGTCGAGGTCGGCGGCGAATGGCACTGGGTGCGCAGCCCCGACGAGGAGAAGGTCGTCGTCTCCAGCCTCTTCAATCGCTATTGCATCCGCTGCCACGGCATCGACGGCCGCGGCGTCTGGGACATCCCCGGTGTGCCTGATTTCACAAACGCGCACTGGCAGGCGACGCGCACCGACGCGATGTTCGCCCGGCGGATCATCGAGGGACGCGGCGCCGTCATGCCGCAGTTCCGCGGGACGTTGTCGCTGGAGGAGGCGTGGGCGATGTCGCGGTATCTGCGCACGTTCATTCCGGGGACCGAAATTTCGCCACCGGTGCTGCCGACGCCGAAGAAACTCGCGGACACGCCGAAGAAGTAAGAACCACTCCAGGCCGCACTCCACAACCCTGCTTATCGCTTCAGCGCGAGCAGCGACACTTCCAGGCGGTCGAGGAATTCCGTCGCGTCGCGGTAGGTGCTCTCGGCCATCACGGGCGAACCTTGCTTCAGGCGCAGCATGCTGCGGAGCTGTTCGGCGGCGTCGGTGGCCAGTTCGACGGCGCCTGGCGATAGTTGTCCGTTGGCGGACGGGGCGGCCGCGAGCTGGACGATGCCGTCGATCTGGCGGCGTAACGCCACGGCCGTGGGCGGCAGGACACGCAGGCCCAACGGCCAACTCAACCGGCCGCCCGACGTGGGGACGCCTAGCGTATCGTCGAGGGGACTGGCGGCTTGCGGCCCAGCCGTGCTCGTGGGAATGGTGTAGGGGTTTGACGGGTTTGACTGAGTGCCGCCCGAGCCGTAGCCACCGCCGGAGCCCATGCCGTAGCCGCCGCCCGAACCCATGGCGGAGCCGCCGCCCGAACCCGATCCGGTGTTGCTGGAGGCGGGCATATAGGGATTGGAATTGAACCCGCCATTGTACGCCGAAAAGAGCGCCATACGGCGATTACCGTCCAGCGTCGCCGTCCCGTTCAGCAAAGCCCTGTCCAGCCGGGCCGTCCGGTCGAGCACGGCCGCCTTTTGCAGAGGGGGCGCGCCGGCGAGCGTGGCACCCAACCTGTCTGTCTGGGCCGCCCCGCCCAGCATGGACGCCCGGTTCAGCAACACCGCTCTTAGCAGCGGGGTCGCGTTGCCCAGCAGCGCGGCCGCCGTGTCCACCAGCGCCCCGTGGTCGAGCCCCTGCGCCCGTTGCGTATCCTGCAAGGCCGTCCGCTGCGTCTGCGTCGGGGAGCTATTCAGGTTGTGCATCGTCGACATTTGCATCGGGAGCGTCCCCGCCGCTCCCATCGGCAGGTGTCCCATCATCTGCATCTGCTGCATCATCATCGACATGTTTGCCTGTGACGGTTGCATGTTTGCCTGTGACGGTTGCATGGGCGTCATCGGGCGTGCGGGCATGGCGTGCATTCGCTGAGCATGCACGGCGGCGGGCAGAGCGGCGAAGGCGAAGAGCGCACCGAGAACCAGACGCAACCGCCATCGCAATGAAGTGGACATGGCCTGTTCCTTTCCGGCGAAGTGTGAGCGGAGTAAGGCACCCCGCCCTATCTCATACTGCCCGTGGCGCCCGATGCAAATGAATCGAGCGCATCACGCGCTTCCCCCCTTGTGAACCGAGCGAAAAAAAACCGACGTGTCCGAACACCCTAAGGCATCCGAACTCTTCGGTTTACTTTTTAATCTAACGGGCCCCCCGGCCCGGCCGGGCTGCCCTTTATCCAGTCACCCGAAGAGCTTCAAGTTAATACTTTGGGCGGAAATTGCCCGGATCGGTCACGCCAATGGTCAGGTCGGCGACCAGGTTGATGGTGGTCGGATCCGAGTCGCTGCCGCTGGCCGTGTTCACCTCGCCGCCGCCGGCCACGCTCGCCGTGTTGGTAACGCCGGCCGGCGCGTTATTAGCCACGGCCACGGTCAGCGTCAACGCGGGATAGCTGGCGCCGCCGGCGAGAACGTCGGCGCGGGTTGCCGTGACCGTCTGGCCGTTGGTCGAGACCGTCCAGCCGTTGCTCGTGCCGCTGTCGCCCGTCGGCGTGAGCCCGGCCGGCAAGGTGTCGGTCACGGTCACCGCGCCGGTGGTTGCCGCGGCGCCGGCATTGCCAACAGTGATGGAGTACGAATCGCTGGCGTCGGCTTCATTGCCGATCACGATCCAGCCGAAATTCGTGCTCGGTTGGCTGAGCCACTGCGTCACGTCGGCGACCAGGCCCGCCCCGGTCCACGAATCGAATCCCACGGTGTTGGCCACCGACGTGCTGGCGCTGACCGTGGACGAGAAGGTGCCGCCCGGCGTCGTCCACGTTGGCGGATTGCCGGCGCTCCAGAACGTGTCCAGCCAGGTGGCGTCGTTGGTGGTCGCCGCGGCACCCATGCCGGTGGAATCGGAGGTCCCTTCGCCCCAGTTCTGCAGCAGTCGATTCAGGCTGACCGTCTCCGCCGTCGCGGCCTTGGTCTTCGACAGGTGCAGCGTCAACGTCACGCTGTCGATCGTGGCGTTTGCCGGAATCGACGACAGGTCGAACTGGAGCACGCCGCGGCGAATGGCGAGCCCCGCGGCCTGGTGCCAGCTGTCGCCAACGTAGAAGTTCGGCCCCGCCCCGTTGCTGACCTGGGCGGACGCGTTCGTGTCCTCATAGAGGGTATTGTCGGCAACCGCGGTGAGCGTAACTTGCGTCGGCAATCTGGGTTTCACTTGAGATAAACGGGATGCCGCCGACGGGGATTTTCAAATTGATGCGCGTCACGGTGCCGCTGAGGACATTGCTGACGTAGACCTGTGCCAGATTGCCCTGGTCGTTGATGGTCAAATCCCACGGACCGTCGAGAAGTTGGGAGTTGGCAAGTTGCTCCACGACGTTGCCGTTGGCGTCGAGGATCAGGAGCGAGCCTGCCTCGATCGTGCCGTTGTTGTTCGGCACGTTGCCCACGATGACCAAGCCCGACTCGAGAATTCGGCCGGCCCACGGTGATTCCTTTGCCGAGGCAACCATGCGTTTGCGGCACGACCGCCGGCGACGACCGACCGGGAAAACCGGCCGGCAGCGGCGCGCCCATCTGTGGTTGGAGGTTCTGGAAGATCGTTGTGTCATGGCGACCGTGGGCTACGGGCAGGTGAACCTGGCCTCGGACCTGCCCGGGTTGGCCGCCGTCACCGTCCCAAGTCTGGTCAATCCCTGGGGCGTCTCCTTTAGCCCGACGGGCCCGTTCTGGTTCGCGGACAACGGCACCGGGGTTTCCGATCTTCTGGACGGCCGCGGGCAGGTGGTGCCGTTGATCGTCATGGTTCCGCCCGCGGGCGCGTCGGGAAGCAGCCCGACGGGCACGGTCTTCAATGGCGGCCCGGGGTTTGCCATCTCGGCTAACGGTGTCACTCGGCCCAGCCGTTTCCTGTTCGCCGCCGAGGACGGCACAATTTCCGGCTGGACCACCGCGGTTGATCCGACGGCGGCCGTGTTGGCCGTTGACAATTCATCCCTGGGGGCCGACTACACGGGACTCGCGCTGGCCACCAACGGAGCCGGACAAAGCTTCCTGTATGCCGCCGACTTTGGGCGCGGCGCGATCGACGTTTTCGATCAGGCTTTCAAGGCGGTGCAGCGTGCTGGTGCTTTTCAGGATCCGAACCTGCCGGCCGGATTTGCCCCGTTCAACATTCAAAATGTGGATGGGCGGCTCTTCGTCGCTTACGCGCAGCAGGACGCCGACGATCCGGGAGAAGAGCTTGACGGCGCCGGGCTCGGCTTCATCGACGTTTACGACACCGATGGGGTTTTACTGAGCCGTTTCGCCTCGCAGGGGGCCCTCAACGCTCCCGGGGGCATTGCGCTGGCGCCGGCGGATTTCGGCCCCTTCGGCGGCGCCCTCCTCGTCGGCAACAACGGCGACGGCCATGTCAACGCCTATGACCCCGTCAGCGGCGCTTTCCTGGGCCAACTCGCGCATGACAACGGCGCACCGATCGCCATTCCCGACCTTTGGGCCCTGACATTCGGCAATGGGCACGAGGGCGGCAACGCGCAGACGTTATTCTTCGCTGCCGGCGTGGATTACGAAGCCCACGGCCTCTTCGGCGCCATTCAGCCGCCGCAGTTGCGCGGGGCGGACACGGCCGGGACGGGGGTCTATGATCCGAATGCTCCGGGCGAACCGGGAGACTACCCTTTGCCCCCCGTCGTCGGTCCTGCCTTCCAAAGTCCCAGCACGCCCGCACGACCCGTGGCGGTCCTTTTGCCGTTGACGGAATCATCCCTGGCGCTGGTGCCGACCCTGTCCACCGCCGCCCACGAGGTGACAACCGCGCCTGTCCCGGCGAACCCGCTAGTGGCCGCCGCCTTGGACGTGCCCCGTGCGACGGTCGCTCCTTTCGTCACGAGTGATTCTACGGTTACAGCCACCGTCCCAAACAACACGGTCGCACTCAACAGCTTTCTCGACTTGAATGCCGGACCAAACGCACGTGCCGAGTTGGCTCTTGTGCCACCCGCGAATACCGATCTGGGTGCGGTTAGCCACGCGGCGTTTTTCGGCAACGATGCGCCGCGGTTCGCCGACTTGCAACGTGTTCAAGGCGCGGCGGCCTCGGATGGAGTGGCGGTACCGCTAGCCAACGCAAGGGCGGGCCTGCCGATCTCGGCTGACGCCCGACACACAAGCATCGGGTCCTTTGCCATCTGGTCGCGGAATGCGTGGCCGAAAGTGCTCTGCCTTTTGGGCGTGATCGGCGTCCGCGTCGGGTTGGGCTACTTGCTGGAACCCGACCGAAGAAAATCAGACATGCCCCGATCATCATCCGGTCTGTACGGCGATCAGGCTCGAAAAGACGGATCGAGTTGATGCGTCGGGGGATGCCACTTCTCCGCGTGGTAATCGTTGCCACGCGTTTTCATTTATCCTCCCAGCGCACGGCAGTAAGTGGACGACGGCTGCCGGATCCCGTTGCGACGGGCACCTCTCTCGCCGTACCACGGCCCCGTTTGCCCGGCCGCCGTCATCGCTGCGCCGCCCGGAATGCGCGCGGCTTGCCGAATGCCCCGCTATAGCAGGCTCGCCCTCCTGCAACAGCGAGCCCGTCGTCGGCGATCCATTCCCCCTGGAGTGCTACCCGTATGCGCATTTGCGTACATGCTTATTTGTATATCATCCGTCCGGCGCTGCTGCCATCGAGCATGGTGTTGGCTGCGCTGGCGGCGTCGAGCTTTTTCTGGCACGCCGCTCGACTGCCCGGCGACGAAGTGTCGACGGCCCCGACACCCGCGCCGTTGCCGATGCGCAAGGCCAGCGACCTGTTCGCGCTGCGTTGTGCCCGCTGCCACGATGACGACGGGTCCGGATCGTCCCGCCGCTCGACCATGCCGGCCCTGCCCGATTTCACAAGCGCACGCTGGCAGCAGCGTCGCAGCCGCCCACAACTGGTGGTGTCCATCCTCGAAGGCAAGGGGACGCGGATGCCCGCGTTCGCCGGCCGCATCAGCAAGGGCGAGGCGCGTGCCCTCGCCGAGTATGTGCGCACTTTCTCCCCCCTGGGGGCGGTCGGCGCTGCGGACACGCCGGCGCCCGAGTTCCACGACCGTTTTCGCGATCTGCAGGAGGAATTCGACCAGCTGCGCAAGCAATTTCGCAACCTCGCAGGCACGAAGGACTAAATGACCGTGCGCGATTCGGCAGCGTTTGTGGGGCACGTTTCTTACGTGCCCGAGGAAAACCGGGCACGTAAGAAACGTGCCCCACAGAAGACGTGCTGCCGAATCGCGCACCGTGATCTGGGCGGGTTATTTACCTCTCCATTCATTTGCCCGGGCGGCTTGCGGCAGCATAGTGTGTACAGCCGCGCCCGCTTTGTCACCGGTTCCGAATCTTTGCCCTGGAGGTGTCCCATGCTAAGTTTGCTTGGTTCGCGGCTTCGGCGATGCTGGCCCTGGGTGCATGACGCCGCGCGCAAGCAACGTCCAACCCGCGCGCGGCCGGCGCTGGAGATGCTCGAAGACCGCTCGCTGATGTCGACCGCCGGCTTCGTGCAGACCAACCTCGTGTCCGATATCCAGGGCCTGGCCCTGACGTTCGATCCGCACCTCATCAACCCCTGGGGCCTGAGCGCCAGCGCCGCCAGCCCCTTCTGGGTCTCGAACAACAACGATGGCACTAGCACCTTGTACACCGGCCAGGGCGCCATCGTGCCCCTGGTCGTCACTATCCCCACCAACACGATCACCACGCCGCCGACGCTCGGCTCGCCCAGCGGCACCGTCGCCAACACGTTCGGCAGCGGCTTCGACCTCCCGTCCGGCAAGTCCGCCGCCTTCCTGTTCGATACCGAGGACGGCAACATCGACGCCTGGGACGGCGGCACCGTCGCAACGGTCGAGGTCGACAATCCGAGCGCCGGCTACAAGGGCCTAACCCTCGGCACCGACGCGGCGGGCGACAACCTGCTGTATGCCGCCAATTTCGCGCAGGGCACCATCGATGTCTTCGACAACAAGTTCCAGCTCGTCGAGGGCGCCGCGGGCAGTAACGCCGCCATGTCGCCCATCCACCTTGCCGGCAACTTCACCGACCCCAGCTTGCCGAAGGGCTACGCGCCGTTCAACATCCAGCTCATTGGCAACCAGCTCTATGTCGAGTACGCCAAGTTCGACGCGGCCACCACTGAAGGCGCCCCGGCGCCGGCCAGGGCTTCGTCAACGTCTACAGCACCGACGGCGTGCTGCTGACCCCGCATCACCTGATCGCCGGGGGCCCACTCAACGCTCCCTGGGGCATCGCGCTGGCCCCGGCAAGCTTCGGCGCTTTCAGCGGCGACCTGCTGGTCGGCAACTTTGGCGATGGCCATATCAACGCCTTCACTCCGGGCGGCAAGTTTATCGCGCCGCTGACGCTCGCCAACGGCCAGGTGTTCCAGGAAGACAATCTGTGGGCTCTCAAGTTCGGCAACGGCGCCGACGCCGCGCCGACCAGCACGCTGTACTTCACGGCCGGCATCCAGGACCAGCAGCACGGCCTGTTCGGCTCGCTGCAGGCGACCACCAACGTCACGGAACACGCGCCGATCTTGCCCAACCTGCCCGGCACCGCCACGCAGACCTTTGCAACCAACTCGCCGGCGGGTGACAACAATCCCTACGGAGTCGCCTTTGTGCCGGCAGACTTCCAGGGCCACGGGGTGCTCCAGCCGGGTGACCTGCTCGTCTCGAATTTCAACAGCAACTCAGGCACTCAGGGAACGGGCACGACCATCGAGCTCATCACCCCGGACGGCCAGCACTCCACCTTCTTCACCAGCAGCCAGATCGGTCTGGACACCGCGCTCGGCGTGCTCCAGAGCGGCTTTGTGATCGTCGGCAACCTGCCCAACAACAACGGCACGATCGGCCAGGGCTCGCTGCAAATCCTCGACGCCAACGGCAAGGTGGTGGCGACGCTTACCGACGCGAAGTTCCTCGACGGGCCGTGGGACCTGACGATCAACGACCAGGGCGATTCCGCGCAGGTGTTCGTGTCCAACGTCCTCAGCGGTACCGTGACGCGCATCGACCTGCGCATCCCGCACGGCGGCATCCCCGAGGTGGAGAGCATGACGCAGATCGCGTCCGGCTTCGCGCATCGCACCGATCCGAACGCCCTGGTCGTCGGTCCGACCGGCCTGGCGTTCAACGCGCAGACCGGCACGCTCTACGTCGCGTCGACGGCCGATAACGCGATCTTCGCGATCGCCGACGCCGCGGACACGAATCACGATCACGGCACCGGCGAAGCGATCGTCCAGAACGATCCGCACCTGCACGGCCCGCTCGGCCTGGTGCTGGCGCCGAACGGCGACCTGATCGTCGCGAACGGCGACGCGGTCGATCCGGGCGGCACGGACAACGACCTGGTCGAGTTCGACGCCGAGGGCGATTTCGTCGGCGATTTCCAGATCGACAACGGCCCCGCCGGTGCGGCGTTCGGCGTGGCGCTGTCGACCGACAACGGCGTAATCCGCTTCGCTGCCGTCGACGACAACCCCGACGCGACGCTCGCCAACTCCCCCAACACGGTCACGGTGTGGACGCTCGGCATCAAGCCGCCGCCGGAGCAGCCGCACCACCACCACGATTTCGGCCGCCGCTTCGACGGCGACTTCGGCGACTTCTAGGCACCGCCGCCCCCAAGGCGCAAATCGGTCAGGCGTCCCTGCCCCCCTTGGTCGGGCGGACCGCGACCGCCTGGCCGATTCGTTAGAGGGTGGGTCGAGCTTGTCGTGCTCGGCCCATCCTACCTCCGCTCATCTTGAGGAAAAATCCACTTCTTCAAATATTTCTTCAACATTGCGGCTTGCCTAACCGATACTATCCGCACGACCGGCACTCGCGGCACGACCGTTCATCCTTGCGCAGATTGCCGCGCCGCGCCGCGCCGAATGGACTCGGTTTGCCCCGCTCACGCCAGGGGTCGAGCCGCCATGCTGGAGAAACGGCATGCGACGATTGGTCCGTCTGCTGTCACTGTGCACCGTTCTCTTGACGGCGCATCATGCGCGCGCCCAGGCGCAGGCCGTTCTGGGCTTCGCCGGCACTCCATCGGCCAATCCGGCCGCGCCGCCCCTCGCAGTCCGTCCGGAAAGCGACCTTTTTCGCCTCCAGGCATCCGTCGAGCAACTGCGGCAACAACAGGTCGCGGCACAGCAGGCGGGGCCCAAGGACGACAAGCTGAAACAGCAGATCGAGCTGCTGCAAAAGCAGATCGAAGTGCAGCAGAAGATGATCGTGCTCCTGATGGAGAACATGAAGAAGCAGCCGGCCGGGCCCGCGCTGGAAAAGCTCGAAGACCAGGTCGTCACACTGGAGGCGCGCGCCAAGCAAGCCGCCCAGCGCGACCAGGAGCTGGCCCAGGCGCTGGACAAGGTCGTCGAGCATCAGGATGCCTGGGAGCGCTATGGGCCTTCATTGCCCACGACGCTCAAGGAGTTGTTCCTGCCCAGCCAGACCAATGAAACACCGCTGAGCATCTACGGCTCGCTGGCATTCGGCTTCAGCCGCATCCTCGGCGACTCCGGCACGGCGGCCAACGGGGCAGGCCGGCCATCCACGCCCGGCGGCTTCTACTTCGGCGAGTTCACGCCGGACTTCCTCCTGAAGCTCAACGACTGGATCCTCCTGGAGGCCGAGATCGGCGTCAACTCCGACGGCAGCGTGAGCGCGGGCTCCTTTGCCCAGGCGGACTTCTTCATCAACGACTGGCTGACGATCGTCGCCGGACGCTTTGTGGCGCCGATCGGCTACTTCAACCTGCGCAGCAACAATCCGTGGGTCAACAAGCTTCCCAACGACGCGCCCGGCAGCGGGCCCTTGCTCTGGCAGCAAGTGCTGCCGACGGTGAGCCTCCTCGGCGTGCAGGCCCAGGGCGCCTTCTACCTCGGCAGCTCGCCGCTGAAGCTGGAGTACAACGCCTACGTTTCCAACGGTCTGAACGTCACGCCGGCGACCCCGGGCGCCCGAACTCTCAGCGAGCTGGCCAACCTGGAGAACATGACCGACACCTTCAACATCATCTCCAATTCCAAGGCCGTGGGCGGGCGGCTGGGGATCTGGTGGCCGGAGCTGGGCCTGTCGGCCGGCATCTCGGGCCTGTACAACGGCGACTACATTCCCGGCGGGTTCGACAACTCCATCAGCCTCTGGTCGCTGGACTTCAGCTACCACAAGGGCAACTGGGATGTCCGGGTCGAATACGGCAAAACCTATCAGCAAGCGGAGAATTTCATCGGCACCAATATCTGGCGGCAGGGAGTCTACGGCCAGATCGCCTATCGACCTCGGGATTGTGGCAACCGCTACCTAGAGAACCTGGAGTTCATCTATCGCTACACCTATGTCGAGTTCGGCGGCATCGATCCAACGCAGCTGGACCTGACCACCTTCAGCACGCCGCTCGATGTGCCGGTGCGGCGGCAGCAGAACGAGTTCGGCATCGACTACTGGTTGGCGCCGCGCGCCGTAATCAAGTTTGCGTACCAAATCAACGACGAGACGGGCTTCCACCTGCACGACAATCAGTTCATCACCGAGTTCGCCTGGGGTTGGTGAGTCGTGGTGAAGGAGAACGCGGCGATGCGATCGATGCGAAATCCCTGGCTGGCCGGGCCGTCCATCCTGGGCCTGCTGGCGCTGCTGGCGGTGGCGGGATGCTACCATACGCCGGTCGACACCTCGGATTATGCGCGGGGTCCGGCGCCGCTGCGCATGCCATCCCCGGCGAGCGCGGAGGAACACGACCACAGCGTTTCGTACGAGGATTCATTGACGGGCGGCAAGGTCTTCGCGATGTACTGCAGCTACTGCCACAACGCTCCCGCCCTGAGCGAGCGCAACTTCGCGAACTTCAAGAACGTCGCCAGCCACATGCGCGTGCGTGCCAATCTGACCGGCAAGGAGTACGCGAAGCTGATCGAGTTCCTGGCCCGCTGGCATGACGTGCCGCCGCCGAACCCGACTCCGGCAGGGTCGCCGAAGAACCTGATCTTCGCGCAGCCGATCAACGAGCTCAAGGGCGAAGCCGCCGCCGGTAACGGCGACAAGGCGCCGCCGGGCGCCGGCAAGAACCCGTAGCGGCAGGTTCGGCCAATTCACCTGTTCAGCCCATGAAGGACGCGCTCAAGACTCTCCATCGGCAGCCCAATCACGTTGCTCAGGCTGCCGGAGCGCAACTCGACGTACGGGTCATCGTGTTCCTGGATCGCGTAGGCGCCGGAGCAGCCCTCCCACTGGCGGCTCGCGAGATACGCGTCGAGCTCGGCCGGCGTCAGCTTGCGGAAGTGAACCAGGCTGCGTTCCTGCCAGCAAAACTGCAAGTCGTCGGGCCGGCGCCACAGCACGGCGCCGGTCCATAGCTCGTGCTCACGGCCGCCCAGCGTCGTCAGAATGCGGCGTGCGTCCGCCTCGTCCGCGGGCTTGCCGATCACCTGGCCGTCGAGCCAGCCCACCGTGTCGGCGGCGAGCACCAGGCCGGCGTCCGTGCGCGGCGCCACGGCGGCGGCCTTGAGCCACGCCACGGTCTGCACATAGGTGCGCGGATCGGTGAAGCCTGCGCCGGTCGGCTCGTCGATGGCGGCAGGCATGATCTCGAAGGGAAGGCCCGCACGGGTGAGCAGGTCGCGCCGGGCCGCGGAACCGCTGGCGAGGATCAGGCGGACAGCCGTTGCCATGAAGCCAGGACCTCGTGCAGGATCGGCCACAGACGCTCGGGGGTCAGCTCGGCCATGCACTCCAGCCGATCGCATTGCCGGCGGTAGCTGCCCTTGCACCAGACACTCGTTTCGACGGCCCGGTGGAATTGGCCGTAGGGCCCGTTGAGCGCGACCTGCGTGCAAGTATACGGAGCGACGACCGGCCGGCCCAGGGCGACCGCGAGATGCAACGGACCCGTGTCGTTGGCGATCAGCACGTCCGCCGCGGCTAGGACCGCGGCGAGCTGCGGCAAGCTGGTTCGGCCAGTGACATCGCACTGCGCGCCGGCGATGCTCGCGCCGACCTGTTGCGAGACCTCGGCCTCGTCGGCGGCGCCGATGAACACCGCGGTGCCGCCGAACTGGGACTGGGCCTGGCGGACCAGGGCCGCGAAATGGGCCGGCGGCCAGCGTTTCGTGTGCCAGCGCGCTCCGGCCGCGACCGCGAGCCAGGGGCGCGGCCACGGACGCAGCAGGTTGAGCGCCCATTGCCGGGCCGGCGCGTCGATGGCGAGATGGAAGCGTTTCGCGTCGGCGGTGCCGAGCGCTTCGACGACTCGCCAGCAGCGATCGACGGCGTGATGGACGCCGTCAACGTCGTCGATCGAGTGGGTGTAGCACCAGCGAGCGCCTTCGCGGGCCGACGCCAGGCCGAGCCGGACCGCGGCCCCGGTGGCCAGCGTCATCAGGCCGCTGCGGAGCAATCCTTGAAGATCGATTGCCAGATCGAAGCGCTGGCGCCGTAGCTGCCCGAGGAAACGGGCAAACGCGACGCTGCCGGACAGCACGCCGCCGCGCAGGGCGCTGCGGTTGAAGGGGATGATTTCGTCCAGGTCCGGGTGCGCGTGCAAGAGCGGTGCATAAGCCTGGTTGATCACCCAGGCCAGGTGCGCCTCGGGGAAACGGCGACGCAGCGCGCTCAGCACGGGCAGCGCGTTGAGGATATCGCCGAGCGCGCTGGGCTTGATGATCGCGATCCGGTGCGGCGACTGCGGCAGCGACACGAGGCGCACGGGCATGGCGATTCCTTTCGCCGTGGGGCACGTTTCCAACGTGCCGGATTATTCGCCTGGCACGTTGGAAACGTGCCCCACCACCGCGGCATCCCCGCGCTGCACCAACAACAGCATCGGCAGCATCAGGAACAACAGGGCGGCTCCCACAGCATACGGCAGCAGGTGCGATGAGGTCAACTGGTACAACGGGATGCCCAGCGCCGGACCGAGGATGCGCGCAACCGCGGCGGCGGACTGGTTCACGCCGAGGATCTCGCCCTGCCGATCGCCCGGCGTGCGGCGTGAGATCAGCGCCTGGGCCGACGGCGTGAGGAACGCGAAGCCGACGACCGCGGCGGTCAGGCCGGCGAACAGCAGCGGCAGCGATCCTTGCGTGGCGTTCGGATTGCTGGGCGCCAGCGAGAAGAAATCGCCGCTCTCGTGCGCCGAGAAGAACAGGCTGGCCGAGCCGATGAGCGGGCCAAAGGTGAAGCCGATGCCGAACGCCGCCCCGATCAGGGCCATGCCGTGCTTGCGGCGTTCGGGCGGCGTGCAGTCGGCGATGACGGCCTGGGCGGTCGAGATGGTGGCGCCCGCAATGCCGGCGCCGATGCGCGCGACAAAGAACAGCACCAGGGCGAACAGCGCCATGTCGGTCGGCAAGCTGCACGCGTAGCCGAACAGCAGGTAGAACACGACGGAGCCCGCCAGCCCTAGGAGCAGAATGGGCCGGCGGCCGATGCGGTCGGAGACCCGGCCCCAGATCGGCGCGAAGATGAACTGCATGAGCGAGAACGAGGACATGAGCACGCCGACGATCACGCCGACAATTCCTTGCGCATGTTCGGCGCGGGCATGCACTCCGCTGACCGTGTAACTGACCCAGCCGAGGACCGCCACGCCGAGGCCCATGAACAGCATGCCCAGGGCCATGAACGCGACCTCGCTCAGCCGGGCCGCGAGCCGGCGGTAGATCAACCCCTGCGTGATGAGGAGCACCAGGCCGACGTATGCGAACATGAGGAAGCTTTGCCGTTCGCGCAGCGAAAATGCATCGTCCAGCAGCAGCGAGAGCGTCGACTCGAAGCCGCCGAAGCCGAGCGTGGCGAGGAAGAACGTGAGCACCACCGGCGCGAGGGCGGCAGTCCCGAGAGCAAAGCGCCAGCCGGAGAGGTCGAACCACTTCCGCGCCATCGGCGGCCGCTCGCCGAAGCGGCGTGTTTCGCGCAGCAGCCAAACGCCGAGCAGCAGCGCGACCAGTGACAGTGCCGACGCGGAGTAGCCGATCAGCTGCGTGTGTTCGGGCAAGACCGCCTCATTGGGCAGCTCGTCCGCGGGTGCCGCCGCAACGACCGCGCCGACGTAAGATTTGGCAATGCGTGGCAACAGCGGCAGGACGATGCCGAAGCCCAGCAAATCGATGAATATCACCAAAAAAACGATTAGCATCGCCGCCCGCGCGGACCGGGGATCGGTCGGCGCGGCGGTGGGAGGGGATTTCTGCGGTTCGTGATTCGGCATCGCGATGTTGGTCCCGGCGGCGGAAGGTGGGATTGTCTGCGGATACATTAGGAAAATGCGGCGAGATTTCCCCTGCGGCCCCGCAACGACCATTCGTCCGGACGCTCATGGACACCAAACCCAACCCTTCCGAGACGGCGACGGCGGTGCACCCCGCATTCCTCGTCGTGGACACCGAGAGCGTGCCGGACGGGCAGCTGCTGAGTCTCGTGAAATACCCCCGCGACGATTTGAGCCCGCAGGAAGCGGTCGAGCGGGCGCGCGGATGCACGACGGCAATCGCCGACGGGCTCCGATTTCGTGCCGGTCGCGTTTCAGTACCCGGTTGCGGCGTGCGTCCTCCGCGTCGGCGCCGATCTGCGGTTGCAGGCGCTCGACCTGCCTCGATGCGCCGCAGTATCGGCCACGCAAGATCGTCGAGCAGTTCTGGGCCGGCGTGTCACGCTATCGTGCCCGGCACGCGGCGGTGCAGCTCGTGACGTTCAATGGCCGATGCTTCGATCTACCGCTGCTGGAGATGGCCGCCTTCCGCTACGGAGTGCGGGCCAAGCAGCATTTCGCGCCCGGCCGGCGCCGCGCGGACAGCGGCCATCTCGACCTGATGGACTGGCTCACCAGCGCCGGCCTCTATCGTCTGTCCGGCGGCCTTAACCTGCTCTCCAAGCTCCTGGGCAAGCCCGGCAAGATGGAGGTCCGCGGCGAAAAGGTCTATCCGATGTTCCTGGAAGGCAAGCTGCAGGAGATCAACGACTACTGCATGTTCGATACGCTCGACACCTACTTCGTTCTCCTACGCGTGCGGGTGCTGACCGGCGAATTGACGCTGGAAGAGGAGCACATCGCGGTCCTGCGCGCCCGCGAATGGGTGCAACAGCAGGTCGGCGCATTGCCGGCGCTGCAGCAGTATCTGGACAACTGGGGCGACTGGGCACCGTGGCCCTGACGGCGTTGGAGTCCCGGCTTTAGCCGGTCCGGACCGGCTAAAGCCGGGACTCCAACGCCGCTCATACCCGCCAGAATGCCACCAACCCGCGCGTCAGGAACGCACAGGTCCCGCGGATTTCGCGCACGCAGCGCTGCGTCTTGCGATCGCGGCGACGCCAGCCACGCCAGGCAAACTGCAGCGTGCGCAGCGCGAGGCGCAGCGGGGCGTCCAGCGTGACGGCCAGCTTGTAGCACCACAGGTCGGTCCGCGACGAGCCGGTCTTGCGAAAGTATCTGGCGAAGCCGATCGCGCTCTGCGTCGCGGCAAATCCAGCGTGATCCTTGCTGCTGATACTGCCGAGGTGCGTGATCGCCACGGCCGGCCAGTAGACGACCCGGCCGATGCGGCGAGCGCGGTGGCACAATTCCATGTCCTCGCCGCCGAAGACGAAATCCTCATCCCAGCCGCCCAGGGCCAAAAACGGCTGCCGCGGCATCGCGATCGCGGCTCCCATTAGGATGTCCACGTCCAGCACCTGCTCGGCACTCGCTCCCGCCCGCCGATATTGCTGGTACTCCGCGCGGCCCAGGCCGAGCCGGCGAAACAGCAGCGTGCGGTGCAGGAACGTCCGCGGCGACGGCTGGCGACGATGCGACATCTGCAATCGGCCCTGCGGGTCGCGCAGGCGCGGGCCGAGCATGATCACGTCGGGATGGGCCTTGAGGAAGTCGGCGATCCGCCTCAGGGCCCGCGGCGGCACGATCGTGTCATTGTTGAGAAAAAACAGCAGCGCCCTGCGCGAGCCGGGCCGCCTGGTTGTTGGCGCGGGCGAACCCCAGGTTGGTGTCGTTGCGCACCAGGCGAACGTGCGGAAACTCCTGGGCGACCATGTCGGCCGCCCCGTCGGTGGATGCATTGTCCACCACGATCACCTCGTAGCGCAGCCCTTGTCCCTGCTCGTCGAGCGAGCGCAGGCATTTGCGCAGGACGGCACAGCAATTCCAGTTCACGATGCAGACCGACAGCTCGACCGTCGCTGTGGTGGCGGTTACGCGACCTTCGGCAGAGAGTGCTTGGCGTTCAGACATTGGGCATCCCATTGATTGCGGTCCAGATACGAGGCGAACGGGCCCCGGCCGCACAGGAGGCTCGCCAGCCGATAGCGCCAGCGGCGCGTCAAGGAGTCTTCGGGCTGATAGGCATATTTCTGTACCAGGGTGCGATGGCGGGCGAACTGCTCGGGCGTGATCGGCGGCCGGCCTGGACCAAACGCGACCGCCCAGACATTGGCGGGCCGCTGTTTGGCGCCGTGCCAGCCGACGATCCGGCTCGGATATTCCTCCAGCAGCGTTTCGAGCGCCGCGGGCGTGAATCGCCAGTAATCGTGGGGATGGTCATGGATGTGGAAGAAGAAGGGGCACGACAGCAGGAACACGCCGTCGGGCCGCAGCACGCGCCGGACCTCGGCGAATCCCTGCCAAAAACGGCGGACGTGTTCGAAGGTGTTCATCGCAATCAGCGTCCCGACCGAGCCCGCCGGCTGCGGCAGGCGCTCCACGTCGGCGACGCGATCAACACCCGGACCCCAACGCAGATCGAGACCCGTGTAATCGCGGCCCGGGAACAGGCGGCGCAGGCTCAGCTCCTCGGGCTGGCCCGCGACCTGGAAGGCGCCGATCTCGACGATCGGCTCCGGCAGGGTGAACGTCTCGGTGACGGCCCGGGCGACGCCGAACAGGAAGCGATTCATGCGAATCCTCGGCAGCGTTAGTCAAGGTTGAGGTCGATCGTGTTCACCTGATTGGGCTTGATCTGGCAGCGCAGCAGGGACAGTTCGGGATCGCGATATTTCTCGGGCAGAATCGGCATCGGCTGAAACGCGTTGGGCGGCGTCTTCGGAGCCGCAACGGGGAACGCGGCAACCGTGATGCGATACCAGCCGGGTCCGGCGCCCACGGCATCGTTGGTGTTGAGCGCGTAGGTGCCGTCCTCGTGAATGGTGCCCAGAGCGCTGGGCCCGCTTTCGCCGCGCGTCCCGTCGGGGGTGAAGACGACCCAGCCGTTGGTCAGCAGCGCCTCCTTGTAGGAGACCTTGCCGCTGACGGGCTGGAGTGGGCCGGCACGCTGGCAACCGGCGCCGAGCGCCAGCGCCAGCAGGCAGAGTCCCAGCATCCGTGCGCCGGCCATAAGCGTTCGCCTCGCGACATCGAGCCGGGCCGCTCCGCGGCACCGGCAAGCGGGCACCATAACAAAGAGGGCGCAGCCCGCCAAGAGCGGATTGGGCCGTGGTAAGCTGGCGTGTTGGATTGGTTGGCGGTGGCTGGGATGGGAGGCGATGCGAGCGGCGGGGCTTGTCCCCGCCGGGACAAGCGGACAAGCCGGCGGCTTGCCACACGGGGCCGCCTATTTCGCCGGCGGTGCGGCGGGTGTGGCCTTGGCGTTCAGCAAGCGCGCGAGCTGCGATTTCTTGCGGGCCGCGAGGTTAGGATGGATCACGTGTTTGGCCGCCGCCTTGTCGAGCTGTTTCGTGGCCTTGCGCAGCTCCTCGCGTAGCTGGTCGGCCGGCGCTCCGTCGGTCGCCGCTTGCAGCAAGCTGCGCACCTGGAGCTTGACCGCCTTTTTTACCGCGCGATTGCGTGTCCGCCGCTTGGCAGTCTGACGCAGGCTCTTCTTGGCACTCTTCGTATGTGGCATCGACTGTTCCCTTTTCTCGGACCAAACCGCCCGGCGCCTCCGAAATCTGTGACAAGCTATCAGATTACGTCGCCCGGCGCGACCCGGCAAGGGGCCCTGCATCGGAGCGCGGCCGAATGAAACGGTTCATAGGGTTAGACGAGCGTAAAATCCCAGGGCTGGGTCAGCTCGCGCACCAGCGCGTCGGCTTGAGTGCGATTTTGGCTCGGAACTGTGAGGGAACGCCCACCCGGCGTGCCGTGACGAGCCACGCAATCAGCATTCCTGGCCTTGAGTAGCACAGGAAACGGCTTTCCCAGGGGCCGCCACCGTTTTCGACCCCGCTTGCTTCGACCCCGGCGCAGCATTTGCTTGCAAGAGTCGCTCGAATCTACGCCAGAAAGGATGTGCATTATGCAGCCGATCGACAAACCCCTGCTGTCCATGACCGCGGCTGATCTGATGAGCACCTCGACACGCCGGTCTACGGGAACACCCTCCGCGGCGATGACGCGGTCGGACCGCTGGTGGTGCGCGCGGTCGTCGCACGGCACCGGGCGAAGGTTAGGGCCAGCGTGGTCCAGCAACTGACGCCGGAGCTATGTGCGATCATTGCCGAACATGATGCCGTAGTCTTTGTCGATGCCAGTGCCGCGTGCGATGGAAATGGTTGCGGGCTGCTGCCGATCGACCACACAGGTTGCACGGCCTGGGGCACGCACCTGTCGTCGCCCCCGTCGCTACTGGCGCTGGCTGAAGGACTGTATGGTAAAAGGCCCCGCGCCTGGTGCCTGGCGGTGCCTGGAGAGGATTTTCGCCTTGGCGCGGGGCTATCCACAGTGGCTCGGGGCCATGCCAGGGAAGCCGTGAAGATTGTTGAAGGGTTCTTGCAATCCCTGTGAAACACGGTCCGTTGGCGTCTGCCTCAACAAACCCTCAACAAATCAGGGGGCATTCTCGTTTGGTCCTTTCCCCAATTTGCCAGGCAGACTCGCCCTCCAATTCATTGCCGGCATGAGGGCACTCGACAACTTCGACGCGCATCGTGGTGCCACCGATCGTAAGCAGGTCTCCGTCACTTACAACCACACCGGCGGGATGGGCCGTCGTCTCCCTGGGACGGGATCAACCTTTTTTCCATTGACGTAAGTACCATTGCTGCTACGCAGGTCCTCGACCTGAATCTCCGGCGGATGGGTATCCAGCTGGCAATGGTGACGCGAAATGAGCTGATTTCGTTCCGTTCCCGACAACTGCACGAAGCACTGCAAGTCTCTGCCGACTTGACACCGCGTCGACCCGCAGAAGCAAGACCTGCGGTTCCTGTGGGGCCCCGTGAGCACCGTGAGGCGAATGGCGGTAAACATGGCCGATCCTCCAAGCCTAATAATAAATGAGGCGTGCCCGTCGCCGATTGGTCGGGGCAGCGCCTCGGTTCGGGGGATTGTGTGGGCCGCCCTCAGGAGGGCAGGCCGCTCAAACCCTTTACCTCGATCCGTCGCGGTACCGCGGCCGGCACCCACGGGATGTGGACTTCCAGGAGCCCGCTGCGGAAGCGAGCCTCCATCCGTTCGGGTTCGAGACCGGCCGGCAGCGTCACCGTCAGTTCGACGCCAGCATAGCGGGGCGCTTCGTGATTCGCCGGCGCCGCCTCCGGGACTCGGTGTTCGGCCCGCAGCGTCATCTCGTCGCCGACGGTGGTTAGCTCGATCTCGCCGACCTCAAAGCCCGGCAGTGCGATCCGATACAACACGTCCTTCGGCGCCGCCCGCGTTCAGGTGGCGCCCTGGTTCTTTTTCCTTCCCCTGCAGACCACCGAGATCGACCTGCGCGATTGCCGCGAGATCTAGACCGACCCTGCCGCACGCCAACCTACGCTTGCCGCACGAGCAATCCTCCGTGACGGTCTACATCGGCTTCAGCGATGCGAAGATGCGGGACATCCTCGAGACGATCGCCGCAGCCGGCAACCTCACGATCGTGCGCAAGTAACGAGCGAATGAGTTTGACAAAACGCCGCGGCCGGCTTATCTATACTAATGTCCATGTCCCAGCCGCGGAGGGTCGATCATGCACGATTCGTCCGGTCCGCTCCGTGGTCGGGGAGCCAGCCAGAATCCGGCCAACCGTTTCGAGACGCTGCGCTACGAGCGCGACCCCGACGCGCCGCCCGGCGACGATCCCGCGCCCGCGACGGAGTTCTTCAAGGATCGCACGTGTTCGATCATCACCACGAACGACAGCCCCGATGTTGGCTTCGCGGCGAGCATCAATCCGTACAGGGGATGTGAGCATGGGTGCGTCTATTGTTATGCGCGCCCTTACCACGAATACCTCGGTTTCTCCGCCGGCGTGGACTTCGAGACCAAGATCATGGTCAAGGAAGACGCGCCGAAGCTGCTGCGCAAGGAGCTCAACTCGCCGCGCTGGCAGCCGCAGGTGCTGGGCCTGAGCGGAGTGACCGACGCGTATCAGCCGATCGAGCGGCACTTGCTGCTGACGCGGCGTTGCCTGGAGGTGCTGGTCAGCTTTCGCAATCCGGTCGCCGTCGTGACCAAGAACCATCTCGTCACCCGCGACGCCGACCTGTTGCGCGTGCTCGCGGAACACCATGCTGTCACGGTGTGCGTCTCGGTGACGACACTGGACGACAGCCTCGCGGGTCGCATGGAGCCGCGCGACCCGGCCGGGCGGCCGGCTGGACGCGATCCGCAAGCTCAGCGCGGCCGGCGTGCCCGTCACGGTGCTGGTCGCGCCGGTCATCCCCGGCCTTACCGACCACGAGCTGCCCGCCATCCTCGCCGCGGCGCGGGACGCAGGCGCCGTCCATGCCGGCTACGTCATGCTGCGCTTGCCGCACGGCTTGCCCGAGATCTTCGGCCAATGGTTGGCGGACCATTACCCCAATCGCAAGGAGCGCGTGCTGAGCCGGCTGCGGGCGGTCCGCGGCGGCCGTGATTACGACTCCAGCTTCGGCACCCGCATGGTCGGCACGGGCCCGCTCGCCGACGCGATTGGCAAGATGTTTGCGCTGACGTACAAGAAGCTCGGCTTCCCCGGCAAGCCGTTGTTGACGGCCGACGCTTTTCGCCGGCCCGATGACACGCCGCCGCTGCTGTTTGGATAAAGCCAGTTAAGATTGGCTGTTTACGTTTAGGCGATCGGCAGGTGAAAGCGTACCCTCGCTTGCACGTCGGGCTTGTGTCAGTCACAAGCCCGACGCGCAAGCGAGGGTAAGTTAACTCCTGCCGCTCGCCTAAACGTAAACAACCGGCGTCGTTGCCACAACTCGCCGTGTCTGCCACAATAACATCGGTTCCATCCCTCCCAGTTACATCGCCTGCAGGGCCCCACCACCATGGCCGACAGCTTTGGCAGTCAAAGCACGCTTCGCGTCGACGACCAGACCTACACCATCCGCCGGCTTGACGCGGTCTTCAAGCAATACGCGCTCGCCGAGCGTTTGCCCTACTCGATGAAGGTGCTGCTCGAAAACCTCCTGCGCACCGAGGACGGCGTCAACGTCCGCGCCGAGGACGTGATGGCGCTGGCGCAGTGGGACCCGCGCACCGAACCGAGCCGCGAGATCGCGTTCACGCCGAGCCGGGTGCTGCTGCAGGACTTCACCGGCGTGCCGGCAGTCGTCGATCTGGCGGCCATGCGCGACGCCATGGAACGCATGGGCGGCGATCCACGGCGCATCAATCCGCTGCAGCCGGTCGAGCTGGTCATCGATCACTCGGTGCAGGTCGACCGCTTCGGCGCCGCCGGCGCCTTTCAGGCGAACACCGACCTGGAATACGAACGCAACCTCGAACGCTACGCGTTTCTGCGCTGGGGGCAGGAAGCACTGCGCAACTTCCGCGTCGTTCCGCCGGAGACCGGGATTGTGCACCAGGTCAATCTCGAATACCTGGCACGCGTCGTCTTCCTCGATGAGGCGGCCGGCACGCTCTATCCCGACTCGCTGGTCGGCACCGATTCGCACACGACGATGATCAACGGCCTGGGCGTGCTCGGCTGGGGCGTCGGCGGCATCGAGGCGGAGGCGGCGATGCTCGGCCAGCCCGTGTCGATGCTCATGCCGCTGGTGGTCGGGTTTCGCCTGTTCGGCCGGCTGCCCGAAGGCGCGACCGCGACCGACCTCGTCCTCACCGTCACGCAAATCCTGCGCAAGAAGGGCGTCGTCGGCAAGTTCGTCGAGTTCTTCGGCCAGGGGCTGGACCACCTCGCCGCTCGCCGACCGCGCCACCATCGCCAACATGGCCCCGGAGTACGGCGCGACGATGGGCTTCTTCCCCGTCGACCAGGAGACGTTGAACTATCTGCGGCTGACCGGCCGGCCCGAGGCGTTGGTGCGCCGCGTCGAGGCCTACTGCATGGAGCAGAGTCTGTTCCGTACGACGAAATCCGCGGACCCCCTCTACACCGACATCCTGGAGCTGGACCTTGGCAGTGTGCAGCCGTCGCTAGCCGGCCCATCGCGCCCGCAGGACCGCGTCGTCCTAGGCCAGGTCAAGAAGTCATTCTTCGATGCGCTGCCGAGCCTGCAAGTCAAGAAGAAAGCCGCCGCCCAGCCGTTGCCGCCCGGGTCGGCCGCCACGGCGCCGGCGCTGGGAGCGATGCCGGCCAAGCATGGCACCGTGGTCATCGCGGCGATCACGAGCTGTACGAACACGTCGAATCCGTCGGTGATGCTTGCCGCGGGGCTGGTCGCGAAGAAGGCGGTCGAGCGCGGCCTACACTCGCAGCCCTGGGTTAAGACGAGCCTCGCCCCCGGGTCCAAGGCGGTTACGGATTATCTTGTACAGGCGGACCTGATGCGCTCGCTGGAGCAGCTCCGGTTCTTCCTGGTCGGCTATGGCTGCACCACCTGCATCGGCAACAGCGGGCCGCTGCCGCCGGCGGTGTCGCGCACGATCGCCGAGGGCGGTTTGGTCGTCACGAGCGTGCTGTCGGGCAACCGCAATTTCGAGGGGCGCGTTCATCCGGAGGTGCGGGCCAATTACCTCGCCTCGCCACCGCTCGTGGTTGCCTACGCGCTCGCGGGCCGAATCGACTTCGACTTCGACGCCGAGCCGCTCGGCGCCGACGGCGACGGCAAGCCGGTTTTTCTGCGCGACATTTGGCCGACGCAGCAGGAGGTTCAGGACGCGATCCAGCGATCGATCAAGCCCGAGGCGTTTGCCCGCATTTATCGCGACGTGTTCACGGGCGACGAGCAGTGGCAGAAGCTGACAGCGCCGGCGAGCGACCTTTATTGCTGGCAGGCGGGCAGCACCTATGTCAAGCATCCGCCGTACTTCGTGGACATGCCGGCGGCGCCGGGCCCGCTGCGCGACATTGGCGGTGCGCGCGTGCTGGCCGTGCTCGGCGACTCGATCACCACTGACCACATTTCGCCGGCCGGCTCGATCAAGGCCGACAGCCCCGCCGGTCAGTACCTGATCGGCCACGGTGTGCCGCCGGCCGACTTCAACAGCTACGGCGCGCGCCGCGGCAACCATGAGGTGATGATCCGCGGCACCTTTGCCAACCTGCGGCTCAAGAACAAATTGGCGCCCGGCACCGAGGGCGGCGTGACGCGGCATTTGCCCGACGGCACGCTCATGTCGATTTTCGAAGCCGCGACGAAGTATCAGGCGGCGGGCGTGCCGCTGATGATCCTCGCGGGCAAGGAATATGGCTCCGGCAGCTCGCGCGACTGGGCCGCCAAGGGCCCGCGGCTGCTCGGCGTGCGTGCGGTCATCGCCGAGAGCTTCGAGCGCATTCACCGCAGCAATCTCGTCGGCATGGGCGTTTTGCCGCTACAGTTCCAGACCGGCGAGAATGTGGAGATCCTTGGCCTGACCGGTGAGGAAATTTATGAGATCGAGGGTTTGCCTGAGTCGTACGCGGCCGGCTTCACCGCCGGCAAGAAGCTGGCCGTGCGCGCAATCGCGCCGACGGCAGCTACGTGAACTTCCAGGCGATCGCGCGCATCGACACGCCGCAGGAGCTGCTCTATTACCAGCACGGCGGCATCCTGCAGTATGTTCTGAGGCAACTGCTGGCGACGAAGGAAACGGCAGCGAAGCAGCCGGCGGTCCGCGAAGCGGCGCCGGCGGGGTCGCAGAAACTCGTCGGTGGTTGAGGGATTGCTCGCGACCCAACGGGAGTCGTCCGTGAAGCGAATCGCCGCGGTCGTTGCCGGGATACTTCTCCTCTTTGGCGACGGCCTGCCGCCGTCCCCGTGCGTTTGCGTCGCGTGCGGCGATCCGCTGTCGCCGGCCGTGCTGAAAGTGACGCCGCCGCCGGCGACGTTCTTCGACCGGTTCCGGGAACGAGACCGCGAGGCAGCCCGCGCGTTTTACAAAAAGCATATCGATGCGAATGGGCTCTCCATCGCGGCGGCGCCCGTCGTCGCCGACGAGGCGCTGAAGCGCACCTACCACATCGTCACGCATATGCTGGCCGGACGGCCGGACATCCTGGACGCGATGCGGAAATACGGCACGCGCCTGATCATCATCGGCATGGATCAGGTCTATACCGACATGCCCGAGTACCGCAACCACCCGAACCCGATCTTTCAGAACGAGCGCGTGCGCGGCACCGGCGGGCTCAACGTCACCAGCTTCGGCGAGGAGAACCTGCTGAACCTGGCCATCGACCGCTACGACGACGAGAGCATCGCCGTCCATGAGTTCTGTCACACCATCGACGCGGCACTGGCGCGCTTCGATGCCGGATGGCGCAAGCGGCTGGGGCAAACCTACAGGAACGCGGTCGGCAAGGGACTGTGGAAGAATGCGTACGCGGGATCCAACCAGGCGGAATACTGGGCCGAGATCTGCCAATCCTATTTCGACTGCAACCGGATCAATAACTGGAACCACAATGCAATCGGCACGCGCGAACAGCTGAAGCTCTACGACCCGGAAGGTTATGACCTGGTCAGGACCACGTTCAACCTGTCGGCCGAGAGCGATTGGCGTTACCAGCCTCTGCGCAAGCAGCCGAGCGTGATGCCGCCGCCGGCCTCGTTCAAGATCAACGCTTATTACACCAAGTTCACGTACGCGCGCGAGTTCACCGTTCTTGGGTCGAAGCACGTCAGCGACGAGGCGCTGCTGGCGGCGAACGACATCATCCGCAAGATGTTCGCGTATCGGCACGACATCCTCAAAGCGCTGATCGCCGACGGCGCGCGGCTGGTCGTGCTCGGGCGCCAGGAGAAACTCAGCGATCTGCCTGAATTCGCCGATGCCCGCAAGCAAGCAGGCTTTGACGCGGCGCGCTACCTGGACTACACGGCGAACGTCAAGCTGATGGTGGTTCCGGAAGAGAATGTCTTGCGCTTGTCGAAGGAGCCGTTCGCGGGTAAGCAGATGGTCGTCAGCGTGCTTGCCAAAGCGTTTTACCGGGTGACGGGTCTGCGTCCGGTGCTGGCCGATTTCGAGAAGCAGCGGATCAAGCAACAATACGAGCTGCGGTTGAAACGCCTGGACGTCGAGTTCGACGGCCGGCTGCTCAAGCTTTATGAGGATGCCCGCGCCGCCGGCCTGTGGCAGGGCACGGCAGCCGCACGCGATCGTGTCGACTACTGGGCTGCGGGTGTGGAGGCGTATTTTGACGCGGCCGGCGAGGGCCAACCGCCCGCCGGCGCCGATCGCCCCATCACCACCCGCGAAACGCTGAAGGGTTACGACCTGGGCCTTTATACTCTGGTCGATGAAACGATGGCTTACAAAGAACACGTTGATTGGCGACTCAGGAGATAATCATGCGACGCTGGTACTCTCAAATCTCACGCCGGAGGGCCATCGCGATCATGGCCGTGCTCGGCAGTGCAGTGCTGGCTGGCGGCGCCGTGCGCTGGATGCCGTCGCGGACGGTGCGCCCAATCGCTGAACTGCCGGTTTCGATCGACGCCTTGGTGGCTGCGTCCGAATATACGGTGCAGGACGGCACGGTGGTCGACGGCGGCGCGGAGCCTTCCAGGCAAGACAAGCCGGAAGGCCCCGGCCGGGTGGACAGCCTGGATATGCGCCAGGCCTATGAACGCGCCGGCCGGCTCGCGGCCCAGACCAAGGGCAAGGTCTTCAAGGCCACGCTCACACCGCATTGGTTCGATAATAACGGGCGCTTCTGGTATCGCAACGACCTCAAGGACGGGACCAAGGAGTTTATCCTCGTCGATGTGGGCCAGCAGTTCGCGCGCCGGCATTCGACCACAAGAAGCTGGCAGCCGCGCTGTCGAAGGCCGCGAGCAAGGAGTATATGGGCGGCCGCTTGCCGTTCGATACGATCGAATTCGTCGACGGGACCGATGCGGTCCGTTTCCGGGCGGCCGGCACCACCTGGGAATGCGACCGAACAGCTTATGAGTGCAAGCCGAGCGCCAGGCCGATGCCGGAGGAATCGGTCGAAGGTTCTCAGCCGGCGGCCGGTGCGGATCAGGACGACGAGGCGCCGTGGATCGGCGCGGCGCAGGACGATGCTGAGGCCGCGCCGCAGGTCAAGAAAGGCGGGGGAAAGAAAGGCGGTCCTACGCCGCAGGCCGTCCGCGAGGCACGCTCTCCCGACCGCAAGTGGACGGCGTACACGAAGGACAACAATGTGTGGCTGCGCGACGGCGACGACAAGGAGACGCAGCTCACCGACAACGGGACCCCCGGCAACCCGTTCGCGTCGTTGACCTGGGCTCCGGATTCGCGAGCGCTGGTACTGTATCGCACCGAGCCGGGCGACGGCAAAGAAGTCTACATGATCGAAACCAGCCCCAAGGACCAGCTCGCCGCCAAGCTGCACACGCGGCCCTATCCGCGGCCCGGCGACAAATTCGCATTGCACGAAATGTACGTCGTCGATCTCGAAATCAAGAAGCCCACCAAGGTCGACGTTGAGCGCATCGACTACGGGTGGATGCCCCGGCTGCGCTGGCACAAGGACGGCAAACATTTCACGTTCGAGAAGACCGATCGCGGCCATCGGCGTTTTCGCATAATCGAGGTCGAGACGCGCACGGGCCAGACGCGCTACCTGATCGACGAAAGAACGCACGCCTTCATCTGGAGCGTCCATAGCCCCAAGGCCGACGAGATACCAGGCATCTACGTGCGCTACCTGGACGACAGCGATGAGATCCTGTTCGCTTCGCAGCGCGACGGGTGGAAGCACTTGTACCTGGTGGATGCCGTGGCCGGCAAAATCAAGAACCAGATCACGCAGGGCGCGTGGGCCGTCCGCGGCATCGATCGCGTGGACACCGAGAAACGGCAAATCTGGTTCCGCGCCAACGGCAAGAACCCCGACCAGGATCCCTACCTGGTTCACTATTACCGTGTCAACTTCGACGGCACCGACCTGGTAGCGCTGACCGAGGGGAACGGCAACCACGCCATTCAGTATTCGCCGGACGGCAAGTGCATCATCGACACGTACTCGCGCGTGGATATGCCGCCGGTCCACGAGCTGCGCCGGGTTGCGGACGGCACGCTCATCTGCCAGCTGGACGAGGCGGATATCTCCGCGCTGCTCGCGACCGGCTGGCGTGCGCCGGAGGTGTTCAGCGCCAAGGGCCGCGACGGCAAGACCGACATCTGGGGCATCGTCTGCCGGCCGCAGCAATACGACCCAAGCAAGAAATACCCGGTTATCGAGTACATTTACGCCGGCCCGCACGGTTCGTTCACGCCCAAGACCTTTGCCGCCTATCGGCAGCTCCTGGCGCTCGCCGAGCTGGGTTTCATCGTGGTGCAATGCGACGGCATGGGCACGGCCCATCGGTCCCGCGCCTTCCACGAAGTATGCTGGCAAAACCTCGCCGACGCAGGCTTCCCGGATCGCATTCTGTGGATCAAGGCCCTCGCCAGGAAGTACGCTTATATCGACGTGACGCGCGTCGGTATCTACGGCACCTCGGCCGGCGGCCAGAGCTCGACCGGCGCACTCCTGTTCCATCCCGAGTTCTACAAGGTGGCGGTGTCGGCGTGCGGCTGCCACGACAATCGGCTCGACAAATCGAGCTGGAATGAGCAGTGGATGGGCCTGATGGGTCCACATTACGAGAAGCAGTCCAACGTCACGAACGCGCACCAGTTGCAAGGGAAGCTGCTGCTGATCGTCGGCGAGCTGGACACGAACGTGCCGTTCGAATCGACGATGCGCGTAGTCGATGGCTTGATTCGCGGCGCAAGGATTTCGAGCTGCTGGTTGTGCCCGGCATGAACCATTCGGACGGCGGCGCGTACGGCGAGCGCCGCCGCTGGGACTTTTTCGTACGCCATCTGCACGGCGTCGCGCCGCCCGACCGCAACGCGGTCACCGCGCTACGCTAATGATCAGCCTGTGGGATCTGCCAGCCGCTGAGCCGGCGGGCAACTGAGCCGGGGCTACGCGCGAGCATACCACCAGCCCCTCCACCAAGGGTGGCGGGGATAAGGAGAAAAGCTGTGGCGATCCAGAAAATCACGCCGTTCCTGTGGTTCGACCATCAGGCGGAAGAGGCGGCCGGCTTTTATGTCTCGATTTTTCCGAACTCGAAGCTTGTCAAGGTAATCCGCTATGGCGAGGCGGGTCCCGGGCCGGCAGGCTCGGCGATGACCGTGGAATTTCGGCTGGAGGGGCAGTCGTTTGTCGCCCTCAATGGCGGACCGCACTTCAAATTCACGGAGGCGATCTCCTTTGTCGTGAATTGCCAAACGCAGGACGAAGTCGATTATTACTGGGACAAACTCTCCGCGGGCGGCGGCGAAGTCCAATGCGGCTGGCTCAAGGACAGGTTCGGCTTGTCCTGGCAAATCGTGCCGACCGTGCTGATCGACATGCTGAGCGATCCCGACCCGAAAAAATCCCAGCGCGTCACGAAGGCGATGTTGCAGATGAAAAAGCTCGATATCCGCGCTGACGCAGGCCTACAACGACTCCTGAGCGCTATGATTCATCCAGGAACGAGGTAAGCAGCAATGCCGAATGCAACATTGGAGCAGCGGATTGACGCCCTGGAACGCGAGCTTGCGGCGCTAAAGGCCGAAATCGTCAATGGACGCGAGCAAAAGCCGTGGCTGCGCGTTCAAGGGGTTTTTGCTGGCGACGAGGGGATGAGAGAGATTTTTGACGAAGCCTTGAAGCTCCGCAAACGAGACCGCCAGCGCGCTCGCCGTCGATCCGCCACCAAAACTGCCACCCACCGAGCCAAGAAGTGATCGTCCTGGACACCGATCATCTGACGGCTTTCGCCTTCCCCGAGAGCACCAATACGAATCCCTGTCGGCGAAAATACGCAAATCGCCCGAGGAGTTCGGTACGACCATCGTTTGCCTGGAAGAACAACTACGCGGTTGGTTGGCCGCGATCAAGCGAAAGCCCGAATTCAGTGACCAGGTTCCGGTTTATCATCGGTTGGGACAACTATGGGAGTTCTTCAGCGCCTGGAGAATCTTGCCTTTCAACAATCGCGCGGCTGATCTCTGCAAGAAGCTTCGCAAGCAAGAACTTCGCGTCGGTCTCCAGGACCTCAAGATTGGGGCGATTGCCAGAACCCGCGATGCGTTGTTGCTGTCGGGCAACCGGCGTGATTTTCAGCAGATTCCTGGCCTGCGCGTGGAAAACTGGTTGGAATGAGCACGAGCAAAAGAAAAGGGCGAGACGGGATGTCTCGCCCTTACCGTCCAAGTCCCGCCCGGCAGGCGGGACCTACCTTGCATCACCGTGCCAGGAAGCTGCGGTGCAGCACCACGTTTTGCCGTGCCGGGTCGCAGGATTCGAACAGCACGACACGGTCGGTCTCCTGCTGCAGCACCAGCGTGGCCTGGCTCTGCGCCTTGCGGCAATTGCCGCCCTTGTCGCTGACCGCGAGGAATTGTTGCACCGCTTCCACCGTGGGTGGCGCCGCGGCCGCGCCGGGCTGCCGTTCGGCGAGCGCCGCGATCGCGTTCGCCTTCAGCAGCTTGGGCCAGAGTTCCATGAACAGACCGGAGGACGCGTAGACCTCTGCGCTCTGGAGCCGGCCGTTGACCGCGACGGCCACGCCGATCACATCGTTTTCGCCGACCGTGCGCGGGGCTAGCTCGTCGACGTAGCTCTGGATCGCCTGCTGCACTCGATCCGATTCCAGCGTCAGCTGCAGGCTGGTCTGCGACTGCGGCGATTGCACCGAGCCGCCGACGTTGCGGGCGAGCGCGAGCTGGATCTGACGCACGCCCTCCCACACCTCGGCCTGGTTGTGCCGGTGGCGCGCCGCCAGGTGCAGCTTGTTGCCGGGCAGCTGCTCGGTGGAGCTCTGGAACGACGTGCTGATTTCCTGACCGCGCGGGAAGGACCGGCCCGCCTCGACGCAGAACACGTTCAACGGCAGCCGATTCGTACCCACCGGCACCAGGTAATCGTACGGCAGGACGCGGTCCTGGGTGCCGCCCTTGATAATGTCACCGGCCTGGATGAAGAGCGGCATGTCGGCGCGATTGTCGATCGCGAGCGCGCCCTCATGGACCACGGCCAGGTTCTGCTCGAGGGCGGCCTGCAGCGGCATGACGCGCTGACCCGCGACGGCCTCGGGTCCGTGGATCAGAACGATGCTGAGGTTCTGGTGCGTGAACGGCCCGCTAAACGTGCATTCTTTCGCGGCGACAACGGGGCCGCGCGCGGCTTGCAGCTCTTCGCGGGTGCAGGCCTGGCCCCTGGGCGGGCCTTGCAGTCCTTGCAGCTCGTCTACCACGGCCAGGTTGTTGAGGAAGCCGCCGGGCGCGAACTCCGCCTGGCGTGCGGGCTGCACGACCACATCGTTGAGGACCGCCCCTCCGAAGAAGAGCAGACCGGCGGCCAGCTGCGCCGACGACGGCAGCACACGCCAGGGCAACCACGGCAAAGGTTCGCGGATTCATGGGTTCCCTCCGAAAGGGTCTACGGAACATGCGGAACCGAGAACGAACTTGACCAGGTTAAGGATACCAGGGAAACCCGCGTGCCGCCAGGGGGTGGACAAGAAACGTGGGCCTCGGGCAGGACTCGCGCCCCCGAACCAGGGGCCTGCTGGTCGTAGTTCCGCCTTCAGGCGGCGTTCGCGGAACCGCCTGAAGGCGGAACTACGAACAACCCGCGCTTCCCCATTTTCCCAGCCTCCGTACGCGGAGCATTCGGCGATGGCTGCCCATTCGGTCCGCTTTCGGCCGGGCGCGTTGAAAATCATTGCAGTCGTGAATCGCAAATGCCAGATATGTCTTAGAGGGGAAGAGGGAACCCAAACACAACGAGCGTGCCGAATCATGGGACCCGGAATATCGCTGCTGGTCGCCCTCTGTCTCTGCGCCGGGGGGCACGATGAATTCGGCGTGCTCCCACCCTCCTACCTTTGCGAACCTGCGTATTGCATCGAGAAGGCGCTCCACGGCCCCGCCGTGGCGTATGTTCCGCAGCCGGGCGATGTGCTGCTTGCGACCGATGACAACTGGTTCTGGGCGCTCACCCATAACCTGGCGTTCGCGTTCGAGCCGCACAACTCCGCGGTCATCGTGCAGCGGTGCGACGGCTCGCTCGGCGTCCTGGAAGCGGGGCCGAACGACACGACGCACGTGCGCATCCTGCCGCTGTTGCCGCACCTCAAGGAATACGCCGACAAGGGGCCGGTGTATATTCGCAAGCGCAAGACGCCGCTGACGCCGGACCAGTGCGCCGCCCTGACCGCGTTCGCGGAGCGGCAAAACGGCAAGATGTTCGCGCTCGTGCGCCTGGCGGGTCAGCTGACGCCGTTACGGAGCCGCGGGCCGCTGCGCACCTACGTGATGGGCAAGTCGCACGGCGATCGCTGCGGTTATTACTGTGCCGAGCTCGTTTGCGAATCGCTCATTGCCGCGGGGGCGCTCGATCCGGAGACGACCCGGCCCTGTGCCACCTATCCGCACGATCTTTTTTTCGACCAGTCCTACAATGCGTACATCAGTCATCACCTGCCGCTGGTGAACGATTGGTGTCCGCCGGCGCGCTGGTTGGATCATCCCTGAGTGCCAAACTTCCGAAGTCTCGAAGACTTCGGAAGTTTCCGGCGGGCGCGGGGCGATGTGGGCGCGTTTCCTCTCCGACTACGGCATGCTCTTCGTCCTGCTCGCCCTCGGCGCCGTGTTCAGTGCGGCGACCTGGAGCGAGCAGTCCCCCAGCGGCGCGGCCGGCGGTGAAGCCGTCGCGCGCGACATCATCGCGCTGACTCCCGTTGACGCCAAAGTGCTGATCGTCGTCCGCGCGACCGAGGAGGATCAGGCCTTCGCCCAGGCGCTCGGCTCGGCCCTGGAGCAATCGGGACGCGGCGTGCTCGAGGTCGTGCGCGGCGGCCCGGCCGATGCACGCCAGGCGCTGGAACGCCTCGCCCGCGCCGCCGACAAGCCCGCCGTCATCGCGGCCACGCGCGACCGGCAAATGGGACGTGCTCCACGACCTCGGCAGCCGTTTCCCGAACCTCGCCGGAACACGCCTCCTTGTGCCACCCAGCTATTCCTGGCCGAATTTCCTTAGGCCGGTCAACCTGCTCAACATTACCAATCACATCACGATCATTGCTGTGCTCGCGATCGGCATGACGTTGGTCATCCTCACGGGCGGGATCGACCTGTCGGTCGGTAGCCTGGTCGCGCTGTCGGCGGTGCTGGCCACGCTGCTAATCCGCGATTACGCCGGCGCGGACAACGCGTCGGCCGGCGGAATGGTCGTCTGTTCGCTGGCGGCCATGCTCGCTTGCGGGCTGATCGGCTTGGCCAACGGACTGCTGGTCACGCTGTTCGAGGCGCCGCCCTTCATCGTCACGCTCGGCATGATGCTGATCGCCCGCGGCCTGGCCTATATCCTGGCCGACAACCAGTCGATCTTTCAATTGCCGCAAAGCTTCACGGCACTGGGCCAGGGCACGCTGGGCGGCGTGCCGAGCGCGGTCGTGCTCATGCTGGTGCTGTACGCAATCGCCCACTTCGTTATGGCGCACACAACTGCGGGACGCTATATCTACGCGGTCGGCAGCAACACCAGGGCGGCGCGCTATAGCGGCGTGCCGGTCGAGCGAACCATCGTGCGTGTCTACGTCGTCTCCGGCCTGCTGGCCGGTCTCGGCGGCATCATCATGGCATCCCAGCTCAAGAGTGCCGCGCCGACCTACGCGCAAAATTACGAGCTATACGTGATCGTCGCGGTCGTCATCGGCGGCACCAGTCTCTCGGGCGGCAAGGGCAAGGTTTTCGGCACGCTGATCGGGGCGCTCCTGATCGCCGTGGTGCAGAACGGCATGAACCTGCTGAACGTGGGCAGCAACCCGCAGATGGTCGTCCTGGGTGCCGTGCTCATCGCCGCAGTGCTGCTCGACCGCCTCAAGCGCCGGCGCTGGTTCTGGTCGCGCCCGTCCCAGACATAGGTAGCGACCCCTGCCGGCTTCTAAATGAATTCACCTTGCGCCTTCGTCGAGATCAATTCCTTTAAGGGCTGCCTCCTCTCGCCTCGGGGGACAGGGGCTCGCTCTGCTCCCCTCTCCCCTTATAAGGGGAGAGGGGTTGGGGGTGAGGGGTGCTCGACGCCGTCCCGTCGGGTCGATCCAGCCGGTAGCGTGGTTCGTCATCCATCGTCGGCCGCCTTTCAAGATCGACGCTCAAAAGCTCGATGGCCACGCGCCGGAGCTGGATGGCCACGGCCCGTGGCCAAGTGCTCTCTGCCGTAGGGCCTTAGTCCTGCCAGACCGGCACGACCTGCCACGACCTGCCAGCCGCTGATCTACACGCGCTGCACGCCCGAGTCGATCCACGCGCGTGCGCGGGTCCACTGGTATTGAGCTCGCCGATGGGGCAAGTCGTGCATGTCATTCCTGTCTTGGCAATTGTGCCGCGGAGTTTGGCGAAGTCGCCCACGGCCGCCGCGGTCGATCAATCCCAATCCGACGGGAGCGGATTGCCGTCGCGCGGGTCGCAGGCATAGCCCCAGGTTAGCGCCGAGATGTTCGGGTTCATGAAGCGCACGCTGCCGCCCTGCCGCCAGCAAGCAACAATTCGCTTGCTTTTCCGGCGCCGACTTGTATGATAGGCGATGCGAGCGGAGCGCCAGTGAACTCAAATACGGCTCCGACGAACAAGTCGCCGGATGACTAGACAAGGGGCAACCCGGACCTACCGGGGGGGCCCATTGGACAGTATGCCGACGTGGCGGAAACCTTCCGGGTATTCCGCCACGTCGGCTTTTTTTTCCCCCGGAGGATCTGCCATGCTGGTCTTGTCAAGGAAGAATCAGGAGGCGGTGGTCGTCGGTGGCTCCGACGGCTTCGAGCGCCTGCTTATCGTCACCGTCCTCGAGATCAGTCACGGCACGGTCCGTCTGGGATTCGAGGTCGATAGGTCTGTCCCTGTCCATCGTCGGGAAGTATGGGAGCGCATTCGCGACGGCGGCGGGCGCAAGCCCGACCGGAGGGCCTGAGGCGCCGGTGGTATAATAAGGCCGCCGAATGGGCCTACGCTCGTGTGCAACGTACTGAGGAGGAGAGGACGATGAAACGCTTTCTCGTGGTGCTCGTGCTGGTCGTGGCGGTCGCCGTCGGCCTGGCCTTTTACATGGGCTGGTTCGCCGTCACATGGGACGACGCCGGCGGCAACTACCATTTCACGTTCACCGTGTACACGGACAAAGTCCAGCAGGACGAGAAAAAAGCCCTGGAGAAAGTGCACGGGATCGGACACGGGACCAAAGACGCGACGCCGGTGGAAAAGGGTTCGCCTCCGGACTGAGAGGCCGGTCGAACCGCGGAGTGGCGACGAATGAGGCCAGTGGCCCGAGAAAGGAAACTCCCGTCATGGCGACGAAAGGTTGGGGATCCGTGGTCATCAGAAGTGCTGCCGCCCCCACGCAACCCTGGTCAGACGATGAAGTCGTGGGCAGGTCGCCGGACGACGAACGGGTCCGGATTGCCGCCGCCTGCACGCGAACCCTGCGCGTGCTGGTCGCCGACGACTGCCGCGATGCCGCCGACAGCCTGGCGTTGCTCTTGCAACTCTGGGGACATGACGTGCGCGTGGCCTATTCCGGGGCGGCGGCCCTTGAACTGGCTGCCGCCTATCGGCCCGACGTGCTGTTGCTGGACCTGGCGATGCCGGGGATGGGCGGGTGCGACCTGGCACGCCAACTCCGCCGGCGCGCCTCCCTTAATGAATCCCTGCTGGTTGCCATCACGGGGTACGCGGACGAGGTGCATCGCCGGCTCGGCCTCGCGGCCGGCTTTGATCTGTATCTGGCCAAACCGCTTGATCCCGCGAGCTTGGAAGCATTGCTGCGCCTCGAAAAAGAACGGCGGGTGGAACAGCGCGGCGTCGCCGCCGCACCGCCGCCGCAGACCTACGGCATCCTGGTCGTCGATGACGAAGCGGGCGTGCGCGGTGCTCAGCACCGTGTTGCGCCAACGGGGGTTCGTCGTATGGCTGGCCGCCGATGGCCTGGAAGCGCTCGAGCAGTACGGACGCCACCGCGAAGCCATCGACCTGGTCCTGATGGACGTGCAGATGCCCGGACCTGACGGCCCCCAGACCTTGGGCGCACTCCGGCAGCTGAATCCGACCGTCCGCTGCTGTTTCATGAGCGCCGAGCCTCGGTCGTTACACGGCCCAGGGGCTCCGCGATCTGGGTGCGGTCTGTGTTTTCACGAAGCCATTTCCCTTGATCGAAGCCGCCCAGACACTCTGGGAGCTGGCCAACGTGCCTGAATTGTCGCTTTCCTGAATGCCCCGTAGGCCGTGCGCTTGTGCGTTCCGCATACTCCGCGTCTTACGGCAGTTGATGTTTTCTCCCGAAAGGAGATCCATGATATACCGAGTGACGCACTTTTTCTTGCCCACCGTGATGCTCGCCCTGTTCGTCGGCGCGGCTGCGGCAAGAAACAGCGGGCGGGACGAGAACCCGCGCGGGCACGGTGGTGCATGCCACCGCGACGCAGCTGGTGATGCTGGCCAGAACCTGGGAGGTGCAGGCGGGCCGGACGTACCGCTACAAAGACCTTTGAAGATGTTGGATGACTCGATGAAGGGCCCGGAGGCAAGCCCGCGAGCATCACGTAACCCACATGGCGGCCAGAAAAAAACCCGATCACGAGGCGGATTGGGAGGACCTGCGTCAGGTGCTCGATGACGAAGTGCGGCGTTTGCCGGACAAGTTCCGCGCCCCCCCTCGTCCTCTGCTACTTGCAGGACATGACGCGGGAGGAGGCCGCGTCACGACTCGGCTGGAGCGCGGGGGCAGTCAAGGGCATGCTGGAGCGCGGCCGGGAACTGCTACGGTCGCGGCTGGCCCAGCGCGGCGTCGCGCTCTCGGTAGGGTCGCTGGCGGCGATGCTCTCGGGGAACGCGCTGTCGGCGGCGGTGCCGGCGGTGCTGAGTAATTCCACGGTCAAGACCGCGCTCGTGTTCGCGGCGGGGAAACTGGCGACGGCCGGCAGCGCGGCCGGGCTCGCGGAAGGAGTGTTACAAGCCATGTGGATGACGCGGGTGAAAGTGTGGTTGGCGGCGGCGCTGGTGCTGGGTCTGGCTGTGACGGGGGCCTGGCGATACTGCTCGTCTCCCAGTCCGCGGCCCTGGTCCTTGGACTGTTCTTCACCGGCAGGGGTGATAAAGAGACCGGCGCCGGTTGATCTACTCACGAATTCGGCAAAGAAGGAGCACAGATGAAGCAATCACAAATGTGTCCGAAATGCCGCAGCACAGACCTGATCTTGGTCCCGGGAGCCATACCGTGACGTTGGCCAACGCCGGCCATCCGTCGCCCCTGATCTACCACCGTGCCAGGCGCACGGTGAGCGAGGCCATCAGCAACGAGGCGGCCGGCTTGCCCCTTGGCGTCCAGAGCGGCTATGAGTACGCCTCGTGCCGGGTCGGGTTGGAGCCGGGCGACAGCATCCTGGCGTTCACCGACGGCGTCACCGAGGCCATGGACGTCAACAACGTCCAACTCCAGACGAAGGGGGTGCATGACGCGGTGCAGGGGGCGGCCTATTCTCCGCGGGCGTTGGGTGAGCGGGTAGTCACGGTCGTCAAGCAATTCGCTGCTGGTCGCAGCCAGCACGACGACATTGCGGTGGTGGGTTTCGGGAGAACGGGCTAGCTCCGCCGCCCGTGTGCGGGCGTTGCGAGCAAGAATTCTCAATACTGCACCATGCTACTTGCCATCTCCGTTCTAATTTATACAAAAACTCTGAGACGGTTGGATGACTGGATGAAGAGTAACCCGGCGACGCCGGGGGACTTGTCTACAAGTAAGCCGACGTGGTCGAATATCTCAAGATATTCGACCACGTCGTTTTTTTTTGCTTTCGAGCGGCGCATCGGTAACCGCGGTCCACAACAAGGACGTTTGCGATCGCGCTGCATAGGGTGCCGCGCAGGTGCAGCAGTCCTTTCGATCCATGTTGGATCGGAAGCAGGCCTGGTTCATTCCGGTGAAGGGTGATCGGGCGCATCGGGTTTCCAAGAAGGAGTTAGAGCATGATGAGTCTCACGAAGTGGGTCAGCGCAACGGTAGCGACCATTCTGTTGGCCGGTGCGGCCCTGGGCGCCGACACCGTTGCCGGCGGCAAGGTCAAGTCCGTCAACGCCGACAACAAGACGTTTGTCCTGACCGATTCCGCCGACAAGGACTTTACGTTCAACCTCGGCGACGGCGTCGTCGTCAACCGGGCCGGCAAGGAGGGCAAGAGCGCCCTGAAGGCCGGCGACGCGATCAGCGTTTGTTACGACAAGGGCGTGAAGAACTGGACCGTCCATTACATTCTGGTCCAGGACGCCAGCGCCAAGAACTGTGAGCTGGTGCGCGGCACGTTCAAGAGCTACGACGCGGAGAAGAAGCAGATGCTTTTCAACGGCGAGGGCTCCAAGACCGCGACGACGTACGAGATGGGCGACGCCAATGTGCGCCTCAATATGAAAGCCAGCAAGATTTCGGCAATCGAGAGCGGCGACCACGCCCTGCTGATCGTGGACACGACAGCGACCAGGCCGACACTGAGGTCCGTGATGGTGGACCGCAAGTAAACGGACTTTAGGGGGGGCAAGAGTCCGACAACAGCAGCGGCGGGCCACGCGGTCCGCCGTTGCTGTTCTATCGTTATCGTCTCCTGGACCGCGGTTGGGGAGCACCGAGGCATCGATCATGGGTGATGAGCAATTCCTGATCCGCTTGAGTCAGCTTGATTCATCGTATCTGATCCTGCTTTCGGTAGCCGGGGTCGGCCTCGCGGTCGCCATCCTCGCCGTCAGCGGGCTGCTCGGTTGGGGCCTGCGCGGGCTCGGTTACGTCGTCCACGGCAGCATCAAAAACGGTTTTCTACTTTGGGAGCGGCTGTTTTCCGCGGCCTCCTGGCGGTTGTTCCTGGCGATCGTCGTAGGGTTCTTGACGGTGGGCTGGGCGGCTGCCGGCTACCTGCCGATTCTGACGGTCGGTTGCGCCCTGACCCTCTTGGGCATGGGGTTGACGACCTGCCTGGCGTACATGTTCATTGACATGGAACGCTGTGAAGTGGAACGCGGTCACAAGGCGGTGCATAATCCCCTGAAGGGACAGGAGCTGGCGCACCACCTGGTGCTTTATGGCCAGCAGGTTGGCGTCCCCTTGCTGGTCGCCGCCGCGGCGGGCATGATCGGCGGCTTTGCCCTGCTCAACCAGGGGCTGTATGAGACCATCGGGAGAGATTGGTATGTCGTGGGCGAGGAACAAGCGGGACCGACCTACGTCGATTTCCTGGCGAACGCGCTGATCACCCTGTTGTATCTCGTGGACGTGCTGAACGTCGCCCGCTCGCACCAGCTGTTGCAGGTCACGTATGTCCATCAAGCGGCGTGGCCGGCTTCCACGCTGATGACGGCGTTCCAGACGTTCTTTGCGTTTGTCTTGCTGCAACAAATCGGCGCCTCCGTTCGGCAGGGTTACCTGCTGGCCGAAACGATTACGGACTTCTGGAGTCCGCACGAGTCGATCCACGAACGCGCGCGCAACGCGCTGCCGCAGTATGGTGCGCGCGCAATCGGGCCGCTGCTGGTTTCGCTGCGCTCCATCACCTCGTTGACCAGGGAGCAGCGGGACCAATTGCCGCCGATCCTGGCTGCCATCGGGCCGTCCGCCATCCCTGCCCTGATTGGCCGCCTGCGCGACCCCGACGAGCAGATGCGTGCGCTCGCCGTGGCGGCGCTCGGCTATCTCCACACCCACGAACAGGTGCCGTTGCTGGTGCGGCTCGCCAACGACCCCAGTGACACCGTCCGGCAGAACCTGGTTGAAGCGCTGGGACGCATTGGCGCCGCGCCGGCGCCGCCAATCCACGGAGAAAAGCAGCCCGGCTTCGGACATGGGCGATACGCGTTGTGGATTGGTGGCGGATTTCCAGGTTCAGAGCTCGGGTTTCCCGAAAGGCAGCGTCCCCTAACTCGTCCGATCTGGCCATCTTGACCTTGCGCGACGCCCTGGCAGACAACTCGGTGGTCGTTCGCATGCAGGCCGCTCGGGCACTCGGACGCATCGGACCGTCCGCCGCGGCAGCTGCTCCCGCGTTGATCGCCTTGCTGCACGATGTGGACGACGCCGTGCGCTGTGAGGCAGCCCTGTCCTTGGGCAAAGTACGCGGGAGCGAGGAAGCGGCCGTCAACGCCTTGATTGAGCTGCTGCAACACGTCAGCCCTTTGGTCAAGGCGTCGGCAGCGCAAGCGCTGGGGGCGCTGCGAACGGCGGCCGCTCCCGCAGTTGCCGCGCTGGTCCCCCTCTTGCAGGACCAGGACGAGTCCGTCCGCGTGGCCGCGGCGGAGGCCATCGCCCAGGTCGGCCCGTTGAACGGCGCCGCCACCGACAGTCTGGTCGAAGGCCTGGCCAGCCCTGATAACGTCGTGCGTGCGCATACGGCCGAGGCATTGGGAACGATCGGCGCACCGGCGCACGAGGCCGCGGCGGCGCTCGTCGAGGCCGTGACCGACCGCAACGATGGGGTGCGGGCCCGTGCCGTCGAAGCGCTGGGGAAAATCGGCGAAGGGGCGGCGGACGTCGCCGTGCCCAGTCTGGTGCCGCGCTGCGGGACCAGGACAACTGGGTCAGCGCCCTGGCGGCGGAAGCCCTCGGCCAAATGGGCGACTCGGCGGACCAGGCCGTGCCCGCCCTGATCCGCTCCTTGCAGCACATCAACCCGCAGGTGCGCGGCAACGCCGCCGAGTCGCTCGGCCGCATGGGCGCGTCCGCGGCACGGCCACGCCTGGCGCTGGAATTCGCCGCGCATGACGAAGACGGCGGGGTTCGCAGCCAGGCCGTCCGCGCGCTGGGTGCGCTGGGCTGCCCCACGCCAGGGTCGGCGCAGGCGGTGGTCGCCGCGCTGCGCGACACGGACCCGCAGGTACGGACGGCCGCCGTGCTGGCCATGGGCCTATGGGGCGAGGCGGATCCGGCGGCGCTGAGCGCGCTGATGCCCCTGCTGGAGGACGCCAGCGACCTGGTGAAGGTACAGCTGGCCCAGGTGCTGCCGAAGTTGGCCGGCGCCACGCCCGCGGTCATCGATGGCCTGTGCCGGCTGTTACTGGAAGACGACCATGTTCTGGTCCAGTTCCACGCGGCCCAGGCGCTGAGCAAGCTTGGCCCCGCCGCCGCCGCGGCCGGCGGGCCGTTGCTCCGCGCCGCCCAAACCGCGGAAGTGACCGTGCGCGAACAGGCCATGCGCGCAATTGCCATGATCCAGCCGCCCGAAGCCGCGTCCGCGTTCGCGTCGGGGCTCAAGGACGCCGACGGCGAAATCCGCAAGATGGCCTCGGCGGGCTGGATGAAGGCGGCGGCCATCCCGGAGGAGGTCATCCCGGCGCTGATCGATGCCCTGCGCGATCCGGAGGTCCAGGTGCGGGCGAACGCCGCGCACGCCCTGGCTCGACTCGATACCTTACCCGCCGTCGCCATCCCCTGGTTGATCGACTGTCTCGGCGACGCCAACGACGGCTTGCGCATGAACGCGGCGCTGGCCCTCAAGCTGGCCACGGGCGGCCCGGCCGCGGCAGCGATGGAGCAACTGCTCGACGATGGCAGTTTGCGTATTCGCTTCATTGCCGCCAGCGCGCTGCTCCCCGTCGCCCCGGGCCATGCCGCGGCGGGCGCCGTGGTGATCGAGGCCCTGAGCGACCCGAACGTGCGGCTGCGCCAGGCGGCCCTCGCGTTGGTCGGATCCCTGGGCGGCAGCGGCGGCGCGTTCCTCGAAACCCTGCGCAGGCGCCGGCCTTGAAGAGGAACCCGAATTGCGGCAGGCACTGGTCAAAATCGTGCAACGGTTGGACGCCCAGATCGACGCCGCGTCGCAGGCGGTGGCCGGCTAGCTCCCCACAAAAACGAAGACTGGAATCCGTTGCCGTTCCTCGTTCAGCGCCATACAATTACGAGAGCGGCCGTGCGGCAGGATCTGGAAGGCAGCTCGCCCACCGTATGATTTGAAGCTCTTCGGATGACTAGATAAAGGGCAACTCGGCCATACCGAGGGGCCCGTTAGCGAGTAAACCGACGTGCTCGAATGCCTCAGGGTATTCGGGCATGTCGGTTTTTTTTGCGCTCGGTTTCCTAGCAGGAAAGGGACTACCAATGGACAAGATCGACTGGCTCATGGCGGGGATTGCCGTCGGCGCCATCCTTGGCGCGGGAGTTTGCGTCACCCTGATCACCAGCCGCGGCTACATCGCCCTGGGTGTGCGCGAGGCGGCACGGCTTGCCGATGATCTGCACCGGGTCGACCGTGAGGCCCGCTGGGAAGATGAAGGCGGTCAGGGATAAACAGCTGGCGGGCGAATCGCCAGTTCCGAAACCCACTTTTGGGAGCTTCAAGCTATGGGGATGATCGAAACTGTAATCGCTGTGGGGTCCGCCCTGGGTATCGCAGTGGCGCTCGTCGCCCTCTACCTGTTGACCTGCATCCGTGTCCTGAACGAATACGAGCGCGGCGTCGTCTTCCGCCTGGGCCGGGCCATGCCCAAGCCCAAGGGACCGGGGCTGATCATGGTCTTCGCGCCGGTCGACAGCATGACGCGTGTGGACTTGCGGACCATAACGAAAGTCATCGAGCCTCAGGATATCATCACGAAGGACAACGTCTCGGTTCGTGTCAATGCCGTGCTTTATTTCCGGGTCGTGGATCCGATGCGGTCCGTGTTGGAGGTGGCCGACTTCTTGTTCGCTACCTCCCAGGTGGCCTTGACGACCTTGCGCAGCACGTTAGGTCAGGCGGAGCTCGACGATCTCTTGACGGAACGGGACAAAGTGAACCACCGCTTGCAAGAGATCATCGATGGCCACACCGAACCGTGGGGCGTTAAGGTCTCCGTCGTGGAAGTAAAGGACGTGGACCTCCCCGAGCCGATGAAGCGGTCCATGGCGCGCCAGGCGGAGGCCGAGCGTGAACGGCGTGCCAAGGTCATCAACGCGGAGGGGGAGTTCCAGGCCGCGGACAAGCTCCGGCAAGCCGCCCAGATCATGACGCCCTATCCGATGGCGATGCAGATGCGTTACCTGCAGGCGCTCGCGGACGTGGCCTCCGATCAGAACTCCACCATCATCTTTCCGTTGCCGATCGAGCTGTTGGCGCCATTCCTCAAGCACGGCCGGGACGGCGCGACTGCCGCCGCACTGACGAATGGGCGACCCGAGGACGCATCTCTGGGCGTGAAAAATCCGGGCCCGTCCGAGCAAATCACCGGAGTCGGAGCAACGCCGGCGACGGTGGCGGGAAACAGCCGGTAAGCAAGGTTACCCATGATGAAATTAATTGCCGACCAGCCCAAGGTTCCCGAAACGAAGCCGGGATCGACGCGCAATGCGAAGGATGATCTGAAATCCCTTCCCATGCCGGACCTACAGGCAAGACTGGGGGCGTCGGCAGACGGCCTCAGTCTTGCCGAGGCGCAGAAGCGGCTGACCGAATATGGGCCTAACGAGATTGCGGAAAGGGAAGCCAATCCGTTCCTGAAATTTCTTACGTATTTTTGGGGTCCCATTCCCTGGATGATCGAAGCGGCCGTGATCCTGTCAGCGGTTGCCCAGCATTGGCCGGATTTTGCCATCATCCTCCTCCTGCTTCTGGCGAACGCCGTGGTGGCATTCTGGGAAGAACACCAGGCGGGCAACGCGATCGCCGCGCTGAAGGCCAAGCTGGCGATCAAGGCCCGCGTCCGACGCGATGGCGAGTGGACCAGCCCAGAGGCGCGGGAGTTGGTGCCGGGCGACGTGATCCGCGTGCGTTTGGGCGATATCGTGCCGGCGGATGCGCGCTTGCTGGAAGGTGACCCGATAGAAGTGGATCAGTCCGCCCTGACGGGAGAGTCGTTGCCCGCCACGCGGAAACCGGGCGAGGCGGTGTTCTCAGGTTCGATCATCCGCCAGGGCGAAATCGACGCGCTCGTGTACGCCACCGGTACGCGCACCTATTTTGGTAAGACGGCCCAACTGGTGCAGGAGGCGCATACCGTCAGCCATTTTCAGCGTGCCGTGCTGAAAATCGGCGATTACCTGATCATCCTCGCGGTGGCTCTGGTGGTGGTGATTATTACCGTCGCGCTCTTCCGCGGCGACCCCGTCCTGGCCACGTTGCAGTTCGCCCTGGTGCTGACCGTGGCCGCGATCCCCGTGGCCATGCCCACGGTGCTGTCCGTGACCATGGCGGTCGGCGCCCGGCTGCTGGCGAAAAAACAGGCGATTGTGACTCGGCTGGCGGCGATCGAGGAATTGGCGGGCGTGGACGTGCTGTGCTCGGACAAGACCGGCACCCTGACTCAGAACAAGCTGACTTTGGGCGATCCGTACAGCGTGAACGGCATCCCTGCCGATCAAGTCATCCTCAACGCCGCGCTGGCGTCGCGCCCGGACAACAACGACACCATCGACCTGGCCGTGCTGGGCGGTCTGAAGCATGGTCAGACCTTGCGAGGCTACCAGGTGGTTCATTTCCAGCCGTTCGACCCGGTGCATAAGCGCACCGAAGCCACCGTCAAGGGCACGGACGGAAAAGAGTTCCGGGTGACCAAGGGCGCCGCAGGTAATCCTGGAATTGTCGGCCAATGCGGGCCAGGTGAACTCCGCCGTCGCGAAGGCCGTCAACGAGTTCGCGGCACGCGGCTTTCGTTCGTTGGGCGTGGCGAGGTCGGAAGGAGAAGGCTCATGGCAGTTTCTCGGCGTGGTGCCGCTTTTCGACCCGCCCCGGGAGGAAGCCAAAGCGACCATCGCGACCGCCCGCGCGATGGGCATCAGCGTCAAGATGCTCACGGGCGATCAAGTGGCCATCGCCCGGGAAACCGCCGGGAAACTGGGGTTGGGCGCGGATATCCTTGATGCCAGCGGCTTCGGCGACACGAAGCATCCGGAGACGGCGCAGCTGGCGGAGTCCATCGAGAAATCGGACGGTTTCGCCCAGGTATTCCCCGAACATAAGTTCCACATTGTGGATGTCCTGCAGCAGCGCGGCCACATCGTCGGCATGACCGGCGACGGCGTGAACGACGCGCCCGCGCTGAAGAAGGCCGACTGCGGCATCGCCGTTGCGGGCGCGACGGACGCGGCGCGCGCAGCGGCGTCGATCGTGCTGTTGACGCCCGGCCTTTCGGTGATTGTTGACGCGATCAAGGAGAGTCGCAGAATCTTCCAGCGGATGAACAGCTACGCGATCTACCGCATTGCCGAGACGCTGGGCGTGCTGTTGTTCATGACGTTGTCAATTTTGGTATTTGACTTTTATCCGGTAACTGCCGTCATGATCGTGATGCTGGCATTGCTTAACGACGGTGCCATCCTGTCCATCGCGTATGACAATGTTCACTATTCGAACAAGCCTGAGACCTGGAACATGCGCCTGGTGCTGGGGGTCGCCACGGTGGTGAGCGTCATCGGGGTCCTGGACTCGTTTGGCATGTTTTATCTTGGTGAACGAGTCTATCACCTCGACCGTGCCATCATCCAGACGCTGATATACCTGAAACTGTCCGTCGCCGGACATTTCAAGATTTTCCTCACGCGTACGCGCGGCCCGTTCTGGTCGATTCGTCCGGCGCCGATTCTCGTAATGGCGGTGGTCGGCACGCAAGTGGCGGCAACCCTGATCGCGGTTCATGGATTGTTGATGCCGCCCATCGGCTGGGGCTGGGCCCTGTTCGTTTGGGGCTATTCTCTGGTTTGGTTCCTCGTGAACGACCGCGTGAAACTGCTCGCGTATCGGGTTTTGGACCCGACGAAGGCCCCGTTGTTGGCTATGATTTCTTCGCCAGACGCTCAGGCGCTTCGCCAAGACGTTGAAACTCATTGATGGGAACGAAATGGCCATGAGCGAACCCCAAATCTCTTCCGGTGTGGCCGTTTCAAACCCGAACGACCTGGATACGATGACGCTGCCGGACGCTCACGTGCCGCTCTCGGTGCGCGGCTTCGGTTTGACCGACGTTGGCAGAGTCCGCGCCACCAACCAGGACCAGTTCCTGATCGCGGTGCTCCTCAAAGCCTTGCAGGTCGAGCAGACGAGCCTGCCCCAGGCAAAGGTCCAGCAGAGTAGCGACCGGAGCTACCTGTTCGTTGTGGCCGATGGCATCGGCGGCTGCGCCGGGGGCGAACAGGCCAGCGCTCTGGCCATCGACTCGGTGGAAACGTTCATCCTGGGGACCTTCAAGTGGTTCGCGCAATTCAAAGGGTCGGAGCAAGACCAGGTGCTGGCCGACTTTCAGAGCGCCCTGGGTCAGGCCAACGCCCGCGTCCGGGCGGAGGCAGCGGAGCATCAGCAACTGCGCGGCATGGGGACCACCCTGACGCTGGCGTACAGCCTCAATGATGTGCTGTTTGTCGCCCATGTCGGTGACAGCCGCTGCTACCTGTGCCGCCGCGGGATTCTGTACAGGCTGACCCGCGACCACACTCTGGTGGAAGAAATGGTCCGTCGCGGTGCCCTGGTCGCCGAGGAGGCGGCGCAGCACCGCTGGCGCCACGTCATTACCAACGCCGTCGGGGGGGGTTCGGCCGACCTCATCGTCGAGGTACACAAGCTTCAGCTGGAAGGCGGCGACCGGGTGCTGCTCTGCTCCGACGGGCTGACGGATATGCTGCCCGACGAGGACATCAACCAGATCCTCGACACCGAAGCCGAACCCGAGCAGGCTTGCCGACGGCTCGTGACCCGCGCTAACGAGGCGGGGGGCCGGGACAACATCACCGCAGTGGTCGCTCATTTCCGCGCTTAGCGGCGGGTGCGGGTGAGCCCGGGTGAGCCCGGCGTCGCGAGCCAAACAGGAGGATGCCTCTGATGAATCGAGAACCACTGGTTGAGGATATTCAGAACTACGCCCTGAACATCGTCGATACGGTGCGTGAGCCGCTGTTGATCCTCGACACCACCTTGCGCGTCCGGTCCGCCAACCGCGCTTTCTATCAAACCTTTCACGTCACTTCCGAAGAAACCGAGAACCGCCTCATTTACGAGCTGGGCAACGGCCAGTGGGACATCCCCGACCTGCGGACCCTACTCGAGGACGTGGTCCCCAAGAGTGCCGTCTTCAACGATTTTGAGCTCGAGCACACCTTCCCGGTCATCGGCCGCCGGGTGATGCTGCTCAATGCCCGCAAGCTGCAGGCGGGCCACCACGGAGAACTACTGGTACTGGCCATGGAAGACGTGACGGAGCGGCGGCGCTCCGAGGCGGATTTGAAGGCGATCGAAACCTACGCCCAGAACATTGTCGATACGGTGCGTGAGCCGCTGTTGATCCTCGACACCACCTTGCGCGTCCGGTCCGCCAACCGCGCTTTCTATCAAACCTTTCACGTCTCTTCCGAAGAAACCGAGAACCGGCTCATCTACGAGCTGGGCAACGGCCAGTGGGACATCCCCGATCTGCGGACACTGCTCGAGGACGTGGTCCCCAAGAGCTCCGTCTTCAACGACTTTGAGCTCGAGCACACCTTCCCGGTCATCGGCCGCCGGGTGATGCTGCTCAATGCCCGCAAGCTGCAGGCGGGCCATCACGGGGAACTCCTGGTTCTGGCCATGGAAGACGTGACCGCGCAAGCGGGCGGAAGAAGCGCTGCTCAAAGCCGGGGCATTGCAGAACGCCATTTTCAACAGCGCCAACTTCTCGAGCATCGCCACCGACGAGAAGGGGGTCATTCAAATCTTCAACGTCGGCGCCGAGCGCATGCTGGGCTACGCGGCCATCGAGGTGGTGGACCGGATCACGCCGGCCGACATTTCCGATCCGCAGGAAGTGATTACGCGCGCCAAAGCCTTGAGCGCCGAGCTTGGAACCACGATCACTCCGGGCTTTGAGGCCCTGGTTTTCAAGGCGTCGCGCGGGATCGAGGACATCTACGAATTGACCTACATCCGCAAGGATGGCAGCCGCTTTCCGGCCATCGTGTCGGTCACGGCGCTGCGCGACGCGCAAGGGGGGATTATCGGTTATCTATTGATCGGTACCGATAATACCGCACGAAAGCAGGTGGAAGCTGAGCGAATGCTGCTCGATCAGCGCATGCGCGATCAACAGTTCTACACTCGCTCGCTTATTGAATCGAACATCGATGCACTGATAACCACCGATCCGCGCGGCATCATTACCGACGTTAACAAGCAGATGGAGGCGCTCACCGGATGCACGCGCGACGAGCTGATCGGCGCGCCGTTCAAGGCCTACTTCACCGACCCGGAGCGCGCCGAGGCCGGCATCAAGCTGGTGCTGGGCGAAAGCAAACTCACCGACTACGAGCTCACCGCGCGTGCCAGGGACGGCAAGGAAACCGTGGTCTCCTACAACGCGTCGACGTTCCACGACCGCGACCGGAAGCTGCAGGGAGTGTTCGCCGCTGCCCGCGATGTCACCGAACGCAAACGCTACGAGCAATCGTTGCAGCAAGCCAACCGCGCCAAGAGCGTCTTCCTTGCCAATATGTCGCATGAAATCCGCACCCCCATGAACGCCATCCTCGGGTTCTCCCAGCTGATGCTCCGCGACCAGGACCTCACCCCCCGACAATGCCAGTACCTGGGAACCATCAACCGTAGCGGCGAGCATCTGCTCGCCCTGATCAACGACATCCTGGAGATGTCCAAGATCGAAGCGGGCCGCACGACCCTGAACCCCGCCACGTTCGACCTGCCCGTCCTGCTCAAAGACCTGGAGATGATGTTCCGCGTCCGCACGGATGAGAAAAAATTATTGTTCTCGGTGGAGATGATCGGCGACGTGCCCCAATACATCGTGACCGATATCAACAAGCTGCGTCAGGTGTTCATCAACGTGCTGGGCAACGCCGTCAAGTTCACCGAGCGGGGCGGCATCGGCTTGCGCAGTGCGCGGAGCGCCAGGGCACGACGGCACCTTGCCTCCGCGTGGAAGTCGAGGATACCGGCCCGGGCATTTCGCTAGACGAGCAAGGGAAGCTGTTCCGGCATTTTGAGCAGACCAAGACCGGGCAAAAGACGGGGACCGGTACGGGGCTCGGTTTGGCGATCAGCCGGGAGTTTGTACGCCTGATGGGCGGAGACATCACGGTGAGCAGCCAGGTCGGCCAGGGCAGCGTCTTCGTGATTCACCTGCCCCTGAAAGAGGGTGAGGCGCAAGCGGTCCAACCGAAAAACAAGCCCCGGCATGTCCTGAAACTCCAGCCCGGGCAGGCGCCGTGCCGAGTGCTGATTGCCGACGACGTCGAGGATAACCGCGAACTGTTGGTGCAGATTCTTGGCCCCGTCGGTTTCGAGATCCGGCTGGCGACCAACGGCGCGGAAGCTGTCCAAGGGTTTGAGGAATGGCGGCCCCATCTGATCCTGATGGATTTCCGCATGCCGGTAATGGATGGCCATGAGGCGATCCGCCGAATCCGGGCCATGGCCGGCGGCAAGGCACTCAAGATCATCGCGGTTACTGCCAGTGCCCTGGACGAAAACCGCCAGGTGCTGCTCGGGATCGGCGCCGACGATTTCATCGGCAAGCCATTCCAGGAAGTGGAGCTATTTCAGAAGATTCGCGCCCACGTGGGGGTTGAGTACGTCTACGCCGAGGAGCCTGCCGTGGCGGTCCCGGTGGCAGCGACCGAGTTGACCCCCGAGTCCCTGGCTGGCTTACCGCCCGACCTTATCCAGCTGATGCGTGAAGCGGTCATCAGTGCCGATCTGGACGAGCTGCTGGCAAAGATCCAGGAGGTTGACGCCCGCGATCCCCGCATGGCCGAGGGGCTGCGCCGCCTGGCCGAACGCTTCGATTACCAGAAGCTCCTTGATTTATTCGGTTCGGGACAACCATCGGCAAGTTCGCTTGTAGGTCAGGCTTTCCAGCCTGAAATCTTGGGTCGCGCGTGAGGCTGGAAAGCCTGACCTACGCTCGGGAGCCGTCCATGAATCCGGAAAAGCCCGAAAGTGGTGCCGGGCGGCCGGCCAGCATCCTGGTGGTGGACGACGCCCCGGCCAACCTGCAGGTTCTGGCCGGCATGCTCAAGGACCGCGGCTATAAAGCCCGCCCCGTCCCCAGCGGCAAGCTGGCGCTGCACGCGGCGCGACGCGATCCCCCGGACCTGATCCTGCTGGACATCAACATGCCGGAGATGAACGGCTACGAAGTGTGCGAACGTCTCAAAGCCGATGACCAGCTCAAGGGGATTCCCGTCATCTTCATCAGCGCTCTCAACGAGCAGCTGGACAAGGTGAAGGCCTTTGCCACCGGCGGGGTCGATTACATCACCAAGCCGTTTCAGATGGAAGAATTGCACGCGCGCGTCGAAACGCACCTCAAGCTCCGCCGCCTGCAAATCGAGTTGGAGGACTACACCCGCCACCTGGAGTTGGCGCGTGCGCGGCTCAAGTTCGACCTCGAGTTGGCCAGCGCGGTGCAACGTGGTTTCCTGCCTCTACGGCTGCCGGAAGTCCCCGGCTACGAGTTTTTCGCCCACTACGAGTCAGCCTATGAGATTGGCGGCGATTATTACGATTTCATCCCCCTGACGCGGCAACGGGTGGCCGTCCTGCTGGGCGACGTAGCCGGCAAGGGTGTGGTGGCGGCCCTGCTCATGGCCAAGCTCAGTGCGGATGCCCGGTTCTGCATGCTGACGGAGCCGGACCCCGCGGTCGCCCTCACCAAGCTCAATTCCTTGATGAGCCAGTCAGGGATCGCGGACCGGTTCGTGACCCTGGTGGCGGCCATTCTCGACCCCGGGAGCCACACGGTGACGCTGGTCAACGCCGGCCATCCGTCGCCTCTGATCTACCGCCGTGCAACGCGCACCGTGGGCGAGGCGATCAGCAACGAGGCGACCGGCTTGCCGCTCGGCGTCCAGGACGGCTTCGCGTACGCCTCGTGCCAGGTCGGGTTGGCGCCGGGCGACAGCATCCTGGCGTTCACCGACGGCGTCACCGAGGCCATGGACGTTAACGACGTGCAACTCCAGACCAAGGGGGTGCATGACGCCGTGCAGGGGCAGGCCTATTCTCCGCGGGCGCTGGGTGAGCGGGTGGTCCAGGTCGTCAAGCACTTCGCTGCCGGTCGCAGCCAGCACGACGACATTGCGCTCGTGGGTTTCGGGCGGACGAGCTAGATCATGGGCCGTCACGCAGCCGAGCGCAGGCTAGGTTTTCTTCGCCGGGCGGTAAGGGGGCGGCTCGGCCAGGGTCAGGACAATGAACGCTTCGCCGGTCACCGTGCTGATGTCGTGGTGCAGGCTCACCACCTTGACGCCGGTGATCTCCTGGACAAGTGATTGCATGAGCGGCTTCGCCGTTTCGATCAGGTGGGTCCGCACTTGCTTAAGCAAATCCCGCCCCTTCTCGAACGGGATTTTGGCCAGTTGTTGCTCGGCGGGTGTCAACAAACCCTGGAGCCGGACGACGACGAAATCACCGAGCAGGTACGCGTGAATGTTCTTGGGGCCTCGGCCCCTGTATTCCTGCTCAAAGCGACCGATCCCTTCGCAGATGGCGGCCTCGATTTCTCCCTGGGTTTTCATCGCGCCGGCAACTCCGCGACGGTCGCCAGGATTTGCAGCACCTTCCCAAAATCGCCCGGCTTAACCAGGTGGTGATCGAACCCCGCCTGCTGCGAACGCTGCCGGTCGCTCTCCCGCCCATACCCAGTCATGGCGACCAGCACGGCGTGCTGGAGAGCGGGCTGCTGACGTAGCCGCTGCGCTACCTCAAACCCATTAAGTCCCGGCAAGCCGATGTCCAGCAGCACCACGTTCGGCCGGTAATCGAGGGCCGCCTCCAGGACCGCTGAGCCGTCGTAAGCTGTCCGAACCTGATGGCCGGATTCGCGCACCAGCAGTGCGAGGGTCGTCACCGTATCCACGTTGTCATCCACCACCAACACCCGCAAGGATGGTCCGGTGGAGTGGGCCGTTTCCGTGGGAAGCGGTGACGCGTGCGGCTGGGGAGGCGATACCACCGGCAGACGCACGATGAACTCGCTGCCTTGCCCCAAAACGCTGGAAGCGGCCACCGTTCCCCCGTGCATTTCCACGAGACGTTGCACCAGAGCCAGGCCGATGCCCAACCCGCCTTGCGCGGTCCAACGACCGTTCCGCCTGCGTGAACAGCTCGAAGATACGGGGCAGCATTTCCGGGGCGATGCCGACGCCCGTATCCCGCACACACAGCACCGCCTGCTCGCCCTCCTGTTGGACAGTCAGCCAGATGTGACCGCCCGGGTCGGTGTATTTGGCGGCATTGGTGAGCAGGTTCACCACCACCTGTTCCAACCGGCCGGCGTCGGCGTGCAGCCAGATGGCTTGCGCCGGCAACGACACCGTGAGTTCATGCTTGTATTGGTCGATCAGCGAGCGGACCGTCGCCACTGCATTTTCCACGACGACGCCCACGGCGATCCGTTCCTGGTGAAGCTGAATCCTACCGGTGGTAATGCGCGAGACTTCGAGCAGCTCATCGACGATCCGTACCAGTTGTCCCACCTGACGCTCAATGATGCCGGCGGATTGCTGGAGTACCGGGTTCTCAATGCCCTGCAGACGATTGCGGCTGCTGTGCAGGCGGAGCAGCAGAGCGGCATTGAGGATGGGGGTAAGGGGGTTGCGCAGTTCATGGCTGAGCATTGCCAGGAATTCATCTTTGCGGCGGTCCAGCTCGGCCAGCTCGTCGGCCCGCTGGCGGACGGCAGAAACGTCATGCACGGCGAGCAAGATCAATTCGGGATGTTTGGAATCGGGAGGGAATGGCCGAGCGTTGAGCAGCATGGTCTTTTGACCGAGAGCCGGGAAGGAGTGTTCCACCTCGAAGTCGTTAACGAATTGGTTGCGGGAAAGCACTCGATCCAGCAAGTTCCGCAGGCCGGGAATGTCCCACTGGCCGTTACCCAGGTCGTACACAAAGCGATTCTCCGTTTCCTCCTTCGAGACCTGAAACGAGTCGTAGAAGGAACGGTTCGCGGTCTTGACGCGCAGGTCATGGTCGAGGACCAGGAACGGCTCGCGCAAGGTCGCAATGATGTCGTCACCGTAGGCAAGGGCTTTGGCCAAGGCCCGTTCCGCATTCTGCGCCTGCTCGGTCAACTCGTGCTGATGGACGGACGCAACCAGCAGCGCCTCGTTCATCTCGCGCAGTTGCCGCTCAAAGGCGCGGTCCGGATCGGGGGACGGGGGGCCTGTCGGAGTACTACTCATTGGGATGATCTCCGTCAGCCTCGGCGCCCGGTAGCGGAACCTTTGCCGAGTCAAATGACCACGGGCCGGGGATGCCGCTAGTCAGGGCGCGGTAGCCGCGCATCGGCTCGCCGATCGCCAGGCCCTTGGCGGTGACGTCGTAGGCGCACATGTCGATGCTGTGCTGGCTGCGGCGCATCTTCACCACCATCATGATTTTGCACAATTGCCCATTGATCGAGGCGTAGCGCAGGCGCACAATGTCGTCGGCCAGGAATGAGATGGTGAAGTTGCTCAGGCCCATCGAGGTGAAGTTCTCCTCGACCTCGACGGTGCTGAAGATGGTCACGCCCAGCCGCGTGAGCGCCCCGATCATCCTGTACAGCGATTCGCGAAAATCGGTGCGGAAGTCGGGGGCCAGCGCCATCTCGAAGCCGACCAGCGAGTCGATGACCAGGCGCTTGCAGCCGATTTCTTTGACCGCGTTGACAATTTCGTGCACCGTCTCATCCACAGAGAGGTCGAGCGGCCTCAGATAAATGAGCTTGAGCTTGCCGGCTTTCACGGAGGTGTTGAAGTCGAAGCCGAACGAGACTGCTCGCTGGAGATACTCGTTGGGAAGCTCTTCGAACATGGCGACGATGGCCGGCTCGCCTTGACGCAAGCCCTCCGCGATGAACTGAATGCCGAGTACGGTCTTACCTGCTCCGGAGGGTCCGGCCAGGAGCAGGCTGTCGCCTTCGGGGATGCCGCCGCCCATGAGGGCGTCCAGTTCGCGGACGCCGATGGAAAGACGCCGCTGGCCCTTGACGTGGTCTGACTTGTTATCGCTGAGGCCGAAGGTGCGCGGGAAGGTTTGCAGGCCGGCGGCGGTGATGCGGAAGGTGTGCAGGCCGGGCACGGACTCCTGACCGCGCACCTTCATGACCTGCAGCTTGCGCACGATCGAGTTGCGCTCCACGCTCTGGTAGAGCCAGAACAGCCCGTCGGCCACGGTGAACACGGGGTTGTCGCGCAGCTCGCCTTCGACGTACTCGCCGATCAGGAACGTGGTCGCCTGCCAACTGGTCAGGTGGAGCGCCAGGCGCTGGACGAAGCCCTGGAGCTCCACTTCGCTCGCGTTGGTCAGCGCCTTGCGCACCACGGTGCGGAACGAGTCCACCACGACGATGCCCGCCTTGGATGCCTCCACCTCCTTGATAATCGCATCCAGCACCGCGCCGAGGTCCTGGTCCAACACGACCTGGCTGAGGTTGATGAAGCGGATCGCTCCGCCCATCTTGGCAGCGTCGAAGAAACTGTACTGCTGCTGATAGCGCAGCATCTTGATGGCCGGCTCGCCCAGCACGGTGAAGTACAGCGCCGGCCGCTCTGGGGTGGCGTTGGCGAACATGATCTGATGCGCCAGCGTGGTCTTGCCGCATCCGGGAGCGCCGGCGATGATGTTGAAGGAGAACTCCGGCAGGCCGCCACCGAGGATTTCATCGAGGCCCGGCACGCCGGTGGGCAGTTGCCGTATCGTCACTCGTTCCTTGCCTTGACCGTTTCCCTGATCTGGTCCCGCGGTACTCATGTATTAACCTCGATTCTTGAAGGCTCGTCGTCCAGCAAGGTGTCAGGGCAGGCCTCGCGCACCAGCCGCAGCGTGAGGGATTTGCCGATGAAGGTGTCCAGCAACCCGAGCAGCTGAGCTGTGATCGCGACCGCCGCCTCACCTCCCGCATGCCGAGCATCGTTACGCCGAGCATCGTCCGCGGCAGTGCCCGTGTCAGCGACGAGCTGTTCAAATCCTTCCAAGTGACCCTCGGCACCGATCTTGACGCTTTGCAGCGAAGGCGCCTCCGCGCTGGCCAGCACCAATGCCCGCCGCAGGAGCGACGCGAAGCCTTCGGAGCCGGCAAACTTTGTCAGGGTAATCCGCAGTTTCGAGATCACCACCACCGCTTCATGGACGTGCGGACCGGAGGCGGTCTGGCTTGCAGCCAGCAACCGCCGGGCCAGGTTGCGCACCCAAGGAGACAGCTTGTCCATATTCATGTGCCCCCTGCTTGCCACCGTTACTGAGAACGATGGCTGCACTGGGGTTCTCGGTACCTTAACGTCTTTCCTATAGCCAAGTTGCAAAGCTGTCTGTACGCTATCCGACAGACAGGTTCAACCAAACAATCGTGCGAATTCCTGGTTGATGGTTCGGTAGCATTCGCAAGAACCGGCCTTGAGGCCCGCCCGGTCGCGGACGGTGCATTTCCCCCGGCTGTAGCGGATCAGCCCTTCCTCTTGGAACGGTTCGAGAACCTCGGAGACGGTGGAACGCCGCACGCCGAGCATCTCGGCCAGGAACTCGTGCGTCATCGGGAACACGTCCGAGTGCGCGCGGTCCTGCGTCATCAACAGCCAGCGGCAACAGCGCTGGTGAACCGAGTGCAGGCCGTTGCAAGCCACCGCCTGCGAAACCTGGGCCAGAAAGGCGGTGTGGTAGAGGACCAGCAACCGGCGCAAGGGGCTGTCCCGGCTGACCTCTTCCCGCAGCGCGTCCTCCGCCATCCGCAGGGCCTCGCCGGGAACCTGCACGATCACCCGGTTGGCCGTGGTCTTGGCCCCGACGAGCAGCGGCAGGCCCACCATCCCCTCGTCCCCGATGGTCGCTACCTCGATGGCCCGGCCGTCTTCCATCACGGTCAGAGCCGAGACGACACCCCGGTTCGGGAAGTAGGCGTAGTCGATGGGCGACCGCGCCTCGTAGAGGACGTGCTTGAGCGCCAGCGGGACGACTTGCAGGCGGGGACGGAGGCGCTGGTACTCGTCCGCGGGCAACCGGGCCAGGAGCCGGTTCCCCTGCGCCAGCGAAGCGTGCGCGGCAGGCGGTTTGGTCCTTGGCATGGCTCACCACACGTCTGGTCCCGCCCTAGTGGTTCGTCAAATGGCCCGTCTGTCTGTCCGCTGACCATTCTATCCTTTTGTCTGCTGGCAGACACACGGCGTCTGTACGGTTTCCGACATGACGGCAAGATTTTCTTTGCGATAATAGACCGAGAAGGACGGGAGCCTGTCGGTCATCCAGCTTCGATTGACGCGTTGGAGTCCCGGCTTTAGCCGGTCTTCTCCGGCTAAAGCCGGGACTCCAACGCGTCAATCGAAGGCTGACGGGACCCTAGTGCGGCCCACCGTCCCCCGTCCCGACCGCAGCGAGAAGGCGTCCAATGGCTAAACTTCGCAGAATCCACGTTCTCGGCGAGAATCGGCTGCTGGTTGCTTTGCCGAGGGACGAGCACGCCCGCCTGCTCCCCCATTTGGAGAGGGTGTCCTTGCCTTTGAGGGACATTCTCTACGAGGCGAACGGGCCAATTGCGCACGTCTTTTTCCCACTCCACGGCGTGGTTTCCCTGGTCATCATGGACGGCGGCTTCAGCCTCGAAGTGGGCATCATCGGCAACGAGGGCCTCGTGGGCACTCCAGTCTTCCTGGGATCCGATCGCAGCCCTACTCAGGCGATTGCGCAGATTCCGGGCGAGGCCCTGCGGATGGAGGCCAAAGTCTTTCAGAAGGAGATGGGCCGGGGCGGCCCGTTGTACGCCCTGGTCCAGCGGTACACCCAGACGATGATCAACCAGATTTCGCAGTCCATCGTCTGCAACCGCCGGCACTCCGTCGCGAAACGCATGTGCCGCTGGTTGCTGATGAGCCACGACCGGGTGGGGGCCGACGAATTCCCGCTCACCCATGAGTTCCTGGCCCAGATGCTCGGCGTGCGCCGCCCCACCCTGACCGCCGTGGCGGGCACCCTCCTGAAGGCCGGGCTGATTACCTACCACCGGGGCAGAATTGCCGTCCTGGACCGGAAGGGGCTGGAAGCGGCTTGCTGCGAATGCTATGAAGTGGTCGCCAAGGAGTTGGACCGCTTGCTCGGCTGACGCCGGGAGCCGTGCCGCAGGCTGTGCCCGGCTAGAGCGGGTTACTTGCGCTTCGGCGCTTCACGAAATACAGGCGCCTCGGCCAGGCTGAACAGCACGACTTCCTCGCCGGTGACGGTGCTGATGTCGTGGTGCAGGCTCAGCACCTTGGCGCCGGTAACCTCCGCTACCATGGCTTCCAAAACCGGGCGTGCCGTCTCGATGAGCTGGGTGCGCACCTGCTTCAGCAAGTCCCGCCCCTTCTCCGGCTGCAGCGTCTTGACCAGCTGCTGCTCGGCCGCGGTCAACACGCCGTGCAGGCGGACCACCAGAAGGTCGCCGATCAGGTGCGTATGAATATCCTTGGGCCCGCGGCCCATGTACTCTTGCTCGAAGCTGCCGATCGCTTGACCGATGGCGGCCTCGATTTCTCCCTGCGATTTCATCGCCACCTCAGATAGGTCGAGCGTGACGGCGGCCCGCGCGGACAGACCGCCCAATCCTCGTAACGGCCGTGCGGATATCATACCAAAAAATCGCCAACGCAGGCGCCGCGCCCTTGTTTTCCTCATCCCAAGCAGTACAATATTCCTGGAAGTGGCGAGAATGGATGTTCCCCCGGTTCAGATCGGGTTTGGGTCTACAGTCGTCGGATGACTAGATGAAGAGCGGCCTGGCGAGGTCAGGCGGCTAGTTGAAGAGTAAGCCGACGTAGTTAAACACCCTATGTGTTTGACTACGTCGGTTTTTTTTCGCCCACAGCGTCGACGCAAGACCACCACCTACTGGGGACCATCGCAGTGAACAAGCCCGATGCAATCCTGGCGCCGCCGCCCGCCCCAGCCGCCGACTCCGAGCAGCCGCCCGGCCCCGCGCCGCCGCCGGCACCGGTGGGCCTGATCGCCCGCGTGCTGCACGCGCTGCGGCGTCGCATCCTGGGCCGGTCGAGCTGGGATTACCTGAAGCAGTACACCGGCAGCGACGTGTACTGGGACAATGCCATCGCGGCCGAGCTAGGCTGGCCCGCAGGCGGCAAGAAACAGTGAGCTGGATTGAAACGGGTTGCGTCTGACACAGGGTCAGACTGCTTCGGCTGTGCTTCTTGGGTCGTGAGGTTCCTTAAGGAGGGCCTGACCATGTACCGCATGGCGCTTAGTTTTGGGATCGCGTGTCTCGTCATTGCGATGATTGCCGGCCTCCTGGGCTTTGGCAACATTGCCGGTTACTCGTGGGAAGGAGTGAAGGTCTTCTTCTTCGTCTTCCTGGTCGTCGGCGTGCTGGGTTTCGTCGCCGGCTACTTCGTCCGAAGGCGGCGGTCGTTCTGGGAGGGGTAGCGAGCCAGGGACACGATTCGGCATGGGCAGCTGCCGGCGCGGAACCAGAATTCGCAGATATTTTGTTCGGATCGTCAACAGGTCGCTTTTTGGAGAATTCTCCCTGGGCGCCTGGACCAACTAGGAATCCTACCATGGCCGAAACAGCGAGGACGGACATCATCACCAGCGAAGCCGGCATCGGGTCGGGGGCCGACACACCCAACCGCGTTCCGACGGGCGTGCTCATTGCCAACCTCCTGGCGGTCATCGTGCCGTTTCTCGCCCTGGGCGCGGCGGTCGTCTCCGTCTGGGGCTGGGGCATCACCTGGGTCGAATTGAGCATGCTGCTGGGAATGTACCTGCTGACGGCGCTCGGGATCACCGTCGGCTTTCACCGGCTGTTTACCCACCGGTCGTTCGAGACGAATCGTGTGGTCCAGTTTATCCTGGCCGTCTTCGGATCGATGGCGGTTGAGGGGCCGCTCCTGCAGTGGGTGGCCGTGCACCGGCGTCACCACCAGCACAGCGACCATTCCGGCGACCCCCACTCGCCGCACCTCGAGGACCGGGGGTTCTGGGGACTGGTGCGCGGGGCGTGGCACGCCCATCTGGGTTGGATCTTCAGCCCCGATCCGCCCGACCTCGCCCATTATGTCAAGGACCTCCGCCAGAGCCGCTTGTTGCGCATGGCGAGCGATCTGTTCCCGGTGTGGGTGGCTGTCGGGCTACTGATTCCCACCGCCGTGGGCGCGCTGCTCACCTGGAGCTGGCAGGGGGCGCTGTGCGGTTTGATCTGGGGCGGCCTGGCCCGGATCTTCCTGGTACATCACGTGACCTGGAGCATCAACTCGGTGTGTCATCTGTGGGGACGCCGGCCGTTCCGCACCGGCGACCAGAGCCGGAACAATGTCGTATTCGGCATCCTCGGGCTGGGTGAAGGCTGGCACAACAATCACCATGCCTTTCCCACGTCGGCCCGGCATGGCCTGCGTTGGTGGCAGATCGATATCAGCTTCGAGGTCATTCGCCTGCTCGCACTGTTGCGACTGGCATGGAATATGCGACTGCCGGTGCAGCCGAACGCCGCCACCCGCAGTACCGGACCCAACCGGCCTGCGGCGGCGTGCAAGCATGAGACCGCGGCGGCCGTTGCCGACCCGCGTGGAATTTCCTTCGGATCGTGACCGGGTTACTTTTTTTGGAGAGCTGGACCATGTTACGCCTGGCTATTCTGTTTCTGGTCGTCGCGTTGATCGCTGCCTTCCTCGGCTTCGGAGGAGTGGCGAGCCTGTCCTGGGAAGGGGCGAAGATCCTCTTCGTGATCTTCCTCATTCTCGCGGTGCTGTCCTTCCTGGGACACGGCTACCGGCGAGGATCTTTTTGGGGCTAACCGGTGACAAACACGCAGCCCGACCTTGTGGATGCGCCGCGATCAACCTCGCCCATCCCGCCGGTGCTCGCGCCGGGCTCATGACGGCTTTTTGGATGCTCCTGGGCGGAGCCGCCGGGATCAAGGTCATGCAGGCTCTTTGGCACATGTCGGGGAGATCGGCGGTCAAGTTGCCGGTGGCCTGGTCGGCGGAATCGCCTGGGCCACCTGGCTGTTCATCGGGCGCTGGCAGGACCCCAAGCCTGGAGCGCCCACGGCACGGGGCAAGGTCGAGGAGAACCAACCTATGCTGGATTTACGACAGATCGAACAGGACATTTTGGCCATTGGCCGGGTCGATGGCCGCGAGCTGGAATTGCTGCGCCAGCAGCTGTACGCCGGCGGCAAGATCGAGCGCCGCGAGGCCGACTTCCTCGTTGAATTGCACAAGCGGGTGCAGCATCGCACGCCGGCCTTCGAGAAGTTCTTCTACCGGGCGATCAAGGACCACATCCTGGCGGACGGCCGTATTGACGCCGAGGAGGCGGCCTGGCTGCGGCGGCTGCTGTTCGCGGACGGCACGATCGACGACGAGGAACGCAGGTTTCTGCACGAGCTCAAGGGCGAGGCCAAAGCGGTCAGCCCGGAGTTCGCGGCACTGTTCGCGGAGAGCATGAAGCAGCCGCCGGAGCAGCGCACCTGCGGGTAGCTCCGTTCATTCATTGGCTCAAAGAAGGTCGCAAATGACGCTACTCGGCGTCTCCGTCATGGTGGGACTGATCGTGACCGCAGTCACCGCCTTTACGCAATAACACGGTCATCAGTCCTAAACAGGAGTTAGTTCATGGCCAACGATAGTACCATCGACAAGGTCGAGAGAGTCGGCGCCGCCTGCATGGACAAGGCCAGGGAAGCGGCCTTTTCCCTCGTGGAGAACAGCAAGGACGCAGCGTCGTCGGCGGCCCATCTGGTCGGCGACGCCGGCGCCGCCATTGGCACCAAGACCAATCAGGCGACCGCCGCGGTTGCAAGCGGTATGAAATCGCTGGCGGGCGCCATTCGGGACAACCTGCCGGGTGATGGCGTGGTCGGAACGGCCTCGTCGTCGGTGGCCGAAACCCTCGAAAGCGGCGGCCGCTATCTTCAGCACGAAGGCCTGGGCGGGATGGCACGGGATACTGCCACCCTGATCCGGCGCCATCCGATCCCGGCCGTCCTGGTCGGCATCGGCATCGGCTTCTTGCTCGCCAAGGTATCCCTACGGAGCCTAAGCCATGGCCAACAATAATGGGCAAAGCCATCAGGAGCCCGTCCCTCTGCCTGGGGACTTTACCGGCGACGTGCAGGTCCTTCCGGAGCGAAGTGCTGCAACATTGCTGAGCGGCATCGTCGCCGACGCCCAGCGCCTTATCGAGCAGCAGTTGGCGATGTTTCGGCAAGAGGTCCGGGACGACATTCGCAAGGCCAAGCAGGCGGTACTGTCCCTGGCCGTGGGTGCCGGCATGACGGTCGTAGGAAATGTGATGCTGCTGGTGATGCTGCCCCTCTTGCTAAACTGGGCGGTGCCCGCGCTGCCCTTGTGGGCCTGCGTTGGTATCCCCGGCGGCATCCTGGCCGTCGTGGGTGGGGCCCTGCTCTACCGGGGTGTCAGGAAAATCGAGTCATTCGACCTGCTGTCCAATCAGGCGGTCGAAGCTTTCAAGGAGAATCTGAAATGGACAACGAAACCGACGTAACGCGCACACAAATGGATGAAACCAGAGCGTCTTTGTCGGAAAAACTGGAAACGCTGCAACACCGCGTCGTCGATACTGTACAGGACGCCACCGACGCGGTGGCGGAAACCGTGGAAAACGTCAAGGATGCGGTGCATGAGACGGTGGAGAACGTCAAGGACACCTTTGACGTCCGCCTGCAGGTCAGGCGGCACCCCTGGGCCATGGTCGGGGGCTCGGTGGCGCTTGGTTTCGTGGGGGGCTACTTGCTGTTGCGGTTCAGCTCGTCACGGCCCGTGGCAATCGGACCGAGTCCGTCTGCGCTTCCGAGCAACCCCCGGATTACCGAGCGACCCAATGGGGATCTCAAGGACCATCCGCCCCTGGAGGCAGTCGCGGGCAAGACGCCGGTTCAGGACGTTGCGCCGGTTGCCGCCGAATCGGGTTGGCTGAGCGCCGTGCAGAACCGGTTTGGAGCGGAAATCGCCAAGGTCAAAGGACTGGCAATCGGCACGGTCCTGGGCGCCGTTCGGGACATGATCACGCAGTCGGCGCCCGAACCGATGAAAGCGGGCCTCGCAGAAGCGATGGACAGCATGACTGTCAAACTGGGTGGCGCACCGATACGGGGCCCCGTGTTCAAGGACGATTGTCGTACGCGTGCAGACCCCGGTGAGGCCAACTCGTCCGCAACGGTACGTGCACGCGGAGTTGCTCGGCGGTCGAGTCAAGCGACGGTGGGTACGGCTATGTGAGGATGTAGGTCAGGCTTTCTAGCCTGATTGGTTTGTTAGGCTGGAAAGCCTGACCTACGTTCTGGAGGTCCGATTCGTGGCAAGAGTTTCCGCAGTACCCGGCTGGCAACGTGCCTCGGTCGTTTTGACCACGACCGTGGTCGGCGTCGTCGTGGTCGTCTGCTTATATTGGGCCCAGACCATCTTGATCCCGGTGGCCATGGCCGTTTTCCTCGCTTTCCTCTTGAGCCCGCTCGTCTCCGGCCTCCAGCGGCGGGGGCTGCGGCGCGTCCCTGCGGTGATCCTGGTCGTGGTGCTGGCAGCGCTGATGCTGGGCGGTGTCGGCTGGGTGGTCACGCACCAAGTGCTGGGACTGGTCGAGTCCTTGCCGACCTACACCGACAACCTCAAGGGCAAGATCACGGAGCTGCGGGAGATGACCGAGGGCTCGGGTCGCCTCGGCACCATGATCCAGGACCTGACCACGGCATGGACGTTGGCGCTGGCCGGCAAAGAGGTCGCTCTGCCCGAAGGCGCCGCACCAAGCGTGCCCGCACCGAGCGTGCCCGCCCTGCCCGGACTGCCCGTGCCCCTCCCCGTGCAGCCGGAAAGCCATGCCTGGGTGGGACTGCTGCCGGGAGCCCTGGGCTCCGTGGCGGAGCCGCTCGCGCGCGTGGCCCTGGCCCTCGTCCTGGCGCTGTTCATGCTGTTGAAACGCGAGGACCTTCGCAACCGGCTGCTGCGGCTGGCCGGCCATGGGCGACTCACGGCCACCACGAAAGCGATCGACGAGGTCGGCCAACGCATCAGCCGGTTCCTGCTGATGCAGATGATCATCAACGGCTCGTTCGGCGTGGCGCTGGCGATCGGGCTGCTCCTGATCGGCGTGGACTATGCGCTCTTGTGGGGCTTTTTGGCGGCCGTGCTTCGCTACATCCCCTACCTCGGCATCTGGGTCGCGGCGGTGCTGCCGATCACGCTGAGCGTCGCCATGTTCCCGGGGTGGGTGCCGCTGTTCGTGGTGATCGGCCTGTTCCTGGTCCTCGAATTGGTTGCCAGCAACGTGATGGAGCCGTGGCTATTCGGCCGCAGCATGGGCGTCTCCGAGGTGGCCCTGCTGGTGTCGGCCGCCTTCTGGGCCTTCTTGTGGGGGCCGATCGGCATGGTGCTGTCCAGCCCGCTGACGGTTTGTCTGGTGGTGATTGGCCGGCACGTCCCGCACCTGGCATTCCTCGACGTGCTGCTCGGCGACGAGCCGGCGCTGGACGTTGACGTCTGCTTTTACCAGCGGATGCTGGCGCGCGACCAGGACGAGGCGACCGCGCTGGTCCTTGCTCGGGTCAAGGCGACCTCGCCGGAACAGGTCTATGACGAGGTGCTGGTGCCGGCCCTCAACTATGCCAAGCGCGATCGCGAGCGCGACGACATCACGGAAGCCGACGAGCAGTTCGTCCTCACCGGCACCTGGGAAATCATGGAAGATCTGGGCGAGCGGCGGGCGGCTGCTGCCGCCGACGCGGCCGCGCCTGGATTGGCCGTGGTGGTACTGCCGGGTGACCACCTCCCGGTGACGCGCAAGGCCCGACTCCTGGGATGCCCCGGGCACGGCGAGGCCGACCGGCTCGCCCTGGAAATGCTCCGGCAGCTGCTCGACTCGGCTCACTGGGATGTGGAGATTCTCTCCACAGAGATGCTCTCGGCCGAGTTGGTGGCGCTGGCCGGGCAGAAGGAGCCGGCGGTCGTCTGCATTGGTGCGGTGCCGCCCGGCGGGCTAGCCCATACCCGCTACCTGTGCAAGCGGCTGCGCGCCCGGTTACCGCAGGCGCGGATCGTGATCGGCCGCTGGGGGCTCAAAGGCAACCTGGAACAGAATCAGGAACAACTGCGGGACGCGGGCGCCGACCAGGTTGAGACGACGCTTCTGGACACGCGCAACCATCTGGATAGCTGGCTGCCGGTGCTGGCTTATCAAGAAACCAAGGCAGCCGGTTGAGGAACGCATGCGATGAACAAGCCCGATTCAACCATGGCGCGGCAGATCGCCCAGGCAGCGAGCGCCTTCGAGCAGCAACGGACCGGCCACACACCGGCATCGGTGACGGTGGTCCTGAGCGAGGATACGCTGGTGATCACGCTGCACGGCGCGCTGACGCCGGCCGAGAAGGCGCTGGCGGGCAGCCCCGAGGGTGCCGCGCAGGTGCAGGATTTTCACCGGCAGCTGTTCAGCAGCTCCTGCGGCCCGTTCCGCGACGAGATCATGCGGATCACCGGCGTCGCGGTGCGCGAAGCGACCGCGGAGGTCGAGGCGGCCACCGGCACCGTGGTGCAGGTCTTCACCAGCGGCACCACGGTGCAGGTGTTCCTGCTCGCCCATCGCGTGCCGGCGGACTCCTGGACCGGCACCTGGCCCGGCGCGATGTCGTGAGAACTCGGCCAGTGCCGACGGAACCCCGCAGGAATTTCGTTGTCGATGCCGCAGTAGTGGCACTCCGTCCAGCTCGGGTCCACGGCATCAGGCTCAAACTCCAGCACGCCATCGCATTTGCATGCCCAGCATTGGTAGCGATGTCGGTATGAGGCGGCCGGTTTGCGCTTGCCACGCTCGGCGTTGCCTGCGGTGCCAACACCAACCGCGCTCCTGCTCAGAAGATCAGGTCGCATAAAGTTCTCCGTAAAGCGACATGCACGACTGCGCACTATCAATCCCAATCCGACGGGAGCGGATTGCCGTCGCGCGGGTCGCAGGCATAGCCCCAGGTTAGCGCCGAGATGTTCGGGTTGATGAAGCGCACGCTTCCATCGCCGAGGCCGCAATTCATGCCGCCGGTGTGTGGCGAATTACCGCGGCTGGGGTCGCAGCCGCCGAATGGAATCGGCTGGACCTGGAACATGAAGCACGGAGCGTAGCCGGGGTTCACGTTCTTGGCGGGGGTGTTGTGGCACATGATCGGCCGCCACGGCAGTGTCGAGTCGGCATACAGCGACGCCGCGGAGATGGCGTTGGCGGGATCGGTCGACAGGCTGCACGAGCCGTACGCCTCGCCGAAGCAGATGGTGTTGGACGTGCCGTCGGGAAACGATCTGGGAATCGAGCTGGATCCCTGAACGCAGACGAAATCGCTGGTGCCGTTGGGGTTGCCGAACACAAGGTAGTTGGCGGTATAGTTGCTCACGGCGAAGCCGTTGGCGCCGCCGTTGGTGGTCAGGCTGAAGCCCTGGGATGTAGACGAATCCGACGGGCAGAGGTAGGTCGGGATCACGCGCATGTACTCGCCGCCGCAATAGGCGCCCGGCGGCGAGTTGCCCTTGGTCAGGAGGTTGTATACGGTGCTCTGCTCAATGAAGGGGAGGAAGAACGTGAAGGGCGTGTAGGGGCCGATATTGTAGGCGGACCCGGCCAGGGTTAGCGCCGTCCAGCCGTCAGGCGACGCGACCGGCGGTAGCTTTTTGTTGACGTCATTGATTCCGTGCGTCGCGAGGAGGATTTGCTTGACGTTGTTGCTGCACTGGGCGCGTGCGGCCGCCTCGCGCACCTTCTGCACCGCCGGCACCAGCAGCGCGATCAGGATTGCAATAATGGCGATGACTACCAGAAGCTCGATAAGGGTAAACCCCCTGCGCCGGCTTCGCAATAATCGCACCATGAATACTTCCTCGACCAGGGGCGACCAGAGATTTACGTCGGATTCGCCTGCGCCTTCAAGATCGCCTGCATGTTGCGCTTGTAGGCTTCGACGCCGGGTTGGCCGTACGGGTTGACTCCCAGGAGGCGCCCCTCGACGACGGTCGCCAGCATCAACATCTGCATCAGCTGGCCCATCACGTGCTCCGACATTACCGGCAGCACCAGGTCGGCGGTGGGTCGGGCCGCGTCGTAATACGCCTGGGTCGTGCCCTTGAGCGCTGCTTGCATGATATCCGGCAGGCTGCGCCGGTTGAACTGGTTCAGCTCGTCCTCGTTGCGATCCGCCATGCCGACCGTGATCGGCGGCTGCACCGGCGCCTTGACCACCAGGTTGTTGATGAACTTGTCGCGCATCCCTTCCTGGTGCTGCTGGCCGCGCGAATGCAGGTCGCGCGTCTGCACCGTCGTGATCGGCGTCGCCCCCAACCCGTGCTTGCCGAGGCTTTCCGATAACAGCTGATCGTGCCACAGCCCGAGCGCCTCCAGCTTCTTCGACCAGACCGACAGCACCCGAATCGGCTTCTTGCACTCGGTGTACAGCAGGTAGTTGACCGCCGCGTATTGCAGCACTGGGTTGCGCTCGAACGGCTCCTCCAGGAACCGCTTCGTCATCGTCGCCGCCCCGAGCAAGAGGGCGCGAATGTCGAGGTTCATCACCGCGGCCGGCAGCAGGCCAACCGGCGTGAACACGGAAAAGCGGCCGCCCACGTCGTCGGGAATCGTCAGGATGTTCTCGTCGGGATAGCCGTCCGCCTGGCACAGCGCCCGCAGCTTGCCGGTCGCGCCGGTGATCGGCACGACCAGGTTCTTCGTCTTGGGCGAATGATTGCCGTAAAACTCGGCCAGCTCGCGGCGCAACACGCGGTAGGCGGCCGCGGTTTCGAGGGTGCCGCCGGACTTGCTGATAACCACGACGCCCCAGCGTTCCTCGCGGAGGTCGGGATCGACACAGACGATTTGCAGCATCTGGATCAGGTCGCTCAGCGCGTCGTTATCGACGTTGTTGCCCGCGAAGTAGATGCGGGGACAGCCCGAGCGGTCCTTCGGCGGCAGGTCGTTGTGGTAGCTGGACCGCAGCGCCTCGAACAAGGCCCGGGCGCCCATGTAGGAGCCGCCGATACCGAGGATGACCACGCGATCGACCTCGTCGCGCAGGCGGCCGGCAACCTTGAGGATCCGGCCCAGCGTGCTCGCGTCCCCCTGCCGGCGGTGCTGGTCGAGCAATTTCTGCGGCAAGTCGATGAAGCCCGCGTCGAGCGGCTGCAACTCGGGCGGCGGATTCTTCAGCTCGCGCTCGGTCGCCACCTGGCCACGCACCTGCATGATCCGCGGCGTCAATTCGCGCAGCTTGGCCGGCGCCAGGAAGTGCTGGGCGCGCAACTCGGCGGCACAAGTCCAGTCCTCGCCCTGCGGGACCAGCGCATTGTTGTACAGGTAAGTAATGGCTTCATCAGGCAGCTGCATGCGCGCGTCCTGGAGAAAGGGCCCCGCTTGCGGCGCTGGCAAGGCAACGCAGCGGCGGCATGTGAAATCGGCATTCGCCGTCCTCCATACTGTACTATCCATTTCCGTTTCGGTAAACTCCCCCCATGAGGAACCTTCACGCGCTGATCCGCAGCCTGCGCGAGCCGAACGCGACCAAGATCGTCCTCGTCGTCGCCGACGGGCTCGGCGGCTTGCCCCAGGAGCCGGGCGGCAAGACCGAGCTCGAAACGGCTCGCACTCCCAACCTCGACCTCTGCGTCCGCGAAGGCATCTGCGGCCTGTCCACGCCGGTCCTGCCCGGCATCACGCCCGGCAGCGGCCCCGGCCATCTCGGCCTTTTCGGCTATGACCCCCTGGAATACCAGATCGGCCGCGGCATCCTCGAGGCGCTCGGCATCAACTTCCAGGTCGGCCTGCGCGACGTGGCGGCGCGCGGCAACTTCTGCACCGTCGATGCCAAGGGCGTGATCACCGATCGCCGTGCCGGCCGTCCCACCACCGAACGCTGCGTCGCCATGTGCAAAAAGATGCAGGCTATCAAGGTTCCCGGCGTCGAGGTGTTCGTCGAGCCGGTCCGCGAGCACCGTTTCGTCGTCGTCTTGCGCGGCGACGACCTCGGCGACTGCGTCAACGACACCGATCCGCAGCAGGTCGGCCTGGCGCCGTTGCACGCGGTCGGCGAGGACCCTCCGTCGCAAAACACCGCCCGTGCCGTCAACCAGTTCATCGCCGAGGCCGCCCGCGTCCTCAAGGATGACGCTCCGACGAACATGGTGACGCTGCGCGGCTTCGCGCGCTATCCCAAGATCGACACGGTGCAGGACGTCTACGGCCTGAAAGCCGCGTGCGTCGCCGTCTACCCGATGTACAAGGGGCTGGCCCGCCTGGTCGGCATGGACGTGCTCGACGCCGGCGCGACGCTCGCCGAGCAGATCGAGACGCTACGCAAGACGTGGGACAAGTACGACTTCTTTTTCGTGCACTACAAGTACACCGACAGCACCGGCGAGGACGGCAACTTCTCGGCCAAGGTGGAAATGATCGAAAAGCTCGACGTGGAGATCGGCCGAATCCGCGGCATGGCCCCCGACGTGTTGATCGTCACCGGCGACCACAGCACGCCGAGCCGGCTCAAAAGCCACAGCTGGCACCCGGTCCCGGTCGTGCTGTGCGCACGCACCTGCCGGCCCGACGCCGTCACGGAGTTCGGCGAATCGTACTGCTTGCGCGGCGGTCTGGGCCAGTTCGAGGCAAAGCATCTCATGACGCTGGCGCTCGCGCATGCCCAGCGGCTCGGCAAGTTTGGTGCATAACCGTAATTCATTTGGGTGCAACTGGCGGTTCTACAAGCGTTTTCCCTAGGTTTTTCGGCCGAATCGCCCCGTTTTTCGCGAATATTCAGGTGAGGCGCAGCTGAAAAAGGACATGGAGCATATCCTTACCGTTATTGAACAAAGCGGTACGGAGTCTGCTCCATGAAGAGACAATCTAAGCCATGCACTCCTGTGCGTCCAGTGACCGCCGAGACTTTGCGGCTGCAGGCCCACGCGATCCTCGACGAACTGTTGCAGTTCTGCCAAACCAGCGAGCTGCCATTCGCGGCCTTCGAGAAAGAACTGCTCGTCCGCATCGCCGTCCTGGGCTGCTGTCTGCTGCGCGTGTTCCTCACCGCACGGCATCAACGCTTGGATGTGCAGCCGTTCCTGGCCAACGACAAGTACCGGCCCGGCAACGCCTATGCCGAGCGGACGTTGAAGACCTTCTACGGCGAAGTCACCTATGGCCGGCAGTATCTGATGTCGCGGGCCGGCGGCAGCGGCTTGTTTCCGCTCGACGTGGTCCTGGGACTGACCCGCGATCGGTTGTCGCCGTGGGTGAGGCAATGGGTCGCACGCCTGGCGACGCGCATGAGTTTCAAAGCGACGCAAATGGTGTGCAAGGCGGTGCTGAACTGGTGCCGGCCCCCGAGACCATCGAGCAAGTGGTGCTCGGCATGGGACGCGAGGCGGCGCCGTTCATGAAGCAATTGCCCGCGCCGTCCGACGATGGCGAGGTTCTGGTGATCGAAGTCGATGGCAAGTGTCCGCCCATCGCCACCGAAACGGAGTTGGCGAAGCGTCGCGGCAAGCGGAAGCCGCGCCATGGGTCGGGTTGCACTTGCGGCTGCCAACGTCACCGGGGCCGAGCCAAACGGGCAGCGCGTGGCAGCAAGAAACGACGGAAAAAAGGCGACAAGAGCAAGAATGGCAAGGAAGTCAGCGTGGTAGTGATGTACACGCTGAAGCGTGGCGCGGACGGCTTGCTGCACGGGCCGCTGAACAAGAAACTGTATGCCACCTTTGCGGGTCGCAAGGCGGCGGCATTGTGGGCGCGTGCGGAAGCGACCAAGCGTGGCTTCGGACCGGAGACGACCAAGCGGGTGCAGATCGTCCTCGACGGGGCGAAGAGCCTGAAGAAGCACTTCGAGGCGTTATTCCCCCAGGCCATCTTCACGCTGGATGTCTGTCACGTCGTGGAGAGGCTATGGCGGCTGGGGCGTCACTATCACAAGGAAGGCACCGACGCCCTGAAGGCCTGGGTGGAAAAGCTGAAGGCGCTGCTGTACGCAGGGCGGGCGCGGACCTTGGTGCAGCATCTGCAGGAGTTGTTACGCGACACAGCAAACCGTGGAGCGAGATTGGTTACCTACAGCCACGCCTATCGATGCTGCGTTACGGGGAGTGGATGGCGCAAGACTTGGTGATCGCCACAGGCCAGGTGGAAGGTGCCGTGCGTTACCTGGTCGGCGAGCGTTTCGACTGTGCAGGCATGCGGTGGACCCGCGCCAAGGCAGAGGCGTTGCTCCACCTGCGCTGCATCGAACTGAACGGCGACTGGCAAAAGTTTGTGAACTGGTTTGAACGGCAGAATCGCGCTCGCCTGAAGAAGGGACAACGCCGCAAGGTATTGACCAATCAACCGATGAAGCTGACGGTGGCAGCGTGAGAAAACCGTGTTGGCGTTTCAGCTGCACCCAATTCATTTCAAGGGAATGCGCAGCTGCTCGTCGGACACGTCCCGTCCGGCGATGCTCAGGACGCGTAGCCCGGCCGCGGGTAGCTCGACTCCGGCACGGCGAATGAACCCGGCGCTGGCGTCGACGACAGCTTCCATCTGCACGTTGTAGTCGTCGTCGAAAAAGCCCAGCACCGCCCCGCGCGGAGATTGGATCATTGCCACGATTCGCGGCCGCCATCCCCCATGCAGGACGGAATCGAAATCGAAGTACGCGAGCATCTCACCTAGACCGCGCGGCATGGTGCGGAGAATCATGAAGTCCTCAGCCACACGGCGGACATCGGTGAGGGCAGCGGTGGGACGCGCCGGCTCCGCGAGACGATCGGCGGACAGGCCATAGCAGGTATCGTAGCGCAGCTCGCGCTCGATGGACTCGGCGAAATCCGCCGGTAGATCGAGGGCCAGCTCCGCGGCGAGGCGCGTGACCTCCTGCAAGCGCCGCGCGCGATCTCGAAGCTGAACGCCTCGTGTGCCAACAGCGGCGTCAGGTCGGGTTCGCCCGCCTCCTTGGCGTAGCCGAGCGGCCGATCGATAAAGAGGGCCATGCCCAGCTCCCGGCGCTCGGGCGCATCGCTCAGGTCGCGCAGACTCTGGGCCACGACGCGCTGCACGTTGTCCAGATGCCGCCAGCCGCTGATCGGCTTGCCTTCGAACAAGCGTCGCTGCCGCCGATGCGGCTGGTGCAATTGCTCGTCGGGAACACGGACGAGCGGCGCCGGCACTACGCGAGCGTTCTCGCCGGGCGAGGTCGGCGCGTCCGGCACGAGATGCCCTTCATAGCGACGCCGCAACAGCAAGCCCTGACGCAGCGCACGCCGCCGTAACCAGCCGCTGGCGTCCGAGCCGACGAACCGCTGCGGCGTTGCCATGCTCATCAGGAATTCAGCCAGCAGATCGTCAAGCAGCAACGCGTCGGGGTAATTCGCGCCACGGTGGTGGAAAGTCACCAGATCGTAGGCGGTGAGGTGCCGGCCGAGCTGGCACAAGAGGCGCGAGAAAATCGAAGCGTTCGGATGGCGACACGCGACGGTTTTGCTGCAGCAGTGCCAGGAAAAAGCGTGCGTTATCCGTGAAGCGGGTCACCGGCGCGAGCGACACCTCATTGAACATCGTGCGCATCAGTCGCATTGTCTCGTTGGGGCTCGCAACCAGATTCGCCGCGACGGGAATGGGATCGACGACGTGCCGCAACACCGCCTCCAGCAGCCGGGCTCGTTCACGGCGCGACATGTCGGGCCGCTCGATCGCGTCCAGCAGCGTCTGCCAGTCACGCATCGGCGCGTCGAGATCGGCCGCCCACGGCCGATAGAAGTAATGCAACTGCCCCAGCGAAAACGCCGGCAGCGGGGCCTCGACGGAGTGCAACGGCAGCCGGCTGGTGCCGACGATCGCCTGCCAAATCAGGCACACGAGCTCGTCGCGCAGCTCGTCGAGGTCGGGGAAGCGGTCCAGCTCGGCGGAACCGACCAGCTCGGTCGTCCAGCACTGGACCTCACGACTTTGGATGATATTGTCGCCGGCGTCGTAGCCTTCCCAGACATGGCAGAGGAAGCCGCGTGTGACGTGGACCACGCCCGCGTGGACGTCGAGCCGAACCGACAGTATCGGCTCGCCGCCTTCCTCGCCGACGTGCCATGATAGGAAACGGGCCTGCCGCCGCGCCTGGGCCGCAGGGAGCAACTGGCCGCGGAAGACTTCCCACGGCACGTCTTCCGCCCGCGCGGCGTGCCAGTGCAGATGCAACGCCGGCGCGACGAAGAAATGGCCCAGCTGCATCAGCTCATCGATCAACTGCCCGACGGCGAGCAGGTCGGGCGCCGCCGGCTGCGGCGTGGGCGGCGTCAGTCGCGGACGGAAGCGCGGCATCAGGATGACCCAGGACAGAAACCACGCCGCGCGGTGAGTCTTCGAACCCCGCGGGTCGAACCGCGAACGAGCGCCCTGCCGTCGATTTCGTGGTCTCGTGGTATGATAGAAAAAACCGCCGAGGAGCATTGCCATGTCTGTCGCTGACGCGATCGAGACTCGGAACCGCGAACTAGCGCGGCGCATCAACGAAGAGGCGCGGAGCAACCCGCAATCGCCCTATGCCAACAAGTTTGTCGGCATCGCTAACGGTCAGGTCGTAACCGTCGCCGACGACCTGGATGAGATGACGCGCCAACTACAGCAAGCGGAACGCGATCCGCGCAAGTGTTTCTGGGTGGAAGCGAGCCGGGACTATGACGAGGTCCATGAAATCTGGGAGCTGCGCTGATGCCAGGCGTGGGACGGCCCCTGCTGTGATTCCTCAGCCCATCCTGGCAGCGATTGATTCGGGAGGCGACCCATGCCGTTTGAGAATCTGACATCCGAGGAATGGCGCCGATTCAGTGATGCCGAGAAAATCTCGTTTGCTGAGCGGCTCGCCGCCCACCTACCGCAGCGCGTACGGGCGACCACGGTCCAGACTTTTGCACTGGCCGACAAACAGGAGACACTTGCCGTATTCGACTACGACGGCGCTGCGTTCGTCCTGATCCCGGGAGGAACGGTAACGGTCGGTCATGACGCTGGTCGCTTCTGCCCGACGTCCGCACAGGTCCAGTCCTTCCAGGACTCAGCCAGCGAATATGGGATCAAGGAGGGCATACAGGAGTTCGTGCAACAGGTCACGACGCCGAGCCGCGCGGTGCAGGTCAAGCCCATGCTCGTGGAGGTTGCGACACGCGAAATCGGCCTGGAGCCAGCGCCAGCCGATAGTCCCGCGGTCCGCAAGTTGCTCAAGGAGCATCCAGGCGCCGGGCAGGTGGAGCTCAATAAGAGCCTACGTGTGCGGCGCGAAAGGGACGGCTCGGTTCAGGCGTGGCGCATTGTCCGCAAAACACACCCAGAGTTGACACAGGAGTTGAGTGCCGTCGGAATGCGGCTGCCTATCTCGGACGAGTGGGAGTACCTATGTGGGGCAGGTGCGAGCACGCTGTTCCGATGGGGTGACCGTTGTCCCTGCGACCGTTACCCAACGGATCATACCCTCGCTGAGGCTCGACGCAAGCGTGCATGGGTCCTTTCGGGCGGGAGAATTGACTTTCATCCCGACGAGCCGGACTGGGATTTGCATTTGCGACCGAATGCCTTCGGCCTTCGTATCGCAAGCAACCCCTACGACTGCGAGGTCGTTGCAGAAGAGAAGGTCGTCCGTGGGGGAGACGGCGGGTGCAACATTTGCGGCGGCGTGGGATTCTTCCTTGGGTGGTTGCCGCTTGGCACGGCGTACCGGGACGAAGCTGCGACGAGTTGGCTGGACGAGGATATCAGAAACCTGTTTTTCCGAAGAGTGATTCCGGTCGAATGACCAGGTGGTACTTCGACGCAGAACCAGACGATCAGCGCACCATGCCGATCGCTACGCCGCGAGGCGATTGGCGACGCCGAGCTTGCGGGCCTCGCTCATCGCTTCGCGGATGCGCAGGAACGGCTCACCCAGGTCCAGCGCGCCGAGCTTCTCCACATGGCTGCGGATCAGCGCCACGTCCTCGGCGAAGCGCACGTGGCAATAGAGGTTCGGTAGCACCAGCAGCCCCGCCGTCGGCGTCGCGTTCGGTTGCCATAGCGCGACCGGCAATTCCAGGCGCAGGCGGAGATCGAGCGCCAGTGGGTTGTCGGTCACGACCAGCGGCGCCGGCGTCGCGGTCTTCTCGATCAGCGTCTTGCCGATCAATTCGCCGGCGACGTAGGCCGCCAAGGTATCGCCGTACAGAATCTGCTGGACGCGATTGGGCTGCACCGCGCTGGTCAGACGGAACTCCAGCGGCCGGCCCCAGGCGTTGGTCACGAGGTAGCCGCCGACGTAGCCGCCGGGTTCTTGCACGACCGACAGAAAGCCGACGTTGCCGCCGGTTGATGCGGACTCGACAGCCATGCTGTTCCTTTCCGATCGGGCGAGAGTGTAGTCCTCACGCTCCGCGTGAGGACCCCGTCACGCGGAGCGTGACGGCTACACTGGATTACATTCGTCGGGCAGCCTGGGTAACTTAACCCCCCTCCCGGCAAACCGCGTCGGCCTGCGCAGCTGGCCGCGCAACCCGCCGCTAGCCCCGCCCAACCCCGCAAAGCTCCCGCAGTCCGCCTCGGTCGCCCAGCCTACACCGGCCGAATGACCCAGGCGTTTTTGCCGAATAATCCCGCTTCCCGTAGAAATGTCTGTGAGGCGCGCGTATTATTGAGTAAGTTGATAAAGTAACTTCTCCCCGCACGAGCCAGGCATGTCGATCGAGCCGACTCCCGCTGCCCCGAAGCGCTCCGCCGTCGAACTGATCAAGGAGAACAGCCGCAGCCTGCGCGGCACCCTCGCTGAAGAACTCGCCCAGCCGACCGACCGCGTCAACGACCAGAGCAAACAGCTCATCAAGTTCCACGGCAGCTATCAGCAGGACGACCGCGACGCCCGCAAGGACCGGCGCCGCGAGGGGGCCGGCAAGTCGTTCATCTTCATGGTCCGCTGCCGCATCCCCGGCGGCCGCGTCACCGCCGACCAGTATCGTGCGCTGGACCGCCTCACCGAGACGTACGCCAACGGCACGCTCCGCATTACCAGCCGGCAGGGCATCCAGCTCCACGGCGTCCTCAAGACGAATCTGAAAGCCACCATCGCCGCCATCAACGAGAGCCTGCTCACCACGCTCGGCGCCTGCGGCGACGTTGAGCGCAACGTGATGGCCCCGCCGGCGCCGTACGCCACGCCCGTCTACCAGGAACTGCATCGCGTCGCCCAGCTCATCGCGGACCATTTCGCGCCGCGCGGCGGGGCGTATCACGAAATCTGGCTGGGCGGCAAGCTCCTGCCCCATCTGCCGCGGCCCAACCCGGACGATCCCGAGCCAATCTACGGCAAGGTCTATCTCCCGCGCAAGTTCAAGACCGGCCTGTCGCTGCCCGAGGACAACATCGTCAACGTCTACGCCCAGGATCTTGGCCTACTCGCCGTCGTCGAAGCCGGCCGAATCGCCGGCTATAACGTGCTCGTCGGCGGCGGCATGGGCATGACCCACGGCAACGCCAATACGTTTCCGATGGTCGCCCAACCGATCTGCTACGTCAGCGCCGATCGCGTGCTGCCGTTGGCCGAGGGCGTGCTCAAGCTGTTCCGCGATCACGGCAACCGGGCCGATCGCAAGCGCGCCCGCATCAAGTACGTCGTCCACGACTGGGGCGTCGAGAAGTTCCGCACGGTGCTGCAGACCTACGTCCCGTTCCCGCTCGAATTGCCGCGCAACCTGGCCGTCACCGGCTTTCCGCTCCATCTCGGCTGGCACGCCCAGGGCGACGGCAAGTTCTTCTACGGCATCTCCGTCGAGAACGGCCGAATCAAAGACGACGGCAGCTTCCGCCTGCGCAGCGCCCTCCGCAGTCTGGTCCAGCAGCTACGCCCGGCGATTCGCCTGACGCCGATGCAGGACATCCTCCTGTGCGACCTGCCCGAGAGCGCGAAGGCCGTCGTCGAGCAGACGCTTGCCGACCACGGCGTGCGCCGGCCGGCCCGCATCTCGCTGGTCCGCCAACACAGTCTCGCCTGCCCGGCGATCCCAACGTGCGGCCTGGCGCTCTCCGAAGCGGAGCGGGTGTTGCCGGACATCCTGAGCGAGCTGGAAACGGAGCTGGAGCGACTCGGCCTGGATGAGGAGAAACTCAGCGTCCGCATGACCGGTTGCCCCAACGGCTGTGCTCGCCCCTACCAGAGTGACGTCGGCATCGTCGGCCGTTCGGGCGACAAGTACACGCTATTCGTCGGCGGCAACCTGATCGGCTCGCGACTCAACTTCGCGCTGAAGGATCTGGTGCCGATGGCGGAGATCGTGCCGACGTTGCGCAAGGTCGCTCGAGGATTTCAAGCAGCACCGCGACGGCGACGAGCCGTTCGGCGATTACTGCCATCGCCTCGGCGCCGCCCATGTTCAGTCGCTGGTTTAGTGCGGAGGGCATGCGCATGGCGCAGATTCCTCAGGATCATCTCGTCTATCTGCAGCGACGGCCCTTCGCGTTTCGCTGCTCCACAGCGATCTTCCCGGCCGACGAGGTCCAGGCGCTCGCCGACTACGGCAACTGGCTGGAAGCGTTGGCGAGCGGCGCGATCCAACCCATGACCGCGGAGCAGGAGCACTTCCTCCAGGTCGACCGCGAGGAGGCGGAGCCGGCGACCCTCGGCGAGCGCGCCTGGCTGCGGCTCAAGGGCCGGCGGGAGTACGAGCACGACCAGCACGCCGTCCCGCCGCCGGAGGACTACGGCATCGTCGAGTGGGATGCCGATCGCTGCTGGTGGTAAGCTGAGCGGACCAGCTTGTACTCGGTTGGCGGCGGCGCGCCCGTGGGCGATCACACGTCGGTCAGCGTGAAGCCACACGCAGCGCATCAGCACCGTGGCGTTTTCCCGCGACGGCACCGTTCTCGCCAAGTCCGTGAAACTCCGCCTGCAGTTTTTCGGTATGCTAACAATAGCCGTCCTGTTTCCAGCTTGACCTCCGAGTCCGCCGCCGGGTGAAGGCATGTCGCTGCGAAATCGCCAGCGGGGTGAACGCGCCGCATCCCTGTGTACGCGTGTCACGGCCGGCGTCCTGATGCTGCTTGCGATCGTTCTCTCCGCGACCGCCGGCGACGCGGCCAAACCAAAGGTCGTTCGCCTGCCGTCCATGACCGCGCCGGACGGCAAGCAGCGGGAGCTGAACGCGCCCAAAGGCGGGGTGGCGGTCGTCGTCTTCCTTTCGCCCGAGTGTCCGATTTCCAACGGCTACAGTGCGACGCTGAACCAGATCGCCGCCGAGTTCGCGGGCAAGCCGTTGCGCATGACGGGCGTCTGCGTCGATCCGGATCTGACCGATAAGGACGTGACGGCCCATGTTCGCGACTTCCAGTTGAAGTTTGTGGTCGTGCGCGATCCACGTGGCGCGGCGGCGGGGCGCTCGGTGCGAAGGTCACGCCCGAAGCGTTCGTGCTCGATGAGCAGGGCCGTGTTCGTTACCGCGGCCGCATCGACGACCAGTACGCCGCCCGCCTCCAGCGCAACGCCAACCCCAGGACGCACGAACTGCGCGACGCAATCGCCGCCGTGCTGGCCGGTCGCGAAGTCGCCAACCCGTATGTCGCGGCGGTCGGCTGTCCCCTGGCCGAGCGTCGCAATTGAATAGTGTAGCCGTCACGCTCCGCGTGACGGTGTCCTCACGCGGAGCGTGAGGACTACACTGAATCGACCAGCAACCTCCATCAAGGATTTCCACCATGACACGCAGTCGGATCATCATCGGGCTCGGCCTGTTCCTGGCCGGCACGACAGCGCATGCCCAGGGGCCGACATACTACAAGGACGTCGCGCCCATCCTCCAGAAGAACTGCCAGACCTGCCATCGGCCTGGGCAGGTGGCGCCGTTCGCGCTCCTGACATTCGAGCAAGCACGCAAGCGCGCCGCTGACCTCGCGCAGGTGACCGGCACGCGGACGATGCCGCCGTGGCCGGCGTCGACCAGGCACGGCGGCCCGTTCCGCGACCAGCGGGTCCTGAGCGACGCCGAGATCGCGACCCTCAAGCAGTGGGCCGACGCGGGTTGTCCCCCAGGCGATGCGAAGGACGCGCCGCCGCCGCGTCATTTGCCTCGGACTGGCCGCTGGGCGAGCCGGACCTGATCCTTACCATGAGCGAGGCGTACGAGCTGGCCGCCGCTGGCAACGATGAGTTCCGTGTCTTCGTCCTGCCCACGAAGATGAGCGAGGACCGCTGGATTCGCGCCGTGGACTACAAGCCCGGCAACCGCCGGGTCGTGCACCACATCCTCGCCGGCATCGACACATCCGGCAAGGCACGCGAGCTCGACGCCAGGGATCCCAGGCCCGGGTATGCGTCGTCGGGCAGCCTCTTCGGCGAGGGCGTGCCGGTGCGCGGTTTTCTGCCGGTCTGGACGCCGGGCACCGAGCCGCGCTTCGCCCCCAACGGCGCCGGCTACGTGCTTCAGGCCGGCGCCGACGTGCTGATCCAGATCCACTACCACCGCAGCGGCAAGGTCGAAACCGACCAGACCGCGGTCGGCCTCTACCTTTCGAAGACGCCCCTGTCCCGGCGGATGAACCACGAGTTCATCCTGCCCAACGTGACGGTGGCCATGGCGGCCAAGGCGGTGGAGCGGCTCAAGCTCGACCCGCGCAAGATCGATCCGAAGGCCGATTATCGGCCGGTGTTCAATGCGATGATGCGCGAGGCGCTCGCCATCCCGGCGGGCGCGGCGAACCACGAGATCAAAACCTCCACGCGCAGCAGCCTCGTCACCAAGCCGCTGAAGCGCGACATCCTGGTCACCTCGGTGATGCCGCACATGCACTGGCTCGGCAAGGATTTCCAGCTCACGGCGGTCTTGCCCGACGGCAAGGAAACGCGGGTGCCGCTAATCAGGGTCGATCGGTGGAACTTCAACTGGCAAAACACCTATGTTTTCGTCGAGCCGGTTCGGTTGCCGAAGGGTACGTGGTTCGAGATGGCGGCGCATTACGACAATTCGGCCCAGAACCCCGCGAATCCAAATTCGCCGCCGCGCGACGTGACCTGGGGCGACGAAACCACCAATGAAATGCTGGTGGGCGTGCTGGAGTGGATGCCGGCCGACGACGACCCGCGCCGAAAAAAGGACCGACGCGATAGGTGAACCGGTCATCTTTTCCTGGAGTGCCTCATGGCTGCCAACGATTCCGGCCAACCCGGCGGTCGCGTCAAGAGCACGATGGCAGCGGCAGTCGCCGTTCTCGGGGGGGCAGTCGCGGCCATGCTGTTGTTTGGCGCGGTAATTGCCATTTGGATCCTTGCCGGCCAGGATAACGCGCCGCCTCCCCCCGAGCCGCCGATTGTCGAGCCTTCGCTGAAAGTGGAAGCGTGGTGGGAGAGTCTGCCCGACTCGAATCTCAGCGACACCGTCGCCCAGATCAAGGAGCTCTTGCCCCAGGAGCAATCCTTGTTCGACAGCCTGGGCGACACGACCGAATTGCGGCGTGGTTGCTTACGAGAAATTGGTGGCGACGTTGCCGAAACTGATGGGCAATGTAAAGGCCAAAAGCCTTTTGGGAAGTTTTCTGAGCGAATGTTACGCGCTCGAGCCTTCCGAACCGGCTGTGGCGCCGCTGCGAAACTGGTTTGTCAATGTCAACCAGATTCCCAGGGAGAACGCGGCGTACCCGCAAGGGTACAGGAGTGAAGATGTGGATCGTTCGTTCTGGGCGCTCGATGTAAGCATGAATGCTCTCACACACAGGAAAATCGGGCCCGAACGAAAAAAGAATCTATCTCAAGATCTTCGAAAGGCTTTCGGATTTCCCATCGATCCCGGTGCGCCTCCGAATGAACTCAAAGCAAGGGCCGAAAAACTCCTCGCTCTGCGCTGCTATGCTAACCTGACGCCGACCGCGGTGCAATCCGTCGATCATGCGATGGAAATTCGCAAAATCCTTATCGATAAGCATCCCCTGCACCTCGCGTCGGCCTTTTGTGAGAGAGTCGATATCGATATGGCCTTCAGCGGCCTGCCGGCCGGCAAAACGTTCCTGGCGAGCATACAGTGCTTTATTGAGCCACTGCTTGAAAAATAGCACGGATCGGGCGATGGAACTGGCGCTTGTCGAGCTGTACGCGCAAGCCGACCGCAAGCTGGCGAGCAAGATGGAGCCGCTACTGGCTGGCAAATGGAAAGTCCTTGCTGATCCTAATCTGACTCATGAAGCGAAGGTCAAGGCGGTAAAGAAAACGCTTGGCATTCCCGATCCCACCGATCGACTATCGAACAACAGTCGTGCGTTGCTGCAAGAAACGGCCCGGCTCACGCACGCTTCCACGCTCGCCTGCGCCTTGTTGCACAGGGACGCGGCCGGCAATCCAGGCGTCGCGATCGGCGCAGCTCCGACGGTGTTCACCGGTGCGCTCGATGATACCTGTGAGCGCGATCCCGATCCGGACGGCCCCTATTGCAAATATGAGGAGGTTGCACTCAAGGGGGGCAAGACCTACGACATACACATGCAAAAAAGCACTTTTGACAATTGCCTCCGTCTGAAGAATTCAAAGAACCGTGTCTTGATGGAAGATGACGATAGCGGCGGCGGCCTCAATGCGCACCTTCGATTCACCGCCCCCGTGGACGACAAATACAGGATTTTCGCGACTTCTTCCTTTCGCGGCGAAACGGGTCGCTACGAGCTTACCATTCAGGAAGTCGCCGGGTTCGGCGGCCCCGGTTATAGCGCCATGGGCTTTCCCGTAAGACCATTTCCATTTCCAGCGCCCACATTCGACTTTCCACCCCCAAGGCTGACGCCGGCAAAGGCTCCCTCGCAACCGGTAGGTGGCAAGCAGCCTCAGCCCGGCGGCGTGCGCGTCACGCCCGCCGTGGACCAAGCCGATCTGGCGAACCTTCGTGAAAAGGTCCCGACGAAGACCCGCGTTGCCGCGTTCCACAAGATCGTCGCCAACTTGCCGGAGGACTTGACGCGGAACGACATAACCGCTCGTCACGCAAAGGCACTCGCCAGGCATTTGCTTACCATAACGATCAAGACGGAAGCGGACGAGGTAGCAGCCAGGATAGCGCCGGCTGCCCGGTCCCGCGCTGTTGCTCGCACTCGCGGACAAGGTCGATCAACCGGGTGCCGAGCAAGAAGCAAGCGAAGTCATTGTCGGTGCCCTGGTCGTCGGCCAGCCGCTGCAGTTCGGCAAGGATGCCAGCTGGGGTCTGCAATGCCGACAACTGCTGCTGATCGAGGCCCTGGAAAATGCCGAAAAGCAAAGGAACCCGGCCGCACAGACCGCGGACATCATTTGCAACCAGTACAGGGAGCAGGGCATCTTGCTCGGCGTGAGCACCCCCGGCTTTCAGCAACTGCGGCGGCCCGCGCTGGTGATTGAGAGCGTCATCAAGCACCTGGCCGGCAACGTGGAAAAACAAAACCCTGCCCCGGAACAAAAGGCGTTTCTGGACCAGGTGCAGCGTCAGCTGCTCGTTGCGCAGTTTGTCGCAGCCAACGACCTCGAACATACGGTAATGCTCCAGCGAATTTGGCTCAAGGTTCTGTCAATTTACCTCGAACAGCGGACCCCGCAACAGGCCCGGCAAATGCGTCAGTTGCATGACGGGTTGGATGAGAGAGATCGCCTCGCGACCAACGTCCTGCAGCAGCTGCGCGGTGGCCAGGAAACGATCCTGCGCTTGTGGCTATTGGCCCACGACTTCAACGAGGACGCGAAGCAGACCTTCCCCCAGGACAAGATGCCGGGCGGCGCTAAACAAGCGGAGGTATTGGATCCTGCCAAGATCAAGCTTAGCCGCGAGGCGCGGCTCGAAAAGTTGAGCAGGGACAATCCCGGAGCCTATCGCGTTTATGCCGAGGAACTCGCGAAAGATACCGATCCCGCGGCGAAGGTACTGGCGATGAGACTCTTCTTGATCGCCGGGTATCTCGAGGCGAGCACGGCGCCGCCAGCAAAGTTCAAGGTGGCGAAAGACGCGTTGTTTTATTTTCGCAAGGCACTGCGGCATTATCGCAATGGCTGGTTCCCCGAGGCTCAGGTAAACGCGACCGAGGAGGGAGTTGAGCAATACTTCAAGACGGCGCCCGGCTTTGTGGATCAGAAGAGCTTTATCCAGGCGTGCAAAGACGCCATTGCGAACCCGAGTCTAGCCGAAGAACAAATGGACGCGGTCCTAAGAGCCGAGGTCTGGGCGCTCGTCAAGACCCTGCCCGCTGTATCCGCCGCAAGGCAAGGCACGGCCGCAAGCTGGTGGTGGGCCGTGAGCAATCAGCCACTCACGCCCGTGCCGCTGCTGAGCCTTGAAACCATTGCTGAATGCGACCCGCGCGAGTGCCTGTTCCGGAATGGTACATGGACCGCGCCGTAAGGCATGTTACTTGATCTCCATCCCGGCAGGCGGTGTAGGCAAATCACCTTGGTCGCATTTCAGTCGCAAGAACACCTGCGCGCCCCCGGGAAACGGAAACTGCACGGTGTCGTTTTTCCCAATATACTCAAAACGGTGCACAGGATTTTTCGGCCCCCCGAAAAACCCTTTGATGACCGTCACTTCTGCATTCGTAAGTGCAAACGCTGAGGCATTCGTAATCTTTATCACGCGCTGCCCGTTCTTGTCGGCGGGTGCCACGACGGGCGGCATGACCTGCACGTAGAACTGAGTGAACACACTTTTATCATTCTTGAAGAATTCCTTAAGGCTGGCGCCAGTGTTGATGGCGATAAGCCCATTTTTGTCCACAACACCGATCCCAAGCGCCGTGCGAACGTGTTTGCGGGCCAGTTTTTCTTGCTGTAACGCGCCGTTAATCTGCGCCATCAGGTAATGATAAGACTGTGTTGAACGCTCGAATTTATTACCATGCTTCAGTGCTTCATCGAGCTGTCCGGCGAGGGCCAAGGCCAACGTGCGTTGCTCGCGAAACGCGCCGCCGGCGTCGACGACGCCATACCAGTCCGCCAGAGCGAACACACGACACGCATACAATGCCTTTGGACTGTAGGCGCCTTTGAAGGTCCCATTGCCGTGTTCGACCAGAGCTGTCCGCAGTGCAAGCTGGGCGGCAATCCAAAGGATTTCCGCGCGATCCGGGTTGTAGAACTCATCCGGCGGGACTGCGCCTGCGGCACTGACGCATAGCTTGGCGAGATCGAAGCCTTTTTCGGCCCTCGCGGCATCCTTTGCCCCAAAGTCCGGGCTGCTCAGGAGGCACGCGTCGACCCATTGCCAGGGATTGCCGAGCTCGCCATTGCGCGGGGATTTCTTGGCGATATCGAGCAGGTGTTTGGCGAGCGGTTCGTAATCCCGGTTCGCGCGCGCCTGATTGACCAAGTCCTCCTGGAGTCCATCCTCAGGCAGGTCCAGCGTCCGGGCCAAAGGCGCATCCGCCGATCTCGGTCCTCGCGGCTTTGTTGCCGCTCTTCTTCGATCGCCGCCACCTCTTCATAGGTTTCTTTCTGCAAACACTGCTCGGCCTGTTTCAATTCAAGTTGCTCGCGGAGGTAGCGCTGATTTGACTCGGCGGTCCCGCCAAGTCCGGCGATTACCATTCTCTTGTTTGCCTCCGCTGTCCCGTACAAGGGCAGCAAGAAGCTGCCGGTCGCATTCTGTTGGTACACCAGGGCGCCGACCTTTTTCTTGCGTTTCAACTGGTCGGCACGGTCCTTGTCCTCCGCGGCCACCGTGCCGGCTTCTCCAATGAGCTTCTGTTGCTCGGCGATGTACTCTGAGACGCATGCATAAAGCTCGTACACATCGTCACTAAGTTGCTTAGCCTTGATACGCTTGGCCACCCGTTTCGCGCTCGCCTGGAGCGGTAGGAGCAAGTCGACTGCGCCTTCATTGCCTCCCGAAAGCGCCTCGTCAACTCGTCCGTGCAGATGCTCCAGGGCAAAGTACAGATACAGGCTCTCCTGGGCCGGCGTGATCTTGCGCGGCAGCTTAACCAGGAGGGGTGCCGGCAGAACATGCTCGCCCGTGAAGAGCTTCGTCTCCGGGTCCACCTTCCACTTCAGCTTCCGCTCGTCGCCCGTTTCGATCAAAAAAACATTTCCGGCAACTGGGGACGCAAGATGCTTTTGCAGCGTCTTGTTTCCATCCGCGTAATAGAGCAGTTTCTTGGCGGTCAGCAGAACTAACGATCCCTTTTCAGTTTTCTTAGCCCGAGCACTCGTAACATCAGCCGATATCATTACCGTGATAGGGAGTGGGCCCTCGGCCAGAAATCCATCCGGAAGCCCAAGCAATGGCGGCGGAGGCGGTGCGGGCTGGGCCATCGCGTTAGCGCCGGGCAACAGGGCCATCGCGCCGACAAAGGATAGCGCGCGGAGAACACTCATGATCGAGACCTCCTGAGGACGCCCAATTGTCATGCTTCAGTTGGCGGGATCCTTCGCCTTGTTCTTGATGGCTTTGGGAATCGCCTCGGCGCCGGCTGGCGGTGCCGGAAGGCGCATGAGCGTAACCAGGTGATCCGCGGACAACACGGCGATTGCGTGGCATCCGTCAGGCGAGATTGCGACTGCATGCACCTGTGTATTCTTGTTCTCGAAGCGCTTGAGCACTTCACCGCTTTCCAGGTCCCACAAGATGATGCTCCCATTGACGTGTCCCGTGAGCGCGGGTGCCGCCCCAGAAGGTGGCACAAAGAATTCTGGCTTCCTTCGCGGCCTGTATCTTCTTCAATTCCGTTCCAGCGCCGAGGTTCCACACACGCAACGTCCCATCGCCAAACGACGCCGACATCACCTGCTTGCCGTCCCTGGAAAAAGCGACTTGATTTACAGCGTCGTCGTGGCCCATGAGTTCCTTTTCCTGGCGTTCATGTTCCAGGCCCCACAGTCGGAGGGTCTTTTCGCCGGCACCCGTGATCAGGAACTGTCCGTCGGGACTGAATGCTAGACTGTTAACCCAGGTCACTCCGGAGGGGAATTCCATACGTACCTTGCCGGTCTTGAAGTCGACGATGCGCACGCGATTGCCGTTGGCGCCACGACTGCTCTCCGCGGTGGCGAGCAGAGCGCCATCGGGAGAAAACGCGGCGGCCCGATAATCGCCGTCGCAGGTCAAAGGTATGCCAATTCGCTTTTGCGTCTTCCAGTCAAAAAACGCCAATGACCTTCTGGCAACGTTTACATTGGTGAGGGCGACGCCGATGACGTCACCGATGGGCCGCACCGAGAGAAAGCCGCCGCCAAATGATTCAAGGAGCCACTCCTTGGCCAGGCGGCGTTTTTGGAGGTCCCAAACGCAAGCGTAGGCGCCACTTTCCGAGACGGCGAAAAGACCATCGGGCGTGAAGTGCAGCGAGTTGCAGGTGCCGCGGTGTCCGGGCATGGACACTGGAGCATCCGGGCCGTCTCCAAGCGCCGATTGGGCATGCTTTCCGGCTTTGTTCGCCAGCGGCTCTAGCCGGACCTGGATCGGCCGCGACTCGCCGGCTGAGAGCGTCACTTCACGTGTCTCGTCTTTGAAGCCGGCACACTTGAATACCAACGTGCGCCTGCCGGGGGCGACCCGAATCTCGACGATCTTGCCACCGTCTTTCAAACTGACGGCTACCTTCTCGCCGTCGACCAGCACCTCGGCGTTCGGTGGCAAGTTCACCAGCACGACCGTGCCTTCCTTTTCGATCGACTGAGCGGTGCCAATAGCGGACACGATCGCATAAAGCGCGAGCGCCGACGACAGCAGCAGTGCCAAACTCGCCGCAACGACTGCAAGTTGGCGCCACCGCCGAGGCCGCGATGGCGTCGGGTTCGTCGCTGGTGTCAGTTCACGTGACCACGAAACGGTCGACTCCGACGGCTTCGCGGCATCCAACAGAAGGTGCAGCGGATTGGCGCTGGTGCTGAACGGGGCGAGGCGCTCGGCGACCTCGGCGGCAGTCGGACGGAGACGGGGGTTCTTGTCAACCATCGCGTTCATGAGCGAAATCACCTCCAAGGACAGGTCCGATCGCTTCAGGGGAGGCATCGCCACGGTAGCGTGCCGCTTGTGTTTCTCCATCGCCGGCTGATCGTCAAACGGGGGCCGGCCGTTCAGCAAGGCGTAAAGCGTGCAGCCGAGACTGTAGATGTCCGCAGCGCGCTCGACGGGCAGTTTCGACCAGAGGCCCGCCTGCTCGGGCGCCATGTAATCCGGTGTGCCGATTACGGCGCCCGTCGAGGTCTCCTCGGTGCCCGAACCTGGCGGCCCAACCAGATCCTTGACCAGGCCGAAGTCGATGACCTTCAGGTGTGTCTTGTCAGCGCCGAACCGGGCGAGCATGAGGTTGGACGGCTTAACGTTGCGATGCACCAGGCCCAGCGCGTGGACCGCCTGCAGCCCCAGCGCTGCCTGGCGCACCAGTTCGCACGCTTCCGCAATCGGCAGCGGGCCGTGGCGGGCAATGAGCTGTTTGAGAGACTCGCCGTCGAGATACTCCATCACCAGGTACGGCCCCTCCGTCTCGTCGCGGCCGGCGTCGAAGATTTCCACGACGTGCTGCTTGTCCTTGATGCGGGCAATGGTGCGCTTCTCGCGCTGAAAGCGGGCCAGGAGGTCGACGTTGCCGCGGTGCTCGGGCAGCAGCAGCTTCACGGCCTGCTCACGATGGTCGAGACCAGGGTTCCTGGCCAGGTAGACGATGCCCAGGCCGCCGGCAGCCAGCTCCTTGACGACCTCCAAACCAGCCACGCGCGCGGGGACCGGTCGCGGCGCGGGCTTCGCGATGTCGGCGGGCAAGCGCTGGGCACGCGCGATCAGCCGAGCGACCGGGCCGTCCTTAGTGGGATCGGGCAATGGCCCACGCATCAGCGCTACGAAGGAATCGGAAGCGTGCTCCAGCGAACGTAGCTGGCCCTTGCAGTCGTTGCAGGTGTCGAGATGGCCCTGGACCTCCGTGAAGCGTTCCCAGGGCAGACGGCCCAGGATGTAGGCCGACAGCACGTCCGGCGAAAGGTGGCTCGATGGTTGCATGGCTCGTCCTCCAGCACCTTGGTCTCTACCAATAGAACGGAACCATGTGACAGCCCGCAAGTCGCCGCGACCGGCGATCGGCATCAGACCGGCCAGCCGGGTCGTTTGGTCGGATCGGTTGCGAGCAGGTCGCCAAAAGCCGCGGCGAATTCGTGGCGCAAGCGTTTTGTCCAGCGATATTTGTACTGGCGCACCGCCTCCTCGGTGATACCCAGCTCGTCGGCGACCTCACATCCGCTCAACTGGTCAACGGTCATTCGGTAGAAGGCGCGAAAAGCGGTGTCATGCTTGTTGTGATCTGTCGCCTGCCGGAGCCATAGCTGGATGGCTTGCTGGATGTCGCGCGCGCCGCCTTCATCGGCGATGTCGGCAAACGGGACGGCCACGGCGATGGGCGGGTTCTGTTCGACGAAGTCAGCCCGGATTTTCTCTTCGCGCTGTGCGCGGAAGAGATCGTTGATCTGGTTCCGCGCAATGCTCGCCACCCAGCTGCGGAAAGAGGTTCGCCGCTCGAATTTGCCGAGATTCTGCCATGCCCGCTGAAACACTGCCCAAAAGACATCATCACGATCGGCGTCTTGCAACCCGGCGCGACGGCAACAGGCCAGCACGACATCGCTCGCCCATTCGACCAGTAGACCCCACGCGGCCCCGTCATTTTCCCGCGCCCTTTGCAGGAGGCTAGGCGGCGTGGAACCGGCGCTGTGCTGTCGCGGCTCAACCATATTTGGCATGACGGTCTCGGAATCATCGCGGTCGCGCAGTGCTCGATCAAAAAGGCCAGAAAAACCGCGGTTGCCAGGGGTAAGAGACGGGCGGTGGTTGCTGAATGATGGTCGTGCTCCTTTGTCTTTCCGCCGCCAACTGGGCCTGAAGCAGGGTCATCTGCATTCTCGATTCCGAGTCGCGCCTGGCCTGTTCGGCACGGCGCTCGCTTTCCAGCCGATTGATGTCATCCTGTTCTTGCTGGCGCTTTCTATTCGCTGCGACCAGTTCGGCCTCGAGCGCGGCCAGCTTCGCTTTCGATTTCGCGTCGGCCTTGGCCGCGGCGAGCTTCGCCTTTTCGCTTTCAAAACGCTGCCGCTCGAGGTCTCTCTCACGATCGAGTTTCTCCTGGCGGGCCCGCTGTTCGTTCTCCATCTTATCCCACCGGGCCTTTTGATCTCCCTCAAGCTGTTTCTGCAGGGCCAACAAATCCTCCTCTTTTTGCTTGATCGACCCTTTCAGTTCCTCGAGCTCTTTCTGGGCATTTGCCAGGGCAACGGCGTCCGTCTTACCGCCGGTAATCACCGCGGTGAGAATACAGGTGAGCAGGATCAGAGCCAGAAATCCACCGATTACGGTGCTTCCAATCGCAAGAGCCCGCGCTGACAGCCCCGGCGGCCGGCGGCTCTGCTCGGGGCTGGTCACTGTCCGGCCAAACTCGACGTTAAGGACCGTCGGGTCGTGCCCTCGGTCGCGACCACGACGGAAGCCTGGGATTCAGTGTTATCACTGAGCACTTGAGCATTCCTTGCATCGAGACCGAGCATCTTGCGAAATCTGGCGAAGACGCCTGTGCGTGCAGGCGCCGGGGCCGGGACAGGAATGCTCCCGGGGTCCGAGTCCCCACGCAGCGCCTCGGCGACCAAATCCATCAACGTGCGAAATTCGGGGTGCTTCTCCAAGGCGCTTTCGACGTGCGCCCGTTCCGCGGACGTTGCCTCGCCTGCAAGGTAGCGCCCGAGGGTGGCGTTGTCGATATCGCCCCAGGCTTGTCGCTGGGCTTCGCGGTGAGCTCCCAGATCGGCTGCCGCGTGGGCCCACTCTTCGCGCGGATTGGAATGCACTACCATAACGCGCCCTTGGACTAGACCGCCGCCCGGCTGGGAATAGTCGGCCCCGATAGTGCCGCCGCCTGTTTCTCCCCGCGGCGTACACCGATCATCGTTATGTCATCTTGTTGCGCATACTCGGCCAGCTTCTTCAGCAGGACTTGATACACCGATTCAAAAAGTGTTCCGCGCCCATCGGGTGCATCGAGAAGCTGCACGAAACGCAGCCCCGAACGGCCCGCGACCGCCAACTGATCGAACAGGCCATCGGATCCCATGACGAGCTCATCGTCGGCATCCAGGCACCATGTGCGCTGGTCACCGGGGTCGGGAGGGCCCAATCCCAGCCAGGAACCCTGGAGCGTGTGCAAGGCGGGTTCCTTGAGCGCACCGTGACGCACGAACAGCCGTGAACCGCCCGCGGGCACCACCGTAATCTGTCCATCGGGCCGCAACTGCACGAGCGTGCCTTCCACGAAGATGCCTTCCGGCAAGCAGGCCTCCAATTGCTCGTGCATGGCTGCCAGCAAATGGACGGGGTCACACCTCTCCCTGGTCAATTCGTCCCAGCACATGCGCCAAAGCTGGGGCAGGCTGCTCGCCAATAGATAGGCGCAGTAGCCATGTCCCGTCACGTCGCCAACCATAATCCAGAGGGAACCGTCCGAGGCAAGCGTTCCCACGAACCAATCCCCGCCGGTCCAACACCCCGCGATTTTCTCGAACGGCCGAAAGAGAATTTGATGCTGGAAGGCCAGGCACCCGGGCAACGGGTCGGGGGCCTGAGCCGGCGCCGCCATCCCGCCAACGGGCTGAAAGGTGAGCTTGGCCACGTGAAGGAGAGCAACGGCAAGGAAGGCGTTCCAACTCATGCCCGAGAATTCCGCAGGCTTGCGCGTCCGCAGGTAGACTTCCAGGGCGTGCAGTGCGTAAAGAGTCAAGCGCTCGTGCTCATATGGCAGGCCATGCCGTACCCGAAGCTGGTTGGTGAGTCGGTCGATGGGACCGCGTACCCATGGCCACAGCTGCTCGCGGGCGCTGGTGCTGCGCATGCGAAGCCCCTCAACGAGGTGGACAGGTGTGGGGTAATGGAGTTCCATACGCTTTGCCATTACGGATTCGGAATCATCGCGGTCGCGCAGCGCTTGATCAAAAAGGCCAGAAAAACCGCGAATGCCAGGGGTAAAGGGGCGGTGGTTGCTGAATGATGGTCGTGCTCCTTTGTCTTTCCGCCGCCAACTGGGCCTGAAGCAGAGTCATCTGCATTCTCGATTCCGAGTCGCGCCTGGCCTGTTCGGCACGGCGCTCGCTTTCCAGCCGATTGATGTTATCCTGTTCTTGCTGGCGCTTTCGATCCGCTGCGGCCAACTCGGCGTCGAGTTTGGCCAGAACCGCTTTCGATGCCGCATCGGCCTTGGCCTTCTCGTCCCGATCCTCCAGCTCTTGCTGGCGCTTTTATTCGCCTCGGCGAGCTTCTCCTTTTCGCTTTCATAACGCCGCTTCTCCAACTCGCGCTCACGATCCAGTTTATCCTGTCGGGCCCGCTGGTCGGTCTCCATCTTATCCCATAGGAGCTTATGATCCGCCTCAATCTTCTTCTGCAGGGCCACTAGCTCCTCTTTCTGCTTGATCGACCTTTTCAGTTCCTCGAAGCTCTTTCTGGGCGTTCGCCAGGGCAACGGCGTCGGTCTTACCGCCGGTAATCACTGCTGTGAGAATGCAGGCGAGGAGCGTCAGAACGAGAACACCGGCGATCGTGCCTCCTGCCATCGCGAAAGTCCGTGCGGTGAACGCCGGCCGGCGGCTCTGCTCAGAGCCGGCCACGGCCTGGCCGGTGGGCGCTGCCGGCGCAGGTGCGGGTACGGGGACGCCGAAGGGGGGCGCGGCTGGCGGTTTTAACGCCGGTCTGGGCATTGGTTTCGTCGGAGGCCAGCAGGGTCTTGTTCAGGTGGGGCTGCGCAGCCGTGGGAGGCGGCGCGGCGGGTACCTGCAATCGCCCGCCGCATTTCGGGCATGGTTTCTTCGTGCCGGCCTCGATGGCGGGAGATTGCAGCGGCTCTTTACAGCGCGGGCAGTTGTAGGGGATGGGCGGAGCCGTTTCCCCGAGCATGGTCTTGTTGATCGGCACCGCAGCGGCTGGTTCGGATTTCATGGGGACATCGGCTTCCCCAACCGATTTCCCTGCCAAAAACAGGGACTGGCAGTTGGGGCACGTCTGTCGGCTGCCCATGGCCCCCTCCGGAATGGTGAACTTGTGCTTGCAAGTCGGGCAGGCAATCTTGGCAAACATGGGACCTCCACACCGAGAAGAATTGCGCCGATCCTTGGGTGGCCATTGCCGCGGACCCAATCCACGCGGGAGCGTCAAGCCGGCGATGGCAGCATTCTACGCGCGGATAGGACGCCCGCAACAGTTTTCCAAAAAAAACTGCGCCCCCAGCTGAAGAATTCATTTTTGGAACATGCGAACGGCGAAGACGAGCAAGGCGGCGATGAGGAGCAGGAAGACGGCGACACCGAAGCCCGCACCAAACAACGCCATCCACGGCCACCACCCTGGCGCCGAGTCGTCCTGGGTCGGGACCACCACCGCGGTCGGGACCACCACGGCGGGCAGGGGCGCAGGCCCGCGTTGCTGACGGGCGTGCTTACCGGTTCCACCGCAACGCTCACCGGCAGGCTGAACTGCTGCTTGCCGTTCCCTTGAATCGTCACCTGCGCCTGCACGGTCTCGCCCGGACGAGGCGGAACAACGATATCAACCGGGATCGCGACCTTGTTGCCGTGGTACTTGATCGGCCCCAACGTGACCCAGTCCTGATTGCTGCGCACCTCGGCATACACGGGCCTTGCCTCGTCGGTGCGGATCGTCACGATCCTCGACAGCCGTTCTCCGATCTTGGCCTTGAACGTCAAGGAATCGGTGTCGATTGCCAGGAGGGGAGGTTTTGTCAATCCGAGCACTTCGAAGAATTGCTGCACGGCGCCTCGGCCCGAGCCTTGCGTGCCTTCGACCGGATACATCCAGCCGTTGCTCGCGTACCAGGCTTTCACCGCCCCCTGTTCGAACAGAATGGCTGCCTCGCCGGGAAATTGCTTCGCCTTGACGGCGACGTCACGCGGCGACCTGGCGCCGGCCAGCACATCGTTGGCATACATCCCTTTGGGGAAGGGACGGATCGGGATGTCCGCGCGCACCGGTACCGTGATGGCGCCACCATTGGTGTCGATGGCGATTTGCCCTTGTAACGGCATCAGGCCTGCACGCAATTTGCTGCCGAGCACACACACCGCGAGGGCGTGAAAATTCCGCGTTTGAAACAGCTTCGGGGTTGGTCCCGACCGATCGCCGCAGATCAGCCAATCACAGTCCGACGCAATCGTGCCATGGAGCAGGAGCATACCCTGGTTGACGATCACGAGTTCAAAACGGCGGTCGCCTCCCACCGTAAGTTGCCCCAGGTTCACTTCCGTCGTTTCCACCGCCACCTTCGGAGGGCGCAGACAATCGGGATCGGCCGGCAACTGCTGCAGCAGCTGGCTCAGCCCACGGTCGCGGTCGGGATCCCCGGCGGCTTGCCTGGCTGCCGCGGCCAAGTCGAGTCGCCCGATGTTCGCGAAGAACGGGGGCCAAATTCCCTCAGCCAGAAGCCTCCGCGCCTCGTCCCAGCGGTTATCGCAAGCGAGCGCGAGTTGATTGAAATTGGTGCAGGCCTGACCATCGGAAAAATAAAAGGACATCGGAAAGGGCAGGCTGCCCACCTGCAACGGTCCCTGTTGAGGCGCCTTGGACAGGGACCTGCCGTCGTAGTAACAATAGTGGGCATCCGCCGGATTCGCTTTCGAACAAACTGGGCATTGACTCGGCATGGGGACCTCATCCGACCAGGGCACGGCCAGGGAAACACAGGGTTTCCGGCCGGAAACCTGTGTTTCCCTCGAAAACGTGCCGCACTACTTGCGGGGCTTCTCGGTTACCGTCCTCTCGATCGCGAAAGTTCCCGGCAGGCGCCACAGATAGACGAGTCCGCGGAAACTGCCGCAAACCGCGAGCCGACCGTCCGGCGAGATCGACAGCCCGCGCGGATTGTTGGCTAACTCGAACCGATGGATCTCCTTGCCGGTTTCCAGCTCCACCAGTCGCAGCATGGGCGTACCGTCGTAGCTCACAAGGATGCGTTTGCCCTCGGGCGACAGAGCCAGGCCGCGATGATCCGACCAGCCCCCAGGCTCCTCGTTCGTAGATAGGTTGTCTCCCAGGTCGAGTTTGCTCACTTCTTTGCCCGTGGCCAACTCCCATACACGCGCCGTCTTGTCGGGGCTATACGACAGTGCTCGTTTGCCGCCGGGAAGAACGAAGGCGCCGTACAGCCCTTCGGTATGGCCTTCGAAAGTGCGTACTTCCTTGCCGCTTTCGACATCCCAAAGGCGCATGGTCCTGTCGGCGCTGTAGGACACGATCTGTTTGCCGTCGGGCGTGAACAGGGCGTTGCACGCCTTGGTATGGCCCTCGAATTTGCGCACCACCTTGCCCGTGGCGACCTCCCAAAGCCGCAGCGTATTGTCGTCGCTGCCGGACACCGCCCACTTGCCGTCGCGTGTCAGATCGACGCCAAGCACTCCGCCAGCATGGCCCTCGAACAGGCGCACCACCTTGCCGGAGGCAACGTCCCAGAGCCGCAGGGTCCTGTCCCTGCTCGCGGAGAGAATTTGCTTGCCGTCCGGAGTGAAGGCGGCTTGCTGCACCCAACTCTCGTGCCCGACAAATTTCTGGATCTCGTTGCCGGACTTCACTTCGTAGAGCTTAAGAGTGTGATCATCGCCGCCCACCAGATAGAAGCGTCCATCGGGCGAGAAGGTGGTATTATAGAGGTGCGCCCCGGGCCACTCGCTGCGGCGGATTTCCTCGGCTTTTTGCAGTTCCACGGCGGCGCGTTTGAAGGCGACCAGGCCGTTTCCCAGCGGCCCCACGAGTACCCAGCCTTCCGACGCGAGACCGTTAAGCCTCTTCGTCGCTTCCATCTCGTCGGTCCCGATCAAGACCGCCTTGAACTCCCACGTCAGGGTGGAAGCGGATTTGTCTTGCGCCAGCGAGCGCGGCAGCGGCCCAATAGCCGCCAACACCGCAAGAAAAGCTGCAACGGTTGCCACACGCTTCATGGATGATCCTCCAAAGTTGCCGAAGGCCTCACTCTTGGACCGTGAACTCCGCGGCTGGGCTGAGGACGGCGCTTGCCCACGAAAGGAACGGATCTTGCCAGACGCGGATCCGCGCCTCGTACGTCCCCGGCGCCAAGTAATGGAGTCCTGTGGCGAACCGGGTGAATTCAAAGGTTACGTTCTTGCCGGGCTCCAGGCTCACAAAGTCGTCCTCCGTTACGGGCCCCGGATCGGAAATTGCCCGGGGCAGGTTCACTGGCTTGCCGTCACGTGTCCCCTGCAAGTCATAATACGTATCATGCAAGTCCCCACGCGGTTTCAGCACTTTTTCGGCGACCGTGCCGTCATTTTGGATCGTCAGACGAAAGGCCGGAATGGTTCCAGCCGGAATGGTCTTGCTCACGGTTTCCAATGTGAGCGACAAGCCTTTCATGGGATCTTCTCTTGAGTCAGCCAATCAATGCAGCGCCTTAGTCCCGGTAGGGACGGTAGATAGTAGCCCAGGACGTGAGTCCTGGGATGAGCCGTCGCAAACAGAGCTAAGTCCCGGAACGGGACGGCAGAGCGAGCGCCTGGCGTGCGTTTCTGCCGTTCCTGCCGGGACTCCAATCGGCGCTCCTGCGCGTGAACCCAGGACTTACGTCCTGGGCTACTGCCTGCCGCCCCTACCGGGGCTAAAGCCGCTGCAGTTGGCCGCACCAGTTTGTTACGCTTCCGTTCGCCTATGTGGCCGCTTCGGCCAGCTCTTTCCGGGAGTCAACACGTAAGCGACCCGCCGCTTGCCAAATGCATTGGTGCGATCGCCTGTAGCCTTCTGTGGCGGGCTCGGCCTAAATCGGGATACCAGGTGGTAGTGGATGTTGACCAGTACCACAAGGTACGCGATGAGGGTCTTCTGCCAAAGGCCGTAACTGTGAAAGCGCGTCGCGAGCGCCAACGCCACCGGGGCCGGCAGGTAAACGAAGAGCCACGCGCTCCCGGAGGCATAGAGCAGCAGGGCGAAGTAGCTGTACACCAGAACGAGGAGTGCCAGCGTGCATAGCTCGTGGCACGGGCCGAAGGACGGCGTGGCGGCGACGACCACCAGGAGAAAACCGGCCAGGCAGAAGACCCAAACTTCCACCTCCGTCGGCGCTCGGAGCGAGAGCTCGGTCAGGACCGCGGCCTCCCTCCGCGCCGGAGCGAGGCCATGGTCATGTGGACGGCGACTACAACCAGCAGCGCGAACAGGGCATAGCCCATCGCCGGCTGATCGCCGTCGCGAAACATGCTGAGAGGCTGCGCAAGGAGCTCCTCGGTGTCGCCCGTGACGTGAGCGAAGACGAGGACGAGCAAGAACGCCAGCGATGCGCTTTTCATCCTCGCCTCATGGCACGTCTATCATTTCCCTTGCGGATCATCGGCACGCCCCCGGTCGCCTCATCGCTCGCTCTGCTTCTTGGGCGCTGGTGCCGGCGCGGTCGGGTCTTCGGTTAGGCCGCCGTGCCAGCGCGGGGCCATATTGCGCGCGTCCCACCGCTGCCACGCTTGACTGAGGTCCGCAACGATATCCGGGCGCCTGGCGGCGAGGTCGTTCTGTTGGCCGAAGTCTTTGGACAAATCGAACAGCTGCCAACCGCTGTTGGTTTTCGCCTCGAAATCACGCCAATCGACCAACGACCAGTCGCCCGTGCGAACGGCCTTTTGTGCGCCGAATCGCCAATATAGCGCCTCATGGGGCGCGGTTTTGTTCTTGCCAAGGAGGTGGGGCATCAGGTTGACGCCGTCGACGTTGGCGGGCGTCTCCACGCCGGCCACGGCGCAGGCCGTCGGCAGGATGTCCAGCGCGATGACGGGATGATCGTAGGTTTTGCCCGCCGGAAGCTTGCCGGGCCAGGCAATGAAAAACGGCACGCGGATGCCGCCTTCGAGCGTCTGGCCCTTGTTGCCGCGCAGCGGACGGTTGATGGCCGCATTGTACGCGAGGAACGGCGCCAGCCCGGAGCCGCCGTTATCGCTGATGAAGACGACCAGCGTGTTCTCGTCCGCGCCGGTTACTTGCAGATGAGCCAAGATCCGGCCCACCGCATCGTCGAGGCCGATGAGCAGCGCCAGATAGCCGCGACGCGCCGGATCGTTGACGTCCGCGGGGACACGCTCCTTGAGCTTGTCCGAGATTTCCAGCGGCGTGTGCACGGCGTTGTAGGCGAGGTACAGGAACCACGGCTGGTCCTTGTGCCGTTTCATGAAGCCGATCGCCTCGTCGGTGAACAGATCGGTGGCGAAGCCGTCGAGCTTCTGGACTTCGCGGCCGCGATAAATCAGGTTCTCCGACATCGCCGACGCGAATTTCGGCTCGGCGTCCTTGCGCAGGGCGTAGTTGTGCCCGCCGACGAGGAAACCAAAGAACTCGTCGAAGCCGCGCGATTGGGGCTCGTGCGCGTGGCTGAAGCCGAGATGCCATTTGCCGACCAGTCCGGTGGCGTAGCCGGCCGCCCGGAGCAGGTCGGCGATGGTCCGTTGATCGAGCGGCAAGCCGAGCTTGCCTTCGGCGCCGACGTGCGGGTTGAACTCATGGCCGAAGCGCGTCTGATACCGTCCCGTGAGCAGGCCGGCCCGCGACGGACTGCAATACGGCGCGGAGACATAGCCGCTGGTGCAGCGCGTCCCCGCCCGCGCCAGCTTGTCAATATTCGGTGTCAGCACCGCCTTGCCGCCATGCACGCCGATGTCGCCGTAGCCCAGATCATCGGCGACGATGACCAGGATATTGGGCTTGGCGCGTTTCGGTCCGCCGGAGGCATGTGCCATCAGAGGTACAAGCAGGAGGACAAGGCAGGTCCAGAGTGCTTTCATGTTGCTGGCTCCTTGACGCGTTCGTCTCACCGAATCACACTGAAGTACGGCACAATCGCCGGCTCGCGCACAGGATTGATCGCGGCGGCGCGGGGGCCGGGGTTGCCATACGCCGTGATCGCGCTGAAGCCGCCGGGGTAGCTGCCGCTGAAGGTCGCGGTGAACGAAGTGCCGGTCACGCTGCTGACCACCACGTCTTCGGAGGTCGCCTGGCCGCTGGCGTTCGCGCCGGTGACGCGCAGGATCATGCCGGGGCGAATGCTCCAGGTGTAATTGCCGCCAACCGGGCTCGGGCTCTGCATCCGCGACGGGAACACGACCGACGTGCCGGGGCCGACCGCAATCGGCGACGTGATCGGCTCCTGGCCGGCGCCGCCGAACAGCGCGGTTAGCTGCGAACGATCGACGATGGTGAACATCCGATGGCGGATGTGCCGGCCCTCGGCACGACCGATCTCCGCCCCCAGCTTCACCGGCCTTGCCATGGCGTCGTTGACCTCGAAGAAGCCGACGGTGAGCCAGACCGCGAAGACGTTGCTGCGGGTCGTCACCTGGTTGAACATCTTGGTCAATAGCTCGTAGCGCTGCACCGGATGATCGGCGATCACCTGGCCGGCCAATGGCTGCTTGACGATCTCGAACAGACGGATCGGCCGGCGCGTGGCGTCATACAGCGGATGGCTCGGGTTGGCACGCAACAGCGTGTCGTCGATGCCGCCGCCGTCGGCGTAGAGGTTGCCGGCGGCGGCGAACGAGGGGCTGCCGAGGCTCTTGAACGGCCGATCGCCGGGGCCGGGGACGTTGCCCGGTGTGCGGGCGGCCATCATCCACGCGTAGATTTGCTGCACGTCGGCGGCGGTGAAGCCATTGGAAGGCTGCGGATCGCACAGGGCCAGGAAGACTTCCGGGTCCCAGATCGTGTTCAGGTTGATCTTGCCCGGCGTGCGGTCGGCGCCGGCGGCGCCGGCGGATCGGCACCCGGTCTCAAGCAGCTCGAAGACACGGTAAAGCGGGCTCGTGGTGTTGGCCAGCAACCAGTAGGGAGCGTGGTTGTAGCTCTGATAGCCCTGGTAGGTGTAATCCTTGAACAGGTGCGTGAGCTGGTGCGGCTTGCACGAGGAAACGTGCAGCAGCTCCATCGGGCTGATGAGCTGCCGATCGGGATGGATCAGCCAGTCGAACGCCGGTCGCGGCACAAAGACGGCGTCCTGGTTCTGCGCGAAGAAGGTATGCTGCGGCTGGCCCGTCAAGGGCGGCTGCGGCGCTTGCGGCACGTTCCCCAGCGGGTTGCCGTCGTAGGGCTGCGTGCCGGCGGTCTCCAGGTGATGGTGAACGTGCCGGTGCCGTTGGTCAGCGTGCCGTCGGCCGGGACCACCGCCTGGGAGTCGGTGCTGGTGAAGTGCACCAGGTCCGTACAGATGGTGTCCGCGTTGCCGGACGCGTCGTAGGCGGTGACCGTGACGGTCAGACTGGCGGCAGGATCCGGGCATGCTCGCGGTGCGGTGGGGTAGCGGGGGCACGGGGCGGCTCGCAAACGGTCACGCCGTTACCCGCGGGAGGGGATTCAGGTGAAGGGCAAGCCGTACGCCGTGCTGGCGCACGGGCCGGTTGCCGCCAGGAATGGGATTGGACGCAACTCCGCGCATGTTCGCCTCGTGATGCAATCCTGTAGGTAGACGAACGAGCGGCGCTGGGCATTTGAAAAAAAGAATGGCGGCGCTCGCCCCCCCAGCCACACGCTGGGGTCGCTGCCCAGGTCGGTCCCACCGCCGTAGGACGCCAGCCAGGCCGCCAGGGCCGCGTCAAGAACGGCGGACGACGAAGCGCTCACCAATCGTTCGGTCCCCTGGGCCTGGACGTGAACGCTGCGCGCGGTCGTGACCACCACGTCATTGGGCTTGCCGAGCACGGCCGTGCCGGCGCCGCCGAGCGCGACGAGGTCGTTGCCGTTGCCAAGCTGGACGGAATTGAAGCCGGTGCCGGCCAGCACGAGATCGTTACCGTTGCCGCCGGTGATGAGGTTGCCGCCGTTGCCGACACGGATGACGTTGTTGCCATTGCCGGCCTGGACGGTGTTAGCGCCATTGCCGGCACGGATGAGGTCGTTGCCACTGCCGACGTGGATGGTGTTAGCGCCATTGCCGGCACGGATGGTATCGTTGCCGTTGCCGGTCTGGAGGTCGTTGTTGCCGCTGCCGGCCGAGACGTAAGCGTTGACCGTGAGCGAGGGCGCCATCTGGAGATTGGCGCCGTCGCCGTTCAGGTAGAAGCGGATGAGAGTCAAGCCGGGGCCGAAGCTCTGGTTGTAGGCGTGACCGTGGAGGTTGGCCGACACGCTCACGCCGGTGCTGCCGTTCGCCGCGCTGCCGCTGGGGTCAACCACGACGCTGTTGTAGCTGGTGCCGCCGACGACGTACAGCACGTTACCGAGGCGGCTCAGGCCGGGCGGCAGGCTGGTGATCGTCACCGGGTGGGAGGTGGCGGCGGCCAGGCCCGCACTGGTCGCGGTCAGCGTGTAGCCGACGCCGGCTTCGGAGATACTGAGATCGGCGAAGGTCGCGAGCCCCTGGACGGCGTCGATCGTGAGGGTGCCGTCGAGGAAGCCGTTGCCGGGGTTGCTCCTGAGCGCGAGCGTTACGGGGGCGGAAGAATCCACGGTGTTGCCGAAAGCGTCGAGCACGCGCACCGAGACGGCCCCCAGATTCTGCCCGTAGAGGGTGCCGGCGGGTTGCGTGGCGAAGAGCAAGCTCGCCGCGGCGGCCGCGGTGACCGTGGTACCGACGTGGGCCGCCGTGACGGTGGTGCCGGTGTCAACGACGCTGAGCGTGGCGGTGCCGGCCGTCTTGAAGGTGACGCGGAACGTGCCCCGGCCGCCGCTCAGTGTCGCGTCGGCGGGCAAGAGCGCCGGGGATCGCTGCTCTGCAAATGGACGCTGCCGCTGTAACCGGGCACCACGTCGCCGAAGCGGTCTTCCGCGAGGACCGTGACGGTCACCGGCACGCCGGCGGTGGCGGCCGCGGGCAAGCCCGAAAGCACCAGTCTGGCTGGCCGCCGAAACGTTGACGGGCGCTGTGCCGGTGGCGGCGGTATAGTTCGCGGTGCCGGCGAACGAGCCGGTAGCGACATAAGATCCGGCGGCCACCGGGGCCTTGCCGTTGCGGGTGTTGTACGTGACGGTGGCCGGCCCGAGATCGACGCCGCCGACGCCGTAGACTTCGGCGGTGGTGCCGTGGGGCTGGCCGTCGAAGGGGACATTGACCGCCTGCACGACGACGGTCGGCGTCGCCCGCGCGACCACAAGCTGGACGTTGGCGGTGGCTTTCGTGTAGTCGGCGAGATCCGTGGGTGTGAAGGTCACGCTCAACGTCTGGGTGCCGGCGCCAGGCACCGTACCCGCGGCGACATTGTACCGGAAGGTGCCCGGGACGGAAGCCGTGGCAGCGAGCTGGGTCGCGGACAGCGGCGTGCCGTAGGTGATCCGCGCCGGGTTGGCCCAGGTGATGGTCGGCGTCGCCTGGTTGACCAACACGCTGGTTTTGGCCGGCGTCAAGTTCCCCAGCGACGCGGTCAGAGTGCAGGAGTCAGCCGCGTCGGGCGTCAGGTCGCTGAAGGTGGCGACGCCGTGTTGCACCGGGGCCCGCAGCAGGCCGTTGAGGCTGTTCGGCGTCGCCTCCAGGTACACGTAATCGCTATTGTCGTCGGTCACGATGTTGCCGTTGGCGTCCTCGACGGCCACCGTGACCGTGCCGAGGGTCTGGCCGACCGTGCCCTCGGCCGGCGCCTGGGTAAAGGCGAGTGCGCTACCTGTCGGTAGGACCGCGATGATGCCCGTGCCGGTGATGGCGGCGTTGGCCGTGTCCGTGGCCGTGATCGACTGGGTGCCCGCCGTTTTCAGCGTCGCGGACAACGTGCCGATGCCGGCGGTCAGGGTGGTGTCGGCCGGCAACACCGCCTGGGGGTCACTGCTGGTGAAGTACACCGTGCCGCGATAGCGCGGGGTGACGTTGCCGAAGGCGTCCTCGGCGGTAACAATGATGGTCGCACCCACTCCAGCCCTGAAAGTGGTGGGCAGGGCGCCAGCGAACTGGCTGGTCGCCGCGGGCACGACGGTGATGTCGGTGGCCAGGGTTTGAATCTGCGGGGCCGACAGGGCCTGATTGAAGACGCTGATGTTCTCCATTGCACCGGCGAAACTCGGGAGGTTGAGCGTCGGCAAGTAAGTGCCGGCCAGGAGATCCGCGTTGTTGCTGATGTTGGTGGTCCCCGTGCTGGGGCTGGTGGTATTGAGAACCCCGTCGATGTAGAGGTAGACCGTTGGGCCTTGACGCACCACCACGAATGCGTGCCAGTGACCGTCATCGATCGCCGTGCTGCCGGTGAAATAGTTGTAATTGGTGCCGTTGGCGTCGCCATCGAGCTCCACAAACGGCATGCCGCCGGACAGGCCGATGTTAAAGAAACTGCCGTTGCTGGGATCCGCCCGCTTGGCCAGCAGGATCGCACTGGCGTCGCTGGTCTGGACTGCGAAGGCCACGGTGAAGTCGGCGGTGCCGAAGTTGCCGACGCCGCCGCCGAAGTCGACGTAGGCCGAGGAGCCGTTAAAGGAAAAAGCCTGTCCGCCGAGGCCCGCCGCGTAGCTGACGCCGCTGGCGAGCGTCGCGGGCGGGTTGTTGCCGGTCTGGTCGGTGGCGTTGCCGTTGCCCGTCCAGAGGGCTACCGGAGCCGCCGCAACGTGGAGCCCAGCGTTGCGGTGAGGGACGGCGTCGCGGTGTCGGTCGCCGTGACCGATTGCGCCCCCGCGGTTTCCAGGGTAACGGGGAAGGTGCCGGTGCCGTTCGTCAGCGTGGCGTCGGCCGGCAGAATCGCCTTGGGAGCCGAACTGCTGAAGTGGACCGTGCCGGTGTAGCCGGGCGTCACGTTGCCGAAGGCGTCCTCGGCCGTGACCGTGATGGTCGCAGCCGCCCCGGCCGTGACGGCGGTGGGGAAGCCGGTCAGCGCAGCTGGCTGGTCGCCGCGGGCGCGACCGTGGTCGTGGTGCGGGCGGCCCCAATGGCGAGGCTGCTCGCCAGGGTTTGAATCTCCGCGGCCGACAGGGCCTGATTGAAGACGCTGATATTCTCCATTTCACCGGCGAAACTCGGGAGGTTGAGCGTCGGCAAGTAAGTGCCGGCCAGGAGATCCGCGTTGTTGCTGATGTTGGTGGTCCCCAACGTACTGGGGCTGGTGGTATTGAGAACCCCGTCGATGTAGAGGTAGACCGTCGGGCCTTGACGCACCACCACCAATTGGTGCCAGTGACCGTCATCGATCGCCGTGCTGCCGGTGAAATAGTTGTAATTGGTGCCGTTGGCGTCGCCATCGAGCTCCACAAACGGCATGCCGCCGGACAGGCCGATGTTAAAGAAACTGCCGTTGCTGGGATCCGCCCGCTTGGCCAGCAGGATCGCACTGGCGTCGCTGGTCTGGACTGCGAAGGACACGGTGAAGTCGGCGGTGCCGAAGTTGCCGACGCCGCCGCCGAAGTCGACGTAGGCCGAGGAGCCGTTAAAGGAAAAAGCCCGTCCGCCGAGGCCCGCCGCGTAGCTGACGCCACTGGCGAGCGTCGCGGGCGGGTTGTTGCCGGTCCGGTCGGTGGCGTTGCCGTTGCCCGTCCATAAGCCTGCCGATGCCGCTGTCAAGGCGTCCGTCGCCGTGACGGATTGCGGCCCCGCGGTCTCCAGGGTAACCGGGAAGGTGCCGGTGCCGCTGGTCAGGGTGCTGTCGGCCGGCAGCACCGCCTTTGGGTCTGGGCTGCTGAAGTGGACCGCGCCGCCGAAGCCGGTCGCCGTGTTGCCGAAGGCATCGACCGCGGTAACGGTAACGGTCCCGGCCGAGCCGGCGGTCATCACATGGTTCAGGCCGGAGACAACAAACTTCGCTGCCGCGCCCGGCATCACCGTAATGTTCCCCACGGTGCTGCTGACGTTCGCCGCGCCGGTGTCCGTGACGGTGACCTAGTGGGTCCCGGCGGTTCCCAGGGTGACGGTGAAGGTGCCGACGCCGCCCTGGCAGCGCGGCATCGCCCGGGAGCACCGCCTGGGAGTCGGTGCTGGTGAAATGCACCAGGTCCGTGCAACCGCTATCCAGGTTGCCGAAGGCGTCGTAGGCGGTGACGGTGACGGTGGCGGTCAGGCCTGCGCTCATGGATGACGGCAAGCCGGTGACGATGCGCAACGCACTGGCCGGGTGGGTGACCGTGGCCACCTGGACGGCGCTGCCGCTGCTGACGCCATCGACCGTGACGCTGGCATGCAGCGTCGTGCCGGCTGTCAGGCTGCTGAGGCCGCTGAGGTTCACCGTCAAGCTGGTCAGGGTGGCGCTGGTGACGGTGCCCGTCACGCCGTTGTCGAAGGCGACGCTGTCGTTGGCGGGGGTGGGGTCGAAGCCGTAGCCGGCGATGGTCAGAGTGGTGGCCGGCAGATTGGCGCTGCTGGCGGAAACCACGGGAGCGACGGTGGCCACCTCGACGCCCCGCCGCTGCCGACCAGCGACCGTGACGCTGGCATGCAGGCCGTGCCGGCTGTATAGCTCAGGCCGCTGAGGCTGACGGTCAGGCTGGTCAGGGTGGCGCTGGTCACGGTGCCTGTCACGCCGTTGTCGAAGGTGACGCTGTCGTTGCCCGTGGTGGTGTCGAAGCCAAAGCCAGTGATGGTCAGGCTGGTGGCGTTGGCCGGCAGGTTGCGTGCTGGAGGAAACCACCGGTGCGAGCGTGGCGACCTGGACGGCGCTGCCGCTGCTGACGCCATCGACGGTGACGCTGGCATCGAGGCCGTGCCGGCGGTCACTGCTCAGGCCGCTGATGCTGACGGTCAGGCTGGTCAGGCTGGCGCTGGTGACGATGCCGTCACGCCGTTGTCGAAGGCAACGCTGTCGTTGGCCGTGGTGGTGTCGAAAGCCGAGCCGGCGATGGTCAGGACGTGGCATTGACCGGCAGCTGGCGCTGCTGGAGGCGACGGGGGCGATGTGACGCTGGGAGCGATGGTGGCCACCTGGAGGGCGGTGCCGCTGCTGAATCCATCGACCGTGACGCTGGCATCCAGGGACGTGCTGCGGTAAGAGCGCTCAGGCCGCTGATGCTCACCGTCAGGCTATTGAGGTCGGCGCTGGTGACGGTGCCGGTCACGCCGTTGTCGAAGGTGACGCTGTCGTGGGCCGCGTTGGGGTCAAAGCCATAGCCGGCGATGTTCAGGATGGTGGCGTTCATGCCAGGTTGGCGCTGCTGGAGGAAACCACGGGAGCGACGGTGGCGACCTGGACGGCGCTGCCGCTGCTGAATCCATCGACCGTGACGCTGGCATTCAGGGACGTGCCTGCGGTCAGAGCACCGAGGCCGCTGACGCTGACCGTCAGGCTGTTGAGGTTGGTGCTGGTAACGCTGCCGGTCACGCCGTTGTCGAAGGCGACGCGATCGTAGTTCGCGTTGGTGTCGAAGCCATAACCGGAAATGGTCAGGCTGGCAGCATTGGCCGGCAGGCTGACATTGCCGGAGTCGACGGTGGGAGGAGAAATGGGCACCTCGAACACCGTGCCGGCCCGGCCGAGCCGTCGTTCGAGGTGGTGCCGAAGAGATCGCCGCTTTCGTCCAGGGCCAGGCCGGTTTGGGGGTAGTCGCAAGGGGCAAGGGTGATGATGGTGCTGCTGTCCTGCGCCAACTCGAACACCGTGCCGTCCCGTTCGGCCGCCGCCTCGGTGGTGCCGAAGAGATCGCCGGTGCTGTCCGCGACGACTCCGGCAAAAGGCGCGCCGTCATTGTCATTGAAGGCGGCCAGCGTGGTGATGGTGCTGCCGCTGCCCTTCGCCACCTCGAACACCGTGCCGTATTGGGACGCTGCGTAAACCGTGATGCCCGTGCGGCCCAGGGGCGCGTAGCATCCTTCCGTGGTGCCGAAGAGATTGCCGCGGCTGTCCTCGACCAGACCGTTGGGGATCTGGCCGTCGTTGCCGTTGAAGGAGGCGAGGGTGGTGATGGTGCCGCTGCCGTGCGCCACCTCGAATACCGTGCCGTAATTGTCCAGACCGCCAAGTTGCGTGCAGCCGAACAGATTGCCGCTGCTGTCCGCGAGCAAGTCGGCCTGGTTGCCGAAGCCGTTGGCACCGTTAAAGGAAGCCAGCGTCGTCATGGTCCTGCTGCTGCCGCCGGCGTTAGCCACCTCGAATATCGTGCCGAAGTTCGACGCACCGCCTGTCGTGGTGGTGCCGAACACATCGCCGCTGCTGTCGATGGCCAGGCCAGGGTCGGAGCCGAGGCTGGTGTTGAGGGAAGCCAGCGTGGTGATGGTGCTGCTGCCCGCCTGCAACTCGAACACGGTGCCGTCCTCCGCCGCGCCGCCGCCGTAAGAGGTGAGGCCGAAGAGATCGCCGACACTGTCCTCGACCAACTTGCCGAATGGGTAGTCGCCGGTGCTGGCGTCAAAGGTGGCGAGCGTGATGATGGTGTTGCTGTCCGTTTGCACTTCGAACACGCTGCCCGTCCCGTTCGGGCCGCCATTCGCGGTGCCGAAAAGATTGCCGTTGTTGCCCACAACCAGGCTGGAGCCAGGTTGGCTCGGACTCTAAGAGAGGCGAGGGTGACCAGGCTGGGCAGCCAACGATCCTCAAGGACTTCCAGCTGCAGGCGCACGGCATGCAGCGCAATGCGCGCACGGCATGCTGGCGCCGGACTTGGCGGCGCGGGAAAACAGCTTCTGCGACAACTTGCGGAACCAGTTCGACGTAGCGGTCATCGGCATAATCTCCTTGTTCAGGGGCTGGGCGGGACTTGTCGAAATGGAAGCGTCATCAGCGCCGCCCTTACGATTACGGCCGAGCGCCGCAAACCTCCGGGCAGAAAAAGATGTGGCGGTCGATTTTCAAGGTGCCGATTGACAAGCGCAGACGGCAGATCGACAATGGCCAATTGACCGGCGCAAAAAAAACAGCCAAATCTTTCGAGGCCGCCCGGAGGTTTTAGGCTCCGGGCCGTAATAGATCATGAGCACCGCTCCGTCGGAAACCAGCGTGACCTTGCTGGAGCGCGTGGCGCGATCCGGGGTTCCGGACCAGCCGGCGTGGGCCGAGTTCGTCGACCGTTACGGCCGCAAGGTCTACCTGTGGTGCCTGCGCTGGGGCCTGCAGGAAGCGGATGCGCAGGATGTCGTGCAGGCCGTGCTGCTCAAGCTGGCGGTGCACATGAAGGCGTTTCGCTACGATCCGGCCCGCAGCTTCCGCACCTGGCTGAAGACCGTCGCTCACCATGCCTGGCGGGATTTCGTGGATGCCCAGCGGCGCCCGCCTCGAGCCGGGCGGCGACGGCGGGTGGGCCGCGCTGGAGACGGCGGAGGCCCGCGAAGATTTGGCCCGTGGTCTGGAGGAGCAGTTTGAGCGCGAGCTGCTCGAACAGGCGATGCACGCCGTGCGACCGCGCGGCGCCCCACAATTGGCAAGCCTTCTGCCTGACCGCCCTGGAAGGGATAGCGGCCCCGGAGGCGGCCCGGCGGCTGGATATGAAAATCGCCCGCGTTTATGCCGCCCGCAGTACGATCCAGCAAATGCTCCAAGAGGAGTGCCGGCGGCTGGAAGGCGGTTAAATCACCGTCCGTGATGAGGCAGCGTTGCCAGAGCCGCGACCGTCAGGGAGCGGTGGAGGCACACCCGCTCCCTAACGGTCGCGGCTCGGATCGGAGGAGGACCATCATGTCTGACTGTGCCACACGCGAGAGATTCGAGCAATTCCTGGCCGGGAAGCTGCAGGACGCCGATGAGCAGACCCTCTGCAGTCATGTGGAGGGATGTGCCTCTTGCCAGGCAATGTTGAACTCCCTCGTTGAGGAGCGACCGATCCCGCTGGCGGCGGGCCCGGAGCCGACGGCGCTTGCGGACTTCCTGAGCCGTCTGAAAAAAGCGGAACCAAGCACGCAGACAGACCTCGACGCGCCGGCGGAGACGCCGCGGGACGAGTCGCTGTCCTTTTTGCGGCGCCGTCCGGCCCCGGACAGCTCGGCCGGCTCGGGCATTATGAAGTGTTGTCGGTGATCGGCCGCGGCGGCATGGGCGTGGTGCTCAAGGCCTTCGACCGCTCGCTGCACCGCATCGTGGCCATCAAGGTGCTGGCGCCGCCGGTGGCCGCGGGCGGCACGGCCCGACAGCGCTTCATCCGCGAGGCCCGCGCCGCCGCGGCCGTCAGCCACGACCACGTCGTCGCGATCTACGCGGTCGACGAGGCGGCCCTGCCCTACCTGGTGATGCCGTGCATCGACGGCATCTCGCTGGAAGAGAAGATTCGGCGCGACGGCCCGCTGGGTCTGAAGGAGATCCTGCGCATCGGCATGCAGGCGGCCGAGGGGCTGGCGGCCGCGCACAAGCATGGGCTGGTCCATCGCGACGTCAAGCCGGCCAACATCCTGCTGGAGAACGGCGTGGAGCGCGTCAAGCTCACCGACTTCGGCCTGGCCCGCGCCGTCGACGACGCCAGCCTGACCCAGAGCGGCGTCGTCGGCCGGCACGCCGCTGTACATGGCGCCGGAGCAGGCCCGCGGCGAGCCGGTGGACCACCGCGCCGACCTGTTCAGCCTGGGCAGCGTGCTGTACGCGATGTGTACCGGCAGGCCGCCGTTCCAGGCCGGCAGCACGCTGGCCGTGCTCCGCCGCGTCTGCGAGGATACGCCGCGGCCGATCCGCGAGCTCAACCCCGAAATCCCCGAGTGGCTGCCGCCGATCATCGCCCGGCTGCACGCCAAGGAGCCGGCCGACCGCTTCCAAAGCGCGGCGGAGCTTGCCGACGTGCTGGGCCGCCGCCTGGCCAGCCTGCAACAGCCGCCGCTCGCGCCTGCGCTGGACCGACCCAGACACTGCAGCGATCGCGGCCGCAGCAGCCCGGCCGCTCGATGCTCTTATTCGCCGGGGCGCTGGTCTGCTTGTGCCTCGGCCTGGCGGCGGCTCTTGCAATCGTGGTCTGGTGGCAACGGCCCGGCGACGGTGCGGACCGCGGCGAGCGCCTGCTGGCGGGCCAGGGGACCGAGCAAGTCGGCCGCCACAGCCCGCTCGACCGCCTCACGCAGCGGGACATTCCCCCGGCGCTCTTCGGCCTGGCCGGCAACGGCGACCCGACTGCCGTGCCCGCGGAGCTGGTGGCGGTTCTGGGCGAGGCTCGCTTTCGGCATGCTGGCCAGTTGCTGGGCGTAAGCTACAGTCCAGACGGCAAGCGCCTGGCCACGTGTGCGGGAACCCCCGCGCCAGGGTTATTATCCTTCGTGAATTGCCAGGTCGCCATTTGGGACATTCCCGAGGGACGCCTGATCCAAACCCTGGAAGGCCATGCCAACGTCGTGTTCAGCGTGGCCTTCAGCGACGACGGCAAGCGCCTGGCCACGGCTAGCCGCGACAAGACGGCGAAGGTGTGGGACGTCCAGACCGGCAAGGAACTGTTCACGCTCAAGGGACATGACCAGCAGGTACGCTCGGTGGCCTGGAGCCCGGACGGCAAACTGATCGCCACCGCCGGCGACGACCGGCAAGTCATCGTGTGGGCCGCCGCGGACGGAAGCAAGAAGTTGACCTATAAGTGTCACATCGGCATCGCCATCCACGTGACCTTCAGCTCCGACAGCACCCGCGTGGCTAGCTCGGAAACCTTCGGTGACGGCTCCGTGTACGTCTGGGAGGCGGCCACCGGCCGGGATATCGCTGGGCTCCCCTGCAACTCGTTCCTGGTCCGCGGCACGGCGTTTAGCCCCGACGGCCAGCGCACGGTGACCGTTACCGATAATCCGGTTTGCCAGGTGTGGGACGTGGCCACCGCCAAAGAATTGTTCACGTTACAGGGCCACGCCAGCCACGTCCTCGCGGTCGCCTGGACGCCGGACGGCAAGCACATCGTCACCAGCTCCCTCGACGGCACCCTGAAGGTCTGGAATGCCGACGCTGGCGGCGAGCTGCGTTCATCCACGCGGCAGGACATGACGCCCTGTGCACTCGCTGTCAGTCCGGACGGCCAACGTGCGGCGGCCGGTTTCGGGGGGACCGCCGGCGGCAGCGTGCGCTTCTTCGACGTGGCCAGCGCGGAGGAACGCCCGGCCCCGGATACTCATCGGGGCCCGGTGCGGGGCGTCGCTTTCAGTCCGGACGGTCGCACGCTGGCGTCGGCCGGCCAGGACCGCACCGTCAAGCTTTGGGACCTGGCCGGCTGGAAAGCAGGCGAAACGCTGCCGCCGGTCCGCACGCTGTGCCGGCACGAGGATGCTGCCTTATCCCTCGCGTTCAGCCCCAGCGGCAAGTGGCTGGCTTCCGCCGGCGCGGACAAGACCATCATCTTGTGGGATGTCGAAACCGGTCGGCCGGTCCACACGCTCACCGGTCCATCGCCGCCGTCAACCGTGCCCGCGTTTAGCCCCGACAACCGAACGCTCGCTGCGGGTGGGGAAGACGGAAAGATCCAGCTCTGGGACCTGGCCACCGGTAAGCCCAAGGAACCGCTGCACCGGCATGCCACGCGCGTACAAGCGATCGCCTTCAGTCCCGATGGACTACTGCTGGCCTCCGCGGAGGCCGGAAGCGTGCAGGTCCACGAAACGGCGGGCGGCCGTCTGCGCCACACCTACAAACCGGTGAGCGTGCCCCTGGGCCTGGCGTTCAGCGCCGATGGCCGGACCTTGGCCGCGGTCACCGCCCTCCCCGAAGCCGCCCTCTACCTCTGGGATCTCGGCGACAATCGCCAGTCCATTCACCGTGGGCATATCGACGACGTTGGCGCCTTGGCCTTTCATCCCGGCGAACAACGCCTGGCGACCGGCGGCCGAGACGGCACGCTGCGCCTGTGGACCATCGGCCCGGAGGGAACGCGCATGCGCGTCATCGGTCCGGGGCCTTTTGGCAAGCAGCTCTTTCAGGTAGCGTTCGCACCGGGAGGCCGCTTCCTGGCAACGGCCAACGAGAACGGCACCGTTGCCATCTTCCGCATGCCACCGTCATGAAGGCGGCAACGATCCAGCGTAACTCTTCGTCTGTGACTGCCGGAGACAGGACTTGAACCTGCACTGCCTGGACAAGAATGTCTGGTCCGAGAATTCCATCTCTCATGAGCAGCTCCGAATCATTCGGGACAGGCGGTCCGCCGGGGAAAGCCGCTCTCATCCCATCGGCAAACCCGGTGCATTCCTCACCCCAATCCTTGCCGATTTCCGAATGAACCCGGGGCGCCGCCGTTCGCCGAGCCGCGCAACCGGCATTTTCGGCACGCGTCAGGCAGGGCTGCCGGTCATCCGACGGCCGTTAGCACCGGCAAGCCGCGGCCGCAGGGGCACGCTGTCGGACCAACGGTCGCCTCATCGCCGAGCTCGTAACGCACCAGCGGAGCGCGGAGATTGTGCAAATCCGTCGCAATGAGGCGGCCAGGCTGTCCCGGTGCGCAGGCTTGTCCGCTCTCGTCGAGCACTTCAAGCAGTACGTTCTCGGCATGCACGTGCAGCCCGTGGCCCTCGGGACAGGGGGACGCAAGGTATCCCAGCATCGGGTCGCTATAGGTGTTCTTAACTGGGACGGAAAAGGCGGCTGCGATCACCGCCTGCGCCGCCGATGTGAGCGTCCCGGAGAGCGACTGGATGGCGCGCAGTCGCGGGAGCGGGCCTTGCTCGCGCGCCTGGCCGGCCAGGGCTTCAAGGTTAGCGGGAGAGCTTACGAGGTAATCCGGGGCCACGCGGCGCAGCCATTGCATCTGGGCGTGCGGATCCTGCTGAACGTCCATGAGGTGGGCCAGCCCCGTCTCGATCAACGGGTCGAGCGCCGCTGACCAGCACGGCAGCGTTATGCCTTGCATCAGGCGCTCATGCTGCGCGCCGCTGGTTTCAGTGGCGCGGACCATCGCCAGCGTGCCGGCCGGATCGAGGTTGCACCATTCGAGATCGCGCAAATACAACGCGTGCCACCAGAGCTGCGTCCAATTGGTCTGCACGCCGTCGGCCACCGTGCCGGCCGGTAGTGCGGTTGCCACGAAGGCGCCGCTTTGCTCCTGGTAAATCCGTCGCGGCAGCAGCGGCACTCGTCGGAAATCCTCGAAGGTCTGCACCGCGGCCGGCACAATCCCCGCGGCCGGCAGCACCTCGCGGTAATAGGGAACGTGGCGAATGCAGTGATCCAGCAGCGTGCGCACCTGTTGAAGCTGGCGTTCCTGGATCACGGTCGGCGGCAGCCATTGGGTGCGGTCCAATTCCAGGTACGCGTTCCATACCAGGGCGAACGCCGCGTCCGGCAGCGGCGGCCAGTGGCAGCCCGGCACCGATTTGAGATGAAAGAACGACATCGTTCACCTGACCGTAAGGGCGTTGGCCCGCGCCCGCAGATCCGCACCGACGTCAGCAACGGCAAACCGCGGCCGCACGGGCACGGCTCCGCCAGCAGGATTGCCTCGTCGCCGAGCTCGTAACGCACCAACGGACCGCGGAAGTTGTGCAAGTGGGTCACATGGACTCGGCCCGCCTGGCCTGGCCGGCACGGCTGACCGTGTTGGTCAAGCACCTCCAGCAGCACATTTTCGGCGTGCACGTGCAGCCCGTGTGCCTCCGGACACGGCGAAGCGAGATAGCCGGCCTCGACACAACTGTAGGTGTACTTGACCGGCACGCCAAATGCGCTCTCGATGCGCCCGCGCCTCGTCGGTCAGCGTTTCGGAAATCGCCTGGATCGCCTTCAGCGTCGGCAGCGGGCCGTCCGCCTGAACCAGGCGTGCCAGCACCTCGAGGTTCGCAGGATAGCTCAGGAGATAATCGGGGGCGACGCGGCGCAGCCATTGGAGCTGCACGCGCGGATCCTGCTGAACTTCCATGACCGCCGCCGGACCGCTGACGATCAGCGAACGCAGCTCGCGCAACCAGCACGGTTGCGTCACCCCTTGCAGCAACGACGCGAGTGCCTTACCCTGATGTCCAGTCGCGCGGATCGCGGCCAGGGTGCCGGCTGGGTTGATGCCCGACCATTCGAGGTCGCGCAGATAGCAGGCGCACCACCAGAGATGGACCAGGTTGGTTTGCAGCACCGGCACCGCGCCCGCGGGACCCGGCGCTTGCCGGGTGCTCGTCGCCACCGTCCCCGCCGGCAGACTCAGCGCCGCGAACGAAGCGTTTTGCTCCTGGTAGGTGCAGTGCGGCAGCACGGGAACGCGCCGAAAATCGTCCAGCGTCCGGATCGCGCCCGGCACGACGCCGGCCTTCGAGAGGAGCGCGGTAGTACGGCACGTTGGTGATGCAATGGGCCAGGAGCGCCCGTACCTGCTCGAGCTGGCCCTGCGCGATCGCGGCCGGGGTCCACCACTGGGTGCGCCGAGCTCGAGTTGCGCGACCCAGATCTGGGCGAGCGCCGCATCGGCCAGCGGCGGCCAATCGTAGCCCGGCAGCGTCCGCAGTTGGAAGAAGGACATTGAACACCTGCTGGTACATGGTAGGAATTTTCACGTTGATCGGAGCGCATGCCGTGGCCACGATCCTGATGGGCTGGGAGCTGGGCGAGGGGCTGGGCCACGTACAGCGGCTGCTGCGCGTGGGCCGAGCGCTCGCCGCCGACGGCCATCAGCCGGTCTTCGTCCTGTGCAACGTCGCCGAGCCGTGGCCGCTCTTGCAGCATGATCGCTTTCCTGTACTGCCAGCACCGTATTGGGAATACCGGGCCCGCCACGACGGGCAGCCGTTCGTTGCCGCGAGCCTGGCGGACGTGCTGGCGGTGCGTGGCTGGGGCACGCCGGCCACGCTGCTGCCCCTGCTCGAGGCGTGGCAGCGCCTGCTGGAATACGTGCAGCCACGGTTGATCGTGACCGATTATGCCCCGACGCTCTGCCTGGCGGCGTACCAGGCCGTGCCGGTGGTGCAGGTCGGTAACTGGTTTCCGTTGCCGCCGGCGGACGCGCCGACATTCCCCCTCCTGGTGACGGGCCAGCCCCCGGTCGTGCCGCAGGAGGAATTATTAAGGGTGGTGCAGGAGGTGCAACGGCGCCGGCAGCGGCCGGTGCCGCTGAGCCTGACCAGCATTTTCGCGGGCGGCGGCCGGTTTCCGACGTTCTTTCCTGAGCTGGATCCTTACCGGGATCAGCGGACCGAATCGGTCTGGGACCCGCTGGAGCCGCTACCGCCGCCGGCCGACACCAGTCCGCCGCCGTGCTTCTTTGCGTACCTTGCGGCCGACTTTCCCCAGGTCGAAGCGGTGCTGACGGAGATGGCGCTGACCGGCCATCGCGGAACCGTGTACCTGCGCAGGCGCCGGGCGACCTGAAGGAGCGGTTGCGCCTGCAAGGATTGACGGTCCTCGACGAGCCGGCCCCCCTGGGCGACATGCTCGCCCGCTCCGCGGTGGTCGTCCACCACGGCGGCAGCAGCGTTGCCAATGCCGCGTTCGCAATCGGCCGGCCGCAAGTATTATTGCCGCGGCACCTGGAGCAGGCGACCACCGCGCAGCTCCTGGCACGGCTCGGGGTCGCCGTATTGCTGACGGGCAATGCCACGCCCGCGGCGGCCGGCCGGGCCCTGCGCCAGGTGCTCGGCGACCGCCGTTTTGCCGATGCCGCCGCCGTCTGGGCCCGCCGCGTCGACCAACAACCGCGCCGGCCGACGCTGCCGGCCATCGTCGAACATTGCCGTCAGCGCTTGAGCTAAATCACGGCCTGCAAATCGAGAGCACGTCTTCTGTGGGGCACGTTTCTTACGTGCCCGGTTTCCCTCGGGCACGTAAAAAACGTGCCCCACAAACGCTGCTGCATCGGCCTGGTCATGGCGTTCGGGACGCATACCGAACCATCTGTGACGAAGGAACGGCTGTCGGCCAGGCCATTGTCGATTTTCTCGCGTTTTTACCGTTGCAAGGAACCCGCCACGGCCCGATAATACCCCTAAAACACCTGGTTCGCCCTTTTTTCGACCGTATACCATGTTCACCCCGTTCTGGTGGCAACGCTTCTTCGCCAAGTATCTGAGCGCCTCCGCTCCGACGCCCGCGGTCCGGCACGTCGTCCTGCCGCGTGCAGCTCGAATTGCTGGAAATCCGCTTGATGCCGGCTACCATCTACGTGACCGGCAGCGTCACCAACGGGGTGATCTTCACCGATCCTAACCGCTTCAACGACGGCGCTGTGGCGCCCCTGACACACCTGTCAAGCGGGCCGTATCTGGCCGTGAACCTGCGCAGCGCCGTGGTGGACTCCCAGGCCTTGAAGGGAAGCAACACCATTTTGTTGGAGGCCGGCCAGACCTACCAGCTTACTAACGGCGACTTGCCGATCCAGTACGGTCCGGCCACGGCGCTCACGATCAACACCATCGGCGGCACCGGCGTCACCACGATCGATGCCGAGGAGAACAGCCGCGTCTTTGAGGTCTTCAGCGGCGGCGCGACCCTGCTCAATCATTTGGAACTTGTCAACGGCTTCGCAGACGTCGGCGGCGCAATCCTCAATCACGGGCAGTTGACGCTGACCAACGACCAGCTCACCGATAATGAGGCGACCGGGGACCCGGCGGACCCCGCCGAGGGCGGCGCTGTTCTCAACCAGGGTCAGCTGACGCTGACGAATGACCAGTTCATCGAGAATCAGGCGCTCGGCGCCAGCGGCGAGGGCGACGAGCCGGGCATGGGCGGCGGCATCTTCAATGATGACGACGCCGCGCTCACCATGACCAATTGCACGCTGGACAGCAACACCGCCCAGGGCGGCACCTCGGAATTCGCCGACGTCGATGGCGCCGGCGCCGAGGGCGGCGGGCTCTGGATCAACTCCGGATCGCGCCCCGTCACGATCACGGCCAGCACCTTCTCGGGCAACCAGGCAATCGCCGGCGCCTTTAGCTCCTATGGCGGACAGGGCGGCACCGCGCTCGGCGGGGCCCTGGCCATCGACCAGGCCGCCATCATCGTCAAGATCGCCAACAGTACTTTCGCCGGCAACGAGGCGTATGGCGGTACGGGCACGGCCACCGAGACTGCCGGCTACGGCGGCAGCGCGTTCGGCGGCGCCATCAGTGCGCAAAACCAGGACTCACTGCGCCTCGTCAACGACACCATCGCCCTGAACCAGGCCATCGCCGGCGCCGCCGTCAACGGCGGTTCCGACGGCTCGGCCTATGGCGGCGGCATCAACAATTTCGGCGGTAATCCCACGGTGCAGCTCGTCAACACCCTCATTGCTGAGAACACCGCCGGTGTCAGTGGCGAGGGTTCGACTTCGAACGACGTCGCCGGCACCTTTGACAGCCTCGGCCACAACTTCATCGGCAACGTCGACGGCGCCAGCGGCTTCAGCCTCGCGCTGCACGACCAGCTCGGCAGCGCCAGCGGCGCCGGCATCCTCAACCCGGACTTCGATCCCAACGGCCTGCAGAACAACGGCGGCCCGACCGAGACGATTGCGCTGGTCGCGTACAGCCCGGCAATCAATACGGGCAACAACGCGGTCACCTCCAGCTCGACCCTGCTTGCCTCGCTGGGCATTGCGCCGCTCAGCACGGATCAGCGCGGACCGGGCTTCAGCCGCCTGGTCGATGGACAGGTGGACGTCGGTGCCTTTGAGTTCCAGATGAATTTGAACAAGTTCTACAGCTTCCAAAGCAGCCGCACCCAGGCGACCACTCTGACCGTTGCGGCTCCGGGACTGCTGATGGGATCGAGCAATTTCCCGCTGCCATTCAAGTACCAGTCGTACGCGGTGGCGCTGGAGGGCAGCGCACCCGGTAGCGGCACGGTGCTAAAGCTTAACTCCGACGGGTCATTTTCCTTCACCGTCCCGCCGGCCTTCCACAATACCGTGCTGTTCCATTTCCGGGTCCTCGTCAACAACGGCGAGGGTGTCCTTTCGACCAACCTGGTTTTCACCGTCACGATCCAGGTGACGTTCACGGGTCTGGGCCGCGGCTCGGCCGGCGATTACCTCGGTCTGCTCTAGCTGCTTGCATGGGCCTTATTGAGTTCGGCTGGTTGCGTGGCGCACGCGCAGACTCATTACGACCGGTCCATTTTGCCTGGCCGCCGGCTGGCACAGGCATTTTCAGCCGCAAATGCTGAAAACAGGGCAAACTGCAAACGATGTTAACAGGGATTGCAAGGATCCGAAGTCCGCTCGCGGAGCGAGCGGACCACCCTGGCGCCGCGATCGAGGGACTCATGCGCAAAGGATTGATCTGGTCCCTGGCGTGCCTGCTCGCCAGCCACGCCGTGGCCCGCGCCCAAAACGTGCTGCCGGCGGCCCCGCAGGCGACCCCGCCAGCGGCCGCGCAAGCTACCGTCGGCGACCGGCTGACCGAGGCCGAGCCGAGCGGGCCGCGCTGGCGTCCGGCGACGGACTGCGCGTGCTCCGGCGACCCGGACCAACCCTGGCGCTTCTGGGTCAGCGCCGACTACCTGCTCTGGTGGATCAAGGGCGGCCCGGTCAACGGCCCGATTGTCACCACCTTCGACCAGCTTCGCCGATCGGCCGCCCGGCGCTGCCGGTCAGCCCGGCACCTCGGTGCTGTTCGGCGACAGTCCGATGAGCTACGGCACCTTCTCCGGTCTCAAGCTCGGCGCCGGCGTCACGCTCGGCTGGGGCTTCACCCTGGAAGGAAGTTATTTTACCCTGGAGCGCCGCTCGCTCCAGTATTCGGCGGCGTCAGGGCCGCGCGGCAATCCGCTGCTCGGCATCTCGATCTTCAACACCGCCATCGGCATCGAGGATGCGCTGCTCACCTCCAACCCCGATGTCAACGTCGGCCCCTGGTCCGGCAACGTCGCCGTCGCATCGCACACGCACTTGGACGGCTGGGAGCTGAATCTCGGCGCACCGTCCCTCAGCGGCCGGGGCTGGACGCTGCAGTTCCTCGCCGGCTTCCGCAGCCTGGACCTGAATGAGGATTTCGTCTTACAGGACACCTTTCAACCGCAGGTCGCCAACGTGCTGACCTTCCTGGGGCAGCCGGTGCCGGCCCAGACCGTGCTGACCGACTACGACCGCTTTGCGACCACCAATCATTTCTATGGAGGCCAGGTGGGCGCCCGCCTGAGCTGGCAGAGCGGCGCCTTCGGCGTCGACCTGATCGGCAAGGTGGCCCCCGGCGTCGATCAACAGTCGGCGACCATCGCCGGCAGCAGCTCCGCGACGCCGCCCGGCGGCGCCACGGTCACGGTCCCCGGCGGCATCTATGCGCTGCCGACCAACATTGGCCACTACTCGCGCAGCACGTTCTCACTCGCTTCCGAAGCGGGCATCAACTTCTGCTGGAACATCACGCCCAACATCAAGGCGACCGTCGGCTACACATTTCTTTACTGGACCAATGTGCTGCGACCCGGCGCCCAGCTGAATCGTGACGTCGATGAGACCCTGGTGCCGACGCACCAGTTTTTCGGCTTGACGCCGGTCACCGGCCAGCCGGCGTTCAGCTATCGGGAAACCGACTTCTGGGCCCAGGGCGTCACCTGCGGCCTGGCGTTTCGCTATTGAGCGCTCTTTCCGACCATTTCTTCCATAGCGTCGGGTCGGCCAGCATCTTGATGTAGATTCCCCCGACGGTCGACCGCGCCTGGAAGCCCGCCTGTTTGGCATCGTGGGTCCAGTACCAGTCGGTGAGCGGCACCCGGCTGGGCGATTCGTGTGCGAAGCGGTAGAGCGGATCGACGAACGCCTGAAAATCCTCCGGTGTCTCGGCCAACGTGGCGGTCCAGACGGTCCAGTCGAGCTTGGCGTAGGCCTTGCGACTATCCAGCGGCAGGCCATACTTGTTCTGCCTGGTCTTGAAAAACACGATCTGCTTGCTGGCTACCTCCGGTGGGAACAGGTCCAGGCCCAGCAGCTTGTCCCAGACGAGGTTGTAGGTCTGGCTCCACGTGCCTGGCCGGTCAAATGCCAAACGGAAATGGTCACCATCGTCGGCCAATTTGGCCCACTGCCGCGCCATCTCCCGGGCACTCTTGCGAAAGGCCGTCGCTTCGTCCTTTTCACCGACCATGTCGCACAACAAGGCGTAGCCGCCCAGTGCCACGATCGCCTTTACCGACAGATTCGTGTTGTGGGCCAGGTGACCGGCGAAGTCGTCCGTACAGAGCTGATTCTCGGGGTCGAGGCCCTTTTCCTTGAGGTAATTGGCCCATTTTTTCATGAGCGGCCAGTATTTCCTGGCGAGGTCGGCATTGCGGTCCGTCCGGGCCAGGGCCGCCATCATCAGCAGCATGTTGCCGCATTCCTCGACGGGCATCTGGTCGCGGTCCGACTTCTCGCCGCCGCCATAAACCTGCCCGTTGGCCTTGGGGTAGGTGCCCAGGTCATGCGGGGCGTAAGCATGCTTCCAGCGCGGCATGCCGGCGTAGTCGAGAATCGGGATCAGTTGGCCTGCAAGCAGCCTGGTATTGAACAAGAGAAAGAACGGACAGGACGGACAGGTCACATCCACGGTGGCGATGCAGCCATTGCTGAAATTCTCCTTGGAGAAATACAAGGGCACGTCACCCTTGCCTGCCACGAGTTTGTGCGCCGCGACGCATTGGCGGTAAGCGAGGCGCACAGGCGGGCGTATCGTTTGCCGCCGGCTTTCTCCAGATCCGCCATGATCTCCTCATCAAACTTCCGGCATTTCTGGGTCAGATCCGCAAATTCCGACTCCGCCGTGCGCAGGAGCGCCGACATGTCCATCCCCTTGCGCCGCCACCACGGACGCAATTTTTCGTGGAAATACTCGATGGAATAGCCGTCGTCGTACGCCAGGAGCAGATGGCGTGAGACCGGCGCGGGCCCAACCTTGCCAAGGCGGTAAAGGCACGCCAGAACGGGCCAGTCGTCATTGGCCGGCCGCGGCATGCGCAGGTCATCGTCCTTAGGTAGGAAGCCGCGCTCGCAAAAGTGGTTGCGCGCCAGTCGGTCGGCGGTCATAACCGTCGCTCGGCTCGGCGCGTCCGGCACAGCCACGTTGAGATAGCCCCAATCGATGCGCAGGTTGTCCCCGGCCTTGGCCAGGACCGCCTGGTCCTTGCTGCCGACGCGCAGGACGGCCATGTCGCCGACCTTGTAGCGGTCCCAGACGATTGGCTGGTCGGGCCGGTCGACGACCCATTCGCCGCTACAGTCGAAGTAGACGGAAACCTCATGCGGCTGCTTGTCGGTCGACCGCACCTCCCACGTCACGTAGGTGATGGGCCGCGCCAGGATGTCCAGGTCGTCGAGCAGCGCTGGCGTGGTAAAGGTCAGTGCCAGATGAATGCCGGCTTCTTCAAACTGGTAGATTGTGCGCGTTGGCAGTACCTCGACGGCAAGCTGCTTCATCGGCGGCACTTTGATTTGCGGCGGGGCCATGAAGCGGTACGCCTTGCCGTCAACATGGACCAGGCCGCACATGGCGTTGACGGCGCCCGTCCAGTGCCTGGACCACTCGTCCGTGAGTCGATCATTCATCGACCAGACGCTGAAATACGGATCGTGCGTGACCAGCGGAATCGCCGGCGGGCGAAATACTTCGGCCGGCTGCGCCGCGCCGTGGCCGGGAGCATCACCAGGAAACACGCGACGGCGAACCGCACTGCCGACGGAGGATGGAGGCCCCGCATGTACACGCTCCTCACATTGTCGCACCGCTGGCCTGAAGGCGTAGTTACGGCAACCGAAACAGTTGGGCACTGGCACGATCTTACCCCATCCACCGGCGTGCTTTCAACAAAAACCTTGCAATTCCCGCATGGCACGTCATGTCTCGGGATGCAAGCCGGTGAGATCCTCAATCAGTTCTGGATCGCCATAGACGAAGAGGTCGCCCCAGACAACAGACCACGCTGGATCATAATTGCACATCATGGCCAGAAACCGCAAGTCGACGATCAATGTGCCATGCCAGCGAGAGTAGCTTGGGTCGTTGACGTGGAGATTGCTAGCTCGCTCCACGGTGATGGGGAGCGTCGAGATGACAAGGCGGTTACCTTCGAGACCAAAAGAGTTTTCAGCCGCCCAGTACAACCCACGGCGCTCGACCAGGGTGGCGACCTCCGCTAAGGTCCGCGGGACCGGTTCCCTCCACCTGGTCATCAACGGTCGCGCCAACAGCAGTACGGCGACGACCGCGAACGGAATGAGGCAATACCGGTGCATGACGCATCCCCTTTCCCGCCAGCAAATGCGTGGCAGCGTTGCAGCAGGGCTACTTTGCTGGTTGCATCGGTCTTCCCAATGCCGCCGACTTTCACCAATTCTTAATGAAGCACCATGCCACCATGGCGCTCGGGCGCGATCGTTGGGGTTGCCGGGCCAGGCAAACGAAGCATAATCAAACACTGCTTCGCCTGCCTCCGCATTTCTTGGAGGACGACCAACGTGGCAACCGCGAATATGTACGTCGGCTCCATCGTGTCGCTCTGGCGTTACCCCGTCAAGTCGATGCAGGGCGAGGAACTGAACGCCAGCGACATCACTGAGCGCGGCCTGCGCGGCGACCGGGCCTTCGCTCTCGTCGACGCCGCCGAGGGCCGCGTGGCCAGTGCCAAGAATCCGAGGAAGTGGCCCCACCTCTTTGATTTCCGCGCGAGCTTCGCCAGGCCCCTCGACAATGGACCGTTGCTGCCGGTTCGGATTACGCTTCCCAACGGCACCACGCTTGTCAGTGAGCAAAACGACCGCGATCAGGTTCTCTCAGCCGCCGTGGGGCGGGCCGTCTCCTGGTGCGGCACTGCTCCGGAGGCTCCTGTGCTGGAGGAATACTGGCCCGATGTTGACGGACTGGCCCACCGCGATGCCGTCACCGACGAGACAATGCCCGCCGGCACCTTCTTCGACCTGGCAACCATCCACGTGTTGACCACGGCGACCCTCGAGCGGCTGCGGGAACTGTACCCCCAGGGCCGCTTCGAGGTGCGGCGGTTCCGGCCGAACGTTGTGGTGGCGTGCGCTGCGCCGGCGGCGGGGTTCGTGGAGCAGAACTGGGTCGGCCGCACCTTGAGCCTGGGCCGTGAAGTCCAGCTGCACGTCACCGGCCCATGCCCCCGCTGTGTGATGACGACACTGCCGCAGGCCGACCTGGCGCGTGACCCCGGCATCTTGCGGACAGCGGTGCAGCACGGCCAGGGACATGTCGGCGTCTACGCTCGTGTGGTACGGGTAGGCACGCTGAAACGGGGCGACGCGGTGCAAGTGGCGTAGGCAGGCTCGACGTGCTTATTCGTCACGACCGCTTGCGTTTCTTGCCGCTGGAGAGCGATTGCACGAAGCGCACGATCTCGGCCACGGCAGCTTCCCAGTTCCGCTGTTCCGTCAGTCCCGATGCCTGCCGCGGCTTGAAGCTGTGGTCGCCGTCTTCAAGCCAGGCAACCTTGATCGTTGGCGACAGCTGGTACCGGGCGACTTCCGTTCGATTGCCGAACGGATCGCGTTCGCCCTGCAAGATCAGCGTCGGGGTCTTGATCGTCCGGAGATGCTCCACCCGCAATCGATCCGGCTTCCCGACGGGGTGGAAGGGGTAGCCGAGGCACACGAGGCCGGCCACCTGGGCTTCGTCGGCGACCAGGCTTGCGATCCGACCACCCATCGACTTGCCGCCGATGACGAGGCGTTCACGCGCAAGTAGCTCCACCACCTTCAGCCAGGTTTCCCGCAGGACAGGCTCCCGATCCGGTGGCTTCTTATTGCCGGTAACCCGCTGAGTCGCCATGTAAGGGAACTCGAAGCGAGCAACGCGGAATCCGTGGCCGGCGAGCCCAATCGCAAAGCGGTTCATGAAGGGCGTATCCATCCCTGCGCCGGCGCCGTGGGCCAGCACAATCGTCGTTGAAGCATCGCTTGGGCCGTCGAACAGGAAGTCGGGATCGGCAGGCAATGCTGGCCTCCTGTCAGGCGACTTTTTTTCGGGGAGCCCAGCTGAGCATGGTCGCACGATCTTTGCGATTGGCCGGTGTTTCCATGTCATCGTATTCGGAACCGGAGTATCAGTATTGGGTGCTGGGACAAGGAGCACGAGGAGCGGGGCTTGGTTTGAGGCGGCGGAACAGTTCGCGTTGCTCACCGGAGGCCTCGACCCACGAAGCGGATGACGGTAGAATGTGAGACGATCTCTCTGGCGATGGTTACAACGCGCAAATGGGACCGTACACGATCTGCGCAACGCCCGGACTGGACCCAAGAGGATCCCGGAAAAAGGGGATCACCATGATCGAGCTCACCGAACAGCAGCGGCAGGAACTGGCAGTGCCCGCGCCCATGGCTATCGACCCAGTTACGCAAGAAAAGTATGTCTTGGTGCGCGCCGCGGTCTACGAACGCCTGCGGTATCTTCTAGACGACGGCACCGTGTACACGACCGCCGAGATGCTGGATCGCGTCATGGCCATGGACGACGCCAACGATCCGCACCTGGGCGAATTGCAAAAGAAATACGGGAACAGGCCATGACCAGGCGAGCGGACGTGGTGATCGCGCGTTTCCCATTTGTCGGCGGCTCTGGCTTCAAGGTGCGTCCCGCTGTGGTGGTGCAGGCCGATCGCCTGAACCGGAAGATCGACAATACGATTCTGGTGATGATCACCGGCAACACGAACCTGGTTGGCAAAGAGCCGACCCAGTTCCTTGTCGACCCGTCCACGCCGGCAGGCGCTTCGGCTGGCCTTTCCTACGCATCGGCGGTGAAATGCGAGAACCTGGCCACCGTCCCGCAAACGGACATCGTAGACACAATCGGTCACTTGTCGGACACGCTCAAGCAGCAGCTAAATGAGTGCCTGAAAGCGGCGCTTGAGTTGCCGTGATATCACCATGATGCCAGCCGTTCGCTGTACCAACCTGGTCAAGCGCTACGAAGGCCGCCCGCCCGTCGACGCGGTTTGTGGGCTCGATCTGACCGTCGAGTCCGGCGAGTGCTTCGGGCTGCTCGGCCCCAACGGTGCCGGCAAGACCACGACCATCGAGATCATCGAGGGCCTGACCGAGGCGACCTCCGGCGAGGTCGAGGTCTTCGGCCTGCGCTGGGGCCAGGACGACCAGGCGATCAAGGAGCGCCTGGGCATTTCGCTACAGGAAACCAAGCTGTCGGAGAAGTTGCTGGTGCGCGAGACGGTGACGCTGTTTCGCAGTTTCTACCGCCGCGGTCCCGAGCCGGACGAGGTCATCCGCCAGGTGTCGCTGGAGGAGAAGGCGGAAGCGCGCGTGGGCAAGCTTTCCGGGGGACAGCGCCAGCGCCTGGCGGTGGCCTGTGCCCTGGTCGGCGATCCGGATCTGTTGCTCCTGGACGAGCCGACCACCGGACTCGACCCGCAGTCGCGCCGGCAGTTGTGGGACCTCATCCGCGGCTTCCGCGCCCAGGGACGCACCGTCCTCCTGACCACCCACTACATGGACGAGGCCGAGCGCCTGTGCGATCGCGTGGCCGTGATTGACCACGGCAAGGTCATTGCCCTGGGCTCGCCCCGCGAGCTTATCGCCCGGCTCGGCGGCGAACACATCGTCGAGTTCACCCTGGACGGCGGTCAGCGGGTTCTGGACCCGGCTTTCCTCGATGGTCTGTCCGCGGTGCAGGCCTTGCCCGCGCCGGCGGTGCGGCGGGCGGAGGACAAGTACTCGTTCTCGGTGTCCGAGCCGCACATCGCCCTGCCGGCTCTGCTCGCCCGGCTTCAGCAAGGCGGCCACGTCCTGTCCAGCCTGACCACGCGCCACGCCAGTCTCGAAGACGTCTTTGTCACGTTGACCGGACGACATCTCCGCGACGGGGACGCTCCTGTATGAACGATACCGCCGCCCCCAATGCCCCCCAACGCTACTCGCCGCTGGGACAGATGATCCTGGCCCGGCTGCGCGAGTTCTACCGCGAGCCCGCGGCCATCTTCTGGGTCTACGGCTTCCCCATCCTGATTGTCGTCGCGCTGGGCATCGCCTTCCGCAACAAGCCCGTCGAGCACATACCGGTGGATGTCGAGCAGGAACCGGGCGCCACGGCACGGATCGACCTGGTGCGCGCGGCCCTTGCCCAGGACGAGCGCCTGGTCGTGGCCGTTCACGACCCGGAGACCTGCCGGCGGCGCCTCCGCACCGGTAAGACGGACCTGGTGGTGGTGCCCGCCGCATCCGAACCCGGGTACGAATATGTCTTTGATCCGACGCGCCCGGAGAGTCTGCTGCGCGCAGCACCGTCGACGACCTGCTGCAGCGGGCGGCCGGTCGCCAGGACCCGCTACCGACACACAATCGGAAGCTGGACGAGGAAAGTGGTCGCTACATCGACTTCCTGATCCCCGGGCTGCTGGGCATGAACCTGATGGGCGGCGGCCTCTGGGGCGTCGGCTTTGCCGTGGTAAATCTGCGGATTCGCAATATCCTCAAACGCTTCCTGGCCACGCCGATGCGCAAGGGCGATTTCCTGGCCGCCATCCTGATTAGCCGACTGATCTTCCTGGTGCCGGAGATTCTCGTGCTGCTGCTGTTCGCCCGCGTGGCGTTTGGGGTGGTCATCCACGGCAGTCTGCTGGCGATGGCGTTCCTGATTCTGATGGGGGCGTTCACCTTTGCGGGCCTGGGGCTGCTGGTGGCCAGCCGGGCCCGCACGCTGGAAACGGTATCGGGGCTGATGAATCTGGTGATGCTGCCGATGTGGATCCTGTCGGGCATCTTCTTCTCGCCCGAGCGCTTCGGGGCAGCGGCCCAGCCGTTCCTCCAGGCGCTGCCGTTGACTCCGCTCATCAACGCTCTGCGCAACGTGAGTCTGGAGGGCGCCACGCTGGCATCCCAGTGGCCGGAGGTGGCCATCTTGCTGGCGTGGGCGGTTGGGAGTTTTCTGCTGGCCCTGCGCTGGTTCCGCTGGAATTGAGGGGCCGCTGCAGAACTGGAGAACTGGACGCGCCTATTGCGTCGAAGCTCCCACGACCGGTAAAATGGCAGGCGTGACCTGCGTTCCGTGACGCGGGTAACCCACAAGTGAAGCTGTCAGTACAATCGAAAAGAGAGCGGCCATTCTGGGCTGGAGAGACTGTATGCAATACAAATTCATCCGGTTTACGGACGAGGTGAGTATCGCGATCCCGGATGGATTGCCGCCGGACCAGGAAACGGCGCTGATCGCGCAGCGCATGGCCGAGTTGGACCCCGCCGAAGTGGCAGCGCAATGCGCGGAATTCCGGGAGATGATGGACCATCCCGAAAAATGTATTGCAATGGAGGATGTACTTCGCGAACTGGGTGTTTCCGAAGAGGCTTTGGAGCGCAACCCGTGAGCGCTGGCGTAGCTATCGATGAAAAGCATGCGATCGTTTACGTAAGAAAAGTCATCTTGCGCTCTCTCTAACCCGCGAGCCTCCAATGCACAAATCGATCCTCTCCCGCCGTTCCTTCCTCACCGCGTCTGCCGCCGCCACGGCAACCGCCTCGGCACTCACGCTGCCCGCATCGGCGCAGCCGGTCGGCGCCAACGAGCGCATCAACATCGGCCTGATCGGCACCGGCGGCCGCTGCCGGCACTTGATGCAGGCGCTCGCCAAGGTGCCCAACACGCGCATGACCGCCGTCTGCGACATCTATGAGCCGAACCTGGAGCAGGCGCAGAAGCTCGCGGCGGCGGACGCGGCCACCTTCCGCGACTATCGCCGGCTCCTCGATCGCAAGGACATTCGCGCCGTTCTGATCGCAGCGCCGGACCACTGGCACGTGCCGATGGCGGTCGACGCGATGGCGGCCGGCAAGGACGTCTACGTCGAGAAGCCATTGACGCACCGCCTTGCCGAGGGCCGCACCGTGCTCGACGCGGTGAACAAGCACAAGCGCGTCGTGCAGGTCGGCATGCAGCAGCGCAGCATGACGCACATCCGCCGGGCGCGCGAACTCGTGCAGGCCGGCCGGCTCGGCGAGATCCACAAGGTCCATCTCACCTGGAACCGCAACACCGATCGCGTGCGCCGCGGCCCGCAGAACGTCGACGCCAAGCGCCTCGACTGGAAACGCTTCCTCGGCAGCGCCGCCGAGCAGCCCTTCGACGATTACCGTTTCCGAAACTGGCGCTGGTTCTGGGACTTCGGCAACGGTATCCTCACCGACCTCATGGTCCATTGGATCGACGTCGTCCACTGGTTGCTCGACCTCGATCACCCGCTCAAGGCCGTCACCATCGGCGGCAACTATACCAGCCGCAATATCTGGCAGACGCCCGATACGATCCAGACGCTGCTGGTGTACCCCAACGACTTGCAGGTGTATTTCGAGGGGACCTTCTGCAACGCGCGCAACGGCGCGATGGTGGAGTTCATGGGCACGGAGGCGACCCTGTACGTGGACCGCGGCCGTTTCGAGCTGATTCCGGAGCCGCGCAGCAAGCAAAAGCCCGAGGAGATGATCCTGGGCACCGGTCCGCGCGGCCGCGACTTCTACGACCGCCCCGACGGCGAATTGTTGCACCTGACGGACTGGATTGACGCGATCCGCAACAGCCGGCAGCCGAGCGCGCCCGTGCAAGCCGGCGTTCGTGCGGCGGCGGCGGCGCACCTCGGCAACCAGGCGTTTCGCGGTAACGGCGTGGCGGAGTGGCGGGATTGATCGCTTATTTCTCCTCCTCCGCCTCGAGTTGCTTGCGTGCCGCCTCGATCTGGAGGCGTTTCTCTTCGGTCACCTCGGGATACTTCAGGTCGAGCCGCTCGATCGCGGCGACGAGGATGCCGGCAACGAGGGACCGGCTGACCCACTTGTGATTCGCCGGTATGACGTGCCACGGCGCCCACTCCGTGCTGGTGGCGCCGATACACTGCTCGTACGCGCGCATGTAATCGTCCCAGTAGCCGCGCTCGGTGAGGTCCGAATCGGAGAACTTCCAGTGCTTGTCGGGATTCTCCAGCCGCGCCAGAAAACGGCGGCGCTGCTCGTCCTTCGAGAGGTTGAGGAAAAACTTGAGGATGACCGTGCCGTTGCGCCAGATGGTGTTCGTACGCGTTGATGTCGTCATAGCGCGCCTGCCAGAACTTGTCGTTGATCTTCCCATTGGGCACGTGCTCGGCGGCCACTAGCTCGGGGTGGACCTTGACGACCAGCACCTCCTCGAAATACGAGCGATTGAAGATGCCGATCCGGCCACGCTCCGGCAAACAACGGGTGTGGCGCCACAGGAAATCGTGCTGCAGCTCCTCGCCGGAAGGATGCTTGAAGGAGAAAACCTGGCAGCCCTGCGGATTGACGCCGCTCATGACGTGCTTGATGGTGCCGTCCTTGCCGGCCGCGTCCATCGCCTGAAAGATGAGCAGGATCGCATGGGTGTTCGCCGCGTAGAGTTTATCCTGAGCCGCGGCCAAGGCGTCAACGTTCTCCGTCAGCTGCTCCTGGGCGAACTGCTTGCGTTCCGCCTTGGCGATCTTCTTGTCGCCGGCCCACGACGGATCGTGGTCCTTGAGACGGAACTTCTTGCCGGGCGCAACGCGCACGGCGTCGAAAATGTCTTTGAGTGCAACCATGATGGGGAAGCAGGATGAGCCGGCTGCAGCGTTGCTTGCGTCGGTTCGTAGTTCCGCCTTTAGGCGGTTCCCCCGACCGCCTAAAGGCGGAACTACGAACCGACGCAAGCAACACCGCGGGCGGCGAGGAATGGCGATTACTTGACGGTTTCGAGCCTGTCCTCGGGATTGGTGGTGAGCACCAGCCCCTTGAAGCGCATTTCTTGCGGCTCCTTGTTCTCGTGCAGCTGCAGGCCGATGGGGCCGTCCATGATGTAATCGGTCATTTTCTCGGTGTAATCGACGACGGCGGCGCCGTTGATCGCGACCTTGATGCGATTGCCGATGGCGAGGATCTCGATGTCGTTCCAGTCGTGCTGCTTGCCGACCTTCTTCGCTGGTCCGCCATTGACGGGCAGGCTGCCGCGGCGGTAGAGGTCGAACATGCTGTAGCCGGACGGGAACATGACCAGGTGGCCCTGGTAGGTGTACTCGGTGCGGGCCGCCTTGGGATCGGTCACCTTGTTGGGCATGGTGAAGATCTTGCCCCACAGCGCGACGCCGGAGTGCATCTCGGACTTGACCAGCTTGGCGCTGAGCACCACGCGGAAGTCGCGGAATTTCTGCTTGGTGAGCAGGTAGGTGCTGTACTTGATCGGCTCGGTATTCTTGCCGACGATCTCGCCGTTGTCGACCGACCAGAGGTCGGTGTAGCCTTCCCAGCCGCTGAGGTCCTTGCCGTTGAAGAGCTTGATCGTCTCGGACTTGCCGTCCTTGCCGGCCGTGGCCGGTGCGGTGACGGCAGCGCCGGCCGCCAGCGCCGCGAGGATCGCAAAGCCCACAAGCAAACGTCGCATGGTGTCGCCTCCTGGTGTGCAATCGTGGAAGAGTCACGCGAGCGCAGGCTAACACGCGGACCGCGGCGATGCAAAGGTTTTCTCGGGATCGCGCCGCGCGTGCTTCCCGGGCGTTCAGCGCCGTCACCATCCCGTTGACGCCGATGAAGACCGGGATGTTCCGGCAGACGGTCAGGGCTGGATCGGGGAGCTGGCCTTCGGGATCGGCGGAACAATGAACTCGCCGAGTGATTCCAGAGTGGCAAATGACACCTGATTCACCTTTCCGACCTCCGCGACCAGCGTAGGGAATTCCCGGCGGCGCACCCAAATAACGCCGTCGTTGCCCGCATAGACCCTTGCCCAGTTGTCATCTCGATCCAGATTATTGGCCAGAGCGATCTTTGACGTAATCAGATTCGCCGTCAGGACAATGACGTCAATCTTGTACGAGTCGAGCATGAGGCGACTCGACCGGTCGCCGCGAAGGATCGTGAAATAATCCCGCTGGAGCTGGTCGCTGTACGCATTCATGCCATCGATAAAAAGCGGCAGGTCACCCTTGAGGCACCAATGGAAGTACCCTGCGCTGTCCATATCCGTAAGGACACGTCCTGCACACGGGTGCGCCTGCAGGAATGCCACGGATCCTTCGTGCAGATGGGCAACCAACGTCGACGCCGGCGTCCACTCGCCCGGTCGCACAACCAGGGCCAGGAGTTTCACGGCCAGGAAGCTAATGAGCGCAAGCCGAACGACCCCACGCAGCGGCGGCTGGTCGTGGGTGCGCGGCCCTCGCCAACGCGTCACCAGTCGCCACAGGCGTTGCGTTTCGATGGCCCTGGCATTCAGGGCCGTCACCATCCCGTTCACAATGATGAACACGGAGACGTTACGGCGGGCTTTGAGAAACAAGGCGGCGGCGAGCAGCATCCAGCCGAGCTGTGCGAGGCGCCGATCGGGCGACAGCGCCCACGCGCCCAAGGCAAGGATACCCGAGACGGCGATGGCAATTAGCGCTTGCGGCGGCGCGGGCGGCCACGCCCATATCGGCATCCATTCCAGTGCACGCGAGAACGTGTAGCTATTGACGGCCGTCAAGGCGCGCCAGTAACCCACGCCGTAGGGGTTGAGATGGACGGCGACGACCGCGACCAGCAGCAAGACAGCAGCGGACCGCATGCGCCGGTTCCATCGATCCTGGATCGCATCGGCCAGGATAGTGATCCCGAAAAGGAGCAGACCAATGACGACGGCGCCGTGGCAGTTGGCCCAAAGCACAAATCGCGCTGCAACCGCAGCTATCCAGCGCCAGCTCAGGCGGCCCTGAAACCGGCTCAGCATCAGTAGAAGAACGGCGATCGCGATTGAAGTAAAGAGATCGGGCCGCGGTCGGATGCGCATCACCATGACCTCCATGATGAACACAGCCGGCACAGCAACCCAGCTCAAATCGCGCGCCGTCGACGCGAAGGCGATTACCGCAAACGGCACAAGCCCGAGCGCAACCGTGGCCGTCATGATGGTGAATTGTTCATAGCCCGGCGCGGCCATGGCGTAGAGAGTCAGCTCGGTTAGCCAATGGTGATAAACCCAGGGTATCGACTCACTCCAGAGAAAAAGCGTTTCATCGGGAATGGCCTTGTGGTCCCAGATCCACCATCCGACAGCAAGGTGCTCCCAAACATCATCGAATGGCTCCAGGGGACGCCAGATCAATAGGACGCTGTACGCGACCACTAGGATTAAGGCCGTGAGCCTATACGCCATTGCAATTCCCATTGTCGCCTCCACAGTGACCGTCGGTCGGCCAGTAAAGGCGGCACTCCCGCTCGCCGGCGACGAACTCGTCAGTCGTAGCGACGAAGGGAAGCTCGAAGCGGCAGACAGCCTCCTGCACCACGCAGAACACCGCCAGGATCACCCCGATAAAAAGGCAGTCCCTCGACATTCGACATTCGCTTGTTCTACATTCGACATTTTTCTTCGGTTTGTGGCGTTGTCACGCTACCAGCGCATCAGCGCGGTGCCCCAGGCGAGGCCGGCGCCGAAGCCGCTGAGCACGACCAGGTCGTTGGGCTTGATGCGGCCCTCCTGCACGGCCTCGTCGAGCGCGAGCGGGACCGAGCCGGCGGAGGTGTTGCCGTAGCGGTCGAGATTGTTGAAGACGCGGCGGCGCGAGATGCGTAGCACGTCGATCGCCGCGTTGATGATGCGGATGTTGGCCTGGTGCGGCACGTACAGATCGACCTCACTTGCGCGATAGCCGCTGTGGTCGAGCACGTCCTGGATGGTGTCGCACAGGATGGCGACCGCCCAGCGGAAGACGCCGCGACCATCCATGTACATGTAGTGCAATCCCTTGTCGAGCAGTGTCGGCGTGGGCGGCAGGCGGCTGCCGCCGGCGGGCCGGCTGAGCAGGTCGCCGCCCGAGCCGTCGGCGCCCATGCTGTAGCTCAACAGGCCCTGGTCGGGCCGGCCCCGCGTCACGAGCACCGCGCCGGCGCCGTCGCCGAACAGGGGATAGGTCTTGATGTCGGCGGGATTCACGACCCGCGAGTTGCAATCGCCGCCGATGATCAGGGCCAGGTCGCTGACGCCGGCGGCGACATAGGCGCAGCCGGTAATCAGCGCATAAAGGAAGCCGGCGCAGGCAGCTTCGATCTCCAGGGCGGGACAGACGAGCTTGAGCTGGTCCTGCACCAGGCACGCGGTCGACGGAAAGGACATGTCCGGCGTGAACGTGGCGAGCACGAGCAAGTCGATGTCGCCGATCTTGACACCGGCCTGATCGATGCAGCGGCGGGCGGCCTCGTAGCAGAGATCGCTGGTGGCCTGGTGCGGCAGGGCATGGCGGCGTTCGAGGATGCCGGTCCGCTTGACGATCCAATCCGAATCGAAACCAAAACGCGCGTGCAGGTGCTCGTTGGTGACCACCGCGTCAGGCACATAGCTCCCAGTCGCCAGCACGCGCACGCCGGTCAGACGGCGGCAGCGCGGACGGGGAGATGGGGCGCGTTCTTCGTTCATGACTTCGACCGATTCCTCATGAACCCCCCGGGTCGGGCCAGGCCCACTCCGTGAACAGGCAGTATATGCTGCGCGACGAATGACGGTTAGGGGTCATTTACTCCGCCACGTGCTCCAGGTACAGCACCAGCGCCGAAACCGCATGCTGCGTGTAGTCGATCCGCATCTTGCCGTCCTGCGCCGACGCGTGAAAGGCGCCCAGCAAGGCCGGGCGATAGTTCTCGACGAAATGTTGCGCACGCTTTTCAGTATACTGCAGCGTTTGCACGAACCGCAGGCTCTCCTCCAGGGCCCGCGTGTAGCGCTGCAGCCGCGGCAAATTGTCCGCCGCTCGCGCCACCCGGCACGCGTGGGCCAGGCACTCGGCGACCTCGGCGGTACGAATGTCCGGCGCGCCCTGCACGGCCTGGCCATTGACCAGCGGCCGAACACCGCCGACCCAGCTGGGCCGCACGGTATCGCCAGGTTCGTACTGCAGCGCGCACAGCCAATCGGCCAGGGCAAAGACCTGCTCGGCAAAGGGCGATTCACGGGTCAACAGGTAGGCGTCGGCCAGCGCGGGCGTGTGGCTGACGGCCAGGCCGACGGTTTTCGTCTGCTGCCAAGTCGCCTGGGCGAACGCGCGGGCCTTGCGCCACGTCGAGCTTCCAGGGGGCCGGCCGCACTTGCTGGCTACGCACGATCGCCTGCAGCGCCAGGCCGGCACATTCCAGGGCGCTTTCCTCGGCAGCCAGCTTGGGATCGGCGCCGCCCTCCGTCACCCAGAGCGCTCCGTTGGGGAGCTGTTGGTGCTTGAGGTAGTTGCACAGCTGATCCGCTTGCTCAAGTAGGTCCTGGCCTGCTCCCGGCAGCTCATGGATCGCGAGCACCAGCTGGCCGTGGCTCGCAAGTCGATTGACCAGCTGCGGCGGCGCCGCGGTGTGGCGTATCTCCCGGTCGCGCGCATCGACAGTCGTTTCGACGAGCAATGTCAACAACGCCTGCCGGCTGATGGCCAGGGAGGGCTCGTCACCCAGGAATCGGGCGGCGCGTGCCAGCGCGAACGCGGCGCCGGCCTGGGCCGTGTAGCTGTCGCCGTCGAGCGGCACGCGCAGATCGGGCAGGAAGCCATAGACGAACTTGCCGTCCTGCTTGTTGGTGCGGCGAAGCCAATCCATGCCCTGCCGGGCGGCGAGATACCACAGGCGCTGCTGCGGCGTGAGTTTCCCCAGGTCGCGCATTTTGCCGGCGACCTCGGTGTGCTTGGCCGGCACCACGGGCGGCGGATCTTGCGCCCTGCGGCGAGCAGGGTGGCGGGGAGCAACAGCAGAGCCCAGAGGAAATGTCGTCGCATGGCTGCGGGGCCTCCCTGCCCAGGCAATAATATCGACCATCCGCGGTTATACTCCGAACCGGTGCGGTCAATCAATCTCAAGCCCAGCACGCCGCGGGATGAGCGCAGCGAATCCCGCGGCTTGGGCAATCCGCCGTTGACCGCCGCCAGCGCCTGCGATACAAGCCGTCGTGCCTGCCGAATTGGGCAGTGAACGGGCGCGCAGTCGAGGTCAGGATGACATCGCGAGCGGGATGGCTGCTATTGAGCATCGCTTTGGGCATCCCCTGCCTGCCTGGATGCTTGCCATTCCAGTGCTGCCGCAATCACGTCGAATCGGTGCAAAAGACCGGCGTCCCCAATCCGGACAATGCGTGCGTCAAGTGCACCGGCGCGTCGGGTGAGGCCGTGGGTGAATTGTCCGCATATCCGACCGTCACGGGCGGACCCGGCCTGCCTGCTGACGAGCAAGCCAAGCCAGTGCTACCGGGGGTGCAGCCGGAAACCCGGGGCACCGTGGAGTATGAGAATCCGACCCCGGCGCTTCCGTCCCCGGTTGCGGAGCGCAAGCCCGAGCCGATCAAGCTGGCGCCCCTGGTCGAAGCACTGCAGGACATTCTCGACGATCGCCACCAGGACGCGCTGCGGGTCCTGCAAGCCTACGATCGCGAGACGCAGGAGTTTTATCTCCGCGCGCTGCCGGCGCTGACGATTCTCGCGCAAGCGAGTCGATGAATTATCCGCACAGGAAGTTGCCGTGCTCACCGATCAGCTGCAAAGCCTGCTGGCGACGCTGCGGCCGCGCCGAGCTGGCGATCGATCAAATGTGCTATTGCGCGGGCGTGCCGAAGTCGTACGGCTTCTACCAACCGCTGGCCGAGGGTCATGCGTTTGTCGCGCCGGCCGGCGATCGGCCCGGCGAAATAGTGCGCCTGTACGTCGAGTTGCGTAACTTTGCCAGCGTGCAGCGCGACGGCTGCTTCGAGACGCGCCTTTGTAGCACGATCGAGATTCGCGACGCCAAGGGACAGCAGGTCCATCCCACTCTCGACTTCAAAAAGAATGAAGCGACGCCGCTGCGGGTCCTGACGCGCCTGAATGATTACTACAATTGCTACACTTTCCTCGCGCCGCCACTGCCGGCCGGCACCTACCAGCTCGTGTTGCACATCGCGGATGAGACCATCCCTGGCACACGCCGCGTGGCGCAAAAGACGCTGGAATTTCGAGTGACGCCTGTCGGCGCACGGCCATATTGAGCGAGGCTCGATGGCTCGTAGCGCAAGGCGCGGGTGGCATCTCTCCACCAACCCGCATAAAACGAACACCAGACTTAACCCATCCATCCGGCCCGAGAGCGATCATGACCGAGACGCGAGCGACGAATATCACGTGGCACGAGGGACATGTCAATCGCGCGGAGCGCGGCCAGCTGTTGCGGCAAAAAGGTGCAACGCTCTGGTTCACTGGCCTGTCCGGCTCGGGCAAGAGCACGATTGCCTTTACGCTAGAGCACGCCCTGGTGCAGCGGGGCCGATTGGCGTATGTGCTCGACGGCGACAATATCCGTCACGGCCTGAACAAGAACCTCGGCTTCTCGGCCGCCGACCGCGCGGAGAACATTCGCCGCATCGGCGAGGTGGCCCGGCTGTTCGCCGACGCTGGCGTCATCACGATGACCAGCTTCATCAGCCCGTATCGCAAGGATCGTGACGGCGTGCGCGCCCTGCACCAGAAGGACGCCCTGCCGTTCATCGAGGTTTTCGTCAACACGCCGATCGCCACCTGCGAGACGCGCGATCCCAAGGGGCTGTACAAGAAGGCCCGCGCCGGCGAGCTCAAGAACTTCACCGGCATCGATGATCCGTATGAGGCGCCGGCAGCGCCCGAGCTCACCATCGACGCGACGAACATCTCCCCGCAGGATGCCGCAACGCAGCTGCTGCAGTATCTCGCGCAGCAGGGGATCATCTAGGATTGGGTTTACGTTTAGGCGATCGGCAGGTGAAAGCGTACCCTCGCTTGCGCGTCGGGCTTGTGTCAGTCACAAGCCCGACGCGCAAGCGAGGGTAAGCGAGGGTAAGTTAACTCCTGCCGCTCGCCTTAGCGCTCACAGGCTGCCTGCGAGCGCTAAGCGTAAAAGCGCTACATCCAGCGCCGCCTGGGGCGTTGTGCGCCCGCACGCCAAGCCGCAACGCCGCAAGCGGCACACTCCGCAAGCCGATCCAATCTTGTCCACCTGCCCCAACCGTTGCAAGCCGACGCGCGACGTGGAAAAATGGCCGTTTTTCCTAAAGTCCGACCGCGGGCCGCGTTGACACCCGCGGGGCATCAACGTAGACTTGGCGAGTCCTCACGCTCGCGGCGCGCCTCCCCGTTGCACGGCGGCCCAGCGGCGGACTCGGCAACCCTCGCCTCCCCTCGCAAAGGGTTCTTCATGGCACTCACCGACCTCCGCACGCTTCGGCCGGCCGAGGGTTTCTACACCTCGGAAGTCCACACCCCGCGACCGCTGCCCGTGCGGACCTTCCTGCCGGCCGGCTATGAGCCGCGCTATCCGTATCCGCTGCTGGTCTTCTTCCACGGCCACGGCGGCAACGAGGAGCAAATCCTACGGCTGGCGCCGCGGCTCAGCCGGCGTAACTTCATCAGCATCGGCCTGCGCGGCCCGGTCCCCGCCAGCAAGCAGACTCGCGGCGGCGAGGGCTATGCCTGGGGCGGCTCGGCGTACCTTACCTTGCTCGAGGACTACCTTGTGCGGGCGGTCCAGCAGACCCGGCGAACCTACCACGTGCACTCGGAGCGGATTTACCTCGCCGGCTTCGCCGAGGGCGCAACCCTCGCCTATCGTCTGGGGTTGGACCTCGCGGGCAAAGTCGCCGGCGTGATCTCGTTCAACGGCTGCATGCCGCGCCACCAGCGGCCGCTATTGCGTCTGCCCGAAGCCCGCGCCCTACGCGTGTTCATCGCCCACGGCATCGCCAACGCCGTCGTGCCACTGAGTCTGGCGCGCGCCGACGGCCGACTCCTCGCCAGCGCGGGGCTGCCGGTCGACCTGCACACCTATCCGACCAACCACCGATTGCACCCGGACATGCTGCGCGACCTCAACCGCTGGATCATCGCCCGCTGCAGCGACGAGTGAGCCGGATCGGCAGTGTTCACATCCACGCCCGCGGCCGAAAGGCCGCGGGTTTTTTTACACGCCGCCGTACAATGCCACGTAGGCGACGCTGCCAGCGTCGCCAAAGGCAAGGACGACGCCGGCAGCGTCGTCTCCGAGGAACCCGTTATGGAAAACAGCGCTCCGCCGCCCAATTCCTTCCAGCAGATTCACGACCACGATCCGGCACTTCCGGACGAGGAAACCAAGGCCCACGGCATTGACCATTACGTCCAGCAAATCAAGGAGACCGCCGACAAGCTCTGCCAGGATCGTGCCAACCGCGGCGACGTCAAGCTCCTGAGCGTCGCGCTACGCGAGCTGCGCTATTGCTTCAAGGTTTTCGCCGCCTATCGCAATCGCCGCAAGGTGACCGTGTTCGGGTCCGCCCGGCTGCCGTTGACGGACTCCTCGTCCCTCCAGGCGATCGAATTCGGCAAGCAGCTCGCGGCCCATGACTACTTCGTCATTACTGGCGCCGCCAGCGGCATCATGGAGGCCGGCCACATCGGCGCCGGTCGGGAACACAGCATCGGCGTCAACATCCTGCTGCCGTTCGAGCAGGAGGCCAACTCGATCATCCGCAACGATCACAAGTTGATGCACCTGAAATACTTCTTCACGCGCAAGCTTCTCTTCCTCAAGGAATCGGACGCCGTTGCGCTCTTCCCCGGCGGTTTCGGCACGCTCGACGAGGCGTTCGAGGTGCTCACGCTGATTCAGACCGGCAAGAGCCATCTCTTCCCGGTCGTCATGATCGACGCGCCCGGCAGCGACTACTGGGCGCATTTCCTGCGCTTCACGAAAGACGTGTTGCTGGCACGCAAGCTGATCTCGGACTACGACCTGAATCTGTTCAAGGTAACGACCTCGGTCGACGAGGCCGTTGCGGAGGTGCTGAATTTTTACCGCGTTTACCACAGCATGCGCTACGTTCGCGGCGACCTGGTGCTGCGGCTGCAACGGCCGCTCAGCGCGGCGACACTCGAGCGGCTGCGAACGGCGTTCCGTGACATCGTCAAGGAGGGGACGCTGGAACAGACCAACGCGCTGCCGGAGGAGGCGAACGAGCCACACCTGGCCGCGATGCCGCGGCTGCGGTTTCGCTTCGACCGCCATCGCCTGGGACGGCTGCGCCAGCTTGTCGATGCGATCAATCAGGAACCGTGAGGCGGCGAGGGTCAATCGCGTCGCGGAATTCGCCAGAATTCCGCCGCACCGGCAGCGGAATTCTGGCGAATTCCGCTACGGACACCAGCCGGCGCTACTTCAGCCAGTGCCGAATACTCGTAGCGTAGTAGGTGCCCGCAGCGCTCGACAGATCTCCCGGAACGACGCCATAACCGCCGTCGGGATTGCGACATTTGCCGACGAACGCCTGCAGCGCCGACCCGTCCAGCGGCCGGCTCTTCAGCATCATGAACGCCCGCATAACCCGATAGCTGGTTTCGAGATCGGACGCATCGCCCGCGTCGGCCTTGCCGAACCCGCCGCTCTTGCGTTGGCCGCGCTTGAGGGCATCGAGCACCTTGTCGCGGTCGGCGATCGTCCCGCCGAGCCGCAGGATCGCGGCGACGGCTCCACCCGTCGCGCGCGCCTGGCCGGCGCCTTCGCCGAAGGTGCCATCACTGTTCTGCGACTTGCGGATCTCCTTGAGCCAATCCTCGTTGCGCGGCGACGGCTTGCCGAGGCTCTCCAGCGCTGCGGCCGCGATGCGGATCTCCTCAAAGCCCTTCGCGTTATCTGACAGATACCTGATTGTCGGCGCCGCGTATCGATCAAGCGGCATCTTCAGCTCGACGACTGCCATCACGCCGATTGCGGTGCTGAACAGGTCCACCTTGCCGCCGGGGGTGTCCCGGAAGCCGCCTGACTCCGGATCGAAGCAGCTCTCCACGAACTTGACACACGCCGCCTTGTTGGCAACTTCACCGTCCAGGTAGCGCAACGTTCGGACCACCGACGAGGAGGCGCGTAGGCTGGGTTGACCGGTGCCCGCAACGGGCTGGCTCGGGACAAAGCCGCCTGCCGAGGTTTGCAGCTTGGTCAAATAGATAATGGTGTCTTTGCGCCCGGTTTCGCCCGCCAGCGCTGGTATACCGGCAAAAAAAATCCAGGCGAACAGAATCACGCAGCAGCGTCGCATCTTCGGGCCTCCCGCGCAGGACGTGGACTCCCCCTTTGGAACGGTTGTATGCCGGTTGGCCGCGAACAGCCAGCCACAAGAATGACGTTTTTTCCGTGGTTTTCCAGCCTGCATCCCAAGAGAGGCCGGCTCATGCGAACCCATCGGCGGCGAGTGGCCCGCCGATTTGTCCACGAAACCGGCTCGCTTCCAGTTGGGCAATTTGCGCCGATTGTAAAAAATGGCCCGATTGTGAACCTTGCCATTTCGACCGAGTCTCGTATCTCGGCATCATGGAAGGCCCACCTACTGGAGGTGGGTGTTTGTTCAGAGGTGTATGTCCCAACAAGGAGTACCTCAACATGCGCACCTCGATTCTGGCCCTCGTCCTCGCCGCGGTCGCCCCCGTCATGGCTCAGGCGCAAAGCTTGACCTGGCAGAAGGATTACGCCGCCGCGCAGGAAAGGGCCGCGGCACAGCAGAAGCCGCTCGCGATCGTCTTCGGTCAGGGCGCCGGCGGCTGGCAGCAGCTTGGCGGCGGCTCGCTAACCAATGAGGCGAGCGACATCCTGGCCGAGAAGTACGTGCCGTGCTTCGTCGACACGGCGACCGCCGACGGCCGAGCCCTGGCCCGGCAATTCGAGCTGAGGGGCACGGTCGGTATGGTCATCAGCGACCGCAAAGCCAACCTGCAAGCTTTCTGGCACGAAGGCCCCATCTCGGCCGACATGTTGGTGACCTGTCTGAACCGGTACGCCGACCCGCAGCGTGCCGTCACCAGCACCGAAACCAATGCCGCGATCACGCGGACCAGCAATTACCCGCCGACCGGCGCGCTGGCCGGCAACCCGAATGTCCCCGGGGCCATCGCCGGCTACTACTACGTCGGCGGCAGTGGCTCCTATTGCCCGACGTGCTCGGGCTGCGTGGGCGGCAGCTGTGGACGGCGTCGCTAACGGCGATTGCGATGTGACATGCGTTGACGGCCGAGGATGCAACGGCATCCTCGGCCGTCGTTGTTTGCTTGCGATTATGGCCGCGGTTGCGCCGTCAATGCATGGGTTCCGTGACGTTGATCCTCATGCTCATCACGGTTGTCGGGAAGTTGTCCGACTCGAAGAAGGTCACTACCAGGATGTAAAAGTCGCCGGGTGGAGTGAGCGACAGACCGCTGAACGAGAGGCCGGACCATTGTAGCCCACCTCCTAACCCAGACATGAGCTGCACCATGCCCTGAGACGTGCCGCCCATCACAGCGCTCCCGTCACTATCCGTGACTTGCGCGGTGACATTGGCGATATAGGTGCCGCACAAACCCGAACACGGAAAGGATGGGCCGATTGGGGAAATGTTCCCCGTGCGCGGAGGGTTCACGATGCTCTCGGCGTTCCTTAGCCGGGCGCCTCATCGTGCTTCTTGACGGTTTCCATGGTTTTTCCCATCTCTCTTGCTTCGCCGTTTACCGGTCGAGCACTTCGACGACGGCATTACGGAACGAGGCCCACCCGTCAGTGACGTAAATGCCTAACCCCCCGACAGGTGCAAAAGAGGGGTTCAGCGTTGGCTCGTGGATGACGGCAGGGCGGTTCGCCGCCTTTTGAAAGTCGTCGACGAGTGTACTGATCGCGGTCGTGCCTAGCGGCTGTCCGTCCCACGTGGCAGAAACATTGGCATCCGTCATCTCGACAATCAATGTGCGCCACCTGCGGCCTTTGGGGTTCTGCATGTCCCCCGGGAGAACCTCTATCGAGAGTGCTGGCCAAGCCGACCCCGGTGCTTGGAACCGGCCCGGAGTGCGGCGGCGGCGGACCCCTAGGGACACTTCGGATACCAGCTTCCCGTCGTCCCTGGCGTTGGGCGTGCCATCGTTGAAGCGGAAAGCACAGAAACAGTGTTCGGTGCCCTTCGCCGTTTCTAAAGAACTGCGCACGAAGTAGACGCCTGTTTCGGCTTCTTCGCCACCGACTCCGGCAAACTCGTGCCTCACCTGGACGCGAAAGCGGAACCCTTGCGCCGGTAGTACGGGCATCAACTCGAGGTAAGCATGCGCGAGCGTACTGAAGGAAAAAGTGCCGTCGCGGCCCGGCGCGTCCACAATGCTGGCATCACCGATGACCCACTTTTGCCACCGCGGTCCTCCGGTCGCGCCCATCAGATGCACGCGATGGCCGCGCTCCAGCTCCTCCAAATAATCCTTCACGACACGGTCCGGGTCGAGGTAATAGTTCGCGGCCTGCACGGCTACCACCGCGCTGAGGGTAGCGAGCATGATGAGTGCCACGGTCGCATGAAGGATCGGATGCGCACGCAGAAACCGGCTCGCTCGTGCAGGAAAGCCATGTGCCCGCGGCCGTTTGTCATGGAGCCACCGCCCCAGGTCCTGCGCCAACTCCTGCGCCGAAGAGTAGCGGCGCTGCGGCTGCTTCTCGAGGCACTGCCGGCAGATCGACTCCAGACCGGGAGACACACCCGGACTGAGTTTCCGCATGGGTTCAGGCAGCTGGTGCTGCACCCGCTGGAGGAATTCCAGCGGCGACTTCGCCGAGAACGGAACCTGGCCCGTCAGCATTTCATACAGGATGCATCCTAGGGCGTAGACATCGGTATGCGGGCCGACGAGCTTGTGCTTGCCGGCTACCTGCTCCGGCGCCATGTACGCCAGGGTACCGACCAGGGCCCCACTCTGGGTGTGGGCCGATTTGGCGTCAAGGTGCTTGGCCAGGCCGAAGTCGGTGATTTTGGGCACGCCGTCGGCGGTCAAGACCACGTTGGCCGGCTTCAGGTCGCGGTGAACGATGCCTTGCTCGTGCGCGTATTGCATGGCGCGTGCCAGCGTTTCCACGCACCGGGCTGCTTGCTCGGGCGGTTGCGGGCGGGCGGCGATCTGCTGGTCCAGGCTGCCGCCTTCGGCCAATTCCATGGCAAAGAAGAGCTCGCCGACCTCGTACACCGGCACAATGTTGGCGTGATTCAGGCGGGCCTGGTCCTCGGCCCCGCGGCGGAATCGCTCCATATCGTCGCGATCGCCGCCGGCAAACATTTTGACGACCACGTCGCGATCGCAGCTGATCTGCCGGACGCGCCGCACCTCGCCCATGGGGCCGTGCCCGATCCTGTCGATCGGCTCGTAATCCTCCAGCTCCCCGTCATCCTCGAAAGACTTCGCCGGGACGGCCACCCGGTCGTCATCGGCGATTGTGAGGAGGCGTTCGATATCGACACGCCATTTGGGATAGCGCCCGCAAATCGACTCGCATGTTACGGGCCGTCCGACTTGCCGCCGCGTGTCGTACTCGGTCCAGATCAGGTCAAGGGCGCTATGGGTCTCGGCGGCCAGGGCCGGGTATCTGGTGAAGAACTGCTCGGACAGGCAGTCCTCGCCGGCCCGGAGACGGCGGTCGAGCTCGGCACAGGCCTGGCGGAGCTGCGCTTCCAGGGGAACGCCGTCACGGCTGTCGGAATTCATGGGCGTGCCGCTCAAAAATGCGAGCCGTGAAACGCAACTCGATCCCCGAAAGGAACGCGAGCAATCATCGAACGCCGTGCAAGATGGACTTTGTGCAGATCTGGTTTCAAGCATGACCTACCCGAAAGCACAAGGATTGGCAAGGAGTCGCCGCGTTTTTCTTAGCTCCGCCCAGCGCCTCGTCCGACCGTCTACGATGTTCATGTCCCGGGCGGGTCAATTCGCAACAGCGCCGCGTGAAAAATTCTGCTTCTGCGATCGACGGATCGCATCCCCCAAGGGCCGACCGTTTATAATGTCCGCGGGGGGCATCCACTCGGCTGGGTTGTGTCCGTGTATCCCGATTTGCACGGCGCACTTGGGAGGCCTTGTACCGCCATGCCAGAAACTTCGGCAGCGTTCCCGGAGCTGCTAGCGCGGGCTCGCGACGGCGACAACGACGCGATGATGCAATTGATCCAGCAGTACGAGCCCGAGATTCGCCGGCTCGCCCACAAGCGCCTCGGCCCGGCGCTGCGCCCCTTCGTGGGGTCGATGGACCTCGTCCAGTCGGTCCATCGCAGCCTGATGCTCAACCTGCGCAAGAACAAGTTGGTCATCACCAAACAGGAGGAACTGACCGCTCTGGCAGCGACGTTCATGATTCGCAAGGTGTCCCGCCACTGGCGCAGGATCCAGCGCGAGGAACAGGTCATCCGGCTCGTGGGACGCCTGAGGGTCGGTGCCACGGGCGAGGAAGACCCGGCCGTTACAGTGGAACGCCGGGACCGCGTGCAGCGGCTCCTGGAACAGGTGGACGACAGCGATCGCCGCCTGCTCGAGTTGCACCTTGAAAACCGCAGCACCAAGGAGATCGCGACGCAGCTCCATCTGCAGGAAAACGTCGTTCGTGTGCATCGGTCCAGATTATTCCGGAAGCTGCGCGAGAACGGCATTGACCCGATGAGCACCCAATAAATAAGCCGACACTTTCTTGTTGCGAAAACCCACGGTCCGTCCATGAGTAGGGTAGAGCAGCTTCGAGCGAGCAGGTCCTCGGAGCCAACTTACCGTAGGTTGCCCGGGGTTCCCCGGTCAACCCTTCCAAGGAGAAGAGCCATGGCGCTGACCAAGGGCAAGTTTCTGTTCCTGTTGACCCGGATTCGGGGCATCAAGGTGGTGCGTTTCGCGCACATCGACCTGTGCCGTCAGCTCGACGGCGACATCGACGATTGTGCCTTGTTCCGGGAACTCCGGGACCGCATTCTCGCCGGCCTGGAGGCGGGCGAGACCGTGGTGCTCAACTTCGGCCTGCTCGAACGCTTCTCCGCGGCGTTCTACAGCTGTCTCCTCAAGGTCCGAGCCGCGGTGCTGGCCGTCAAAGCGCATCTGGTGCTGTGCCGCCTGAGCCCGGAGCACCAGGAGCTTTTCGAGCTCTTCCAGGCCGATCGCCTGTTTCACATCAAGGACACCGAGGCGCAGGCGCTACACGACGCTGGAGCGCACGTGGGCATGTCCGAGGCGTGGTGACCGTCACGCGGCCCGCCGCTCCCATGCGGCGGGCATTCGCAGGAAGACCGGCTCCTCGATCTTCGGGGCGCGTTCAAGCTCGTGCAGCAGCCCCTGAACGGCCCGCGCGTCGAGCGGCCAGTATTCCGTTTGCCACAGCGTTTCCAGCAGTGCCTCGAACGCGGCGTCGCTCTGCTCGCCCGGATGTTCCGCGACCCATCGCTGCGGCTGGCCCGACGCCTGCCAGCGCCGCAGGTTCAACCATTCCTCACGTGTGTCCTCCAGCAGCCGGCCCACCGCCTCCGGATCGATCGGCCAATATCCCGAGGCACGCAGCGACGCGAGCAGCGCCAGCCAGTCGTCGTGGTTCCAACGGCCGTCGTGGACCTCGACCCAGCGGCGGGCCAGGCCGGAATCGCGCCAGCGGCGCAGGTTCCACCATTCGCGCTGATGGCCCTCCACCACGCGCGCGACGCCGGCGACGTCCAATGGCCAGAACTCGGATTGGCGCAGGGCGCTGAGCAGCGACTGCCAGGCCTCGTCGTCCCAGTATCCCTGACGGCCTTCCACCCAGCGCCGCGGATGCCCGGAGAGCTGCCAGCGAATGAGGTTGTGGTAGGTGTGCTTGAGCTCTTCCAGCGTCTCGCCGACCGTGGTCAGGTCGAGCGGCCAATACTCGGAGTGCTGGAGCGTCTCGATCAGGGCGAGCCAGTCGGCGTGGTTCCACACGCCCTGGCGCGCCTCGACCCAGCGCGCCGGCAGCCCGGATTGCTTCCAGCGCTCGAGGTTGCGGGCGAGGGGCCGCAGCTCTTCCAGGAGCGTGCCGACTTCCGTCGGATCGAGCGGCCAGTATTCGGATTGCTGCAGCGATTCGAGCAGCGCCAGCCAATCGTCATGGGTCCAGACGCCGCCGTGGGCCGTGATCCACTGCCAGGCCCGGCCCGACGTCCGCCAGCGGCGCAGGTTCCACGGTTGCGAGAGCTCGGCGAGGACGGCGCGGACGGCGGCGGGCTCCATGGGCCAATATTCGGACCACCACAAGCCGCTGAGCAGCGCGAGCCAGTCGTCATGGTTCCAGAAACCCTGCGCGCGGCGCACCAGAGCTGCGGCTGACCGGACTCCTGCCAGCGGCGCAGGTTGCCGATGAGCTTGAGGTCGATGGGATCGGACATGTGCGGAAACGCCCCGTTGTCAGTGGACTCGATGAACGCAGGGCGCGATCCTTGCGGGGAAGCGCGGCTGGGACCGGCACATTCATGCTATCGGCCGACGAAGACTTTTCCGACAGGGAAAACGCGGCAATATAGTGCGGCTGGCGCGGCAGGTGCCGATGTATCTCGCCTGGACGGCACGGCCGGCATGCGTGGAACAATCGATATGAGCGCGGCCGAGCCTCGCTGACCTCGAGCCGCGGCCGATAAGCGCCTGTGCTGTCAGTATCATAACGGCAGATGATGCAAGGGACGCGTAGTAGGACGAGCTGCCCACTGCCCTGCCGCTACGAAGTGTAATCATGGCAATGACCTTTCCAGGCATGGATCCCTATCTGGAGGATTCCGCGTTGTGGACCGGCGTGCATGCGTCGCTCGTGGTCTACATCCGGAACTATCTGCAGCCGCTCTGCGCCCCCGGTACGTCGCCGCCGTCGAAGAGCGGGTCTTCCTGGAGCTGCCACCCCAGCAGCGCATTCCGGACGTGTGGGTCAAGCGGAAGAAGGCAGCCAAGCGCGGTGCCGGAATCGTGCTGCGGGAGCCCGATCCGGCCATGGTCGTCAAGGTGGCTGAGCTGGAGGTCCACGAGTCATACGTGGCCATACTGGACCTTTATTCTGGCCAAAAGCTCGTGACGGTGATTGAGGTCGTCAGTCCCAGCAACAAGTTCGATGGACCGGGACGCGAATCGTATCTTGCCAAACAAAAGGAGGTCCGCGGAAGCACTGTGCATCTTGTCGAACTCGACCTGCTGCGAACCGGCCGGCACGTCCTGGCGGTTCCGGAGCGGATCGGCGCGGTCAGGGAAGTTACCATTACCTGGCCTGCGTGAACCGCGCCCGGGGACTTCGGGATGAGTTCGACTTATATCCCCGGAAACTGCCCGAGCGCTTGCCCAGGGTCGCCATCCCCCTGGCCGGTAATGATGCGGACGTGGTGCTCGATGTGCAGGCCGTGCTCGGGCAAACGTACGAGGACGGCAGCTACGCCGACCGCATCGACTACCGGGCGCGCTGCCGCCCGCCGCTGTCCCCCGAAGACCAGCGCTGGGCCAACGAGATCATCAAGAAGGCCAAGGCACGATCGCGGCGGTCGAGGAAAGATTGAACTTGCAGTGCGGTTCATCGTGGCCAACATCAGCCACCTGGGCACTCGATCATGTATGCGACCTGGTTGGGAAGGAACGCGTTATCTCTGCCAGGCTACCGCGACGTGCGGGGGCAGCGGCTGCAAGAGCGGCTTGATGAGCTGCTCCAGCCGGCGGCGCTGCTCCAGCGGCACGTTGCCCCGGAGCGCCTCCTGCAAAGCGGGTTCGATCGGTTGCCCGAGCCGCTCCAGTTCCTGGAACGCACGCTGCCGCGTTTCGAACTCATTGCTGTCCAGCTCGGCGATCCAGCGGCGCACCTGCTGTGCGTCGAGCGGGCATCGTTCGACGCCATCGTCGAAATGACCAGCAGCTTGCCGTCTGGCGAGGGGAGTAGGGGGGCGCTAACAAATCCCACCTGGAAGACGCTTGCAGTGTATGCCGCCGCGCTGGGTGTTCGGCCGCGTCTCATTGCCGAGGGTGCCGCAAAGGCTGAATTCTGAAGCACGTCGATCACCTGTTTCGTTCGCTGCTTGGGGATCGGGTAATCATGGACATTCCCGCCGCACTTATCGCTGCCTTTCCGCCGGCCGCTGACTTCTTGCTCGACCGTACGCGCCGGGACCTGGACGACGCGATGCTCCGGGAGATCGTTGTGTGCACTGCTCTTGGAGCCCGGCTGGAGCTGCTAGCACCAAACGGTTTTTCCGTTTGGTGCTAGCGCGGCTTTTTCATTTGGCCCAGCGCTCTCGTATCACGGCTTCCTCATTCGGTGAAATGGGTCGGAATGGCCAATAGCTCCCCTGCCCACCTATAACCGTGGCACCGCCTCGGTTTCCCATCACCAGGCCTCCGCCGCGTGTCGGTCGTAGCCGCAAGGAGACCGCGTCGAGGTCCAGGATCATAACCGGCCATTTGTGCCCGAAATCTTTGAGTCGCAGCGTGACCTGCCCAGTCGAGTCCACTGAGTAAGTTGCCTTGTAGGACTTAACCCCGACCCCGTACTCAATCATGTATGCGACCTGGTTGGGAAGGAACGTGATATCCGTGTCGCAATCCGTTCCGATCCATTTGCCGCCCCAGGACCGGAAAGTAACCGAACCTCGTGCGGCGATTAGCTCAGTCAAATCATCGGCGGTCGCGGGAGCAGCGCTCCCCATCCCATCCGTCCAGTAGATTGCAATCAGCACAAGGCCACCGGCAACCGGGAGGGCTGCCAGCCGAATCCACCAGTTTTTCAAGACGCGCATCATGGAGTGCGAGTGTATCACGCACCTCCGGCAATCCCCAAGAAGAAACGCCGCACGATTATCGGTTTGGCGTGCACGCGGTCCTTTTTTCTTCCACGGCAGGCGTCTGCCGGTTACGCTTGATAGTAGGACAATACCGATCGATTGCAGCAAGGGGCTTCCATGGTTACACCGCCCATCGTCTCCCCACCCGCGTCCGTGCCGGCCCGAACGTCGCGACGGCGCCGGCTGATCGGGTTCATGGGCCTGGCGGCGCTGCTGGTGCTGGTCGCGCTGGCGGGACTCTACTGGCGGCGCGAGCACAACGCGGAACAATCGCTGCAGGACGCGCTCGCGGAGGCGGACCGCCTCGATCCCGGTTGGCGGCTCGCGGAGCTGGAGACGCATCGGCAGGCTGTGGCGGCCGAGAAGAATGCCGCGCTGGTCGTCACCCGGACCGGCCCGCGCGATCACGATTCTCAACACGGGGACCGTGCGCGCGGACCTGGCGAATATCCATGAGGAACTCGAAAAGCTCGGTCCGAACGTTCCCATTACGGATCAGCAGACGACCAGGTTGCGCGGCGCGTGCAGCCGCTCGCGCCGGTAATCGCCGAAGTGCGCAAGGTTGCGGACATGCCCGCGGGTCGCTTTGCGGCAAACGTGAAAGCGACTCTGGATTGGATCGTGCCCAACGTGGATGATGCCAGCATCGTGCAATGGGTCTTGATCGAAGACGCGATGCTGCGAACGCAGGACGGCGATCTCGACGGCGCCTGGGAGTCGTGCCAGGCGGCGCTCAACGTCGCACGCTCGCTCGGTGATGAACCGGTCGAGGTCGTGCAGAATGTGCGCGCCATCCGGGTGACGCGAGCGATCCGCCTCATGGAGCGGACGCTGGCCGCGGGCATCGTGCCGGACCAGCGGCTGGCGGAGACCCAGGCCTTGCTGCACGATGAGATGAGCCATCCCACGCTGCTGATCGCCCTGCGCGGCAGTCGCGCGATCACGCACCACTGCTGCACGCTGTTGCAGAACGGGCACGCGAGCCTGGCCGAGGCGAAACGGATGGCTGCGAGCAACTTCACACCGCCTGGGATTGTCGAGGAGGTCAAGGGAATGCTTGGACGGCCCGAGATCAAGCCCGCGCATGCCTGGCTCGTGCGCTATCTGACCCAGGCGGTCGAGATCGCCAAGCAACCGGAGCGCACGCGCATGGCCGCTCTGAAGGAACTCGAGAAACGCTCGATGACGCGCCGGAGCTGGCACGTCTGCTCGCGCCGAAATTCGACCGGCTCGCCCGCCGAGCGACCGACCGCGCTGTGCTCGGCTGCGCCATGGCGGGCCTGGCCGCCGAGCGCTTTCGCCTGGTACACGACCGCTGGCCGGCGACGCTCGATGAATTGGCCGCTGCCAAGCTGCTGCCCACGATCCCGCTCGATCCGTTCGACGGCAAGCACCTGCGCTGTCGGCCGACGGTCGACGGCGTCGTGATCTTCTCGGGCGGGCCCAACGGCAATGGCGACGGCCTGGAGCGCGGCGCTGCGGACGCGCCGGACGAACGGCTGGAGTTTCGGCTGTGGAACGCCGATCGGCGCGGCCGCGGCGCGGGCGATTGACCGCGCCAACGCATCGAGCTTGACGCGCGTGAGCGGCCAGCCGAAGATGAATTACGTCGCCCGCTTCATTCCATTGCATCGACCCAACGCAGGAGCCTCTCATGCGTCACCTCGTAGCAAGTATCATCCTTCTCGGTCCGCTGGTCCTCGCGGGCTGCACCGGCACTGCCACGAATCAGCCGAAGAAGCAGGTCGATGAAAAAGACCCGATTCGGGCGGAGCTGGACAAGCTCGATCCCGCCGATCGCAAGCTCGCGGCGGCGCAGCGATGGTGCGCCGTGCAAAACAAGAACCGGCTCGGCGACATGGGAGTCCCGGTCAAAGTGATGGTCGACGGCCAGCCCGTCTTCCTGTGCTGCGACCATTGTCAGAAGCAGGCCCTGGCCGATCCGGAAAAGACCCTGGCGACCGTGGAGCGGCTGAAGGCGAAGGCCGCCGAGACGGCGCCGTGACGGCGCATGATCAGAGGCGCGGGGCTTCGCGTTTCTTGATCATCGTGATCTGCCGGCCGCCGGCGCCGAACTCGACCTGGTCCATGAACGTGCGGATCAGCAGCAGACCGCGCCCGCCGATCCGCTCGAGGTTGGCCGGGTCGGTCGGGTCGGGGAGCTGCTGCGGATCGAAGCCCGGGCCCTCGTCCTGCACGCAATACGTCACCTCATCGTGCGAGAGCTGGGCGACGCAGCGGACTTGCCGATCGCGGTAAGGCGGCTCTTGCCGGCGCCGGTCGGCGAGCTGGTGGTAGGCCTGTTCGCCTTGCTGGCGCAGGTCCGAGCTGACCTCCAGGTTGCCGTGGTACATCGCGTTGAGCAGCGCCTCCTCGAGCGCCACGCTGACGCGGGTTCGGCCGGTGGCGTCGCACAGGGTCAGGTGATTGAGATACTGTTGCAGGTGCGCAACCAGCGGCGGGATGAGCGTTTGGTCGTTCGCGAGCGTGAAGTGCAGCTCCGCCCGGCCGAGGCCGCCGAGGAGACGCCGATGGCGCGATTCGCCCTGCGCGACCACCAGCACCTGCTCCAGGGTCGAGGCCAGATCTTGGCCCAGGCTCTTCTTGGGCACGTAACTCGCCGCCCCTTCCTGCAGCGCGTTCATGGCAATTTGCTCGCTGCCGTACGCGGTCATCAGCACCACCGGCACCAGCGGCCAGCGCCGGCGCACCGCGGCCACCAGCTGCAGCCCATCCATATCGGGCATGCTCAGGTCGGTGAGCACCAGCCGTGGCGATTCGGTCGCGATGACATCGAGCGCGGACCGCCCGCCGTCGGCATAGAGGACGTGCCAACCGAGGGCGCGCTCGACGATGGCGCCGGCGAGGCGCCGGTCGACGATCTGGTCGTCGACCACCAGCAATTTGATAGGCGTCCGCGGGTCGTCGTCGGAATAGGGCGATCGCGTAACGTCGGTTTCGTCGCCTGGTGTCGTCATGGCTTACTCCCTGGCTCAAGCCAGCGCTTGATCTCGCCGTCGAGTCGTTCGAGTTTCTCGTCCAGGTCCACCATAGCGGTCGCGGCACTGTCCAGCCGGTTAGTGCGGCCCAGCAGTTCAACGAGCTCGGCCGCTGAGCCTCGCCTGGCGTGCGGTGATGCTGCCGAGAGTGCCCTTGAGCGCATGCGCGGACCGGCGGACGCCGTCGGCGTTGCCGTGGGCAAGCGCGGCGCGGATCGCCGTGCCCAGCCGGGGACACTCTTGCAGATAGATCGCCAATAATTCGCGCAACGCAGCTGCGTCGCCGCCGAGCTGTTCGAGCAAGGCGGGTCCATCGAATACCGGCAGTTGCCCGCTCGGCGACGATCCGTCCGCCGAGCTGGGACTCATGGCTGCTCGAGAAGACATTGAAACTGCCTGGACGATTGGATGCTGGCGCCGGCGCTCGCGGCCGCGCGCCCATTTCCCTAGGATAGGCGATCTTGCAAGCGGTTGCTAGAAACTTCCGGCAGAAAAAGGGCTGAGACGCCAAGGCGAGGGATGAGGGCAGGGCTCGTAGTTCCGCCTTTGAGCGGTTTTTGCGAAAACCGCCTAAAGGCGGAACTACGAGCCCTGCCCTCATCCCCCATTTGGGAATGAGTTTAGCCGGCGACGAGCTTCTGCACGTCATCGGGCGTGATCAAACGGCTGGGCTTGTCGAGCTTTTCGCTCAGCCAGCTCATGACGGACGGCAGGTAGGGGAGCTGGCCCTTCTTGACGATTTCCTGCATGCGCTGATCGCGACGGGCGCGTTCCTTGACCTTGAGGAAGCCGTTGCGGCGGCGCGACTCCTTCATGTCGTGTTGGCGCTGTTCTCGGCGAATCCGACGTGCTCCCATGGCGGGACTCCTCTGCGTCACCAATGGCGAAAGCGCTCATTGTAGCGAGGTCGAGCTCGACGGACAGAGATGCGCGCCCCGGCGAGCGGCGGGGCTTGTCCCGGCGGTCTGCACGGTGGGGACAAGCCCCGCCGCTCGCCGGAGCCATTACCGATTCGAAATGACCACCACGTCGTCATGCTTGTACAGGTCGGGCTGCCGGCCGAGCTCGCGACAGGGAACGTCCACGTGGCCGCGGAGCTGTTCCCACTCGGACGCGGGCAGGAACACGTAGACGGGCAGCGGATAGCTCAGATAGGTGCGCACATCCGCGTCGCTTCCGCACATGAACACGCTGCGCTGCACGTAAAAGTTGAGGCTGGGCAGGTGATCGAGCTGCCACGCGACGACGCGAATGTCCTGCTGGCGCTGGCAGGCGCCGACCTCGGCCACCAGCGCTCGCGGCGACTTGTGCGTCTCGAGCACGGTCACGCCGACCGCCCCGATCGACGCGAGCAGCAGCACACCGGTCGCCGCAATGCTGGCGATGAGCCCGGCACGGTTGCCGTTACGCAAGCACCAGGCGGCGGCGAATCCACCGAGCAGCAGTAGCAGGCCAAGCAGCGCCCAGGGCCGCAGTTCCGCGAGAGTCGGGCCGTGCAGCGCCTCGACTGGCAGCGCTCCGCCGGCAATCAGCAGCCCGGTGCTGAGGCCGACACCCGTCAGTGCCAGAAGGATCACGCTCGCCGGCAGCACCCAGGCTGGAACTGCGACTTCGGCGCGGCGCCAACGATCGAGGAAGCGTGCGATCAGGATCGCCGTGGGCACGAGGATCGGTAGCGCATAGTTGGGCAGCTTCGTTGCGGACACGGTGAAGAAGACGAGGAACACACCGACCCAGCAGCCCAGCAACCGGTAGGCGGCAACGTGGCCGACGCTGCCAACGTCAGCGTCGGGCAAGGCCGATTCCGCGGCACGCGCCCACCAGCCGCGACAGCGTCCCCACGGCTGGCGCACGCTCGACCACCCGCCGTACCACAGGGCTGGTCCGAGAAAGATGGACCAGGGAATCGTGCCGAGAATGATCACGAGCGGGTAGTACCAGGCGCCGCCGCGATGGTTTTCCATGGTGCTGACGAAGCGGTTGACGTGGTGCTCCAGGAAGAAGCCGCGCAGGAATTGTCCCTTGGTCTCGACCCCTACGCGAATGTACCATGGCATGGCAATGAGGATGAACGCGAGGACGCCCGCCAGGTGCCGCCGGTCCCAGAGCGTTCGCGGCCGGCGCTGCCACAGGAGAAAGGCGCACATGATGCCGACGGGGAGCACGACCGCCACCGCGCCCTTGGCGAGCATGCCAAAGCCTTCCGCCGCGCCGATCGCCGCAAACCACCACAGGCGCGGGCGCTCCCAGCCGATCCAGAACAGCCAGAGCGTCAGGACGACGAAGAAGTTGAGCAGCGCATCGGGATTGGCGAAGCGCACCGCGCCGCACAGCATCGGCGTGGCAGCGGCGATGATCCCCGCAACCAGGCCGGTCGACGGCGTGAACATCGAACGCGCCAGCTCGTAGCAGAGGAGCACCGTCGCCAGGGCGGCGAGTGCCGACGGCAATCGGCCGGCAAATTCGTTGACGCCGAAGCCCTGGTAGGCCGCGATCTGCAGCCAGTAGAGCAGGGCGGGCTTGTCGGGACGGAGCAGGCCGTTGAAGGTGGGCACGACCCAGTTACCCGCCTCCATCATTTCGAACGCGCAGGTGAGATTGCGTCCCTCATCCAGGTCCCAGAGGCTCGGCCCGCCAAGGTTGGTGAAGAACAGGCAGCCGCCCAGAACAACGAATAGCAGATAATGGCCGGCCCGGTTGTGCAGACGGGTGAACATCCTGTTCCTCTCGGTTTGCCGGGGCGCCTTTCGTTTAGCGGCGGCTCGAAGAGCCGCGCGGCTCTTCGAGCCGCCGCTAAACAACGTGCGTGCCGCGATCGCATCTAGGGATTTCCTTGATTTCCCCGCGGCTGGCGCATTATAAAAGATTCTGCATCCACGGCGAGGCCAACTTGCGGCGCGAGTGCGGGCGCTTTGGTCAATCCAGGGCAATCGGCAGGACTTATGATCGAACCCCTCTTCGTCGGCCTCAACGTCGGCGGCACCACCATGAAGGCGGGCGTCGTCGACGACACCGGCTATCCGCTCGCCTGTGTCAGCCTGCCGACCGAGGCCTATCGCGGCCAGGAGCTCGGCCTCGAACGGATGTGCGAGTCGATCCGCCAGGCCATCGCCGCCGCCAACTTGCGCCAGGAGCAGATCGCGGCCATCGGCGTGGCGACTCCGGGCCTCATGGACATTCCGGCCGGCGTGATCCTCGATCCGCCCAATCTCAAGCCGTGGCGCAACGTGCCGGTCCGCGACCACGTCCAGCGCACGTTCGGCCTGCCCACCGCGTTTCAGAACGACGCCAACGCCGCCGCCTTCGGCGAATTCTGGGCCGGTGCCGGGCGTGACGCGCACAGCATGGTGCTGTTCACCCTCGGCACCGGCGTCGGCGGCGGCATCATCCTCGGCGACACCATCGTGCAGGGCGAGCACAGCCACGGCGGTGAGATCGGCCATATCGTCATCGAGACGACCCGTCCACGGCAATGCGGCTGTGGACGGTGGGGCTGCCTCGAAGCGTACGCGAGCGCCACCGCCGTGGTGAAGCGCGCCCGCGAAGCGCTGGAGGAGCCCGGCGTGCAATCGCAATTGTCGATGTACCTGAACAAGGAAGGCGGCCTGACGGCGCGCGACGTTTTCGATGCGTCGGCAGCCGGCGATGCCGTCGCCGACAAGCTAGTGGAGGAGACGGCTTATTATCTTGCGATCGGCGCGGTGAACATGATGCACGTGATCGATCCGGACACGATCGTATTCGCGGGCGGCATGGTAGCAGCCGGCGATCCATTCCTGCAGCGCATCCGGCGGCACATCCAGCGGCTGGCATTTCCCGTCCCGGCGGAAAAAACGATCGTCTGCTATGCGCGCCTGGGCAATGACGCCGGGTTCATCGGCGCAGCTGCATGTGGGCGTCAGCTGTACTATCAAAAATTCGGCGCGGATATGCGCTGAGCGGTGATGCAGATGCGGCGGCGCACTGCTGCCGAACGCACAGGCGCAGCTGCGCGCTGTGCGCCGATCGCCATGCGTGAACGGCTGGCGCGGACTTCTGCGGTGAGGTTGCAGGACGCAATGCGGTCTCATACAAATCTGCGGAATTGCTTTCGGACACCTGGTTTGTGGAACGCGCAGCTCTCCAGCTGCAAAATGCCGTGCCGGCGCGCGATCAAATGTCGGGTCAGTCAGACCTGCACGGTTGACGCATCTGCATGCACGGATGCGGATGTGCAAATCGCGCGAAGAGTCGTGCCAAAGAATGATGAAAATGCGCGAAACGCTCGTCGCGCCGCTTGACGTGCCGATAAGGGGGGGTTACCATTAGGGTTAGATGAGCCTCCGGTGCGCAAGGGGTCCATGGCTACTCCCAGCCGCAGTGCATGGGCTGAATCGCCGAGACTCACCGCTGATTCCTGCAGGGGAAGGGGGAACTTCACCGGCGCGCTTTGTTAGGCACCTGTGAGTCGACGCAGGCCGAGTGCGTGGGAATCAGAGACCAGGAACCAGGGCTCTATCTCCAAGAAGGATAGGCGGCGATGTTAGTACTGTCCAGGAAAAAAAACGAAAGCATCGTCATCAACAATGACATCACGGTCACCGTCGTCGAAATCCGCGGCGACAAGGTGAGACTCGGGATTGTCGCGCCGAAGGAAGTGCCGGTCCATCGCCAGGAAGTCTTCGAGGCGATCCACGGCAAACCGGGACCGTCCAGCGATCCCGCCCCGTCGCCGAGCACCACCGTGAGCGCCAAGCCCACCGAGTGACCGGGCGCCGACACTACGCAGCGTTTCCATGCCTCCTCGCACCGCCAACCTCCACGGCGCGAGGAGATTTTTTTTCGCCCCGTCGTAGCAGAATTCGCCAGAATTCCGCTTGGGCCGCGGAATTCTGGCGAATTCCGCTACGAAGCCACGACGCTCAGAACCCCAAAATCCGCGTCATGTAGTTGTGCACTTCGGCGGGGTCCACCTCGAACGCCACATCCACATTCGGCTTGCCCGCCACCCAGTGCCGTTGATCGAACACCGTCATGCCGCGGGTCAACTCGCCGCGCGTCTCCACGTCTACGCGCATGTGGCGGGTCTTGAGCAATGCCGGCTGTGCAACTGCGACGACGCCGAGCACATCCTTGAGGTGAAACCCCTCAATCCCGTAAAGGTTGCTCGTGGCCGCGATGCCGTAGGGCACGATCTGCCGCAGGAACCGGCAGGCGGGCGAACCGTCGCTCGGTACGTTGAGCAGGTCGGTCGGCGAGAACAGGACCTTGCGCATCAGGTCGAGCGGGATCAGCGTGACCGGGGCGCCGCACTGAAGCACCCGGCGGGCAGCAGCCGGATCGCAGAAAAAATGGAACTCGTTGACCGGGCCGGCGTTGCCCGGTTCGTGATAGGTGCCGCCGACGCAAACGATCCGGCGCAGCAACATCGGCGCATCGGGATGCAGATCGAATGCGCGCGACACCACCGTGAGCGGGCCCAGGCACACCAGCGTCACCTCGTGGGGATGCTGGCGCACGATGTCCACCAGCAGCTTCTCGCTCGATGGCAGATGGTGCAACGGCGCGCACGGAAAATCGGTTCCGCCCAGGCCCGACGCGCCGTGCAGCTGCGTGCCGTTGGTGCTGTACTCGACGTTCGGGGCTGCGCCAAGCCGGGGCAGGCGCGGCGGGTCGAGGTGATCGACGAGAATGTGAATGTTGTTGGTGGCGCGTTCGGCCGAGACGTTGCCCGCGGTGGCGAGCAGGGCGCGGACTTCGAGGTCCGGATCGTGCAGGGCCAGAGCAACGGCGAATGCGCCGTCAATTCCGGGATCGCATAGCAGCGCAACCTTGTGTGGCATCACGGTCCTCCGCGGATTTGGACACAAAGGCTGGCCGCGCTCATGCGGTTCCCTTCAGCTTACGCAACTTTTCCAGAACATGCAATGCGCGCCCCGACTCAACCGCCGCTCGGGCGATCGCCACCCCTTCGCGCGGATCGGCCGTGCGCCCCGCGGCGATTAAGCCCGCCGCCGAGTTGGCAAGCACGACGTCGCTCGCTGGGCCGTTCGCGCCGCGCAGCACGCCCTCGATAATGGCGGCGCTCGCCGCGGCGTCGCCCGCGCAGCTGCTCTAGCGCATGCGGCGGCAGGCCGAAGGCGTCGGCGGTCCATTCCCAGCCGGCGACCTCCGTGCCGCAAACCTGGCGGACCAGCGTCGGCGCCGCGAGACTCACCTCGTCGAGCCCGTCACGGCCGCACACGACCAGCGCATGTTGGGTCCCGAGCTGCGCCACGCGCCGGCCATGACGTTCGAGCAGCTCGATGCGCCCGACGCCGAGGAGCTGACGTTCGGCGCCGGCGGGATTGGCGAGCGGACCGAGGCAATTGAACAGCGTTGGCACTCCTAGCCGGCGGCGCAAGGCCGCGATGTGGCGCAGGGCGGGGTGGAAGTGCGGCGCGAAGCAGAAGGCGAGACCGGCCTCGTGCAGACATTGCCGCGCGCGCGCTGGATCGCTCTCCAGCGGCACGCCCAGCACTTCCAATACATCCGCGCTGCCGCTACGGCTCGAAACCGCGCGATTGCCGTGCTTGACGACCGGCACGCCCGCTCCCGCCACGACCAGCGCGGCCGCCGTGCTGATGTTGAAGGTGCCCGAGCCATCGCCGCCGGTGCCGCAGGTATCGAGGACTCCCGGCTGGCCCGGGTCCCACCGCACCATGTGTTCGCGCAGCACGCGGGCCGCGGCAGCAATCTCGCCGGCCGTTTCGCCTTTCATCCGCATCGCAATCAGCCAGGTCGCGGCGTCGACCTCATCGTGCCGGCCAAGGAGAATTTCGCACATCATGCCGCGGACCTGCGCTTCGGTCAGCTCCTGCCTCGCGAAGAGCGCCGAAAGCAGCTCATTCAGGGGCATGGGGAAAAACCCTCTTCCATTGTGTACGAACGTATAATATACTAGGGTTCAACTGAATGTGCGTCGACCAGGGAATTAACCTTTACCTAGGTGTTGCAGATACCCGTTCCCGGACCCTTTCGAACCCAGGGGTGACCTATGCCGGATTTTAGTCAGTCTGACGGAACGCCAGCGGGAGATCTACGACTTCATCGAAGAAAAGATCGAGACGCGCGGCTACGGACCAACCGTACGGGAGATTGGACTCGCATTCGACATCAAGTCGCCCAATGGCGTCATGTGCCATTTGAAGGCGCTCGAGAAGAAAGGCCTGATCCGCAAGGAACCGGGGGCCGCACGGGCGATCCAGCTGGTGGACCGCCGTCCGCGGACGTTCGCCCTGCCCCTCTTCGGCAAGGTCGCCGCCGGCGCGCCGATGCCGGCCATCGAGCAGGCGGACGACCAGCTCGAATTCAACGCTCTCTTCGGCGGACCGGAGCGTTTCGCATTGAAGGTCAAGGGCGATTCGATGATCGAGGACCACATTCAGGACGGCGACTACGTCGTCATCCGCCGGCAGGAAACCGCCCAGAACGGCGAGCCGGTCGTCGCGATGATCGACAACGAGGTCACGCTGAAGCGATTCTATCGGGAGCCGGATCACATTCGCCTGCAGCCGTCCAACGAGGACCTCGATCCGATCATTGTGGACGACAGCCACGACGTCACGATCCTCGGTATCCTCGTCGGCGTGCTGCGGAAGTGCTAGCATGAGGTAGGTCCCGCCTGCCGGGCGGGACCTGGAAGCTTCCAGGTCCCGCCCGGCAGGCGGGACCTACCTCACGCAACCCGCCGCCTTGCTTCCTCTTGGAGGCCCATCGCGGCACGCGTCCGCTCCCGCACCATCACCCAAAGCAGCACCACGAATCCCACCGCCGCCAACCCCACGATGAACATCGACCCGCCGCCCCACAGGTCGATCGCCGTACCCATCGCCGGCGGCCCCATCAGGCTGCCGACGCACTCCATCGCCAGATACCACGAATAGGTGCGCGCCAGCGACGATTCGGCCAGACCCTCGCCGAGCAGCGCCAATCCGAGCGGGTACATGGCACCGGCACAGGCGCCGAACGCGAACAGGCAGCAAGCCAGCGACACGGGCCCCGGACAGATCGGCGCGAGCGCGAGCCCGGCCAGCACGACCGCGTAGCAGCCGAGCAGGACATGGACGCACCCCAGCCGATCCGCGAGCCATGACACCGGCACCTGGAACATCATGACGCCGACCGTGGTCACGCCCATGAGGTCGCCCGCGAGGTCGGCGGTCAGGCCGCGCGACCCCAGGTACAGCGCCAGAAAGGCGAGCATGCCTCCCTCGAGGAACCCCTGCGCCCAGGCGGTGCCGAAGCTGAGGAAATGGCGGCGCCAGGAAAGCGCAACCGAACCCGCCTGCTCGGTTGACACCATCGGCGCGACGTGCAGCCAACGAAGCAATACGAGCCCGCCGAGGACCGGCATCGTCGAGGCGAGGTAAAACGCAAGCAGCGGATTGTATTCGTAGAGGTTGAGACCCGCCCCCATGCCGAGGGCGCCGCCAAGGGTCAGCGCCACGCCATAGAACGCGAAGTCACGGGCGCGCTCTGCCGGGCGGGCGTCGCGGCTGACCACCGTCTCCAGCGGGACCAGGCTCAAGGCGCTGAACGCCCCGTTGAACAGGCGCAGCGCAAACCAGCCGAACGAACCGCCCAGCCACGGAAACAGTGCGAGAGTCGGCCCGCACACGAGCATGCCGACTGCCGCCGCGCGGGCCGAACCGGCGCGTGACGCCGGGAACGACGAGCGACGCCGCCGCCAGGCCGAAGTAATAGCACGAATGGTTCCAGCCGATCAGTTCGCTGGATGCCGTGTGGTCGTTCATCCACTGTGAGACGAGCTGGCTGCCGGCGCCGAAGCCGAACGCCCAGGCGGCAGTGGCCAGGCAGATCAACAACAGATTGCGCAGTCGCGGGTCCGCCAACGGCGTCCGTGCCTCCATCGGCCGGGGATCAGCGGCTGATTATAGTTGCAACGCGTTCGGCGCGGAAGGCGGTTTTGCGGAATCGTTCGTTAGCCCGACGCGCAAGCGAGGACGTGTCCTTGCTTGCGCGTCGGGCTAACGGCGAACGGTTCCAATGCAAAATGAGCATCATTGCGCTGACAACATCGCATGCACCTTGTGCATACGTGCTATCGTTCGAGGCATCGTGTTGCTGCGCATCGTGGCATAATCTCGCCGACGACAACGACTTAAACGCTTTGTGATTATTACGTTATGAATCAGATAATTGCTAGAATCCTCCATTGGTATACTACTTGCTCACAACACGCGAATCTCGATTCGGCTCCTCTCGATAGTGAACGTATGCGCACAGCTTGTCTAGACACGGCGCACTTGGAGGCCTTGCGTTGAAACGGTACATCGTTTTCCTTGGCGCGACGGCCGCACTCTGGTTGGCCTGGGTGAGCGCGACGGCCGCTCAGGAAACCGCACCCAAGGATGTTGCCCAGAAAGCGAGTGAGACGGCGGAGACCGCGCTCGTTCAGGGTGACAGTGCCTGGATGCTGATTTCCAGCGCGCTGGTCCTCCTGATGGTTCCCGGCCTGGCGCTGTTCTACGGCGGCATGGTCCGTCGTAAGAACGTCCTCGCGACCATGATGCAGAGCATGGTCTGTCTGGCGCTCATCGGCGTTTACTGGTTCGCGATCGGCTATGCCCTTGCGTTCGGCGACCCGTGGATAACGCTCGGCGACAAGAAAAGTCTGCTTGGTTTCAGCAGCGGCCTGGTCTTCCTCCGCGGCGTCAAACCGACCGACCTGCTGCCGAATACGCATATCCCGGTCTATCTCCATGTGATGTTCCAGGGGATGTTCGCGATCATCACGCCGGCGCTCATCAGTGGTGCCGTGGCGGAGCGCATCCGCTTCAAACCGTACTGCCTCTTTCTGATCCTGTGGGTCACGTTCATCTATTGTCCGCTGGCGCATTGCGTCTGGGCGCAGGACTGGAACTGGGTGAACGCCCTTGGTGCGCGGACACAGGACATCCTCGACAACTCCGGGAAGGCGGCTGTCGGCATCCTCGGCGGTCACTTTGAGGCGCTCGATTTCGCGGGCGGCACGGTCGTACACATCGCGGCCGGCCTGTCGAGCCTGGCGGCGATCCTTGTCCTGCGTCGCCGCATCGGCTATCCCGAGCAGGTGTTCCATCCCAACAGCATGGTCCTGACTCTCGCGGGGGCCGGTCTGCTCTGGTTCGGCTGGTTCGGCTTCAACGGCGGCAGCGCCCTGGCAAGCGGCACCCTCGCGGTTTCCGCATTCACGGCGACGCAAATCGCCGCCGCGGCTGCGGGCCTCGAGCTGGATGCTCGTCGAGTGGCTGCACCGCGGCAAGCCGACCGCGCTCGGCCTCGCATCGGGAATTGTCGCCGGCCTCGTGGCGGTGACGCCCGCTTCCGGTTTCGTCCTGCCATGGGGCGGCCTCGTGATTGGCCTCGTCGCCGGCGCCGTCTGCTACGGCGCCGTCTTCGCCAAGTCGATCTTCAAGTACGATGACTCGCTCGACGCGTTCGGCGTTCACGGCATCGGCGGCTTCCTCGGCGCCGTGCTGACCGGCGTCTTCTGCACCAAGATCGTCAATCCCGACGCCGGCTTCGACGGACTCGCCTACGGCCGGCCGGTGCAGGTTCTGTATCAATTCATTGCGGCCACCGCGTCGGCGGTCCTCGCATTCGTCGGCAGCCTGATCCTGGTCAAGGCGGTCGATCTCGCGATGGGCTTCACCACCAGTGCTGAAGAGGAGCTCGACGGGCTGGACCGCAGCGAGCACGGCGAAATCGGCTTCGATCTCGGCCTGGCGATGGAGTCGGCCAGCGCGCACGCGACGGCCGAGCCGCGCTCCGCCGTGGTTCCGCCACTAGGCAACGGCCGATTCCAGGTGGTCGTCGAGGGCGCCACCAACGGCGACCTGATCCACGCCTGGTCGGAGCTGTGCCAGCCCGGCGACGGTTGTCCGGCCGAGTTCAAGGCGGTCTATCCGTATGTCACCACCGTGCAGGGCAACCGGTTCCAGTTCCGTGGCGGCGACCGCGAGAAGATGAAGGAGAACCTGCAGAAGCTCTTTCAAGATCGTCTGCGCCGCCCGGTGCGGACCCGTGTGGACGCATAAATCCTGGAATCCTTTTCATGAAAATGATTGTCGCCATCATCCGCCCCGAACGGCTGGAAGCCGTCCAGGCGGCCCTCAATCAGTCCGACGTTTTCCTCATGACGGTCAGCGACGTGCGCGGCTGCGGCCGGCAGCGCGGCTTCACGGAGGTTTACCGCGGCAGCGAGTTTCCGGTGCGCCTCTTGCCCAAGCTCAAGCTCAAGATCGCCGTCAACGACGCGTTCGTGGAGGCGGCGGTCGAGTCCATCGTTCACGCCGCCCGCTCCGGCGACACCGGCCGGATTGGCGACGGCAAGATCTTTGTCTTGCCGCTGGAGGATTGCATCCGCATCCGCACCGGTGAACGCGGCGGCCAGGCGATCGGCCCGTGACTTCAAGCCGCGGGATGAGCGCAGCGAATCCCGCGGGTGGGAGGCCGCGACCCGCGGGATTCGCTGCGCTCATCCCGCGGCTTGACAAGAAATGGCGCCCCCATAAGCTTTCGTGAATCACTCCCCTCACCCTCTCCGAAGGAGACAGGCACGCGATGACACCCAAAGAGGTCTTAACGCTGGTGCGTGAAAAGGAGGTGAAGGCGATCGATCTCCGCTTCGTCGACTTCCCCGGCACCTGGCAGCACTTCACCATCCCCGCCAATCAACTCGAGGAGTCCGTCTTCGAGGACGGCCTGGGCTTCGACGGCTCCAGCATCCGCGGCTGGCAGGCGATCAACGAGTCGGACATGCTGGTCATCCCGCAGGCCGACACTGCCTTCATCGACCCGTTCTTCAAGCACAACACCCTGGCGATGATCTGCTCGATCAAGGACCCGCTGACCCGCCAGGACTATAGCCGCGACCCGCGCTACATCGCCCAGAAGGCCGTCAACTACATGAAGGCCTCGGGCATCGCCGACACCGCGTACTTCGGGCCGGAGCTGGAGTTCTTCGTCTTTGACAACGTCCGCTTCGATGCCACCCAGAACTCGGGCTATTACTTCCTCGACAGCGCCGAAGGCGCGTGGAACAGCGGTAAGGAATCGGTCGACAACCAGGGCTACAAGCTCCGCTACAAGGAAGGCTACTTCCCGGTCCCGCCCGCCGACACGCTGCAGGATCTGCGCACTGAGATGATGCTCCACCTCATCGAGGCCGGCATCACCGTCGAGGCGCAGCACCACGAGGTCGCGACGGCCGGCCAGTGCGAGATCGACATGAAGTTCTCGCCGCTGGTGGAGATGGCCGACAAGACCATGAAGTACAAGTACATCCTCAAGAACACCGCCAAGCAGCACGGCAAGTGCGTCACCTTCATGCCCAAGCCGATCTTCGGCGACAACGGCACCGGCATGCACGTGCACACCTCCCTGTGGAAGGGCGGCGTCAACCTGTTCGCCGGCTCGGGCTACGCCGGGCTTTCCGATCTCGGCCTGTACGCCATCGGCGGCCTGATCAAGCATGCCCCGTCGATCTGCGCCTTCACCAACCCGACGACCAACAGCTACAAACGGCTGGTGCCGGGCTTCGAGGCGCCGGTCAATCTCGCCTATAGCCGGCGCAACCGTTCCGCCGCGATCCGTATTCCCATGTACTCGTCGAGCCCGAAGGCCAAGCGCATCGAGTTCCGCTGCCCCGACCCGTCGGCCAATCCGTACTTCGCGTTCTCGGTGATCCTGATGGCGGTGATCGACGGCATCAAGAACAAGATCAAGCCCGGCGAGCCGCTCGACCGCGACATCTACGACATGGAGCCCGAGGAATTGGCCAAGGTGCCCAAGGCGCCCGGCGCGCTGGAGGAATCGATCAACAACCTGGAGCGCGACCACGAGTTCCTGATGCAGGGCGAGGTGTTCACGCGCGACGTCATCCGCACCTGGATCGACTACAAGCGCACCAAGGAGATCGACGCCGTGCGCCTTCGGCCGCATCCGTACGAGTTTTACCTGTACTTCGACGTTTGAGCGAGCGTCGCAACGCGCAGACAACGAGGGCCGGGCCATCTGCCCGGCCCCCTTGTTGTCCGTTATCAAAAATGCTCCAGTAGCCGATGCTCGCAGGTACTGACGGAATTCTGAGCATGGACCGCAACTTTTTTTCTCGCGTCCTTCCTTTTTTTGTAAGATCGTGTCCTTCAGCTGCAATTTCATTTACGGACGCCACTGGCTCCAATTCCTGTTGCGGCTCCGAAGGAGACATCAATGAACAAGCGACCGATCAAGACATTGCGCCCGGCCTGGTCCTGCTTGGCCTGGGCGTGCTGGCTGTCGGCCTGGCCGGTGCCGACGACCAGGACAAACTCCAGGGAACCTGGAAGGTCAGCTATGCCGAGGTCGGCGCCAAGCCGTTGAGCGACACGCAGTTGCAGGGACTGAACGTGATCGTTTCGGGAGATCAGTTCACGCTGGTCGAGGGCAGCGGCCGCGAGGTCGTCACCATCGCCCTGAACCCCACGGCCGACCCCGCGACCATCGATTTCTACAAGCAGGTCAAGAAGATGAAGGTCAAGGGTTTCCACGGCATCTACGCGTTCGAGGGCAAGGATTTGAAGCTTTGTTGGGGACCTGCAGGCAAGAACCGGCCGCGCGCCTTCAAGACGACCGTGGCCAACCAGGATCGCTACTACATCCTGCCGCGGAGTGAGCATGCCGCCCCCCTGGCTTGCCGTTTAGCGCTCACATCGCCTCGCCGATCGCTCCGCGATCCGCGAGGCGTTTTCCTTGGTGCCGCGATGAACGACCAACGCGCTTTCGAGGTCCAGGGCCACCGCGGCGCCCGCGGGCTGTGTCCGGAGAACACCCTCCCCGGGTTCGAGGAGGCGCTCGACTTAGGCGTTACGTCGATCGAAACCGACGTGCACCTGACGCGCGACGCCATGCCGGTACTGTTTCACGACGCGCGGATTTCGGACCGGCTTTGCTCCCACACCACCGGGACGGCAGTTGCCGAACTGCTCGTCAGCTGGCTCACGCTCGCCGAATTGCGGGCCTACCGCGTCGACCGCAATCCCGATCCAGGGCGTTTCCCGAACCAGCAGGCGCACGTCGGCCCGCTGAGCCGCCTTTTCGCGGATGTGTACAGGATCGACCCGTGGGCCATCCCGACACTTGCCGACCTATTCGCGTTCATCGCCGCCTATGCGGGCGACCTGGGCCAGCAAGCCGGCAAGAGCGCCCTCGAGCGCCGGCGCGGAACAGGTATTGCTCGACCTGGAGCTGAAGCGCGTTCCCTTCGAGCCGGAGAGCATCGGCGACGGATTCGACGGAGGCGCCGCCGGCCTGCTCGAACGGCGGGTCCACGCGGAAACGGAGCGCGCCGGCCTGGTCGATCGCGTCCGCGTGCGCAGCTTCGATCATCGCAGCGTCCGCCTCCTGGGGCAGCTGCGGCCGCGGCTCGCGACGGCGGTTCTGGTCGCGCACACCGCTCCCGCACGTCCGGCCGAGCTGCTTGCCGCCGCCGGCGCGGAGGCGTACTGTCCAGACTACCGCTTCGTCGATGCCGCCGTAGTCAAGAACGTGCATGACGCCGGCAAGACCATCGTGCCGTGGACGGTCAACGAGCCCGAGGCGTGGGCGCGGCTGATCGCGTGGAACGTGGACGGCATCACGACCGATTATCCTGACCGGCTCCTCGCCTGGCTGCACGGCCGCGGCATTCCGGTCGGCGGAGCCCCTGCATGAAACGCTTCCTCGTCCTGACGCTGGCATTCGCGCTGCCGTCCGTTGGTGCGGCCCAGACGCCCATCAACTGGCCGGCGCTGACGCAGAAACCCTACGCCGACAAGCCGGTGCCCGACCTCGGACTGCGGCCGCTCCTCGAACTCGACGGCAAGAAGATCGCAACGAAGGAAGCTTGGCCGCCGAAGCGCAGCGAGATCGAAAAAGCCTGGCGCGATCGCCTCGGCCCGATGCCCAAGCCGCCCAAGGCGCTGGCCGCCCGCACCGAGCAGGTCGAGAAATGCGACGGCTTCACCCGCGAGCTCGTGAGTTTCGTCAGTGCCGAGGGCGACCGCATCCGGGCGTACCTGCTCATCCCCGACGGCATCAAGGAAGGCGAGAAACGTCCCGCCATTGTGGTCTTTCACCAGACCACGACGGACACGCTAAAAGAGCCAGCCGGCCTGGGCACGAACCCGACGCTCGCCCTCGGCGTCCATCTGGTCAAACGCGGCTACGTCGTGCTCTGCCCCGAGTGCTACATCATGAAGGACGGCGGTCCGCGCGTGCAGGCGGAAGCCGTCGGCAAGGCCTGGGTGGGTCTCACCGGGCTCGGCAAGATGGTCTTCGATGCCTCGCGCTGCCTGGATTACCTCGAATCGCTGCCGTTCGTGGACGCCGCTCGGATCGGCTGCATCGGCCATTCGCTCGGCGCCAAGGAGGTGTTATTCGCGATGGCGTTCGAGCCGCGTTACCAGGCCGGCGTCTTCAACGAGGGCGGTGTCGGCCTGCGGATGAGCAACTGGACCGATCCGTGGTACCTCACGCCGAAGATGAAGGACCACATCCCCGCGCTGGAGAACCACCAGGTGCTCGCCCTGTGCGCCGCGCCCGATCCTGATCCTGGGCGGCGACAGCGCCGACGGCGACGCGAGCTGGCCGTTCGTCAAAGCCGCCCTGCCGGTCTACCAGCTCTTCGGCGCCGGCGACCGTGTAGGGCTAATCAATCACCAGGGCAAGCACACGTTCCCGCGGCCCGCACGGCAGACCGCGTATCGCTGGCTCGACCACTGGCTGCGGCACACGCCAACCGCGGACGAGGTGGGCCCGTAGTCGATCCAGCCGCGTAGGTCGTGCTCGCACTGCCACCTTCAGTTGCTACCTGCGGCGGCTCAATCCGCTAGAATGCGGGTGGAGGTGTCCAATGATCCAAACAGTCGAGGCGGTCATCGATGCGGCCGGTCGAGTCCAGTTGCTCGGTGAGGTGCATGTCACCGGCCCCCGCCGGGCGCTAGTGACGGTGTTGGAGGAGCCGGCTGCGGTGCCAGGCGAGGCCGCGCTGCTGGCGGAAGCGGCCCTGGCGGTGGACTGGTCCCGGCCGGAGGAGGACGCGGCGTGGTCACACCTACAACCGGGGAAGTAGTCCTGGTTCCATTCCCGTTTTCGGACCTGTCGCAGTCGAAGGTCCGGCCGGCCATCTGCCTGGCTGACGCGGGCCGCGGAGACTGGCAAGGGCGGAAAGGGGACATTCGAGGTTACCGGGCCTAAGCACCAAATTGGTGCAAGTCTGACACCATGCCAGAACTTAGCCGCTTTTTTGGAATTATCACTCGTATTTACATGGAGGTCGGGGCACCGCACCATCTGCCGCACTTCCACGCGTAGTACCAGGACGATGTGGCGATCTTCAGCCTCGATCCCGTCGAACTGATCGCCGGCGAACTTCCAAGGCGCCAGCGACGCCTGGTCGAAGCCTGGGCGGAGCTTCACCAGGAAGAGTTGTTAGGCGATTGGGCGCGGCGGCAAGCGGGGCAAACGCCTTTGCCAATTGATCCTCTGGAGGGAAGACGATGACGGTGCATCCGATCTATCGCGTCGTGTCATTCCAAGTGGTCGCACCCTATACCCTACGCGTGCAGTTTGATGACCAAACGGAGCAGGTGATCAACTTCGAGCCGGTGCTGGCCGGAGAACTTTACCGGCCGCTTCGCGATCTAGCCCTGTTTGATCAGGTGCAAATTGATCCGGAAGTGCATATACTGGTTTGGCCGAACGGCGCCGATTACGATCCAGCAACGCTCCATGACTGGCCGAACCAAGCTGAGGCTCTGGCGGCGCGCGCGCCAGTGGGAATTGACACACGCCTAATTGAGCACGAACATCGCCGTCGCCGTCGCACCGAGGCTGTCGGTCGCGGTTACCGTGATGACGACGGGGCTGCCCTCCTACCACCAATCATAGCGCCGAAATCGTCAGCGTGTTTTCATTGCTTACACTGAGCCGGCTGTCCGGGGATTGCAACTCGATCTGGTCCGCCGTGGAGATCGTGAAGCTGAATTGATCCGGCCCGATGTCGATGTTCACGGTGCCCGGCAGCACCATCATCGATTGCACCTGCGCCGTGGAGAAATCGCCGACGCCGATCACCGCGTACTCGCTGACTTGCCCGCTTACTTGTGTGGCGTCGATGTTGAGCGTCACGCCAGTGACCGTCAGTGTGTCGGTGCCGCTGTTGAACGTGGCGGCGGCCGGCTCCGAAATGCCGCTCACCGAGCCGTCGGCGTTCAGCGTGAAGTCGATCGGCGTGCCGAGGCCGGCGGAATCCTGCAGCGATTGCACGCCGGGCAAGCCGACAAACGTCAACGACTCACCACTCGGCACCAAGAAATTCGTGTTCACCGCGAGATTGGCAACCGACGACGCGTTGCTAACGGTCAGGCTGACGCCGTGAACGATGAGGGTCTTGTCGTCGGGGCTGGTGCTGAGAACTCCGTTCAGGGACGAAGCGAAGCTCACCGTGGCGTCGGGATCGACCGTGAAATTGACGCCGGCGCCGGAGGAGTAATAGTCGTTGAGCGCGACCGCACCCGGCAATCCCGTAAACGTGAACGGGGCGGCCGGTTTGTCAAATACCTCATTGTCGACATCCAGCAGGGCAACCGATCCCTTGAGCGCGGTCGCGTCGATCGTCACCGTCACGCCGTTGACGACGAGCGTATTGTTGCCCGCCCCGGTGACAGCGAGGACACCTTGCTGGGCCGGCGCAATACTGACGGCGCCGGTGTCGTCCACGTTGAACGGCACGCTGTTGCCGGTGTGGTCATCGGTCAGGAACAGCGAACCGGGCAGCACGGTAAACGTGTCGCCATTCGCGAAGCTCAGCGCGTTGTCCACAAGCAGAGTCGCGTCCGTGGACAGGGCGCTGGCGTTCACGGTGAAGGTAACGCCGTTGACCTTCAGCGTGTTGTTGCTCGGGCCGCTCACCGCGAGCACGCCTTGCTGGGCCGGCGCAATACTGACGGCGCCGGTATCGTCCACGCTGAACGGTACGCTGTTGCCGGTTTGGTCATCGACCAGGAACTGCGCACCGGGCAGGAAGGTGAATGTGGCCGGGTCGCCATTCGTGAAGGCGACGGCGCCATCGACCAGAAGCGTGGCATCGGTCGAGAGAGCGGTGGCGTCCACGGTGAAGCTGACGCCGTTGACCTGGAGCGTGTTGTTGCCCGGCCCGGTCACCGCCAAGACGCCTTGCTGAGCCTGGGCAATACTGATCGTGCCGCTGTTATCCACCTGGAACGGTATGCTGTTGCCGGTGTGACTATCGTACAGGAACTGCGCACCCGGCAAGACCGTGAACGTGGCCGGGTCGCCATGCGTGAAGACGGCCTCTCCGTCGACTTCGAGAGAGGCATCCGACGAGAGGGCCGTCGCGTCTACCGTATAGCTGACGCCGTTGACCTCGAGGGTGTTGTTCACCACCGCCAGGATCCCTTGTTGCGCCTGGGCAATGCTGACCGTGCCGCTGTCGTCCACCTGGAACGGCACGCTGTTGCCGGTCCGGTCATCGACCAGGAACTGCGCACCGGGCAAAACCGTGAACGTGGCCGGGTCGCCATGCGTGAAGGCGGCCTCGTTGTCGATGACGAGGGACGCATCCGTCGAGAGGGCGGTGGCGTCCACGGTGACACTGACGCCGTTGACCTGGAGCGTGTTGTTATTTGGGCCGCTCACCGCGAGGACCCCTTGCTGGGCCTGGGCAAGGCTGACCGTGCCGCTGCCGTCCACGTTGAACGGCACGCTGTTGCCGGTGTTGTCATCGATCAAGACCTGCGGACCGGGCAGCACGTTGAAGCTGTCGCCATGCGCGAAGCTGGCGGCACCGTCCACAAGCAGGGAGGCGTCCGACGATAAAGCCGCGGCATCCACGGTGAAGCTGATACCATTGACCGTCAGGGTGTCGGTGTTGCTGTTAAACGTGGCGGCGGCTGGCGCTGAAATGTTGCTTACCGAGCCGTCCGCGTTGATCGTGAAGCTCAGCGAAGCACTGGCACCGTGGAAGTCGATCAGGCTTGCCGGACCGGGCAATCCGGTGAAGGTGAACGGCGTGGCGGTGTAGGGGAAAATCGCGTTATCAACGTCGAGCTGGATGATCGACAAGGCGCTCGCGTTGATCGTCACCGTCACGCCGGTGACCGTCAGGGTGTCGGTGCTGCTGTCAAAGGCGGCGGCGGCCGGCGCCGAAATGTCGCTGACCGAGCCGTCCGCGTTGATCGTGAAGCTCAGCGAAGCGCCGGCGCCGTGGAAGTCGATCAGGCTCGCCGGGCCGGGCAATCCGGTGAAGGTGAACGGCGTGGCGGTGTAGGGGAAAATCGCGTTATCAACGTCGAGCTGGATGATCGACAAGGCGCTCGCGTTGATCGTCACCGTCACGCCGTTGACCGTCAGGGTGTCGGTGCTGCTGTTAAAAGTAGCAGCGCCGGCGCCGAGATGGCGCTTACCGAGCCGTTCGCGCCAAGGGTGAAGGACAGCTGCGCCCCGTCGCCGAAGTAATCGGTCAGGGACGATACACCCGGCAGTGCCGTAAGCGTGAATGAGGCCGCCGTCTTGAAGAAGGCACCGTCAACTTCGAGCTGTGTGAGCGACAAGGGGCTCGCGTTGATGGTCAATGTGACGCCGATGACCGTCAGGGTTGTGGTGCCACGGCCGCTGAGCACGTTGTTCAGAGACGGATCGTAATCGACCGTGCCGTCCGCGGCGACAAAGAACTGGACGCTGCCGCCGCCGTTGGGGGCCGCCAGCGTGTGCAGGCCGGGCGCCAAGAGCTGCGAGGCGACCGTGGCGGCGGCGAACGGCGTGCCGTCGAGCAGCAGCGTCGGCATGGTCAGCGCCTGGGCGTTGATCTGGGTATTCTGCTGCGCCTGGTTCTGGACGAACACCTCGCCGAGGTTGGCGCTCCAGTCGTTTTGGTCGAGGGTCTTGCTGCCGTAGTACAGATTGAGGCCGGCGCCGCCGGTGAGGGTGTTGCCGCCGCCGTTGCTGTGGAAGGTGGAAGCGTTGAGCACGTCGCTGCCGTTGAGGCCGCCGCCGTTGAGCAAGTCGTTGACGCGGGCCTGGTAGCCGGTCGGATCGGTCTTGGTGCCGAGGTTGGTGCGCGTCCATTCGGCCAAGATGGCGCCCAGGGCGGCCGGATTCAGATCGTAATCGGTAGTGCCGCCGACGAGAATGTCCTGGTCGGCGTTGCCCACCAGCACGGCGGGCGTCACGCCGGCAATCAGCAGGTTCCGACCGGTGCCGCCAGCGAGGCTCTGCGTGCCAGTGGTGCCAACCAGGATGTCGCTCCCCTGACTGCCGACCACATTTTCGATGTCGGCGACCTGGCCGAATTGCGTAGCCGAACCGAGCGGCAGGTCGACCGTCACATTGCCGATATAGGACGAGTAGTCGAGGCTGTTGGTGCCGCCGCCCCCGTCGAGCGTGCCGCTCACCGTGCCGCTGACCTGGATGGTGCCGAGCTTTTCCTTGACCGCGGTGGTAACGATGCGGAAGGTGTTGTTGCCGGCGCCGCCGGTGAGACTGCTGAATCCCGCAAATGAGGCGACGTTATCGAGAGTGCCGGCATTCGCTCCGGTGAGGCTCCACGTGTTGGCACCGGCCGGGCCCGTCAGCGTATTCTGCCCGGCGCCGCCCGTGATCGTCTCCGCGACGCCGGCAGCCAGCGCCGGGATGGCGACCGTGTCATTGCCCTGGCTGGTTTGCAGGCTCACCTGGCCTATGTTGGTGAAGCCGATGCTTGGGCCGCTGCCGCGCAGCAGTTGCGTGGCCGTAAGAGTGTAGGTTTGAGCGGCGGTCGAACCCTGATCGAGAAGGTATACGCCATTGCCGCCGCCCGCCGGGTTCAGCGTGAGCGCTCCCTGGATCGAACTAAGCGTACCGCCGGCGGACCCCACGACGAACTGGTCGTTGCCGTTGCCGCCGCTGACCGTCAGCGCCCCCCCGGTTCCTGCAATATTGACCACACTCGACGCGCTTCCGAGGTCGACGATGGCCGGATTCGGGCCCGTTCCTTGCACGTTGTATGTTGCCGCCTTGCTGCCGCCGTTCAGTGTGATCCTCGCGTTACTGGGAAACGCGATCGTTCCGGCGCCGGTCCGCGTGAAGCTGGTGCCGGTCAACGTATAGGTCCCGGCCGCGGTGTCGGTCTGATCATTGATGATGATGCTCATCGCGGCGCTGCCCTGCACGGTGAGATTGCCGGCAAGGTTCGCTAAACTCTGGCTCGTCGGGGCGATGTTAACAGCTTGCGTCTGCGCGCCCGCATTAATGGTAACCGGCGTGCTCGCACTGGTTCCCACGATGTTGAAATCATCCACTCCGCTCCCGCCATTGAAAATGAAACTGCTGGCGCCTGCGTAGCTGATCGGCGTTTCCTGATTGATCTGCACCGTCGAGCCGGTGATCGTGTAGACGGCATTCGCGGTGTCGGTGCTGTCATCCACCACCAGCGGGACATTCCCCCCGCCCTTGAGCGCTAACTGGCCCTGAAAGCCGTTGGGGAGTTGGAAAACATTGCTGCCGGTCCCGGCCGTGATCGAATAGGCCGCGCCGCTGGGCAGGCTCTGGATATCGTACGTGCCGTTCAGATCGCCGTAAAGATTCACCGCTTTGACGTTGCTGTACGCCACCACATAGGGATCCGCGAACGAGGTGGATGTCGCGGTTATCGTGTAGGTGTCCGCACCCGATCCGGGGCTGACACCGTTGCCGTTGAAGATATTCACGGTCGTCCCGGCGGGAACTTGCGCGTTAACGGTGAGCATCGCTCCGAGGTCTTGGAGTTTTTGCGAGATGGGGACTACATTGACCATGTCGGACGCCGACTCCGTGTCAATGGTCACCGGGATTAGCTCCGCCGTGCTGTCGACATTGATCGTGTCGGTAAGTTCATTGCCGTTGAGCATAAAGCTGCCTGGATTATTGTCCGTTATCGTAACACCAGGCGCATCCGTGCTGGTCAGAGTCATGTTTTCGACCCCACTGGCCGCAATGGTGTACGTCGTGGTCGACCCGCCGCCAGAAGCCTGCTTGGACTTGCTCGAATAATCCTGATCGTTGACTATAACGCTCGTCGGACCTCCATCTTGAATGTTGAGATTGGATTGCAGCAGGGACAGCTCGCGCTGACCCAGCAGTGGTGTAACATCGACAGTATTGTCGCCAGTGCCGGTCGCCAAGTCGACTGGAATCCCCTTGCCGACGCTTTCGATGTCATAAATGTCATCCTGGTTGTTACCCCAAATAGCCAGGTTCCCCGTCCCGGCAAACGTGACCGTGCCGCCGGCATCCGTGCTTTGTACGACTGCTCCGGTAACGCCTTTGGGACCGGCCGAAACCGTGTATCTCGTCGTCGAAAAACTTGAGCCCTGGCCGGCGGTCTTTTGGTCATCGAGAATAACCGTGGTTGGACCGCCTCCGTTCACCACGAGATTGGACGCAAGGTTCGCAAGACTTCCCGTGCTGTACGCTACGTAGACCGTATTCTGGCCGGAACCGGTTGCAACGGTAACGGCCATCCCCGGTGCGGTACCGTCAATGTAATAGTTATCGGTCCCTGAGCTTCCTTGAACGGTCAGCGAAGCGAGCTGACTGTAGCTTATTTGGTCGAACGGAAACTGAATCTCGTTTTCGTAAACGGTATACGCGGCGCCGAAGGAATTGCTCTGGTCGTTGACAATCAAGCTGGTTGCCCCGTTGCCGTTGACCGAGAAACTGCCGAACATTTGCCCTAACTGTGTGAACGTGACGGTAGCCGCATTGGTGCCCACGGCATCGACTTGCAGCGTGCGATCGCTGATGGCCGTGCCGTCCACCGTGACCGATCCACCCGAAGTATCCACGGTCAGGTCGACGAGAGGGGAATTATCGTTCACGGTCACGGAACTGGTCGCGCTGCTCTCGAAGATCAATTGCGGAAGTTGTGTCGTGGTGGCTATGAATAAGCTCTCCGATGAGCTACCCGAGATTGACACCTCGGTATTGCCGCCGGAGATCGTCAACGATAATTGATTCGGAGCGGAACCGCTGTACCCATGAACGGTGACCTGTGAGGGATTCTCAATCGTAAGCGTCTTGACGACCTGCGGATTGGCTGCCTGATTCGACACATCGACCGTGTCGGCGGCGCCGGCCTTTATGGTCAAACTGCCGATGCCGTTCCCGTAATTGACGAAAGAACCGAGCCCGACGACTCCGTTGCCAAACGTCAATTTGGAATTCCCCCAGGTCACGGAATCGACGCTGAAGTTATTGGTGAGAGCGATGGGGAGCGCCGGTCCGCTGTTGGCCGAATCATCGAGGTTCACGGCGATATTGCTGGGGCCGCCGGACGTATAAACGTTGATCGTGCCCTGGACTGCGGCGAGGCTGCCGCCGGTGCCGATGTTGAGGACGTTGCCCTGACCGGACGAGTAGACGTTGAGGTTACCCTGGAAGCCATTGATGTTCTGGAGGTAGGTGAAGGCGCCAACGTTGATCGTGGTGTTCCCATCTGAGTTGATGACCACCGTGCCGCCGGGTCCGGAAGACGTACCGACATCAATCGTATCATTGCCGGTATCGTTGATGGTAACCGTGGTGCCCTGCGGGACATCTTGCACGTACACCTGGTTGGTGCCGGCTCGGGGATTGACCTGGATGGAAGTGACCATTCCGGCGGGGAATTGAACCGTTTGGTAATTCTCGGTAACGACAATGGTTGGTCCGTCTGCATCCGTCGAGGTGCCGATCGTAATGATGTCGTTGGCGTTCGCTAATTGGCCATTGGCGATGAACGCGTCTTGATCGCCGTCAACGACGAGCGTTTGACCGGAGATGTAGGAGCCCGACGGCCCTTCTACAAAATCGCCGTTCGGCCCCAGACCCGAATACTGCGAGTACACGTAGAAGTCCTGACTGTTGCCATCCGGGACAATAAAAGCGTTATTTTTCAAGGACCAATAGGACTGTACGAGATAGCCATCGATCAGCCGGTACGTGTATTCTTCCGCCTCGAGGTCGGAGATTTGTCGTTCACCGTTTCCTTCGCTTGGGAAATTCGGCCCATGCGAAACAGAGACGGCGCTTGGCAAGACGTTGAGCGACGGCAGATGGGCGGGGAGCGGAATGCTGAATCCGATGCTAGTCATGGAGGCCATCCCTTCGAGGATCTCGTGCGAGAAAAGGCGCGTGTAGTCGTCAAGCATGGATTGGATTTGACTTGGCGTGTCAGGCATTTTGGCGTTATCCGGCGGGGCACCGCCATCGCCGATCCACGCCATCCATTGAATGTGGCTGTAGTTCATTACGGGCCCTGCAGTGGCTGCGGCGGCGGCAAATGCAAGACCAGCGAGCGGATTGCCGGTGGCCGCTAACGCGATGCCAGTTGCGATTTCATCGTCGATCGTTTGGTGGAAGTCGAGATAAAAACCGCCTGTATTGTAGCCGCCGACGCCGCTGCCTTGACCGGAAACGACGCCTGGCGGCGTGAAAACGACGTAACGCTGGCGCACTGCGCTGGGTTCGGGTAAGCCGTGCGCGTTGATGTCGTGCGTGACAACGCTGTTGAGATCGTTGCCCACTTGTTGCGTAAGGATGTTGGCAACATTGACCATGCCAAAGCCGGTTGTCAGGTTGTTACTATCGAAGACGGGAGGGCCGGCGACGTAGGCAATGCCGTTGCTGCCGTACTGCGTGATGCCGCTAAAAAAGGCGCTGGATAGGATGGTTTTGGCGGCCGTAACGATGTCGCCGGCAAGCTGAGTCAGGTTGGGATCGGTCTGCCACGCGGATCCCTGAAAGATGAGGTAGATGGGCTCGCTGTTGGTTTCCGGCCAGCTTCCCTTGGCGGTTGGCTCGGCGCCGAAGGCCGGTTCGAAGACGATGGTGGGAAGCACGCGATCCTCGAGGCGCTCGACGTGCAGTCGGGTGCCGCGACGGGAGCTGCCGTGCATGGCGACACGGTGGGAGAGTTCGCGTTAACGTCGCCGCAGCCAGGTGAAGATCATGGTACAGGCTCCTGGAAAGCGCCGTGCGGCGCTGAGACTGCCGCTGTCTGGACAGTCAGTGCCGAACTGAGTCTGTCGCGGGGACAGCGCGCTTGTGAACGATTTCTAACTCCACCGAAGATTCTCACTACCCGAGCGCCAGTTAGCTGTCTCCGCTTTTCTCTTCCCTCGCGTCGCCGACCCCTGCTCTGCCCGAGACGCCCAGGCGCAGGCCAACGCATCCCAGCACGCAGCCGACGATCACCGACAGCCCGGCGGCGGCGTATGGCGGCATCACCGACTTGCGCGGCGGCTCGGCATCGGCCAGCTGGTAATAAATCTTGCGATACTCGGCGCGTTCCGCTTCGGTCGGTTTCGTGTCGGTGATCGACGCGAAATACGCCATGCCGAGGCCGCCAACCACTCCCACTAGGCCGACGAAGATCAAGCCCCAGGCCACGATTCGCCGTACCATTTGACATTCCTTCCGCGGTGCGTAGCGCGTGACATTGCGCATGCTGTATGAGGAGGTTTCCCGCCGGCGGTCACGGTTTCAGCGACGCGGCCGCGATGGCTTTGTAGGTCACCGTCTTACCGCCGCTCGTAAACGTAGCGCTGCCGCTGGTCGAGTTGGTCGCGTTAAGGGCTGCTCCCGTCGTGCCGGCGGTCAGCACCGAAAGGACGTTGTCCGTGCCCCCGCCGCCGTCCACCGTGATCGGTGTAGTCGCCGACGGCGCTACGGTGAATTGATCGTTGGTGGTGCTGGCCGCATTCCCCTCGATCGTGATCGATCCACCGGTCAATACCGTGGCTTCGATGTCGGCCACGCCGCCAACACCCGCGTTGGTGTTTCCAGCGTCGACCGCCAGAGTGATCGGGCCCGCAGCAAGCAAAAAGCCGCTGTAGCTGGTGATGCTGGCACCCGCGCTGATGGTCAAGTTGTCGCCGGCCTGCAATGTGATGTTGCCGCCCGCGGTCGTGATGGTGGCGGTTTTCTGAACCGCGATATTCGCCTGGCCGGTGCCGGTCGGGTCGAGGGTGCTCAGGACAATGGCGCCACCCCGTCCGGTGTTTGAGATTCTTCCAGCTACCGTCAGGTTGCCCGTGGCCGTGACGGTGACGGCCGTGGCTGCAGTCATCGTCTCAACCGTCAGAGCCCCGACGTTATTGACGAAGATGGCGCCACTTCCAACGGATGCAGCGACGGTGTTGGCCTGGATTTGCAACGGCACGGCTGCCGTGCCGATGCCCGCACCAGCGCTGAGGACCAAAGTGCCGGCTTGCAGAAGACCGGCTGGGAAGATGCTACTCCCCACGTACGTCGTGATGGTCCCCCCGGTGACGAGGTCCAATTCGCCGAAGCCGGGATGAAGGGTGATGGTGCCGATCACCTCGATGTTGCCGCTGCTGGTATTGCCGATTTGGACCGTCCCGGCGGTGAGCGTTTCCAGCTCGGGATCGGTGATGTTCAAGGAGCCGCCGACGCTCGTGCCCTGGGGAACCAGGCCAATGCCCCACCCGCTGGTCACCGGCTGCAGCGTAATGAGGTTGTTGCCTGCGTCAATGCTGCTGCCGGAATTGTCTATGAAGAGGCTATCGGTGCTGAGGGTGATGTTGCCGCTGCCCAGCGTGTCGAACGCCGCCCCATTGGTAAGGGTAACTCCTCCAAAGAGTTTTCCGGTGCCGGTGAGGAGTAAGTTGCCGTTGGTTGCCGCAACCTGAGCGCCGAAGCCACTCACTTGCACGCCAACGCTCCCCGATCCCGTAAGCGTCACGTTGCCAATGCCGGTGGCAAACACGTCCCCGCTGGAGACCGCGACGCCAGCGTCGTCGGCGGCCAGTGTATTGGTCGTGCCGATAATCTCAAGCGCACCGTCGGCCGTGTGAGCTGAGCCCGCGATCGCCACGCCGTCTGAGCCGAGACCACCGCCGCCCGTCCCCTCGAGCGTGAGGGCGCCGCTGGCGCCCGTGAACACGGTGGCCGCGGCGTCCACGATGAGCCCCGTGGAGCCTGTCCCCGATCCGGCCGTGGCGGTGATGCTCAGGTTGCCGACCGTGGTGCGCACTTCGCTGGCGGTGATCGAGACGCCGTTGTCGCCGGAGGTGCCATTGCCGCCGGTGCCGGTGAGGGACACGCCGCCCAGGCCGTTGGCCTCGACCAGAGCCTTATTGACGACGACTCCCTGGTTCATCGCACCCTCGCCTCGGCCGGTGCCGGTGATGCTGACCGAACCATCGATGGTACTGACGACGGTGCCGATGTCCTCCAGGGCGACTCCGGTGTCGGAAGCGGCGCCAAGGCTGCTCGTGCCGGTAAGGGTGACGTTGCCGGCGCCAGCCGCTGCAATAGCCGCCCCGCCTTGGACCGAGATGCCATCGGTGGACGTGCCGGTGTTCGAGATACCTTTGCTGAAGCCGGTCATGGTCAGGTTGCCGCCGGCGGTGCTCACCTGGGTGTCGGGACCGTCCACGTCGATGCCGGCGCTGCTGGCGACGCTGTTGTCGCTGCCGGTGAGGCTTACCTGGCCCATGCCAAGGGCCGCGACCGCGGCGCCGGTGTTCACGGAGATGCCGAAACTCGCGGCCGCCGACGCGAGGGCGGTGCCGGTCATCTGGAGGGTGCCATCCGCGGTGGTCACGCTGGTGCCGTTGCCGTTATCGGCCACGTCGATGCCGTCGTTAAAGGAGCCTGAGCCGGTGCTGCCCGTGCCCTTCATGGCCAGGTTGCCCGCACCGGCGGCACTGAGCGTCGCGCCGTCGTCCACGTCGATGCCCACATCCTGTTGCCCCGAACCCTGGCCGCTTCCGGTAACGGACACGTTGCCGCCGCCCGCCATGACCAGGGTGTCGGCACCGCCGATGCTAACGCCGGTATCGTTGCTGGTGCCGTTGCCGCCGGTGCCGAAGAGGGTGAGATTGGGCGGCGTGGCCGGGACCGTGATGACCGGTTCGGTGCTGGGGTGCGTGATACCACCGTTGCCACCGATGCCAACGACGCCAATGGGCTGGGGAAGCTGGAAGACGATGGTGGTGTTGGCTGCGGCGACCTCAGCGCCATCGTCGATCACGATGCCGAGGTTGTCAGCGCCGGTGCCCTTGCCGACCCCGGTGAGGCTGAGGTTGCCGGTGTTCGTCAGCACCTGGGCGTTGTCGATATCGATGCCGTCGTTGCCCGCGACGCCGTTGCCGCCCGTGCCATGAAGCGAGACGGTGCCGGCCCCGGTCGCCGCCACCGCGCCGCCGGTGTTTACCGCAATGCCGATTTCGTCGTCGCCAGGGCCGGTGCCCTGGCCGGTAATCTGCAGCGCGCCATCCTGGGTGGTGACCATCCCGCCGTTGGTGATTGCGACGCCGGGCAGGCCGGTGTCCCCGGCGGCTGTGATGCCGCTGATGCCGCTCAGCGTGACGGTGCCGCTGTTGCCGGCCAGCACGGCGCCGGCGTTGATCGCGATTCCTGGCTGGCCCACGCCGCTGACGCTGCCTCCGGAAGCTTGCAGGCAAACATTGCCCGATGCGGTGCTGATCGCGCCGAGCACCGCGATGCCGCCGTCATCAACGAACGGGCCCGTGTTGTTCACGCCGTTCACGTTGGCCTTCAGGGTCACGTTGCCGGCGGCACCGTCGGTATTGAGCGAGCCGGTGCCTTCGATCACGATGGAAGTGGCGGCGCAGAGGGTGATGTTCCCCTGACCGGACGTATTGCTGCTCGTGTCAACCTCGCCTTGCACGTCGATCGAGCTGGCTGCCGCAACGTCGATGTTCACGATGGTGTTCGCGAGGCCGCCGATGGTCTGCAGGACCACCCCGTCGCGGCCAACGTTCGCGAACAGCGTGGTGACTCCGGTGACGCCGCCGGTGGCTTCGACCTGGCTGTTGCCGGTGAAGATCTGCACGGCGCTCGACGTGGCTGGCGAAGTGTTGTTGCCATACAGGATACCGTTCATTTGCGTGGAGTTGGCGGCAAAAAAGGACCCGTTCGCCAGGCTGATGCTCACAATGGCGCCGGATTGCGCCTCGCCAATGGTAACCGTCGTGGCCGGTGCACCGCCGAGGTCCGTCAGGGACAATGCTTGCGTGGTCGGGTTGTACAGGAACTGCACGCCGACCGGCAGCGCCGCACCCACAAAAAGAACCGGCGTCACGCGGTCCTCCAGCAGCTCCAGCAGCGGACGAAACCGGCGCGACGGCAACGCGCGGCGGGCGGGGCGCGCCGTCAGATCGAACCAGCGGCGCAGGGAAGAATGAATACACTGCAACATGCGAATCTCCAGCAAAAAGAAGAGTGCGAACTCACCACTGCCCGTGTCACGAACGGTCACAGCACCAGTGCCCGAGCTACCCATGACTTCGCAATCCGTTGACGCTGAGGCTGTCCGCGTAGGTCGCCCGTTACTCTCGTAATGCAGCCGGCAGCGCGTTTCTTTCACGACGGTGGAAAAAAAAGCTCCGTAGGTAGGACGGCCCTGCGACGTAGGATGGCGAACGGTTCGTTAGCCCGACGCGCAAGCGAGGGTGCACCTCGCTTGCGCGTCGGGCTAACGACGAACGGTTCGACGACCTGGGCGCTCAGTCGCGGCTGCATGATTTCCTCGTACACGCCGGCTTGCAGATTCGTCGGCAGGGCGACGCTCGCGGTCCTGAAGACCACGGTCAGCTTCAGCGTCTTTCCCTTGCCGAGGCTCGCGGCAGCGCTCAAGGCGGCCATGACGGACATCCGTTCGTGGCTCTTGCGTCTCTAATCTTCAGTGCGGAATCGGGGCCGAATCACGCCACCGATTTCAAGAAAGGTCACGAATTCGGCGCACCGCCTTGAATTTCCTGGTGGAGCCAGGCGCGGGTATACGCCCACAAGCGGTCCGCCGTTCGCGGGGAAATGCCAGGAAATGAGTATACCACGGCCCGCGTTCTCCGCGGTGAAAAACACGGGCCAGGCGCACTGCACATCGCGGCGTTTCGCATCTCCATCAATAGAACTCTCCCATGGGCTGATGGGCAGCGTTGTCCGTCCAACCTGCACGAATCTTCGAGGTGTCGTGATGATCCGTCGTTTCGTCATCGGGGCGAGCGCCTTGGTGTCTTGCGCGTTTCTCCTCTTCAGCACTTTGAGCGGCTTCCGGGGCGACGCTACGGCGGGGGACCCGGCCGGCAAGGAAGCGCCCGGCAAAGACGTCTTCGGCCCAACCAAGGTCTGGAGCATTCACCTGGAAATCGCCGCGCACGAGTATGAGGCGCTGCAGCCGCGCCAGGGCGGCTTCGGTTTTCCCGGCGGTCCGCCCAAGCAGCCGGCGCCGAAGGACGCCAAGGACAAACGGGACGGCGAACGCAACCTCTTTGGCACCGAGTTCCCGTGGGCACAGGCCAAGCTCGCCGCCGACGGTAAGGCCTGGGATAAGATCGGCGTTCGTTATGCGGGTGATATTACCTATTTCGCGTCGGCCCAGCGGCTCAAGCGGCCCATGAAGATCGCCTTCGACAAGTTCGGCGGCCAGGCGTTCCACGGCCTGGCGACGCTCGATCTGCACGCGATGCCGCTGGACCCCGCCAAGGGGCGCGAGGTCCTGGCGTATTCCGTCTTCCGCGCTGCCGGAGTCCCCGCGCCGCGCACGGCCTTCGCCGAGGTCACGCTGACGGTGCCCGGAAAGTACGATAAGGAGATCCTGGGCCTTTATGTGCTCGTCGAAAGTGTGGACCGCCCATTCCTCGCGGACCGCTTCGGCACCGACAAGGGAGCGCTGCTGAAGCCGTTCCAGGTCCGCAGCGTTGACGCGTTTGGCGACGACTGGGACAAGTGGAAGGGCGCGTACCGTCCGCAGTCCGAGCCCACCCGGGACGAGATCGGCCGCCTGATGGCGTTTGCCAAGCTCGTGAACCAGGCCAAGGACGACGAATTCCAAAAAGAGATCGCTGGCTATCTCGACGTGGACGCGTTCCTGCGTTTTTTGGCTGCCAACACCTTGACGTCGAATCTGGAAAGCGCCTTGGCGCTGGGCCACAATTATTACCTCTATTTGAATCCACGGTCGAACAAATTCGTGTTCATTCCGGGCGACCTCGAATTCGCGCTGGCCAACTTCCTGCTGATGGGCAACGCCAATGAGTTGATGGATCTGAGCCTGACGCATCCCTATCCGGGGGCCAACAAGCTCGTGGATCGATTGCTTGCCATCAAGGACGTGAATGAGAAATACCGGAGCTTGCTCAAGGATTTGTCCGTGAAGGAGTTTACCAGGGAACGATTGTTGAAGGAGATTGACGCCATCGACCAGGCTACGAAAGAGCCCCTGGCGCAGGGAGAAGAAGGCGGCCGATGCGCAAGGAAGGGCCGGCCGGCTTCGGACCGCCGGGTGGCGCGGCACCGCAACCACCCGACCTGAAGACGTTTGCCGAGAAGCGCATCGCCTCGATCGCCGATCAGCTCGCCGGCAAGAGCAAGGGGTACGTCCCACGCCCATTCGCATTCGACCCGCCGGGAGGTTTTAGGGCGGTCCGCCCGGCGGCGGCGCGCCGAATCAGCCCATCGACGAGAAGACGTTTCGCGACGTTGTCAAGGCCCCTGCGGACTTCGATGTATCGCTATTCGCGGCGCCGCCAAAGGTGAGCTATCCGGTTGCCCTGGCGGCGGCGCCGACCGGCGAGCTGTTCGTTGCCGTCGATGAGCAGGGATCGATTGGCCGGACACCTGGCGGCGGCAAGGTACTGCGCTGCGTCGACAAGGACGGCGACGGCAAGGTCGATGAGGTCACGGTGTTCGCGAAGATGGACCACCCGCGCGGCCTGATCTACCAGGACGGCTCGCTCTGGGTCCTGCATCCGCCGTTCCTCAGCGTCTACCGCGACGGCGGCAAGGGCGTCGCCGACAAGTCGGAGGTCCTCGTCACCGGCCTGACCAGCGACATGATCGACAAGCGCGGCGGCGACCACACCACCAACGGCATCCGCATGGGTCTCGACGGCTGGATTTACATCGCCGTCGGCGACTACGGCTGCCCGCCGGCCCGGGGCAAGGACGGCCGCACGATCACGATGCGCGGCGGCATCGTTCGCGTCCGGCCCGACGGCACCGACCTGGAGGTCTTCGTCACCGGCCTGCGCAATCCGTTCGACATCGGCATCGACCCATTCATGAATCTGTTCACGCGCGACAACAACGACAACCGTCCGGGCGGCTGGGATATCCGGGTTATGCACCTGATGCAGAGTGCCTATTACGGTTACTCGCAGCACTATGCCAATTTCCCCGACGAGATCATGCCGCCCCTGGGTGAGTTCGGCGGCGGCTCCGGTACCGGGACACTGTTCCTCCAGGACGAGCGCTGGCCCGAGAAGTACCGCGATGTGCTATTCACCGGCGACTGGGGCCGAAGCGAGGTCTACCGGCACGAGCTGAAGCAGCCATGGGCCGACATTCGACCTGAAGCAGGAAGTGTTCCTCAAGCTGCCGCGGCCGACCGGAATCGACATGGACGGCAGCGGCCGGCTCTACGTTGCCAGCTGGCGCGGCGGCGAGGCCAGCACCTATGTCGGGCCGAATGTGGGCTTCATCACCCGTGTCACGCCAAAGGGGCTCAAGCCGGCGCCATTCCCCGAATTGAAGGAGGCGCGACCTTGCTCAGCTCATCCGCCATCTTGTCCGGACCCAATGCCGTCACGCGATTCCACAGTCAGCGCGAAGTTCTGCGGCGCGGCCGAAACGCCGAGGCGAGCAGCTTGCTTGTCGCGCTGGCAGCCGACGGCAAGGCGCCGCTGGAGGGACGCGTGGCGGCGATCTTTGCGCTCAAGCAGCTCGACGGCAAGGAATCCCAGGTGCCGCTGCTGAAGCTCGCGACCGATCCTGCGGTGCGCGAGTTCGCGCTGCGAGCGCTGACCGATCGCAAGAGCGAGCTGGACGGTCTCGACACCAAGCCCTTCATCGCGGCGCTGGCCGATGACTCGCCGCGCGTGCGCGCACAGGCCCTCATCAGCCTGGGCCGGCTCAACGACGTATCCGTAGCCAAGAACATTCTGCCGCTGACCGCGCGGCCGAAAGGTTCCGTCATGCCGACGAAAAAGCCGCTGCACGCCCAGCCCGACGCCGACCGGGCGCTGCCCCACCTGGCCGTGCGCACCCTGATCAACCTCCGCGCCGTCGACGCCTGCCTGGAGGCGATCGATGGGCCCTATGCGCCGGGAGCCCTGGCGGCGCTGCGGTACATGCACGACAAGAGAGCCGTCGACGGCTTGATCAAGAAGCTGGCGACGGTCCGCTCCGCGGAGTTGCGGCGCGACGTGCTGGCGACGCTTATCCGTCTGTATCATCGCGAAGCCGACTATCAGGGCGTCTGGTGGGGAATCCGCCCCGAGAACGTTGGTCCCTATTACGACGCGGTGGAGTGGGACCAGAGCCCGCGAATCGCCGCCGTGGTCACCAGCGCCGTTCTTGACGCCGACCCCGACAGCGCCGCCTTCTTGCGCAGCGAGCTGGCCCGGCACCGCGTGTCGCTCAAGGGCTTGCCGAGCATCGCCGTGACCAAGCCGGCCACGGAAAAGGAGTCGCCCATCGCCGTTGCCAAGGCCGATCCCAAGGACCCCAACCAGATCGGCAACCTGGAATACGACGTGGCGGTGAAGCGGGCCCTCCTGGCGAAGGGCGATGCCGCGAAAGGACGCGTGCTGTTCAAGGCCCAGTCGTGCAGCGCCTGCCATACGGACGCGGACGGCCAGATGCTCAAAGGGCCGCACATGGTCGACATTGGCAAGCGCTATAGTGCCGCGGAGTTGGCGGAGTCGATTCTCAAGCCCAGCGTCAAGATTGCCCAGGGCTTCGAGTCGTACCGGTTCGAGATGGCCAACGGACAGGTGCACGTGGGCTTCATCGTCAGCGAAAGCGCCAGGGCGGTGCTCATCCGCGAGGCGACCGGCGTCCAGCGCGAGCTCAAGTTGGCCGAGATCGAGTCGCGCACGATCCTGACGCAGTCGATGATGCCGGACGGCCTGGTGAGCAATTTGAACCCCGAGAGCCTCGCCGACCTGATCGCGTATTTGCAGTCACTCACGAGCGATTCCAGTCCCGAACGCCGTGAATGAAACCGCAGGTTGGGCCTTGTCAGGGGAATGGACAGGCCGGCAATCTGGCATCCAGCCAGCCGCCACAGGTCAGCGCCGCGTTCCCTTTGTCGCCCTTGGGACCAGTCGGCACCGCGTTCGCCACAGTTTTCCCTGTCTGCGGCACCGTTGCAGGTTACGAAGCCTGTAATCGCGACGCCCCCGGTCACGTATGGCTGGGGGCCTTCGATGGTGAGACGTGCTTCCGCGTCGGTTTTTTTTGCGCGGTAGGAGCATTGCGAGAGGGCCTGCCAGCGGGCCCCCTCTTTCATTCATCGCCGATTTCCGCGGGCGGCCTCTGCGGAAATCGGCGTTCATCGCTTCCTACCCGCCGACCTCCGGCAATGTCGGCAGCGCATCGCCGCTCCCATCCAATGCCGGTGGCAGCCCCAGGCGGTCAAGATGCCGCGCATGCTTGCCGGCCAGCATCGCAACGAGATCGGGCAGCGGCTTGCCGTCGGCTGTCGCCAGGGTACGGCGCCGCCGGCCGCATTCGCAGCTAGCGGCCAGCGCACCATCGACCGGCGTAATGGTCAGCTTGTGTCCGCAGCGCTGCATCGGGGGCGGCGCAGGGGTAGACCAGGGAATAAGGAACAGGTGGGCGCGGCATCGCCGCCGAAGTGCGTGCATCGCAAAAAGACGGACGGGCCGTCGTGACCGGTCCGAAAGGGTACTGGCGGTGTGGTGCTACGATAGCGGAGGGCTCGGGAACCTGCAATAGGCGGTTTTGGTAACCTGGTTGCCGGCTTCGTATTTCCCGTTACCGCCTGCAACGCATTGCCCAAGGCTGACACGCATTCGGGGCGGTCCCGCGACTGCCTCCCCGACACGCGACGCCCCGATCAGCCTGTCGGGGCCGCGATGCAGGCTAGCCTGGCCCGTCGAGGCTAACCAGCCCCGTCCGGTCTGTTTTCAACTTCGGTTTCCGCGTTTGGAGCTTGTTTCGGATTTCGTGCTGCGGGCTTCGAGTTTGCGAAAGCGCGCCGTCGTTTCGGCTCATCGCTCATCGGGCATTCTCCAGCATGGCGCGGCTCCGGCAACCTGGAATCTGGCAACAAGATACCGCCGGCGCTTGCCAACCGAGTTGCCGACGGATCTGCATATGTCACGCGACGAGCTTGACCACGCGAGACCACAGGCGCTGGATTTTTCGCGGCAAGGTTGCCGTGGCCGCCCCCGCCTGAAATTCGGCGTCCAGACATTGGCGGCGCAAGGCGTTGCGCTTGTCCGCGTGCGAAGGCCGGCGGGATTCCGTGACAGTCTTGGCAAACCCAATCAGGATTATCGATTACGAGGAGCGCCTTGGCGCGTAACGAATTCCGCTACGAGCCGTGGCGCCGAGCAATGAGTTGACGAATTGCAGGGACTAAACAAGCTCCGCTAGCGGCTGGGCATGGTCTTCCACCAGGTATTGTGGCCGGCCGCTCAGGTCGGTCAGCGTCGTGCGGTTCACGTCGATGCCGAGGTTGCGGTACAGCGTCGCGCACAGCTCGCCGAATGTGACCGGCCGGCGCACCGCCTCGCCGGCGATCCGGTCGGTGGCGCCGATGACCTGGCCTGTCCGCATGCCGCCGCCCGCCAGCAGCGCACAGTTCACCTGCGGCCAATGATCGCGGCCCACCTGGGCGCTGATCCGCGGCGTTCGGCCGAACTCGCCCATGATGATGAGCGTGCAGTCCTCGGCGAGGCCGCGCTGGTGCAGGTCCTCGACCAGCGCGCTAACGCAGCGATCGAAAACGGGGAAATCCTCGGCTTCGCGCACGAAGATGGAGTTGTCGGCCCGGCCCTCCGCGTTCCTGCCGCCGTGCCAGTCCCACTTGCTGTAGTTGAGCGTGACGACGCGGGCGCCGGCCTCGATCAGCCGCCGGGCCATCAAGAGGCTCTGCGGGACACGCGGGGCACCGTTGCCGTCCATGAATACGCGCGGATCGCCGGTGCCGTAGCGCGCGACCGTCCGCGGATCCTCCCGCGAAAGATCGAGGGCCTCGGCCAACCGGGACGAGGTCAGCAGGCCGAACGCTTGCTGCGTGAAGTGATCCATACCCTCGAGCGTGCCGGTGGCATCGATGTCGCGGCGCAGATCGTCGAAGCTTCGCAGCAGCGTCCGACGATCGGCCAATCGGTCCACCGTGATGCCTTGCAGCACCATGTCGTCGCGCGACGGCCCCATCGGGCGAAAGGGGGCACACGACGGGCCGGCGAAACCGGGACCGGGCTCGTTGTAGGGGCCGTGCGTGCAGGTGTAGCACAGGCTGATGAACGGCGGCGTCGCGGGATCGGCCGGCCCCTGCAGCCGGGCGACGGCCGAGCCGAGCTGCGGCCAACCGCCCGAGGCGACGGGCCGGCGCGGATGATGGCCGTTGAAGACCTGGACGGCGTCGTGATCGCTCTGGTTGCCGACCAGCGAGCGCACGACGACGAGCTGGTTCATCATGCGGGCCAGGCGCGGGAACGCCTCGCAAATCTGGATGCCCGGAACCTGGGTCGCGATCGGCCGCCACGGCCCGGCAATCTCCTGGGGCGCGTGCGGCTTCAGATCGAACATATCCTGATGCGGCGGCCCGCCGACCAGGTAGATGAGGATCACCGATTTCGGCGAGGAGCGTACGCCGACCGCCGCCTCGGCCCGCAGCAACGACGGCAGCGTGAGGCCGCCCATGCCGAGCGCCGATCTTGAGGAAGCTGCGGCGCGACAATCGATGTGGAACCGCGGAGGAATTAGTCGCGGGCATCGGGAATCTCCTGGAAGGGCGGCAGGCGGGAGGGTGGGGTAGGCCGTTCGCGGGCATTGCACCTCGCGCTATCATAGCGTCGGCGGTTGATGGAAGGAAGCGAATTCGGCAGGACGGCGCGAATTTCTGGACGACTTCACGAGCTGGCATGCGTGCTATATGGTGGCCTGTGGTGCCATGCTTTCGCGGCCCATCGCTTGCTCAACCTAGGCCCTCCGCTTACGCTGGCCGCGAAAGCATGGGTGAGCCCGCCCCCATGCTTTCGCGGCCAGGGCGGGTGCTTGCGTGGTGAGTACGCGTCTGATTGGCCGCGAAAGCATGGCACCTGGGTCCACGCACCTTGGCGCCTATCTTTTTCGGTTGTCTGCCGTCCGGCGCTGCGGTTGCCTTGCGAGACGCCATCGCCCGACTCGCGAGGGAGAATACCATGTTGCGCACCCAACTGCGGGAGGGACTGCGGCACGTCGCCGTGGCGCTGCACGAGCCCGAAGCATTCGCCCGGCGCTGGCACGCTGAGGGGGCACCTTATCCCGCCGCCGTCTTCGTCGCCCTCGCAGCAACGGCGACGGCTGGCACCTTGAGCTATGGCCTGACGATGGGGTTGCCCGGCGCCATGTTCCAGCGCGCCTGTCCTGCACGCTTGCTGCCGGCCTGGCCTGGGCGCTACCACTGCCCGCGCTGTACATCCTCAACAGCGTTACGGGCTCACGATTGCGGGCGAGCACCACTGTCCTGGCGGCCCTGGTCACCACGAGCTGGGGTGGCCTGGCGCTGATCGCCTCGATCCCGATCAATCTGTTCTTCACCGCGGCGCTGCCGCAGCCTGTGCTGGTGCTGGTTGTGAATCTCATTGTCTTCGCCGGCGTCGGCGTCGCGATGGCCGATGTCTTTGCGCGGGTCATGGCGGCACTGGAGCCCGCCCGCGGCAAGGCCCCCGCATGGTGGCTCGCCCTCGTCGGCGCGATCGGCGCCGAATTGTTCTACGCCCTGGGACTGTTCCACTTCCCCGCCGCCTGATTCAGGAGTTTCGCGATGAGCACCGACCTGCACACGTCCGTTCGTGACGGGATGAATGACTTCGCCGAGCCTGCGGACCCGATCGCGACGGCAGCCGACGCCGACGGCCACACGGCGCTCGGCCTGGTCGATTTGCTGCTGCGCGACCCGGCCCGGCTGGATCGGCTCAACTGCGCAGTCGGACCGGCAGCGGGAATTGCTGCCGAAGCTGCTGTTGCTCGCCCAGGTCGGCTACCTGCTGTATTCGGTGGTCATGCTGCTGCTGCTGAATCTCGCCCCCGCCGTGGCGCTGCCGGCTCGTCTCGGCCTGGCCGTGCCGCGGGCCCTGTGGCAGGACGGGTCCGCGTTGGGACTGCCGGTGGCGTACGGGGCCGGCGTCGTCCTGGCGTCGTGCATCTGCTTGCCGAGCTTTTTCTTTTACAGCCTGCTTGCGGGCGTGCGCATGACCTGGGTCCAGATCACCGCGGTGGTCATCAAGGGCACGGCCGCCAACGCGGTCATGCTGCTGGGCATCCTGCCGATCTACGTCGCGGTCGCGCTGGGCCTGCTCGTGTTCGACGCGCCGGCGCCGGCGGTGGCCTGGGTGCTGCTGCTCGGCCTGCTGCTGCCGTTTGTCGCGGGACTCTGGGGCCTGCGGGAAATCTACCGAGGCGTCATGGCGCTGGGCGCGGACCTGCCGCCGCAATGGCAATGTCAGCGCCGCTGCTTCCTGCGGCGTTTGACGCTGTCCTGGGCGGCCGTCTACACCGCGGTCGCGCCCGTCATGATCTATCGGTTGTGGGAGTACGTCGTGAGCTTCATGCCGGGGACGTGAGATGACGCTGGGCCAGTTCCTCGTGCTGTACCTGGTTGCCGGCGGCGCGGTCGCGGCGGCGGTTTACCTGACCTTCGCCGCGCACGGGCCGGCCGAGCCGCCATCCAGGTCGTCACGGCCGTGGCTTTTTGGCCTTTCTACCTCACCCTGTTGTTGTCGCGCGATCGGGCAACGGCGAGCACGGGAAGGTCCGGCGCGCCGGCGCTGCCGCCCGACGCTTTGGGCCGCGCGATCGCGCAGGTCGATGCCGAGCTGGACGCGGCGCTGCACGGCCTGGGCGGATGGGCAGAGGGCGTGCTGGCCCGCGAGCGCGACCGGCTCCACGAACTGCGCACCGCATGGGCGGCACAGGCCGAGTGCATCCGCGACATGGATCGGCTGCTGGCCCAGGTCGAGCGGGCGGCCGACGAGCCGCTGGCCGGCGCCATGTCCGAGCGCGTTCAGGCGAGCCGGCAAGCCGTCCGCCAGAATCTGCAGCGGCTCGGCCAGGTTCGGGCCAAGGCGCACCAGGATCTCGTGGAAACTCTGGCCTGGGTGCGCGAGCTGGTGTCGATGATCCACCTCGCGAAGTTCACCGATGCGCCGGCGTCGCGCGCGGAGGAGCTCATCGGCGAAATCGCCGCCGCCGTGCACGGGCTGTCCCGCGTGACGTGGAACTCCGTGACGCATCAGTCCGCCAGCAGCAAATAACTGCGCATGATCGAGTTATTTGAGGCTTTCCACGATGCCGGCGACTATCATGTCTTCATCAACTTGCGCCGAGCGGTCTGTGCCCGTATCCAAAGGAAAACCACATGAGTTGGCTTTTTACTCTAGGCTCTCGCCGGCTGGGCTCCCCGAGTACGCGCCGGGCTTCGAAGCCCCACGCCACGCCGAAACAACCACGCTCCATCCGGCCGCGACTGGAGACGCTGGAAGACCGAACGGTTCCAGCGGCCATCAGCTGGGTCGGCGGCTCGGGCGACTGGGATACGCACAGCCACTGGAGCAGCGGCGCTCTTCCCGGGCCCAACGACGATGTGACCATCAACGTCGCCGGCATCACCGTCACGCACGCCGGCGGCACCACCGAGAACATCAAGAGCCTCACCATCGCCGCCTCCGATACCCTCAGCTGGTCCGCCGGCACTTTGAGTATCTCCCACCCGTCCACGCTCGGCGGCGCTGTCGACCTTTCGGGCGGGACCTGGACCGGTGGCGGCAACCTTACGCTCGGCGGCCTGCTCACCTGGACCGGCGGCACCATGACCGGTTCGGGCACCACCACCGCCAACGGCGGCATCACCCTGAACGGCACTTCCACCACCGAGGATCTCGACGGCCGCACCCTGAACAACGGCAACGCACAGACGGCGACCTGGAGCGGGGCCAACAACACCCTCTACCTCGCGGACGGTGCGGTCTTCAACAACCAGGTCGGGTCGACCTTCACCATCAGTAACGCCGAAAGCATCTCCACCTCGGGGACTACGGGCACCTTCGCCAATGCGGGCACCTTCACGAGCGCCGTTGTCGCCGGCAAGACTATCCAGGTCGCCACGCTGTTCAACAACACCGGCACGGTCAACGTCAACACCGGCACTCTCTCCCTGCAAGGCGGTGGCAACGACAGTGCGGGAACGTTCTTCGTGCCGGCCGCCGGCACGCTCCAGTTCGACGGCGGCGTGACGGCCCTGGCGGGTGCCATCGGTACCACCATGACCAAGATGACCAACGCGGCCGGGACGCTGGCGTTCACCGCCGGCACGACGACGGTGACCAGCACGATCACCAGCACCGGCAGCTTCACCATCGCCATCAACGGCGGCGTCGCCGACTTCGAGAAGGCGGTGAGCATTCCGATCTTGAACCTGACCGCCGGCACGCTCACCGGCTCGGCCGCGGTCACCGTGACGACGAAGACCGGCACCGCGCTGACGTGGAACGGTAATACGACGATGAGTGGGACCGGGTCAACCACGCTGGGCACCGGCGCCACCATGAGCCTGGGCGGCGCCGGCGCTAGCGAGACGCTGGACGGCCGCACATTCAACAACCAGGGCACCGTCAACTGGCTGGCCGGCTCCTACGCCCTTTACCTGAACGACGGGGCGCTATTCAACAACAAGGCCGGGGCCAAATTTACGCGCCAATGCCCCCTCCGGCACGACTCAGTACATCGACAACAACGGGGGGTCTGCCGGCACGTTCACCAACGCCGGCACTTTCACCAACGCCCCAGGTGCCGGCAACACGACCGAGTTCTACGACACCTTGTTCAACAACACCGGTACGGTCAACGTCAACACCGGCACCCTCTACTTGCAAGGCGGCGGCAACGACAGTGCAGGGTCGTTCGTCGTGCCGGCCGCCGGGACGCTCGAGTTCGGCGGCGGGGTGACGACCCTAGCTTCCGCCGTCGGCAAGGCCGGGACGCTCGCCTTCAATGCCGGTACCACGACCGTGACCGGCACGATCACCGGCACCGGCAGTTTCACCATCGCCATCAGCGGCGGCATCGTCGACCTTGAAAAGGCCGAGAGCACGCCGATTTTGAATCTGAGCGGCGGCACGCTCACCGGCTCGGCCGCCGTTACCGTGACCAAGACGACGGGCACCGCGCTGACGTGGAGCGGCAATTCAACGATGAGCGGGACGGGATCGACCACGCTGGCGGCCGGCGCCACCATGAGCCTGGGCGGCGCCGGCGCCAGCGAGACGCTGGACGGCCGTACCTTCGACAACCAAGGGACCGTCAACTGGCTGGCCGGCTCCTACGCCCTGTATCTGGACGACGGGGCGCAATTCGACAACAAGGCCGGGGCCAAATTCAATGCCAATGCCCCGTCCGGCACGACCCAGTACATCGACAACAACGGGGGGTCTGCCGGGACATTCGCCAACGCGGGCACTTTTACAAACGCCCCCGGCGCCGGCGACCTGACCGAGTTCTACGACACCTTGTTCAACAACACCGGTACGGTCAACGTCAACACCGGCACCCTCTACCTGCAAGGCGGCGGCAATGACAGTGCGGGAACGTTCCTCGTGCCGGCCGCCGGGACGCTCCAGTTCGGCGCCGGGGTGACGGCCCTGGCGGGTGCCATCGGCACCACCACGACCAAGGCGGCCGGGACGGTGGCATTCAGCGGCGGCATCACGACCCTGACCAGCACGATCACCGGCACCACCAGCTTCACCATCAAAATCAATGGCGGCATCGCCGACTTCGAGAAGCCCGTGAGCATTCCGATCTTGAACCTGACCGGCGGCACGCTTACCGGCTCGGCCGCCGTCACGGTGACGGCAACGACGGGCACGGCCCTAACGTGGAACGGCAGTGCGACGATGAGCGGGACGGGATCGACCACGCTGGCCGCCGGCGCCACCATGAGCCTGGGCGGCGACGGCACCGCCGAGAACCTGGACGGCCGCACCTTCAACAACCGGGGCACGGTCAACTGGCTGACCGGCTCCTACTTGCTGTACCTGAGCGACGGGGCGCTGTTCAGCAATACCGGCACCTTCAACGCCAATGCCACCTCCAGCACTACCCAGTCCATCTACAACTCGGGGTCTTCGGGCACCTTCGCCAACGCGGGCACATTTAACAACGCCCCCGGTGCCGGCAACACGACCGAGTTCTACAACACGCTGTTCAACAACACCGGCACCGTCAACGTCAACACCGGCACCCTCGCGCTCCTCGGTGGCGGCAACGACAGTGCGGGAACGTTTTTTGTGCCGACCGCCGGCACGCTGCTGTTCGAGGGCGGGGTGACGGCCCTGGCGTCCGCCATCGGCACCACCACGACCACGGCGGCCGGCACGGTAGCGTTCAGTGCCGGCACCACGACCGTGACCGGCACGATCACCGCTGCCGGCAACTTCACCATCGCCATCAGCGGCGGCATCGTCAACGTCGAGAAGCCCGTGAGCATTCCAATATTGGACCTGACCGGCGGCACGCTCACGGGCTCGGCCGCCGTCACCGTGACGGCGACGACGGGCACGGCGCTCACGTGGAACGGCGGTGCGACGATGAGCGGCACCGGCTCAACCACGCTGGCCGCGGGCGCGACCATGAGCCTGGGCGGCGACGGCACCGCCGAGAACCTGGACGGCCGCACCTTCAACAACCTGGGTATCGTCAACTGGCTGACCGGCTCCTACTTGCTGTACCTGAGCGACGGGGCGCTGTTCAGCAACACCGGCACCTTCAACGCCAATGCTCCCTCCGGCACGACCCAGTACATCTACAACTCGGGGTCGACGGGGACGTTCGCCAACGCGGGCACATTTAACAACGCCGCCGGCGCCGGCAACACGACCGAGTTCTACAACACGCCGTTGAACAACACCGGCACCGTCAACGTCAATAGCGGGACCCTTGACCTGCAGGGCGGCGGCACCAGCACCGGTTCATGGGTGGCGGCGTCCTCGGCCACCCTCTGGTTCAATGGCGGGATCGCCAACCTGAGCGCGTCGTCCACCTCCATCACCGGGGCGGGCGCGGTCGCCGTCAGTGCCGGCGCGGCCAACTTCGGCGGGACCTACAACCTCACTGGCGCCACCAGCGTCAGCGGCGGGACCGCCAACTTCTTGAACGGCGGCAACACCGGCACGTTCAGCAACTCGGGCGGCACGGTGGATTTCGCCACCGGCACCACCTTTACCGTCAGCACTGGCGGCTACACCCAGACCGGCGGCTCCACCTATCTCAACGGCGGCACGCTGGCGGTGATCGGCAGCACCGTTGACATCCAGGCCAACACCTACCTCTATGGGCCTGGGACGGTGACCGGCGACCTGTCGAATGAAGGCTACGTGTACGTCGGCGGCGGTGGGTCGGCTGCCGGCACGCTGTCGGTAAGCGGCGACTACACGCAAAGCTCGGCCGGCGCCCTTTACGTCAACATCGGCGGCGCCACCGCCGGCACACAGGACGACCAGATGCTCATCTCCGGGACGGCGTCGCTCGACGGCACGCTGGGAGTCAGTTTGGTGAACGGATACAGCCCTGTCCCCGGGACGACGTTCACGATCATGACCTACACGTTGGAAATCGGCGACTTTTCCACCAAGAACCTGGGTGGCCTCACCTCCGGCAGCCCGGGTCTCACTTCCTACGTCCTGACTGCGTAGCACGGCACACGACGGCGTCATTGGAGCGCTATTGACTACCGCGGAACCAATGCAACGTCTCCCGAATCCCCCGGCCTTGGGGCATCGGTCCGGCGTGCGGTGCCGCGAGCGTGGTCCCCTCGGTGCCGGTCGAATCCCGCGCATCGTGGACCATCCCGCGCAGGGGTGCGGCCAATGACTCGACCCGATCGAAGTCGGCGAAGAACTCCTGCAATTCGTCGGACAACTGCGGGTAGCGCGCGAACAGCGCGGTCCGCTCGGACGCCGGCGCCGGCTCGCCGCCGACCAGGTAGGTGCCCAGGACCGCGTCCAGCAAGTCTTCCGTCGCCGCTGCCTCGTGCTCCGCGCCCATGCCCGCCTCACGCTTCATGACCCATCAGCTCGCGCAGGCGCTTCAGCCCGCGTCGCAATAACCCGGCGACGGCCGCCTCGCTGCGTCCCATGATGCCGCAGATGGCTGCCACGCTTCGGCCCTGCAGGTGCTTCAGGTCGACCGCCTGCCGCTGCTCGTCGGGCAACTGGGCGCGGGCTTCGGCCAGTCGCAGCAGCAGCTCGCTGCGCTCGAGCTGATCCTGGGGGAAGCGCCGGAGCCGGCGATCCATGCCTCAATGCGCGCCGACGACTGTTCGAGCAGCGTTTGCTGGACGAGGTCGGAAGGGTCGAGCTTGCCCTGCAAGCGCTGATCCAGTCGCATGCGGGCCAGCAACCGCAGGTACTCGCGGTAGTGCTCCAGCGGGCCAACCAACCCGCCCGATTCAGCAGGCATTTGCAGTCCAGCGAATCGAATGGGGCAACGGCTCAATATCGTGGCTTGGGCCGTTCCCAGTTCGCGTCATAGTCGAGCGAGAAAATCTTCTGCACCTGCTCGGCGCGCCCATCGTCGCTATCGAGCAGCACGTGCAGGGCCCGGCGCATCTTGTCCAGGCGCGGATCCTGCTGCACGTCGGCACCACTCTGGCCGCGGTCAATGCGGTCGAGGAACGCGGCCAGGTCGAGGATCTTGCGCGGGCCTCGAAGAAGAAGGCGTCGAGGGCCTTGGCGGCAGGTAGAGCGTTCATGGCGCGAGTCCTCTCATACGTTGGTTCTTGTGGGCGAGGGCGCAGCCGAGCCATTGGGATGGCAGGCACCAAACCTCGCGGGCTCGAGCTTGAGCCGCCCGTCGTCGACCTCAATGGCAGTGATCACCAAATCCAGTTCATCACCCTGATTTACACCGGCCGTGATGCCTCTCCTTGGGACCTGGCCCCAGGCACCGTTCGGCAGTTCGACGGTCAGCTCATCGCCGAGCGCCGCAGCACCCGGCCACGCAGCACCGTGCCCGGCTCGAAGCCTTGCCATTTGTCGGTAAGGGTTCTCCTCCGGGTGCAGACGGCGGATGGAGCCCACAGCCACGTGGTCACGGTAGTTATAGCGGAGCACGATGACGTCATACTGTTCCCCGGGTCGAATCATCTCTGAAAGCGGTCGCCGGTCCGACCACGACACCTCCGGGGCGAGCACGAGCACCGGCCCCTGCGCATGTTCCAACCAAACGCCATACGGCTCAACACGATTCACTTTTCCACGAATGATGCTGCCGATCTCGACCATATTACTCGCTCAGTGCTTCACGGATCGATTGCCTGAGTTCCACGCTCACCAGGTCGTTGAGGCTTCCCGACCGAAAGCCTTCCAGATCGAGCGATACGTAACGGAAGCCGAGATTCCTCAGGTACGCCGCCAGCGGCGCCCGCACAGCGGGGTCGGCCAGGCGCGGCAACTCGGCGAGCGGAACTTCGATGCGGGCCAATTCGCCCTCGTGCAGCCGGACGCGCAGCTCGCGCAGACCAAGCTGCCGCAGATACATCTCCGCCGCCTCGACCCGCGCGGTCCGCTCCGGCGTCACTGTCACGCCGGGGGCGAGGCGGCTCGACAGGCACGGCGAGGCGGGTTTGTCCCACGTCGGCAGCTCCCAGTGGCGGGCCAGGACGCGGACGTCCGCCTTGGTGAAACCGGCCTCCTGCAGCGGATGACGTACCCGGTGCTCGGCGGCCGCGACCAGGCCTGGACGATAATCGCCCTGATCGTCCAGGTTCGCCCCGCTGCAAATCGTGTGCGCGTCCAGCTCGGGCAAGAGCCGTTCGACCTGGCGATAAAGTTCGTCCTTGCAGTAGTAGCAGCGGGTGCCGTCGTTCCTGGCGTAATCGGCGCTGGCAAACTCCTCGGTTTGAACGAGCCGATGCCGGATGCCGATGAGCTGCGCCAGCCGGCGGGCCTCGTCGATCTCGGCGCGGCACACTCGGGCTGTCCGCGGTGACCGCGACGGCGCGATCGCCAAGCGCGAGCTGGGCTGCCTTCGCCACCACCGTGCTGTCGATGCCGCCGCTGAACGCCACCGCGACGCGCGCGAGGCCGCGCAGTATCTCGATCAGCCGCTCGCGCTTGGCGTGCAGTTCCGGCGTCAGCTTGGCGGTCTCAGCCATGCCATGATCCCCGCGCTGGTTCCTGCTATCATCTTAACCGTTGCGAATGCATTCGTCCGGATTTTGCTTGCAATCCGCGCCCGTACCGGCGATGTTCCACAGAGTCCCACCGGGGGACGAATCACCTGAGGGAGGCACGATGACAAAGCATCTGTGGATCGGCGTCCTGACCGCGCTGCTAACCGGCGTGCTGGCGTCTGCCGGCACGGGTTCGGCGGGCGACAAGGACAAGAAGGACGACAAGAAGGAAGATAAGAAGGACGACAAAACCAACCCGGCGAGCACGGCCACGCCGCGCGAAAAGGGCTGGATGAAACGACACGAAGGCTTCATCGACATCGCCAAGAAGGGTGACATCGACCTGCTGTTCATCGGCGACTCGATCACGGATTCATGGCGCGACAAGAACGGCAAGAAAAGCTGGGAGCGCTTTTTCGCCCCGGAAACGGCCGCCAACTTCGGCATCACCGGCGACCGCACCGAACACGTGCTCTGGCGGCTGCAGAACGGCGAGCTCGAAGGCATCACGCCGAAGGTCGTCGTCCTGCTGATCGGCACCAACAACACCGGCCGGGATAGTGCGGCCCAGATCGCCGAGGGGATCACCGCCGTCGTCAAGACGATCCGCGACAAATCGCCGCCGACCGCCGTGCTGCTGCTGGGCATCTTCCCGCGCGGCGAAAAGACCGATGACCGACACCGTGGCAAGATTGCCGAGATCAACAAGACGATTGCCAGGCTCGACGACGGCAAAAAGGTGCGTTATCTCGACATCGGCGCGAAGTTCCTCGAAAAGGACGGCACACTGACGAAGGAGGTGATGCCCGATTTCCTGCACCTCAGCGCCAAGGGCTACGAAATCTGGGGCACGGCGATCAACCCCACCGTGCAGGAGATGCTCGGCAGGACCGAGTAATGCTTCCTCGTTCCCATGCGGAGCGTGGGAACGTGGACGGTTACTTCTTCATCTCAACCCAGATCGGCGATCCCCACGCGATCTCGCCGTCGCGCTGGACAATCCGTGGATAGTAGTAGTGCGTCCCCGCCTGCGGCTGCGGGTCGGTGAATGTGCCCTTGAACTCCGGGCCGTTCACCGGCAGCTTCGCGATTACCTCGCTGTCGCGCAGCATCTCGACCTTCGCCAGGTCCGCGGTGCCGTGGACGTGCAGCGTGAACGCCGGCGCCTTGTCGGTGGTAAGCTCGTCACCCATGATCTTGTCGCCACAGCGGAAATCGAGCAGGATGTTGTCGGTCGCCCCATAGCAGTGCCGCTGCTTGATCGCGTCGAGCAAGCCCTTGCGATCGTTCTTCTCGGCCAGCACCACGAAGAACGAAATGTGCGTCGACCAGTGATCGCTCGACGCCTGGAAGCCGAGCTTGTAGCCCTTCTGCAGCGCGAGGTTGATGAAGCCCTTGGGATACCAGCCGGCGATGTTCGCGGGCTCCTGGCCGGTCTTCGGATCGTAGCCGGCGCGTGGGCGCCTTCGTGCTCGTACGACATGCGGTCGCCCTGGTAAATCTCCACGATCGGCTCGGCGATCGGGTCGTTGTCGCGCCAGTCGGTGCCCATGCCGGTGGCGCTGGTGTGCGAGGCACAGATGCCGTTGTGCTCGCGCAGATAGCGATAGAGCATCTTCGTATCGTCGGGATGGACGCCGCCGACCGCCTTGGCATCGCCGGCCGCGAGGCGCGGCAGCGTCAGGACGCCGCGCTGGGCGAACATCACGTTGCGATGGCCGTGCGGATAGGCGACGCTGCGTTCGTAGGTGAACATGGGCGTGAAGACCCCAGGGACGTGATACGCGTCGGTGAACTTCTGCGTCAGCCACCACGGATACTCGCGGCCGGCGCCGTTGTCGTGGTCGCCGTTGCCGATCCAGTCGAAGGCAACGGCGTCGATGGCGTAGCGGAACATGTCTTCGAGCGAGCCGTCCGGCGCGCCGTCCCAGGAAATTTCCGTGTGCCGATGAAACTCGCCGCGCAGGAAGCGATAGGTCTTGCCGCCGGCTTCCACGCGGTGCTTGCGCATGCGCTCGACCGCCTTTTTCTCAGCGACGAACTCGGCCGGCGGCTCCTTGACGACTTCGATCTTGTGCTCGACCAGCTTCGGCGGCACCGGCTCGCCCGGCAAATCGACGACGCTCATGTAAATCTGGTTGTCGATGTCCTCGGGCGTGGTGTAGCGGCCGTCGGTGTTGTGGATCACGGTGAGGCCACCGCTCGGATGCGGCAGCACCGCCGGGCGGCTATCGAGCAAGCCGTCGGAGTGGTGCAGCTCGATCTCCTCGCTCCAGCGATCGCCGTCCAGCCGGCGGGCGAACGTCAGCCAGTAGGCGCCGGATGGCTAGTGTAGCGCGAGCCGAAGTTGCGGCGATACGTGACCCACACCCGCCCGTTCCCGTCGAGCCCAATCTTGGGATAGGCATAGCGAACGGCGCCCTCGAAGCGGTGCGTCTTGAGCGCGTCCCCGGCCATCCGCGGCGGCTCGACCGTAGACGTCGGCAGCTCCGCGACCGGCCGCTTGAGCTTGCCGTCGGTGTCGATACAGACGACGCGGACCGAGCGAGCGCTGTAGAGCGGATTGCCGCGGTCGGGATCGAGCGAGCCGTAGTCCTTGCCCCATTTCTCGGGGCCCTCCTCGTAAGCGATCCACAGCCGCCCGTCTCTGTCGTAGACGATAGACGGACGCGCCTCAAATCTTGGCGTGGTGGCGATTTCCTTCGAATTTGAATAATCTGGAAGGTCGTGAACCAGTACGTCGTAACCGGTGGTCTGATAAACGTCATGCGCCAAGCTCACCTTGCCATCCGGGGAAGCGGCGAGGGCAGGGTGCCACAGATTCGCCCAGTCGGCCGCAACCTTGCGGCGAACAAGCAGGCCCGCAGACCAAACGCCGGCCTCGCACTTCATCCGCTCAATCCCTGCATGGCCTTCCGGCACCCAGGAGTGGCATGCCAACCAGACATTCCCACCGGGCGCGGTGCACATCACCGGTGTGAGGTTCGGCCCTGCGGAGGTTGTGAGGCGCTCTTCCTTCCCAAGCTTTGTTTGCGCACCGAGCTTTCTGGCGTAGATGGCGAAGGTGTCGTCGCGGTGGGCACTGTAAGCCACCCACACATCGCCGTTACCGCTAACTGCGACTGCACACCGAGCAACATCCTCCTGGCCCCCGGTGACGGAGATCGGCTCGCTCCACTTGCCGTCCTTGTACGACCGCAGCCAGACCTGGTCCGCAAATCCCGGCTGGGACAGTGCGGCGAAATCCTTCGGCTGCTCCTTGTAGCTCACCTGCTCAATGCGGCGCGACGGGTCGCGCAGCGTGTACGAGATATACGCGAGCCACAGCGTGCCGTCGGGGCCGTACGCGGCGGCGGGGAAGTCGTCCTCGGTCTTCGCGGTTACCGCCGGCGTCGCGACGCTGATTCGGCGAACCGCCGCGAGTCCGTTCCACAACTCCACCGGCTTGCCGCTCAGCGCCTCGGCGACCGCCAGCTCGGCCGTCTCGCCCTTGTCCGTCTTGAGCGCAAGCTTGGCTGCCGGCTGGACGTGTTCGAGGTGCAGCACGACGCCGACCGTGGCGATGCGCTCCATCTTGCTGACCTGCGGACTGGCCTTCGGAACGCGCAGACCGCGGTGCGACGACGCTGCCCACGCCTTGGTGCCGACCAGCGTGTCCTCCGCGCGGAAGCGATAGCCCTCGCGATGCACGACCTTCGCGCCGGTCACTGTCGCTTCACCGGACCAGTCGCGGGCATCGTTGTCCTTGAGGCCGAACTCGAGCAGCAGGGCCACGCGCGGCGTTTCGGGCGCCGCCTTCGCCGCCCAGTCGAGGAGCGGGAAGGCGCGTTTCTCCTGGACCGCGAGGGCGGAAACTCCAAGCACAAGGGCCAGGGCGATGACCAGCAGCAGCGCGTGTTTCATGGCCGACACCGGGTTGGGGATGCGAAGGGACCAAGCCGCCAACCCCGAGAGTTAGCACATCGCGCTGCCGATGGCAATGAGATTTGCTCCCGATTGCTTAACGAGCCGCGAGCGTAAGCGAGCGGTCACGCTGCACCGCTCGCTTACGCTCGCGGCTCGTGAGCAGCCAACAGCGCCGCCACCCGCGCCGCCTCGACCAGCGAGCGGTGGTCGGCCAGGCCGCGGCCGGCAAGGTCGTAGGCGGTGCCGTGGGCCACGCTGGTGCGCACGATCGGCAGGCCGACGCTGACGTTAACGGCGGCGAGGCCGGTGAGCAATTTCAGGGCGATGTGTCCCTGGTCGTGGTACATGGCCACGACGCCGTCGAACTCGCCGCGCTGGGCGCGGACGAACAGCGTGTCGCACGGCCAGGGTCCGCTCACCGTCACGCCGGCCGCGGCCGCCTGCCGGACCGCCGGGGCGATCAGCGTCTGCTCTTCGTCGCCGAAAAGGCCGCCGTCGCTGCCGTGCGGATTGAGCGCCGCCACGGCCAGGCGCGGCTCGCGGCCGCACAGCCGCTGCATCATGTCGCGCAGCAGGTGGATTTTTTCGAGCACCGCGGACGTGGAGAGATGGCGGAACACGTCGCGCAGAGCCATGTGCAGCGTCACGTGGAGGACGCCCAGGCCGTGCGGGATCGCGGGACCGCGCACGTAAAGCATCATGCCGAAAGCGCGAGTGCCGGTGCGCTCGGCCAGGATCTCGGTGTGGCCGGGATAATGCAGCCCCGCCGCGTGCAGACCTTCCTTGTGCAGCGGCGCGGTGACGATGCCGCGCGTGCCCGGTAAGGGTGAGGTCGATGGCAGTACAGAGAAAGTCGTATGCCGCGCCCGGCGGCGGCGCAGACCTGACCCGGTACGACGGTGCGCAGGTCCTGGCGGCTGCCGGGCAGGCACGGAATGATCTCTGCGGATGGTTCGATTGCGTCAGGCTGCGAGACCTCGGTGACGTGTGCCGGCGCCACGACCACCTCCAGTGCCCGTCGCAGCCACGCCGGATCGCCGATCACGATCGGCCGGCACACCGCGTTCAGTTCCGGCCAGGCGCGTGCGATGATCTCCGGCCCGATCCCGGCCACGTCGCCCATCGTCAGCAGCAAGCACGGTCGTTCGAGCATGACTACTCAACTTACCATATCGACCGGGACAACGAAAGTGCCGGACGTTCCTACAATGGCAGCAAACAACGATGCACAAGGACAAATCGAAATGAGGAATCGGCCATGCACCTCCGGAAATCGACTCGCGAACAACGGCGATGGGCGACGGCGGCCTGGGTGACGCTTCTCGCATTCGGCCTGGTCGGGCCCGCGTCCGCCCAGGTCAAGCCCGCGGCCGAGACTCCCTGGAAGGTCGGCCTCGCGCAGGTCAAGATCACTCCCGAGCATCCGTTGCCGATGTCGGGCTATGGCGGGCGCACCAAGCCCTTTGAGAAAGTCGCCGGCGAGCTGTACGCCAAGGCAATGGTCCTTGAAGACGCCAGCGGCCATCGCGGCGTCATCGTCACCAGCGATTTGCTCGGTCTGCCAGCCGAGATCGCTGAGCCGCTCTGTGGGCGCATCGAGAAGCAGACCGGACTGAAGCGCGAGCAGATTCTCCTGAATTCGTCGCATACGCACGCGGGCCCCGCGCTTAGTCTCAAGCCGCCGGCCAAGGGCGAACCGGGTGGCGAGGCGTTCCGCACCGTCGAGTACACCCGGCAGCTCCAGGACCGCATCGTCGACGTGGTCGTCCAGGCGCTCGGACGCCTGGAGCCGGCGCGCCTGACGTGGGGCGGCGGCGTGATCGACTTTGCCATGAACCGGCGCGAGTTCACGCCCAAGGGCGTTATCCTGGGCGTGAACCCGCGCGGCCTCACCGATCGTGGCGTCCCGGTCCTGCGCGTCGATGGCGCCGACGGCAAACCACGTGCGATCCTGTGCGGCGCCGCGGTGCATGGCACGACGCTTGGCCCGGACAACTACCAGCTGTGTGGCGACTTCGCGGGCTTCGCGCAGCGCACGTGCAAGAACAGTTCCCCGGCGTGCAGGCGATGTTCATCATCGGCTGCGCCGGCGACGCCAATCCGTACCCGCGGCACCATGGAGCTGACCCGCAAGCACGGCAAGGCGCTCGCGGATGAAGTCAGCCGTGTCGCCACCGGCAAGCTGCGCCCCGTCCGCGGCCCGCTCCGGATCGCCTTCGATCGGGCGAACCTGCCGCTGCAGCCGGCGCCGGCGCGCGCCGAGCTGGAGAAGGTCGCCGCGGACAAGCGCAGTCTACGCTGGCGGGGCCGGCTTCTTCGATCCGCGAGCCGAGGAGGTCCTGGTCAAGGCGGTGCAAGCGCTTGCCAAGAGTGTGGGACGTTGAGCCAGGAGTGAATTGGCACAGGGGGCCGGGCGGCCGGGCCGATGGCTGTGCACACGATGCTGCCAGCATCTGGGATACCTTTACGAGGCGCCTTGATCAGGTGGAAAGTCGAGCATCCCCTGGCCCGTGATCGAGATCGGCTTGCTTATCGGTAGATTATCGACGATGGGGCATCGACTGAGATTGATCAGCTTGTCGTCCAGCGTATGAAAGACTTGGGCGTGGTAAATGATCGCGGTCGCCAGATGCTGAGCGTCCGGAGTCTTGATCTTGCGGCCCGTCGCCAGTCCCCTGCTGCGGATTTCCTGAGCTTTTTCGGAGACACGTAGGTCGACATCGAGCACGAGAACATTCGATCGCTTTAGAAATGCATGAAAGTTCTTCATTTGCTCCTCGGTGTGCTTTGCCTGAAGAACTTCCGTGTGTGCTACCACCGATACAAGCAAAGTCGCGGTGTTTGCGTCGATCTCCTGGACAACGCTCTCAATCCCGCCCAGGGGCTTGCTTGGGTCCTCCTCCAACCACGCCAGCAGGACCGTTGCGTCCCATGCGTAGACGGCTCTGTCACTCATCGCGATTTGCCTGAATGAAATCGATGGCACCTAGGCCGCCGGTGCTTCCCTTCCACGTGCCGCGCAGGTCCGCCAGCTTCGGAAGCGTCTCATCGGGGGGATGTACCTCGATGCTCATTACCTGAACCCAATCTGGAAATGGCCGTGCAGGGCGGAAGTGCAAAGTCCCGTAGACTGTGACATTTTTTCGGACCGCCCCGTAGATGGCGTCGTACAAGTCATCCGTGAAGATACATCGTATGGAATAGCCTGGCATCGGAGGGTAGATCACGCATTCGAGCTTGTTGTGAACGTTCAGCCTCTCCAATCTGCCCTTGACCGACCCCTGCGACGAAACCGTGCTGCCGATCAATTCGTCGATATTCGCAATGAACCGGGACGTGATCTTCGTTTTCGCGATGCGAATTTCGCGCACCCTGCCATTGATTGGTGCGGCCAGCCGGCGAAACGCCTCAAGGTCGTCCTTGCCGAATCGCGGGTCGATCGGCGTGCCGGATTGAAGGTTGCCGACGGTTCGGGACAACAGCTCGATCACGCCGTCGCCAGGGTCGGGACCGCGGCTTGGGCGTATTGGCTCCAGCGTCAAGCTGGCGCTTCCCTTGCTAAGGTCGACGATTCGATATCGCAGTCGTGTGGTCGCGCCCTCGGCGAATTTTGCCTCGACATGACGCAAGCAGACCGTGAGGCTGTCGCAAAACCTGCGAAAATCGGCAAGCTCCACGTCGCCGTGATCTTCCGGCGAGCCAACCAGGGTTATCGTCAGTTTTGGACGCAGCATAGCTGAGTTTTTCGGGGGGCCCGCACCACCGGACCTGTTCGGCCGATGGTGCCTTCTGGGGTAAGCATAGCGAGCGACTTGGGCGTTTGCGAGGTCAGGAGGCATCGGTGCGGAGTTCGTTCACCGCCGCACAATCTCCCCCGGAATGCCCGGCATCGGCCGCAGCGTGAACGCCGGCCGCGGCGTCACCTGCACGCCGGGCTGCAGACGAAAGCGAAAACGCTGCGTGATCGCGGCCAGCACCAGCACCAGCTCCATCATCGCGAACGTGTTGCCGATGCACAGCCGCGGACCGCCGCCGAACGGGAAGTACGCGAATTTCGGCAGCGCCTTGATCGCGTCCTCGCCCCAGCGCTCGGGGCGAAACCGCTCCGGCTCGGCATAGAATTGCGGGTCGCGCTGGACGACCCACTGGCTCATCAGCAGCGTGGTGCCGCGCGGCACGTGATAGCCGCCGATCGCGCAGTCGGTGACAGCCTCGCGACCGATGACGTAGGCCGCCGGATAGAGCCGCATCGCTTCGAGGGCGACCATCTCGGCATACTTCAAGCACGCGCAATCATCGACGGTCGGATCGCGGTCGCCGAGCACCTGCCGAACCTCGGCCGCGAGCCTGTCCTCGACGTCGGCATGCTGGGCGAGCAGGTACCACGCCCATGACAGCGTGAGCGCGGTCGTTTCGTGGCTGGCGAGGAACAGCGTCATTGCCTCGTCGCGGATCTGCTGGTCGCTCATCTGGCCGCCCTGCTCGTCGCGGGCGCAAGAGCAGGGACAGCAGGTCGGCGCGCTCGCGGGTATCGGCGCGGCGCTGGCGGATGAACCCAAACACGATCGCGTCGAGCCGGCGGACCGCGCGGCGCAGGCGGAAATTCGCGGGCATCGGTAGCCAGCTCGGCAGCGCCACGATGCTGTTGAATTTTCTTAAGAAATTCTCCTGTAATACGCGCAGGGCCGCCACGACGTCCTGCGCCTCGTGGCCGACATCGGCGTCGAACAGCGTCCGGGCCGCGATCTGCAGCGTCACGCGCATCATCTCGACCATGATGTCGCGCCGCTCGCCCGGCTGCCACGCACCGGTGACCTCACGGGCCGCGGCAACCATGGCCGGGCCGTACTCGGCGATTCGGCCGCGCACGAACACGGGCTGGATCAGCCGGCGCTGCTGCAGCCAGAAGTCGCCCTCGCTGGTGAGCAGGCCCCGGCCAAGGACTATCGGGTTGAGCCGGAGCCAGCGGTGCTTGATGAAAAGCCGGCTGTGCGTGACGAGGATTTCCTCGATGAGGTCGGGATGGCTCACGAGGTAGATGCGCCGATGGGCAAAGCGCAGGGCGGTCATGTCGCCGTAAGTGCGGGCGCAGTGCGTCATGAACGCGAGCCGATCGCGGCGGAAATCAGGCAAGTTTCCGGCCAGCCACCGTCCTTGCGGCCCCAACGGCACACGCAGCGTGCTTCCCATGATCGTCTCGCAATCGGCCCGCGATTCGTCCACCATCAGGATAACCATTGTGCGGCCCGGCGGGTTGGAGTCCCGGCTTTAGCCGGTCTTTTCCGGCTAAAGCCGGGACTCCAACGTGGCCGCCGGCTGACGCTCGGCCTACGAATAACTCCCAGAGATGCCGTACCCGACGGACGATCGCCCATGTGGAAACGCCTGATGCTGACCGGTGTGACTATCGTCCTCGTGCTGATTCTCGCACCGGTTGTGCTCCTGGCGACGCTGAGCCTGACGGCGCCGGCCCGACAACCTCGGTGCCACCGACGGCAAGCTGGCTGCCTGTCCCGACACACCCAACTGCGTTTCCTCGCAGGCCGAGGACGAAGTCCATCGTGCGGAGCCGCTGCGGTTCACGGGCACTGCCGGCGAAGCCTGGGCGCGGCTGGTGCGTGCGGTGACCGGGATACCGCGCGTGAACGTCGTCGCCGTCGATGACGCGTATCTGCATGCCGAGTTCAGCAGCGCGCTCTTTCGCTTCGTCGATGACGTAGAGTTCGTGCTCGACGCGGAACATCAGGTGATCCACTTCCGCTCAGCGTCCCGCGTCGGCCGATCCGACCTGGGCGTCAACCGCCAGCGCATGGAGCAGATCCGGAGTGCGTGGGAACAGGCGAGCCGGACCCCGTAAGGGCCGGCTTGCGTTACCGTCAATGCGTCAGCACTTTCTCGAAAATGACGAGATTGTCGCCGCGGTCGGGGTCCCAGCGTATGCCGACGATGTCGTAGCCCAATGCAATCGCCAGGTGCAGCATCGGACGGTGCTGGTTGTGGCACTCGAAGCGAATCGACTCGTACTCGTTCTGGCGCGCCCAGCTGTGGACGGCATCCATGAGTTGCGTGGCGATCCCCTGGCGGCGGCGGTCCGGAATGACGCCATAGAACCAGCAAAAGAACACCGTCGGCTTCAGCTCGAAGCCGATGAAAAAGCCCGTCGGCTTCTCGTCGACCCGGGCCACCAGCATCAGGATGTTGTAGCGGCCGCGGAAACGCCGGCGAAACGATTCGACATCGCGCGCGGTCGAAAGATCTGGTTGTACAGGCGCAAACCAGCGGCAAATCTTCAGGCCCAACCAGGTCGATCATCGCGTCCGCCATCGCACACCCTCCCCGGGCACCGTTGTTCAGCGATCGGGCCGATACAGCGACGCAATCAGCTCGTTCCACGACGGCACGTTCCAGTCCGAGAAATCCTCCTCGGGCTCGTCGTCGTCGTCCACAGGTTCCGGCGGTTTGCGCACCTCCTCATCGCCGTCATCCTCGTCGGTTTCGTCGTCGAGCTCATCCGGCTCGCCACCACGCGGCGGCGCTTCGTCGTCAACGTCCGCCGGGCTCGTGTCATCGGCGTCGTTGGCCGGCCCCGATGCGTCATCGGGTTTGCGGCGGCGCCGGCGGCGCCGGCGCTTGCGGGGGCGATCGGGATCTTCGGTTTCCTCGTCTGCGAGGTCAGCGTCCGCGGGCGCGGCAGCGTCTTCCAGATCGGGCGCATCCGGGCTCGCCACCTCACGTTCCCCGATCGGCGCGGCGGGTTCGTCGTCGGCCGGCCGGCGCTCGCCGCGACCCCGACCGCGCCGGCGGCGACCGCGGCCGCGCCTGCCCTGGTCCTCGGTGGTGTCGTCGTCGCGCGGCACAGGGGCCAGTTCGGCAGCGACTTCCTCCTCAGCCGCAGGGTGGTGCAGCATTTCGGCCGGCTCGTCTTCCAGAGGTGCGTCCGCCAGAGGAGGCGCCAACGGCGCTTCGATCGCGGCCCTCTCTTCGCGCACGGCCGCGCCGGATGATTCCGCTTTCCATACCGCAGCACGGGGTGCTTCCGATTCCCATGCCGCGCTGCGACGCGTTTCCGCTTCACGTATGGCAGGGCGAGGCGGTTCCACCGCACGCGGTTCGACCGCGGGCTGCGGCTCATCGAATGGCAATCCCAATTCCGCCGCCAATTGCCGCCAACGATCGCGTTCGGCTTTGCTAGTGTCTTCAGTCATGAACCACGAGGTCCGCTGGAGGAATCGATGTCAATGCAACCGCCCCGCGCGGCCGCACTTTTCATTTTATGACTGGCCGATGAAGTTCAACAGCCGGCCTGGCGCGACCGCGGCAAGCCGGCTGCTGAAGTCCCGTCCGAGCGTGCAGCGCATGCGACGGAACGCTTCTTACGGCAGCGTGAAGTCCACCGACCTGGTATTGCCGGCGTAAACCGAGATCCGCTGCGTGCGCGTAATTTGCTTGCCGGCCGCGTCCGACCAGCTGGCGCGAACCTCACAGCTGTAAGTGCCGCCCGGATCGATCGCTGGCGTGATGTACTGGCGATCGAGCCCCGTTTGGGTCATCAGCGCGCCGTCGAACCACACTTGAGCCGATTCGGCGGGGACACGTACGTTGACGCGGGCCTTGTCCGCGTCGGCTTCCGACGCGCGGTACTCAATGGCGGGCCATTCGGCGGGCGCATCCGCGGCGGAGCATTGGCCGTGGAGGTACTCACGCTGTAAACGATGGGGGGGATGAACGCGCCGGTGGTGAAGAAGCTAGGTCCCGTCACATAGCCGGAGTAGCCGCCGTATAGGCCGCCGTAGCCACCATAGCCGCCCCAGCCGCCATAGCCACCCCAGCCGCCGTAGCCGCCATAGCCACCCCAGCCGCCGTAGCCGCCATAGCCACCCCAGCCGCCGTAGCCGCCGAAGAACTGCGCGTGGGCCGCGGTGGGGACAAGCGACGTCGCCAGCACGGCCAGGATCAGGTATCGCGACAGCGTTTTCATGGTGCAACCCTCACAAAGGTGATGACGCTGAGCCTAGCTCTATTATGAGGCAATCGACGGGGCGCGTGCAAGCGCTAAGTAGACCGCCGGGACAAGTCCGGCGGCTCGCCCACGGGTGTTGCGGCCTTACCAATCATCGATGCCAAGCTGCAGCTTGGCGGCCTCGGACATGCGGTCCTTGTCCCAGGGCGGCTCCCACACGGTGTTGACCTTGACCGACGTGACGTTGGGCAGACCTTGCAACTTGCGCTGCACGTCGCCAGGCAGCGTGCCGGCCACGGGGCAGGCGGGCGACGTGAGCGTCATGCGAATGACGACCTCGCCGCTCGGCGCGATCAGGATGTCGTAGATCAGGCCGAGCTCGTAGATGTTGACCGGGATCTCCGGGTCGAAGCAGGTGCACAACGTCGCGACGATGCGCTCCTTCAACTCCCCGATGTGGCTTTCGGTCAACGGCTCGGCCAGCGGTGCAGCTGCGGTCACCGCGGCCGGCTGCGGCGGCACGGGCGGCTCGACCGCCGGTTCATCGAGCGGCAATGGCTTGCGTTGCGGATTCATGCGGGCTCCTTCGATTCGGCGAGGCGTGCGGCGAAATGTTGCAGCCGCTCGACCATCGCGCCCAGGCCGTTGCGGCGTCCCGTCGTGAGGTTGCGATCCAGGCCGAGCCGCTGCCAAAAGCCCGGCGCGTCGAACGTCAGGATATCGGCGGCGCGCTGGCCGGAGTAAACGCGCTGCAGGATCGCCAACAGGCCACGCACAACGTCGGCGTCGCTGTCGGCGAGGAACTCCATCACGTCGGCGGTTCCGGGCCGCTGCCGGGCTTGCACGAACACCGTGCTCTGGCAGCCGAGCACCCGGTTCGCCTCCGTCTTGAACGCCTCGGGCATCGCCGGCAAGCTCTTGCCCAGGTCGATCAGGTAGTTATACTTATCTACCCAATCGTCCATGAACTCGAAGTCGGCGGCCAGCGCATCGGCAGCTGCCTGCGGGCTCGCGGCGACCGCGGCCGGATACACCGGTTCGGAGCGCGAGCCGTTGACCCCGGTCGGCGCGACGGCGATAGGACGCGGCCGCACCGACTCGACGATCCGCTCCAGCGCGTCGGCCAGCGCGTCGACCTCGTCGCGGGTGTTGTACATCGCCAGCGACGCGCGCGTGGTGCCCGCAATGCCGAAGCGCTCCATGAGCGGCTGGCAGCAGTGGTGCCCCGTGCGGACCGCAATGCCTTCCAGGTCGAGCTGCGTCCCAACGTCGAGCGCCGACAAGGGCGGATCTTCAATGACGAACGACAGCACCGACGCCTTGTCGCGCGCCGTGCCGACCAGCCGCAGCCCGGGAATCGCCGACAGCCGGGCGGTGGCGTGTTCCAGCAGCCGATGCTCGTGCTGCGCGATCGCGTCGCGGCCGACTTCGTCGACGTATTCCAGGGCGGCTCCCAGGCCGATGGCGTCGGCGATGTTCGGCGTGCCGGCCTCGAACTTGTAAGGCAGCTCGTTCCACGTCGTGCGTTCGAAGCTCACGTAGCTGATCATGTCGCCGCCGGTCTGATACGGCGGCATCAGCTCCAGGTGCTGCGCCTTGCCGTACAGGATGCCGATGCCGGTCGGCCCATACACCTTGTGCCCCGAAAAAACGTAGAAGTCGCAATCGAGATCGCGCACATCGACGCGGATGTGCGGCACCGCCTGGGCGCCGTCCACCAGCACCGCGGTGCCGTGCTCGTGGGCCAGCTGGATGATCGCGCGGATCGGGTTGATCGTGCCCAGCGCATTGGACACATGCGCGACCGCGACCAGCCGCGTCGCCGGATTGAGCAGTCGCTCGAACTCGTCCATGCGCAGCTCGCCGGCGTCGGTGACCGGCACGACCCGCAGCGTTGCCCCTTTTTCCTGGCACAGCACCTGCCAGGGGACGATGTTGGAGTGGTGCTCCAGCGCCGTCAGCACCACCTCGTCGCCGGGATGGACGTTCATGCGGCCGAACGTCTGGGCCACGAGATTGATGCCGTCGGTGGTGCCGCGGGTGAAGATGATCTCGCGAATGCACGCCGCGCCGATGAACCGCTGTGCCCGCAGCCGCGCTTCCTCATACGCTTCGGTGGCGCGCTCGCTGAGCGTGTGGACCGCCCGATGCACATTCGCGTGGTCGGTCTCGTAGTAATGCCGCAGCGTGTCGATCACCGCGCGCGGCTTCTGCGCGGAGGCGGCGTTGTCGAGATACACCAGCGGTTTGCCGTGGATCTTCTGCTTCAGGATCGGGAAGTCGGCCCGGAGGCGCTGCACGTCATAGCCGGCGCTGCGGGGCTTCGGAAGGGTGATGCTCATATCGCCTCACTGCCTGATAATCACCTGCTCCAGCTCGTCGCGGAGCGCTGCGATCGGAATACGGCGAACAACGTCGTTGGCGAATGCGAAGGTCAACAGGCGCGGGCGGCTTCGCGATCCAGGCCGCGCGACCGGAGATAGAAAAGCTGCTCCGCGTCGAGCTGGCCGACGGTCGCGCCGTGGGTGCACTTGACGTCGTCGGCGAAAATCTCGAGCTGCGGCTTGGTGTCGATCGTCGCATCATCCGAGAGCAGGAGCACCTTGTTCGTCTGCTTGGCGTCGGTTTTCTGCGCGTCCTTGCGCACGAAAATCTTGCCGTTGAACACGCCATGCGCCTGGCCGTCGAGGATGCCCTTGTACAGCTCGTGGCTGGCGCAATTCGGCCGAGCGTGGTCGAGGATCGTCTGGTGATCGACGTGCTGCCGGCCGGTGCCGAGATAGAGGCCGTTGACGGTCGCCTCGGCGTGCTCGCCGTCGAAGCGGACGCGGACCTCGTTGCGCGACAGCCGGCCGCCGAAGCTCAGCGCATGCGTGGTCAGCCGGCTGCGGTTCGCCTGCACGATCTGCGTGCCGGCGACATGGAAGGCGGCGGCGCCTTCCTGCTGCAGCTTGACGTGATCGAGCACCGCATCCTCGCCGACCACGATCTCCGTGACCGCGTTGGTGAAGTAGGTGCCATCGCCCGCCGGCAAATAGCGCTCGACCACCGTGGCCCGCGCGCCCTTGCCGAGCACCACCAGTGTGCGCGGATACGCCGCCGTCGCTCGCCCGGTCGGGTGGGCCAGGTGGATTAGCTCGACCGGTCGGTCCAGCGCCTGCCCGTCGGCGACGAGCAAATACGCGCCGTCCCCGAGCAGCGCCGTGTTCAGCGCCGTGAAGACCTGATCCTGATAGTCCGCCACTCGGCCGAGCGAGCGGGTCACCGCCTCCGGCGCCTCAGCGAGCGAACCGATCGCAATCCCGGCCGGCACGTTCGCGAGCTGCGACAGGTCCGCGGCGAAGCGCCCATTGACGAACACCAGCCGCAGCGCATCGGGCGCCGTGGGCGCGGGCAGCGCCGCCGGATTGACGTGGTTTGCCGGCGGCAGCTCGAACGGCTCATGCAACAGCGGCGCGATGCTCGTGAAGCGCCAGTCCTCGGTGCGCAACGTCGGCCACGGCAGCTCGCGAAATCGGCCCCGCGCCGACCGGCGCAGCGGCTGATACTTCGTCGCGGCGCTGGACCGGTCGAACTGGTCGAATTGCTTCAAGAAACAATCTTTGGGTTCTGCAACCGTCATCGTGTCCTCATGCGCGTCGTGACATAACCCCACGGTTCTTCGAACCGCCGCTAAACGGCGACCGGCTGCGGGTGCTTGGCGTCTTCGTTGACGCCGTACTTGCGATAGCCGTGCGCCTCCAACTCGAGGGCCAACTCCTTGCCGCCGGATTCGACCAGACGCCCGCCGACGAGGACGTGAACTCGATCGGGGACGATGTGGTTCAGCAACCGTTGGTAGTGCGTGATGACCAGGAAGGCCCGATCTTTGGCCCGCAGCGCGTTGACGCCGTCGGAGATCACGCGCAGGGCGTCGATATCGAGGCCGGAGTCCGTCTCGTCGAGGATGCACAGCCGCGGTGCCAACACCGCCATCTGGAAGATTTCGTTGCGTTTCTTCTCACCGCCGGAGAAGCCTTCGTTGACCGGCCGCTTCATCAGGTCGGCGGGGATGTCGAGGATCTTCATTTTCTCGCGGACGAGCTTGAGGAATGCCGCCGCGTCGAGCTCCGGCTCGCCGCGGTGCTTGCGGATGGCATTAAGGGCCGCGCGGAGGAAGTAGTTATTGTTGACGCCCGGGATTTCGACGGGGTACTGGAACGCGAGGAATAGCCCTTCGCGCGCCCGGTCCTCAGGATCCATCTCGAGAAGGTTCTTGCCGTCGTAAAGGACCTCGCCCGCGGTGACGTCGTAAGCATCGCGCCCCGCGAGGACGCCGGCCAATGTGCTCTTGCCCGAGCCGTTGGGGCCCATGATGGCGTGCACTTCGCCGGCGTTGATCTGCAGGTCAATGCCGCGCAGGATTTCCTTGTCGCCGACGCTGGCGTGCAGGTTTTTGATGGTTAGCATGTAATGTCTCGCGGGATGTCACGCTTGGTTAACGCGATGTATCTCTATGAGTTTCACAACGCGATCGTCCACGCTGATGGTGCATAGAACCACCAATGGGTCACGGCGAAGGAAGTAGGTGTCGTCTACTCGCGTCGCTTTGCTGAGCGGGTCGTTCGACAACTCACGCTCGATCCAGTTTGCAGCGTCTGTGACCGCCCTGGGATCCGGAGCCTGGAGCCACAGATCAGTAAGTACGTTATCGACAGCAGGAAGTGAGACAACACTGAACTTCATGTCTGCTTCCTCGCACGCCCTTCAAGTTCCGCAATCATCTCACGAAAGGGACGGGCACGGTCCTGCTCACGTGCAAGCGTTTCGCGAGCTCGTTTCATGTCGAAAAGCACGGTAGCCCCGTCTTCGAAGCAGATCAGGAGTAGCTTGTTGATCCCCTCGTGGGCCGTACCCTTCGGCGTGTACGTACCCATCACGTTTCCATCCGGGTCGCGGATTTCCATGACGTCCTTCACTCGGCTCAGCACTGAGTGCATGTTCGAGTCGGCTGTTATTATGGACATTTTTTCGCCTCCCAATTCAACTCGCTCAAGATTGCCTAATTGTCGTTGTGGAACGCGCCCACTGTAAAGTCATCTTGCAAGGCGCCCGTCCTCGGGAGCCGAGCCGCCTGTTGCAAGGCCGCGATAAGTGCCGGCCCGCGTAGGCGTGAACCGTATTCCTTAATGCGCTCCCACCCCACATATTTCCAAACGCCATCCGACATCGCCAGGACAGTCCAAGGTTTCACGAGCCGAGCAGCGAATGGGATGATCGGCGCGTCCCCAAATCCGACCGGCGGAGTCTTGCATTGATTCTTGGTTACCTCGTGGCAGTCCGCGCCGGCATTGACCACCAGCACCGCGCTGTCACCGTTAGAAGCACCCACAATCGTCTCGCGCACCAGGCAAAACCCTATCAAAGTCGTAAGGCCCGCATCCAGATCGTTGGCCACCGCTTGGTCGGCCTGGCGCAGGATTCCAATCCACGTGGCCGCTCCCGTTACAGCTGTGAGCGGACATTCGCTCGCGGCCTTCACGACCGTTCCGCATGCCAGTTGCGCCGCCCTGGCGCCACCGGCTCGCCCACCTTGCCCGTCAGCCAACGCACACAGCCAAATATCGGCGTCGTTCGGATGGCATCGTACCTCGATCGCGTCCTCGTTGTTCGCATGGCCGCCCGGCTCTGAAAACGTATGGACTTGGCACATGTTCACGACTTCTTGGGCCGGGCGGCCGGCTTGGCTCGCGATCGGGCTGTCACGCCCAATCGGCGCTTTACCTCCGCAATCGGAATCGTCTTCTGTTTCCGCCGCTCTTCGATCATTTGCCAAAACGCCTTGTCGCGTTCCAGAGTGTAGTCTTCCTCGTCCTTGTATTCCACGCCCTCGTACCGCGCCGGCTCGGGCAATGGACGTCCCAAGGCCTTGTACGATTCCACCAACAATGCCAGCACTTCTTGACCCATGCGGACGGCTTTCTCATAGGTTTCGCCGTGCGTGTTCGCATACGGGCCGAATTCCGCCAGTGAAACGATGAATGCCTGGTCCGCATCCGACCATCGGATCTGCATGCTGTAATGCCAGTTCATGACGCTTGCTCCGCCTCTCGGATCGCTTGTTCGACCTGCTTCTCCAGGTATTCCTTGGCGTCGTCTCCGTCATTTCCAGAAACCGTGACATTCTTGTCGGGTAGCTTGGGATGGGACCAAACCGTATGGCTACCCTTGCCAGGCCTGAAGGCGAACCCCGCCTTTCGCAGCATGGTTTTCAGCTTGCGAATCTTTTTCGGCACGCGCGATCCCTCAGCTCAACCCACGCTCCCTTCCAAGCTCACCCCCAGCAGCTTCTGCGCCTCCACCGCGAACTCCATCGGCAGCTCGCGGAACACCTCCTTGCAGAAGCCGTTGACGATCATGCCGACGGCGTCCTCCGCCGACAGGCCGCGCTGCTTGCAGTAGAAGATCTGGTCCTCGCCGATCTTCGACGTCGACGCCTCGTGCTCCACCGTGCGCCGTCGTGTTCTTCACCTCGATGTACGGGAACGTGTGCGCCCCGCAGCGGTCGCCCAGCAGCAGCGAATCGCACTGCGAATAATTGCGGGCGTTCTCCGCGCCCTTGAGCACCTTCACCAGGCCGCGATAGGTGTTCTGGCCGTTGCCGCGCCGAGATGCCCTTGGACACGATCGTGCTGCGCGTGTTCTTGCCGATGTGGATCATCTTCGTGCCGGTGTCGGCCTGCTGCTCGTTGGTTCGTCAGCGCCACCGAGTAGAACTCGCCGACCGAGTCGTCGCCCTGCAGGATGCAGCTCGGATATTTCCAGGTGATCGCCGAGCCGGTCTCGACCTGCGTCCAGCGAGATCTTCGACTCGCCGGCCGCGGCAGGCGCCGCGCTTGGTCACGAAGTTGTAGATGCCGCCCTTGCCGTCCTTGTCGCCGGGATACCAGTTCTGCACGGTCGAGTACTTGATCTGCGAGTCCTCGCCCACAGCACACCAGCTCGACGACCGCGGCGTGCAGCTGGTTCTCGTCGCGCATCGGCGCGGTGCAGCCTTCCAGATAGCTGACATAGCCGCCCTCCTCGGCCACGATCAGCGTCCGCTCGAACTGGCCGGTGTCGCGCGGCGTTGATGCGGAAGTAGGTCGACAGCTCCATCGGGCAGCGCACGCCCTTGGGGATGTAGACAGAACGAGCCATCGCTGAAGACCGCCGAGTTGAGCGTGGCGAAAAAGTTGTCGTTGTACGGCACGACCGAGCCGAGGTACTTGCGGCACCAGCTCGGGATGGTGCCGCACCGCCTCGGAGAACGAGCAGAAGATGATGCCCAGCTCGGCCAGCTTCTCCTTGAAGGTGGTCGCGACCGAGACGCTGTCGAAGACCGCGTCGACCGCGACGCCGGACAGCCGTTTCTGCTCGTCCAGCGAGATGCCGAGCTTCTCGAAGGTGCGGCGCAGCTCCGGATCGACCTCGTCCAGGCTCGTGAGCTGCTTCTTCTGCTTCGGGGCCGAGTAGTAGACGACGTTCTGATAGTCGATCGGCGGGAAGTGCAGGTTCGGCCACCAGCGCGGCTCGTCCATCGTCTGCCAGTGGCGGATACGCCTTGAGCCGCCAATCGAGCATGAACGTCCGGCTCGTCCTTCTTGGCCGAGATCGTGCGGATGATGTCCTCGCTCAGCCCTTTGGGCACCGCCTCGGCCTCGATGTCGGTGACGAAGCCCCACTGGTACTCGCGATTGGCAAGTTCCTCGATCGTGCTGTTGTCCGTGCTCATCGTGTGCTTCCCGAAAGTTGACCCGCTTGCAGGTCGTTAGTTATTCACCATCGTCAATGGAATCACGCGGCTCGCTTCAGCCACCAGCGCCGCCGCGAGGCGCTCGCGCAACAGGTCGGTGACGTTGCTCTCGTGCCGGAGCAAGTCCGCAATCGTGATGCGGTCGAGCGTCGCCCGCATCCACTGCTCCAGGGTTTGCCAGAGCGATTTGAGCGTGCAGCCGGCGTGATTGAGGCAGACGCCGTCGGGAGTGATCCCCGCGTGTTTCTGGCAATAGTCCGCCTCATCGAAGAGCGGCTCGCCCAGGATCAGCAGCAAGGAGCCCAGGCGAATCGAATCGGGGGCCTTCGCCAATCGATAGCCCCCCGAGCGCCCACGCACGCTGTCGATGAGGCCAGCCTGCCGCAGCACCGCCATCAGCTTGGCGACGTGCGGCACCGACAGCCCTTCCGCCTCGGCGATCTCCGGCAGCGTCAGCGACGCGTCGGTCGCGCTCGCCAGCCGCAGCAGGCATCGCAGGCCGTACTCTTCCTGGGCGGTGATCTTCATGGCGGAACAGTCCTCCTACTCCATTCTAGGAATGTGTACTTTTTTGTCAAGATTCTTGCAGACTGTTCATATGTCAACCAAAGAAAGGCGCGCCTAATGCATCGTCAAGCCTTGATTTTGGGGTAGCCGCATTCGTGAGAATGCGGGTCACGTCGCCCGCATTCTCACGAATGCGGCTACCAAGCAACCACCTCGAATCCTTCTCGCGACGCGGCGGGTATAACAACCAGGCAACCGAATGCACCCCTGTAACGGGATGGACGGTGGACCCGATGCACCTGCTGATTCCGATTCTGCTCGCTCCTCTTTGCGCTCCGCTCACGCCGCAGGCCACATTGGCGGCGCTGCCGCCGGCGGAGGTGCGCACCGTGACGGTAGCGCCGGACGGCTCTGCGGTGGCGGCGGCAGCATCCGATCGCATGATCCGGCTATGGGATGTGCCTGCCGGCAAGGAGCGGCTCGCTTTCAAGCTGGCCGCACCCGTCTCGGAGATCGCGTTTGCACCCGACGGGCGGCGGCTCGCGACGCTCGCCGGCGGGCTGGAGTTGTGGGACGCGGACCACGGCAAGCCGCTCAAGGCGCTGCCGGACGTCAGCGCGTTTCAGCTGGCGTTTGCACCCGGTGGCATGCTGGCGGTCGCCGGGCATCGGGTTGGCTTCCGCGAGGCGGCAACGCTCAAGGCTCGGCCGGACGTAACCGAGCAGGCGGGATGGCTCAATACCTGCGTCGCGTTCTCGGGCGACGGAGCGCTCGCGGTCACGGGCGACATCGCGGGCAACATCTGGGTGTGGGATGTCGCCACCGGCACCCTGCGCCTCCGCCGCAAGGGGCACGACAACCGCGTCACCGGCGCCGGTTTCATCGACGACGGACGCACGGTGGTCTCGGGCGGCTCCGACGGACGCATGAAGTTCTGGGACCTCAAGACCGGCCGCGAGGTCGGCCTCATCTTCCCGCACGGATCGTCCGGGCTGGGCCGCGGCATCGGCGCGCTGGTCTGTTCGCGCGACGGCCGAACCATCGTCACCGGCGGCGCCGACGACGGGCTGGTGCGGCTGTTCGAGGCGGCGACCGGCCAACTGCGCGCGACGCTGGCACTGCCGCGCACCGGCGCGTTGCACGCGCCGGCTGATCGCGCCTACCAGTTCTATTCGCTCTACGGGTTGGCCGTGCCAGGTACAGGCGTTACCAGCCTGTCGATCGCGCTGGATGGCTCGACACTCGCGGCCGGCGGGAAGCGCAACGGCGGCGGCGTGGTGGCGGCCTGGCGGCTGTACGCGCCGACGACGCCGGTGACGCGCACGTTGCGGCCAACGCTCTGGCAGGATCTGGCCGGTGACAGCGTGGCGGCGTACCAGGCGATCCTCGCGGTGGCTGCCCAGCCCCGCGCCGGCGTCGCCCGCCTCAACCAACGGCTGCACCCCGTGAAACTCAACGCGACGGTGCGGAAGGAATGCGACGCGCTGATCGCGTTGCTCGAGAGCGATCGTTTCGACGTGCGCGACCAGGCCAATCACAAGCTCGAAGCGATGAGCCCCTGGGTCGAGCCTTACCTGAGGGAGTCGATCGCCACCGCGAAGACGCTGGAGCTGAAGCGCCGCCTGCAAGGGCTGATTACGAAAGTAGGCTCATCAACGCTACCGCTGCTGCGGGCGGTCGAGGTGCTCGAGGCACGTCTCGAGTCCCGAAGCGCGGCAGCTCCTGCGCGAACTCGCCGAGGGCGAGCCGGCGGTGCGCATCACGCGCGAAGCCCAGCAGGCGCTCCAGCGGCTCAAGCAGGATTGAGCCGTTCGTAGTTCCGCCTATAGGCGGTCTCGCGGAACCGCCTAAAGGCGGAACACGAACCCTCAATGCGGCGCGACGGCAGTCTGCTCCCCCGGCGGCGTACCAGTCTCGCCGCGCACCAGGATGCTATACAGCGCCGGCAGCACGAACAGCGTGGCGGGTTCGCCGGCCAACAGGCCGCCGAGTATGGCGCGGGCGAGCGGGGCGTTGGCCTCGCCCTCGGCCAGCGCGGTCGGGATCATTGCGAAGAACGCCGCCAGCGCCGTCATCGTGACCGGCCGAACCCGCAGGGACGCCGCCTTGCGGATGGCCTCGACCGGGCTGAGTCCCTCATGGCGCCGCAGCTCCTGGGCGTAGTCGGTCATCAGCACCGTATTCGCGACCTTGATGCCGACGATGAAGATGAAGCCCAACAGCGACTGCACGTTGATGGCGCTGCCGGTAAGGAACAGCACCGGCAGGATGCCGATCAGGCACAGCGGCACAATGAGCATGACGGCCAGCGGCACGATGAACGAGCGATCCAGCGCCACCATCAGGAAGTAGATGAGCAGCGACGCCAGGAGCAGCCCCAGACCCAGGTCGCGAAACGTGTCCTGCATGCGCGTGTACTCGCCGGACAGACTGATCCGCGAGCCCGGCAGGACAACGCGGTCCGCGCCCTCGCGATCCCGCACGATTTCGAGCTCGTGGTCCTCGCCGCGGCTGTCGGTCCAGCGCGAGCCGTCGGCCTTTTTCGGTGATGACCTCGACCGCGCGCGTTGCGCCGTCCTGCGTTGTCCACATCGCCACCGGCCCGTCGTCGCGCTCGTCCACGCGAAATTGCGCCGCCGGTGAGGCAAAGTACGGATCGTCGGGCACCCAGGTTCCGTCCCACGCATTGTTCTGGTCTCGGTGCCGCACGCCGAACTTTTCGAGCAGCCGGGCCACGTCCACGCTGACGTGCCCCAGGTCGCGGCCCTCGACATTCATCGTCAGATCGATCGTCGGCTGCAGATTCACATGGTGCGATTCCGTAGGGATCGTCGTATAGCTGAGCGTGGCGACGTTCTCCAGCGGGATCGGCACGCCTTGCATGGGGCTGGTGATCGGGATGTTTTTCACGTCGGCCTCGCTGTGGAATACCTTCTCGGGATATTGCACGCCGACGTAGTACTGATTGCCGGTCCGCTGCAGATCGATCCAGAAATTCCGCTTGTTGAACGTGATGCTCGAGTTGGTGGCGGCGATGACGTTCTTCATGATGTCGTCCTGGTTCAGCCCCTGCGCCGCCGCCTTGGCCCGATCGACGTTGATCGTCCACTCCGGATAATCGAGCTTCTCCAGCACGCGCGCATCGACGATGCCGTCGACCTCCTGCACCGCCTGCTTGATGTTGCCGGCGATCTCCGCCAGCACCTTCTGGTCCTGACCGATGAGCTGCACGTTGATCGGCGTGGACTTCCCCTCGTTGAGGGCGCCGCGCACCAGGCCGCCGGCGTCGAAGGAAAACTCCAGCATGCCGAAGCGCTGCTGATCGCCTGCGAAACCGGCCCGCAGCGCCCGGATGTAATCCTGCGACGATTGCGACCCGCGGTGATGCTCCTCGAGCTGGACTTTCACGACTGCGTCCATCGGCCCGGCGTTCGGCGTGTAGGCAGCCGCCCAGTCGGCGGTCAGACCGATTTCCGAGATGATCGTCTTCAGATCATTCTCGGGAATCGTGTCGCGGATGAACTGCTCCACCTGGGCAATCAGCTTTTCCGTCTCCTCGATGCGCGTGCCGCTCGGCGCGCGGACCGCCATCTCGAACGCGCGCGAGTCCACCTCGGGAAAGAACTCCCGCCGCAGCACCGGCAACAGCGCGACCAGCGTCACTGCCAGCAGCCCGAATGCGATGGCAACTGTCATCACCGGATGCCGCAGCACCGCGTCCAGCGCCCGGACATACACGCCGATGCCGCGATCGATCAGCCGCGACCAGGCGGCGAACGCCCGGCCGATCGCGCCGGGCGTGTCCTGAACGTCGTGCTCGTGCTGGTGTAAGAGAAAAGCGCTGGCGCAGGGAACGAGCGTGCGCGACAGCAAATAGGCGGTGCTCATCGCGAACATCACCGCCAGCGTCATCGGCATGAACAGGAAACGGCCCAGGCCCGGCATGAGCGCCAGCGGCGCCAGCACCAGGAACGTGCACAGGGTCGAGACCAGTTCCGGCATGGCCACCTCGACTGGCGCCGGTGAGCGCCGCGGCCCGCGGCGCCGCGCCCATCGAGAGGTACCGGTGCGTGTTCTCCAGGCAGATGATGGCGCTGTCGATCATCGGGCCGATCGCCAGGGTCAGGCCGGCCAGGGTCATGACGTTGATGGTTTGGCCGGTGTAGTAAAGGCCGACAACCGCCGCCAGCACGGATATCGGCAGGGTGACAATGGCGATGAGCGTCATGCGCCATTGGCCGAGGAACAGGAGGATCACCAGCGAGCAAAGGATGGCGCCGATGACGCCTTCGCGCTCGAGGTCGCGGATCGAGGCGCGGACATAATCCGACTGGTCCATTGCCAGGTCCAGCTCGATATCCTTCTCGCCGAGGCGCTGCTGCATGTCCGGCAGCGTGGCCCGCAGCGTGTCGACCACGTCGAGCGTGCTGGCGCCGAGCTGCCGGTAGACGGGGATGCAGACCTGCCGTTTGCCGTCGACGCGGACGACGTTGGTCTGGATGAACGAGCCGTCGGTGGGCGTGGCGACGTTGCCGAGGAACTGCGGCCGCTGCGGGTTCGCGCCGATCGGGATTTCCTTCATGCGCTCGATGAGGTCATACATCGAGTTGGAGGACAGCGCGTAGTCGAGCTTGCCGACCTTGACGTCGCCGTCGGCGAAGAACAGGTTGTATTTCTCGACCGCGTTCATCACGTCTTCGGGCGACAGCTTGCGCCTGCATCTTGGTCTGGTCGAGATAGAGGATGACCGCGCGGATCTTGCCGCCGATCGCAACCGGCGCGATGGCGCCGGGGTTCTGCATGATGTAGTTGCGGACCTTGTAGTGCGCCAGGTCGTAAAGGATCGCCTCGTCCGGCGTCTTGTTGCCGCGCGTCTTGAGGGTCACGAGCGCGATGGGCGTGGTGCTGGTCGGGTCGAACGGCAGCACCACCGGCGGCAGCGTCCCCGGGGGGAGGTTCGGCACGACGGCCAGGGCGAGCGAGTTGACCTGGGTGAGGGCGCCGTTGGGGTTCTGCGCGTCCTGGAAATAATTGCGGACGATGCTCGCCCCCGACACCGAGCGCGACTCCTGCTTGCGCATGCCGTTGGCCTGGCCGGTCCAGCGTTCCATGCGAACGGTGATGTTCTTCTCGATCGCCTCGGCCGGCATGCCGCCGTAAAAGGTGAGCACCTGAACGGCCGGGCTCTTGAAGACGGGGAGGATGTCCTGCGGCACCGCGACCAGCGTCAGGATCCCGAGGATGACGATGGTCAGGGTGCCGACGATGACGGCGTAGGGATTGCCGAGCGACGCCTGGATCAATCCTCTCATGCGATTCCCAGGACGGACGGATGGCGGGAAAAACCGGTGGGCGGCTCAGCGCAGCCAGAACCATGCGCCGGCCGCAGCCGTGGCGACCGCCACCGAGGCGGCAAGCGTCCACAGCCACCGTGCGCCGGAGCGTTCCTCCTCGAGCGCGCTGCCGAGATACAGCTGCTCCAGGGCGGCGATGTACTCGGGATTGCCCGAGAGGCGGCGCAGCAGCACGTAGCTGGCGTTGCACATGAAGCCGCGATAGCAAAGCAGCTTACGAGCTTCGTCGTACCAAAGCGGCTCATCGAGCGCATCGTCACAGTGCAGCCCCGCTGGAAGTTGTTCCAGCCGGGCCGCGGTCAACTTGTGACCAACTGCCTTCTGCCAGGCCGTATTCGGCTCGACCGACCGCGCCTGCAGAGCATCACGGGCCAAGGACATGGCGGTCCCTCCGGATTGCTTGAAGACCGTCGGACGGAAACCTGGCGGCGAGAGTCTTCCGCCGGATGGCTATTATTACAACACGCCGGGGATTGGCGTTGCAAGAGAATTTTGCACCGACATTGCCGGTTTTTGCGACGGACCGCGACCGTGGCGAACCGGGCCACGCTGGTTACTCGCAACCTCAAGGACTTTCGCCTGGTGCCCGGCTTGCGGGTCGAGAACTGGGTCGTCCACGACGGCAGCAGCTCACCCGGCGTTCGCGCCGTTGCGAGGGCGCACGGACTACACAGCGGTCGTTCGGGAACTTAACGGGAGGGCGCCGAACTGAACTCCTCATCGCCGTTTCAGCCAGCCGAAAAGTCCGCCCGGCGTATCGCGGATGGTGACGCGACCGCGCCGGCCTTCATAGAGGAAGGACTCCCAACGGCTGAGCAGATCGCGTCCCACGACGCCCTGATACTCTCGGAGCGAGGCTGGCATCGGCAGGCGCGCGACTGCCACAAGCGGCACGGCTGCAAGTGAGGAGCCGGGGAATTCCAGACGAACCCAAAAGAGCTCGGTCGCTGCGGATGCCAGGACTGTCTCGACGTTGGCGCGGCCGGCCGGTCGCGGGTTCAACCGATCCAGGATCGAGGGGATCATGCTGCTGCGTTTGGCACCCGTGTCGATCAGCAGCCGCACCACGATCGGTGCGGCAATCGACCTGCCAAGTGCCCGGAAGACGACTTCGTCTTCTCGGGTGAGCAGTGTCCTTGCGGGCAGAATCAATCGATCCTGCACGGGGGCCCGAAACTTACCCATGCTTCTTGTCAAGCAGCTTGATGGACGGATGGTTCAGATCGACGAGCGATACAAAGTCGGGCGGTTCTTCCGGGCGAATTTCCTTAATGACGAGCTGAACATCGCCAAACCGCCGGTAGGCCACGGCAACGGCTTCGCCATAGGTCTTAAACGGCCCAACGAGTTCATCCCGGTGCAGCACGACGAATTCGCCCAGGTGGTCGCGCACGAGCCGATCGCGCTCACGCGCGTAAGCCGCTTCTTCACGCGCCCATTCGCGCGGCGGGTCGTCGGGACCAGGAAACGCGTAGGGGTCTTTAGGGCAAAGTTGCTGCGGTTCGTTCACGACTTCCTCGAATCAGCCAGCCGAGCACCGGCAGCGAAACCGGGTACTCGCTTCAAACGGATTATACACCCGTTCGGCCCCTGGGTAAAACGGAAGCTTGCGGAGAATGGCGGCCGTGTTCCGGCATCGTGTGCGCAGCGCGGGTCAAGGGTCCCAGGGGATATCGATCTCCTCGTGGTCCGCCAGGGCGGCGATGTACTCGGGATGGCTCGACAGGCGGCGCAGCAGCACGTAGCTGGCGTTGCACATGAAGCCGCGATAGCAAAGCAGCTTACGAGCTTCGTCGTACCAAAGCGGCTCATCGAGCGCATCGTCACAGTGCAGCCCCGCTGGAAGTTGTTCCAGCCGGGCCGCAGTCAACTTGCGACCAACTGCCTTCTGCCAGGCCGTATTCGGCTCGACCGACCGCGCCTGCAGAGCATCACGGGCCAAGGACATGGTGGTCCCTCCGGATTGCTGTGTAGACCGTCGAACGGAACCTTGGCGGCGAGAGTCTTCCACCAAGACGGTTTGCATTATTAGAACATGTTGCGGATCGGCGTTGCAAGAGAATTTTCCAAATGACCGGGCGCGATCGTCGTCAAGTTCGCTGCACAGTGGGTCGTCGGCGAGCAGCAGACAAGGGCGAACGGCCTGGCCGGCATCGCAAAGAATTTCCATTATTTTCAACTTTCGCGCCGGTGGCCGGGTCGCGCCAGGGATTGCTCCCTGGCGCTCCCACGGATCCGGACTTGCCCCTTTAAGGCATCCGCTTCGTCAACGGACGGATTGGCAACGCGGCCGTGACACCTCCGCAGAGGCCGGTTGCTTCTATGCCAGGTTCTTCGACTCCGGCAGGACTGCACGCCCCCATTATACCATGACGGTGCGGCAGCACGGCCCCCGCTAAGGGAACCACGAGGGCTCCTACGACGAAAGTCTTTCGAAGCTCAATAGCCCGGCCTTGAAGCTGGCTGTCTACGCTTCGCAGGGTGGGTCGCCCCACCACCGCGCAAGACTCGCTTCCAGGTGCTGGTCAAGCTCTCCTGGGCGGGCTTGCTTACCCGCAGGGCCTCATCGAAAGGTTTCAGAGCGATCTCGTCCTCCTCTCCCAAGCTTTCGTGGCGCAATCCCCTTTTAATTAATGCTCCCTGGCCGCTGGCCGCCGTGAATGATGGATGCTGCGCTTCGAGCCTTCGTCCGGGAGCGGGTAGGCCGTCGCTCCGAATACTGCCACGTTCGTGAAGAAGACGCCGGCACGCTTGCATTCCAGATCGAGCACATCATTGCCAAGCAGCATGGAGGCACCGACGAGATGGGCGAACTGGCGATGCATCAATCCGTTCCCGACCGCTTCGCCATCTTCAGCACCGCATGGCTCGCGGACGAGAGCGAGTTCCTTCACCAGAAGCAAAGTAACCTTCGCGGTCTGGCCCAGCTGGTTTCCCGGCAGGCGGAAAAGTCGCATTCAGGATTTGTGACGGAAGTCTTTGCCGCCCTGACGCTGGGCCGCGAAAAGCTGAAGGAGGACCCGATTTTGATGGACGCGTACACCCGCTTCGGCGGCATCGCCATCAGGAGGTACGACGCATGACCCTGGAACTTCCTCAACCGCAGGGCAGTGTCCATGTGGACCTGGTGAGCCGAATCGCGGGCCTGTTCGATCGCATTGCCTTTATCGATGATAAGGAACGGCGCTAGCTAGTAGTTCGAGCGGGCCGTCCGCCGAGCGGCCACCGTCGAGGAGATGCCCCAGCGATTCCAGGAACTTCTTCTGAAGGCGCAACCGTCGCCGGCGCGGCCGCCACACACAAGGAAGAAGGCTCAATGATCGCTGGCGGGCGCGGGCACGGCCATTCACGAATCCTGAATGACCCCGGCCGCTTTTCAAGCCCCGGCCGCTTTTCAAGCCTGCGAGGAGAAAAATCAATCCGGAATCGTGAGCGTCTCGCCGCCCGCACGGCTCGCCAGTGCCGGCAGCAGCGGCGCGGCGGAATACGACAGGAAATGCACCGACCCGTCTGCGAAGAGGAAGTTCGCCCCGTCGCCTAGGTGCGGGCTCCAGACGTGGTACATGTCGCACTGGTTGTTGAAGCTGCCCGGACCGAACGAGTAGGTTCCCGGCGGGCACGAGCCCTTGGTCACCGGCAGCACGTTCTGCTCGCACACCCCAAGGATCATGTCCGCCGATCCGGTGTAACGCTGGCCGATGCCGGCGTACCACCACCCGTACTGAAAATCGGTGCTCGGCGGACGCTCCCCGGCCATGAGCGTGTTGCTGGTGCCATCGGTGATGTCTGTCATCCGGATGTGTGAATCACGGAACAAGATGCCGTCCAGCGTGCTCAAGTCCAGCCCCTCGACGCCTAGGTAGCTGGTGAGCGCCACGCTAACGTTGTCGCGCTGCGCGAACTGCACCTGAGCGGTCCGGCTGTCGGCGGCGCAGGCGAACACCGGCACCACCGTGGCCAACCCGATGTGCGGCGGGTTTTGCAGGAAACTGCGCGTCTGGCGATAGGCGTTCTGCGTCGCCCCCCACAGGGCCTGCTGCTCGACGTAGGGCAACAGGAAGGTCAGCCAGCTGGCGAATTGGTACGGGTCCTTGCCGTTTTGCCAGCGGACGCCCGCGGGGAGGCTCTTGTTGGCGTCGTGGTACTGGTGCACGGCCAGGCCGATTTGTTTGAGGTTGTTGCCGCATTCCGTGCGTGCCGCGGCCGCGCGGGCCCGCTGCACGGCCGGCACCAGCAATGCGACGAGCAGGCCAATGATCGCGATGACCACCACCAACTCGATCAGCGTAAAGCCGCGCCGGGAGGAACGCATGGTTGCATCTCCTATTCGGCGGCCGTGGCCGTTCCATGAACGGCGATTAGAATCTCGCGTATGCCGTGGTCGTCCACGAACAAGTGCATCAGTGCGCTAAATTCGCCGGCTTGGGCGATCTCGAGAACGCACGCCAAGTCGGTTGCGCCGGCCGGCAACTCTGTAAGGTCGTCTTTGCGCTTCGGACCGAAGCTACATCTCACCCCTCAACATAACTCATAGCCGAGAACGCGGATGGGGTGCCCCGAGTTGTTTTGCAGCGCAATAATGACCTCTCGTTTTTCGCCAGCGACGCAATCGGCAAACTCGAAGTCGGTTTCCCGCGCTTGCACGGCGGCACCGGCAAACGGGGTGAAATAACAATAAGCGGCCGCGGCGAGCGTGCACATGCCCGTCACGATGAAGAGCCACGCCACGTAGCGTTGATGGCGTGAGGTCATTGGAGATCCTCAAGCTTTTGGGCCGCTGCTTTTCGCGGCGAGCGTGGAAGGCAGCGGATTCGGTGGCGTGCTCGTGAGCTTACGGCGCTGAGCACCGCGGAACAGGAAGCCACCCAAAAGGAGACAAACGACGGCGCCACCCATGAGCCAAAGATACCAGCGCAGGCGCCCGGCGCGGCAGGTGCATCAACAGGCTCGGGCATGCCGAAGGCTGACAGGGTGAAAGCGCTCTCTGGAGCCTCCGCCTCTTCCAGATGGAACTCGTAAATATGCTCCGAGTTGTAGACACGATCAGGTAACGTGTAGTGCGTCACAACACGTTTGATGATCGGGAATCCCTGTCCACCCTGGCCATACTCAAAAATCGCCGCATTGGTTCCTTTAAAAGTCTTGTCTTCGGGTAACACCCAGCGCTCGAGGTTCAGATGACACTCGCGCTGGACCCAATGCGATTCGGGATCATAAAGGACCCAGCCCCCGCGTAGGTGTGTCTTGCGCGTGTCGGTAGGATGGAACTCGAACTCGACCTTCGCCAGAACTTTTCCGTGCCGGGGCACGGGGGTGACCGTCAACAATTTGTACCCTGGCTCCAGCGCAGGATAATCCAGGTTAACGCCCGCCATGGCAACGCCCAGCAGGGCAAAGTTTACCGGGTAGGCCACTACTCTTTCAATTTGAAATGCCGGCGCGAAGAGGCCAGTGAACGTTAGACCGCGCCCATATTGGCTCACGAGCCACTGTGCGTCGGGGTCCTTTTTCCCAAGCTCAAACCCATATTGGGCATTCTCGACCCGCACTAATGTTCGCCCGGTTGTCTTGTTGTTCTCGATGAGCCATTGCTCCAGGAATACTACGCAGCCCTTGCGTTGCTTTAGTTCGTAAGCTTCGTCGTAGGTGCTGTCGATTACCTGCGCCGCGCCCTGTGCTCGTATAGGCTCTTACACGTGTACGATCCTTGCAGGCGCGTCGCCCATTCGCGGTACTCCTTCCAGGCGGCGGGGGCGCTGTTCAGAAACGCGTCCCGGAGAGAGGGGCCATCCTGGCCCCAGCAAACATTGGCCCCGACAAGCAATGCGGTGGTAATACCCGCAAGCATTGTTGCATTCGGAGTCCGCGTCGGATTGGAGAAGTGTTCCATGGCGGCCACGCTTCTTCTTTTTACCGGTGCCCTTGCCCGCTCGCGCACACTTGGTCAAGCTGCAACACGTCGGTTAGCATTTACCACAGCACCTATTAACGGCAACCGCATTGCTCCGGACCAACTTTTTGGCAGACACAACCACCACACTGCGTCTTGTTGCCAGTCTGGTTGCAGCAATTTGTCGGATTCATGCAGGTCGGCATCTGAATCGTACATGCAAGTTGGGGGCAGTACGGGCTCCCATCGCAGGGCTGTGCGGGTGGCGGGCTGCCGCCGCCGCCGCCGTCTGCGAATGTGTCCTGCGGCACCATCAGAATACTCGCGAGCAACAGGTTCATGGCGAGGGCAAACAGCAGATACCGTAGCGTCGTCTCGATTCGGCTCAGCATCGCAAGCTCCTTTCCTGTAGGAAACGGGGAGGAAACGTTTCGGTTCATCTCGGCTCAGTCGCCGGGCCGGACGGCTTGGTCATTGCGCGCTTGCTTGTCCATTCGGTTGCGCCTGATGAACACGACCGGTCAGGCGAAAGTCGATGCGTTTAATGCCCTGGTCATCGATCACAAAGCCGGCGCTGCGCGTGAAAACGCCGGGCTCGCCCGCCATACGCACGCTCACCGTGACCGGCCGCGCTTCGCCCGGGCCGATCTCCAGCGGCAGATCGTGCAGGACCGTGCAAGAACAATCCGCCGTGCCGCCGATTAGCCGCACCGGCACGTCGGCCCAGTTGGAAATGTGGACAGTAACTTCGCGCATTCCGCCCGCGGGCGCGGCACCAAGATCGGCCAGGCGCGGGCTGATGGAAATACGCTCGCCGCGGAGGTACGCGATTGCGGCGGGGACCGAACCAAAGCTGAGATGTGCCATGCCAAACAGCACGCCGAGAGGACCACTGCGGCGCCCAAGCTGTAGGCGGCGGGCCGGCAGGCGGCCGCAAGCTCGGCGCGTGGATGCGTGAAGAGTGGCTTGACTTCGGGGCGTCCCACCAGCAGGAGGGCGAGAACGAGTAAATCGAACCCGAACGCATACCAGGGGCTCACGGAAAAGAGCGTCCCGGCACACCCGCAGGACGCTTGCCCGATCCAGCCGAGATAGAAGCTGGCGGCGGCGAAAGAGCTGAAAAGAGCGAGCGAGGCGAGCCATGGGCCTGCCGGGAAGCTACGCCCCCCCCCAAAGCCACAGGGCAAGGAGTACCTCGACCTCGACAACGGCCAGCTGTAATTCGGCAGCGGCAAAGATCCCCTGGCCGGCAATCGGATCAGCCGCCAGCCCGTGCACCTTGAGCGCAGCCGTGACCAGGAGCAGCACGCCGAGCGCCCGGGCGATCTGTGGGAAAGCCAGAAGACGCATCATGTTGCCCCTCCAAGAACGTTCGCCCGCCACCCACTTCCTGCGGGATGGGTCAGTTTGTTGACAGCCGTTATTATTGTTGGGCGTCTGCCTGAATTTTCGCCAAGCCGATCACCGGGTAGCCTAGGCGCGTGGCGGTTTTTGGCAAGCCCATTTTTCTTTTTTTCAAAATTTTCGCCTGGTTCCGAGGCTCGGCCCCCGGAGCATGGCAACGACGAATGCGCGCTATCCCATCTCCGCCGCTTCACTGCGCTCCTCGGACCGCGACTGAGGCGGTTCGGCGGCGAATACCTCATCGGAGCTCGGTGACAGTTTCCGTAGGTCAAATCGAGACAAGACGTTTACAATGAAATTGCGCGGTAGGGCGAACGCGGCTTGGCGGCCAGCACCAGGCAACCGCCGCCGCTGCCGATTCGAGCGCCTCGGGTGCCGGCGCCGCCGGTGCACTAGCAAACATTCGAGTATCGCCTGTCCGCTCAGCGACTTCGGTCCCGGCGACCTCGTCGTCGTGCAGGTTAATCCGACCGCTCGTCGTTGCCGTGCATCCGGGATCGTGCCGCCATGTGCTGGCCCTTCATGGCATTTCATGGCACGACAATTCGGTCGGAAGCTCCTGAGGGGGGGGGTACGACCCGACCGAATCCGCTCGGCCGGATCGATCTTGGGAAAAATCCGGGACATACAGAGTTGCCCGCAAAAAATCCCCGTAACCTTTTAGCCGAATGCAGGAAGTCTTGCGTCAAAATGGCCAAATGCTTTAGTCTGGTTAGCCATGACGGGTACGGATACCGACGCTGTGGCTGCGGTGGAACCGCTCTTGGGTCCGGGTCTGACCGCCGAGCAAGCGCGGCAGATCTTCGAGCAAGGCGCGGAGGCCACTGTGTTTGCCTTGCTGACGTTGGCCAAGATGGTGGCGGAAAAGCAGGCGCTGGCCCATGCGCCAGCACCTACCGCGCCATCCGGCATGAAGCCGCCTTACCAGAAGCCTGGCCCCAAGGGGCGGCGCAAAAAACGTCCGGGCCGCGAAGCAGGGCATGTCGGCAGTCGCCGGCCGCCACCGACCCACATCGATCATACCGAAACACATGTCCTCGAGTCGTGCCCAAACTGCGACGGACCGGTTACGCTGTGTCGCGGGGCACGCACACGGCTGATCGAGGATATCCCGCGCGACATCACGGTCGAAGTCACCCAGCATACGATCCACCGCTACTGGTGCTGTCGCTGTCAGAAAGTGGTCGAGCCCGTGGTGGTCGATGCGCTGCCCGGTTCGACCTTGGGTCTGCGCGTGCTGGTGCTGTCGGCGTGGCTTCATTACGCCTTGGGCAACACGCTGGCGCAGATTGTCGACGTCTTCAACTACCACCTGCATCTGAAGGTTTCGACGGGTGGGCTCGTGCAGATGTGGTATCGACTTCAGGAAATCCTGTTCGCCTGGTATCTGGAAATCCAGGTGCAGGCGCTCGACGCTGCCGTGTTGCACGCCGACGAAACCGGTTGGCGGGTCGGTGGGAAGACCCACTGGCTGTGGTGCTTCACGACCAGCGATCTGACCTACTACTTGATCGACCGCAAGCGCGGCAAGACGGTCGTCAAGCAGTTCTTCCGCCGCGCCTTCAACGGTACGCTGGTGACCGACTTTTGGGGCGCCTACAACTCGGTCGTGGGTGGCCGACGGCAAAAATGCTTGGCGCACTTGCTGCGCGAACTGAAAAAAGTGCAGCATTACCATCGGCCCGGTGGCGATTGGCGCGCCTTCAGCAAAAAACTGAAGCGTTTGCTGCGCGACGGTCTGCGTCTGCGCCGCGCCGGACCGGGCCTGGCCCTTCCCGACGCGCGACAACGCCTGGAAGAGCGCTTGCAGCGGCTGATCGACACGCCGTGGCAGAACGCGCATGCGCGCCGCTTGGTCAAGCGCCTGCGGCGTCATCGCACCGAACTGTTCACGTTCCTGGAACACCCGGAAGTACCCTTCGACAACAACCATGGCGAACGTGCCATCCGGCCGGCGGTGATCATTCGCAAGAACAGTTACGCCAACGGCAGCGATGCGGGCGCGGACCTTCAGGCCGTACTGATGAGTATCTACCGGACCCTCAAGCAGCGTGGCCACAACCCCCTGGAAACGATCGTGTCCGCATTACGGACCTACTTGAAAACCGGCAAGCTACCCCCATTGCCTGGGCGGACAAGGCAATCGCACTACCTTCATCACCGTGGAATTCTAATCTGAGCCCTTGACTTGGACAAGTGTACATGCGAATGATTCTTCTCGGACGGAACCCGTTCACGGAGGAGAAGAATCATGTCCAAGGCCACAACCGTTTCCATGCGCGAGTGCTTTGCCGACGTTGCGGACCCACGCCGGGAACATTTGCGGTTACACAACCTCTGGGAGATCATCGCCGTCACCATCTTGGCGGTCATCTCCGGGGCCGATTCCTGGGTCGAGGTTGCCAAATACGGCGTCAACAAGTTCGAGTTTCTGCGGACCTTTCTCGAACTGGCCAATGGCATACCCTCCCACGACACTTTTGGTCGTGTTTTCGCGCTGCTCAATCCGCGCGCTTTACAGGACGGATTTGTCAAGTGGGTGCAGGCAGTTGCCGAGTCCACGCTCGGCCGTGTCGTCGCCATTGACGGCAAGACGGCCCGACGATCTTTCGACAAAGCAGCGGGCAAAGGACCTCTGCATATGGTCAGTGCCTGGGCCACTGAAAATCGTCTACTCCTGGGGCAACAGGCCTGCGACAGCAAGTCGAATGAAATCACCGCGATGCCCGAGCTGATCAAGAACCTCGAGATTTCCGGGGCGATCGTGACCAGCGACGCCATGGGCTGCCAGAAAGACATCGTTGCCGCCATCCGCGCGGCGGACGCCGACTATGTGTTGGCCGTGAAGGACAACCAGCCAATCTTGCACGATGACATCCGGGCTGTGTTCCTGACCGGCTTCGACAACAACTTCGCAGGCCTGGAACATCACCGGCATTGCACGAAGGAAGAGGGGCATGGCCGCGTCGAGACGCGGATCTATGATATTATCCGCGTGCCCGAAGAGTTGGCAGAGCGTCACCCCGATTGGCAAGAGCTGCGTAGTATTGGCATGGTGTACAGCGAGCGGCAAGAAGGCAACAAGGAACCCAGCGTCGAGACACGCGTTTTCATCACGAGTCTGCCGCCGCGGGTGAAGAAGTTTGCCGGCGCCGTGCGCAATCATTGGGGAATCGAAACCTCGCTCCATTGGGTCTTGGATATGAGTTTCCGCGAGGACGAAAGTCGTCTGCACAAAGGGCACGGCCAGGAAAACATGGCACTGATTCGCAGGTTGTCCGCGTCGCTTTTACTGAATGAACCAACATGCAGAGCGGGCGTATCCTGCAAGCGCAAATGTGCAGGCTGGAATGATGAGTACCTCCTAAAAGTGCTCGCTGCGAGCTTGAAATGACGGTTTTTCCTTGCGAACGTGATGCAATGCCCTTGCCTGGGCGGATTCCTGCAATCGGCTAAAAGGTTACAAATCCCCTTAATGTCCTTGCGTGCGGATGGATCGAGGACACCGATGCTTCCACAATTATTCTTATTGAGTGCCCTCCTAGGCGGTCCCCCGCCGTCGAAGCCGGTCGTCGATCAAATCGCTGTTACCAGAGCGGCCCTGTTTCCGGATGAAGGTTTCCTGGTGTACGCCGTTGCTGAGGAGCCCAGGTCCTGGGAGATAACCGAGGTCTATGTGGGCCCGCCGGAACTCAAGGGTAAGATAATTCCCGGCTATTATCGACCTTTACCCGGACCTGGTGAGTCCCCTACGCCCGGGCCTGGCCAGCCGGTGGCGCTCGGCAGCGGAGTCTTTTGGATTCGGCGAAACCCCTCAGGCACGCTCCGGTTTGCGCAGGACGACCCGGGCCGGGTGTGGGTGAAAGACTCCGCCCTCAATTCGCGACGTGATTATCCGCAGATTCTAGCCAATGCGAAAATGCTTCAAAAAATCTACAGCGCGACCGACGAGGCGCGTCTACCAACTGTTGACACGATCCTCAGGTCCGGCCAAGCAACGGATGCATGGACGGCCCTGTGGCAACTCACGTATGAAACCAAGATCCCGCGACTGGCGACTTACCGCGACTTACCTGGTCGAGTTGAGCCGGGACGCCGCGTTGCCGATCGACATTCAGATCAAGGCACACGACGAATTGGTATTGCGGAGCCAAGAATGGGTGGGCTCGAAGGCGGACCTGGAAATGATCGAGCGCTGGCTCGCGGCGCCGTCGAAGGACCCAGGGCAGTTTTCGAACATTCCCACCGAGTTCCTGGGCCCCATCGAGGGAAGCCTTAGGCGATGGCTTGCCCAGGATCCGACCGACGGCTTCCCATATTCACGCGCAGCTGTGCGCCTTTTCAATCAAGGCGTATGTGAACCCAGCGCGCTCGGACCGCTTCAGGGAAGGGTTGCTGGAGTGGTGGAAGCGGGGCATCAAAGACTTTTGGGCACCGAGCGAAAGGCGCGAGGCGGTAGCGTACCTGACGCGAGCGATCAAAGAACGAGAGAACGTCAAGGAAAAACGAGCGGCGGCCAAACTGCTCGCCCAGCTGGCGCTTCACTCCAGCCGAGGCCAGGGAGGTGCGTCTGGCCTTAACCGCCACCACCGACGCCGCCGTGGCTCGCGACCTCGACGCGGCTTTGGACAAATGAGTTTTGGGCACGGAGTACGTGGCCGATGTCACCGCTGCGGACGGCACGTACAGCGCTATCCAGGCCTTCTTGTGGACCATAGCGAATCCCGACGAATCGGGCACGACGCTGACGAATCCCAGAACGCAGAGCACCCAGGCGAGCGACCAGGTGGACTTCTTCCTTTGCGGCTCCGTCCCCAACGGTGAAAACACCTGCTTCACCGCCGGTGCGCTGCCTGACGGGTTGTATCTCGACGCGTTTACGCGTGAAATCGCCGGCGCCAGCGCGGACGACGCAGTCAGCACTTCACGTTACTGCGTCACGGCGTCCGTCACCGACGGCATGGGCAAAACCGCCACGCCGTCCTTCAACTGGTTCGTGACGGCGTCTTCCCTGAGCGCGCAATCGGGCAGCGCCATCTCCACCACCACGGGGGCCTCGACCGGCGTCGTGACCTTGGCCAGCTTCACGACGCCGGACCTTAACACGCAAGCGACTGCTTTCGCGGTCGCCGTCAACTGGGGCGACGGCGGTTGCGGAGAAGCCTGGATCGAAGGCTCCGACGGGAGCTACACGATCGTCGGCGGCTCCACCTATGCCGCCACCGGGATTTTCACGATCTCCATCGCCATCACCAACCCCAGCGGCAGCACGAAGGTCGCGACCGTGAGCGTCACGGCGACGGTCGGCGACGGGCGCTGAAGCGCGACGGCCGAAATTGTGGACGGGGAAGATGCATGCGCGGGGCCCGGCCGGCGTAGGCGGCGGCCTGCTCGACATTGGCGAACCGAGCGGTACCGAGCGGTCCTTGGGAGTGTCCACCAACACGGGCCGTTAACTCCGAGGACGAGCGATGGCGCTGAAAGAGAACCATCCTAGAAGGCAGCACTGCGTCCCGCAGTTCCTGCTCAGGAACTTCGCCGACGACAAGGAAAGTTCTTCGTCTTGAACAAGGCGAAGGAGTCCGCGTTCGAGTCGAAGCCTGGTGCCGTCATTGCCGACTCGTGGTTCTACGACTTCGTGGATGACAAAGGCGAGCCGCACACCTTCGAGTATGTCCTGAGCGAGCACGAATCGACGATCGCCGCCCTCACGCGGTCGATCATCGACCGGCAATCAATCGCGCATCTGACCTCGATGGACAGACTCAACAGCGCCCAATTCGTCGCGGTGCTTCAGTACCGGGTGCAAGCGGTGCGGCAGCGACTGAACAGCCTGCACGACGGCATCCAGCGGATCCTCGAAGAACGCGGGTTCGACGGCGGGGATGTGGCACCGAAGCTCTCCGCGCAGGACATCCAGCACGCCGCGCTGGCCCAGATGCACCGGGCGATCAAGAACGGCAGGGTCTTGGCTAAACGGTGGTGGATGCTGCAACGTGCCCCCGATTCGACACCATTCTATATCTCCGACAACCCGGTGGCGATGGTCAACTACCTGGAGCCGCGAGCACTGAAGATCGACCACCCAGGCGTCGAAATCTACCTGCCCATCACCTGGCGGTATACACTGTACATCGTGAGCGACATGGTGGCGATGGCTCTTCTCTCCGGCGTGGCCCCAGAAGCTCAAGAACAGGCCGAGGCCATGCGTACCGGTAGAGCCGACCAGCTCGCGCCTGAGAATGTCGAGCACCAGAATTCGCTGCAGGTGCAGCCAGGGAGATGATCAAGAGGAACCCGAGCTTGAAAGAGCCGCCGGGCTACAAGGTGTCGTGACGGTGAGGGGAGGAGAGAAAGGGTCAGGTCTGAGCTGATCCCTTTCTTGATCGCGGCTACCGCGGCCCACCAGGGTGGTTGTATAATGGCATTGAGCAAGACACAGATCGACCGGCTTGGGGAGCGGCTAAAGCGCGCTACCTGCACCGAAAGCGACTTGAGAATGCTGGATGCATTTCGATTGTCGTTTGATGAAGCGTATAGTGCCGTCATTGGAAAGATCGGGGATCGCGGCGAGAATCGAGGGTCAAGGATCAAGACAACGCAGTCCATTGCGGAGAAGCTTCGCCGAGAAAGCATTCGACTCAGCCAAATGCAGGATATCGCAGGGTGCAGAGTTATCGTTGCCAACGTCACGGAGCAGGACCGATTTGTTGAATGGATAACAACAGAACTGGCTGCCTCGCATGTAATCGACCGGCGCGAGAAACCTAGCTTTGGTTACCTTTGGTTACCGTGCAATTCATTTCATTGCCGAGATCAGCGGTAAGTCGGTTGAGATTCAAGTTCGCACCTGGCTGCAACACCTGTGGGCGGAATTCTCCGAGAAGCTATCGGATGTCGTTGATCCGGCGATCAAACATGGCGGCGGCCCCGATCGTGTGCGAGGCTTCCTCGCCAAAACATCTGAGTGGATTGCGATACATGAAAAATTTTGAAACGTGGGGTGGCGATTTCCTCGGCAGGTTTACTAAAGCAATGAATTCTCCGCGTCACATTCCAGAGGTAATTGACTTCATCTATGACTCGATGAAGCAGAAAGACAAGGCTTTTCCTTGGTTTGCCCAGCATTACCCGCTGCTGTTTCACGCGTGGATGAGCGCCGGGGATAACAAACAGCGTTTCCCCGAATTGACAGCTCAGCATCGACCGCCTGCCCCGCCGGAGGAAATCGATTCGGATCGCCGAAAAGAACTGGAAAGGTTGTGCCATCAAGTAATCGAACAGACCCGCCGGATAATCCAAGACGAGTCCGATGGACTCGACAACTTGTTGAACAAAGTGATAAGGGGACTCGACGATCTGAGGGGACCGAACAATGATTTTCTTAATCGAATATGATCGCCGCGAAGGCAAGATCATCGAGTTTCGACGTTTCGACAACTCGCAGCGAGTCGAGGCTCAGGACGCTCGTCTCAAGACCGAACTGGAACTCAATCGAAAGGGCCTGCACCATGAAGTCGTACTCCTTGACGCTGAAAGCGAAGAAATGTTGCGAAAGACGCACCGTCGCTACTTCGAGAACCTTCGCCAACTTCCTGATCCGCTGCTTAATCGTTTGCCAAGTGCCGATAAAAGCTAAAATAGGGAGGCCACGGCTGTCACCGGACGCCCAAAGTAGCCGCTGGTATTCATCGCGCAGCCGGACGGCTTTCGGCGTGAGCGGGGAATAACGCCTGGAACCGGGCATCGTCCATGACGCCTCGGGTGCGGCGGATTTCCTCCGTGATCCGGTCGGCACGCTCCTCGATCCGGCGGGATGTTTCGGGATCAACCGGGGTGCCGTCGATAATCCGCTTCATCACGGCGTCCAGGTCTGCCAGAGGAGAGGACCGGGAGAGGACCGGGGACAGTTCTCGGAACTCATTGGTGGAATAGGTTTTTGCGACTTAATATGTTCCAATACCTAACCCAACGCTAGCCTGGATTCCCACGCGGCCGCGGCGCCGGGTCGCGCGGAGGAACGACGTGGGGCGACTTCCTCGCTGCGGAGACGGCTCACGGAAGCGCGGTCAACCGGGCCGTCGCGCTTGCAAGTCGGCACGGCGCAACCTGACAGAAAAAACAGGGGGGACCAGACACGATTGTATCCGGCCGCAGGACCGTTGCAATCGTTTTTCCTCATGGGAAATCAAGAGCCGAAAGACGAATGGCTCACGGTTGCCGAGGACGGTTCCTCGCCGGACACCGCGCGTGAGGAGGCTGCATTCGAGCGCGCGCGAGCAACTGGTCCGCGACCATCTGGGCAAGATCGCCCTGATCCGGTTCGACGAAGTCGTCGGCGTGTTCGACAACGTCAACCAGGCGATCATCGAAGGGCACCGGCGCTTCGGGCACAAGCGCATGATCTGCCGCGAAATCACGGCACACGACGAACCGGAGTGGATATCCAATATCGACGCCAACCACCCCTCCTGCCGCCGGGTCGATTGACCGTCCCGTGAGGAACCGCGTCTTCCGTCATGACTGATTCCTCCAATCCTAACTCCCGCGCGATTCATTGCCACTGACTGCTCAGTACCACCGCGGTCGACAAGGCACCCACCCAGGCGGCGTGGAGGCAGGCACGCAGAATCCAGTGCCATCTCCTGAGTACCCCGGTGAGCGCCAGCGCGAGAAAGGGAAGCGCCAGGAAAAGCCCGGCGTATTGCCTGATTTCCCCGGTCGCAGATCGGTACGCAATGCCGATCATAAATTGCACCAGGACCGACCAGGACCGTGGCCGGGATGACGCGCTCGAAATACGGGCCGATGATCTGGTGGACGCGGTCATGGCGACGCAGCAGGCTCCCCGCCGCCAAGGTCCCGCTCACGCATATGAACCCAAGCAATACCAGCGCCACCACTATCCCAAGCAAGATGCCATAAGGGATCGCCGCAGTCCCTCCCCATTCGATAGCGACCAACACACGCCTCCATACGGTGACGGTGAAGACCATAATGCTTGCGACCGAGCCGGTGATCATACCCGCCGCCAGGTCCGCCGTGCGATTGCGCGGGCGAATCAGGACCGCGGTGAACAAGCCGGCGCAGGTCCCCGCAGCGATCCCGAGGATGTACAGCGTGCCCACCAGGCCCTGCGACATTCCCAACGGGTTGATGCCGACGAGCCAGAAGAAGACGCCGAAAAACACGCCGAAGACCAGGCCGAGGACCACAGTCCCGGGCCCAAAGTTATGCCGGAACCAAGACCGAAGCAGGGATCCGAGACGGGGAGGCCGAACACTCAGTGCTTTCCCGCCGAGCCAGTGCTCCAGGTCGGTCGCCAGGTCGGCAGCCGAGGCGTACCGTTCCTGCGGCGCGCGCCAGGCATTTCAGGCAGACCGCCTCCAGCTCCGGATCGGCGGCGGGGTTGACCGCCCGCGGCCGCTGTAGCGCTCCCTCCAGGACCTGATGCAACGTATCGAGGGTCGATGCCGCACGGAAGGGGGGTCGGCCTGTCAGCAGCTCATACAGGATGGCACCGAGGGCATAGACATCGACGGCCGTCGTCAAGGCTTTCTCCCCTGCGGCCTGTTCCGGAGCCATGTAGGACGGAGTGCCCATGACGGCGCCGGTCTGGGTTAGGTCGCTGCCCGCGGTGGCGCGTTTGGCCAGACCGAAATCCGTTACATACGGGTGCTGGTCGGCGTCGAGAAGGATGTTGGCCGGCTTCAGGTCGCGGTGAATGATGCCCCGCTGGTGGGCGTAATGCACGGCCCGCGCGATCGTCGCCAGGAGGGCGGCAGCGGCCCGTGGGTCCGCGGCGAGTCGGGCCAAATGCTGGTCCAGGCTGCCGCCGCCTTCCACGAGCTTCATACTGAAATAGTAGAGCCCTTGCTGCACGCCCACTTCATAAACCGGGATAATGTTCGGGTGGTCCAGGTGGGCAATGGCCTCGGCCTCCAGGCGAAAGCGTTGCACATCGCTCGGGGAGGCCCACGCCCCGTTCAAGAGCATTTTCACGGCGACGGGTCGGTTGCAGCCGAGTTGCACCGCCCTGTAGACCACACCCATGCCGCCATGGCCCAGCAGCGTGCCGATCTCATAGCCGGGAATGGACGGCGCCGGCGCGGACGCGACCGGCGGCGGTTTCAGCGGTGCGGCGACGGTGGGCTCGCAGGCGTCCTGATTGCCGGTGGGTTCCGCCAGAAACCCGCCGACCTGCGCCTGCAGCAGGGCTTCGACCCGCGCCCGCAGGTCCGGCTTACCGTGGCAGACTTCGTCCAGGTACGCCGCCCGTTCCTGGGCGTTCGAGCGCGCCAGGGCATCGCAGAAAATCTCGCGCAAGGCAGCGGGTGTGGCATCCACGAGTAACCCTCCCCGCATGCGTCAACTCTCACCGCTTTTGGTCAGGCTTTTCTTTCCAGTGCGACGTGTCCCAAAGTTTCACCGCGCCTTGGCCGCGGTGCCCGCCGGCCGCGGCGAGCCATTTGCCGTCGGGGCTGAACACAACGTCCCGAACCCAGCCTGTGTGGTCGCGCAGGTTCTGGAGTTCGATGGCGGTGGTCGCGTCCCAAATCTTGACGTTGTTATCCAAACCCGCCGTGGCGAGGAACTTGCCGTCGCGACTGAACGCCACTCTAAGCACGCGGTCCCAGTGCCCCTCGAGGGTCAACAGTTCCTTGCCGGTCGCGGCATCCCAAACCTTCGCCGTCTTGTCCGAACTCGCCGAGGCCAAGCGTGTGCCGTCTTGGTTGAATACCACGGCGTGGACAAGGTGGCTGTGGCCGCGCAGCAGGTGAATCCTGCGCCCCGTCGTCGCGTCCCAGACTCTGACCTGCGTATCCCAACTCGCCGTGGCAACGCGTTGGCCATCTGGACTGATGGCCGTGCAGACAATCGGCGCATCGTGGGCGTGGAAGGGGGCGCATACCTCGTTTCCCGTGGCCACATCCCAGACCGAAACGGTTCCTCCCTCGAAGCCTGCGGCCAGGCGCTTGCCATCCGAGCTGAGGGCCATATTGTTGCCCTGACTGGTGAATCTCCGCAGTTCGTTGCCGGTGATCGCGTCCCAGACCTTGATGTTTCCGGCCAGGTCCCCGGAGGCGAGGCGGCCGTCGCCGGCGAAAGCCACGGCCAGGACCGGGCCAGAATGTCCGCGGAGGATATGATCTTGCCGCCCGCTGGCTGTGTTCCAGATGGTTACCGTTGCGTCGTAGTTCGCCGTGGCCAGGCTCTTGCCGTCGGGCGAAAACGCCACCCGCAAAACCCCCGCCGGGCCGCGCAACGTGAAGCTTTCGGGACGGCTCTTCGCCTCCCCAGGCTCGGCATCCCACACTCTTACCGTGCCGTCCAGACTCGCCGAGGCGAGTTGCTGACCGTCTGGACTGAAGCGGACACTCATCACCACGTCGGTGTGGCCGCGAAGCGTAAGGGCCTCTAGGCCCGTCACCAGGTCCAGAAGCCTCACGGTCTTATCCCAATTGCCCACGGCCAGCCGGCTGCCATCGTGGTTGAACGCGACACTGGTGGCGATGGCGGATTCCGCCTTGAAAGTGTGCACGTGCCGGCCGTTGGTCGCGTCCCAAACGATGACATCGCCGCCCGAGGCGACCGAAGCCACCCGTTGGCTGTCACGGCTGACGGCGACCCCGAGCACCAGGCTCAGTTGGCCACGAAGAGTACGGACTTCCTTGTGGGTTGTCGTGTCCCAAAGCTTCACCGTTCGATCGGAACTTGCCGTGGCCAAATACGTGCCGTCCGGGCTAAAGGCCACGGCAGAAAGGGTACGGCTGTGGCCGCTCAGGGTGTCCAATTTCTGGCCCGTGGTCACGTCCCACAGCTTCGCCGTGCTGTCCGCACTCGCGGAGGCGACGACCAGGCCATCGGGGCTGAAGGCGACACTGCTGACATAGCTACTGTGTCCGGGCAGCGTGCGGAGTTGCTTTCCCGTTGCGGCGTCCCAAAGCCTCACCGTCTTGTCCCAGCCGGCCGACGCGAGGAGCTTGCCGTCCGGGCTGTAGGCCACGCTGAACACAGGGCCTACGTGACCGAGGAGAGGCGGCAGCAGTTCTTTGCCCGTCGCCCGGTCCCAAACCTTGATTTCACCGGTAAAAACCTTGATTTCACCGAGGATCTTGGAAAGCAACGAACATGCCGAGGCGATCCGTTTGCCGTCGGGGCTGAACGCAGCGGCCAAGGCCCACGACTTGTGTCCCCGAAAAATAACCGGTTCGCGGTAGCGTCGCCGTTTCAGATAGTGCCATTCCCATCCTTGCAAATCGAGGGGGCATTCATTGAGCAATTCATCGGCGTGGCCGACGTTGTCGATCGCCAACTCGCCCTCGGCGAGCGCGATGCTACGGAAGTAGGCAGTGCGCTGCTCGCGCTGGAGAGACTGGAGCAAGTCGTTGTTGGCCTGCTTTTCGCGCTCCAGAGCATTCGTCGTTTGCGCTTGTTCTTCCTTGATCTGCGCATTGCTGTCCGCCAGCACCTTCACGGCTCCGACGAGACTGCCGACCGCCAGCAGCGCCGCCGTCGCCATCGCCGCCACCGTGAGCAGCGCTGCCTTGTTCCGCCGGGCGAGTTTGCGGAAGCGATACAGCACCGACGGCGGGTAGGCCTGCACCGGCTCGTCGTGCAAATAGTGCTGCACGTCCGCCGCCAAGGCACTGGCCGTCTCGTAGCGCCGGCCGCGCTCTTTTTCCAACGCCTTCATCACGATCCAGTCCAGCTCGCCGCGGAAGAGCTGGCCTAACTGCTTGGGATCGCTCTGCCGGTGGGTGGCGACCGCGGTCGCCGCCGCGCCCATCGTGCTCAGGCGCATGCTCGGCCGGGCCGGCTCCTCCTCCCGAATGATCCGCCGCAACTCGTCGTAGCCCACCTGGCTCAGCCGCTCCTTGTCCAGGGGCGTCGTGCCCGTCAGCAGTTCGTACAAGAGCACGCCCAACGAGTAGATGTCGCTGCGCGTGTCCACATCCAGGCCGCTCATCTCGGCTTGCTCCGGACTCATGTACAAAGGCGTGCCGACCATTTGCGCGAAACCGGTATGCAGCGTCTTGTCGGTCAGTTGTTGCCCCAGCGCCTTGGCGATGCCGAAGTCGATCACCTTCACCACCGGCGTACCATCGTGCAGCGTCACCAGCGCGTTGGAGGGTTTGAGGTCGCGGTGAATGATGGCCTTGTGGTGGGCGTGCTGGACGGCCCGGCAGACGGTTACGAAGAGTTCCAGCCGCTGGCGCGGCGTCAGGTTGTTCTGGTCGCAGTAGTCGGTGATGGGCACGCCGCGGACCAGCTCCATGGCGAAGTAGGGCCGGCCGGCGGCGGTTTCACCCGCCTCCAGCACCTGGGCGATGTTGGGATGGTCCATGAGTGCCAGCGCCTGGCGCTCGGCCTCGAAGCGGGCGATCACTTGCCGCGTGTCCATCCCTGGCTTGAGCACCTTGACGGCTACCTTGCGCCGCACCGGATGTTGCTGCTCGGCCATGAACACCAGCCCAAATCCGCCTTCGCCGATCTGCTCCAGCAGCTTGTAAGGGCCGATGACCGTGCCCGGCCTGGCGACGATCGAATCGCTGGCGGCGCGGTCGGACGCGGCGGTGGCGTCCACCAGAAACCTGCCGGCCTCGCCATTGGCCCGCAGCAGCGCTTCGACCTGCGAGCGCAGCTCGGGCCGGCCCTGACACGCCTGGTCCAGGTAATCGGCCTGTTCCTGCGGCGTTTTCCGGTCCATGGCTCCGCAGAAGACGTCACGAAGTTTCGGCGTGGGACCATCCATACGACGGTTCCTTTCGGCGATGGGTCTATCTGCTATGCTCCGTTTCACTCAGAAATGCGCCAGCCGTTTGCAAGAATCTATCGTCAGCTTGCTCACGTCTCCTCACTCGTGCGGAGTGCCTCGTAGAGCCAGGAGCGCGCGAAGGCCCAACAGCGGTCGGCGCTGCGGCGAGCGATGCCCAGGGCGTTGGCGGCCTCATCGAGGGTCAGGCCGGCGAAGAAGCGGAGCTTGACCAGCTCGGCGCTGAGCGGATCTTCCTGTGCCAGTTGTTGGAGCGCTTCATCGAGGTCCAACAGCTCCGCGGGAGGATCTTCGACCGACAGGTCGACCTGGTCCAGTTGCAAGCGCCGCCAGCCGCCGCCGCGTTTGTCGCGGCCCCGGTTGCGGGCGCGATCGATGAGGATGCGGCGCATGGCTTCGGCGGCAGCCCCGAAGAAATGGCGCCGATTATCCCAGCGCACCTCGGCGCCTGTTGGCGCAGCGTCGCCGCCGGCGAGGCGCACGTAGGCCTCGTTGACCAAAGCCGTGGCCTGCAGCGTCTGGCCCGGTTTCTCTTGAGCCAGCATCTGGGCCGCCAGTTTACGCAGTTCGTCGTAAAGCAGGGGCACAAGCTGCTCAGCGGCGTGCGCATCGCCGTCATTGGCAGCAACGAGGATACGCGTAACTTCGTTCACGATAGCACCTCATGGCCACGTCCGCACAAGTAACGCGATACTGGGACCCACGGTCCGCGCTGATAACGCGGACCGTGGCAATCACCGTCCGGCAGCGCGACCAGACTGCGACTTGACAACCTCATTCTAGCCGAGCTGCCCGAGCAACAGAAGGCTCCTCGCCATGTTTTACCCGTTCTCAAATCCAAAAAAAACAGGCGCCGCTGTGGCGCACGCCGGCGGTAAAGGGAGCATGGATAGGTGGAGCGATTGGCAAGCGAGCCATGACCGCGAGCGATTTTACCGAAACGACATTTGATTCCGATTGGGAGGAAACCATCATGGAAACCATTATGACTGGGCAACCGGGCCGGGTGATCATCGTCGGGGCGGGGCCGGCCGGTATGGCGCTGGCCTACCTGCTGGCGCGGCGCGGCGTGGGCGTGACGGTGCTGGAGACGCACCACGACTTCGCCCGCGCCTTCCGCGGCGAGGGCGTGCAGCGCAGCGGCATTGACGCCTTCCGGCAGATGGGGCTCGGCGAGCAGTTCGACCGCCTGCCGCACATCGCGATGCAATTCATCGAGATGTACTCCGGCGGACGGCGCGTCGTCCGCGCCGACCTCGAAGGGTTCGGCCGCGGGGGGATCCGCCTGGTGTCGCAGCCGGCGCTGCTGCAAATGCTGGCCGACGAGGCCGGCCGGCACCCCTCCTTTCGCCTCGAACGCGGCGTCGCCATGCGCGACTTCCTGCGCGAGCATGGCCGGGTGGTCGGTGCCCTTTCGCCTCCCCGCCGTCTTCACCGGAACGCAGAAAAGGACAGGAACCGTGACGGGGCCATCCCGCCCCGTACCTCTCCAGCCGCGCGCCGCCGCGTTCCCGTAGGAGTTGCGCCATGAGGAAAAGGAACCGCCATTCCGCCCGCAAGGAAACCGTTCGTCTCGCCGTGGAGCAGCTCGAACGGCGGGAATCGCCTACCGGGCTCGCCATCGGCGCCGGCGCAATCGCCGGTGCCGCGGCGATCAGCGTGCTCGCCGCAACGGCAAACACTTCCGGTGGCCATAGCGGCACATGGCCCCAGGTGCATGTCCTGACGCCCCAATCGCTGGAGCCGCGGTATGCTGCGGCATCGGAAAATGCGCCAACATACTCCACCGCCGCGTTGGGCGCGATTGGGGCCGAGTCGACCGTCAACGCCACGACGATATCGACGGCGGACCCGTCGCCGGCGAAGCCCGTTATCGCCAAGGTTATCGACGATCCGCTGGAACCGCCGCCCGAGGCGCCGGTGTCGATCGGCCATGGTCCGCATGCGCCGCTCGAAGCCGAAGGTGGTGGTGGCGGTGGCGGTGGTGGGGGGGGCGGTGGCGGCGGCGGTGGGTCGCCCGCGGCATCACCGGACATTCCCGGCGGCAACGCCCCAACGCCTGCGCCGACCAGTCCGCATGCGGCGCAACCGGGCCTGAGCTTCGCCCCCAGCGGGAACGCGGCGGTCGCTGGCAGCAGCGGCAGCGCCAGCCCCGCGGCCCAGGGCGGCGGCACGCCGCAAACCACGCCCGACTCGTTCCAGGCCCCGGCGGCGCCGCACACCGGCGCCCCGGTCACGTTCGAGCTCAATGAGGGCCAGGCCGGTTCGGCTTACAGCCAGTATGCCTTCGACTCGCGCGGCAGCGGCTATAACCTGTTCGTAAGCGGCACCCAGAGCCAGATTGTGCTCCCCGGCAGCAATGGGCAGTCGCCCGCGCAGATCACCCTTTCTTTCGCCGGCGCCAATCGGGCCGCTGCCACCGTGCCCCAGCAGCAAGAAACCTGGAACAGTAATTATTTCCTTGGTAATCAATCCTACACGGATATTCCGAACTACGCCGAAGTCGACGTGCCGAGCGTCTACCCCGGCATCGATCTGCAATACGTCGGCACGACGACCGGCGACCTGGAGTATAATGTCGTCGTCAATCCCGGCGCGGACCTGTCGACCGTCCGCATGCAGTACGCCGGCGTGAGCAGCGTGGCGATCGACGCGGCCGGCGAGCTGGTTTTGACGACGCCCGGCGGCAGCACGCTGGTGCAGCACGCCCCGTCGCTTTACCAGGTCGCGGCCGACGGCTCATACACGCCGGTTACCGGGAACTTTGTGCTGAACGACGACGGCACCGTCGGCTTTGCCGCCGGCGCCTACGACACCACCAGGCCGCTCATCGTGGACCCGACCCTGGATTACAGCAGCTACTGGGGCAGCAGCGGCACCGATACCGGCAACGGCGTCGCCGTCGATGGCAACGGCAATGCCTTCATCACCGGCCAGACCCCCGCCCTGTCGGGGTTCGCCACCAACGTCTATGTCGCCAAGTTCAACGCCAGCGGCAGCAGCCTGCTCTATATCACCTATCTCGGCTCGGCGGGCGGCTCGGGCAATTCGCAGGCCAACGCCATCGGCGTCGACCCGGCGGGTAACGCGGTCGTCGTCGGCGCCACCGCGGCCACGGACTTCCCCACCACCACCGGCGCCCTGCAGACCTCCGCCTCCGGCTTCGACGTCGGCTTCGTCACCCGGCTCAATGCCACCGGCGACGCCCTGCTCTATTCGACGTATTTCAAGGACACCATCCCCAACGCGGTCGCCGTCAATGCCCTGGGCGTGGCCTATGTCGCCGGCGAAGGCTTCAGCGGCATGACCACCACCGGCGGCGCCTACGAAACCAGCACCTCGGCGTTCACGTCCGCGTTCATCAGCGCCTTCAGTGCCGACGGCACCACGCTCGTCTACAGCACCTATCTCGGCGGCACCACCTTCTCGGACGGCGCCGAGGCCTATGGCATCGCCCTCGACACCGCCGGGGACGCGTACGTCACCGGCAGCGCCACGGGCTCGATGGGCAGCAACTTCCCCACCACCGCCGGCGCCTACCAGACCAGCTACGGCGGCGGCATGTCCGACGCCTTTGTCACCAAGCTCAACCCCGCCGGCTCCGCGCTGAGCTACTCCACCTTCCTGGGCGGGTCGGACAACGACCAGGGCAACGCCATCGCCGTCGACCGCGCCGGCAACGCGTACGTCACGGGCAAAACCGCGTCGTCCAACTTCCCGACCACCGCCGGCGCCTATCAGACGAGCCTGGCCGGCGGCTACGACGCCTTCGTCAGCAAGCTCAACAGCACCGGCACGGGCCTGGTCTATTCGACCTACCTGGGCGGCTCGGGCAACGACCAGGGCAACGGCATCGCGGTCGCCCCCGATAGCACGGTCCTGGTCGCCGGCATGACCGCCTCGAGCGATTTCCCGAATGTCAACGCGCTGGCGGGCACCAGCACCGACGGCAGCAACCAGGCGTTCCTCACCAAGCTCGATTCCACCGGCACCGGCCTGAGCTATTCGACCTACCTGACGACTTCCCTCAGCAGCGCCACCAGCGCCGACGCGGTGGTGATGGACGAGAACGGCAACGCGTTCGTGACCGGCGACGCCGGCGCCAACTTCCTGGTCACGAGCGGCGCCTACCAGACGACCTACGGCGGCGGCACCTCTGACGCGTTCGTCCTCAAGGTGAACGCGAGCCTCGAAGCCCCGGTCATCACCGCCATCTCGCCCGACACCGGCTATTCGTCCAGCGACTTCGTCACCGACACCTGGAGCATCGCCGTCGAAGGCACCGCGCCCCCGAGCATCACCGTACGCGTTTACCTGGACAGCGTGCCGCTCGGCACCACCACCAGCAACGCGTACGGCTCGTGGTCGTACAGCTACACCGGGACGGCCGACGGCACCTACGCCTTCACCGCCCGCAGCGAATCGGGCAGCATCGTCAGCCCGTTGTCGGCGACGCAGCTCGTCACCCTCGACACCACCGACCCGACTGTCACCGTCAGCATCCCGGCCACGAGCACGACCCTCGCCCCCATTGTCGATGTGCAGGCTTCCGACCTTTACGGCATCCCCGCCAGCGCCACCGTCACGCTCGACGTTGACCTCCTCGACGACGGCAGCTTCACCGACCCGGGCGATGCGGATTATGCCAGCGGCACGCTGGTCAACGGTTTCGCGGCGATCCCGCTGCCGATGAGCGCGACCGGCACCTATCGCGTGCAGGCGCACGTCACCGACACCGCCGGCAACCAGGGCACCAGCAGCGCGGCGACGTTCACCATCACCACCGCCGGCAGTCCGTGGACGCTCACCGACGCCGTCATCCGCACCAGCGCCGAGGGGGACGGCAACCCCGACCTGCAGCTCGGCGACCTGCAAATCAGCGAGCCGCTCGACCTCGATCAGTCGCCCGGCACGAGCCAGTCGCTCGATCCCGCGCTGATCTACAATTCCTCGATGGTCGAGGTCGAGCCGATCGTGCAGGCGACGTTGATTACCGATAGTTCCTCATCGCTTCCGGCCACGATCACCGCGACGCTGACGTGGAACGGCACCCCGCAAACCCCCGTGACGTTCTCGACGATGGGCTTCCATCCGGGCGACGATTTGACCCTGGCGGTGCAGGACACGAGCACCGTGACCGGCATCACGCGCGACGATTGGAGCCTGTCGGTGGCGATCCCCGGCCATTCGACCGCGACGGCGAGCGGCACCGCCTATGTGGTGGCCGAGGACTCGAGCCCCTTCGGCGCCGGCTGGAGCTTTTCGAACCTCAACCAGCTGGTGGCGTTCGCGGCCAGCGGCAGCGACCCGGCCGGCTACCTCTGGGTCTACGGCGACGGCAGTACGGAGTTCTTCGTTGGCACGAGCGGCACTCTGACCGGCCCGCCCGAGGACAACGGCGTGCTGGTCGTCAACGGCGGCGGCAGCCTGACCTACACCGCCGCCGACGGCAGCGAAATCGACTTCAACAGTTCCGGCCAGCAGACCGACTACATCAGCCCCGACGGCCTGTCGTCGATGACGTACAGCTACACCAGCGGCCGGCTCACCGGCCTGACCGCCCTCGACGGTGGCGTGGCGACCTTCACTTACTTCTCGGGCCTGCTGAGCAGCATCGAGGCGCCGGATCGCGGTCCTGGACGGCGACGATGTCGTCGGGCGACCTGACGCAGCTGGCGCAGCCCGACGCCAACAACGTCGATTTCACCTACAGCAGCAGCCGCATGACCGACCTGACGCAGGGGACGCTGGCCAATCACTGGGCGTACAACAGCGCCGGCCTGTTGACGACGCTGCGCTGGGGCAGCAGCATGAGCCCGAGCACATCCACGCTGGTCAGCGCCAACAGCGCAGGCCTGGGCGGCCTGGTCGCCGGCAGCCCGGTCGCCGTCGAAACCGATCCGCTCGCCAACGCCACCACCTACGGCCTGGACGACAAGGGCCGCCTGCTCTCCGAGCGCGATCCCAACGGCGCCCTGACCCAATGGACGCGCAACAGCGCCGGCCAGGTGACGGGTACTACCGATCCCCTCGGCAACACAACTACCTATACGCTGGACAGCCTCGGCTATGTCACGGAGGTAACCTTCCCCGACAGCAGCACCATCCAGAACACCTACCAGACCGCCTTCCACGCCCTGGTCAGCACCACCGACCAGAACGGCAACACGACCACGTATACTTACGATGCCCTAGGCCATCTGCTGACCACCACGGACCCCCTCGGCGACGTGACCACCAACACCTACAGCGGCGTCACCGGCCTGTTGACCTCGACCGAAAACCCGATGGGCCTGTACACGACTTATACCTACGACGCCGACCGCCGCCTGGAAACAGTGACCACGGTCCTGGGGACGACAACCTTAACCTATGATACCACCACCGGCAACATCGCGACGATCACCAACGCACTCGGCCACACCACCTCCATGTCCTATGACGCGAACGGCGACCTGACGGGCGAAGCCACCCCGGACGGGTATGACCAGGCGTGGACCTACAACAGCGCCGGGCTACTCGCGACCTACACCAACAAGGACGGCGCCGTGGAGACAACGGCCTACGATCCCTTCGGCCGCGGCCTGGTCGCCACGACGACCGAGGCGACCGGCACCACATCGGCCGCCGTCACGGCGAATACCTACGATGATGCCGGGCAGCTTATCGCCGCTACCGATCCCGTCGGCAACGTCACGCAATTTACGCTGGACTCCATCGGCGACACTGTGGCCACGACGAACGCGCTCGGCAACACTTCGCGCAGCGTCTACAACCTGGACGGCGAGTTGACCGACACCTTCGACCCCACCGGCGCACACGCATTATGTGTACAATAACCGCGGCTGGGTCACGTCCTCGACCGACCCGATGGGCAATACGTCGTATGCCACCTATGACTCAGTCGGCAACGTTACCAGTACCGAGGACGCTTTGGGTAACGTCCCCACGTATGCCTACAACGCAAACAATCAAGTCGTCACCGTCACCGATCCCCTTGGCCAAACGACCACCACGGCCTACTGGGCCGACGGTGAGGTCAAAAGTGTGACCGACCCGACGGGTTCGATCACGAGCACCACCTACGACTACGCCAGTAAGGAAATCATCACCACCGCCGCGGCCGGCACCGGCATCGCCGAGACGACTACCGAAACGCTGGACGCCGTGGGCAACGTCATCGCCGAGGAGAACGCGCTCGGCAACACGACGACCTACACATTCAACACCGTCAACCAATTGACGGCGACCACGAATCCCCTCGGCAAGGCGACAACACGAACGCTCGACCCGATGGGCAACACCGCCGCGGTGACTGATCCGAACGGCCACACCACGACCAATACCCTGAACGTGCTGGGCGAGACCACCGCCGTCACCGACGCGACGGGCCTGACCACCCAATATGTCCTCGACGCGGCCGGCAACACGGTGGCGACGATTGACTCGGCCGGCAACACGACCTACAGCGTTTGCGACCCGGCCGCCCAGGGGACCATTAGCATCGATGCCGACGGTAATCAGACCACCGAGCAATTCGATGCGGCCGGGCGAATGGTTTCGCTCACCGACGCCGACGGCAACACCACCATGTTCGCGTACGACCGCAACGGCAACGAGATCGAGGAAATACAGCCCGGCGGCGCAACGGTCACGTGGACTTATAACGCCGACAATCAGGTAACCGCTACCACCGACCAGTTCGGCCGCAGTGAAGTCTATAGTTACAACGCCGATGGCGACCTCACCACGGAGTTATGGAAGGATTCCGGCGGCAGCACCGTCAACACGATTGCCTACAGCTATAACGCCGACGGTCAGGTGCTGACAGCGGGCGACAATAGCGGCACCTATACCTACACGTATGACGCGCTGGGCCGGCTCACGACCCAGACCGACATCTGGGGCCTAACGCTGACGTTCGGCTACGACCTGGCGAACAACCTGACCACGGAAACCGACAGCCTCGGCGGCACCGTTACCAACACTTACAACACCGCCAACGAGATCACCGAAAAACAGTTCACCGACACGAACAGCAACGCGCTGAGCGTCGCCTACAGCTACGACGCCGCCGGGCTATTTGACGGAGCAATCGCGTTACAGCGACGCCAGCGAGTCGACGCTGATCGGCACGACCAGCTACGGCTATGACAACGCCGGGCCGCACCACGTCGATTACCGACAAGAACCCTGGCGGCACCACCATCGACTCGTACGACTACACCTATAATACCGCCGGATTGGTGGCGACGGTGACCAGCACGCTTGCGCCGAGTGCGACATATACCTACGACCCGGACGGCCAACTCCTCAGCGACGGCACGAACAGCTACACCTATGATCCGGATGGGAATCGCACCGACAGCGGCTACGCGACCACTACCGGCAACGAGCTGACGACCGACGGCACCTGGGACTACACCTATGACGCCGCCGGCAACATGACGGAGAAGGTCAATATCAGCACCGGCGTGGTCTGGCTGTACTCTTACAACAATGCGAACGAGCTGGTGCAAGTGCAGGAGAAGCCAAGCAGCGGCGGCTCAGTTGACTATCGAGGAGAACTACACCTACGACGTGCTGGGCAACCTGATCGTGGATACGGTGTACCCGACGGGATCGGGATCGTCCACCGTGACGCGGCACGCCTACGACCCGCTCGGCAACAGCTGGGCTGACCTGACCAGCGGCGGCAGCCTGATCAGACACGGCTCTATAACGACGCGGTCGATGCGCTGCTGGCGCGGATCGACGGTAACGGCGTGGCATGGTACTTGACCGACAATCTCGGGAGTGTGCGCAACATCACGAACAGCAGCGGTAGCATCATCGACCACCGCGACTATGACGCGTGGGGCAACCTGACGTACGAATCGATGCCGAGCTACGGCGACCGGTACGGCTTCACCGGCCGCGAGTTCGACGTGGAGACGGGCCTGGAGTACAACCGGGCGCGGTGGTACGATCCGAGCACAGGGCGGTGGGAGAGCCAGATCCGCTGGGTTTTGGCGCAGGGGGATAGCAATCTGTACCGGTACGTAAGCAACGACCCTGAGAATCGGTTGGAATCCACGGGAATGCAACAGGTCGGCCAAAGCCAAGGCTATCCCAAAG
>CAWIDK010000008.1:0-20301 GCA_963834865.1 uncultured Gemmataceae bacterium
ACGAGCTCGGCGATGAGGCGACCGTTGGTCCTACAGCGTGTCCCTGCGGCCGCGGGTTGCCGGTGCTAACGGCCGTCGGATGACCGGCGGCCCTGCCCGGTCGACGCGTGCCGAAAATGCCGGTTGCGCGGCTCGGCGAACGGCGGCGCCCCCGCTTCATTCGGAAATCGGCAAGGATTGGGGTGAGGAATGCAGCGGGTTTGCCGATGGGGATGAGAGCGGCGTTCCCCGGCGGACCGCCGGTCCCGAATGATTCGGAGCTGCTCATGAGAGATGGAATTCTCGGACTGCTCGTGCTGGTTGCCGCCGTCGGCCCGGCCACCGCCCAAACCTTGCCCAGCGCTGCGCTGCCGCCGGCAGTCAGCGAGGACCAAACGTCGCAACCATCGCCGCTGGCGGCGGCCTTGACTGCGGCGCCCGCGGACACCGGCGCACCTGGTTTCGGACCGATTACCTGCTGTGGTGGGTGAAAGACACGCCGCTGCCGGTGCCGTTGGTCACGACCGGCGACCCGAACGTCGGTTTTCCCACGGTCAATACCGCCGGCGCTCGGCCAGCCGGGAACGCGCGTCCTCCTGGGCGGCTCGCCCATCGATCTGGGCACCTTCTCCGGGATGCGCTATACGCTCGGCAACTGGCTCGACGCGGACCACACCGTCGGCATCGAGGGGAGCGGCTTTGTGCTCGAGAATCGCGTGAGCCGTTTCGCCGCCGGCTCGGACGCCAGCGGCAATCCGCCGCTCTACTTCCCGGCCTTCAACGTCGCCACCGGCGGCGAACGCGGCCTGCCGATTTCCGACCCGCTGCGGCTGTTCGCCGGCAACGTCTTCGCCAGCTCGAGCCTGCAGCTCTGGGGCACCGAGGTCAACGGCATCTTCTGTCTGGTGAGCCAACCAAACCTGCAATTCAGCGTGCTCGCCGGCTTCCGCTACATGGATTTGCACGAGAGCCTGCAAATTGAGAACCCGAGCCAGGACCTGCTTTTCCTGAACACCCAGATCGCCAACGACCGCTTCGACACGCGCAACCAGTTTTACGGCGGTCAGCTCGGCGCGCGCCTGGCGTGGCAGCTCGGCGGGCTGTGCGTCGACGTGACCGGCAAGGTCGCGCTCGGCAGCACGCAACAGGTGGTCAACGTCAACGGCAACATCACGGAAATCGCCCTACCGGGAGGTTTCGCGCCGACGCCCGGAATTTTCCCCGGCGGCATCTTCGCCCAGCCGAGCAACATCGGCCGGCGCACGGCCAACGAGTTCACGGTGCTGCCGTCGGCGGAGGTAAAGCTTGCCTACCAGATCACGCCGTGGCTGCGGGCGTCCGCGGGTTACGACTTCCTGTACTGGAACCAGGTGGTTCGCCCGGGCGACCAGATCGATCACTTTGTCAATCCGACGCAGAACGCGGTCCTCGGCGCCGGCGTCCTCACTGGGCCCGCAGCGCCGGTGCCGTTGTTCAATCGCAGCGACTTCTGGCGCAGGGCGTGAGCTTTGGACTGGAATTCCGCTATTGATTGTTACCAGCCGCGGCGATTCGGGTTCACCCCGGTGAGGGTCAAGGTAATCACCGTCTCCGCACCTACCGAGTCGACGGCCGTCAGCTTGAGCGTCACGGTGCCGAGGGCCTTGGGCGTGCCCGCGATGACGATGGTCTTGGACGTCGGCGAGGCCGGCTTGATGCTCAGCCCCGCGGGCAACGCTCCCAACACAGTATAGCTGACCGTCACCGTCCCGGTGCCGCCGTTGGTGGTGATGCCTACCGCATACGGCAAGCCCAAGTAGTACACGGGCAGCGCCGTCAGCGAAAAGCGGATCGGCGGATTGACCGTCAGCGTGAAGGTCTGCGGCGTGGCGTTGGGCGAAACGCCATTGCTGGCGTTGACTTTGAAGACTACGGGATACGCCACCTTGCCCACCGCCGGCGGCGTGCCAACGAGTTGGCCCGAGCCGTTGATCGACAGCCAGGCCGGCGCACCCGTGAGGCTGAAGGTGATCGCCGTGGGCGTGCCGCTGGCCGTGAGCGGGAAGTTCAAGGGCGTCCCGGCCGTGAACGCGGCGTGGTTGGCGCTGGTGATGGTGGGCGGTTGCACCGTAACGGTGGCGCTGGGCCCCGCTCGCCGGCCAGGTTGCCGGCGAGATCGACCGCCGTGCCCGCGGCCAGTGAGATGCCCAGGGTTCCGCTGCCCGAGACGTTGGTCAGCGTGACAGTGCGGGTGGCGCCGGTGCCGGTATCGACGCTGACCGTGGCGGTGGCCGAACTGGTCTTGTTGAGGGTCACGTTGCCGGTCGCCAGCGTGCTGTCGTCGAAGTTCACATCGCTGTAGGTGATCGTGTAACTGATGTGCAGAGCGCCGGCAACGAGCGTTTCCGTCGGGGTGCCGATCGCGACCGTCGGCGCTATCGTATCGACGAGGAAGCTGGCCAGGTTGGCATTGGCGGCGACGGGGTTGCCGGCGAGGTCCTTGACGCTGGCGTTCAGGCTGACGCTGTAGGTGCCCTGGTGGCTGGCACCCCAGGTGGCGGCGGGCGCCGTGATCGTGTAGGTGACGGCGTTGCCGTTGGGGGTGAAGCCGGTCACCGTCGCGCCCTGATTGACGCTGATGTTGGCAGTCCCGAAGGTACTGGTGTCGATTCCGGCTCCACTGTCGGCATAGGTCACGGTCAACGTCGTGGTGCTCGTGCCTGCCGAGGTCTGGTTGATGAAGGCGGGCGGGGCCGTCGCCAGGGTTGCCGTGGGCGCGATGGTGTCCACGGTGAAACCGGCGAAGTTGGCAATGGAGGCAACGGGGTTGCCGAGATTATCCTCGGCGCTGGCGTTGAGGCTGACCGTGTAGGTGCCCTGGAAGCTGGCGCCCCAGGTGGCCGCTGGTGCGGTGATGGTGTAGGTGACGGCGTTGCCGTTGGGGGTGAAGCCGGTCACCGTCGCGCCATGGTCGACGCTGATGTTGGCGGTCCCAAAGGTCGCGGCGTTCATCACCGCGGGGGCGGCGGGTAAATAGGTCACCGTCAACGTCGTCGTGTTGGCATTGGCCGCGCTGTCGTTGAGGTATGCCGGCGGAGCCGTGGTGAGCGTGGCCGTGGGGTTCACCGAACCCACGACGAAGCTGGCCAGGTTGGCATTGGCGGCGACGGGGTTGCCGGCCAGATCCTCGACGCTGGCGTTCAGACTGACGGTGTAGGTGCCCTGGAAGCTGGCACCCCAGTTGGCGGCGGGTGCTGTGATTGTGTAGGTGACGGCGTTGCCGTTGGGGGTGAAGCCGGTCACCGTCGCCCCATTATTGACGCTGATGTTGGCCGTCCCGAAGGTACTCGTGTTGATCCCTGATCCACTGTCGGCATAGGTCACTGTCAACGTCGTCGTGGTGGCGGCTGCCGAGCTGCTGTTGAGGTTCGGCGGCGCGGCGCTTAGCGAAGCCGTGGGCACAACCGTATCGACGGTGACCGTCGTGCTGGGGCCGGCGCCGGTGTCCACGTTGCCGGCAAAATCGCTGGAGGTATCCGCAGTAACGGAGATGCCGAGTGGGCCGTTGCCGGTGAAACTGCTCAACGTGACTGTGAAGGTCTCGCCGGTGCTCGTGATCGTTCCCGGTGTGACCGTAACCGTCGTCGCGCTGGCATTGCCGGTCGGCGTGTTCAGCGTGATGTCCGCGCTGCGGAGCGTGCTCTGGTCGAAATTGGTATCGAAGTAGGTGACGGTGTAGGTGATGGTGCTCGAAGCGTTGGCGTACACCTCGCCGCTGTGCGTCTGGCCGCCACTGGGAGCGCTGATGGTCACGGTGGGGTCGGTGGTATCGACGGTGCACGTCGTGCTGGGGCTGCTGCCGGTGTCCGTGTTGCCGGCCAAATCGCTGGAGGTTCCAGGAGTGACGGAGATGCCGAGCGGGCCGTTGCCGGTGAAATCGTCCAGCGTGACGGTCCATTGCTCGCCGGTGCTGCTGAGACTGCCCGGCACCTCGGTGACCGAAGCCACCGTCGCGCTGGCATTGCCGGTCGGCGTGTGCAGGGTGATGTCCGCGGTGCTGGGTGAGCTCTGGTCGAAGTTGGTGTCGAAGTAAGTGAGCGTGTAGGTGATCGTGCTCGAAGGCATTGCGTACACTTCGCCGCTGTGAGTCATGCCACCGGAGGGGCCCGTGATGGCCACCGTGGGAGGAGTGGTATCGACGGTGAACGTGACCGGCGTGGCGGTCGCCTGGTCGCCGGCGCTGTCGGTGGCGATGGCTCGCGCTTCGTAGGTGCCATCGGCCAGATTGGTGGTGAACGTGATGGTGAATGGGCCGGTGGTTTCCGCGGTCCCCACGTCGTTCCAGTTGGTGCCGCCGTCGCTGCTGTACTGGAACTGCACGCTGGCCAGAGTGGACCCGTCGGTGTTGCTGAAGGCATTGGCCGACAGCGTCGGTTCGTTGCTGCTGGTGTAACTGTTGTTGCCCGGTGCGGTCATCAACACCGCGGTGGAAGTGGTATCGACGGTGAACGTGACGGGCGTGGCGAAGACGGTGTTGTCATCGTTGTCGAGCGCGCGGACTTCATAGGTGTTATCCGGGAGCGGAGGCGTGACCGTGCTGAAACTCGAAGTTCCGCTGATCACCGGGCCCACGTCGTTCCAGGTGTTCCCGCTGTCCGTGCTGTCCTGGAACTGCACGTCCGTCACCCCGGTGCCATTGGCCGACAGGAACACCTGGTTGTAGTTGGTGGTGCTGCTGGACGGCGGTGCCGTCATCGTCAAGGAAGGCGGCAGAGTGATCTTGATGGTGGTCGACGGGTTGGCATTGTCGAGGTCGGCGGTCGGGGCTGCCATGCCGGTCGTGCTGCCGGAAAAGAACGTCGTGCCGGCCGTGCCGTTGCTGATCACGGCAACCGTGGGGTTGACACTGGTGTTGGCCACGGTGCCGGGGGAGAACGTCACGGTCGAGCCTTCCAGAATAGTGCCGGCGTCGGCGGTGGTGCTGGGGCCGGCGGACGTCGCGGTGACCACGGTTGCGGTCAGGCTGGTCGAGGAGTTGGTGTGGATCGTCGGAGCGCCGGCGCTGCACCTCCAGATCGAGCCATTCGCTGGCGGTCACGCCGCTGGTGACGCTGTCCGCGCCGGTCGCCGTCGGACCGCCGTCGGCGCCCCACCAGTCGTCGCTGGCCGTGACGCTGCCCGAGCTGGCGCCGATGCCCGTGCCCTTGTTGGCCGAGTCGTTGAGGAAGCGCGAGTTGCTCACTGTGAGAGTGCCGTCGGCGATGTTGGCGATGGCGCCGCCCGTGGCATCGGTGCCGCTCGCCGCGTTGGAGCTGAACGTGCAGCCGCTGATGGCATAGGTGTTGCCCGAGTTGTTCGGACCGTACACGGAGATGGCGCCGCCCGCCGCGGCGTCCGCCTCTTTGGCGGTGTTATTGCTGAAGGTGGAGTCGGTGACCGACAGGCTGCCGTGCGAGTCGACGCCGCTGGGTTGCTGGACCTGGAAGAAAATGGCGCCGCCGAAACCGCCGCTGTCGTTGACGCCGGTCGCCTGGTTGTTCGTGAACGTGCAGCCCGATACGTTGAGATCGCCGTCGATGTTGGTGACGGCGCCGCCGCCGTCCGGCGTGTCGTCGGTGTTGCCGGTGATCAGGTCGCCGGTGAGGTTGGTGACGCTGTGATCGCTTGGATCGGCGTTGTCGGCGCCGGTGAAGACGGCGCCTTCGGTCCCGCCGGTGATCTCCAGGTTTTGCAAGGTCAGCACCATCGGCAGATCGGCCGCATTGGTGTTGGAGTCGAACGCGGTCTCAAAAACGTCGTTGCCGGCGACGGATGCTTTGACCTCGATCAGCGGCGAAAGGCCGGCGCCGTAGGCGGGGCCCATGATGGTCGTGTCGAGGTTGATGTTGCTGCCGACGACGAGGTCATTGACTGTCAGGCCAGGGTCGGCAGTGTTGTTGTCGGTCAGGTCGATCTCGACGGGGCCGTTCGCGGTCAGCGTCGGGTCGAATTGAATGACGACGGGGTCGGCAGTGCCGTGGGTGTTGACATAGTTGGCCGCCTCGATGGCCGAGCGCAGGGAGATGTTGCCGCTGGCGTCCGTGCCAATGGTGGTGCCGACGTTCGCCTGGTCGGTGTCCGCCGTGGTGTTCACCATGTACACGGTCGTGGTTGGCGCGAGCCGAGTTTCCAGGGTTTCCAGCATCGGCCGGCAGCGCCGCGGGCGCTTGCGCGCTTGCCGAGGTCCGAACGTCGTTTTCAGCCACTGCAACCAAAGGTACGAGCGCACAGTAAATCTCCCAGGGCGGAACAGGCCGCCGAGTGAAGGGTCAGGATGTCGGAGAACAAATTTACGCCGGGTATTTTCCCAGTGTACCGGCTCATTGGGGCGCTGCAAACGGAAAAAACCGCATGCGCGGACATCTTTGTGCATTTTTCCGAATTTCCGGCAAACAGACTTCCGAAGTCTCGGAGACTTCGGAAGTCTGACACTCCCGTGCTACGGCGGGAACAACCCGAACGCGGCCGGACCGATGCGTGCTGCTGCCAAGAGCGCGGAGGCCGCCTGCGCCGGTGAATACGATTGCACTTCCTCGCGTCCATCCGCGGTCAGCCGGGCGGTCCAGTGCGAGGCGTCGCCGGTGAACGTGAGCGCGAATGCGAGATCGCCGCGCTCCGCCTGGAACGGCCGCACCCGGTAGGCGATGGTGTACCAGCTCGCGGCCGGCATCGTCGTCAGCGGCACGCCAGGGGTCAGCGTCGCCTCGGCCCAGGCGGCGAAGCAATTGACCTTGGCCATGTCCTGCCCGGTCCAGGCGCCGTCAGATCGGCAAAACCGGGCGCCGCCGCCGCGTCGGCAAGGTCCACCCGGAGCAGGTCGCGCGGGTCGCCGTGCAGCTTCAGCCGCCGCTTCGCGCTCACCGACAGCGGCGCGTGCAGCGCCAGCGCCTCGAAGCGCGTGAAGTTCCCGCGCACACCCGCCGGCAGCTGCTTGCAGCGCGCCGCAGTTGGGCCGGCGCGATGCGCAGCGTCACGCTGGCGGGAATCAGCACACCGCCCGGCTTGAGGAAGCGAGCGCGGGCGTCGCGCATGGTTTCGATGATCCGCTCGTCGAAGGCGAGATGGCCGATCGTTTCCGAGACGACCACGTCGAAGTCGCGGCCGAGCGGAACGTGCAGCGAATCGCCTTCGATGACCTCGACGCGGTCGGCGACGCCGTTGTCGGCGGCCAGGGCGCGAATCAGGCCGATGAGCAGGCCGTCCTGCTCGACGGCGACGACGCGCTTCGCCCCGAGCAAGGCCGCGGTGATCGCCCACACGCCGCTGCCGGCGCCGATGTCGAGCACCGCCGAACCGGGCGTCAGGGTCTGCTGCAAAGCGCGGAGGAACGGCCGATTGCGCCGGCGATCGCTGAGCATGCCCTCGTGGGCGGCGAGGAGATGCGCCGCATGACGGTACAGGGTCGCGGCGGGGTTGAGGTCGGCCATCAGGCGTGCGCGGTCGGTAGCCGCTCCATGAGGAAATAGACGCCGGTGTCGCCGATCCGCGTAAAGCCGAGCCGTTCGTAGAGCCGCAGCGCCGGGTTAAAACGCTCGACATGGATACGGACCGGCTGGCCGGCGCGGTCGGCCTCGGCCAGGAGCTGGCTCATGAGCGCGCCGCCGATGCCGGCGCCGCGTTGCTCCGGCAACAGGGCGATGTCGATGATGTGCAGCTCGCCGGGACGGCGATCGACGTAGAGCCGGCCGATCGGTTCGCCGTCGCGCAGGATGACGTCGAACGCAGCGTGCGGGAACTGCTCCTGGTAATAGCGGTGCTGGGCGTCGAACTGCATCCGCACAAAGGCGGTCTTCTGCGCGTCGTCCCAGTCCACGAGTGCCAGCTCGTCGGCGCGTGTACCGGCGTAGACGTGAACCAGAAACGCTTCGTCGTCGGGGCCGATCGGACGCAGCGCAATGACGGAGTCCATCTTCATCAGGATCGAGCTGGAAAGATCCCCTGCAGGGCGATGACGAAGTTGAGCGTCAGGTACGGCTGCAGGTTGTTGTGCGGCAGGTTGCTGCCGGCAAATTCCAGCGCGAAGGGGTACATCGCGGCATTCGGGGCGGCCGTGGAATAGACGTTGGGCGCGGTCCCCCGCCGCGGCGCCGGCGGCGCTGCCCACATGCCGCCGACCGGGCTGGCCTGCGTGCCGACGTTCGTGTCGCAGCCGACGGTGTGGGTGTGGCCGGGCAGCTGGGTCTGCAGCAGGGTCACGGTTTGCGAGCCGCCGACGTCGCCGACGTTGCGCGGGGTCAGCCCCGTACCGGAGCCCTGGCCCATCGGCACGCTGCCCTGGAGGTTGGGCAGAGCGAAGTTGCTTTTGCCGTCGCCGCCATAGAACGTGCCCAAAAGCGAGAAAAGCGCCGTGTTCTGGCTGATCGCGATCAGTTGGCCGTTGCAGAACGCCCAGCCGACCGGGGCGAAGTTGAAACCGACGATGCGGATTTCACCGACAAATTGATCGGACACGGCAAAGCTCCTTCCGGCTAATTCTGGCTCGGGAAAATGCCTTGTAGGGCAATGATGAAGTTGAGAACCAGGTAAGGCTGGCGATTCTCATGGGACTGGCTGCCGCCGGTCGGGGCGATCGTTGAGGGGAGCATCGCCGCGGCGCCGCTGGCGGTGCCCGCGTACGCGTTCGCCGCCGCGCTCGCCCAGGTGTTGCCCGACGGGCTGGTCGCGTTCGCCGCCGCCGAGTTGCCGCTGACGGTGTGTGTATGCTGCGCCATCTCGGTCACGAGCAACGTGTGGGACTCCTCACCGCCGATTTGGCCCTGAACGAACCCCGAGCCAACGTGGACCGGCACGCGACCCTGCAAGTTCGGCAGGGCAAAGTTTTGCACCCCGTCGCCGCCGTAGGTGGTGCCCAGCAGCGAAAAGAGCGCCTGGTTCTGGTTGATCGCCATGAGCTGACCGTTGGACAACGCCCAGCCCTTCGGCGGGAAGTTGAAGCTGACGATCCTGATTTCGGCGAGAAAGGGAGTTCCCATGCGATTGTTCTCCGTCCGTCGGTACGGGGCGCCTGGCGCCGGCGGTCAACTCTGCGAAGGAAAGACGCCAAAGAGCGAGATGATGAAGTTGATGACCAGGTACGGCATGAGGTTATTGTGCGGCTGGCCTCCCCCGCTGCTCGCGATGGCCGCATTGATGCTGGCATTCGGCGCATTGGTGCTGTACAGGTTCGTGCCGGACAGCTGCGCCAGATGCCGTTGCCCGGACTGGCCTGGGTGCCGGCCGTCGCCTGGGCGGCGGGCGGATGGCTGTGCTGGGGAATCTGGTTGGTGGTGAGGGTAATCTGTTCCACGCCGTTGAGCTGGCCGATCACGTAATTGGTTCCCTGGGAACTCGTTCCCTGGTGAATCGGGACCCGGCCTTGCAGGTCGGGCAGGCCAAAGGTGGTCTGCCCGTCGCCGCCGTAGGTCGTGCCGATCAGCTGGAAGAGGGTCGTGTTCTGGTCGATCGCCATCAGCGCACCGTTGCAGAACGCCCAGCCCTGCGGCGCGAAGTCGAAGCCGACGATGCGGATTTCACCGATGAATGGTTGAGCCATGATTCCCTCGATTCCGCGCTGCCGTAGGACAGGCTGCCAGCCTGTCCAGAGCAGCAGGGACAGCCTGGCAGCCTGTCCTACGAGAACACCGCCTCGTAACGCATTCCCGCCGCGTCCGGGCCGAGCGGGACCAGAAACAGCTCGAGCGCTCCGAGCCGATCGTGGTCCAGCCGATAGATGTGCTGCACCACCCACGGCGTTTTCGGCCCGCGGAACACGAGCGAGAATGGCTTCCGCTTGCCGGCCGCCTGTTCGCCGCGCCACGGCGAGGGCAGGTCGGTCACCTGGACGAACTCCACCTCCAGCAGGGCTTCCCCCGCGTGGGACAGGCGGAACTTGCTCCCCTGGTGGTCGGCAAAGGTCGCGCTGGTCAGCTTGTCGAGTTCCAGCATGGCGGCAGCTCACGCGAAGATCGCTTCGTAAACCGGTTCCGTTCCCATGCCGACTGGGACGACGAACAGGGCGAACGTCCCGAGTCGTGCGTGCTCGACACGGTAGGTGTCCTGCGGCAAGCGCTCGCCGCCGCCGCCGCCGCGGAACAGGAGCGTGAACGGATTGCGCACCTCGCCGCGGCTGCCGCTCGCGCACCGCAGCTCGCGGGCGCGAACCAGCTCGACCTCGACGGAGCCGCCACCGGCCGGGCAGAGGCGGAACGTGCTGCCCAGGCAGGCAGCGAACTCGGCGCACGTGATCCGACCCAGGTCCAGGCGGTCAGCCGCATCGGTCACGCGGGGAGCCTTGGGCGAGCTTGCCCCCGATCCCACGAAGCCGGCAAGCCCCAGGGCAAACGTCGTTGCCAGGAAGCCGCGGCGGGACACGTTGGATTTTTCGACCATGGTCGCGATTTCCTTGTGCAAGAAGCTGACGCCGTTGCGGGTCGCGCGTTCGTCCAGTTCAGGTGGGCGTTGGGGCGGTTCCGGGCCACCCCCCTGCCAGAACGTAGGAGATTGATTTGGCGATTATCACCTACCCCGCGCAGCCCGTCAAGCGAATTCCCGTGAATTTCGGAAGAATGGGAAAACAATGCCGGCGCGCCTCCAAACTTCCGAACCCTCCAAGACTTCGGAAGTCTTCCGCTGGCTAGGGACGCTCGCGCTTGAGCACCATCAGTTGCTGCGCCGATCCCTTGGGACTGCCTGGCTCGGTGGGCCGTTTCTTGCGGGTCAGCGATTGGCAAATCTTCAGGGTGTCGCCGTCCACTTCGTAGATGCCCTTCTCGATAACGCCTTTCTTGAGCCCCGCCACGTAGCGCAGATCGATCTCGCGCGGCTTCTTCGACGGGTCGAGCGCACATTCAATCTCGTCGTAGGCTTTCCCCTTGTCCAGGAACGACAGCTTGGCGCCATCGATGACGACCGTCACATTTTCAAACGCCACCTGCGGAATCCTAACGCCGTCAACCTCCATGCGCGTCACCTTCCACGTGCCCTGAAACTTCTTCAGCTCCTTGGCGGCGTCTTCGTTCCCGCCGGCCAGGAGCAACACGCCCAGGAGTAGCACGGGCCGCCAGCTCATGATCCACCTCCGCTTGTACAGCCGTCGTGGGGGAAACGGGGGAAACGGCCCGCTTCTCTCTTCTGGCACGCTCCGCAGGTGTCACCCGGCGGATTCCGGCGGTTGCCGATTTCAATTTTCGCCAGGGGCTTCGCCCCTGCCCACCAGCTGGTCCCGTGGAGCCTTCCGCTTCGGGACGACGGGGTTCCGGCTGCGCTCGTCCCTCGCTCCGCCTCCACCCCGTCGGCCTGCGCTCCCGGCTCCGCTCTTGCTTACTTCCTCCCCACCTCGACGGGAACTCGGGCAAGCCGAAAGCCGAGGAAGTTGATCCGGTGGCCCGGCGTGAACCAGAAGCGGGACGCCGCGCTGCAAACGCCGGCACCGTCGGACCAGCCGCCGCCCCGGTACACCCGGTACGAGGCCCATTTGATCGAGGCCCCTTTGATCAACTCACCAGCGTCATCCTCATTGTCAACAGGCTTATTGTTAACGACGCCCTGCGTCCACTGCCACACGTTGCCATGCATATCAAACAGCCCCAGATCATTCGGCTTCAGCAGTCCGCACGGATGCGCCTTGCCCAACGAATTGCCACTAAACCACCCGTACCTCTCCAGCAATTCCGCCGGCTCCCCAAAGCTATAACCTGCCGCCGATCCCGCCCGATAGGCATACTCCCACTCCGCTTCCGTCGGCAAGCGGTAGCCTTTCAGACCCAGATAACCCGCCCTGATCTTCATCCCCTCGGCGTACTTGCCGGCCTGATTTGCTTCGTAGCACCACTGCGCTTCGGCGATCCCCTCTCGCTTGCTCAGCCAGTTGCAATACTCCGCCGCCTCATACCACGTCACCTCGATCGCCGGGCAATCCTTCGTCGGCGCGTATGGCTGGTTGAATTTATATGCCCTGCCAGTTTCTTTGCAGAATTGCATGAACTGCTCAACCGTCACGTCATCCGACGAGATCGCAAAGTCATGACCCAGGGGCTGCTGGTGACGCTCCTTGCCCTCCCCCATCCAGAACATGCCCTCACGCGGTTTCGCAATGACCACCATCGTCTGGCCCTGACCGTTGACAGACCAGCCGCGCTTCACTCCGGGCCCGGTCGCAACCCGGCCCGCCGCGTCGATTTCCTTGATCTTCTCCGCGGCGCCCCACTTCTTGAGTAGCCAGCGAGCGGCGCCGTGCATGCCAGGATCGGGATCGTTCCGATACAGATCCAGCATGCGCAACACCAGGTTTTGCTGCTCCGATTGCGGCAGCGGCAGCCGCTCCAGAGCGTAGTCCCCGAGGCTCAACAGCAGCGCCCGGCGGATGCTCATGTCCTTCTCGTCTTCCAGCCGCTTGAGCAGCATTCCGGCATCGACCCCGCCGGGACCCAACCGCTGCATCAGATAGCTGCGCAGGGTCGGATCGGGGCTGTGCTTCAAGAGCGGCCAGACCTTCTCGCCGCGGTCCATCACCAGCAAACCCACGCCGATATTCGCTTGCTTCTTGGTCAGGGCAAGCTTCTTCTCTGCCAGGGCGTTCGGAGTGCTTTCGTCGGCCAGCCGTTTTTCCAAGCGCGCATAGGCGTCCGGGACATCGGCAGCGTAGTTGCCGTAGATGTTGGCAATCAGGCGGCGCTCGGCCGGGCTGCGTTTCTCGTCTTCGAGGAAATCGGCCAGCGGCGGCAACAGCGCTTGCCGCACCGGCTTGAGCAGCTCCGTCCAGCGCGCCACTTCAAAGGGCTCCTGCGCGGCCAGCTTGCCCGCCACATCGTCACGAGCCATGTCCCAGCGCGGATCGTCCGGGGCAAACGCCGCCAGCGCGCAGGCCGCGCGGAAACGCTGGTCCGGGTCGTGCGCCGGATTCTCCAGTAATTCCCATAATCCAGCGGTAAGATTCTGCCGGTGTTCGAGCAACGCCTGCCGAATGACCAGGACCTCCTCCGGGTCGCCATGCAGCAGCCGGCCTTGCAGGTACTGCACCTGCTCGGTATCCACCGCCAGGAGAGCAAAACTGGCATGCAGTTGCCGGCGCTGGTTGCCGTCACGCTCCGCATCGGCAAAAGCTTCCCTGAGCAGCGGCGTGGCCCAACGGCGGTACGGCTCCAGACCGCGAACGATGTCGAGCGCGTCGGCCGTCTTGGCGGTAAGCAGATTCTCCACACCTCTACGCGCTTCCATTGCTCCGTAGGTCCACCACCCGGCAAAGGTCAGCACCACCAAGCCCAGGACGAGCAGGCCGCCGCGCACGGCATGATAGCGCCCGGCCCGACCCATCATACGCCGCTCTGGCGGCGTCCAGTCACGCTTGCGTGTGTACAGCCATATGTTGGCCCATTCCCACCACGCCGGCAGGTGGCGCTTCTCCGGCTTGCTGTTCCACGCGGCGGCCCGTTCGGCAAGACGCAGCTCGGCACGGCCCCGACGGGTTTCCCGATGTTTGCGCGTCAACCAGTCGCGCAGCGACAGCACGAGGTAGTCGTGTGTGAGTTGGTAGTAGCGAGCAGTTTCGTTAGCCCGACGCGCAAGCGAGGGGTGTGCCGATCCCTCGCTTGCGCGTCGGGCTAACAAGTCATCCGCTCCTTCCTTGCCTTCCGGGTCCGTCGGCGTGATGAGACGTATTTCGCCGTCAAGGATGCGGAGCAGTTCATCAAAGTCCTTCGGACGGCTGGCATATCCCGACGCTTCCAGCAACTCTTGCTGTGACCGCATGTGCCCCTTGATGTCCGTCCCCGCTTCGGGCAGGAGGGCTTTCAACACCCGCTGCGCCGCTTGCTGATGAATTCGATGTTGCGGTGGGGCGACCCGCGCCGTGAACGTCTCTTGGAGGAACGTGACGCCGACGCCTTCGGTTCCGCCAGCTTCCTTGAGCGTGGTCGGGGTCCACGTCCTGCCCTTGACCATTTCGGCAAACAAGGCCAGACGCACCGAGATGATCTTGCCATCGTGCGCCAACCCAGCGACGGCTTGATCGAGGAAGGCTTCTTGCTCAGGGGAACATTGGCCGAGATTTTCGGGCAGGCGACCATAGGCACGGCCAAAAGCGGCCAGCACCTTGCGGGCGTGCAGTGGGTCGAAGAGATCGACAAGGGCCAGGTTGCGCCCTTCCACAATCTCGACCTCCACGGCCTTCAAGAATCGGCTGACGGCCAGCCAAAAGTCATCGCGAACCATCACGAAGCACTGCAACCGTCCACCGTCACACTGTCGCAGAGCTTGCACCAGTTCGGCGTTCTCGTCGTTGCGCCTGGCATGAAGCCATTGCTCGAACTGGTCCAGCACCAGCAGCACCTTCTGGTCCGATGCCAGAAACCGCCCCTGCCGCAATGCTGCCAGCGATTCGATCAGACCGAGATGGTTACCCAGATCGGGTAGCTGCCGTCGCAATCCCTTGAGCAAGCGGGCTTCCGTTTCTTCGGCGGTCGCCTCGATGTACACCGCCGTCACCGCTTTCGCCAGCCTCGGTAGCAATCCCGCTTTCACCAGCGACGATTTGCCGCACCCCGAGGGTCCGTAGATCAGGCCCACGGCAAAGGTGGCGTCAGGGTTGGTGGCCTCAATGCGGGTCTTCCAGAAGCGAATGCTATCCGGCAAGCCCTCACGATCACGAGGACCGGGCAAGAGTTCCAGGAAGAAATCGGCATCGGTCGCATCGAAGGACCGTAGGCCCTTCGGCACGATCTTGACGGCTTGCTCGTCGGAGGCAGGGGACGTCGTTGGCGTCGGAACCGCCGCGGCGATGTTCGCGTCGCCCTTCTGCCGGCCCGCGATGGTGGACTTCTCCTCGGCCGACGCACCGGCCATGTCGTGGCGCAGGTCGTCCGCCATGTCCCTGGCTGCCGAGTAACGCTCTGCGGCACGCTTCGACAGGGCTTTCAAACAGATGCGGTCCAGTTCTTTCGGGATGTGGTCGTCAATCTGCCGGGGCGGGCGGGCCTCGATACTGGTAATCTGTTCGAGGGTTTCATCCTTCGTGTCACCCTTGAACGGACGCCTGCCGGTCAGCAATTCGTAGAAGACAACGCCCAAACTGAAAATGTCGCTGCGGCCATCGACACGATGCCCCTCGCCACGAGCCTGTTCGGGACTCATGTAGGCGGGCGTCCCAGCGTAGCGTGGCCCCTTGCCCACATCTTGTTCACGGAGCGCCAGCCCGAAATCCGCCACGAACGGCTTGCCGCTCGTGTCGAGGAGGATGTTGCCGGGCTTGATGTCCCGATGCACCAGCCCTTGCTTGTGGGCATGATGCAACGCCTCGGCCACCGTTGCCACCAGCTCGACGGCTTCGTGGATCGAAAGCCGGGACTGCTTGAGCCTCGTGCCGAGGTCGGTCCCGTCGATGTACTTCGAGACGACGTAGCAGGGGCAATCCGCAGTGCTGCCGACATCGTACACGGGAACGATGTGCGGATGATCGAGGTTGGCGACGGTGCGGGCTTCGGCCAGGTAGGCTTGGGCGGCTTCGGGACGATCGACGAGCTTGCGATGCGGCACCTTGATCGCCACGGGCCGTTGCAACTGGTCATCGTGGGCGAGGAAGACGAGGCCGAAGCCGCCCGCGCCGAGCAACCGCTCCACGCGGTAGCGGCCGACGTTCGCCGGAAGGGGGCTGGCGCAGGCCGCTACGGCAGCGCCGAACTGCCCTTCACCCTCCGACACAGTCGTCAACGGGTCGCGGTGTTCGTTCATGGAGCCTCAGGGGCGGAGCCCCTCGCTGTTTCGTTGCCGGCGATTGTAGCAGAGCGGCGCCTTCGAAGCGGCAATAAACCAGCGCCCGACGTTGCGCGGGACCGTGGCAATCCGGGCATGGTTCAATAAGGCCCGTTTTTGGGTGGCACGCCCTGAGTCTGCGAAGGGCGCGGGGCGCCCCCACGCCCTTCGCAGACTCAGGGCGTGCCACCCAGGTTTGAACCATGCCGCAATCCAACTCGGATCCACATCGCACGATACTGCAAAGCAATAGCTTGCGCTCACACAGTAGCGTGCCAACCCCCGTGGCAATCGAACTCGGCAAACACCGATTCCGACGCCGGGATCGCTTTCGCGATTACGAGCGGCAATTCAACCGCCGCAATCGAAGTCGCGCCACCTCGGTTTGAACCATGCCGACGCCGCCAGCGTCGCCGCGCCGCAGTGGGCGACGCTGGCACCGTCGCCCACGATCGGCGGAAATCTTTTGCCTGTATGCCCAAATTCATGGACAGCCGTCCGCACGGGAAGTTACAATTCACCCGCGGATTGGCAAGAGGCGATTCCATGCGTTCACGTCACTCATCGACCGCTCGATCGGCAAGGCCGCCCCGCCGCGGCGTTGCGCTGCTGCTGGTGATCGCGCTGTTAACGCTGTTCGCCGTCCTCGCGCTCAATTTCGTGTACTACGCCGAGTCGCAGGCCGTCAGCGCCCAGCTAACCAGCGACGCGCTCAACCACACCGCGCCGGACATGGACCCGGAGCTGCTGCTCGCTTACTTCCTCAACCAGCTCCTCTACGACGCGCGTGACGACGGGATCGGCGCCTACTCCGCTCTGCGCGGCCACAGCCTGCTGCGCAACCAGTGGGGCGCCGACTATCGCTTCAATGCCGACGGCACGATCGACCTGCAAAACACCACCGTCGCCTTCAGCGGCACCGGCCGGCTGCACCTCACGTATCCGGCGACCACCCAGGGGCCACGCGTCAAACTCCACCCGAATTGTTGCAGCGGAATTGACGTTGACAAGTGTACAGACATAGGATTCTCTGGATATTCGCCCGCTTTCCGGAGGAACGCATGGCTGCTACCCCTTCCGTGGCGTCGATTAAGAAACACTTCCGGCGCATCTATGACCCCCGTGTCGCCGGCCGTACCAAGCACTTGCTCATCGACCTGCTTGTCATGGCCCTCTGCGGCGTCATCGCCAACTGCGACGACTGGCCCGACATCGTTCAATTTGCGCAGCAACGCGAAACCTGGTTTCGACGCTTCTTACGTTTGCCTGGCGGCATCCCGTCGCACGACACTTTTGAACGCGTCTTCGCGATCCTCAATCCACGGGTCCTGGAAGCCTGCTGCCTGGCCTGGTTGCGAGACGTCGCCGGCTTATCCGGCGTCGAGCACATCGCCATTGACGGCAAGACTTTGCGCGGCTCGGGCAATTCGAAGCTGGGCGCCCTGCATGTGGTCAGTGCCTGGGCCACCCAGGCCCAGGTTTCGCTGGGCCAGGTCGCCGTCGAGGGTAAAGGCAATGAAATCACAGCCATTCCGAAGCTCTTGCAGTTGCTGGACCTTGATGGCGCGCTGGTGACCATCGACGCCATCGGATGTCAGAAGAACATCGCCAAGAAGATCCTGGACCGCGGTGGCGATTACGTCTTGGTGGTGAAAGCCAACCAAGAACGGTTGATGAGTGACATCCAAGAAACCGTGATGAAAGCGCTCGACGGCGCGTTGCCGGCGGGCCGGGTGCGGCAATGTACGACGACGGAACGTGGACACGGGCGCGTCGAGGAACGCGGTTGCGTGATCGTCGAAGACGTCAGCGGTATTCGGGATCGCGCGGCGTGGCCGCACCTGCGGACAGTGGGGATGTGTCGCCGCGAACGGACGGTCAACGGGCAGCAGACGACGGAGGTCGTTTACTTCATTGGCAGTCGGCGCATGGCCGCGCGGCGTTATGCGGCGGCGCTGCGCAACCACTGGGGAATCGAGAACAACTTGCATTGGCAATTGGATGTGAGCTTTCATGAGGATGCGAGCCGGGTGGAGAACCGCCACGGGGCGGAGAACCTGTCGTTATTCCGCAAGCTCGCGTTAAGCTTGCTCAAGCAAAATCCACGTAAAACAAGTATGGCCCGTAAACGCAAGGGAGCCGCTGTAGACCCTGGTTATCTTGCCGAAATCCTCACTGGGGCTACGAAACTAGAGAAAGCTTAATGCGTGGCACCTGGGCGACCACCCCGGCGGCCTTGCAGCAGCAGGACGACGCCCAGCTCATCAATTACACCTACTTTCCCGATGACGGCTTCCTGCGCGATCCGGAGCGAATCGGCTTCCGTGCCGGCCTGCAGGCGCCGCGCGGCCCGTTCGTCCCCAGCGCCAATCCAGCCTATACCTATCCCGATCTCAACCACGTGTATCTCGCCGCCGTCCGCGCCGACGGCACCGTGCTAATGCCGTCCTTCCATCGGCCGTGGCTGTTCGGTTCGCTCGATCCGTCCAACCCAAACTGGACCAGCCTCGACGGCAAGTACAAGATTCTGCGCCCACGCCCCGGCGAGCACCCGCCGATAAACGGCAAGCCCGGCTTCCCTTTCCCCGAAGACGCGACCGGCAACGTCAAGAACCTCATCGGCCCCGGCGGCAACGACAGCGTCTGGCTCGACCTCAACGCTCCCGTGCTCACCGCGCCCGACGGCCGCACCTACAAGCCGTTGTTCGCGCCGCTCGTTGTCGATCTTGACGGCCGGATCAACGTCAACGTCCACGGCAACGTGCGCGGCCGCGGCCGGGCGCATGTGTCGAACCAGGGCTGGGGACCGTGGGAAGTGAATCTCGGCCAGGTGCTGAACGCCAACGCCGACGAGTGGAAGCACCTGTTCGTCGGCGGTCCCTGGCCCGGCACGAAAGGCGCTAGGCCGTTACGGTTCGGATCGCGAGCCGAGTCCCGGCCCGCCCAACACGGCGGTGTTCGGCGCAACGCCGCCATTTTATTCCCGGGTCGATTTCGACGGCTGCCAGGCCAACGGCTTGCCGACGAACCCGCTCGCGCTGCCGACCGGCACCAATGCGTTTCCGACGTTCCCCGCGGGCTATGACAACGCCAACCTCGCCGAGTGTACCAACCACCCGGCGATCTACAACATCCTCTTGGTGCCCGGCCAGGCCGGCATCGGCGACGACCGCCGATTCAAGCTGTTGAACCTGGAAGCGCTGTTGCGCCATCGCGACACGGGCAGCCCGGGGCTGACTTCGGAGTTGTTCCAGCTCTGCCCCCAGAACTTCGCCGACGCGCCGGCGGCTCGCTGGTCACGACCGACAGCGCCGACCTGCGCCGGCCTGGCCTTGCCCCGTGGATGTGGAGCGCCGGCTCGTATGGCCAGACCGCGCGGACCATGCAGTATCCCCGTGTGCCCGAGATGCTGCTCGGCGGCGGGCCCCAGCCGTTCCCGGCCAGTCCGTTGAGCCCGGCCCAGTACGACGACTTCAGCCACAACGGCCACGCCGGCGACGCCGCTCTGACGCGCGTCGACCTGAACCGCGCGCTGCCGAACTATCCGGCGCCTGACGCGGTGACCGGCAAGATCACCGACATCGCCGGCTTCCTGGTCGCGCAGCAGGCCCGGCAGGCATTGGCCCGCGACATCTTCGTGCGCCTGGTCAAGGCCGTCGGCGCCTACGACCCGACCGCGTACCGGAGCGGCTCGGCCTGGCAGCTCCACACGCCGCCGACGCCGGCCGAGCTGGACACGCTGCGCTGGCTGGCCCAGCTTGCGGTCAATGCCGTCGACCACGTCGATAGCGACGACATCATCACGCCGTTCCCGTGGGGCCAGCGCCGGCAGCGGCGCGTTCGCCGCTCTTTACGGCGACCAGTGGGTCTATGGCACCGAGCTGCCGCGCGTGCTGCTGAACGAAGCCTACGCCGAGTACGTCAACATCCCACAGGAGGTCGGCCCCGGCAAGCGCGCGACCCGCTACCTGGTCCACGTCTGGCTCGAGCTGTACAACCCGTTGCGCAGCAATGCCACCCTGACGAACAGCGGCGACGCCCAGCTCGACGGCGCCTACCAGGTGCTCCTGACGCGCTTCAACCAGAACCTGCTGTCGGCCACCGACATGGCCAACGTCTGCGGCGACCCCGACAACACCGGCACCCGCCAGCGCTACAGCTTCGGCCAGGTCTACACCGCGTCGAGCCAGTTCACCCCGGCCGTGCTGCCCACCTGCGACAAGGCCGGCGGCGGCTTCTACGTCGTCGGCCCCGAGGCTCCCGTCGCGGGCGACAACGCCTGGGACCCCGGCGCCGCCTTCGGCACGCTGCGCAAGCGCTCGATGTCCTATGTCGAGAAGGTCGCGCCGGGCCAGGTGATCCCGCCGCCCACGCCGTCCGTGCTCCTGCGCCGCCTCGCATGCCCGAGCTTGCCGTATCAGCCTGACCCAACGCGCAACGCGCAGACGGCCCCGTACAATCCGTGGGTCACCGTCGATTACATGGAATCGCTGCCGCTCCAGGTCGGCATCACCAACACCGGCGCCGGCTTCCGCAACGCGCCGACCCTGCTCGAAAGGCGCACCGCCGTCGGCCGCGTCC
>CAWIDK010000009.1:0-339771 GCA_963834865.1 uncultured Gemmataceae bacterium
GAGCACTGCCAGGACTTGAATCCGTGACCCACCGCCTAGATTTCCTTGGGGTGCAGCTGAAACGCCAACACGGTTTTCTCACGCTGCCACCGTCAGCTTCATCGGTTGATTGGTCAATACCTTGCGGCGTTGTCCCTTCTTCAGGCGAGCGCGATTCTGCCGTTCAAACCAGTTCACAAACTTTTGCCAGTCGCCGTTCAGTTCGATGCAGCGCAGGTGGAGCAACGCCTCTGCCTTGGCGCGGGTCCACCGCATGCCTGCACAGTCGAAACGCTCGCCGACCAGGTAACGCACGGCACCTTCCACCTGGCCTGTGGCGATCACCAAGTCTTGCGCCATCCACTCCCCGTAACGCAGCATCGATAGGCGTGGCTGTAGGTAACCAATCTCGCTCTGCAGAGCTGCACGGCGACTCTTCGTTCCAGGTCCACGGTTTGCTGTGTCGCGTAACAACTCCTGCAGATGCTGCACCAAGGTCCGCGCCCGCCCTGCGTACAGCAGCGCCTTCAGCTTTTCCACCCAGGCCTTCAGGGCGTCGGTGCCTTCCTTGTGATAGTGACGCCCCAGCCGCCATAGCCTCTCCACGACGTGACAGACATCCAGCGTGAAGATGGCCTGGGGGAATAACGCCTCGAAGTGCTTCTTCAGGCTCTTCGCCCCGTCGAGGACGATCTGCACCCGCTTGGTCGTCTCCGGTCCGAAGCCACGCTTGGTCGCTTCCGCACGCGCCCACAATGCCGCCGCCTTGCGACCCGCAAAGGTGGCATACAGTTTCTTGTTCAGCGGCCCGTGCAGCAAGCCGTCCGCGCCACGCTTCAGCGTGTACATCACTACCACGCTGACTTCCTTGCCATTCTTGCTCTTGTCGCCTTTTTTCCGTCGTTTCTTGCTGCCACGCGCTGCCCGTTTGGCTCGGCCCCGGTGACGTTGGCAGCCGCAAGTGCAACCCGACCCATGGCGCGGCTTCCGCTTGCCGCGACGCTTCGCCAACTCCGTTTCGGTGGCGATGGGCGGACACTTGCCATCGACTTCGATCACCAGAACCTCGCCATCGTCGGACGGCGCGGGCAATTGCTTCATGAACGGCGCCGCCTCGCGTCCCATGCCGAGCACCACTTGCTCGATGGTCTCGGGGGCCGGCACCCAGTTCAGCACCGCCTTGCACACCATTTGCGTCGCTTTGAAACTCATGCGCGTCGCCAGGCGTGCGACCCATTGCCTCACCCACGGCGACAACCGATCGCGGGTCAGTCCCAGGACCACGTCGAGCGGAAACAAGCCGCTGCCGCCGGCCCGCGACATCAGATACTGCCGGCCATAGGTGACTTCGCCGTAGAAGGTCTTCAACGTCCGCTCGGCATAGGCGTTGCCGGGCCGGTACTTGTCGTTGGCCAGGAACGGCTGCACATCCAAGCGTTGATGCCGTGCGGTGAGGAACACGCGCAGCAGACAGCAGCCCAGGACGGCGATGCGGACGAGCAGTTCTTTCTCGAAGGCCGCGAATGGCAGCTCGCTGGTTTGGCAGAACTGCAACAGTACGTCGAGGATCGCGTGGGCCTGCAGCCGCAAAGTCTCGGCGGTCACTGGACGCACAGGAGTGCATGGCTTAGATTGTCTCTTCATGGAGCAGACTCCGTACCGCTTTGTTCAATAACGGTAAGGATATGCTCCATGTCCTTTTTCACTGCGCCTCACCTGAATATTCGCGAAAAACGGGGCGATTCGGCCGAAAAACCTAGGGAAAACGCTTGTAGAACCGCCAGTTGCACCCATTTCCTTGAAACCAAATCGTGCATCAACGAAAGCATCGGGGCGTAGTCGCGCAGCACATTGCCGATCAGTCGCCGCACGCCGCGCTCGCGGGCCTCGATCAGCCGTTGCATCGAGGGCAGGCCGAGGCCTTGCCCGTGCTCTGCACTTGAACGGGTCCGCACACGGGATGGGCGTTCTTGCACCACGTCAGGGTCGCTTTGCGGCTTGGGATTAACCGGCATGCTCGCATTTTTGCGGCATACGAGCCGGCACGTGACTGCCCCGCCCTTTGGCACCTCGTTTGCCATTGCTCAGGATCTGGGGAAAGATAGCTCCGGCGGGGAGGATTCGCCATGTTCCGCAATCGGGAACAGGCTGCTTTCCGCCTGGCCGGCCTCGCTGCCGTCGCGCTCCGTCCGGTCATCGGGATACTACTCTAGCTCGTACGCCACATCGCCATGCAGCCGCTCGCCCTGGGCACTGCGCCCAGCGACCTTCGCCGGCAAAACAGCATGTGCCTCCCTTTTCTCGACTGGCGGAATGCGGTAGAGTAAGCCCAGATAAGGGCTCGAATGCTCTCTGACACGGATTGAGGCATGCCGTTGCGCACGCTCCGCTGCGCCATCGAGGACCTTGAGGGCTGGTATCCTCGCTTGTTCGTTGAACCCCATAGCGTCGCCTGCGTGGCCCTGATGAGTCGGTATTCGGCCTCTCCCGCGACATTCGACATGGCATGTAAGCCCGGCGGAGGCATGACATGGCGAAAGGCAAGGCCGAGCCGTACCCGCAATCGTTGCTGGAGCTGATGGCACAGAAGACATCCATCCTGATGAAGGCCCGGACGCTCGCGGACATCGGGATGGTGGAAACAGCGCAACCGATCTGGGCAGCAGCGGCCGCCTGCGTGGAGCGCATCGCGCCTCTCTTGGATGCGCTCGGCCGGACCCTGGAGGCAGCGGCGAGTCGCATCAGCGCGGCGTCTTGCCATCAGAAGGGCGGCGACTCGAGCCGGGCCGTGAACCTCCAGGCAGCGCTGGCCGCCCCACTTCGTCCCAACACGCGCCGGGACGTCGAGGAAATGCTCGCCGCCTGCCTGGATCAATTGAGCCGCACCGCTCTGAACGGCTCGTCGCGACGGGGGGGGTAAGGTGCAAGCGGGGACGTGACAGAGCCCCCCGTCAGTTGTTGGGGGCGGCACGCCCGGCCGATCCTGACGCGTCGCCGCCAAGCCGGAAGCGGGTGGCTTTCAGACGCTTCGCCAACGTGACGGCCATTTGCCGCATGAAAGCCATCCCAAATCGTGGATCGCCGTCGCAGAGGGGCAGGAGCCGGTCAACGGCGAGAGCCGCCATCCGGCACGAGTCGGTGGTGCGCGCCGTTGCCGTCATCGGGCCCATTCCCAGCACCGGCGACCAACCGAGCAGGTCGCCCGCCCCAAGTCTCTGGATCTCGTTCGTATTCTGAGGGGACGCCTCAATCTCCAGGCTCACCGTCCCGCCCAGCACAAAATAGATATACCGGCACTCCTCCCGCTCGCGAAACAGAACGGTACCCGGTGGGCACTCCTTGATCTGCACCGTCATGGCAACGAGGCCGGCATACGTGGGGCTCAGGTTCTGCATGAATTCAATGTTTTCCATGCCCTCGGGGAGAATCGCCATTTCACCGGCTCCAGTCACATTTTGGTCCAGATGTGCACCGAGATGAATCCATTGTCCCAGGACGAGCCGCCTCGATCAACGCTTTTCCGAAAACAGTTCCCGCGGCTCCCCCGGGCAAATGCCGAACGCCTCCAGGATCCGGCGGGCGGCGGTCGCGGCCGGCATGGTGCCGGCCAGCACTTCCCGTTCAAGGTCGTCCCGGATCGCCCGCACTGCCGGATGGGTGTGCACGGCCTGCTGGAGCTGGTCGGCAACCAGGGCCCAGAGCCCGCACTCCAAAGCCTCCTGCACACGCCGTCACTTCGGCAACAACCATAGGTAGATGCCGGCCCGGTGGCTGCCGGCGGCGACATAGCGGCCGTCCGGTGAAAAGGAGAAGCCGGTGGCGCGGACGGCGTTGTCGAAGCGCTGCACCTCCTTGCCGGTCGCCAGGTCGAGCACGTAGAGCGTGGGATGACGGTGGACGAGCAGGCGCCGGCCGTCCGGAGACAGCGCCACGTTCGGCCAGGTGCCGGCCTTGCCGCCCAGGTCGAACTGGTGCAGCAGCTTGCCGCTGCCCCGCTCCCAGATGCGCACAGACTGGTCCTTGCCCCAGGCCGCAATTTTCTCGCCGCCGGACACGAACGCCGCGCCGATGACCTCGTCCGTGGGCCCCGCGAACGAGCGCACCACAGCGCCGGTCGCGGCGTCCCAAAGGCGCACAGTCCGGTCGTCCCCGTAGGACAGCACCTGCTTGCCGTCGGGAGAGAACAATCCCGTGCACGCGGCGGTATGGCCCTCGAGCCGGTGCAGGAGTTCGCCGTTGTCCGCGTCCCAGAGGCAGAGCACCCTGTCGGGCCCGAAGGAAAGGACCAGTCGGCCGCCGGGCGAGAAGACGCCATCGCATTTATCGTCGTGCCCCGCGAGGCGGGCTACTTCCTCGCCCGTTTCGAAGTCGTACAGATGCAGGACCTTGTCGTTGCCGCCGGCCAGGAAGTGCTTGCCGTCGCCGCCGACGGCCACGCTGCGCGGGCCCGGGCCGGGACCGGCAAACTTGCGCAACAACTTGCCGGTGGCCAGCTCCCAGAGATACAGATTGCTGTCGAGCGTGTACCAGGCCAGCAGCTTTTTGCCATCGGGCAGAAGTACGCCAGCGTTGAACCACGGGTCGCCGCCCGGAGTGAGCTGCTGCAGTTGCTTGCCGGTGGCCACGTCCCACAGCCGGATGCGCCCCTTGGGCCCGGCGTCGCCGCCCGCGAGAAACGTCTTGCCGTCGGGCGTGAAGAGGGACCAGCCAATGTGGGCGTTTTTCCGCTGCTCCTGGTCCGTCCAGGTGAGACGGTAGACCAGGCCGACCCCGTCGTTCCTGGCCGCCAGTCGTCGCTCGGCGTCGGCGAGGTTGGTCGCCGCGGGGCTAAACCGGCCGTCGAGCTCAAGTGCCAGGCGGAATTCCGCGATGGCCTCGGGCAGCTTGTCCTGGTCCCGCAGCGCGCACGCCAGGCTGTTGTGGAAATTCGGCTCGCGCGGTTGCAGGTCGATGGCCCGGCGGCAGGCAAGGACCGCTTCCTCCAGCTTTCCGCGAATCCGCAGCAACCAGCCGAGCTGGTCATGGGCGGCTGCGAATGTCGGATCAACGGCCGTGGTCCGGCGGAACGCGGCAATCGCATCATCGTCCTGGTTTTTTTCTCTGAGCAGCAAGCCAAGTGTGTAGTGCGCCTCGGCGAACCGAGGGTCGGCGACGATGGCCCGGTGCAGCTCGGCCATGGCGTTCTCGCGCTGGCCTTTTTCCTGCAATAATTTCGCAAGCTTGACATGGGCGCGGGCGATCTCCGCCGCAATCGCCTTGCCAGATCCTGGGGGACCCGGCGTCGCGTCCTCCGCCCTTGCCAAGAGCGTCTCGACCTCGCTCCAGAAGTTTTCCCAGGCCGCGCGCTCGCGGGCCGGCAGATTGCCCAGGGCCGGCTGGCGCACCGAGGCAAGGCCGTTATGCTGCAAGATCGTGCGGAGACCCGCCTGGCAAGAGTAGCCATTGGCGCTCGCGTCCTTGTCCAGCGAAGCTCGCTGGAGCTTCAGGTACTCGCCGAGCCAAGCCAGCGCCATGGCGCGGCATTTGGGCCGATCCTTATCCGGCGGCGGGTCGCTCCCTTTGCCGACGGATGAAAGCAGGGCCGTCCGAGCGAGCGGCAGCCAATTGGCGGGCGGCATTTGCTTGGCGTCCTCCGGATAGCTCCGCAACCCCTGCTCGTAGATCCGCAGCGCCGCCCTGTAATGCTGTTTGAGACGACAGAGCCGGCCGAGCAGCACGCCATCGGCGAAGCTGGTCGGCTTTCGCTGCCCCTTGACGATGTCCGGCAGCTCGCGCTCCAGGCCCACGAGAGCGTCCAGTTGCTCCAGGGACAGTTTGCGCGATTTGTACAGCGGCGAGCCTTGCGGAGTCAGCTCGACGGCTTTCTTGAGCGCATCGCGCCGCGACCAACTCGCCCCGCTCGCCTAGGGCGGAGCCCAGGTTGCTGTAAGCAGCGGTGGATTTCGGATTCGCGTCGATGGCCTGTTTCAACCACGGAATACCCTGGTCGGGCAGTCCCAGGGCGTCGTAGGCGAAGCCCAGGTTGTTGAGCGCGGAACCATGTTTCGGGTCGACGGCAAGGGCGGCGCGAAAGCAGGGGATGGCTTCCTGGTAGAGTCCCTTGGTGTTGTAGGCGAAGCCCAGGCTGTTGTGAGCCGCCACATGCTTTGGATCGAGCTCGACGGTTCGCTTGAAGCATGTAATCGCCCGATCGTGGAGTCGCTTCTGGCCGTACGCGAGGCCCAAAGTGTTGTGAGCGGGGGCGTACTGAGGGTCGAGCGCGATGGCCCTTTCCAGGCGCGGGATCGCCAGATCGAATTGGCGCTTGGCTTTGTACGCGAAGCCCAGGTTGAAGTGGGCGATCGCAACATTCGGGTTCAGGTCGATCGCCGTCTTGAGGTACGGGATCGCGTCGTCGAACAGTCCTTTGCCGTTGTAGGCAGCGCCGAGGTTGTTATGGGCCACCGCGTGATTGGGGGCGAGGGCAATGACCTTCTTGAAACAGGGGATCGCCTCGTCGAACTGCCGCTTTTCGTTGTAGGCGAATCCCAGAGCCGCCAGGGCGTCGACATGGTTGGGGTTGGCGGCAACGTCCTGTTCCAGCAGCGGGATGGCCCGGTCGAACTCCCGCCGCTGCAGGTGCGGCAGCGCCAGCTGATAAGGCGTGGGCGCCGGCGGCGGCGGGGGCGGCGGCGGCGGCGGATCCACCTTTTTCTCTTTGGCAATCCATGGCATGTCCTTGGACTTTTCCTTGTCCAGGTGCGGAGGCCGATCGACTTTGTCCTTGAACGGAAAGTGTTCGACCGGACGCTTCTCCTCGGCCAGGCCCATTTTGTCCTTGCTGACTTCCGATTTTTCCTTGGTAGCGGCGGGCGGAGCCGGGTGGCCCTTCGCCGCCGGCGGCAGGTGCTTGCTTCGGTTATACCCGAGGATCAAATAGGCGGGGAGAATGACCATGGCGGCGCCGACGATCAAGAGCGCCAGGATTTGTGCGGCGTACAGGGCACGGCGACGACGGCCCGGCTGGGGCCGGACCACCGGCGCGGGACGGCGACGGGCCAACTCCTCGAAGCGCGACGCGACCGCGGCGGTCGGCTGCCACTCCATGTCGTCGTCCAGCACCGGCAGCCCCACGGCCTCGTCCTCGGCCTCGCCTTCCTCCAGCGGGAGCAGCGAGCGCGGGTCGATCGGCAGACGGTGCTGGTTCAAGTCCGCCCACATGGCGGCCTCGCCGTTCAGTGGGCTCTGGATGTTGTACGCTTGGTACGCGATCATCTCGCCGATGCGCACGACCAGGTCCACGAGCCGTTCGCCCGCGGCCCAGTGGTCGCCGACGCAGATGGTGGTCGCATCGATGTTCGGATGAAAGATCGGCGTGACGACCCGGCATTTGGGACTGACGCGCGGATATTCGCTGGTCAACTGGATTTCCACCAGGTGCGTGTCGCGCCGCGCCGGCCGGTCCGCCGCCCCCGGACACAAGCCGCGCACGCGGTACTCGAGCCGATACAGTTCCGGCGGGTCGCCTTCGGTCGACACGATGCGAAAGACGGCCGAACGCGCCGCCGCATGCCGCATCTGCTCGGCGTCGGCGATCAGCCGCCGGACACGCATCGGCAAGCGCGGCGTGCCCGCCGCGGGCGCTGTTATTGCCGCCGCTAGGGCCGGTGTGGGCTGTCGCAGCAGTTCGGCTGCCAGCGTCGCCACGTCGGCCGGCGCGGCCGCATCCGGCAAGGGACCGCTGCACACGGGGCAGCGCCATGCGCGAGCGGCCGGCGCCGTCAAGCTGCGGGATCGTCACGGCACAAGCGGGACAGGTGATTTGCGTCACGGGCAGGCTCTCCGAGTTACTTCAGCCGCGGCGGGGCGATCCCCAGGTAACGAGAGACCAGGAAGCCGCCGGCCGCGCCGGCCAGGCACACCAGGATGGACAGGAGGAGAACGGCCCACGACATCTTGCCGCGGCGGGCGAAATTTGCGACCAGGACCACCGGCACCAGAACCGCCGAGGGAATGCCGCAGGTAAACAAGCTGGCCAGCAGGCCAAGGGCACTGCGCCGAGCAGCAGAAAGTCCCAGGGGAACGAATCGGGCGGCACGACGGGCGCCGCGCTCGGGCTCGCGCGATGACTTTTGCCACCCATCAAGTCGTACATGACGCCGTTCCATCCGGAGCCCAAGCCAGAATGGTCCGCGTCGCGGGCCCCGGCTGTTTCCTTGCGGTCGTCGCCACGCGGCTGCAACGCGTTGACCTGGGGGCAGCCGTAGGCGGCGCAGCCGAAATTCTCCTGCCAGCAATCGGCGTGAAAGGGCAGGCCGCACTCGGGGCATTGCGTGCGGCTTTCGCCCGGCGCCACCGGGTGCTGGCAAATGCCACAGATCTCGTTCAGCAACGTCGACGAGGCGGTCATCGCGTCCCCCTTTCGGGCGGCGCACCGGCTACGATCGCCGTCAACGGCGCGGGCCGGGGTGGTTCGGTCGCCCGGCGCGGCGCGGCCGGGGTGGCTCCCGAACGCGCCTTCTCCTGAAACAGAAACGCGGTCGAGCCGATCTGCACCTCGTCGCCGTGGCGCAGGCGGGCCCGCTTCACAGGCTTGCCGTTGACGCGCGTGCCGGTCGCCGAGCTGAGGTCCTCCAGCTCGAAGCCGCCGGAAATCCGGTGCAGGGCGGCATGCTGCGGACTGATGTCCGGGTCCTTGAACAGGTAAATCTCGCAGCGCGGCGAGCTGCCGATGAAGGTCGGATTGCGGTAGAGGATGAACTGCTTGCCGGCGATCAGCCCGGCGGTGACATACATCCAGCCGACCTTGGCCGCCTGCTCGATCAGCCCGGTGGCCGCCCCGGCGAGCACGCCGATGGCCGACAGCGCGGCGAGGCGTGCGGGCAGCCCGCTGGCGGCCGCCTCGGCGAGCGGGTCGAACAAGAGCCCGCCGAGGATGCCGCCGACCAAGCCGCCGAGCAGGCCGATCGAGAGCCGCTTGAAGCTGCGCAGCACGATGCCCGGCGCCGCGGCCAGGAAAAGGCCGAGGATGCCCCAGGCGACGGTGCGGGCAAACATTTGATCGGCCAGCGGCGTGTCGCGGCGGCCGCCGCCGAGCAGCTGGTACAGCGCGTTGAGGAACAGGCCGACCAGCACGCCGCCGACCACGCCCAGCACGATGCCGACCGAGCCGTTGACGACGGCGGCGCGGGTGTTGCGGCCAAGCAGGGGCTCCGCGACGGCGAGGAAAAAGGCCAGGCAGATCCCCACAACGCACATGAACAGGATTTGCAGGATGTCCTGCCGCGGTTTTTCCTGATCGACGATGCGCTTGACCATCATTTTCTTCTCCGCTTCGGAGAGGGCCTTGTTGGTCAAGACGGCAATGATGGGGTTTTCGGCGTGGTCGCGCAGGAGCTTATCCTCGGCGTCGTGCAGCTCCTGCATGGTCAGCTTCTTCTGATCGAATTGCTTGTAGAGTTTCTCCGCTTCGTTGAAAACGCGATCCACCGCGCAGATCTCGCGCATGCCCTTGCTCGCATCCATCACCCGGATAATCACTTCACCGCCCGTGAACGCGCTCAGCCCACCGAGCAGCCCGAAGAACGCCACGGTGAGGACGGGGTTGTACCAGAAGCGGCCGCGGCGCGGCCGGACCAGCAAGGGAAGGTCGGCATCGGCCTGAGCCTGGCTGTGCAGCGCCGCGCGGCGCGGGCCTCCTGCTGCTTCAGCTTGTCATCCACCTCGGGACGGTACAGCTCGTCCCGCGTGATCGTGAGCTTTTCCTGCGTCATGGACCGACTCCATCGTAACTTCAATTTAGCCCGACGCGCAAGCAAGGACGGACCCTTGCTTCAATGTAGCCCGACGCGCAAGCAAGGACGGACCCTTGCTTCAATGTAGCCCGACGCGCAAGCAAGGACGGACCCTTGCTTCAATTTAGCCCGACGCGCAAGCAAGGACGGACCCTTGCTTCAATGTAGCCCGACGCGCAAGCAAGGACGGACCCTTGCTAACGGCGAAGAGGACGACCCTTGCTAACCGCGAAGAGGACGACCCTTGCTTGCGCGTCGGGCTATCCGCACCCGCGACGCGAGCCCCCGCCGTCTAATAGCCTCGACCTTTCGCCCGCCCCGGCGTCGGCGCCACGGTCTCCATCATGGCGGTGAACAGCGGACGCAGCGTCACCGGCCAGCCGTCCAGCGTGAGCAGCAGTTCCTCGACCGTCAAACCGCGCTCGACTGCGGGTTCGCCCGGCGGTTCGGCCGCCAGCGGCAGCCGTCGGTCGCACTCGATCCGGAGGTGCGTCACCTCCTGCGCAAGGCAGTCACCTCCGCGCGCGACGCGGTCAGCTCACGCCGCAACTCCGTCGTCTGCGTCCGGAGCTTGCCGATCTCGACCAGAAAATGCTGCTCCCATTCCCGCGCCGCCGGATCGGGGGCCGGTCGCTGCCAGCTGCCCCATGCGACCGGCCAGACCAGGACGAGAAATGCCAGCGCCGCGGCTCCGTATAGCAGCCATTGTTGCTGCCGTTGCAGGACCGTCAGGCACTCGCTCGTCACCGTCCCCGTGGCGTCGCCAGTGCGGCGGACCTCCGGTCGTTTCTCGCTCACCGCGTCCTCCTCGACGAGGAACGCGTCGCGCGTCGGCGTCCCTTCACGCCAGACGAACATGCCTTCCTCGCCGCTCACCGGGTCGTACACGTAAGCGGTCTGCCACGGCAGGCCAAAGAAGTTCTGCTGGATAAACAGGTCCATCTCCGACAGGAAAACGCCGAATCCGGGGTGCGTATGGTACCAACCGAGGATCTTTTTGTCGGCGTGGTGCCTGTCCATCTCTTCCTGCACGTGTGTCCACGTCTCGGGCGTAAACGTCACCTGGGCGCCCTGGCTGCCGGCATGTTCGCCACGGATGCTCGCCTCGACGTAAAGGAACGGCCCGAACGTCGTCGCGATAGACGTTGCCCACGAGCACGCCGCACACCTCCACCGCCGGACTGTCATGTCCGTGCCGGTAGACGTTGTTCAGGACGGAACGGCGCGCGATCGCCTGAAAGCCCGGGCGTCGGCCATGCACCGCCGGTAGCGCCCGCGTGGGATAAGCCGATGCGTCGAGCCGGCTCACGTCCGGCGCGCTGCTTGCTTTTGGCCGTTCGGCGTTGTGACCATCAGCGCACCGCCCTTTCGCCGGCCACAGGGCCGAGCACGGCATCGGCGTCCCCGGCCAACTCCAAGCCAATCGCCCGGCTGCCGGCCCGGGCGATGAGGATGTCGAAGGGCGGCACGCCGATCTCGGCCGGCGTGCAGTCCAGGAACGCCTCGTTGCCGCGAATCTTGTAAAAGGTGCGAACGTCGCGGCGGACATCGGGGCAGCGCGGGCACAACGCCCGCTCCGCTCGCACCTTGCCGAGGGAGGCGAACAGCGCCTCCTCGCCGCCGCAGCGCGGGCAGACCAGTTTTTCCAGCACGTCGCGACCCAGCTCCAGCTCCGCCTTCGGCCCCAGCCGCCGGCGCGCCTCGTGCAAAAGTTCGCCGACCGAAACCGTGCTCGCGCCCTCATCCAGGGCGATGACCTCGTCGAGCGTGTCGTGGCTGTAACACTCGTCCTTGCGCTGGTATTCGACCAGGTAGGAGTCGGCACTCAGGCCGTCGACCACCCAACCCCGGCCCGCAATCGTCGGCAGGCCGTGCAGCAGCTTGATGGCTTCCTGGCATTGCATGCCGGCGATGATCGAGCTGATCGTCGGCGTCGTCGGCGTCTTGCCGCCCTCTTCCATCTCGGGCGCGTCAGCAGATTGCACGCACGCCGCTGTTGCAGCAGCCGCCAGTCGAGAGCGGACATGGTGCATTCGTAGCAGGGGCCGTCCGGGACGAACACGCGGGCGCAGCCCTGAATCTGCTCGATGGCGCCGTCGATCCACGGGCGATTAACGCGCCAGCAGGCGCGGTTGATGGCCAACCGGGCCTCGCGGTTATCGAGCCCGGCGAGCGTCACGTCGGCCCAGCGAAACACGCCCAGGCCGAGATCGTAGGCGGCGTTGCCGGTGGAATGCTGCACACGCATCTCCGGATAAATGTCGCGTGCGGCCTCGGCGGCCACCGCCGCCTTGAAGCGGCCGCGATCCCCGGCGCGGTAAAGGATCGACCGCGACAGGTTCGAGTTCTCGACGCGGTCCAAGTCCGCAATCAACAGCTGGCCGACGCCCAGGAGCGCGAGGTTCTTGATGATCTCGTTGCCCAGCGCCGGCGCCGATGACCAGCACGCGGGCACGCCGCAGCTTGGCCTGGTCCCACCAGCCGATCAGGCGGAACCGGTGGAACCGATCGTCCTGCGCCGCCGACGCGTCCTCTTGCGTGATCCGCACAACGGAGTCGTGCATGGGCGTTCTCCGAAAGACTTCCGATGTCTCCGAGACTTCGGAAGTCTGAAACTCTTAAGAGCGACCGGCCGTGATCTCCGGTTGGAGGCGGAGGATGTCGCCGTCCTTGCTATGGACGGCGGACAACGTCTGGTCGTCGAGCAGCTGCTTGCCGGATTGCCGATGGTGGAACTTGTAGCTCAACGGCTGGCCGTCCGGCGCGAGCTGCGGCAGGTTCATTTTTTCCACCAGCACCGCAAGGATGCGCTGCACGGGGACGTCATCGGGCAGCTCCACTTCCTGACGCTTATTGCCCGTGGCGTCCCAGACCTGGACGGTGATCATGGCCATCGGCGATTCCCCTAGGGACCGAAATGCGGTAGGGATTGTATGTTCAGAGGGCTCCTGCGACCATCACGTCTGGGATTTTCTCCTCTCCTCCAGGTCCCGTTTAAGCACCTTATCGAGCTCATCCACGTTTGGCGGCCGCAAAAGGTCCGGCGGAACTTGCGGCGGCATTTGGCCCTCGGCGCGCGTTGCTGTGGTAGCAAGCATGAGAGCCAGCACGAATCCGACGACTTTCATCGTTGTCTCTCCCGCTGGAGAACCAAGCGGGAAATGAGCGGAATTCTGCGCCGCGGCGCGGAATTCCGTTAATATGGCAGGCACATGGTTATCGGACGCTCGATTAACCGCAATGGTCGGGTAGAAACTGCGTGAATTGCCCCGCGCTCGCGCAGAATGGACGCGCGATCGCCGCTTGGAAGGGAAGCAGATGCAGCACCCTGGGAGCACGCACGCCAGCGAGGGCAAGCCGCACGCGCGCTACCCGCTCCCGGCGCGGTCCAAACGGCTCCGCGATCCCGAGGGAAGCATGCCCGAGAACACCCCGAATGCATCGGAACCGACGAGCCTGCTCGAAGCGGTGCTGGCCGAGATCATCCAGCTCGAGGAGCAGGACCAGGCCGTCAACGTCCAGCACTATCTCGACCAGTACCCCGAATTGAACGGGCCGCTGCGCGATTATTTCGCAAATCGCGAGCGTTTCGCCCGCATGGCGCCTCGCCTCACGCCGGTGTTGCCGGCCGGTCGCGAGCCGAAGACCGAGGAGCATAGCGGCGCGACCGGGCAAGGGACGGCGCCTGTCGGTAGCCGGCTCGGCGGTTACGAAATTGAGGCGGAGCTGGGCCGCGGCGGCATGGGCATCGTCTACCGCGCCCGCCAGCTCAACGCGGACCGCCTGGTGGCGCTGAAGGTCATTCGCATGGATCGGCTCGCCGCACTGACCGCGACGGAGCGCCGGCAGTGGCTCGAGCGCTTCCATCGCGAGGCGCAGCTGGTCGCCTCGCTCGATCAGCCCGACCAGATTGTGACGCTTCACGAGATCGGTGAACACGACGGGCAGCCCTATTTCACCATGCGCCTGGTGACGGGCGGCACGCTGGCCCAGCGTCTGAAGCAGGCGGACCGGCCCAGGCCGCGCGACAGCGCACGCTTGCTGGCGACGGTCGCCCGGGCGGTGCATTATGCTCATCAGCGCGGCATCCTGCACCGCGACCTCAAGCCGGGCAACGTCCTGCTCGATGACGAAGGCCGGCCGCTCGTGAGCGACTTCGGCCTGGCCCGCCGGCTCGACGAGACGGGCAGCCTGGTGCAGTCGGGCATCGAAGGCACCGCCGCGTACATGGCGCCCGAGCAGGCGACGGCGGCCCCGGGCAGCGTGACCACGGCCGCGGACGTCTATAGCCTGGGTGCAATTCTGTACGAATTGTTGACGGGCCGGCCGCCCTTCCAGGGGAGCACGACGTCGCGACGCTGATGATGGTGCTGAAGGACGACCCGGTGCCGCCGCGGCGGCTGAACCGGCGGCTCGCCCGCGATCTGGAAACGATCTGCCTGAAGTGCCTGCGCAAGGAACCCGGGCGGCGCTACGCCTCCGCGGCCGACCTCGCCGACGACCTCGACAACTGGCTTGCGGGCCGGCCCATCAACGCCCGGCCCGTAGGCGCTGCCGAGCGACTGTGGCGCTGGGCCTGGCGCAATCCCGTGCCGGCGAGCGCAGCGGCCGCGGTCCTGCTGGTCGCAGCCCTCGCCTTCGTGCTGATTTACGACTCGCGCAACGACGCGTTGGCCCTCGCGCAAGAGAAAAGCGAGTTGGCCGATACCAATGGCACGCTCGCCGCGACGAACCTCCGGCTGGCCAACGAGAAAACCATCGAAGCAACGCGGGCGACCAACGAAGCGACGCGGGCACGGGACGAAGAGAAAAAGGCACGCCGCGAGGCGATGCGGCTGGCGTTCCAGCAAGCGACGGCGCTGAGCGACCAGGGTGAGGTGGGCCGCGCCATGCACGTGCTGGCCCACGGCGTGGTGCTCGCGGAGCAAGCCGAGGAGCGCGACCTGGAACGCCTCTTCCGTGCGAACCTGGCTGCCTGGCGCTGCCGATTTGCACGCGCTGCGCCGCCAGTTACCGCACCCGGCCGGCGTCGCCGCGGTGGCCTGGAGCCCCGATGGCCGAACCCTGGCCACCGCCTGCTGGGACAAGACGACGCGCCTATGGGACATGAAATCGGGCAAGCCGCGCGGCGCACCGATCAAGCACGACGAATGGATCTCGGGGCTTGCGTTCAGCCCCGACGGCACGACTCTGCTGACGGTCGCGTTGCACAAGGTCGGCGTTTGGCAGATCGAAACGGGTGAGCGCCTCACCGAGTTGGTGCACACGAGCAACCTCACGAGCGCGGCATTCGCTCCCGATGGTCACACCATCTTGACCGGCGCGATCGACGGCAAGGCCCGGCTCTGGGAGACATCCGGTCAGCGCGTGGACGAACTGCCCGCTGGGGGGTGGATCGAAGCCGTCGCCTTCGCTCCGGACGGGCGGCTCTTCGCCACCGGCGGCAAGGGCGGCGGCATTGTCTTGTGGGACGCCGCCACGCACCGACCCGTCGCGACCGTGCCGCATCCGGCCGGCGTGACTTCGTTGGCGTTCGGCGTCGATGGCCGGCTGCTGGCGGGCGGCGAGGATCGGGTGGCTCGCTTGTGGAACGTCGTTGCCGGCCGGACTACCGAGCCGGTCGTGCTGCCGCACCAGGCGCTCGTCAAGACGGTCGCGCTCAGCCCCGACGGCGGCCTGGCGTTGACCGGCTGCCTCGATGGTGGTGTCCGCGTCTGGGATACCGCGACCGGCACGGTGCTCGGCCAGCCGCTGCTTCATCCCGGCGACGTGCTGGCGGTTGCCTTTGGCCCCGACGGGCGCACGGCAGCGACGGCCCACGGCCGCGAACGGGGTGATGCCCGCGTGTGGGACCTGGCGCTGGGCAACCCCCTCGGCGGGCCGTTGACCCACAAGTCACGGATCGTTGCGGTCGCAGTCAGCCCCGACGGCAAGCGCGTGGCGACCGCCACCACCTGCGAACGGGCGGGGAGCGGCATCGCCGCCCCGGACGAGCATGTGGGCCAGCTGTGGGACGTGCGGACCGGCGAACCGATCGGCGACGCGCTGCCGCACAATGCCGACGTCAACGCCCTGAGCTTCAGCCCCGACAGCCAAATCCTGGTCAGTGCCGGTGACGACAACACGGCCTTGTTCTGGCACGCGGCGACCGCAACGCCCGTGATCCGTTCGAGCGCCGAGGTGCCGCCTCCGCTGAAGGGGATGAAGATCCAAATGGCGGTCGGCTCGGGCGGCGATAACAACCGGATCGACGGATTCGGCAACCGGAACCTGGCGGACGAGCGGGAGCACGAGCAGAAGTTTCCCGGCGGACCGTTTTGGGGCCCGGCGCGGCAAGTCGACGAGCGGGCGCCGCGGAATCTACGCCATCGCCTTTCGTCCGGACGGCAAGACGCTCGTAACGGCCGGCCATGGCGGCAACGCCGTCCTCTACGACACGAAACGCGGAGCCTACGTGCCCGCCATGCGGTTGCGGGTGCCGGACCAGCAGCACTTTTGGATAGGCGGACGACCGGCCGAACCAGACGCCTACGCGGCGATCTTCTCGCCCGACGGTCGCCTGGTCGCGGTCGGCGGCAAGGACGGCGTGGTGCAGTTTTGGGACGCCACCAAGTTCGACGTGGAGTCGTTCATCGCCAAGATGAAGCAGGCAAAGCCGGGAGATGTCGTTCGCCTCTGGGACGAGGCCGTGGCCGCACGCCCGGTCGGCGAACCGTTGAAGCACGACGGGCCTGTGGTCGCGTTGGCGTTCAGCCCCGACGGCAAGACGCTCCTCGCCGGCTGCGGCGGCGGAACCGGCCAGCTGTGGGACGTGGCATCGTGCAAGCGGCGCCGCACGTTGAAACACCAGGGGCCGGTGGTCGCCGTGGCGTTTAGCGGCGACGGCGCCGCCTGTGTGACCGGCAGTTGGGACGGCACCGCGCGCATCTGGCGAACGGAGACCGGCGAATTGGCGTGCCCGCCCTTGTCGCACCAGGCCAAGGTGCTCGCCGTGGACTTCAGCCGCGACGGCCGAACGGTCCTGACCGGCAGCGAGGATTGGACGGCCCGGCTGTGGGACGCCGCGACCGGCCAACCGATCGGACCGCCCCTGCGTCATCACGATCGAGTCCGGGCCGTTGCCTTCAGCCCCGACAGCCGCACCGCGGTCACGGCGGGCGACGACCGCACGGGGCGGCTCTGGCGGGTGCCGGCGCCGGCACAGGGGCCGACCGGTCCCATCCGCGACTGGGTCATGGCCCTTACCGGGTCACAGCGTGCGGCGGACGGCTCCTCCGGGCTGCTCGACCGTAACGATTGGGAAGCGGCGCTCACGCGGCTCGGCGACCCGGCGCCGGTGGCGAAGGAGGATCCCCTGGGCTGGCACCGCCAGCAGGCTCGCGCCGACGAGACGGCCGGCCGGTGGCAAGCGGCGCGCTGGCACCTCGACCGCCTCGTCGCCGCGGACCCGCAAGCGGGTCCCTTGTATCTGCGGCGGGGCAGGGCGGTCCTGGCCCTGAACGACCTGGCCGCGGCGCGGCGCGATCTCGATAAGGCGGTGGCGCTGCTCCCGGCGGCATGGGAGCCGTGGTTTCAGCGGGGACGGCTGGCGCTCCACGAGCAGCGCTGGCAGGATGGCATTAACGACCTGGGTAAGGCGTTGGAGTTGCGCAAGCCCCTCGGTCGCTTGAACCTGCCGGGCGAGACACCGATCGGCACCGCCGCCATCCAGGTCGAGCGCGGCTTCGCGCATGCGTCTCTGGGGCACTGGAAGGAGGCTGCGGCCGACTACGCTATTATACGTAGTCCGTTCCAGCAAGCTCCAGCGTCGGCATGGCCCAACTATGCCCTGGTTCTCTTGAAGCAAGGCGACGCGCCCGGTTACGCGGCGGCTTGCAAGCAGATGCTGACGGCGTTCGCCAACCCGCAAGACGAGCCGCGGAGCACCATCGTGACGTTCGATTTCGGCCGGCAGGAAGTGTACACCTTCGGCAGGTCGTTCGACCCGCAGGCCGCTGGGCGCTGGCCTGGGTCTCGTGCCTGTCGCCGAAGGTGGCGGCGGATGTTGGCGTGCTGCAGCGCCTGGCCCAGCGGGCCGCAGGGCTCGACAAGCAGAATTACCTTTACGCCCGCGCTTACGGAGCCGTCCTGTACCGGACGAAGGACTACGACGGCGCCGTCACCCAGCTCCAGGCCGCCGGCAACCTGCGCCGGCAGGGCAGTCCTTCGGTCTGGCTGCTGTTGGCCATGGCCCAGCAGCACCGTCAGCGTGGTGACCAGGCGGCGGAGTGGCTGCGCCGGGCTCGCGAGTGGATCGCCGGTGCGAAACTTGCCCAGGCAGGCGGCGGCGACGTGAAGCCGGCCTGGGATCGATTGCCCTGGACCGAGCGGGTGGCGCTGGAATTGTTGGAACGCGAGGCCGGTCAGCTGATCGGCGACACGCAGGTGGCGTCCGGCACAAAGGTGGCACGCATCGACGGCGCGCTGACCGCCGACGATCCGCCCGACCCGCTCACCAAGGCCCCGCACAAGGTCCATCGACAACGGCTGCTCGCCGGCAAGGTCTACAAGATTGAGATGCACACAGCCGGCGGCAACCTCGACCCGCTGCTGCGCCTGGAGGACGCCAAGAGCAACCCGCTGGCCCTGGACGACGACGGCGCTGGCTTCCCCAACGCCCGCATCGTCTTCAAGCCGGCCGTCGACGGTGAATACCGCATCATCACCACTGCCTACCCGGCCACGGGCCAAATCACCGGCAAGTATACGTTGAGCATCGACGAAATCGACTGGAAGCAGTTCCTCGCGGCACAGGTCATGAAGGTTGCCGAGCGCGGCCCCAACCTCACGCTGAACGAGGCCCAGGAGGCGCTGAGCCTGCCGGTCGGCCTGGAGCACTCGACGCCGACCTTGCCGCCGACGCCTACGCCCGCATCGGCAAGGTGCTGATGCAGGCGGCGAACCCGCAGGTGGCCAATCTCGGCAAGACGGCAGCGGACGGCGCGGTGCGCCGGCTGGCGCTGGTGGGCAAGCCGATCACGCTCGAAGGCGTGTGCTTCGACGGCAAGGCGCTCGACTGGAAACGGTACAGCGGCAAGGTCGTGCTGGTCCATTTCTGGGCGAGTTCGAGCCCGCCGTGCCGCGCCGAAATCGCCGAGCTGAAAAAGCTGTACGAGGCCCACCACGACCGCGGTTTCGACATCGTCGGTGTCGGCGTCGATCAAGACCGGGCCGCCGCGACCCGGTTCAAGGATGCCGAAAAGCTACCGTGGACGTGTGTGTTCGACGCGAATCCTGGCAACGAACGCGAGCCGCTTGGCCGCTATTACGGCATCTTTGGGATTCCGCACGGACTTCTCGTGGACCGCGATGGCCGAGTCGTGTCGATCAATGCCCGCGCTGCGGAAATGGAGCCGCTTCTCGAAAAGTACCTCGGCCCGCGCGAAGAACGGCAACAAGGACGCCAAGTGATTGGAACCGATACAGGGAACTCGCAGCGAAATGCAACCGCGGCCAAGTCGCCGGACCAGACTCATCAAGCGAATTCAGTCGGGGGTGTGGGGGGGGGTACGCCCGACCGAATTGCAGTGCCATGAAACGTCATGAAACGTAATTAAAGGCCAGCACGTGCATCTTGGGCGCCGCATTGCCTGCGCAGCCGTCAATAGAGCAGCGGCCCGGCCAGCTCCGGAAAGCGGATGGTTCACTCCATATGGCCGAGCAGTTTCCCCAGCCGCGCCAGTCCACGCGCGTGCAGACCCGCCACGGCGTTCGCGGTGCAGCCCAGATGTTCGGCGATCTCGGCGAGCTTCCAGTGATGGTACTGCTGCAAGATGAGCGCCTCGCGCTCGCGCGGCGGCAGCTGTGCCAGCGCTTCCAACACTTGCAGCTCCGCCTCTTTCTGCATGAGCCGCTCGCACGGCGTCGCATCCTCCGCGGCCAACCAATCACGCAGCCGGCACGACGACTCCGCCGCGGCCGCCTCCAGCGATTGCTCGCGATGGACATTGCGTGCCTCCGTGAGCCAGCGGTCGATCTCGTCGCGCAGATTGTTGATGAGCATGCGCCGCAGCCAGCGTTTTTGCCCTGCCGAGTCCATCGCCTCGATGGTTGCCAGACACCGGTACGCCTGGAGCAAGGTGTTCTGAATGATGTCCGACAGGCCGAACTTGCCGCGCAGCGCGGATCGACCTGGATGTACGTCAGCGTTTCGAGATACACGCGAAACCGCTCCAGGCTGCGGTCGGCATCATGAGCCTCGCCGGGCATTGTGGTCCCTACCCTTCAAGCGGGAAACGCGCGGTGTTTCTGCGCGGACATTGTTCTTGCTGCATCATTGTAATTCATTGCCGAGTTTCTTTTCCTTATCGTAAGCAGAATGGGCACAGCAGCGACGCCGATTCCACGGCACAAAACCGCGATCCACTGCGGCTCCTGGGCGCATTTCTTTTGCATCCAGGGGCTGTAAGTATCCCCGGTTCGTAACCGCAAATGCTTGCTCCGCTGCGCTGCGGGCCCGGTTCGGACTTTCCCTCCTGTCAGGTTTGCCGCCAAGGTTTTTTGGCACATTTCGCGCGCGGACGTTGCATGGGTCGGTGGCGGAGATTGAGGCTCTCCGACCGGTACGCTCAACGACGACTCCTCGGACACGATCACGGACAACCAGGCTGGCACCAGCGGCGACAACATCGGCCCGTGAACCCGCCGCGCCTTGTTGCTGGTGCTGAACACTCCGATGCTTTTTCCCTCCACATCCCATCTTGGAAAGGACCGAGCCATGTTGCGACTTGTTCACAAACTGTTCGGTATCGAGACTCGCCTGGGCCGCGAGCGGCTGCGCCGCCGCGCCCGGCTCGCCGTCGAGCGTCTGGAGGACCGGCTGGCGCCGGCGTCGTTCACTTACACCGTGCCCGCGGGTAATGTCTCCAGCAGCGGCAGCGGCACGAACGGCGGCCTGGTCTGGGCCATCAACCAGGCCAACAGCGACGGCCACACCGGCAGCGATGTCATCCAGCTGACATCGTCCACCTACTCCTTTACGGCGGCGGACAATTACTGGTACGGACCCAACGCCCTGCCGGCCATCAGCAGCACGATCACCATCCAGGGCAACGGCGCCACCCTGACGCGCACCTCGACCGGCACGCTCACCACCGACGCGTTGCGTTTCTTCTTCGTCAGCGGCGGGCAGAGCGGGCTGGCAACGGGGTCGCTGACGGTGGAAAACGTGACGCTGGCGAACGGCCTAGCCAAGGGCGGCAACAGCGACACGGGCGGCGGCGGGGCGGGGATGGGGGGCGCCATCTTCAACATGGGGATGCTGACGTTGACCGACGTAACCTTGCAGGGCAATACGGCCCACGGCGGCGACTCCGGCATTTCCGCCGTCGGCGGCACCGGCACGCACGGGGGCGGCGGCATCGGGCAGGACGCGACGGTGGACACGCCGGGCATCGTCATCCAGGGGGGTGGCGGCTTCGGCGGCAATGTGGGGGTTTACGGCGGCAGCGGCGGCTTCGCCCCCCCGGGCTTCAGCGGCGGTGCCGGCGGCGGCGGCTTTGAGACAGCGGACCCGGGCGGCATCAACGAAGCGAGCCTGGCCAGCAACTTTTCCGACGGCGGCGGCGTCAGTGGCCTGGGCGGTGCCGGCGGCGAACCCGAGGCAGGCGTGGGCGGCGATGGTGGCGATGGTGGCGGTGGCGGTGCATTCGTGAGCCAGGCCCAAGGTGGCGGAATCGGCGGCAATTTTGGCTTCGGCGGTGACCCCAGACTCCGGTGGTGGGGTTGGCGGCGGTGGCGGCGCCGGCTTCCTTGGTTTGAAGTACGGTGGCGGCGGGGGCTTCGGCGGCGGGGGCGGCTGCTACGGCGGCAACGGCGGCTTCGGCGGGGGCGGCGGCGGCGGTGGCAGCTTCGACGCTGGCAACGGCGGCTACGGCGGCGGCAACGGCGGCAACGGCGGAACCGTTGCCGGCGGCGGCGGAGCGGGGATGGGGGGCGCCCTTTTCAACTTCGCGGGCACACCCTCACCAACACCACCTTCACCAACAACGACGCGATCGGTGGCTCCAGTACGGGTGGCGACGGCGGCGGCGGCTTGGGCGGGGCGGTGTTCAACCTCGACGGCAACCTCGCCGTCATGGCTAGCCAATTCACCAAGAACACCGTCCTTTTCGCCGCAAATGCTTCTACTCCTGCCATTGGCGACGCCGTCTACAACCTGGCCTTCGGTAATGCCATTGGCCCCAACCTTCAACATTTGGGGTCTCATCCCGGACCCGTCAGCGCCTTCACCCAGCTGAGCGGCTTCAGTAGCTCGGGTGACAGCGGCGGCCTGGCCGATGTGGCCAGCGCTAACGCCAAAGGCTTCATTCCGGGCAACCCCACCGTCAAGAACAACTCCGGCAACCGGGCCGGCCTCATCACTTTCAACACCGACGCGGCAACCGGAGTAGGTGTCACCGCCGCCATTCTGCACGCCGGTGTCAGGCCCGGATACAGCTACAGCTTCACCAACCTCTGCTTCCAGTACACCACCGTCAGCGGTGATTACACCGGGGTTGGCAGCGTCAACGCCAGCCCGAGCACCGCCTCGGGCACCAGTGTGACCGCTGTGAGTGCCACCCTGAAGGGCCTGACGCCGGGCACCACCTACTATTACCGCGCGGCGGCCTTCGACTGCCTCACCGGCACCACGGTCTACGGCAACGAGCAGTCGTTCAAGACCCCGGCGCTGGCCGTGGCGCAGGTACAGGTCAACGCCAACCACCCGGCGCTGGCTCGGGCGCAACGCTCCATGGTGGACAGCATCGTCTATACGTTCAACACCCCGGTGCTGCTAGCGGCCAACGCCTTCAGTATCGCGTTGCAAAGCAACGTCACCGTCAACGGCACGGCCGGCCAGACCGTCGGTACGCTGCCCAGCCTGACACGGACCACCTCGAATGGCGGCCTGGTGTGGATCGTGAAGCTTCAGTGGCGCCGGCGTGGTCGACCGCTCGATCGCCGACGGCGTCTACGACATCACGCTCAACGCCGCCGCGGTCACTGACGCGGCAGGGCAAGAGCTGGTGGTGAGCCGGACGGACACGTTCTTCCGGCTGTACGGGGACTACGACGGCGACGCGAATGTCAACAGCATCGACCGGTCGAAGTTCGAATCCGCTCTCAATACGAAGGTGGGGCAGGCGGGCTACCTGGCCTGCTTCGACTACAACGGCGACGGCATCATCAACAGCACCGATAGCGTCCAGTTCAACAAGCGTTACCAGACCAGCTACGGCGGCTTCGAAAAAACGTTGTAGCAACAGGCCCCCGGTTTCAGGCAGCGCCTGGGTCGTTGCATCGGCCCTCCGGCCGGGTTATACTGGCCGGCATGGACCCGGTTACAGAAGCACTGCAGGCCATCGAGCGCGGTGAGCCCCAGGCGGCCGACCGGCTGCTGCCGCTCGTCTACGACGAGCTGCGCCAGCTGGCGGCGCAACGGCTGGCCCAGGAGAAGCCGGGGCAGACCCTCCAGGCCACCGCCCTGGTCCACGAGGCCTATCTGCGGCTCATCGGCGCGGACCGGGAGCAGCCCTGGGACCACCGCAGGCATTTCTTCGCCGCTGCCGCAGAGGCGATGCGGCGCATCCTGATCGAGAAGGCCCGCCGCAAGCGGCGGCTGCGTCACGGCGGCGACCGGCAGCGGCTGCCGCTGGACGACCAGCTCGACCTGGCGGAGGAGGCCCCCTCGGACGACGTGCTGGCGCTGGACGCGGCCCTGGAGGAGCTGGCCCGGGACGCGCCCGACGCGGCGGCCGTCGTCAAGCTCCGCTACTTCGCCGGGCTGACGGCCGAGCAGGCGGCCGACGCGCTGGGACGGTCGCTGCGCACCGTCAACCGGCAGTGGGCCTATGCCCGCGCCTGCCTCTACCGCCGGCTGCGCGGCAGCGGCGGGGACGCCTGATTCCCATTTTTGGCACATTTCGCCGGCGGACAGCGCATGGATCAAAGGTGAAGCTCGTTCGGAGGACCAAGCCATGTCCAGACGACCCGAGGACGTGCGTGCGCTATTCGAGAGCGCGGTGGACATCGAATCGGCGGCGGCGCGGGAGGCCTATCTGAGACGCCGCTGCGCGGGGGACGCGGAACTGCGCCGGCAGGTCGAGTCGCTGCTGGCGGCTCACGACCAGGCCGGCGACTTCCTGGCCCGGCCGGCGGCCGGCGCGACCGGGTCGTTGGCGCCGGACTCGGGGTCGCCGGCGGCAGGTGGGCCTGAGTCCGGCGCGGCGTCCGGGAATCGGCGCAAGCGGCCGTCCACGGAGCCAGAGCCGGCCGGCGTGGCGACGGGCGACGGCCATCCGGCGGTTGCTGCGCCTCCAGCGCAGACGACGCCCGGGCTGGTCGTTGCCGGCCGCTACACCCTGGTGAAGAAGCTCGGTGAGGGCGGCATGGGCGCCGTCTGGCAGGCACGGCAGACCGAGCCGGTCAAGCGGTATGTCGCCGTCAAGCTGATCAAGTCCGGCATGGACTCCAGGTCGGTGCTGGCCCGCTTCGAGGCGGAACGGCAGGCCCTGGCGCTCATGGACCATCCCAACATCGCCAAGGTGCTCGATGGCGGGCTGCATGAGCACCGCCCGTATTTCGTCATGGAGCTGGTCAAGGGGGTGCCCATCACCGAGTTCTGCGATGCCCGCAAGCTGACGCCACAAGAACGGCTGGAGTTGTTCATTCCGGTCTGTCAGGCGATCCAGCACGCCCACCAGAAGGGGATCATCCACCGCGACATCAAGCCCCCCAACGTGCTGATCGCGTTGTACGACGAGCGGCCAGTGCCCAAGGTGATCGACTTCGGGGTGGCCAAGGCGACCGGCGGCACGCTCACCGAGCACACGATCGACACCGCGTTCGGTGGAGTGGTCGGCACGCCGCAGTACATGAGCCCCGAACAAGCGACGTTCAACAACCTGGACATCGACACCCGCTCGGACATCTACGCCCTGGGCGTTTTGCTGTACGAGCTGCTAACCGGGTCGCCACCGTTCGCCCCCAAGGAGTCGGAGAAGAAAGGGTTGCTGGAGATGCTGCGGGTGGTGCGCGAGGAGGAGCCGCCGCGGCCGAGTGAGAGGCTGAGCACGGCCGAGGCCCTGGCGACGCTGTCGGCCAACCGCAGCACCGAGCCGAAGAAGCTGACCGGCCTCTTGCGCAACGAGCTGGACTGGGTGGTGATGAAGGCGCTGGAGAAGGACCGGACGCGGCGCTACGAGACGGCCAACGGTTTGGCGGCCGACGTGCTGCGCTACCTGGGCGGCGAGCCGGTGCAGGCCCATCCGCCGAGTACCGTTTACCGGCTGAAGAAGTTCGTGCGCCGGCACCGGGGGCAGGTCATGGCGGCGAGCCTCGTGCTGTTCGCTCTGCTGGCCGGGTTTGTGGGAACGACGATTGGCTTGATCCAGGCGGAGCGATCCGCCGCGGCGGAACGGGCGGCGAAGCACGAGGCGGAGGGGCAGAAGCAGAAAGCAGACGAGGAAAAGGCGATCGCCCTGGCGGTCAAGGACTTCCTGCAGCACAAATTGCTCGATCACGCCGACGTGACGGCGCAGGCCAACGCCCTGCTGAAGGCGGGCCTGGCGGCGCAGGCGAAGACAGACCCGACCATTCGGGAACTGCTCGACCGGGCCGCCGAGGAGCTCGCCGAGGCGAGAATCGAGGCGAATTTCCCGAAGCAGCCGCTGCTGCAGGCGGACATCCTGCAAACGCTGGGGCTTGCTTACCGCGGGGTCGGCGAGGCCCATAAGGCGGTCGGGTTCCTGGAGCGGTCGCTCGCACTCTGGAAAGCTACGCTCGGCCCCGAGCATCCCGGCACACTCACCTGCATAAACAACCTCGCCTATGCGTATCAGGACGCCGGGAAGCTGGACCTGGCCCTGCCGCTCTTCGAGCAGACGCTAAAGCTCCGCCAAGCCAAGCTCGGCCCCGACCATCCCGACACGCTCACCAGCATGAACAACCTCGCCCGGGGCTATTATGCTGCCGGGAAGCTGGACCTGGCTCTGCCGCTCTTCAAGGAAACGCTCAAGCTCCGTCAAGCCAAGCTCGGCCCCGACCATCCCGACACGCTTGCCACCATGGGCAACCTCGCCAACGCGTATTTTGCTGTCGGGAAACGGGACCTGGCCCTGCCTCTCTCCGAGGAGACGCTCACGCTCAGCAAAGCCAAGCTCGGCCCCGACCATCCCTTCACGCTCATCACCATGAACAACCTTGCCGCGCTCTATCACAATGCCGGGAAGCGGAACCTGACCCTGCCGCTCTTCGAGCAGACGCTAAAGCTCAACAGAGCCAAGCTGGGCTCCGACCATCCCCTAACGCTCCATAGCATGAACAACCTCGCCGCGGAGTATCAGGACGCCAGGAAGCTGGACCTGGCCCTGCCGCTCTACGAAGAGACGCTCAAGCTCCAGAAAGCCAAGCTCGGCCCCGACCATCCCCTTACGCTCCAAACCATGAGCAACCTCGCCGGCGCGTATGGTTCTGCCAAGAAGTTGGACCTGGCCCTGCGTCTCTCCGAGGAGACGCTCAAGCTTTGCAAAGTCAAGCTCGGCGACGACCATCCCCTCACGCTCCACACCATGAGCAACCTTGCCGGGGCTTATACGGTAGCCAAGAAGTTGGACCTGGCCCTGTCGCTCTACGAGGAGACCCTCAAGCTTCAGAAAGCCAAGCTCGGCGACGACCATCCCGACACGCTCCAGTGCATGATGCACTTCGCCAATGCGTATGAGGCTGCCGGGAAGTATAACCAGGCCCTGCTCCTCCTGCAGGAGAGGCTCAAGCTCCAGAAAGCCAAACTCGGCCCCGACCATCTCGACACGCTCCTTGCCATGCACACTTTGGCCGGGGCCTATCGTACTGCTGGGAGGCTGGACCAGTCGCTGGCGCTCTACGAGGAGACGCTCGAGCTCCAAAAGGCCAAGCTCGGTCCCGACCATCCCGACACGCTCGTCACCATGTATAACTTCGCCAATGCGTCGGAGCTTGCCGGGAAGCGGGACCAGGCCCTGCTGCTCCTAAAGGAGAGGCTCAAGCTCCAGAAAGCCAAGCTCGGCCCTGACCATCCCGAGACGCTCCAAAGCCTGGACTACCTTGCCTCGGCGTATCACGTAACCGGAAAGCTGGACCTGGCGACAGAGCTGTTGTCCGAATTTCGGCAAGTGTTCCCGAAGGACAGCCCGCAACTGGCCGACCGGCTCGCCCAGGTCAGCCTGGACGTCCTGCAACAGAAACAATGGGCCGAGGCCGAACCGCTGCTGCGCGAGTGCCTGGCCATCCGCCAGAAGTCGGAGCGCGACGCCTGGACGACGTTCCACACGCAGTCGCTGCTTGGCGCGGCCTTGCTGGGCCAGAAGAAGTACGCCGATGCCGAGCCCCCTTTGTTTCAGGGCTACGAGGGGATGAAGCAGCGCGAGAAGACGATCCCGCCGTTGGCCAAGATCCGCCTTACCGAGGCCCTCGACCGGCTCGTGCAATTGTACGAGGCCCTGGAAAAGAAGGACGAGGCCGCGAAGTGGCGCAAAGAATGGGATGCCCTCAAGACGCTGGCGATTCTGGAACAGGCGCGTGGCCACGCGGAGCGGCGGGAGTGGCAACAAGCTGCCCAGGCCTACGCCGCCATCATCGACGATGGGGCGCCGCGGACAGAAGGCGTCCACGTCCAGGCCGGCTTTCAGCCCGGTGCGAACGTACTCGAGGCCATCCGCCAGCGTGTAGGCGAGCTCCAGGTCAGCGGTGGCGCCGGCCTCCTGCATGTGGTAGCCGCTGATTGAGATGCTGTTGAACTTCGGCATCCGCGCACTGGTGCAGGCGAAGATGTCGGCGATGATGCGGATCGACGGCTCGGGAGGGTAAATGTAGGTGTTGCGGACCATGAACTCCTTGAGGATGTCGTTCTGGATGGTCCCGCAAGCTGCTCCGGTTTCACGCCCTGCTCCTCGGCGGCGACGATGTACAGGGCCATGACCGGCAGCACCGCGCCGTTCATGGTCATCGACACGCTCATCCGGTCGAGCGGGATGCCGTCGAAGAGTGCCCGCATGTCGAGGATGCTGTCGATGGCCACGCCGGCCATGCCGACGTCGCCGGCGACGCGCGGGTGGTCGCTGTCGTAGCCCCGATGCGTCGCCAGGTCGAAGGCGATGCTCAGGCCCATCTGGCCGGCAGCGAGGTTGCGACGGTAGAAGGCGTTGGAGTCCTTCGCCGTCGAGAAGCCGGCGTACTGCCGCACCGTCCACGGCCGCAGCACGTACATGGTGGGATACGGCCCGCGCACGAACGGCGGCGTGCCCGGCAGGGTGTCGACGTGATCGACCCCCTGAAGGTCGGCGGCGGTGTAGAGCGGCCGCACCGGGATTTGCTCCGGCGTCTGCCATGTGAGGCTTTCGTCGTAGGGCGGTTTTTCAAACCGCCCGGACGGATTGAAAATCGGTCCTACGAGAGGCACGTCGGCGAAATTCGGGATCGCGCTCATGAGGTGATCACTCCTTCCTCGCGGAGCATGTCGCGCAGGATGGCGAGCACGTCGCACTTAATGAAGATGAAGCGATCCACGCCGGCGGTACGCCAGGGGGCCTCGTTGGGCCAGGTCCGGATGGGCGTGCTCCTGACGGAGGTCCCAACCGGTCTGCGCGGCCCCGAGCGGCCGGGCGCCGCGAACGAACGGCGGCAGCCCCGGGAAGCCGACCGGGTCATTCTCGCCGGGCCAGTCGCGCCGCGTGTAGACCGGCTGGATGTCGATGCCTTCATAGGTGTCGGTGACGAGCTTTTGCTCGAACGATGCCCCGCCCAGGTCCGCCTCGGCCAGCGCCCGCCATTCGTCGTAACCGATCGGCGGAAAGTCGTCCCCCAGGCTGAATTCCTCGTCAAGCATGACTACGACCCTCGACAATGGTCCTGCGTGCCGCTTCGTCCGGCTGGCCATTTCCCTGGGCCACGTCCGGGAGCATCGCCCCGTAGCGCAGCAGATTCTGGTGTAACTCGAAACAACGACCCAGGTCGTGCCGGATGTGGCCTGGCCCGGCTTCGCGCACGTAGCGGTGCAGGTAGTCGCGGTAACTCGGGTGGGCGCAGCGGTCGATGACCGCCTGGGCCCGTCGCGCCGGCTCCAGGCCGCGCAGGTCGGCCAACCCGTGCTCGGTGACGATCACCTGCACCGAGTGTTCGTTGTGGTCGACGTGACTGCACATCGGGACGATCGTCGAGATCCGGCCGCCCTTGGCCACCGACGGACACATGAAGATCGACAGGTAGGCGTTGCGGGTGAAGTCGCCGCTGCCGCAGATACCGTTCATCATCGTTTGCCCTAGGACGTGCGTCGAGTTGACGTGGCCGTACAGGTCCACCTCCAGGGCCGTATTCAGCGCAATCACGCCGAGCTGCCGCCCGCCGGGTTATTGGAGATTTCCTGCGGCCGCAGCACTAGCCGCGGCGCGAAGAAGTCAAAGTCGTTGACCAGCTCGATGACCTGGAGCGGGAGCAGGGTCAACGCGCAGGTGCTCGCCCCGAGCAGTCGGCCGCGCCGCATCCTGGAATACCTCCGTGTACATCAGGAAGTTGGGGACCAGCGGCGGATAGCCGGCGTCCTTGCGCACGCGCGGAACCTCGGCGAGGACCTCCTTGACGCGGTCGCCGGCCCCCTATTGCTTGAGCTGGCTCTCCATGTTGGAGATCATGCCGCCGGGGATCTGGCTGTCGAAGATCTCGGTCTCGACGCCAATGAATTGGACTCAAACGGGGCATAACGGGGGCGACGTAGATGCTGTGCTTGCCTCGATCCCGCAACAAGTAGCAGCCGTGGGATTCCAGATGTCGGATCAAGTCATGCCTTTTCATGACGCTGACAACACGAACGGTTCTTTCGTCGCGTTCTGACCGGCCAACGACTTCTCGGCCAATTCCCGGTTCGCTTCGAGCACCATCGTGACGGCTTCTTGCAAGCTCTCGCGCGCTCCTCAAGCGTATCCCCCTGGGTGTTAGCACCGGGAAGCTCTTCGACGAAAGCGATGTACCCTTCAGGAACCTGGATGAAAACTGCCGTGAGCTGCATGCTTGTCCTCCCGGGTCATTCCCGCCCTGACTGGCCCGATTCTACCCCATTTCACGCGCGGGGGCAATCAATCCGCCCGGGCCGCCAGCCACTGGTCGATGTGCGGCCAGGTGGTTTTCTCGGCGCCGCTGCCGGCCATGATGCCGATGTGCCCGCCGCACACGCGGAACACTTCCTTGTCCTCGCTGCCGATCAGCGGCATGATGCCCTCGGACTGACACGGCGGCGTGATGTGGTCGGCCTCGGCAATCACGTTCAGCACGTTCGCCGTCAGCCTGGCCAGGTCCACGCGCTCGCCGCGGAGCAGCAGCGTGCCCTGCACCAGCCGATTCTCCCTGTAGAACTCGTTGATCAGCTGGCGGTAGGCCGCGCCGGCCATCGGGATGATCTCGCGCACCCAGGTGTTCATGGCGTGCCAGGACTCGACGACCTTGGGGTTGCCGATATTGTCCCACAGGTTCATGTAAGTGCCGATGAAATTCTCGACCGGCTTGAGCGCCCTGGCCCCATAGTCGATCATTTCGCCCGGCACGTTGCCGTACGCATCGACGATCCCGTCGGGGTTGAACGCCGGCGTGGTGGTCCAACCGCTGAAACCGCTGGCCGTTTTGTCCGTGAAGTCGAGCGGCGCGGTCAAGAGGATCAGGTCGTTCAGGCCGTCGTCGGGACGCAGGGCGGCGTAGAGCGTGGTGAGCAGCGCCCCGAGGCACCAGCCGAGCATGTTGAACCGGTCGGAGCCGGAGACGGACTTGAGCTTGCGGATGGCGCGCGGCAGGTACCCGGTACGTAGGAGTTGGGTTGACGGAACGGGACATAGTGCTGCCTCCCTATTTGCGGAACATTCCGCAGTATTCGGGTTTTCGGCTGCACTCCCGACCATCGAGAGGTAAGCGTAAGTTGCTTCTAGCCTTGGTCTTCTATCAGTGGGCGCTACAGGACTTGAACCTGTGACCCCCAGCGTGTCGAGCTGGTGCTCTAGCCAACTGAGCTAAGCGCCCTTGCGGTCCCCTTCACTCTAGGCGCTTTCAAGCGCACGTCAAGAGCTTTGCCGCACGGCCGGGACCACGAACCGACCGGCGCGTTTGGGTATTGCGACTCGTCCTTCACGGCGCATCCGCAACGCGGTGCGCGTCCGGTGGCCGGAGCAGAAACAGGTCGAGATGGCCCTCCAGAACCTGGTCGAGCCGGCCGGTGCTGCGGCCGGTGCGGTGGTCGCGCACCAGCGCTGACGGGCCGAGCCGGTAGCGCCGTACCACCGGCGGGCGTGGACCGGGCTCCGTGGCCGGGGCGTGCAGCCGCGCCCACAGCAGCGTTTTCGCCCGGTCGATCGCCTCGGCGCGCGTGCCCGCGCACCAGCAGCAGACGGACGTCATCGTCGGCGTGTGGAAGATGCGGACCTCGTGATTGACGTGGGCCAACAGCCGGCCACCGAGACCACCGAGCGGGCGGACATCGAGCTGCAGGTCGTCGGGGCGGAACGCCGGTTCCGCGGTCGGCGCGGGAGCACCTCGATCCGTACCACGTCGCGCTCGGGACGGCCGGTCTCGGGCTTGCGGCCCCGGCTGACCTGGTGCAAGCCGGCTTCGCCGGACAGTAGCGCGAAGGCGCCGGGGCCGGTGAGCATCAGCGTAATCGTGTCCTCGGCGGGATCGTCGCGCACGCGGTCGTCGAGCACTTGGACTTCCAGCCCGCGATGGGCGGCGAGATTCTGGTACATGCGCCGAGTAGCGGCACGGCGTCGAGGCCGACGCCCTGATGCGCCGACAGGCTCAGTGTCACCAGCGCGTCGCCGAGGGCCTGGCTGTCTCGACAGCCGACCAGAAACGCCACATGCTGATAACGGCTGTCCAGCGCGTCGAGCCGGCCGTCGAGCGTCGCCAGGTCGCGGTCGCTGTGACGGTGGCGTGCGACCAATTCCACCTCGGCGCGGACTTTATTCTCCAGCTCGGTCAGGCTCGCCAGGACGCCGTCCAGGCGATAGACCTCGTCGAACAGCGCGTGCGAGCCGGCCGGATCTTCCCAGAAGCCGGGCGCCGACGAGCGGGCCAGCAGCTCCGACTTGCGGCCGGCCAACGGCGCGGATTGGCCGACCAGCTCACGGACACGCTCGAGGAGTTGGCCGGCGCGGTCCGCGACAGGACCGGCGCGGGGCGGGCGGTGCCGGACCGTCGGCCGGCTCGGGCGGCTCCACCTCGATGTCCACGCGATCCCGCCGCGCGGCCAGCCGCACCAGCGACCCCGACGGCACCTTGCCCTCCGCGATGGCGCCAGCCAGCGGCAGCAGCACCAGACGCTCAACCGTGCGCTTCAGCGGCCGGGCGCCGAACGCGGCGGAATAGCCCTCGCGCAGCAAGAGCGGCAGCACGCTCGGATCAACGTCCACGGCGAGTTGCCGGCGCATGATCCCCGCGCGCTCCAGCACTCGAGTCAGCTCGCGCTGCGCAATCCGCTGAGCCGTCTCCGTCGCCAGCGGCCGAAAGGTCACGATGCGGTCGAGGCGATTCAGGAACTCCGGTCGAAACCAGCGGCCCAGCTCGCGCAGGATCGCTTCGCGGCCCGGCGGCGGCGGCGTCTCGCGCCAGGCCCAGCGGCGGTCCGGTCGCGATGGTCGAGCCGACGTTCGACGTGAGAATGATGATCGTGCGGCGAAAATCGACGGTCCGACCCTGCGCGTCGGTCAGCCGGCCCGCGTCGAAAAGCTGCAAGCAGAGGTTGTAGATATTCGGGTGCGCCTTCTCGATCTCGTCGAGCAAGATCACCGCGAACGGCCGTTCGCGCACGATGCTCGTAAGCTGCCCCGGCTCGCCGCGGACGACATTGCCGATCAGCCGTTCGTAGGCCTCGTAGGTCGCATATTCGCTCATGTCGAAGCGGACGAGCCGGGCCGCGTCGCCGAAGAGATGCTCGGCCAGGGCGCGGGCCAGCTCGGTCTTGCCCACTCCCGTGGGGCCGACGAACAGGAAGACGCCGAACGGCTTGTTGGGATCGTTCAGGCCGGCCTTGACCAGGGTGACCGTATCGACGACGGCCTCGACCGCCTCGGCCTGGCCCATGACGCGCGACTCGAAAAACGCGCACCGCGTCGCGCTTGAGGGCGACGCGATCGTCGAGCAACTCGACCGGGATGCCGGTCGAGCCGGCGAGCGTGCTCAGGATGTCCTGCTCGGTGATCGGGCCGGGGCGATCCTCGGTGAGGCCGATGACCTTGCGCAACAGACCCACGCTGCGGCCCGGCTGCACGCTGCCCGAGGCAAAATACTCTGCCAATTCGCTAAGGCGGGCGAGCACGGCATCGGACACGTCGACGGCGGCTTCCTCGGCCACGGCACGGAGGATGGCACGCGTTGCGGCATCGTCGGCGGGCGGCAGCTCGACGGCGTGGAACAGCTTCCGTAGCGAACGGTTGGCGCCCAGGCCCTTGCGAAACGCCTCGACGGTGCTTTCGCCGAGCAGGGTCAGCTCGCCGCGTTCGAGGTAGGGAGCGAGATTGCTGGCGACGTTGGCGTCGCTCTTGGCCCAGGTGCCCATCCATGCCAGCTCCTCGACATTGGGCACGTACAGCACGATGCGGCGCGGCGGCCTGACGGCGTTGACCAGATTGCGGACGCGCGTCTCCCATTCGCCGATGTAGCGCGTGTTGACCATGAAGTCCTGCGGCGTCATGCGCAGCACGTAGATCGCGCCGCTGGGGTGAGCGCGCAGGCGATGGACGACTGCGTGGGCCAGCGCCGTCTTGCCGGCGCCGGACTCGCCGAGCAGCACGACCGCGCGTGGCGGCGCCCCGTCGAGGATGGCCAGCACGGCGTCGGCAAACGCGTCATAGCCGTGGGCACCGGGGAGCTGTCCGGCCTCCGCCTCGTAGGTCAGGATGGTGCCGTACTCGGCCAGGCCGTCGAGATCGACGAAACCCGCCAGCTCCTGGTTGAGCCAGCTCTTGAGGGTCGCATAGCTGCCATAGGTAAACACGCTCACGCGCTGGCGGATGTCGCTCAGGACCTTGCCGGACGGCTTGTCGAGACCGGGCGGATAGCTGCCGAGGGCCGCGAGGTGTTTTTCGAGCGAAGTGGCGCAGGCTTGCTGGACGCCAACGTCGGGATCCTTGCCGATGCGTTCGAGCAGGCCGGCCATGACCTGGCGCGGCGGGCAGCCGGCCAGCACATGAGCGACCTCGCTGCGGACCCAGGTATCGTCCTCGGCCGCGAGGCGAACGAGGAGCGGCGCGACCAGGGTGGGATGATTCTGCGCGGCCCAGGCGGCGGCCTGGCGCGTGTTGGAGTCGGCGTCCGCGAGCAGCCGTTCGATGGCGGGCGCCATCGGCCAGTGCGGGAAGTTCTTGCAGGCGTAGGCGAGCTCCTGGCGGACGTCGAATTCCGGGTCGGCGGCCAGCGCGGTGAGGGCTTCGATGACATAGGGATTGGCATTGCCGCCGCCGGCCGCCGCGGCGGCGCGGCGTGCCATCTTGTTGCCGGAGGCGCATAGGCGGCGAGCACGCCGGGATCGGTTTCGCCGGCCGCGCGCAGGGAATCGACCAGCTGCCAGAACCGGTCGGGATTGCGGCTAGCTTCGTGCAGCAGGTTGTCGAGTTCCGCACTCATCACCGGCGATTATAAATGGCCCGCGCGGTGGGTACTAGCCAATACGGCCCGATAAGTTGCGGGCGCTGATGTACTGGTCCGAAATACAGGTCGCGGCAAGAGAAAGGGCGTGGCACGTAGCGGGAGTTGCTGGTAGACTTGGCGTCCAGTGACACCAGAGAACTCGAGTGGGCATCCAGAGTGCCAAAGGACAAGAGGCAAAAACGCGACCTGCACGCCCTGAATCAGGACGGAATGGTCCTGTGCAACCCGCGCGACCGGGAAGCCGCACACCGCGCCCAGATGGAAGGCATCGCCACCGAGGACCCCTCGGCCGTGACGTGCAGAAAGTGCCTGGATTTGCTGTACAAGCTCACCAAGAGCGAGAGAGAACGCTGAACGCGGCCTGGAATTCAGATCCACTGCTCCAGAAAGTGCTTGCTTTGACGCAGCGAGCGGCGCCGATCCGCCAGCGATCCTTCGTAAGCGCGATCCTCCACCTCGATGCAGACCGCGCCCCGATACCCAATATCGGTCAGCGCCGAGAACATCGGTCCCCACGGCACGTCGCCCAATCCCGGCAGCTTCGGCGTGTGCCAGCCGAGGCCCATGATGCCGTGCCGATAGATCGCATCGCCGTCGATCCGCGTGTCCTTGGCGTGGACATGAACGAAGCGCTTGCCGAACTCGCGCACACAGCGCGGCACGTCGATGTGCTGCCAGACCAGGTGCGACGGATCGAAGTTCAGCCCGAAGCGCGGATTGGGTAGCTTCGCGAACATCTCGGCCCAGATCGCGGGGGCGGTCGCGAGATTGGCGCCGCCCGGCCATTCATCGTAGGTAAACAGCATCGGGCAATTCTCGATACCGATGCTGACGCCCGCCGCGCTCGCTTCATGGACGATGCCCGGCCAAACCTGATCGAACAGCGGCCAGTTATCCGGCACGCTCGTGCGCGGGTCGCGGCCGACGAACGTGTTGACCACCGACACGCCGACGCGCGGTGCCGCACGGATCACGTTCTTGAGATGGCCAACCACGCGCTCGCGGTGCTCGGGATCGGGGTGCAGCGGATTGGGATAGTAGCCAAGCCCGGAGATCGCGACGCCGGACTTCTTCACGAGATCGCGCACACGGCCGGCCTGTTCGTCGCCGAGGTTCGTCACATCGAGGTGCGTCACCCCGGCGTACCGGCGGTCGGCGGCGCCGGGCGGCCAGCACATCAGCTCGACGCACGCGAAACCCTCGTCGGCCGCGAAGGCGAAGACCTCCGCGAGCGTCAAGTCGGCCAGGATCGCGCTGACGAAGCCGAGTTGCATCGTCCCTCCGGGAAAATCCGAAACCCGAATATCGAAATCCGAAATAAATCCGCACGGTCTTTCGGATTTTGATATTCGGATTTGTTTCGGATTTCGATATTCGGGTTTCGGATTTCCCCGCAGGGGCTAGCCATCCAGCCACGAATACGGATACTGCGGATCGTCCAGCTGCAGCGCCTGCCGCGTGAGCACGAGCGGCTTGACGGTATCGACCATGACGGCCAGTTCGTCGGTGCGCGTGACGTCCCGGCTGGCCACGATAGTGCCGGGGTGCGGGCCGTGCGGGATGCCGCGCGGGTGCAGCGTGAACGACGCTTCCTCCACGCCGCGACGGCTGCCGAAGCGGCCGCGGACGTAGTAGAGCACCTCGTCGGCCTGCACGTTGGAGTGGGCGTAGGGAACCTTGATCGCCTCGGGATGTGTGTCCAGCAGCCGCGGCGCAAACGTGCAGACCACGAAGCCGGGCGCGTCGAACGTCTGCTGCACCGGCGGCGGCAAGTGGACCGTGCCGGTGATCGGCTCGAAATCGTCGGCGTTGAACGTGAACGGATACGCCATGCCGTCCCAGCCGACCAGGTCGAACGGATGACTCGCCAGCACATAGCGGGTCAGGCGGGCGCCGTCCTTGATGAGCACCGGCGTCTCCTCGTCGCGGTCGATCGGCTCGGCGGCACGCGGGCCATGCAGGTCGCGCTCCGAGAACGGCGCCCCGAGCCGCAGCTGGCCGTCGGGATTGAGATAGCGCGGCGGGATGTTGACGTTGCCGGCCGCCTCGATCACGAGCAGGTCGGGCGCGACCGCCGCGTCGAATTCCAGTCGATACGTCGTGCAGCGCGGGATGACGACGTAGTCGAACGGCTGAACCGGCAGCGGCCCGAACATCGTGTGCAGCGTCCCGCGCCCGCGGTGGACAAAGATGATTTCATCGGCTTCTGCGTTGCGAAACAGCTCCGCTTGCGGCTGCGCGGGCCGGCAGCGCGCCAGGGTCACGTCGTCATTCACCAGGAGCGGCACGCGTCCGCTGACCGGATCGCCCTGCGGCTTGAGCTGCCCGCTCTTGAGGTGATGATGGCGCAACACCTTCTGCGGCACGACATCGCACGCCACCTCGCCGGCCGGCTCGACCTTGACGACGCGCGTCGGCGGCCGCAGATGGTAGCAGATCGAGTACGCCCGGCCGAAGCCGCCGGTGGTAACGACTTCCTCGTAGTAGATGCCCTCGCCGTGATGCCCGCCTTCGCGGCGATGGGCGATGTGGCGTTTGCGAGGGAAGGAGCCGCGTTGGAGATAGGGAGGCATGATTTAGTCCACCCAGTTTACGTATTTCAGCCGGGGTATTCGGCTGAAGTGCTTTGTATTCCGCGTGGCGAGGGTCGCATCCACGGCAAGCACGATTGCAGCGATAAGCAGGTCCGCTCGGCCGATTTTCCTGAGACCCTTCGTCGCTCGTAACTCCTCAAAGTGATTCAGGGCCGTATCGTTGAGCAGCATCACCGGGATCTGCTGCAGCGCTTCTTCCGCAAGCAATAGTTCGCGTTGCGCCGTGAAGAATCGGGCACGCTCATCAGCCTTCAACAGGGCCTCGAACCAACCGCGCAAGACCTCGATTTTCGTCACCACGGTAACGCCGACGATTTCACCACTGGCTGCCGCGCGCGTGGCGTTTCCTACCACGACGGAATGCTCGGAAAGAAGATGCGAATAGGTGTCGGTGTCGAGCAGAAACATCAGGACGCCATCTCTCCGTCGTCGGGTCGGCCGCGCGCCTTGTAGATCTCCTTCAGAATCTCTGGCAGGAGCTTGCTGTGTTTGAATAGCCCGGCCTGCTGGAGCAAAGCCTGTGTTGGGTCTGGCTTGCCGCGCAGCCACTCTTCCAGGGCTGACTTCAGGAACCGCCACTCATCGTCAATTCTCTGCGCAGGAAGTTTTCCGGTTTCCGCAAGCTTGCGTACCTTTGCCGGGGAGACGCGAAGGAACTTCGCTGTCTCCGCGAGCGTCAGCACTTCCTTGGTCAGTAGTCGGTTCATGGCACGGACTCACCCAAAGGTCTCTGGCTGGTCAGGTCCGCGAGCTCGGCTGCGAGCGCAGGGTCGCGCGCTCGCAGCCGGGCCAACGAAGCTGGGTATTCAGGGGTCATGGCAAAACCACCCTCAGCGACCGCGCGCTACACGACAAAGCAACCCGGCCCCGCCGCCTCCGGATCGAGGCTAAACTCCACGATCGCCTGCTGGCCGGTGGAACGCTGCCGCACGTGAACTTCCACCACGCCGCGCTCGCAGTCCGCGGGCGGCCGCAGCGCCAAAAACATCATCCGCGTGCTGGGGCAATCGAGCCACTCGCCCATGCGCAGGCCCGTGCCGTCGAGGTGGTCCAGTCGCGTCGCGCCGGTGAGATCGTGCAGGCGGGCTTCCCAATCGGCGCCGTCGCCGTGCAGCGAAAACGCGTAGGCGTCGCGGCCGCTGCCGACCACGAACATCGCCATGTTCACCCGGCCCGGATAGATGCGCAGCGCCTGGGCGAGATGACGCTCCACCGCCCGGCCCTGGACGAAAATGTTGAGGTTCCCCGCCCAATGCACGTTCGGTTGGCCCAGCAGCCGGAACGGGTCCGCGGGCAGCTGCCCTTGCGCCGGCGGGGCGGCGCTGGTCACGCCCTTGCGGGTCGTCCTCGGTGCCCAGCGCCGTCAGCAGGCGACGCGGCGGCACGCGGTCGAAGCGGCCCAGCGCGGGCGTGGGCTGCGTGCGGGCCTCCAGCCGCAGCACGTGGGTTTCGCCCGGCTCAAGCGCAGGGACCACGACGGCGTCCAGCGGCCGCCAGGGCACGAAGGCTCCGAGCGGCGCCGTCTGCACCAACGCCATCGCCGACGGCGACGGCTGGTCGTCAACGTTGACGACGGCGATCTCGATGGCCACGCGGTCGGCGGCGACGTTCGCAAAGACGATGTCGGTACGCTCGACGTGCAGTTTCCCGCACGCGCGGGACGGGTCGACACGGACGGATGCCGGGCAACAGCGGCGGTCATGACCAGCCTCCTGAAACGAAAAGGTGAGATTGGGTGCTTCGCGCAAATCCCGATCATCTATGCTTCGATGGGAGCGGCGCACGTCCGATTCTCGCCATCGAGGCGCCTCCTATAGTGTACCACGGCGCGCCTGTTCTCTTTCGATCGCCTCGAACAGCGCCTTGAAGTTGCCCTTGCCGAAGCTACGGCTGCCGCGACGCTGGATCACCTCGAAAAACAATGTCGGCCGGTCGCAGACCGGCTTGGTGAAGATTTGCAGCATGTAGCCCTCGTCGTCCCGATCCACGAGAATGCCCTGCTCCGCCAGCTCGTCGAGATCCTCGCGGATGGTGCCGATGCGCTCGGGCAGCGCGTCGTAGTAGCGCGCGGCACCCGCAGGAATGACACGTCGTTGGCCCGCATCGCCTTGACCGTCTTGACGATGTCGTCGGTCGCCAGCGCGATATGCTGCACGCCGGGGCCGCCGTAGAACTGCAGGTACTCGTCGATCTGCGAACGACGGCGGGCGTGGGCGGGCTCGTTGATCGGGAACTTGATGCGGCCGGTGCTGTTCTGCACGACCTTCGACATGAGCGCGGAATACTCGGTGCTGATGTCCTTGTCGTCGAAGTGGACGAGCTGGCTGAATCCCAGGACGTGCTTGTAGAAATCGACCCAGGCGTTCATCTTGCCCTCCTCGACGTTGCCGACGATGTGGTCGATCGCTGCGAGGCCGACGGAATGGAAGGTTGCCGGGCTGTAGCGTTCGGGCTCGAGCGGTAAGAAGCCGGGGGCGAACACGCCCTGGTAGCGATCGCGGTTGACGAAGGTGTGCGTCGTGTCGCCGTAAGCGCGGATGGTGGCGCATTCGTAGACGCCGAACTCGTCCTCGCGGACCGTCGGCGGTGCCACGACCACGGCACCGCGGCGCACGGTTTCCGCGAAGGTCTGCTCGACGTTGTCCACCTCCAGGGCGATGTCCTGCACGCCGTCGCCGTGCGTGATGAGCCGGCTGCTCTCAGGATGCTGGCCGGAGAGAGGTGAGATCAGGACGAAGGTGACCTTGCCCTGGCGCAGGACGTAGCCGGCCTCATGGCGCTGGCGGGTTTCGAGACCGGCGTAGGCGATGACGTCGAAGCCGAAGGCGTTGCGATAGAAGTAGGCCGACTGCCGGGCGTTGCCGACGAACAGGCGGACGTGGTCGATGCGGCGCAGGGGCAAATCATCGCGAGCGGGCATGACGGCACCTCCTTGTATTCGGCGAAAAGAGCAAATCGTGAACGCGCCCCCAGCAGAATTATACCGGTTGGCGCGGGCCGAAAGCTGAAGTTGCCGTGATGGAGCCGAAGGATTAAGGTGAAGGCAGGGAGGTGGCGCGATGAATGAGTCAACGCCGATCGTGGAATATGGGGCGGTGATTGATCCGAGGACGATCATCGAACCGCCCGACGCCGCGGAGCTGGAGCTGGAGCCGGGCCATCCCGGCCTGGGGGACGAGGGCTACGTCGAGCGCCGCAAGGCACTATTCGCCCTGTGCCGGCAGCAGCGGCTGGAACGGCTCGGCCCGCCGCTGATCGCTTACACGCCCGAGGAAACGCGCATCTGGCGCGAGGTGAGCCCCAAGCTCGACGAGTTGCATCGCCGGCACGCGAGCCGCATCTATCTCGAAGCCAAACGCGCCCTTGGCATCAGCCAGACCGAGATCCCGCAGCTGCGGCTTTTGAGCGAGCAGCTGGTGCGCGAAACCAACATGCACCTGGTGCCCGCGGAAGGGCCGTTGCCGTACCGGACGTTCTATCGCTACATCGGCCAGCGCGGGTTTCCGGTGACGCAGTTCATCCGCCACGGCTCGCATCCGGAGTTCACGCCTGAGCCGGACATGATCCACGACTGTCTCGGGCACGTGCCGCCGCTCATGAACGCGGATTACGCCGAGCTGCTGACGCTGATTGGCAAGGCGGCGTCCACGACGGAGGTTCCCGAGCAGGTGCTGGCCCTGAAGCGCTTCAGCTGGTTCAGCATCGAATTTGGGCTGATCGTGGAAGACGGTGCAACCAAGGTGTTCGGGGCGGGCATCCTGTCGTCGACGGGCGAGATTCCGTTTTCGCTGTCCGACGAGGTGCGGCATCGCCCGTTCGTGACCGACGAGGTGATCGAGACCGATTACGATCCGTCGCGCATGCAGGACCTGCTGTTCATCATTCCGTCGTTCACGTTCCTGCGCCGCGAGATTGAACAGCTGGTCCAACGATTCAACATTCGCGTGCAGTAAGCGCCTGGCGAGGCGAGGGGTGCTGGTCGTTCGTAGTTCCGCCTTTAGGCGGTTGTCGCGACAACCGCCTAAAGGCGGAACTACGAACGACCAGCCTTACAGACTCTCGGCTCGCCAGTGGTCTTACTCCAGACCACTCGAGCCCCGGGGCACATCCTTGATCGCGGGGATGGAGGCCGGCGATGGGACCGGGACGCCGTCGACGGGACCGAGCGGCCCGATCGCGCCGATCGCGCCGATCGGGCCACCCAGCATGGCCGACGGCCCGTAATGGATCCAGGGCGAGCGGGTGCAGCAGTGGTCATCGAGCCAGCAATCGCAGACGCCGTGCGCAGGAATGCTCGCAGCCCGCCAGGGCGAGCCCGCACAGGCCCAGCATCGAGAGGAACAGACGACGCATGGTAAGGTCCCTTTCCATGAAACCGGGACGGCGACTGCCGCGCCCGCAACCTGCGGCACGGCCCAGCCGCCGCGGGGGAAGTTTCCGGCAGCAACGGCAGGCCGGGTAAATCCGGCATTGGCAGCATGTTCATCGTCCACGTGCGCAACCGATCTTGAGCGAATTCCGACAGGAACGGCAAGGCCGCTAACCTTCGTCTTTTCCGAGAAATCCATAAACAGGGAACAGCAGATAAGCCAAGCCCCAGGGCGAGTCCGCGAGCCCTGGGGGTCGTGACCCCCAGGGCTCGCGGACTCGCCCTGGGGCTTGGTGCAAACAGCCCCGTGTTCCCCTAGGAGAGTCATCATGGATGCCATCCTCCTGGCCGCCGGGCTCGGAACGCGGCTGCGGCCGCACACACTGCACACGCCCAAGCCATTGCTGGCGGTGCGCGGCCGGCCCATCCTCGACTGGACGCTCGGGGCGCTGCCGGCGCCGGTCGATCGCGTGATTGTCGTCGTGCATTACCTGGCCGAGCAGATCGAGGACTACCTGCGCACCCAGCGCCACTTCCGCGAATGGGCCACGGTCCCCCAGGGCGACCCGCGCGGCACCGGCGATGCGCTGCGCCGCTGCCGGGCGCAGGTGCGGTCGGATCGGCTGCTGGTGCTCAACGGCGACGACCTGTTCGGGGCCGCCGACCTGGCCAAACTGGCGGCGTGCCCGGCCGGCGTGCTGGTGACGGAGGTGCAGGAGCCGCGGCGCTTCGGCATCGCGTTTCTGAAAAAAGACGGGACGCTGGACCGCCTGGTCGAGAAGCCGGACCTGCCGCCGCCGCAGCTTGCCAACACCGGCGCCTACGTGTTTCCACGCACGGTGTTCGACCTCGAGATCGGCCTGTCGCCGCGCGGCGAGTACGAGATCACGGATTACGTCAGCCAGCTCGCGGCCCAGCAGCCGTTCCACGTCGTGCGTTCGACGTTCTGGCTCCCGATCGGCACGCCAGAGGCATGGCAGGCCGCCCAGCGCCAGGATCTCGACGCGGTCCTGACCCGCTGCACGGGAAATCCGAAATCCGAATCTCGTAATCCGAAGCAAATCCCAAAATGCGAATGACTCAAACCAAACGGCCCACGAACGGGTTGGTATTTTTCTCGAAACCCGTCGTCGTCACAGGACCGTGACCAGGGTAGACGACCGTGTCGTCCGGCAGCGTAAATAGCTTGCCGCGGATGCCTTCGAATAGCTGTTCGGCGTTGCCGCCGGGGAAATCGGTACGGCCGACACTGCCGCGGAAGAGCACGTCGCCGCCGAAGACCAGGATCGGGCTTGCGCGATGAATGAAGACGACGTGGCCGGGCGAATGCCCGGGGATCTCCCGCACCTCGAGCGGCACACCGGCCAGATCGAGCGCATCACCCTCCACGACCAGTTGGTCCGCCGGCGGGCTGACCACCGGCATGCCGAACGCCGCGCTGAGGTTGGCGTGCGCATCGGTGAGCAGATGCGCGTCGTGCTTGCCGACGATGAGCGGCGCCTCGGGGTAAGCCGCCTTGAGCGCCGCGTTGCCGCCGATGTGGTCGGGGTGGCCGTGCGTGTTGAGCAGCGCCGCGGGCGCAAGCCCTGCTCTTCGAGGAATTCCAGGATCAGCTCCGGCTCCAGGCCAGGGTCGATCACCAGCGCGTCGGTACGGCCGGGACGCCAGACGACATAGCTGTTCTCGGTGAAGGGCATCGAGACAATCGTGTGGATTTGCAGCGTTTCGTTCATGTTCTGCCACCGCCCCCTCGTGTGCAACTTTTCCGGCCGGCGCGGCCGTCTCGTGTAATTTATGCAACCAGGCGGCGGTGGAACGATTGCCCGTGCTGCCCCAGCTTCCGCGCTTGACAAACGGTGACGGAAAGCGGGCCGCGGCACGCGAGTTGCCTGAAAGGGAAGCCGTCCCCGCATGCGCGACCCATCACGGGGAGCCCGGGCAGCGCGTTCATGGAGGAATACGAAACATGCTGCAACACGTCCGACGCGTGCTGGTCCTGAGTGTCGCACTCGCATTGCACGCGCCGGCCGGCGGGCAGACCGGTCCGGCGCCCGGTCAACCGGCCACCCCGGTCCAGGCGGTCAAGGCGGTGCAGGGGCCGCTCGACGAGCCGTTGGCGATCCTGTACGACGCGAAGCGGCGGTACAGCGGAGTGAAGGACTATACCTGCACGATGCAGTCGCGCGAACGGATCCGCGGTAACCTGCTGGACGAGAACGTGATGGTCATGAAGATGCGCACCGAGCCGTTCAGCGTTTACATGCGCTGGCTGCGCCCGGGCCAACAAGAATCAGGAAGTCTGCTTTGTCCTGGGCAAGAACGGCAACAAGATGCGCGTCCACTCGCACACCTTGGGCAATGGCCTGCTGGCCGGCTGGATCTCGATCGAACCCAACGACCCGCGCGTGCTGGAGCACAGCCGGCACAACATCTACGAGGCGGGCCTGGGCAACCTCATCGACCAGACGATCAAGCACTGGGAAATGGAAAACAAGCTCGGCAAGACGCAGGTCAAGATGGCGGAATACACCTGCAACAACCGGCGCTCAATTCGGATCGAGACGACGCGCAGCGAGCGCCTGCAGAACTTCTATTGCTACCGCAGCGTGCTATATGTGGATGCTGAGACGAAGATGCCCCTACGGACTGAGAACTACGACTGGCCGCGCGGGTGGGCCCGCGGAGGGCGATCTGCTGGAAATGTTCAGCTACATCGACCTGCGCTTCAACGTGGGCCTGACTGAGCAGGATTTCAATAAATAGTGCGTCCCCTCCTCCCCCTTTAGCCCGCCCGCGGGCGCCGAGCTGTCGGCGGCCGCGGGCGGTTCTTTGCTTGTTTACGTTGAGCGCTCGGCGGCGCCGGGAAGCAGCATCACGCCCCTTCCCGGCGCCGCCGAGCGCTCAACGTAAACACGAGCGCGGCTTGCCATTCCCCGCGCGCATCGGACAATATCCCCGAACTTCGACCTCAGGGAATCGCACCGATGTCCGACCTCGCCGGCCAACCGCTCGACGCGCTTGACACGCCCCAGCTCCTGGTCGACCTCGACGTGGTGGACGCCAATCTGCGCCGGCTGTTCGCTGGCGCCCGCGACCGCGGCGTCAACGTGCGGACGCACTTCAAGTCGCTCAAGTGCGGCGGCCTCGCCCGGCACATCGCACGGCAAGGCGGCGCGACCTTCCTGTGCGCCAAGCTCAACGAGGCGGAGGTCCTCGCCGGCGCCGGCATTCGCGACATCCTCATCGCCAACCAGGTCGTCGGCGCCGCCAAGATGCCGCGCCTCGCCGCCCTCGCCCGCCGGGTCGACCTGCGCGTCTGCGTCGACGATCCCGGTAATGTCGATGCGCTGAGCCAGGCGATGCACGCGGCCGGCGCCACGGTCGGCGTCCTGGTCGAGGTCGATATCGGCATGGCCCGCTGCGGCGTTCCGCCCGGCGAGCCGGCGCTGCGGCTCGCACGGCACATCCACGTCCGGCCCGGACTGCGCTTCGACGGCCTGCAAGGCTACGACGGCCATCTGCAGATGCTGCCCGACGTCAACGAACGGCGCGCCCAGTGTCTGAACGGCGTCGAGCAGCTGGTCGGCACGCGCCGGCTAATTGAGCGGGCCGGCCTGCCGGTCGCGATCGTCACCGGCGCCGGCACCGGCACCTGGGAGTACGTCGCCGGCCAGGACGGCATCACTGAGATCCAGCCCGGCTCGTATGTGCTGATGGATTGCGCCTACCACGCCGTGCGCCCCGAGTTCGGCTGCGCGCTGTCGATCCTGACGACGGTGCTCAGCGCTCGTCCAAGGTGGTACGTGCTCGACGCCGGCAGCAAGGCGATCTCGCGCGACTTCGGCACGCCAGTGATCAAGGGCCGGCCCGAAGAGAAGGTCAGCAAGCTGTCCGAGGAGCACACCAAGGTCGAAGTCGAGCCCGTTCCCGTGAAAGTCGGCGACCGCCGCGAGGTCATCCCGGCGCACTGCTGCGCGACGATGAATCTGCACCGCCAATGCCTTGCCGTCCGCGGTGGTCGCGTCGAGGCGGTTTGGCCGATCGAGGCGAGTGGGCGGTACGATTGACATGAGCAAGGAGACCCACCTGCGCCACGTCCTCGACTGCGGCATCGTCGCGGTGGTGCGCTCGCCGGACAGCCATCACCTCCTCGAGATCGTGCGCGCCCTGGCCGACGGCGGCGTCACCGTCGCCGAGATCACGATGACGGTGCCCGGCGCACTCGACGTGCTCCGCCAGGTGCGCCAGGCGCTCGGCGATCGCGTCCTGCTCGGCGCCGGCACCATCCTCGACACGGAGACGGCGCGGATGGCGCTGCTGGCGGGGGCAGAATACATCGTCGCGCCGACGGTGAACCTCGACGTGATCCGCCTCTGCCAGCGCTACGACAAGCTGGTGATGCCCGGCGCGTTCACGCCGACCGAGATCCTCGCCGCGTGGGAAGCCGGCGCCGACATCGTCAAGGTCTTCCCGGCCGAGGTGCTCGGTCCCGCGTTCTTCAAGGCGCTGCGCGGCCCGTTGCCGCAGATTCGCGTGATGCCCACTGGGGGCGTGGACCTCACGACCGCGGCGGCGTTCCTCAAGGCGGGGGCATGCTGCCTCGGCATCGGCAGCCAGCTCGTCGAGCCGGCCGCGATCGCGGCGCGCAATTTCGATCGCCTTCGCGATCTCGCCCGGCAGTATGTGGACATTGTCCACAAGACGCGTCAAGCCGCGGGATGAGCACAGCGAATCCCGCCGGTGGGGTCGCTTCGACCCGCGGGATTCGCTGCGCTCATCCTGCGGCTTGGTGAGCAATCATGGTGCCTCAAGTCTTCTTGACCCGCGCACAAACCCGCGCGTTCGACCAGCGCGCCATCGCCGAGTTCGGCATCCCCGCGCTCGTGCTGATGGAGAACGCCGGCCGCGGCACCGTCGACGTCTTGCAAAGCCTTGGCGTGCGCGGCCCGGTGGTCGTCTGTTGTGGCAAGGGCAACAACGGCGGCGACGGCCTCGTCATCGCCCGCCATCTTGCCAACCGCGACATCCCCGCGCTAGCCTTGCTGTTCGCCGCGCCCGCGGAGCTGTCGCCGGACGCCGCGGCGCAGTGGCACATCGTGCAGCAGCTGCGGTTGCCGGCTCGCGTCTGGACCGGCGATGAACCGCAGCTGGCCGAGGAGTTGGGGAAAGCCGAGTGGGTGATCGACGCCCTGTTCGGCACCGGCCTGACGGGGCCGATGCGTCCGCCATTCGATCGGGTCGCCGCGACCATCAACGCCAGCCCGGCCCGCGTCCTGGCCGTGGACATCCCATCTGGGCTTGACGCCGACACCGGGCTGCCGATGGGCACGACCGTGCGCGCGGAACACACCGTCACGTTCGTGGCGCCCAAGGCGGGTTTTCAGCAGCCCGCGGCGGCGGACTGGCTGGGACAGGTGCATGTCGCGGACATCGGCGTGGCTCTCCAGCTTGCCCAGGAAGTCCGTCCCTAACCCGCGGCGTCGCCAGACCCTCCGCCCAACTCCCGATTCGGATTGAGATCGACCCCAAAGCTGCCTATAATCCGGGAAGATTGGTGAACCGTTCATTTCTCCCCTCGCCCCTTCGGGGGAGAGGGGTTGGGGTGAGGGGGCGAACCGTTCGTAGTGACCGCCTTTAGGCGGTCCGGGCTTGACCCGCTCAAGCGGGTCACTACGAACGGACCACGAACGGACCTTCCCGAGGAGAGGCCGGGCTTTGGCGGTATGAGCGTCTCGTTGATTAGACCCCCGGTGGCGGAGCTGGTGTTTCAGCTGTACGGTCGGCCGCTGCACCCGGAGCTGTTCGACATCCTCGCGGTGCGCAAGTTCCGCCGCGAAGACTACGAGGTGCGCGTCTGGATCACGCGGACCGGGCACGTCGTCAGCTGGGAAAACGCCGACGTGCTGCTCACCGAGTTGGCCGACGCCGACCAGACACTGGCGTGCTCGCGCCGGTTGCTCAGCTATCGGATGCGCGGCGAACACTCGGCCCGTTTGCCGTGCAGCCACGGTGTCGTCTACCAGACGAGCTTCCAGGTGGAGACGCTTAGTCCGGAGATCTTCCTGCACGTCCACGACGAGATCCGCGCCGACGGCGAGAAGCGCGGCGTCCTGCACAACTTCCAGCCCAATCATCGCCTGGCGGTGTCGCCGCTGAGCCACGTCGTCGTCGAATCGCGCGCGGCTGCGTGTTCATCTCGACGTTCCACACGTTCCCCGAAGAGAGCACGGTCGTGAAGTCGCAGACGCTGATCGAAGTGAAGGCGTAATTCCAGGTAGGTCCCGCCTGCCGGGCGGGACCTCGACGCGCCCAGGTCCCGCCCGGCAGGCGGGACCTACAGCGCCCCCAGCAGCAGACCCACCATTACATCGTAAAAGGCGTGCGCCCCGACCGCGATGCCGAAGCCGCGCACGCGGTATAGCCCGGCGAAGTACAGCCCAGCCGCGGTGCGAAACGCGAAGAACGAGCCGTTGAACGGCTCGCCGTGCGGCCCGAGATGGTGCGCTCCGGCGAAGAGCAGCGCCGATGCGACCGCCGCCAGCGTGAACGCCCAGCTGTTCGGGAAGTCGGCGAGGGTGAAAATCGCCAGCAAGCCCGAAAAGAGCAGCAGGCGAAATAACGTCTCCTCGTAGATCCCCGCGCCGAGGAAGCCGATGATCAGCTCAAGCGCCGGCTCGGGGTTGGTATTGCGGAGCGGCCAGGAGAGCGTCACCGGCCGCGGCGCATGGCTGCACAGCACGCGGTCGGCCGTCTGCAGCAGATGCCAGAGCCCCTGGCTCAGCGCGAGGAGCGCCAGCGCAAACGCGGCACTCTCGACGACCATGCCGACCCAGACGCCCGCCTGGTCTTTGGGCCGATCCTGCCGCCGCCACAGCGCCCAGGCGAGCAGCACCAGCAACAGCACCGCCGGGGCGCCGTAAACGGGGCTGACACCGCCGGCCGCCAGCGCCTCGCGCAGCCGAGACGTTGGCGCCGTTGCGATACGCCTCCGGTGCATTCGGCGCCAGCCAGCGCACGCCCAGCTCGTAAGCGGCCAAGAGCGGTAGCACGAACAGCACGCACGACCAGGGATGGCGTGTCGCTTGCCAGTAGCTGCCGTCGGGCGTGTCGGACATTGGGAGGAAAATCCGAAATCCGAATCTCGAAATCCGAAACCAATCCGAATCTCGAAATCCGAATGACCAAAACAAAACCCGCCGCCGTTTTGGTGCTTCGGATTTAGGATTTGTTTCGGATTTCGAGATTCGATATTCGAGTTTCCGCGCAGCGGCTAAACAAGTTCCGGATACCGCCGTCCCAGCAAGTGCCGACGTTCGGTGGCGGCGAGAGCGCGCACAACGCTGCGTTCCTTGTCGTGGACGAGGTCCACCACGCGCGGCAGCGCCAACGGCTGGCGTGCGCGTCGGTCAGCAGCAGCACGATCGGCCGAGCCGGGTTGGTCAGGCCGCGCTGGCCCGGCTGGGCCGACAGCACGATCGCCGCGGCACCGTCGTTCAACTCGACCACGGAACCGGCGGGAAAGAACGACAACAGCAGCAGTCGTTCGGCTTGCTGGCGGTCGAGGGCGTTGCGCTCGGCCAGCAGCAGCGTCTCGGTCAGGGCAGTGCGCGTGTCGAGGGCGGGCCGATGCGGGCGCGGGCAGCACAGGGCCGCGTACACGTCGCAGACGGCGAGCAGCCGGACCGTTTCGGCGACCTGGATGTCCTTGCGGCCGAAGGGGTAGCCGGTGCCGTCAGGCCGTTCGTGGTGATCGGTGACGGCATCGACCGGCCAGCCGCCGCCGGGCCAGAGCGGCGCGACCAGGAGCCCGCCGGCCGCCGCGTGCTTTTCGACCTGCCGGCGTTCGTCGTCGGTCAACGGGCCGGGTTTGGCGAGCAGCTCGGCCGGCAGGCACGCCATGCCGACATCGTGTACCAGCGCCGCCATCACCGCGAGCTGGATCGGCGTGTGCGGGTCGGCGTCCTGCAGCAGCAGCCGGCCGAGCACCTGGGCGACCGTCAAGCCGTGGGCCGCGGCGAACCGTGCCGGATCCTGCGGCGGCGCGTGGAGGAAACGCAGCGGCTCCCCGGCCCGCGCTTCCTGGACCACCGTATCGGCCAGCGCCTGCAACGGCGGCGGCGCGACCAGTTGACCGGTCGCCAGCCGGCGCAGGATTTCCGCGAGATAGTCGACCTGTCCGGTTTCCCGCCGGCGGTGGGCCAGGCCGGCCGTGAGGGCCCCGACGCGCTCCTCGACTGCGGCCAGGACGCCATCCAGTCCGTCGCACAGCGGCAGCTGTTCGCTGGCAGCCGCCGGAAACGCCTGCACCGCGCAGCACGGTGTCGATCATCGCCACGGTGCCGGCGTGGATGCCCCGAGCGGATCGGGCAGACCTGCCTGCACCGCCGGCTCCGCCGCCAGCTCGCGCAGCGCCTGCAGCAGCTCGCGCCCCTTGCGCAGCAGCCGCGCTCCGCTGGCGGTCAGCCGCGGCGGCAGCGTCGGTGCATGGCTGGCCTCGGCCGCCGGATCGTGCGGGCGCAGCGAGCGATCGATCAGGCGATTGTGCCAGGCGCCCTGGCGAACGCGCTCGTCGACCGCGTGGGCGGGATCGACTCGGACGGTGGGCGCGTTGGCCGGCACAGGCGCCGATGCGGGTACGGGGGCAGCGGCAATCGGCACGAGCCGTTCGCGCAGGGCCGCGATCTTCTGCAACATTGTCTTCGTGTCGCTCATGCCCGCTTCCTTGCCGATCTTGCCCCGTCGGATGCACCGAGGCGCATCGTCCCCTCTCTGCGAGATCGGCAGGCGGGCGGTGGCGGCTTGAGCAAAAACTCTCCAGATCAGACGTGCTGATCGACGAGAATCGGGTTGCCGTCGGGGTCCACCGCGATGAAACTGGCGGGGCCCGTCGTGCTCTCGTCGGCTTCGTTCACCAGCTGCACGCCCTGCGCCTTGAGCTGGCGCTGCAGTTCGCGCACATCGGTGAAAGTGGCTAGTTTTTGGGCGTTGCTGTCCCAGCCCGGATTGAAGGTCAGTATGTTCTTCTCAAACATGCCTTGAAAGAGGCCAATGACGTGAGCGCCGTTCTTCAAGATCAGCCAGTTCTGTGCAGGATTGCCACCGAAGATCTTGAAACCGAACTTTTCGTAGAACTTGCTCGAAGCTACCAGGTCCTTGACAGCCAAACTGATCGAAAACGCGCCGAGTTCCATGCCTTGCTCCTTTTTCTTGAATGCGCTCTAGAAAAATGCCACTCAAGATGCCCGCTTTCCTTCCCCCATTTCCTCCCACTCAGGAGCCTTCACCGCATCAATCAGACGGTCCCGGTACTGTTCCTGTAGTTTCAGGTAGTACGCTACCAATTGCGCGGGATCGTGACCGAACCGTTCCGAAATGCGATGGCGCACCTCGCGGATCTCATCAATCACCGGATCCTTTTGATTCAGGTTCATCTCTTTCTCCAAGCAATTCCAGGGGCGTTACCAATGCCGGCACGAAGAGTCCCAGCATCGTGTTCACCCGGCGAATGTGCCCGATCTTGTTCGCGTTCGCCAGGTGCCGGCAATTCCAGGTTACCAGAAAGTCGCACTTGTGGTAAGACGCCAGTGCCAGGTGCAGCGCGTCACCAGTAGGATCGGTCGGCATGACCCGGTGCCGAAGGTAAGCCTGCACGATTTCGGCAATGGCCGCCTCGATAGGCAGAAGCGGCACGTCTCGAACGAGGTCCAGCCACTTTTGGCTGCGCTCCGGCGGGCCGCCGGCCAGTTCATCCAGTACGGCTGGGCTGGTGGCCAACTCGTAACGTTCGGCCGCATCGCTCCACCACTGGCGCGTCCACTCCCGGCGCGCCACGATGTCCGGTGCAGTACGTTCTTCGTGGTAGAAGCTGGGGATCGTGGTTTCAACGTAAACCCGTGGTCTGGCCATTGTGACGCATTCCACACAAAAAAATTTAGTGTAATCTTCTAAGAACGCTATTTGGTCGGTGTACCCGGGTTCTTGACCGAATGGGCCCTGAGCATTTCCGCCAAGCTTTCCAACGGCAAGTGGAAATCAGGTAGGGGTTGCCCCTTCATACGCGCCTCGCAACACCGAATCATCCAGCTGTTCACCAGGAGACCGATCCCCTCGGTGAGGGCAAACGCCACACCGGTTTGGATAACCGAACCGAATCCCGGAAGTAGCTTGGTCAGGCTGCCTACAGCCAAGACCCCGGCGACTTCGGCAACGAGGGGAGCCGCGGCGGCTTTGACTGCCTCGACGGAAAGCCCGTAGACTACGGCGAGACCCGCAATCATGCTGAGCTGGATCGGCGTGATGATTAATGCGTCCGAGAACGGGAGCGGGATGGCGCCCGCAGCAGCCGCAGCAGCCGCTGCGCCCTGTATCACTGCTTGGGCTTTCCACCTCTTGCTTCCTAAGTCGACCATTTGTGCGCTGCGAAAGGCATCTCGGTATGCCTCTGGAAGCAACCTCAGGCTAAGGGACACCAAACCCCGGAGCGACTCGAATCCTGCCCCGACACGGGCACGATGTTCGACGGGATCACTCCGCTCTCAACCAATACGGCGCTTATCGCCTCGCGCTGTTGCGGCCGGGTGATGTCGTTCTTTGTGATTGCGACGATGACGTTCGGGAACACGTTCCGGATTAACTCGATGTCGGTGGCGGTGACCCGCGCCCCGGTCCCTGGACGACGTACCAGACGAGGTGGATATGGTTGCGGTGGTCCGGATCGTTTTGAAGCCGGGATACCAGCGCCCTGCAGTTGTTGAGGAACTCCGCTTCTCGGGCCCCGGGCTCAAGTCCCTTGGAGTCCCATAGATTGATAAACGAGTTTCGATATTGAAAGAACTCTTGGGTCATCGCCTTCCCGTGCCCGATCCGGTCATCTGGCACCGTATCCTTGCCGCAGATTGCTTGAATCAGGCTAGTTTTGCCGGCCCCGGTGTAGCCGCACACAAGGATGGTGGGCTTGACGACTTTGCCCATCTCCTCGGCGTACTTCTGCTCGAAGGTTCCCTTTGCGTCCACGAACTCCTCCTTTTCGCCAACGACAAGCTCAGCGGCGGGGGCAGCTATCATACCTCGGAAAGCCGTGATGCCGGCTTGGTTGATACCGAAACGGTCCGAGCATGTCACGAATTGACGCTTGCGACAAGCTGTACCAAGTCCCGGATCGTAAAGGCGAATCCGCATAATTCCACGAGAGCCAGCGGGTAGCCTAACCACCGCAAGCGCCGTTCTCGACGCTTCGCTGGTTGGTCGGTTTCCTCGTCGAAGGGGTCCTTTCGGCGAGTCAATCCCTGAAGCTGCAGGAATCCAACTGAGAACAGAACGACGTTGAACGCTAAGATACAATACCAGTAATGCGCACTATCTGGCCAGTGATTGTTCAATGAAAAACGTAGCAGCCCGTAGAGGAAGTACAGAATGCCGCCAACCAAAAAGCCGGCGAGCGGGATGATTGCTGAGCCGCATAGAAAAAAATACTTGACGCCTCCTGAACCAGCATACAGCCATTTCGGATCCCAGGTTGACTCGAATTTTGTCCACACCAGCGAGTCCCAACCGACAAGGGCCAGGCCGACCAGCAAGAAAGTCGCAACCAAAAAAGCATCGCTACGAAGCACGAAGTTGCTGGCCCGGGCTCAAACATTACCGCTCCTTTGATTCCTTGTCGGGGGACGGCTTCTGCCGAATTGTTGTCCCTTGTGCAGTCTACGGGGAGCGCCGCGCGGATTGCAAGCATATTCCACGAGATTCACGGCCCCCAGCGCGTCCTGCCCCGCTTTCGGAAACCCCGCGAGCACGGTCGTTTGCGTGTCCAAGCCACGGTGCCGGCGCAGCGCGACCGTGGCAATGCGAACGGCCCCCTTCCAGCCGCGGGAGACTGCTGATGGGTACGCAATCGGTGCTTCTGTAAGGACCGCTGACGGCGGCTCGCCTGCGGACATTGCTTCGCCGGGGCGGTTGGCAATAGAATGGCCACAGACAGAGGGGGGCGTCAGGAGTTAGCGTTTTGACCAGAATCCCCGACCATCGGCCCGGCGAGGGACTGCGGCTGCTCATCATCGATGACGAGCCGAGCCATGCCGAGGCCGTTGCCGAGAGCCTGGAGCGCGTCGGCTACGAATGCATCGTCGCCACCAGCGGCGCCGAGGGCGCACGCCGCCTCGAACAGGCCGAGCCGAACCTGATCCTGACCGACCTCAAGATGGACGGCCTCGATGGCCTGGCGATCCTGCGCAAGGCCAAGCAGGAGTTGCCCGACGCCGAGGTGGTGGTCATCACCGGCCACGGCGACGTGCAGAGCGCCGTCGAGGCCATGAAAGCCGGCGCCTCGAATTTCCTCCAAAAGCCCGTCAATCTGCCCGAGCTCCGCGCCATGGTCGGCAGGGCGGCCGAGCGCTTTCGGCTCGCCCAGACCAACAAGGAGCTGAAGCAGCAGCTCGACGAGCGCTTCGGCTTCGAGGGGCTGATCGGCAACAGCCCGCGCATGCTTGAGATCGTCAACAAGCTCAAGAGCATTGCCCCGACCCAGGCCACCGTCCTCATCCAGGGCGAAACCGGCACCGGCAAGGAGCTGGTTGCCAAGGCGATCCACAACAACAGCCCGCGCAAGGGCAAGAACTTCGTCGCGATGAACTGCACCGCCATCAACGAGAATCTGCTCGAGGACGAGCTGTTCGGCCACGACGCGCACTCGTTCACCGGCGCCGATCGGCTGCGCAAGGGGCGTTTCGAGCACGCGCACGGCGGGACGCTGTTCCTCGACGAAATCGGCGACATGCCGCTCACCTTGCAGGCCAAGCTGCTGCGCGTTCTGGAGAATCAGGAGATCACCCGCATCGGCAGCAACGAGCCGATCAAGGTTAACGTCCGTCTGCTGTCGGCGACCCACCGCGATCTGGAGGCGGCCGTCGCGGCCAAGGCGTTCCGGCAGGACCTGTACTTTCGGCTCAAGGTCGTCACCCTGAAGCTGCCGCCGCTGCGCGAGCGCCGCGAAGACCTGCCGCTCTTGACGGCCCACTTCATCAAGGACTTCAATCACAAGCACGGCAAGCGCATTGCCGATCGCCCGGCCGACCCGCTGCGCCAGGCGCTGGCGCGCTACGCCTGGCCGGGCAACGTGCGGCAGCTGCGCAACTTCGTCGAGAGCATGGTGGTGCAGGACCAGGACGGCACACTCGGCGCCGACGACCTGGAGGAAACCGATCGGGCCGAGCTGTTCGCCGCGACGGCGCCGGCCGGCGGCGGCGCCGACAGCCTCGTGGGCCGGCCGCTCACGGAGGTCGAGCGCTATTACATCGAGAAGACGCTGGAGCTGACGGCCGGCAACCGCGAGGAAGCGGCGAAGAGGCTCGGCATCGGCGAGCGCACGCTCTATCGCATCATGCAGGACTGGAAGCTGCAGGACAAGATCAAGAAGGCGCTGGCCGACGCCCAGGGCGATCTCGACGTGGCCGCCCGCCTGCTCGGCACCAAGACCCCGTCGCTGCAGCGCAAGCTCAAGAAATGGGGCATGGAAACCTAAATGGCCCGTATTCAGCAGCTGCCCACGTCTGTGATTACCAAGATCGCCGCCGGCGAGGTCATCGAACGGCCCGCCAGCGTCGTCAAGGAGCTGCTCGAGAACAGCCTCGACGCTGGCGGCACGCGCATCGACATCGACGTGGAGGAGGGCGGCGCCGAGTTGATTCGCGTCGCGGACAACGGCGGCGGCATCCATCCCGACGACCTGCTCCTCGCGTTCAGCAACCATGCGACCAGCAAGCTCGCCACCGCCGACGACCTGTTCTGCGTGCGCACGATGGGCTTTCGCGGCGAGGCTCTCGCCTCCATCGGCGGCGTCGCCCAGGTGACGCTGCAGTCGCGGACACCCAGCGCCCCGATTGGGGCAGAGCTCGTCTGCCACGGCGGCGTCTTGACCGGTCCCCGGCCGTGGAACGGCGCGCCCGGCACCCGCATCGAGGTCCGGCACCTCTTCTACAACACGCCGGTCCGCCGTAAATTCCTGCGAGCGCCGGCGACCGAGATCGGCCACATCTGCGAGACCGTCACGCGCACCGCCCTGGCCAGGCCCGGCCTGCACCTGACGCTGCGCCACAACGGCAAGGCCGTCTACGAGGTCCCCGCCGCGGCCGGTCTGCTCGACCGCGTCGGCCTGTTCTTCGGCAAGGAAGTCCGCGCGGGACTCTATGCCATGGACGCGAACCAGGGTCCCGCGCACCTCTATGGCTTCATCGCCGACCCCGGCTGCGATCGCGGCAACGGCAAGCTGCAGTACCTGTTCCTCAACGGCCGCTGGATCCGTGATCGCTCGCTGTTGCACGCGCTGCAGGAGGGCTATCGCGGCCTCTTGATGACCGGACGCTACGCGGTCGCGCTGTTGTTCCTCGACCTGCCGCCGGACCAGGTGGACGTCAACGTGCATCCGACCAAGGCCGAGGTGCGCTTCCGGGACGCCAACGCGCTGTACCGCCTGGTGCTGGCGACGGTCCGCAACCGCCTCGCCGAGGAGAAGCTCGTCGCGCGGCTGCAAGCGCCGGCGTCCGGCCCGGTATTCGCGTTCCCGTCCGCGCCCAACGGCAGCGCCCTGCACGAACCACGTGCCGCCGAGCACGCGCCGTCGTTGTTCTCGCAGCCGGGCTTTCCGGCGTACAGCAAGCATCCCGCCCCACCGGTGACGACGGTGCCGCAGGATGGTGGTCCTCTCGCTCCGCGAGAGGACTCAGCTCCACCAGCCGAACCGGAAGCCCCCCATACAGCGCCGCCGTCCGACGGCACTGCTCTCGCAGAGCCACCCGACAGCCCGCCGCCGGCCGCCGAGATGAAAGCGCTGCAGCTTCACAACGCCTATCTGGTGCTGGAGACGCCGGAGGGCATGCTGGTGATCGATCAGCACGCGCTGCACGAGCGCATCCTGTTCGAGCAGATCAAGCAGCGCGTCGCCGTCGGCAGCCTGGAGTCGCAACAGCTGCTGATCCCCGAGCCCGTCGACCTGCCGGCCGAGCAGGCCGCCCTGTTGCTCGAGCAGCGCGTGGCGCTGGCGACGCTCGGCCTGGGCGTCGAGAATTTCGGCGGCGGCACGGTGCTGGTCACGCGTTATCCCGCCCTGCTCGGCAAGCGTTCGCCCAGCGCGATCCTGCGCAGCGTGGTGGATCATCTTGCCGGCCGGGAGCGGCTGCCGACGCGCGAGCAGCTGCTGAGCGATTTGATGAGTCTGATGGCCTGTCATGCCGCGGTCCGCGCCGGCGACTCGCTCAACGCGGAGGAGATCGCCGCGCTGGTCGCGCAGAGACATCTTGCCGCCGACGCCCATCACTGCCCGCACGGCCGGCCCACCGCGCTGCTGTTCACGCGCCAGGATCTGGACCGGCAGTTCCGGCGCATCTGACGCGAGTCCGGTGCTTCCTTTGCAGGGAAGCTCACTTGCGGTTTCGCGCGAGCGAGATCGCGAAACCGCAAGCGAGCTTCCCTGCAAAAGCAAATGCGGACGGTTATTGTCCACACATCACGAGTGCGAACCCCGAGACCGCCCGCGCATACACCTCCTGCGCGAGTCGGCGGCGCATCGTAGCGACCAGCGGTGCCATTGATTTCCCATTAACCAGGATTGCCGCGGCGCCGGCCATCGCCGATGTCCTCGACGATGGCGGGGACCAGCGTCTGGTCTTCCTCAGCGAAACGCTCGAGCGTCCGGAACTCGACCTGGCTGACGCCATGGTTCGCCTGCCAGAGCGGCGCATACGCGGGCAACCGTCGCACCCAGATGACGCCCGCCTTGTTGGCAAACACGCGTGCCCACCGCGGACTCGTGTCGAGGAACGCCGCCAGCGGGGCAAGCGACTGGACGGCGCCGCGATTGGTGGCGAGCACCACGACTTCGATTTGCCGTCGGTCGAGTACCCGCCCGCCGTGCGCGGTCATCTGGACCATGTCTTGATAATCGCGCATGACCTCATCGGGATAGGAGTCCATCCGATCGAGATACAAGGGGGGCTGTCCCGCCAGCGCCCACTGCAGATACCCGGATGTTTCGTAGTCATTGAGCAGCCGGCCCCCCAGGTCGTGCGCGCGAATGAAACCCACCACGCCTTGCTCGAGGGCCGCCGGCAGCAGCGGCCGCCCCGGCCGCAGGTCCATCGCGAGATTCGCTGCTTCCAGGCCGAGCCATACCAGCACGCCCGCGCGGAACAGCAAGCGCCAGCGGCGCGGCGGCACCGCCGGCTCGTCTGCGGGCTGGCCGGTGCTGAATTGGCTGAGACGTCGCCAGATCGCGTCGATCGACAGCGCCGGCGCGTTCGCAGCCAGCACCGTCAGAGCGGCAAGCGTGAAGGGCCAGACATTGCGCCGGGCCTGCGCGAACAGCACGCCAAGGACCAGCAGCCAGCCCAGGTGGGCCCACCGCCGCTGCGGATTCAACAGCCATGCCAACGCGGCCAGGGCCGCGACCACGGCAACCGTCGGCAGAATCTCCGGCACAACCGAAGGATAATGCCAGATCGGCCTCCATTCGATGATCTGCGCAAACGTGAAGCTCTGGACGCGGCCATAGGTTTGCAGGTACGCGATTCCGTACGGATTGAAGCAGATCGCCGCGAGCGCCAGCGGCGTGACCACGGCAAGCCATCGCGCCCGCGGGCTGAACCGTTCGCCGTTAGCCCGACGCGCAAGCGCGGTGCACCCTCGCTCGCGCGTCGGGCTAACGAACCGTTTGTAGGTGCCTACGAACCAGTCCTGGAGCAGATCGCAGCCGGCGGTGATGCCGAGGACGATCAGACCGAGGATCACCGCCCCATGCAGGTTGGCCCATACGACAAATAAGATCGGAATACATGCCAGAGCGACCATGTCGCGCCGGCGGATCGGCCCCGATGCCCGGGACCACGCCACGAGGAACGCGAGTAGGGCGCACAGGAATAGCCCCGTGAACAGCTCCGGTCGGGGCTCGAATCGTGGCGCGAGCCCCTTGAACGCGAGCAGGAATGGGATCACCATCCACGCCGAGAACCGCGACTCCGCGCGCCAGACCAGCCAGATCAGGGCAAACGGCGCCAGCGCCAGCAGGGCGGTGAAACCGAACGCGACATAGGGAAGGTGCTCCGCGGCGCCGACGTTGGTAATCCCATAAAGGATGAGCTGGGCGAGCCAGCTGTGATAGACGTACGGATCGGACCCGGTCCACAAAAAGAGGGCCTGATCGGGAATTTGCCCGTGCTGCCAGATCCAGCGCCCGATCGTCGCGTGTGCCCACAGGCCCGATCGGCCGTATAACGGGCTCCAGGCGAGCAAGCCGCCGATCGCGAGCAGCAGCCCCACGAGACACGCCTCGTACGCGCCGCCGAGTCGTCCGGACCGGGAGCCCTGTGCGTCGGGGTGGTCGAGTGCGGTGCTCATGCGGCGAGCGGTCTCCGGAGAGTCGGCCGGTAGTTGCGCCGGCCGCTGCTGCAATTCTCCCGCGGAATGCGCGCCCGCACAAGGGTTTTCCTCCGTCCCATCCTCGCTGGAGGCACGCACGATGTTTCGGATCAAACGTTTCGCCGTCGCCGCCCTGCTGCTGTTGCCCGCCTTGGCGCCCGCCGATCCGCCTGAGCCGGCGCCGAAAGCGATGCTGGTCATCCACGGCGGCGCCGGGCTCGACGCGAAGATGACTCCCGCGGCCGAACGGCAGTATCGCGCCGACGTCGAGGCATCGCTGCGGGCCGGCCACGAGGCGATGCAGAAGCCCGGCGGCACCGCGCTCGACGGCGTCGTGGCGGCGATCAACGTGATGGAAGATTCGGGACGCTTCAACGCCGGCAAGGGCGCCTGCTACAACCGCGAGGGCCGGCACGAGCTGAACGCGTCGATCATGGAAGGCACAACGAAAAAGGCGGGCGCCGTCGCCGGTTTGACGCGCGTCAAGAACCCGATCACCGCGGCCCGGCTCGTAATGGACAAATCCGACCACGTGTTTCTAATCGGCGAGGGGGCCGAGCGTTTCCTGCGCCAGAGCCTGCCCGAGGCCAACCCGCTGTATTTCTGGACCGAGCTCCAGTGGCAACGGCTGATGGAAGCGCAGGCGAAAGAGCGCGACCCAAAGAAATCGGCCGACGCCGGCGCCAGCCAAGCGCACTTCGGCACGGTCGGCGCGGTGGCGCTGGACCGGGACGGCAACCTGGCGGCGGGCACGTCGACCGGCGGCATCATGAACAAGCTGCCGGGCCGGGTCGGCGATTCGCCGGTAATCGGCGCGGGCACGTATGCCGACAACGGCACCTGCGCCGTCTCCTGCACCGGCCACGGCGAGTTCTTCATTCGCAACGTCGTCGCCCACGACCTCGCGGCCCGGATGCGCTACAAGAAACTATCCGTACGCGAAGCGGCGGATGAAGTTTTCGCCGGCCTGCCCAAGCTCAAGGGCGGCATCGGCGGCCTGATCGCGCTCGACCGGCAGGGGAGCGTCGTGATGACATTCGACACGATCGGCATGCCGCGCGGGTTCATCACCGCGGACGGCAAGGTGCACATCGGCATTTATCCAGAGAAATAAGGCTCGCCCGCCGCTCAACGCAGCTGCGGCCTTCGTCGGCTGATGCGGCGGGCCTCGAGCCAGCCAGCGAATACGAAGCCGACGATCGTGGCGACGATCGTGGCGAGGCCGCCAAGAACGGGGACCATGAAGACCATCCACCACGCCGGGTCGAGCAATCCGCGCGTAACCAGCCAACGGCTGATGGCAGCCAGTGCCGACGAGCAGCCACACCCGCCAATGCCACCGGCAAGCAAGCCGCCAATGATGCCGGAAAAGAAAATGCTCAACATGTCAGCGTCGTAGCGACGAGCGAGCCATCGGCTAATGCCGCCGAATAGGGCGGCACCAAGCACGTTGCCGCCGAGCGAGAACAGGCCAACGTACCAGGCCGTGTTTGGCCGGGAAATGGAAAACCCGAGAAATACGCCATAATCTACCAGAACGCACAGAAGACCAACCAAGACAACCCAGCGACGCGGTCGGACCAGGACGGCCACCGTGGCCGCGAACGCGAGTCCCGCAGGATAAGGAACCGGGAACGCACTGCCACGTGCGAAGATCTGCGAGATCAGCCAGAACGCTTCCACTGCAAACAATGCGAGGAGCGCCAGCACGGTTACAACCGCGGTTATTGAATACTTCTTCGCCCAGCGTACTGCCAACTCGAGCTCGCCCACCGGACGGGCCGCGATCGGCTCGCCTTCCACGAAGCGGCGCAGATCGTCAGCCAGGGCCGCGGCGCTGACGTACCGGTCGTGCGGGTTTTTGCGTAGGCATTTCAGGCAGATCGTTTCCAGATCGCGGGCAACTTTGGCGTTGCGCTGGCGGGGCGGGGTCGGTTCGTAGCCGAGGACCTGGAGCACGATGTCCAGCGAACCCGCGGCCGTGAACGGGGGCCGGCCCGTCAAAAGTTCGTAGAGGATCGCGCCGAGGGCGTACACGTCGGTCGCCGGGCCGATCTCGTCGTTCTTGCCCGCGGCCTGCTCGGGGGCCATGTAGCTGGGCGTGCCCATCACGGCACCGGTCTGGGTCAGGGCCGTGCCCTCTTCAAGGCGTTTGGCCAGGCCGAAGTCGGTGATCTTGGGCTCAAAATCCGAAATCCCAAACTCGAAATCCGAAACAAATCCCAAATCCAAACTTCCAATGTCTAGATCAGTGCCCGTCTGCCGTTTTGGGCTTTCCGTGTCGATTTTGGCGTTTGTTTCGGATTTCGGATTTCGGATTTCGGATTTTCTTTGAAGCAGGATGTTGGCCGGCTTCAGGTCCCGATGGATGATGTCGCGTTCATGGGCGTGCTGGATGGCGTCGGCGAGCACCGCCAGCAGTCCCGCCGCCTGGCGGCTGCCCCAGGCGCGCCGTCGAGCTGGTCGGCCAGGCTGCCGCCCCGGACGTATTCGAGCGAGAAATACGGCAAGCCGTGGTGCTCGCCGACTTCGTAGATTTGCACGATATTCGGGTGCTGCATGCGGGCGGCGGCTTCACCTTCGGTGCGGAAGCGTGCCAATTCCGTGGGCCCGCCGTGGGCGCCGGCGAGGATCATTTTCAGCGCGACCGTCCGCTTCAGCGCCAGGTGGCTCGCCTTGTAGACGACCCCCATGCCGCCGCGGCCCAACTCCGACAGAAGCGCGTACCCAGGGACCGTCGGGAGTTCGGGCGCAGCGTCGTCAACCTGCGTTAACGACGGCGTCGGCGGCAAGGTCGCAGTACCATCAACATCCAGCGCAGGCGAGTCGGGCGGCACCGTGGCGGCTTGGGCAGGGGCGCGGTCGGGAATGACCGACACCGTCTCCGGCTTGGCTGCCTCTTCGCTCACCCCGCGGCGCCGTTCCGTGAGGCCCCGCAGGGCGTCGAGCGCGTCTTGATGCAACGGTGCCAGCGATTCCATGGCGGCGGCGCATTCCGAGCCGGGCAGCTCCCGCAGTGCGGCGCCCCTCTCCAGCAGCTTCCGCACGTGCGCGTCCTGATCGCCATCGGTCGCGCTGGCGAAGAGGGCCGCGACGTTGGCGGTGCGCAAGAGGCCCCGGGCAACGGCATCGACGAGCCCCAGGGTGAGCACCGCCAGTAGGTGCAGACGGTTATCGTCCGACAGCCCCGCGGTCCTGACCAGCGCGGCCAGGTCGTAGGCTTCAGGGTGCATGGCGCGGACACCCCCACGGCGGAAGGTCGCAGAAGGGATTGCGAATGACCCTGTTATACCCGACCCCATCACCCCATGCAACCTTCTGAGCGTGCTTCCGGCCGACCGGCCACAAAGGCGAGCGGCAAGTTTACCGTAGGACGGCCTTCCTAGGCCGTCCGTCCGTCAGCGGGACGGCCTAGGAAGGCCGTCCTACGGTAAACTTGCTCCTGCGGCTCACCTCACCCTTGACATCGTGTACTGTGTCGTATACACTACACACATGAGCGAGTTCGGCGAGTATGTTCGGCAGCGGCGGACGCGGATGCAAGACGATGACGTGAATTTCTCGCTGCGACGCGTGGCGGCGGCGGTCGGCGTCGAGCCGTCGTACCTCAGCAAGGTCGAACGCGGCGAGCAGCCGCCGCCGTCGGAGAAGACGATCCTCGCGCTGGCCCGTGAACTCGGCGAGGATCCCGATATGCTGCTGGCCCTCGCCGGCAAGGTTTCGGCGGAGCTGCAGGAGATCGTTCGCAAACGGCCTCAACTATTCGCCCAGCTCATTCGCGAGCTCAAGGACTTGCCCGACCACGCCGTGCTGCGGCTGGTGCGCGAGGTGCGCGATGGCAATTGGTAACCGCGCTTGCGGCAGGCAGCAACGCCGTGAGCGGCCAACGAGGAGCCCCCATGATTGACTTGATCCGCGACGAACTGGTGTTCTCGTTCCCCGAGGTGCATCCGCACGCAAAGCTGCATCTCGACTTCCAGCGCACGCTGCGCATCCCCGATGACGACCGCGACTATCCGCTACCGCCCGGCCTGGGTCGCTTCCCGCTGCGGCACGTCGACGACTTCGCGGCCGAGGTGCCGGCCTCATGGCGTGAGCGTGGCGGCGTCATGTTCCCGATGTTCCAGTCCGAGGCGATGTGGATCCTGTTCCGGCCCGATCATGACCCTGAACGCGGCGTCGGCTATCCGTTCGCGCTGAAGGTGGCGACGGGCAAGATCAACGCCGTCACCGGTCAGGCCTGGGCCAACGGCCTGAGCCGCGGGCCGCAGGATTACATGGTCGCGCCGCGCCAGCCGTGGCTCGACGGCTACTGCGTCGAGAAGGGCGTGATCCGCCAGTTCGTCGCGATGCCGCTGGGGGCCGGCTACTCGGCGGAGGAGCAGATCATCGGCAAGGCGGAGCACGGCGGCGTGCAGGTGATCGCGTATCCGATGAAGCGCGAGGTATTCGAGCGGCGGTTTCCGAAAGTCGCGCGCAGTAAGATGAAACGCTTCATGGGGGACGTTGGATCGGTTGACTCATTGTGCACCGATGTTGCCGTGCCGCTGTGCGCCACCGCTGCGATGGGTCTCGCTCCCGGCGGCCGCATGAAGCAGGAGATTTACGACGATCCATTCGATTTCGACGATTGGGACCTGGCGCATGCGAGTCGCTGCTTCGTACACCTGACGAACTCGATCGCCTGGCGCGCCATTACCGGCGAGGCGCCGCCGACGATACCGCCGACGGCGAAACAGTACGCGCAGGCAGGGCTGCCGTGGTTCGATTACTACGACGACGCGGCCAAGGCGGTCGCGGGCTCCGGCGTCCTCGGCAAGCTCAAGAGCGTCCTGGGGATGGGCAAAACGAAAGGCGAGACGCCGTTGCCGGAGAACGCATCGTGCGTGCCGCAGGTCACCGTGCCGCTCAAGCCGAAACGCAGCCCCAACGAAGTGCGCGAGGGGACGTTTTGACGGACCGCTAATTGATGTTGAGGAAGCGAGCCTCCCGCGTAATTACGCGGGAGGCTCGCTTCGTTTGAAGACAAACCTCTTTCGGCGCAGGAACCACGCGCTCCCCGCGATCAATGTCGCAGCCACGACCCACGAGCCGACCTCCCACTGCCACGCCCACCAACCCGCGGCGGCGACGGGAACCTCTACCGTAACGGGGATGATATTCAAGCCGTCCAAACCAGGGTAGGACAGTGTGATTCGGGCCGGTCCTAACCCGACGCCCCAGGGGACCCGCACGGGGCCGTGGAACAGGTAGCCTCAGCAGCGTTCCTGCAACTCGACCCGCAACCGGATCGGGTCGCCGTCCGTACGACCGGCTGCAAACTCGATTTCGGCAACGGGGTGTACCTCGGGCGGAATCTGGAAATGATCCAGCCGGACCTCGGCGTTCAGTCCCGGGGTGGTCAATTCGACAACCAAATAGGAAGTCTCACCGCGGCGCAGCTCGAATGAGCCGAACTTGTCACTCAGCGCAAGACTTCGTGGACCGTCGAAGTGCAGGATCGGCGCGTCGTGCGGCCGTTCGGCGAAACGGACCCTGGCGCGCTGGCTGGTGGCGGTGTTTACGGCGACGTCAAACGGCTTATCTTGCCAAAACTTCGCCCAATCGCGGTTGGGGCAGTCTTCGCGCGGAATGAGCTGATTGACGTAGAACCACGTCACGTCGGGGCCGCAGGAGAGAATCGGCGCCGCGTCCGTTTCCCAGGGATCTGGTTTCGGCCTGCTGAGCTGGAAGGTGCGCATCACTTCGACGTCCGGCTGGATTTCCGCGCGATGCAGAACCTTTTGGGGGACGATGCGCTCGCCCGGGTCGGTCAGGTCGCCATTGCCATTACGGTCGAGATAGAGCACGTCGTCGTCGAGGACGAGCCAAACCTGCGTATTCGCCTCAGGGCCGAATACGAGCAGGCAGTACAGCGGATTCTTCGATTGGTAGACCGGTTCCTTGCGGAGAGTGCGTTTAATCTTTTGCAGATCGACCGCCCCGGCCGGACCAGCAAAGAGGATCGCCGCTATGAGCGACAGGCAGCCGTATCGACGCATGATCGCCTCGAAACAAAAGGATCGTTGATGTCAAGTCAAAGCGGCCACCTCTACCAAATTATCGAAGAACGTCGCCCCGGCGCCGAAGTCGGTCAGCGCCGTGCTCGTCGTCGTGTTGCAATTAACGCCGTCGGGCGTGTAGCGATTCCACCAGACGCCCTGTGACACCACCACGCCCGGCTTGACGTTCTCCGCGACCACCGCCCGCGCCTGGAAGCTGCCGCGATCGTTGAAGACGCGCACCCATCGGCCGGCGGCAATGCCGCGCGCGGCGGCGTCCTCGGGATGGATCTCGACCGTCGGCGTGCCGGCGGCGCGGCGCAGCGAATCGACGTTGACGAACGACGAGTTCAGGAACGACGGCACCGGCGGCGACAGCATCTGCAGCGGATACTTCGCGGCCAGGTCGGGCGCGTCTGCGGATCTTCCAGCGGCGGCGTGTACGTCGGCAGCGGATCGAGACCCTGCTTCGCAAGCTGCGGGCTGTAGAACTCGCACTTGCCGGACGGCGTGGGGAAGTTGCCCTCGGAGAAGGGGACGTAATTCATCGGCAAATTAAGCCGAGCAGGGCCCTTGCGCAGGCGGGAAAGGCAAATGTCCTGGAAGGCCGACCCGCGAGATTCGCTGCGCTCATCCCGCGGCTTGGATGGGTCATGGAGTGCCAGCGCCGCAAGCGATTCGTCGCTCACCTGGAACAACTCGTCCTCGAAACCCATGCGCTTCGCCAGCAGGCGGAACACGTCGGTGTTGCTCTTCGCCTCCGCCAGCGGCGCGATCGCGGGCTCGTTGAGCTGCACATAGAGATGGCCGTACGAGCCGTGAATGTCGAAATGCTCCAGCTGCGTCGTCGCCGGCAGCAGCACGTCGGCGTAGTCGGCGGTGTCGGTCTGGAATTGCTCGTGAACCACTGTGAACAGATCCTCGCGGGCCAGACCACGCAGCACCCGCGCCTGGTCGGGACAAACCGCGGCCGGATTGGCGTTGTAGACGTACATTGCGCGCACCGGCGGCCCCGGCATTTCGCCCAGCAGCGCCTCCGCCAGCTGCACCATGTTGATCGTGCGCGTCCCCGGCGGCGTCAGGTCCGGGCGCGTGCAGCGCGGCGGCGTCGAACGGGTAGACCTTGCTCGTGCTGAGCAGCGCTCCGCCGCCGACGTGGCGCCAGGCGCCGATCACCGCGGGCAGACAGCAGAGCGTCCGCACCGCCATGCCGCCGCCGCGATGGCGCTGCATGCCGTAGTTGAGCCGAATCAGCGCTGGCCGAATCGTGCCGTACTCCTTTGCCAACCGCTCGATATCGGCCACCGCGAGGCCCGTGATCGAAGCGACGCGCTCCGGCGCGTATTCCCGGACGCGCTCGCGCAGCTCGGCGGCGCCGAGGCAGTAGCGCGTGAGGTAATCGTCATCTTGCAGGCCGTCGCGCCAGAGGATGTGCATGACGCCGAGCGCGAGGGCAGCGTCGGTGCCGGGGCGGATCGGCAACCACCAGTCGCTCTTCTCGGCGGTCTTGCTGCGGAAGGGGTCGATGGTCACGATGCGGGCGCCGGCCTTGCGGGCGCGATGCATCAGCGTCCACAGGTGCATGTTCGTGACGCTCGTGTTGGAGCCCCAGTTGACGATGTAGCGCGAATGGATCACCGCTTCGGGGTCGATGTGCGCTCGCGTCCCGAGCGTGATATCGCAGCCGGCCGCCCCCGCCGTGGCGCAGATCGTCCGGTCGAGCAACGACGCCCCGAGCCGCTGGAAGAAACGCCGATCGAGGCTCTCGCTCTGGAGCTTGCCCATCGTGCCGGCATAGCTGTACGGCAGAATCGCCTGGGGGCCGTCCGGCGAGTCGGCAATGGCGCGGAAACGGCCGGCAACCAGCTCGATCGCCTCATCCCAGCTGACGCGGCGGAATTCGCCATGCCCCTTGGGTCCGCTGCGGACCATCGGATACTTCAGCCGGCCCGGATGGTAAACTCGTTCCAGGTAGCGCGACACTTTTTGGCAGAGGAATCCATCCGTGAACGCATGGTCCGGGTCGCCGCGCAGCCGGGTTGCCCGCCCATTCTCCACCGTCACGAGCATGCTGCACGTGTCGGGACAGTCGTGCGGGCAGACGATACGCACCGTTTTCGCTTCGTTCATCGGCGTGCAACCTCAAACCGGGGCGCATGACATACAGTTTACGTTGAGCGCTCGCGCCGTGCCAGGCGAACGTTCGCGCGGCCGGGCGCAAGGCGCAACGTAAACCTGCGACACCGGCGCGTTTTTTCCAAGCATTTTGGTAAACGGGAGATAAAATAGCTGGAGAGAGCGCGAGATACTGACGGCGTCCGCGGTGCCGGTCAAATCACGTGGATCGGTTTTCCGTTCGGAAAGGTTGGCCGATGGCTTCCCCCGCATCCGTCGAGGAGTTCCTCGACCTGGTTCACAAGAGCGGCGTGGCCGACGAGAAACGCCTCGACGGCTACCTGCACAAGCTGCGCCGAGCAACACGCTGCCCGCCGAGCCGTCCAAGCTTGCCGGCCGCATGGTCATGGACGGCATCCTGACGCAGTTTCAGGCCGAACACCTCATGCAGGGCAAATGGCGGCGCTTCACCATCGGCAAGTACAAGGTCCTCGAAAAGCTCGGCTCGGGCGGCATGGGCAGCCGTGTTCCTGTGCGAACACAAGCTGATGCGCTGCATGCGGGCAATCAAGATCCTGCCGGCCGCCAAGGCGCAGGACGAGGCCGCCCTCGGCCGCTTCTATCGCGAGGCCCGCGCCGTCGCCGCCATCGACCATCCCAACATCGTCCACGCCTACGACATCGACCAGGATGAGAACCTGCACTTCCTTGTCATGGAGTACGTCGACGGCTCCAGCCTGCAGGACATCGTCAAGAAGAGCGGGCCGCTGAGCGTCCTGCGTGCCTGCCATTACATTCGCCAGTCGGCGATCGGCCTCGACCACGCCGAGCGCGCGGGCCTGGTGCATCGCGACATCAAGCCGGGCAACATCCTGGTGGCGCGCGACGGCAGCGTCAAGATCCTCGACATGGGGCTGGCCCGCTTTTTCAACGACGACGACGACATCCTCACTCGCAAATTCGACGAGAACGTCCTGGGCACGGCCGACTATCTCGCGCCGGAGCAGGCGCTCGACAGCCATACCGTGGACATCCGCGCAGACATCTACAGCCTCGGCGCGACGTTCTATTATTTGCTGACGGGCAAGACGCCGTTCGGCGAGGGCACGGTAGCGCAGAAGCTGTTCTGGCACCAGTCGCGCCAGCCCAGGCCGGTGCGCAAGGCGCGTGCCGATGTGCCGGCAGATGTGGAAGCGATCATCACCAGGATGATGGCCAAGGACCCGGCCGACCGCTACCAAACGCCGGGCGCGCTCACCGACGCGCTGACGCCGTTCACGCAGACGCCGATCGGCGCGCTGCCGGAGGCGGAGATGCCGCGGCTCAGCCCGGCGGCGAGCGGCAAGGCCCACACCGACACCAGCGCCGGCGACTCGGCGGAGCGCACGGCGATCAGCAAGCCCGCAACGCCCAAGGCGCTCAAGGCGATGAGCAGCGACTCGGCGGCAAAGCCGTCGAAAACGACGCCGGCCAGTGGGCCCTCGGTACGACCGGCGCCGCCGCCGCCTGCGCCGATCCCGGGTTCCGGGCCGCGCGGCAGCAGCGGCGTCAAGGCCGGACCGCCGCTTGCAGCACCGCCGTCCGCACCGGCGCTCAAGTCGGCAAATACCAGCACACCGGCCGTCAAGCCGGCGCCCGCCGCCGCGCAAGCCGACGAAGAATTCGCATGGCAAGGGCTGGCGACCGACACCGAGGATCTGACGGCCGGCATCGACACGGCGCCGAACCAGGGCAAGCGCTCCAACCGTGCGGCGCACCCCGTGGCCAAGGGCGAGCAGCAGGCCGTCGCGCGAAAAAGGGGTCGTCCTGCTGGTGGTCGCGCTGATGCTCCTGGCCGGCTTCCTCGTCGTGGTGGTCGGCGGCGGAATCTGGCTCTATTTCTTCCTCACGTCGGTCGCCGATCCCGCTGCCAAGACCGCGCCGCCGCTGATCGTTTCCGCCAGGGACGCCGGCAAGCAGGGGGTCTACAAGTCGATCAAGGCGGCGCTGCGGGTTGCCAAGCAGGGCAACGTCATCCAGATCGCCGACGACACGATCGCGGACAACATCGACTGGGAGTGGAAGGGCCGATCCACTGAGGTGACCATCCAGGCCGCCCCCGGAACGGAAGTTGTTTGGCGCTCGGCCAGCAAGGATCCCGCGGTGCCGCTCATTCGCCTCACCAACGCCGAATTCTTCAAGCTCAAGGGTCCGGGCCTCATCCTCGACGGCAGCCTGGGTGACAAGGGCAAGATCAAGGATCTGGTGCTCATGATGGGCAGCTCGCACGGCGTGACGATCGAAGAGGTGCGCTTCCGGGACTTTGGACGCAGTGCGGTGTGCGTCCACAGCGCCGAGGGCAATGCCGAGAACCCGATTCAGCTCAAGGGTCTGACCGCGCTGACGCCGCCGGCGACCAAGGAGGGCGCCCTTATCTTCATCGACGCGCAGCCGGACATGCGCATCAAGCAGGTCGACTATCTCGAGATCACCGCAATCCAGGGCCTGCCGCCCGAACAGCTGGTGCGGGCGGAGAGCAGCATTCTCGGCAGGAACGTGCAGATTCCGGGGCTGAAGAGGGAGTGACGCGGCCGTGAAGTTTACACGCCTAAGGCAGCTGCGACAAGCAAAAGTCACGGGCAACATTCAAGACCACGCCTAAAACAAGCTGCGCGGCGTCACGCACCACCCAGCCACCACGTAGACGTCGGTCACCCGGAAGAAATCGACGGTCAGCGCTTCAACCTTGACGAGGCGCATGCCTGCGGGCCCACTGTAAGACAGGTTGGAACGCTGACGCCGGCGGACACGCACACCCGGGTGAGCTGGACGGCGGAGGTGACCCAGCTCGGCGGGCTGCTCAAGATGGTGCCGTCGGGCCTCATTCGCGGCGCGGCCCAGAAGGTGATTGAGGACGTGTGGGACGGCATCGCGAAGAAGCTTGTCCCGCCGCCAGATGAGCAAATACCAGGGGGGGGCGGCTACGGGCCGTGGCCCTCGTTTCAGGTTTTCAATACCACCCTTACGCCGGTTCCTTTGCTCAACGCCCGGCCAGCGGGTTGGTGCTCTTAGTCAGACCAAGAAGCTCAAGAGCGACGCGCTGGGGACCGGCCAGGCCCTGGTGGCGCTGACCTCGGCTGGCATTTCCGCCGCGCACCCGGCCGAGAGCGGGATGGCGGCATGTGCCTTTTCCGCACGCGCCACGCGAGCTACAATAGCATCGCGGAAAATGTTTGTCCCATCTTGCGGATTTTGGTGCTATGGGGGATAGCGGGATGGCACAGCCGCCCAAAGGCGCTGCTGACCATTTGCCCGCGGCGCGGGCCGGGTCGCGCGAGGCGCAAGGCCAGGCGTTCGAGGCCTGCCGTGCTTATCTGCTGCGCATCGCGAGTCAAAGACTCGATGCCGACCTTCGGGCCAAGGGGGGAGCGTCCGACCTGGTTCAGGAGACCTTTCTCGAAGCGCATCGCGATTTCGCGTGCTTCCAGGGGAACACGGAAGCCGAACTCCTGGCGTGGTTGCGGTGCCTGCTCGTGAACAATCTCGCCAATTTCGTGCGGTCGTACCGGGCGACGAGCAAGCGCCAGGTCGGACGCGAAGTGCGACTGGAGGGCGGCGACTCCTCCCAGAACGGGAACGCGGACCTGGTTGCCGGCACCTGCTCGCCCAGCACGGAGGCGATGGCGCATGAGCAAGCGGAAGCGGTGGCCCGAGCGCTCGAGCGCTTGCCGGAGGATTACCGGCGCGTGATCACGCTGCGGAACCAGGAGCGACGCGACTTTGACGACATCGGCCGGCTCATGGGTCGTTCGCCGGAAGCGGTCCGCCGCCTGTGGTCGCGCGCCATCGAACGGTTGCAGCACGAACTGGAAGCCCCACCATGAACGCGGATACCAGCGAGGACATGGCCGCGCCGGCGGAGGAGCATTTCACATCCCTGCTGATCGCCTGCGATGAAGCGCTGGCGGCGGGAGCGCCGGCGCGCGCATTGACTGACGCTGCCGCGGCAATCGACCTGCGGCCGCGCCTGGAGCGTGGAGTGGCGTGCCTGCACTTGCTGGGACATTATTGGGCTGCGCAGAGCACGACGGTTGCTGCCGCCGTCGCGACGGCGGCGGAACCAGCGAACACCGAGCCATTGACCCGGCTCGGGCGCTTCCACATCCGCCGGCAGCTCGGTCAGGGGAGCTTTGGCGCCGTCTACCTGGCGCACGATCCGCTGTTGGGGCGAGAAGTGGCGCTCGAAGATCCCGCGTGCCCGCGCTGTTGACCTACGAATTGCGCCAGCGCTTCCATCACGAAGCGCTGGCCGCGGCCCGGCTGGACCACCCGAACCTGGTGCCCGTTTACGAGGCCGGCGCCATCGGCGACGTTTCCTACCTGACTGCCCCGTATTGCCCGGGCATGACCCTGGCCGCCTGGCTGCAGCAGGAAAAACAGCCCGTGCCGTGGCGTGTCGCGGCGGCGCTGGTGGCGACGCTCGCCGATGCGGTGCAGCACGCCCACAGCCGCGGCGTCCTGCACCGCGACCTCAAACCCGCCAATGTCATGTTGCAGATGGCCGATGGCAGTTGGCCGATGGCAGGCGAGGGCCAGCACAGCGAAAGCAGCCGATCGCCAATCGCCAATCTCCAATCGGCCATCCCCAGGATCACCGATTTCGGCCTGGCCAAGCTCCTGGTCGAGGGGGAGCCAGACCAGACGGGGACAGGGACGATCCTCGGCAGCCCGTGCTACATGGCGCCCGAACAAGCCGAAGGGAAGAACAAGGAGACCACCACCGCGGCCGACGTCTATGCGCTGGGAGCGATTCTGTATGAAATGCTGACCGCGCGGCCGCCGTTTCTGGCGGGTACGGTGCTGGCCACCTTGGAGCAGGTGCGGACGCAGCCGCCGGTGCGGCCGCGCTGGCTGCAACCCGACGTGCCACGCGACCTGGAGACGATCTGTCTCAAATGCCTGGAGAAGGACCCGCGCCGGCGCTACGCGAGCGCCCACGGTCTGGCCGAGGATCTGGGTCGGGTGTCGGCCGGCGAACCCATCCACGCCCGCGCCATCGGCCCGAGCGAACGGTTGCTGAAATGGGCGAAGCGACGGCCTGCCCCGGCCGCCGTCGTCGGCGTGACCTGCCTGGCAGTCGCTCTGCTCTTTGTTCTGTCCGCAGGTTTCAATATCCGCCTGGCAGAGGAGCAAGCGGAAACCGAACAGGGGCTCGCGCGTGAGGTGCAGGCCAACGCGGACTTGACCCAGGCAAACGCGGAGCTGACCCGCGCCTGTACTTCCATCGGATCAGTCTCGCGCATCACGAGTGGCTGGCCAACAACGTGGCCCGGACGGAGGAGCTGCTCACAGCCTGCCCGCCGGCGCTGCGGCAGTGGGAATGGCGTTACCTCAAGCGGCTCGGCGAACGCGGTTTTACCACGCTCACGGGCCATGCCGCCGAAGTCAGCAGCGTCGCCTTCGACACCACGGGCAAACGCCTGGCCTCCGGCAGTCGGGACGGGACCGTCAAGATCTGGGACGCGGACACGGGCCAGGAGCTCAAAACGCTGGTCGGCCACAAGGGCTTTGTCGAGAGCGTGGCCTTTAGCCCGGACGGGCAGCGCCTGGCGTCGGCGAGCCGGGACCGGACGGTTAACGTGTGGGAGGTCGCCACGGGCAAGGTGTGCTACAGCGTGGGCCACGACCTGGAGGTCGCCAGCGTCGCCTTCAGCCCGGACGGCGCGTGCCTGGCCTCGGCGAGCTGGGACAAGACGGTGAAGCTCTGGGATGCCGCCACCGGCCGACATCGGCGCACGCTCGAGGAGCACCCCGACCGGGTCTTCTGCGTGACCTTCAGCCCCGACAGCCGGCGCCTCGCCTCCGGCAGCAGCGATGTGCGGGTCTGGGACGCGACCACCGGTCAATTGCTCGGCAACTCGGTCGAGCCCCTGATCTGGGTCGGCGGCGTGGCCTTCCACCCCGACGGCCGACGCCTCGCCTCGGCCAACGGCAACCGGTCGGTGTATCTCTGGGACAGCACCGACTGCAAGCCCCTCCATGTTCTGCCCGGCCACAACTCGGGAGTGAACATGGTCGCGTTCAGCCCGGAGGGTGACCGTCTCGCCTCCGCCAGCTACGACCAAACGGTGCGGCTCTGGGACACGGCGAGTGGCGCGCCGCTGCACGCGCTGCGCGGACACACCTCCGCGTGGGTTAGCAGCGTGGCCTTTGCCCCGGACGGCCAACGCCTCGCATCCGGCGGCGGCGACCAGACCGTACGCGTCTGGGACGCGCTGGCCGGACAGGAAGCCGTCACGATCAAGGGGGGCCTGCACCTGGCGGTGGCGTGCAGTCGCGACGGCCGCTTCGTTGCCGCGGCGGGCCGCCTCAAGAATCAGGCGATCCATATTTGGGATGGATCGATGACCAAGGTGTTGACCCGTCTCCCCGGACACATCTGGGGCACATTCACCCTGGCGTTCAGCCCCGACAGCCGATACCTGGCCAGCGCCGGCGAAGATAAGATCGTGAAGGTCTGGGACACGAGCACCTGGAAAGAGGTAGCGACCCTCCGCGGGCACACGCACAGCATCAACAAAGTGGCCTACAGTCCGGACAGCAAGCGCCTGGCCTCGGCGAGCCACGATGGGACCGTCAAGATCTGGGACCCCGTCGCCGGGCAAGAGACCCGAACCTTGAAAGGGCACACCCAGATCGTCATCCGCGTGGCCTTCAGTCCCGACGGCAGTTGCCTGGCATCCGCGAGTGACGACAAGACCGTTCGCATCTGGAGCGCCGACACCGGCGCGGAGCTGCGCGTTCTGCCCGATCATCGTCTTGGCGTGACCAGCATCGCTTTCGACCTCACGGGCAAGCGCCTGGCGAGCGGCAGCCGGGACAAGACGGTCAGGATGTGGACCGTGGCGACCGGTCAGTTGGACTTTGAAGCCAAGGGCCATACCGGCACGGTTTTGGACCTGGTGTTCAGTCCCGACGGCCAGCGTCTCGCCTCGGGGAGCGATGATTACACCGTCAAGCTCTGGGACGCGGCGCGCGGCGAGGAAACTCTCACCCTGCGCGGACACGTCGGCAGCATCAACAGCGTCGCGTTCAGTCCGAACGGGACGCGTCTCTTCGGCTGCGCCGTCGGCATGAAGATCTGGGAAGCGTTACCGGCAGCGGGTCAGTTACCTCACCCCGTCACGTCGCTTGCCGGTTTATGAAGACTCGCGCAGTTCAGAAAATCCTTCCTTTTTTTTCGCCCGTTTCACGATCCTTCCGGGCTTGGGGAAATAGCGGATCCGACTCGGCACGAGATCTCGTGCGACACGATCCACATCCTTGCCCTGGCTGCCCGCAGTCCATGCGGACGCTGTCCGGGGCGCCATTTCCTCAAGGAGAATTACCATGTCCGTGCGTTCCTGGCTAAACTCTCTGCGCCCGCCGCTGCCGCCCTTCGCGCCGCCAGACCTTTGGCTGCAAGCCGCGACTCGAATCTCTGGAGGACCGCTGGCTGCCCTCCTCCAGCCCGTTCGTCGTCACCAACGTCAACGACGCCGGCCCCGGCTCGCTCCGCCAGGCCATCCTCGACTCCAACGCCAACCCCGATTCCAACGAGCCCAACCTGATCTATTTCAACATTCTGGGCAGCGGCGTGCACACCATCTTTGTCGGCAGCACCACGCACCAGCCCCTGCCGGACCTAACCGCTCCGGTTGAGATTGACGGCACCACGCAGCCGGGTGCACAGGTCAACACGCTCAGCGTCGGCGACAATGCCGTGCTGAAAATCGCGCTGGACGGCAGCAAGCTGGGGCCCGGCTTCAACGGGCTGGACATTACGTCGGGCTTGTGCGGCGTCGCCGGCCTGATGATCGACGACTTCAGGCCGACCACGGGTGCGTCGCCGGTCGGCGGCAACGCCATCCTCCTGGACAGCGTGGGCGAGAACATCATTCTCGGCAACTTCCTGGGCCTGCACGGCTCCGGCGGCGCGGGCACGTTCAGCAACGGCAGCGATGTGACCGTGGACGGCGGCTCTAGCGAAAATATCATCGGCGGCACGGAGCCGAACGGGCGGAACATCCTCTCGGGCGCCGGCGCTGGCGTCACCATTACGTCGCAATTTGCCCCCGAGTTCAACTTGGTCCAGGGCAACTACATCGGCACCGACCCCACGGGCACCCGCGGTGCCGAATGCCAACGGCGTGGTGGACTCGGGCACAGACACCAGGATCGGTCTCCAGCCGGAGGGGGACAACGGCGACCCCCCCTCCGGCCTCGGCAACGTCATCTCGGGCAACCGCAACGCCGGCGTGGACCTGATTGGCGCTGTCGGCGCCGTAGTCGAAGGCGACGTGATCGGCGTCAACGCCGCCGGGACCGCGAGCCTGACCAACGGCGGCGTCGGCGTCCTCGTCAGCGGCGGCAGCGGCGGCCTCATCGGCGGCCCCGTCGGCCCCAGCGGCGGCGTCAACGGCACCGGGGCCGGCCCCGGCGCCGGCGCCGGCAACATCATCGGCGGCTCCATCGGCATCGAGCTCACCGACGCCGGCGCCCCGGCGGGCACGAACGGCTACCAGATCGAGGACAACTTCATCGGCACCAACCCCACAGGCACGCACAACTTCATTGGCAACGTCGGCGTCTTCCTCGAAGGCGGCGTCGCAACGCAGGGCGTGGCCAACACCACCATCGCCGGCAATGTCATCGACAACCAGTTGCAGGCCGGCGTGGACATCTTCGGCCCAGGCGCAAGAACAACACGGTCCAGGGCAACTTCATCGGCACCGACTCCACCGGCACGCTGGCGCACGGCAACGCCATCGGCGTCGAGGTCGCCCACGGGGCCAACAACAACATCATTGGCATTGGCGGCACGGGAGGTGGCGCGGGCAACGTCATTGCCCACAATACGGGCACCGGCGTCGTCATCGGCAGTTCCTTCACGGATACGGCCACCGTCGGCAACACGGTCCGCGGCAACTCGATTTTCGCCAACGGCTTCGGCATCTCCCTGGGTGGCGGGGGCGTGATACCCAACCACACCGTCAACCCCAGCCCCGGGCCCAACAACTTTCAGAACGTCCCGGTGCTGACGTCCGCGACGGACCCGGTGCTCGGCCGCACCGTGGTGCTGGGCACCCTCCAGAGCGCACCGAACGAGAAGTTCGTGATCGACTTCTACTCCAGCGCCACGGCCGACAAGTCGGGCTTCGGCCAAGGCCAGACCTACCTGGGGCGCGTGGTGGTCACCACCAACGAAAGCGGCGACGCCACGTTCGACTTCGTCGTGACGCCCGGGACGCTCTGGGGGAACGTGATCACCGCGACGGCCACCGACGCCAGCAACGACACTTCGGAGTTCTCCAAAGCTGTGACCGTTATCAGGACCCGCGTCGGATGACCAGACTGCGGCACCTCGCATTTCAGCCCCGACGGCCAGCGCCTCGCCTCGGGCAGCGACGATTATACCGTCAAGCTCTGGGAAGCGGCGGCCGGCAAGGAAGTCCTCACCCTCCGCGCACATCTCGGCAGTGTCAACAGCGTCTGTTGGCTCCGCCCCGTTGCGTCCGTGTTCTCTATCCTGGGAGGTCCGTTGCCATGTTTTCGTCATGGTTGCAGCAGCTGGCTCGTCGCGCGTTCTCGTCCTCTGCCCGCGCGCGGCGTGCGCACGGGGCGAAGGCCGCAGGATGACCCCCATCATTTGTCTGCGCCGGACCTGCATCGCGTGAGCGCGCTTCGTTCCGCCAGCAACTTGCCGGTGCATCAAGTCTTGCGCGGTCTCAAGGATTTCTGCCTTTTTTCCGCCCGCTTCGCGATGCTTTCGGGCTTTGGGAAATAGGCGACGGTAATCATTTCTCGCCCGAACAGGAGTAGGCTCATGTTGAAGAATTGGTTCGCGCAAGCGATTCGTCGTACCTCAAGCCGCCGGCCGTTCCTCCGTGTCGAGGTGCTGGAGTCGCGGCTGGCCCCCGCGACGCTCATCAGCCCCACGACGTTGACGTACCGGGACGTGGACGGCAACAACGTTACCGTTCACCTGTCCAAGCCGCTGCTGACTTCCGCCACCATCGCTGCGGACGTCTTCCTCTTCAACCCCACAGGCGTCAACCAGAGCAATACGGTGGGGCAACAGCTGCAACTGATCGATTTGGCGGGCTTTTCTCCGGCCCAGGCCAACGGCCTCTCGCTGACCGTTACCGCCACGCGCAGCCCGACCGGCGGCGACGGCTTCGCCAACGTCGGCGCCATCGACGCGTCCAATATCAACCTTGGCTCGGTATCCATTCACGGCGACCTCGATGCCATCGTCGCCGGCAGCGGGTCGGCTACCACCCCGGCGATCGCCAGCCTCACCGTGCAGTCGATGGGCCTGTTCGGCACGTCCACCGAGGCCACGGCCGACCTGGAAAGCCAGATCAACGGTAACATCGGCGCACTCAACGTCGCGTCGGACATCGGCGGGGAGCCCGAAGGGTCCTTCTTCGCCCACAACATTGGGACGGTCAAGGTGGGCGGGTCTGTCTCCGGCGAAATTGACGCCAGCGGCAACATCGGCAGCGTGACCATCGGCGGCGACCTGGTCGGCAACGGCCCGAACGACAGCGGCGCCATCATCAGCAGCGGCACGATCAGCAGCGTGACCGTGTCCGGCTCGCTCCTGGGCGGCGTGGGCGAGAGCAGCGGCAGCATCGCCGGGGCCAACCTCGGCACGGTTACCGTCCTGGGCGATGTCCGCGGCGGCGCCGGTCAAACCTCCGGGACCATCCTCAGCACGGGCGCCAACGGCAGCCTGGGCAGCGTGACCATCGGCGGCGACGTGGTCGGCGGCACGGGCCCCTCCAGCGGCGAGGTCAGCGCCCCGTGTTGGGCCCGGTGGTCATCGATGGTCAGGTGGAGGGCGGCAGCGGCAGCTTCTCCGGGACCGTGGGCGCCTCGACGATGGGCAACGTGACGGTGAAAGGCTCCATCCTTGGCGGCGCCGGCCAAAACAGCGGCGCCATCACCAGCGTTCACAATATCGGCACGGTGTCCGTCACGGGAGACCTGCAAGGAGGCGGGGGCGTCGACTCCGGAACGATCCACGCAGGCGGGAACATGGCGGCCGCCAACGTGGGCGGCTCGGTCATCGGGTCGGGCACCGAGGATACCGGCAAGGTCACCACGACGGGCAACCTGGGCAAGCTTACCATCGGCGTCGATCTGCGCGGCGGTAGCGCCGCCGACTCGGGAGACATCGCCGTCGGCGGCACCCTCGGCACGGTGACCATCGGGGGCAACATCCAGGGCGGCAGCGGAAGCGTATCGGGGGCCCTGATCGTCACCGGCAACGTCGCGGCGGTCACCGTGAGCGGCTCCGTGATCGGCGGTTCCAGCGATAGCAGTGGCGCGATCCTCGCGGACGGTAACCTTGGCCCGCTGGTCATCGGCGGCAGCCTCATCGGCGGCAGCATTGTGGGGGTCGAGCCGGAGACCCTCATTGCTACCGGCTACGTGCAAGCTATCAACATCGCCAGCGTCCACGTGGGCGGGTCGATCATCTCCGGCACCCAGCTCGACGTGAACGACATTGTTCTTACGCAATCGGGCTCGATCCGCGCCACCGACGACATCGGTCCGATGACGGTCGGCGGCAGCCTGGTGGGCAACGGCGAGGACCCGGTCATAATCTCCGCGGGCGGATTGGTCGCGCTGCCGAGTTCGGCGAAACAGGACGTGGCGCTCGCCAGCGTGACGGTTCTGGGGCGCGTGCAAAGGGCCGACATCCTGGCCGGCTACAACGTCAACCTCAACCCGGTCAACGGCAACGCCAGCATCGGCCCGGTCGTGGTCGGCCTGGACTGGATCGCCAGCAGCATCGCCGCCGGTGTGGAGACAGCGGACGGCAGCCTGAACTTTGGCCAACTCACGGATCACGAGATCAACGCCGGCAGGCCGCCCGATCTGATCTCCACGATCGCCAGCATCCGCATCGGCGGCCAGGCGCTGGGATCGACCGACGCCCTCGAACATTTCGGCTTCGTCGCCGAGGAGATCGGCTCGCTGTCGGTCGGCGGCACCAACTTCGGCTTGAGGCCGGGGCCGCACAATGATGACCTGGTGGTGGGGGCCACCAACAACCTGACGCTGGTCGAGGTCGCGTAAGGACGACCCCTGGTGAGTGGTGAGATCAAGCCTCGGGGTGAGCGAAGCCAACCCCGAGGGTTCGCTTCGCTCACCCTCGGGCTTGACCACCACTCACTACTGACCACTGACCACTGACCACTCACCACTGTTGAGAAAGCTCCCTTTTTTTCCGCCCGTTTCACCATTCTTTCGGGCTTCGGGAAATAGGCACATCCGACGCGGGCGCGACCGACCTGTTGGCTCCGCTCCCGTTGCGTCCTTCTTCTCCGCCCGCGGAGGTCGTTACCATGTTTCCGTCGTGGTTGCACCAGCTGGCTCGCCGGTCATTCTCCCCACTCCCGCGTCCTCGGCGGCAGCCGCTGCGCTTCCGGCCGCGCCTCGAGCGCCTCGAAGAGCGAACCGTGCCTGCCGAATTGTTCGTGACCTCGAACTTCGGCGGGGGGCAAGGAAGTGGTATTGTGATGCAGGTGGCTGCCAACGAATCGGGCACGATTATTGTCGAAAGTTTCAATGACCTTATCTCCGGGACCGAGTTTCTCTTCCAGGACACCGGTGCGCCCCTGACCCTTGACAGCAACACGAGCAACTTCTTTAGCCAGGGCGCGAATCAGATCGAGGGCAATGACTCTGGGTTCGCCGCCCCGGTGGATTTCGAGGTTGACCTTGACGGCGGCAACCACACGGTCGATGTAATCCAGACTGGGGTTGGGCGCTGGTCCCTCGATCCCTGATCTCCTAATTAACGATTCCCCCGGTCTCAGCGGCTTCGATCCCCCGAGTGGGTCCAACGCCATCACCCTCGGTGACGGCAACGACCTGGCGAGCTTCGGGATCCCTGTGTCTATCCAGACGACCACCGCGAACACCACCACCACGCTTACGCTCAATGACGCGGCAGACACCGCGACCACCACGGTCACGATCGGCGCGAGCAGCATAACCGGCTACGGCAGCAGCATTAGCTATTCCGGGGCGACCTCGTTGAATGTCCTGTGCGGCACGGGGGAGAACTTCGTCCTCGTGCAGGGTACGTCGTGCCCGACGACGATCAGCAACGCCACCTTCGTAGAACGTCAGTAATAACGGCAGCGTCCAGGCGATCAACGGCACCGTATCGGTCATCGACACAAGCCCAAGTCAAAACACGATCCTCTCGATGGACGACCTCTCCGACACAACTGGCCGCGCCGTTACCATCACCAGCGACTCGATCACTGGACTGGCGCCGGCGGCCATCGAATACGGCGACGCCGACCTCCAGTCACTCTCCGTGTTCGGCAGCAACGCCGCCAGCACTTACCTCATCCTGGGCACGCCGGCTACATCCGGGCTGGTCGCCGGCACCCCCACCAACCTGACCTGCGGCCCCAACAACGATATCGTGAACATCGAGGGCACATCGGCCGAAACGACACTGAACGTCGACGGCGGCGGCGGTAGCGATACGGTCAACGTCAACGACGGATTCGCTAGCGCACAGGCCGTTGACGGTAGCGTCTTTATCCAGAACTCGTCCGGCTCGTTTGACCTGCGTGTTTTTGACAACGATGACGGGACCGGCCGCACCGCCTTCATCTCTTCCGACAGCATCACCGGGCTGGCTCCCGGACTCATCCGGTGGGATACGAACTCGATCAACGCATTATTCATCGATGGGCCCGCGGGCCCGAGCACCTTCACCTTTGTCGGCACGCCGTCCAACGTGTCCCAGCCAGTCCTGACCACCCTGACCGACGACGGCTCCGATCAGGTGTTCGTCCAGAATACCTCCGGGATCGACGGCGCGAGCTTGACCATCGACCCGGTGTTGTTCGGCACCAGCATAACGCTGGGCGAGCCGGGCAGCGGCGTCCATCAGATCGCCGGCGCGGTGACCATCAACCCCTTGAACAACTCCGCCCCGATCCTGACCGTGGACGACTCGGGCGACACCACCGGCGGGAGTGTAACCATCAGCAGCACCTCGATCACGGGCCTGGGTGGGGCGCACATCACCTATGCGGGCCTCGGCGCACTCAACGTCGTGTGCGGCACCGGCTTTTATGGCATCGCGGTGCAAAGCACGGCAGCCCCATTGACCCTGAATGGCGGGGGCAGCACCGACCTCGTAACCATCGGCAACAGCAGCAGCGTGCAGGCGATCAACGCACCGGTGACCCTCCTTGACCCCAGCGGCGAGATGTTCCTCGAAGTTGACGATTCGGCCGATGGCGTCCCCCGCGGCAACGTCGTCATCACCAGCGACTCGATCACCGGGCTGGCGCCTGCGACCATCAGCTACGCTGAGAACGACCTCGCTACACTGGTCGTCGATGGATCCAAGGCGAGCAGCAGCTATGCAATCACCGGCACCCCGGCCAGCTCGCTCCGCACCGTCGCTACGAGCCTGACGGGGGGCCCCAATGCTGACTTCGTGCTGGTGGAAGGCACCGCGGCCGAGACCAGCTTGAACGTCGACGCCAGCGGCGCCGACGACACGGTGCAAATTGACGACAATTTCACCGACCAGGCCATTCTCGGCACCGTGTCGATCCAGGGACCGTCCGGGTCGGTCCACCTCGGGCTATTCGACGAAGGGGATGGGATCGGCCGCACCGCGACGATCTCGGCCTCGGGTATCACGGGCCTGGCTCCAGCGGGCATTAGCTGGACCGCGGGCTCGCTCGCATCTCTGTCCGTCCTGGGCCCCACCGCGCCGAGCACCTTCATCGTCACCGGCACACCGTCAAGTCCGGTCGCGACCACACTGAGCGACGAGGCCGACGATCAGGTGCTCGTGCAGAATCTATCGGCCATCGCCGGCGTGTTGAACCTTCAACCCTTGAACAATGCCGCTCCGATCCTCACGGTGGACGACTCGGCGGATAGCGCCGTGCGGACCGCGAACATCGGGAGCACGGGGATCACCGGGCTGTCCCCGGCGGCCATCACCTACACGGGAAGCCAGCTCAGCTCGCTGACCGTCGAGGGAGGCAGCGGGCGCACGACGTTCGCCGTCACGAACCCGTTGGTGGCGACCACGCTCCGGGCCGGCACCGGCAGCCTGAGCGTGGGCGGCTCGCAAAGTGTCCGGGTCACGAGCTTCGCGGGGTCGCAGATCAACGTGGTCGCGGGGAATGATCAGAGCGCTGCTGCGGACGTCACCTTTGCCGTCCCGCTCGAAGTCCAGGTCACCGACGCCTTCGGCAACCCGGTGGCCGGCGCCGCAGTCCTCTTTGCCGCGCCAACAGGCGGCCCCGGCGGCCACTTCACTGGGAGCGCCACGCTCACCACCAACGACCTCGGCCTGGCCACGGAGCCGATCTTTAGCGGCAACGGTATCCTGGGCACCTTCACGGTCGACGCCATTGATGTCGCCGACGGAATCGCCACCTCGTTCCAGCTCACCAATCTCGTGGGCGCTCCGGCGCTCCTCACCGTGATCGGCAGCAACACGCAGAACACGCCCATCGGCGCCCCGTACGCCACGTTGATGCAGGTGGAGGTTACCGATGCCTTCAACAACCCGGTCGCCAATGTGCCGGTGACGTTCACCGCACCCGCCGTCGGCGTTTCGGGAACCTTCAACGCGCTGCCGACGGTGCCGACCAACGCGCTGGGGATCGCCACCGCGCCGGCATTCACCGCCAACCAGATCGAGGGAAGCTTCACCGTCACTGCCCTGGCCAACGGCATCAGCAGCCCGGCCACGTTTACCTTGACCAACACGGCGGTCCCCGCATCCATTAGCGTGGCGGCCGGCAGCGCGCAAACGGCGACGGTCGGTGGCGCCGCGTTCGCCAAGCCGCTATCGGTCCAGGTGGATGACGCTCACAAGGACCCGGTCAGCGGCATCACCGTGGTGTTCGCCCTATCGGCCAGCGGTCCCGGCGGAACGTTCGCCGGCTCAGCTGCCGTCGTTACCAACGCCGGCGGTGTGGCGACGGCCCCGGCGCTGACGCCCAATACGGTGGCCGGCACTTTCACGGTCGTCGCCTCAGTCGCCGGCGTCAGCACGCCCGTCTCGTTCACATTGACGAACACGCCGGGTGCTCCCGCCGCGATCATGGCGGTGGCGGGCACGCCTCAGGTCGTCGCGGTCACGAAGGCGTTCCAGCCGCTGAAAGCCGAGGTGGTGGACCGCTTCGGCAACGCGATCAGCGGCGTCAAGGTCACGTTCACCGCGCCCAAGACAGGGGCCACGGGCACGTTCGGGGGCAGCGCGACCGCCACGGCGCTCAGCGGCGCCAACGGCGTCGCGACGGCGCCCGCCTTGACGGCGAACAGCCAGCTAGGCAGCTTCACCGTGACCGCGACGGCGACTGGAGTCGGTACGTCCGCGTCGTTCGCCCTGACCAACGTGCCGCTGGCTATCAAGCTCGTCCCACGGACGAGGCCGCAGAGCGCGTCCAGTGCTGCCACATTCGCTGCGCCCCTGCCAAGCCTGTCCAGGGCACCGGGTTCCACCGATGGAACCGCCGCCACCTTCCCGGCCATCGCGACGATCTCGGGCATGTCGGCGCGAGGAATCCTCGCCCTCACGAGCGCGTGACCTGTTGGGCTGCTGAAGAGAACACGGGAAGAAGAGAACACGGGAACAAAGAGAACACGGGGACAGTCCTTGAAGGTCATTGCGGCAGAAGCAATCAACTTTTGATGCACAAATGGGTTATCGTTTGAGCTGCACGCACAGAACCGTGGCCCGGCCTGTTGGGGTCCGTCCGATCACGCGAGTGCCGTTATCGGACCAGGCAAAATGCTCTGCCCAGTGCTGACGACGCGGGTCGAAAAGCCTCACCCGCTGTGCGGTTTCCGGGTCGCAGCTCGTCGGAAATGTCCGCGCGGCTCACGATGGCACCGGCCCCCGCAGTCCGCGTCGCACCGCCTCGCGCAATCCCTGGGCCTTGCGCAGCAACAGCCGTTGATAAAGCTCCATCAGCGAGGTGAGCTCGCCGCGCTCGCTGGCGGTGAGGCACCTTGCTTGCTGCCGATCCAGCAAGTCGCTCAGGCGATCGTCTTCCGCCGTCGGCATCTGCAGGTCGGCATTGGCCAGCGTTTGCTCATTCGACCAGGCGTCGGGAAGCGGCCGGTCGTCCAGGGACTCGCCAAGCGGCTCCAGCGACAACTCAATCGTCTCGGCAAGCAGTTCCCCAACAGGCCGACCCGCCCGGTGCGCCAGGATTTCAGCCTTCGCAAGGACCGCGGCGGGAAGAGTGAGCGTGATTTGTTCGGTCATCGGCAACTCCCGGCAGCGAAGGGACGACGCATCGGCAACTTCACTTTAGCTGCTGGACCGTCCGGCAACAATCCGGAAGCTGGCCGCAGTCCTCAGCCCGAACCGGCGCCGCGGCCAGAATCGAGAATGGCCATAAGGGATTTGCACCGTCGGGCCTTATTCGCGGTGCGGCCGGGCTGCCGGCCACCGCCCGTGGCCCTCGTTGCAGCTTTTCAGGTTCTTACGGGACACCCCCGCGACTGAGACGCGCGCAGCTGCCGCCAACTCAAAGCCCGCGCCGGCCGGTAGATACGGCCGCGTTTCACCGTTGGGTCATGCTCTGGCGCTGTGTGGCATCCTCAAGGTAGCCAGCGGCACCTGCCCGGCGCGCTGCGCTTCCCGGACCGGCATGCAACGTCTCGCTACGGCATCCACTGGGCGCCGATGCCCGAGCGCGTTTGGTGTTGCCGGTCCGCCAGCGAGAATTCGATCGGTGTTTGCAGAGTTCGATTGCCAATGGGGTTGGCACGCACGCCTGTAATCCCAAGGCCTTGGTTTGCAATTTCTTGTGATGCTGCTCCAAGTTCGATTGCCAGGCAAGGGGCTTCGCCCCTTGGTATCCCCAGAACTGCGGCGGTGGAAGGCCGGCAAAAAGCGCGCACAAAATTCGCACTTTTGGCCTACAGGTTCCCACGGTTCCGCACAACGTCGGGCGCTGGTTTGTTGCCGCTTCGTTCGGCGCGCTCAATGGCTCCTACCGCCCTTGCGACTGGCATCCGCCGGCTGCGGTGCCCCATGCGCGAAGGTCCGCTTGCCGAAATGGTGGATGAACAGGTCGCAGCAGCAATCTTCCTTGGCGCCCGTGGCGCCTTTGCGCGAGATTCTTTTTCTTCGGCTCTGCCCGCCGCGCTCGAACAGCGCCACCTTAACCTGCACGACGACGAGGTCGTCGGGACCGAAGTCGCTGAGGGCCGCGGAACAGACGAGGTTGCGCGGCGCAGTTCGGGCGGCAGCGGCGGCGGTTGCCTGGTGCTGGCCGCGACACCGTGCGCGTCGTACTCAAAAGTATGGACGCCATCCGGGTCGCCGGTCCAGCGGGTCGTGGTTCCCCCGACGTCATAGACGAAAACGTAGTTGGCGGCGGCCCCGTGGGATCCGAATCGGAGGGCCGTTCGGCTTCGGTGCTCATGGGCTGCATTCCTCGGTGTGCCACTTGTGCGGCGAAGTCGGTTTCGCCATGCCAGTCAATTTAGTCGTAAACCGTTGTAGGCATGTTGTTTACGTAAACTGTCACCAAACTCCACCGTGGACCGCTCGGCCCCGGCGGAGCGCGCATTTACCGCGTGCGTGTCCGAAAGAAGCCAACGCCCGCCTACATCGAGGTTCGCGAAGACCAGCTGGAGCCGACGGATCCGGAGGCGAATGGGAGCGAGAGTTGAAACGGCGCCAGCTGCCGATCCGGCCAAATCCAGGCTGACCCGTTTCTTGCTTTCGGTCGCCGGTCGTTTTGGGTTCGAACGTGCTGCGCGTTTTTTCCTTGGCCACGTCCGAGAGAATCACCTTGTTACCCGGTGCCCGGGAACAAACCGGGGGCCCGTTTGCGCCGGTTACCACGAAGGACAGGTGCCGGTAACCCGAGTGCGAGCGACGCTCGGCGATGATCGCACCGGTTGCTGCAGCCAATGAAGTCGCACCTATCCGCTCGCCGCAAGTGCTCCGGTGTGTCGGTCGTGTGTCGGTCCTAGGCGCGCAAGGTCGTGTGCTGGACCAGCGCGCCGCGAAGATGCACCTTGTCCGGTGCCGCCGCGCATAATCAAAGCATGGCGGCGACTGCACAACGGCAGCAAATCATCCAGGTACTCCGGTTGCGGGACAGGCGCGGCAAAACAAATATCCATCGATTGAGGGATAAGCAGTGCCGCGAATCCGCCGTCCGCACACCCGATCGTGTGTCCGAAACCGCCGGGCTGTCGATGACTGACGTGACCCACATTCTGGCCCTGATCGAGCAAGGCGATCCCCAGGCCGCGGAGAAGCTCCTGCCGCTGGTCTACGATGAGCTGCGCAAGCTCGCTGCCCAGAAAATGGCCCAGGAAGCGCCAGGCCACACGCTGCAGGCGACCGGCCTGGTTCATGAGGCATACCTGCGGCTCGTGGATGTGGACCGCGCGGCAGTGGAACAGCCGGGGGCACTTTTTCGCGGCTGCCGCCGAGGCCATGCGCCGCATTCTCATCGAGCACGCTCGCGAGAAGATGGCCTTGAAGCGCGGGGGCGCCTGGCAACGGGTTCCGCTGGCAGAAGTCGATCTGCCTGCCGGCACTCCGCCGGAGGACTTGCTCGCTCTGGACGAAGCTCTGGAGCGACTGACCCGTCTCGACGCGACTGCAGCGCAACTGGTGAAGCTTCGCTACTTCGCAGGGTTAAGCGTCGAAGAAGCGGCCGCCGCGCTCGACCTGGCCACAGCGACTGCATATCGCCACTGGACGTTCGCCCGCGCCTGGCTGCACAGCCAGCTTGGCGCAGGATCAGCTGACTCGGCCGGCTAGTGGGCCGTCCATCTTGATCTGACGGGTGAAGCTTACCTATTCCTCTATTGCCTTGCGAAAACCATGCAGCAGCTAGGGGATTTCTACCGGTCAAATGAAGATAGACGACCCACTAGGACGCGTCGGTGAGAATTCCGCTCGCCGTTTTACGCACTGTCTATAGGGGACTGCTGTGGAGTGCCATGCCATGGACACGAACTTCGAGAGAATTCGGCAAGTATTCCTGGAGATTGTGGAAAAGCCGGCCGCGCGCTGGGAGACGCTCCTGACCGAGGCGTGTGACACCGACGAGGACTTCAAGAGGCAGGTGGCCGTGCTCCTGCAGGCCCATGCCAGGCAGAACGGCATCCTGGACCGCAACCAGGCCGGGCTAGCCGCGACCGCAGTCTTTGAGTTGGGGGAGCGTCCCGGGACCGTCATCGGCCCCTACAAGCTCGTGCAGCCGATCGGTGAAGGAGGCATGGGCGTTGTCTGGATGGCCGAGCAAACCGAGCCGGTCCGGCGCACGGTCGCCCTGAAGGTCATCAAGCCCGGCATGGACAGCCGTCAGGTCGTCGCCCGGTTCGAGGCCGAGCGCCAGGCCCTGGCCATGATGGACCATGTCAATATCGCCCGCGTCTTCGACGGCGGCACCACGGAATCCGGCCTTCCCTACTTCGTCATGGAGCTCGTGCATGGCGTGCCGATCACCCGGTACTGCGACGATAACCGGCTCACGCCGCGCCAACGCCTGGAGTTGTTCGTGCCGGTTTGCCAGGCCATCCAGCACGCCCACCAGAAGGGGATCATCCACCGCGACGTCAAGGCTACCAATGTCTTGATCACGCTCTGCGACGGCAAGCCCGTTCCCAAGGTGATCGACTTCGGCGTGGCGAAAGCGACCGAGCAGAAGCTGACCGAACGGACCCTCTGCACGCAGTCCGGCACGCTCGTCGGCACGCTGGAATACATGAGCCCGGAGCAAGCCGAGATGAGCGCGCAGGGGGTCGATACCCGCAGCGACATCTACTCTCTAGGCGTGCTCTTGTACGAACTCTTGACCGGCAGCACCCCGCTGAGCCGGGAGCAGCTCAAGGAGGCGGGGTATGCCGCGATCCTCCACAGCATCCGGGAGAAGGAACCCCCCAGGCCGAGCGTGCGGCTGCGCGAATCCGGGTCCGCGCTGGCAGCGATCGCGGCACAGCGGCGCATGGAGCCGGCCAAACTGGTGAAGGTGCTGCAGGGCGAGCTGGATTGGATCGTGATGAAGTGCCTGGAGAAGGACCGCAACCGCCGCTACGAGACAGCGACCGGACTGGCGCGGGACGTGCAGCGCTACCTCCACGATGAGACGGTGCAGGCCTGCCCGCCCTCGGCGTGGTACCGCTTCCGCAAGTTCGCGCGGCGGAACAGGGCGGCGTTGCTTGTGGCCGCTTGCTTCTTCCTGGCTCTCGCGTCTGTCGCGGTCGGCATCGGCTGGGCGGTGGCCGATCGGACGGCGCGATTGCGCGCGGTCGAGGACAAAGCAGCCGACATCCTCAAGGAAGCGGACGAGCTGCTGAAACAAGGGAAATGGCAAGAGGCACTCGCAGCAGTCGAGCGGGCACAGGCGGCGCTGGCGAGCGGACCAGGCACAGCCATGGAAGCACAGGCGGCTGCCCTGCTCACGGAGCTGCACCTGGTCCGGGAACTGGAAGAATTGGGTGCGCGCTGGACCGATTCTTTTGACGACGCGAGTACGGACCGGAATTATGCACGCCTCTTCGCCGACTTCGGCATCGACGTAAACAGCCTGAGCCCGGCGGAAGTCGCGGCGCGGATTCGCCAGCATCCGAAGACGGCCGTCCGGCTGGCGGCCGCATTGGACAATTGGGCCATTATTCGCCGGAACCACGGTCAGTCCCATAAGCAAGACCCGGCGACGTGGCAGCGGCTGCTGGAAGCCGCGCGCCTGGCCGATCCCGACACCTGGCGGAGCCGGCTGCGGCAATTGATGGGACGCAGGGATCGCAATGCTCTGCGCCAGCTCGCCGATTCGGCCGACGTTGCGGCGCTGCCGGCCCAGAGCTTGCGACTCATGGGCAACGCGCTTATTTTCGGAGGCGACGCTGCCGCCTGCATCGCCTGGCTACGGAAGGCCCACCGACAGTATCCCGGCGACGGGGCGATCAGCTTCGATCTTGCCTTCCATTTGAGGGATTTGCCCTCGCCGTGGCCCGAGGTCTTGCAGTATGCCGAAGCAGCCGTGGCCGCCAGTCCGAACAGCGCGCCTATGCACAGTTTAGTTGGGCACAGCCTGAGCCAATGCGGTAGACACGAAGAGGCCATTGCCGCATTCAGCAAGGCCATCGAGCTGGACCCGAAATACGTGCCGGCCAGGTGTGACCGCGCGAACGGTTACATACAGCTCCGGCAGTACGATAAGGCCATTGCCGACTTGACCAAGGTTATTGAGCTGGAACCGAAGTACGTGCCGGCCAGGCGTGAGCGCGCGAACGGTTACATACAGCTCCACCAGTACGACAAGGCCATCGCCGACTTGACCAAGGCTATTGAGTTGGATCCGAAGTACGTGCTGGCCAGGTTTGACCGCGGGAACCTCTACATCGAGCTCCACCAGTACGACAAGGCCATCGCTGATCTGAACACGGCTATCGAGCTGGACTCGAAGTCCGCATGGGCATTGAGCCTTCGCGCCCGTGCTTACACGGAGCTGCGCCGGTACGCCGATGCTCTCGCCGACACGAACAAAGCCATCGCGATGGCCCCGAAGTTCGCGCCGGGCTGGCACATCCGGGGCTACACCTACATGAGGATGGGCCAGCACGACAAAGCCGTCGCGGATTTGACCGAGGCGATCCAGCGGAACCCAAAGTTTTGGTGGGCCTGGGATCTTCGCGGGCATTCCTACAACGCACTTCGGCGCTATCGCGAAGCCCTTGCCGACTTGAACAAGGCCGTCGAGCTAGAGTCCAACCAGTGGACCAGGATCGATCGCGCGCATTCACAAGAACCTCCATCAGTATGACAAGGCAGCCGCAGACTACTTGAAGGCCATCGAGCTGGGCTCGAAGAACGCGGACGAATGCAACGACCTGGCCTGGCTTCTTGCCACCTCGCCAGACCCAAAGTTCCGAGACGGGAAGATGGCCGTCGCGCTGGCCAAGAAAGCCGTCGACTTGGTGCCGGCGTCCCGTAATTACTGGAACACCTTGGGGGCCGCCCATTGTTGCGCGGCAAGCTGGAAAGAAGCCGTCGCGGCGCTGGAGAAGTCGATGAAGCTGCACAACGGCGGCGACAGCTTCGACTGGTTCTTCCTCGCGATGGCCCACTGGCAGCTCGGTGACAAGGTGCTGGCCCGCAAATGGTACCGCGCGGCCACTCTGTGGATGGACAAACATGCCCCCGGCAATGCCGAACTCCGGCGTTTCCGCGACCAGGCAAGCGCACTGTTGGGCGTGACAGGAAATGACGCTCAGCAGCAGTCGTCGCGCCACGTGGACTTGGAAATCTGGACGTTGGTGGTGCAGTCGGCATTGTCTCCGGATCGTAGTACCTGGGCGATTGTTTGGGGGCGCTTTTGGTCGCTAAGCGTGTTTGTCATGCCGTGGCGCTCCCCTTGACCCGTTCCCAGGCGTGAATCACTCAGACGACAACTCGGGAGTTTCCTCATTTCATTTACACAACAGGAGATCTGATGCGAACCTACTGTCTGCTACCGGTCCTTGGCGTTCTGTGCCTGCTGGCTGCGTTGCCTGCCGCGCGGGGCGACGATCTGCCGAGTGATGCCGTCAAGCGAATCAAACAGTTTGAAGCCGAGGAGGAGGCTGTCCGGAAAAAGGCGGAAGCGGAGATCAAAGCACGAAGTGACAAGCTCTTCGCCGACCTGGAAAAACTGAAAAAGCAGTACACTCAGTCCGGCGATCTCGACGCCGCCGTTGCGATTCGGGATCGCATCAAGCAAATCAAGATGATGGGGGTCGGCGAAGTGCGGCGTTTCGAGGGGCATGAAGGGGGGCGCGTATGGGCGGTGGCCTTTTCCCCGGATGGACGCCTCGCTCTCTCCTCCTCCGAAGGGGTCGGAACGATTCACGTGTGGATGGTGAGGACAGGCAAGGAACTGCTCCGCCTGGAAGGCCACACGGGAGGGGTTTGGAGCGTGACCTTCTCCGCGGACGGGAATCGAATCCTTTCCTGTGGCGACGACAAGACCTTGCGCGTGTGGAACGCAGAGACTGGCAAGGAAGTGAAACGCCTGGAGGGGCACGACGGCGTCGTCAGCTCGGCCGTCTTCTCCCCTGACGGCAAGCGAGCCCTTTCCGGGAGCGCGGACAAGACCATTCGACTTTGGGACGTGGACAGCGGCCAAGGGCATTGCATCACGTTCGCAAGGAAAAACCGTCATTTCAAGCTCGCAGCGAGCACTTTTAGGAGGTACTCATCATTCCAGCCTGCACATTTGCGCTTGCAGGATACGCCCGCTCTGCATGTTGGTTCATTCAGTAAAAGCGACGCGGACAACCTGCGAATCAGTGCCATGTTTTCCTGGCCGTGCCCTTTGTGCAGACGACTTTCGTCCTCGCGGAAACTCATATCCAAGACCCAATGGAGCGAGGTTTCGATTCCCCAATGATTGCGCACGGCGCCGGCAAACTTCTTCACCCGCGGCGGCAGACTCGTGATGAAAACGCGTGTCTCGACGCTGGGTTCCTTGTTGCCTTCTTGCCGCTCGCTGTACACCATGCCAATACTACGCAGCTCTTGCCAATCGGGGTGACGCTCTGCCAACTCTTCGGGCACGCGGATAATATCATAGATCCGCGTCTCGACGCGGCCATGCCCCTCTTCCTTCGTGCAATGCCGGTGATGTTCCAGGCCTGCGAAGTTGTTGTCGAAGCCGGTCAGGAACACAGCCCGGATGTCATCGTGCAAGATTGGCTGGTTGTCCTTCACGGCCAACACATAGTCGGCGTCCGCCGCGCGGATGGCGGCAACGATGTCTTTCTGGCAGCCCATGGCGTCGCTGGTCACGATCGCCCCGGAAATCTCGAGGTTCTTGATCAGCTCGGGCATCGCGGTGATTTCATTCGACTTGCTGTCGCAGGCCTGTTGCCCCAGGAGTAGACGATTTTCAGTGGCCCAGGCACTGACCATATGCAGAGGTCCTTTGCCCGCTGCTTTGTCGAAAGATCGTCGGGCCGTCTTGCCGTCAATGGCGACGACACGGCCGAGCGTGGACTCGGCAACTGCCTGCACCCACTTGACAAATCCGTCCTGTAAAGCGCGCGGATTGAGCAGCGCGAAAACACGACCAAAAGTGTCGTGGGAGGGTATGCCATTGGCCAGTTCGAGAAAGGTCCGCAGAAACTCGAACTTGTTGACGCCGTATTTGGCAACCTCGACCCAGGAATCGGCCCCGGAGATGACCGCCAAGATGGTGACGGCGATGATCTCCCAGAGGTTGTGTAACCGCAAATGTTCCCGGCGTGGGTCCGCAACGTCGGCAAAGCACTCGCGCATGGAAACGGTTGTGGCCTTGGACATGATTCTTCTCCTCCGTGAACGGGTTCCGTCCGAGAAGAATCATTCGCATGTACACTTGTCCAAGTCAAGGGCTCAGATTAGAATTCCACGGTGATGAAGGTAGTGCGATTGCCTTGGGACAGCGGCCAGGAATTGATGCGCATGGAGGGACATGCCGAGGGCGTCCGCCGTGTGGCTGTTTCGCCAGATGGCCGCCGGGCACTCTCCGCCAGCTATGACAAAACCGTTCGCCTCTGGGACCTCCAGACCGGAGTGGTGCTGAAGATTCTCGAAGGGCACACCGGCGGGGTGCATGGACTGGCCTTCACGCCGGACGGCCGCCGGGCGGTTTCCTCCGCCATCGGCGACAATACCATACGCGTCTGGGACCTGGAGAGCGGCAAGCAACTTAAGGAGATTCAGGCGCCACAAGATACCCACGAGCTCGCTGTCTCAGTAAATGGGCGTCGCCTAATCAGCGCGGCATTTGACCAGACCGTTCGACTCTGGGACCTCGGCAGCGGCAAGGAGTTGCATTGCTTCCATGGCCACCATGGGCAGGCCGACGCCGTGACTTTTTCGCCCGACGCGCATTATGCCTTGTCTGGCGGCGAGGATAGAACGATGCGCCTGTGGAGGCTGCCCGATCCGGAGGAAAAGTAGCCCCGCCGCTTAACTCAAGCGTCAAAAAAGGCCGGTCGTGGTGATTTCCTTGGTTGTTCGGCGCTCGGTGCCGCTACGACGTGCCTGAAAACAAACCCTAGCGGCAGAGGTATGTGCCCATGCGAATGCTGTCGATGGTGTTTACCTTGGGGATGACGGCCTTGCTAGTCAGCAATCAGTCCGTTCCGCGCGCCTTCGCGCAGGAGAAAGATTGAAGTTACGGGAGAGTGGCTGCTGGACGGTAAGGTATAGGCGGGTAGGGGTAGGCGGGTAGGGGACATTCACGATACCGGAAATGTCCCCGGGGCCTCGCCAACTGAAACCGTGCATTTCTCGGAAATTGCAGGATTGCCACTCAAGACGTTGCCGGTGTGGGCACCGGCGGATATACGTACGCGCCGTCGATGCTTAATTCACCCAAGGAGGCGCCGCCATAGCGGGTCGCCTTTCCGGGCCGGTTTTGTCGGCTGATCTGGGCAATCGCTTCGCCCGTTGCTTCGGTCGGCCCAACCACCTTGACGTTGAAGACGTTCGATCCAGCTCCCGTCGTCTTGCAGCTCGCGAACGACCGGCGAAATCCGTCGATAGGCCGGTTTGACACCCGTGTTGTCGCCGACCAGCGGCGTGACCAGATATAGATACCACTGGGCCGGGACGCAGCTCGAATCGAAATCCGAAAACGAACCGAGCTGCCGCCCCTTTAGCGCCCTGCCTCTAAACCCCCGTGAACACAACTGGGCGGCAATCGTGCGGCAATACCACCTCACTTGTACGCCTCGAATTCCTTCCCGCCCAGCAGCGCCGCCGCGATCTTTAGCTTGAGAATCTCGTCGGTCCCCTCGTAAATACGGCAAACGCGCACGTCCATCAGGTGCCGGCCTGGGCGATACAGCGTCGACCAGCCGCGGCCGCCGAATACCTGCACCGCGCGGTCGGCCGCCTCCCACGCCGCGTTCGACGCATACAGCTTCGCCTGGGCCGCCAGCATTTCGGCCCGGCCACGCAGTTCCGCGTTCTGTGGCTCGTCGTGGCTCGCCTGCTTCGCCTCGGCGGCCTTGAGCACCAGCGCCTCGGTCGCCAGGCGGGCCATTTCGATCGCGGTCAGATGCTCCTGCACGAGCTGGTGCTTGCCGATCGGCTTGCCGTGCTGATGGCGTTCGCGGGCGTAGCGCAGCGACTCGATCAGGCAATCCTCGATCACGCCGAGACAGCCGGCCGCCACGCTGAGCCGGCCGCTGACCAGCGTGCCCATCGCGATGCGGAAGCCGTCCCCCTCGGCGCCGAGCAGGTTCGACGGCGGCACCTGAAAGTCGGTCAGCTCGAACATGCCGGTGTTGGCCGTCGGCATGCCGATCTTGGCGGCCAGGTCCTCGCGGCGCAGCCGGCTTGCTCCATGTCGACGATGAACGCGCTGATGCGGCCGCCGCCGACCGGATAGGCAAAGGTCACGACCGTGGTGGCGATGCCGGCGTTCGAGATCAGGTACTTGACGCCGTTGAGGACATACGCGTCGCCCTGGCGCTCGTAGGTCGATTGCATTTCGAGCGGATTGCTGCCGGCCTCCGGCTCGGTCAGGCCGAACGCGAGGATCTTGTCGCCCTTGCACGACGGCGGCAAATAGCGGCGTTTCTGATCCTCGTTGCCCCAGGTCATGATCGGGTACTGGCCGATGGAGGTGTGGCCGGAAAAGAAGGTGCGGACGCCGGTCCCTTCCTGGCCGATCCGCGCCAGCGCGCGGGCATAGGTCACCGCATCGGCGCCCCGGCCGCCGTACTCGACCGGCACCGGCATGCCGAGCAGGTTGTACTGCTGGGCCAGCGGCACGAGATGGTGGTTGTAGTGATGCTCGACATACGCGATTTCTTCGTGTTCGCGCAGGTCATTGCAGAAGCTCTCCACGTCGGCGAGCAATCGTTGCCGGTCGGTCGCGTGCATGCGATCCCTCCTGGGCGGCCAAGATTCCCTGATCTGGTCCGAATGATATGATAGTCAGCGAACGACGATTCGAGGGTTTGCCAATGTCCGACACCGTCCCCGAGCCGCCGCGCCAGGACCCGAACTCGGCGACTGCTGCCGAATCGTATCGGCCAGTGGACGGGTCCACGACGCAGCTCGACCGGCACCTGCTGCAGGGCTGCGAGGCGCCGCCGGAGAAGTTCGGCGATTACGAGCTGATTGCCGAGCTGGCGCGCGGCGGCATGGGCGTCGTGTATCGTGCCCGGCAGGTGACGCTCGGACGGATCGTGGCGCTGAAGATGATCCTGGCGGGCCGGCTTGCCGACGACGCCGACGTGGAGCGCTTTCGCCGCGAGGCCGAGGCGGCGGCCCGGCTGCAGCACCCGAACATCGTCGCCATTTTCGAGATCGGCGAGATCGACGGGCAGCACTTCTTCTCGATGGAGTACATCGAGGGGACCAGTCTCGCTCGCAAGCTCGCCGTGGGCCCCCTGCCCAGCCGTGTCGCCGCCGGTTACGTCCGCAAAATCGCCCGCGCGGTCCACCACGCCCACCGGCACGGGATCATCCATCGCGATCTCAAGCCGTCGAATGTGCTGCTCGATGCGGAGGATGAGCCGCACGTCAGCGATTTCGGCCTGGCCAAGCGCCTCGGCGGCGACCCGGGCCAGACGCGCAGCGGCACCGTGCTTGGCACGCCCAGCTACATGGCGCCGAGCAGGCGCAGGGCCGCCGCGACATCGGGCCGGCCGCGGACATCTACGGCCTCGGCGCGATCCTGTACGAGCTGGTTACGGGCCGGCCTCCCTTCCAGGCGGAGACGCCGCTGGACACCGCCCTGCAGGTGATCCAGAACGACCCGGTGCCGCCGCGGCTGCTCAACCCGCGCGTCGATCACGACCTCGAAACCATCTGCCTGAAGTGCCTGGAAAAGGACCCGCAGCACCGCTACGCGTCGGCCGAGTTGCTGGCCGAAGATCTGCAGCGCTACCTCGACGGCGAGTCGATCAGCGCCCGCAGCTTCAACGTGCTCGATCGGCTGGCGCGCACGCTCGATCGTAGCCAGCACGATGCCGACTTTTCCACCTGGAGCGGCATGCTGCTGTGGATGGCCGTCGTCATCGGCGTCGAGCATCTCGTCGTCTTTCTGCTGATCCAGGCCGAGCAGCCGCGCTGGGCCGTCGGCGCGGCGCCTGCTGCAGTTCGTGCTGCTGGGCGTGCTGTTCTGGGCGAACCGGCGCAATCGGCTGTTGCCCGCGACCTCGGCGGAGCGCGAGCTGTGGACGATCTGGATCGGCTATTTTTGCGCCTACGTGTCGGTGCTTGGGGTGACGTGGACGTTGTTCGAGCTTGACGTGCTTGCGCCGGCGCGAACATGCCGGCGAACTGGTCGGAATGCCTGCCGTATCCGTTCCTGGCACTGATCGCCGGTCTGGCGTTCTTCGTGATGGGCAGCAACTACTGGGGCCGCTGCTACGTGATCGGCGGCGCGTTCTGGCTGCTGGCGGTGCTGATGCCGCTGCAGCTCTCGTTCGCGCCGCTGGGGTTTGGCATCCTGTGGTTCGTGGCCCTGTTGACGCTCGGACGGCGGCTGCGCGAAATCGGTCATGCCGTCGCCGCCGATGCGGCGGAACGCGCTTCGCAAATCGAGACGGTACTATTCAAGGGGCAGGGTCTCAAAAAGTGACGAGCAGGGCCAAATGGCGCTCACAGACTTTATCGGAGGAAGGGGCGAGGCGATCGCCTTCGCCCGCCTCGCGCGGATCTGCCGGACCGACGCGGATCTGCCGTACTTTTGGCCCCGATATCTGGGCGAAAAAGCTCGAACGTTCGATTTCCTGGTTGAACTGGTCGATGCGGGCAACGCAACGCCGTTCTTTTTCGTTCAGGTCCGCAGCACGCGTAAGCAGTTCACGACGACGAAGAAGCCCGCGCGGCTGCACGTCGAGGTGTCGGAAAAGGAGGTCCGCCGTATGGTCGCCTACCCTGCCCCGACCTACATTATCGGCGTCCATGAACGCGAAGAGCGCGCGTTCGTCATCTCTGTGCATGGGACGATGTGCGCGGCGATCTCGTCGATCACGACCGCCCATGAGCTGAACAAGCCAACACTCCGCCGGCTCTGGGAAGAAGTGCGCGAGTTCTGGCACGGACGGGATATGGTGCGGGCCAAATCGTCTTTCCTGAACTGAGGTGCCATCGTGACCAACGAACTCAAAGAGCAATTCATCGCAGATCAGGTGCGGGCGCTGGCGACCATTATCCTCACGCGCCGGGGCGATCTGACCATCGTCGAGTCAAAGAAGGCCACGGGCCTGGACCTCCAGGTGTGCATCGAGCGCGAGGACAAGCCCATGCGCCTGACGTTTGGCGTGCTCCTACGTGGAGTGACGGCGCCGCATACTGCCAAGCAGGCGAATCGGACCCTCGACCCAACTTTGGGGCAATTCCGCGGCATGAGGAAATTCACATATCCGGTGTGCCTCTTCTTCTTCACCATCCGCGACGAACAGGGTTTCTTCTCCTGGCTAGCCGAGCCAGTCGTAAAGCGCAGCGCGCCGAAACTCATTCATCATGATAAGGCAAGCTGCGTCGGCATCACGGACGAGCTTCTCGACCAGATCGTCGAGCAAATCGTGGCGTGGTACGATGCGGTGGAACCCGTGCTGATTGCCTAATTAACGGGCACCGCCTTGCTCGTGGATTGAAGGTTCGTCAAGCCAGACCGATCCGCTGACCAAGCTCGACGAGCCAAAGGTCGCAGTCCGGCGCGATCCAGCCGGCGACCACCGCGGCGGCAAACGCGGTCACCGCGCCGGCGAACACGTCCAGCGTGTAATGGGCGCGGAGCACCAGCACCGTTGCCATTTCAAACAAGGCGATCGACACGCCGACAACGGCCCACGGCAGTCCCCCCCACCGCGCCAGCTCGATCGAGCCGAATACGGCCAGCGCCGTGTGCCCCGAAAAGAACAGGTCATTGGACGTGCCATACGTCACCAGCAACGACGGCAGGCCCGGCGACCGCCAGATCATGCCCCTGGGCGGGGGCAGCGCGGCACAGCGCCTGGCACACCTGCCGCAGCAAATAGAGCATCAGCAGGCCGGCGAATGGCCGAACCGACGGCCCGAACACGCTGTAGGCAAGCACGAAGCAACCGAGCAGATCGATGCCGAGCGAGCTGACAATCAGCAATCCATTGGCCCAGCGCGGATGAGCGTTCAGGAAGGCGTTGAGCCGTGCCGTTAGTGTGTGCACGCCGTCGCCGAGGACGCCGGTCCCGTCGGGGCGGTAGCGCAACAGCGCTTGCGTCAAGTGCCACAGGCCCACGCCGACAATGACTAGCCCCACACGCAGGACGATCGGCGGGGCGGCTGCCGGATCAGTCATGTTTCAATCCTTCCAGGGGTGACAGAACTGGGCGGAATCCGCCAGCATCGTCTTCAAGCGGTCTTCGAGCTCGGCGGTAAGCGGATCGGCTTCGCCACGGGTCCGGTCCGTTGTGACCGCCAGCGCTTCACCGATGTCGATGCGACACCGCATTGGACGGTGGATCCGGGCCACATCGGTGGTGTCTTCCTCGAACCGCTCCGCCGTCTCCAGCAAACGCTCGGCGGTCGGCTCGCCGTCGATGTAACCACGTGGGTACGATTCGAGCACCTGGGCGAACGAACAATCGTCGAGATGCCGCCAGCGGGTGACCTGTTCCGCGGCCGTGCAACTGCCTTCGGTCAAGGGGGGCAATATGACCGCACGCAGCTTCTTGATCCGCGCCACCGTGGTAGCTTCGCGTCGCCCCGACAGGTACTGCGCCTCGAGTGGTCCCAGGACCTGGTCGATCAACCGGGGCAGCCGTTCCGCGCGTAATCCTGCCTGGGCGGTGCCGAAATACTCCACCTCCTTGACGGTCAGCATCGCTTCGCCGAGCCGGCGCATCCGTTCGACGAGGCTGGTTCCGACATGGGGATTCCAGCCGATGCGCTTTTCGATCATGTCGAGAATCGGTTCGATCGCCTGGCGAAGCTCCCCGCCAAAGGTGTAGCGCAAGGCGAGCGGATGGATGACGACCTGAGCTGCGGGGTTCGCCTTGGCCCGGGTCTTGGCCGCGGACCGAGCGATAAAGGCGACGCCGTCCATGACATACCCGAGCCGGTCGTTGCCGCGCGTGATCACTCCCTCGGGGAAAACCACCAAAGGCCGCCGCGCTTCCACCAGAATTTGTGTCGCGGTCTTGAGGGCTTCGCGATCCAGACCTTCCCGAAAGACGCTGAAGACGCCGGCGCGGCGAAGGAGCCAGCGCTGCAGGCGGCCTTGCATGAACAGGTGCGCGCTCGCCATCATATACATCGGCTGGCGCAATGCGCCGCCGAGCTGCATGAGCATGAAGGGGTCGCACGGCCGGCAGTGGTTCGGCGCGAGAATGACGCCATGGCCGGCCTGCAACGATGCCCGCAGGCGCTCAAGGCCATGAAATTCCGGCGGTTCCACGCCCCACTTGCGCCGCGTGCGCCTCGGCAACAATTTTTGGAAGAGCCACGGCCAAAAGCTGCCGTGGTGCGGCGGAACGAACTGATACGGCTTGGCGATGACGACTTGCTGCATAGGTTGCTCGCCCTCACTATCAGAACCGGGCCGGCACTATTGTATCGACGCGCTGCAACCGCGATCTCCGAACGTAAGCCCAGGTGTGGCAAGCCGCCCTGGGAAAGCGCTACAAGTTCAGTATGATGATCGACAAGCCAAAGTTTCGCGGATCTTGGCCCCGACGACGCCAGCAACATAACTACGCTCTGGGCGCGCGGCAAGGCGCGAACCCTTATGAAGGTGACGCCGGTTTCGGACAGGCCGCTGACGGCTGATCCCGGTCTCCCCGGCCCAAACGGCGCCAGCAAACCGCCGGCGGGGTTTGCGGATCGGCTGTTCCGCCTGGTGCCGGCGCTCGATTCGCTGCGCAGTTACTCCGGACGCTCGCTCGGGCTCGATCTGTTTGCCGGGCTGACCGTGGCGGCCGTCGCGGTGCCGCAGGCGATGGCGTACGCCACCATCGCCAATCTGCCGCCGATCCACGGCCTGTATACCGCGATCGTCATGACTGCGGTCGGCGCCCTGTTCGACTCGTCCCGCCAGCTCATCAACGGCCCGACCAACGCCATCTCGATCGCCGTCTTCAGCGCGCTTGCCTTCGTTCCCGATTCCGAACGCGTCCCCAGGGCGGTGCTGCTGGCGCTCCTCGTCGGCGTCGTGCAGAGCGGCATCTCGCTGCTGCGGTTGGGCGATCTGACCCGCTACATCTCGCAGGCGGTCGTCGTCGGCTTTACGCTCGGGGCAGCCGTGCTGCTCTGCCTGGACCAGCTCAAGAACCTGCTCGGACTGGAAGCCCAGGGCCGCCCCGACGAGCATTTCCTCGTGCGGTTCGGCCTGACGATGCGCCAGCTCGACCAGGTCCACGCGCCGACCGCCGCCATCGGCCTGGGCACGATCGTCTTCGTCCTGCTGTTGCGCTGGATCGGCGCCCGGCTGCACGTGCGCTTGCCCGATCTCTTGCTTACGGTCGCGCTGACGGCGTTCATCGTCTGGTCATTCAATCTCGAAGCGGCCGGCGTCGCCGTCATCGGCCCGATCCCGTCGCGACTGCCCCATCTGGAAGTGCCTGAGCTGACCTGGGGGCGTGGACGCGACCTGTCCGGCAGCGCCCTGGCGATCGCGCTCCTGGGCCTCTTGGAAGCGATTGCGATGGCCAAGGCGATCGCCGCACGCACCGGCCAAAAGCTCGACCTCAATCAGCAATGCCTCAGCGAAGGGCTGGCGAATCTGGTCGGCAGCTTCTTTCAGTGCTATCCCGGCTCGGGCTCGTTGACGCGGTCGGCGATCAACGTGCAGGCCGGCGCGGTCAGCCAGTGGTCGGGCGTCTTCGCTGCTGCCGCCGTCGCCGCCGTCACGGTCGCGCTCGCCCCGCTCGCCTACTACATCCCGCGTGCGGCGCTGGCGGGCATCCTGCTGCTGTCGGCGTGGCGGCTCGTCGATCGCCGGCAGCTCGTCTACCATCTGCGCACCACGCGCTATGACGCCGGCATCGTGCTGGCCACGGCGTTGTCGGCGGTCTTCATCTCGGTCGAGTTCTGCATCCTGATCGGCGTGTTCCTGTCGTTCCTGCTGTTCGTCCCGCGTGCCGCGCGCGTCCATCTCAGCGAGCTGGTCGTCACGCCGGAGCGCGTCATTCGCGAGCGCGCGCCGGGCGACCCCCATTGCAATCGCATCCTCATCTTCGCACTGGAAGGCGAGCTGTTTTTCGGCAGCGCTCCGGACCTGGACAAGCATTGCGAGACGATGCTCGGCCGGCTGGAGGGCGGCGTGCGCGTGGTCGTGCTGCGTCTGAAGCGCGTCCGCAATCACGATGCGGTCTGCCTGGAGCGCTTCGAGCGCTTCCTCACGGCGGCGCACGAGCGCGGCGTCATCGTCCTGCTGTGCGGCGTGCGCAACACGCTCTACCGCACGCTGCACAAGTGCGGCATCGAGCAGCGGCTCGGTCCCAATCGCATTTTCCGCGAGAAAGAAGCGGTCATGTCGAGCACGCTCGAGGCAGTGCGGCACGCTTACGAATTGGTGGGCGCCGACCTGTGCGCCACCTGCCCGCGCCGGGGCGAGACGGAGAAGGATGTGCTGTATTACATGATTTAACGCAAGCGCAAACGAGGTCCTACGACGCACGCATCGCCCAGCGCAGCTTGGCCGAGCGCGACCGCGGATTGCTGGCTCGCTCCGCCGGCGCCGCACGCACCGGGTCCGGCGAAATCGGCGCATAAATCCCCTCGCGCAGCCCGGCGCGGAACGCGCTCTTGACCAGCCGATCTTCGCCGCTGTGGAAGCTGATGATCGCGGCCCGGCCGCCGGGCTTGAGACACGCCGGCAGCACGCGCAGGAGGTGGGCGAGGCTTGGCAATTCGCGGTTGACCAGGATGCGCAGCGCCTGAAACGTCCGCGCCGCCGGGTGCAGCTGCCATTCGCCCGGCGCCGGGTGCAGCCGCCAGTGCTCCTGCCCAGTGGCGGCCGTGATGATCCGTACCAGGTCTTCCGTCGTGGCCGACGGCGTCTGCGCCGCGCCGCACGATCGCCGCCGCGATCACGTGCGCCGCCGGTTCGTCGCCCAGCTCGGCGAGCGCCTGCGCCAGCTCTTCCTCGGTGATCGTCGCCAGGAGCTGCGCCGCCGTCCTACCGCGGCTGCGATCCATGCGCATGTCGAGCGCCCGAGCGGCGATACGAGAAGCCGCGCTCGGGGTCATCGACCTGCATGCTCGACATGCCCAGGTCCGCCAATATCACGTCGGCCGGCGTCGCGCCCAGCGCCTGCGCCAGTCCCGCGAAGTTGAGATGGTGTAGCTGAAACGGATGGCCAACCGCCGCCAGCCGATCCCGCGCCCGCGGCAGGTTTTCCGCGTCCAGGTCCAGGCCGATCAGGAGCCCCGCCGGTCCGACGCGCCGCAGCAGCTCCACCGCATGTCCCGCCCAGCCGACCGTGCAATCGACCGCCACCTCGCCCGGCTGCGGCGCCAGCACGGCCAGCACGTCCGCTTCGAGCACCGGCCGATGCTCGCCCGCGGGCGTGCTGCGCGAAGGGCGGTGCATGAATCTGCTCCTCAATGGTGGCATGCCTGCCAATCACTTCAGCTTCAGTTTCCACACATGGCCATGCGCCATCAACAGGCGGAGTCGGTCCACCGGCACGCTTGCCTTGAGATCCACGCCTGGATCGAGCTCGCCATGCGGGTCGAAGGGGAACGCGACGAAGTCATCCGTCGTCTGCAGGATACCCTGCCAATCGACCGCGTTGAGCCGGGCACACACGCGTTGAAACATCTTGCGGACGGGTCCGTAGTTCGATTTAGACGGCTGCGCGACGGTGAGCAGAAAAATGAGCTGGAGCTTTTCGTCGAGCGCGGCATTCTTGCAGGCAAGGCTCACGACGCCGGGAGCGTCCTGCCACTCCGGAACCAGCCACAGGTACGCCGGGTCGTTGGCGTGTGCCGCGAGCATCCGTTGGCGCAGCGCGGCCGGCGGCAGAAACATCGGCGGCGCCAAACCGCCCGGGTCGGTATTGACGCCCGTGAACTGCAGGAACAGTCCGTAAACCGTTTCCCCCACCTTTGCCGCCCGGATCGTTTGGGGAATCTCCCGGACGAGCAGTTCTTCCGCTTCCTCCAGGAGCGACTTCAGGTTCGCGCCCTTCGGCAGGCGCTGGTATTTGACGTCAAGCACGGGTTCGTCGATACCGGGCCAGGTCTCTTCGGACGTGACCCGATCGAGCTCGCCGTCGGCCCCATAGGAATACGAGGACACGGTCTGTTGCGCATCTTGCTCCCTGAGCTTCGCGCCGGCCTTGGCGTTGGGCTTGCGGACCGAAACGCTTTCCCAGACCCGCCAGACGTAGCGCACCAATCGATCGGCCTCCCATTGGAGCAGGTGTTCTTGGACGCCGTTGTTGCCGATGGCGAGCGAACGCACCCATCGATCGCCCTGCATCTCGTACCACGTGACGCCAAGCGGCCGCTTCCTGGCGTCGGCGTCGAAGTAGATGCACCAGAAGCCGTCGTCCTCGTGCAGCAGCAGCTGCTCAAAAACCGCGCCGTCGGGCGTGAGCCGTTCGTCGCCGCGGATAGAGCGGATGCGGCCCTCCGCGTCCAATCCATGGAGCGAACCGTAGCGCGGCTGCTTTTTCGCCCATTTGGGCTTGTTGCCGTGCAGCAGATCGTCGTGAGGCACCTGGGGCAGCATCAAGCTCGTTGCCCAGCGCCGTTCGGCGACCGCGGCTTCGCAGGATTGTTTGAGCGCGTCAAAGTCCTTGCGGCTGCGAAAGCGCTTCAGCATCGCAAGGAGTTCCTTGAGGCCGACGCTTTTCATGTAGGAGTGACCTATCGCGGAGTCATCTTTCTGCCGAGGTCGGCCGGCCGGCTGCCGACGGTGACCTCGATGGTGCGGTGCTGCTGCCCGCGGACGATCCCGAGCACCGCCTGGGTACCCGGCTCCAGGTCCACGATCAGCTGGCGGAAATGCCGCACCGGCTGCTGGCGGCTGAGCGCTTCGTTGTTGACCCGCACGACGATGTCGCCGGCCTCCAGACCCGCCACACTCGCCGGCTGCTTGGGCATCACGTCCTTGAGCACCACGGCGCCCTCGTCGATCTTCAGCGCCCGCGCCATCGGGCCCGGCAATTCATCCAGCGCCACGCCCAGGTAGCCGCGCCGGACGGCGCCCTTGGCCAGCAGCTCCTCGCCGATCTTCTTGACCGTGTTGCTCGGGATCGCGAAGCCGATGCCCTGGGAGTGTCCCTTGTCGTCGCTGGCAATCGCGACGTTGATGCCCATGACCCGGCCATGCTGATCGAACAGCGGGCCACCGGAGTTTCCGGGATTGATGGCGGCGTCGGTCTGCAGCAATTCGACGAGGTCGAACGTCGGCTCCAGGAGCCGGCCCTTGGCGCTGATGACGCCCTGCGTGACCGTTTGCCGCAGGCCGAGCGGGCTGCCGATCGCCAGCGCCCAGTCGCCGACCTCCACGTCCTTGTCGCTGTCGGCGAAGATGGCGGTGGCCTCGGCTTCCTCCTTCAGGCCGGCCGGCAGTTGCGCGGGCAGACGGATGATCGCCAGGTCGGTGATGTCGTCGGCGGCGACGGCGCTGCGCGGCACGGTCAGCACCTGGCCGCTGGCGAACGTCACGCGCAGCCGTTCGGCGCCCTTGACGACATGGTGATTGGTGAGGATGACGCCGGGCCGCAGCACGATGCCCGAGCCGACTCCCGTTTCGAGGTAACGGCGATCGGTGTCCGGATCGTAGAGCACGGCCGACTTTCCGAAGACGATGTGGTCCTTGGGCATGTCCTTGAACGAGGTGACGTTGACGACGTGCGGCGCGACCTTGCGGACGACTTCGCGGAAGCCGAGCGAGGTGAGCTGCACGCGCTTGTCGAGCTGGACAAGCCGTTCGTCGGCGTGCTCGGCCTCAGCGCGCAGCTCGGCCCGACGTTTGAGGAACGTCGCCTCGGCCTCGCCCTGCGCTTCGAGGACGCGCCAGTGCATCAGCAGGTACGGCGTCGCGTACAGGACGAGGATGAGCATCGACAGAAAGAACATGCCGGGCAGCACCCAGTTCCACAGCCCGCGGGCCGCGGCATGACTCGCCGATGTGGTCGGCGGCAGCGGGTGCGGCGCTGGATCGGGAAGGGTCGCAGTTATTCCAGTGGGTGGCAATTCCACTGTTAATGCAAGTGTTGCGGGCGGCGAAGTCGACGCGGGGTCGTGCGCTTCTGTATGCATGGAATTCACCACATTCGGCGGCGTTACGGCAGCCCCAGTGCCGCCTTCAGGCAGGTATCAAGCTTCTGCGTCATCGCGTGCGAGAGTACGCCGATGACCTGATCGACCAGGTCTACTTTGATTGTGGCCATGAGCAAGCAGGTTACGACCGAGTTCTGGAGCACGCCCGTCGCTTGTCCATCGGCCGAATTGGCATCGATGAACAAGCAGGCCGGGTCGTTCGCCATTGCGAGGTTTTTCGTCATTTCGGCCACGAGCAGAGTACGCAGCGCTTGGTTATAAGTATATGCTTGCACAACAACGACCGGGCGCTTCTTGCCGCGTCCGCCCGAGGGGTGGGGAAAACGGGCCAGAAGGACGTCGCCGCGATTCATGGCTTCTCCGGGTAACGGTCGTATTCATCCATCTCTTCCCATCCCGCGCCCTTTCCAGCCTCCCAGGCCAGAAGTTCCAGTTCTTCATCGGTCCACGGGCTATCGTCATACTCGTCCGCCGTCAGGCGCTCGTATTCGTCGACGCGTAGTAGGACAAAGGTTTCCTTAGTCCGCGGATTCAAGACGCGGGGCGGCCTGGCCTCGGGATTTGCGAGCGCCTGCATTTGTTGTTCGGTCAACTCGATCATGGATGGCCTCCTTCCGTGCCTTGTAGATTATACCGCCCCCGGCCTACTCTTCCTTGAACCGCGGCGGGATCGCCGCGATCAGCGCCTCGCGCGGCACCGGCTTGCCGGCCAGGGTGCGCGCCTGCTGTTCCAGCAGGCTCACGAGGAGGTCCAGCGGCTGCACGACCAGGCAGCCACGCAACTCCGCCTCGCGCAGGAGCTCGCTCTTGGCAGTGCCGCTGGTCAGGTCCATGACGGTCATGCCGGCCTTGAGGTACGTCGGGATGATGCCGGTGCCGGGGCGGGCGGCGTCCTCGCGCTCCTCGTCGCAAACCACCAGGGCGTCGTGCATCATTGTGTAAATCGCCTCGAATGCGATCGAACGGCAGCCGACCTCCTGCGCCGCTTGCTGGCCGGCTTTTTTCTTGTGGCTCGCCAGGATCGCACCGGCCCCGCAGCGCTGCACCTCGGCGGCGAGCGCCTGGGCCGCCGGGGTGATGCCGGCGATCAGCACGATGCGATCCTTGAACGGCTCGCTACCGGCGTGCCGTTCCTTGAATTTCTCGGCCAGCGCGCCGACCCACGCCTGACACGACGCGTTCATACCGTGCCAGGCGTTGTTCTTGCTCAGCAGTACATCGACCGCCCGGGTCGTCTTGGCCGCTCCGTGCAATTCGACGCCGATGTCCACAAGCGCGGACTGGTGTTCCGGGGCGACCACCACCGCGGCCAGCTTGGCGGCGTCGATGATCTTGCGGAAGACGCGCAGCTCACCGACCGCCAACGGCAGGCAACGCACCGCGATCTGCTGCTGCGCGAACACCGCATTCAGCACCGCGGCCGTGATCTGCGCCTGGTCGGAGAAGCCCGTGACGCCGACAAGGCGCGTTCCCTTGCCGATGTCGCGGAAGCGATAGATTTCGTCGAGATCGGCAAGCGTCGCCTGGCCGGGGTAAGCCTCCATGCCGCGTTCGAGCGCCGCATAACCCCACGGGGCGGCGAGCTTCTTGCCGAGCACCGTCAGCATCACACCGGGCTTGCCCAGGCCGACCACCACCGTCGGCACCGTGGCCCGGCCGAGGATTTGCACGAGCGGCCAGGCTTCCTCGGGAGTGCGCGCCAGCGTCGTGAGCTTAATGACGTCGGGCCGTTTGGTGCGGGCTTCCTCGTAGATATCGAGGATATCCGACGGCGTCTCGCGGAGGTTGGTGTACGCGATGACGCGCTGGCACGGCGGGAAGGGGCGAATCTGGTCGGCAACGTCCAGCTCGATCTCGACGTAGTCGGCTTTGGAGACGATGCACTGCCGGAGGATGGCGAGGCGATCCTCCTCGGTGCCGTCCCAGTGGCCGCCGTCGTCGGGCCGGCGGCACGCAAAGATGACGGGGCGCGGCTTGCTGGCGATCAATTCGCCAACGTCGGGCGCCTTGCCGAAGCGATCGAGGCGGACCTCAAGAAGATCGGCTCCGAGCCGCGCTGCATTCAGCATGTCGGCCAGCGCCATCCGGCGGGATTCCTCGTTGATCGAGACGCAGATCATCGGTGCCCCGCTGGCGCAGACAAGGAGACCGGGAAATGGCGGAGCGCAACGAACGGTTCGTAGTTCCGGCTTTAGGCGGTCGGGATACCGCCTAAAGGCGGAACTACGAACCGTTCGTTGCGCTCCGGCAAAAAAAAAGACGGGTTACAGCGAATTCGGGGTGGCCTCGCACAACGGGGGCCATTCATTATCGAGGCCTTCTTCCTCGATCTGGCGCAGCTGATCTTCGCTGATGTCGAATTTCTCCGTCACGACCTCGTACGATTGCCGGACGTTGTTGACGGCGTCCTGCGTCTCGACGAGACTGAGGAAGATTTCTTTTCGCTGCTGTGTGGTCAGGCGCTTCGACGGCATGGTTCCCTCCGGGGGGTAGCAACGGACGGGCAAAACCCGAACGGTGCCGCGGGTAGCAAGGGGTCATTTTCGAGGTCACGGGCGAACCGGTGGAAGGACTGGCGGCGAAGCTTTCACTCATTCCACCTCGTGGTCATTAACACAACCTATCGCAATTATAACCATGCGCCCCAGAAATGGTCGTAAAAAATCGAGAATTTCGCGGCCCCCGCCGCCGCTCCCGATTAGGTTATGCGGAAGGTTGTGCCTCGCGCCGCGAGGCCTGTCGTGCATCGCCCGAAAGGACGTTCCATTCATGCCCCGCCACCGCTTGCTCGCCATAGCCCGCCTGATCCTCCTCTTCGGTTTTCTTGGCACTGCGCCGGCCGCGCCGGCCCAGGGCCTCCCATCCGTCAAGGAGCGCGCCGCCCAGGTGCAAACGAAGATCGACGCCGAGCTGCCGGCCCTCGAGAAGCTCTATCGCCAGCTGCACAGCCATCCCGAACTGTCGTACCAGGAGGAGCAGACCGCCGCTCGTCTCGGCAAGGAGCTCAAGGACCTCGGTTTCGAGGTCACCGCCAAGGTCGGCGGGCACGGCATCGTCGGCGTCTTGCGCAACGGCGCCGGCCCCACCGTGATGATCCGCACCGACATGGACGGCCTGCCGGTGATCGAAAAGACCGACCTGCCCTACGCCAGCAAAGTCCGCACGCGCGACAAGGACGGCCGGGAGGTCGGCACCATGCACGCCTGCGGTCACGACATGCACATGACCTGCTGGGTCGGCACCGCGCAGCGCTCGCCGGTCTGAAGCAGCATTGGCGGGGCACGCTGGTTTTCATCGGCCAGCCCGCCGAGGAGGTCGGCGCCGGCGCCCGCATGATGCTCGAAGACGGGCTGTTCAAGCGCTTCCCCCGGCCGGACTACTGCCTGGGATTGCACTGCAGCCCGCAGGTGCCGCATGGCCACGTCTCGTATTCGGAGGGGTTGCTGCTAGCAAACGTGGACAGCGTGGACATCACGATCAAGGGCCGGGGCGGCCACGGGTCGGCGCCGCACCAGACGATCGATCCGATCGTGATCGGGGCGCGGATCGTGCTCGATTTGCAGACGCTGGTGAGCCGCGAGAACAACCCGTTCGAGCCGGTGGTGGTGACGGTCGGCTCATTCCACGCCGGCACGGTACACAACATCATCCCGAGCGAGGCCAAGCTCCAGCTGACGGTCCGCACATTGCGCGACGACGTACGCAAGAACGTCCTGGAAGGAATCGATCGCATCGCCAAGGCGGCGGCGCAGGCGGCCAAGGCTCCCGAGCCGATCGTGCATCTTCGGCAAGAGAGCAACACGCCGGCGCTGACGAACAACGCACCGCTGGCCCGCAGGACGGCGAAGCTGTTCCGCGAGGCCCTCGGCGAGGGCAAGGTCCACGAGCAGGGACCGATCCTGGGCGGCGAGGATTTCAGCCGTTACGGCCTGGCGGGCGTGCCGATTTTCTTTTATTTCCTGGGCACGATGGCGCCGGAGCGCATCGCGGAGGCGAGCAAGAGTGGCACGCCGCTGCCGGGCCTGCACTCGGACCTGTACTATCCTGTGCCGGCGCCGTCGATCCGCACCGGCGTGCTGACGATGAGCCTCGCCGCCCTGAACCTGCTGGGGCAGGAGCCGTAGATTCTTTCGGAATACCGTTTGGTTTCGGATTTCGATATTCGGATTTCGGATTTTCCCCGGGATGGGTATGAAACCTTGCCTCAGTGAAGCGACCACGCTGCCGAGCACGTTTGCCGAGGACGTCGCCCATTTCGCCGACGCCGGCTGTCGCGGGATGGAAGTCTGGCTGACCAAGCTCGAGACCCACCTGGAACAGCACTCCGTCGCCGACACGCGGCGACTGCTCGGCGATCGCGGCCTGGAAGTGCCCGCGGCGGCGTACCAGGGCGGGCTGTTGCTGGCTCAGGGCGAGCAGCGCAAGGCCCACTACGATCACTTCCGCATGCGGCTCGAGCTGTGCCAGGCGCTCGGCATCCCGACGCTGCTGGTCGTCGCCGACTTCACCGGGAAAGTGGATGCGACGGCGCTGGAGCGCTCGGTCGTTTCGCTTGCCCAGGCGGCGCAGTGGGCGGCCGGCTTCGGCATCACGCTCGGCCTGGAGTTCCGCGGCCAAAGCAGCTTCTGCGCCAGCCTCGACACCGCGTTGGCGCTCATCGAACAGTGCGGCGAGCCGAACGTCGGCGTCAACCTTGACGTGTTTCACTATTACACCGGGCCGAGCAAGTTTGAGGATCTCGATCTCTTGCGTCCCGAACGGCTCGCCCACGTGCAGCTCTGCGACCTCGCCGGCGTGCCGCGCGAGTTGGCCGAGGACGGCGACCGCGTCCTGCCCGGCGACGGCGACTTCCGCCTCGGCCCGCTGCTCGACCGGTTACGGCAAATGGGCTACGTGGGCTGGGTGTCGCTCGAATTGATGAACGCCACGCTGTGGCGTGCCAACCCGGCCCAGGTCGCCGAGATCGGGTTCACGGCCCTGCGGAAAGTGCTGGGTTTGACGGAGCCCAGCTGACGCCGGCGCCGCTCGGCGGCTTTCCCTTCGCGGCGGCGGTCCTCAGGTGGCGAAAAACTACCGTTAATCTCTGCGGGCTTTTCCTCTCGTAAGCGGGGCGGCTCGCGCCGAATCGCCGGAAGCGCGCCGGCTGCTCTTTCGCCGGGCGCGCGTCGATTTACAATGGACGCGCCACGCCCAACCCAGCGCACGCGTGACACCCTGTTTTCGCATCGGAGCACATTGATGAGGCAACTGCCCTTGCTGTTTTCTCTGCTCGCCCTGGGCGCCCTTGGGGCCGCGGTCGCCGCGCAGCAACCTGCTGCACCGCCGCCTACGCAGCCGCCCGCGGGCCAACCGCCCACCGTGAAGCCGCCAGCGACGCAGCCGCCGGGCGGCGGGCAAAAGGCCGACCCTGCCCCTGGTCCGCGCGTCCCATTCACGGCACCGGCGCCGCGTGCCGAGCCGCCGGCTGGAACGCCGCCAAGTTCGGGTAAGAAGATCGAACTTGCTCCGCGCCCGCCGGAAGTTCCGTTCATGCCGCCAGCGTCGACGCAGCCGCCGCTCGCGCCGCTCGCGCCGGGCCATCCTCCGCAAGCGGTTCTTTGCCCGCCGCATCCCTGGGATGGGCGAACGATTGTCTTCGCTGCCAACGGTGCCGGCGGCGGCACGACGTTCAGCGAAAACCTGCGCGACGCCGCGGCCGAGACGCGCTCCGGGTTGATCGTGCGCACCGTGCCGTGGGCGCGCTACGGCACCGTCTACAAGGACAATTCCGACACGGAGGCCCATTTCAAAGCCGCCGCACGGCTGGCAGAGCACGTGCAGGAACTGCAGAGTTGCTGCCCCAACAGCCGGTTCGTCCTGGTCGGCTACAGCGCCGGTTCGCGCGTGGTCCTGGCGGCCGCCGAGATGCTGCCGCCGTGCAGCCTCGACCGTGTGGTGCTGCTGGCGTCGAGCGTCTCGTGCCGCTACGAGCTGCGGCCGGCGCTCAGGGCCTCGTGCGGGGGCATCGACAACTTCTACAGCGCCGATGACCAGCTCCTGGCGATGGCCGAGGAGGACGTCGGCACCACCGACGGGCAGCGGGGACCGATGGCGGGCCGCGTCGGTTTCCGCGATCCCTCCGGCGAGTGCGACGGCTGTCCCTACCCGAATCTGCGGCAGCATCGCTGGCGCGCCGACCTCGGCGGCATGGGCACCCACGCGTACTGGGTTCGGCCCCTGTTCCTGCGCAACTCGCTGGTGCCGTTGCTGATGACTCCCGGCTGTCCAGTGATCTCCAGCACCGTTATTGAAAACAAAGAGCCGCCGGTGGCAGCCGGCCGCTAGCCACCTTATGACCCCGAAGTGCCAGGGCGTGAGCCCGAAGCGCTAGCGAGGGCGAGACTCGCCCTCGCTAGCGCTTCGGGCTCAACGCCCACCTTCGCTCTAGACAGTGAGCCCGAAGCGCCAGCGAGGACCAGATGTGCCCTCGCTGGCGCTTCGGGCTCAACGCCTTCAAGCGTGAATTGAGGCACCGAGCCCGCCATCCAGATGGCATGGGAAACTATAAACATAGAAACAACAGTGAAACGCAACCGCCCAGCACGGCAGCGCAGTTATGGCACGATCCGCCGCACCACACCGCAAACTCTTCACACTCGCCGTCCTGTTGGCGCTCGCCGTCGGCGCCGATGCGACGGCTCAGCCCGCCATCGTGCGCCTGGAAGTCCGGCCGGGGCCACGGATCCTGCACGCTCCCGGCCGCTGGCAACAGCTTTCGGTGCGCGCCCATTTCCGCGACGGCAGCGCCCACGACGTGACCCGGCTCACAGTCTTCAGCTCCAGCGACGAGGCCATCGCCACCGGCAATGCGGTAGGTCTCGTGGAGTTCGCCCAGCCGGGTGCGGTCGCCATCCTGTGCCGCTATCTGCAGACGATGCAGGCGGTGACATTGACGTATCTGGAGCCGAAGGCGGGCTTTGTCTGGCCGAACCCGCCCGCGGCGAACCTCGTCGATCGGCACGTCTTCGCCAAGCTCAAGCTGCTGAGCTTGCCGCCGAGCGAGCTGTGCGATGACGCCACGTTCATCCGCCGGGCGTACCTCGACCTGGGCGCGATTCTGCCGGCGCCGGACGAGGTGCGTGCCTTCCTCGCCGACCCGGCGCCGGACCGGCGGGCCCGGCTTATCGACCAGCTGCTAGAGAGACCCGAGTACGTCGATTTCTGGTCGATGAAATGGCTCGACGTGCTGCGCGCCACGCGCACCAATCTCAAGGAGCAGGGCGTCAAGGCGTACCGCGGCTGGCTGCAGGAGCAGCTTCGCAAGAACACGCCCTTCGACGAGGTGGCCCGCACGCTGCTCACCGCCAGGGGCAACGCGTTCCAGAACGGGCCGGCCAACTTCTTCCGGGCCATCCGCACGCCGGAGGAGCTGGCCGAGGCGACCGCCCAGCTCTTCTGCGGCGTGCGGCTGCAATGCGCCCGCTGCCACAATCATCCGTTCGAGCGCTGGACGCAGGACGACTATTATGGCCTGGCCGCGTTCTTCGCCCAGGTCGGCCGCCGCCGCCTGAGCCTTACCGGCAATGAGGATATCCACGTCAATGCCGATGGCACGCTCAAGCACCCGCGCACCGGCCTCGTCATGCGACCGCGTGCCCTCGGCGCGGACCTTCCGCCGCCCGCGACCGACGGCGATCCCCGGCAAGCGCTCGCCGACTGGCTGACCGGCAAGGACAACCCGTTCTTCGCGCGGGCGCTGGTCAATCGCGTCTGGTTTCACCTGCTCGGCCGCGGCATCGTCGATCCGGTCGACGACTTCCGCGACTCCAATCCGCCGGCCAACGAGGCGCTGCTCGACGCGCTGGCGCAGGATTTCGTCGCGCACGGCCACGACGTCAAGCGCCTGATCCGCACGATCATGAACGCGCGGACCTATCAGCTCAGCGCGGTCGGCAACGATCTCAACCGTGGCGACGCCAGGTATTTTTCGCACACGATCCTCAAGCTGCTCACCGCCGAGCAATTGCTGGACGCGATCGCGATTGCCACCGGCGTGCCCGAGGAGTTCGCCGATGCGCCGAAAGCGGCCCGCGCCACACAGTTGGTGGACGGCGAGCTGAATCACCCGTTCCTCAAGGCGTTCGGCCAGCCGAGTCGCGATCTGACGTGCGAGTGCGAGCGCGGCGATGAGGCGAACATCGGCCAGGCGCTGCAACTGCTCAACACCGGCACGATCAACGCGCGGCTCCGCGCCGGACAACCGCATCGGCCGCCTGCTGCAACAGCGACTGCCGGCCGCGCGGATCGCGGAGGAATTGTACCTCGCGACGCTGTCGCGCCTGCCACGGCCGGGGGAGATGCGGATCATCGAGCGCCGCCTCGAAGGAGCCGCCGATCCGCGCCGTGTGTGGGAAGACGTGCAGTGGGCGCTGCTGAACGCGAACGAGTTCATTTTTCGCCATTAAATTGCGTGACTGTGCCGCGCGGGACCGGTAAGATGGGTTCTAGGGTCATCTCACCCAGGAACCGGAAGAGACACTTTTGCCAAGGAGCACGTCATGAATCGGGTTCGGATCGGCCGCGCATGTCTGGCCGGGTTGGCGGCTGCGGCATTCGTCGCGCTGCCGCAAGCGGCGACAGCCCAGGGGAGATTCGCCAAAGGCGCAGCAGGGCGCACAGACGGGTAACCAAACGGGTACTCAGACGGGTGCGCAGACGGGAACACAGTCGGGCGCAGACGGGCAGTAATCAGCAGGCGAACGTCGCCACGGAACTCCAGGTGCTAATGAGCGACATCCAGGCCCTCGAGAACCTGCTGCAATCGCTCCTCGGCATCGTCAACGGAAAGGGACAGCAGGGCCAGTCGACCCAACCCCAGGGCGCATCCGCGCAGGGCGCAGCGCCCAGCCATGGTCGAAATCCGGGCAGGGACAAGGCGCGTCTGCACAGAACCCGGGCCAGTCCAGTGCGCAAGGCGGTTCCTTTGGCCGGGGCCTCCGCAACGGCGGTCAGCAGGCCGGCCCCCAGATTTACGTGAGCATCGTCATCCAGACCGGAAACCCGGGACAAGGCGGGCAAACCGCACCTGCGGGCCAGTTCAGCCAGGGCCTCAAGCATCTGGCACAGTCGACGAACCTGATGAACTGCTCCTACAGCGCCCCACAAACGTCCACGAGCACCCAAGCAGGCTCGACTGGCAGCAGCACCGCCACGTCCCAGGCGACCACCGGCCGCCACCACGGGCAACACAACGCGACCACCGCAACAAACCAGGGCACGACCACCACCACAGCGGCCAACGGCGGCACGTCGACTTCGCCAACCAGCGTCGCGCAAACCGGCACAACATCGAGCAGCACGCATTCGCCGCATGCCAATGGCAAGACCGGCACCGGATCGAGCACTACGCAATCACAAGCCAACGCCACCTCGACGAGTTCCTCGTCCAAGAGCACCGGGAACTCCAGCCACCCCAGCGGCGTCGCGTCAATCTACCGCGGCTCCGGACAGACCGGCAACGGTAGCGGCACGGGGACCACATCCTCGACCGGCACGCACAACACGGCGATGCACAACGCGGCCATGCACGGCATGGCGATGCACAGCATGGCCATGCACGGCATGGCGATGCACAGCATGGCCATGCATGGCATGGCCATGCACAGCATGGGCGCTCACTCGATGTTGAGTTCGCTCGGAGCCGCTCACGGGATGCACGCGATGTCCTCGCACGGCACGCGACACCGGTAGCCGGAATCAACGTGTTGGTAGTTCCGCCTTCAGGCGGGTTGCGCCAAACCGCCTGAAGGCGGAACTACGAACCGCATCTAGGTAGGTAATCGACCCATGGAATCCTCGTCGCCGAGACGGTATCCGCGAGCGGTGCCACATCGTTCGCCGGACGAAATCGCCGCGGAATACGAACGCTGGCAAGATGAGATGCAGGACCGCATGGGCGATCTGGCAGCTCAGTCCGGCCGGCTGCGGCGCTGGGCGTTGGCGCTGGCCCTGGGTTGTGCCGCAGCCGTGGCGGCAGCGACGGCGCTCGCGATCATCCAGTTCCGGGCGCCAATCCAATTGCAGGTCAGCCCGGCGACGACAGGATCGCTGCCGCCGCCGCCAAACCCGCCGCGGCCACTGTTCCGCCGCGGGACGCGCCGCGGCTGCCGGCGCCGCCCCCGGTCACCGCCAGGCCGGCGAACCCCGCGCCCGACAATGCGCCCAGGGACCTGCTGCTCGAAGCGATGGGCGGCCTGAGCGCCACGAACTTGTACCAGAGCCATATCACCATCGGCCTGTTGGCCGACGGCGTCGACACCAAGGCGTTTACCATCGAAGGTGCCGTGGGCACGCTCAAGATCGTCGCGAGCTGCCTAACGCTGGTGGATGACAAGCTGGCTAGCCTCGAGAAGCTGAGCCTGGAGGCGGACGATCGCGACTCTCTGAAGCGGATCAAGGCCGTCACCGACCTCCTGCGCGTCCAGACACAGGCGCTGGAGGCCTACTGGGCGAGCGGCAAGAAGGAGCACGCCGAGGCGTATCAAAAGGTGCGCAAAGCGTCCTGGACCGGTCTCAGCAAGGTGCTTGGTATTGAGGGGAGCTGAGCTTTTCAGCCGGGCATGCTGGGTGTTAGCAACTCCATCTGTAGCTGGTCCAGAGCGTCATTCGCCTGTACGACCCGATCGACGGGTCCCGCCTGTCCGGCGAGCAGGCTGTCGGCGAACGGCGACGCTTCCGCGAGCCGGCGCTGGCGCACCTGCAGACGCGGCACACGGACGGCGAATGCCAGCGCGGCGGCCAGATCGCAGGCCGACGCCGCGGCCTCACATTCGGCCTGGCGCAACAGCAGGAATTCCGGTGCGAGCGCGCGGACCTGGTCGAAGAGTTGCTCGCGCTCCCAGCTCGCGCCGCCCACCTTCAGCTTGCGACCTTGCGGATGGCGCAGCACCATCAGCCCCGTCTGCGCGACCTGGGCAAAGCGCTCTCGCAACAGCGGACTCTGCCGTAGCCCGCGGCCGAAATCCGCGGCGAATCCATCGGCCGTGAGCAGCGCACGCCACGTCGCGGGCGCCACGTCGGCCGCTCCTTCCAGCACGAGCAGGAAGCCCAGGTCCGCCGCCATTGCCACTGGCGCGACGCCGCGGTGGCGCCGCAGCCGATCGGCCACGACCCGCGCAAGCGCCTCGTTGGCGGGACGGGCCAGCGGGGTGTGGAAGTAATACTCGACGCACGCCTGGCTGCTAAGGCATTCGATCAGCAGCGTGGCGAAATCGGGAATCTCGCTGATCGTCTCCTGGGCCGTGAAATAGCGGGCCAGGCTCGCGGCGGCGGCAAGGCTGAGGTGATATTCATCGTGCAGCAGCCGATCGAGGCGTGAGGGCCCGTCGCGCAGCGCCTCGGCGGCCTGCACACGGAACAGGTACAGCCGGCTCGCCAGCTCATTCGACATCGGTGGGCCCGCTCCGCGCCAGCGCGGCACCTCGGGCCGGCCTACGACCTCATCCACGAGCAGCGCCGTGCCATCGCGGCGCTGGTATTCCAGACACCGGCCGTCGAGCATGAACCGATCGCCGGGCTGCAGCCGCTCGGCATAGACCTCATCCACCTCGCCGACCAGGCTCGTGCGTAGTGGCGCATCCGGCATGGCCAGCGGCATGCGCACGGCACACGGCTCCTCGGTCAGGATGGTGCCGAGGTTGCGACGCAGCAGCTTGGCGGTGCGGTCGCTGGCGATGGTGAATGTATCGCGTTCCCAGCGCAGCCGCGCCGGCAGCCAGGCTGTGCCATCGCGGTGCCGGCCCGAGAGATAATCGAGGCATGCACGGAAATCGTCGATGCTGAGGTCGCGATACGGATAGGCCCGGCGAATGAGGGCGTACGCGTCGGCCGCGGTCCAGGCCGCCGTCATCGCCATGCCGGCCAGGTGCTGGCAGAGCACGTCGTAGGGGTGATCCGGCACGTGCAGCGTTTCGATCTGCCCATGCCGGCCACAGTCCGCAGTCACCGTGGCCTCGAGCAATTCGCGTGCGGAGGCGGTGAGCACCAGGCCGCGCCGCGGCACGCCGGGGCGATGGCCCGAGCGGCCCAGGCGCTGCAGCAAACGCACGATGCTGCCGGGCGGATGCACGAAGACGACGCCGTCGACGCTGCCGATGTCGATGCCCAGCTCGAGGCTGGTGCTGCTGACCGCCGCCCAGAGCCGGCCCTGCTTCATCGCCCGCTCCACCAGCCGGCGACGGGCCGGCGCCAGCGCCGAGTGATGCGCGGCAACGTCCTCCGCACGCGCCGGATAACGGTTGCGCAGCGCCCAGGTGACGCGCTCGGTGAGGCTGCGCGTGTTCGTGAAAATGAGCGTCGTGCGGTTCGTGGCGAGCTCGGGTTCCAGACGCGCGAGCAGACGGTTAAGGAAGCCTGGCCCCGCATCGTACGCCAACGGCTCGACTCGCAATTCCATGTCGCTCGCGTCGTCGACGCGCACGATCCGACAAGGCCGACCCACACCCGTGAGGAACTGCGCGGCCGTGCTTAGCGGCGTGCACGTCGCCGACAGGCCGATGCGCTGGAGCGCTGCCGGTCTGGCGGCCAGCAGCTCGAGTCGTTCGAGACCGAGCGCGAGGTCGGCACCGCGCTTGTTGCAGGCGAGGGCGTGGACCTCGTCGACGACGACCCAGGCCAACGTGCGGAACAGGTCCGCGGCCCGCGGATGCGTGAGCAGGACCGCCAGGCTTTCCGGCGTGGTAAGGAGGATTTGCGGCGGATTGTCGAGCTGAAACTTGCGCAGCCGGGCCGAGGTGTCGCCGGTCCGCACGTCGATTCGCAGCGGCGGCTCCTCGGGCGTGCCGAGCTCGTGACCGTGCCGGCGGAGCATGATCGCGGCATCCTGAACGAGTGCTTTCAGCGGGGCGATGTAGAGCGCTTGCAGTCCCGTGCGGCGCTCGGTGCGGATGCGATCGAGGATGGGTAGAATACCGGCCAGCGTCTTGCCGCTGCCGGTCGGCGTGGAGATGAGCAGGCTCTCACCGCCGGCGACGATGGGCCAGGCGAGGCGCTGGGCCGCGGTTGGTTGGCCGTAGCGAGTCCGGAACCAGGTGTGGGCCTCGTCGGAAAGGCAGGCGCTTGCAGATACGGTGCTCGCGGCTGCGATCGTTGCGTCGTCCATGAACATATCCGGCTCCTGGCAACGGACTCATTCAGCGACTCTTGTGGCCTCGCTTCTTCGCCCTCGTTTCTCCCTTACACAAACTATCGCCCATACAAATTCACAATGCTCGCCGCTTGCTCGCGCTGTTCGAGCCACGACGTGACCTCGCGGACCTCGCCGAGGAGCTGCTCGGCGTCGCGGCGCTCGGCGTCGATTGCGCGGGCCAGGTCGAGCGGGACCTGGCCGTAATACTCCGCCATCTCCGCGTGTAGCCGGGCGCGCAGCCGGTCCTCGAACTCGGCACGGATCGCCGGCCAGCGCAGCGGCAAGAGCAGAGCGATCACCAGGTGCAGCAGCACCAGCGTCAGCAACACCACCACCGGCGGCAGCAGCAGATCGGACGCGCTGAACGGGCGGGGCGGATCAATCGCAAGGTAGCCCCATAGCAGCAGCGCCACCATCGCGCCGAAGACGAGCGGCGGCAGCCAGTTGGCCACCAGGATGATGAGGTATTGCAGCCCACGTCGGACGCCAGTCGGGTTGGACCATTCGCGCTCGACCTGGGCAATGATCTCGATCATCGCCTGCGCATGCCGGCCCTTCCAGTCGAGCCGATTGACGCTCTCGGTGGCGTCGCCGAGCATTTGCAGCGGCAGGCCCAGCGCGTCGGCTTCGACCAGCAGGCGATTGCTGAGCGCCTTGAGGCGGGCGTCGAGGTGCTGCTGGGCGGCGGCGGCGCTGCAGGCCCGCGCGAACTCGTCGAGGTCCCACTCGCGCGGCGTCTCAACGCGCGTCTGCGTCTTGGGAATCATCGGGATCTGGTCGCGCAGCGTGCTGCCGGCGTAGCGGAGTCGGTGGAAGCCTTCGAGATAGACCGCCATCATGCCGCTGAAGTGCCGTTGCCGTTCGCGGGCGAAATGGTGCTCGATCTCCTTCTGGTAGGGATCGAGCGTGTTGAGCAGCACGCCGGCGGTGGCGGCGGCCTCGTCGCCGACCAGCCGGGCCCAGCTGGCGCAGGTGCGCTCGACGGCCGGCGTCAAGTCCGGGGGCCGCACGGCTTCCAGGGCCGTCTGGAGCTGGTGCAGGAGCTGGCTGACGCCGCGTGCCTTGATCGCTTCGATTTCGAGCCGGGTCAGGCCGAGCTCGAGCCAGCGAACGAGGTCGAGGAATTGCTCGCCGTCGACGGGCGGCGCCGCCGTGCCGTTGCCCTGCCAGGGATGATCGACCCAGTGCTCGGCGCAGGTGCGAAAGAGCAGCGGATGCTCGAAGCCCTCGTCCTTGAGGTCGCGCCAGGTCCTCGTCGGGTCGCATGCCGGCGGCGCCGGGATGGAGGCAGCGGTCCCACTTGTTGAGGACGAACGCAAACGCGCGGCGCTGGCGCTGGTTGAGGAACAGTTCCCAGCCGAGCTTGTCGTGATATTTTTCCTGCGAGCCGACGTAGAGGACGATATCGGCGACCGGCAAGAGGCGAAACAGCTTCTCGCGATTGGACAGGTCGTTGCTGTCGAGATCGGGCGTATCGACGAGGACCTTGCCTTCGAGCGGCGGCCGGTCGTGGGCGACGAGCTTGCAGAACTGGAGCGCCGGGTCGAGCCGGTCCGGCGGGATGGAGTGGTGGTAGTAAACGACCGGATCGCGCGTGGTGGGGCGGGTGAAGGACGCCTGCGCGATGGCGCCGCCGGCAAGGGCATTGAGCAAAGTCGATTTGCCGACGCCGGTGCCGCCCATGAGCATGATGACCAGCGTCGGGCGGTCCATCTGCAGCGCCTGGGCCTGGCGATCGAGATCGTTGGCGAGGCCTTCGAGGGTGGCGCGCTGCAGCGTGGTGACGGGGTAGCGACGTTTGGCGAGGAGCCAGGCGCGCAGCCGTTTTTCCAGCTCGCGCAGTGCAGGAGCGAGGGTTCGCAGGAGAGGTTCGGTTGCCACAGCCGGCTCGGTCATAACTTCCTTCCTACGGCACCTCTTGACCCCGAAGGGCCTCCGGCGTCGGCGTCATTGCATCGCCATCTCAATCAACGTCTCCGTCTGCTGCAGCGCCGGCGGCATGCGCCGCAGGATGAGCTGCAGGCGTTCGTAATCGGACCCCCCGCTCGTCGGCCAGCGCGTCAGCCAGTCCGCCATCGGGCCGGAAATGTACTGCACGACCAACGCCTGCTGGCGGTTCGCGCCGATTCGCGGTGGAAATCCACGTATTGCTTGCCCAGCAGCTCCACGAGCTGGTGCGTGATCGACGCGGCCAGCGGCACGAGGATCAGATCGAACCAATTGATGCCCCCCGCAATAACCACGCCCGTCATCGATGCAACCTCGAGGGTAAACTTCGTGCCGCGCAGTGTGTTCAGTGCAACGGGGTTCTTCTCCAGATCCTCGTACAGGCCCTTGGCCGTGCGCTCGACCTCGTCGGTCAGGCTGAGCTGAAAACCGCGAAATGACTGCTCGAACTGGTCGCGCGCCGTCTCGGCCAGGCCGCCATTGGTGAAACCCTTGTTGAGATGGCGCCACACGGGATGCGTGTCATCGCGCCGGGCGGCCTCCTTGCGCAAGAGGTCAATCCAGCCGGCGAACGCGGCTTCGAGAACGGGGCGCTCCGGCATCGCCGCGGCGTCGGGACGCATCATTGCCTTGACGACCAGGCCCCGCAGTAGCCGATACGGCGTTCGCAGCACATAAAGCGTGCCGCTGATGAATCGCCCCACGCCGGGCAGCTCGAGCATGTCGAGCAGCCGCACCAGCGCCTCGTCGAAGCGGCGGAAATTCGCCGAGGTCAGGTACTCGCGCCGGTAGCGTGAATCGAACTCGACCTGGCCTTCCTGCACGGCGTTGCGCCAGCCCTCGAGCGCCGCCAGATCTTTTTGCGCCACGCCGAGCAGCCGCTGATGCTGCCCTTGCAGGAAATGGATCGCGTTCTGCACCGTGCGTCGCCGGGCCAGGTTGATCGGCTCGCCCAGTACGTTGATCTGGTTCACCAGCGGAATGCGGTACTTCGCGGCATGGCGCACCGGATCCGCGAGTTGGGCGTGCGACAGGTGCGGGATCGCCAGCACGTCGACCGGCGCCCGCGGCATGCGGCCGAGCACGTCCGCCTTGAAGTGGCCGACAAACGCCGGCGCGTCGGCCTCGCGCATCTTGACCAGGCAAACCGTGACGTTCTTGCCCGCCTGCAGCAGCATGCGCAGGAACTGCGTCGGCACCTCGTCGTTGTAGCGCTCGTCGGAGGCGACGTAGACGATCACGTCGGCCAGCGCCGCCACCTCCAGCAGGCGCGTGACGTAGCCCGCCGAGGCCCAGGTCGTCATGTCCGGGCAGTCCCAGACGACGTAGCGGTCCAGGACGCTGAACTGCTCCGGCTGATACTGCACCCGGCGGACCTGATAAACGTCCGCATCGAGGTTCGACGGCTCCTGGCCGCTGAGCCGGCGCAGCGGGCCGAGAAAGCCGAGCCCCGCGGGCCAGTTCAGATTGCCGTAGGCGCTGGCATAGGCGACGGGATGGCGGGTGAAGCCAGCCTGCGGGTTCGCCTCGGCCAGCGAGGCGCCGCACAGCAGGTTGGCGACGGTGCTCTTGCCCGCGCCGGCGCCGCCGACGACCGCGATGTGCAATGGCGGCGGCGGAAAGCCTTCGAGAAACGGCGCGATGACGTTGCGGACGAGCCCCGATGCGAGGCGCAATTCGCCCGCATGGACGCTCTGCTCGGCCTGGCGGCGCGCGTGGTCTTCCAGCCAGCTCAGGTCGTCGGCGAGCTGGCTCGTCAGGCTGCGGACGCTCGCCTGATCCATGATTCCTTCCCGTTTGTCGAGCACAGCGTTACTCGTCACGCGGGATTCGTTCCACTCGGAACGCCTCCAGCGGCATCGTCAACGGCTGACCGAGCAACAGCTCCTTGACCAGGAGCGCCGTGCCCGGCGAGAGCTGGATGCCGGCACGAAAATGCCCCGCCGCCACGTAGACATTGTCGATCCCCGGAACGCGCCCGATGAACGGCAGCCCATCAGGACTTCCCGGCCGCAGTCCCGCCCAGCAGCGCTCCACGTCGGCCTGAGCCAATGCCGGCACCAATTTCACCGCGAGCCGCAGCAGACCGTCGATTCCCTCGGCTGTCGTCTGCTTGACGAAGCCGGCGTTTTCCTCAGTCGAGCCGGCCAGCACCCGTCCATCCAGTCGCGGCACGAGGTAGCGCGCTCCCCAGATCAGCACCCGGCGAAACAGCGGCTTGCCGGGGTTAAGCAGCGCGATCTGCCCGCGGACCGGCGCAATGCCGGTGGTAATTCCGAGCGGGGCCAGCAACTGATCCGACCAAGCCCCGGCCGCGATCAGGAACGCATCTCCCTCAACCCGGTTGCCGGCGGTATGCACAGCCCGGATGCGGCTGCCCTCCCTGACAAACGCGCCCGTCTCCACGCCGTTGTCGATCCGGACCTTGCCGGTCCGCAGGCACGCTTCGCACAGCGCCTGCAAATGCCGAGGATTGCGCACCTGGGCCAGCGCGGGCAGGTGAACTGCTCGCCCCAGGCCTGATGCCAGCGCCGGCTCCAGCCGTGCCACGGCGTTTTCGTCCAGCGCTTCGGTCGGGATACCTTCGCCGCACCATTCGTGTGCGATGGCGTCGCCGACCTGGCTGACGAACTCCAGGCCGCCGCAGCGCACGTAGCCGTTATCGATCCCACTGCGTTCGCGCAGCTCCGCGGACAAATCGGGAAAGAGCCGGCCGCTCAGGCGCGCAACCGATCGACCGGATCGTGCGCCGAAGGCCAATCGCTCGGCGGCAGGATGCCGGCCCCCGCCCACGAGGCTTCGCGACCGACGAGGCCGCGGTCGAGGACGTGCACGCGAACGCCTTCGCGGGCCAGGAAATAGGCCGCGGTCAGTCCGATGACGCCGCCGCCCAGGATCACGACCTCGCCGCCCTCGCTCATGATGTAGTTATAGCAAAGCGCCGGGGCAAATGCGGCGCCGGCGCCGGCTGAGCGATTCGGCGTAGGATGATGGAGGCGTTCCGATTCGGCGGCGCGTTTCGTTTCGCAGAGCTATCATGAATCGTTGTGGGGTTGGTCGGTCAAGATGAAGTTTCCGCCCGTGAAGATCCTCGACTTTGCGAATCGAGAGGCGGAATTAGAGGCGGACAGCAACCCATTCGCGAAGGTCGTGCTGGCGCATTTGAAAGCGCTGCAGACACGCGGCGATCCCGAAGCGCGGCGATTCTGGAAATTCCGCCTGGTGCGCGGGCTGTACGAGCGGGGGTTCCAGGCCGACGATGTACGGCAGCTGTTCCGGCTGGTCGACTGGCTGCTGGAGTTGCCGCAACGAATAGATAAGCGATTTTGGAGAGAATTACAAGACTATCAGGAGGATCGTGTCATGCCATTTATCACGACACCGGAGCGTTTCGGAATCAAAGCGGGCATGCTGCGGCTGATCGAAAACCTGCTGCGCAACAAGTTTGGCGCGGAGGGCGCCAAGCTCATGCCGGAGATCGACACTCTCGAGGACGCCGACAAGTTCGCCGCGATGCACGAGACCATCTTCAAGGCGGCCACGGTGGACGAGGTGCGCCGCGCCTGTGCGGCCGCGGCAGCACCGCCCGAGCCGCGCAAGAAAAGCCCACGACGCAAATCGAGTCGCGGCCAGCCGTGAGCCATGACCAATGACGAGGCGGAGGGCGGCACATGGCCGGGATCAAGGTGGTGACCGACGCGGCGCCGGAGGCGGTGTTGCAACTCGCCTGGCGGGCGGCGCAGGACCTGGGCTTCACGCTCACGCCGATTCAGGACGGGGCGTTCCAGGCGAGCAAGGGCCATTTCGTCTGGAGCATGCTCGTCGGATGGGCCGCGCCGCACTGCCAATTCAAGGTCAGCGCCCATCGCTACGCCGACGGCACCACCGACCTGGTGCTTGAGCGTAACTCCGTGTGGACGTCAGGGCAGATCGGCTTGCGCCGGCTCAATCGCGAAGCCGACGCGCTGATGGACAAGGCTGCGGAGGCCATCCAGCAAAGCGGTGCTACGATCGTCGCGCGGAAAGAGATCTCAGGTGCGCCTCAATACCCTTTCTCCTTGTTCACCACGCACAGCAGCGGCTCACCGGCCACGAAACGCCGCACATTTTCGCGGTACAGCCGCCATTGCCGATCGCGCGCTCCGGGCGACTGGCCGCCGACGTGCGGCGTCACGATGACGTTGGGCAGCTTCCACAGCACCTGGCTATTGTCGAGCGGCTCCGGATCGGTCACGTCCAGGCCCGCGCCCGCGATCTCGCCGCTCTTCAGCGCCGCCACCAACGCGTCACTCTGCACAAGGCCGCCGCGCGCGACGTTGATGAAGAATGCCGGCTTCTTCATCGCTGCGAATTGTCCCGTGCCGAAGCTGCCGCGCGTCTCGGCGGTCAACGGGCACGCCAGCACCACCACGTCGGCCTTTGGAAGCAGCTCCATCAGCTTCGCGGGCCGGTCGAGACTGAAGACGTACGATGGCCGCACGATCGACTCGTTGGGGTCGACCGCCATCACGCGCATGCCGAAAGCGTCAGCACGGCGGGCGACCTGCGTGCCGACGCCGCCGAGGCCGACGATCAGCATGGTCTTGCCGTGCAGCTCCTGGGCCATACCGTTCTTCTTCGCCCACTCCCAGTGGCCGTCCGGTTTGCCGGGCAGCGTGTCGCGATGGATCTGCGCCGCCAGTCCACGCGTCAGGCCCAGCAGCAGCGCCATCGCCTGATCCGCGACGTTGGCGCCGTAGATACGCGCCGTGTTGGTGACGACGGCGTTGCTCTTGACCACTTCCGGCGTCAGCTCCTTCTCGATACCGGCATGCCCGATCTGAATCCAGCGCAGCTTCGTGCCGGCCTCGACGATGGCCGGCGTGCAGAAGCCGAGCACCGCATCCGCGTCGGCCGCTTCCTTCGCTGCCTCCGCCGCGTCGCGCACCGGCACGAACAGCACCTCCGGCGCGATGCGCTTCAGCTCCAGTAGCCGTGCCGGCATCACCGCCTCGACGACGATCCGCTTCGGCGGCGCCCAACCCGGCGTCTTTTTCGTCGGCGACGGCCCCTCGTAGATGCCGAAGTCCTCGACCAGGTCCCACGGCATGGTTCGGCCGGTGAACTCGTCGAAGACAAACTGAATCGCGTCGCCGCGCTCGCTCACGTCGATCCCGGTCCATTCCTTGTGCCAGGGCATGCTGATCGTCTTGGTGATCTCCGCAACGTCGAGCCCCTTGTCGATGCCCTGCTTGACCTGGGTGCGCAGCTCGACGAAGAATCGCCGCTGCTTGGCCAGCACGTCCTTGCCGCCGAGCGGGCCGTGGCCGGGGCACACGAATTTGACGTCGAGCTGCAGCGCCTTGTCGAGGACGCGGACCCACGAGGCCGAGTCGGAATGGCCCATGTAGTTGAACGCGCCATTGGTGCACGCGTCGCCGGTGCAGATGACCTTGTGCTTCGGCAGATACAGAAACGCGTCGCCCGCGGTGTGGGCATGACCGAAGAAGTACAGCTCGGCCCGCTGCTTGCCGTCATCGAAGACGAGCTTTTCGTCGAAGATCAGGTCCGGCACCTTGAGGAAGCTCTCAGCAACGTCCTTGCGGCCAGCCTTGCCGGCGCCGGCCTCGGCGAACTCCCTGGGACCGTTGACGCGCAGGAGGCGGGCGCAGTTGGCCTGGGCCACGACAGTCGCGCCCTGTTTGGAAAACACCGCGTTGCCATAGGCGTGGTCCCCATGGTGGTGCGAATCGACGACGTAGCGTATCGGCTTATCGGTCGTCTTCTTGACCGCCGCGATGACGTCGCCGGCCTCCTTGGGGAAGTTGGCGTCGTAAACGAGGACGAAGTCATCGAAGACGATCCAGATGTTGTTGCTGCCGCCGAAGACGACTGTCTTGTCGATGGCGCTGATCGCCGAGTACCGGAAGAACACGCCCGGCGCGATCTGCCGCACCTCGTTGTACTTCATTGGCGGCAAATCGCCCTGGGCCGGGACGGCCGCGGCCGCGGCGAAGAGCAAACCCAGGGTCACCAGCAAAGCAGGTCCGGCTCGCATACACAATCCTCGCCTCGACGGGCCACGGGGAATTCGGGCATTCGACAATGTACGGCCTGTTGCGCATTAGTGCAACGATGTTTTCCTTTCCGAATCATCCCTGGCGAACACGGTGGCCTCGAAGAATACATGGATGTCCTTTTGGCGGTCGAAAGCGATGGCTCGATGGGTCAGGGCGACTTCGATGGCCTTCTGATAGATGCTCTCCAGGAAGCCTGGCCCCAGCGCCTTACGAACCGCTACGGCCGCTTCCAGGATGTTTCCAGACAAGGCTTCAAAATCATGTGCCATGGTGACGCCTCGTTTCGTGTTTTCGTTCTTTCGTGCTTTCGTGATTCTCTTCTCACACGACGGCCCAGCGGATCGTGAAGAGCGGCGTTGTGGCCGTCTTCTGGCTCATCCGCTTCTGCAGCCCGTCGATCAGCTTATCACGTTTCTCGGCGATTTGGTCCTCGATGTCGAATATCTGCTGGCGCTGGCGGCGTTGCTTGCGCTCCAGCTCTTGCAGCTTTTGCTGCAGCTCGTTTTGCACGTCGAGCGTGGCGGCCAGCCGCGCCTGCCGCCGCACCGCCTTGATCTGGGCTTTCGTGTCGGCAAGGTCCTTCTCGGCGGCGAACACCATGTCCTCGGCCCATTTTTCAAGGCGTTCGCGCTCTTCGCTGAAGAGCCGATTGTTGCCTTCGAGCGAACAGGCCACGGCCGCACCAGGCGCAGAATTGCAAGTTGATGCCTTCCGCCGCCGCTTCCGTGGCGATCGACCGTCGCGGTGTCGCGGAATTGTTCGATGAGCGCCGTGCGGCTGTCCACGACGCACGAGCCGGTGGTGCGCCCGGCCGCGGCGTTGGCGTCAATCCAGCAATCGATGATCCTGCGGGACTCGGGGTCGGCATTCGTGCCGTTGAAAAGGACGATCTGTCCGGCGTAGCCGTTCGACTCCAGGAAATTCTTGAGGTAGTCCTGAGTGCGCCGGGACTCGGTGAAAATGAGCGCCTTGCGGTTGGCCCCCATGTCCGACATCCGCGCGAAGCCAACCTCAAGCGCCTTGAGCAGCGATCGGCTCTTCGTGTCGATGCCGATGCTGCGCGCCCACTGCGCGAAGCGTGTCAATTCGTCGATCTCGTCGTCGAGCGTCTTCCTGTCGATCCTGGCCGCCACCGAAATACGGGGGCGATCGCTGGCCAAGCGCCCTGACACCGTGGCGAAGTGGCGAACAAGCCTGCTTGCGTCAGAAGAACCTGAATGCCACGGTGTTGCGAGACTACCCCACCTCGCCACCGCCGCGAACTAGGTTGGCGAAGTCGCTGGGTTGCCTCCGCCGAATCCGGCCGCGGCAGCACGTTCTGCGGCTCGCCAAATTCGCTGTTGTGCGCGGTCCGCGGGTGTTATGCTGTCTTTTGGTTAAAAGACAAGTGAGCCTCTTTGCAATGGATGACATCTCATGCAATCCAAGTTTCGTTGGTCGTTCGTGATGGCCGCGGTGCTGCTACCGGCCTCGGCCGCCCGTGGCCAGCAGGGCGAGTCGGTCGAGAAGCGCTTCACGAAGACCGAGCCGATGATCGCCATGCGCGACGGCGTGAAGCTGCACACCACCGTATTCGTGCCGAAAAAAGTCACCGAGCCGCTGCCGTTCATCCTCTTGCGCACGCCCTATGGGATTGAAGCGGGCGGCCCGCGGGCGCTGCAGGGCTACCTCAAGGACCTGGCCGACGAAGGCTACATCTTCGTCTTTCAGGACATTCGTGGCCGCTTCAAGTCGGCAGGCACGTTCGTGATGTCGCGTCCGCCGCGCGACCGGCAGGACCCCGGGGCGATCGATGAGACCACCGACACACACGATACCATCGCCTGGCTGCTCAAAAATGTGCCGGACAATAACGGCCGGGTCGGCATGCTCGGGATCAGCTATCCCGGCTGGCTCACGGTCATGGGCATGCTGGAGCCGCACCCAGCCCTGAAGGCAGTGTCGCCGCAAGCTTCGCCGGCCGACATGTTCATCGGCGATGATTTCCACCACAACGGCGCCTTCCGGCTCAGCTATGGCTTCGAATACGTCGCGATGATGGAGACCAACAAGCTCAACACCAACTTCAAGTTCGATCGGCACGACACCTACGAGTGGTATCTGAGGCTGGGAGCGCTGTCCAACGTCAACCCGAAGCTCTTCAAGGGCAAGATGCCGACGTGGAACGATTTCGTCGCGCATCCGAATTACGATGCGTTCTGGCAGAAACAGGCGTTTGCGCCGTACCTGAAGCAGGTGACGGTGCCGACGCTAAACGTGGCGGGCTGGTTCGACCAGGAGGATTTCTATGGGCCGCTCAAGATCTATGAGCTGCTGGAGAAACACGACCTGAAGGGGCAGAACTTCCTGGTGGTCGGACCGTGGAACCACGGCGGCTGGGGGGCCGGCCCCGGCGACAAGCTCGGCCGCATCTCCTTCGATCAGGCCACCGGCAAGCACTTCCGCGAGAAGGTGCAGGCAGCGTGGTTCGCCCATCATCTCAAGGACAAGGGCAAGCTCGATCAGCCCGAGGCGCTGACGTTTCAGACCGGGACGAACCGATGGGTCAGCCACGATCGCTGGCCGCCCCGAGACGCGGTGACGCGCAAGCTGTACTTTCACGCGGGCGGCAAGCTGACCTTCGAGCCGCCGGCGCCGGCCGACAACGATGCGTTTGACCGCTATGTCTCCGACCCGGCCAAGCCCGTCCCGTATCGCCCCCGGCCGGTCACACCGACCTATCCGGGGCCGGAGTGGAAGGTGTGGATGGTCGAGGACCAGCGCTTCGTACACGAGCGGCCGGACGTTCTGAGCTACGAGACCGAGCCGCTAGCGGAGGACATGGTGGCGGCCGGCTCGCTCACGGCCAAACTGTTCGGGGCGACGAGCGGCAGCGACTGCGACTGGATCGTGCGCCTGATCGACGTGTATCCGGAGCCGTACGCCAAGGACCCGAGCATGAGCGGCTACCAGTTGCTCATCAGCGGCGAACCGATGCGGGCGCGGTTCCGCAAAAGTTTCGCGAAGCCCGAGCCGGTGACGCCGGGCGCGGTGAACGAATACACGATCGACCTGCACTGGAATCATCACTGTTTCCGGAAGGGGCACAAAATCATGGTGCAGGTGCAGAGCACGTGGTTCCCGCTGATCGATCGCAACCCGCAGAAGTATGTGCCCAACATCTTCGAGGCGCAGCGACGCCGACTTCCAGACCGCCGAGCAGCGCGTCTATCGGTCGCCGGAGTTTGCGTCATACGTGAGCTTGCAGGTGATCAAATAAACCTGGCACAGCAGATTCAACAGTTTCAGCAGAAAGGAGCGCAGTTCGCCTTGCAACACCTCGGCACCCAAGACGAAATGGAACAAGCGCCGCTCGACCTGGTAGCTTCCCTGCCAATCGAAAAGCGCCTCGCTGGCCTGCCCCTGGGCGATTTGGTGGCCTCGCTGCCCCCGGCGCAACGCCTGGCCGGCTTGTCCACGGAGGAACTGCTGGCCGGTCTGTCGCCGGAGGCAAAAGAGGCACTGCGAAAACAGCTGCTAGAAGGTATACTGGAGTGAACAACGGCGTCCGCGCGAGGTGCCTCATGGCCATCAGGATAGTCGACTGCACGGCTCCAGCAGGTCAAGACGGGGTTCCCGTCAAACCCAGCGAATTGCCCCACGGCGTGATCGCACCGCCGGAGCGAGTTCTCGAAATCGTTGCCGCCGAAAAGGTCAAGTTTCCCCCAGAAATCTTCACCCCCGCGGCCGAAGAGCGGCTAAAGAACGACCTAACGATGCAATTCTATTTCGACGGATCGGGCTGCGAAGTGGTCTACCGCAGCACACCGCAAGGCCTCGAGGTGCTGGCCGTGGGCTTCGACGAGATTCTGGCGTTCCGACAAAGGTGCCCCCGAGAGGAACAACCGAACCTCAGCACGTGGTTGCCGTAATGGGAGCGCGCCGTGAGTCGCCTGGAAGTCCCTCTCAAGCACCGCACACTTTGGAGCACCGGGGACATTCTGGTTCACGGCGAGGTCGAACTGCTTCTCAAGACCAACGGTACGTGGGTCCGTGAGCGCTTCCTGGTCGATTCGGGCAGTGAAATGACCACGATGTCGGCGTTCAAGGCCCGACAACTCGATTTGCCTCTGCCGCTGCATGCTGTCCCGGGAGTGGTCCACGTCCAGACCGGGCTGCCAATCCGTTCAGGTTATTTACGTGCTCAGGTGGATGGCATGGACGGGACCGTGTACGTGTTTCCCTGCTTCTTCCTGGGCGATCCGCACGCGCCGGCTCCGGCGCCTCCGACTTCGAATCCGCCGCGCAAACTGCTGGGTCTTTCGGGTGTGATCAACCAGGTCCGGATCACGCTGGACGGCACGGCGGCAGTTGGGACACCCTACGGGTTTGTGGTGCTCGAGAAGCAGTGACGGCGGTTTCGCAATTTCGATATTCGGATTTTGGATTTCCCCGGAGGGGCCATGGTTGTCTGGACGCTCGCGAAAAAGGATCTGCGGTTGCTCGTGCGCGATGCACGGGCCATGATTATTCTCCTGGCGATGCCGCTTATCTTCATCCTCGTCCTGGGCATTTCGCTCGGCGAAGGGTTCGGCAAGAAGGCGGAGGACACCCTGCGCGTGTCGGTGCTGCTCCTCGACGAGGGGGTGCCGCGACAGCCGGACCCACCCTCGATCTTGCGCGAAGACATGGGCTGGCTGGCGGTTCCGCAGGGATTGCTCGCAGGGCCGCTGTCCGCTGTGGCGGGCCTCAGCCTCGCGCAGGCGAACCAGCCGGCATGGCGTTTTCCCTACGGGCCGTGGAAGGAGCGCGTCCTCAAGGACCTGCGGCAGACCGCCAACATCCGCGTCGAGGAGATCGAGAGCCGGCAGCAGGCCGACGAGCTGATCCGCACGCGCCGGCGCCGCGATATTGGTGCTGGGCCCGCAGTTCAGCCAGCGCACCCAGCGCTGCTCGTTCCTGGCTGACGGCATCAACCCGTTTTTCCGCGACGGCGTCAACCTGGCGGCCCTCGACGTGGAGGTGCTGCGCGATCCGACGCAGGCGACCGCGTCGGCCATCATCGACCAGGTCGTCCAGGGGAGCCTTTTGCGCGTCATCATGCCGTGGATGATCGGCCGGGCCTTTGAACGGATCGGCGAGCCGGCGTTCCTCGATCTGCTGGCCAAGCAGCCGTTGCCGCCGCTCGTGAAGTCGTTCCTGCCGCTAATGCCGGCAGCGCAGAAGCAGCAATTCAGTGCCGGGCTGCAGCGGTCGCTGCAGAACCTCTTCCCCAAGTACAACCTCACCGCCAAGACCTGGGCGGCCCTGACCAAGGAGCAGGAGCACTCCAGCGGCGGCGCCGGCATGGCGGCGTTCCAGGAAGAGGGGCACGGCCTGCTCAAGCGCGGCGCCATGCGCTACCAACTCCTGGTGCCGTCGTACCTCGTCATGTTCGCCTTCTTCCTGGTGCTAACGGTCGGCTGGCTGTTCGTCGCCGAGCGGCGGCAGGGGACGATGACCCGGCTGGCGGCCGCCCCGGTGGCGCGCTGGCAGGTCCTTACGGGGAAGCTGTTACCGTGCCTGGTCCTGTCGCTGTTCCAGGGCTTCTTCATCCTGGCGGCCGGCCGCCTGATCTTCGACATGAACTGGGGCGCCGATCCACTCTGGCTCGTGCCGCTAGTGGCGGCGACCTCGCTGGCCGCGATGGGCCTGGCCATGCTGATCGCGGCGGTGGCGAAGACCGAGACGCAGGTCGCCATCTACGGCACGCTGCTGGTGCTGGTGCTGGCCGGACTTTCGGGCTGCCTGATGGGTGATCGTGCGTTGATGCCGGAGCAGATGCAGGAGCTGAGCCGGATCACGCCGCACGCCTGGGCGCTGGACGCGTACCGCGAATTGCTGACAGTGCCGGAGCCGAATCTGCACGCGGTCGGGGTGGCATGCGGGGTGCTCGCGGGCTTCGGCGCCGGCTTCCTGGCGCTGGCGTGGGGGTTTCTGCGCCTGGAAGCATGAGCAGCGGCTTGTGGCTTTGGGAACACCGGGGGCTACAATCATCTCGACCCATGACGCCTTGCTCCAACCCCTACTCGGAGGCCCGCCATGCGGATGCTGCTCTTGACGTTGGCCGGACTGTTTCTTGGAACCACGAGCACTGCCCTGGCCCAGACGAAACCCGTCCATGTTCTGATCATCACCGGCGACCATGGTCATGAATGGCGCAAGACGACCCCCTTCCTGAAGGACGTGCTGGTCAAGGCCGGGCACAAGGTCGATATCACCGAAGCTCCTTCGAAAGACCTGACGGCCGACAACCTGGCCCGGTATGACGTGCTGCTGCTCAACTATCGCAATACGCCCAAGGGCGCCAAGGAGAACCCGGCCAGCGTCTGGACCGAGGAGAACAAGAATGCCTTCACGGAGGCAGTCAAAGGCGGCAAGGGCCTGGTGGTCTATCACCACGCTTCGGCGGCCTTCGTCGGCGATAACCCCTTCGACAGGGAATTTGAGAAGATGATCGCGGGCGGCTGGCGTAAACAGGGCAACCACGGAAAAATGCACGAGTTCACGGTGACCGCCCGCAAGCGGCACCCGATCACGCAAGGGATCGACACGTTCAAGCACGGCCGCGATGAGCTTTATCAGAATTCGGTGATCACGCCTGGCAGCGAGGTCCTCGCCACCGCCTATTCCGACAAGAACAAGGACCCCAAGAACACCGACAAGCACGAGCCCATCGTGTGGGTCTCGACCTACGGCAAGGGGCGGGTCTGCGAGAACGTCCTGGGTCACGACGTGGAAGCGATGCAGAGCGCCGGCTTCCAGACACTCCTGATCCGCGGCGTCGAATGGGCCGCGACCGGCGCGACGTTCCTATCCTCTGCCGCCCGAGCTCAAGGCGAAGTGAGTCCGTTTCCGGCGCGCCCATCTCAAGCGGATGCCGCCGTTGGTCAAAGCGAATGTAGCGCAGGCTCCATTCGACAAAGCGCGTGATCGCAGCAGGCAGATGCCCGCGCCGTTGGGCTGCCTCGCGCAGCTGGTCAAGCAAGCGCGGAGGCGGTGGAACGGCGGCCGTGGTTGGCGGGCTCGTTGGCTCGGACATAGCCTTTCCTCCTGAAATGCGGGAAACAGCAACCGCGACCAGTCTACTGCGTCCTGAATCATGTGTACATTAGTAAATATGATTAACAAGGAATCCGCCGCCGTTTGCCCCCCGGCTGATTGACGCCGTGCAGCGTCGGCTTTACAATGCATCCACGCTGTCCGTGCTAGTTGGCCCTGGCCGTTGCTACTCGGCTTTCGGCCGTGCTAGTCGGCGAAACACCCGTGATAGTCGGAAGTCCGCCGTGCTAGTCGGCCAGAGAAAACAGACTACTCAGATGTTCGGCAGCTTGGGTGACACGACTATGGAACCGTCTTGGAAACAGGCTGACGTTTTCCCGATCATCGCCCGCATCATCGAGCAGGCGTATAGCGAACAGCAACGCTTCATCACCGCACAGGAGATCGCTGCGCGGCTGTTGCAAGACACCGAAGCTCGTAACTTCGTCGAGGCGGCGCGAACAGCAGGAGGAGAAGCAGTCGCTCGAATGGCTGGCCAGCAATATGGTATCGTGGTTCAGCCAGCGCATCACTGTCGGCGAATCGGAGTGGGCGCGAGTGTTCGAGCGGGCCAATATCGACGGTCTGTGGGCGTACAAGCCAGTGTGAGGCATCGAGGTTGGTCCTGTGGCCACACCGATGGAAGTGGCTGAATGGATGGTTGCCCAACTTGAGGAGGGCGAGCGCCTGCTTCAGGTTGACACCGTCGCCGCCATCGAAAAGTTGTTCGGCCCTGAATTCGTCTATGTCAGTGACATCGGCGAGAAATCGATCGACCGGCGCGTACTAAATCAGTTTCGGAAACTGACTGAAGACGAAGTGGTCTGGGTCACACGACACGGAGGGATCTATTGGTCTGGGGCTTACTGGCGGAACCGGGAGCCTGGAGACTCCGCGGGTAGAACACAATACGAATACTGAAAATGCCGAACCAGGTGCTTCAGCAGACCGGCCACGCAAATTATGGCTTTCTGGAGTATAAGTCTCTCTCCGCGTGAGCCGGCCGCTGAGCTTGGTCGTTCGGCCCGAAAGGATACAAAATACCATGAGCGCTCACTACAGCAAGTACGGGCTCAACACCTACTATGCGGTTCGCTACTTCCGGGCACACGTCCCAGCGGATTACCAACTGGGACTTGTACTTATCAAGAGCCGCGCCTTCCACCGTTTGCCGCCACGACTTCGGGAGTTGGCCGCGCTGGCGAAGTTGTGGACATGCCGCACCTATCCAGAGAACCCCGCCGGCATCCAGGACATCGAGCGCTGGTATGACGCTGACGGGTACGAATTGGACCCAGGAACCGGACACCGTCTCACAGACGAGGAGATCGACGATCAATGGTCTGGTCCCTCTGGTGGACAAGGCGCCGATCTAGCCGCGTTCGTGGTGGAAGATATTCCCCTTCCCGCGGGTGGGTTTGCCGATCCCGAAGCATGGGAGCCAGCGCCAGTGGAGGACACCGACCTGGTAGACCGCGACGGCCTGACAGAAACCCAGATACTCAGTGACATCGCTTCTCGCGGGCGCAAAGCGACGGCGGAGGAGTACGGTGTGCCGGCGAACTGGTACACCCGCGTCACAAGCGATGAGGGCCTGGCGCGCATGATCCTCAGCATGGACGGCAAACCGTGGCCTGTTTCTACCACAGGTAAGGGGGAGGGCGCCGGCAAATGAGCACACCAACACAAAAAGACAAAAGGTGTCGGGAGTCGATTGAAGCCAAACCAGGCCGAACAAGTCGCTTTAGCAGACCGGCCACGCGAATGACGGCTTTCTGGTGTATAAGTCTCCCTCCGCGTGAGCCGGCTGCGGAGCGTTGGCGTTCGGCGGCTTGGCGAAAGCGAGGGATTACTATGGCGTTCGTCACCTACGAGAATCGGCGGAATCCTCATGTAACCATTCATATCGCCGGTTGCTCCCAGATTGGCAAGCGAGGCGGCGAGCACAAACACGGCCAAGGCGAGTACAATGAACACGTGTCTTTTGCCGTTGCAAAACACTATGCTGAGCAAACGGGGTTGCCAGTTATTGAGTGTTCATTTTGCAAGCCAACCGGTCAGCACACATCGAAGTCGTGAGTACGGCGCCGAATGAGGCGTTGAAGGCGACCGGGGCCGCAGATATTTGCTGAAAGGAAATACTTGATGAACGAGCAATGGCGATCACGAATCACGATGGAACCGGGTAAACGCGGCGGCCGCCCGTGCATTCGCGGCATGCGCATCACTGTTTACGATGTCCTCTCGTACCTCGCGGCTGGAATGAGCGTGGCCGAAGTTCTCGATGACTTTCCGTACCTGACGCAGGAGGACATCCAAGCCTGCTTTGGGTTCGCCGCAGAACGAGAGCGGACCATGTTGGTGGCGGCTGCATGAAACTGCTCTTCGACCAAAACCTGTCGCCCAAGTTGGTCAACCGTCTGGCTGACTTGTTCCCGAACTCCCGCCATGTGCAGTCCGAGAGCCTGGATTGCGCGGACGATAATCAAGTCTGGGAGCATGCGCGGCTGAATGGATTCGCCATCGTGTCGAAAGACGAAGACTACAACAACCTCAGTGTTGTCCGAGGCACCCCACCGAAGGTGCTCTGGATACAGTTGGGGAACTGCACGACCGCCCAAGTGGAAGCTGCGTTTCGTGCCCGTTTTGCCGACATCGAGGCTTTTGAGAAAGACCTTTCGATCGGCACGCTCGTGTTGCGTTGATCGTGGGGTCGCCGGGAGAAAAAAAGGATCAGGAGTCAAATTGAGGACAAAGCAGGCCGAACAAGAAGCTTCAGCGGACCGGCCACGGCGAAAAAAGGGGACATCGTGAATAATCGAGCAGAACGATCGGTGGGGCAATGGCCAGGAAAATTCGCGAATTGCTTCGAGACTTGAAGGCAGCGGGCTTCGGAGAGATTCCGGGAGGCAAGGGATCGCACCGAAAGCTCGTGCATCCGCGTTATCGTGGCGCTGTTACCCTCAGCGGGAAACTCGGCGATGATGCAAAGCCCTACCAGGAGAAACAGGTCCGCCGAGCGATCGAGGAGGTTCAAGAATGAAAAAGAGCGATCAATATCACAAGTGGGTCGAATGGAGCGAGGAAGACGGCACGTACATCGGCAAATGCCCCGACCTGATCACGGGGATTCACGGCGATGATCCGAAAAAAGTCTACGCTGATCTGTGCAAAGTGATCGAAGACGTGATAGCCCATTTTGAGTCAGAAGGTCGCCCACTACCCGCTCCCAAGGTGAGGCCCATGCAAGAAGTGGTGTAGCGCACAAGAGGCCGCATCTAATTTCGAATCGGACCATGGGCTGCTGCTGACCGGCCACGCGAAGTAGGTTTCTTCGTTGTTCAGCGCTTGAGAAAAAAGGGGGACGCAGCTGGGACGCAGCTCTTTTGGACCCCTTTTCCGACTGTGGACGGTTGAGGGATGACGTTCCGTGGCGCTGCCGCATGCTTTCGCCGGGCCAGCCGAGGGTGCGCGAGGGTGCGCTGGGTCGCACCAGCAGGGAAGGGGTGGTAACTCGGATGGACTTACCCCAGCTAATACTACAGCGCAAGGTTTGATATTGCATAAACGAGCGAATTTGGGGAACCTTGTTGGCGGCGATGATGCCACAAGGAGACCATTCGCATGGACGCTGCAACGATTCGAGGTTTGACCAAGGCAATCGCACTACCTTCATCACCGTGGAATTCTAATCTGAGCCCTTGACTTGGACAAGTGTACATGCGAATGATTCTTCTCGGACGGAACCCGTTCACGGAGGAGAAGAATCATGTCCAAGGCCACAGCCGTTTCCATGCGCGAGTGCTTTGCCGACGTTGCGGACCCACGCCGGGAACATTTGCGGTTACACAACCTCTGGGAGATCATCGCCGTCACCATCTTGGCGGTCATCTCCGGGGCCGATTCCTGGGTCGAGGTTGCCAAATACGGCGTCAACAAGTTCGAGTTTCTGCGGACCTTTCTCGAACTGGCCAATGGCATACCCTCCCACGACACTTTTGGTCGTGTTTTCGCGCTGCTCAATCCGCGCATTTACAGGACGGATTTGTCAAGTGGGTGCAGGCAGTTGCCGAGTCCACGCTCGGCCGTGTCGTCGCCATTGACGGCAAGACGGCCCGACGATCTTTCGACAAAGCAGCGGGCAAAGGACCTCTGCATATGGTCAGTGCCTGGGCCACTGAAAATCGTCTACTCCTGGGGCAACAGGCCTGCGACAGCAAGTCGAATGAAATCACCGCGATGCCCGAACTGATCAAGAACCTCGAGATTTCCGGGGCGATCGTGACCAGCGACGCCATGGGCTGCCAGAAAGACATCGTTGCCGCCATCCGCGCGGCGGACGCCGACTATGTGTTGGCCGTGAAGGACAACCAGCCAATCTTGCACGATGACATCCGGGCTGTGTTCCTGACCGGCTTCGACAACAACTTCGCAGGCCTGGAACATCACCGGCATTGCACGAAGGAAGAGGGGCATGGCCGCGTCGAGACGCGGATCTATGATATTATCCGCGTGCCCGAAGAGTTGGCAGAGCGTCACCCCGATTGGCAAGACCTGCGTAGTATTGGCATGGTGTACAGCGAGCGGCAAGAAGGCAACAAGGAACCCAGCGTCGAGACACGCGTTTTCATCACGAGTCTGCCGCCGCGGGTGAAGAAGTTTGCCGGCGCCGTGCGCAATCATTGGGGAATCGAAACCTCGCTCCATTGGGTCTTGGATATGAGTTTCCGCGAGGACGAAAGTCGTCTGCACAAAGGGCACGGCCAGGAAAACATGGCACTGATTCGCAGGTTGTCCGCGTCGCTTTTACTGAATGAACCAACATGCAGAGCGGGCGTATCCTGCAAGCGCAAATGTGCAGGCTGGAATGATGAGTACCTCCTAAAAGTGCTCGCTGCGAGCTTGAAATGACGGTTTTTCCTTGCGAACGTGATGCAATGCCCTTGGAGGTTTGACGCCACGTTTGTTCGACTACCTGGCTGAGTTCGAAGACTGTTTTGCGCGTCGGGACACGCGCGAACATCTGGGCGTATACGTTCAGGGGCAGTTGTCGGATCTGACGCAAAAGAGCGTGGAGCCGATGGCGCTCAAGGCGGGAGTGCCGCCGCGAACGTTGCAGGAATTTTTGGCCGCGTACCGTTGGGACGAAGACGGTTTGCGGACACGCGTGCACACCATCCTGGCGCACGAGCATGCCTGCCCGCATAGCATCGGCATCATCGACGAGACCAGCGACACCAAGAAAGGGCTGAAGACACCGGGGGTTCAGCGACAGCATTGTGGCGCGGTCGGCAAGCAAGACAACTGCATCGTCACCGTGCATTTGGGCTACGCGGCGGACGACTTTCATTGTCTGGTCGATGGCGAGTTGTTCCTGCCGGAGGTTTGGTCGAACGATCGCGCGCGCTGCCGCGAAGCCGGCATTCCCGACACGATGGTCTATCGCAGCAAGACGGACATCGCCTTGGAGCTTTATGACCGAGCGGTGGGACATGGCCTGCATTTCGAGTGGCTGACGTTCGACGAATGGTACGGCGTGAAACCGCAGTTTTTGCGGGCGTTGGACCAGCGCGAGCAAAAGTTCGTAGGCGAAGTGCATAAGGGATTCACGGCCTGGGCGGCGTTGCCCGAAGTGACGAACCGTCCTTTTCGTCGTGGCGGCCGGGGTCGATCGCGGCGTACGCCGCGCGTCACGGCGGGAAGCCCTCGTCCCCGGACCGTCGCCGACATGATGCGTTTTCATCGGCCTTTGCGTGAACAAGCCTGGAAGCGTTACCGCATCAAAGATGGCGAGAAAGGGCCGATGATTTGGGAGGTCAAGCACCAGGTGATTTACTTGAAGAATGAAGACGACCTGCCGGGGCCGCCCTATCACCTGATCGTGGCGCGGAACGTTCTGGAGCCGGAGGTGATCAAGTATTTTGTGAGGAACGCGCCGCCCGAAACCTCGGTGTCGACCATGCTGCTGGTCGCGTTTTCGCGGTGGCGTGTGGAACGCTGTTTCGAAGACGAGAAAGGCGAGCTCGGCCTGGACCATTACGAAGGCCGACGCTACCTGGGTTTGAAACGGCACCTGATCATCACGAGCGTGAGTCACTTGTTCTTGGCGAAGGTCCACCAGGACCTTCGGGGGGAAAAATCCGGAGTTGACCGTCTGCCAAGTGCGCACGGCAGTGTCGGCGCTGGTGCGGAGTTTATGGCTTTCTGGCCGAGTGGGAGTACGAGTGCTTGAGCAATCCGCCGACGAACTGAAGTACACACAATCACGTCGCGCAGGCCCGCAAAAGCCACACCAAGGCCACTCGGAAACAACTTCGCGCCATCGGTATCCGCCTCACCGAAGTGCCGCAGTGCACATGGGATTGAGCGACGATTGAGCGACCTTGCGCTGTAGTACTAATAGCCTCCGCGATTGGCAGTGAGAGCTACATTGTCAGCTTGCACGCCCAGCGGCGCTTGCGGGAACGATTGAACGAGCTTTGGCAGATCGAAGCAGGTGTGACGGGCTGGATCGTCGAAGAGGTTCGGCCAGATGACCTCCCAAACCCGTCGATTGTTTGCAAGCAAACGCTCCCAGATGGTGCCGAGGTCACGGTTGTCTGGGCCTTTGTTCCCGATGACAGCCAAGCGTTGCTCGTGACGGTCTACTTTCGAGATTGAGGTGGAAAATGGCTTTGCAAACTCCCACGAAAGAGAAAACGAGACTGACCGAATGGGTTCCAGGCGGGCGCTATGTAGTCGCCGTAGAAATCGAAGCGACGATATTCCCGGAGCGACCAGGCCAACCCTTCTTAACGCCGCAAACGGTCCGATTCCTGGAGCAAGTGGCGCGCGATGCCCGCGCGGGCAATCTGGAAGCCTTAACGAAAATCGGCAAGGTGTTTGTTCAGTTGGACGGGCCGAAGGAAGCCGTGCCCGCGTGACGCCGGCATCTCGCCGCTTCCGATAAAGGGGAGAAAAGGCGTCGGGAGTCGATTCGGGCGCAATACAATCGCCGAACGACCGGATGCAGTTGACCAGGCCGGAATTCTGTCGATCCGCTCATGGGCACACCTCCAGCATTCCCTTGGGGACCGGATTGCGGGACGTCGCAAAGGTCCTCTCCGTCAGCGGTCGACATGCTTCCAGACCAACAAGCTCGACGCTGATGAAAGGCAGACCGGCGAGTAGTTCGGCTTCTCGAACAGGTCATACAGCGGGTTCGTTGCACGCCAGTTTTCCAGAGTGGCCAGCAGCACAGGAGCGTCGTTTTGCGGGTCAGCTTGCGGTGCCCGGACAGGAGGGTGGTGACACCCCTGGCAAGCAATCCGTGGCAGATCCAGTCCGGGCGCGGCGTGGGCCTGGGCGTTACCTCATCATCCCAAAAGGATTGTGGTGCGGGGCTGTTCGACATGGCGGTCGCTCCGATGACGGGAAAAAGGTGCCAGGGGGGTGCACACAGGGGGGGGTGGCAGCAAACCCAATCGCCCACGACTCGGCGCTCGCGTGGAAATTCAGCATGTTCCGCGAGGTCCAGAAATAGAGGCATGAGCCAACATCCGAAGTCTTCGGAGACTTCGGATGTTTTTCGGATAGGGTCAATCGATCGTGACCGTCAACGTAACCGATGTGCCGCCCACGCCAGGGCCGTCGCCTGCGTAGACGGCGGTGACCGTGTGCTTGCCCCTGGCCAGCTTGCTCGTCTGCAGCGTGGCGACGCCGCCAGCGAGCGTGCCGGTTCCAAGCACCGTCGAACCGACCTTGAAGGTGACGATCCCCGTCGGAGTTGTCGCGCCAGGGCTTACCGCGCTGACCGAGGCCGTCAGGGTGATCGGTTGCCCAAGCGCGACCGTGGAAGTCGCCAGCGTCGCCGTCAGGGTCGCCGCGGTCGTCACCTTTTTCACCGTCTCGGTTAAGCTCCCGGTGCTGCTCGTCGTGTCGGCGTCCCCGCCGTAGACGGCCTTCAGATTGTTGGTGCCGACCGCGAGGCTGGATGTCTGCAAGGTCGCGACGCCCTGCTGGTTTAGCGTGCCGGTGCCGAGCACCGTCGAGCCATCCTTGAAGGTGACGATGGCGGTCGAAGTCGCCAGGCCCGGCGCGACGACGCTGACCGTGGCGGTCAAGGTGACCGTTTCGCCGAACACCGTCGGCGACGACGACGCGGTGAGCGCGACCTTGGTCGTCGCCTTGTTGATCGTCGCGGTGCGGGGGGCCGAAGTGCTCGCCGAGTCGTCGCCAGCATAGACGGCGGTTAGCGTTTGTTTGCCGACGGGCAGGTTCGCCGTCTGCAGGGTGGCGACACCATTGCTGAGCGTGCCGGTTCCAAGCACGGTCGAGCCGTCCTCAAAGGTGATCGTCCCGGTCGGGGTGGTCGTACTGCGACCCTTGGCGGTGACCTTGGCGGTCAAGGTCACCGGTTGTCCGATCGCCACGGTCGGCGCGACGGTGAGCACCGTTTGCGTTTGTATCGCCGAGGTGCCGGTGTTCGCCGTCGTATTGCCTCCCGTCGTGGGGGTGATCGGGCCGGGACCGGGGTTCGTCGGTATCGGCGACGTAACCACGATCGGATCGATGGTAATCGGACCCGGGTTGATGGTGATCGGGCTAACGACGATCGGATCGGTTACGACCACTGGGGGAACGAACTGCGTCACGGTAACGAGGACAGGCGGCACCGAGATGTCATTCCAGTTGGCGTCGTCGCTGGCAACGGTGTGGTTCAGCACATCAAGCTCAAAGACAGAACCCGCGTTGGCCGCTGCCGTCACAGTAACTGTTTGCGCCACATTCCAGTTCTGGGGGGTGAATATCAGCGGTGTAGTCGGCGTGACGGTCAGCGTGCAGGTGCCAATCCAGACAATCGACGCCGGCCCGCCCGGGCCCACTATCGGCGTCACTGCGAACTGGTTGTTGGCCGCGCTGATGCTGACACTCACGTTGTCGAGCGGTTGGCTGGCCAGCGCGATCGTGTAGCTGGTGGTGCCGCCGGGCGCCAGGGTGAGGCTGGTGGTGCTGAGGACGAGGCTGTAGGCCGGGTTGTTCTGCACGTTCACCGTCACCGCGGGCCCCAGGAGGTTGTTGTAGTTTGCATCGCCGTCGCTGGTGGCGGTTTCGGTGAGGCTGACATAGGGGAACGTGCCGTTCCAGCCGGCCGGCGCCGACACGGTCACGGTCTGCGGCTGATCCCAGTTATCGGAGGTGAATGTCAGCGTCTGCGGGGTGATGGTCAAGCCCCCGTTGGGCGCGATCGGCCCGTTTGGCCCCATCACAGGGTCAGGCAGCCCGCCGATCTGATTGATCGTCACCGTCACGTCCGCGGCCGGCTGGCTGGCCAGGGCGACCGTATAGGCGACACCTGGACCACCCGCCGTCATTGTCAGCGACTGCGTGCTGACGACCAAGCCGGCCAGTGCCGCTGCGGGATCGGTGACGTTGACGCTGAGGCTCGGCAAAGCACCGCCATTGTAGTTCAGATCGTTGCTGCTATCGGTCAACGTGAGCGTGTCGACCTGGTCGCCGGTGCCACTCGTCGGCGGGCCAACCGTAACGGTTTGCGGCGTATTCCAGTCATCCGTATCGAACGTCAGCGTCGCCGGCGCAACTGCAGCGCGTCGCCGCCGGACTGCGCGATCGTGACGGTAACGGTGTCGGTCGGCTGGGTGGCCAGCGCCATCGTGAAGCTATCGCCATTGCCGCCGCGCGTGACATTCAGGGAATTCGTGCTCAACACGAGGCCAGCCGGGTTGTTTTCCACGTGCACCAGGACCGAGGGTGCCGCGAGGTTGTTGTAGTTCGCGTCGCCGTCGCTCGTACCGCCTCGCTGAGCACAACGACGGTCCCCCACGGCGCGATCTGGACGGCCGGCGCCGAGACCGTGATGGTTTGGGGGACGTTCCAGTTGTCGGACGTGAACGTCAGCGATTGCGGGGTGATGTTCAGCGTGGGCCCCGTGATGATCCCGATGGGCGCCGCGCCGCCGGACAGCGGCACCGGCGGATCGGACACCGGACTGGCTTGATTGATGGCCACGCTCACGTCGGCGGCTGGCTGGCTGGCGAGCGCGATGGTGTACGTTACGCTTGGGCCGCCCGCTGTCACCGTGAGCGACTGCGTGCTGAGGACCAGGCCGGCCTGGGCCGCCGCGGGATCAGTGACGTTGACGCTGAGGCTCGGCAATACGCCGTTACTGTAGTTGAGATCGTTGCTGCTAATCCTCGTCGAAAGTGATTCTGGGGTAATCTGGTCAAAGCAGCCAACCCACGCACGGGCGGCTGCACCTCGGAATGCGTGTGTGTTCTGTCGCGGCGCATGCTTCGATCTCCTCTCCGGCTATCGCGTACCCACGGCGAGGCCTGGGGCTGGCGTACGGGCAGGAGTCAGATTGCATGCTCAGCGGTCGAACCACACGAGGGGTTTCAGGACATTCCCGGCATGGCCGCCATGCCGGTGTGGACGATGGAGGCGAGGCCCGCCAGGCCCAGCGTCGAGGCGATCAAGCCCGCGCCGGCGATGGTCAGCGGGCCGCCCACCAGGACGACGGCGGTGGCCGTCGCGCCGAGGCCGAGGGCCATGCCGAGCGACGAGCGGCCGGTCCAGCGCTGCAGCCACCAGGCGGCCGTGCGCAGGCCGATCGCCAGCGCCTGCCGCCACCGCGACAACCGCGGCGTCTCGGGCTCGGATTCGGGTTCGGGGACGTCGTCGTCGTCGTCGGGATCGTCACGCCGGTACGCGGCGTGCGGATTGTGCGGGTCGTACATGGACTCGGGCGAGTCGGGATCGGCCCAGGACGGGAGGTCGGAGCGGCGATAGTCGCGATAGTCGCGGGGCCGGTTCACCGGGGCCAGGTCGGGGCCCGGCGCGAGCAGCTCGCGCACGACCTGCTCGACCACGTTGGCCACCGTCTCGCCCAGCATGCGGGCGGCCGCCTCGCGCAGCCGCTCGCGCAGGTCATCGAGCTTGGCCTGAAGGCGACTGACGTGGTGGGCCAGCGACCGGCCCGCCGGATCAATCAGCGAGCGCAAAGAGGGCATGATGAATCCTCAGAGGTGACGAGCAACGAAGGGATGATGACGGGTCGGCCGGTCAGCGGTCGAACTGGAGCTGCTTGAGCGACGCCATCGCCTGCTGCACCGCCTTGGTCTGCTTGCGCTGCAGCTTGAGGGCCGCCAGCAAGCGCGAAGTGCGGCTGAAGGCGTCGTGCAGCAGCTCGCGCAGCGCCTCGGTCTCGGCGATGACGCTCGAATCGCGCCAGGGTGAGGTCGCCGTCCGCTACCACCACGACGGTGCCTTCGCCGAAGATTCTCTTGCCTTCCCCGGCACGTTGCTTGCCGAGATCGAGGGCCGCGCCGACGTGCCCGTGGTGCTGGAATCGGTCGAAGCGGAGAAGGGTTGTGCGACCTGGAGCGAACGCGCCGTGCCACGGTCGGTTGATTTCGCCGTGGCGCCGCCCGACAAGCTTCCCGCGTTCCCGACGTTGCCGGCGAAGCTCTGGCCGCAGCCGGCGGCGTTCCTGCGCGCTGGCCGAGGCGGCGGCCACGGCGGCCCGCGAGTCCATCCGGTACGCGGTTACGCGGATTCAGATCCGGGGCCAGGCCGGCGAAGTGGTCGGCACCGACGGCAAGCAGCTGCTCCTGGAAGGCGGGTTCAACTTCGCCTGGCGCGACGACCTGCTCATCCCGGCCTTGCCGGTGTTCGCAGCCCCGGAGCTGGCCACCAACGGCTCGCATGGTCCCAGGACCGCTGCGGCTGCCGATGTCGCGGCGCCGGGCGGCCTCCCCGACAGCCGTGCGCGTCCGCGCGGCACAGCACCGCCGGCCACGGACCGCGCGGGCCGTCGACCATCAAGGCGCGGCACCGCGCGATACTGGCGGGCCAGCCCCCGCGAGAGGGTAATCACGGGCTCCTCCTTTCTTGGGATGGGAGAACAGAAACGGCCGGGACGGATGATCGCCGCCCCGGCCTCGAAATGACGGGCTTACTGGGCAGGTACGGCATCCGATGCGGGCAAGCACGGCAACGCGTGCTCCTCGAGCCAGCGCCGCTCCGCAGCCAGCGCCTCGGACCGGCGCAAACGGCCCCACGCGCGGGCCACCGGCCGGCGTAAGGTCGGACCACCATCGACCCTGGGCATCGGGCTCGACGTGGCTGGCGCGGCGAATGGTCAGCGTGCCCAGCGCCGACAGGTCGATCGCCTCGTCGTAGAGGCAGTGCACGACGCCGCGAGGGTTGACGATGAGCAGCATCAGCGGTTCTCCCCCGCAGGGCTGGACCGGACGAGGCGCCGCCGCGGCGCATCGACGAGCAGGCCGTCGATCTGGGCCTGCACCTGGCTCAGCCGGCTCGCGACCTGCTGACGGAGGTGGTTGTCGTCGCGCAGCGACTGCGGACTGACCCCCTGCACGAGTTGCTGCGCCTGCGCCACCAGCTCATCGAGCTGGGCGCTGGAGCCGACGTTCAGGTGCCGGAAGCGCGCGAAGTATTCGGTCAGGTTGGTGATCGCCGAGTCGCGGAAGACCTTGCGCTCGCCGTCGGCACCCTGCGCGAGCCGCTCGGTCAGGTGGCCGACGAGCTTGGCGAACTCCTCCAGGAACGCCTGCTCGGCCAGGCGCACCGCTTCCTCGAAGCGATGCGCGACACGTTCTTGCTCCTGGCGGTAAACCTCGGGGCTCAGCCGCATAAGGTAAGCCGGCGGCTCGACCGAGGGGAAATCCCAGTCGGCGCCGAACAGGCCGCGCACTTCCGTGGGATAGTCGGACGGATCGAACAGCCGGCCCAGGCGGTGGCGGGCGTCGGCCTTGATCTCCTCATAGGCCGCGCCCAGCTCGCTCTCAGCCTCGGCGAGCTCGTCGCGGAAGCCGGTCATGGTGTGGACAAACGGCTCGATGTCGGGCTGGCGGATCAGCCGCATCCCGGGCTCGGTGTACGGCAGGGTGATGCCGCGCCAGTAGTTGATGAGCCGCGTCTTGATCGACGTGAGCCGGCGGAAGGCCTCGTGGCGCGTATCGAGCAGCTTCTTGCCGGCGGTGACCAGGCGCGCGTCGGCGGCATAGGTCAGGCCGACCTCTTCTTTCTGCTGCTGGGTCAAGCTGCGATGGACGCCCCACCAGTGCAGCATGACGCGCACGGCGGCGGCGATGCGGCGCAGCCGCTGCGCCGGGGCGTCGGCTTGCAGCGGGATGCTGGGAACACTCAAGGTGCTCAAGTGATCCTCCATTGGACCGGGATATTGGGGATGGTGATGTCAATCGACGGCCCAACCGGCGTCGGCCAGCTCGTCGAAGGTGTCGAACACCTCGCGAGCGCTGGTGAGCAGTTGGGCCTCAGTCGGCGGGAGGGTGAACACGTTTCGCAGAAACACGGTACATCGGAAGCCGCAGGTGCCGGAGACGCCGTAGGCGTCGTAGAGGACACGCACTCGCGTTCGGTGCTGCCGGCCGCCTGGCGGATCAACGGCAGGAACGGGTAGTGCGGCCACAGGGACGGATCAGCGAAGTAGCGCAAATCGCGGGCGGTCGCCCGGCGGCGGTACAGCTTCGCGTCGGGCATGGCTTCTCCTTGTGGTTGGATGAGCTCAGTTATTGCCGGGCCTGTGCAGGCGGCGCGCCGCCTTGGGGAGCGGTGTCTCACCGTCGCGGCGGTAGATGCCCGGGTTCGCGGCGTCCAGGCAGCGACCGGTGGCCCACGTCCGCAGCCGATCGACGTGCTCCGCCGCCGTGACCGCGACCGGCACGACGTGATGCGCCGCCTGCGTCAGCGGCACGTCGAGCAGCGCCGCCAGGCGGCAGCACGACTTGATTTCAGCGCCGGTCCATGACGTGTCGTCGGGCCGCGCTTGCGTGTCCGGAATGCCGAAGTGCTGGCGATACATTCCCCAGATGCCGTCCTTCTCCTTCGTGGTGGGCAAATCGAGAAAGAAGACGCCGTCGAAGCGTTCGGCCCGCGCGAATTCCGGCGGCAGCTTGCTGATGTCATTCGAGGTGCCGACGAAGAAGACGTCGGAGGTATGGTCCGAGAGCCAGGTGAGGATGTTGCCGAACATGCGCGTGGCCACGCCGCTGTCGCCGGTCCCGCCCACGCCGCTGAGGGCCTTCTCCCTGGACGATGGGCGCCAGCACGATCAGGAACGTGCGCCGCTGCTTGCCGGCAACGAGCTGGGCGAAGGTGGTCTGAATGACCTCGGCGTTGCTGAGGAAGCGGTGGAACTGGTGAACGACGAGCAGGGCCGTGCCCTTGGGATCGGCCAGGGCCGGTAGGCGCGCAGCGCCGCCAGCGGCTCGCCGGCCGCCGCCTCGCTGGCGGTGTTAGTGCTGTCGGCGGGGAAGCGCAGGCCGGCGGCGATGTCCCAGACGGCGAGCCGCCAATGCCGCTCGCGGGCGATGCGCACGATCTCGCGTTCGGCCTCGTCGGGCTCCTGGGTGTTCACCCACAGACCACTGAAGGCGGCGTTGACGTAGTCAGTGAGTTGCTCGGTGAGCGTCATGAGGGTCCTTTCTGAGTTAGGGTTCAAGGGACATGGAAACGACAAGGCCCCGGAGGTGGTTGTCCTCCGGGGCCGAGATGGTTGACGGGACGGCCGGCTACTGGCGGGTCTGCTGCTCGGTCTGCTCGAGCGCGTAGAATTCGTTGGTCCGGTGATCGGCGGTGGTGGCGCCGAGGGCCTCTTCGAGGAACCGGCTGGCCTTCAGGCAGTCGCTCCCGGCGTAGCCCTTGGTTTGCACGGTTGTCTCGCCCGTGGGCGAGACGGTGACCTCGATGATGCGCGGCATGGGGTCTCCTTCGGAATTCAGGCCGGGGTTGCGTCCGGGGTGCTGGCGGCGAGGTACTGCTGCGCTGCGGGGAGGAGGAAATGCGCCGCCGGGCTCCTTCGCCCATTGCAGCAGGTCGCAATTCGGTGCCAGGTGCCGGTGGATGCGATCTAGATCGGCAGGCACAAGGTAACCGGGGATGTGATGGCAATTCCGCGTGCATTCGAGGCAGGCGCATTGCGTGCGCAAGAATCCGAACTCGGTGCGCGCGCAATCAACGAGGGGCAAGGGTCGCTTGGTCATGGCGATGGGCTCTCAAGAGGTGATCCGGCACTCGGACGGAAAGCGACAGAACGGCGTGGCTTGGCCCTTCGCATACAGGGCTGGATAGTTATCCGCTCGTCATTGGATTATGCCAGGAAATACCTAGAAATGTAGCATCGGTACGGGCCCGTGAACGCGGAACGGCTGACGCCACTTTCGCAGCCCGCCCATCGATCGGGGTGGCAATTGGTACCAATGGAGTATGCCAGGAATTCCCTAGAAATGAAGCATGTCGCTGGACTGCCCGAACACGCGTCGGTGTGTCGGTCCTCATCGCGCTGGCGACCTGGGCTTGCGCGCGTAGGTCGAGGTGACCGAAGCGGGCAACGGTAGTAGTGCCCTCGGTGTGTCGGACGAATGTCGCTAGCTTAAACGGAGGTTCGCGGGATGGTGCAGTGCTTGGCGAATCATGCGGTCGGTCCGGTCGCGCGGCGGCTGGGACGGAGACCAGCGCGGACTCCGCGGTGTCGATTAGGGGAAACAGCCTCCTTCCCCTGCGTCCAGTTCTCACTTCTACTTGTCCAGAGACCACACCTTCACCGTCTGGTCCTTGGAGGCGCTGGCCAGGCGTTTGCCGTCGGGGCTGAAGCAGACGCTCCTCAGAAGATCGGTATGTCCCTTGAGGGTGAGGAGTTCCTGTCCCTTCTCCGCGTCCCACACCTTCACCGTCTTATCCCAGCTGGCACTGGCCAGGCGTTTGCCATCGGGGCTGAAGCAGACACTGCTGACTTGCGCGGTGTGCCCCTGGAGTGCCAGGAGTTCTTGCCCTTTCTCCGCGTCCCAGACCCGAATCGTTTGATCCAAGCCGGCGCTGGCGAGGCGTTTGCCGTCGGGGCTGAAGCAGACACTATCAGTCCCGACGGTAGGTAGCTTGAGGGTGAGGAGTTCCTGTCCCTTCTCCGCGTCCCACACCTTTATCTCCCCGGGCACCCTGGCACCTGCTCTATTCCACGGGTAGAGCACAGCGAGGCGTTTGCCGTCGGGGCTGAAACAGACGTTGCAGGCCGGCCTGACTTGCGCCGTGAGCGTGAGGAGTTCCTGTCCCTTCTCCGCGTCCCACACCTTTGCCGCGTCAGCGCTTATGCTGGCGATTCGTTTGCCGTCGGGGCTGAAGCAGACGCTTCCTCTTTGTCCGGTCTGCCCCTTGAGGATAAGGACCTCCTGCCCCTTCTCCGCGTCCCACACCTGAACCGTTCGATCCTGGCCGGCGCTGGCGATTCGTTTGCCGTCGGGGCTGAAGCAGACGGTCCACACCACCTCGGTATGCCCTTTGAGGGCGAGAATCTCGGTCCCCTTCTCCGCGTCCCACACCTTCACCTCACCGGGAACGAGTGGATTTCCTCGCCGAGGCCATACCCCACCACCCGAGAGGATGCGTTTGCCGTCGGGGCTGAAGCAGACGCTCGAGACCTCACTGGTATGCCCTTCGAGGGTGATCGGTTCCGGTTCCTCGGCCCGCGCGGAAGTCATTTCCAGCGGGGGGAACACTACCACCGGGAGGGCTGGACCTTCCTCTGGCCCCACCGGTCCCTGGGCGCCTCTCTCCGGCTGGACCTCCATCTGCGCCGCGTTGGCAGCGTAGAAATGTCCACCGACCGCCGCCGTCGCCAGGGTGAGTACGATCAGCGCCCCGGCGACAATCCTGATTTTCGTTACGAACATGGTTTTCAGCACTCCTTCCGTCAGAACGGCGACATTGGCCGACGCGGCCAGCGCAGGGACTTCCCGTTTACCACCGCGAGCGCGGCAGCGACCGTCGAATCAACGCAGGACAGGGACATTGCGGTCGCTGTCAGGCTATCGGATGCCAGGGCGGCGGGCAGCACCGCTGACCAGGCGATACCGCGACCCTTCAGCCGGCTGCCCAGAGCCGCGCGTGCCTGCTCCAGGCGCCGCCGGAGTGTGCTCTTGCTCCAGCCGAGTTGATCGGCCGCCTCGTCCTGCGTTTGGCCTTCAAGGTAGCACAAAACCAGCGGCAGCCGCCACTTGTCCGGCAACCGACTCAGTTCATCATCCAGGGCCGAACGTACCTCGCTCCACGTAAGATCGTCCGGCGGCACGGCCTCGGGCAGGGCGGCACAGGCTTCCCAGCGCTGTCGGGCAATGGCGCGGGCCTTGGCTTTGTGGGATACGCGGAGGGCCACCCCGTGCAGCCAACTGGCCAGCGAACTGTGTTGGCGCAGAGCGTGGAGTTCTTGGGCGAGTACCAGAAAGGTGGCCTGGAAAGCGTCCTCAGCGTCTTGGGGGTGTCGCAACACGCGGCGGCAGACATGGTAAACCATCGTCCCGTGGCGGAGCACGATGGTCAGGAGGGCCGACTCGTCACGAGTCGCCAGCACTCGCTCGACAAGCTGGCGGTCGGACTCGACGCCGAGAAGTTTCGCCGCCATGCCGCGTGTCAGACGGTGAAGAAAATCACCCACATTTGCCGTGGTCACCGGTGGTCACTCCTGCGAGGATCAGCCCTATGTATGATAGTGCCCGCAGGAAGTGAAAAGTGTTCACCTTTACCGAGGCGGTGTTCGATGGTGGCCAGGTGATCGCATCTGGGATATGGAGGCCATGAAGGAACGGAACGCCTTCCAGGCTCACAAGAGGGCGATCCGCAGCGCCTGCTTCAGCGGCGATGGCAGCATGATCGCCCACACAAGCGAAGACAAAGCCGTCGAGCTTTGGAATGCCCGAACGGGCCAGGATATCCTATCTCTCTCCCTGGCCGAGGACCCCGCGAAGCTGGTTCGCATCGTCGCCGGGGACAAGGCTCTGCTCACTGTCTCCGTGAGCGGTATTCTCCGAACCTGGCCGATCGACCCGTTGGGCCACCTGAACCAGCGCGGCTTCCGCCCTTTGGTCGAGGACGAGCGCAGGGAGTTCGGTATCGGCGGTGATGCGTCGAAGTAGCCGTGAATTGGGGTGTGGGACTCATTTTCGCGCTTCGGTCCGCCCGACCTCGGCGCGCACCGCAATTCCGCCAATCTGCCGCGGTCCAATCGACCTCCGCCACCGGAAGCACAAAGGACGACGTGGCCCTGCTCCAGGCACGGGTGATGCAACTCCTCGACCAGCTCGGCAAGACCGCGGCGCCGCCCTGGCGTAGCGTCGTCGATGCGCTGGTGTCGTGCGAGTTGGCTCGGCAGGCCGGGGACGATGACGAACAGTTCGCCGAGCTGGCGCAGAGCGTCCGCACCGGGGCCGATGCCGCCGCATCCCAGGAATTGCTGTGGGCCCAGCTGGAGGCCACCATCGCCCTGAAGGGGAAGACGACAGCGACCGAGATGAGGCATCTTCTCGACGCCGGCGCGCTGATCGCGGTGGACAAGGCAATCGCCGTGATTCGCATGGTGCTAGACGTTTGCAAGGACACAATCCGCGACAAAGAGACTCTCCAGCTGGTCCAGTACCGCGTGGCGAAGCTGCTACCGGCCGCGGATGAGGGCTAGTGTCATAGGATGCACTTCTCGTGGTTCAGTACGATGAAGCGGTTCGCATACTGCCAGTTGTCGAAGCTAAAGGTGTGAACACTGCCCTGATAACCGCGATACTCCACGGCCGGCTTGAGCGCGCAGCATCCCTTGTGCATGTCTTCCTCGTGGCGCGTTTTGACGTGCTCCAGGCAATCCCAGCAATACGGGACTCGCCACGAGTCGTGTGGAATTAGGTCTTCCGCGGCCGATTTCCCACTGAAGGCCCATACTGCCAGCACCGCGACGGCCTCCCCCTGGTTCAGGTTAGCCCGACCGAAGTGCTTGGCCTTGAGGAAGTCGTCGTGAGGACGCAAGCAGCAGGCGCAAACGGTTGGCCACTGAAGCAGGTGCGCGGACACGCGCAGCGTGACAGGCAAACCATCGGCGACACCAGGGCGCGGCCTCCCCCAGACCCGGAAAAAAAGCCGACAGTTGGGACATTGCTCGATGCAGGCTCGCCGTGCCCGTGGCACTCGTATCGGCCGCTGGCACGCGCCGCACTCGCTGACGTAGAACCGGCCCGATGGATCAAGCGGCGGCCGTGCAGCACGCGCAGTAGAAGATAACCGAACGGGCGTGCAATCGTCGTCCGCCAGCACCAATTCGACGATTTCATCTTCTGTTTTAACGGATGGCTGACCGGACGCTGGCGCCTCGACCGAGGCCTGGGGGAAGCTAAAATGCTTGGACGCGAGTTCCCAGCCCGGCAAACCTTGTCGCCAAACATGATCGTGCGGCCGAAGCGCCGCGCCCGATGGTGTGCTGGACTTCAGCTTCCGGAAGAGGACCGAATCGCTGCCCGTCGCGACTGTAGTACCACTGGCGAGGCGGCGGTAAGGGCGGCGGTGGGGCTAATGGACTATTAATCGCAATCGCCGGTGCAGCGGCGTCGATGAGCTGCCCCAACGTGGTCTTGTTATCCGCGGCAGGCGGCGGGGTCGGCACGATGATCTTCTGCTGGCAGTTCGCACATCGCACCTTTTGCCCAGCGAGGCCGAGCGCTACCCCGAGAACCGTTTTGCACGTTGGGCACGCGAACCGCACGACCGCCTGTTCGCCAGCCGGAGCCGATACTGGCGGCGCTGTAGTCGGCGACGGGGACGCTGCCACAACCGTGGCCATCGGCGGCACCCCGAACCGGGCGCCACAGAGGGGACACAATGTATCCAGGCCCGCATGGCGATCGGGGTACGTGTGCGACTGCTTGCAGGACGGGCAAGTGAGCACGATGGACATGGGTTCTCCGCTCAGTTCAGCACGTGCTCTGGTCGCAGTCTCTGCGGATGTAGGCGCGGCGTCGGCAGCGTGCCGACGCCCACCCTGGGGATGGTACACCAGCGCGGGATCGGCGCCCAGCAAAAAACTGCTTCGGCGGCAGGGATAGCTGCGGCGGGTTTGGTCCTGGTCGAAGCCCTTGGCGGCTGCACCGCCCACGGCAAGGTCAAGCCCGCCCGGCCGCCCCTTCGTCACTCGGGGGGGCGACCTAGCAGCCGTAATAGCCAAGCCACGGTTCGCGCGATGGCCCACCCAATTTGGCTAGGGAGAAGAACCCGAGCGCATTCCAAGGCAAGGAAGAGCGTTCGGACGCAGAACACCGTGTTGACCGCCCACGACCACCAGCCACGACAGCAGCTGCGGCTTTGCAAGTAGTCGTTGAGAAGGTCTGCTCGCGCCGGCTCGTAGACACGGCGGCGATCCTCGGGCCGCAAGAGGTAGGAGAGGATTTCCCAGCAGCGCGGGAACTGAGCCTCCCCTAGCGCCGCCGCGGCGGGATCAAACGCCAGGGCTGCCGACTGTGCGTCAGCGGCGGGCAGCGATTTCTCCAAGGCCATTGCAGTTATTTGATGAATGCGGCAGAGCGCGCCGAGCACGGTATCCGCCGTTTTGCTTGAAGCACCAAGCGCGGCGGCCGTTTGATCGGAGTTGCGTTTCACCGACTCACACAGCGTGCGGATGGTAGCGACCGAGCCGTATTCGCTCGGCCACGGGCGCGACGTAGCCTGGACCTCGCGTATCTGCTTGGCAAACGTCCGCAGATTGCTGATGCCTTTCCACAAGGCGCACATCGATCGCAGGTGGGATCGCTGGCATCGTAGTAGGGCGCGACCGAACTCGCAATCGGCCTCTTGTATTGTGCGCTCGGTTGATTCGATCAACCGCTCACTGGATCGCTCTATCGTCTCGAATTCCTGACACAAGCGTGCAAATACGGCATCGGACATGTCTAGCGCCCGTTGCACCTGCTCCTCGTTCGGAGTGCAGCGAACAAAGGTAACAAGTTGTTGCAGGCTTATCTGGGTTGGATCAGGCATTGGCAAAGCCCTCCTTCGATACGGTGCCAGCTTGTTGTTGGTAGAACTCCAATGCCCGATGCAAGGCGGCATTGCCGGCGGCGGTGATTTTGTAACGCCGCTCCTTGATGATCTGGCCCGCGATGACCTTCTGGTCGTAGTGTCCTTGGACAAGCCCGGCGTCCTCCAGCCGTGCCATCATTTGGTAGAAAGCCGGACCGCTTTTCCGCTCGCCTTCTTTGACGAGCTTCTCACGCAACGAGTGCCCCGATTGCTCGCCGTCGAGCAACGCGGCTAGGACGAAGAACTGCAAATGTGTGATCTCGGGGAACCCCATAGGTCGCCCTCCTGTGCCTCAGATAATGTCATGTTACATCACCTGGGATTACACCGTCAAGGGCTATCGGCGTGTGCGCGTTCAACTGGGGTCAGGACGCCCGGCATCGCGCCCGCGCCGAGCCTCGACCAAGCGCCGCCGATGACTCAAACGGAAACGGCTAGGCGGCGCAGCTGGCGCGCCGCGGCAACGGGCCGCCGGTTGCCCACGTTCGCGTAGGGGGGTGCGATCGCCCGGCAAGCCGGCTAGTCGGCGCGCCCTACCGCCGGCGCCGCGATCCTACGCGGGCGGCGTGTCACCGGCGCGCGCTGCGAGGACTGATCGACCCGGCCCTGCTCCACGCAGGACTACCTACGTGGCGAAAGCCGGTAGTCTACCGTTTTAGCGCCGCGCCCGGTGCCGGCCTGCGCCGTCAGCACGTCGTGTCCGAGCCGGCGCAATTCTACTACGGCGGGGTAGGAGAAATCCTCGCCGGCATAAAGCAGCATCGCGCTTACTCCACGAAGCCGGCTTCGCTCTCTTCATTCTCTCGGATGGCCCGGTCGATTTCCTCTCCGTTAACAGCGGCGTACTCAAAGGCGGCTTGCAAGTCCGCCTCGTTCAAGGATGGGTAAGTCTGGAGAATCTGACAATCGGACATTCCTAACCGGCGGCAATTCACCAGCACCCAGACGGGGATACGCGTGCCGCGCACGCATGCGTCGCCGCCCTGGTGGTCGCTTCGCTTCTCGATCCCACTCTTTATTTCCGGCATCGCTGGCCTACTTGAACTCGCGGATGCACAGCGTGTACATCCCAGTGCCACGCTCCTCGAACGATGTGGCCACGATGCGGTACGTCCCATCCGCCTTCGGCGTGAAGATCAGGCGCGAGTCCTGATTGTTCGGCGCGATGTCGTCATTTTCAGCCAATAGGTTGCCCTGGCTGTCCAGCAGCTTGAGGTAAGCGTCGAAGACGGCGCTGTGCAGGTCGATGATGTACGTTCTGCCGGCGGTCAGCTTCAGTTCGTGGATTTGCTGAGCCTGCTGGGCCGTCAGGGTCCCCGTAAAGGCGTTCTCGGTGATGCGGGCGCGAATCTCCTTCACGAGCTGGTCCACGTCGGCCCATAGCGTCCGCCAGGCTGTCTGCTCGTCTGCGGACAGCACGGCAAGCGCGGCCGGCTCGCGCACGCTCACCAGGTCATCCTCTTTTTGCCAGCCCGGCAACCGCTCGATCACGAGCAACATGGCCTGGGCATGCCCGACTCGGGACTGCACGCGCGATCAGCTCGAGGTCCGCGCGCAGCCAATCCAGGGCCTGGGCGCGGAGCTTGGTCCTTGCCTGGTCGCCAGGCGGTTGCGGATCGCGCCCCTTGCCCGCGGCTGCCAGCACGGCCGAACCGGCTGCGTGGTAGCGATGGGCCCTGGTCAGATCGCTGACCAGCCTGGGCTCAGCCGCGAAGGCGCCGGCATAAAGACGGGCGGCGGTAGCGTGGTACTGCTTGTAATAGCGGCACAGATCCGCCAGCGCCAGCTGCTCCTGGATTTCCTTGGACGCTTGCCCACTGTCGAGAAAGGCGGCCAGCTTGCCGTCGAGGGCCACAAGGTTGCCACACTGCTGGAGCTGCTGTTGACCCCGTGGGCGCCGACGATCATCGACTGGGAGCAACTTCAGGAACTGCAATGTCACCGCGCGGGCCTGGGCAAATTGGCCCTGTTGGAGCAAAACTCCTCCCAACGCACCGTGGGCATTGGCAAAATGCGGATCGAGCTGGATGGCCTTGCGGTACTCCGCGATCGCCCCAGGCAGGTCCTTCTGGTCGCGCAGGGCATTACCAAGATTTGAGTAGGCCAGGGCAAGCCTGGGGTCAAGCTGGATGGCCTTGCGGTACTCCGCGATCGCCCCAGGCAGGTCCTTCATGTCATGCAGGGCAATACCAAGGTTGTTGTGGGCCAGGGCATATTTAGCGTTGGCCTGGATCGCCTTGCGGAGCTCCGCGATGGCCCCCTCCAGGTCCCTCTTAGCGTAAAGGGCATGGCCAACGTTGTAATAGGCCTGGGCATAGTTGGGGTCGAGCTGGATCGCCTTGCGGTACTCCACGATGGCCCCGGCCAGGTCGTTCTTGTCACGCAGCGCATTGCCAAGATTGTTGTGGGGCATGGCAAGGGTAGAGTCGATTTGGAGCGCCTTGTGGTACTCCGCGATGGCCCCGTCAAGATCCTTCTTGTCACGCAGGACCACGCCAAGGTTGTTGTGGGCCATGGCATATTTGGGATCGAGCCCGATTGCCTTGCGGTACTCCGTGATGGCGCCGTCCAGGTCTCCCTTGGCGTAAAATGCCAGGCCAAGATTGAAGTAAGCCGTGACCTCGTTGGGGTTGAGTGCGAGAGCCTTGCGGTGCTCGGCGATCGCTCCCTCCAGGTCCTTGCTGTCACGCAGGGCATTGCCAAGATTGTTGTGAGCCATGGCATAGTTGGCATCGAGCTCGATCGCCTTGCGGTACTCGGCGATTGCCCCTTCCAGGTCCTTCCGGTCGCGCAGGGCATTGCCAAGGTTGTTGCGGCTCAGCGGAAGGTGGGGATCAAGTTGAATGGCTTTGCGGTATGCCGCGATGGCCCCATCGACGTCCTTCTTGTCGTACAAGGCAACGCCGAGGTTGTTGTGGGCCATGGCATAGCTGGGGTCGATCTTGACCGCCTTGCGGAACTGAGCGATGGCCCCCTCCAGGTCCTTCTGGTCATGCAGAGCCGTGCCAATGTTGAGATGCGCCGACGCCAGGTCGGAGTCGAGTTGGATCGCCTTGCGGTATTCCGCGATGGCGCCCTCCAGATCCTTCTGGTCGCGCAGGGCAAGGCCGAGGTTGTTGTGGGCCACGGCAAGGTTGGGGTCGAGCTGAATCGCCCTGCGGTAACTTGCGACGGCCCCGTTCAGGTCCCGCCTGGAATAAAAGGCACGACCGAGATTGTAGTGGACGGCGGCATAGCTGGGGTCGAGGGCGATGGCCTTGCGGTACTGCGCGATGGCCCCGTCCAGGTCCTTCTTGTCACACAGTGCATTGCCCAGGCCTGTGTAGCTCCGGGCAAGGTTGGGGTCGAGCTGGATCGCCTTGCGAAACAGCGCGATGGCCCCGTCGAGGTCCTTCTTGTGGTAGAGGGCCATGCCAAGGCCGGCGTGGGCCAGAGGACTCCGGGGCCTGATCGCCAACGCCGCCTGGAAGCAACCGGCACTCTCCACGGGATCGTTGGCCGCATTGCCGAGGTAGAAAAAAAGCCAGAAGTCCCTGGTATGGTGCAACAGGGCTTGCCGCAAGACCGCTTTCGGATCGCCGCCCTTGGCCGCCAGCAGCGCGCCCAGTGTAATGATGACGTGCGGCGATTGCTCCTCCGGTTGGAGCTCACGCGCAAGTCGCTCAAGCTCCTGCAGGTCGTGCCAGATCTTTGTCCCTCTTAGGCGATCGCGCCAGGGGTGCGGGTCGGCGCGCCGTGCCGTCTCCAGGAGCTGTTTCCGCAGCTTGGGGTCCGCGATCGCCCAGAAGTCCAGAGCGGCCACCCACGCGTGGCGCACCGGCGCGTTTGCAATGCGGCTGGCAACCTCGGCCGGGTCGTGCTCCTCGACAGCGAAACCGGCCTCGGCGAAGACCTGAGCATATCGGTGCGCCGTGCGCTCGAAGTCGGCTTTGCCAACCAAAAAGGAGGTACTGGCCTCCAGGCGGATGTCATCCAGTTGCTTGTTCAGGTCCCAGTCCCTGTCGTCCGCGTCCAGCCCGCGCTCGAGGTCCGCCAACTGCTCCGCCAGGTTCTCGTCCAGCAGCTCCGCGCCACCTTGCGCCAGCGCGTTGGCCCGTCGCCACGGTGCCCGCGCCTCTTGCAGCCGCATCCGCCACTGGTCGATGTCGCTAAGCAACTCGTGAACTTGCAGCGGATTCTTGAGCCTGGCATGCAGGGCCGCGCGCTTATCCGCCGCCTCCGTCAGGGCGGTGCCGACTTCCTTGTTCAGGTATTCCCGCCGTAGCGTGCGCTCGGTCGCCCGGCTGATGCGCTCGGCCTGGTACCATAGCCCGGTCGCGCTGCCGCCAACAACGAGCAACACCGCCGCAGCCAGGAACGCGGCCATCGCCTGGTTGCGCCGCACCCACTTGACGGTCCGTTCCAGCCGCCCCACCGGCCGGGCCACAATCGGCTCGCCCTTGCGGAAACGCGCCAGGTCGTCCGCCAACGCCCGCGCCGAACCATAGCGCTTGCCGGGTTCCTTCTGCAGACACTTCAGGCAGATGGTATTCAGGTCGCGCGGCGTGCCGGCGTTGAGGCGGCTCGGCGGCACGGGATCTTCATGGACGACCTGCCGCAGTGTCTTCGAGCACCGACGCTGCCCGGAACGGCGGCCGACCGGTGAGCAGCTCGTACAGGATGGCGCCCAGGGCATAAATATCGGCGGCCGGACCGACGCGCGCGTCCGGATCGTTCCCCGAGGTCGCGCCACGCGCCTGCTCCGGCGCCATGTAACTCGGCGTGCCGACAATCGCGCCGCTCAGCGTCGGTCCGGTCGCCTCGCCTGTGCTCAGCGTTTTGGCCAAACCAAAGTCGGCAATCTTCGGAACAAATTCAACCACGGATGCCGCGGATAACACGGATGAACAAGAATCTCCTCGATTCTTATCCGTGTGATCCGTGTCATCCGTGGTTGAATGGGATTGCAGCAGCACGTTGCCCGGCTTCAGGTCGCGGTGCACGATGCCGGCGTCATGGGCGACCTGAACGGCCGGCGCCAGCGTCTCGACTAACTGCGCCGCCTGGGAAGCCGCGAGGGGCGTGCCATGGAGTCGTGCGGCCAGGCTGCCGCCGGCGCAGGTATTCGAGCGCGAAATACGGCAGGCCGTTGCATTCGCCGATGTCGTGAATCTGCACGACGTGTGGATGGGTCAGCTGGGCCACCGCTTCGGCTTCCCGGCGAAACCGGGCCCGGGCATCCGGCCCGGCCAGCGCCGCGTCCCGAATCATTTTGAGGGCGACCACGCGATTCAGACCGAGCTGGCGGGCCTTGTAAACCACGCCCATGCCGCCGCGGCCGATCGCTTCCAGGATCTCATAACCTTCGATCACCGGCATGCTGGTTTCCGCCGCACCGGGCGCGTCGCCGTCGGCGCCGGTGGATGGGCCGGCCAGGTTGTTGAAGCGCTGGAGTTGCTCGATGTGCCGCTTGACCTCCGGCAGCCATTCGGGGGTCCCGGCGCAGACGTCTTCGGGTGTGGCGGGCAGTCCGCGCGCACACTGCGCTTCCCACTCCATGACCAGGTCGATGACTCGTGGATGGATCGGCATGGTGAATCTCTCCTCCTGCACTACCAAGCGAGAGCGAACGCCGTGCGGGATCACGCCAGTCCGAAACTTGCGAAGTTTTTGGAGTGGCCCCGGCTCAGTTGCCCGCCTGCTCGGCGGCTGGCAGATCCCAGAGCCTGATGGTGGCGTCCACACTCCCCAGGGCTAGCGTTTTGCCGTCGGGGCTGTACGCCACGGCGATGGCCGATTTCGCTTGCACGACGGCCCGCTCCTTGCCCGTCGGCACGTCCCACAGCTTGATCGTTCCGTCCGCGCTCCCCGAGACCAGCGTTTTGCCGTCCGGGCTGTACGTCACGGACTGCACCACGTCCGCGTGTCCCCGGAGCGTGCGCAGCTCGTTACCCGTCTGCACGTCCCACAGTTTGACCGTCTTGTCATGGCTCCCCGAGGCCAGCGTCTTGCCGTCGGGGCTGTACGCCACAGCGTACACCGGGTTCGTGTGCCCCGCAAGCGTGGCCTGCTCCTTGCCGGTCTGCACGTCCCACAACTTGATCGTCGTGTCATAGCTCCCCGAGGCTACGGTCTTGCCGTCCGGGCTGTACGCCACGGACCACACGGACCCGATGAATTTCGTATGGCCCCGGAGGGTGGCGCGCACGTTGCCCGTCTGCACGTCCCACAACTTGATCGTCTCGTCCGAACTCCCCGAGGCCAGCGTCTTGCTATCCGGGCTGAATGCCACGGAAATCACCGGGCTGGTGTGCCCCTTGAGCGTGGCCTGCTCCTTGCCCGTCTGCACGTCCCACAGCTTGATGGTCCGGTCATGGCTGCCCGAGGCCAGCAGCCGGCCGTCCGGGCTGAATGCCACGGAGCTCACTAGGGCGGTGTGCCCTTTGAGCGTGGCCTGCTCCTTGCCGGTCTGCACGTTCCACACCTTGACCGTCATGTCGCCATTGCCGGCGGCCGGCGCCTTGCCACCCGGCGGGGCTAACTGGATTGTGGGTCCGCTTCCGGAGGCCAGCAGCTTGCCGTCCGGGCTGTACGCCACGGACCACACCGGGCTGGTGTGCCCCTTGAGAGTAGCCGTCCATTTGGGTTCTTGTGCTGCCAGCGGCGGCAGCCCCAGACAGGCTGCGCCCAGCCACACCACCACCTGCCGCCTGCGCCCCGTCGTCAGCTTCATCGCGTTTCTCCGGTTGTCTCGGTCATGCTCGCTCTCCCACACAACTCCCCATGCCCTTTCTACCCATTCCCGACACGGTTTGCACCGCAACGGTTGCAAAGAATCGCTCCTAAACGCCCGGCCGAGGCGCCGGTAGGATGGATGGCGGCTACCAGCCTGGAGCCGCGGATGAGTGAAGTCGCTCAGGAAAAGCCAGGCCAGACGCTCCAGGCCACGGCGCTGGTGCATGAGGCGCTGGAATTACGCTCGCGCCTGGCTCATAATGGCGTGTCGCGTCGTGTCCCCGGTCATCGCTCGTGCTTGAAATGACACTTTCCCCTCAATGCCGGAGGCCGCCGTTGCGGGTCGCGTCGACAGGCTCGGGGCTGACGCGGTCCAGCACCGCGCGCCGAATCAACAGGCAGAAGCCGCCGAGCCGTTCACTCTCGACCCATTTGCCGCGGTTCGTGCCCGCGAAATCGCGCGAAAGCGCTGCACCGCCTCCACGTCCACCAGCGCCTCGCCGCGCCGTGCGCCCTTCTTCGGACCGAGCCGGTACGGCACCGTCTCGACCAGCTGCGGCGGCGCCGCGTAGTTCGACATCGGCCCCACCAGCCCGATTCCGTCCGACATCTTCGCCAGTGCCGTCAGCGCATCGAGCCATTTGGGCGTCACCACGGTGTCGTTGTTGAGCAGGCAAACGAACTCGCCGCGCGCCTTGGCCAGCGCCTCCTTGCACGCGGTCGAAATGTCCAGGTCGGTCGCCGCCCTGCAAATCTCGACGCGCAGCCGGCTCGCGAGCCCATCGCGCAGCCCGGCCAGGTATTCCGCGGTGCCGTCGAGGGAGCCGATGTCGAGAAAGATCAGTTCGAACGGCTCGCGGCTGTGGCGCAGGACGCTCGGCACGCAGATTCGCGTGTATTCCAGCATCCCGCAGCACGGCACGAGGATCGAAGTCAACCCCGGCGGCGACGTGATGGACAGCGTGTTGTTGGCCATGATGTGACATCGTCCTCTTCTGAGTCCCGGCAGGGACCGCTTTTTCCCAGTCCCGGCAGGGACGAAAGATAGTAGCCCAGGACGTAAGTCCTGGGTTTACGAGACAGGAAAACAGGTTGGAGTCCCGGAGGGACGGCAGAGAGGTACCCCACGGGCTGGCTCTGCCGTTCCTACCGGGACTCATCCCTCATCGCGACGGCGAACCCAGGACTCACGTCCTGGGCTACTTTCTGCCGTCCCTACCGGGACTAGGGGATTTTCTTCGCGTTCCCTTTCGGGCTTGGCGTATTTGCTCACGAGGTTAATCAGCAACAAATACTCCTGCTGGTGCCGCCGTGCCCGCAGCGAAACTAAGGCCCGGTTGCGCCGCGTGGGGACTGGTCGGCGGAGGAGTTGGGGCGTTGCCGCCGGGAATGTCCGGTGACGCCGCGGGCGCCCCACCGCCGCCACCGCCATCGCCACCACCGCCGCCACCGCCACCACCACCGCCACCCCCGCCTTCGGCTTCGAGCGGCGCATGGGGACCGTGGCCGACCGACACCGGGGCCTCGGGAGGCGGTTCCAGGGGATCGTCGACGACGTTGCCAATAACGGTCTTGGACGACGACGGGTCCGCGGTCGAAACTGTTTTGGCGTAGACGCTCGAGTCGGCCCCGCTCGCAACGGGCGCCGCGCCGGCATGAGTTGCGGTATTCGCCGCTGCCGCGGCGTGCGGCGGTTCGAGCGCCTGGGGCGTTAGCACATGGCCCTGGGGCCAGCTGCCAGGACTACCACGGGAAGTGTTTTGCCGCTGCGTCGAAGAGGCTGACCGCTGCGGCGCCGGCGATCGCGCTAGGCCCAAGCCCGGTGAAAACGCTGGTCGGCGCTGCCCGATCGGGTAGCAATTCCACGAAGGGGAGATAGCTCTGCTTGCGCGGGTGGCGACGATGCTTGCTCATGGCGCAACTCCTACGGGAACGCGGCGGCGTGCGCGGCTGGAGAGGGTACGGGGCGGCGGGCCCCCGTCACGGGGGATGCCTGGCTCGGCGACCAACCGCATCGCGTAGCTCGCCTCGCCGATGGGTGGTTACCGTCATTCGCCCAGGCTCGCGGCGAGTCGATCCTTGCGTGCTTGCAGCAGCGCCGGCAGCGGCGCGTTGCCGAGACGCTGCAAATGGAAGCGGGCGGCCTATCGGTTCTGGTGCCGCTCGTCGAGCAGGGATTTTGGCATCAATTCCGGTGTATCCGCAGACTGGTCCCGCGAAGGTTGGATTCTGGTTCCTTTCGTTCCTCGAACCCCGCGAACTTACCCATTTCGCCCCCGAGGATAGAATGATCCTGCCGAAGAGTGCTTCGCAGGAGCGACGTCAATGGCCGCGGACCCCATCGACACCGTTACGCGTCCAGCGATGCCGCCGGACGCCACCGCCGAATACCAGGATCGCGTCGCGTCCGAACTGTCGGCGCGGCGGCCCAAGGTCCTCTTGCTGACCGGGTCGGCCGGCAAGGACGGCGCCGAGCTGCAATCGCTGCTACGGCAACGGCTGCTGCTCATCGCCGGTGTCGCGGCTGTTGCCGCCGGGCTCAGCGCCGTCCAGAAGCTCCTGTCCTTCGACCTGAGCGCGTACCCGAGCTTCCGCGAATTCGCGCTGGGCGTCTGGCGCTGGCCTGACCTGGTCCTCGGCCTGGTCAATACGGTCGCCTATGGGCTGATGGCCGGTGTTCTCTGGAGCACCGCACTCCCGTCGTTGCGGCGGCTGCGGCTCTACGAGCTGCTCATCTTCGGCGAAGGACTGATTACCTTCGGCTTTAACACCTGGTATGTCCTCAACCAGCACGGCTGGCTCGCCGATCTTCTCGAGCGCCACCATCTCAACATTCTGGCCACTTCCGTGAGCCTCTCCTGGTGTTTGCTGATTGCGGGCTACGGCACGATCATCCCCAACACCGGGCGCCGCTGTGCGATCGTCGTCGGCTGCATCGCGCTGATCGCGCTGGGGCTCACGGCCGGTTCCCTGGCCGCCAACGGGGTTTCCGGCATCGACGCGACCCGCTTCCTCCTGCAGATGAGCATGTGGCTCTTGCTGGCCGTCGCCATGGCCATCATCGGCTCGCATCGGCTGGAGAAGCTGCGCCGCGAGGCCTCGGCCGCACGGCGGCTGGGCCAGTATCAGCTCAAGGAACGCCTCGGCAGCGGCGGCATGGGCGAGGTCTACCTGGCCGAGCACGTCCTCCTGCGCCGGCCGTGCGCCGTCAAGCTCATCCGCGCCGAACGCGCCGGCGATCCGCAGCACCTCCGCCGTTTCGAGCGCGAGGTGCGCTCCACGGCCACGCTGTCGCATCCGAATACCGTACAGATTTTCGACTACGGCCATGCCGAGGACGGCACCTTCTACTACGCGATGGAGTACCTGCCGGGCCTCACGCTGGACCAGCTGGTCGACCGGCACGGCCCGTTGCCGGCGGCGCGGGTGGTACACTTTTTACGGCAGCTCTGCGGGTCGCTGCGGGAGGCGCATGCGATCGGGCTGATCCACCGCGACATCAAGCCGGGCAACGTCATGATCTGTGAGCGCGGCGGCATGCTCGACGTGGCGAAGCTGCTGGATTTCGGCCTGGTGCGGCCGGCAGCCGGTGATCAGGACGGCGAGAAGCTGACGCAGGACGGCGCGGTCCAGGGCACGCCGGCCTACATGTCGCCGGAGCAGGCGGGCGGGCAAGCGGACCTCGATCGCCGCAGCGATATCTACAGTCTCGGCGCGCTGGCGTATTACCTGCTCACGGGGCAATCGCCATTCGCCGGGCGTTCGTCGGTCAAGATGCTGGCCGCCCATCTGTATGAGGCGCCCGCGATGCTGACCCAGCACCGGCCGGACGTGCCGCCGGACCTGGAGGCAGTGGTGCTGCGCTGCCTGGCCAAGGAACCGGCCGAGCGCTACGCCGATGCGGAGAGGCTGGAGGCGGCGCTAGCTGACTGCCAGGCCGCGGGTGCGTGGTCCGCCAGCGACGCATCCCAATGGTGGCGCGTATGATGAAGGTATGGGACGTGCCCCCGATCTGATTCTGCGTTGCCCCGTTCCGCGCATCGAAGAGGTTACCGGCCTGACCGCCTGGGAAACCTGCCAGCGCCTTGCCGATCTTCCGGGGCTGCTCTTCCTCGACAGCGCTCAGCCCGGCGGCTTGCTGGGGCGATATTCCTTCGTCACTGCCGATCCCTTCGCGTGGATTACCGCCGCGGGCGACATGGTTACGGAGGACGGGCGGCCGCGCTGTGCCGACCCGTTCCGCGCGCTCGCCGAGCGGTTGGCGGAGTTCCCTAGCGCCCGCATTCCCGACCTGCCGCCGTTCCAGGGCGGGGCCGCGGGACTGTTCGGTTATGGCCTGTGCCACCATGTCGAGCAGCTGCCGCGGCCGGAATTCGACGATTTCCACGTGCCGGACCTCGCCGTCGGACTTTACGACTGGGTGCTCGGCTTCGACCACCAGCGCGGGCGGGCGTGGCTGATCTCGACCGGGCTGCCGGCGCGGACGACGGCGCATGCCACCCGGCGGCTGGAGCATGTCAAGCGCCGGCTTGACCGGCCGGCTCCGCGGCGGGTATTCAGGCCGACGGAGCCGGCGCTGGTTCGTGCGCCGCACTGGCCGGTGCCGGGGCTGGAGCCGGTGACGAGTCGCTTCCGCCGTGCCGATTACCTGGCAACGATCCGCCGGGCCATCGAATACGTTCATGCGGGCGATTGCTTCCAGGTCAACATCGCCCAGCGCCTGCTCGCGCCGGCCCGGCTCGCGCCGCTGGATCTGTACGGCCGGCTGCGCGAGCGCAATCCGGCGCCGTTCGCGGGCTATTTCGACCTTGGCGAGTTCGTTATCGCCAGCGCGTCGCCGGAGCGCTTCCTGCGCGTCGATCACGGCAACGTCGAGACGCGGCCGATCAAGGGCACTCGCCCGCGCGGCCGTACGCCGGAGGAGGACCGAGCCCGTGCCGCCGAGCTGAGCGCCAGCGCCAAGGACCGGGCCGAGAACGTGATGATCGTCGATCTGTTGCGCAACGACCTGGGCCGCGTGTGTGCCTACGGCTCTGTCCACGTGGAGGCCCTCTGCCGGCTCGAGAGCTTTCGCTACGTGCATCATCTGGTTTCCGAGGTGCGCGGCCGGCTGCGGCCCGAACGCGGGCCGATCGACTTATTACGGGCGGCATTCCCCGGCGGATCCGTGACCGGCGCTCCCAAGGTGCGGGCGATGGAGATCATCACGGAACTGGAGCGCGTCGTGCGCGGGCCGTACTGCGGTGCGCTGGGCTACATCGGCTTCGACGGCGCGATGGACACGAACCTGCTGATCCGCACGTTCACGCACGGACGCGGCTGGCTGTCGTTTGCGGTAGGCGGCGGTATCGTCGCGGACTCGCAGCCGGAGCGGGAGTATGAGGAGACGTGGCACAAGGCGGAAGGGCTGTTGTGCGCGATCTAGATCAATGCGCGTGCATCGGCTGTAGCCGCGTTCGTGAGAATGCGGGTTTTCGCGTGGTAGGCCCGCATTCTCACGAACGCGGCTACAGTCGATGCACGCACGGTAATATAGATACTCCAGGAGGTGCAGAAATGTCGCATGCCGCCTTGATGGAAAGCGCGCTGCTGGCAAGAAAAGAACATCGTCTGGAAGACGCGCATCGCGACCTGGTCGAGGCCGTGTCGGCTTGTCGCCGGGCGGGGCGGCGCCGGGACCTGGTGCAAGCACTCAAAGCCCTCGGCCAGATCGAGCGGAACCTGGGCCGGGGGGCTGCGGCACGCCCCTTGTACGAGGAAGCGGTTGCCTTGTGTCGTGAGGACGGCGATCCGGTCATGCTGGCCCATACCATCCGGCACCTGGGCGACATCCATCGGGACGCCGGGCGCATGACCGAGGCCGAGCCGTGTTACCACGAGGCCCTGGCGCTCTACCGCGCCAACAAGACCAGCGAGCTTGAGCTGGCCAATGCAATCCGCCCGCTCGCGATACTGAAGGACGCGGCGGGAAAGGCGGAAGAATCCAGACCGCTGTGGCAGGAGGCGAAGGATCTGTATGCAGTCGCCGGCATACAAGTGGCGGTCGCCGAATGCTCCGCGTGGCTGGCTCGATCGTAAGCAGCCAGAACAACAGCAGCCGCTCGCCTTCGCCCTTGCAGATCGCCGGCGAGCGCTAAACGTAAACGTGGACGATGGGCATGATTCTCGAAGGCATCGTCACCACCATCTCGGCCGAGGGCGTGTTGAACATCGCCCCGATGGGCCCGCGCGTCGGCACGGACATGGACCGTTTTGTTTTGCGGCCCTTTCGAACGGCGCAGACGTACCAGAACCTGCGCAGCCACGGCGAAGGCGTGCTGCACGTGACCGACGATGTGCTGCTGCTGGCGCGGGCCGCGGTCGGCCGGCTCGATCCGGTGCCGCCGGTCGAGGGTGCCGAGCGCGTGCGGGGCTACGTTCTCTGCGATGCTTGCCGATACTACGAGTTCCGCGTCACGGCCATCGACGATCGCGACGAGCGCGTGACCATCGAGGCGCAAACGGTGCACAGCGGCCGCCGCCGCGATTTTTTCGGCTTCAACCGGGCCAAGCACGCGGTCGTCGAGGCGGCGATTCTGGCAACGCGCATCGGCCTGGTGCCGGCTGACGAAATCGCGCAGGAGTATCGCCGGCTCGCGGTGCTCGTGCAGAAGACCGGCGGCCCCGTGGAAGACGAGGCATTTCGCTTCCTCAGCGCGTATGTGGAGCAGGCACGGCAGGGAAAGTAGCCAAAAGCGCTCGACGTCTGTGGGGCACGTTTTTTACGTGCCGGGGGCCCGAGGCAAACCGGGCACGTAAAAAACGTGCCCCACAGAAGATTTAGCGCAGATAGCGAACCGCCTCGCGCGGCGGGACGCGCAGGGCGGCGGCCTTCATGAGCGGGCCGCCGATGCCGAGCGGCACGTTGAGGAACGCCTTGGGCACGTCCAGCGCAACCGCGAGCTGCGGAAAGAAGTCGGCCGGCCAGCCTTCGCTGTGGTGGACGAACATCTCCTGCGCCGTGACCCGGCTCGGCATCGAGAAGCTTCGCAGCGTGCGGTAATTGTGCCGCGTGAAGTAGCCGTCGGTCAACGGCAAGCGCAGCAGGAAGATTTTTTGCGGCAGCAGCCGGCTGTCGCACAGGACGCTGACCAGGCGCAACTCGTGCAGGTCGGGGCCGTGCAACGCGTCGGCGCCCAGCCGGCCCTGCCAGAGCGCCTCGACCTGGCGCTGGCGGACGATGGTCAGGTGACCGTGGTGATCGACGAAGAGGTATCGCAGCTTCATCCCCGAGTCCCTCCGTGCCGTGGGATGCCAGGACCGACGCCAACCGTGCACCGGCCGTCAGGAGCCACTTCCTGATCTGCCTTCCATGCTAATTCAAGCCGGTCCTCTTTCCTAAACAATTTTCAACTTCCTGTCGAGCGCAACCGGCCCGCTCTTTTCCAGGGCGCGGCCCGCACGCCCCGGCTCGTCTTGGCAGGCGTCGGCCAATTGTTGTACAATTCGCCGCGCACCTCGGCTCGGCCTCTTGCGATTTCGCCATGACCGCCGCGATTGCATCGCCTTCACCGCGGAACCTGAGGTGATCCTCATGCCCCGATTTGCTGCTTTTTTCCTGGCCGTCACGCTCGCCTGTATGGCTGCCCGGCCGGTGCACGCACAGAACGTCGTCCCGGTCGATCCGCCCAAGCTGATCGTGCCGAAGGAGCCGACACCGAAGGAGCGCGACCGCCGGGCCGCCCTGTACCGCTATGTCGACGGGGCGGTGTGCGTCCGGGAAGATCGCTTGCTCGAGGCGCTCAAGGCGTTTGAGGAAGCGGTGGCGCTCGACCCGGAACCGGCCGCCCCTTACAAGGCGCAGCTGCCGCTGCTCATCGGGCTGGAGCGCGCCGCGGATGCGGTGGCCGCCTGCAAGAAGGTCCTCGACCGTGCGCCCGACGACTACGAGGTCTGGGCAATCCTCGGACGGCTGCACAAGGTGATGGCACATTATCCCGAGGCGCGGCGGGCGCTCGAAAAGGGGCTGAAGGCGGCAGGGCTGGACGAGCGGCCCGAGCTGGCTCAGCAGATGAACTACGATCTCGGCGCTGTACGAGGCGGACGGGCAGCATGCGGCGGCCGCCGATGCCTACACCCATGCCGCCCAGCTGCTCGACCATCCCGACGTGATCGCCGACCACGCCGGCATCGGCAAGGACCTGGTGGTGCAGTGCGCCGCCGAGATTTACGAGCGCATCGGCGATCTGTACCGCAAGGCGAAGCAGTATGACCAGGCCGCCGCCGCGTACCAGAAGGCCCAGCAGCGCACCCGCTGCGGGCCGAACGGCTCCAGTACAATCTCGCCCAGGTCTGGCAAGAAAAAGGCGACGACGGCAAGGCGCTGACGCACGTCGACGTGTACCTCCGGACCCAGCCGCTCGGGATGGAAGCCTACGAAATGAAGATCGCCCTCTTGCGGCGGCTCGAGAAGGAAGCGACCATCGTGCCGTGGCTGGAACAGGCGGCGAAGGTTGACGCGTACAACGTCGGGCTGCACCTGCTGCTGGCGCGTGAATGCGGCAAAGCGAAGCAGGCGGCGCGGGCCGAGGACATCTACCGCGCTCTCGCCGACACGAGCCCCAGTCCGGAGCTGTACCGCGGTCTCTTGCGGCTGTATCTGGACGACGGGCCGGCGGGCATCGGAAAAATGCTTGCCCTGGTGGACCGGACCCTGGGCCGCGCCGGCAAGAAGGACGAACCGGATGCGCTCGCCGTCGGGCAGGCGCGGGCGCTGATCGGCGCGTTGCGCGAGAACAGCGACCTGACGCAGCCCCTCGCCACCGGAGCGGTGAAGGCCATGAACAAGGGGCTGCCGCTGCGTTTCGAGACGCTGGAAGTGCTGGCGGTGTTCGCCGACAAGAACCGCCAGCTCGCCGAGGCGGAGAAGTTCTACCGCGGCTGCCTCAAGCAACTCACGCCGGACGCTGAGACGATGGTCTATGGCGGGCTGATCCGCGTGCTCGGCAAGGCGCGGCGGTTCGAGGCCCAGCTGGAGGTGTGCGACGGCGCGCTCGCTGGCAATCCCGAGCAGGGACTGCCCAAGGCCCAGGCGACCAGTCAGGTGCTTTTCCTCACCGAAAAAGCCCGCGCCCTCGCCGGCCTGCAGCGCTACGACGATGCCGTCAAGGCGGCCGACGGTGCGCTGGCTCTGGCCGGCGACAACAACAAGCTGCTCGTGCGCCACCTGCGCGTCCGCCTCTTGTCGATGGCCGGCCGCTTCGACGAAGCCGAGAAGGAGTGCGCGGCCCTGCTCAAGCAATATCCGCAGCCGGCTGAGGCGATGGAAATCCACTACGTGCTCTCCAACGTCTATGCGTCGGCCAAGCAGATGGCGAAGTCCGAGGAGCAGCTGCAGCTGATCCTCAAGATCGATCCCGACAGCGCCGGCCAACAACGACCTCGGCTACCTGTGGGCCGACCAGAACAAGAACCTGGCCGAGGCGGAGCAGATGATTCGCAAGGCGATCGCCGTCGATCGCCGCCAGCGCTCGGGCAATGCCGCGCCGGCGCTACCCGGCGAGCCGGCGCCGCCCGCGCCGATCGTGCCGGCCAGCGCCGTCGATGTGGAGGACAGCGCCGCCTATGTCGACAGTCTCGGCTGGGTGCTGTACCGCCTCGGCCAGATCGAGCAGGGCGCAAGGAGCTGGAGCGAGCGGCGCGCCTTCCCGACGGCGAGGACCCGGTCATCTGGGAGCATCTCGGCGACGTGTATCAGCACCTGAAGATGCCGGCCGACGCCCGCCGCGCCTGGGAGCACTCGGTGCAGCTTTACGACCACGGCGAGCGCCGCAAGGACGAGGCCCGGATCGAGGAGCTGCAGCGCAAGCTGAAGTCGGTGCAAGCCCCGGACTCGCGCTGATTGAAGAAGCGCCTTGCTGCGCCGCGGAAGAACGTAGGATAGAGTGAATATCCGTGCTGCATGCGGATGTTCCGGAGCGCGATTCCAGGGAGGGCAGATCGTCGGAGGATCCGCATGTAGGACCGCCCCGCTCCAGGGTGGTGTCGACGCTACCGCTGTGACGCGCCCCGGATGGCGTGTCGAGCGGGGCGAGAGGGCCAGCCGTGAATAAAGTCAGCATCTACGAGGATTGTCAGCGCGAAGCGGCTCGTCATCGGTGGATCGAAAGCGAGAAAGCGGGCCGTGATCTCGGCGAAGTGGCGGTCCACCACTGGGTCAAACAACACTGGGGTGGCTACTTGCGTGCCCGCTGGCTGGAGCATCTGCAGGGCAAAACCTTCTGGATCGAGCTCGACCGCGGCGACTTCGGCCTGTTGCGCGAGCGCTTCCAGGACAAGGCTTTGCTGCTCGACCGCATCCTCGACCGCCTGAAAAACGGCCAGGAAAACCTGCACGTCATCCTGTGGGCCATCGATTGGAACCTGCCGATGGCCGACGTCCTCGAAATCCTCACCGCTCTCGACATCAACAGCCGCCGCCTAGCACACCGCTTCGATCGGTGATGCCGTTATCGCGGCATTACATACGTTCCGGCCAGCCAATGTGCAGCGCACGCCGCGGGAACGCCAGCGCCGGCGCGACATCGATCGCGAGCAGCGCCACGGCACTCCACCAGGCCGCCACCGACAGGTCGAGCAGCCAGGCGGACGCGTCGGCGTTCTGCCAGTCCTGCAAATAGGCGAAGTCGAGCCACGCCGAGCCGGCGGCCAGCGTCGCTACCGGGGCCCACACGAGCAGCGCACGCCAGGCGCACTGGATGCGCCGGGCGGGCCGGCCGTCGCGGCGCACCAGCGCCAGGCCCATGAACAGAAAGCTCAAGCGGCGGCCAGGGCGGCCCGGAATTCGTCGATGTCGGCGTAGGAGTCGCGATCGCCCAGCAGACGGTCGAGGATCGCGGCGGCAGGGCGGGGCAACGGGACGCCGACCATAATCGGGCGGCGGGACACCTTGCGCGGCGTGGCTCCCAGCAGCCATACCGCGATCGCGCCGAGCAGGGCGAGTGGTGTGAGATCGACGGCGGCCACAGTAGGGCCGATCGCCGCGTCGAGCAAGCACACGCGCCCGTCGCGGCGGACCCAGACCTGCGCTGGCTGGAGTGTGGCGGGGAGCGTGCCGTCATCGTCGGCGAGTTCGCTGAGCAGGTGGCGAGTCTGGGCCCATGTCAGCGGGCCGATCGACGAGCTGCCGCCAATCGCGCCCGCGTCGAGAGCCATGAAAGCATCCCACTGCGACGGGCCTTCGAGTCCGCCGGCCAGCCAGCGCAGCCGGGCCATGCGGCTCAGATCGCGCCGTGCCGGGTTGAGCGGGGAATCGTCCGCGGGTCGCAGCCAGATCCAGACCCGCCGTGCCAGCAAGGCATCGTGGGCCAGCAGCATCCAGCCGGCGCCCGTCTCAGCCAGCACGCCATGTACGTCAAACGGTCCGATCCGCGCCGGCAAGCCGGCGAGCGGCGTGGCCTGCATTTCGTGCGTATGCTGCCAGGCCGCGGCCATTGGTCGGGCGTCCGGCTGGCGCACCACGCGCGTGCCGCCGAGGATTTCATGGAGGCCGCGGTACCCGTTGCGTGCGCGCATGGTCGAGACGACGATGAATGACCCGCCGCCCGCACTCACCGGACGCGGCGGCATCACTCGATCGGCACCTGGTACGTCAGGACTTGCCGTCCTGGCGGTCTACCCGATCGTAGAAACTCTTGCCGAGTTTCATTTGCCCAATTCCTTCCTTATCGAACGCATCCTTGGCCACGTTCGCCGAACTGTGCGGCTCGCCGCTGGCGTCGATGATGCGGACATAGCCAAGGCGCACGAGCTGGCTGACCAGCTTGGCGACATGGTCCGGCGATATCCGGTAAAACCCCGACACCTGCTCGGCCGTGGCGTGCGCGGGTCATGCCGAGGTACATGAGGGTTCGCAGAGCATAGTCGGTCTGGAGCGAAAGCCGCATGGGTAATAGTCCTTAATACGCATAATACGTTCGTAGCTTACGTCTTTGCGGCCAGCCGGCAAGCGGGTTTCTCAAAAAAGCTTGCGCGGCGAGCCGCCAACACCCGGCCATCCACGTTATCGACAGTGCTCGAGCCGGCGACGCGGGTGTCGGAGAGTTTTCTTCATTTCTTGCCTGTCCAACGCGCAATCCGTGCTCCCGTGCTTAGCAGCGCCTGGGCCTGCGACGCCCTGGGAACGAACGGATGCGATTCTTAAACCTATATCAACTAACTCTTTACATCTGCGATTGCTGATCGGACACGAAGCGGCATCCAATTTGCAGCGGGCCATGCAGATAAGAGACTTCGATGTCGGTGCCCACAACCCTTGCGTGCCGAGTTGGCCAACGGAAGCTGAGAATCGGAGAGGTTGCGAACATGAGTTTGCGCGAATTTCGCAAGGTCGGGCACTGGCCGACCTTGCTTTGCGCATTTCTGTACTTCGATGTCAGCTTCATGATTTGGGTGCTGGTTGGGGCCTTGGCCAACGCCATTGTGGCCGACTTCCCGCTGTCGTCTTTGGAGAAGGGGCTTCTGGTTGGCATACCAATCCTTGGCGGGGCCATTCTTCGCCTCGTGTTGGGATTCTTGACGGATCGTATCGGCGCGCACCACACGGCTATAATCGGCATGGTCCTAACGATCCTACCCCTCGCGCTGGGATGGTTGTGGGCCGACAGCTATGCAAAGATTCTCGTGGTTGGTCTGTTGCTGGGGGTGGCGGGGGCCAGCTTTGCGGTCGCGCTGCCTCTGGCCAGCCGTTGGTACAAGCCACAACAACAGGGTCTCGCTCTGGGTATCGCCGGCGCGGGCAACAGCGGCACCTCGCTGGCTACTTTTTTCGGGCCGTGGCTGGCGGAGCAATTCGGCTGGCATGCCGTCTTCGGTCTTGCGCTGGTGCCGCTCGGTGTCGTCCTGGGTTTGTTTGTCGTGGTCGCCAAGGATAGCCCTAACCAGCCGCCTGCCAAGCAATTAACGGATTACCTGGCGGTGGTGCGCCTGCGCGACACATGGTATTTGTGCCTGTTCTACGCAGTCACCTTTGGCGGCTTCGTTGGGTTCGCCAGCTTCCTCAGTATTTTCTTCCACGATAATTACGGCCTCAGCGCTGTTCAAGCCGGTGCTTTGGTCACTCTGTGTGTCATTTCCGGATCCTTCCTACGCCCCGTGGGCGGTTATCTGGCGGATCGCGTCGGCGGCATTTCTTTGCTTACGATGCTTTATTTAGTGGCAAGCATCATCCTGCTTGACCTGGCGACCTCGCCGCCGATGATCTGGGGTATGATTCTCCTGATTGTCCTTATGGGAGTGTTGGGTCTCGGCAACGGGGCAGTGTTCCAGCTGGTGCCGCAGCGTTTTCCCAAAGAAATCGGCGTGTTGACGGGTATCGTCGGGGCGACGGGCGGCGTCGGCGGCTTTTTTTTGCCAACCTTGTTTGGCGGCGTACACCAACTGACCGGGAGCTATAGCGCTGGGTTCCTCTTCTTCGCCCTTGTTGCATTGAGTTGCATTGCCATGCTCTACCAGATCAGCAACGCATGGGACGGAGTTTTCATTACCAAGGGAGGATTGGCGGCCACGCCAGCGCATCCTGTTGCTGTCCCGGACATCGAGCCTGAAATGGCAGGACCATGAGCAAGGAGAAAATCAAGGCGACTATTTGGGCGTTCGTCGTCACCGCGATACTCGCCCGGCTCATCACCTTGGGATCCGGCAATTTGGATCGCTTCGACGCTGCCCTCGTGGGTTACACGTTCGCCACCTTGTTCGCAGTGTTCGGGATCACCCGTCGTTATGCCCTCTGGTTGCAGCGACCTCCCACCGCCATGTACTGGACGCGCGGTTGGAAAGTCTTTTTCCTGCTGCTGCATCCGCGCCATGTCGGCAGCAATCTGTTCCGATTCCTTCGGCGTTTGCTGGTCCACTATGCCTTCAACGGTTTCATTTGGCGGCGCGGCCGTATGCGCTGGTTGGCGCACTGGTGCATCATGTGGGGGTGCGTGATTGCCGTGGGCATCACCTTTCCCCTGGTCTTCGGCTGGGTTCAATTCCAAAGCGACCCGACCGATTGGGAGTGGTATCGGGTTTATGTTTTTGGCTACCCTACCGGGGCCTTCCCCATTCATTCGGTGCTTGGTTTTCTCACCTTTCATGGCCTGGTGTGGTCGTCCGTTCTGGTCATTATCGGCGTCTTGCTGGCCCTGCGGCGACGGCTGCGCGATCACGGGGCGGCGGCCATGCAGCAGTTCGGCGAGGACATCCTGCCCCTGTTTCTCCTCTTCGCCATCAGCACCACCGGCTTGATGCTCACCGCCAGCTACAGCTGGATGAAGGGTTACGGCTACGATTTTCTGGCCATCCTGCACGCCGTGACGGTTATTTTCACGCTGCTCTGGCTGCCGTTCGGCAAATTCTTCCACATCTTTCAGCGTTCCGCGACGGTCGGCGTGGCGTTCTACCAGGATGTGAGTCAACAGGGAGAGCAGGCCAAATGTCGACGCTGCGGAGAAGAATTTGCATCGCGGATGCACGTACAAGACCTGATCGTGGTGGAGCAGCAGCTCGGATATCACTACGAAATGCCTGATTCGCCCGTGGAACACTATCAATGGATCTGTCCGCGGTGTCGGCGCGCCTTGCTCGGGCTGGCGCAGGGCCAACTATGGGTGGCAGCCGAAAGGCAACCGTTGGGGACTAAGGAGTCGGCCCGCGCCGACTCAGGACCAACTGTCGCCACTGAATTCGGCGCCTCCGCGTGGAAGTTGAACGGCGTCGGGCCCCTGTCCTGAGGTTCGCGCCAAGGGAAAAGCATGGCCACCCAACCTGTCAAGGATCTGCCGATTATCGAGCAGTTTGGCCCGCATCGCAACTATTCGAGCGGGTTGCGGTTGGAGTCCGCCGTCGAACCGGACAAGTTGGTTCAAACCCACTGCTGTTTCTGCGGCATGCAGTGCGGCATTCAACTCAAGGTCAAAGATAATCAGGTGATCGGCTTCGAGCCCTGGGAGGAGTTCCCCTTCAACCAGGGCATGCTCTGTCCCAAGGGCGTGAAACGCTACTTGCAAGGCGCCCACCCCGATCGTTTGCTCAAAGCCTACCAACGGGACCCCGCCGCGCCGGGAGGCTTCCAGCCGCTCGCCTATGAGGAGGCGATCCAACGTGTCGCGCAGGAGATCGAGCGGATTCAGTCCACCTACGGCCCGGATTCCTTCGCGGTGTTCGGCGGCGCCAGTCTGACCACGGAAAAGGCGTATCTGCTGGGTAAATTCGCTCGCATGGGACTCGAAGACGTCCAACATCGATTACAACGGCCGGCTGTGCATGGTCAGCGCGGCCGCGGCCAACAAGAAGGCGTTCGGCATCGACCGCGCCGCCAACCCGTGGGCGGACATTGTCACAGCCGAGGCGATCTGGATCGCCGGCTCCAATATCGCGGAGTGCTTCCCGATCCTGACCAACTACCTCTGGCAAGCACGGGAGAACGGCGCAAAATCATCGTGGTCGATCCGCGCATCACGCCCATCGCCCGCACCTGCGATTTGTTCCTGCCGATCAAGCCCGGTCGCGACGTCGCCTTGTTCAACGGCATCTTGCACTTGATGATCGAAAAGGGTTGGCTCGATCACGACTTCATCGCCAACCACACCGTTGGCTTCGGGCCGCTGGCCGAGCATGTCAAGGAGTGGACGCCTCGGCGCACCGCCGAGGTCACCGGCATTGCCGAGAGTGCGATCCGCAAGGCCGCCCAGTGGTGGGGGACGGCCAAGAGCAGCTTTCTCATGCACGCGCGCGGCATCGAGCATCACACCCACGGCGTGCAGAATTGCCTGGGCGCCATCAACATCGTGCTGGCGTCGGGGCGCATTGGTCGCCAGGGTTGCGGCTACGCCACCATCACCGGACAGGGCAACGGTCAGGGAGGCCGCGAACACGGGCAAAAGTGCGATCAACTCCCCGGCGGCCGCGACATTGAGAACCACGAACACCGCGCCCACGTCGCCAAGGTCTGGGGCATCAGCCCCGACGACCTGCCGCGCGGCGGCGTGGATGTCTACGAGATTTTCCGAAAGGTGGACCGGGGCGAGGTTCGTGGCCTGCTCAATATCTGCTTCAATCCGTTGGTCTCGCTGCCGGACAACAGCTTTGTCAAGCGGATGCTTGAACGTCTCCAGTTCTTTGTAACCATCGATTTCTTCATGAGCGAGACGGCCCGGTATGCCGATATCGTGTTGCCCGGTTCGCTGCACGAGGAGGATGAAGGCGTCGTCACCAGCGCCGAAGGCCGCGTCATCAAGATCAATGCGGCGGTCGAGTGCCCCGGCGATGCCCGTCAGGACTGGCGCATCATTCAGGATATCGCCCGCGCTCGGGCGCGAACGTGGCTTTACCTTTGCCAGCCCGCGCGAGATCTTCGAGGAGCTGCGCCGCGCCTCGGCCGGGGGGATCGCGGATTACTCCGGCATCACCTATGAAAAAATCGCCAAGCAATGGGGGGTCTTCTGGCCGTGCCCGCGCGCCGATCATCCCGGCACGCCGCGCCTCTTCGAGCCCGGTTCCACCAACCCGATCGCCAACGGCAATGGCCGCTTTTACTTCCCCGATGGCAAGGCCCGCTTTAACGTCGCCCCTTACACCCCGCCCGCCGAAGAGGTCGATGACGAGTTCCCGGTCATATTGACCACCGGCCGCGTGGTTAGCCAGTATCTCAGCGGCACTCAGACTCGCCGCATCGGCCCGCTCGTCGATCAGTATCCGGAACCGCTGATCGAGATCCATCCGCAGTTAGCCAGTCAGTACGGAATCAAGGACGGCGCATGGGTGCGTATTGAGGGTCGCCGCGGCATATGCACTCTGCGTGCCAAGGTCGTCACGACGATTCGGCCCGACACCGTCTTCGTTCCTTATCACTGGGGAGGAGGGAAAAGTATCAATCAGGTGACGATCGCCGCGCAGGATCCGATTTCCAAGATCCCGGAGTTCAAGGTTTGTGCCGTACGCGTCCTCAAGCAGTATGGCCCGCCGGCCAGTGCCGATGGGCTTGAGCCGCAGCAATAATCTTCGGACGAGCCCTATGTTCCTTAATGACCAGTACGAATTCTTCATCGATCCGGCGCGGTGCATTGGGTGCCAGGCGTGCGTGCAGGCGTGCAGCGAGTGCGACACGCACAAGGGACATGCCATGATTCACCTGGAATATGTAGACCCCGGACAGTCCACACAGACGGTGCCGGTGGTTTGCATGCACTGCGAAACGCCCACCTGTGCGGAAGTTTGCCCTGCGGACGCGATCAAGAAGACCGAAGACGGCGTGGTGCAATCCGCCGCCACCCCCCGCTGCGTAGCGTGCAACAATTGCGTCCTCGCGTGCCCCTTCGGCGTGCCGAAGATGATTGCGGATTTCGAGCTGATGATGAAGTGCGACTTGTGTTACGACCGCACCTCGGCGGGCAAGAAGCCCATGTGCGCCACCGTCTGCCCCAGCGGGGCCCTGTACTACGGCCCGCGCTCGCAGCTCGACCGGCTGCGGCCCCGCAGCACGCCGATCAATCGGTTCCAATTCGGCCGGCAGACCATCGCCACCAAGGTCCACATGATGGCACCGAAAAACCCGGTCAAAGCCCAGTACGTGGATGTTACCGAAGCCATGAACGAGAACGGCCTGAGCCAACGAATCTCGCTGGACGTCTTCTCCAACATGTATGAGACACGAGGGGAGCGCGTATGAATCGGTTCGAACCGGAACTGCGGACCACGGCCCCGGACGGCCAGCCCGACACGTCACAACCGGACTGGCGGCGCGATTTCCCCGTGGACACCGTGGAGGACAACGAGGTGGCCCGGCGCGACTTCACGAGTTTCATGGTGCTCACGAGCCTGGCCTTCGTGGTGGGGCAGTTCTGCATCGTTGTCCGGAACCAATTCCGCGGACAACAAGACCCGCCCGCGACGCTGGCGATTGCTCGCGTGGATGAGATTCCGGTCGGTGGCACGAGGCTGTTCCACTATCCGGGCGCGCACGATCCTTGCGTGCTGCTGAGACCCGACGCCGAGACGTTCCTCGCGTACGACCAAAAATGCACGCACCTCTCCTGTTCGGTGGTGCCGGCATTGGCGCAAGGATGCCTCCATTGCCCCTGCCATCACGGCCGTTTCGATCTGCACTCGGGCCGAGCGATTTCCGGGCCGCCGCGCCGTCCCTTGACGCGCATCACGCTGGAAAGCCGCGACGGCGTCATCTATGCGACCGGCGTTGAATTGAGGACCGTATGAGACAGCACTTTACCCCTAAACAGCGCGGCACCATGATCTACGGGGTCCTTTGCCTGGTCCTCCTGCTGGTGGCGCTGCAGTTATGGTTGCTGTCCGCGACCATGAATGCCTACCTCGGTGGCGACGAATCGGTCATCTGGCCCGCCGCATTGGCCAGCACCGTCTGTTTCCTGTTCAACGCGCGTTTGCTCTACTTTGTAGGAACGATGAAAGAACCCACCAAGGTAAAGTCCTCCCAGCCTGATGCTCATATGCCCCTGATCGATGGCGGGAGCGCTTGTGCAACCCTCGTTGAAGAACTGTTGTAGAAAACTCCGGCAATCGTCTGCTACGGCCGAAAACATGGAGAAACCGACTGTGACACCCAAGCGACCGAAAACCGTGGTGGTTATCGGCAACGGCATGGTGGGCCATCGTTTCTGCGAACGACTCCTCGAGTTCGACACCGACCGCGCCTGGCAGATCGTTAGCTTTTGCGAAGAGCCCCGGCCGGCCTACGATCGCGTCAATCTCACCAAATACTTCGAGCACCGCCAGGCCGAAAAGCTCGCCCTGGCGACGGCCGATTGGTACCAACAGAACGGCATCGCGCTGCACATCGGCGATCGCGCGACTGAGATCGATCGCAACCGCCGCGTCGTGCGCTCCGCCCTCGGCCGTGAAATCACTTATGATGCCGTCGTGCTCGCGACCGGTTCGGCCCCGTTCGTGCCAGCGGTGCCAGGCATCGAAAAAAAGGGCGTCTTCGTTTATCGCACCATCGAGGATCTCGACCAGATCATCGCTTATGGCCAGAATGCCCCCACGGCGGCGATCATCGGCGGCGGATTGCTCGGCCTGGAGGCGGCCAAGGCCGCCTACGACCTCGGTCTGCAAACGCACGTCGTCGAGTTCGCCCCGGCTCATGCCGCGGCAAATCGATGACGTCGGCTCCCAAGTCCTCGTCGGCAAGATCAACGCCCTCGGCGTGCAGGTCCACCTCAACAAGAACACCAAGGAAATTCTCGGCAACGGCAAGGTCGAAGGCATGGCCTTCGCCGACGGCGCCGAGCTCGACGTCAAGATGATCGTCGTCTCCGCCGGCATCAAGCCGCGCGACGAGCTGGCCCGTGCCTGCGGGCTGATGGTCGGCCAGCGCGGCGGCGTCGTCGTTGACGACCACTTGCGCACCTCCGATCCGGACATTTACGCCATCGGCGAGGTCGCGCTCTACGGCGGCATGATCTACGGGCTGGTCGCGCCGGGTTATGACATGGCGGAGATCGCTGCCGCCAACCTCATGGGCCAGGCGCGGGCCTTCAAGGGCGCCGACATGTCCACCAAGCTCAAGCTGATGGGCGTCGATGTGGCCAGCTTCGGCGACTGTTTCGCCGACGATAAGAAATCGAAATCGATCACCTACCAGGATCCATTCCAGGGATCGTACAAGAAGCTGGTCTTCGACCTCGACGGCACTCGGCTGCTCGGCGGCATTCTCGTCGGCGACGCGTCCGAATACGGTACGCTGTCGATGCTGGCCAAGAGCAGCGAGCGGTTGACCATGCCGCCGAGTGAGTTGCTGGTCGGCAAGCGCAGCGACAGCAAGAGCGGGCGGAGCATCCTGACCTCCATCCCCGACGATGCCCAGATCTGCTCGTGCAACAATGTGACCAAAGGCGCGATTTGCAGTGCGATCCGCGACCAGGAACTCCTTGCGGTTGACGAAGTCAAGGCATGCACCCGGGCCGGGACCGGCTGCGGCGGCTGCTTGCCGCTGGTGACCGATTTGTTCAAGGCCCAGGTCGAAGCGTCCGGCAAGAAAGTCAACACCGCGCTGTGCGAGCACTTCGCCTGCACGCGCCAGGAACTCTTCGAGATCGTCAAGGTCAAGCGAATCAAGACCTTCAATGACCTGATCCGTGCGCACGGTCGGGGGCAAGGCTGTGAAATCTGCAAGCCGGCGGTCGCCTCGATCCTGGCGAGCCTGTGGAATGAGAGCGTTGATCGAGAAGACTACCATCCAGGACACCAACGACCGTTACCTGGCCAACCTCCAGCGCGGCGGCAGTTATTCGGTCGTGCCGCGCGTGCCGGGCGGCGAGATCACGCCCGATAAGCTGATCGTCATCGGCCAGGTGGCGAAGAAGTACAACCTGTATGCAAAGATCACCGGCGGGCAGCGCATCGATCTGTTCGGCGCCGCGGTCCATCAGCTGCCCGATATCTGGGAGGAACTGGTGCGGGCCGGTTTCGAGAGCGGCCACGCTTACGCCAAGGCAATTCGTACGGTCAAGAGCTGCGTCGGTACGACCTGGTGCCGTTACGGAGTGCAAGATTCCGTCGCCTTCGCCATCCAGGTGGAAAATCGCTACAAGGGCTTCCGCGCGCCGCACAAGCTCAAAGCCGCGGTGTCGGGCTGCGTCCGTGAATGTGCGGAGGCGCAAAGCAAGGACTTCGGCATCATCGCCACCGAGAAAGGCTGGAACCTCTACGTCTGCGGCAACGGCGGCGCCAAGCCGCGCCATGCCGACCTGCTCGCCGCCGATATCGACGCCGACACCTGCATCAAGTACATCGATCGCTTTCTCATGTACTACACGCAGACCGCCGATCGTCTGACGCGCACCGCCGTCTGGTTGGAAAAGATGGACGGCGGGATCGAGTATCTCAAGGACGTGATCATCAACGACCGCCTCGGCATCTGCGCTGAGCTGGAAGAGCAGATGCAGTTGGCCGTGGACACCTACCAGTGCGAGTGGGCCGAGGTCGTCAACGACCCGGAAAAACGCCGTCGCTTCAAGCAGTTCGCCAACACGGACGAGACCGAGCCGACCATCGAGTTTGTCAAGGAGCGCGAACAGCAGCATCCGGGCCCCTGGCCCGAGGCGTTGGTGCCGGCGAGCGAGCTGACTTTACGGCGCCGCCCCCCGATTCCCGCTGGATTCAGGTCGGCAAGATTTGGGACTTTCCGAAGGACGGCGGGGCGACGATCAAGTACGGCAAGACGCAAATCGCCGTGTTTAACTTTGACAGCCGGGGCGAATGGTACGCGACGCAGAACATGTGTCCGCATCGCCGTGAGTTCGTGCTGGCGCGCGGCATCGTGGGCGATCAGGACGGCACGCCGAAGGTCGCTTGCCCGGTCCACAAGAAGACCTATTCGCTCGAGACCGGCCAGGGCCTGAACGACAAGGAATTCAGCATTCAGGTGTTCCCGGTCAAGGTCGAGGGCGACGACGTCTACGTGCAACTCCCCGCCGTCGAGGAGCTCGACGCGTGCTTCGCCACGGATCGCTGCCGGCAGTGTTGAACGTCGGGGGGGCCCCCGTAGGACGGATTTGCAATCCGTCCGTCGCGAAACCCGGACGGATTGAAAATCCGTCCTACGGGGAAATGAAGTCTTGCCGCTCGCCTTACCAGCGGACGTTATACATGAAGTAAAACATCTCGGGACTAAACTTGCCTGAGGCTGTGGTCGCGGTGTTTTGGATGAACTCCCCCGCGAACAGGTATGACCAGCCCACCAAAATGTCCGAATGCGGGCCGAGGTGGAAGTTGACGATGAAAGCCAATTCCTGGCCCACGTCCTTTCCCGCCGTTCCGTTGAGGCTGACGCGGCTCGGCGTGCCCAACGGGCCGTACAGGGCGTCCCGCGAACTATCCAGCGACAGAATGTGATATTGCACGTTCAAGTTGATCCAGTTGGTCGGATACAGATAGGTCTGGAAATTCAAGTCGCGGATGTTCTCGCGGCCGATCAGATCCATGAAGCCCAGGTAGTAGTGGCCGAAGCCGTAGAGCTGGTTGAAGGTGCTGTAATCGCCCACGCCTGGATGAGGACTGCCGGAGGCCCAATCGTAGTAGGCCCAGAAAGTCGGTTGCAAGGGCACCGCGGGCAAGGAATAGCCGAGTCCGCCGCTGGCGGAACCGGCCAGGATCGACTGCGAACCGCGATTGCCGCACTGAAACATCGGTTCGAAGTCCCATAGGAAGCCGTCCTTGTCGCCCACGAACCGCGTGCCCAGGGTCTGCACGTTCGTCGGATCCTGCGTGATACCCATCGATTTGTAAGTGTCCTTGTCGTCCAGCCAGAGCCAGTACAAATCCAGGGTGGTCTTCTTGTCCGGATGGTATGCAAGCCACGCTCCGGAAAAGGTCTGGTTGGTGTCGGCGTTGGACCAGCCGGAAGGATTCGGCAACACGTATTGGGTCCAGAAGCAATCCACGTCCACCGTCCCATTGGACCACAGCCCGTGGACGCCCTGAAAGGTTTGCCGGGTGTTACCCCATTCGAGCGGGGTCACCAGCCGTTCCGAGCCGAATAGCAGTTCTTGCCGGCCGATGCGCAGATAAGCCGGATAGCCGTCGATTTCAGCGACCTTGATGCCGACGAACAGGTTCAAAAAGTCCATGCTGTCGCGATCGATCTTCAACGGCGGCAAATCCTGCGTGGACGAGCCGGCCCAGATGACTTCGCCATAAATGCGAAAAATGTCCTTGTACCACATGTCGCCGTAAACGCGGCGCGCAGAAGATTGTAATCGTCGGTGAGGCCGGAGAGCCGGGCGTTTTCCTGGTGCATGTACCGGGTGTCCATTTGACCGCCAGTGCCCAGGAGCCAGTCGCCGACGTGAACGTTATGGAACCGGTCGAAGAAGTCCTCGGACACATAGCTCGGATCGTCGAGGTACCGGAAGTCGGCGTCGAACATCGAGTTTCTCATCAACGCGTACAACGGATACGCCGAGCGCGGCGGCTCTTGCCGATAGTGCCCGGTGAGCACGTCCAGCAGCGAATAATAGCCGGGCCCCGAGGGCAAGATGGGATAATTGCCCAGCGGCGGAATGGGGCGATACGGCAGCTTGTCGATCCAGTTCGAGCGCGGCGTTTCGGCGGCTGGGTGGTCGACTGCGACGAGCGGCAGCACCGGTGGTGGTGCCGCCGGCTCCGTATCCTGTGCCGGGGTAACACCAAGCAGCGCAATGCCCAGGTTCGCGCCAGACGCTGTGGCGGGAACGTCCTCTGTCACCGGCGGCCCAAAGGTCGCCAGCGGCCGATTGTCCGGCGCCTGCGCCGCCGCAGCCGTGGCAAAACCCAGGAAAGCGATTTGCACCATCCACGTCAACCATCGCGCACGCATCATGGTTGGCTCCAGCAAACTAACGGGAGAGGCCGGTAAATATCGGCAAATCGGTTATTCCGACACAATCGGCTTTTCCGTTGCGCAGTGCGCAGTTTAACTGCTCTGGTGTTCACTACTGCTGGCGTGGCTGTAGTGACCCGCTTTTGCGGGTCTCACAACCGCCGACCAGGTCAACGTCGCCCGGGTCCCCCGTTGGCCGCTGCGGTACGCAATCGGCCGCCCGGTGTACAATCCTAGCAGGCAAACTCTGAGGCATTCCACGTCATCATGCAGCTAAGCGTCGGCGAGCGTCTGGAAGGGTCGGGGCCGGAACAGCAGCCCGGAGGCTATGTCGTCACCGGCGTCGTCGCCGAGACGCCGTGGTCTGGGCTCTACACCGCCAAGAAGGTTTTCTACAACTTCGATTTCACCGCCAAACGTGTACGCGAAACCGACGACAAGGAATGGCTCGACGTGTTGCTGCGCACCATTCGCTATCCCGTCCTCGACCAGGCCGACTACGTCGCCCAGCGCCGCGCCCTGGCCCGCGCCGAAGTACGCGGCATCCTCGGCAATCGCCATAGCAATCTCTGGCCCGAGCCGATCGACCTGCTCGAGCTGGAAGAGCCCCGCGATCCATTCACGTTCTTCGCCGATGGGCAGGACGGCCTCGGCGGCGAGCCGATCGTCGTGTTCGCCCGGCCGCAGGGGTTGTTCCTGCCGGCGTGGCGGCAACAGGTCCTGCCGCTCTCGTCGGTGCTGTCGGTGCTCGCCGAATTGCTGGAGTTCATCCGCCAGGCGCACGACGAGGGCCTGCTGCTGCTCGGGCTGGCGCCGGATGCGGTCGTGATCGATGCGCTTGAGCGCGTCCACTACGTCGGCACCGACATGGCGCTGGCGCAGCACAGTCCGCTGCTCGCCGACACGGACGGCACCGACGCATGGTCGCGCTTCTTTCCGCCGGAGCGTTTTCCTCGTGGTTTCGCGGCGCCGGAATGTGCCTTGCGTGGCGGCCGGCCCGATCGGCGCAGTGACCTGTATTCCTGGGGATGCCTCGTCTATGCCTTGCTCACCGGCGACAGCCCGGTGCAGATCGCCCAGGCGCAGGGCCGACCGTGGGCGGCTTTTCAGACGGAACATTTCGCGCGCCTCGAACAGGTCCTGGACCACGTGCCCACCGCGCTGCACGGCCCGTGGGCGGAACAGCTCGGCCTGTCCGCGAGCGCCCTGCCGCCGGATTGGCCGCGCCATGTGCTCGGCGTGCTGCGCCTGCTGTTGAACGCGAACCCCAATCAACGGCCGGGCTCGGTCGCGGAACTGCGGCGTTGGCTGATCAGCTTGCCGCCGCCCGCCATCGCCGGCATGGTCGCGCTGCAGATCGACCCCGGGGCGGCGCGGCTGCTGATCGACTGCTCGGCCCTCGACCCGGGCGTTCACCTGCGCGTCCGGCGCGGCCGAGGTCGGGCGCCGACCGATCCCGACGAGGGCGAGGCAATCTACGATGGCCCGGCGAAACCGGTCGTGCTGGACGACGACCTGCCGTTGACGCCGGACCTGTCATCGCTCTTCTACACCGTGTGGACGGTCAAGGGCGGCGTCTTTTCGGCGGGGCTCGCCGAGGTGCTCTGGCAGCCGAGCCCGGCGAACCTGCAGCGCTGGGTCGAGGAGCAAGCGTTGCTCGCGCAGGATGGGGACATGTACCCGCCGCGCGTCGCGATGGTGCTGGGCGTGATCGATCCGGTCGAGGCGGCGTACGGGCTGTTATCCTCGGTTTCGCCGCGAGCACGTGGCTGGGGGCTGCGGCGCCTTGAGCACGCCCTGCGCGGCGAGTTCCGCTTCAGCCTTGCCGAGCCGGTGCTGTGGCAGTATCTGCACGACCCCTCGGCGGAGATGCGCCAGGCCGCCGCGCTCGACATTTGGCAGTACTCCGAGACGCGCGACAATGACCTGCTGCTGCGGCTGCTGGAAGCGCTGGAGGCACCACCGCTCGACCGTGCGCCGCCAGTGTCCAGCTTTCTCGCCGCGCTCAACCTGCCGGAATCCCGGGTCGCGCGCGTGCTGCAGACGCTGGACGAGCGCCGGCCCACGACGTGCCCCCTGTGCGACCAGCCGATCCCCGCCAGCGAGCGCCTCGCGCACCTGCGCAAGGCGCATGGCTACGTCGATCTTGACGGCGACGCCATTCCCTACGACGACGCCGTCGCACGCTTATGGGAGCGCGTGCTGCACCGGCAGGATGCGCCGGCCCATGAGCGCCTGCTGGAGATCTATCTGCGCCACGCCGCCGGGCGCTGCCGAGCCGCCGGGCCTGGCTCGCTACGTCGCCGATCTGCAGAAGCAGGTGCTCGGCCAGGGTCTAACGGGCGCCGGCGCGCGGTGGCGCTGCCGTTCGCCGCCTTCGAGGCGTACCTCGCGACGCTGCGGCAGAGCGAGCCGTTCATGCCGATCGTCCGGCTCATGCTGCTGCTCGGCGATGATCGGCTGCGCGAGCTGGGCCGTGAGTCGCTGGTCCCAGTGCTGGCCGACAAGCTGCGCGGCGAATCGGTCGGCGCCGACGATGTCTGGCACGCGCTGGAGGAAGCCTGCCTCGGCGCGGACATGATCGAGGAACGGCTGCGGCTCTGCCAGCGATTGCCGGCTCTCGGCGTCGATGCGGCCGCCGTCGGCGCCTGCATGATGCGGCTGCAGGACGATCGGCTCGAGCACTGCTCGGAGTGCCGCGCCGGTCCGCAGCCGGGACCTTGAGACGCACCTGCGTCGGGCGCACGAGATCTTCGAGTTTCGCGGGGTACGCCGTTCCTATGAGGCCACGCGGGTGACGCTGCTGCGGGCCGTTTGCGCCACGCCGTCGGACGCGAAGGCCTGGCAGAACCTGCGCGGCATGGTCGAGGACCGGCATCCCCGTACCACGGACCGCCATGTCGTTAACTGGCTGTTCCAGTACGTGCGGGCACTGGACCCCGAAGAGCGTCCGCCGGCCCTGATCGGTTTGGCCGAGGCGCTGGCCGCGAGCGGCGGGGCCCGGGAAATCCTGCCGATCCTGATTGGGGAACATAAGAACAATTCCTATGTGCAAATCGGCCGGCGGCTGGCGGTGGAGCTGGCGGCGCGGCTGCCGCCGCCGGTGCCCGACGAGCTGATGGACCTGCTCCGGCCGCTGCTGGGCGCCAAGGACCTGCCGCGCCGGGGCCGGCAGCGCGCGGTCGTGGCACTGATGCGCACCACCGGCAAGGACGGCCCCGCGGCCGTCGGATTGCTGCGCGCTTACATTTCCGGCATGGGTCGGTTCCGCGCCATCGACAAGCTGCATCAACTCGAGCAGCGCTTCGGTCAGGCGCCGGCGATCGACACGGTGTGCCGGGCGCTGGAGGACGAGGTGCGTATGAGCTGCCCGCGCTGTCCGACGCAGCTCCGCAAGAAGGACATGGTCCGCCATCTATGGGACCGCCATCGCCTCGTGCTTGACGGCCAGCGCGTCCGCGAGCCATGGCGCATGCTGGAGGACTGGGCGGTCGACTATGGTCTGGAAAAGGACCCCGAACTGCTCAGGCGCTGCCAGGAGCTGGCTCGCCAGGTCGATCCCGAGGGCGGCCTGACCCGGCTACACCGGCTGATGCTCCGCCGCGGTATGCAGGATCACGAGGTCGTCGCCTCCCTCGTCGCCCAGGCCAAGGCGCGGGCGACGGGCCTTTGTCCGCATTGTTACGCCTTTATCCCCTGCACCGAGCCCGACCCGCCCGAGCCGCTCACGCTGGAACGCGGCGTGCTGGAGGGATTCGGCTATCGGCTCGAGCTGGGCGAGGTCTTCGGCGCCGTGCCCAAGCTGCGGATCGAGACGCCTGACGACGTGCTCTACGACTCGGTGGAACCGGGCCGCTGGCTGACCCGGCCGGGCGGCATGGTCCTCGCCGTCGGCACCACCATGGTGCTGTTGTTCGTGCTGCTCAACGGCCTGACGCGCGGCGCTTATCCCGTCGCGTTGATCCTGATGCTCGCCGGCAGCACCGGGCTGATCCTCGCCGGGCTGATCTACGCCTTTTGGCCGACGCCGCCGCATCGCTCGGTCCGGCTCCTGGGTGCCGCCTGGGACCGGCTGGTGCCGCACATCCTCGGCGAACCCCTGACCCGGCCCGGGTGGGAATTCCTGCACGGCCTGGCCCGGCTCAGCGCCGAACCGGGTCGCCGCCGCCCCCGGATGAACCTGCTCACCGAATGCTGCGCCGCCGTCACCGCCTCTGCCAAAACCGTCCCGCTCGCCGCGATGTGCCTGGCCGAGCTGTGCCGGCTGTACGTCCAGGAGCTGCGCCGCCCGGCTCGACGCGATCGGTTTCCTGGCCGACCAGCTCGCCGACTGCTTGCGCGGCAAGCTGTCGCTGCACCTGTTCAGCCTGCTGGTCGACCAGGTCCACGCCGCCCGCAAGGACTGGGGCCGCGGCGCACTGCGCCGGCTCCAGGTGCTGGTGGCCGCCCGCGCCTTCGAGCAGGGTCTGTCGGCCGACGACCTCGCCGACCTGGCCCGCGTCTTCCCGGTCGCGCACGACGTGCTCGGCCTGGAGGATCGCTCGCGCTGGAGCCACCTCGAGCTGCTCTGGTCGATGCGCCGCGCCCGCACCTGGGAAAAGGTGGGCCCGGCGCCAAGCGTCTTCGGGCTGGCCGAGAGCGCGCACGAGGCGGAGGCACTCTTGGAGGAGCACCCGCACCTGCTGCTCAGCGTGCGCCAGGACGATCTGCACGTGACCAGCCGCGGCATCTGGGTGCTGGGCGAATACCTCGTTGCCCGGCCCGACGACAAGACCATCCAGTGGGAATGGTCCGCGGCCGACAAGGCGTACGTGATCGAGGTCGGCTCGCACCGGCTGAAGACGCCCAGCAAGCCGCGCGACCTGGTGATTGCGCTCAAGGCATGGTTGCACTTCTATTTCGACGAGTTCCTGCCGAGGCTGCCGGCGGCGCGGCGCCCGGCATCCGACGCCGCCCAGAAGATGTGGCAAGGGCTCCGCACCAGCTGCCCCGAGTGCGGCCGGCAGATCGTGCCGTGCCTGGGCGACGTCGGCATCGCGGTGCAGTGAGTCGCGCTCGTAACCGTCTGGTCGAGCGATTGGCCGGCTTCTTTTGGCTTGACCCAGGGAAGTCGCTGGAGGACCATTCGACAATGACGCGGAGGACCGCCGGATGACCGTTGAACGCACTTCAAGAGTGATTGTGAGACCGCGTACGGATGGCGCAATCCAGTGGCTCCTCGACGGGGACCCTGCCATTCGTTGGCAGACCCTGCGTGATTTGGTAGGGGCGGCCGAACGCACCGTCGAGCGCGAGCGGCGAAGGGTCGCGCGCGACGGCTGGGGCGCTCGGCTGCTTGCCCGGCAGGATCCGGAGGGCACGTGGGTGGGCGGGCGATCGTCGGACGGTGGGCTCTACTCGCCCAAGTGGATCTCGACCACCTACACGATGCTGCTGCTCCGCGCCTTTGGTCTGCCGGCCAACAACCCGCAAGCGCGACGCGCTTGCACGCTCCTGCTCGACCGCGGGCTCCAGCGGGATGGCGGCATCAACTACGGCTGGACGCCGAGCGAGACGTGCGTCACGGGGATGGTGCTATCCATCCTGTCGTCGTTCCGGTATGAGGACGACCGTCTCGACACGATTGCCGACCATTTGCTGGAGCAGCAGATGCCCGACGGGGGGTGGAATTGCCGGCGCCGGTTTGGCGCGACCCACGCGTCGGTCCATACGACGATCAACGCGCTCGAAGGCTTGCGGCACTACGAACTACACCGTGGCCGCAAAGTGCGGGCGGTGCAGGCCGCGCAGCGCCGCGCAGCGCCGCGGTCGTGAGTTCCTCCTGGTGCATCGGCTGTTTCGCTCCCACCGTACCGGCAAAATCATCAAGCCGATATTCACTCGCTTCTCTTTCCCACCGCGGTGGCACTACGACATTCTCCGCACTCTCGACCATTTCCAGGCCGCGGGCGCAGCTGCGACCAGCGCCTCGCCGAGGCGATCGAGATCGTGCGTCAAGGCCAGCGCGAGGATGGGCGCTGGTCTTTGCAACACTCGTATAAGGGGAAAACGTATTTCGAGATTGAACGACTCGGCGCACCGAGCCGCTGGAACACCCTCCGCGCGCTGCGGGTGCTGAAGTGGTGGGATCGGGGGGAAGCCTGACCCAAGAAGCGAGATGCATTTTGGAGTCCGGTGACAACAGGATGCATGCATCCTGGCTGCTACAAATCTATCCAGCCGACCTGGCAACTAATCTTGGCGTTCGGCGCCGGAGGTTTCCCGCGATGGAGATTGTGGTGCTTGATCAGCCTGATGGCGATGTGGTTGCTCGGGGCTCGTACTTTGGCGGCCCGAATTACGAGTTCGTTGTTGGCACGGACGGGCACGTCTACTTCCGGGTGACCGGTGACCCAGATCAGGTGTGGGCTGGGCCGGACCCCGAGTCTTTCCGCCGAATCGCGGCAGCCTGGAATCGCTACCAAGGAGAAGTGCGAAATCTGCCGTCAGAGGAAGCCCAGTTAGAACGGGTGGCTGAGATGCGGCAAGAGCTTGCGCAGCTCGGCGCGCTGCCGACCGAGCTGCCGCCGAACCCTGAGCCGCTCTGGTCGTTACTGGTATTCGAGGCAGAAAATGGTTTGGGGTGAACCCACGGGCCCATCGCAGTATGTCCAAGCGGAAGAATCAGCTGAAGTGGGCGGAAAACGGGTCAGCGTGAATTGTTCTCCGTTCCTACTTGACCGCCCTTCCAAGCCAGCCAGGCAATGAGTATGGAATCGGTCTACCTGGAAACAACGTTCATCAGCTACCTGGTCGCTCGTCCCAGTCGTGACGTCATTGTCGCACGGCACCAACAGACCACACAGGAATGGTGGGCGAATCGACGTGGCGAATTTGAGTGCGTGGTCTCCCAGGTCGTCATTGACGAAGCCTCAGTCGGGGATCACGAGGAAGTACAGAAGCGACTCGCGATCATCGGCGGCCTGCCTGCCCTTGATGTCACGGAGCCCGCTGTATCGCTGACTCGAGCTATCGTGGCTGCTGGCATCCGTCCGCCGCACGCTTTTCCTGACGCCGCACATGTTGCTGTGTCGGCAGTACACGCTGTTGACTATCTGCTAACCTGGAATTGCAAGCACTTGGCAAACGCACAGATCGCGCGGAGAATAGCAGTGGTGTGTGAGAAGTTGGGCCACCGCATGCCCATTATCTGCACGCCCGAAGAACTCATGGGAGGATAGCATCATGTGGGAAGAAAGCTGCGCCAGGCGCAAGGCTGGTGCACCTGAAGAAGCGAGCCGAACCCACGAATGAACCTGACCGCCGTTCCGGCTCTTCGGGGTCTGCATCCTCCGCGGCGGCCCCGGCCGATGACAGGTGTGACACTGGCGCAAGTCCGAGCCGCGCTTGCAAAAATCCCGGGCTCGATGGCCGAGCAAATCATTCGCGACCGCGATGACAGGGTCTAACGGCCGGCACATTCTTCGACACCAGTGCGTTGGTCAACCGGCTCTGGAACACCCACGGTCAGGGTGACCAGCCAGACAGGTTATAGCGCGGCGTCGCGTCACGACATCCACGATGATCAGGCGATCGATCGCTCACCGGCGCGACGGCTGATCGTGGCTATTTCGGTTGCTCCTCCGCCTTCTTGAGCAACGCCGCCACGTCGGACCAAAACCGGGTGAACGGCTTCTGCTCGTCCGCCGGCAGCTTGTCCAGCACCGCCTTCTCGCGAATGCCGGCGAGTTGGGCGTCCCTCTGCCAGTACCGCAGCTTCGATTTAACCGTGGCGCGATCGGCGGGCTGGCCGCTCTCCAGTTGGTTGCGGCGCAGGACCAGGTCGGCGCCCAGCCAGTCGAGGGCCTGCTTGCGAAGACGGGCCCGCTCGTTGTCGTCGAGCCTGGCGGCTTCCTCGCCCTGACCGGCGGCGGCCAGCGCTGCGGCGCAGGCGGCGTTATAGCGGTGAGCGGCTTTCAGATCGTCGGCTAGCTTGGGGTCCGCGATGAAGGCGGTGGCATATAGGCCGGCCGCGGTGTGGTGCAGCTTTTTATACTGGCACCACTCGACCAGTACGAGTCGTTCCTCGGTCGTGGCCGGCGTGTAGCTGCCGTCCTGGAAGGCCGGGAACTTGTCCCGCGCCGCCGCCAATCGTTGCGCCGTCGCGGCGCGGGTGTGGGCCCAGCTTGCCTTCGGGTCGAGTTCGTCGGCCTTGCGGTAGCTGGCGATGGCCTGCTCCAGCTCGCCCTTGTCCTTGAGCGCATCACCCAGGTTGTTGTGGGCCCTGACGTGCTTCGGGTCGCATGCGATGGCCTCGCGGTAGCTGGTGATGGCGTCGTCGGTTTTTCCCTTGCGATAAAGCACCCAGCCGAGGTTATTATGGGCGTCCGCGTACCACGGGGCGAGTTGGATGGCCTTGCGGTACTCGGCGATGGCCTCGTCGAGCAATCCCTTCTGCTCGAGCGAATAGGCAAGGTCGTATACGGTATCCGAGGTGTTGGGCTTCAGCCTTATCGCCTCGCGATACGCAGCGATCGAGCCGTCCCAGTCCCGCTGGCCCTGAAGAGCCCAGCCAAGGTTCCAGTGGGTCCACTCGGAACCGGGATTCAACCGGACCCCTTCGCGAGCCGCGGCCACCCCCTCGGCCATTTTGCCCGCTCGTCTGAGGGCATTCGCGAAAAATGCCTGGGCCAATCCAGGATCGGGGCACGCCTCCTGAAACGTGGCGCGGGCCTCGTCGAGTTTCCCCAGTTTGCACAGGGCGAAGCCGACGTTGTAGTGGGCATTGTTGAGCAAGTTGTTCTGCGGCATTGCCTGCTTCGGGCCGATGGCAATGGCCTTGCGGTACTCGGCAATGGCCTCGTCTAACTGGCCCTTGTCCCTCAGCGCATTGCCCAGGTTGTTGTGGACCCACGCGAGCCTCGGATCGGGTGGGAGCTTGCGAATCGTCACGACATGCTTGCCGCCGCGCTTCAGCTCGAACGTGTCCGGCATGACGATTTCCAGGTCGTCGGCATCGTCCTGCAGGCGGAGAGTGTAAGTGCCCGGGCGGACGGACCAGGTTTTCTCGCTCGCGCCGTCGAGGATTTCGATCTCCTGGCCGTTCTTGAGCAAGAGGACCTGGACGTTCTTGTCCTCGGTCTGAAGCTCGATGGTCCCGTTGTCGGTGACGATGTAGTAGACGCCGCCGCCCACGAGGGGGATGACGCAGCTGAGCAGGCCGATCGCGATCAAGGTGAAGAGCGCGTAGGAAGTCTTGCGCCCGAGCGCGCTGTGAGCCGCGACGGAAGACATTTCCTGAGTCCCGTTTGCCGTCTTGTCCGCGTCCGGAATTCGCAGGGTCTTGCTGCCTGACTTTGTCGGCGGCTTGATCCGTTGCGTTGGGATTTCCGTCGCCGGTTGTGCAAGGTCGCGTTCGATCGCGGCGAGTTCCTCGATCACGTCCCGTGCCGTCCGCGGCCGGTCGTCCGCATTCTTGGCCAAAAGACGCAGGATCAGGTCCGACAGCGGCTGCGGTATCGTCGCGGAGAGGGTGTGCGGTGGCGCCGGATCGTGCGTCCCCAGCGCCATCAGGACGTCCATCATCGTTGCGCCCTGGAACGGCAGTTCGCCCGTGCACAGCGCGTATAGAACGCAGCCGAGGCTGAACAGATCGGTGCGTGCGTCGACGTTCTTGTCGCCGCGGGCTTGCTCGGGGGACATGTATGCCGGCGTGCCGACGATCGCGCCCGATTGGGTGATGTGCACGTTGTCGGCCTGCACGCGGGCCAGGCCAAAGTCCAGGATGAGCGCCCGCGGCGGACCGGTGAGCTGCGTCTCCAGCCAGATGTTCCCAGGCTTGATGTCACGATGGACCAGCCCGGCTTCATGTGCGGCGCTCAACCCGTCGGCAACCTGCTTGCCGATGCGCACCACTTCGTCGATCGCCAGCCGCGTGCCCTTCTTCCAGTGCGCATTGAGCGGCTCGCCTTTCAGGAACGGCATCGCGATAAAGGGGACGCCGTTGTCCTCGCCGACTTCATAGATCGGGCAGATGAAATCACTGACGACGCTGGCGGCAGTGCAGGCTTCGCGCAGGAAGCGCTCGCGATGTTGCTCGTTCTGGGCGATCTCCGGCTTCATGACCTTGAGGGCGACATGGCGTTCGAGCTTGATATCTTCGGCCTCGTAGACGGTCCCCATGCCGCCGTGGCCAAGTTCGCGCAGAATGCGGTAACCGCCCAGGCTCCAGGATAGGCCCGCGTCTCTAGCCGCCGTTGTGTCCCGGCCCAAAGCCAAACCACCCGGCGCGACCGTCGCATTACGGTCGCACGTCCCCGGATCCGTGGAGTATTCGTCAGCGGCTTCTGGCGAAACCGGACTAGACAGCGCGGCGGTTTCCTGGTCGATGACAGCGGCAGGGACCGCGGCCTGCACGACCGCGACCTTGCCGCAGCCGGGGCACGTGATCTTGTGCCCGGCCGATTCGGCGGCGATCTGCATTCCGCACGCACAGGTGAAGTGAACCACGGCTGAGCTCCGTTTGCGGGCTGCCCCCCGCCGGACCCCCTTTGGCAGCTTATGGGCCTTTCGCCTTCGTGGCCTCTTCGTAGCGCTGGACGGACAAGGTATACTCCCCGGTTTGCTCCGGCCGAGCGCTGGTCACCACGATCTGGTACACGCCGGCTCGAGGCGGGGTAAAGTCCAGCCGTGCCGGGTTGCCCGGGCTTGCTGACGCTTGCGCCGGCGGTGTTCCGGCCGCGCTAGGGAGAACAATGGTTGCGTCAAAGTTCGGGCTGGTCAGCTCCAGCGTGTAGGGACTGCCTTCGACAAGCTCGATCCTGTGGAGCTTGCTGAACTTCCCGCCCTGGGGAGCCGGCTCTTTTTTCTCCAGACGGTCCTTGATGACCGTGGCGTCGCCGACCTTGACCGCGTCGCGAACGGCAAGGGTGTACGAACCGGTCGCCTGCGGCTGGGCCGAGGTCACGATCAGCCGATAGGTGGCTTTTTTCGACGGGGTGAACACCACTCGGGAGTTCAGATTAAACGGGTCGCACACGTCGTCGTTGAGCAGCAGCATCTTCTTGTCGGCGTCTTCGATGCGCAGAATCGTGTCAAAATCTCCTTCCACGTCGATCATGTACGGCTTGCCGGGCTCCAGCGGAACCAGATGAACCTTGTGGAAGCTGTTCTGGGTGAGGCCGAAGCTATCGAACGGATCGTCGCGGCTCAGGGTGCCTTTGAGCAGGACGCTTGGCGGCGCGCGGTCCAGGCCGAGCTTCAGCGAGTTGAAGAAAGCCACGGTTTCCGGCGCGGGGGCATTGCCGCGAGCCGGTCCCATCAACACGACCATCAGGTTCCGGATGACGTACACGCGGATGTAGATGGGCGTTGGCGGTCCCTGGGCCCCCCTGCCGGTCAACCGGTATTCGCGGCCTTGATGCGGGCCCAGCGAGATTTTCGTTGCTTCCGGGACCTTGCCACCGGGCTGCAACCCACCGGTAATCGCCAAGAGGCCGACCATCTGCCGATCGAGCACTCCGTCAGGTCCGCCTTGCGCGAGTTCGCCGGGCGGGATTGATTGGGCAAATGTCGCCAGTTGCGTGCCATTGGGCAGCTTGACGGCCTTGCCAACGTTCTGCCCCTGAAGCGCCTCCGGCTGTTGCGGCATCGCGACGGAGTAGTTCGCGACCGGCCGCTTGACGACGACCCAGCCCGCGGGCACCTCGCCGGTGGGCTCCGGCGGCGCCTTCTTCTCCTCGGCCACCACCTTCGGCTCCCCCGGTCCCTTGCCGCCACCGAAGACGATGTAGTAGACGGCGGTGCCCGCCACCGTGACGACACAGCCAAGCAGGCCGACCGCAATCAGACCGAAGAGAACATAAGTCGCCAGCGCAACGGGTTGCCTTTGCTGCCTCCTGGTTGCTGTCTTGCTCGCGCCCCTGGATCTTGGTTCGCTCGCGCCGGCCGATGCTGCCGGCGGTAGCGGCGGGTCGATCTGCGTCGTGAACGCTTCATCCGCCGGCTTCGCGGCGGCTGTTTCAATCGCGACGAGTTCCTCGTACACTTCGCGGGCAGTCTGCGGCCGGTCCTCCGGCTTCTTCGCCAGGAGACGCATGATGAGGCGCGACAGCGGCCTGGGAGTCGTTGCCGAGATTTTGTGCGGCGGGGTGGGATCGTGCGTCGCCAGCGCCATCAGGATGCCCATCGTCGTGTCACCCTTGAACGGCAACTCCCCCGTGCACAGCGCGTACAGCACGCCGCCGAGGCTGAAGAGATCGGTGCGTGCGTCCACGTGCTTGTCGCCGCGGGCTTGCTCGGGGGACATGAAGGCCGGCGTGCCGAGGACGGCGCCGGATTGGGTGATCTGCACGTTGTCGGCCTGTTTGCGGGCCAGGCCAAAGTCCAGGATGATCGCCCGCCGCGGACCCGCGCACTGCGTCTCCAGCCAGATGTTCGCCGGCTTGATATCGCGATGGACCAGCCCCGCCTCGTGCGCGGCGACCAACCCCTGAGCGACCTCCTTGCCGATGCGCATCACTTCGTCGATCGGCAACCGCACGCTCTGCCTCAAATGCGCATCGAGCGGCTCGCCTTTCATGAACGGCATCGCGATGAAGGGGACGCCGTTCTCCTCGCCGACGCGATAGATCGGGCAGATGAAATCACTCTTGACGTTGGCGGCGGCGCGGGCTTCGCGCAGAAAGCGCTCGCGGTGTTGCTGGTTCCTGGCAATCTCCGGCCTCATGACTTTCAGGGCAACGCGGCGCTTGAGCTTGACATCCTCGGCCTCATAGACCGCCCCCATGCCGCCCTGGCCGAGTTCACGCAAGATGCGGTAACCGCCCAGGCTCCAGGTCTCGCCTGCGTCCTGGGTCTGCGGCGAGACAGGGGCCGGCTCCGCGTCCTGTGTCGGCAGAAAATCCGTGGCGGACGCCTCCGCGTCCGGCGTCGGCACATAATCCGTGGCAGAGCGCTCGCCGTCCGGCGTCGACAGGAACTCGGTGGCCGGGGGCTCGCCGTCCGGCGTCGACAGGAACTCGGTGGCCGGGGGCTCCACGTCCGGTGTCGAGGCCGGGGGCTCGCCGTCCGGCGTCGACAAGAACTCGGTGGCCGGGGGCTCGCCGTCCGGTTTCGACAGGAACTCCGTGGCCGGCGGCTCCGCGTCCGGCGTCGACAGGAACTCGGTGGCCGGGGGCTCGCCGTCCGGCGCGATGGCTGGGTCGGCCGGCGGCGAATCTTGCCCGCGATCGCTGCCAACGTCTTCGGCCGGTGCCGCGGCGCTCGGATGTGGCTCGGTCGTACCACGGGAATCGCAGGGCAGCGCGCCCTGGGACGCATGGACGGCCACAGTGGCCCCGCTTACGCTGGCGGAAACGGCGGGAACCGCGAGACGCGCTCCGCACTTCGGACATTTGATGGCCTTGCCGATCAGTTCATCCTTGACGTTGAGCTTGGCCGAGCAAGAAGCGCAAACAGTTTGGATGGGCATGGACTTACGCCCCCGGGCTTCACGTGGCACGGAAACAGGGAGTATCCTACCAGGATTCAGCGGCGTTCTCTAGATTCAGGGCGGAAATCTTGCCCCTTTTTCCTGTTGTCCGGATGCCCAAGCGCCAGCTGCGCGATGGTGATTACATGCTCGACCGCGACCTGGCGGAGTTGTACGGCGTGAAGGCCATTGCCTTGCGTCAGCAGGTGAAGCGGAATCGTGAGCGCTTCCCCGATGATTTCATGTTCCAGCTCACGAGCGACGAAGCCGATGCGTTGGTATCACAAAATGTGATACCTTCGCTGCGCAGCCTTGGGGGATCGCTACCTTACGCCTTCACGCAAGATGTGCATGCCCGCCAGCGTTTGGATTCATTGATGATTCTGTACGCGACGTTCCGGACGGCTTGCTGAATCGTTCGCCGTTAGCCCGACGCGCAAGCGAGGGACGTCCTCGCTTGCGCGTCGGGCTAACGAACAGGGAAACGATCACTCCGCCATCGGCTTCCGCAGGGGGTGCGTCCGCGTTTCACCGTCGCGGAATTCGCGGAATGTGGTGGAATTCCCAATTCACCCTGCGACAATAGCCGGCACTCTCGCTACACCTCTGGATCACCGGAGCGGTCGCCGGCGGGCAAGCGCCGCCACCGACCCCCGAAAGCTCGAAGGACGGTGACCGATGCCCGCGCCGAACTCCGACGACCCGTTGCGGACCAGCGACCACGCCCCGGAGGCGAAACCGGAGGTGCCCGCCCGCGAGACCTCGGAGGCGCCCTCGGCTCCCCCCGGCAAGACCACCGTCACCGACCAGCCCAAATTGGGCGCGGAGCCGCGCACGGCTCTGCGACCCATGCCGACCCGCCACCCCCCTCCATCCCCGGCTACACCATCGAGAGCGTGCTCGGGCGCGGCGGCATGGGTGTTGTGTACAAGGCCCGCCACCTCGCCCTCAAACGGACGGTGGCCCTGAAGATGATTCTGGCTGGCGGCCACGCCGGTTCCCAGGATCTGGCCCGCTTTCGGGTCGAGGCGGAGGCGGTGGCGCGGTTGCAGCACCCCAACATCGTGCAAATCCACGAGGTGGGCGTGGCCGGCAGTCACCCCTACTGCGCGCTCGAGTTCGTCGCGGGCGGCAGCCTGGCCCAGCGGCTGCGTGGCCGGCCCTTGGCCGCGCGCGAGGCAGCCCGGCTGGTCGAGGCCCTGGCGCAGGCGATGCAACTGGCGCATAGCCGCAATGTCGTGCATCGCGACCTGAAGCCGGCCAACGTGCTGCTGGCCGTAGGTCAGGCTTTCCAGCCTGACTCCGGAGTCAGGCTGGAAAGCCTGACCTACATCCCCAAGGTCACGGACTTCGGCCTCGCCCGGCAACTGGACCGCGACAGCGGCGAGACGCAAGCCGGGGCAGTGATGGGCACGCCCAGTTACATGGCCCCGGAGCAGGCGTCGGGCCGCGCCCATGAGGCCGGCCCGGCTGCGGATGTGTACGCGCTGGGCGCCATCCTGTACGCCTGCCTCACCGGCAGGCCGCCGTTCCAGGGCAAGACGGTGACGGAGACGTTGGACCAGGTGCGGACGGAGGAGCCGGCGCCGCCGTCACGCTGGCGATCCGGCCTGCCGCTCGACCTGGAGACCATCTGCCTGAAGTGCCTGCGGAAGGAGCCGGAGCGGCGGTACGCAAGCGCCCAGGCGCTGGCAGAGGACCTGCACCGCTGGCAGGCGGGTGAGGTGATCGTGGCGCGACCGGTGGGGCCGTTCGCGCGCTTGGAAATGGGCGAAGCGGCGCCCGGCAGTGGCGGCGCTGGCCGCCGCCGTGGCGGTGCTGGCGGCGGCAGTCTTTCTGGTGCTGGTTGCAGGAATCGCGGGAGTGACGTGGCAATGGCGCGAGGCCGTCGATCAGAAGAACGTCGCCGAGACGCAAACCGGCATCGCGCTGGCGCAGACAACCATCGCCGAGGGGGAAACGGCCAAGGCGAAACAGGCCGTCAACGAGGCGAATGATGCCAGGGAAAAGGCCAAAGAGGCCGAAAAGGCGGCGAAGGAAAACGCCCAGGCGGAAGCGCGCGCCGGGATGAGGCCGTCAAGCAGACCTTTCGAGCCGAAGCGGCCGGTTACGCCTCCCAGCTCGAATTGACCCGGCGCCAGCTGCGCGAGGGTGATTACATCGAGGCGCAGGCCCGGCTCGACGCCTGCCGGTGGGACTTGCGTGGCTGGGAGCACGACTACCTGCAGGCCCTGCTGCGGCGGCGGGCCCAGACGCTTTACGGCCACACCAACTTTGTCCTCAAGGCTGTGTTCAGTCCCGACGGGTCGCGCGTCGCCAGCGCTTCTTACGACGGGACGGTACGCATCTGGGACCTGGCCACGGGAGTGGACACGCTGGTGCTGCGGGGGCATGGCGCCGGCGTCCGCGATGTGGCGTATTTTCCTGACGGCAAACGGCTCATCAGCGCTTCCATGGATGGCACTCTGAAACTTTGGGACGCCGGCAATGGGCGTGTCCTGCGCACGCTGAAAGGCCATGACGGTCAAGTGGCCGCCGTTGCTGTGAGCGCCGACGGCGCATTGATCGCCTCCGGCTCCGCCGATCGGACCATCAAGCTGTGGGACGCCAGTACCGGGGAGGTACGGCGCACGCTGAACGGGCACAAAGACGTTGTGCTGTCGGTGGCGTTCAGTCCCGACGGCCTGCGCGTCGCCAGTTCCTCGAGCGATACGACCGCAAGGGTGTGGGACGTCAAGACGGGTAAAGAGGCCCTCACGCTAACGGGCCATACGGCTCGGGTTTACTCGGTTGCGTTTCGACCCGACGGCAAGCGCCTGGCTACGGGAGCGACGAATAACGATAGTTCGGTGCGGATGTGGGACGCGGCCGACGGCAAGGAGCTGTTTGTCTTCCGGACTGACGCGTCGTTCGCCGGTGTGGCCTTCAGCCCAGATGGCCGGCGTCTGGCTGGCGCCGGGGACATGGAATCGGTTACCATGTGGGACGCCGAGAACGGCAAGGAACTCCTGGTGATTCAGCCCCACACCCGCCAGTCTCTGTACAGCATCGCCTTCAGTCCGGACGGGCAGAGACTGGTCTGTGCCAACTACACTGGGGCGGGAGTGCAGTTATACGACATCCGCCCGCTGGAAGAGTCATCCCCGGCGCCGGAAGGCGCCGAGGAAGCCCTCGATTCAAGTTTGGACGGCAAGCGCACCATTCGTCATAACGAGGGCCAATTCGAAGTGTGGGACACGCAATCCCGGCGTGTGCTGGCGACGTTCCCGAAAACCATCGAATCGGCGAGCTTGAGCGTGGATGGCCAACGGGTGATTGGAGTGTCCCGGGAAACCTCGTTTGCCATGCACGATTCCGTCACGGGCGGGGAAAAGCAAGTCTGGAAGGGCATCGAGCCGGGGGTAGGATTATCAGCGGTCAGCTCCGACCTGAGCCGCCTCGCGGTCCTCCTCCCCGATCAGCACACCGTGCAAGTCCACGATCTGACGTCCGAGCGGAAACCACTCACACTGAAAAAAATTGAATGTCAATTTGGGCCCCTTTTTTTCCGCTCGGACGGCAAACGTCTGGCAACGCCCTCGACGACGGGGGACGAGCAATCGATGGTCGCAGTATTGACCGTGTGGGACACGGATGTGGGTCAAGAGGTCTTCACCGTCCGGATCAACGACGTGACGCGTATCAACTCCGTGACCTTCAGCGCCGACGGCAAGCGCATCGCCGCGGGTTGCAACGTGGCTCCACGAAGTGCGGACGCAGTGCCTCTGGCACCGATAAAGGTCCTGGATGCCGAAACCGGACGTGATATTCACGCCCTGCCGGCAGCAGCAGGCTTCGCCCCGACGTTCAGTCCGGATGGCCGATTCCTGGCCGCTGTTCTGCCCTCGAAGCCGCCGCTGAAGTTGGTGAAGATTTGGGAGGTCGAGAGTGGTAAAGAGTTGCGCGTACTGAGCGCAAGCGGCTTGCCTCAGCCGGTGCACTTCAGCCGCGACAGCAAACACCTGTTTGCTCTGGGTACGGGAGAGGCCTGGGACGTGGAAACCGGTAAGCCACTTCCCCCTCTTCGGTTACCGGGTGGTACAACTCCAGGACGGGTAGGATTCGATGGACGCCAGTTCTTGACCAGTGTGCAGGGCGTGGCGGGCGTGCTGCTGGTATGGGACGCGGTCGATGGTCGGGCGCTGCAAACGCTGCAATTCCCGGGCTACGGGGTGGCGCCTCTAGGTTTTAGCGCGGACAAGCAACGTCTGCTCCTGCGCAGGCACTGCCAGAGGGTAAAAGTGTGGGATGCCGCCACCGGCAAGGAGCTAGTCACCTTGCCCTGTCATTTCGTCCGGGCGAATCGTCAGACGTTGACCCCCGATGGGCGGCTCGCCGCGGTCGCCACGCCGAGCGGTGGGGTAATGCTTTACGACGCGGGCACGGCCGAACTGGTTCGCACCTTGAAAGAGGAAATTCTTGACTCAAACACTGCGCCGACTGGAGTATATCGGTGAAATCGCCTTCTGTCCGGATGGTCGGTTGCTGGCTGGCGCGGGTCAGAGCGGATCGGTTTACCTCTGGGACGTGGACACGGGCAGACAAACCACCTTGCAGGAGGACAATAAGGCCATCAACCGGCTTGTCTTCAGCCCGGACGGTCGCCGCCTGGCCGCTGTGACAAGCGATATGATCCGGCTGTGGGATATCGCAACTGGAAAAGCGGTCTTTACCCTCGTGGACACGACCGATTTCCAGCAAGTGAAATTCCACCCGGACGGCCGGCGCCTGCTCACCACCACCCAGTGGGGTACGATCAAGGTCTGGGATTCGCTTACCGGCCAGGAACTGTTCGCCTTTCCTTCCCAGAAGCGTATGCCTTTTGTAATTCCCGCGTTTTCTGCGGATGGAAGGTGTCTCATCGCAGGCGGCCTTCTGTGGGATGCCGGAGGACGCTCGCCGGCTCGCACGATGGTCAACAGCGCCGGGAGCCTCGGCCTGGCTTACAGTCCCGATAGCCGCTATCTGTTCACCGGCAGCCAGGACCAGAGCCTCCAGACGTGGGACCTCGCTACCGGGCAGAGGGTTCGCGCCTGGACCGGGTGTGGCGCGGTGGTCACCAATTTGGCGGTCAGCCCGGACGGACGCCTAATCGCCGGCGCCTGGCAAGAGGGCCTGAGAATCCTTGGAACTTCGCGGTGTTGCTAGCACGCTGACGGTCGGGCAACCGCTGCTCCTCGACAAAGACCGCCAATTTGCAGAATATCGCGGTTTTGTTGACAGGGGCCCAGCGCCGGACAAGCAGTTGACTGCCGACCCGCTATTAGCGGTGCAATCAAACCCGGCCGCGTTTGGCGGCCGCGTGACCCTGTGGGACGCCGCGTCGGGACAGCTCGGCATCACCCTCAATGCCGGCTCTGCCGATCCGGTCCACAACGTTACCTTCAGCCCCGACGGCCGCCAGTTGGCCGGAGCCGTCAACCAGCGGGTCATCGTCTGGGACCCCGCCACGGGCAAGGAGCTGCTTACCCTTTTGGGACACGCGGGTCCCATTGTTGCCGTGGCCTTCAGCCGCGACGGCGCCCGTCTGGCCACGGCCTCGTTCGACAAAACCGTCAAGGTGTGGGACGCGGCGACCGGCGGCGAGATCTACACTTTCAAGGGCCACCCGGCGCCGGTCGTGTGCGTGGCCTTCCACCCGGAAGGGCACGTGGTTGCTAGCTCTGGGTACGACGGAATCGTGAGGGTGTGGGAGCCGGCCACGGGGAAGCAACGGTTTGCGCTGCCGAAGCGGAACAATATCGTCAACGTCGTCGCATTCAGTCCCGACGGCAAGCAGCTGCTGACAAGCCACGACGTGACCGTCCAGCTGTGGGACGCCGCGACCGGCCGAGAACAGGCCACATTCAAGGCCGGCCCCGGCACGATCGGCTGGGCAGCGTTCAGCCCCGATGGCAAGCACGCGGCCACCGTCGGCGCAACGATCAAGGTCTGGGACCTGCCGTCGCCCCCCGCTCCGCCGTGAGAAAATGCGGATCCGTGCCTTGCCCGTGTTCGGCCTTGATCCTGTAAGAAAAAAATGCTAACATTCCTTACATGACCGGCACAAGAAAAACGGCGCAAAGCATTGATTCACGAATACTTGCACGCATCCACCGCTGGGGACGTGGTTCGGTATTCGTTCCGGGAGACTTCGTGGACATCGGCAGCCGCGAAGCGGTCGATCTTGCCTTGCACCGGCTTGCAAGGAAAGGAACGGTACGCCGCTTGGCCCGCGGCGTGTACGACTTCCCGAGAAAGCACCCGGTACTGGGTCTGCTGTCGCCGTCCGCCGATACCGTGGCCCGCGCTCTGGCCGGGCGCGACCGCACCCGGCTCCAGCCCGCCGGGGCCTACGCGGCTAACATCCTCGGCCTGTCCGAACAGGTGCCGGCGAAAGCGGTCTTCCTGACCGACGGCCCGAGCCGGACGGTAAAGATCGGTCCGACCACGATCCAGCTCCGCCGGACGACCCCGCGGAATATGGAGGCGGCGGGGCGGCTGAGCGGCCTGCTGATGCAAGCACTTCGCGAGTTGGGCGAGGAGCACGTGACCCCGACGCGGCGTGAACACCTGAAGCGGACGCTCCCGGCTGACAAGCGGCGGGAACTCGTGAAGGATCTCAGGCTCGCCCCGGCCTGGATGCACGCAATCTTCCGCGAGCTGGCCGAGGACGACGTATGAAGCTCAGATTCCTCACCCTCCCGACCGAGGAACGCCGCCTGTACATCGATCAGGCGGCCTTCCGGCGGAACGTATCACCGGTGGTCCTCGAGAAGGATTTCTGGGTGTGCTGGCTCCTGGGCCTGCTGTTCGGTTCGGAGTTCGCCGGCAGCCTGGTGTTCAAGGGCGGCACATCGTTATCGAAGGTGTTCGGCGTGATCGAGCGGTTCTCGGAAGACATCGACCTGTCGCTGTCGCCGGAGTTTCTGAAGCTCCCGGAGGCGGGGACGAGCCGCACCCAGGCGAATAAATGGATGACCAAGGCCGAGGCCGCCTGCGCAGGCGGTGAAGATGCAGATCGCGCCCACTCTGGAAGCGGCCGCGGCGGCAGTACTCGGGAATCGTGATGGCGGGTGGTTCGAGTTTCTGATGGACGCCAACACGAACTCGCCCGTGCTCCTGTTCCATTACCCATCGTCACAGCCAACCGGCTTCGAGTATCTGAAACGGGCGGTAAAGCTGGAATTCGGCTCGCTGACGGACCAGCAACCGGTCGGCCGCCACCCGGTGCGGCCGTGGGTGGCTGATGTCCTCCCCGTAGCATTCCCCGACTGGCAGTGCGAAGTCGTGGTGCTCGAAGTGGAGCGGACTTTCTGGGAAAAGGCGACGATCCTCCACACCGAGTATCACCGGCCGGCCGATAAGCCGGCACCGGACCGGTTCTCCCGCCACTACGCGGACACGGCTGCGCTGGCCCGCCATCCGACCGCGAGCAGGGCAATCGATCAGCATGACCTCCGGAACCAGGTCGTAGCATGGAAGGGGCAGTTCTTTGGCAGTTCGTGGGCAAATTACGACCTCGCAAAGCCGGGATCCTTTCGCCTCGTCCCACCGCCCGAGCGTCTGCATGCGCTACGGCGTGATTACCAGTCGATGCGGGACATGTATCTCTCTGAGCCCACCCCATTCGACGACGTGCTCGCAACACTGGCGGAGCTCGAACGCCGCATCAACAAGCCTGGAGGTGGATAGCGCGTACCGGCCGCGTCCCGGTCCACCCTGAAATAAATTACTCCGTAAACCGCCCTTGCACGATCGGTTGTGTAAACTGTCCCCCAAATTCTCGCTCAAGGCCGGCCCCGGCACGATTGGCTGGGCAGCGTTCAGCCCCGATGGCAAGCACGCTGCCACCGTCGCCGGAACGATCAAGGTCTGGGACCTGCCGTCGCCCCCCGCTCCGCCGTAAGGTCGGCGAAACGGCATGTCAGTGCCAGCCGGCGACAACGGCGACGGCGGCGACGATGGCCGCAACCACCAGCACGCAGCCGAGCCCGATGCCCAGCAATTTGCCCCACGGCCGCGGCACGCCGGGTGCGTGGATCCGCTGCTCGTTGCCGTAGATCCACAGGTACTTGAGCGGCGAATTGCGATAGCGATAGCGGACTACCTGAATGCCCACGGATTCGATGTGCAGGTGCTGGAACAGCAAGCGAGTCCTGTCTTTCTCCACCGACTGCGACCGCTGCAAGAGTTCCGCGACCCGATCGTTCACCTGGCTCTCCACACGCGGGCACTGCACGGCCGGCGTCGCCCGGTCATCGATCAGCACCGCGCCCGTCGCCTTTTTCAGCAGAGAATCCGGGACCTTGGTGGCATGGATCACCTCGGTCTGGTCATCGACGCGAAAGTGAACGCTAAGCAGCTCGAAGGTCTTGACTCGGCCGTGACCCTGGCAGTCGCCGCAGACCACCGTGCCCTGACCCTGGCACACGTTGCAGCCGACCTTGCCCGCGAAGCAGGTGCAGTTCTCTCGCGTGTTCACCATCTGCGGTACGGGATTGCCTCGCGCATCCTTGACGGTGCCCATCTCGCTGCGCATGCGGAAGCCGGCGCCGTTGCACAGGGGGCAGGCAATCTTGCCGAAACCCTTGCACTGGGCGCAGGTCGTGCGTCCGCTACTTTCGCAGGCCGGGCAGATGCGGACGCGGTCGGTGTGCGGTATCGGCAACTCGTCGGTCCGCTCCCGGAAGTCCGCCGGTCGCTCCACGTGCAGGTCCCACGGATCGGGCCGCGGGCCCCGATCGTCAACGGGACCACCCGTGAAGGGGACGGTCCGCTCGTGAACCGAGCGATCCTCGTACTGCGACTTCAGGCGGATCGTAAAGGACGAGCACGGCACGATCTCATCGACGACAAGCTTGCCGCCGAGTCCCTTGACGCGGAAGAAGCTCTGGGCGCTCCACTGGTTGATGAGATGTCGCGCGTCCGCACTGTTCAGCGCGGCTGGCTTGCTTTCCTGGTCCATGGGCGTGCTCGCATGTTCACTGAGGGAAGCGGCTCCGGCGGCCGCGACTTCGCGTCATGAGGCGTCCTTCTGGCTTCCTATGATACGCGGCCGACGTGGATTTGCCGCAGGGTTTTTTCCCAGCATGCATCCGTGGACGCAACGTTGTTCCTGGACTCGTTGCGGTTAGGTAAGTAGAAAGAATCAAGCGGGGTGTAGCTCAGCTTGGCTAGAGCGCGTGGTTTGGGACCACGAAGTCGCAGGTTCGAATCCTGTCACCCCGATCTTTTTTCGCGATGAGCCCGGGCGACCGTGATCATGGCGACGGTCGCTCGCGAAGTCGGGGTGGACGCCCCTGTCAACATGTCCCAGATGCACGTCTCCCAGATGAGCATCCAGAGCACCACCCCGAGCCCTCAGCAGCGGCAGCACTGGCTCAGCGAGCTGCGCGAATCGAATCGGGCGCGCCGAGTTTTTATCCGCGCCGGTGTCCGAACGGTTGCAGCTCGTTCGTTGTATTCACACAAGGCGGGGGACAGGCCTCCGCCCGCGCAGGCGAAACCGTCTGGAGTACCATCATGGCGAAGTTTCTGTTCATCTATCGCGAATCCACCGATCCCCGGTCCCGGCCGTCTCCCGAGGAAATGCAAGCCCTGGCGGGCCAATGGTACGCCTGGATGCAGAAGTTCAGCGCGTCGATCCTGCCTGGCGGCGATGGTTTGAAACCGAGCGGCCGGCTCATCAAGGCGGGAATCGTGACCGACGGCCCCTACGCCGAAGCCAAGGAAATCGTCGTCAGCTTCGGCCTTGTCCAGGCCGACAACTACGACGCCGCGGTGGCAATCGCCCGCGAGTGTCCCCCCGGCCACACGATCGAAATCCGCGAATTGGCCGGCTACGCATGAGCGAACCGCGCTCTTAGCCCGACGCGCAAGCGAGCGTTACGAAAAGGAACGAAAAATGACCGAACGTACGCGAAGCGCCAAGAGCACCGCCAAGCAGGGCGCGAAGAAGCCGGCCGCGCGCCCCGGCCCGCGCGGACAAGGCAGATGGGGAAAGCGCCGTGCTCGCGACGATCGCCGCGATGCCGGAACCGGATCGCGCCCTGGGCGAGCGGCTGCATGCGATCATCAAAGCCAGCGCCAGCCCTCGCGCCGAGACTCTGGTACGGGATGCCCGCGTACGCCAGGGACGGCAAGGTCGTCTGCTTCTTCCAAAGCGCGCAGAAGTTCAAAACAAGGTACGCCACGTTCGGCTTCATGCACGAGGCGAACCTCGACGAAGGTGCCATGTGGCCGACCGCCTTCGCACTGAAGGTGTTGACGGCCGCCGAAGAGGCAAGGATCGGCGCGCTGGTGAAGAGAGCGGTGAGCTGAGGAGGGAGTAACCCGATGCCCTGAAGGCCGGCATTCGAGAGAAGTTTAGTCAGGGAAGCGGTGCCGGGTCAGGGCAGCGACGCCAGCGCTACAATGAACGGGAAATGCGGCTTCACGTTCGCAATGAGCTTTTTATCGTCCGTCACCAACTCGCACCCCTCGCGCTCGGCGAGGGCCACATACAGGCAGTCGTACAGCCCGCTGCGGGTCTGCGAGGAGATGTCGACTGCCCGGTCGAGCAGCGGCTCGAAGGGGTGCATGATGGGCGGCGTCCGCATGACCCGGCCCAGCAGCGGGCGGGCGTCACCGACCGGGATGAGGACGTACCTCATGACTCGTCATCGGCAAGGAGTGCCTGAAATGTCTCGTCGTCGATGACCCCCTGGGTCCGACGGACTTGCTCAGTTATCCGGGCCGCTCGCTCGTCAACGCGGCGGGCGACTTCCGGGTCGAGCGGAGCCCGCTCGAAGGCGTGCCTCAACACGGCCTCGGTGTCGGAGTGCTCGGAATCCGCGAGGGGGTCAGTGGAAGGGGTTTCGCTGCTCATGCGGTCATTGTCCTCCGCGGGAGCGGCGTGGTCAAGCTGAGAGTCGGGAAAGCGGTTGGTCCCGGAGCACAGGCACGCCGAACAGCCTGCGGCGCCTCTAATGGAATGTTATACCTGCCGCACTTCAAGGTGATCGCCGGGTATAATGCCGGCAGGAGGTGCCGTCATGCCGCTCCGCGATCACTTTCGCCCGCCGACGACCAAATTCGCGTCGTGGGAAGAACTCCACGGCGGCTGGCCGATGGTCATTGTCCAGCAACTCCGCAAGCAACTCCCTCTCGGTTTCGTCGCCGCACCGCGCGTCCACGCCGGCGCAAGTCGAGATCGACATCGCCGCTTTCGAGAAAGACCGTGCCCGCGAGAATTCACGAAACCGGACCGCAATGGCGGCGTGGCAACGGCGGTGTGGGCACCCGGCGCCCCGACCTTCACGGTCGAGACGGCGCCGCCGGACGACGACGAGTACGAGGTTCGCATCTACGACACCGAACGGGGACGCGCGCTCGTGGCCGCCATCGAGTTGGTCAGCCCGCCGAACAAGGACCGGCGCGAGAAGCGAAACGCCTTTGTCGGCAAGTGTGCCGCCCTGTTGCGCCACGGGGTGGCGGTCAGCATGGTCGATCTCGTGACCATCCGCCAGTTCAACCTGTACGCCGAGTTGATGACGTTCCTCGGTCACCCCGACCCGACCCTCGGCCCCGAACCGCCGGCGGTGTACGCTGCATCGTGCCGGTGGCTGCGCCAGGAAGTGCGGGGCGTGTTAGAGACCTGGTCGCACGCCCTGACCGTAGGCCAACCGCTGCCGACACTTCCGCTGTGGCTGACCGCCGATCTCTAGGTTCCGCTCGATTTGGAGAAGAGTTACGAGCAGGCATGCGAAGACCTGAGCATCCCGTGACCTGACCGTGAAGGGGGTTTCCTGCTGGATAATCCGTCGGTGGCAGACACCACCGTGGAACTGAAATGAGGATGCGGCTTCGACACGCCATTCGGAGTATCGGAGTACCTCAGCCGTGCGCCTGCGCCCGTGAATGAGTACCACCAACCAGTTTCAGTTTCGACACTGTAGCTCTATGATCTCTAACTGGAGGCCACCTGAAGTCAACCTGGGGAGCGCGTGTAGATGGGAAAAGCAGCCGAGGGACTGCTACCATGGCCCGTCTGCAGCCTGCTCCTGTTCGTCGCGACGTCTGCCGAGGAAGAAGCACTTCAGGAGCAAGCGGCCAAGCTAGGACTGCCATTCCGGAAAGACTCGGCGCTTACGAAGCACTTTCACGAAAAGGGACTGGGCGACGATGCTTGGTCGTTGGCAACTATCGGCGGGGAAACGGTGGTCGCCGTCGGCTGCTCACGAATCAAGGGCAGGCCGGTGATGGGGCCGCATGGGCGGTCGGGGTCGGCGGCCAAGGGAGTACGGTACTTGGCCGCCACGGGTGCCCAGGGTATTATCCAAGTGGGCCTGGCCTTCGGGATCGCCCGCGGACCGCAGAAGGTTGGCGACGTGATCGTGTCCACGTCGCTGATCGCGTACGACAAGCGGGACGTGAAGCCATCAGCCAAGGAGCCCGGGTATTTCAACGACTACAGCGCGCTGGAGGTCGAGCCCGCCAGGCCAGCGCTGGTCGAGCGGTGCCTTCGTGAGAAGGAGAGAACGAAGTTCGATTTCGAAATCCACGTCGGGGCCATGCTTTCGGGTGCCGCCCGAATACACTGCGCGAGGTTTCGCGACGAGCTGTACGCCACTGCGCCGCATGGCAACGATCCCATCGTCGGCGGGGAGATGGAAGGGGTTGGCCTGCTCGCGGCTGCCGTGAGAGCCGACGACCCGGCATGGTGTGTGGTGAAAGGTTTCAGCGACTTCGCGGATGAACAGCGGGCCGAAGACATCAATATGGGGCGAACGCTCGCGCCCGGAACGCCGCCCTTTTTGTCCTGTCCAGCCTGGTGAACGACGCCAAGATGCTCGTCTAGCGGGAGGAGCCATGAACGAACTCGACAAGATGCTCGAAGCGCCGGGCGAAACGGCCTTGCCGCCGCTGGTGCGGTACTGCAAACAACGCAAAGAGGCCGGCGACAGAATCGAGGTCGAGCTGTACCGGCCGGACACCGCGAACGGGCTGTGCCGGACAGATCTGGTCATCCGTCGTTGGGAAAAGGAGATAGAACAGGAGCCTCATCAGGTCGAATGGGACGATGGAGTGAACGCTGGCTTGGTGGCCCTGGGCATCCGGGCCATAAACCTTGAGCAGGAGGCCGAGCGGGTCGCCCTCGCGATTCGGGCAGCGTTGCGCAAGGTCGAGCGACGGTACGGGGACGGCTATTTGAACGCCGTACTGGCAGACTTGATCGCGGAGAGTGATCTGAGCAAGAACGGCGCAATCGCCGAAGTGCGCAGGTACGTCCAGACTAACCCTCCGGAACGCGGTGCAAGCTACCACGCGTGCCGGGAGTTGATCGCGAATGAGATCGGCGGGCGAGCGGTGGAGCTGAGGGACAAGCTTGGATATCAGCCCGAAGAGATCAAAGCGGTGATGACGAAGGCGCTTGCCATCTATCTGGACGAGCGGTTTTCGGTGAGCAGCCGTCGTCGCTTCGGCCTGCTTTAGGCGCCCCGCGACGGCCCGTGCTAAGGGAGGTACGCGACGTTCGGCCTCATGCACGAGGCGAACCGCGACGAAGGCGCGATGTGGCCGGGCCCTTCGCGTTTACGGAGTAGACAGCCGCCGAAGAGGCAAGGATCGGCGCACGGTGAAGTAAGCGGTGAGCTCAGGCCTGAGTAACTAACCCGATCGCAAGGAGCTGGACTGAATCATGCATATCACACCAGAGCAGTTGTTGGCAGGGCATCACCAGTACGAGGAATGGGAAAGGCGAGACGAAGGTCGGGCCGTTATTCCAGCAGTTTCTTGCAGCCCTGGAGATATGCGAGAAGTCATGCAAGGGGAGGCGAAGCCCCGTTGCCGTGGCGAAGGCCCTTCACCTGCTCGGCCCCGACTTCATTCCTCTTTGGGACGAAGTGATTGCTACGACCTACGGTTGCTACTACGCGGACGACGCTTCCGGTAACTACCTTTGTTTTCTCAGGAAGAGCAAGGACGTTGCGGAACGATTGGAAAAAGACGAAGACGTGCGATCCCTTGTTGGGGCCAGTGGCAGGACGCTTCTCAAGTTGGTCGACGAGTATAACTATGTCACGTACACCATGCCGGAACTCAAGCGAAGAGCGGAAGCAAACGCGTTAGCCAAGCTAAAGAAGAAGGCAGGCAGATGAGTGCCGACTGCGGTCTTGCTGTGCGTGCATTTACCCGCCAAGGCGCTGATGCTGGAAAAAGAACGACGCACCGCTGGCCTTCGCCCGTCCGTGTCCGGGCCACACGGCGATCGAGATCCGCGAAATGGCCGGCTACGCATGAGCGAACCGCGTGCGCTGGCGGAGCACTTTTTTCGCCACGAGTTCGGCCGGTTCTGCGCCGTGCTGACCCGGTCGCTCGGCGTGCGCCGGCTCGACCTCGTCGACGACGTCGTGCAAGCCGCGCTCGTGCAGGCCCTGGAAACCTGGTCTCGGCGCGGCGTGCCCGAAGACCCGGCCGGCTGGCTCTACCGCACCGCCTGCAACCTGGCGTAGGGCGCGCTGCGGCGGCACCCACGCCCAGGCCTTGCCGTGCCTGGCCGAAGACGCCGAGCGGGAATTGGTGCCGCTCGAAGTGCAGTTCGCCGACGAGATCGGCGACGCACCGCTGCGCCTGCTCTTCGTCTGCTGCCATGAAGCGGTGCCGGGCGCATCCGGCGTCACCCTCGCGCTGCGGACGCTCTGCGGTTTCAACACCGCGTTGGCCCTGCGACGGTTGGATGACGAGAGGCGTGTCAAAAAAAATGACGACTTGCGGCCACGCGGATGGTAAAGTCATCGCTAGTCTCCGTGGGCAAGGATTGTCGGGAACCCCCAACCGGTTGGACGCGAAAAGAGCGCAGAGCGCAAGTGCGACTGCCGCCCTCCGGCCGGCCGCGGAACGAGAGCGTGCCGATGAACGAACTCACCCAGATCCTGTGCGACCTTGCCCGGGGCGACGCCCACGCTGCCGGCCAGTTGCTGCCGTTGGTCTACGACGAGCTGCGCCGTCTCGCCGCCGCCCGTTTGGCCGCCGAGCCGTCCGGCAACACCCTCCAGCCGACCGCGCTGGTCCACGAAGCGTACCTGCGGCTGGTCGGCACGCCCGACGGCGACCGGTGGGACCATCGCGGCCACTTCTTTGCCGCGGCGGCTGAGGCCATGCGGCGCATCCTCGTCGAAGCCGCACGCCGTAAGAAAGCCGCCAAGCACGGCGGCGGGATGCACCGGCACGATGCCAACGACCTGCCCATCGCCGCGCCGCCGTTCGATGACGACCTCGTCGCGCTCGACGAGGCGCTCACCCGCTTCGCCCAGATCGAGCCCCAGAAGGCCGAGCTCGTGAAACTCCGCTATTTCGTGGGGCTGACCATCGAGGAGACCGCGGCAGCCCTCGGCATCTCCCCGGCGACGGCGAAGCGGCACTGGGCGTACAGCAAGGCGTGGCTATTGCAGGCCATGGGCGGGGGAAAAAAATCGAGAATCCGTGAGCTGATTGCGACCCCGTTCTCGCATTACGAGTACCTTAACCGTTACGGGGACACGCCATGACCGACGAAACGATCGGCCCAACGGGCCGCCTTCCTGGCCGAAGCCTGCGGCGACGACACGGAGCGCCGCCAGCGCCTGGAAGGGCTGTTGATAGCGCACGCCCGCGCGGCCAATTTCCTCGAACGCCCGCCGGCCGCCGCGCCTGACCTGGACAACGGCGCCACTCAGACCCTGGCTGGGACCCCGGGCCCGCGCGTGGCGGCCGCGCACACCACCGGTGGCGAAAACGGCACTTCGAACGACGAGCCGCTAACGTTCCTGGCCCCGCCCACCCGCCCCGACGCGCTCGGCCGGATCGGGCACTACAAGGTGCTGCAGGTGCTCGGCCGCGGCGGTTTCGGCATCGTCTTTCGGGCATTCGACGAGACGCTGCAGCGCGTGGTCGCCTTAAAGGTCATGGCCCCGCAGCTGGCCGCGACGTCGCCGGCGCGTAAACGCTTTCTGCGCGAGGCCCGATCGTCCGCGCGGGTCCGCCACGAGAACGTGGTGCAGGTGTACGAGGTCGCCGAGCAACCGTTGCCGTACCTGGCGTTGGAGTTCATCCCCGGCGAGACGCTCCAGCAAAAACTCAACCGGGTCGGTCCGCTCGACGTGCCGGAAGTGTTGCGCATTGGCCGGCAGATTGCCGAAGGCCTGGCCGCCGCCCATGCGACGGACCTGATCCATCGCGACATCAAGCCGGGCAACATCCTGCTCGAAGGCGGCTCGCACAAGGCGAAGATCACCGACTTCGGCCTGGCGCGAGCCGCCGCCGACGCCAGCATCTCGCAGAGCGGCATCATCGCCGGCACGCCGAACTACATGGCCCCCGAGCAAGCGCTCGGGGAAACCCTCGATCAGCGGGCCGACCTGTTCAGCCTCGGCAGCGTGCTTTACCAGATGGTGGCGGGCCGGCCGCCGTTCCGGGCGAACACCACGGTGGCCGTTCTGAAGCGCGTCGCCGAGGACCAGCCGCGGGCCATCCGCGAGATCATCCCGGAGACGCCGCAATGGCTGTGCGACATCATCGCCAGGCTGCACGCCAAGAACCCGGACGACCGCTACCAGTCGGCGCGGGAAGTGGCCGACGTGCTCGCCGACGGCGCGGCCCAGCTCAAGGCCAACGCCAGGCTGAACGATTACGGCCGCAATGCCCGCAGGAAGCGGCAGCGGTTCGGGTCACGGAATTGGGTGGCGGCGGCGGCGGCCGTGTTGCTTCCCGTGCTCGCGCTGGGCGTGACGGAGCTTGCCGGCGTGACGCAGCTGTTGCGAAAGCGGCAACCGACGACGGAAGCAAGCAAGCCTGGCGGTCAAGCACAGACGATCCTGGCAACGAAAACGCCCCACGGCGCCGTTCTGGTAATGACCTTCGACCGGGACTGCTTCTACCAATAGGACGGCAATACGTACGTCCGCGATCTCAGCGGCCGGGGCAACGATGGCGTCTGCGAAAACGTCTCTTTCACCCCAGACGGCAAGGTCGGCGGCGGCCTCGCGTGCCAGGGCGGGGCACTCCGCATCCCCAATTCGCTCATCCAGGGGCAAGCGAACTACACCATCACCGGCTGGTGCCGGTGGGACGCGATCGACCGTCGCGATTCTCATTTGTACTATTCGGGCGTCTCCGGACGATTGGACGAGCCCAACTTTCTGGCCGGCGTGTATCCGGATCGGAGTTTCAACGTCGGTGCGTGGAACCACGACCATGACCCGCCTAATTACTGGCTTCGGGCCTCCACGAAGGTCGCGGCGGTCCCCGACCAGGGTTGGTACTTCTTCGCGCTGACCATGACGCACGGCGGCGTCGCCAGGGCACACTGTGGGTGACCTTGAACGACAACACCTACGTCCTGAATACCCAAGTGGTCAAAGCCCCCGACGCCGTCAAGGTGTGCGACCTGGTTGGCGACAGGATGTCCGGTGCGGTGATCGATGAGTTAGCGGTCTTCCAGCGGGCGCTGTCGGACGACGAGATCCGCGCCCTCCGCGAACTCGGGCGCAACAACGTCCCGCTGTCCCCGCCGGAAGCGGCAGCCCCGCCGCCGGCCATCGCTCCATTTACCGACGCCAACGTCCAGCGGATCGCCGCCCTGCCGGCCGAGCAGCAGGTCCAGGAAGTGCGGAAGGAGTTGATGCGGCGCAACCGCGGCTTCGATGGCGAGATGCATCACAAAATTGAGGGCGGCGTCGTCACGGAATTCGCGATCGTGACCGACCACGTAGCGGACATTGCCCCGATTCGAGTCTGGAGCGCCCTGCGCGGCTCGAGTGCAGCGGCACGTACACCAACAGGCCGAACGGACAATTGGAGGACCTGACGCCGCTGGCGGGAATGAACCTGGCGCATCTGACAAGTCTCAACCTGGTCTACACGAAGGTGACCGACACGGGGCTGTCTCACTTCAAGGACTGCAAGAACCTGACGAGCCTCAATCTGGCCGCAACGAAGGTGAGCGACGCGGGACTGGCCCACTTCAAGGACTGCAAGAAGCTGGCCGCCCTCATCCTGTATAACACGCAAGTCAGCGATGTGGGGCTGGCCTACTTCAAGGACTGCGAGAATCTGGCAGACCTCCACCTCAACGACACGCGGGTGAGCGACGCGGGCCTGCTCCACTTCAAGGACTCCAAGGCCCTGACGCGTCTCGCCCTGAACGGAACGAACGTGGGCGACGCGGGCCTGGCCCACCTCAAGGACTGCAAGAAGCTGACGCACCTGTACCTGGCGTACACGCGTATGGGCGACGCGGGCCTGGCCCATCTCAAGGACTGCAAGAAGCTGACGCACCTGTACCTGGCGCACACGCGCATGGGCGACGCAGGCCTGGCCCACTTCAAGCGCCTGCCTCTGATGGTGTTGTGGATTAACAACACCGGCATCACCGACCTGACTCCGCTGCAAGGCATGCCGCTGGAAGAGATCTACCTGACCCCGAAAAACATCGTCAAGGGCCTGGACATTCTCCGCGAAACAAAGAGCCTCAAATCCATCGGCATCCGTGAGCGGCAAGCCTGGCCGGCGGCGGAGTTCTGGGAGCGCTACAACAAGGGGGAGTTCAAGTAGCAGCGTGGCGGCGGCCGCGATGTCTGGCCGAATCTGCACGACCTGCATTGACCCGCGGTGCACGATTGAGAAAATAGGGGCATGAGCACCGAAACGAAAACGACTGCCACTGACCCCCAAGAACGCGCCGATGAGGAGGCTGTGTTGCGCCACGCCTTCCATGGCGAGCCGCTGGACCCCGAGGTGAGGCGCCGCGTCCACGAGCGGGCCGTGCGTATTACGGAGGAGATTTACCGCGTCCACGGGGAGATCGATCCGGAGACGATCAACGCGCTGTTCCACGATGACGACGACGAGACATGAAGTACGTCCTTGATGCCTCCGTGGCCGCCTACTGGGTGCTGCGCAACCCGCTCCAGGCCAAGGCCCTCAAGCTCCGAGCCGAGTATCAACAGAACATCCATGAACTGATCGCCCCGGCCCATTTCCCCAGCGAGATCGCCAGCGCACTCACGAAAGCAGAACGACAGAGATTGATTCCTGTCGGTGACGCGCGCCAGCTGATCGTGGATGTGTTGAACACTCCGCCGATTCTGTACCCACTCGATCCGCTGTTTTACCGAGCCGTAGAAATCTCTTCGCAGACGCGGGCCGGCTTCTACGATTGCCTGTACATGGCGCTGGCCGAGCAGGAAAACTGCGAGTTGGTAACGGCGGATGGCAAGCTCATCAATGCCCTCCGTGGGCGGTTCTCCTTCATCCTTTCCCTGGCATCACTACCTTGAATCCAGCGTTCCTCTTGACCCGCGCCGTAAGCGCCCGGTAACGGGTCGGCGGCGAGTCCCGTGGTCATTTTCTGCTTCCGTGGCTGGCGGTGAGTGTTACACTGGCTGCATGTCCGACGTGACGCAACTCCTGGGCGCCGCGGCCGCCGGTGACCGCAGGGCCGCCGCCGACCTGCTCCCGCTCGTGTACGAGGAGCTGCGCAAGCTCGCCGCCGCGCGCATGGCCAACGAGTCGCCCGACCACACCCTCCAGCCCACCGCCCTGGTTCATGTGGCCTACCTTCGGCTGGTCGGCGGGGGCGACGACGGGCGCTGGGAGGGCCACGGGCACTTCTTTGCCGCCGCCGCCGAGGCCATGCGCCGCATCCTGATCGAATCTGCACGCCGCAAGCACGGGCCGCAGCGCGGCGGCGACTTCACGCGCCACGAACTCGACTCCGATCAACCGGCGCCCCCGGGTCCGTCCCCACGACTGCTCGCCCTGGACGAGGCCCTCGACCGGCTGGCGGCCATCGAGCCCCGGGCCGCCGAAGTGGTCAAACTCCGCTACTTCGCGGGCCTGACCGTGGCAGAGGCCGCGGCCGTCCTCGGAGTCTCGCCACGAACCGCCGACAACGACTGGGCTTACGCACGGGCCTGGCTCGTCGCCGCCGTCCGCGATGGCGACTGAACGGGCCGTCGAAGAAAATCGACCGATTTCGTTGCGTGATTGGAACGCCTCTCTCGCATTGGGGAGTAGGACACCTTTCAGTTGAGAGGGCTGGTCATGAGCGAACGAGATATCTTCACCGCCGCACGCGAGCTGACCGACCCGGTGGCGCATGGCGCCTACCTGGACGAAGCGTGCCGTGCCGACACCGGGTTGCGATCGCGGGTCGAGGCGTTGCTTCGCGCCCACGAGCAGCCGCATAGCCTGCTCGACCAGCCGGCGGTCGCAGCGCCCGAGCTCGCCATCGGGGCTGCGCGCACGATCGGTCTCGAGAGCGGCGCGGGGACCGATGAAGTGCCGCTCGGGTTCCTCGCGCCGGCCACCCGGCCTCACTCGCTCGGCCGGATCGGGCATTACGAGGTGCTCCAGGTTCTGGGCCACGGTGCATTCGGGATCGTGTTCCGGGCGTTCGATGACGTGCTGCACCGGGTCGTCGCGGTCAAGGTGTCGCCGCAACTCGCCGCCACCTCCCCCGCCCGCAAGCGCTCTTGCGCGAGGCGCGGTCGTCGGCCCAGGTGCGGCACGAGAACGTGGTGCAGGTCTACGAGGTCGGGGAGCAGCCTCTGCCGTTCCTGGTGATGGAGTTTATCCCCGGCGAGACGCTGCAAGAGCGGTTGAACCGCGTCGGCCCAGTCGAGCCGGCCGAGGTGGTGCGGATCGGCCGGCAGATCGCCGAGGGGCTGAGCGCCGCCCATGCGAACGACTTGATCCATCGCGACATCAAGCCGGGCAATGTGCTCCTCGAAGGCGGTCACCACAAGGTCAAGATCACGGATTTCGGCTTGGCCCGTGCGGCCGACGATGCCAGCATCTCGCAGAGCGGCATCATCGCCGGCACGCCGATGTACATGGCCCCGGAGCAGGCCCAGGGGCAAACGCTCGATCAGCGGGCCGACCTGTTCAGCCTGGGCAGTGTGCTGTACCAGATGGTCGCCGGCCGGCCGCCGTTCCGGGCCAACAGCACGGTGGCGGTGCTCAAGCGCGTCGCCGACGACACGCCGCGGGACATCCGCGAGATCATTCCCGAGACGCCGCAGTGGCTGTGCGACATCATCGCCAAGCTGCACGCCAAGGACCCGGACGACCGTTACCAGTCGGCCCGCGAAGTGGCCGACGTGCTGGCCGACTGCGAGGCCCAGCTCAAGGCCCATTCCAAGCTGAAGGATTACAGCCGTATTCCCCAGAGAAAAACGCCGTCTTCCAGCAAGGGGAAATGGCTTGCCGCGGCGGCCGTGCTGTTGCTTCCCCTGATCGCGCTGGCGGTGACGGAGTTCGCCGGCGTGACGCATCTGGTCCGGCAGCAGACGCCGTCCAACCCGAACGAGCCCGGTTCCGTGCCAGCGGTCCCGGCCCAGGCGGCGTCAGCGGGCGCCAAACCGGGCGGCAGCGCGGTCGCACCGGAGCCACCGCAGCTCGCCGCCACGGAAGCCCAGGAAGCGGCGGCGAAGCGATTGGGTATCCCAGTCGAGACGACCAACAGCATCGGCATGAAGTTGCGATTCATCCCGCCCGGCAAGTTCAAAATGGGATCGTCGCAGGAGGAAATCGACTTCTGGCTCGGGCACACGGATGATGTATTGCAACAGCTTGTGCCCCCCTTGGACGTAGGCTTGGTCAGGTATCTCCTGCGCTGTGAAGGTCCGCAGCATGAAGTCGAGATCACGCAGCCCTTTTACATGGGGCAAACCGAGGTCACGCTGGGGCAGTTTCGACAGTTCGTTGAGGAGGATGGCTACCAGGTAGGTGATGCCCGCTGGCGAAATCCGGAGTTCGATCAGACGGACAAGCATCCGGTGGTCTGGGTTTCGTGGAACAATGCGGTTGATTTTTGCAAATGGTTGAGCGCCAAGGAAGGGAAAGAATACCGCCTGATCTCGACCTGTTTTGCACCGAGGTGAGCGACGCGGGACTGGGCAACTTCAAGGACTGCACGAACCTGACCGCACTCCTTCTACTTGACACGGAGATCGGCGACGTGGGCCTGGCCCACGTCAAGGGTATGCCGCTCAGGCTACTGTGGATTAACAATACTCGCATCACCGACCTGACGCCTCTGCAAGGCATGCCGCTGGAAAACATCTGCCTGACCCCGAAGAACATCACCAAGGGTCTGGACATTCTCCGCGGCATGACGAGCCTCAAGACCATCGGCATCGACTGGAACCAATCCTGGCCGGCGGCCGAGTTCTGGGAGCGCTACGACAAGGGGGAGTTCAAAGAGTAGCGTGCGGGCAGCTGCCGACGGTTGTCCTTGCTACCCGCCACTGAAGAATACAATGGAGCCATGCAGATACTTCATCGTTTTCTCCGCTTGAGTCATGGGTTGGTCGGGCTGTCTACGTATTCCGGGCTGCGATCAAGGCATTGATTTCTTCATTCGCGGGACGGATCTCGAAGCCGCCCGCGCGAACTCCTGGATGCTTGGACATCAACTGGATCGCGTGGTTCAGGTCGCGGGCCTCCAGGAACATAATGCCGCCCAGTTGCTCCTTGCTTTCGGCGTAGGGACCATCGGTGACGAGAAGCTGCCCGCTTCGCCGACGCACCGTCGCCGCGTTCCTGGCCGCTTGGAGGGCTTCTCCGCCCAGAAAATGCCCGCCCCTGCGAAGCTCGTCGTCATACGCGAATCATCCCTCCACGAAGGACTTGTGCTCGCTTTCGGACATCTGGGCCCAGTTGGTCTCGTCGTGGAATCCAAGGCAGATGAACTTCATATCGGCAACCTCATTCTTGATGGAAAATGACTCTTCCCAGCAAGTAGTCGTTTGCGGAGGCCGCAATTCGACAGGCCGGCAGATTTTTTTAGCCCAGCTCACGCAGGCGTCTTTCGAGGAAACCGGCATTCAGCCCGCACTGGCCAGCGATGGGAATGTGCTGAACCTTCAATTATCCGTGACGCTTTCTTGATGCGGCCCTGCCACGGCAATCACTTTGCCAGCTATCCACGGGCTTGATACTTTGAAGTTGCTTGCCCAGGAACGCGGCCGCGCTGGCGGGGAAGGACACCAGCCGGCCCAGCGCGGCGTACCCGGCCTTCGCGTCCCCGGCGAGATCCTTCCAGTCCGCTTCGACTCCGCGGCCGAGCGTTCGGCCACTTCCCGCTGCCGTCCGGTGAGGGTGCTCACGTCCCAGATGTGGGCTTGCTTGTCCAGCCCGCCCGAGGCGAGCGTGCGGCCATCCGGGGAGAAGGCCACGGCGATCACCCAGCGGGCTTTCAAGGAATCGACCGCCTTGCCGAAGCAGCCGAGCCTCCTTGCCGGAGAGCAGGTCCCACAGGCGCACCGTGCCATCGTATCCCGTCGTCGCCAGCGTCCGGCCATCCGGTGCGAACGCCAGCCCAGCGACCTCGTGGATATCGTCGGCGAGTAGGCCGCGCCAACCGCCCGTCGCCATTTCCACCAAGGTGCCGGCTTCCGCGAGGGTTCGGCCGTCCGGCGACAGGGCGCGGCGCGGGAGGACGTCGGCGTCGCGCCCACTCCAAGGGGAGCGGCGCTCCTTTCCGGTCGCCACGTCCCAAACGCAGTAGCCATGCGGCGCGAGTCCGCCTCGCTCAATCCCATCGCTGCTGTCGGGTTGGGGAAGCCGGCCCGTGGCGAACAGCGTGTTGCCGTCGAGTGGCCCGGCAGCGAGCGGATCGGCCGGCCCGTGTCGGCCGCCAGCCTGGGGCCCGCGCCGCCTGGGGCCCAGGCCCCGCGGCAAGGGCGGGGGCGGGCGGTTCCGCCGGCACCCCGCGGGCCGTGAGCACACCGGTCGCGGCGGCCACGAGGCCGATCGCCAGCAGCAAGACGGCGGCAGCGGATCGCAACTGGACCTTGAACATCGCTTGGAGCACTCCTTCTGTCATCTGAACAACCGGGGGAAATCGGCTGGCGATGACCGTGCCGCACCAACTGTCAACTGCTGACCACTCCTCGGCCCACAGTTGACCGCTTGTAGCCAAGGAGAAAAAATGGATCAATCCCGCCCACCCTGGTCAGTATAGAATGGAAGCCGGTTACAGCGAACTCGGAGCAAACGAATGGCGGCGGGTCAATTGAACAACGTCCTCCGGCACCTTCGCTGCGTCCTCCAAAGGAAGGAGGGGGCTGGCTCCCCGGACGCTGACTTGCTGAAGCACTACGTCGGCGAAGGGGACGAGGCGGCGTTCGCGGCGCTGGTGCGCAAGCATGGGCCGATGGTCCTGGGCGTCTGCCGCCGTGTCCTGCGCGACCCGCACGACGCCGAGGACGCCTTCCAGGCGACGTTCCTGGTCCTGGTCAGCAAGGCATCCGTCATCCGGTCACCCGCTACACTCGGTAACTGGCTCTACGGGGTCGCTTACCGCACTGCCCTGCACGCACGGCGCGCAGCCACCAAACGGCGGGCGAAGGAGGCAGCGATGCCAACCCGCACAGAAACCCCCGAAGCCTCCTGGGCCGAATTGCTGCCCGTTCTGGATCAGGAATTGGAGCAGTTGCCTGAGAAGTACCGGGGTGTCATTGTGCTGTGCCAGTTGCAGGGTAAGAGCCGCAGGGAAGCGGCCCTGCTCCTCGGCTGTCCCGTGGGAACGGTTGCGAGCCGCCTGGCGAGAGGGTTGGCCTTATTAGCAAAACGACTGATTCGGCACGGGCTGTCCATCCCGGCTAGCGCCTTGGCCGTCCTCTTGTCGCAGGAAACGGCGTCGGCGGACGTGCCGGCCTCAGTGGTGTCGGGTACGGTCAAAGCCGCTAGCCTTTTTACGGGAGGAACGGCGGCGGCTACGGGGACGATCTCGGTCAAGGTTGCCGCCCTCACAGAAGGAGTGCTGAAGGCCATGTTGTTTACCAAACTCAAGGCGACGCTCGCCGTGGTGCTGATTCTCGCGTTCGCGGCGACCGCGACGACCGTTCTTACCTACGGCACGGCGGCGGGGCAGCAGGACCAGCCGCCCCTGGCGGAGAAACCTGTGGAACGCGCAGCGAAACAAAAGCAACCGGCGCCTGCAACCGACCTGGACCGGTTGCAGGGCAGCTGGCAGGTCTTCTCGCGCCGCCGGACAACGTCGATACGTGGTCGATTGCCGACAGGACCATCACCATCACCACCAAGTCAAGAGACACGGGAAAGACCAAATCCCAGACCTTTCGCCGTTTTCGGCTCGATGAAAAGGCCGAGCCGAAGCGGATCGACATCATCGAGGGCAATGCCGACAACCTGCGCAACGTGGACACGTGGGACAAGAATTTCAAAGACGCCGACAAACGCCTTGAGGGCGTCTATGACATTTCGGGCAATACGCTGGTCATGCGCGTCAACCAACCAAAAGAAGGCCGGCCGGGTTCCGTGACCGGGGGGATCAGGCCGCCGCTGCTATTGCAATTGCAGCGGCAGGATCCAAATCTGGGGGTGGAGCTGTATTACGCCAAGGACGGGGATGCCGCCGCGGTGAAAGCGGCGATCACGGCTGTCGAGAAAATCGAAGGCGTCAAGGCAACTGCCCGGCATGTCCCGGAAACCGACGGCATCTCCGCGTACATTGCCGTGAACCGCTTTCATCAGACGTTTCCCTACAGCAAATTCTTTCAGGTGCTCCAGACGCTCAAGGAGGCAGGGGTTGGCAGCATACAATTAGTGACGGACGCCCTTCCGGACATGGAGGTGGAGCTGCTCATCAATAAAGACAAGAGTTATGCTCAACTGATGCGGGCCGTGTCGGCGGTCGCGAAGATCGAGAATCTTTTTGTGCGTTTCTCGTTCAAGACCCAGGAAGCCGAAGGAATCGCGGCTCGCATTCGTCCCTTCGGGCGTCACGATCGGTTTCTCGAGGTTTCCGGCGTGCTGAAAGAAGCTGGCGTCGGCAAGGTCACGCTGGACGAAGGGCCAGCGCAGAAATCGGACGCCGGCAAGAACGCCTGGGGCAAGGAGGTCGGTGGTCTGCAAGCGGGCCTGGGCTTCCTCCCCGGCCAGCATCGGACATATCAACACGGCGAGACGGTCACGCTGGTCGTCCGGGTTCGCAACGCCGGCAAGGAGACGGTGAAGTTCAAGTACCTCAAGGAGTTCTTCATGGCGGTACCGCTCGCTGTGGAAGACAGCGAAGGCCGGCCGTGGCCGACTTCGAGTGGGGGTATATCCGCGAATCCCGTGGAAGCGCACTACGCGAAGCTCCGCGAAGGCGACCCGGTCCCTGTGGAAGTGAATCTTCCTCCGGGCAAGGAAACCGTGCTCTACGAATTGAAGCTCAAACTCAGCCCGGGGTACCCCGCGTACCCGGATATGCTCGATACTCTTGGCGCGTCGGGCAAGGTCAGCGTTCACTACTGGCGCCTGGCCAGTCCGGACATCGACGCTAATTTGAGCAAGCTCGCCACCGGGAAGTTGGAACTCGACATCAAGCCCATCAAAAAGGGGGAAAAGAAGGAGGCCGCCCGGGACGATGCATTTCTGGGAGTGGAGCTGTATTACGGCAAGGACGCGGATGCTGCCGCCGTGCAAGCGGCGATCACGGCCGTCGAGAAGATTGAAGGCGTCAAGGCGGCTGCCCGGCATGTTCCCGAGACAAAAATCGAAGGCATCTCGGCACGCATCAACCTGGCCGGCCGCATTGGAGCTCAAAGCAAATTTTTTCAGGTGCTCCAGACTCTCAAGGAAGCGGGGGTCGGCAGGATTCAAACGGGCTCGTTCGCCCTTCCAGACATGGAAGTGGATTTGTTCATCAACAAGAACATGAAATATGCTGAGGCGATCCAGGCCGTGGAAGCGGTCGAGAAGATCGAGGATCTTTTCGTGCGTTTCTCGCTCTTCAGCACCCAGGAAACCGAAGGCATATCAGCCCGCATTCATCCCTGGAGTCGGCGCGATCGGGTTGTCGAGCTTTCAAGGGTGCTGAACAAAGCCGGCGTCGGCAAGATCAGTTTGGCGGCCGACGAGGACAACGGGCCGGCACAGAAACAAAAACTGGACGCAGGCAAGAAGGAAGATACCTTCATGGCCTGGGGTAAGGAGGTCGAAGGATTGCAAGCAGGCATCCGGCTCATGGGCTTCGACGTGCAGGGCGCCGAGAATCGCTGGGAGGCACAGCCGCCGGCCCACAAGATTCCGCAGGCCAGCTACCTCCGATTCACAGTCGTCGTCCGCAACGTGACCAGGCACAAGGTGAAGCTGAAATACATTCAACCGTCCGGTTGGCCTTGCTCGGAAGACGAGGCAGCAAGACACCTGCGTTTCGCCCCAGGTTATACGGGAGGTCGACCGATCCATTACGAGAAAACTCTGCAGCCGGGTGAGAACTGGGAGGTGGCCCAGCTCGTTGTTGTTACCAGGAAGCCCGGTTCCACGGAGAGTTCTAGCAATCCCGTGCTGACGGAAATGGGCAAGCACACAATGAGCTGTTCCAGCGTGCTGATGCGTGAAAATGAAAGCAGACTGGCGACCGGCACCATCGAAGTCGACATCGTGGCGCCAAAACTCGACAAGGAAACGAAGCCGAAGGTCAAGTAGGCGGCGAAGCGCGGCCGTTCGATGACGCGCCGGAAGGGGACCAGGGCGTGCTGCTCTTCGGCCCGTGCCCGACGATCGAGGTGGACCCCGCGCACGATTGCGGCGTCGTTCGCGACGCCAGCACCGGCGAACCGATCGCGGGCGCAAGAATTCAGACCGTCGGTTTTTATGGAGACGCGACCACCGACCGCCACGGCCGATACCGCATTCTCCGCACCGAGAACATGCCCTATATCTTGGTTAGTGTCGCACCGAGGGATCACGACCGCTACTTGAGCGTCGTGCGCCGGTTCGACAACGCGAAGGCATACAGCGAGGATCCCGCCATGTCCGAGAAACTCAAGGAATTCGTGCGGCAGAGCATCGACGAGGAGTTGCCGGCCGAGGAACGGCTCAAGGGCTTGTCGGCCGAGGAAGTCGCCGCGGCACTTCCGCCCGAGGTTCTGGCCGCGCTTGCTCGCAAGCTCCAGGCGAACGGTTCCTCCTCCAAACCGCAGTGAGCAGCGTCGCGGCCACCGACGAGCGGCGAGCCTCGACCTCAAACAGCGGCACCCTCAGCGGGTGGACCATTCGGTAACAGATGAGTGCCAGGGAATGCGTTATTGGGGGTGATGAAAACCTCGCGCCGGGAGCCGCGCAGGTCGGTATCGAAGAAGTCGAGAAATCCCGCGTGACCGAGCAGCGCCAGCGCAATGGCAGATCGACGAAGCCGACGGTCGCTTGCCATGCGCAGGTCTTGACGCCATCGCTCAAGCGCAGCGTCACCGCGGCATACACATAGGGAACAACCGCCCCGCCTACTGGATGTGACTCGCCTTGCGGCGCACCGTCAAATCAAGACACAGTTTGCGAGCAAGCGACATGGGAAAGATGGTATCGTCCGAACCACAATCCACGCAGCCATCAACAAGCCGCGAGCTAAAAGGACCAAATACGGCAACAGGAACAATCGGGCGGTAGCGCACCATGGCGCCGCCGAGCGACGGTACCGGCCCTTTGGTCGGCAATGGCATATAGGCAAAAATCACGACGCATCCAGGCCTCCCAGGACGCAGTCGGAATCGGGGATCCCGGTGACGGGGCAGTTTTCAGGGTCCTCGCCCGCGGCCCGAATCAGGTCGTCAAGCGCATCGGGATTCCGCGAGGCGGCCACCAGCCGAGTTCCGTCCGGGCTCCACGCAACCCATTCGCCGCGATGTTTGGCCAATTCTGCCAAGGGAAAGGCGGCCCGGTTTTTGAGAAATTCTTGCATGTTCATGGGATGGTCCTCAACTACCTCGATGATAAAAGGAACTGCAAGCCGCCGTCAAGGCGGGAGTTCGGGGACGTTGAAGGTTGTTTTGAATAGAATCGGCAATTTCCCCGAACCAGTCCCTGTTTCATGGAACGGTCCTCCGAAGGCGCACCCGAGAAGTCAGGCAAGCGCTGGCCTACCGAGGACCAACCGCGAACACTTGTCGCAGCGCATCGCGCAGTGGCTTTGGCACGTCATCGATCTTGCCAGGTTCGTAGCGCGTTTCTTGCACCTTGGCGGAGTCGGTGAAGTTGTATTTCCGAACAAGGCCCTTTTGCATCACCCACAGCTCACCGGCGCCCGGTTGCCACACGATGCCATAGGTGCCGATTCCGTCGGGCAGCGCGATTTCGTGGGGCTTGTGCGGCGAGGCGGCTTTGGGGTCCGGCGAAAGGAAGGCAATGCGCGCGGTGTTCGTTCGTTGTTTGTCTGTGGTGATCTGGCTTATGAGCAGATGCACGTTGTCGCCGAGAACGTAGCTGCCCGGGGCCTTGGCAGTGCGCGGGGCTTTGGCGGCGTTGGGGTCGGCGGCAGTGACGCGGAATAGGGTCGCACCTGTCGGAAGTCGGCCGGCCCACATTTCGATCCGCGGCTTCGCCTCGAGGACAACCTCCGTCTGTCCGCCAGCAGGACGGCCCAGCGAGGGCGTAGGTGGCGTTTTCCTCCCCGCGGCTCCTGATGGTGAAACCCGGATGCAATCGCCACGGTGTCCCATGAAAACGCGAAAACGCGAAATGGGGGAGCAAACACCTGGGAGAGCAGGCGTCCCGGTCACCGCGCAGTGTGCGCGATCAATCGCCGAAATTCGTCCCCACGCGGCGGGCGGCGCGGATCAGCGGATGGTCCAGCGGCACTAGCTTCGTCCGGCCCGCGACCTCCTCCAGCGGCACCGACGTCACCTCGGACCCGCAGCGCCACCATGCGATTGTAGACGCCCTCGGCCAGCATCTCCGCCGCGAAGACGCCGAAACGCGTCGCCAGCACGCGGTCGTACGGCGTCGGAATCCCGCCGCGCTGCAGGTGCCCTAACACCGTCACGCGCGTCTCCATGCCGATGCGCCGGCTGATCGCCTTGGCCACGGTCGTGCTGGTCCGGCCGTCGCTGTCGTCCACGTGGGCTTCGAGCTCGCTGCGGTCGGCCTTCTTGACCTTTTTCTTCTTCTTCTTTGCGCGCCGTCGCCGGCCTCGCCATCCAGCGGCGGTTTCGGCCGTGCCCCCTCCGCGACGGCGATGATGCTGAACCATTTGCCGCGCCGCCGCCGTTCGGTCAGGTGCTGGCAGATGCTGTCAAGGTCGTACGGAATCTCTGGGATAAGGATAATGTCCGCCCCGCCGGCCACGCCCGCGGTGAGCGCCAGCCAGCCGGCGTTGTGACCCATCAGCTCGATGACCATCACGCGCAGATGCGCCTCGGCCGTCGAATACAGCCGGTCGATCGCCTCGGCCGCGGTGGTGACGGCCGAGTCGAAGCCGAAGGTCGTATCAGTCTCGGCCAGATCGTTGTCGATCGTCTTGGGCAGGCCGAGCACATTCAGGCCCTGCTTCATGAGGTTGAAGGCGACCTTGTGGGTGCCGTTGCCGCCGAGACAGACGAGACAGTCCAGGCCGAGGCGGCTGTACGTCTCGACGGCGCGCGAGGTCATGTCGATCGACTCGCCGTTGGGCAGCGGCATTTTGTGCGGCTTCTCGCGGCTGGTGCCGAGGATGGTGCCGCCGAGCGAGAGGATGCCGGAGACGTCGTGCAGGTGCAGGACGCGCGAATGGTTCTCGACCAGGCCGCGGAAACCTTTTTCGATGCCGATGACCTCGATGTGGAAATCGCTGAGGGCCGGCTTGGCGACGCCGCGGATGGCGGCGTTGAGCCCCGGGCAATCGCCGCCGCTGGTCAGGATGCCGATGCACTTCGCCCGCGCCTGTGTCATGTCGTACCTCGTCTATATCAGCGTGCATGAATCGGGAGCAAATGTTGGAGTCCCGGCTTTAGCCGGTCTTCTCCGGCTAAAGCCGGGACTCCAACATTTGCTGCCAGTCGTGCACAGTCATCTCGTCCCGCCACTTGACCAGCAACGCCGAGCGGTCGTCGAGCTGGGGTTGGCCGGCGGAGAAAGCGCGCACGTCCCGGAACAGCTCGTCCAGGATGCGCCGCGGCGAATCGTTGCGCCGGCGCGCACCAGGGACAGGGCGCGGGCCAGACCGTACTGCGCCCCCGCGGCGTCGAAGGCCTCGGTGATGCCGTCGGTCATGACGAACAGCAGGTCTCCCGGTTGGAGTTGCACGGAGTCGCCCGGCGGAAAATCGCCGCCGGCGTCCAGACCCAGGGGATAGCACGTGCTCGTCAGCGTGTGCCGCAGGTCGCCGCTCTTGCCGATGACGTAGCCGGGCAGGTGGCCGGCGTTGGCGTACACCAGCGCGCCGCGGCCGGCGTCGAGTGTGGCGAAGAACAGCGTCACAAAATGGTCCGGATCGATGTCGCCGGCGACCGCGCAATTGAGGTGCGGGAAGATGTCGCCCGGCCCGCGGTGCGACTGGGCGAACGCGCGCAGGTACGCCCGGGTCAGGGCCATGAGCAGCGCGGAGCCGACGCCGTGGCCGCTGACGTCGCCGACGGCGATGCCCAGCAGCGGCTCGTCCATCGGCACAAAATCGACGTAATCGCCGCCGGTTTCCAGGGCAGGCAGGCTTTCGGCGGCCACCGCCACGCCCGGCAGCTCTGGAAGCTTCTTGGGGAAAAACCCCTGCTGGATGCGATTGGCCAGTTGCAGTTCCATCGTGCGCTCGCGCAACGCGGCCTCGGCACGCTTGCGCTGGATGAACAGGCCGAGCTGCCGGCCCACCGCGTCGAGCATGCTGTGCAGGTCCGGATCCTGCGACGGGACGCGCCGGCCGAAGAACTCGAGCACGCCCATGACGTCGTCGGCTTCGCGGATCGGCACGGCCAGCGCCCAGCGCAGTCCCACCCGCATGGCCGCCTCCGCCCGCAAGAACTTTGCATCGCGCGCCGTGTCCAGCATCCACACCGGCGCCCGCTCGGCCCAGACGCGCCCGGCAGCTCCGCGCCTTGAACCAGCGTCAGGCTCCGCGTCACCCGCTCGAATTCCGCGGCGTCGAGCGCCGGATCGCACCAGACGCCGACGCACCGCAGCACCGATCCATCCACGTGCCACAGGTCGCCCGCCTCGAGCCCCAGCACGTCGCACAGCGCTCGCACGATGGGAGGCGTCGCCTCGGCGAGGCTCGATGCCTCGGCGAGGGCACGGGTCACCGCGTGCTCGGCGGCACGACGGCGCACCAGGCGCTGCCGCTCGGTGATGTCCGTCGAGATGCCGCAGATGGCATACGTTTCACCGCCGGCGTTGCGGATCGGAAACTTGAGCGAGATGTACGTGTGCAGCCCGTCATCCTGCGTGACCTGCTCCTCGAACTCGATCGGCGCGCCGGCGGCCAGCACCTTGCGGTCGTTGGCACCCACCGCGTCGGCGATCGCTGACGGGAACAGCTCGTAATCGGTGCGGCCGATGAGCCATTTGAGACGCACCTTGAACAGGGATTCGTAGCGGCGGTTGATGAGCAGGTAGCGTCCGTGCAGGTCCTTGACGTAGATCACCGCGGTGGTGTTGTTCAGGATCGACCGCAACAGGGACGGGTCAGCCTCGCTGAGGTGGTGTTCGAGCAGGCACTCCGCCTCGGCATCGAGCCAATCCTGCTGCTGATCGTTGGGCGGACAGCCGCGCTGCACCCATTTCTGATAGGCGCGGATGCGAATCACTTCTTCGAGGGCACCGGGCGGCGTCTTGAACTCCGCGGGCCCATCGACGAGCAGACCGTTGGGCTTTTGCATGTCCAAACCTGGGAGTAGGACGGCCTGGATTTGTCCATTTCACAGGTTCATCATATCGCACTCATCTTGGCGGACTCAACGGGTCTTTCGCAATGCGCCACCGATGGGCGTCTCACAAGACGAATACAACCACGGATTACACGGATCGCACGGATAAGAAGGGGGAAGCAATCAACTCCATGTGTCGGGCCGTCGTCTTTTCTCGATAGGTTTTCATCCGTGTTATCCGTGTAATCCGTGTAATCCGTGGTTCAATTCGTTTGGATCCCTCATCCAACCCGCACGCAAACCTTGCCGAAATGAGCGCCGCTCTCGAGATGCCGCAGCGCCGCCCGGATGTCGGCGAACGGGAAGACGCGATCGACCACCGGCCGCAGCTGATGCAGGGCGATGGCGGGGTTCATCGCCTCGAACATTTCACGGCTGCCGACGAAGATCCCCTGAACGCGCACGTTCTTCATCAGGATCGGCACCGGATTGACGTTCGCCGGGCCGGCCAGGACGCCGATCAGGTAGATCCGGCCGCCGGTGCGCACCGCCTTCAACGATTTGTTCAGCGTGCCGGGACCGCCGACCTCGACGACGTGATCGACCCCGATGCCGCCGGTCAGGTCGCGCACGCGGTCTTCCCACTCCGGCATTTCCCTGTAGTTGATGCCGTCGGCGGCACCGAGCTGCCGGACGCGCGCCAGCTTGTCGTTGCTGCTGGAGGTGGCGATGACGCGCGCCCCGAGCAGCCGGGCGAACTGCAGGGCGAAGGTCGACACGCCGCCGGTGCCTTGCACGAGGACGGTGTCGCCGGCCTTGGCCTGGCCCTCGCTCACCAGCGCATGCCAGGCGGTCAGGGCCGCACACGGGAGCGTCGCCGCTTCCTCGTCGGTCAGATGGGCCGGGACAGGTACGACGCCTTCTTCACCTAGCACGACCTGTTCGGCCAGCATGCCCTGTTGCCCACCGCCGAGTGCGGTTCGCGACTTCGCGTCGGTCAACTCGCCGGCGATCCAGCCTTGCATGAAGCAGCCGGCCACGCGATCGCCGACCTTGACGCGCGCGACGCCCTCGCCGAGGGCCGTCACCTCGCCGACGCCGTCCGACAGCGGCACGATCGGCAGCTTCAGCTTCGGGTTGTACTGGCCCTTGACGAGCATCAGGTCGCGATAGTTGAGCGACCACGCCCGCATCCGCAGCAGCACCTGGCCGTGGCCAGGCTTCGGGTCAGGCCGATCCACGACCTGCAGCGAATCGATTCCGAACGCGTTCTGCAGCTCGACGGCTTTCATCAGTTTCCCCTCCAAGCCCGCAGGCGAGTCTTCGAGCCTGCGGGGTCGCCCCGCGCATTGAGATGCCCTTTCTTCGACTGCTGCCCATGATACAATCGGGGGCACAGATCGCACGCCTGCGGTTGGAGAATCCCATGCGTCATTTATTGCTTGTTGCCCCGCTCAGCGTCGCTTGCTTCATTGGCGTCGCCCGCGGCGCGACGGCCCAGGCACCGAAGCAGCAAGTGATCCCGCACGGCCAGAGCCAGCCGCCCGGACCACCACTGTCCCCCGCGGACGCGATCAAGAAAATGCAGGTGCCGCCGGGATTCTCCGTCGAGCTGGTCGCCGCCGAGCCGGACCTCGTCAACCCGGTGGCGATGACGTTCGACGAAAAGGGCCGCATCTGGATCACCGAAAGCGTCGAGTATCCACGGCACAGTCCGGGACCCGGCAAGGATCGCGTCAAGGTCCTGGAGAGCACCAAGGGCGACGGCAAATACGACAAGGTGACGACTGTCATCGACGGCCTCAACATCCCTTCCGGCATCGCGGTCGGCCATGGCGGCGTGTGGGTCGCCAACTCGCCGGACATCCTCTTCTATCCATTCGACGATCGCGAGAAGCCAAAGCTCGGCAAGCCGCAGGTCGTCGTCACCGGCTTCGGCCGCGTCGGACACGCACGAGCTGCCCAACTCGCTGACCTGGGGGCCGGACGGATGGCTCTATGGCCTCAACGGCGTTTTCAACCCAAGCGTCGTCAAGCAGGACGGCAAGGAATGCGCACTTCACCTGCGCGATGTTCCGCATCCATCCGAAGACGAAGAAATTCGACCTGTTCTGCGAGGGGACGAGCAATCCGTGGGGCATCGCTTTTAATGAGAATGGCGACGCCTTCGTGTCCGCGTGCGTGATCGACCATCTCTGGCATCTCGCGGAAACCGGCTACTACCATCGCCAGGGCGGGCCATATCCGCCGTTTACGTGGAAGATCGAGTCGATCGTCAAGCACCGGCACCAGAAGGCGGCCTATTGCGGCCTCTGCTGGTTCGACAGCGACGCGTACCCCGCCGGAATATCGCGGCAAGCTGTACATGGGCAATATCCACGGCAACTGCATCAATTCCGATGAGCTGACCCGCGACGGCTCGACGTATCTCGCGAAACCGCGGCCCGATTTCCTCACCGCGAACGACGCCTGGTTCATGCCGGTGGCGCAAAAGGTCGGGCCGGATGGCTGCCTGTACATCCTCGACTGGTACGACCGCTATCACTGCTACCAGGACGCCGGACGCGATCCGGCGGGTATCGACCGGCTGCGTGGCCGGCTGTATCGCGTCGTGTACAAGGATTACAAGTCGGCCGGGGAATTTGACTTGAATCGGGAAAGCCTACCCGCCTTGATAAAGCGATGCGGTAGTGCGAATGTGTGTAACCGCGAGCTTGCTCAAAGATGCATTTCCGAGTTCGGGGGCCAAATAAAAACCGATGCCGCGCGCGACGAATTTGCCGCGCAAATGGAAAAGGTGATCACGGACAGCACCGTGCCGCGAAAGGCACGGTTGCATCTCTTATGGGCCGCGGGATTCGACGCAAGCTCAGCGCTCCAGAAACACGAGGATGCAACCTTTCGTGCCTGGGCTGTTCGGTCGGCTGAATGGTGGGCGGCGCTAAACAGGGTGCAATTCCCCGATCAAGATTTTGAAGCTAGCCTGCTTTTGATGTTGCAATCGATGGTGAAGGATCCCTCTCCCGATGTGAAGTTGAGAGTCGCAATCGCCACACGACAGCTGTTGCCTGACCATGCGATGCCCATTCTCCTTGACGTTCTCAAAGGCTGTGGAGACGATAAGCTAATCCCCCACATCGTGTGGCAGAACTTGCATCCATTGCTAGAAAAGCAGGGCGCACGATTCCTCGGAATGGCCGCGAAGGCCGATCTCGCCAAGGCGCCAGCTCTGGGCAAGGTGCTGCCGCGGGCCATCGATCGCATTCTGGGGAACCAGAACAGCGATCCGGTCTTCGTCGTCAGGCTCGTCGCCAACCTGCGCGACGACGACACGGAAATTTCCAGAGCAACCGCGAACCTCTGCCTGAAGGCGATTCGGCTCAAGGTGCAAAACGGCGAATTCAATCCCAAGCAACTCGTCGCGCTGCACAAGGAGCTCGATCCTCTCATTGACAGAATCTCGACCTTCGAACCGCTTTGGGTGCCCAGCGTGTCGCTGATGGCGTCGCTCAAGGACCCGCGGGCGCTCAAGGTCCTCCGCGTCATGGTCGCATCGGGACAACCGGAGGAAATGACGCTCAGTTGTCTGGAAACGCTGACTGCCGCCGGCGACTCCGAAGTGCTGGACAAGGTCGGCGCCGACCTCGCCAATCCCAAGCACTTCTCGCCGGCTGGCCGGGCGCGAATGCTGTCGGCTTTGGGCCGGCTGAACGAGCCGCGCGTTGCCCAGGTCGTTCTTGCCAGCTATCCAAAGATGGAACCCGAGCTGCAGCCGAAGGCCATCGACCTGATGACGGAGCGCCCGGCCTGGAGCAAGCGCCTCCTGAACGAGATTGCACAAAAGAAAATCCCCTCATCGGCCCTGAACGCCAACCAGGTCCGCAAGCTGCTCACGAGCAAGGACCGGGACCTCGTCAAGCAAGTGACCGCCGTCTGGGGCACGCTGCGCACCGATCGCAATCCCGAGCGCGAGAAGATCGTCGCCCAGATGCGCGACCTCATCAGGAGAACGCCCGGCGATGCAAAGGCCGGCGTGCAAGTGTTTCGCAAGGTTTGCGCCGAGTGCCACAAGATCTACGGTGCGGGCGCGGAAGTTGGGCCGGATGTCACATCGAACGGCCGTTCCGATTTCGAGCAGCTTCTGTCGAACGTCTTCGATCCGAGCCTCGTCATCGGCGCCGGCTACCAGGCGACCACCGTCGTGACGAACGCCGGCCAGGTCCTCACCGGCCTGGTCGTCGAGGAGAGCCCGCAGCGCGTGGTGCTCAAGGTGCAAGGCGGCGAGCTGAAGACCGTGCCGCGCAGCAGCGTCGACGAGATCGTCGTCAGCAAGGTGTCGCTTATGCCCGAGGGACTCGAACGCCAACTCCAACCGCAGGAAATCGCCGACCTGTTCGCGTTCCTGTGCCTCGACCGTCCGCCGGACGATCCGACGGCACGGAAGATTCCGGGAACGCCGCGATAGTGGCACCGTAAGGCAAGTGTCAGGGTGCAGCGGGTGGCCGCCGACTCCACCTTCGCCTGCTCGTCGGTGTTGGCATTGTCCCTCTTGCCGGGAGCGGCATTTAACAAGACCGGCCTCTTCAGCCTGGCGTGCCGGCTGCTGGGCGGTGGGGCGTCCCTGGCGGCATGGCCCTGGGCGTTTGCGGCAAACCTATTGCTGCGCCGGCCAGCGCTCGGCATCGTCCTGGGCCGCAAGCCCACACAAGAGCGCAAAGCGCCACGCATTGCAAGTCAACGTCAGGCGGAACCGATTTGCTCGAGCCGCCTCGTGTAACGGCCCCGTTGCTTGCTGCAAGCGGCGGGGCAGCGCTCGTCCGGAGTCGTTGCCATGCTGCGCCAAACGATCGGTCTGTCGATGCGGCTTTACCGTGTCTCGCCCTTTTACCCCGGGTGCGGTTCAGCGCTGGCCAGGCTGCTGTCGTGGGTCGCCCCCAGGCGGGCCGTCCTCGCCAAGATCAACGGCGTCAAATTCGAGCTGGACCTGCGCGAGGTCATCGACTCGTCGCTCTACTACTCCGGCAGCTTCGAGCCGCCGGTCGAGAAGATCATCGCCGCAACCGTTAGGCCGGGCGGCATCGTCATCGACGTGGGGGCCAACATCGGCTACCTGACGTTCGCATTCGCGAAACTCGACCGAGAACGGCCGAGACACGCCTGACGCCGAGAGCGTCTTCCGCTCCGTCCAGCCGGGACGGGGGGTAATCAACCTGCTCGCGACACCGGGTCCGGCAGCCTAAAGAAATTGTGCACCTTCGGCGAAGAACCAGGCCGAACTCTTCTCCGTGGTTTTGCATCTTGCGACAGCCGCAAAAGCGCTTACATTATCCATATCCTGCCTGCCGTGCGATTCGGCCCTACCGCCAACCATCGGCTTCATGCCCGCGGAGAAGGAAGCAATGCACCCACGAGCCTGCGGCGCCGCCGTTCTGCTTTTCCTGACGCTGGCAATCGGCGGCCGCGCTGGGGCCCAGGACCGTCCGGTCGAGTTCAATCGCGACGTGCGGCCGATCCTGTCGAACCATTGCTTTGTCTGCCACGGGCCGGACAGCAACTTGCGCAAAGCAAAGCTTCGACTTGACGTCGAAAAGGAGGCGCTGGCCAAGGTGCTGGTGCCGGGCAAGCCGGCGGAGAGCGAGGTCTATCGGCGGATCGTCAGCACGGACCCTGCCGAGCAGATGCCGCCGGCCAAGGCGAACAAGCCGCTCAGCAAGGAGCAGGTCGAGGTGCTGCGGCGCTGGATCGAGCAGGGGGCGAAATACGAAAAGCACTGGTCGCTGCTGGCGCCGCAGGCGGCCGCGCTACCCAAAATAAAGGACGCGGCGTGGCCGCGCAATTCAATCGATCATTTTGTGCTCGCGCGGCTCGAAAAAGAAGGCCTCAAGCCGTCGCCCGAGACGGACCGCCGCACGCTGTTGCGGCGGCTTTACTTCGACCTGATCGGCCTGCCGCCGTCGCCCGCCGAAGTGGACGCGTTCCTCGCCGACTCACACGCGGAAGCTTACGAGAAGGCCATCGACAGGCTGCTGACCTCGCAGCATTACGGCGAGCGGCTGGCGTTGTACTGGCTCGACCTGGTCCGCTACGCCGACAGCGCGGGCTACCACAGCGACAACCAGCGCGACGTGACCATGTATCGCGATTGGGTGATCGCCGCGTTCAATCGTAACCTGCCGTTCGACCGGTTCACGACCGAGCAACTCGCGGGCGACCTGATGCCGGGTGCGGCCGTCGAGCAGAAAATCGCGTCCGGCTACAATCGGCTGTTGCAGACGACCGAAGAGGGCGGCGCTCAGGCGAAGGAATACACGGCCAAGTACGCCGCCGACCGCGTGCGCAATGTTTCGACGGTCTGGATGGGCATGACGCTGGGCTGCTGCGAATGCCACGATCACAAGTACGATCCGTTCACGACGCGCGAGTTTTACAAGCTGGCGGCGTTTTTCGCGGACATCCAGGAGCGTCCGGTCGGCCGGCAAGACCAGACGCCGCTGCCGACGCCGGCGCAGGCGGAACAACTCAAGCAGCTCGACGCGACCATCGCGACGCTGCAGAAGAAGGTCGCGGAGCAAAAGGGCAGCCCGATGCTGGCCGCGACGCAGAAACAGCTCGACGAGGCACAGAAGCAGAAGGTCGCCCTGAGCAAAACGCTGCCGACCGCGCTGGTCACGATGGCCGGCCCGCCACGCGTGGTGCGCGTGCTGCCGCGCGGCAATTGGCTCGACGATTCGGGTGAGATCGTGCTGCCCGACGTGCCAGCGTCGCTGCCGCGGTTGGCGGCGCCGGCCGCGAAGAAGCGTGCCGACCGGCTCGACCTCGCGCACTGGCTGGTCGCGCCGGAGAACCCGCTTGCCGCGCGCGTCTTCGTCAACCGGCTCTGGCTGCTTTACTTCGGGCAGGGGCTGGTCAAGACGCTCGACGACCTCGGCGCCCAGGCGCCTGGCCGACGCATCCCGAGCTGCTCGACTGGCTCGCCACCGATTTCCGCGCGCACGGCTGGGACGTCAAGCGGACGATCAAACAGATCGTGCTGTCGAGCACGTATCGTCAGTCGTCAAAGGCAGGCCCCGCGCTGCTGGCCCACGATCCGTACAACCAGCTATTGGCACGGCAGGGCCGATTCCGCCTCGACGCCGAGATGATCCGGGACAATGCGCTGGCGATCGGTGGCCTGCTGGTGCTGAAAACGGGCGGGCCGAGCGTCAAGCCGTACCAGCCGGCCGGATACTGGGCGTACCTCAATTTCCCGACGCGGGAATGGGCCAACGACCAGGGCGAGAGCCAGTATCGCCGCGGCCTGTACACCTATTGGCAGCGGACGTTCCTCCATCCGAGCCTGCTGGCGTTCGACGCGCCGACGCGCGAGGAGTGCACCGTCGAGCGCCGCCGGTCCAACACGCCGCAGCAGGCACTGGTGCTGCTGAACGATCCGACCTACGTCGAGGCGGCCCGTGCCTTCGCCGAGCGCGTCCTTCGCAAGGGCGGCACCGGCGTATCCGATCGCATCGGCTACGCGTTCCGCGAAGCGCTGCAGCGTGCGCCGACAGCGGACGAGAGCAAGGTGCTGGCCGGTCTGGTCGAAGAACACCTCAAGCATTATCGACAGAGTCCGGCCGCCGCGCAGGCGTTTCTCAAGGTCGGCCAACGGCCGATGCCTGCAGACATTCCGGCGCCGGAACTGGCGGCGTGGACCTCGGTGACGCGGGCGATCTTGAACTTGCACGAAACGATCACGCGGAATTGACCTGTTTAGCGGCAGATCGAAGATCCGCACGGATCTTCGATCCGCCGCTAAACGAATAGGGAATGATATGACCACCAACCCGTGCCTGACGCGCCGCACCTTCCTCGAGAATACAGCCACCGGCCTCGGCCTGATGGCGCTTTCGACCCTCCTGCCGCGAGCGGCGGCGCAGGATGGTCCCTGGCGCGGCGTCGTCTATCCGCCGCACCTACCGCCGCGCGCAAGCGCGTCATCTACCGGTACATGGCGGGCGGCCCGTCGCACCTCGAGAGCTTCGACCACAAGCCCGAGCTGGCGCGCCGGCACGGTCAGCCGATGCCCGAGTCGTTCACGCGCGGCCAGCCGATCGCGCAGCTCCAGGGGGCGCAACTTCGTTGCTTCGGGCCGCAGCATCGCTTCCGCCGCTTCGGCCGCTCCGGGCAGGAAATTGCGGAAATCTTCCCGCACATTGGCTCGATCGCGGACGACATCTGCATCGTCCGCTCGCTGCGGACCGAGGCGATCAATCACGATCCGGCCCACACGTTCATGAACACGGGCACGACCATTTCCGGCCGGCCCGCGATGGGTTCGTGGGCCTATTACGGCCTGGGCTGCGACGCGGCGGACCTACCCGGATTCGTCGTGCTGACCTCGACGGGGCGCTTCGGCCAATCGCAGCCGATCGCGGCCCGGCAATGGCACAGCGGCCTGTTGCCGAGCCGGTTCCAGGGCATCCACCTGCGCGGCACCGGCGACCCGGTCCTCTACCTAACGAGCCCGCCCGGCATCGACGCCGAGCGGCAGCGCGACGTGGTCCAGGCGGTGCAGCGGCTCAATCGGCTGGAGCAAGGCGTCACCGACGATCCGGAAATTGCGACGCGGATTGCGCAATACGAGATGGCCTTCCGCATGCAATCGAGCGTGCCGTCGCTGCGCGATTTCGCTGCCGAGCCGCAGCGCGTGCTCGACCTGTACGGCACGCGCGGCGCCGACGGTTCGTTTGCGGCGAACTGTCTGATGGCCCGCCGGCTTGCCGAGCGCGGCGTGCGCTTCATCCAGCTTTACCATCGCGACTGGGACCATCACGGCTCGATCCGCGGCCACATGGCGGGCAGCGCCAGCGAAGTGGACCGCGCGGCCGCCGCACTCGTCACCGATCTCAAGGAGCGCGGCATGCTCGAGGACACGCTGGTCCTCTACGGCGGCGAGTTTGGCCGCACGCCGATGGGTCAGGGGGGCGACGGCCGCGACCATCACATCAAGGGCTTCTCGATGTGGCTGGCCGGCGCCGGCGTGCGCGGCGGGCTGACGTATGGCGCGACCGACGAGCTGGGTTACAATGCGGTGGAGAACGTGGTGACGGTACACGACCTGCACGCGACGATGTTGCACCTGTTGGGCATCGATCACCTGCGGCTGACGTATCGTTTCCAGGGCCGCGACTTCCGGTTGACGGACGTCTCCGGCGAAGTGGTGCGAGATATTTTACGCTAGCAGCGAGGTGCGCCATGAGCAATTACTTTACGCAGCCGGCGATCCCCATTCCGCCATCCCAGCGCGGTGAGCCCGCGTGGGAACTGGCGATGCTGTTTCCTCCGCAGGGTTACTGGAGCGAAGAGGAATACCTGGCACTCGACACGAATCACCGGGTCGAACTTGTCAACGGCTGCATCGAGGTGCATCCTATGGCCAGTCTTGCACATCAACTGATTCTCGGATTTCTATATCGCTGGCTCGACGATTTCGTCCTGCTTCACAAGCTTGGTATTGTCTTGATCGCGCCGTTCCCGGTGAAGATCGTCCCAGGCACGTATCGCGAGCCGGACCTTGTTTTCCTCAAACCCGGTCGATTGGCGGGCGGCAATCCGCGCTCGGTCGTGGGAGCCGACCTCGTGTTGGAGGTCGTCAGTGAAGGCGCGGAGAACCGCAAGCGCGACCTGGCGACGAAGCCGGCCGAATACGCGGCCGCGAACATCGCCGAGTATTGGCTCGTCGATCCCGAGTTACAGACGATCACGGTGCTAATCCTGGACGGGGCGGCATACCGCGAGCATGGTGTCTTTCGCATCGGCGATATTGCAACGTCGCTGCTGCTACCGGGCTTGACCCTCTCCGTGCAAGATACCTTCGGTTCGGCCGACGCCGCTTGCTAGACCCGACTGCCGCGCGACGGCGCGCACCTGGGCTAGCTTCTCCTCCCAGCGAAAGTCCACGGGCAATCGCTCGCGTCCTGCGGCGCCAAGCCGTAGTCGCATCGCCGGGTTTGCGTGCAGCCTCGCAAATGCGTCAGCGAGGCCACGGATATCGCCGCACGGCGCGAGCAGGCCGTCAGCCCCGGGGCGAATCAAGTCGGCAATGCCGCCGGCTCGATACGCGACGTTGGGTACGCCGTTGGCCCATGCTTCCAGCAGCACCAGACCGAACGAGTCCGATCGGCTCGGCAACGCGAACACGTCGATGCCGGCGAAGAAATCTCGCTTCTGGCCGTCGGTCAACGGGCCGAGACGCACGACCTTCGCCGTCGCAACGCGGGCCGCAAACGCGCCCCAGAACGCGCGGAAATTCGGCATCTCGGGCCCAGCCAGCACCACGCGCACGTCGAGTCCACGCTGCCAGAGTTGCTCGACCGCGAGCAACAGGTCCACACTCCCTTTCTCCCGACTGTTGTTCGCGAGATGACCGATGACCATCGTTTCCGGCGCAACGTGCCAGCGCGCTCGGGCCGCGCTGCGATCGCCGCCGGTGCACTCGCTGGGGTCGACGCCGAGCCCCTGCAGATGGTTGCGTGCCGGCGACAATCCCAGGCCGAGCGCTGCATCGCGCTCGCTGGGAGTCTGCACGAACACGGCGTCCGCCTGGCGCAGCAGCCAACGCAGCGCGGGACTGAGGTAACCGCGACGCGTCCGGTCGTGCGGATCGTCGGGATTGCCGAGGTGCAAAAACGGCGTCAGCAGAAACGGCACGCCCAGCCGGCGCGCCAACCGCAAAGCACAGGCAATGGGAAACGCGTACGGAAACGCGGAAGCGTGGACCGCGTCGAATGCCAGCGGTTCACGGCCGCAATCGCGCCACATGGCGGGACAGATCGGATTGCACGGCAGCGTCAAACATTGCCAGCCCGGATGCGGAAACAGCGCGAGGGCCTTGAGCAAGTAGCGCCGGCCTGGGCAGCGCCACAAGCCGTAGCGGCGCACCGTCACGCCATCCTCGTGGGTGACGCCCGGCGCGGTTGCCAGGGCGCGGCGAACCCAGAACGCTTCGAGCGCGAGCGCGGTGGTGGTGAAGACCGTAACCTCATCGCCGAAGCCGGCATGATACCGGCTCAAGCGGGCGAAGTAGGCTTCGGAGCCGCCGACGGCCGGCGGATAGCGCTGAATGAAATGGGCAATCCGCATGACCGCATCCTTGCTTCAGGCGGGGCAATCGCTATAATCGGCACGGTCTGCGGACCGCGCGGCATGGGGGGCTCCTTTTCCCCCTGACGACCATCGCCTTCACCAGTCTATAATGATAGGCACATTCGCACCACTGCGAACCGTTCGTGACACCTGTTTAGCGGCGGTTCGTAGAACCGCTGGCGGTTCTGCGAACCGCCGCTAATCGAAAGCGGTAATACGAACCGCCCGGAGGACTGCCGTGAGCATGCGGGCCCAGCTCGTACCGGTTACCGGGGGTGCCCCCATCAACGTCGCCAAGGACATGACCCTGGTCGGCCGCGGCGAGGAGTGCGACGTGCGCCTCGAGCACAAGAGCGTCTCGAAAATCCATTGCGTGCTGGTCAAGACCGATGGGCTCATGATGGTGCGCGACCTCGGCAGCACCAACGGCACCCGCGTCAACGGCACGCGCGTCCGCCGCGGCATGCTGCTCCCCAACGACAAGATCTCAATCGCGAACTTCCATTTCCGCGTCCTGTTCGGGGCGGCCTTGCAGGCGGCATCCGGCCAGGAAAAAACGCAGCAGATCGACGCCCAGGAGCTGGAGCGCTTGCACGGCAAGCTCAGCGCGGAGGCGGATTCCGCGGACGACATCCAGGCGCCGCTGCCGCTGGAGATTCAGGCCAACGTCCTGCCGGACGTCTACCCCGAGGATCCGCAAAAAAAGAAGGGTGACAAGCCGCGGCCTACCTAGGCGCCGCTGCTACATTCTCCCCTCGCCCCTTGCACAAGCTACGTGCCCGCACCGCCGTCGACGTTGCCAACTTCGTTCACGTGCTCCGCTGCGCCGAACGCGCCGCGGTGCACGGCGGCTAATCGCGCGGCGTTCGTAGTTCCGCCTTCAGGCGGTTGGCAAGCCGCAGGATTAAGATGCGGGGAACGTGTGAAAGCTTACACGAGCGAGCTGCGGGGCTTGTCCGGCTTGTCCCTGCCGTGTACTCACCGCCGGGACATCCCTTCGCATTACGGTGGAAACACGCCGGCCGCGATCAAGAAACGGCGCAGCTGAATTCGATGCGGGAGATTGATGCCCAGGCAGGCGATTGTCGCGCGACCACATGCAGTCCAGCCGCGCAGGCGGGGGCCGGTCCACACGAAGTGCGTGTGCCAATTTTGACGGCGCGGGTGAAACAGACGGACAATCCTGCCGGTGCGGCGATCAACGCCGCTCAGATTGCTCGATTTGAAAAGATTGCAGAGCTGGCACGACCAGCAGAGATTGGACAAGCGCGTCTCACCGCGATGCTTGCGAGCGATGATGTGCTCCAGATGAAATGGGTACTGGGGCACGTCATCCTGGCTGATCTGACAGTATTCGCAACGGTTTCCGGCGCGTTCGCGCACGCGTTTCCGGAGGGACGACGCCATCAGGTCCTTTTCCTTGAGGCCAGCAGTGCACGTGCCTTAGCCTGCAACAGCGCGAGGAATTCGCTCGCCATGACGTTGGTTTCGTATTCGGCTCGCTCCTGCGGGCTCAACTCCCCTTCATTGCATTTCCGGGCCAAGAGGGCCATGCGCTTCGCAGCCGTCTTGCTTGCGCGAATCCCGAGCAGCGCACGTGCCGCGTCCACATTGAGGTTGCGGACAACCGGTTCCACGATCTGGTCCAACAGCGAGGTCGATCTTGCGTGATTCATGATGGAAGTATACTAGGAACGAATCACAACAAAAAAACGAAAGACCTTTTTTCGTGTTTTCGTGATTTGTTCTTTTTGTCGCAACGTCGCCGCTACTTGCCGTCCTTGAACTCGCGAATCCGCAGCGTGTACGGGCCGACGCCGGCTTGCTCGAACGACGTGGCCACGATGCGGTAGACGCCGTCGGCCGGGGCGGTGAAGATCAACCGCGAGTTGACGTTCACGCCGGGTTCGATGTCGTCGTTCTCGGCGAGCAGCTTGCGGTCGGGGCTTTCCAGCTTCAGCAGCGGATCGCACGCGGTGCTCTCCAGGTCGATGACGTAGGTGCGGCCCGCGACCATGTTCCACGCGTGGACATGGCTCTTTTCCGTCGCGGTCAGGGTGCCTTCCATACGCGTCTCGGTGCTGCGGCTGCGGACCTCCTTGAGCAGCGCGGCCACGTTGGCCCAGAGTTCGTTCCAGGGCTGGCGTTCCTCCGTGGGCAGGCCAGACAGTTCCTCGCGTTCGCGGACGCCGGCCAGGTCGGCGTCGGCTTGCCAATGCGCGAGCCCCGGTTCGATTTGCACGAGCGCCGCGGGTTTGGCGTTATTGACCTGCTTGGCGCAGCTGTCCAGGTCGGCGCGGAGCCAATTGCGGGCCTGGGTGCGCAGCTTGGCTTTCTCCGCTGCCGTGAGCTTGCCGGCGTCCTCTCCCTGGCCCATGCCGGCCAGCGCTGCCGCACAGGCGGCGTTGTAGCGGTGCTGCGCGGCCGCGTCCTCGGCCAATTCGGGCTTGGCCTTAAAGGCATCCTGGTAGAGCCGAACCGCAGTGGCCGGACGCTGCTGAAACTGCTGGCAGATGATGGCCATCTGCATCAATACGGCCGGGGTGGCCCGCTCCTTGCCTTCAAGGACCAGGGGTACGCGCTGCATGAGTGCCTGCATCTGGTGACACTGCTTCAGCTGGTTCAAAAAGGCGGGCCGCCAGGGATGGTTTGCCGGGAGCAGTTGGACACCTCTCTGCAACGCGTCGGCCGCGTCGGAAAAGCGACCTGCCCTGAATAACGCGGTTGCCAGATTGCCGTGGGGTGCGGCATAATTTGGATCTTGGCCTGCCAGCCCGCCGGGTCGTTGAGCAGGCCGAGGACGCCGCCCGGTCTCTGCAATATCGCGTGCAACTCCACGCGCCGCTGCGCCGCCTCGTCTAGGGCCAGCCGGGCTGATGTTTCCGCCACGTCGCGCGCGTTGGCGCGGCGGTTCTGCTCGTCCTGGTACCACATCAGGCCGGCGGTCGTGGCGATCATGCCCACTAGCACCGCCGCCGCCGCGCCGCTCACGAGCGGCTTATGGTTGGCCGCGCGTGCGAGTCAGTGACCGCCTGTTCCAGCGACTGCACCCGGCCGATGTCGCGCTTCTCGGCGCGGGCGGCGTCGATCTTGTCCTTGACGCAGTTTGCCAGGATGCGCTGCAGCCAGCGGACCAGCTCGTCGTCGCTCGTGCCGCGGAATTGATTGCGTTTCTCGATCGCCCGGCAGTACGGCCGGTAGCGGTCCAGCGACCATTCGTTGGGTGCAGCCACGAGGCTCCCCTATGCTGACGGAATCCGTGCGCCAATGACTCGCGCACGACGGGCGCTTTTCAGACAGCGCTCCGCCGAAATGGATTAAAGTGCTTTCTTAACCGGCCGGGTGGCGCGAAGGAAGGATAAAGATGGCTCATCCGCGAAATGCGTATCTTCTCGTTAGCGGGGTGGCCTGCATCAATACGTCCCTCGCCAGTGGGGGGACGCGCTCGCAGTGACCCGCTTTAGCGGGTCCAGCCTTGGGACCCGCTAAAGCGGGTCACTACGAGCGCGCCCCCCGGAGCGAGGCGAGAAATCACGCGCTGCGATGCACGACGCGCTCCGTCAGCGTCTCCAGAATGGCCCGGCACTCCGATGGCGGCAGGCACTCGAGGTCTGCGGCCGCCCGGTCTGCGAAGTCCTCGGCACGGCGCCGCGCATACGTCAGGCGCCGGACGCTTCCAGTTCCCGCGCCAGCGTTAAACGCCGGCCGCTCCCCGTGCCTTGCAGCAGCGTCCGCAGGCGCGACGCCTGTTCCGGCGCTGCATGCGCGAGCAGGTGAATCACCGGCAGCGTCAGCTTTTGTTGTTCCAAATCCGTCCCGAGCGATTTGCCCGCAGTCTGTTCTTCGCCAACCAGGTCGAGCAGGTCGTCCGCGATCTGAAACGCAATCCCCAGTGATCGGCCATACGACGTCAGCTGCTCGACGACGCCCTCGCCGGCACCGCTGTAGATCGCGCCCAGCCGGCAACTGCACGCGGTCAATTCGGCCGTCTTGGCATCGATGATGTCGAAGTACTCCGCCTCGCTCAGCTCGAGGTTGCCTTTCTGCACGATCTGGTGCAATTCCCCCTCGCACAGCCGATTGGTGGCCTCGCCGATGAGACGGCAGGCCTGGACATCGTCGAGCGTGCTGGAAAGATGGAACGCGTGCGTGAACAGGTAATCACCCAGCAGGATGCTCGCCTGGTTGCCCCAGCCGGCGTTCACCGTCGGGGCGTGCCGGCGCACGGTGGCGCTGTCGAGCACGTCGTCGTGGACCAGCGTCGCGGTGTGGATCATCTCGACGACGGCCCCGAGGACGTGATGAGCGGGCTCGATTCGGCCACATGCACGGGCGGTGAGGAGCAGCAGGGCTGGGCGCAGGCGTTTGCCGCGGTAGTGGGCGAGGTGCGCGATGAGTCGGCCGACGCCGGGTCGGGAGCTTTCGACGGTTTGGCGCAGGATGCGCTCGACCTCCTCCAGATCGCGAGCGACGGGGGCGAACAGCGTGGCGGCGCTGCGGTGCGCGGGTGCCAGCGTGGGGTGCATGGGGCCTCCCAGCCGAAGGGCGCCGGATCGAGTGGACGCCCTCCACTTTTCTGAATTTTCAAATCTGCTTGAATCTTAGGCACCGCCCGACCGGCCGTCAATCAGCCCGCATATACGGGCCGCTCTTGCCGCCGGTCTTCGCTTCGAGGCGGATGCGCTCGATCGTCATGCCGCGGTCCACGGCCTTACACATGTCGTAGACCGTCAGGGCCGCCACGCTAACCGCAGTAAGGGCCTCCATTTCAACACCCGTTCGCGCAAGAATCTTGACCGTCGCGTCGATGCACAGCACTTCCTCGCCGTCAAAGGAGAAATCGACCTGTGCCGCATGGATCGGCAAGGGATGGCAGAGCGGGATCAATTCGCCCGTGCGCTTGGCCGCCATGATCCCCGCGAGCCGGGCGACCTCGAGCACGTCGCCCTTGGCCAGGTCGCGATCGCGAATCCGCTGGAGCGTCGCCGGCGCCATCCGCACCCGCGCTCGCCCGCGCCTCGCGCTGCGTCTCGGCCTTGGCACTCGTGTCCACCATGCGGCTGGCGCCGAGTTCGTCGAAGTGGGTGAGGTCGTTCATGCTACTTCTTGGGGCCGTTCTTGAGTTTTTCCAGCGTTTTCTCGGCAATTTGCACGGACACGGTCACGCGCGGCTTCCTGGACTCGATGACCAGCGAACCTGAAATGTCCCCGAGCAGGCTGCCGAGCGCCGGATCCTGCAACGACACCAAAAACGCAAATCCGGCCAGCACGGTGCGCTTGCCATCCCAGTACGCCTGCGCCGCCTTGGTGAGCGCAGCTGCCTCGCCGTCGCCGGCGCAGAGCACGTCGAGTTTCAATCTCCCGGACGGCGGTTGTTGCGGAAACTCCGCCGTCATGATCGCGCCGCGCACCGCGTGATCTGCGCGGTGAGTTGTGCCATGTCGGCCGGGCTCGAAGCGTTGAGCTTCTTTTTCATGGGCTCGTCGAAAAACGCCGTTCCCCAAAGCGGCGCAACCCGTGCCTCCTGGATCAAATCGATGGCCGGGTGGGGGGTGTGTTGCAGCGCGGCGGCGAGCAGATTGCCGAAATCGCCTTCGCTCATCTCGCTCAGCAGCACCAACCGCTCGCCCGGAAACGCCAGCCAGGCCGCGGTACCCTTCTTGCCCAGGTCGGCGCGGTAGACCTGAAAGCCATGCATCCGCGTGACCGGGCCGGCGTTACAGGCCTGCTTGACCTTATCGACCGCGACGGGCACGCGCGTCACGACGATGACAACCGGCCGAGCGCGATCATCCCCGGCCGTGCCGGCAATGAGCAGGCTGTCCCCGTCGCGTACCACGTCCGCCAGTGCCGCGGGCAGCGGCTCGCCGGGAACGCCGGGCGGCGGCTTCATCATGAAGGAAAGCACCGGCTCCAGCATGCCGCGGGCCCGCGCCTGTTCCAGGTCGGCGCCGACGGCCCAGTTGCTGTTCGCGGGCAGCAGCGCCAGGGGATCGTCGATGGCCGGCGGCGTGGTGCTGCGGAGGAACCCCGGCGTGACGAACGCGGTGAAAGCCAGGATTGCCGCCAGCGCCACCAATGTGGCGCAGCCGCCGAGGACAACGGCCAGCGGCGCGCGCGAGGAAGCTTGCGAAGGCATGAGATGGCTCGGGGGCGGAAAGAGGATATTCACGGGTCCGGCGCCACCCGTATATCATACAGCCCGAGCTTGGATACCACCACGAATAGCACGAATCACATGAATAAGAGAAAACCCTGCCTTTCTCTATTCGTGTGATGCGTGCTATTCGTGGTGGTACTCTTCCCTAGCGTGCGTGGAAGAGTCCGAAACCGAAGAGTCCGCCGCGCCCTGGGGGATTCGGCGGCGGCTGGGGATCGTAGTACGGCGGCAGCGCATAGCCGAAGCGCTCGGCCCGGTCGATGCGGTCGATGTGATACTGGTACCAGAGCTGATTCGGATTGGCGCCGACCATGAGCGGCGTCGCCAGGATGTTACTGATGATGTATTTCTCGGAGAACGGGGCGCCGTCATACGGCACCCGCGGCACGTCGGGCGCAGGCCCCATTCAAGATAGCCGTTGGTGAATGCCGCCTGGGCTCGGGCGGCGGGAGCCAACAATGACAGCAAGGCGAGCGCGGCCAGGCGCAGACGAGCGTCCGTTGCATGGCGACCTCAAAGAAAAGCGCGGGGGGGAATTCGTCCTTGATGCGAGGTCCCGTCCTATGACCGAAACTTACCACGTAGCCGCCGCGTCGGTCGCCGGTGCAGCACCAAATCTCGTGAATATTGCACGATATGTGTCAAGCCTTGCCGATCATCCCCGGCGTGCGGCCCGTTTGCACTGCCTGCACCGAGTCACCCTCAGCGAATGCCCAGTTTCGCCGCCAGGTTCGGATCGATCTTCTTGATCGCCGCCCCGATGGCGCGGCGCGACGCGGTGTTATCCTCCTCTCGAAACAGCATGACCAGCTCCGGCAGCGCCGCGCGTGCCGCCGCGCCCATCGTGCCGAGCTTGTCGACCGCCGCCGCCTGCAGCCGAACTTCATCGCGCAGAAACGGCCGCAATACCGCCAGCGTTTCCGCCGGATCGCCGGTGACGCGCCACAGCGCGAGGGCCGCCTCCTGGTGCAGCATCTTGTCCGCGTCCTTCAGCAGCGGCCGCAGCGCGGCGGCGGATTCGCGGGCGTCGAGGCCGATGCTCGCGAGCGCGATGACGGCCGCCTGCTTGACGGTCGGTTCGGGATCCTTGAGAGCGCGCCAGTGCGGGGCCGGCCGCGCGGGCATCGGCGCCCATCGTGGCCAGCGCCTGACAGGCGGCCGCACGCGCCGGCACATCGGCGTCGCGCAGCGCCTCCGCCAGCAGGGTCACGCAATCAGATTCGCCGCCGATTTGCCAGATGGCGAGCGCCGCGCGGATGCGGGCCTGTGCGTCCTTGTCCGTGGTCGCGTCGCGCAGGCGCGGAAGCGCACTCTTCGCTTCCTTGCCGATGTTGCCGAGCGCCCTTGCCGCGAGATAACGCAGCGGCGGATCGTCGCGCAGCGTCTTCGCCAGCGCCTTGACCGCGCCCCGCGCCTCCGGTCCGATGCTGCCAAGCGCATAGGCCGCCACTCGGCGCCGCTCCAGCGATTTGTCGGACAGCGTGGCGGCAAGCTCCGGCACGACCGCTTCGCCCATGCTGCCCAGTGCAGCGCCGACGAACGGTTCGAGCACGACGAAATCCGCATAGTCGGCAAGCTTCAACAGGTCCCCGGCCGTCTCGTGGGCCGTGGGACCCAGATCGCCCAGCGCGTTGACGGCGGCCATCACCACGGTTGGGTCCTTGTCCTTGAGCGTGGCGACCACGGCCGGAATTGCGCCCTTTGCTTTCGCGCCATGAAGCCGATGACGCCGCACGCGGCTACGCGGACCTCGGGGTTCTTCTCGCTGAGAGCGCGCTGCCAGGGCGGGCAGGACGACGGCGGGGCTGGGCCGTTCCACCTTCCAGATCGCCTCGGCGACCTTGACGCGCACGAGCGGGTCCGTGTCCTTCAGCGCCTCACGCAGCTCCTCGACCGCAAATTTCGCCAGCGGGCCCTGCTCGGCCAGCAGTGCCGCCGTCTGGTAGCGAATGTCGGCGTCGGGATGGCGGAGATTCTTCAGCCCGTCGGGCTGGAATGGGCTGTCCTTCTTCTTCTCGTTCTGGGCCGTTACCGACCCGGCGAGGATCACCAGGAGAAGAGCGCTCGCCGCGCACCACAGAGATGATTGCATGGCTGCCCCACAGTCCGTCAATTGCCTCACGCCGTTACAATAGGACGAACCACGACGCCGGTCGCAACGAGCCTCTTCCCCATTGACGCTGGCGGTCGGGTCAATAGCTTGCGAAATGAGACGGTTAACCTGCATGGTGCAGGACAAGTTAGCGCCCGCATTGACGCCGCACATGGACATTGAAAAAACTGCGCTGCTGTTCGGTCCATATAACACGCCTGCCCTGAAAGTCGGCGACCGGTCGCTGTGTCTTTACCGCGACGCCGAAGTAGTCATTTACGATTGGACGATAGCCCCGATGTCCTGGGCGCTGTGCTATCACGCTGGGACGCGTGCTTTTGGCAAAGGCATTCTGGTCGAGGAAGAGTTGCGCGCACGATCCGGCAAGAGTCTGCGATGGCTATCCGCCACTGGTGGGGCGTCTGCGCCGTGACCGTTTGTCATTGGAGGGCGACCCTGGGGGTCGGCCGCATGGATGCCGAAGGCAGTCGTCGCCTGATTCACAACGCTGCGATGGGCGGCTTGAACGCTCGCCGGAAGCGTACGTGGCCGGAGGTCAGATTATGGACCGCCAACGAACTGGAATTGCTGCGACTGCTGCCCGATGACGAAGTGGCTCGACGGACGGCTAGGACTGCGAATGCCGTGGCCAAGATGCGCCAGTCGTTGGGCATTGAGCCTCGTCAGCTTGGCGGTGCAGGGTGATTCGCCGGCTCATGGCGGCAACCTCGGCAATCTCGTCGTCGGAAAGTCCCGCAAAAACATCGCACCATTCCGGCAGCTGTGCGGACGCCTGCGCATCCGCGGTTTCGTCACGCTGCGGCGATTCCCTGGACAACGTCACGACTTGTATGATGACCTGCTGGTTGTCGCGAAGCTGCCGACCGAGGACGTGTTCGAGCACCTGGCGCTCGCTGGTCGCGATGTCCCGTACATTCCTGATGATGGCTTCCATGGCCCGCATTATACCACAGCGTAGCGCGTCATCAACAGGCTCCTATCCGTTACAATAGCCACGACGCCGGTCGCAACGAGCCTCTTTCCCGGTCAGCCGTCATGGACCCGCCGCTCGACATCCTGCATGAGGACAATCACTGCCTGGCGGTCGCCAAGCCGGGCGGTATCGCCAGCGCCCACTTCCAGGGCACGGAGCAGACGCTCGATCGCCTCGTGAAGCAGTACCTCAAGACCCAGTACCAGAAGGCCGGCAACGTCTTTCTCGGAATCGTCCACCGCCTCGACAAGCCGGTCTCGGGCGTCCTGCTGTTCGCGCGCACCAGCAAGGCCGCCGCCCGGCTGTCGGAGCAGTTTCGCGAGGGCACCATCGAAAAGGTCTACTGGGCCGTCGTCGAAGGCGACGTGAACACCGAGGCCGGCACGCTGGAAGACTGGCTCAAGATCGAGCGGAGCGCCACAGCGAAGCGCGTCGAAGTCGTCGCACCACGCGCTTCCGGGGCGCGGCAGTCGCTCCTGCATTTCCAGAAGCGCGCCCAGCACGGCGGGCTGACTCTGCTCGAGGTGCGGCCGCAGACCGGCAGGACGCACCAGCTCCGCGTCCAGCTCGCCCACCACGGCCATCCGATTTACGCCGACGCCCGCTATGGCTCGATCCACACGTTCGGCCGGGCGATCGGCTTGCACGCGCAGTCTGACGTTCCTGCATCCGGTGCGCTACGAGCCGATCACGCTGACCGCGGAGGTGCCGCCGGAGTGGCGCGGCCGATTCGCGTACTTGCTGAAGGGAGTGCGAACATGAGCGACGCGGTCCTCGACCGGTTGCGCAACCTGGTGCAGGAAGACGTCGGCAACCGCGGCTTGCGCAGCGACCCGGAGCGCAACCTCATCAGCGAGACGGCCGGCGACTTCCGCGCCGCCTGTGCCGATCTCGCCGGCAGCGCGGCACCGGGCCTGGCGGTGGTGACGGGCTTCTTCATCCCAACCGCGAATCCGCCGGCCGGCGAAACCGACGGCCCGCTCGGCGCCGTGTTCCTCGCGCGGGCGCTGGTGCCGCTGGGCATTCGCGTCGCCATTGCCGCCGACGGGTTCTGCATCCCGGCGCTGCAAGCCGGCCTCGCGGCGTGCGAGCTGTCGGAACGCGTCCTCGTCGTTTCGCTGCCGGCGCCGGCTGAAGCGCGGCGGATGGGGGCCGCTGCCTATCGTGACGCATTTCAACGGGCCACGGCCGGCGTCGGCCTGACGCATGTGCTCGCGATCGAATGCGTTGGCCCGAGCCATTGCCACGCGGAGGTGCCCGCCGAGCACCAGGATCGCTGCCACACGATGCGCGGCCTCGACATCACGGATCATACGAGCCCCGCCCACTGGCTCTTCGAGAAGCCCGGCATTTCGACGATCGGCATCGGCGACGGCGGCAATGAGATCGGCATGGGCAAGCTCGCGTGGGACGTGATCCAGCGCAACATTCCGCGCGGCGGCCTCATCGCCTGCCGAGTGCCGACGGACCAGCTCATCGTCGCGGGCGTCAGCAACTGGGGCGCCTATGCATTGGCGGCCGGCGTCTATCATCGCCGCGGCGCCAAGCCGTCGCCGGAGCTGTTCGATCCTGTAGTGGAGCAGCGCATCCTTGAAGTGATGGTTGAGCGTGGCCCTTTGGTGGACGGCGTGCTGAGCAAGCCGAGTGTCACCGTGGATGGTTTGACGTGGGAGCGCTACAGCGCAGTGCTGCCCGAGCTCGCGGCGTGCGGCTAGCCATGGCCACAGTCAAGCGCAACAAGTCGTAACCTCGAAAGTCTTGCAGTCGATGTGCTCGCAACTACGGCGCCTTCGCAGGCACGGCGAGGGCCCTGGCCGCGGCCGGATCAAGCTGCTGAAGAACCGGCAGACCCGCGCGGCGGAGCAGCTCTGTGGTATCGGGATCTTCGTCCTCCTCGTCGTTCTTGAGGAGGCGGAAGCCGAACGAATGCCGTGCATTGAACTCGTCCTCTCCACGGATGGCGGCCGCAAGCGCTGGGGCGGCATCCTTGGCGGCGGACCCCATCACGGCCAGCACGGCGATCGCACGTGCGTGGACGCTCTTGTCCACGTTCGGCGGGCCGAATCCACTTTGTCCGCGTTCCTTCAGCTTTTCATTCAGCACTTCGATAAGGAACGGCAAAAGCGGTTTGGCGTCGCCTGTCACGCGCCATAACGCCTCGGCGGCGTCGAGGCGATCGAACGGCGTGCGGCCGTTCTTGAACCGGTCCGTGAGGGCCGGCACCGCCGACTTTGCCGGCGCGCCGATGCGGCCAAGGGCCTGGACGGCCCGGCTGCGCCGCATGCTGCGGCCGGGATCGTCGTCCGCCTTCTCAGCCAGGATCGCGGTCAGCACGTTCAAGGCATCCTGGGCGCCGCCGTCGACGTGCCACAGCGCCTCGGCGGCCGCGGCACGCCAAGGACCGTCGGGATTCTCGGGGGACGGCGGCAAAGCGATGATCGCACGCAGTTGTGGGGCGGCAGCCTTGGCCTCTTTTCCCAACTTGCCGACGAAATCGACCACCGCGGTGCGCCGATCCAGGCGGTCCAGCATCCTTTCCGCGGCGGGGCCTGGTCGCAGCGCTTCGATCAGATGCGGGACAAGCGTGCCGGCAGCACCCACGCTAACCCGCTCCAGAGCGCGAACCACGACGGCATTCTGATTTCCCTGGGGATACTTCAGGAGCAGGTCGATCATATCCGGCGCGGCCGGCAACGCCTGCGGCCCGATGCGACCGAGGGCACGGGCCGCTTCGATCTCCTCGCCGAGGTTGCCCCTTTTTTTCCTGCCCGCAAGCAGCTCGCGCAGCGCCGGCACTGCTTCGGCAGCGTCCGGGCCGATGTGTCCAAGAGCGCGAGCCACGCCATGCGTCCCCGAAAAGGAGTTCGCCGCGCGGGCCCAACGCAGCTCAGCAAGCAGCGCGGGCACCGCGGGGGCGGCGCCCGGACCCAGCGCTCCCAACCGGCCGATCGCCCAATCGCGCACCTCGCCATCCTTGAGCGCCTCGGTAAGCAGAGCGAGCGCAAACGGCTTGCCGCGCTCGAGGGCCAGGGCCGAGTCCAGGGCGGCCCGGCGGACGCCGCCGTTGTTCTCGTCGAGCGCCGCCGCCACGGCAACCAGCGGCGGCTTGTCGGCGCCGCCAAAACGGCGGAACACGGCGGCATAATCCGGCGCCTGCTGCGGACGCGCGACAGCGGCGACAGCTTCCTTGGGCGCGGGCGGCGGCGCTGGAATCTTGGCCGCGAGCGCGGGCACTCAGCGGCAAACCAGCCGGCGTTCTGACTGCGTGCCTCCTGCCAAAGCCGCCGATATTCATCGAGGGAGAGCGTCACGATCTGGCCGCCATCGGTCAGCCTTCTGCCGGCGTACAGCGTCGCGAGCGTTTCGAGATCGCCCTGCGGCTGCGCATCGGGCTTGAGGTCCCAGATGCGGAAGCGCGACGTGCGCACATGGCCTGCCGGCCAGTTGGCACGCGTCAAGAGCGACGCACCGTCCGCGGCGAGATGAAAATCCTGGTCCGGTAGATCGGTGTAGGAATGGTCGCTGGTGACGAGCGGCAGCCATGGGCCGAGGCCGAGCCCGGTCTCCACGTCGAGCAGGCGCAGGGACAAACTGGCCTTCACGACGAGCAGGCGCCCGTCGGCGCTGAATTGCAGATGCTCCGGCCGGTTGGGCGTGGCCATTGGCGCGGCCAGCAGACGGCCGCTCGCAACGTCGCGGACCTCGACGATCGAGGTCGCGCCGCCGTCGCGTACCGCGATGCGATCTCCCTGGGGTGCGAAGGCCACGGCGGGGTCGTTCCAGGTCAGGCGGCGTGCGAGCCTGCAGCAGCCGTCAGCCACGGTATAGAGGCGGACCTGGCGCTGATTATCGTCCACGAACAGCGCGGCCTGGCCGTCGGGCGAAAGCAGGACGCGATCGAAGCTGGTGCTCGGCAAGCGCAAGCCGGGGCCGACGGTCTTCCCCGTTCGAAGATCGTAGACCACGGCAACCTTCGATTGCGGACTGGGGCCATGCGCGGACGATGCTGCCAACACGAAGCGGCCGTCAGCGCTAAAGCTCAAGCGATTGAACGGCAGGGCCAGCGACAGCTGCTTCCCCGTGCTCAGGTCCCAGGCACGCGCTCGCGTACCCTGGACGACGAGCCGGCTGCCGTCTCCGGTAACCCAGAACCGATCGTATGAACCCCTGGGATCGACTTCGATACCGGTCGGCGTGCCGCTGACGATGTCATAGGCTCGAAGCCGGCGGTTGTCGCTTTTCTGGTCCCAACAGGAGACAATGATTTGCCGGCCGCCGGGAACGAAACAGACAGGCTGGTGTAGTTGGTCGACGATTTCATTCTTGAGGCGAATCCGCGGTCCGGCTTCCCGTCCGGTGCGAAGATCGAACACGTGGATCCAGCCCTCGTCGAGGCTGTAGGATTTCTTGTGATAGGCAATCAGCCGGCCATCGTCGCTGAGCGTACTGCCGATCTGTCCCTCTCCGGGATCGGGCGGCAGCGCCGGTGTCAAGCTCTGTGCCGGTTGTGTGCCGCCGAGCGGAGGCAAGCTTTGCAGCAAGAGGCCGATATGGATGCGATAGCGCTCCGCACGTTCGGGATCGCTCCGCAGCGCGCTCACCGCCCACAGCAGGGCGCCGGCCGGATCCTGATTGGCCAGCGCTTCCTCGCCGCGGCGGAGTGCCTGGCGTGCGGCGGCCGGCAGCGGATCGGGCACGGGATCGTTCGACACCTCCGGCTCCGCCGCGACATTGGCAGGCGGCTCGATTGGTTGCGCCGGCGGCGTCGCCTCGAACACGCGCGCCTCCGTGCCATTCACCGCGACCAGAAACCGGCCGTCCGGACTGAACGCCAGCTTCGACGCTCCGCCAGGCAGCGAGAACAGCTCCAGCTTGTCCTGCACGTCCCACAGCTTGATGTTGGAGCCGGCGGCCATGGCCAGGCGTTTACCGTCCGGCGTGAACGCCAGCGCTTGCAGCCGGCCGGACTCGCCGGTGAGCTGCCCTACTTCCCTGCCCGAGGCCGTGTCAAAGAACTGCACGATACCGTCACCCTGCACTGACAACGACGTGAGCATGGCGAGCAGCCGGCCGTCGGGGCTGAGGGCGAGGTCGTTGACATAGCCCTTGATGCCGTTGAGCGTGCCCCGCTTCAGGGTCGTGGGGATATCAAAGAGCTGGGCCTGGCCGGGGTGGAGATCGATGCGGGCGTTGTTCATGAAGCCGCCGCCGGTGGAGCAGCGCAGGAGCGTGTTCGCATCGAGGACGGCCAGGTGGGTGGCACTTTCTGCCGGCCCGAAAACGCGCCACCGCTCCTTGCCGCTGACGAGGTCCCAGACGAGCACGGTTTCATCGCCCGCGGTGGACGCTGCCTCTCTTCCGTCCGGCAAGATAACCACCGCCGTCAGGGCCGAGCCGTGCTTGGGTCCCTGGCACAGCTCCTTGCCGGTCGCCGGATCCCACACCCGTGTCGTCTTGTCGGCCGCACCAGAAACGAGCTTCGTGCCGTCCGGGGTGAAAGCCAGACACGTGACGGCCCCGCTATGGCCGACCACTTCCCGGATTCTCCGGCTGGCAGCGAGGTCCCACAGTTCGATGGCGCCATCGCGGCCGATCGCCAGCAGCCCGTCTTGCCGAAACGCCAGCGCGCTCGGGCTCTTTCCGACGGGCAGCGGCCGTGCTTCCTGCGCCGCGTGCGCATCCCAAATGCGGACGTGTACGCCCGGCCCCTGCTTGAGAGCACTCGCGAGCATCATCTGCAGAAACATTGCTCCGAGATCGCCCCCCTCCGCTTCCGGGATGACGAGCGGGTCCGCGGTCGCCGTGGCGAAGCTCCGGCCATCGGCGCTGTACGCGAGACCGACCACCCAGTAGTCCAGGCCGTGCATGCGCGGCAGCTCCTGCCCCGTGCTGAGGTCCCAGAAGCGGACGTGGCGGTCGCCGCCGACCGCAAGCCGCTGGCCGTCGGGGCTCAGCGTCGCCGTGGCGCCGACCTTTTGATTGAACAGGACGCGAGAAGCCGCCACGTCCCAGACCACCACCGCCAACGCGGAGCCGGCGGCTGCGAGCCGGGTACTATCGCCACTGAACTGCAGCGACGTGACGCCGGTTCCAGCGTCTTCCAGCTTGCGGATCTCCTTGCCGGTGGCGGCATCGCGGAGCACGACACCGGACGCTGCCGTGGCGAGCAGCTTGCCATCGGGGCTGAAGGCCACGACCTCTGCCGGAACGCTGTAAACGAGCTTGTTGGCGGGATCGAAGACACGCGCCTGCTTGTCGGCACCGAGAACGGCGAGGCGCTTGCCGTCCCGACGCAGCGCCAGTCCCTTGCCTCCGTTCTCGGGACCGATCGCTTTGACATTGGTGCCGGTCGCGGCGTCCCAGCGCAAGACCTCCTTGCTGGAGCAGGAGATGACCCACTTGCCGTCGGGAGCGAAGACCGCCGCGCGCACGGTCGCCGAGTGTTGGAGCACGTCGAGGAGCAGGGTGCCGCGCCAGGCGTCCCAAAGGCGGATCACGCCGTCGCTGCCGCCGGTGACGAGGCGGCTGCCGTCCGGGCTGAACGCGAGAACGCCGAGTCCGCGCGGGTGCGCCGCGATGGCGACGCGTTCCGAGTGGATCAGGCGGTGCAGGTATTGCCATTCCCAGCCGCGCAAGGACGGCGCACAGGAGTCGAGCAGCTGGCGAGCGCGGGGTGCGTTGTCCTGCCGCCACTGATCGTAGGCGAGGCCGACGCGGCTGAAGTAGGCCGCCCGCTGTTCACCTGCGAGGGCGGCGGTGCGGTCGTCCAGGGCCTGCTTCGTTTGCTTTTTCTCGGCGACGACCTGGATATTGGCCTCGGCCAGGCCCTCGTAGGCCTTTTCCGTAGCCGCCTGCTTGACACTGATCAGGTAGGTGCTCACCGCCAGCGTGGCGACGAGGGCCAGGGCCGCTGCAGCGCTGACGGAGATGAGGGCGGCAGCCGCGGGCCGGCGTTTGGCCCATTTCCAGGCACGCTCCACGCTTCCCGCGGGCCGGGCCACGATCGGCTCGCCGGCCAGCCAGCGCTCCAGATCGTTCGCCAGCGCCGCCGCCGATTCGTAACGCTTGGCCGGGTCCTTTTCCAGACAGCGCAAGGCAATGACGGCCAGATCGACATCCGCTTCGGGATTCAGTCGCCGCGGGTGTTGCGGCTCGCGATCGAGCACCTGCATGATCGTGTCCAGCACGGTCGCCGCCCGAAACGGCGGACGCCCCGTAAGCACTTCGTAGAGGATCGCTCCGAGCGAATACACGTCCACGGCGGTGGAAAGCTGCTTCGCACCGCGGGCTTGCTCGGGAGCCATGTAGCCGGGCGTGCCGACGATCGCTCCGGACTGGGTCAAGCCGCTGTCTTCCTGGACGCGCTTGGCGAGGCCGAAATCGGTGATCAGCGGGATCGCCGATTGCAGGTTCGACCTCGCGGATTGCCCGGAACCACCGGGGACTTCGAGAAGAATGTTCGCCGGCTTCAAGTCGCGATGGAGGATGCTCCGCTGATGCGCATGATGCACTGCACGCGCAACTTGCGCGAGCACGATGGTCGCCTGCCGCTGAAAATCGGTAATCTGCGATCGGCAATCCGCAATTGCCCGCGCCAGGCTGCCGCCTTCAACCAGCTTCATGCTGAAGTACTGCTGTCCTTCATGTGTGCCGATTTCGTAGATGGGCAGGATATTGGGATGTTCCAGAGCAGCGGCGGCTTCGGCCTCAGCGCGGAAGCGACGTACATCCGCCTCGGACGCCAGGGCTCCCGCCAGGATCATCTTCAGGGCAACAATGCGATTGAGCGACACCTGCCGCGCTTTGAAAACGACCCCCATGCCGCCGCGTGCCAGCTCCTCGAGCACCTCGTAGTCGCCGATGTAGCGCACGCGGGTGCCGGGACCGGCCGCTGCGGTCGCTGCTGCCGTTGCCGCCGGATCGCTGGGGATCGCGAGTCGATCCAGCTGGCCCTGGTTGCTCAGAAAGACCCTCAGCTCGTCGGCGAGGTCGGGATTGCGGGCCAGGAGCTCTTGTGCATTCGGGGCCTGGCCGGCATCCACCGCCCTGAGGTAGTCCGCCAGGACCGCATTGAGCCGCTCGTCCCGGCCGGCGCTCGTCTCCTCGTTCATGGCGCTCTCCTGGTCGAACCGTTCGCGTTAGCCCGACGCGCCAGCGAGGCACACCCTCGCTGGCGCGTCGGGCTAACGAACCGTTCACTGCCAGCCTGTCCTACGTGTCCCGGTCTTGCAGGCGCAGACGCAGCGCCTTCAAGCCGCGGTGCAGCAGTCCGGCGACAGCGGCCGGACTGCGGCCCAGGTGCTGGCTGATCGCCTCCAGCGACCAGTTTTCGTAGTGCCGCAGCACAATCGCTTCACGCTGTGCCTCGGGCAGCTCGATCAGCGCGTGCGCCAGCTGCAGCATGTGCTCATTCTGCTCGGCCTGCTCACTGGGCGACGGGCCGGCATCGGGCAAGAGCGCCCCGAGGCGGGATGAGGACTCATCCAGGGCGGCCGCCAGCGAACGTTCCAGATTCACGTCGCGCCGGGCCCGCGTGAAGTCGCGGATGGCGTTGGCGAGGTTGTGGGCCAGGATCCGCCGCAGCCACGCGGCCCGCTCCGCCGGCGTGTGTTCCTCCCAAGCGTCCATCGCCAGGTACGCCTCCAGGAGCGTCTGCTGGACCACGTCGGAAGGATCGAGCTTGGCCCGCAGCCGCCCGTCCAGGTGCAACCGGGCCAACAGCCGCAGATAGTCGCGGTATGGTTCCAGCAACCGGCCTCGTTCCGGCGTCACCGATCACCCTCCCTTACAAGGTGCACCATGCGGCGGTGGAATGAGTGCGCAAGATTGGCAGAAATCAGTTTAGCATGTTCGCGTCGAAACGATGGTCGAGTGCGGCCCACTGGTGGACGGCGTGCTGAGCAAGCCGACTGTCACGGTCGATGGCTTGACATGGGAACGCTTCGCGTCGCCAACAGCGCCCTGCACCGGCGGCAGCCCGACCGCGAAGCTCTCTCAGGCGGTGGTGCGGCTGGGAATGTTCCGGTGCAAGAACCTGATCATCAGCATGGGCATGCGCAGCCTGTTCCAGAAGCGGATGGCGGTCGGAACCCAGGAGCAGTGCGCCGTGCTCTGGCATCACGGCTACGTCACGGGGTTCCTGAGCGGCCAGATCAACCGCGCCTTCCGCCTCGGCTTCGACGGCGACGAGTTTTCCGCGGGCCTGCTCCACGACCTGGGCCGCATCCTGCTGGCCGACGCCGGCTGCGCTGCCCGCGCCGACATCATGGACTTCCGCGAGGGGCCCGATGCGCTCGAACGGGAGCGACAGGCCATCGGCGTCGACCATTGCGCCCTGGGCGGCTGGTTCGCGGAGCACAGCAAGCTCCCTGATCCTCTGATCAGACGATGCGGTTCCACCACGAACCGAGCGCCAGCGCTTCGGCGCAGAAGTTGGTGATGCTGGTGGCCACGGCCGACCATCTGGCGAACCACCTGCAACGGGGAGAAGACCTCGCGAGCTACGACCTCGAAGAGAATACGGGGCTCGCCGCCCTGCGGGCCCAGTGGCCCGAGGGGAGAAAACAGCGTCTGCGCGACGGACTCGCGTCCATGATCGCGGAATCGGTCCGCGCGGCTGCCGGCGGGACCACGCTGTAGGGACGAGGATATCCGCCCGGCGACGCGGCCGGATACACTGTACGAAGGACTTCAGAACACACGAATGGAGGATTCACGATGAACATCTCTTACGTGGCGCTGAACCGAATTGTGGAGGACCATGCCGCGACCGATGAGAAATACCGTAAGCAACTCGAGCGCAACGGTAAAGTTTTCCTGTCGAGCGGTGCCGGCTATCTGACGAACAACTTCTTGCCAAGCTGCGCGATCTGGGAATCGACCTGAACCGGAACAAGCTGGATGATCTATCCCAGCGTTTTTTTTCCGCCGAGGAGTTGTCACGGACGCTGGTCGCGGAAAGCCGCTCACCGATTCCGGAGACCGAGGAAGATTGGGTCTGGATCGCGCTCGCCTGTCTGTGGGAACGCTGGTTTCCCAACCGCGCGAGCATGGAGATGATCGACGACCGAATGCAGGAGGGCTACCGCGCCCTCAAGGAGGAGGACTCGGCCGCAGCCTGTCGTTGCTGGCTCGATACCTGGCGCAATCCTGGGTTCCATGGCCCAGCATGGCATCGAAACATTGGCGGACTTCGACGATTGTTTCGCCGGCACCCAATGCCTATTTAACTGGGTCCAGGACCTCGAAACGGAGCTGGGGAACGCCGGATGGGAGGCCCCGCAATTCCTTCAGGAGCGGATTGCTTTCTGTGAGACGGTCCTGGAGCGCTCCACCGATTGGAGCCTGTCGACGAGCAATTTCAAGCGCGCCCTCGCCGACACGTACTTTCGCCTGGGCCAGGCGAAAGGAGAGGAACTGTACCGCACGTGGCTCGAGGAAGAACCGCAGTGGGGTTGGGGCTGGATTGGTTGGGCCGACTGCTACTGGGGTTACGGCCCCGAGGCGAAGAATGCCGAACGAGCCGAACAAATCTTGAAGCGCGGCCTGGCGGTGCCCGATGTGGAAGACCGCGAATACCTGCTGGACCGCCTACACGACCTGTACGAGGAAACCGGCCGCGCGGAAGAAGCCCGCGCCGTCCACCGCCGGATTGAAGAGCTGAAGCAACCCAAGGTGACCACCCGCGTCACCCGCTCGGATCAGGGCGATCGAGGGAGAAAACCCGTCGACTTCGGCGAAAATGGGCTGCCGCTCAATGAGTTCCGCAAGGTCGCCGAATCCAGGCCTTCCCGTAGCCTCGAGCCGATGCCACGCCCGGCATCGCGGCCGCGGCGGGTCGGTCGAAACGATCTCTGTCCCTGCGGCAGCGGCAAGAAGTTCAAACGCTGCTGCGGCGGCCGATGATGCTCACAAGGGCTGACCGTGTCTCTGGCCGTGCTGGAGGTCGGCGACGCGGCCTTCCTTGAACCAGAACAGATACGAATACCATCGCGGATTCCCGTCCGCGTCGTCGCCGATGGTGTGCAGCTCCAATTGCCCGCGGAATTCGACCTCTTCCCAGCGCTCGTTTTCGCGGACCATCGACGCATCGGCCGGTGACTCGGGGTCTGCGTCGCAGCGCAGGTCGTACGCCAGATGTAGCAGGCGGCCGTCCTCGGTGATCTCGTAATCTTCGAGATACGGCGCCGGCATAGACTTCGTCTGAAACGTCAGCGGCTGCGCCTCGGGATCGGGCAGTGGATACCGGCAGCGGACGTTGTCGTATAACCCCATGATCACGCTCTCGGGGATGACGAAGCCGAAACGATTGACCGCTGCATAGCCGTTGCATTTCCTTTGCGATGCATTTCCTTTGCGATCTTGCGCCTTTGCGCGAAACACGGTTTCGCGCAAGGCGCAAGATCGCAAAGGAAATCCAGCCGAGCGGTGGTGGTTGCCATTAATGAGGACGCGCCTACGAACGCGAAGGTTCGCTAGCGCGACCTGGACCTCTTGGCCCCGGAACCAGCGGACGCGCGATCTTCAGGCAATCGTTCGGCACGAACGCGCTCCAGCAAAGCGGCGGCGGGTTCATACGAGCGGCCTTCGCGACGGGCAAGCTCGGCCTCAGGGCGAACGACGGCCGGGGACATTCAAGGAATCGTGAAATGCCCCCATTACAGTTGTGGAACAGGACGCCGAGGACAATGAAAACATTCAGTGCGATCTCAAATAGGACGTGGCCAAACTCGTGGAAAAGGAGGGGCAGGTACAGGAGTGTCTTCTGCCGCGTGACCGGGACGAGGTAGATAGGCGGGACCTGCCAGGTCGGATAGACTGCGAAGTTCCCGTCCGTGATGCCGAATGGCAGCAGGGCTGTTTTTGGGCAGGCGTCATGCAGATTCCGCAACACCAGCAGGCCGAGTCGGTCGTCGGCGTGCGCGCACAATCGGGGATGCAAGCCGGGAGTTGACCAACTCGAACAGGGTGGTCAGGCTCTGGGTCGCGGCGAGAATGTCGGGTAGCGTACTCGGGACATTGTAGCCAAGGTCTTTGAGGTTTCGCAGCGCCTGGAGCCGAAGTTCGGCGCACAGATGCGCGACTTGGCCGACGTAGGGCGTAAGCTCGCCCGCCACCTTGGCCGATCCCAAAAGCTCCTGAACGACCTCGATCTGGTAGAGCAGGTCTTCGTTGGCCTCCGTTCGACCGCCTCATTTTCGGCCCTCCTCACCCTCGTCCGACCGTAAGCCGTGGAGCTTGCCGAGAAGCTGCTCCCACTCCTCCTTCGAGAGCCGCAGTCGGGAGGCCTCCTGCAGGAACCGCAACGCGGCTGGCTGGCCGACGGACTCGTTCAGATCCGCGGGCATCTTCTTCGCCGCAGAAAGCAGTTCTTCCACCGGACACGCCAGGACCTCGGCCAGACGAGCGACGGTTTCAGCGGCAGCAGCCGGCAGACGCGCGTTTTCGAGCTTGCTGATGTAGGAGAAATCGACGCCGACCCTGTCCGCAAGCTGACGCTGGCTGAGGCCGGCCGCACGTCGTTTTTCCCGCAAAATCGTTCCAAAGTCGCGCATGGCGTTCAAGTCCCACTCGCAGGGTGTTGATAAGATACTCAACGTTGAGCATTTTGTCAACACGGATGTCCGTCGAGCAAATTCCGTCAAAGTCAGGAATGCAGACTTTGTTCAAGTAGGGACGCAGTTTGCCGTACAGAACGTCTCCTGCCCCGAAGACTGCCTTGGTGCTGCATACGTCAACCCCTTTCCCGCTTCCTAATATGCGACCCGTTTCCGCTTCGATGTGTTCGAGACTCAGGTAAGCCGCGTCCGGCTTTTCGTTCGGCTCGACCTTTGCGCTTGAGGGCCAAGTAACATCGCCGAGCTTGGTCAGTGCCCGTCAGTGCCCAGCCTTCCGGCAGCTCGTCGTTCACGGCGGCTCCTGGAACAGCTTTAGCTGGGGAAGTACCTTCTGCATCATTGGGAAATGCGGATCGCGTGCCCATACTTCGATGTCGTTCTCAATGGCCAATGTGGCGATGACGGCGTCGGGGAACGGGACTGTAATGCCGCGCGTCCGAAGTGCTGCCAGGTTGTCGCCTACTTGATCCCAGATCGGCTCCCGGAGAGGCAGTTGAGCCAGGATCAACCAAGATCATGGCAGGTGATCCTTGGCGTGGTGCACATCATATTCGCGTTGTCGGCGCCAGGCGTCAAAATCATAGCCGTCCAGGTCGGCAGCGGCTTCCTCCAGCGCTACCCAGTCGCCCGTCCCTGGCACAATCGCCTGCTGTTCCTGCACGATGATCTCGACGGTTTTGCCCAACAAAGGGCGAAGCTCCGGCAGGTGCAAGGTTTCGGAATCCAAGGTGCGCTGGATGCGAATGGTTGTCATGGTACTTCCTCCTGAGCCAGGTAGCGATCGAGGCACGGCCAAAAACGCTCAAAACGCGGGTCCGCGCGCCACGCCTGGAACTTGGCACGCTGAGCAGCCCGCTCGTCTGCATAAAGAACCCCTATCGCCATCCGGTCGGTTCTCCAACTCATCTTACACCTTTACTGCGTTCTCCAACAGCTCCAGGATCGCGTTCAATTCCTGCACCGCGCCTTCCAGTTTCGCGATCGCATCGGTCGCCAGCTCCTCCGGCTCCGGCAAATCGTCCGCGTCTTCCAGCGATTCTTCCTTCAGCCACTTGAAGCTGTCAAGCTTGAAGTCGCGTTTCTTCACCTCCGCGATGGCGAACGAGCGCCAGCGGTCTTCCTTCGAGTCGGCCGGCTTGCGCTTGGCGCGGCCATCGGGGCTTACGCCGTAGCATTTGTCGAACTCGGCGAAGTGGGCGCGTGTCAACGGGCGGTCCTTCTTGGTGATGCCGGAGACGTTGGTGCGGGCGTCGTAAATCCAGGTCGTTTCCGTCTTCGCCCCCTTGGTGAAGAAGGCGACGTTCGCCTTGACGCCGGGGCTTTACGGGGTGAAGGTGCCGCGCGGCAAGCGCAGGACGGTGTGCAGGTCGCAGTCCTCGGTGACGATCTGGAAGACCTCGCCGGCCTGGTCGGCGAACAGGCAGTTGTCCGGCAGCACGATGGCGGCGCGGCCGCCGGGTTTGAGGATCGTCAGGACGTGCTGCACGAAGTTGAGCTGCTTGTTCGACGTGCTGACGGTGAAGTCATCGCGGTCCGGGGCCTGGTTGGCGCCTAAATCACCGTGCGCGATTTGGCAGTAGCCGCGTTCGTGAGAACGCGGGTTTCGGATAGCCCCGCCCGCGTTCTCACGAACGCGGCTACGCCCCTCGCTGCACAATCGCGCACCGTGATTTAGGTGCCGAACGGCGGATTGGTCAGCACCACGTCGAAACGGCGGGTCGCGGCCGGCTGGTAGATGGAATCGCCCAGGGTGATTTGCGGCGCGATGTTGTGCAGGTACAGGTTCATCAGGGCCATGCGGCGCGGACGGTCCACCAGGTCCTGGCCGAAGTAGGTGGCGGTGCGGACGCGCCGGGCCACGTCGCGGTCGAGGGCGCCGCCGGTCTCATGCTTGAGCCATTCGTAAGCGGCGACCAGAAAGCCGCCGGTGCCGCACGCTGGGTCGCAGATGGTGAAGTCGCGTGCCACGCGCGGGTCGGGCTTCATGCAGCGGACGATGGACTGGATCAGCACGCGCGGCGTGAAATATTGCCCGGCCCCCTTTTTCCCTTCGCTCGCGGCCTTCTCCAAAAGCCCCTCGTAGCCGGCCGCCTTGACGTCCACGCCGAGGGCGGTCCATTCGGTTTCGTCGATGAGGCCGATGAGCCGCTTGAAGAGCAGGTGGGTGATCTGCTTGACGTAATCGCCGTAGTCGATGCCATCATGGCGGAGGGTGTGGCAGAAGCCCCAGAGTTATTGGACAACTTCGGCCATGTTGTCGCGCCCTCCCCAAACATTCTAAGTCTTGTACTTGCGCCGTTGCCGCTGATTGAACCTGGTTCCTGAACTCGTCCATCAAGCCGATGATTTCTCCATGCAGGTATACGTAATCTGCCGCCGGCACAGGGACTCCCGCACCCTCCCGCACCGTGCGCAATTTGGTTTCGTGCTCTCACCAGCCTGTCGATGACAACCTTCGCTTTGAGCTGGAATGGCGTATGATCGAGATCGAGCGTGCTTATGATCTCTTCGAGCACGAGCACCGTGAGATTTGACCGCGTTTTGACCGTGCCGCGCCATGGTAGGTTAGCGGGTTCTGCCAAGCCGCCCTTGATGCGCTCAATCAGCGGCTTGTGGATCGAGACTTTCGCAGTTTGGCCACATTGCAGAATCTGCGATCTGATCGCCAGCGCGAGAAAGCTCGCCTTTAGGTCACCCAACGTCAGTCCTTGGCGAGCAATCAGCTCAAGATAACCCGTACCGGCTTCTTTGACGAACCCTTCCCAATGAGCGTATAGCAGCGTCGTCGCCGCGCGCAGCAGTACTTTCTGCTCAGAGGCCGGTGCTGTATCGACGGCGAACTTGAGCGTAGTAAGTTCTTTCTTCCGCCAGGACAACGAACGCGAAAGAAAGCGATCAAGCTGTCCGGGGCTGCGGATCATTACTTGAAGGTTTCGCGGCCGAATGGGATCGTCTTCGGGAGGCGCTGCGTGGCACGAACTCCCGAGGATGTCAGGAAGTCAGGCTTGGACCATACCTTCTTCTTTACAACGTCAACGATTCTTTTCGCGTCACCCTCGAAACTCGAATAATTGTGTCCGAGGCCGAGCCCAATCACCTCGTACGCCGAGATGAGGAACCCGCCCGTGAAGCGGTCTCTATCCTTCTCATAGCGACGGAAAGCATCGCTCTCCAGTGCTTCAGCAAGGCGTTCGAAAGTTCTTGCAAACGCTTTCTCTTCTTCCGTGTACGGATAGCCCTTGTCCATCGCTTGCGAGACACTCCTATCCGTGAGAAACTCACCCAGTTCCCTAATGGCCGTGAACTCCGCCGGCGCGGCCGTGCGCAGGGCCAGGAAGCGAATCGCAAGCTCCAAATCATATTGCTCGTTCGTCTGGCGTTCAGAGAGCGGCAGGCACGCCTGGAAAGCAGCGAGCTTGGACAATTGGTTCACCCATTGGTAATACTCACGGTTGACGCTAATCAAGATACAGCTGCGGACTTCCTGTTCGGAGAGAATCGAGGAGAATCGAGCCGCCCGTGTTGAGACGTTGAAATAATTCATATTTCGCGGACTCCGCGCTTTCACGTAGGATAATCTTAATATCAAGCTTCGCACGCTTGATGAACCGCTGCTGGTCGGGAGTAAGGCTGCTCTCGGTCCCTGTCCCCCTCCATTTTTTTTCCACCAGAGACGGCAAGTAGCGCGTTCCTTCCAACTTCAGCATGGGAAGCTTGTGGCCGTCCTCGTCCCTCAACTCGCCCATCAACTCGAGGATTGTGGACAGGCGCTGAAGCCCGTCGATAACGTCCCATACGCCATCCTCTCGCTGCACAACGAAGATAGAGGGCAACGGAATCCCTAGGAGAATCGATTCAATCCATCGGGATTTCTGGAGTGGGCTCCAGCGATAGAAACGCTGGAATTCAGGATGGAGGTCAAGTTCCTTGTCCCGATACAGGTTTACTAACTCGCCGATGGACATCGGGTATCCGTCTGTATGGATATCCTTCCGGTGCTTGTCAATCTCGTCCTGCAGTCTCATGTCGGGTCTCCCAGCAGCTGCTCTAGGCCGCGATCGCCTCGTTCGGGTGGAGCAAGAGCTTATCAAGTTGTCCGTGAAACACTCGGTTGGCGGGTTTCCAGTCACCGCCGTCAAGCAAGATCGGGATATTGTCGAAATTCGCGCGGTCTATGGACAGGCTGACGACCAGGTGCACGCGGATGCGGTCGAGCCACTGCTGCTGTTCCTGCGTGAGGGTCCGGCCGGCCGGTGTGGCGGTCAGGGCGAGCTTGTTCCGGCTCGAACGCGGCGAAGGCGTTGACTGCCTGGGCGGCCAGCGCCCGGCGGTCCACCAGGAAGAGAATGCGCCTGGCGACGCCGGATTTCATGAGGCGGTAGATCTCGTTGACGAGGGTGAAGGTTTTGCCGGTGCCGGTGGCCATCGCGACCAGCATTTGGCGTTTGCGCTCGGCGATGGCCTGCTCGATGGCAGTGTTGGCCTCGATCTGGTACGGGCGGAGAAGCGGATGATTGTTTGCGTTGGCGGCGAACCAGGCACACGCGCCGTCGAAGTCGCGGGAGAGCAGCTCCAGCAAGGCTGTTGGCGTGTGGAACGCGGCGACGCGGCGCGACCGGTTGAGTGGGTGCCGGATGTCGTGGAACCAGAGCACTTCGCCGTTGGTGGAGTAGAGGAACGGGACGCGGAAGCCGCCGAAGTCAAAGGGGCTGTCCGTCATGCCGCGGGCGTAGCGTTCCGCCTGGATCAGCACGTTCTGTGGCCCCAGGGTGATCTTCTTGGCCTCGACGACGCCGAACGGCTGGCCGCTGAGGAAAAGGGCGTAATCGGCCGGGCCGTTGTCGGTGGGAAGCTCAGTCACGGCGTGATGCGTGTACGCCGCTGGCGGACGCTGCGAGTCGGCTGCCTTTACAATCCAGCCGGACGCCGCGAGCTGCGGGTTGATGCGTTTCTTTCGCGTCGCCCATTCGGATTCAGACGCCGTTGACATCGCGGGCGATTCCTCTGAGCTGTACTTACCACCGGTCAGGCCAGGACTACGGTATGGCTACAGAGGCATTATAGTCGAGCCGGCGGTCGTAGGTGGCCATCGATCAGCTTGAGCCGGCCGTCGGGCAACTCGTAGGCGAGCAGGCTGCGGGCGAAGCCGGGCCGTCCACAAGGCCTTGCGCATTCGATGTTTTGCTGCCGCAGTCACAGGCCAAAGCGACTGGCGCGTGACCTGTACCCTCGTCGCAGCACGTGATGACGACGGCGAGCTGCGCGACGCGATTTTTCCACCTGGGCATTCGATTTGCTCTTTCAAAACCTTGGCGAACTTCGGTCGGCTGCGAGGCCGTCGTCGCCATACCCTCAACCAGAGACCACGGGAGGCATTGCCATGGGATCACAGCGAACACCCATCGGCCGGGCCGTCGGGGCGGTGGGATTGGCTCACGGCGGGGCCCAATCGCCCGGCGTCAACATTGCGCAAACCGAGCGTCTATTGTCGGTCGCGGGCGGCGGTCTGCTTGCCTGGATGGGCCTGCGCGAGGGCGGCTTGCTCGGCGCTACCCTGGCCGCCGTCGGCGGCGGACTGCTGTACCGCGGCCTCAGCGGCCATTGCGCCATCTACGCGTCGATGGGCGTTAACCATGCCGAGACTCACGGCCTGCAGGCAAGCGTCGGGGCCGGCCGCGGATTCAAGGTGGTAGAGGCCATCGCCGTCGACAGCAGCGCCGAGGACCTGTTCAACATCTGGCGCGATTTCGAGAACCTGCCGCGTTTCATGGGCCACCTCCTTCGCGTCGACGCCCGCGCCAACCGCTCGCACTGGGTCGCCCACGGCCCCGCCGGCACCCATGTCGCCTGGGACGCGGAGATCATCACCGAGGATCCCGGCCGCATGATCGGTTGGCGGTCGCTGGAAGGCTCGCAGGTCAACACCGCGGGCTCGGTCCACTTCACGGTGCTGCCCGCCGGCGGCGGCACCGAAGTCACCGTCTCCCTCAAGTACGATCCGCCCGGCGGCGCGCTCGGCGCGTGGCTGGCCTGGCTATTCGGCCAAGATCCCGAGCACCAGATCCGCAGCGACCTGCGCCGCTTCAAGCAGCTCGTCGAAACCGGTGCCATCAGCCGCGCCACCCGCCCGATGCGACGGTTCTAGCGTCATTAATTACGGTGCGCGATTCGGCAGCACGTCTTCTGTGGGGCACGTTTCTTACGTGCCCGGTTTGCCTCGGGAACTCGGGCACGTAAGAAACGTGCCCCACAAAAACGCTGCACCGGCTGCAAAATGCCTTTTGCAATCTCCTCGCCGACCCGATAAACTGCGCTCATCTCTCCCCACACCGATGCCGGAGCCGGAGACCATGAACGCAACCATCCAGCACCCCCTCGAACCGCTGACCGCCCCCGAAGTCCAGCTCGCCGTGCGCCTGTTGAAGGAAAACGGCAAGGTCACGCCGAGCACCCGGTTCGTCTCGGTCAGCCTCAAGGAGCCGCCCAAGGAATCGGTGCATCGCTTCACCGCCAGCGCGCCGATCCGCCGTGAGGCCGCCGCCGTCCTGTTCGACAACGCCACCAATTCCTGTTACGAGGCCGCGGTCTCGTTGACCGACCAGCGGGTGCTGAGCCACAAGCATATTCCCGGCGTGCAGCCGACCATGACCATCGACGAACAGGTCGAATGCGAGCAGGCCGTGCTCGCCAGTCCGGAATTCCGGGCCGCGCTCAAGAAGCACTACGGCCTCGACGACACGTCGCTGGTCATGGTGGACATCTGGAGCGCCGGCAACTACGGCTCGGAAGAGGATCGCACCCGCCGCCTGGCCCGGCCGCTCTGCTTTGTCCGCACCGACCCGACCGACAACGGCTACGCCCGGCCCATCGAGGGCCTGCGCCCGGTCGTCGATCTCAACCAGATGCAGGTCATCCGCGTCGAGGAATATGGCCACTGGCCGTTGCCGCCGCAGGGGTGCAACTACGCCGCCGACCGCGTGCAGGACTTCCGCAAGGACATCAAGCCGCTGGAGATTACCCAGCCCGAGGGCCCGAGCTTCAAGGTCGACGGCAACGCAGGTGCACTGGCAAAACTGGAGCTTCGTCATCGGCTTCAACGCCCGGGAGGGCTTGACGCTGCACCACCTCTGCTACGACGACAAGGGCCGCAAACGCTCGGTGCTGTATCGCGCCTCGCTGTCGGAGATGGTGGTGCCCTACGGCGATCCGGCCCGACGCAGCAGGCCGCAAGAACGCCTTCGACGCCGGCGAATACGGCCTGGGCATGTGCGCCAACAGCCTCGAGCTGGGCTGCGACTGCCTGGGGCTGATCAAGTATTTCGACGGCCACCTGTGCAACAGCCGGGGCGAGCCGCTGACGATCAAGAACGCCGTCTGCATGCACGAGGAGGACTTCGGCATCCTCTGGAAGCACACCGACCGCCGGCTGGACACGCCGGAGGTGCGCCGGTCGCGCCGACTGGTGATCTCGTCGATCGCCACCGTCGAGAATTACGAGTACGGCTTCTTCTGGTACCTGTACCAGGACGGCAACATCCAGTTCGAGATCAAGCTGACCGGCGTCCTGTCGCTCGGGGCCGTGCAGGCCGGCGAGAAGTCGAAGTATGGCGCGCTGATCGCCCCGCAACTCTACGCCCCCAACCACCAGCACTTCTTCAACGTTCGGCTCGACTTCGACCTCGACGGCACCGCTAACACCGTCGTACCAGCTCGACGTGGTCGCCGACGAGCCGGGACCCGCGAACCCGTTTGAGCAACGCGTTCCACGTGCAGGCGACGCTGCTCGAGACGGAAAAGCAGGCCCGCGCCAATCTCAACGTGGAGACGGCCCGTACGTGGAAGATCGTCAACCGAGCACGTGAAGAACGCGGTCGGCGAGCCGGTCGGCTACAAGTTCTTCCCCGGCGACAACTGCGTGCCGTTTGCGTCGCGCGACGCCTGGTGGCGGCAGCCGGGCCGGCTTCGTCAACCACCACGTCTGGGTGACGCCGTACCGCGAGGAGGAGCGTCACGCCGGCCGGCGACTACCCCAACCAAAGCCACGGCGGCGACGGCCTGACGCGCTGGACCGAGCAGGACCGCCCAATCGCCAATACCGATGTGGTGTTGTGGTACACCTTCGGCCACACCCATCTGCCGCGTCCGGAGGACTACCCGGTGATGCCGACGGCGTACATCGGGTTCATGCTGAAGCCGAACGGTTTCTTCGACCTGAACCCGGCCAACGACGTCCCGCCGTCGCCGAAGAAGGAAGCGGCCAAGGGGGGTTGCTGTCATTGAGCCGGCGGCTGTCGCCGATCGTCACGATGTTCCGCGCGGAACATCGTGACGATCGGCAACCTTCGGGGCCAATCGACGCCATGGCCGTCAAACCGTTCGACCCGACTCTGAAATCTTTGGTGGAAGTTGGGCCCGCCGACTGGACGGTCTTCGCCGGCGAAGCGCCCGCCCCGACACGGATCATCGACGCCGACATCGCCACGGTTAGCGGGGCCGCCGACAAGGTGCTGCGCGTCGACGGCACACCGCCGTACATCTTGCACCTGGAATTCGTCGCCGGCCACGACGCCGCCGACCTTCCTACCACGCTGCACAAGCGCAACGTCTTGCTGGAGGACCGCCACGGCCTGCTCGTGCGCACGGTGGTCATACTGCTCAGGCCGTCGGCCGACTCACCGGCCCTGACAGGGCTGCGCCAGCGTAGCTTCCCGCAGGAAGCGCCGTACAATGTGCTCAGCTACCGGCCGATTCGCGTCTGGCAAGTCCCGCCAGACCAATTGTTGGCGGGCGGCCTCGGCACACGGGCACTGGCACCCATCAGCGCCGTGACCGAGCGCGAGTTGCCCGGCGTCATAGCCAAGATGGAAAAGCGCCTGCGCCGGCGAGATGCGCGGCGCGGCGCCGGCCAATTGTGGGCCGCAACCTACGTCTTGCTCGGGCTGCGGTATCCGCCAGCTGCGGCACAGGCATTGTTACAAGGAGTCTTATCCATGAAAGAATCCACGACGTATCAGGCAATCCTGCAAGAAGGGGCGACCGAGGGAGCGGTCCAAGAGGCCCGCAAGCTCCTGGTGCGGCTGGGTACCAAGCGACTCGGCGCGCCCAGTGCCCGGACGCAGGCGGCGTTGACGAAGATTACCGACCTGGGCCGTCTCGAAACGCTGATCGACCGCCTGGGGACGGTCGAGAGTTGGCACGCCTTACTGGCGAAGGTGCCCTGACGTTTGACAGCGCCGCCGCCCTGGGCTAGGTTTCATAGCGGAACCGAGAACCCGGAACACAGAAGAGGCGTGCGATGGCGAGCAGCTGTGCGGCAATGGTCCACCCCATCCGGGGCGCTAACCTGGTCGATCTGGAGAAACGCCATGCCGCCCGGCAATCGTGCGCCATCGAGGCGACCTCGCGGCCCATGGAGGTCGGCGACGGCATGGCCTGGGGCGGCACCGTCAAGGACGTCTCCGCCGGCGGGCTCAAGCTCGGCCTGTGCTTCCCGTTCAGCCCGGGGACGTACCTGGCCGTGGATCTACAGTCCCCAACCGGTTCGCTCAACCGCACGCTGGTCTGCCGGGTCGTTCACGTTCACGACGACGCCGACGGCACCTGGATCCTCGGTTGCGAATTCATCAAACCCCTCACCGACAGCGAAGTCGAGCTGCTCGTCTGATCCTCGCTGATTCTCTTTCGTTCTGCCCTGGAGCCTGGTATAACTCATGGGTGTGGGGGCCGCGCCTGCTCCCGCCGCGCTCCCCTATTGAGGCCAACCATGCAGTTCCAGTTCTCGACCACCGCCAGCCAACTTCCGCAGCAGCCGGTCGTGCCGCAACAGCCTGTCGATGTCACCAATGACCTTCTTCGCCAGCTGGTCGAGCTGTACCGCGAGGGCGCTGCTCACCAGCGCGATACGCTGACGCAGCTGCTGGCCGTCCAGCAGGAACAGCTCAACCAGGCCCGCGCCGCCGCCGCCGATGCGCAGGCGCTGGCGCAACCTGCTGTCGCGCTGGCAGGGACAGCATCCCGAGTTTTCCAACCAGTGCCGCCAGGCCTATCCCCTACTTGAAAAGGCGTACGTCGGCATGCTGGTCGGCATGGTCGAGGAGCTCGCCGAGCATGGCGAGGACGCGCTCGACAACGACTTCTCCGTACAGGAATTTCTCGATCGTTACGGCATGCGCGTCGGCCAGCTCAGCCATCTGCTGAGCGTGGTCGGCCCGCTCGCCGAGGCCGCCGCCGCTGCCGCCCAGGGCGAAGCCAAGCAATAAGTCGGCCGCGAATTCCGCGCCGTGGGATTGACGTTCCCGCGCGCGCTCATTACGTTAACGTTTTGGTGTTTGGGCAGTCCTCAAGGAGATTTCCGTTGGCCGGCTTCGCGACCGAACGCATACGCATCCGCATGGAAGCGTTTGACCACGAGGTGCTCGACCGCACCGCCCACGAAATCGTGGACACGGCGCAGCGGACCGGCGCCCTCGTGCACGGGCCGATCCCGCTGCCGACGCGGATCGAGCGGTATACGGTGCTGCGCAGCCCGCACATCGACCGCAAATCGCGCGAGCAGTTCGAGATTCGCACCCACAAGCGCCTTATTGATATCCTGCAGCCAACCGGCAAGACCATCGAGGCGCTCAACAAGGGCCTCAGCCTGCCGCCGGGCGTGGACATCAAGATTCGCGTCATGTCGGGCGGGGCCAGCTAGCGGAAACGCATCGAATGAACCCAGGTAACGCAAGACCGCGTCGCCTGGGTTTGCTGTTGGACGAGAGGAAAGGGGAGTCCCGTGGCGACTGAACAGGCAGCACCGGTGAGCACGCCTTTGAGCCTGAGAGTGTTCAATGCCCAGGGCCAGTCGGTCGGCACCGTCAACGTCGATCCGGCCGAGCTGGGCGGCAAGATCAACAAGCAGCTGTTGCACGAGGTGGTGCTGATGTACCTGGCCAATCGCCGGGCCGGCACGCACTCGACGCTCCGCCGCGGCGAAGTTTCCGGCAGCACCAAGAAGCTGTTTCGCCAGAAGGGCACCGGCAACGCCCGCGTCGGCCCGCGCCGCACCAACAAGCGCCGTGGCGGCGGCACCGCCAAGGGCCCCAAACCCCGCGACTACGAGTACCACCTGCCGAAGCAGGCGGTCCGGGCCGCGACGCGCATGGCAGTCCTGAGCAAGCTGCAGGACCAGGAAGCGATCGTCATCGACGAGCTGAAGTTGCCCGAGATCAAGACCAAGCAGGTCGCCGAGGTGCTGCGTGCGCTCAACCTCGAAGGCGTGTCGTGCTTGATCGGCCTGGGCGCCGCGGACATCGACGAGGAGAAGCGCGTCTACAAGTCGGCCCGCAACATCCGCGGCGTCGCGGTGTCGCCGGCCAAGGATTTCAACGCCTACGACGTGCTCAAGCCAAAGCGCCTGGTGCTGACGAAGGCCGCCCTGCAGGAACTGGTCAAGAACGCCAAGTGGAACCCCGCGACGTAGGCAAGGTCGCTCTTGTAGCGGAATTCGCCAGAATTCCGAGGACGGCAAGCGGAATTCTGGCGAATTCCGCTACGAGTGATTGTGAGCTGAACATGGCCGCCGACGCGAAAACGAGAAAGCCGAAGAAGACGACGATGGGGCCCGAGCTGGAGCCGCACCAGATCATTCTGCGGCCGCTCGTGACCGAGAAGGGCACCCATCAGTCGACGAATGAGCACCACAACGCGTACTCGTTCGAGGTGAACCTGTGGGCGAACAAGGCGCAGATCAAGCACGCGGTGCAGGAGCTGTTCAACGTCCGCGTGCTGGCCGTCCGCACCGCGCTGCGGCTCGGCAAGCGCCGGCGCTATCGCTGGCGCTTCGGCAAGCTGTCGAACTGGAAGAAGGCGGTCGTCAAGCTGCATTCGGAAGACAAGATTGAGTTCTTTTGAGAGTTGTCGATGCTGGCTTACGTTTAGCGCTCGGGCACCGAGCGCTAAACGTAAACCAGCATCGACAACTCCAGGGATAGGACCATGGGTATTCGCTTCTACAAACCGACGACTCCGGGGCGCCGCGGCGGCTCGGTCAGTGATTTCTCTGAGATCACCGACCGCAAGAAGAAACCCGAGAAGTCGCTGCTGCGGCCCAAGCCGAAGAAGGGCGGGCGCAACAACCAGGGCATCGTTTGCTCGCGCTTCCGCGGCGGCGGACACAAGCAGCGCTACCGCGTCATCGACTTCAAGCGGCGCAAGGACAACGTCTGGGCGACCGTGGTGGCGATCGAATACGACCCGAATCGCACCGCGCGCATCGCCCTGTTGCAATACGAGGACGGCGAAAAGGCCTATATCCTCGCGCCGGAAGGGCTCAAGGCAACCGACCGCATCATGTCCGGCAACGATGCCGAGCCGAAGGTCGGCAATTGCATGTCGCTGCGCAAGATTCCGCTGGGCACGACGATCCATAACCTCGAGATGCAACCCGGCCACGGCGGCCAGGTGTGCCGAAGTGCCGGCAGCAAGGCCACGCTCACCGCGCGAGGGGACCTGGGCCCAGGTGACGTTTCCCTCCGGCGAGGTGCGCCGCGTCAACATCGAGTGCCGGGCCACGATCGGCATGATGGGCAATTCCGACCACATGAACGTCAGCCTCGGCAAGGCGGGCCGCAAACGCTGGATGGGCCGCAAGCCGCACAACCGTGGCACGTCGATGAACCCGGTCAGCCATCCGATGGGCGGCGGCGAAGGACGCACGGCCGGCGGCCGGCATCCGTGCAGCCCAACCGGCGTGTTGTCCAAGGGCGGCAAGACGCGCAGGCGCCGCAAGCCGTCGAACTCCGCGATCATTCGCCGCCGCCGGCCTGGCCCGCACTACGCCGAGAAATAATCGCGCCGAGTGGCCAATGCACTGGCCGGTTCCTACAATGCTTGTTCGTCGCCGCGAGGGAAGCCATGAGTCGGTCCGTAAAGAAAGGTCCTTACGTCCATCCGAAGGTGATGGCCAAGGTTGAGAAGCAGCAGCGCACCGGCAGTCGCGAGCCGATCAAGACGTGGGCGCGGGCGTGCACGATCGTGCCCGATTTCATCGGCTTCACGTTCCTGGTGCACAACGGCCGGCAGTTCCCCAAGGTGTTTGTGACCGAGGACATGGTCGGCCACAAGCTCGGCGAGTTCTCCCCGACCCGCCTGTTCAAGGGACACTCGGGCGGCAAGGGGAAGAAGTGATGTATCTTGGATTGTGGAATTGTTGTCTTTCCAAGCGAAAGACAAAAATCTACAATGAGAAAGGCAGTTCGGGAAAGGAATGGTCTGAAAGAGGAACGATCCCGGGGTGGAGCAGTGGTAGCTCGCCAGGCTCGAACCGGAGATTGAGTTTGTGGACACCAAGCTGAAAGGAGACGTGGCAGAACAGGCTGCGATTCTGCAGGCACTGAAGCGGGGTTGGGGAGTTCTCAAAGCGATTGGCGACCGATTGCCCTACGATCTGGTCTTCGACGTTGGTGGAACTCTGGTCAAGATACAGGTGAAAGCCGCGTGGTACTACGAGCCCGCCGCGAGTTTCCTGACGGACAACCGTCGGACCAAAACGAATCGGCGAATCATGGTGCGACAGGCTTATCGCCCGGCTGACTTCGACTTCGCGCTGGTGCATGTGGAGGAGTTAGGGCTGTTCTACGTCTTCCCGGTGGATGTGTTCATTGCTTACGCGGGTCAGATTTACCTGGTTGAATCGGACAAGCGGCAGCGCAAGCCTCGATCCGCTGAATATCGAGAAGCTTGGGACTTGATTTCCAACTGGGCTGCATGCGAGGAAACTCGCATGCGATCACCTGTCAAAGTCGGGGAAGCCTCGAGCGGTGGCAATCCCGAGCCAAGCTCCGGCGATGAGCTGGAGAAGGTGTAGAGACTTGACGGCAGGCACCTTCGCGGTCCCCATGGATCGCATGGTGAAGGGAAAGTCCAGACCACAAACCGGCAAGCCGCGAGGCGGCACGGCCGGGCAGCGAAAGCTGTAGTGGTATGCATAACCTGGAGGTCGTAGGTTCAAATCCTACCCCCGGAACTTGTGAAACGGACGTGAATGAGACTTCCGAAGTCTCCGAAGACTTCGGAAGTCTTTGCGGTATGGAAGTGACGTGGTGAGGGAAGCGCAGCGATGGAGTACCGGGCAGTTTATCGGCATGCCGACATGTCGCCGCGCAAGGTTCGGCCCTTTGCGGATCTGATTCGCGGCCGGGTCGCCGACGAGGCGCTCGAGCTGTTGCGTTTCTATCCCAACAAGGGCGCGCGGCTGCTCGAAGCCGTCCTCAAGAGTGCGCTGGGCAATGCGGAAGATCGTGGGGCACGCAACGTCGACGAGCTGGTGATCACCGAGTCGTGCATCGACGGCGGCCCGATCATGAAGCGCATCCAGCCGCGGCGCGCGGGACGGCCTACCCGATCAAGCGCCGCTACTGCCACATCCGCGTCACCGTTTCCGACCTGGAGCCGGTGGCAGAATAACCACCGCCGACTGCGATTGCACTAAGACTTCCGAAGTCTTGGAGACTTCGGAAGTCTGGCGTTTGCACTGGGAGATCGTGTCTCATGGGGCAAAAAGTTCGTCCGACGGGCTTTCGCACCGGGATCATGCTCGATTGGCAGAGCACCTGGTATGCAAACAAGGCGGATTTTGCCGAATTGCTGATCGAGGACGAAAAGATTCGCTCCTACGTGAAGAAGAAATACGGCCGATCCGGTATTTCGCGGATCAGGATCGAGCGGACGCGCGAGAAGACGGTGGTGTACATCTACTCGGCCCGCGTCGGCATGATCATCGGCAAGAAGGGCCAGGAAGTCGACAAGCTCACGAAGGACCTGGAGGACTTGACCCATCGCCGCACCGAGGTCAAGACGATGGAGGTGAACCGTCCGGCGCTGGACGCCCAGCTCGTGTCGGAGGACATCGCCGAGCAACTCGAGAAACGCCAGAGCTTCCGGCGGACGATGAAGAAGGCGATGGACGCGACGCGCGAGGAAGGGGCCAGGGGCATCCGCGTGCAGCTGTCCGGCCGGCTCGGCGGGTCAGAAATGGCCCGGCAGGAAACGGCGATGGAAGGGAGCATCCCGCTGTCGACGTTGCGGGCCAAGATCGACTACGGTTTCGCCGAGGCCAAGACCGCCCAGGGCCACATCGGCGTCAAGGTCTGGATCAACAACGGCGACTTCCTGGACGCCGAGGAGGATAGCAATGCCGCTAATGCCCAAAAGAGTAAAGTACAGAAAAAGCCAGCGCGGAAAGGTCCGCGGTAAGGCGATGCGCGGCAACACCGTCTCCTTCGGCGAGTTCGGCCTGCAATCGCTGGAGAGCGGCTGGCTCGACGCGGCGGCGATCGAGGCGGGGCGCATCACCGCGGCCCATTTCACCCGCGGCGAAGGCCGGCTGTACATCCGCGTTTTCCCGCACAAGTCGGTGACCGCGATCCCGGCCGAGACGCGCATGGGCAAGGGCAAGGGCGAGCCGGAATACTGGGCCGCCGTCGTCAAGGCCGGCATGATCCTGTTCGAGGTATCGGGCATTCCCGAGGCCGCCGCCCGCGATTGCCTGGCCCGCGTGGCGTACAAGATGCCGTTCCGCTGCCGCTTCGTGGCACGGCGGCCGAATATCTGACACCCCTCGCCCCTTGGGGGAGAGGGGCCGGGGGTGAGGGGGCGACCCTTGCAATGGACATCCCCCTCACCCCCGGCCCCTCTCCCCCAAGGGGCGCGGGGAGAATTGCGAGTGATGCGTCATGAAGAATCCCGAGTACCGCCAGATGAGCGATGAGCAGCTCACGCTCACGCTGCGCGAGACGATCAAGAACCTGTTCCACCTGCGATTCCAGTCGGCCACCGACCGCCTGGAGACGCCAAGCGAAATCCGCCTGGCAAAGCAGGAGGTGGCCCGCATCAAGACGATCTTGCGTGAACGGCAGCTTGGGCTGCGCGACCAGAAACCGGTCACCGAGGCAGCACAGTAAAGAGGGCCCGAGCGATGGCTGAGCCGATCGTGCAAACGCCGACCGCCGAACCCGGCAAACCCGCCCGCGGCAAGCGCCGTGTCGAGGTCGGCATCGTCACGCGCGACAAGATGACCAAAACGCGGCGGGTGGAGATTCCGAGCCTGGTCAAGCACCCCCGCTACAGCAAGTACATCAAACGTCGTACGATCTGTTATGTACACGACGAGAGCAATCAGTCGAAGATCGGCGACACAGTTGAGATCATGGAAACGCGCCCGCTCTCGAAGCTCAAGCGCTGGCGGTTGGTACGGGTCGTCAAGAAGGCGCCGAACAGGTGGCGACGGTCGCCACGCCCGCCGCGGTGGCCGACAACCCCGTGGCGCCGGCACCCAGTTGAAGGCAGGCCGGCACCGAGTGCGGAGATGGCCGTGGTCGAGAAGAAACGCAGGACGAGCGTATCGCGGGCGGAGTTTTATAGCACGGTGGCGATGCTGCTCTTGTTCTCCGGCGTCGGCCTAAACGCAATGGGCAGCTTCCCAGAAAGCGTGCTAGGCCAGGTGGCTGCCGGGGTCGTATTGTTCGGCATGATTGGCATGAGCGTCGTCTATGCCGTCATGGCAATGCTAGCTCGGGAACGGGACGGAGATTGAACGGGCAATCCACTAGGCCGATCTGCGGCGGCTTGCGAAACGACAGGACAGTGCGACATGATTCAGATGTATACCTATCTTGACGTGGCGGACAACACGGGCGCCAAGGAGTGCATGTGCATCAAGGTACTGGGCGGCACTCGCCGGCGCTATGCCGGCCTCGCCGATGTAATCATCGCCAGCGTCAAGAAGGCGATTCCCGGTGGCGACGTGAAACCGGGCGACATCGTCAAGGGCGTGGTCGTCCGCGTCAAGAAGACGACGCGCCGTGACGACGGCAGCTATGTGCGGTTCGACCGCAATGCGATGGTGATCATCAACAAGGAAGACGAGAATCCCAGGGGCACGCGCATCTTCGGCGCCGTGGCCCGCGAGCTGCGCGAGCGCGGGTTCCTCAAGATCGTCAGCCTCGCGGCGGAAGTGGTGTAGTTGAGCAGGTGAGTGCAATGAACATTCGTAAAGACGATAACGTGGTCATCATGACCGGCGACGATGCCGGCTCGACCGGGCGGGTGCTCCGTGTCCTGCCGGACCAGGGCAAGCTCGTGGTCGAAGGCGTCAACAAGGTTTACAAACACGTGCGGCCCAACCGCCGTAATCCGCAGGGCGGCCGGCTGTCCAAGGAGATGCCGATCGACATCTCGAACGTGCAGCTCATGTGCCCGACCTGCCGCCGCGGCGTGCGCGTCGGCCGGCGTTACACCGCCGAGGGCCGCAAGGAGCGCTACTGCAAGAGTTGCGGCGGGCCGCTGGGCTTCTTGAGTAAGCCGCGTGCGGCGTATGCGGAGAAGCCGGAACGGTAATGCGAAAAAGACGGCGAGCCGGGAGCGTAAGCGACCGGAGTCTATGGGGCGAAAACTCCGGTCGCTTACGCTCCCGGCTCGCCACGTAGCGAGATTGTGCGGAGTCGGCGTCTGATAGCAGTGAACGAGGTGGGCCATGGCCCGGTTGATGGATCGCTACAACAAGGAGATCGTCCCCCAGCTCCAGAAAAAGCTGGGCCGGGCGAATTTGCTGAGCTTGCCCAAGCTGCAAAAGATCGTCCTGAACATGGGCGTCGGCAAGGCGCTGACGGACAAGGATCGCATCAAACAGGCGGCCGACCAGCTCACGCAGATCGCCGGCCAGCGCGCCCAGGTGACGTTGGCCAAGCGCGCCATCAGCAACTTCCGGCTCCGCGAAGGCACCGAGATCGGCTGCCGCGTGACGCTGCGAGGCCGGCGGATGTACGAATTCATGGATCGGCTGATTTCGATCGCCCTGCCGCGTATTCGCGACTTTCGCGGCGTGAATCCCAAGAGCTTCGACGGTCAGGGCAATTACAGCCTGGGCCTGACCGAGCAGCTGGTGTTCCCGGAGATCGACCCGGACAAGGCGACGTTCACGCAGGGCATGGACATCACCTTCGTCACCAGCACCAAGAGCGACGACGAGGCCCGTGATCTGCTCAGACTGTTTGGCATGCCGTTCCGCGAAGCATAACACTAAGGCCCCCGAGACACTCGCATGTCGACCGACGCGAAATATGTGGAATTCCAGCGACAGCTCAAGTGGCTGGAGAACAACAAGAAGGACCCGGCCAAGTTCCCGATGCGGCCGCGGGACAAGATCAAGATCCGCATGCGCTGCCGGCTGTGTGGCCGGGCGCGCGCGGTGTATCGCAAGTTCGGCCTGTGCCGGATCTGCTTCCGCGACATGGCCAACAAGGGGCTGATCCCCGGCGTGATGAAGGCGAGTTGGTGAGAACCCGTAAGCCGGATTTTCCAATCCGGCATGGCCTGGCCGGATTGGAAATCCGCCCTACGTCAAGCTTCACAGGTGACTGAGCCATGATGACCGACCCGATTGCCGACATGCTGACGCGCATGCGCAACGGCAACCGCATCGAAACGCCGGCCGTGGATATGCCGTCGACGTTCATGAAGCAGCACGTCGCCCAGGTGCTCAAGGACGAGGGCTTCATCCTGGACTACCAGGTCGGTTCGCTGGTCGCCAACGACCAGGGCAAGCCGCAGTTCCACGCGCCCGCGGACGAAAAGGACCCCAAGAAAATCCTGCGCGTGTTCCTCAAGTACGGCCCCGACGGCGAGCGCGTCATCCGCCGGATCGAGCGCGTGAGCAAGCCCGGCTGCCGAATCTATCGCGGCTACCGCGACCTGCGGCCGATCCTGGACGGCCTGGGCATTTCCGTCATCAGCACCAGCCGCGGCGTCATGAGCGATCGGCAAGCCCGCGCCCAGCGCCTCGGCGGCGAGATTTTGTGCAATGTGTGGTAGTGAGTTCTCCCCTCTCCCCTTTTTGGGGAGAGGGGCCGGGGGTGAGGGGGCGGACCGTGCAAGGCCCCCTCACCCCCAGCCCCTCTCCCCCGAGGGGAGAGGGGAGCCGGAGGTGATGCCATGTCGCGTATCGGCAAGCAACCGGTCGCCATCCCCGGCGGGGTGAAGGTTCACATCGCCGACGGCAAGATTCGCGTCGAGGGGCCCAAGGGCAAGCTTGAGATCGCGCCGCATCCGAACATGAAGGTCGAGTCGGACGGCAAGGCGATCAAGATCACGCGGCCCAACGACGAGCGGCTCAATCGCTCGCTGCACGGCCTGACGCGCAGCCTGATCGCCAACATGGTCGAGGGCGTCACCAAGGGCTATGAGAAACGCCTCAAGATCGAGGGCATCGGCTACGTGGCCGCATGGACCCCGACAAGAAATCGGTGGTGCTGACGGTCGGTTACGCCAACCCGATCAAGATGACGCCGCCCGAGGGCGTCACGGTCGAGATCGCCGACCGAAAGCACGATTGTCGTCAAGGGGGCCGACAAGCAGAAGGTCGGCCAGTTCGCCGCCGAGGTCCGCGCGGTCCGCAAGCCGGAGCCGTACAAGGGTAAGGGCATCCGTTACGAAAACGAGCAGGTCCGGCGCAAGGAAGGCAAGTCCTTCACGAGCGGCGGCTAACGCCGAGCGAGCCGCCGGGCTTGTCCCGGCGGTCTACTAGGTAAGTCCGCTGGCATCAACGGTGAGAGTCCCATGGACCAACAGAAGGCCAAAAAGTTCGTCAGCTCCGGCGCCGCCAGCATGTGCGCAGCAAGATCGTCGGCACGGCAGAACGGCCGCGCCTGATCGGTGCTTCGCAGCTCCAAGCACATTTATGCCCAGCTGATCGACGACCTGGCCGGCGACACGCTGGCCGCTGCCAGCAGCCGGCGGCAAGGGCGACGTGAAGTACGGCGGCAACATCAAGGCGGCGCAGGCGGTCGGCAAGAAGATCGCCGAGGTTGCCAAGGCCAAGGGCATTGTCAAGGTCGCGTTCGATCGCGGCCATTACCGCTATCACGGCCGCGTCAAGGCGCTGGCCGACGCGGCGCGCGAAGGCGGATTGCAGTTTTAGTTACGCGTTGACGGTAACGGGAGTGATTCATGGCGCGAGATCGGGAAAGCCGGCAAGACGGGCTGGAGGAGCGCGTGGTGAAGATTCGCCGCTGCGCCGCCGTCGTCAAGGGTGGCCGCCGTTTCAGCTTCAACGCCCTGGTCGTGGTCGGCGACAAGAACGGCCGGGTCGCGTACGGCTACGGCAAGGCCAACGAGGTGCCGCCGGCCGTCGAGAAGGCCGCCAAGGACGCTCAGGAGACGCTCAAGCGACAGACGCAAGGTGCAGATGCAGGGCGACGACGATCCCCCACCGCGTCGTCGGCCGCTTCGGCGCCAGCCGGGTGGTCCTGGTGCCGGCCGGCCCCGGCACCGGCGTCAAGGCGGGCCCCGGCGTGCGCGACGTGCTGGAGTGCTGCGGCATCCGCAACATCCTGACCAAGGTCCACGGCAGCACCAACCCGCTCAACCTCGTCAAGGCGACGCATCCAGGGCCTGCTGCAGCTGCGGACCCGCGAGGAAGTGGCCGCGCCTGCGCGGCGTGACGCTGTAGGAAATCCGAAATCCGAAATCCGAATATCGAAATCCGATCAAAATGCACACGGGTTTCGGTCATTCGCATTTGGGATTGGTTTCGGATTTCGATATTCGGATTTCGGATTTGGATTTTCAAAATGGACCTTAGCACCGTACACCAGGGCATCAATAAGCGCAAGCGCAAAAAGCGTGTCGGCCGCGGCGTCGGCAGCGGGCACGGCAAGACCGCCAGCCGCGGCGCCAAGGGTCAGTGCGCCAGTGCCGGCGCCGGCCATCCGAGCTGGACGTTCGAGGGCGGCCAGATGCCGCTGTTCCGCCGCATCCCCAAGCGCGGCTTCAGCCATGCCACCTGGGATCGCATTTACCACATCGTCAACGTCGGCGATCTCGACAAGGCGTTCGAGGACGGCGCCACCGTCGACGCCGAGGCGCTGCGCAAGGTTGGGCTGGCCAAGGGACCCGCCGACGGCGTCCGCATCCTCGGCACCGGCGAGTTGACGAAGAAGCTGACCGTGCAGGCGCACCACTTCTCGAAATCCGCGGCCGAGAAGATCACGGCGCAAGGGCGGCACGACGGAGGTGATTCCGCCGGCCCAAGAAGCCGGTCCGCAACAAGATGAAGCCGCGCAAGCCGAAGGAGCCTTGATAAGCGGCGGGCAAGTCACGTACCGCGAGAGGGAAATCCGAATTTCGAATTTCGAATTTCGAAATCCGAAGCAAATTCAAAATCCGAAGGCTGAAACAAGCTGGATTGCGCTGCGGTATTCTTGGGATTTTCTCTATTTGAATTTGTTTCGGATATCGTGCTTCGGATTTCGAGCTTGCCTTTTTCCGCCGGCCGTCTTAAGGTGCGTTATCTCCGCCCGCGAGGAATCGAAGCCATGGCCACGGCCTCCGCCTATGTCAAATCCGGCATGAACTCCCTCAGCCAGAGCCGGCTGTTCACCATCTTCAAGATCAAGGAACTGCGCCAGAAGATCCTGATCACCGTCCTCTTCCTGGCCATCTACCGCATCGGCTTCCACGTGCCGTTGCCGGTCATCGACCAGATCGAAATGGCCAACATCATGCGCGGCTCCGAGGACGGGCTGTTCGGCATGATCTCGATGTTCTCCGGCGGCAGCCTCTCGAGCCAGCACGATCTTCGGCCTGGGCATCATGCCGTACATCTCGGCGTCGATCATCTTCCAGCTCCTCGCCAGCGTATATCCGCCGCTGGAGAAACTGCAGAAGGAAGGCGAGAGCGGCCGCAAGAAAATCAACGAATACACGCGCTACGCCACGGTCGTCATCTGCCTCTTCCAGGCGTGGATGTATCGTCACACCACCTGACGGCGGCCAAACCCAACGGCCTGCAACTGGCAATGCCGGGCTACGACGGCTTCTTCTACATCATCGACGTCGATCCTGACCATGACCGTCGGCACCGTCTTCCTGATGTGGATCGGCGAGCAGATCGACGAGTACGGCATCGGCAACGGCATCAGCCTCATCATCATGGCCGGCATCATCGCCCGCATGCCCGACGCCACGCATCAGCCTGCTCTTCGAGCGCGGCCACCTGAGGCCATCGGTGCTGCAACTGGGCGGCAGCGGCGTCGGCGGCGACATCAGCCTCGAAAAGATCCTCGTCCTGATGCTGCTGTTCGTCGCCGTGGTCGTCGGCGTCATCGCCATCACCAAGGGCGCAGCGGCGCATCCCGACGCAGTCGGCCAAGCACGTCCGCGGCCGGCGCGTCTACGGCGGCACCCGGCAGTTCCTGCCGCTGCGCGTCAACCAGGCCGGCGTCATGCCGGTCATCTTCGCCAGCAGCTTCTCTGATCCTGCCGATCTTCGTCTTCAAATGGCTGTCGCAGACGTTCGGCTGGAGCTGGGCCTCCGGCGTCACGTCCGCCATTCGAACGGCAGGGCTATCTCTACAACGTCTTCTACATCGTGCTGATCTACTTCTTCTGCTACTTCTGGACGGCGATCACCTTCAACCCGAAGGACATGGCCAACAACCTCAAGGACTACGGCAGCTTCATCCCCGGCTACCGCCCCGGCAAGCGCACCGCCGACTACCTGGAGACAGGTGATCATGCGGATCACCTACGTCGGGGCCGCGTTCCTGGCGGTGGTCGCGATCATCCCGAGCCTGATCAACACGTCGCTGCTGGACGTCAGACCACGCCGCTCGGCCAGCTTCTACGGCGGCACGGGCCTGCTGATCGTCATCAGCGTCGCCCTCGACCTGGTGCAAAAGATCAACAGCCATCTGGTCATGCGGAATTATCCTGGGCTGACGGATGATTGATTGGAACTGCCGCAGGTAGGTCCCGCCTGCCGGGCGGGACCTGGGCGCTTCCAGGTGCCGCCCGGCAGGCGGGACCTACCTCACGCACTTTTTCTGTTGCCTCACTTGCTCTTGCGGGCCATAATCACCTTTCCGAGAATGGAGAAAGGCGGACCGGTCGCCCGGAGGCGCTGGGGTAAGGAAAGATGCGAGGCATTACCAACGTGCTGCGTACGCTGTTTCAGAAAGCGCCCGAGCTGAAATCCGCGCGAGCTGGGCCTGATGCGCGACGCGGGCAAGATCGTTGCCGAGGCGCTGCGGACGTGCCGGGAAATGTGCAAGCCCGGCGTGCGGACCATCGAGATCGATCGTGCCGTCGAAGCCCTCTACGCAAAGTACGGAGCCCAGCCGCTGTTCAAGGGCTATCCCGGCCCCAATCCGCGCGTCCCGTTCCCCGCCTGCACCTGCATCTCGCTCAACGAGCAGGTCGTGCACGGCATCCCCGGCCCGCGCGAAATCCGCGAGGGCGACCTCGTCAAGCTCGACACCGCCTGCAAGCTCAACGGCTGGTGCGCCGACGCGGCCATCACCGTGATGGTCGGCAATGTCCGGGCCGAGCGGCGGCGGCTCGTGGAGGTCGCCGAGCAGGTGCTCAAGATCGCCGCCGACGAGCTGGCCAAGCGTCGTTGGTGGTCGGAGGTGGCGCTGGCGATGCAGCGGCACGCGGAAGGCGCCGGCTACACGATGGTAGAGCAATACGTCGGCCACGGCATCGGCCGCATCATGCACGAGAGCCCGCAGGTGCCCAACTACGTCAGCCGCGACATGCGCAAGCACGATTTCCGCCTGGAGCCGGGCCTGGTGCTGGCGGTCGAGCCGATGGTCAACATGGGCAAGGCCGACACGCGCGTGCTCGCCGACCAGTGGACCGTCGTCACCCGCGACGGCCTGCCGAGCGTCCACGTCGAACACACCTTCGCGCTGACCAAGGACGGCGTGCAGGTCATCACGGCGGACACGTGACCCGCACTGCGGGAAATCCGAAATCCGAATTTCGAAATCCGAAACAAATACGAGATTCGACCAAGAAAGATCGCCCGCTGTTTTCAATTACGATTTCGGGATTCGGATTTGTTTCGGATTTCGATATTCGGATTTCGGATTTTCTGGAAGGAGTACCCCATGTTATCGACGCGTGCCTTGCTCGCGGTTGCGCTAAGCCTTGCCGCGATTCTGTGGATGATCCTGCCGCGCGCGGGCTCGGCCGAGCCGGAGGCGACCGAGAAGGCCCGGCAATTCATTGCGAACTTCGTCAAGCAGTTCCGCCCGCTCAACGTCGCCGCCAACCGCGCCTGGTGGGACGCCAACAACAGCGGCAAGGATGAGGACTTCAAACGCAAGGAAGAAGCGCAGAACCAGATCGACGCGTTGCTATCCGACAAGAACGCGTTCGCCCAGGTCAAGGCGCTCAAGGAAGCCGGCGGCATCGACGATCCCGTGACCAGGCGCGCCATCAACGTCGTCTACCTCTTGTATCTGGAGAAGCAGGTCGATGCCGACGTGCTGCGGAAGATCAACGCGCTCGCGAACGCCGTCGAGCAGAAGTTCAACACCTTCCGCGCCCAGGTCGGCGGCAAGGGGCTGACCACCGCCCAGGTTCGCGACATCCTCAAGGACTCAACGATCTCCGAACGGCGCCAGGAAGCCTGGGAGGCCAGCAAGGCCGTCGGCAAGGTCGTCGAGCCCGAGCTCAAGGAGCTCGTCAAGCTCCGCAATCAGGCCGCCAAACAACTCGGCTTCGACAATTACCACGCCCTGCAGCTTTACCTCAACGAGCAGAACGGCAAGGACCTCATCAAGATGTTCGACCGCCTCGATGAGCTGACCCGCGCGCCGTTCACGCGGGCCAAGGCCGAGATCGACGTGGAGCTGGCCAAGAAATGCGGCGTCAAGACGGGCGACCTGATGCCGTGGCACTATCACGACCTGTTCTTCCAGGAAGTGCCCGCGGTCTTCAAGACGGACCTCGATCGCATCTACGCGAGCCAGGATCTGGTCAAGCTCTGCAGCGATTTTTACCGCAGCATCGACCTGCCGATCGACCTGGTGATCGAGCGGACCGGCGACTTCAAGCCGATCCCGGGCAAGAAGAACCCGCACGCCTTCTGCATCGACCTGACGCGCGACGGCGCCGACGTGCGCGTGCTTGCCAACGTCGTGCCCAACGACTACTGGATGAGCACGCTGCTGCACGAGTTCGGCCATTCGGTCTACAGCAGCATCAACATCCCCGCGAAGCTGCCGTATGTGCTGCGGCTCGAATCGCACATCCTGACCACCGAGGGGGTGGCGATGATGTTCGAGAAGCTGTCGAAGCGGCGGGCGTGGCTGGAGCACATGGGCGTCAAGGTGGAAAACCCGCAGGACTTTGACGAAACGGGGGCGAAGATGCTGCGTTACCAGCTCCTGGTGTTCTCGCGCTGGTGCCAGGTGATGCTGCGCTTCGAGAAGGGGATGTACGAGGATCCGGAGCAAGACCTCAACAAGCTGTGGTGGGACCAGGTCGAGAAATACCAGCAGCTCCGCCGCCCGCCGGGACGCAACGCGCCGGACTACGGCAGCAAGATCCACATCGTCAGCGCCCCGGTGTACTACCACAATTACATGATGGGCGAGCTGTTCGCGTCGCAGCTGCACCATGCGATCGCGCGGAAGGTCTACAAGGGCGCCGACCCCGCCACGGTCGTGTACGCCGGCAACAAGGAGGTCGGCGCGTTCATGCGTCACCACGTCTTCGAGCCGGGTCGCACCAGGAGCTGGAACGACCTGACCGTCTACGCGACCGACGCCGACCTTGGGCCGGAAGCGTTTGCAAAGGATTTCAGCGGGAAGGAGTGATGTGGCATGGCGAGCCGCCGGGTAGGTCCCGCCTGCCGGGCGGGACCTGGACGCATCCAGGTCCCGCCCGGCAGGCGGGACCTACCCAGCGGCTCATTTCACGTGCAACGTGTACTCAGGAAATCCGCGCCGGTCGAGGACTTTTGTCAGCCGGAATGACTTGCCGAACACCGCGGATTTCACCCAGCCGTGGACCGAGCGCGCGGCGACGTAGCCCTTCGCGGTATGGCGCAGGATCTCGAATACCAGGGGATCCTTACGGGCGTCGACAATCCAGTATTCGCGGATGCCTGCCTCCCAGTATGCCTGGCGCAGAACGACGGTATCCTTGCGCTCCGAACCGTCGCTGACGACTTCCAGGACCATGTCCGGTGAGCCCTGCACTTCGACGAAGCCCGATTCCGCGCCCTCGATCAGGCGAATGCGTTCCGAGTCCAGCGTCTCGTTCGAGATGAACGTGCCATCCGGGTTGCCGGCAATGTCGGCGGCAAAGTTGCTGAGCAACAGGCCGTCGGGAAGAAACAGGCCGCGCTTGCGTGAGCGAACCAGGCCTGTCAGGACGACTGCGTATTCATTCTTGACCGCGAGGTGGGTGAAGATTTGCTCTCGGCTCATATCTGCCCAGACCTTGCCGCAAAGCCACCAGATCCGGCCGCGTTCGGGGAAGCGTGGCGAATCCATCCAGTTGCGAAAGGAACGGATGTCAATGACTTTCGCAGGAACTGTAAATTGCCCGTCCTCGGAAATGATCGTGATCACGACGGCTTCTCCGCTCCCGCAGGGATGACCGCTTACTTATACCCCGACGCGACCCCAGCAGCAACCCCGGCCCGCGCAGCATCCCAGCTGCAATCCCCGCTGCTTGCTGGTCCTGCTAGAATATGGGAGTACCGCGCCAGTTCCGGAAGGAACCTGCTATGCCGTCCGCCGAAGTCCCCTCCAGCGATCAGCTCGAGACGTTCCCGAACCAGTACCCCGGCCGCGATTATACGATCGAGATCGTCTGTCCGGAGTTCACGTCGATGTGCCCCATGACCGGCCAGCCCGATTTCGGCACGATCACGTTCCTCTATACGCCGGCCGAGCGGTGCGTGGAACTGAAGTCGCTGAAGCTGTATCTGCAGCGATTCCGCGATGAGGGGATCTTTTACGAGAATGTGGTTAACCGGTTGCTCGACGATTTCGTGCATGCATGCCGGCCACGACGGCTGATAGTGATCGGCGCGTTCACGCCGCGCGGCGGCATTCGTACGACGGTAACGTGTGAGCATCGCGCGGCAATGCCGTAGCGGAATTCGCCAGAATTCTGACGCACGAGTGGGTTGGCGGAATTCTGGCGAATTCCGCTACGAAATAGCAATTCAGTTGACGACGATGTCGTTGCGGAGGTGGACATTGGGCAGGACGTCGCGGATGCCATGCTGGGCGAGCTGCTTGACGTGGAAGGTGCTCGTCTCGCCGTGCAGCACAATGCCGTCGGGCGAAAGCTGGATGTCGAGCTTGCGCAGCCGTCCTCCGGTGCGTAAGCGCACGCGCGACTCAAGTTCCCGTCGAAGCGTGGGGAAATCCGCCGTCATGTCCTACTCCTTTGGCCGGTCTTGCCCAGGTTCTGTGCAACCATTGCCAGGTTTCTGGAAGTTTCTCGCGGCGATGAGCGTGCAAACCGGGCTCTTTTTGGAGTAGCAAGTAATGCGCCAATATGCAGGTGCATCGTGCGAATCGAAGGCGGCAAGGGAGGCGTGGTCATGCGTGCATGGGGATGGATGATTTTGGCCGTCTGCGCCGGGCTTCTGGGCGCCGGTCCGGCGCTGGGTGGGATTTACAACCCCGGCGAGGGCGAAGAGGGGGCGACCTACCCGGATTTCATCCAAAACGCCGCCGGTCGCGACTTCCGCGACGTGATCCTGATCCTGCGCAGCATCCCGGTGCCGATGCCGCAGGTCGACAACCCCGTCCGCCGGCGCTACGTCTTTGAAGAGGAAATGCTCAACCGATCGTCGGGCGCCGGCGCGATGCGGATGGCGGATCGGCTCCAGGGTAGCGCGGTGTTGCTGCGCCGCCGCAAGTTCAAGGAAGCCGAACTACTGCTGCGTCCGGCCGCGATCATGGATCCGAACGAGCGCGACAATATTCCGCTGCAATCGAATTTCGCGACTGCCCTCCATCTGTCGGGACAACTGGACCAGGCCGTCGTCACGCTGACTCCCGTCGTCAAGGAGCACTGGAAGAAGGAATGGAACGACCTGCCCGAAGCCCGGCAGCAGTTCTACAAGAGCATCGGCTGGAGCGACGCGCTGTACGACCTGTACCGCGAATATGACACGTACTACCTGAAGCTGCTGAAGCTGCGCCTGCGCGAACAGCTGACGAAGAAGGCCGGCAAGGGAGTCGTGGAGCCGCCGGACGCGCTGTTCGACGACGGCAAGACGCCGGTTCGCTTTGTCAACGAGGCCGGCCAATTCGAGGCAGGCAAGATTTCCGCGTCGGAGAAGGCCAAGCTGCCGCCGCGGGCGTTGCCGATCGTGCAGCAGCTCGTGGTCTGGATGCCGGACGATCTCCGGCTGTTCTGGCTGCTCGGCGAGATGTACAACGCTCAGGGGGGACGGCAGGGCATCTTTGCGGCGCTGCAGATCTTTGAGGATCTCAGCAAGTACGGACCGGTTTCCGACAACGTCAAGAACCAGCTCAGACGGCGTGTGGGGGCCCTGACCACTGCCAAGGCGGAGATCGAGCGCAAAGACGTTGGTGGGATCGATCCGATTTTGAACAAGGACGCGGATACAGGAGGATCGATCGACTGGTACACGGTCGCCGTGAGCGTTGGTGCGGGGTTCGTGCTGTGCCTATTCGTGCTCTGGCAACTGCGCGAGATTCAACGGCGCCGCCAGGCGCGGCTGGGACACTAGCAATCGCGGTCTGTGTCCTGACGTTGCTAATTGCAAGTACCGAGAATCGCAAGTTTGCCGGCTCAGAATGTATACACTCTTCCGGAGGTGCCGATGGTGCCATGCTTTCGCGGCCCACCACTCGCTCGCCTAGTCGCCCTCGACTTGCTGGGGCTGCGAAAGCATGTCAACGCCCGCCCCCATACTTTGCGGCCAGGGCCTGTCCTCAAGTCGTGCGTGGCGCGTCTGACTGGCCGCGAAAGCATGGCACCCGCCTGTCTTTTTTCCGTGGAACTTATGAACTACGGTGCTAGGTGGGGTAGGCGCGGCGTTGTACAATCGAACCAAAAGGAGGGGGCGTCGTGCGAGTGGCTCATTTCGATTGTTTTAGCGGCATCAGCGGCGACATGACTCTGGCGGCCCTGTTCGACGCCGGGGTGCCGGTCGAGCCGGTGCTGGCGGGCATCGCGTCGCTCGGGCTGCCGGTCAAGGTCGAGGTGCAGAAAATTCGCAAGGGAGGGTTCGCCGCGACGCAAATCACCGTCGAGGCGCCGCACGAGCACAAGCACCGCCATCTGCCGGACATCGAAAAAATCCTCGCCCGCGGCAGCCTCTCCGATCGCCAGCGCGAGCTGGCGCTGCAAGATCTTTCGCCGCCTCGCCGAGGCCGAGGCCGCCGCACATGGTCTGCCGCTGGAGAAGGTCCATTTCCACGAGGTCGGAGCGCTCGACAGCATCGCCGACATCGCCGGCGCCGCGATCGCGCTCGACCTGCTCGGCGCCGAGCGCTTCACGAGCACGCCGGTGCCGACCGGTGCCGGCACGGTCAAGTGCGCCCACGGCGTGATGCCGATCCCGGCGCCGGGCACGGCCGAGCTGCTGCGTGGCGTGCCGCTGCGGCCGACGAACATCCAGGCGGAGCTGACGACGCCGACCGGCGCCGCGATCCTCACGTCGGTGGTCGCGGAGTACGTCGAGGCGCCGGCGATGACGATCGAGCGCATCGGCCACGGCGCCGGCAAGCGTGATCTCGCCGAGCAGCCGAACCTGCTGCGGTTGTTCGTCGGCACAGCGCAAACCGCGGGCCTCGCGGGGGCGGAGTCGGACCAGGTGTGGGTGCTCGAGACGAACCTCGACGATCTGCCCGGCGAAGTAATCGGCTACTGCTTCGATTTGCTGTTCGCGGCGGGGGCGCTCGACGTGTGGACGACCCCGATCGCGATGAAAAAGAACCGGCCCGGCGTGATCCTGAGCGCGATCGTCCCGGCCGGCGCGGTCGCCGCCGTCGAGGAAGTCCTCTTCCGCGAGACTCGAACCTTCGGCATCCGCCGCCACCTGGCGCAGCGGCACAAGCTGAAACGCGAGGCAGTTACGGTGCAGACGCCGTGGGGCCCGGTGCAGGGCAAGCTCGGCTGGCTGGACACCCGAGCGCCGGTATTCACGCCGGAGTACGAGGACTGCGCCGACATCGCGCACACACGGGATCGCGCTGCACGAAGTCTATGCCCAGGTCGCACAGGCCCAGATCCATCGCGCCAAGGCTGGCACAGTTCCGTGAGCACTCGTAGTAGCATTGGGCATGTAATCTTGGTTCGGTTGAGGATGCTAACATGAGCGTCCAGCAATGGCGACGGCGCGCCGTGGTTCAGCACCTGGACGCGCTCGGGTCGTCGTATCGCCTGGCCAAGGCCAAGCAGGCGCGAGCGGAAAAGTTGCTCGCCGCCAAGGGGCGCCGTTCGCTTACCGCGGCGGAACGCCTGGAGCTGCGATCGTTGCTCCGCAAATGCGATGCAATCCTGGCTCGCCGCGCCGCGGCAATGGACCGACCACAATGAGTAGGATTTGATCTGCACCCACCCGAATAACGAGGTTTCATAGTGGCGGCGGCCCGGAGGCCAAACCGTCGGACGGCCCTTCCGGCGCGGCGCGGCGCTGCGGATATCCGTGCTCGCTGGGCCGGAAGTGGGGGCGGGCGGCGCCGACCATTCGGGTTCGGGCTCGTCCCAGTCGTCCGCGGCCGGCACGTTCCGGGGAAACACCTGGCGATACGCGATGACGTTGGCCGCCAGGATGAGCGGCGCTACGAAAAACCAGCCGACGCAACCGAGGAAGGTCCCGATGTTGTCCAGGAGGATGTCAAGGGCCAGAAGGGCCAGGGCCCCCCAGAAATTGGCGAACAGCGCCTGCACGCTGGTCCAGAGAGCGGTGAAGCCCGACAGGCGCCGCTCGACGATGAGCGCGAAGCAGAACATGAAGGGCGCCGTGAGCACGCCCCAGGCGACGACAACGCTCACCGCATACACCACCGTTAGTCCGCCAAATGCGCCCAGGAACGCCACGCCGGGCGGATTTCCCTGGCGGAGCTCGGCGAACAGCACGCCCATGGTTGCGGCGAAATAGGCGACATAGATTACCAAGAATGCCACGGACGCCAACGTGACCAGGATCACTGCCGGCACCGCGCTCGGGCCGAAATAGTCGAAGCCCTCGAAGAGATTGCTGAAGACAGCGCGTTGGCCCGCCATGCGCCGTAATAGGTAGATCTCCAGGCCGCACCACAGCGGTCCCAGGAGGATGCCGAACGGGAGCATATACGCGATCAGCATGCCAAGCGCTGTCATGCCGAAAAAGGTCCAGTAGTCGTCCTTGATCAGACGCCAACCCATTCGGTAGCACTCGATGGGACGAATGGCGCCGCGGTTGAATTCGGTGTCGCCGTAGCTCATCGTTGGGCCCTGCCGTAAGTGACGGATGCAATCTAGCACCGGTCCCGCAGCGGCGGCCGATGCGTCGTGCCAAAGATCGTCCACGCATCGACCGGGCAGCGGTCCGACAACGCCACCCACGCTCCCGCGTCGCAGAGCCGTTCCGCGTCCTCCAGGCCGGCGACCGCCAGCAGCAGCCGCGGCACCGGTCCCGGCGGCAGCATCGGCAGCTCGTAACGACACAGCGCGGCCCGCAATTCACGGCGGCGCTCGGGACTGTTGCGGGCGAACAGGCGCTCCAGGAACACGTCGTCGGGAAAAGCGTCGGGCTCACCAAGGTCGGCCACGTCGATGATCGCCTGCTCCACCAGGCCGTGCAGGCGGGAGGCGTCGACGCGATAGTGCTCGCGCATCGTGTCGTGGTCGATGCAACCGTCCAGGTCCAGCGCGAACGCGGTGCGGAACACCGTGGCCACGCCGCCGCCGGCTCGCTCGTCGCCGGCGAGCACCGCGGCGGCGAACAGACGGGCCGGGCGCTCCTGGGGCCATTCGATCAGGAGCGAGTTGGTGATGACGCGGCGGACCGGCTCGTTGCGGCGCGTGGCCAGGCCGAGGCACAGCACCTGGTAGCCGGCCGCGCTGTGATACAGCGACAGCGACGGCGCGAGCGAATCCTGGTTGCGCAACAGCTCGAAATAATGCTCGACCGGCACCTGGCCGGCGTCGCGCGTGCCGGCGGCGGTCACCTCGGTCCAGTAATAGCCCCGATCCCACCCGGCCGCCCGCACAAACAGGCGCATCAGCGCCTGCGCATCAGCGCGCTCCTCGAGCACGGCCGGCTCAACACGATCCGCGATCAGATAGCCGCCCTGGATCAGCTCGAACGGCGGCAGCCGCTTGGCGCCGTCCGCAAACGCCGCGACCGCTCGCCGGAAACCTTCGTTGCCGCTGAAGAAATCCACCATCTGGCCCAGCGAGCTCGACCAGAAACCTTCCGTCCCGAGCAGGTGGGCGGCGTGATCGGCGACCTGCCCGACAATGGCCGCCCCGGCGCGCAGCACGCCCTGCACCACGCCGGGAACGTTGCGGCCAGCGAATGCGGTGCTGACCGCCTCGAAGTGGTGCTCCGGCGAACGGCGATGCTCCAGGTGCTGCTTGATGAGAAAGCCCATCAGGTAGCGCAACGGCTGATCGCAGTCGACCGGCGCGAACGGGGCCTCGGGCGACGACTTCTTCCACACGTGCATGGGCCGGCCGAACTCGTCCTTGTCGAAGTGCGAGAACACCACCGAGCCGACCGTCTGGATCGGCGTGATGGCGACCGCGACATAGGGTTTGGCGTGGAGGCCCTCCGGCGCGGTCGTGGTCATGCTGGCCATGTTGTCGATCAGGTCCTTGTAGGGCCCGCTCTTGATGCGCTCGGTCAGGTCGCGCGTGCCGTCGAGGGACTGCACCCAGCGTTCGCACTTGATCGGCGTGAGCAGCACCAGCCGCGGCGTGCGCGAGGCGCCGAAGACCGACTGCAGCAGCGATGAAAAGTAATTGGTCGCGTTCATCCGCTCGTTGAGGAACGGCTCTTCCATGAGGGCCGGCGTGTCGATGGCGATGAGGACGGCCGACGCCTCGTTGATCTTGTCGCGGACGAACACCTGGTTTTCGCGGATGTATTCGCCGGGGTAGTCGGTGAAGCTGATGTGCAGCGAGAAGTCCTGCGGCGTACCCGGCAGGTCGGTGGTGCTGCGCGAGGCCAGCTCGAAGTCGTAGTAGGCCGGGTCCGGCGTTTTCTGGATGCCGCGGCTCGGCTCGCCGGTGTAGCCGAACTCCATGAGCTGATTGAAGAGCACCTCGAGGCGGTCGGCCGTGCCGCCGAGGGCGTTGAGGATGAGCGGGCCGGTCTGCAGCTCGGTCTTGAGCGAGTTGTAGAGGACGGCCATCAGGCTGCTCTTGCCGACCCCCTGGCCGCCGAGCATCACGACGTTGAGCTTGTGCACAGGCATCCGAAAAACTCCTGTAAGGTGGAATTCGTGTACTCCGTGTAGTCCTCACGCTCCGCGTGAGGATCCCGTCACGCGGAGCGTGACGGCTACACTATTTCTTGCCACTCCCCTTCCGCCCCGCGCGGGGCGGCACGGCGACCGTCATCGGCTGCCCCTTGAGCCCGTCGATGCACAGGTCGCGCTCGGCGGCCGATTGCTTGTCCTTGACCAGGAAACGCCACACCGGGAAGAACACCAGCGAGATGCCCAGCACCTCGAGCTTGAACTTCTGATGCGCGTTCGCCTCGACCGCGCTCGGCTCGACCAGCGCCTGCATCTCGGCGTCGTCCAGCGGCAGGTCGCCCGGGCGCGCGTCTCGAACGTCGCCAGGTTGTCGAGGTCCACGACGTCGACGGGGTTGCTCGGCACTTCGCCGGTGAACGCGAAGCCCTCGCCGGTGTAGCTCAACAGCTCCGCCGTCACGCCGCTGAAGTAGAGGTTGTCACGCTTTTCGACGTCGTGCTTGAACATCAGCCAGCCCTCCTGCACCGTCGCGGAAAAGCGAACCTTGTAGAGGGGCAAATACGTGAGGCAGCCGGTCGCGATCTCCTCGCGGGAAAAAAAAACGTAGGACGACGCCAGGTTCGTGCCGGCGGCCTGCCGAGCCTCGTGTTCACGGACCACGAGCTGCACCGCCTCGACCGGCGCGAACATGCCGTGCTCGGGCCGGAATTTGTGCGCGGCATGGTAGTAAATCGTCGCCCGGCCCCGCTTGGAACTCTGGAGCACGCCGGCGTCCGCAAGCTGCTTCCCGATGCGCGACACGGTGGCCTGCGATGCGCCCAGCTTCTCGGCCGCTTCGGCAAACGTGAACGCGCCGGCCTCACGCTGGAAAAAGTCGGCTACCCGCGCATCGAGGCTCGGCGCTGGCTCGGCCGCCGCCGGCTGCGCTTGCGGAGTCGGGTCGTTCTCCGGCGTGATCAGGATCGCCGTCGGAATGACGGCCGGGACCTTCGGCGGCGGCTGCAGCTCGAGCGCGGCGCGGTGGGGCGAAGATCACCGGCAGCGCTTCCTGCACCGACGCGACCGGCACGATCTCGACCGCCTGACGCAGGTCGGCCGGCAACAGCGCAATGTCGCCCTTGTTCTCGGCCGGCACGATGACCGTGGCGTAGCCGGCGTCGTAAGCCGCGCGGACTTTCTCCTCGATGCCGCCGACTGCGAGCACCTTGCCGAGGATGGTGATCTCGCCGGTCATGGCCACGTCGGGCCGCGGGGCGGTGCCGCGAAAAGCGGCGACGATGCCCGTCAGATACGCCAGGCCGGCGCTCGGTCCATCCTTCTTGACGGCGAGCCGCGTGTCGAGCACCGTGACGTCGTAGCGCTTGGCACAATTGCGCGGCAAATCGAGCTCGACCTGCAGCTGCGAGGCGGCTTCCCACGCGACCTTGATGCTCTCCTTGGACACCTTCGTCTGGCCGCCCAGCGCGGTGATACGTCCGGTGCCGCCGCCGCGGACGGCGATCTCGCAGTTGCCGACCGTGCCGGCGCCGTCGCCGGTGACGGCCAGCACGGCCACTTCCGCCTTGCCGGACGCGACGCCGGCCGGCGCCTCCTCGGCGCTCGGCGTCGCCTCACCCGGGTCGCTGGTCCGGGCCGGCACTGCTTGCTCGATCCGCTGGCGCAACGCGGGATCGGTGGCCGCGGCGATGCCCGCCTCGTCGAGCGTCTTGTGGCGCGTCACCAGCCAGCGCGTCTGCAGATCGATCGGCGTGCGAAATACGTCGGGCGAGATCAGGATCGACTGCCCGGTGTTGAGCGCGGGCAGCTTGCGCGTGATCTCCTCGGTGGCCTCCGGCGTCAGCGACTTGAGCTGGCTCTCGACCTTCTTGATATCCTGGCGCATGATCATGCGCCGAGGCTCCAGGTGGCCGCCTGGCCCAGCACCTTGTAGTCGATGTCGCCCGCGCTCTGCGTGGCGGCGAGGCAGCAGACGCCGTACTTGCGTGCCTGGCGGAATAGCAGGCCCAGCGCATCCTTGCACACCGGCTTGCGCACCGGCGGCATGTAGGGTGCGACCTCGTCGATGTAGAACAGCACCTGCGGCGTCGGGCTCGGGTGCTTGAGCATCCAGCGATAGAGCGCCTGGGCAAGCTGGCCCACGAAGAATTGCTTCTCGCGCTCGCTGCCGAGCGTGTTGAGGTAAATGACCGATAGCCGGGTCTTGCCGGCCGCCGTCGCGGTGGGGCCCGGCGTGCGCCCGAGAAGGAGGTCGATGTCGAGCGGGATGCCGCCGGTCAGCAGCAGACTCTGCGCCCCCATGTTGAGCATGCGCGTCCGGCGGACCACTTCCTCGACCAGTTTCTCGTCCACGACGCTGGAGACGCGGTTGCGCAGATCGGTCGGCATCGCTTCGAGGAGGCGTACCAGCGCCCCGATGCCGTCGAGCGCTTGGCCGGACTGTTCGACATGTTCCATCACCAGGCCGAAGAGCGTGGCGACGGCCCGGCCGTCCGCGGCCCGCAGGTCGAAGTTCGCCAGGTCCGCAAGGGCGTCGGCGGCAAACCCGCGCTCGCGCAGTGCGTCCTCGTCGGAAGCGCCCTCCGCCTTGGCGCGGGTGCCGGCCAGCGGGTTGACCGACAGGGGCACGCCGAGCGCGCCCCCAGGCGTCCACACAACGATCTCAAGCTTCTCGGCGTAGGACGTGCGCGCCTCGGCCGGCGTGCCGCGCGCGACGACCTCCGCCTCGTCCGCGAGCTGGTGGAGGCTGGCGATGTCGCCCTGCGGATCGACGGCGATGACGGGGATGCCCTGCCGGATGAATTCCTCGCACAGGACCTTGCAGGTGACGGTCTTGCCGCTGCCGGCGCTGCCGAGGCAGACCGCGTGCCGCAGCATGGCGTTCACGGGCAGCCGCACTTCTTCGCCGGTCGAGGAGCGGCCCAGGAGCAGATCGTTCATGGTTGATTTCGCTTGCGCTGCGCAGGTTGAGAGTAGGGCCCCACTTGTGTTCGTGCCGTATCAGTTTACAGCGGCGGCAGAGCGAACGCAAACAGGAGATTCGTGAGGTGCGCGAGCAGGTGCAGGTCATACTTCGGCGGCGTCGGCCACGGCTGCCGACGGCTCGATCTGCAGGCGTTTTCCGCGGCGGTCAACGGCGAGCCATCGAGTTACGTCATCGGGCGGAAGAAGTGAAGCCCAATCGATCTCGGCAGGCGAACTGGCGGGATGCTTCAGAAAAAGCGTGAAGTGCCAGATGTCTTGCATTCGGCCAGTGCAAATCCACGCCCGGCCCATAATGCAGGGTGATGGTGCGTCCAACACGTAGTGCTCGGCGGTGAAGCCGTCACACCACAAGCAGCGAAGGTGTCTCTCCGGCATTCCCGCGAACTCGCCGCAAACGCGGTACTCCAGAGCAATCCAGTACTCGGACTCCATCATGGGCGACACGCCTCCGAACGATCCCGCGCAGGGTGCCGAGGCTGGTACAGCGATCAATCCCCGGGCCGGTCGGCTGCGGGGTTGGCATCGGTTGGAACGTCCTGCACCTTCACGGTCGCATCGGCGCTACCTGTGACAGGATCCTTGGCCGAGTGCGATTGCGACTCGGGCGGGGAAGAAATCGCCTCTGCACCATTGCCGGGGGCTTCCGCCGCCGGTGACCGTGGTCGCCACACCTCTTCTTCGATTTTCCATCCGGCGAGGTCCACCGGGAATTCTGGCGGGTGCTCGAGCAGCCGGGCGACCGCGACCGCTGCAGCGGAAGCGATAGCCCAGACGTCGCCGCCGCCGAGTTGGCCGCGCAGCTCGTGAATACGTACCTGCTGGACCGGGGCTTTCAAAGCGCGGAAGGCGTACCGCGCGCCGCTGAGGATGCCGCCCTGCCAGTTGGATAAGCCGTACTTCTGGGCCGCCTCATCGACGCCCGCCATCTCGAACACAAGACGCTCTGACATGGCCAGCAGACGGGCTCCCGGGCCGAGTTCGCCGAGCGACAAAGCCAGGCTGACCCAACGGTCCGGACCGGTCAATTGAATCCGGCACATGAGCCGGCTGTCGCTTGGTGGGTGGAGAGTCATGAAGAAAACTCACGAACCTGGGTATCGCTGTTGAAGATCGCCCCTTGGCGAACAAGCCCGCCAATGGCTGCAAGCAAGCTGTCGGCGGCGCAGTGGAACGTCCCGGAAAGGTTGTTGATTTCGACAATCACGCCCCTTTCGCCAAGGATCGACGCTATTGCACAATGGCCAATTTCGCCTTGTCCGCGATGAAAGTGCGCTCGCCGCTGGAGAAGCGCACGCGGAGCTTGCGCAGCGATCCGTGGCCGGCAATGTCGGTGACCTTGCCGGTGCCGTACACGTCGTGTATCACCAGCGCGCCGACCGCGTACCCGGCCGCGGGCGGCGCATCGTCGGTCTTGTTCGCGGCCGGCTTCGTAAAGCCGGTGTCGTACCAGCCGGTGCTTGCGGCCGCCGTCGTGCCGCGCCACGCTTCCATCGCGCGCTGGGTGCCGCCGGCGCTCGCGGACAGGTCGATGTGCGCGACGCCGTCCTCGGGCAATTCGTCCAGGAACATGCTCGGCACCGCGTACAGCGTTTGGCCGCGGAACTCGCGCAGCCGGCAGTGCGTGAAGTACAGCTCCTCCTTGGCCCGCGTCATGCCCACGAACGCCAGCCGGCGCTCTTCCTCCAGCTCGTCGTCCCGGCTCAGGCTGCGCTCGTGCGGCAAGATGCCCTGCTCGTTCGCCAGCAGATAAACGACCGGGAATTCCAGACCTTTGGCCGCGTGCAGCGTCATCATCGCCACGCAGTCCTGATTTTCGTCCCAACCGTCCACGTCGCTGGCCAGCGTGATGTTCTCCAGGAAATCCGCGATGGTGCGGCTGTTGTCCTCCTCGTGGAACTGGTGGGCCGCGGTCACGAGCTCCTCGACGTTTGCCAGCCGTTCCTGGTCCTCCGGCTCCGTGCTCTCGCGCAGCAGCCGGCGATAGCCCGAGCGGTCGATGACCTGGCGAATCACCTCGTCGGGCGTCGCCTCGATGGTCGTCCGCAGCTCGGCCATCATCAGGACGAACGATTTCAGGCCGAGCGCCGCCTTGCCCTTGATCGCTGGCACCTTATCCACCTGGGCGGCGGCGGCGAGCAGGCTCAGCTCGCGCGGCCCGGAATAGTTCTGCAGGTGCTGCAGCGAAGTCTTGCCGATGCCGCGGGCCGGCTCGTTGACGGCGCGGAGGAACGAGAGGTCGTCGCGCGGATTGACGAGCAGCCGCAGGTAGGCGAGGACGTTGCGGTTTTCCTTGCGTTCGAAGAACGCCAGGCCGCGGACGATCTGAAACGGCACGCGCTGCTTGAGGAACGCGGTTTCGAGGCTGCGCGTCAGCGCGTTGACGCGCATGAGGATCGCGAAGTCCCGGTAATGCCGCCGGCCCGAGGCGACCGCCGCGAGAATGCGCTGGGCCACCATCTCCGCTTCCTCGACGCCCGTCTCGAACAGCAGCACCTCGGGCCTGGCGCCCTCGGCGTTGGCCGTGTGCAGCGTCATTTCCTTGCGTTCCTTGTTGTGCGCGATCAAATGGTCGGCGGCGCGCAGGATGCGCTGGGTGCTGCGGAAATTCTCGGCCAGGCGCACGACCTTCGCATCGGGATAGTCGCGCTCGAAATCGAGGATATTGCGGATGTCCGACCCGCGCCACTTGTAGATCGACTGGTTCGGGTCGCCGACGACGCACAGGTTCGGGAAGTCCTGCGACAGGCCGCGGGCAATGGCGTACTGGGCCTTGTTCGTGTCCTGGTACTCGTCGATCAGCACGTACCTGAAGCGGGCATCCAGCTCGGCACGCAGCTCGGGGTCGTTCTTCAGGGCGAGGGCGGGCCAAAGCAACAGGTCGTCGAAGTCGAGCGCGCTCGCGTCGCGCATCTTCTTCTCATAGACCGCGTAGACCTGGGCGACGACCCGCGTGAAAAAATCCTTGTCGCCGCGGGCGTATTGCTCGGGGGACTGCAGCTGGTTCTTCGCCTTGCTGATGGCGCCCTGGATGGACTCGGGCGAAAAGCGCACCTTGTCGATGTCGTTCGCCGCGAGCGCGTGCTTGACCATGCGGACGCGGTCGGCCTGGTCGTAGATGGTGAAGTTGCGGTCGAGCCCTATCCGGTCGCCGTACTGCCGCAGGATGCGCACGCCGAAGCTGTGGAAGGTGCTGATCCAGACGCGATTGCCCGGCAGGAGCGCCTCGACGCGTTGCCGCATCTCGCCGGCGGCCTTGTTGGTGAACGTGATCGCGAGAATCGACGCCGGCCGGATTCCCTGGGCGATGAGGTTGGCGACCCGGCAGGTGATGACGCGCGTCTTGCCGCTGCCCGGCCCAGCCAGGACCAGCAGCGGTCCGTCCACGTGTTGCACGGCCTCGCGCTGGACGGCGGTGAGCTGGTCAAGCAGCGATTGCAAGGCGCTGGGGGGCATCCATTCTTCTCCAAATCCGAAATCCGAAGCTCGAAATCCGAAATAATCTCTAATATCGAAATCCGAAACAAAACCGGGGCGCACCGTTGGTGCTTGGGATTTTGTATTTGTTTCGGATTTCGAGCTTCGGATTTCGAGTTTACCCCGCAGGGTCGCTCGGCCGGGCCACGTCCATGATGAGCTGGCGGGCGACCTTGTAGGCGGCGCGGAGAGTGGTGGCGCGCGACTCCATTTGGCCCTCGTTGAGGGGCCGGCCGTGCTCGGCCTCGGGCAGGCCGGCAAGCGCCAGCGTCAGGGGCAACAGACTCATGAACTCGCGGACTTTTTGCTGCTGCCGATCAGGGGCTTCGGTGCTCATGGATACCTCGCAAAAGAATGCGGCGCAACGCGCGGTCACACCGGCGTCAGCCGTCGCTCACTAGCCCTTTATTTCCATCTGTTCCCTGCGCTTGTTGAACATCTCCATCAGCGGATCGAAGTTTTTCGGCCGCTTCTTTTCCCAGGCCTTGTCCCCCTTGATCTTGCCGAGCAGGTCGCCGAACTTCCCGCCTCTTTCGAGGCGAGCCTTCAGGTTTAGCTGGGGCGTCCCCTCGCTGAAGTCGAACAGGTTCGGCCATTCCTTGGATGCATCGACCGGGTTGGCATCGCCGCCGGCCCGGCGCCGCTCGCCCTCGTCCTGGACCTTGGCCTCGACCAACTTCTTCAGTCGGGCCTGTTCCAGTTCCAGGCGGCGCAGGTTAATGGTGTTCTCGGCCAAGAGCATGGGGACGCTGTCGGACCCCAGCGTTTCCGTGATGATCTGAATGTCCTCGATATTTTGCAGCCAGAACGTCGCAGCGGTGGTCGATAATGCCCAGGCGATCCGAATAGGGCTTGTAGATCTTGTCGCGGGCAAACGTGGCGGCGCGCTCGCTGGTGATCATCATCATCGCATCGATGCACTCGTTGTTGAGGTTGCGATAGTCGCGCGACAGCGTGTGGGCGCTGTCCGAGCTGCAACCGGCCAGGCCAAGCACCACCATCGCCAGTGCCGTTTTCTTCATCGCTGCACTCTCAAGATGCCGTGCCGTCAATCGACCGACCCTGGGAACAGGGTTCGGCCCTTGAATTGGTCGAAGAACTCCTTGCCGCCGGGAAGGTTCCTGACGCGGCTGATCTCGCGCTGCATCGCGGCGATCGCGCGCTCGAAGCCCTCCTCCTGCATCCGTTCGCCCACCTCGGGGGGAGCAGGCTTGGGCAAATCGCGCGCCTTGCGGGCAATGGCGTCGTAACGCGCGAACCGCTCCTCCAGCTCGTCCCTGGCTGCGGCCATGTCCTTTTCGTTGTCGATTTTCCGAAGGACGTTGGTGACTTCCTCCATCGCCTTCTGCTGAGCGCGAGCGACCTCAAGATAATCCGCCGGCCCCGTGCAGCCGGCCATCGCCAGGAGGCCCGCGAGCAAGAGTCCGGTTGCGAATCGGGACATGGCGTTTCCAATCACGGTGACGCGACGGGCTTGATTTCCTGCAGGACGTCCTTGCCGGCGGGTAAGCCGCGGACCCGGCCGACCTCGGTGAAGAACTTCTTCATTGCCTCCTCGAGCTTGCTCCGGTAGGCCTTGGCAAGCCGGTCCTTCTCGGCCTGGTCCGGCGGCGGCAGCTGTCCCGCCTTGGTCTTGATCACCGTCCATTCGTCAACCGCCTTTTTTAGCTCCGGGCGGGCGGCCTGCGCGGTATCCGCATCCTTGATGCCGGCCAGGGTCATCGCGAGCCTGTCGAGCGTGCGGATCATCTGCTTGAGCGATTGTTCATACGGGCTCTCCTCCCCCGCGGTCGCGGTGAAGACACTCGCGGCCAGTGCCAGCAGAGCCAGACCGATCGCGCGTGCGTTCATGCGTTTCTCGCAGAAGAATGCGCTGGTAGTGACCCGCTCTAGCGGGTCCGCGAAGAACCGCCTCAAGGCGGTCACCACGAGCGCTCAACCCTGGCGGGCCAGCGTCTCGAACGGGCCCTCCGCCTCGCGAATCTTCGTCCGCAGCTCCTCCGTCTTGTCCCGGTCGATCGCCTCGGCCTTTTGCAGCGCCTCGCCCAGGTTCTTCTTGGCCTTCATCAACGCGCTGAACGCGTCATTGATGCGTCCCTTGAATTTCGCGGCCAACTCGTCCTTTTCCTCGGTGTCGGCGACCTTGACCCGGTCGATTTGCTTGACCTTGGCTTCCTGGGCCTTCTTGCCCGTTTCCTCGAGCTTCTTGGTCATCTTGATCGCTTCGCCGAGGTCCAGCGGAGTCTTGTCTTTCTGGAATTTGTTGACGGCACTGTCGACCTCGCGGGTAACGAGCTCGATGTCGCCGGCGGCGCCCTGCATCAGCTGTACCACATTGCCGACCGCGTCGCCCTGAGCATCGGACGAGCACCCGGACAGGATGAAGCAAAACCAGAAGGCGCCAAGCAGCAGCGCAGAGCGTTTCATGAATCGTCTCCTAGATTCGGCCGTTGTACGTCAGCCTTTCCAGGCTGACGGAGCGATTACGGTATTCAGGACGCGGCGTCCGGCATTTCTCGCGGCCGCAGCCGATTTAGGGCTCGCCTTTCAATATAGCAATCGCGCCTGCGTCGGGCGACGCCAGTTGGCTCACAACACGCCCTTGGTCGACGGCACGCCGCCGCCGCGCGGATCGGGTTCCACCGCCTGCCGCAGCGCGCGGGCGGCCGCCTTGAAGATCGCCTCGATCACGTGATGCGCGTTACGGCCGTGGTGGCACACGACATGGAGATTGAACGCCCCGCTGCCCGCGACCGCGCGCAGAATTCCTCGGCCAGCGCCGTGTTGAAAGTGCCGAGCAATTCGGGCGGCAGCTCGGCCTGCCAGACACAGAACGCCCGGCCGCTCAGGTCGATCGCCGCGGTCACGAGCGCCTCGTCCATCGGCAGAGTGATGCTGCCGTAGCGGCGGATGCCGGCCTTGTCGCCGAGGGCCTGCGCGAGCCCCTTGCCGAGGCAGATGCCGACGTCCTCGACGGTGTGGTGGGCGTCGACGTGCAGATCGCCCTTGGCCTCGATGCGCAGGTCGATGAGGCTGTGCCGCGCCAGCAGGTTGAGCATGTGATCGAAGAAGCCGATGCCGGTCGCGAGCTGGCTCTGCCCGCTGCCGTCGAGGTTGAGGGCGAGTGTGATCCGGGTCTCGCCGGTTTCGCGGCGAATCTCGGCAGTGCGGGGGGCGGTGGTTGCCATGATGCGGGCCTAGTTGCGTGCGTTTAGCTTGCTCGCGTTTAGCGTTCGGAGGCAGCACGCGAGCGCTAAACGTAAACAGGATTAAAGAATACTCCGTATCTCGTCCAGCAGCCGGTCTGTCTCCGCATCAGTGCCGATGCTGATGCGGAGGCCGTCGCCGTGACCGGGATAGTCCATGTAGCGCACAAGGATGCGCCGCCGCTTTAGCTCCTCGAAAATCGCCCGCACCGGCCGATCGGACCGCGTCGCCCAGACGAAGTTCGCCTGGCTCGGCAGCACGTCGAAGCCGAGCCGGCGCAGCGCCTCGGTCAGCCGGCCACGCGTGTGCAGGATTTTCGCTCGGGTCGCCTGCAGATACTCCTGATCCTCCAGCGCGGCGAGCGCACCGGCGAGGCTGAGCATATCGCAATTGTACGAGTCCTTCACCTTGATCAGCTCGCGCACAAGTGCCGGGGCCGCGATCGCGAAGCCGAAACGCAGGCCCGCCAGGCTATACGACTTGCTCAGCGTGCGCGTCACGACGACGTTCGGCAGGCGGGCCAGGCTCAGGGCGCTCGTGTCGGCGAAATCGACGTATGCCTCGTCGATGACCAGCGGGCCGTCCAGCTCCTGGGCAAACCGCTCCAGCGTGGAAGCGGCGATCTGCGTGCCGGTCGGCGAGTTCGGATTGGCGATCAGCGTCAAGCAGGCCCGGGGAATGGGCCACGGCCGCACGAGCTGCCAATCGGGCGTGAACGGCACCGCCTGGAAGCGCGCCGCCTGGAGCTCGGCCAAGGTGCGGTAGAGCACGTAGCTCGGCGATGGCGAAACCACCAGCCCGCCCTCCGGGACGAATGCGCGGGTGACGATGGTCAGGATGTCGTCGGAGCCGTTGCCGATAAGGATGCCGTCGGGATCGACGTTGAACAGCCGGCTCGCCGTCTGGCGAAACGCGTTGCCGAGCGGATCGGGATACTTGCGCAGCCGATCGCCGCGCAGGCAGTCGCCGATGGCGGCCAGCACGCGCGGCGACGGCGGGTAGGGGTTTTCGTTGGTGTTGAGCTTGACGAAACCCTCGCCCTGCGGCTGCTCGCCGGGCGTGTAGCCGGCCATGGCCCGAATCGCGGGGCGGAGGAATTGGGTCATACGATCTTGCTCTTAGTCCCGGAGGGACGGCGGATACTAGCCCAGCACGTAAGTGCTGGGTCAGTGAGCTTTCCTAGGTGTTTTCCAGTCCCGGTAGGGACGGTAGAGCGCGGCGCATGCTTCCGCCGTCCCTACGGGACTTATATTACGGATGCTTCGGGTACCCACCACTTACGTGGTGGGCTATTATCTGCCGTCCCTCCGGGACTCAAGACCAGATTCCAGACGCACATCCACACTCGCCGCGTGCGCCGTGAGGCCTTCCTTGTTCGCGAGTAGCCGCACGTCATCCGCGACGGCGGCCAGCCCCTCGGCGGTGAACGACAGCACGCTGGAGCGGCGCAGAAAATCGTTGGCCGACAAGCCGCTGGCGAATCGCGTGGTCCCGCCGGTCGGTAGGACGTGCGATGGGCCCGCGACGTAATCGCCCACCGCGACCGGAGTGTGATGGCCGAGAAAGATCGCGCCGGCGTTCTCGACCTTCTCGGCCAGCTTCTCCGGCTCCCTGGTCGCGATGTGCAGGTGCTCCGGGCCGAGCAGGTTCGTCCACTCGATCGCCTGCAGCGCATCGCCGGCCAGCACCAGGGCGCCGAACTTCTGCAGCGCCGAGCGGGCAAGCTCGCCGCGCGGCAGCGTTGCAAGCTGGCGGCGCAGCGCCGTCTCCACCGCGTCGAGCAGCGGCGCGTGCCATGTGATCAGCACGCTGCTGCCCGGGTCGTGCTCGGCCTGGGCGAGAAGGTCGGCCGCAACATACTCCGGCGACGCGCTGTCGTCGGCGAGGACCACGATCTCGCTCGGGCCGGCCAGGCAGTCGATCGCCACCTGGCCGAAGACGAGCTTTTTCGCCAGCGTGACGAACAGGTTGCCGGGCCCGACGATCATGTCCACGGCCGGAATCGCGCCGGCGCCATAAGCCAGTGCCGCGACCGCCTGCGCGCCGCCGACGCGATAGACCTCGCTGACGCCCAGCTCACGGCACGTGGCCAGCAGGTCCGGGTTGTACGCGCCGTTGGGCGTCGGCGGCATGACGACCGCGATCTCCTTCACGCCGGCCGCCTGGGCGGGGCAGACCGTCATCAGCAGCGTCGACGGATACGCCGCCGCACCGCCGGGGATGCAGATGCCGACGCGGCGCATGGGACGATAGCGCAGCCGCAGCTCGTGCCGGCCGGCCATGGTCAGGATTGCGTCGGCGTGCAAGAGGCCCATTTGAAACGACAGCACGTTGTGCCGGACTCGCCGCAGCGTGGCCAGGAACTCGGGGGCCGCGTTGGCGTGCGCCTCCTGCAATTCGGCCAGCGTGACGCGCACCGTCTCGGGCGTCAGCCGAACGCGGTCAAATTGTTCGGTGTAATGCAGGACCGCCGCCAGGCCGCGCTGGCGCACGTCGGCGCAGATGCGCTCGACGACCTGCGTGGGGCTGAGCGGCTGGCCGAACACCTGTTCGGTGAGCTGCCGGCCGCGCGGCGAGACGACATCGGCCTGGAGGCTGAGCTGCTGGCGGAGCTTCGCGAGCTCGGCCGCAGCGTCGGCGGCGTGGTGGTCAATGCGGCGCATCGTCAAATTGGCCATGAACCATCCTCAACCGGGCGCGCATCCAGTGACGCCCGGGCGCCGAGCGAGGTGCGCAAGACTGCAAGCGGGGCGAGCCTGTGCAGCCACGAAGCACTATACGGCCGGTTTCTCTGGAATGCAAGCAATCGGCTGTAGAATGACCGCATGAGCGCTGCGGACGAGCTGGTGGATGTGATCGATGACGCGGGGCGAACCGTCGGCGTCGTGACCCGGCAGGAGATGCGCCGCCGTCGGCTGCCGCACCGTTCGACCGCCGTGCTCGTTTTCGACCGCGCCGGCCGGCTTTTCATTCACCTGCGCACTCCGTCCAAGGACCTGTTCCCGAGCCACTGGGACGTGGCCGTTGGCGGCGTGCTGGCGGCGGGCGAAGCCTATGCAGAGGGCGTGCGCCGCGAGGTGCACGAGGAGCTGGGCATCGATGCGGACCCGGAGGACCTCTTCCTCTTTTGCTACGAGGACGCCGCGACCGTGGTGCAGGCGCGCGTCTACCGTCTGGTGCACGACGGGCCGTTCCAGCTGCAGTCCGAGGAGATCGTGCGTGGCGAGTTCGTTCGCGTGGAAGAGGTGCTCGAACGGTCACGGCATGAGCCGTTCTGCCCCGATGGACTCGCCGTGCTGCGCGCGTTTCAGCAGCGCAATCCCACCATGCGCGTCCTGCTGGGCAGCGGCGGCTTTCGCACGCCCGAGCGCATCGAAACACTTCGCCTGGCCATGCGCGCTCACTTCGGCGACGCCGCGCGGCTGCTGTTTATTCCGTACGCGCTGGCGGACCATGACGGCTATCTGCGCACGCTCGCCGAGCGCGGTCTGGATGCGGGCTACGAGCTGGACGGCATCCACCGCCACGTCGTGCCCAAAGACGCCGTCCGCGCGGCGGCAGCCCTCTACATCGGCGGCGGCAACACCTTTCGCCTCCTGCACGCGCTCTACCAATTCGACCTGATCGACGTCCTGCGCGAACGCGTGGGGGCCGGCGTGCCGTATCTCGGCATCAGCGCCGGCGCGAACGTCGCCGGTCCGTCCCTGAAGACCAGCAACGACATGCCGATCATCCAGCCGCCGAGCTTCGCCGCGCTGGGCCTGGTGCCGTTCCAGATCAACGCGCATTACTACACCGGCGCCACTTGGGTGAAAAGCGGCGACGATTTGCACGAGCACTTCGGCGAGACGCGCGACGAACGGCTGCGCGAATTCCATGAAGTGAACGACACGCCGGTGATCGGGCTGTGGGAAGGCGGCCTGTTGCACTGCGGCGGCCGAACCGTGCGCCTCGCCGCGGCGCCCGCGCGGATCTTTCGCAAGGGCATGCCGCCGGTCGACGTTCAGCCCGGCACCGAACTCAGCGCGCTGGTCGATTTCACCAGACGCGCGGAATCAAACGCTTGACGTTCGTCTTGTACGCCTCGTAATCCTTGCCGAATTGCTCAAGCATCATGCGCTCCTCCGGTGCCACGCGGAAGGCAAACATAAGAACCATCGCAAGCCCGTAGGAAGGGCCCGCCAACCAGTTGGGGAGAGCCAGGCCCTGGCCCAGCGAGTAAATGAGCAGGGCCAGGTACATCGGGTGGCGAACCCAGCGATAAACGCCGTGCGTGACCAGCTGGTGTTTTTCGCGCACTTCGAGGGTGATCGACCAGTTGGTGCCAAGATCCGCGTGCGACCGGTAGAAGAGCCACAGCCCAAACATCAGGCACAAGGCGCCGGTGATGAGCGGGATCGGATGAAGCGGATAGTCCGCAAAGGCGAGAACCGGCGTTGCAATCCAGATCAGCGGCAGGAAAAACGCCACCCACGCGATGGTCAGCAGGACGATTTCCCGCGGCCCCTTGCGGCTCTTCACGACCGGGACCGAGCGGCTCCGCTGGCCGTGCGGCGCGCGAATGACGACCATCACGATGCTCGCCAGCAGAATCACCGCCTTTGCGAACCACGGGTCCATGATTTGCCTCACTTGCTCACGTCGAGGCACACCATCTCCTCGTGGTTGCGCAGGTAGAGCCGGCCGCCGGCGAGCGCGGGCGTATTCCACGTGCGGCTGCCGCGGAACACCTTGGTGCGGCCCAGCTCGCGGTACTCGGCCGGGTCGGCGGCCACGGCGACCACCTTGCCGGTGCCCTCGGTTTGCACGAGGAGCGTGTTCCCCGTCACCAGCAACTGGCCGCTGTCGAAGCGAGCATCCGATTTCCAGGTGCGCCTGCCGGTCGCGGCGTCGAGGCAGCACAGTCGGCCGTTGCTTAGGCCATAGATGTGGCCGGCGCACAAGACCGGGTTAGCGAAACGGGCCCCCATGTAGTGGTTCTGCCAAACCTTGTCGGCGGACCAGCTGGAACCGGCCTTCTTGACCTGCACGAGTGCGCAGCCGTTCGCGGTTTCGGACGAAATGAAGATGCGGTCGCCGGTCAGGACCAGCGGCTGGACGATGTTCATGTCGTTGAAGGTCGACCACGGGTAGCGCCACAGCTCGCTGCCGTCGGCGGGATCGATGCCGACCAGACCGCCGGCGTCGAAGAGAACGATCTGCGGGACATCGGCGAGGCGTGCGAGCAGGGGCGAGCTGTAGCCGGCGCCGTGTGCGCCGCTTGCCCACGCCTTCTTGCCGGTCTTGCGATCGTAGGCGGCCACGGCCTGCTTGCGGTTCTCGTCCGGATTGATGCCGGCGTTGACGATGACGAGGTCGCCGACGATCAGCGGCGAGCTGGTCATGCCCCATTGCAGCACCTTGGCGCCGTTGTCCTTGACGACGTTCACCTCCCATCGCGGGACGCCGGTCGTGCCGTCGAGGCAGACGAGATCACCCTTGGCGCCGAGGCTGTAGACATCGGCGTCGGCGATGGTGGGCGTCGGCGCGGACCGATGCCCCCCATCGGTGCGCTCTGCTCGAACTTGGCGGGGTAGGCGTAACTCCAGTGCTCGGCGCCGGTGGCGCGGTCATAGCAAACGACCGCTTCGTTCTCGCCGCGCTGCTCGATGGTGACGGCGACCTTGCCGGCGACGGCGATGCCGGAATAGGCCCAGCCAACCGGCGTGCGCCAGACGAGCTTCGGCGGCTGTGCCGACCAATCGGCAGCAAGGGCGACCGGGGCGGCCACGCCATCCGCCGCGGCGCCGCGATAGCGCGGGAAGTCGTCGGCGGCGACGGCCAGGTCGGCCGCGGTGAGGCTCGGGGCGCCCGCGCGACTGACGTGCGCGAGACGTTCCTCCAGTTCCGCCGCGATATCCGGCTGCGAGCGGGAGATTGGGATGGGCATCATCCAGCCGTTGAAATCCCAGCGGCGCGGAACGAAGTACGCGGCGCCGACCAGCACGGCCACCGTCAGGACGCCGGCAAGCTTGACCCACAGACGGAAGCCCGAAAAGAACAGGAACCAGACAGCGACGACCAGGATGGCAAGTTCCGTCGAAAATATGCAGCCCATGACAAGCCACATGTCCGCCTGAGGCATGAGCTCGAATCGCTCGAACACGATAATCGTCACCAGCAGGACCAAGGGAAGCGCGAAGGCGATCAGCGGTACGCGCAGCCGTTTCAGCCAGGACGAGCGAGCGGCGGGCATGGTTGTGGTGGTCATGGTCGACTCCGTGGATGGTAACACTGCGAGTGGCGAGGCGACGCTGGCAGCGTCGCCTACGATAATATATCAGCGTGAGCCGTGCGTGCCGCCGCGCGTGGTTAGGCCTTCACGCCGGTCCCGATAATATGAACGATGATACCGAGGACCTTCCCAATGTCATGCAGATAATACTCCGGCCGATCGATACTCAGGCACACGCCCGCCAGGCGCAGAAACCGCCAAATGCTCCCACTGGTCACGCAGCCATATACAGCTGGAAGGTCCGTTCCTTCGCGCACATTGAACTCGCGGATCGCCAACATCGCTGCCGCACATTGCCCGAGTCCTCCGATGAGGTCTTCCCGCTTCGCCTCGACCACGGCGACCAACGGGGCGCGGAGGTAATAATACTCGGCGGACCGGGCAATCACGTAATCGCAGAAGCCGCTCAGGCCGCGCTCCCGGTCCACGTCCAAGGTAATTCCCGGCAAGACATTGGCCGGCCCGATCGCCCGGCGGCGTGCCTCGGCCAACACCGGCGCGATGATGTATTCACTGCGCGCCTTCTCGGAGTTAATGCCGAGCGCCACCGGCGCGAACTCGTCCAGCCAGACGCGGACGAATGCGCTGGGAACCAGGGGCTCGACCGCCGCAAACAGGTCGCTGTCGCGGTCCTCCTGAAGGCCGAACGTGTCGACAGCGCGCCGGAGATCGAAATCGCTGAATGACATATTGGCATCGTAGCAGGTTGGCCGCAAATCGGGCAAGGGGGCGAGCCGCGGCGCGTAAGGAGGCCCCGGAGCGCTTACAGCCCGCGGCTCGCCATTCGTCTGCCGCCGCTTAACATATCCGCGTGTGCGCTGCGTGCCGCGCATCAGGGGAGGGCCGTCATGGAGTTTCGTCTGCCCGAGATCGGCGAAGGCGTCTACGAGGCCGAGGTGTCGCGCTGGCTGGTCCAGCCGGGCGCCGCGGTCCGGCCCGGCCAGGGACTGCTCGAGGTGCTCACCGACAAGGCAACGATGGAAGTGCCCGCGCCGTTCACCGGCACGATCGAGGAGCTGCGTGCCGAGGAGGGTCGGCCAATCAAGGTTGGGCAGGTGATCCTTACCTACCGCGAACACGGGGCCGCGGCTCCGGACAGGGACGAGCCGGTCCAGCGCCGCGCCCGAGCCGGCGGTGGTGCCACGGGCTGCCGACGGCCGTGCCGGGGCGCCCGGGAATGCGGTGCCCGTCAAGGCGGCGCCGTCGGTGCGGCTCATGGCGCGCAAGCTAGGCATCGACATCGAGCGCGTCCACGGGACCGGGCCAGAAGGCCGTATCCTCGTCGAGGACCTGACACCCCAGGTAAAGCCGCGTCCGGCCGGGACGCCGACGGCGTCAGCGGCGGATTACGGCACGCCCGGGACGCGCGTCAAGTTCCAGGGCGTACGGCGCAAGATCGCCGAGCACCTGGTTCAGTCAAAACACACCATCCCGCACTACACTTATGTGGACGAATGCGACGTCACCGACCTCGTCCGTATGCGCGACGGGCTCAAGGATGCGCTCGGCAACCACGGCGTGCGCGTCACCTACCTGGCGTTCTTTGTCAAGGCGGTGGCGGCGGCGCTCAAGGATGTGCCGATCGTCAACGGCTCGCTCGACGAGGAGGCCGGCGAGGTCGTGCTGCACGATCGCTACGACATCGGCGTGGCCGTCGCGACGCCGGACGGCCTGATCGTGCCGGTCGTCCGCGCCGCCGATCGGTTGTCGCTGCTCGAAGTCGCCCAGGCCATCGAGCGGCTCAGCGCCGCGGCGCGTGGCCGGCGGTCGAAGGTCGAGGATTTGCGCGGCGGCACGTTCACGATCACGTCGATCGGCAACATCGGTGGGCTGTTCGCGACGCCGATCATCCATCATCCGCAGGTCGGCATCCTCGGCGTCGGCAAGATCGTGAAGCGACCGGTGTTCGACGAGCACGGCCAAATTCGCGCCGCGGACATGGTGTATCTGTCGCTGACGTTCGATCACCGCGTGCTTGACGGCGCGGTCGGGGCGGCATTCGGCAATGCGCTGATCCAGCGGCTGCGCAACCCCGCAGCGCTGCTTCTCCAACCGTAACGGTGCGCAATAAATCGCGTAGAGATCATTCAATGTCAATGCGGTAACTGACCATCCAGATCTCAAGTTGATCGAGACGGCGCTTCCATCGCGCCTTGAATTGCTTCATCCATTTGCGATTCTTGACGGTGTCTGGAACGTCCACGATGATTCGCGAGAGATTGTCACGGTAGACGGTTCCTTTTTGGAGCCAATGACCGACGACATTAAGGTTCTCAAAACTGACGCCGGTAAACTGATCGAGGATCTCGAAAACCGCTTCACCCAGAAGCTCTTCGGGTATTTCCTGGCCATCATTCCACTGGAGCGGAATCAGCACCTCGAATCGCCGCCATTTGCTGGGCATAGGTCGCCCTTCCTTGCACCGTAAATACAAAATCGCGCTGGGCCAGGGCCTCCAGGGCGGCCTCGGGAACAATCGCCTCGCCGGATTTCAACAGTCTTCCGGAAAACCTGCCCAGCAAGAACCCCACGGCTTGCTTCGCCGTTTCTCGGTCAGGAAAAGTTATGACAACCATGATCGTGCACCTGTTCTCACGCCAGCATCGCAACTTGGCGTATTGTAGCACAATGCTGGGCACACGGAAGTGCACGTCGTTGCCTAGCGCGGGAACCCAATCGGATTGACGCCCGGCGGCGGCTCGGACGGGAATGGCCCCATCTGCGGCGCCATGAGCTGCACTCCGCTGGGCGGACCGGCCGGCGGCACGGCCTGGATCGCCGGCGCCGGCGCGCCCATCGGCTGCGGCGCCTGCAGCGTGACCGACGGCTGCCAGGTCGGTGCGATCGTCGTCTGGCCGAACCGCTGGCCAACCTGGTCGGGCGTCGGCATCGCCGCACGCGCCACCGGCTGCACCTCCAGCGGCTGCACCGGCGGCACCGTTAGATGCACCCGGACGTTGGTCTTCGGCGACGGATTGTTCGCCCCGGCCACCATGGTGCCGCCCGGCTGCTTGCGGTTGTCGCGCAGGAACTGCAGCCACGCTTGCTCCAGCTCCTCGACAGTCCGGTGGCCGTAGTATTCCTGAACGGCGCGATCCCAGCCGGCCGACATGCCGCGGCCGACGAAGTTGAGGAATTGCTGCCGATTGCTGCGTTTCACCAGGAAATCGGTCATCGAATAGCCCTGGGCATAAAGGCACATGACCTGGGCGGGATATTCCTTGAGCCCCATGAGCGTGCGCAGGGGAATTTTCTGGCCCTTGTTGACGATGCTGCGCACGAGCTGGTCGTGCCGGTCGCGTTCGATGTCGTCCTCGGAGAGGACCGAGCCGCCCTCGTCGCACCAGCGCGGCACCGGCTGGCGGAAGTGGAACGCAAACACGGTGTGCGTGACCTCGTGCGGCAACACGCTGCGGACAAGCCGTTCGAGCGGGCCCTGGATCTCCATCTTCATGCCGAGCACCTGGCCCTGGCCGAATGAAAACGACGTTGCGCCGCTGGGCCCCTGCGTGCTGACCTCGACGTAGAGCGGGCAGGGCTGCGACCAGTTCGGCATTTCCTTGCCGAGCCAGAGCGTGGCTTTTTCCTTACGGTAATGTTCGGCCCACTGGCCGATGAGCTGGGCGACCTGCGGATCGGCGGCGTGGACGTGGAAGTTGGTGGTGCGGTACTGGGCTCCCATGGAGCTGAAAGCCGTCAGGACCACGACCAGGGCCAATAAACGTCGCATGCGCGCGACCTCCCTGCAGAGGATCGGTGCTGGGGTGTTTCACCGGCGTGAGGCCTGAGATGTCCGGGACAACTCTAAAAGCAAAACATGAGCCAAGCCAGCGCAGGGCGCGAGATTTTTCAAGATGTGTAGCCCTAATGTGCGATGGGGATGACGCTTCCGGATCGGCGCAAACGTAGGGGGGCGGCAAAGACGGCAGCGGCGGAATTTGTAAACTTTGCACGCCCGATTGCCGACACGCGGGCGCGGATTGCAATCGGGCGGTGTTCGTCATTTACGTTAGCGCTCGCGTCCAGCGCCAGGGGCCCGGCCCCTGGCGCTGGACGCGAGCGCTAAACGTAAACTCCAATCACCGATAGTGCACACTCCACGGCCGGCCCTGGCAGGTGTGCCGCCAGCGCACGGCGCCGGTGCGATCGAGCTCCGCGACTTCGCGCGTGCTCATGCTGACGACGAGGTGATTGCCGTTGGGCAGTCGCGTCGCGCGGAACACGCCGGGGATGGGACTGGTGAGACTCCAGGTCGTGGTGCCCTTGAGATCGACCTCGCGCAGGGAGTTGTTGTTCATGGTCGCGACCAGGAAGTGGCCGTTGGGCAGCACGTCGATGCCGGCCCAGCCGCCGACCGGTTGGCCGAGGTTGATCGTGCGCAGCGTGGATTGCCGCAGTGGGTCGATCTCCAGGATCGTGCCCTGGGCGGTAATGCAGGCGACGGTGCCGCTGCGCGTCTTGCGGGCGCCGAAGATGTAGAACTGCGGGCCGGGCATGAAACGATAGACCTCGCTCTTGTCGGGCCGCACCTCGAGGAGCTGGTTGTACAGGGCGATGAAGGTGTTGCCGTTGGGCAGCCGTTGACAGCAGATGGGATTGCCGCCCTGGATCGTGAGCTCCCACTTGACGTTGCCGTCGCGGTCGCGCTCGCTGACCCGGTTGGCGCCGTTCTCGGCGACCAGGATACGGCCATTGGGCAGCACCTGGGCGTCCATGGGGCCGACGAGGTTGCCGACGGTGAAGCGCGGCGTGCCGTTGCGGGGCGCCTCCCAGGCCTGGCCGGTGAAACGGCCGGCGACGCCCGAATCGTATTCACACACGGTGACGAGGCCGCGGAACGCCTCGCCCTCGGTGAGGCAGGCGAGGTCGATGCCGGCCGCGCAATCGCGCCACCACGTCTGCCAGGCGGCGACGGCCTTCTGCCGGCTCGCGGCGGTGACCCCGGCGGCCACCGCGGGCGCCTGGTCGCCGGCAAGGCGGTTAAGCATTTCCTCGATACGCCACACATCGGTCGGCGGCAGTTCGCCGAGCAGCCCGATCAACGGCAGCACCGCCGTCTTATCCCGGGCGGCCAGCAATCCCTGGGCAGGCGCAGCCGCACCGGCAGCGACGCGTCGGCCAGCAGCTTCCGCACCGGCACCATGTATTCTTCCGTACCGGTGCATCCCAACGCGTAGGCCGCCGCGGCGCCGCGCCGGCAATGGGTCGTCCAGCGCCGTTGGCAGCACCGGGTCCACCTTCGGCTGGCGTACGCCGAGCAAGGTGAGCGCGGTCAGCACCTCCTCCTCGACTGACTCGTCCTCGGCGAAGGGAACGAAATCGAGCAGTGCGTGCAGCGCGGCCGGCACATCCTTCACCACGCCGGGCCACGCCAGCCGGCGGATGACCGCGCTCGGCACGGCGGGACCGGGGCCGCGCTGAATCTCGTCGATGCAGCGACGGGCACGGCGGGCCACCTCCGCGTCGCGATCGAGCAGCGCCGGCCGCAGGAACGCCAGCGCCGGCGTGCCGGCCTTGACCAGCGCGTCGGCGGCGAAGTAGCGATCCTCAAATTCGAGCGAACCGAGCTGCGTCACCTGACCCGCGAGGCGCGCCTGCTCGGCCGTGTCCGGCGTGCGCTTGTGGAGGAAATCGACCAGCACCGATTCGGTCATCGCGACGCCGGCGTTCTTGAGCGTCGCCTCGTCCGCGGTCCCGGCGTCGACCTGAGCTTGCAGCGGCATTTTGCCCAGCAGCCCCTGGGCCGCGCGCTGGCGCACGAGCGGGTCGGAATCGATCAGCAACGCGCGTACGGTGGTTCGCTGGGCGACCTGGCCCCGCCGGCCCAGCAGGTAGAGCACCGCCCCACGGCGCTGCGGTAGCGGATCCTTGAGGGCCGCCAGCAGTTTCGCATCGGGCACGCCTTGCTTGATGCTGAGCCGGCCGAGACTGGTGAGGACTTCCTCCTCCATCCAGCCCTCGTCCACATTGGGCAGGTAACGCAGCAACGCCTCGATGGCGCCGTCGGCGCTCCGCGCCGCCAGCAGCCGCGCCGCCGCCACCGGCGCATCCCGGCTGGGGGAAGTCTCGATCTTGCGGATGAGGGTCTCGGCGCGGCGCCGCAGTTCCAGCGACGGCTGGCCATTGAGCGCCGTCCGGAGAAACGGCAATGCCAGCGGCCCGCGCCGAGTCAATTCGTCCTGCGCCAGCTCGCGGTCCTCAAAAGAATCGGAGTCGAGCAGGCGAATCTGCTTCTCGAAGAAAGCGCGATCCGCATCCTGGAGCGTGCGCTGGCCGAGCAAGCGCAGCAGCGCCGCGGTATCGGTGCCGATGCCCGCCGTCTTGAGAGCCTGCTCATCCGGGTCGTCGGGTCCTTGCGCAAGCACAGGGGCATGAAATTCGCGAGGGCAAGGAGAATCGCGACGGTGCGAGCGGATAGGCGGCGGTGCATGGGAAGAGTCTCTGGCGGGCGGAGGGAGTGCGGCGTCTCCTTCAGCATAAACGCCGCGGCGCCGAAAAACGAACGAAAATTGGCGCAGAGGCTACAAAACCCCAGGCCGCGGGATGAGCGCAGCGAATCCCGCGGTGTTCGCTCCGACCCGCGGGATTCGCTGCGCTCACCCGCGGCCTGGGCGCCCTGATCGCGCATTCGGCAATACCGGCGTATCTCCGTTTCCGCGCACGGGCTCGTTCTTCCATTTCACCATTGATTCCGTCATCTTATTCCGGTAAGTTTAAGCGGTCTGGATAAGATAGGATAGATAAGTCAAACACTTCGCCAGTAGGAGGAACGGCGGCACAACGGCCGGGGCCAATCAGCGTGGCATTCCGGTCCAGGGCAATGCGGAGTAGTGGGCATGCGCAGAACGGTCGTCACCGGCCTGGGCGTGGTGGCCCCCAATGGAATTGGTAAGGAAGCTTTCTGGTCAGCCTGTTTGAACGGCAAGAGCGGCGTCGGACCGATCCGTAGCTTCGATGCGTCGGGTCACCCGGTCCAGATTGCCGCCGAGGTGCCGGATTTTGACGTCGCCGCGTTCCTCAAGCCCGGCCAGCGCAAGAGCCTCAAGATCATGAGCCGGGCGATGCGCTTCGGCGTTGGCGCCGCCGGTCTGGCGATCGAGGATTCCGGCCTGGAGTGGGACCGGCTCGATCCGCAGCGTGTTGGCGTCGTCATGGGCACGGGCATGGTGCCGGTAGACCTGCCGGAGCTGACGCCGGCGCTGGTCGACTCCTGCGACGAGGCGGGCCATCTGCAAACGCACCGCCTCGGCCAGCGCGGCGCCGGCAGCCTGTTTCCGCTGTGGATTCTCAAATACCTGCCGAACATGGTGGCGGCGCACATCTCGCTCGCCTTCAACTGCCAGGGACCCAACAGCACGATCACCACCGCCTGCGCCGCCGGCACGCAGGCCGTCGGCGAGGGCTTTCGCCTGATCGCGCGCGGCGACGCCGACGTTGTCCTTGCCGGCGGGGCCGATAGCCGCATCGACCCGCTGCTGATTTTGGCCTACACGGCGCTGGGAGCGTTGAGCCGTTCGGAGCGTCCGGCGCACGAGGTATCGCGGCCGTTCGACGGCAAGCGCGACGGCTTCGTGCTGGGCGAGGGCGCCGGGGTGCTGCTGCTGGAAGAGCTGGAGCATGCGAAGCAGCGCGGCGCCGTGATCTACGCCGAGGTGCTCGGCCTGGGCAGCAGCTTCGACGCCTACGCCGTCACCAAGCCCGACCCCGAGGCGAAAGGCGCCGCCCGCTCCATCACTGAGGCGCTGCGCGAGGCGCGGATCGATGCGCACGACGTGGACTACATCAACGCGCACGGCACGAGCACCCGTCTCAACGATCAGATGGAAACGATTGCCGTCAAGCGCGTGTTCGGCGATGGCGCCCGGGGCCTGCCGTTATCGTCGATCAAGTCGATGGTCGGCCATCTCATCGGCGCCGCCGGCGCGGTCGAGGCGGTGGCGCTGGCGTTGACGCTGCACGACAAGGCATTGCCGCCGACGATCAACCAGACGCAGCCCGATCCCGACTGCGACCTCGATTACGTGCCGAACCATGCCGCGAATTGCCGGTCAAGGTCGGCGTCTCGACGAGCTTCGGCTTCGGCGGCCAAAATGCCGCGATCGTGATGAGCGGTTATGCAGGATGACTCACGCCGCGGGGTGAGTCTTCGAACCCCGCGGGTTCTTCGACCCGCGGGGTTCGAAGACTCACCCCGCGGCGTGGGATCAAAGCTTGTGCGGCGCCAGCAGCGTCAGCGGATACACATCCACGTTACGCAGCACCGCGTACGCAATCAGCACCCAGAACATCGCCTGAACCGTCCATCCCGGCAGGCGCGGCAACGGCATGCGCCGGCCTGTCCACAGCTCGTGCATCATCTGCACCAGCCCCAGCGTCAATAGCGGCAGCAGCAAAACCAGCAGCGGGTTGTACGCCATCGCCTGCGGCAGATCGCCGTGCACCAGCGCATGCAAGCAGCGTGTCGCGCCGCAGCCGGGGCAATGCAATCCGGTCAGCTGGTGGAACATGCAAGGAAGATAGAAGGACGTTTCGCCGGGCGGAAATGTGTAAAGCAGCGCCGCACCCGACGGCAGGACGAGCGCGGCGAGGAACACCAGGAGTAGCCGCATACGCCAGCGGCGCGGTGCCGCATGGGCTGGATGGATTGCCATGAAACACCCGCGAAACAATGTGTCAACGGGCCTTTTCTTCCGCCTGGGTCTTCACTCGTGGGTCCGCCTTGACCGTGAGCGGCTGCACCTGGCTCTGGCCATCAACGGTGAGTTTGACCGTGTACTGCCCCGGCAATACCATCGGTCCCTGGGCACCTGGCGTGTCCCGATAAATCGCCGCCATCGAAAACCCGCCCTTGCCGCCTCCGGTCGGTGGATAACGCAGGTCCCATATGAAGCGGTGCGCGCCGCCCTGGGCCGACAGGATTTGCGGCGGGCGAATCCAGTAACTGGGAACAGTTAGGGTGTTTTCATTGATCTTTTTCCGCAGGTCGTCGCTGGAATAGGCCCGCACCAGCTTTTCCTTGTCGTCGAAGATCTCCAGCGACACGGTGCGTACCGTCGATTTCAGGTTGTAGTAGATGATCGCCCCATCGGGCGGGTTCTTGCCCGCCGGCTCCTCCGGCGGCAGCGGCGTGTCCCGGTTGACGTTCCAGTTGACGCGGTAGGCCGGCTGCGGCTTGAACAGGTGGGCCGGTGCCGCCGCCACGGTCGCGTCCAACTGCCGTAGCGGCGAGATATCGTCCAGAATCCAGAATGAGCGCCCGTGCGTCCCGACGACCACGTCGTCGTCGTGGATCACCAGGTCGCGGATCGAGGTTGCCGGCATGTTCAGCCGCAGCGGCTGCCAGTCGGCGCCGTCGTTGAACGAGACAAAGACGGCACGCTCCGTGCCGCAGAACAGGAGCCCACGCCGCACCGGGTCCTCGCGAACCACGTTGACCGGATCGTCCGGCAGGCCCTTGACGATCTCCTGCCAGGTCTTGCCGCCGTCGTGGGTGCGGTAGATGTGCGGCTTCTGGTCGTCAAGCCGAAAGCGATTGACCGCCGCGTAGGCCGTCTTCGCATCGAAGCGGCCTGCATCCATCAGGGATAGCTTGCTCCACGACGTGATGCCCGGCGGCGTCACGTCCTGCCAGCTCTTGCCGCCGTCGAAGGTCACATGGATGAGCCCATCGTCGGTGCCGCACCAGATGACGTTCACATCCTTGTACGACGGCGCGACCGTGTAGATGACGCCGCGGCGCGGCTGCTTGGCCAGCTGCGGCGTTCGGAAGATGCCGATGCTCTCGGGCACTTCAGGCGTCGGCCGCGTCAGGTCCGGACTGATGATCTCCCATTTCTTCGCGCCGTCGCTCGTCTTGAACAGCACGTTGGCGCCGAAGAAAAGCACGTGCGGATCGACGGTGGAGAACACCAAGGGGGCGGTGCGCAGCGTCCGGTAGCCGCCAGCCATTCCTTTACCTTTGCCTTTGCCCTTGCCCACGCCCGGCGGTCCGACATTCTCTACCTCGCCGGTGGTCATGTCGTAGCGAGTCACCTTGCCGCCGTAGATGAAGTTCGGATTCAGCGGGTCGGGCGCGACGTAGCCGTACTCCTCGACGCCCACCGGGTGCCACTCGCGGAAGGTGATCTGCCCATCCTTGCCGCGGCTGGCCACCCCGGCCGATCCGCTCTCCTGCTGGGCCCCATAAACCCAGTAGGGAAATTTGTTGTCGGTAATGACGTGGTAGAACTGCGCGGTCGGCTGGTTGTACCACGAGCTCCAGGTCTGCCCGCCGTTGACACTGACGCACGCGCCCTGGTCGCCGGCCAGCAGGATGATCTGCGGGTTGTCGGGGTTGATCCAGAAGGTGTGCGGGTCGTCGCCGCCGGGAGCGCCCTTGAACGCGACGAAGGTTTGCCCGCCGTCGCTGGAGCGGTAGGCGCAGGTGTTGGCCACGTAGATCACGTCCTTGTTTTTCGGGTCGACCTTCACCTCGGCGAAATCGCTGCCGCGTCCCCACAGCCGGCCTTCGCCGTTGATGCGGCGCCAGCTCTCGCCCGCGTCGTCGGAGCGATAGAGGCCGCCCTCGACCGCGTCAACCATTGCAAACAGGCATTTCGGGTCGCTACGACAGACGCCGATGCCGATGCGCCCGAGGCCCTCCTTCGCGGCAGGCAAGCCCTTGGTGAGTGGCCGCCACGTCGTGCCGCCGTCGGTCGATTTGAAGAGGCCGCTGCCGGTGCCTTGCCACGCGCCGTTCTCCCAGGGCCCTTGTCGCGCGGACCACAGGGCCGCGTAGATCGTCTGGCGCTCGACGGGTCGAACTCCAGGGCGATGGCGCCGGTATTCTCGTCCTTGTACAGGACTTTTTCCCAGGACTTGCCGCCGTCGGTCGAGCGAAACACGCCGCGCTCGGTGTTCGGCCCATAAGGATGTCCAAGGACGGCGACGAAGACACGGTCGGGGTCGCGCGGATCCACCTGGATAACGGGGATCTGCTGGCCGTCGCGCAGGCCCAGGTGCTTCCAGGTCTTGCCGCCATCGGTCGATTTGTAGACGCCATCGCCGACGGACAGGTCAGGCCGTTGGAGCCCCTCGCCGCTGCCGACGTAGAGGATGTCGGGATTGGACGGCGCGACCGTCAGGGCGCCGATGGAGCCGGTCGGCTGGTCGTCGAAGATCGGATTCCACGTCCGTCCAGAGTCGGTGGTCTTCCAGACGCCGCCGTTGTTGACGCCAATGAAGAAAACATTGGGCTGGCCCGGCACGCCGACCGCGCCCACGGTGCGACCGCCACGGAACGGGCCGATCATCCGCCAGCGCATGCTGTCATACGACCTGGGCGTCAGCGCCTGGCAGTTGGCGGCCGGCGCCAGGGCCAAGCACACGCACCAAGACATCAAAGCCACGGCGAAGCGGTTTGTACACATGGTCGAAAATTCTCGGAAAACACGTCAGCCTCACTAGAGACGATGCCCGAGTCGGGCACGCGCCGCCGCCAACTCCCGCTCGGCTGCTGTCAGCCGTTGCTGCAGGGCGTCGGCCCGCTGCCGTTCCGCTGCCGCCCGCTGCTCGGCGTCCGCCGCCTGCCGCCGCGCGGCGTTCAATTCGCGCTGCAGTTCGGCCGGCAATGGCAGCAACTCCCCCTCGTACCAGAAGCGCACCCAGCCGTCCAGCAAAGCCACTTCCAGCTTCAGCTTCCGCAACGGAAAACGGCCGGCAGCGTTCGGCTTGACTACCACGTACCGCCGCTGGTTGTGACGGTACAGAATCAAGGCGCCCTTGCTTGGGTTGAAGAGTAGGTAGTACGGCACCTTCAGATCGTGTTCATACTTGAAAAAGCTATCCTCGTAATCCTTGCGCGGATTGGTTGGCGAGACGTATTCCAAGACCCAGTACGGCAGCGCCGGCTCGAGCGGCACATTATAGCTGTTGCGGGCTTCCAGCGGCTCCTCGGTGATGACGACCATGTTGTCCGGCACGACCTGGCCGGGCTTGCGCTGGCCACGCCGCGGGTACTGGACCAGCAACTCGTTGAACACGTGGAAATCGCGGCGGCGCGCCTCGACCAGCGCCAGGCTTGCCAGCGTGATGGCGCGCTGCGTGCCCTGATCGGTCGATTCCATGAAGTGCTCCGGCGGCAAATGGCGCAGATACTCCTGCGCCCATCGTTCGTAGGACACCGCTTGAATCGCGCGCGGCACATGCGTGGACATGCCCTTTCTCCGGTCGGGTACTGGCACCGCTGTGAGTATATCCGATGCACGGCTGGTCGGGCACTTTCGTTGTAGTAAAATCCCCCAAACACCGCGGCACCGAGCGACGCCCAGGGAGGGACGATGATGGCGACATCATTCAGCTTTACAGTTCCTATCTCGAGAGCTATTGGCCCGGCCACGACGCCGAGTACGACAAGGTCACGAAAGCCGGCGGCACTTATTGTGGCTCCTTCGGGCCCAATGAGATCAGCGCCGGTTACGGCGAATTCCTCGGCTACTTCATGCCGCGCAAAGTGATGTGCGGCAAGGACACCATGCAAGCCGCCGGCACCGTCACCAAGAAGCTGGCGCGGTGGCTGGCCGCGAAGGGTTACATCACGGACACCGACGAGGCCGACGATGCTCAGGAGCGGGCCGGCCAGGCGGCGAAGGACCTGCCCAGGTCGTTGGACGTTCTGGAGCTGCTCACCGCCTACGTCGACGAAACCGCCCCGGACGGCGACTCGGAAACCATCGAAGATCACTTTTGGATCACCAGGATGGAACCCGGCAAGCTATGGCTGGAGCCGGTCACTGCTGCTGAGCACGGCGTCGTCGGCCCGGTGCCGGTGCCGCGCGAGGTCACGCAACTCTGCCAGCCGCAGTGGGCCATCGCTGGCGTTCTGGCGAAAGTCGGTGAAGGCTGGCGCTTCGTCGAAGTGTGGAGCGTGACGCCGTAGCGTACCGTAACCGCGCCATGCATTGGTATGGGCGATGACTGGACCGCCTTACTCGCAATCTCGAATCTCACCCACCGCCACCGGCTCGATGTACGCCCGCATCGTCAGATCGAAGACTGGATGCACGGCTTGTCGCGTGTCTTTCTTGCGGTAAGATCCTCCCGCTCTTTTGAGACTGCTGACGGCCGGAGGTTCGCGTCATGGTTCGCGTACGTCGAAAACTTGATTCGGATCTTGTCGACACGTCCATGGTCATCGACTAGGCGCGGGCCACGCCATGCTGCCGAGCCACCGCCACGGTGCGGCGCATGACCGACGGATCGCCGCCGTGGAAACCGCACGCGACGTTGGCCGACGAGAGCAGGGGCAGCAGTTCCTCATCGGCCCCGTAGCGGTAGACGCCGAAGCTCGCGCCGATGTCGGCGTTGAAATCGACGCTCGCGCCTGGTGTGGTGGTGGGTCGTTCGCCGGACATCAATAGCAGGCTCCCAAGTGCAGTGATCGGTCGATTCCATGCAACGCTCCAGCGGCAGATCTGAGTATACCTGATCGGTCCTCGCTCGCAACTCATTGCTCCGGCGCAGCATTTTGGTATCCGCGACCGCGGCCACTCGTGATAACGAGACACCGAGAATCGAGCCTGCCTTTCCTTATTGTTCTTCCCGATGCCACGGCGAGCGGCTAGAATGGCCCCACGCCAGCCCGGCCCGCCATCTGTCGCTGCGCAGACTACGGAGGTCTCTCCCATGCCGGTCGATTACGTAGCTCCGGACCCTGTCGTGGCGGAACTCGTCTACCGTCAGCGGGAGGAGTCTGAGCGACAGCACCGTCGATTAACGGATGCGTCATCCGAGCTTCTGAAAGTAGTCGCTCGCGATCAAAAAGAACCGGAAATGGCGCGGGGTAATGCCTTTGCCTTGTTGCTCATGCGCCGCGACCCGGAGATGCCGGACATGCTCCTTGAGTTGTTCGACGACCCGAACCAGCAGCTTTGGCGCATGGTAGTCCGTTCGTATCGACCCGACGATCAGCGCGTTAAAGAGAAACTCCGTCGTTTCCTCGACGCTACCCATGAACGAAGCTGGTCGGAGGCGGCCTTCGCCCTCGCCCGTCTACAGGACCGCACAATCTTGCCGCGTTTGGAAAGCTGGCTCCAGGCGGGTGATCGTCCGCAGCGAAATGTGGCCATCGAATGTCTCAAAGCGCTTGATCTTCCGGAAACTCGTTTCCTGTTATGTGATTTCTGGGATCGAAGCTGCGGCGACGAAGAGGATCGGCTCGTCGTGGCGGCCGCGCTAGTGACCCTTGGCGACCCGAGGGGATTGTTGCTCTTGGAATCGACAGCGCAGGCTGCCAAAGGAAGTTGGTCTGTATTTGCGGCCACTTCGATCTATGCTCATGATTTGCGCCGCGGCTTGGAATTGATGTTGGGCATCATTGATACGGGCGATCTTAAAGCTCAACAATCACTGGTTAATCAGATTTGGAATCTAACGGGACTACCACATGCATTTACGGCGGACGGGATACACGAAGCCCGAGTCTGGATTGAATCGCAACTGGCGCAGGGAGCCCAACCATGAACATGCCGATCCAGGCTGTTGCTGTTCCATTGTACGATGACGGACAGGGCGGGCTGCGCATTACTGGAACGCGCGTCTTGCTTGAGCGCATCGTTCACGTCTTTGAGGATGGAGCGACTCCCGAGGGACTTGTTCAGAGCTACGACACCCTTCAGCCGCCGACGTGTACGCGGTGCTTACCTGGTATCTCCGACACAAGGTGGAGATAGAGGACTATCTGCGCACACGGGCGGAGCAAGCGGAGACAATACGCCGAACGATCGAGGCCAAGCAGCCCGACCGGGCTGCATTGCGGGCCCGCCTGACGGGGCGCTGGGGCCAGAACGCAGGTGGCCATGCTCCGCCTGGTCACTGACGAGAATTTCAATGGCGACCTGTGGAAAGATCAGGTTCTCTTTCTTCCTCTGTAACCATACGGTCGTTCGGATCGAGGCGAACCTCCGGCCGCGGCTCCGTGTCCTTGTTGGTTCGCGAACCGGGACGAGGAACGCCCATGCTGCTCACCATCACGACGACGCACGCGCCCGCGACCGACCTGGGATACCTCCTGCACAAAAACCCGGCGCATGCGCAGTCGTTCGCGCTGTCGTTCGGCCAGGCACACGTCTGCTACCCGGAGGCCGGTGAAAATCGCTGCACGGCTGCGCTGCTGCTGGACGTCGACGCCGTCGGGCTCGTGCGCAGCCGTCGGGGGCCGGCCGGTGAAGGGCGTACGCTGGAACAGTACGTCAACGATCGGCCCTACGTCGCGTCTTCCTTCCTGAGCGTCGCCATTGCCCAGGTCTTCGGCAGCGCCCTTGGCGGCAAGTGCAAGGAACGGCCGGAGCTGGCGGAAACGTCCGTGCCGCTCGTGGCCCGGCTGGCAGTGCTTCCGTGTCGCGGCGGCGAGCCGTTCCTGCGCCGGCTGTTCGAGCCGCTGGGCTACACGGTCGCCGCAATCCGGCACAGTCTCGATGAGCATTTTCCCGACTGGGGCGAGAGCCCGTATTTCACCGTCGAGCTGACGCGACATTGCCGGTTGCGCGAGCTGCTGGCGCATCTTTACGTCCTGGTGCCGGTCCTCGACGATGACAAGCACTACTGGGTCGCCGACGACGAGATCGAGAAGCTGCTGCGGCACGGCGAGGGCTGGCTGGCGGCGCACCCCGAGCGCGAATTGATCGCCCGGCGCTATCTGAAGCATCAGCCGCGGCTCGCGCGGGCCGCGCTGGACCGGCTGGCCGAGGAGGACCATCCCGACCCCGACGCCGAGGCCGAGGCCCATGCCGGCGAGGAGGCCGTCATTGAGGAACGGCTTAGCCTCCATGAGCAGCGACTCGGCGCCGTCGCGGCCGTCCTGAAAGAAGCGGGAGCGCAGCGCGTGCTGGACCTGGGCTGCGGCGAGGGCAAGCTCGTGCGCGAGCTGCTCAAGGATCGCGCCTTCACGGAGATCGTCGGCGTCGACGTGTCGTTCCGCGCCCTGGAGATCGCCCACGAACGGCTGCACTGGGACCGCCTGCCGCCGGCGCAGCAGCAGCGCATCAAGCTGATCCACGGCTCGCTGACCTATCGCGATCGGCGGCTTGCCGGCTACGACGCGGCGGCGGTGGTCGAGGTCGTCGAGCACCTCGACCCGCCGCGACTGGCCGCGTTTGAGCGCGTGCTGTTCGAGTTCGCCCGGCCGGCATGCGTGGTGCTGACCACGCCGAACGTCGAATACAACGTGAAGTTCGAGACGCTGCCGGCAGGCAAGCTGCGTCACCGCGATCACCGCTTCGAGTGGACGCGACCGCAGTTCCACGACTGGGCGAAAAGCGTCTGCTCACGGTTCGGCTACGAGGTGAGCTTTCTGCCGATCGGCCCGGAAGACCCGGTCGTCGGGCGCACCGACGCAAATGGGGATTTTCACGCGATGCAGTTGACCATCCCGGAGCTGTCGCTGGTCGTGCTCGTCGGTCCCTCAGGGGCCGGCAAGACCACCTTCGCCCGGCACTTCAAGCCCACCGAAGTCCTGTCCTCGGATTTCTGCCGGGGCCTGGTCAGCGACGACGAGAACGACCAGGCGCGTCACCGACGGACGCCTTCGAAGTGCTGCATTTCATCGCGGCGAAGCGGCTGGCCGCCGGCCGGCTGACCGTCGTCGACGCCACCAACGTGCAGCCCGAGGCCCGCAAGCCGCTGGTCGAGCTGGCCCGCCAGTACCACTGCCTGCCGGTGGCGATCGTGCTCGACCTGCCCGAAGCGGCTCTGCCAGGAGCGCAACCGCGACCGAGCCGAGCGCAGACTTCGGCCCGCACGTCGTCCGCCAGCAGATGCCGCAGCTGCGGCGGTCGCTGCGCGGGCTGCGAACGAGAGGGCTTCCGCCACGTCTTCGTGCTGGGATCACCCGAAGAGGTCGAGACGGCGACGGTCGAGCGGCAGCCGCTGTGGAACGATCGCACGGCACGAGCACGGCCCGTTCGACATCATCGGCGATGTTCACGGCTGCTGCGACGAGCTGGAAGCACTTCTCGGGCGGCTCGGCTACGAGCGAGCGCGACTGAGCGATCGAACGCGTCGCTCTGGGGCGGACCGGTCTACGTCCATCCCGCGGGCCGCAAGGCTGTCTTCGTCGGCGACCTGGTGGACCGCGGCCCGCGCATCCTCGACACGGTCCGCCTCGTACGCAACATGGTCCAGGCTGGCTCGGCGCTGTGCGTGCCCGGCAACCACGACATGAAGCTCATGCGGAAGCTGCGCGGCAAGGACGTCCAGATCACCCACGGGCTGGCCGACACCCTGGCCGAGATCGACGCCTTGCCCGAGGACGTGCGCGGGCCGTTCGCCGAGGAGCTCGCCGATTTCCTCGACGGGCTGGTCAGCCACTACGTCCTCGACGACGGCAAGCTGGTGGTCGCCCACGCCGGGATGAAGGAGGAGATGCAGGGGCGCGGCTCGGGCAAGGTCCGCGACTTCGCCCTCTACGGCGAGACGACCGGCGAGACCGACGAGTTCGGCCTGCCGGTCCGCTGCAACTGGGCGGCGGAATACCGGGGCCGGGCGATGTCGTCTACGGTCACACGCCGGTTCCGGAGCCGGAGTGGCTGAACCGGACGGTCAACATCGACACCGGCTGCGTCTTCGGCGGCAGGCTGACCGCCCTGCGTTACCCCGAGAAGGAGTTCGTCTCCGTCCCCGCGGCCCAGACATACTGCCGAGCCGGCCCGGCCCTTCCTGCCCGTGCCGCTGCCGGCTCCGGCGCTGACGGCACAGCAGGCGCACGACGATGTGCTGGACCTGGAGGATGTGCTGGGCAAGCGGATCATCCCACGCGGCTGCGATCGGCAGCGTGACGATTCGCGAGGAGAACGCCGTCGGCGGCCCTGGAGGTGATGAGCCGGTTCGCCGCCAATCCGAAGTGGCTGATCTACCTGCCGCCGACGATGTCGCCGTGCGAGACGAGCAAGCGAGCCGGGCCTGCTGGAGCACCCCGCCGAGGCGTTCGCCGAGTACCGCCGCGAGGGCGTCGCGCAGGTGGTCTGCGAGGAAAAGCACATGGGCTCGCGGGCGGTGGTGATCGTCTGCCGGGACGAGGGCGCGGCGCGCGAGCCGTTTCGGCGTCACTGGCGAGGGCTGCGGCATCGTCTACACGCGCACGGGCCGCCGTTTCTTCGAGGATGCCACCACGGAGCAGGAGCTGCTCGACCGGGTTCGAGCGGCGCTCGACACCTCCGGATTCTGGCAGCGGCTGGAGACGGACTGGGTGTGCCTCGACTGCGAGCTGATGCCGTGGTCGGCCAAGGCTCAGGAATTGCTGCGCCAGCAGTATGCGGCCGTCGGCGCCGCCGCGGCTCGGCCCTCGCCGAGGCGGTCGGCGCGCTGGAGCAGGCGGCCGGCCGCGGCGGCGTGAACGAATTGCTCGACGCGCTTCCGAGCGCCGCGCGACCGCGGCCACGCGCTATGTCGAGGCGTACCGCCGCTACTGCTGGCCGGTCCGCTCGGTCGACGACCTGAGGCTCGCCCCGTTTCATGTCCTGGCCACCGAAGGCAGCGTCCACGTGGACCGCGACCATCTGTGGCACATGGAGACGATCGCGGAGGTGTGCCGGGCCGCTACGGGCGTGCTGCTGGCCACGCCGTATCGCGTGGTGGACCTGGCCGACGCTGCGAGCCAGGCGGAGGGCGTTCGCTGGTGGGAAGCGCTGACTAGCCGTGGCGGCGAAGGGATGGTCGTCAAGCCGCGCGACTTCGTCACCAGGGGACGGCGCGGCGTGGTGCAGCCGGCGGTGAAGTGCCGCGGCCGAGAGTATCTGCGCATCATCTACGGACCGGAATACGACGCACCCGAGAACCTCGACCGGCTCCGCGTGCGCGGCCTGTCGGCGAAGCGATCGCTGGCGCTGCGGGAGTTCGCGCTGGGCGTCGAGGCGCTGGAGCGCTTCGTCCGCCGCGAGCCGTTGCGCCGCGTCCACGAGTGCGTGTTCGGCGTGCTGGCCCTGGAGAGCGAACCGGTCGATCCGCGCTATAGTGCGCCCAGGATGCGTCCGGTGAACCCACGTCGCCGGGCACGGCTGCGGTGCGGGACTGACGGCGGCAGCGGCCGCGACAGTTGACCAAATCGCTCGGCTCTCCTAAACTGGTCTAAACAGATCGGTCTATGTTATGGGAGTCCAATTCATGACCTCGGTCGGTTCTTACGAAGCCAAGACACGCTTGCCGCAACTGCTGGCGCGGGTGATGCGCGGCGAGAAGATCGTCATCACCAAGCACGGCCGGCCGGTGGCCATGCTCGTGCCCGCGCCGCCCAAGCGCGCCAGGGACGTGAAGCAAGTGGTCAAGGAAATGTTGCACTTCCGTGACACAGAGGGACCGACCTTGGCCGGCACCGCTACCATCCGGGAACTGATCGACGAAGGGCGCCGCTTTTGACGCCAGGACGCCCGGAGGCAGTCTTCATGGCGCGGAAGAGGAAACCTAAAGGACCTAAAGGGGAAGCGTTCGTGCTCGACAGCGCGGTCACGCTTGCCTGGTACTTCAAAGACGAGGCCAACGCCTATGCGGATGCGGTCGCGGCCCGGTTTCCCGGAGTGCAAGCGGTTGTCCCGGTAATCTGGCCCTTGGAGATCGCCAACGCCATTTTGATGGGCGAACGCCGCAAGCGGAGCACCGAGGCACAGGCGGCAAAATGGTTGGCTTTTCTCGGATCTCTTCCCATTGCGGTCGACGACGAAACCAATGTCCGCGCCTGGACGGACGTCTTGAGCGTGGCGCGGGCACATCGATTGTCATCGTACGATGCCGCGTATCTGGAACTGGCGTTGCGGCGCGGACTGGGGCTCGCTTCGCTGGACACCAATTTGAAGGCGGCCGCCAAAGCCAAAGGCGTAGCAGAATTTCAGCCGTAGCTGCGGCACAACTCAGGGCACACCATCGCGCCGCTGCGGCATAAGATGAGATGGCGATCCCCCGTCCCGCGGATAGAGGTGCAGCATGCAGTCACGATGGTTCTTGCTCGTCGCCGGCATTGTCGGCCTGTTCGCGATCGCCGCCGGCGCTGCCGATTGGCCGCAGTGGCGCGGGCCCGAGCGCACCGGCATCTCGAAGGAGACCGGGCTGCTCAAGGACTGGCCCAAGGACGGGCCCACGCTGCTCTGGCAGCTCAAGGACATCGGCTACGGCTACTCCACTCCCGCCGTCGTGGGCCCCCGCCTCTACCTCATCAGCAACAAGGGCGACAACGACGAATTCGTCCAGGCCCGCGAGGCCAAGAACGGCGAGCAGGTCTGGACGCGCCGAATCGGCAAGGTCGGGCCCAATCAGCTCCAGCCCTATCCCGGCGCACGCTCCACGCCGACGGTCGACGGCAACGTCTTGTACGCGCTCGGCTCCGACGGCGATCTCGCCTGCCTCGATATCGCCTCCGGCAATGTCCGCTGGCAGAAGAACCTCCGCACCGAATTCGACGGCAAGCCCGGCTTCTGGGCCTACGCCGAGTCGCCGCTCATCGACGGCGACGTGCTCGTTTGTACGCCCGGCGGCAAGGACGCCACGCTCGTCGCGCTCGATAAGAAGACCGGCAACGTCATCTGGAAGTCCGCGGTGCCCGGCGGCGAGGCGGCGGCCTACGCCTCGGTTGTGATCGCGAACGCTGCCGGCCGCAAGCAGTACGTGCAGTTCCTCACCAAGGGCATCGTCGGCGTCGACGCCAAGACCGGCCAGTTCCTGTGGCGCTACGACAAGACGGGGAAAAGCCCCGCCAACATCCCGACGCCGGTGGTCCACGACGATTACGTCTACAGCGGCACCGGCAAGGGCGGCGGCGGGCTGGTCCGCCTGAAGGCCGCGGGCGACGGCGTCACGGCCGAGGAGGTTTATTTCGAGCGCAATCTGCCGACCAGCATCGGCGGCGCGATCGTCCTGGGCGAATCGCTGTACGGTACCAACGGCCAGGGCCTGCTCTGCGTCGAGTTCGGCAGCGGCAAGGAAAAATGGCAGGACAAGTGCGTCGGCCCCGCGTCGCTGTGCTACGCCGACGGCCGGCTCTATGTGCACGGCGAAAACGGCGACGTGGCGCTGGTCGAGGCGACGCCGGACGCCTATCGCGAGCACGGCCGATTCACGCCGCCGGACCCACCCAAGCACCTGCGCGGCAAGGGCGAGAAGGCGTGGCCCTACCCGGTGGTGGCCAACGGCCGGCTGTACATTCACGACGTGGGCACGCTGTGGTGCTATGACGTGAAGGCGGCGAAATGACCCCCAGGACCGGGTGAGTCTGCGTGACCTATACTTGCGCCGACGGCAGTTGGCCTTTGCCGACCGCGCAAAAAACGCTACCCTGCACCGAGAAATGGATGTCGTCGCCGGCAGGAACCAGGACATGAACCATCCCACCCCTCGCTGGAAAACCTATACCGTCCGGTTCGCCGCCTGCGCGCTGCTGCTGCCGGCGCTGGCCGGCCGCGCCGCTGCCCAGGACGCCGCCAAACCGGACTTCTGGATGCCACTTGTCCAGAACCTGTTCAACAGCCGCGGCATGATGGAATTGCTCGGCCAGCCCGAATTCACCGCCGCCGCGTTCCTGGCGCTGAACCTCATCGTCTTCGTCGAGACCGGCCTGCTGCTCGGCTTTTTCCTGCCGGGCGATTCGCTGCTCGTGACCGCCGGCCTGATCGCGTCGAATCCCCTGTGCGGCTGGAACCTGCCGCTGCTGCTGCTGACCCTCTGCATCTCGGCGATTGTCGGCGACACCATCGGCTACTGGATCGGCAAGAAGACCGGCCCGGCGATCTTCAATCGCGAAAAGTCCCTGCTCTTCCACAAGGACCACCTGCTCAAGGCGCAGCAGTTCTACGAGAAGCACGGGGGCAAGACGATCATCCTCGCCCGCTTCATGCCGATCCTGCGCACCTTTGCCCCGGTCGTCGCTGGCGTGGGCCGCATGGAGTATCGCCAGTTTCTGTTCTTCAACGTCTTCGGCGGCGTCGGCTGGGTGACGAGCATGGTGCTGATCGGCTACCTTTTGCCCGCCGCCGTCAACCCGGTGCTGCAGCCGTTGTTCGGCCCGGCGTTCCTGGTGCAGGACCACATCGAGAAGGTGGTGATCCTGGTGGTGCTCGCGTCGATTTCGCCGGGCCTGTTCGCGTGGCTGCGGACCCGGCTGGTGCGCAAGGCGGACCCTAAGCCGGAGTTGGTGGAGGTCAAGTAGCCAATCCGATATCGACACGCCGCGGGGCGAGTCTTCGAGTCCCGCGGGTGGTCTAACAGACCCGCCGGGCTCGAAGACTCGCCCCGCGGCGTGTTTTGCCTTTTCTGGCATGCCAATTGCTCAATTCGACGTTCCGAATGGATTTACCGACGGGCATGGATCCCGCCATGGGACCAGCGGCCGCCGCGCGGGAGGACGCCAATGCCAGGAACGGCAACGCCAGGTCGCGACGGCAACGCGAGTTACCGCGTCCTGATCGTCGATGACAACCGCGACGCGGCCAACACGCTCGCGGCACTGGCCCGCCTCTGGGGCTACGACGTCCGGACCGCTTACGACGGCCGCACCGGCCTGGAGCAGGCACGCAGCTTCCACCCCAATTGTCTCGTGCTGGACATCGGCCTGCCCGGCATTGACGGCTACACCTTGGCCCATCGCGTCCGGCAGCATCCCACGCTGCACGACGCCAAGCTGATCGCGCTTTCGGCGTATTCATCGGAGGAACACGATCGGCGCATCCACGAGGCCGGTTTCGATTACCACCTCGTCAAGCCCGCCGATCCCACTCTACTTGAGGAGTTGCTGAAAATGCTCGTACACGCTGTCAAGCTCATGGAACGGACCGAGGCCCTGGCCAAGGAAAATATCAACCTGGCCAAGGAAACCAAGGAGCTGCTCACCGACGTCAAAGCCGACATCCAGGGCGTCAAGCAAGAGCTGCGCGAAGTCAAGGAGGAGCTGCGCGAGGTCCGGGAAGAGATCCATCGTGCAGACTAATCGGGCCGGGCAGAGTAAATGGCTTGCCGTGGATTGATTCGGCCTGGTCAGATCCCCCGCGACACGACCGCCGCAGGCATCCCGCCGACTATTGCGGTGGCGTCTGATCGCATCGCCGCCCTCGCGCCCTTGCCCCCGTTCATCTGGGCGAGGCAAAATCCCAAGAAAGACTTCCCTTTGCCCGCCAGCTACATAGAATCTATATAGTTTCAGGAAATTATACAGTTCGTATACAGCAGCCATGCGACAGCCTCCCAGGCCACCAAAGCTTGACGTTGCGACCATCGGGCCGATTCTGGCCCGTAGCCAGCAGCCCGAAGTCCTGAAATACATCGCTCATGCGAACACGGAGTATCTTCACTGGGAAAAGCTGCAATATCACCCCAGCCCCGAGGGCTTGACCGCCGAACAGGCGTGGCAGCTCGTCAAGTGGACCCGCATGGCCCAGCTACGGCCGGTGCCGCTGGCAGACGAAAAAGGCCAAAGCTTTCAATACTGGCTGCCGGCGTCCGCAATGCGGATTCTTCACGAGGTGGATCGCTGGGGCGGCACCACTTTGGCAGTAGCCGAAGGGGCTCCATCGTCTCTGGACGCCATGCGCGACCGCGTGGTCATCAGCTCCCTGATGGAGGAGGCAATTGCCACCAGTCAGATCGAAGGGGCGGTTACGACCAGGAAGGTGGCGAAGGAAATGCTGCGCACGAATCGCAAGCCGCGCGACCGCAGTGAGCAGATGATCGTCAACAGCTACCGCACGATCCAGCTATTGCGGCAGCGGCTCGACCAGCAGCTGTCACTGGACCTGCTGTACGAGATTCAGGAATCGATGACGCGCGATACCCTGGACGATACTTCGGGCGTGGGGCGGCTGCGGACCCGCGAGGACGATGTGTCCATCGTCGACACGCGGGACAACGAAACCGTGTTCATCCCGCCGGCCGCCGAGCTACTGCCGGCACGCATCGCCAAGCTGATCGACTTCGCCAACACACCTTCGGACACGGCCACCTTCATCCACCCACTGGTCAAGGCGGCCATCCTTCACTTCTGGTTGGCTTACGAACACCCGTTCGTCGATGGAAACGGCCGAACTGCGCGGGCGCTGCTGTACTGGTTCATGCTAAAGGGCGGTTACTGGCTGTTCGAGTTCCTCACAATCTCCCGCGTGATCGCCTCGGCGCCGATGCAATACTACCGTTCTTTTCTTTACAGCGAGCACGACGGCAACGACCTGACGTACTCGCTTGTCTACCAGCTCCAGGCAACGCAACGAGCCCTGGCAAACCTGCGAACCTACCTGGCCGAAAAACAGGACGAACAGCAGCGCATCAGCGCGGCACTGCGCCGTTTTCCGGGCATCAACCATCGCCAGCGGGCGCTGCTGGATGAAGCTCTGCAGAACCCGACCCAGGTGTATACCTTTCAGTACCATCAGAACTCTCAGGGCATCACCTATGTGACGGCGCGGGCGGATCTCCTCGACCTCCTCGACCGCGGGCTGTTGACCGAGGTTCGGCATGGAAAACAGCGCGGATTCATGGCATCCGAAGAGCTGGTGACCAAGCTTGAACCGCACGGCAATCAGCCGCGTCGCGGCCGCGGCAAACGAAAACGGTGAAACGGGGCGAGCGGATTCCCACAAGGGGGAAATTGACTCGGCGCCGTTCCCGCCTTAGCATGACCGTGATTGCCCGCACACAGCATCCACCCTCACCGAGGCACTCTCATGCTTGCGCGTCTCTCCCGCATCCGTCTGTGGCTCATCCCCACCGTCCTGGGACTCGGCGTCCTGGTGCTCGCTGCGCCGACGCCCGGCGGCGACAAGAAGGAACGTGACATCTTCGACCATGAGGCGCACTGCGCCGCCAAGGGCGTCACGCATATCGCCCTCATCGCCGACACTGATCCGCATGGACCGCGCGGCAACCACGAATTCGTCGCCGCCGCGGTCTATCTCGCCCGGACGATCAACGCCCAGTATCCCGACGCCTACGCCGCGGTCTATACCAAGCAGAAATGGCCCAAGGACCTCACGCACGCCGACGCCATCGTCGTGCTGATGAACCACGGCGGCTCCTCGGTCAACCCGGCCGTGAAGGAAGCGACCGAGCGCGGCGCCGGCTTCATGGCGGTCCACTACGGCGTCGAGGTGAACAAGGGCGAACAGGGCCAGCATTACCTGAAATGGCTCGGTGGCTACTTCGAGCCGTTCTGGTCGGTCAACCCGTGGTGGACGCCCGAGTTCAAGGACATCCCCAGGCACGAAACCACCCGCGGCGTCAAGCCGTTCTCGATCAACGACGAATGGTACTACCATATGCGCTTCGTCGAGGGGATGAAGGGCGTCACGCCGATCCTGTCGGCCGTGCCGCCGCTCAAGACGATCGGCTGGAAGGAAGGGGACAAGGCCCAATCGCATGGCGGCAACCCCGACGTATACAAAGAGGTGGCGGCGGGCGAGCCGCAGGTGATGGCGTGGGCGTACGAACGGCCGGACAAGGGCCGCGGCTTCGGCTTCACCGGCCTGCACAAGCACGACAATCTCGCCAACGACAGCATGCGAACGCTCTTGCTCAACGCGGTCGCCTGGGTCTCGAAGCTGCCGGTGCCGGAGGTGGGCATTCCCTCGACGACGCTGACGCGCGACGATCTCGAAAAGCTGATCGACGACGGTAAGCTCGCGGTCAAGCGGCGCGGCATCTGATTTGGCGGGCGGGGCGGGTCACTTCTCCTTGGTATCCTCGCCCTTCTTGCCGAGGCAGTAGAGATACGCATTCGACCGCGCATAGATGCGGCCGTCGGCGACGGCGGGGCAGGCGTTGAAGATGGTCCGGTCGCCGGTGAACTCGTGCGCTGCGAGCTGCTGGAACTTGGCGCCGGCGGCGACGATGAACAGGCCGTCGAAGCGGGTGAGCACAACCAGCTTGTCGCCGACGACCACCGGCGAAACGTACTCGCTGCGCGAGTCGTAGAGGCGCTCCTTGTAGACGGTCTTGCCGTTGTCGGCACGCAGGCAGGAAACCGAGCCGTCGACGAAGTAGACGTGCTCACCGGACGCGACCGGGGAGCTGTAACTGGTGCCGGCTTTTTGCCGCCACAGGACGCGCGTGGCGTCGACGTTGCCTTCGCCGCCGGCGCGGACGGCGAGCGCGACGGGCGGGCCGGCCGGTCCACCGCCGCCGGAGACGAAGACCACGTCGCCCTGGGCCGCCGGACTGGAATAGGTGCCGCCGTAGCCGCCCATGCCGCCGGCGATGCCCTTGCAGTACCAGCGCTGCTTGCCGGTGGCGGGATCGAAGCCGGCCACCTTGCCGGGCATGCTCAGCACCACTTCCTGCCGGCCGGCCGCCTCGACCAGGATCGGCGAGCCCCAGCTGGTGCCGATGTTCTTCGTGCGCCAAACTTCCTTGCCGGTTTTCTTGTCGAGGGCGACAAGCGCGCCGCTCTCGATGCTCGCGTTGACAATGACCAGGTCCTTGTAGAGGACGGGGCTGGCGGCCATGCCGAAGTGATTGAGGCCGTCGCCGACGCCGGCCTGCCAGAGCTGCTCGCCGTCGAGGTCGAAGGCGAACACGCCCGTCTTGCCGAAGAACACGTAGACGCGCTCGCCGTCGGTGGCCGGCGTGCTGGTGGCGTAGCCGTGCTCGCGGATCATGCCGCCGAAAGCGTTCTCCGGCAGCTTCGGCTCAATCTCCCTTTGCCACGCGACGGCGCCGTTTTTGGCCTCGAGGCACACCAGCACGAGCCGGAGCTTCTGCTGGGCGGCCAATTCCGCGGGCTCGAGCTTACCGCCGCCCTTGCCGAAGCCGCCCTTACCGAAACCGCCCTTGTCGAACCCGCCTTTGCCGAAACCGCCGCCCTTGCCGCCAGTGACCGTTGTGCCGTAGCCCGTGTAGCAGGTGACGAAGATCTTGCCCTGAGCCGCGATCGGTCCGGACGCGCCGGGCCCGGGGAAGCTTGCGCTTCCAGAGCACGCCGTCATTGCCGCCCGGCAGCGGCAGGTCCTGCTCCGCGCTGACGCCGCTGCCGCGCGGCCCGCGATACCCCGGCCAATCGGCGGCGAAAGCAACGCCAAAGTAGCAGCTCGCCGACAGGACCACGGCAACACCAAAGCGGCTCGGAACCTTCATCGGGAACCTCCGGAATCCACAACTTTGTCTTGCGCTCGCGCCAGGCGATCCGCGCCCGGTGATGATATCAGAAGTCCTGATTAGGACGCAATGA
>CAWIDK010000010.1:0-159374 GCA_963834865.1 uncultured Gemmataceae bacterium
CTTTCTCTCCCTCGGTCGGCAACCCCTTCCCGTCGGCAAAATGTGCAACTAAATGCTTGCAGTCGCCGCCGACCTCGCGTAGAATACCTCCCTAAGTACGGCACTATAATCTAGCCGCCACGGGCGCGCAAAGGACGGTCGACGGTTCATCCCCGTGCGATCGAACCCCGAGGGCGTCGCGACGTGACGCTGGCAACGACCGTCCCCAGGGTGGTTCCGGGGCTCGGCAGGTCTTTGGCCACGGATCGGCACGCACAACCAGCGGCGGACTCGAACTCGAGCACGCCGGCCGGTTCCTCTTCCCCCCTGCAAGGAAATCGCCATGTGGTCCTTCAAGCAGCCGCTCCGTCGCCTCTTGTCCTTCCTCGCCGGCGATCGCCCCGTGAACGATGCCGGACCGACCCGTCAGCCGTTGGGTCCGGGCCAACGCCGGGATGCAGCTGCGCCACGGTTGCGGCAGCTGCTGGAAGAGCGATTGCTCGTGTCGCCGATTGCGCTGCTGGCCGCGCCGTTGACGCGCTGGCTCGAGCGGCTGTCGGAAGCATGCCTTGGGCGGCCGGCGCCGGTGCGCTCGCCGGCGCTGGCGAAGCGCTGGAAATGCCCGTGGCTGCTGGCGGAGGAACTGGAGCCGCGCTGGATGCTGACGGCGGCGTCCGTGCCCGCGATCCTCACCGACAAGCCCGACTACTTCCCGGGCCAGCAGGCAATCATCACGGGGAGCGGCTTCCAGGCGGGCGAGACCGTTGACCTGCAAGTGGCGAATGCTGCCGGCGCCGCGCAGAACAGCTGGGTGGTGACTGCGGCGGCCGACGGCAGCTTCACGACGAGCTGGACCACGACGGCGGACATGGGCGGCCAATCGTTGGTCCTGACCGCGAGTGGTGCCCAGGGAGACTCGGCCAGCACGTCGTTTGCCGAAAGCGCCGACCCGGTCTTGACCACGGACCAGTCGAATTACGCACCGGGCGCCACGGTGCAAATCGCCGGCAGCGGCTTCGTCCCCAACGAGACCGTGACGCTGCAAGTCGTTGACGGCCTATCGGGACTAGCGCTGGCGGGCGCAAGCCCTTGGTCGGCGACCACCGACAGCGACGGGTCCTTCACGGCCACCTGGACCGCCACGGGCCCGGACTCGATCGGCCCGAACTTCCTCGTGACGGCGACAGGCGCCCAAGGCGATGTCGCGAGTTCCCAGTTTGCCGTGCTTGCGCCTGCCGCCGGCCCGACCGTGATGACCGACTTGCCGAATTATCAGCCCGGTTCCACGGCAGTGATCACCGGCAGCGGGTTTGTTCCCGATGAGAGCGTCACCCTTGAGGTGATCAACAGCGCCACGGGACAACCCGCAGAGGGCAACAACCCGTGGACGGTCACCGCCGACAACAACGGGTCCTTCACGACCACCTGGTACGTCAACCCAGCGGACGAGCTCGGCACAGCTTGACCCTTTCGGCCAGCGGCAGCCAGGGCGATTCGGCCAGTACCAGTTTCGCGGACGGAACGCCGAAAGTCGCCTACATCACGGACACGTCTAGTCTTTGGTCTGGCGCAGGTGCCAGCGCGGACGAAGCCGCGATGAACACCGCTTTTGGAGCAGGAAACTGGAATCAGTTCACGTTTGAGAATGCGGTCTCGTCAGGCATTTTTACGCCGGGCAGCTACACATTCCTCTTCTTCGACGGCGGCGATCAGAACGGAACCGATTTCGCCAATTTCCTCAGCAACAATGAGTCAAGCCTCCAGACCTTTGTCAGCGATGGTGGCTCCGTATTTCTGGACGCGGCGCAAAACACCGGGCCCAACACGATCAACACGGGTTTGGGTGCAACACTCGAGTGGGGTGGCACCGGATACCCCTACGCCTCTTCTAATGCCTACGCCGTGAACACGGCAAATGCCATCTTCAACACCCCCAACACCCCGGTGGGAACTTCCTGGACGGGAAATTACTTCAGCCACGACGCCGTCGCGGCGGGCACAGGCTTCACTCCCCTCATTACCAGTGGTTCGGGCGACACTGGCAATGTCATCCTGACGGGGAGTAGCTACGGCGCGGGTTACGTCCTGGTGGGCGGCATGAGCACCACTGAATTTCACTCGCCGCAGCCGCAAGCCGACAATCTTCTTGCCAACATCTTGGTCTACGGGGCAGATGCCGTCCCAACCATCAGCAGCGTCAGTCCGACCGCCGCAACCAAGGGCAGCTCCGCCATCACGTTGACGGTCACCGGCACGAATTTCGTCAGCGGCGCCACCGTGGACTGGAACGGCGCGGCCTTGACGACCACCTATAGCAGCTCCACTCAGCTTCAGGCGACGATTCCCGCCTCGGACCTGACTGGGGCCGGCACGTTCACCGTCACCGTGGTCGAGCCCGACGGCTCCGCTTCGAACGGCCAGACGTTCACCGTGAACGCGGCACTGGCGATCACGACCACGAGCCTGCCGGGCGGCACCGCGAGCCAGAGCTACAGCCAAACGATCGCGACGAGCGGCGGAACGTCGCCCATCACAGTCAGTGTCACATCGGGCAGCCTGCCGACCGGGCTTAGCCTGGCGTCCGGCACCGGAGCCATCACCGGCACACTGGCGCGAGCGGCAGCTTCACCTTCACCATCCAGGCGATGGACGCGGACGGGGTGACCGCGTCGCAGAGCTATTCCGTGACGATCCAGAGCCCGACCCTTTACTGGGACCCGAGTCAAAATCACAGCGGCACCGGCTCGGGCGGCACCGGCACCTGGAACACCGGCACGACCAACTGGTTCAACGGCGTCAGCGACGTCGCCTGGAGCAACGCCTACGATGCCAACGCCGTCTTCGACGGCGGCAATGGCGGCACCGTATCCCTGAGCACGGGCATCACGGCCAAGACGCTCAGCTTCACCTCGAGCGGGTACACCATTACCGGCAGCACGCTGACCCTGTCCGGCGACGGCGGCAGCGTCGGCGTTTCCTCGGGCATGTCAGAAACGATCGGCTCGGTCATCGCAGGCGGCTCCGGCCTCGCGTTGAGCGGCGGCGGCACCCTAACGCTGACCGGCGCCAACAGCTACACCGCCGGCACGACCGTCAGCGCCGGCTCGCTGCAGATCGGCAACGGCGGCGTGAGCGGTTCCTTGGGCACGGGCGGCGTCACCGACAACGGTAGCCTGGTTTTCGACCTCTCGAACAGCCCCACCATCGCCAACGCCATCAGCGGCACCGGTTCGCTCACCCAGGAAAGCAGCTCTCTGGTGCTGACCGGCGCCAACACCTACAGCGGCACGACAACGATCAACTCAGGCGCCGGCCTGCAGATCGGCCTCAGTCCCAACACCAACAGCGGTGCGCTCGGCACCGGCCCCATCACCGACAACGGGTCGCTGACCTTCGACATCAACAGCAGTCCCACGATCACCAGCGCCATCACCGGCGCTGGTTCGCTCACCCAGGAATACGGCACGCTGACCCTGTCCAACGCCTCGAACAGCTACAGCGGCGGCACTCTGGTTACGGCTAGCACGTTGGCCGTCGGAGCCAGCGGCGCCCTGGGCAGCGGCACGCTGACGCTCAATCCCGGCGCGGTTCTCGAGTCCACGCTGACGGCCACGCTCGCCAACGGTTTTGTGATCGGCAACGGCGGCACGTCCACCATCGGCGGCAGCAACAGCCTGACGCTGTCCGGCCCCGGGTTGTTCTTCACCGGTGGTATCCTGAGCGTCACCAACACCGCAACGACCACGCTGTCCGGAAACCTGACCCAGAACGGGAGCGGTCAGGGATTGACCATGAACGCCAGCGCCGGCACGCTGATTGTGTCCGGGTCCAACAACAGCGGCTTCAGCGGCACCGTTACGCTCACGGCTGGCAAGCTGACGGTCGGTGCCGCCAGCACCGCCCTGGGCACGGGGACCGTTGCGCTCAATGGCGGCACGCTCACCGAAAGCGTGGCGGCCACGCTGACCAACACCTTCACCGTGGGCGGCAACGCCACCCTCGACGGCGGCAGCAACCTGACTCTGTCCGGCAACGGTACGCTGACCAGCGGCGACACGTTGACGGTGACCAACACCGCCACCGCGGCCCTGTCGGGCAATCTTAGCGGTGCGGGGGCACTGACGCTGAATGCGACCGGCGGCACCACGACTCTAGGCGGCACCGACACCTACAGCGGTGCCACGACCGTCAGCGGCGGAACGTTGCTCGTCAACAGCTCGATCAACAGCAGCGTCACGGTCAACAGCGGCGGCACGCTGCTCCTCAACGGCTCGATCAACGGCAATGTCACGGTCAATAGCGGCGGTCTGCTCTCGGGCAGCGGCACGATTTCCGGTAATCTGTCCAACTCCGGCCAGATCGACGGCACCGCGGCGCCGACCAATGGTTTGGTGAGTCGTTGGAGCGGTAACGGCAATGCCAATGACAGCGTGGGCAGCAATAACGGAACCCTGGTCAACAGCGTCGGCTTCGCACCGGGCCAAATCGGCCAGGCGTTCAGCTTCAACGGCTCCAATTATGTCCAGATCCCCACGTCGCCGAGCTTGAACCCGACGACGCAGGTCACGCTCGAAGCCTGGATCAATCCCAGTGCCAGTCTCCCTGAGCGGCGAGTCCGGCATTGCGGGGAATTGGAACGATGTCTCCGGGAACAACCGGACCTACTTCTTGTGGCTCTTGAACGGCGTGCCCAACTTCTACGTATCCCACGCGGGCACTGATTTTCCGTCAGCGGTTGCCAACGCGCCGTTGGTGGCGGGCCAGTGGTATCATATCGTGGGAACGTTCGACGGGACCAACATCAAGATCTACGTCAACGGCGTTCTTGAAGGGACCACCAATTCGCCGGGCCCCATCAATACGAACAGTCTGCCCTTCTACATTGGCCAGGTTGATGCCGGCGACGGCGAGCGCTACTTCAATGGATTGATCAACCAGGTCAATCTTTACAATCGCGCTCTGACACCGGCGGAAATCCTGGCCACCTACAATTCGCGGAGCAACACCGGAACGCCGGGCACTCTCACGGTCACCGGCAACTATACGCAATCCTCCACCGGCACCCTCGACGAGGAGGTGGGCGGCGCCACGGCCGGCAGCGGCTACGATCAAATGAACGTCGGCGGCACCGCGACCCTGGGCGGCACACTGAACGTCAGCCTTATCAACGGCTACACGCCCATCGCGCCGAGCGATCCGATCCTCACGTATGCGACGCGCAACGGCACCGACTTCGCCACCAAGACGGGCCTCTTGCCCAATTTCGCCGCCGTTTACAACGACGCGGCCACTCCGGCGAATCTCAGCCTGGTCAGCCCGACGCCGACCATCAGCAGTATCAGCCCCAGCACGGCCGTCGTGGGCAGCCCGCAATTCACGCTCACGGTCAACGGCACGAACTTCTTTAGCGGCTCCGCTGTCGATTGGAACGGCAGCAGCTTGACAACCACGTTCCTGAGCAGCACCCAGCTGACCGCCACGGTGCCGGCCTCCGATCTGGCGGCTGCGGGCAGCGATTCCGTCACGGTGGTCAATCCCGGCGGCACTTCCAGCGCGGCGACGTTCACCGTCACGGCTGCCGGCACGGCGACGAGCGTTGCCAGTTCCGACAGCAGCGCGGTTTATGGTGAGCCGCTGACCTTTACCGCCACGGTGACGGCCGTTGCGCCCTCGACCGCCACGCCCACCGGCACGGTGCAGTTCCAGGTGGACGGCACGAATTTCGGCAGCCCGGTGACGCTCAACGCCAGCGGCCAGGCGAGCATCACCGACGCCAATCTGCTCGCCGTGGGCAGCCATACGATCACCGCGACCTTCACGGACGGCACCAACTTCAACGCCAGCAGCGGCACCTATACGCAGGCGATCGTTGCCGCCAACACGGTGGCCACGGTTACGCCCTCGCTTAGCAGCGTCGTCTTCGGACAGTCGGAAACCTTCACGGCGACGGTCTTCGCCGCCGCACCGAGCACAGCCACGGTGTCCACGGGCAGTGTGCAGTTTTACGTCGATGGCACCGCGTTCGCCAGCCCGGTCCCCGTCGGCGCGGGCACGGCAACGTTGTCCAGCACGTCGCTCACGGTGGGCAGCCACACGGTCACCGCCACCTTCACGGACGGGACCAGCTTCAACACCAGCACCGCGGCGGCCGCCAATGTTACGGTTACCGACGCCGGACTCATCACCGACCCGAATAATCCGGGACAGACCGATTTGGACCTCTCCGCCCCCAGCACGGTCGGCTTCTTCCAGATCGATGCGAGCGGCAATAATGTGAGCGTCTACGGTGCCAGCATGCCGGGAGCCACGCTCACTTCGCTGGGCACATTTGCGATCGGTTCGGTGAGCCAGATCTTGATTCAGCCCACCGCGCCAAACACTACCTTGCAGATCGACGGCGGTACGACGGACATCACCAGCAGCTCTGCCGGCAGCGTCAACGGCACGCCGATCTCGTTTAACGGCGTCACCAATTTGCAGGTCGAAGGCAATGCCGTCCTCGGCACCGCCACCAACGCATTGAGCCTCGGCACGCTGATGGTCTCGGGCGACGCCACGATCAACAGCAATGTGACAACCATCGGTGCGCAGGTGTTCGGCGACGCCGTCACCCTGAATGCCAACGCCGACCTGAACGCGGGCAGTGGCAACGTCACCTTCGACGGCGCGGTTACCGGCAGCTATGCGCTTCACGTCGATAGCACCGGTTCCATTCAATTCCTTGCCCCGGTCAATACGGCGAAGGTTATCACCGGGTCGACCGGCACCACCTACATCGCAGCTCCAATGTCCGCCACGGGCGATCTGACCTTCAACGACCCCGTCGTGCTAACGGCGGACACCACCCTGACCGACACTGGTAGCGGCATCTTTTTCTACAGCACCGTGGACAGCGATTCCACGGAAACGCCGCGCGCCCTGACCGTTGACGCGACCGCCACCACTTATTTCGGCGGAGCGGTTGGCGCGACAGCCGCGCTGGCCTCGCTCACGGCGGTCGCGGAATCGTCCGCCACAGTCCAACTCAACGGCGGGCCGGTGATAACCACCGGCGATCAGACTTATGATGACGCGGTGACCCTGGGCGCCAGCACCAACCTGACGGCGAGCACGGTCGACTTCGCGAGCACGGTTCAGGGCGGCGACAACGACCTGACAGTGACGGGGGCGGCGACGTTCGGCGGCGACGTGAGCGGCGTCGGGGCGTTGACGATCACCGGCACCACCGCCATCGACACGGCCAACATCGCCAGCAGCAGCCAGGACTACCAGGACGCGGTGACCCTCGGCGCCGGCACCAACCTGACGGCGAGCACGGTCGACTTCGCGAGCACAGTCCAGGGCGGCGACAACGACCTGACGGTGACGGGGGCGGCGACGTTCGGCGGCGACGTGAGCGGCGTCGCGGCGTTGACGATCACCGGCACCACCGCCATCGACACGGCCAACATCGCCAGCAGCAGCCAGGACTACCAGGACGCGGTGACCCTCGGCGCCGGCACCAACCTGACGGCGAGCACGGTCGACTTCGCGAGCACAGTCCAGGGCGGCGACAACGACCTGACGGTGACGGGGGCGGCGACGTTCGGCGGCGACGTGAGCGGCGTCGCGGCGTTGACGATCACCGGCGCCACCGCCATCGACACGGCCAACATCGCCAGCAGCAGCCAGGACTACCAGGACGCGGTGACCCTCGGCGCCAGCACCAACCTGACGGCGAGCACGGTCGACTTCGCGAGCTCGGTCCAGGGCGGCGACAACGACCTGACGGTGACGGGGGCGGCGTCGTTCGGCGGCGACGTGAGCGGCGTCGCGGCGTTGACGATCACCGGCACCACCGCCATCGACACGGCCAACATCGCCAGCAGCAGCCAGAACTACCAGGACGCGGTGACCCTCGGCGCCGGCACCAACCTGACGGCGAGCACGGTCGACTTCGCGAGCACAGTCCAGGGCGGCGACAACGACCTGACGGTGACGGGGGCGGCGACGTTCGGCGGCGACGTGAGCGGCGTCGCGGCGTTGACGATCACCGGCAATGCCGTCTTCACGAGCGCCCTCAGCGGCCTCACGAGCCTGTCGGTCACGGGTACGGCCAGCGGCACGATCACGGCCGCGAACCTCTCCAACGTGGTGATTGGCGACCTGACTGGGAGCCTCATTGCTACCGGCACTGTTGCCGCCGGCACTATCACGACGGTGGATGGCTTGCTCCAGGCCCAGACCATCACTGGCTTCACCTTTGGCACCGTCAACGGACAGGTCGTTGCCGCCGGGAACGGCGATTCCCTAGAGAGCAGCACCTTTGGCACCATCGCGGCGTCAGGTACGGTCCAGGCCGACCGGACATCCGACATCGTGATCGGCACCAACGCCGGCCTGTTCGAGGCGCTGGAAGTCGACGGCGATCCCGGTTCGGGGTTGATGAGCAACACGACCATCGGCACGAACACGGGGACGGTTTCTGCCGGCTCGATCTCCGGCATGTCGGTGACGACCAACAGCGGCAGCATCGCCGCGGCCGGTCAGGGCACGACTGATAACGTCACGATCGGCAGCAATGCGGGTAACTTCACCGCGCCGGAAGATAGCAGTAGCGGCAGCGGCACGATGAGCGGCACCACCATCGGCACCAACACCGGCATGGTGTCGACGGGTTCGATCTCAGGCATGTCGGTAACGACCAACAGCGGCAGCATCACCGCCGCCGGTCAGGGCACGACCGATAACGTCACCATCGGCAGCAACGCCGGTTCGTTCACGGCTCCGGAGGACAGCAACTCGGGTAGCGGCCAGATGAGCGGCACCACCATCGGCACCAACACCGGTCTGGTGTCGACCGGCTCCATCTCCGGCATGTCGGTGACCACCAACAGCGGCAGCATCGCCGCCGCGGGTCAGGGCACGACCGACAACGTCACCATCGGCAGCAACAGCGGCTCGTTCACCGCGCCGGAGGACACGAACGCGGGCAGCGGGGTCATGAGCAACACGACCATCGGCACCAACAGCGGTACGGTGTCGACGGGCTCGATCTCCGGCATGTCGGTGACGACCAACAGCGGCAGCATCGCCGCCGCCGGCCAGGGCACGACCGACAACGTCACCATCGGCAGCAACGCCGGTTCGTTCACGGCGCCGGAAGACAGCAACTCGGGCAGCGGCCAGATGAGCAACACCGTCATCGGCACCAACACCGGCACGGTGTCGACTGGCTCGATCTCCGGTATGTCGGTGACCACCAACAGCGGCTCGATCGCGGCGGCCGGCCAGGGCACGACCGACAACGTGTCGATCGGCAGCAACGCGGGCAGCTTCACCGCACCGGAAGATACCAACTCCGGCAGCGGCGTCATGAGCAACACGACCATCGGCACCAACACCGGCACGGTGTCGACCGGTTCGATTTCGGGGATGTCGGTATCGACCAACAGCGGCTCGATCGCGGCGGCCGGTCAAGGCACGACGGACAACGTGTCGATCGGCAGCAACGCCGGTTCGTTTACGGCGCCGGAAGACACCAACGCCGGCAGCGGCACGATGAGCAACACCACCATCGGCACCAACACCGGCACCGTGTCGACGGGCTCGATTTCGGGCATGTCGGTATCGACCAACAGCGGCTCGATCGCGGCGGCCGGCCAGGGCACGACCGATAACGTCTCGATCGGCAGCAACGCCGGCAGCTTCACTGCGCCGGAGGACACCAACTCCGGCAGCGGCGTGATGAGCAACACGACGATCGGCACCAACACCGGCACCGTGTCGACCGGCTCGATCTCGGGCATGTCGGTATCGACCAACAGCGGCTCGATCGCGGCGGCCGGTCAAGGCACGACGGACAACGTGTCGATCGGCAGCAACGCCGGTTCGTTTACGGCGCCGGAAGACACCAACGCCGGCAGCGGCGTGATGAGCAACACGACGATCGGCACCAACACGGGGACGGTGTCGACCGGTTCGATCTCCGGCATGTCGGTGACGACGAACTCGGGCAGCATCGCCGCCGCCGGTCAGGGCACGACCGACAACGTCACGATCGGCAGCAATGCCGGTTCGTTCACGGCGCCGGAAGACAGCAACTCGGGCAGCGGCCAGATGAGCAACACCGTCATCGGCACCAACACCGGCACGGTGTCAACTGGCTCGATCTCCGGCATGTCGGTGACGACGAACAGCGGCAGTATTGCCGCCGCGGGCCAGGGCACGACCGACAACGTCACCATCGGCAGCAATGCCGGCTCGTTCACCGCCCCGGAAGACAGCAATTCGGGCAGCGGCCAGATGAGCAACACCAGCATCGGCACCAACACCGGCACGGTGTCGACCGGCTCCATCTCCGGCATGTCGGTGACGACGAACAGCGGCAGTATCGCCGCCGCCGGTCAGGGCACGACCGACAACGTCACGATCGGCAGCAATGCCGGTTCGTTCACGGCGCCGGAAGACAGCAACTCGGGCAGCGGCCAGATGAGCAACACCGTCATCGGCACCAACACCGGCACGGTGTCGACTGGCTCGATCTCCGGCATGTCGGTGACGACGAACAGCGGCAGTATCGCCGCCGCCGGTCAGGGCACGACCGACAACGTCACCATCGGCAGCAACGCCGGCTCGTTCACCGCGCCGGAGGACAGCAACAGCGGTAGCGGCACGATGAGCAACACCAGCATCGGCACCAATACCGGCACAGTGTCGACCGGCTCCATCTCCGGTATGTCGGTGACGACGAACTCGGGCAGCATCGCCGCCGCCGGTCAGGGCACGACCGACAACGTCACGATCGGCAGCAATGCCGGTTCGTTCACGGCGCCGGAAGACAGCAACTCGGGCAGCGGCCAGATGAGCAACACCGTCATCGGCACCAACACCGGCACGGTGTCGACTGGCTCGATCTCCGGCATGTCGGTGACGACGAACAGCGGCAGTATCGCCGCCGCCGGTCAGGGCACGACCGACAACGTCACCATCGGCAGCAACGCCGGCTCGTTCACCGCGCCGGAGGACAGCAACAGCGGTAGCGGCACGATGAGCAACACCAGCATCGGCACCAATACCGGCACAGTGTCGACCGGCTCCATCTCCGGTATGTCGCTGACGACGAACTCGGGCAGCATCGCCGCCGCCGGTCAGGGCACGACCGACAACGTCACGATCGGCAGCAATGCCGGTTCGTTCACGGCGCCGGAAGACAGCAACTCGGGCAGCGGCCAGATGAGCAACACCGTCATCGGCACCAACACCGGCACGGTGTCGACTGGCTCGATCTCCGGTATGTCGGTGACCACCAACAGCGGCTCGATCGCGGCGGCCGGCCAGGGCACGACCGACAACGTGTCGATCGGCAGCAACGCGGGCAGCTTCACCGCACCGGAAGATACCAACTCCGGCAGCGGCGTCATGAGCAACACGACCATCGGCACCAACACCGGCACGGTGTCGACCGGTTCGATTTCGGGGATGTCGGTATCGACCAACAGCGGCTCGATCGCGGCGGCCGGTCAAGGCACGACGGACAACGTGTCGATCGGCAGCAACGCCGGTTCGTTTACAGCGCCGGAAGACACCAACACCGGCAGCGGCGTGATGAGCAACACGACGATCGGCACCAACACGGGGACGGTGTCGACCGGTTCGATTTCGGGCATGTCGGTGTCGACCAACAGCGGCTCGATCGCGGCGGCCGGCCAGGGCACGACCGATAACGTCTCGATCGGCAGCAACGCCGGCAACTTCACTGCGCCGGAGGACACCAACACCGGCAGCGGCGTGATGAGCAACACGACGATCGGCACCAACACCGGCACCGTGTCGACCGGCTCGATTTCGGGCATGTCGGTATCGACCAACAGCGGCTCGATCGCGGCGGCCGGTCAAGGCACGACGGACAACGTCTCGATCGGCAGCAACGCCGGTTCGTTTACGGCGCCGGAAGACACCAACGCCGGCAGCGGCGTGATGAGCAACACGACGGTCGGCACCAACACGGGGACGGTGTCGACCGGTTCGATCTCCGGCATGTCGGTGACGACGAACAGCGGCAGTATCGCCGCCGCCGGTCAGGGCACGACCGACAACGTCACGATCGGCAGCAATGCCGGTTCGTTCACGGCGCCGGAAGACAGCAACTCGGGCAGCGGCCAGATGAGCAACACCGTCATCGGCACCAACACCGGCACGGTGTCAACTGGCTCGATCTCCGGCATGTCGGTGACGACCAACAGCGGCAGCATCGCCGCCGCCGGTCAGGGCACGACCGACAACGTCACCATCGGCAGCAACGCCGGCAGCTTCACCGCCCCGGAAGACAGCAATTCGGGTAGCGGCCAAATGAGCAACACCAGCATCGGCACCAACACCGGCACGGTGTCGACCGGCTCCATCTCCGGCATGTCGGTGACGACCAACAGCGGCAGCATCGCCGCCGCCGGTCAGGGCACGACCGACAACGTCACCATCGGCAGCAACGCCGGCAGCTTCACCGCGCCGGAAGACAGCAACGCGGGCAGCGGCACGATGAGCAACACCGTCATCGGCACCAATTCCGGCACGGTGTCGACCGGTTCCATCTCCGGCATGTCGGTGACGACGAACTCGGGCAGCATCGCCGCCGCCGGTCAGGGCACGACCGACAACGTCACCATCGGCAGCAACGCCGGCAGCTTCACCGCCCCGGAAGACAGCAATTCGGGAAGCGGCCAGATGAGCAACACCACCATCGGCACCAATACCGGCACGGTGTCGACCGGCTCCATCTCCGGCATGTCGGTGACGACCAACAGCGGCAGCATCGCCGCCGCCGGTCAGGGCACGACCGACAACGTCACCATCGGCAGCAACGCCGGCAGCTTTACCGCGCCGGAGGACAGCAACTCCGGCAGCGGCCAGATGAGCAACACCACCATCGGCACCAATACCGGTACCGTTTCCACCGGCTCCATCTCCGGCATGTCGGTCAGCACCAACGCCGGCAGCATCACCGCGGCGGGAGCGGGGACGATCACCGGCCTAACGGTGGTCACCAGTTCCGGAAAGATCGCGGCGGTGCCGGACAGCACGCCCGGATCGGGAACCATCTCGCAGCTCAACATCACCAATTTGACGACCACCGCCACGATCACCGCGACCACCATCAATAATCCGGTCATCACCAACAGCGGCGGCACGATTCAGGCTACCAACATTAATAACCCCGTCTTCCAGTTCTTCACCGGCATCTACACGGCCAGTGGCGACATGACCAACGCCAGCTTCATTTCCATTGGCGCGGGTAGCCTGGTCACCGTGGACGGCAACATCGTCGGCACCTTGAGCGTCAGCCAAAATGTCGCCGGCACCGTGTACGTCGCGGGCAATGTCTACGCCTCGGCGGCCGAGGAAACGGCGGGAACGAACGCCACGGGTGCGATCGCTGTAGGCGGCTCCGTCACCGGCAGCATCACGGTCGCGGGCAAGGTCGGCGTGGGTTCCGTCGGCATCGGCCAAAATGAGACCGTGACGCTCCAGCAGCCTGGCGCACAGGCAGTGATGACGGCCAGCATCAACCTGGTCGGGGTCGATCCGAGCATCTACGTCGCCACCACGACGGCCGGCAGCACGAACCCGAACGTGCAGGCGGTGCAAACGATCACGTTTGGCGGCGTCATCTCCAGCGGCAGCTTTACGCTGACCGAGGGGAATATCACGACGGCAGCCATCCCCTGGAGCACCAACCCAACGACGCTTGCGAGCAATATTCAGTCCGCGCTGAATAATGCTAATACTTTGGGAGCCAATGCCGTTGCGGTGGCCTCTCTCGGCGGATCGCTCGCTTCCACGGGCAGCATTGTGGTGAGCAATGGCAACCTCAACGCCATGAACGTCGTCACGAACGCCTGCGGGAAAATCGATGTCGGCGGCACGCTTGGCCCGCTCACCGTGGGCGGATACATGTGCAGCACCGCCCAGGTGAACGTCAGCGACAACCTCACCTCGATGAGCGTTGGCGGCGACATGGACGGCCAAGTTTCCGTGGGCGGCACGATTGGGGCCGTCGCCATTGGCGGCAACCTCGGCGGACCGCTGACCGTGAACGGGACGCTGGGCAACTTGAACGTCGGCGGGACGATCAGTGGCAAGATCACCGCCGGCAAAGTTGGCCAGATCGGCGTTGTGCAGGGACAGGTGACCTCGCCGACGAACCCGGTCATTCTCGACATCGTCGACGGCGGCGTGGAGCGAATCCTCCGGGCTGATGTGGTGACTGGCTCTCTATCGACAGTCTCCTTCAAGTACCTTTACGAGTCCACCGGCTCGGGCGACCCGACCGTGACGGCGCCGGAGTTGGCGATTCAGGTGACGAACACAAGCCCGGCAACCAACCAGTTCGACCTGAGCCTGCTGACCTACAACAGCACCGCCAAATTCGATCTGGCGCTCCTCGATCCTCCGACCGGAGCGACGGGTATCCGTGACGTGGCTGTGGAAGGCGACCTGCTGAGCGGGATCACTTCGGCGATGGCCAGCTACTTGGGCATTGCCCAGAGCACGCCGGGCGGCATCCGCTTGCCCCAGGACAACCTCGGGAGCGTGGCGATCCGCGATCATGCGCCCAACAACGATATCCAGGCCAAGAGCATCCAGGCCGTCGCGTTCGGCTCCTATACGGCGAACAACGGCCCGCAAACCGGGGCGTCGGCGAACGGCAATGCCGCGGCGGGCCTCCTGGTGTCCAGCACCGCGATTGCGCCATCCAATAGCACGTTCCGCGTGCCCTTCGTCGAGGCCGAGGCGTCCCAGAACCAGCAAACGGGGCTGTTTATCGTCACGAACCCCAACGGCGGCCAATTCGACAACAACAACGTCGCCTTCAAGGTCGAGGACTCGTCGGCGAACGGCACCATGGAGAACGATGCCGCCCGCGGCGCCGCCACCGCCATGGTCACCGTCCTGCCCACTTACAACAACAACGGCCAACAGCAAAACTCCGTCATCCAGTCCATCGCCCTGACCGGCGACGGCGGCTCGATCACGACGCAGCAGAGTGTCGGCTCGATCACCAGTACCGGGCCGCTCGGCGATGTGAATCTTCAGGGGCCGATGACCACCAACATCACCGCCTCCAGCATCTTCGGCTCTATCCCCGTGAACGGTCCGTTCTCCGCCACGTTCATGACGACGGGAGTGGACACCGACCCGATCAGCATCCTCATGGGCGACCCGCAGACGGTGCCGGACCCCAACAACGGCAACTTCGGCATCGCCGGCGGCACGTTCTCGGTGAATGGGCCGTTCAGCGGCGCCCTGATCGTGAAGGGCGATCTCGCCAGCAGCCTCTCGATCAACGGGCCCATGCAGCAGGCGACCCAATCCGGCACGCTGACAAGCGGGCAGTCGACCGTGACCGGCCTTCATTCGACAGCGGGGCTCTATGTCAATCAGCCGGTGAGTGGAACAGGGATTCCGGCCGGTACTGTGATTTTCGCGATCACCGGCGCGACGACGCTCACGCTGAGTAAGAATGCCACGGCCAACGGCGGGCAGACGCTCACGTTTGCGTCTGGCTACATTAACGTCACCGGCAGCATCGAAGGCAACGTGCAAATCAATGGCCCAATCAACGCGGGCAGCTACATTTCAGTCGGAGGCAATGTTGGCGGCTTGACGACCGTCGCCGATCCAGCTGCCACGGCAGTTGTCACCTTCCCCTACGCCGGCCCCCAACCCCTGATAACGGCAAATGCCAACGGGCTCCAGGGTAGCCAGGGTACCAAGCCGACGATTTCCATTGCCACGACCACCACGGGGGCGTTCCCGAGCACGGCGGCGGTACAAACCCTCACCTTTAACGACGCTGGTGGAACGATCACCGGCGGAAACTTCACGCTTACCAGCGACGGCGCCACCACGGAGCAGATCGCCTGGAGTGCCACCACCTTGGAAGCCAATATTCTGGCCGCCTTGAACAGCCTCGAAACGTTCTCGGTGAATGGGCCTGTTAGTGGAAACATCACGGTCAAGGGTACTGTTTACAGCAGCGTTAACGTGAACGGGCCTGTTAGTGGAACGATCACGGTCGGCAAGAACGTTGACAGCAGCGTCGTAATCGGTGGCCCGCTGCAAAGCGGCGCTCTGCTCAAGGTCACCGGGAGTGTCACGGGCAACCTGAGTATCAACGGCCCGATCCAGCCCGGCAGCATGCTCACCGTCGGCGGCACTATCGGCTCGGCGGCGTCCGGCACCACGCTGACGGTGAACGGGCCCGTCACCCCCAACGCGGTCAGCGTGGATGGGACCATCGTCCAGCCCACGAGCATCCACAACCTTAGCAGCGGCGATGGGATCGCGTACACCCCGGCCGAGATCCGCGCTGCCTACGGCATCAATAACCTCAGCGACGACGGCAGCGGCCAGACCATCGCCATCGTCGATGCCTACGACGATCCGGGCATCGACCAGTCCCTGGACGCCTTCGACACGCAGTTCGGCCTGACAACCTCCGGACCGACGCTGTACGACCAGTATGGCCCGGCGTCGACCTTCTTGACCGTGCTCAACGAGAACGGCCAGATCGCGCCGTTGCCCGCGACCGACCCGTCCGGCGCCGGCACGGACAACTGGGAAACGGAAGAAGCTCTCGACGTCGAATGGGTGCACGCCGTCGCCCCCGGCGCCCAGATCATTCTGGTCGAGGCCAGCAGCCAGTCGCTTCCCGACCTGATGAGCAGCGTGGTGACGGCCGCCAACCAACCGGGCGTCTCGGTGGTGTCCATGAGCTGGGGCTTCACCGAAGGCCAGGCGGTCCTGGCCGCCGACGAAGCCCAGTACGACGGCGATTTCACCACGCCTGCCGGTCACCAGGGCGTGACCTTTGTGGCCAGCACGGGCGACTACGGCACGAACGATCCCGAGTATCCCGCCTTCTCGCCCAACGTGGTCTCGGTCGGCGGCACCAGCCTCAATCTCAATAGCGACAACTCGTACAACAGCGAAACGGGCTGGGGCTACAACTCCAGCTCGGCAGGCATGTTTATCGCCGGCGGCGGCGGCGTCAGCCAGTACGAATCCGAGCCGGCCTATCAAGACGGCGTTCAATCCACCGGCTACCGCACCACTCCCGACGTGTCCTTCGCTGCCGACCCGAACACGGGCGCCTGGATCGCCGACACCTACAATCTTCCCGCCGACAACGCTTTCGAGATGGTGGGCGGCACCAGCCTGTCGGCGCCGAGCTGGGCCGGCATGTTCGCGCTGGTCAACCAGGGACGTGCCGCCGACGGACTGTCCACCCTCAATAGCACCAGCCCGACCGAAGCCCAGCAAGACCTCTACAGCCTTTCGCAGAGCGATTACAACGTCATCGCCAGCGGCACGAACGGCGGCTACAATGCGGCACCCGGCTATAACCTGGTCACCGGGCTCGGAACGCCGATAGCAAATCAATTGGTGCCCGACATGATCGCCGGCAATTATCCCGCGACCGGTCAGGTCGCGGCGATCAGCCCAACGCTGAATGCGAACGTGGGCTACAGCGGGAACAGCGGCAATGGTTCCACCAATGTGATCAATGTCTTCGCCGCCCTCACGGCAACCGGCGACGGGCTGGGACACGTGCAGGATCCGATTGCCGCCACGGACTTCGCCGTGGTTCAGCACGGTGCAGCGACTGTGGCGGCACCAGCGCCGGCCGCGCAGCTTCCAGCGCGCGAGTCCCTCGCGAGTGCGCCGAGCAGCAGCCCGAACCCGAATGGTTTCAGCTTCTCAATGCAAGCCACATTCGCCCCAGGAGGCAGTCCTTTCGGCAGCGCCAACCAGAACCTTTACGCCAGCGCCGGCGTGGACCCAGTCGCGACAACGCGCGATCGCCGCGCGCTCGATCTGTTCTTCTGGATGCCAACATCCAGGGAAATGAGCCTGGCTACCAGCCGGGGAGTCGCGGGCTCCTTGCTCGCGGGCATCGGTGCCGGTGAAGCGAGACTTGCTCAAGGCGATGACGCGGGGACTGCCGCCGCCGATGCCACGCCTGGCTCTCCGGGTCGTCCGTCCGGGACCGTAAGCGCGATCTGGAATGATCCGGCAACGACGCCCTTCGAGGATTGGGCCGGCGACATGCTGACAACCGGCGCGGGCTACGACAGCTTGCTGTTCGGCAGCATCTTCATCTTTGTCGGCGTCACGCTTCAGGAAGGGGTCCGTGTGCGGTTCGAGGAGGATGACGCCGAGTCCAACGGTCGGCGGCCGACGATGTGATGGACGCCGTCGAGAACGCGTGGAGGTGTGCGATTAGCGGATCACTACCTGGACGTTGGCGCCGAACTGCCGGCCCGTGCCGCCCCGGCGCGGCGCGGGATGGTTCCCGTGCAGATCGACGTTGACCTTGACGTGCGCTTCGTGTTCGGCGCGCGTCCACTCCTGCTGGCGGGCAATCTCGCCCAGCAGCGTGTCGCCGCCGTATTGCTGCAGCCGATCGCCCTGCCAGGTTGCGTCGGTATCGGGGAAGTTGACGTTGCGCAGACGTTCGGCCCGGACCGCCATGAACCCGCCGGTCATGAACCAGATGCCGATCCGCCCCGCACCCATGTCGAACGGCACGCCGCGATACCACGGCTGCGCCTGGATCATGTCGGTCTGGCCCGGCAGATAATCGACCCACCACGGCTGGCCGATGTAGTCCACCCGCCGCTCCATGAGCGGCACGAGCGCCTGCCACCAACCCTCCTCGACGAACGAATCATCATCGAGCCACACGGCATATTCGGAGTCCAACGGCACGTCATGGTACATCAGCCGTGCCATCGGCTCCTTGTAAAGGTTCACGGGGGCATTCCATAGCCGAACCGTCATTCCCTGCGGCGTCACGAAGGAGAGCTGTTCCACGTCGCCGGCGAGGAGGCGGCGCTCGGCGGCGTCATCAAGGCGCAGGCGCTGCCGGGCGTACGCCAGGCTGGCCGGCGCGTCGTTGAAGCCCAGGCGCAGCTCGATGGCGCCCGCGGGGGTCGTCGTCAGGACGGATTCCAGGCAGCGCCGGAAGTACACCAGGTAGTCGCCGTACGTCAGCAGGCAGACGGTGGCGCGCGGGGCCGGCGCATAGGAGGCATAGGACTTTTCCTCGACGAGCGCCGATCCGAGCAGATCGTTGATCCGCCGTTTCAGGACGGCCCGGCGGTCATTCTGGTGATACACCGAGCGCGCCAGCTCGATGAAGCGCGGGCCGAAGTTCTGCCCGCGCTCGCAGAGCCGGATCTCGTCCTCGATCTCCCAGAGCTGCTCGTTCACCGCCTTGAGGTCCGCGGTCAGAGACGCCAGGCCGTCGCTCGGCGCGATGGCCCGGTCGCGCTCGGCGAGCAGCGTCGCCAGTTCCGCGCGCACGTTGCGGAGCTTGGCGCTGTCGCCGATCCGCTCGCTCTTGATCTGCAAGATGGTGATCTTGTCGATCAACTCCCCCGTGGCGATTTCGACGCGGACGTCCCCAGGGTGCGTGGGCAGCCCAAGACGTTGTTGCAGCTCCCGAGCCATGCGCGTGAACACGCCGTCCCAGTCGCCCAACCGCTGCTGCCGGAACAGCCGCATGGTCGGATACCACGGATTGTCCTCGCGCCGCTGCAGCCAGCGCCAGTCCGGCGCGAAGGGCAACGCCAGCCATACCGGCACGCCCAGGGCCCCTGCCAGGTGGGCCACCGATGTGTCGCAGGCGATGACCAGATCGAGGTTCTTTGCGATGGCCGCGGTCTCGCGGAAGGTCCAGCTCGCGTCGTCCCGGCCCTTGCCGGGATCGATGATGGTGAACTGGTCCGCCACCAGCGCGATCTGCTCGCAGCCACGACCTTTTTGCAGGCTGATGAGCTGCACCCCAGGGATGCGCGCCAGCGGGGCGAAGTGCCGTAGCGGGATCGAACGGCTGGCGTCGCGCAGATGCGTCGGCGACCCTTGCCAGGCGATGCCCACCTTGTATCCTCGCAGCCCACTGAGTTCCTGTTGCCATTGCCGGACGAGCTCCGGGTCGGGAGCGAGATACGGGACCGCGGCGGGAATGGTGGTCAGCGTGGTGCCGAAGATACGGGGCAGACTCATGAGCGCGGCCTGGACGTCGCACGGCGGCAGGGGGTCGCCGCGCACGATGAGCCGGTCGATGCCCGCACAGCTTCCCAGCAGGCCGATCATTCCCGGCAGGCATTCGACGACGACCGTGCCACCACGTTCCTTGACCAGCGGAGCGTAGCGGATGAACTGGATCGTGTCGCCGAACCCCTGCTCCGCGTGCAGCAGGATGGTCCGGCCCGCCAACGGCGCGCCATCCCAGGGCGGCTGGTGGTGTCGCCGCGGCGGAGCCCCCCGTGACTGCCACCGCCATTCGTACTCCGGCCATCCCTGAAGGAAGTCACCGTTGAGGAGCAGAACCATCGAGCGGCAAAACCGTGTCTCCGCGTCGTCAGGTCGCCGCCGGAGGACATGCTCGAAGTGTGCCAGCCCTTCCTCGAAGTCGCCGATCCCCACCAGGGCCAATCCCAGGTTGTGATGGGCTTTGACATCCTCGGGATGGTTCCGCACCACCTCGCGAAACAGGGCAATGGCCTCCAATGGCCGACCTTGCTGGAGGACCACGTAGCCGAGATGGTGGCGTGCCTCGACGTGATCCGGCTTCAGCCGCACCGCCTCGCGGTGGTGCTTTTCGGCCTCACGCAGCCGGCCCAGCTGAGCCAGGGCAACGCCCCAGTTGTGGTGCGCATCGGCGTGCTTGGGCTGCCAGCGCAAGGTCTGCTGATAACTGACGGCTGCCTCGTCGTGCCGGCCGAGCATCTGGAGGGCCACGCCGCGGTTGTAGTGAAAGCCGGCATTGTCGGGTGACAACCGGATGGCCTGATCGAGGCGCTCGATGGCCAGGTCGTTTTGCCCGGCCTGATGAGCCAGCACGCCCAGCAGGTTGTGCGCCTCGGCATGGCACGGCTCGCACTCGACAAGTTGGCGACAGGTCTGCTCGGCCTCCGCGCGGCGGCCGGCCTGGAAGTGCTCCAGTGCCAACGCCCACGTCCGTCCTACCGCCGCGGGGCTCGGGCCGGCATCCGCGGCGGGCAAGGCGGCGGCGATCCGCTCGAGCAGCTCGTCCCACTCGTGCAGCCGCTGCTGGCGAAACAGGCGCATCGTCGGATACCAGGGGCTGTCGTCTCGATCCACGAGGTAGCGCCAGTCGGCACCGACCCCCAGGGCCACCCAGACCGGCACCCCCAGCGCCCCGCCAGGTGCGCGACGGCCGTGTCGGTGGTGACGACCAGATCGAGGTTCTTCATCACCGCGGCCGTATCCATGAAGGCGCCGGAGGACTCATCGAGGCGGCCGGCCAGGTCGATGACGTGGAAGTTCGTCAGCAGGACGGCCAGTTGCTCACGGCCCGTTCCCTTCTGCAGGCTGACGAGCCGAACGCCGTCCCTGCGTGCCAGTGCGGCGAAATGCCGTAACGCGATCGAACGCAGCGTATCGCCGGGAAACTTCGGGTTGCCCTGCCAGGCGATGCCGATCCGTAGTAGGTCCCGCGAGCCGAGCGGGACCTGCCGGACCTCACCGTTCGACGGTCCCGCTCGGCTCGCGGGACCTACTTGCAGTTCTTGCCGCCAGTGCTCGACCAGCTCGGGGCTCGCTTCCAGGTAAGGCACCTGCGCGGGGATGGTTGCCAGCGTGGTCCGAAAAATCCGCGGCAGGTCCAGCAGCGGCGCGTGCACGTCGAATGCCGGCAGCGCGGAGCCGCGCACGACCAGCCGATCAATACCCGCAGAGCGGCCCAGGAGCGGAATCAATGCGGGCTGGCATTCGACGACGACCGTGCCGCCGCACTCCTTGACCTGGGGGGCATAACGGATGAACTGGATGGTATCGCCCAGCCCCTGCTCGGCGTGCAGCAGAATCGTCCGGCCGGCCAAGGGCGAGCCATCCCAGATCGGCTGGCGGAAGTCGCGGAGGACGGCGTTGGGGATATCCCAGCGCCATTTGTACTCGCGCCAGCCCTGCTCGAAGTCCCCTTTCTGGAGCGACCAGAGCGCCTGGCAATTGTTCGCCCCCGCGTGGTCCGGCTGGAGGCGGATGGCGCGGGCGTTGATGTCGATGGCCTCGTCCAGGTATCCCTGGCAACTACGGGCGATGGCCAGGTTGTGCAGCGCGTTGGCCATTGCGGGCCGCAGACGCAGCGCCTCCCGGCAATGGGCCTCGGCCTCGTCCGGGCGGCCAAGCAGGATGAGGACATTGGCCAGGTTGCTGTGATGCGCGGCCTCATTCGGCTGGAGGCGCACGGCTTGTTGGTAGTGCGGGAGTGCCTCCTCGGGCCGGCCCTGGGGCACCAGCAGGTTGGCGAGGTCGCTGTGGAACACCGCGCTCTGCGGCTGCAACTGGGCAGCGCGGCGGAAGCAGGTTACCGCCTCGTCGCCCTGCTTATCGTCCCGAAGCAGCAGGCCGAGGTTGTGGTGGCAGTCGGCATGGTCCGGCAGCAGTTGGAGCGCTTGCCGATAACTCGCGACTGCCTCGGCATTGCGACCAAGCATCTGGTAGGCGACGCCCAGGTTGTAGTGAATGGTGCCGTCCCGGGGATTGGCGGCCACGGCGCGACGGAGCCAATCGATCGCGCGATCGTTGCGCCCGGCCTGGTGTGCCAGCACGCCGAGCAGGTTCAAGGCGTTGGCGTTCTCGGGATCGCGTTCGAGGACCTGGCCGCACAGCACCTCCGCCTGCTGGAGATTGCCGGCCCGCTGCGACTGCAAGGCGAGGGCGAAAAGATCGGGAGGCGTCGTCATCGGTAAGAGTTCCGCATCCAGGGAGGAGCCTTCATGGTTGAATCTCCGACTTCCGTTTTCTAGACGGCACCTTGCTCTCCGTAGTTGCGAGCCGCCCAACGTCCGGGGATTTCGGGCAGTTCCTTCGGGTAGGCGATGACACTCTTGGCCACGGCTACGCCTCCTCACTTGACTCTAACCAGTTTTCGAGTTTGAGTTCCGGTATTCCCTTGAAATCCTGCTGATTGCGCGTCACAAGAGTCGCCGATTGAGCCAAAGTTATCGCTGCAATTCTCAGGTCATTGGTGCCCGCGCGGCGCTTCGCTCCCCGTAGCGTCTGAAAGCGTGCAACTGCCTCTCGATCGAACGGCAGAATCCGGACACGGCCGCAAAATTCAACTGCCTCCTGCAATGCGCCGTAAGCCCGAATCACCTGGTCATCCTTCTTCGCGCGGCGAATCTGCGAGTACCATCCCGTCAGCGTCTCTTCGACGGTGACGATCGTTACCGACAGTTCGGCAGGATCGTGGGCGGCGGCGCGTCTGCAAATCTCTGGTTGACCGCGCAGGAGCAATGTCAAGGAATCGGTATCCAGGACGTAAAGCCTCATGAGGACGAACCCCGCCGGTTCCGGGAGCGACGATATTTCGCGACGTTTTCAATGAATGCGTCAAAATCCGGATGATCCTTCCACACTCCGGCAAAGGCTTCCCACGGATTCGCAGCCGGCGCCCCAGGGAGGTCCAATTCGAATAGCTGACCCGCGGCCAAACGTTTCCTGACGACTTCAACCAGACGTGCCAGCGCTTCGTCCGGTGAAGCGCCTTCCGTTTCAATCGGAATCGGTTGGGCCGTGGTGGCACGGTATTTGTTCGTACGCACTCTTTCGACTAACACAGTTGCTTTCATCGACCATCACCCTTTCAGGAACAGGTGCAGTGTCGCTCGGACCCTCGCCCGGACCGTTATTTCACTTCCACCTCGAAAGCCTGCGAGGTGTCATTGCCAAAGGTGTCCACGACCGTGACCAGCACCCGATATTGGCCAGCGTTCTCGTAGGTGTGCGGGTCCGACGTGAGCGCCAGCGAGCGGTCCTGCCGCGTGCGGTAGTTGACCCACCGCTGCATGAATGTGTCGTTCTGGAAGTTCCAGTCCACGGCCTAGCAGTCGATGTAGTCCGACCACTTCTTGACCTTGGCCCGCACGCCTCCGCCGCAGGCAACGAAAGTCACTCACGACCGATGGGCCACCAAATCGCTCACGCGCGGGTCGCGGCGAATCGGCTCCAGGGCCGGATCATCGACCATGCGGTTGTGTTCGGGATAGATCAAATCGTGGAAGCCCTTGTCCAGGCATTCCGCCAGCAGGGCCGCGGCGCGGTCGGCGTAGCGCTTCGTCAATACCGCTGCCTTCGCCTTGTCGGTGTGGGCGGCGGCCGCTTGGGAAGCCAGGCTCCAGGTGCAGGCGGCGGTGTAGAGGATCTGGCCGTCTCCCTTCGGAGCCTGCGCCAGCAGGGCTTCCGCCTCGGCCACGGCTTGCTCGGCGGACCCTTGCGCCGCCAGGATGCTCGCTTGCAGCAACCCCGGCAGGAGCGATTTCGGGTCCTTGTCTCTAGCGCGAGCACAATCCGCACGTGCAGCGTCGAACTGTCCCTGGGCCCGGCGATACTCCGCGCGGCGCAGATACGCCCGCCCCGACTTGGGGTTGACCGCCACCAGCTTGTCGAAGCACTCCGCCGCCAATTCGGGCTTGCCCTGTTTCGTGCAGACCAGGGCCAGGCTGACGTAGGTTTCCACAAGGTCCGGCTTCAGCGCGATCAGGCGGCGGTAGTCGGCAGCGGCGTCGTCCAACCGGCCCAGCGCCCGGTAGATGTCCCCACGGACGTTGAGCGTCTCGGGCCGGCTGGTCGGCACGTTCTCGGCCATGGGGTTGACGATCTTCAAGGCCGCCTGCAGGTCGCCCTTCCAGCGCGCAAGCTGCGCCAGCGCCCAGTGGGCCACGGGGTAATCCGGTTTCAACCGGACGGCGTGCTCCAGAGCCGTCTGGGCGTCGTCATACTGCCGGCGGCCCAGGAGAATGACCCCGATGCTGAAGTGGGGATCGGCGAGCTTGGGGTACACTTTGGCCAATTCCTCCCAGTCTGCGAGCGAGGCATCGAAGTCCTTGAGGAAGACCCAGTTCACGTTGGCGCGGTCGCGGCGCGGCTCCAGGGCCTTGGGATGCTGATCCAGGACGGCGGAGTAGTCCTGCACGGCCAGGGCATACTCCCTGCGCACCACCCGGAAGCCGGCGCGTTTGTAGAAGATCTGCGCGTTGGTGGGGTTGGCCGCCAGCGCCTGGGTGCAGTCGTTGACCGCGTCGTCGTCGCGCCCCATGTCATGATGAACGTCGGCCAGCTTGAGGTAGACCGGTGCCTTGTCCGGGGTGAGGTCCAGAAGCCGCGCGTAATCCGCGACCGCCTCGGTGAACTCCTTGCGTTTGCGGTGGACGTCGGCGCGGTATTCGTATGCCGGGGCGTAGTCCGGACTGAGCGCGACGGCCCGGTTCAGGTCGTCCAGCGCCGGGGCCGGCCGGCCGAGCTTGAAGTGGACGAGACCGCGGTTCGCGTAGGCTTCCCCGTAATCCGCGTTGTACCGCAATGCCGTGGTGTAGTCCTGCAGGGCCTGCTCGTGCTCGCCCAGGCGCAGATGGATGGTGGCGCGGTTGTTATAGGGCCAGGGGAAGTCGGGCCGAATACGGATACAGGCGGTGAAGCCGATGAGGGCGTCGTGAAGATTACCCAGATCCACCTGGCAATTGGCCCAGTTGAAATAGCCCCAGAAATGATCGGGGCGCAGTTGCAGCAGGGCGGCGTACTCGGCGATCTCCTTACGGAAGAAGTCCTGGGCAGTCTTCAGGTCGCCGTTGCGCCGCGCCGCGTCCGCGCAGGTGGTCGGCAAAGCCATGCCAGAAGCGATCGACCGCGGACGCCGGCACGATCCGCTGGGCCCGTTTGATGTCCGCGTCGTCCTCGACCCTGTTGCCGATCGCACCCCAGCAGGGGGCGCGGTTCACGTAGGTGACGCGCATGCCGGGCAGGACCTGATCGGCGCGATTGAGCCAGTCGATGGCCCGGCGCACTGCGGCCTGCCTGGTGGCGGCCTCCGCACTGGCGGACAGGTCGGTCTCGAGGAGGGCAGCGATCAGGTACGCCTCGAACCGGTCCTCCTGGAACAACTGCTGTTGCTCGGCGTCCAGCGGCGGCAAGCCCGCGGCCCCGCGACCCGTTCGCTCCTTGATCTGCTCATCCATGTCGACCAGCTCGTGGCAATACTTCTGCGCCTGTTCCTTCAGGCCCCGCGATCCGAACCGCGATGCAAAACGCGCGTTATCCAGGAGCTTCTTGAACTCCGCATACACGTCGACCTGCGCTCGCAGCGCCGCCAATTGGTCGCGCACGTCCTGCAGCGGTTCGGCGCTTTCCAGCAGGGGATCGGACGAGCCGAGGAAAGTCCCGGCCCGCTGATGATTGCCGACCGCGATGGCGGCACGCGCCTGCTCCAGCCGCTCCCCGGCTGCCTTGCGGGTTTCCTCGATGGCCTTCTGTTCCCGGGCGGTTCGTTCCTGGGCCGCCTGCTCTGCGCGAGCACTGTGGATCCATAGCGCCGTCACGGCGGTCCCGGCGATGACGCACAGAAAGACGACGGCCGCGGTGAGCCCGGCGAGGCGCGGGTTGCGCCGGCACCAGCGCCAACCCTTCTCGACGTGGCCCACCGGCCGCGCCATGATCGTTTCGCCGCCCAGGAAGCGCAGCAAATCCGCCGCCAGCGCGCCCGCGGTGGCGTAGCGCTGGGGTGGTTCCTTTTGCAGGCATTTCAGGCAAATCGTCTCCAGATCGCGCGGCACGTTCGGCTGCAGCCGGCTCGGCGGGACCGGCTCCTGCTTTTGCACCAGGTCGAGCACTTCCACGATGGTCGTGCCCTGGAACGGCGGCCGGCCCGTCAGCATTTCGTAGAGGATCGCCCCCAGGGCGTAAATGTCCGAGAGCGGGCCGACGTTCTTGGTGTCGCCGCGCGCCTGTTCGGGGGCCATGTAGCTCGGCGTGCCCATCAGGGTGCCGCTACGGGTCTGGCCCGAGTCGCCTTCCAGGCGCTTGGCCAGGCCGAAGTCGGTGATCTTGGGATCGCCGTCCGCAGTCAACAGCACGTTGGCCGGCTTGAGATCGCGATGGATGATTTGCTGGCGGTGGGCGCTATCCATCGCGTCGGCCAGCCGCTCGACCATGCGCGCGGCATCGGCGGGGGGTTGCGGCTTGCCGCCGATCCTGCCTGCCAGGCTGCCGCCGTCGACATACTCCAGGGAGAAAAACGGCAAGCCCTCGTGCTCGCCCACCTCGTAGATCTGCACCACGTTGGGATGCTGCAAGCGGGCGACCGCCTCGGCCTCGGTCTGGAAGCGGGCGAGTTGCTCGCTGCCGGCGTGGGCGCCGGCCAAAACCATCTTGAGGGCGACAACGCGATTCAGCTTGACCTGCCGCGCCTTGTAAACGACGCCCATGCCGCCGCGGCCCAGTTCGCCCAGGATCTTATGGCCGGCGATCAACTCGGAATCGTCCGTGTCGGCCGCGCCCCCGAGTCCGCCCAGGGAAAAATCCGTCGATTGCGCGTTGGTTTGCCTGGCCGCACCACCGAGATCGATGGTGGCCATCGGCCCCGCGATCGGTGGCTGATCCAGCGTATCGGCGCATACGCTCCCGTCACGGGGCGTGAAGGTGGTCCGCCCCCGCGGCGCGGGAGTAATCGCAACGTCTGCGATGCTCGCATCGTCCGGGTCGGCCGGATCGATGGTCGCCGAGGGATCCGCGACCACGGCAGGGTCGAGCGTCGCGTTGGGATCGGCGCCCGGGGCCAGATCGATCGTCGCGTCGTGCGGTGTTGCCGGAGCAACATCGATGGTGGCGCCCGCGTCGATCGGTGCGTCGGTGCCGTTGCGGACCGTGTCGGCGGCGCCACCCCGCGTTTCGTGGTTGACGCCGCCGACGTAGGTGACGTCAATGGTCGCTTCACCGGCATTCGCTCCCGCGGACGACCGGCGTTGTTGATACACTTGCTCGAGGTGCTCCAGCGCGCGCTCCAGCGCCGCACGCTCCGCCGTGGGCGCCCGCTCGAGATACGATTCGCGCTGCGGCCGCGGTCCGGATGCGCGGGCCTGTTTCAAGGCGGCTTCGTATTCGTCGCGGAGCCGTTGGGCGACCGGATTCTGTAGTGGATCGTTCGCCAGGCATGCCGTGCGGTCAACTTCGCTCATGGACGACTCCCGTGGATCCCAGGTTGGATCGTGCCGTCGGCGTGATGGTGCGTGCAAGTAATGTTCATTATCGCGCAAATCGTGCCCGGGGTCCACCAAAATCCGAACAATTGCGGCGCCATGCAAAAAGCTACGTCACGTTCCAGACGGAGCTTCCCGATGCCCGGCGATCCCATCAACCTTGTCACGGTTCTTCGTTTGAGACTGCGCATTTCCCTCACCGCTGCAACCGGCGCCAACGATCGGCCCATTCAGCGATGGTCAGCGGCACCACATTCCCCTGATCGAGGATTCGGCGTCCGGCCGCCACCTCCGCCAGCCGCGTCAACTCATCAATAGGTTCGGTCGCCGGGGTCACCATCTTTTCCAGATCGAAGCCAACGAGCGAGCCGGTAAAACCGCCGACGATGGCCCTTCGATCGCCGGGCGGAATCTCAAGTGCGAGCCGGATATGCGGTTTGAGGTTCCACAGCGGTCCAGCGACGGTCCTGGTGCGCCAGTCGACCAGTTGCATGTCCGGCGTGCCGAGGGTGATCAGCCACTGCCGGTCCGCGGTAAAGCCAAAATCCGTCAACCCCGAGTCACGATGCAGCAACAGCGCCGCTTTCAGGTTAGCCGTCCGCCAGTCCCAGACACGCAGCATGCCGTCCCCGCCACAGCTAATCAGCTCCGTCCCATCGGGCGAGAAGCGAACGCGCGTCACGATGCTCGGATGCTCCAGTCCGGCCAGGAGCTTGCCGGTAGCGAGATCCCAGATGCGCGCGCTGTTGTCCCGACTCGCGGTCGCCAGCAGCGCAGGCGCGATGGGGCTGAACGAAACGTGGTCGACGCGGTCGCCATGCGGCAGCGTGTGCAGGAGTTGGCCTGTGTCCGGGTCCCAGACGTGAACCGGCGCGGCCATCTCCCAGCTGACCAGGAATCGGCCGTCCGGACTAAACCGCGCCTCGCCGTTGCCCCACCAAAAGTTGGCGTTGGGGAAGCCGGGCCGCGTGCGAATACCGGCGTCCAGGTGGTGTGTGATCGTCCCGGTCGCGGGATCCACCAGAATCACTCGGTAATCCGCGCACACCGCGGCGAGGATCTTGCCATCAGCGCGGAAAGCGAGCCCGCGCGGCTCGCCGGGCGTATTGATCGGCTCGACGGTCCGTTGGCCGGTCTTCCAGTCCCAAAGCTGCAGGCGGCCGCCTTTGCCGTCCGGCTCGAACAGACACTTGTACCGCTCCGCGCGCGTCCGGGCCGTGGAGCTGGCCGTCGCAACCTGTGCACCGTCCGGACTGAACGCCGCATCCAAAACGATGCCGCCCGGATCGAGCGGCGGTCCGGCGGGCTTTCCGGTCGGCGCGTCATAAACCCGCGTGGCCGGCTGCGTCCCTTCCCGGTAGGTGGTTCCGCGCGGCAACACGTACCGGCCGTCCGGGGACAGCGCCGGCAGAGTGATGCCGTCGGCCGGCAGCGTATACGCCACCAGCGGCCCTTCGGGCAAGCGCCACAGGTAGATCGTCCCGTCCCAGAGCGCGGTCGCCAGATGCCGGCCGTCGGCAGCAAGATTGCACCGCACCACAGCCGCCAGGTGCGGGATGGCCGGAGCCGCCGCGGTGAGGCTGCCGTGCAGTTGCTCGTCGACGGACCAGAAGCGCGCCGTGCGGTCGTTGCCGCAGGTGACGACGGTCTTGCCGTCCGCGGAGAACGTTAGGTCCTGGAACCAATCCCAGCGGCGCGCGGGAATCAGAGCAATGACGCGTTGGGTTCGTGCGTCCCAAAGCAATCCATCGCTTTCCCATGCGGCGGCGGCGACCTGGCTGCCATCCGGACTCACGGCAACGGCAGTCCAGCGGTTCAGTCCTGGAGGCGCGGTTTGAGTAGCCAGCACTTCGCCGGTCGTGGCGGATCGCCAGATGAGCGCGTTGCCGGATACCGTTACCAAAACCCGATCGTCGTCGGCAAAGCGGGGAGCTAGCCGATCGGGCCCGCCATGGATGTCGCTATGGGTATCAGCGTACGCGCCGAGCGTATGGGGGATGGGCGGAAACAATGGCTCGGCGGCATCCGGCGCCACCGGGAACACCCGTGCCTGGGAATCGTGCGCCAGCGTCGCCAACCGGTGCCCGCCGGCGCTGAACGACAGGGCGGCAACCGGCCTGGGGTGGACGAGCACGGGCGTGGCATATCGCTTCCGCTCCCGGTCCCACACCTGGGCGCCGGCGGTGCCGCCCCACGCAAGCCGTCCGCCATCCCGGCTGAAAGCCACGACCGCCACCTCGCCGTCCGCCGTCACTTCTTCCGCAGGCTCAAGTGCCGGCAGCGCCAGGACGCGGATCAGCCCATCTCTGCCCGCGACGGCCAGGAGGTCGCTGCGTGGATGCCAGCAGGCGGCCGAGCCTTGCGCCACCGCCATGGGCAGGGCCACAAGCCGGCCACGCGGCCGATCCCAGACCAGGCAATCTCCCTTGCTATCCTTGACGAGCAGATAACGGCCGCTGGGCGAATACGCAAAGGGCCCGAAGCGATCGCGGCCGCGCTGAACGCCTGGGGCGGTGAAGCTGCCCTCCGGCAGGCACACCTGGCGGCGCCAGCCGGCGAAGCGAATGCGATTGAGCTGTTCGCGTTGCGGATCGTCCCGGGAAAGGCGGACGGCCCGAGCGATCCACAAGAGCGCGAGCGAATGATCCTCTTCCTGCGCCGCCGTCAGCGCCGAGGCCGCACTCAGGTCGATCAGCTGCCGCTGCATGTCCGCACGCGCCGCCTCGGCGTCTTGCTTGGCGGCCGCTTCGTCCCGCAGCGACTGTTCCGCGTGCAGCGCGAAGCGTGTCGAAACCGCGGTGGCAGCCAGCAGCGCCAGTCCCACCGCCGTCAGCGAGCCGGCAATCCAGGGATTGCGCCGGCACCAGCGCTGCGCGCGTTCCACGGGCCCCACGCGGCGCGCCCGGATCGACTCGCCGGCCAGAAAGCGGCGCAGATCCTCCGCCAGATCCACGGCTGCCACATAGCGCTTGGACGGTTCCTTCTGCAGGCATTTCAGGCAAATCGTCTCCAGGTCGCGCGGCAGCCTTGCCTGCAATTGCGATGGCGCCACCGGCTGGGTTGCGACCACCATCTGGACGGTATCCCAGGCCGTGGCGCCCTTGAACGGCGGCCGGCCGGTAAGCAGTTCATAGAGGATCGCGCCGAGAGCGTAGATGTCCGCGGCCGGCCCGACCTTCTTGGTTTTGCCCGCGGCCTGCTCAGGGGCCATGTAACTGGGGGTGCCGAGCACCGCGCCCGTCCCCGTCATCCCCGATTCGCCTTGCTTGGCCAGGCCGAAATCGGCGACCTTGAGCGTGCCGTCGGCGGCGAGCAGCACGTTGGCCGGCTTCAAGTCGCGGTGGACGATCCCCTGTTCGTGGGCCGCCTGCACCGCGCGCGCGAGGGTCTGCACCATTTGCGCCGCCTGCACGGGCGGCTGCGGCTCGCCCTTGAGGCGCTCAGCCAGCGAGCCGCCTTCCAGGTATTCGAGGGAGAAATAGGGCTTACCTTCGTGGCTGCCGTACTCATACACGGACACCACGTTGGCGTGTTTGAGTTGCGCAACCGTTTCGGCCTCGTGCAGGAACCGGGCCGTGGCCTCCGACCCCGCGTGGGCACCGGCGAGGATCATCTTGAGCGCGACGATGCGGTTTAGGGTGCGCTGGCGGGCCTTGTAGACGACGCCCATGCCGCCGCGCCCCAGCTCCGCGAGGATCTCGTAGCCGGGCACCGACCGCGCGCGGCTTGCTTCATCGGTCTGGCTCGTACCGAGCGCGTCCAGCGTTGCCCAGGGGTCGTCGGTGCCGTTGAGCGCGGTCGCGGAACGGCGATTGGCAGGGGCGCTGCCGGGCTGCATCAGCTCGTCCATCCGGCGCAGCACGTCGATGCGCTGTGCAAGCTCGTCCGCCAATTCGGGGCAATCGCGGCACATCTCGGCGGCCGGCACGTCACGGCCGTCCAGCCGTTCTTCCTGCCAGGTCAGGAGTAAGCTTTCCAGCCGATCCTCGGACATCATGATTCTCGTTTTGACGGAGGAATTGCAACGAACGATGAGGCGGGTCAGGCGCGCGGCAGTTGGTCGCCCACGAGCTTATGGAGGCGCAGGCACGCGGACTGCCACCGCCGCCGGACCGTGCGCTCGTCCACCTCAAGCAGCTCGGCCATCTGCGCCTGCGTCATGCCGTGGTAGAACGCGAGCCCCATCACTTCGTTTTCGGGCGGCGGCAGTCGCTCGACGGCTTCGTGAAACCGGCACCAAAGGTCGAGGTCCTCGTCGGCCTCGACGGACGGTATCGAACTGCCCGCCCCGCTGTCGGCCGACGTAAGCTCCGCGTGCCTATGGCGGCGGGCCAGGTCGAGCAGTTCGCGGCGGACGTGCACGGCGGCGAGGTTGAAGAAATGGCGCGTCGATTTCGGCTCGACTCGCTGCAACGTGCTCAGGAGACGGAGCAAGCTCCCCTGGAGCACGTCGGCGGTTTCGGCGAATGCGTGGACCGCGGGGAAGCCGCGCAGCATCTTGCGCGACATGCTCCAGCCGCTGGCCGACCGAGCGCAACAGCGTATCCGCGGCGTGGGCGTCGCCGGCCTGCCATTGGCGGACGCAGGCGTGCATGTGCAGGGTGTCAAGGGAGCAATCGGGAATACGGCTACCTCCACACGCATCTTACCATGTGGACCCGCGCGGCGGAACGGAAGTTCGTCAGGCACGGGCGGCGCTGGCGCGCGTCGTCGTGAGGGCGAGTCGAAAAAAAATCACTTTTCGGACAAATCCCTGTCCGGTTTTTCGACCGGCGCACGTATTGGGTGATTGAACCACGCAACGAATCCCATACGTGCCGCCCGTGCACCCGGCAGCTCGATGCGCACGGCGACCCTTGGTCTCATGTAGGAATCGCTCGATGGACCAGACCTGGTGGCGGAATTGGCTACGTTCTTGGCGTCCGCGTGGCACAAAGGCCGGGCGAAAACGCCGTGCACGGTTGTGCCTGGAGCCACTCGAGGATCGACTTACCCCGGCGACCATTGCGGCCAGCGCGGTCAGCAATCTGCTGAACATCCCCGTGCAGTTCACCCTGAGCACGCAGGGACAGCTAGCGATGACGCGCGGCGGCGTCCAGTCCACCATTGCCTCCGGCGTCCAGGGGCTGTTCCAGGGCCACGACAGCGCCGGCCATCAGGTGGCCTATGAACTGGTGCAGTATGTGCTGCGCGAATTTGTGCCGAATCAGGGTTTTGTGACCATCGGCAGCGCGGACCAGGCGGCCCAGGACACCAGCGGCGACGTGTTCTTCCGGCAAGGCTCGATGCTGCTTGCAGCCACGGGCGTGCCCGCGCGCACCGCCGCCGCGTACCAGGTCATCGCGGCCAATAACGTCACGGCGCTGGTGCAATACAGCAATAGCCAGGCGCTCTACCTCCAGAATGGCAATCTGTACGTCCTTTCCGGTAGTACCCAGCCGGCCCTCGGCGGCACTCAGCTCCTTGGCCTGGCGCAGGATGGGCCCGACCAGATCCTGTTGCTGGATCACGACGGCACGCTGTACGAGGGATCGGGCACGTCCGGTCTTGCCTACGTCACGGACCGCGTCCAGACGTTGGCCCAGGCCGGCTTGAACCAGGCGCTCTACCTGTTTCAAAACGGCACGCTGATGACGACCTCCGCAGGCAGCACGCCGGCGACGGTCACCACGGGCGTGCAGGCGCTGGTGGAGGCGCACGACCTGACGGCATACGTGATCAACGGCAGCGTGGTGGACGAATTCACCGGCACCCGTCTCGCTGCAGTCAGCGGCGCGACGGCGGTGTCCCAGATCGCGGTCGATGGCGCGGGCCAGCTCTATGCCCTGGCCGCCCACGGCGTGCTCGATTCCGTCACCGGCCTGAGCGTGCAGCAGGTTTCAAGCCATGTGACACAGATCGCGGTGGATTCCGCCAGCGAGCTGGTCGCGCTCCAGGGGCCGCACGCCTATGAATACCTCATCGGCAAGCTCGGCATCGGCGGCTCAGCGACCGGCGTGCAATATGCTCTTGACGCCGCGGGCCAGCTTTACATCATCGGGAACAACGGCACGCTTGCCGTCGCGGCGACGAGCAGCAGTGCGCCGACGGTCATCGCCACCGGCGTGACGCAGGTGGCCATCGACTCCGCCGGCGAGATCGTCTATCTCCAGGGACCGTACACGTACAACTACGATGTCGGCGGGCTCGGCACCTCGGGCACCAGTTCCTCCACAAATGGCGGCCCGCCGCCCGAGCGCTTTGCACTTGACAGCCAAGGCGAGTTGTACACGCTCGAGGCCGGCGTCCTCACGGTCATGGCCACCAGCACCGCCCCAACGCAGCAGCTCGCGACCGGCGTGACGGCGATGGCGGTGGACGCCGCGGGCCAGGTGGTCGCCGTCGAAGGGCCGCACAGCTATCTCTATTTTGGCGGCCAGCTCGGTTCCAGCGGCTCGTCACCGACCGATCAGTTCGCGATCGACGGCCAGGGCGATCTCTACACCCTCTACGACGACGGCGCGCTGCATCGTCGCCGCCACGGCCGCGGGCCCAAGCTGGCTGGGGGCCACCGGTGTCACGCGCATGGCGATGGACTCGGCCGGCAAGGTGGTCGTCGTCAAAGGATTGCACACCTATGAGTACATGAACGGCCAGCTCGGTTCGAGCGGCTCGTCGCCGAGCGACCAATACGCCATCGACAGTCAGGGCAACCTCTACATGCTGCAAAGCGGATTCGTGAGCATCGCCGCCAGCAGCCTTGCCAACCCCCAGACAATCGCGACCGGCGTGGCGCAGCTCGTGATGGACGGGACAGGCGAGATCGCGCTCTTCTTCGGCGACGGCCAGCTTTCCTATTACAGCACCGCGGCCCAGGCGCTCGTCCCCATCCTGTCGAGCCAGGCCCAGGTCGTGGTCGATCGGTTCGGCCAACTCTACAGTCGCGGCACCGACGGCACGGTCTACCTCGTCACGCCGCTTGGCGACCTGGCCACCGACTACCTTGCCCAATCGATCGATCTGAGCAGCGGCAACCTGGTGATTACTTACACCACGATCGGTCAATTCTGGCACAATCTGGGGGGTGAGGGGAGCGCCGTGGGCCTGCCGATCGGCGCCGAACAGAATGTCGCGGGCGGCCGAACTGTCGAATTGCAAAACGGCGAGATCACCTGGTCGCCGCAGACCGGCGTACACATTATCCCGGCGCCGCTCAGCGCCGCTTACGACGAATACGGTGGGCCCACCAGTTTCCTGGGGATGCCGACCAGCCTCGTGCAAACGACGAATGACGTCAACGGCAATGCGGTCGGCCAGGTCATCTATTTCCAGGGCGGCGCCCTGTTCCTCGCATTCACCGGCCAGATCATCCCCGTGAGCCAGCACATCGCCCAGATCTATCAGAGCTACCAGGACGATGGCCGCGGACTTGGCGCGGCGCTGTCACGGCAGGCGACGTCCGGCAGCCCGATCGAGGTCGTCACCTTCACCGACGGGGCGATTTACTGGTCGCCCGCCACCGGCCCACGGGTGCTGGCGGACGTGAGCACGATCCACCTGCTCGGCCAGCTCGCCGACAGCGACCCATCGTTTTCGCTGGGCGACAGCGGCTGGGCGAACCCCGTCAGCGTGCTGAGTGACGTCGCCAACACCCAATTCGGCGTGCAGTTCTCCGCGACCGGCACGCTGTCGCTGAACCTGGCTCAGCAGACTGCCTACGCCAACATCGATTTCGCCGGCACCCAGTTCGACTCCGACAAGCTGCAGGCTTTGCTCAATGGCCAGTTCGTCCTGCCCAGCATTAACCCAAGCGAGGTGCTGACCTCGATGGCCCGCACGGGGACGAGCAACAACTACGCCGCCGTTCAGAGCAACATCTACGCGGCGAACGGGGCGGCCGCGGTCTATTTCAGCAGCTCGCGCTTCGTCGACTGGGCCAGTCCGGAAACCCTCGCCCGCTTGACGGCGCAAACGGTGCTCGGCGGCGGCGACGCGACCGTCAACGAGCTGGAGGAAAACCTCTCCGCCGAATTTCAGGGCGTCATCGCCTGGGCCACGCGCCGGGTCGGCAACGAGGCCCAGGCGCTCCAGGACATTGCGCAGGCCTTCCAGCACGGCCAGGTCCAGATCACGCCGGTGTGGGTGAACTACTACTACACCGCGTTCGGCCAGCAGATCACCGAGCAGCACCTGGGCTTCACCATCACCATCAGCGGGCTGCCGGCCGGTCCGCTCGCGCCGCAGGCCAACATGATCGGCACCGCGACGACGGCGGCCGCGGTGACGCAAGGAGTCACCACGGACGACATCCAGAACGCCCTCGGCAGTTTGGCGATCAGCGCGTGCAACCAGCTGTTCGGCACGCACCTCAATCCAACCGCGTTCGACCTGGGCGCATCGATCGAAAGCAATCTCATCAACCAGTCGCTGTATCAGCTGCTGTTCCAGACGATGAACCTCAACGAGAGCGAGCTGGCCCTGGCTTACCAGGGCAATCCGGTCATCAACCTCCTGGCCGTCACCGATGCCGGCACGCGGCTCCAGAACGCGGTCAACAACGAATTGCACCAGTTCAACGGCGACCTGCAATTCACCGTCAAGCAGCTCACATTCAACACCAGCACCTACGAGCTGTCGGCCCAAATCGTGCTGTCCTATGCCCACAACTGGGGGACCGTCAGCGACATTCTGAACAACGTCGGGCAAACCCTGAGCACCTTTGGCCAAGACCTGGCGGGTACGGCGGCGGACTGGTTCCAGAAGGAAACCGGCGTGCTGGCAAGCTGGTGGCAAAACGCGGGCAACAGTCTGCCAACGGCGCCGTGGGTCGCGACCGCCATTAGCCAGCTGCCGCAGGTGTTGCAGGACCTCGGCGAGCCCGCCACCATTGTCAAGACCTCGGTCGGCAACCTGGGCGTGCAAATCAAGCAATCCCCGGTCGGCCAGGCGGTGGGCAAGGCGCTCAGCGGCGATTTCTCGCTTGGCCTCGTGGACGGCGACGGGTTCATTCCGGTGAATTAGGCCGGCACGGGTACCGTGCGCCGATACAACAGGCTTCGTCGCCTTCCCGGCGGAGCTTCCCGATGCCCGGCCATCCGATCAACCTTGTCACCGGCGCTCGCGGCCAGCTCGGCAGTGCGAGCTCGACGCCGGCTGGTTCACGCCGCCGCCGGGGGACAGCGTACCCAGCGATGCCATCTGGAACAACCTGATCGGGATCGCCAGCAGCAGCAGTGTCGTGATTAGAAGCGGTACCAACATGCTCGACGACCAGGATTGGGGGCGCCAGGGCGGCGGCCTGGCGGTTCCCTACGCCGCCGAAGTGGTGCGCGTCAGCGGCCGCGACGCGGCGATGCTGGATTAGGCTGGCGGTGCTGCTTGCCTGTGTGCCGGCGCTCGCCGGCGTCGCAGCATGGCTTGCTTACGCGCCGGGCGATCTCACACGCGAGCAGCACTACTCCTCGCGCGGCTGGTACGCCATGTGGCCGGCGGGCGTATACGCGGCAGGGCTGCTCGTCATGGCTGGCTTGCTGATCGTTTCCGCCGCGCGCCTGGGCCGCGCGGCGCTGCGCCGAGCCCCGTTGTTGAGGCCGAAGCGCTCGTAGGGTGAGTGGAGTCTTCGGAACCCACCGTTGGACCGCCAGTTGGGCGTGGTGGGTTCCGAAGACTCCACCCACCCTACGGCGAGCTTTTGAGCCCGAAGCGCTAGCGAGGGCGGGCATCCCCATGGCTGACTCGACCGGCACGCTGGCCCGTTTGCTCGACGCCCTGCGCCGTGGTGATGCGGCCGCCCAGGCCGAGATCCTCGCTCGCTACCAGCCGTGGCTGCGCATCCTCGCTCGCCGTCAGCTCGACCGCCGCTTCCAGGGGAAGTTCGACGCGTCGGACGTAGTGCAGCTCACGATCCTCGAGGCCTACCGTGGCTTTCCGCAGTTCCGTGGCACCACGGAAGCGGAGCTGACGGCCTGGCTGCGGCAGGTGCTGGCCCGCGTCCTAGCCCACGAGATACGCCGTGTTGGCGCTGCTGCCCCTGGCGGCGGGCCTTCTTCACGCCCTCGATTCACGGCTCGGGGGCGGCGGTGTTCGATTTCGACGGCGACGGCCCCGCGCCCGGCCTGGGTTGGGCTGGGGGCAGCCGCGCGGTACGATGGGATCACGGTGCGCTGGTCTGACGGTCTGGTCGAGGAATTTGCCGGCGGGCCTGCCGACCGCGTGGTCGTGCTGCGCCGTGGCGAGGGAGGGGTGCCGTGATGACGCGCCGAGGTTGGCTGGTGGGGGTCGTGGCGACGGCTGGGTTCATCGCGGCGACGTGGTTCACCTGGCGCTGGCTGAGCACGCCCGTGCCGCCCGAGTTTCCCGTCGAGCAGATGGAGCAGGCCGTTGCCGACACGATCAGCAAGACGCTGGCCGAAGTGCGCCGCCAGCCGCGCTCCGGGGAGGCGTGGGGCCAGCTTGGGCTGGCCGCGGCGGCGAACGGTTACAGCGATCAGGGATTGGAGTGCTTCGAGCAGGCCGAGCGACTCGATCCCGTCAACCCGCGCTGGCCCTATCTGCACGGCCATCTGCTGCAGGATGGCCGAACCGGCGACCCGCTGCCGTTGTGGCGGCAAGCCCTGGAGCGCAGCCGGAGCGCCGAACACCGCGGCAGCGTCCTGTTTCGCCTGGCGCTGGGCCTGATCGAAACGGCCCAGGGCGACGAGGCGGAGCGGCACCTGCAAGCGCTGGAGAATCTCGAGGGCGCCAGCGACCGGCTCCACTTTGGGCGCGGCCTCTTGGCCATGGCCCGCGACGACACGGCCGGCGCCCTCCCGCACCTGACCGCGGCGCGCAGCAGTCCCCACGCCCGCAAGCTGGCGACCGCGCAGCTGGCGATGATCGCCATCGCCGACGGCGACAGCGCGCTGGCGCGCCACTTCCAACAGCGCGCGGCCCAGCTGCCGGTGGATTTGCCGTGGCCCGATGTGTTGGTGGACGAGATGAACCGCCTCGCCGTCAATCGCGACGCGCACGTGCGTGAGGCGGCCAAACTGGAGCGCGCCGGCCGGTTCCCCGAAGCGGTCGCGCTCTTGCGGCTCACCATCACGCAGACACCCGATGCAAGTGCCTATCTGGCGCTGGGCATTGCCCTGACCAAGCTGCAACGGGCCGAGGAAGCGGAGGACGCCCTCAGCACGGCGCTGCGGCTTGATCCCCAGCAGATGTATGCGCTGCACTTCCTCGCCACGATGCGGTTCCTCCAGGCGCAACGGCTACGGGCCAGTCCCGGGATCGCCGTCTGGAGCGCGGCCGGCGGCGTTTCCGGCATGCCCTGGAATGCCCTCGGGATCGCCGCGGGGGTCGGCGCCATCGAAGAACGGGCGCAGGAACTGTTCCGTACCGTGGTGGGTGCCGAGGACAAGGCGCTGGCCATCAAGCCATGCGACCCGTTCGCGCATCTGACGCGCGCGAGCGCCCTGCGGCACCTGGGTCGCGCGGACGAGGCCCTGCAATCCTTGCAGGCCGCGGTCAGCTGCCGGCCCGGACTTGCCGAAACGCATCTGGCCCTCGGTGAAGCGCTGGCCGAGGCGGGTCGATTGCCCGAGGCGCTGACCCAACTCCAGGACGCGGTGCGCTTTGCCGGACCCGACGAGCACCGACCGCGCGCGGCGCTTGAGAAATGGCAGGCGCGCGTCAAGAAGCCGTGAGCGGTGTCCCATGAAATGGCGGGGCTGGTGAGCAGCACGAATTCGCCGTTCTGCAATTGCTCAGGGGGCACCTGCAGATTCCGGAGGTCCCGGGCGAGGATGACGAGATAGGGGATCCCGAAGATGAAAAACAGGCCGATCCGGCCCGGTCGTTTTCAACTTCGGATTTCGTGTTTGGAGTTTGTTTCGGATTTCGTGCTTCGGATTTCGAGTTTGCGCTTCTTGCGGTGGCTTGTCGCCCGTTACCGCTTGCGTCGCGGCTTGGCCGAACGGGCAGCCGTCTGGTGCTCCAGGTAGTGCCGGATCTGCTCGTCGGACATTCCCGCAAGGCGCTCTTCCAGGGGCATTGACCTCAGGATTTCCAGACGCTGCTCCGGCGTCAACTCCGGGAAGTGCTCCTTGATGAAATCGCGTGTGAAGTCCTGCATCGTATACGACATCGCAAAGCCCTCTCCCTCGAACCCTCGGAACAGCTGCACCAGGAGCCCGCTGGTGTATTCGGAATGCCGCCGGTAGGCGTCGCAGCCGAAGCCGACCAAATCCGGCGACGCGCTGAACAGGTGCAGCGGCGCGTTGTGCGGCTCACGGGGCAGTTCCCCCGCCACGATGACGCGCACCGTGTCCAGGCCCCACCGACAATCATACACGCCTGCCTGCCGCTCTTGCCACGGCACCTGGCCGGAAAGCATCTGCGGGGAGCGCGCGCACACGGCATAGAGCCGGAATCGGTCCTCGGGCAGCAACTCGGACGGCGACGAGCTGACGAGCTTGCGGTAGGCGACGAAGTGAGCGATCAGCTCGCGCATCGCCCAGCCGTCCAGGGCTTCGCGGAGCGACTTGAAGGTGATCAGGTTGTGCGCCACGAGATCGTCCAGACCATCAGGCAGGCGACCAACGAACCGCCCACGGCCGCGGCGCACAATGACCACGTCCAGGAACTGCTGCTGTTGCGAAAGATCGCGCTCGACCTCCACGGTGAACGGCGAGCCGGCGAAGAAGTCGGTCAGGAGTAGGCCGAACAGGCGGTGCCAGTCGCGCCATGCTTCGCGAAGTCCAGATTCGGATGACACTGTCGATTCCTCAATGGGAATCTTGCTTCGATCGCTTACCCCCGACTCGCGCGTGATTATAGTAGATGGCGCCCCGTCCCAGCTCGAAGACGTTGTTCCAAGGTGCCGGCGTCCGGGCCCCGGGCCGCCAGCGCGGACTACCCCGCCGGCTTGTCCGCAGGCCCGTCCGTCACCGTCTGTTTTCAACTTCGGATTTCGTGCTTGGAGCTTGTTTTGGATTTCGTGCTTCGGAGTTCGAGTTTGCGAAACCGTGCCGTCGTTTCGGCTCATCGCTCATCGGGCATTCTCCAGCATGGCGCGGCTCCGGCAACCGCGAATCCAGCAACCGGATACCGCCAGCCCCCAAAGGTAGGGTTCGTCATGGCACGATCCCGATTCGAGCTGCGACCCCTTTGTTCGCCCGTGCACCGCGAAGAATGCTGCATTGCCCGGAGTGTTTCTGCCGTGCTGCGGCTGCCATTGAATCACGCCTCACCGGAATCCTTCGCAATTGTCGACCGCACGTGGTCGAGGAAAGCCTTTGGGTCCACAATCGAGAGCGATGGGAATTGCTTACGGAAGGCATCGTCATCCATGAGCGAGAGAAGATCCTTGTCGCGGCTGACGAGGAACGCCGCGCCTGCTGCTGCGGCGAGGTTGATGTACGCCTCGTCGTCGGGATCGCGCGGCAACGAACACACCGCCGGAATCTCCTCGACTATCTTTCCCTTGTCCTCGATGTGCTCGATGAAGTCGAGAACGTCTTGATCGGTGATGGCGGGAAACTTCTTTCGAATCGCGGGTCGGTTGAGCACGTCGTGAACTTCTTCCAGGACGTTGGCGCTTACAAACAGCTGGACGTCGCCGTCATCGACGAAGGCAAGGCATGCTGCCGCCGGTCCGGTGCGCTTGGTGGCCGCCTGCAGGAGCACCATGCAGTCAAATACGGCGGGTATCATTGGCTGTTTCGGGATGCTCGGCGCTCGGCGCGAGTCGCCCGCAGCTCGCCTTCAAGCAGTTTGTCCAGGTCGTGCTCGCTCATGCCGCTCGCATCAACCGCGTCGTGGATCGGCTTGAGCATGTCCGCGAACGTCTTCACCCGGCGGGCCAGCTTCTGCTCGACGGCTTCGCGAACCAAGGTCTCGACATCCTTGCCAGACGCCTGTGCTTCGGCCTGCAGGCGTTCGAGTGTCGCCGGTGTGAATTCGACATGGATCGTCATGGGTCCCTCCTGGGAAAGACCTGTCCAGTATAGCAGGCGCGCGCATTCTCGTTGAGGCCTTTTCGCGCTTCTTTTGGCAAAATAGGGACAAGGCCGGACGCGACTCGTTTCCGCCGAAACGAACTGCGTCCAGCTGCGTCCCCTTGTGCCGACGTGCTCAACTTCGGATTTTGTGTTTGGAGCTTGTTTCGGATTTCGTGCTTCGGATTTCGAGTTTGCGAAAGCGTGCCGTCGTTTCGGCTCAGCGCTCATCGGGCATCCTCCAGCATGGCGCGGCTCCAGCAACCTGGAATTGAGCAACCAGATAACGATCGCCCCCCTCGCCCACTGCGGCTGGTCGAGGACGGGCGACCGATTCATGAGCTGTTTTGAGCTGCTACGGGCCGTTTCATGACCAGGACAACGGAGCCGTAGAGCATGCCCGTGAGGTCATGCAGGGAGTGCTCAATGCCTTCCATTGGGCCCAGTTTGCTGGCCCAGCGGCTATTGGGCAGCTGCCGCGCCGCGTCCTTTGGCACGCTGGCGAAGGCAAAGAGGGCGACCTTCTCGTAGTCCAATTCGAGCCACTCATCATCGCAGGCCACGTAGCCGAGGGTGACAAAGGCATCGCGGAAGGCTTCGACCGTCTCGGCCCGTGCGACGCCCGCGGGCCAGGTGTCCTCCTCATCCGCGTCAGGCCACCACCAGGTGCGGTTGTCGCCGGCTGCAAACGCGATGCAATTGTACCTACGGTCCCGGGGACTCGTAATTACGTATGGCTGATCGCGCAGACCCGGGAACACATCTTCCAGGCTCGGGTCTACCATGAATAGCCTTGTTCCTTGCCCCAGCGCAGCCAGGCCTCGGCCGCCTTCTCGATGTTGCCGCGGTCAGCCGCCGGAACGGGGTCGGCGCCGGTGATGCGCCGCAGCGCCCGGTGCCAGTGGCCGGTACGGTTTTGCAACTCGCGCAGAAGCAGTGGAATCACGGCTGAGCCCATGCCGACGATCTCCCGGAACGCGGCATGGGACACCAGGTCGCTGCTGGAGGAAACATACGCCGTCTCGGCAAGCCAGATCGCCGCCAGTCGGCGGAACTTTGCCTCGAGGCTCTCGACGGTTTCGGTCGGCACAGTGGACATTTTCGCAGCCTCCTGCAATCTGAGGGGGGGGCGAGCCTTGTCTCGGACGCTCACGCCGCTCACGCTCCCGGTTCGCCCTTGATTATAGTAGATAGATGTCCCCGTCCCAGCTCGAAAACGTTCCGAGGTGCCGGCGTCTGCGCCCCGGCCCGCCGGCTCAGACGACCCCTGCTGGCTTGTCCGGCAGGCCCGTCCGTCACGGTCTGTTTTCAACTTCGGATTTCGTGTTTGTAGCTTGTTTCGGATTTCGTGCTTCGGATTTCGAGTTTGTGAAAGCGTGCCGTCGTTTCGGCTCATCGCTCATCGGGCATTCTCCAGCATTGCGTGGCTCCAGCAACTGGGAATCCAGCAACCGGATACCGCCAGCCGGCACAGCTAAGAATCGTCGTCGCACGATCCCGATTCGAGCTGCGTCCCCCTTTCCCCGCCAGATTCCCAGCGCCCACTTGTCCACCGACCCGTTCGGCGGGTAGTATGCAGTCGGAGGTTACCATGATCGAATTGACCCCCGAGCAGCGGCAGGCCCTGGAACAGAAGAACGGCGAACCCGTACGCGTCATCGATCCTTCCACGCACGACGCCTACGTCCTCATGCGGGCGGAGGTGTTTGAACGGATGGCCGGCGTGCTGCCGCCGGACGTTGATGAAGTCTCATCGCTCATCTTGCCGGAGATGCTCCGGGCGCAACGAGCTTTCTGGCGCGAGTTGCCCGAACTGCTGAAGTACAAGCGGCATCACGGCCAGTGGGTCGCCTGCCACGGTGACGAGCGGGTGGGCCTGGGTAAGACCCGCACGGAACTCTATGAGCGCTGCGTGCAGCAGGGACTGAAGCGGGGGACGTTCTACATCGGCAAGATCGAGGAAGCGGACACGCCCCCGTGGGTGCCGACTCCGCTGGAAGAATCGCTCTGCGAGTTCACGGACGATCCCTCGTTCCCGCCGCCTGTCCCATGAAAATCCTCGACCGTCTGCCGCTGCTGCCGCAGCCAAAGACCCTGAGTTTCGGGCAGCGACACGTCCGCTTCCTGCGCGACGAGATCGTCGTCTGGCTCAGCGTCGGTCTGCCGGGCGAGCGCGACCCACAACGCCTCTCTCCGCCGTTCCCCGCCCTGCTCGATACGGGGAACAACTCGGCGTTCTACCTTCATGAGCATCACCTGCTGCAGTGGGCCGGGATTCGTCCCGCCTTGCTGGATGTGCTGACGGCCAAGCGGGTGAACCAGCGCCGCGTTCCTTGCCTTGAGGCGGACGTGTGGGTTTACCCCAACACGCCGGGTACATGGGAACGCGCGCTGGCGAGGCGCCCCTTTCGCCTGGAACTCCGAGAGGGGATCGCTGTCGGCCCGCCTGTGCCCGACCGGCCCGTCGTCCCGCGCGTGCCGCTGCTGGGGGTAACTGCATTCCGCGAAAACGGGCTGGACTTCTGGTTCGACAGCAAGGCCGCCCAGTTTCATGTCTGGACGGCGGGCTGGAGAAGCAAGATCATGCGGTTACTATCCAGGCTCTGAGGGCCCATCGTCACGAGCCCTTGCGCCGTCTGGGCGGCGTGGTGAAGTCGAGGTCGAGCTTGTGCGGGCGGACCTATAAGCACCATCTATTGCAATGGGCCAGGGTTTCCCCGGCGCCGCCAACGTGGCCGACCTGCGATGCACGCCAGGCCCGTCCGGCCCGGTCGTTTGTAACTTCGGATTTCGTGTTTGCAGCTTGTTTCGGATTTCGTGCTTCGGATTTCGAGCTTGCCAAAGGGTGCCGTCGTTTCGGCTCATCGCTCTTCGGGCATTCTCCAGCATGGCGCGGCGCACGCAACCTGGAATCTTGCGATCTGATACAACGGCAGCCGGCCCCTCCGAGTGAGATTATTCGTGATTCAATCGCGAATCTGGCTGCTTCCGCATTCGTCGCTTCCCTTGTCGTCCGCCTCTTGCCCTTCCACCTTTACCGGACCAACCGGATTAGCCGCCGCCGTGACCGCCAGGGAAGCACGCTGTGCCTGGGCGACGGCGAGCCACTGGCAAAACGGATCAAGGTTGAGATCTTGAATTTGCGGCGCTGTCTGGAGACAATGCCCCAACGGCTGATTACGCGCGGAAATTCGTAAGGCAAGCACCGTGAGCGACGCGCTGCCGAACCAAACGTTATTTCTCCGATACGGCTTCAAGGTCACCGTCGATGGCTGTAGGCAACACCCAAGCCTCAAGGAAGCAGTTGGTCGTGCTCGGCTGCTCGGCCACCAAGGTAGAAGCTCAGGGCCTCCTCCCCGCCATCAATCTCTACGACGGGCCGACCTTCCGCGTACTCCGGTCCTATCTCCGCGACTTCCGCTGGCCCGAGTCGCTCTCCGTGGCCGTCCTGTCGGCCAAATACGGTATCATTGGCGGCCTGAGCAACATCACCAGCTACGACCAGCGGATGACGGCGGAACGGGCGACCCAGTTAGCGGGCGAGGTCAGCCGGACCCTCAAGGACTGGAGCCGTGCACATCCCCGCATCGACCTCGTCATTGGGCGGGATTATCTCCGCAGCATCGACCCGAATCTGCTGTCGTCACCGCGCCCCGCCGTGCAGGTGGTGGAAGGAACCATCGGGGTGAAGCTTAACCGCCTCCACGACATGCTGCGCGACATCGGACAGAGCAGGAAGTGCATACCGAAGGAACTCCCGCAACTCACGAGGCCGTTGTACTTCCTGCCGGACTGGGACGACTTCGTCGATGTCGATTACGACTTCGAGGCCGACGAATTCTCCGCCGTACAGCGGCGCAAGAGGCACGAGGAGCACAGCATCGCCCTTATGCGCCGCGCCGGCTGTGTGACGGCGTCTTGGTCGGGTGGAATCGCGCCAGCCCCTGGAGAATCCGGGGTTTCTCGCGTTTCCGCAGGACGCGAGGCTGCGAACTTGGCCGGTTGACATTGCAAAAGAGGGGCCTTTCCTGCCCAATGTTGGTGCGAACCGCCACTACAGGAAAGGATTCCCCCATGAAGCAGTCTACCCTGGCGGCCATGCTGCCGGCAATCCCGGATCTGCGCGATGTGCTTGAAGTGCTGATTCGTGCGCTGCCTCAGTTTCTGAAGCTCATTGCTCTGATTCGACGCTTTCGCCAAGAACCGGTCACGCCGGTGCGCGCCTGTGCGTTTGAAAACGAGTTGGCGGCGATTGCACGTGAAGCGAATCGAATCATCGTCGAGCACGAATTCAATGGCATCGAGCCACAACGCCGCGACGAGTGCCCGTTGCGGCTGCGGTTTGCCGGCGAGGTCTACCGTCGTCGGCCCAAAAGCCGCAAGTGGGTCGGCAGCTTGTTCGGTGAGATCGAGCTGCATCGCTATTTGTACCAGCCCGTTGAGCCCGGCGAGCCAGCACTGGTTCCGCTGGAGAAACAGTTGGGTATCGAAGCTGGGCTGGCGACCGCGGCCCTGGCGGAACGCGTCGGTGTGTTGTCGGTGGACCACGAGCAGGACCAAGTCCGCACCCTCCTGCAGCGCCAGCACAACGTCTGCTGGTCGGTGCACAGTTTGCGTAAGGTGACCGCGACGCTGCGGGATGGCTTGGCCCCGTTTCGCGAAGAATGCAAGCAAACAAGTTGCTGGAATTGCTGGACAAAGCCTTGGCGTCGAAAGGCAAGCATCCGCCGACGCTGGCAGCGGGTCGAGATGGCATTCACGTGCCGATTCGCAAGCAGGGCTATCACGAGGGCAGCACGGCGACGGTATCCGTCTGCGACCGGCGTGGCAAACGTCTAGGCACCGTCTACCTCGGACGGATGCCCGAATCAGGCCAGGCAACGCTGTCGGCACAACTGACCGCGTTGCTGACCAAGGTGCTGACGCGATGGCACGCCGCAGGGCGGCGCGCGCCCCGTTTGGCCTACATCACGGATGGTGGCAGTCACCCAAAGGAATACTACCAGAAAGTGCTGCGTCGCATGGACGATCCATGGCATCCAGGGCGGAAGCTAGCCTGGCAGTGGGTCCTGGACTTCTGGCATGCCTGCGGCCACGTCAATAAAATCGCCCAAGCGTTGTTTGGAGCCGGAGCCAAGGCTTCGCACTGGTTTGCGAAATGGCGGCACTGGCTGCGTGACCGCCGTCAGGGCGTGACCCAAGTATTAAGGTCGATGATGTGGCACTACAACAACGGTCGCAAGCTCGGCAAGGCCAAGACCGAGGACTACTGGACAGCCTACCGCTACATCCGCAAGCACGCAGTGTGGATGAAATACTGGCAGTATCGGGGACAGGGGATGCCCATTGGCAGCGGTGTAACCGAGGCGGCCTGCAAGACGGTGTTCAGCGAGCGCCTGAAACGCTCGGGCATGACTTGGGGCTGCGAGGGTGGCCAAGTGATTCTCGACTTGCGCGTGTTAGTGTTGAGCAAGATCTGGCGTGAGGTGCACGAAAACTACCTACGCTCGAAACCACAGCCTACGGTGGTACAATCGGCAAGTCAACGGGTCTCCCAGGGCCATATCCTCAAAAAAGCTGCATAACAGCGGGGCATGGCGCGACGCCACCCTCTTGGTCAGCCTGGCGCAGAATCTCGGAACGAAGGGGCTACTGAAGCGGGTGGGAACTTCTGATTCGAGTTCGCTGGCGCCGCGTTCGGTACGGCAGCACTTCAAACTCCAGGCCGACCAATGGGCGTTCGGGGATTGCGGCGCTTTCTCGTATGTGGCCGAAGATAGCCCCACGGTGTCCGTCGAACAGGCTGTTTCGCTATATGACCTTTATGAATTCGACCTTGGGGCGAGCGTCGATCATATCCCGGTGGCACAGATCACCACAGCCGAAGGCAAGAAGCCGCTCTCGGACGCCACCAGACGAGCGCGTGTTCGGCTTACACGCGAGAACGCCGACCGCTTCCTGCGGCTGCACCGGGAGCGCGGCGCCCGGTTCATACCGGTTGGGATCGTCCAGGGCCTTGGGCCACGGAGCTATGCGCCAGATCGGCGAGTATGTCGAGATGGGATACCGACACATCGCCATCGGCGGCCTCGTCCCGCGGTCCGATGCGGATGCTCGTGCAGTCATCTGTGCCGTACACGCTGCGACGCAGAAGTGTAAGCATAAGCCGTGGCTGCACCTGCTCGGGATCTTCCGCCCGTCCTTGCAAGCGTACTTCCGGGAACTCGGGATCGGCAGCTTCGACAGCGCTAGCTACTTCCGCAAGGCGTGGCTACGATCGGACCAGAATTACCTCGGTGTGGACGGCACTTGGTATGCTGCCATCCGCATCCCGCCCTTGAGCGACCCCCGGACGAGGATGCGCCTGGAGAAGTCGGGGCTGGCCGAGGATGCGCTGCGCAAATTGGAGGCTCAAGCGCTCCGTAAGCTCCGCTCTTATGACAAGGGCCATGCACCGTTGGACTCCGCTCTTGAGGCGATCTTGGACTACGACCGGCTGCTGGAACGTGCGGAGCTGACAGATTCCAAGCTGGTCGCCGCATACCGGGAAACGCTCGAGAAACGCCCGTGGCGTTCGTGCACTTGCCCAATGTGCCGCAATTTCGGGATTGAGATTTTGATCTTCCGAGGGATCAACCGGAACAAAAGGCGGGGCGCCCACAACACCTTGCAGCTGTTTGAACAGGTGAAGCACAATGGCACGACGGCAAAGGCGCCCAATAATGTTGACGTACCCTGAATTTGTAGCTACGGTGCGTGCAGCTGTTCCGCGCTTTCAGCAGCATTGGCTCAACAATGAGCAGGATCAGGCTGTCTCCGGCGCTCAGACGCCGCCCACATTTATTGTAGCGGGGCCAGGCGCAGGTAAGACCACGGTACTCGTGCTGCGGGTGCTCAAGCTCATTCTCGTGGACGAGATACCGCCGGCGGGTATCATGGCCACGACGTTCACCCGCAAGGCCGCCGGAGAACTCCGGTCGCGCATCCTCTCGTGGGGTTACGCCACCGTCAACCAGGCGATCCAGGACGCCCAGGCCGCGGGCAACGTCACACGGGAGCAGTGGCTGCGCGACATCGATGTCAACGCCATCACGGTCGGGACCCTCGACTCCCTGGCGGAGCAGTTTCTGCGGGATTGCCGCGGCCCAGGCGAGATCACCCCGACGACCATCGAGGGATTCCTCGCCAAGGGCCTTATGCGGCGGCACGGGATCTTCGCCCACGGCCGGCACAATAACGCCGACCTCCGCAACCACGTTGCAAGCCTGACCCCCGGCCTGAATGCACCATTCCCGCTTTCCGAGGTGCTAAAGTTCGTGCTTGCGTTCGCGGGCCGCGTACAGCATGACAGCGTCGACGTTGCCGCCTACGGTGCCGCCGGCGCGGGACAGCAGATCCTCTGCGACGCGATTGCGGATTATCACACCTATTTGGAGGACCACTACCTCGCGGACTTCGCACGGCTGGAGCAACTGCTCCTCGACATGATGGCGACCGGCCGGCTCGCCGCCGTCACGAATAACCTGCGTGCGCTGCTCGTAGACGAGTTCCAGGACACGAATTACCAGCAGGAACACATTTACCTGCAGCTTTGCCAGCAGAGCAACGCGAGCCTCACGGTCGTAGGCGACGACGACCAGTCGATCTTTCGCTTCAGAGGGGCGACCGTGGAGATCTTCGCCAACTTCCAGACGCGGATCGTGGCGGCGCTCGGACCGGCGTGGACGCCGAATCGCGTGGACCTGTTCCGTAACTACCGCTCCACGCAGCGCGTGGTCGACTTCTGCCAGCGCTTCATCCAACTGGATCCCGGCTTCCAGGCAGCGCGGGCGCCGGGCAAGATCCCGCTCGTGGCGCAGGCGGCGCACGCGGTCGTGCCCAGCCGCAATCTCCCCATCCTTGGGATGTTTCGCACCGACTGCCAGGAGTTGGCGGACGATCTTACCAGCCTGCTGCACGACGTCTTTCAGGGGCCCGGGTATCAGATCCAGTGCCAGGGCGTCACCTACACCATCGCCCGCGCCAACCACGGCAACTACGGGGACAGCGTCCTTTTGTCCCATTCGGTTCGGGAGCGCACTGCGAGCGGGCGCGAACGACTTCCGCTCTTCCTGCGGCAAGCGCTCCAGAATCAGGGCGTTCGGGTGTTCAACCCGCGCGGGCGAAGCCTTGGCGACATCGACGACGTGCAGCGCCTTATCGGCGTCGCCCTGCATTGCATCGACAACAACGGGACAACAATGGCAGCAATCCCCAACCTCCCCAACGCCGTCCGGGCGCGCCTCCTGGCGTGGCGGGCAGCCGCACAGGTGTATCTCGCCACGAACCCGCACCCCGGCGGGCTACCGGCGTTCGTGAACGGCTGGCGGACGCGCACATCGGGATTCGTCAACCAGAATTGGCCGCGCGACTGGCCGATCCTGGAGTTGGTGTTCACTCTCACCACTTGGTTTCCCGCCCTGCAGACGGACCCGGAGGGTCAGGTGTACTTGGAGGCGATCGCACGCACGATCTCCGAGGTCGGGCAGCTGGCGTCTTACCGGGCGCAGATCCGCCACGGAGATGCCGTCCACGAAGCAAACTCCATCCGACAGGCGATATGGGAACTTTTCGCGCCGATCGCGGCAGACGATGTTGAAGTCGATGAAGAGATCATGCCCCACGTCCCCCGGAACTACTTCCCGCTCATGACAATCCACCAGGCGAAGGGGCTAGAGTTTCCGCTTGTTATCGTGGACGTTGGGAGCGACTTCGCGAATAACCACCACACCCAGCAGCGGATGCGCCACCCTGTCCGGGGGGACGGCGTCCACCTCGTGGAAGCCGAGGTCGCCCCGTACTGCCCGATCGGCGCTCTGCGTACCGGGCGCCGACCGCGCCTGGGACGACATCCGCCGCCTTTACTTCGTCGCCTACAGCCGCCCCGAGAACGTGCTTCTCCTCGCGGGGCTAATCTCCCAGACTCGGGCGCAGCGGCAGGTCCCCTGCATTTCGATGGGTAACCTGCCCGCCGGTGGCCGCGGGTTGCAATTCATCCCGGCCGCGCAATGGGCGACGACGGCTCCACCAGGCACCGTGGCCTTGATCTAATCGGAGTACAAAGATATGACACTCAACACTCGGAGCTTGCCCTTCGAGGTTCCCAGCTACAGTCTGACGGGCGACATCCTCTCCTTCCAGCGGTGCCCGCTCCAGTACCGCTACTACAACGGAAGTTCCCTGCCCCCCTCGCGGCCCGTGCAGATGTGGACCGGGGAGTTCGTCCACGGCGTCCTTGAGGAAGCGTACCGGCACTGGCAGATCCATCACGCGACATTCCCATGGCCCTGCACCCCGACGCCGTGGCCCCCGCCGCCGGCCCCGTTGGTCCGCGCGGCGAATGACATCGGGATCCTCGGCGACCTGGTCGAAACGCGCCTTGCCGCTGGCGGCAAGAGGCCCCGCAGCAGCACGGCACGGGCTTCGGCATACTCGCGAGTCGAAGCCGCTATCAACCTCCTTGCGCCGCATCTCTTCCCGCTTATCACCGCGGCCGAGCACCGGATCTCTGGCACGCGCGGCATGCCGGCGCTGCCCGGGGGCGGCCAGGCGCGCGGCGACCGCTACGAACTGACCGGGATCGTGGACGTCATTTCCAGCGTCATCGTCGCTGCGAACCTCCAGAACCCGATCGTGCAGCTAATTCAGCACCACATCGCCCCAGTGCATCACGACTACGATCTTATCGTCGATTACAAGGCCATGCGGCGCCCGTCGTGCACCCAACCTGCCTGGCAGCACCAGGAGTGGCAGGTGCAGACCTACGCGTGGCTTTGTCGGCAGGTTCCCCAGGCCCGCCCAGTGGCGCCGGCCTCCTGATCTACATCAACGAGCTGTCACCCTCCCGAACGGACCTCGAAGAGCTGAAATGGGAGTACAACCACAACGCCACGGACGTTCTGCCGCCGAACGGCTCCCAAGACTACTACGCTCTGCACAACTGGCAGCCCGGGCCCGGCGTGGCCCTCCCACAGTTCACCATCAATTACCGCCTGGCGCGGGCCATTCGGGTCATCGATGTTTCGGTCGCGCAGGTCCATAACGCCGTTACTCAGATTGATCAGGTCGTCGGCAACATCGAAGACTCCGCGCTCAACGAGCACAATGCCGGGAACATCCCCAACCACTGGGGTGCCTGCGGAAGTGCGCAGGATTGCGACGCGTGCGACTTCCGCCATTTTTGCCCAAGCCCGGCAAGTCGGTGGTGTCGCCTCATCGTTGCACGCCTGGAAGGGTCAGCCACTCGGCGAGCGTCCACACATGATCGGTCAAACCGGCCGCCATCGCCGGAGTGCGATCCTGCCACTTCCCGACGGCATCTTTCTGCCGTAGCGTGCGTACCGGCCAGCAGAAGTTGTAACTGTACAGCGTAAAGTAACTCACCGCTGCATGCACTTGCCAATCCTTGGAGAAACAATAAGTCTTGCGGCCCTTGCGCACGTTGCGGTGGCGGTCCGTCCCGTTGTGCCGCTCCAGGTAGGCCGTGTTCACCGTCGCGCTGACCGGCGAGTCGGCCAAGGCTTGTTCCAGTCCCGCCTCGGTGCCATAGACCAAGCGTCGGTCGACTTCGACGACCTGATTGCCCTGCCGCGTCTTGTGCACCGTCGCATAATTCAGCCCCGTGGGCACGGCCTGGTACGGCGCGGCCGGTCGGCCCGGCTGACCCGTGCGCGGCGGCGTGACGACTTCACCGTAGACGGCGAGGATGACCCCCGGGTAGCCCGCGTACTCGTCACTGGTCATCAACCCCATGATGCGGCCCTCGGTACGCTCATGGAAATCTTCCACCAACAACTGGCTATGCTCACCCGTGCGTCGCCCGAGTACCACGCTGACCACCAGGCGGCTCACCGGGTCAAAGGCCACATGGTCCCAGCAGTCGCCCTTGTCGTCGTCGGCCGGGTTGGACCGATCGCAATGCTTTTCCTTCTTGCCGACAAACGACCACTTCTCATCGAACTGCACTTCGGTCGTTAGGGGGGGAAAGCCCCACGAGTTCGTCGTGGAGTTGCTCGGCATGCTTGCCCGCTTTAACGCTGTAGCGGACGACGGTGTCCTTATCGACGCCGACCAGACGGCTGGTCTTGCGGACGCCAACGCCCTCGACGATATGTTCCAAGACGGCGACGACCTTGTCGTGCGGCAGCCGCGCATCGAACAAGGGCGTGCCTTTGCGTTCTGAGAAACGCTGTTTACAGGTGCGGCAACGCAGCAGCCGGCGTTGGTCGGGACCATCGCGCATCGGCACCGTTAGATTGCCCGCATCGCGCTTGCCGTAATCGGCGCAGGCAGCGTTCAGGCAGCAGAAGCGACCCAGATCGTCGTCGGGCCGTCCGTGGCTCATGGTTCATCCTCACCGCGAGTGCTCTTGCTCCATCATCCCCCCGATGGTACAAAAGGCCGGGTGAACTGGCAATAGTAAGCGGACACCACCGGCAAGTCAACGTGTGGCAAATCCGCCGCCAAGACATCCCCCGGTCGCTCCGGGATGACCAGATCAGCGCTGCAGGAACCGAGAAGACGAAAAGCGTATGCGGTCCGGAACGTCCGGTCCGCTATCTCGCGATTAGAAATCCTCGTCCTCGTCCTTTGCGCCGTCCATTAGCCTGATTAGCTTCGCTACCTTTTTCGTTCCACCCTCGATATTAATCTCTTCCGCAACAAACTTCACGGGAGTTCCTACCTTGATTTCTTTCAAGTTCTCGATCCGCGGCAGGTAATCCCGCAAATGGCCCAAATGCGTATGGCCGTCCCCCGATTGTACAACTGAAAAGCCGCGCTCAGGCTCCACGCGTATCACTACTCCTAAAGTAACGCTTCGGGCGTCATACAATTCCTGCCAAAAAAATTGTGCGCGCTGGTGTATTTTTGGCTTATCCCGCAATCTTTCCGCAAAACGGCGCAACCTATGGGGGATTCGGGACATTCAGCATAATTTTGAGCGTTCGATTGCGGCTCGGGCGCCGGCTTTCCTTGCGAGCCGCAGCTCTTCCGGCACCTTTTCGGCACCAGCTCTGGCAGCCCCTCGGGAGGCTGCTGTTGCGTCTCGGCGAGCGCGGCGAGCGGGTCGATCGAGACCAGCAGAATGCGGGATTCCGCCTTAGCGAGGTCGAGGATCCGCAACTGTCCGCTCGTCCGCCCCGTTCGCTGGAGGCGAGATTCGCGGCCCAACAACTCGGCCGTCCGGTCTACTCAAGCGGCGGCGCCGTCGGGGGCGCCACATTCAACACTCCGCCTTAGTGCACCCAATTCAGCTTCGGTGTGCGGTGGTGTGCGGTGTGTCAACGCATTCTTACTTCCTCACCCAGCGAACTTACGGGTTCCGCCTAGCTCGGACGAAAAAAGCCGACGGGGCGAAACACCTGCAACGGCGCTCGACCCCGTCGGCCTACTCTTCGACCAGCCCCCGCCTAACGGCGGCTGCGGTTCGTTTAGTCTTCCGACTTGCCTCACTATCTGATTACCGTATGTGTCTTGCTCCTGACGTTAAGGGCCTCCTCCAACCCGGTGTCGGGACGCAACTCGACGGTGAGCACCTTGCATCCCCGGCCAGGGCGGCGGTGCGCGGGCATAGGCCCACTCGCGGAATGGGGGGGGGTACGTGGGGGTACGTCACGATAGCAATGCCTTGCATTCCAGCCCTTCCGCGTGGAACCGGCCTAGCAGCTCAATCTGCTGCGCCTCGTCGCGGCACGTCACCAGCACGGCGTACTGCTCCGCAATCGCCGGCTGCGGCCTTCCCGTCGTCGGCGATTCGATCGCGGCGCGGGCGGTGGCTTCCCACGCAAGCCGCAGCTCTTCCGGCACGTCCGGCACCAGCTCTTGCAGCCGGTCGCGCAGCTGCAGCTGCGTCTCGGCGAGCGCGGCGCGTGGGTCGATCGACAGCAGCAGCGTGCGGGCTTCGTCCTCGGTGACGTCGAGGATTTCCACCTCCACTTCCATGTCGGGGTCCAGGTCGCGGCGCAGGTGGCCGCCCAACAGCTTGAGCCGGCCGTCGGCCAATTCGTAGACGAGCAGGCTGCGGGCGAATGAACTCGTGCGGGACCAGGTCGCCGGCACGCACGCGGCGGTGGGCCTTGATGCGGTTGCGGATTGCAGCGGACATGAAATCAACTCCTGGGGAGAACAAGCCTTTTCATCACGAAAGCACGAAAAAACGAAAGCACGAAAAAGATCGAGAAGGCCGGAATGTGCTTCCGGTGTCCGTGGTCCGCATCTTTTTCGTGGTTTCCTTCTTTCGTGTTTTCGTGATGGAAGCTTTCTTGCTCCGTCCCTGGGGAGAACAAGCCTTTTCATCACGAAAGCACGAAAAAACGAAAGCACGAAAAAGATCGAGAAGGCCGGAATGTGCTTCCGGTGTCCGTGGTCCGCATCTTTTTCGTGGTTTCCTTCTTTCGTGTTTTCGTGATGGAAGCTTTCTTGCTCCGTCCCTGGGGAGAACAAGCCTTTTCATCACGAAAGCACGAAAAAACGAAAGCACGAAAAAGATCGAGAAGGCGGGAATGTGCCTCCGGTGTCCGTGGTCCGCATCTTTTTCGTGGTTTCCTTCTTTCGTGTTTTCGTGATGAGGAACGCGGGGGCGATGCGCGGCACCATGCCGGCCGGCACCTCAATGCGCAACCAGTCGTCGCCGCCGCGGGACCAGAACGTCCCAGAAGAAGCCGCGCTTGCCGAAGGGCGTGAACCACGGCGGTGACGCCTGGCGGCATACATGACGGTCTCCGTGTAAAGGGTCGCATTCACACGGTACCGAGGCTACAAGGCCGGCGCGGCGGCGGGGGAGGCCAAGATGCGTGAAAAGCCGGGAGGGCGGGGGCCGATGGTGAAATGTGGACGCATCCGCAGCGGAATCCAGGCGTTCCGGCGAAACCGGCCGTGCGCGTTGCAGTTGGAGGGGTGTCCCGTAAAAAGGTGCAAACGTGAAATCGCGCGGGCAAACTTGGGAAGCAGGCCCCGATAGCTGCCCATTGGTGGTCGGCCTGGAGGCTCCCGAAAGGCGCAAACGCGCTCGGATATGATGAATCCTGCCGATCGCCGTATTGTCTTTGATTCGCTGCGCCGACCGGTTACATTGGAGTAACGTTTCGCCGACGCAGCGTGGCGACTGCATCGCTCCGGATGACCGGTCTCATGAAATGGCTCGGGCTCTCCTCTCTGGCGCTGCTTGGACTGCTCGCCATTTTCTTGTGGCGGCGCGCCCGAGCCGCGCGCACGCACGACACCGACAGCGATCTTGGCTGGTTCAAGGATGTCACCGACGCGGTGGGTTTGCACTTCGAACACGACGCCGGGCCGGTGGGTGAATTCTTCATGCCGCAGATCATCGGCTCGGGCGCGGCGCTGTTCGATTTCGATGGCGACGGCCGGCTGGACGTCTACCTGTTGACCAATGGTGGGCCCAGGAGCGAATCCATCAACCGCCTGTTCAAGAACATGCCCGACGGCACATTCAAGGACGTGACCGAAGGCTCGGGCCTGGGCATTGGCGGCCACAACATGGGCGTGGCCATCGGCAACGTCAACAACGACGGCTTGCCCGACGTGCTGGTCACCCAGTACGGCGGCGTCAAGCTGTTTCTCAACAAGGGCGACGGCAAGTTCGAGGATATTACCGAGGCAGCGGGTTTGACGAACCCAGCCTGGGGCACGTCGGCGGCATTTTTCGACTACGATCGCGACGGCTGGCTCGATCTGGTCATCGTGAATTACGTCGACTACGATCGGACCTGGAAGTGCACGCGGCCCGACGGCGGTGGGGAGTACTGCCACCCGCGCTCGTTTCCCGGTAGTAGCGCCCGTCTCTTTCGCAACCAGGGCCGCTCGCTCGCTGGGGCCGCGGTTCGTTTCCAGGACGTCAGTGTCGATTCCGGCGTGGGCCGCATCCCGGGGCCGGGTCTGGGCGTGCTCTGCGCCGACTTTGACGGCGATGGCTGGCCGGATATCTTTGTCGCCAACGACGCTCAGCCGAACCGGCTGTGGATCAACCAGAAAGACGGCACGTTCAAGGAGGAGGCGGCCCAGCGCGGGGTCGCCGTCAACGCCCTCGCCACGGCCCAGGCCGGCATGGGGGTGGCCTACGGCGACGTGGATGGCGATGGGCTGATGGACCTGTTCGTCAGTCATCTGCGCGGCGAGACGCACACGCTGTGGAAACAGGGCCCGCAAGGTCTGTTCCTCGACCGTACCGGCGCCGCGGGCCTGAGTCGGCCGGCGTGGCAGGGGACCGGATTCGGCACCGCGCTCGCCGACTTCGACCTGGACGGCCACCTCGACCTGGCCGTCGTCAACGGCAACGTCGCCCGTGCCAGTGCCACACCCACAACAGAGCTGGGCCCGCACTGGGGCTGGTACGCCGATCGCAATCAGCTGTTCGCAAACGACGGCCGTGGCCGCTTCACCGATGTCTCGAATCGTAACCGCGTGTTTTGTGGCCCCTGGAATGTCGGCCGCGGCCTGGCGGCGGGCGACGTCAACGGCGACGGCAAGATCGACCTGCTGACAACGTCCGTGGCCGGTCGGGCCCGGCTGTTCAAGAATGCGGCACCGACCGACGGCCACTGGCTCCTCGTGCAGACGCGGTTGCCGAGTCCCCTGGATCCGGCCGACCGGCGCCGGGACCGCGACGCCCTCGGCGCGGAGGTGACGATTGAGGCCGGTTCGCGGCGGTGGGTGCGGCTGATTCATGCGACCAACAGCTACCTGTGCAGCAGCGATCCCCGGGCGCATTTCGGGCTGGGGCCGGTCGAGCAGGTCGAGCGCATCACCGTCCGCTGGCCCGACGGCACCGTGGAGGAGTTTGCGGGGACGCCGGCGAACCGCCTGGTGGAAGTACGTAAGGGACAGGGCCAGCCTGGGAAGCGGGGTGGCGGATGAGGATGCACGCCAGGGCCTGGTCGATCGGGGCCGGGCTGCTCCTCCTGACGGCGGCAGCGGGCGGCTATGGCTGGCACTGGGCGACGACGCCAGCGGCACCGGAGGTCGATCTGACCGGCGCGGCGCCGGCCGTCGCCGAGGCTGTGGCGGCGGCGCAGCGTGCGGTTCAACAAACGCCGCGCTCGGCGGAAGCCTGGGGCAAGCTCGGGATGGTGCTCTTTGCCAACGACTATGCGGCACCGGCGCACGATTGCTTCATCCACGCCGAACGCTTCGACCCCGATGCGCCGATTTGGCCCTATTTGCAGGCTGTGTACTTGCTCGTCCACGACCGAGACCAGGGCGTCGGGCCCTTGCAGCGCTCCATTGCCTGCGCCGACAGCCAGCGCGGCACCGACGTGCTGCCGCACCTGGGTACGCCGCACCTGACGCTGGCCGAGGTCTACATCGAAGAAGATCGTCGCCGCGAGGCCGAAGTGCTGTGCCGGCGTGCGCTGGCGCTCGACCCCGATCATCCGCGCGCCCATCTCGACCTCGGCTTGATCGCGCTGGCCGACGACCAGCCGGAGCGCTGCATCCAGCACCTGACGCGCTCGACGCTGAGTCCCCACACGGCCTACCGCGCCTCGCTGTGCCTGGCCGCCGCGTACCGACGCCTCGGCGACACGGCGAGCGCAGCGGCCTTTCAGCGCCGCGCAGGCGTTGCCGCCGGAACGGCCCTGGCCGGACCCCTACGTGCTCAAGGCGAAGGAGTACAAGGCCGGCCCGCGCCGCCATGAAGAACGGGCCGAGCAACTCGCCCAGCATGGACAACCAGGCGAGCACCTGCTGGCGCTGCGCGACCTGGCCGGGGAGGCCGGCGACAGCCTGTCCCATTACCGCCTCGGCGTGGCGCTGGCCCAGGCCGGTGATTACGCGGCCGCCGAGGCGGTGCTCGCCACCGCGGTGCGCCAGGCGCCGCAGCTGTTCTGTGCGCGCTTCGCCCTGGGCGTCGTCTGGTTGCGGCAGGGCGAGCGCACGGCGGCCAACGATGCGGCGTCGACGGCCGCCCGCGAACGATTCCGTAGGGCGGAGGAGTACCTGCGCGCGGCCGTTGAGCAGCGGCCGGCGCACGGCCTGGCGCATCTATCGCTCGGACAGGCCCTGCAAGGTCTGGGCCGGTCGCCCGAAGCCCTGGCCGAGTTTCGTATGGCCGTCCACTGCCAGCCGGAACTCGCGGATGCGCATCTGGCGCTGGGCGAGGCGCTGGCCGCCGCCGGCCAGGGGGCGGAGGCCTTGCGCCACCTGGAGCAGGCGCAGAGCCTGGCGCCAAGCGACCCGCGTCCGCCGGCCGCCCTGGCACGCCTGCGCGGCGCCGGCGCCAAGGCAGCAGTGCCGGGTATGAAGTGAGCCTTTCGCCCGACCAAGTGTGTAGTGGGTTCCCCAGCGACGAGGAAGCTGGCTCGTGAAACTGATCCCGTGACGGCGCGGGAGATGACCACAAAAGAGAAACGTCGATACCGAAAATGGCAAGACCGATGAAGAAGGCCAACCTGCCGAAAACCGATTCAATCCAGAAGTTGGCGGAGTTCTGGGATACTCATGACTTGACCGATCTTGAAGATGAACTGCTATCGCGAACCCGTGCGCGGAGCAGCGCCGTGGCCCGGCGTTTTTCATGCAAAGCTGCTATTATGATGAATAAGCTCTGTGTCCTGACGGCTTTGCCGGGTTTGTCGCATGGTCCGTGCCCACGGTATTTGGCGTCTGATCGTCGTGGGGACGCTGGCGCTCATTGGCGCCGCGGGTTACTTCGGCGGCTTGCAGTTGTGGGCCGCTTACCACTACCGGCAGGCTCTCCATGCGCTGCAAGACCGCGAATTCCGGCAGGCCGCCGACCATCTGGAGCGCGTCCTCGAGGTGTGGCCGCACGATCCGGCCGTGCATCTGCTGGCGGCGCAGGCAGCGCGGCGGCAGGGCGACATGGCTGCCGCGTCGCCGCACCTGGGGCAGTGTGTGCGCCAGGCTGCCCTGCCTGAAGCGGTGGCGCTGGAATATCGGTTGTGGCAGGTGCAAAACGGTGAGCTTAGCGACGGACGGGCGCTGCTGCGACGTGCCCAGGAACAGCCGGACGCGGCTGAAACGCCGCTGATCCTGGAGGCGCTGATCGAGGGCTGCCTCAAGGTCCTGGCCGCCCTCGGGAGCATGGGGCTGCCGGGGAGCGAGGTGGCGGAACAGCCCGAGCTGGCCTCGGCGCGCCACGCGGTCGACATCTGGCTGGAGCGGCGGCCCGGGCAGGCGGATCAGGTTCAAGGCCTCGTCTGGCGCGGGCGGGTTCATGACATTGCCGATGAACACGCCCAGGCGGTGGCCGATTTGCGGTGCGCGGTCGAGCTCGATCCGCAGCACTTTCAGCCGCGCTGGTACCTGGCCGCGAGCATCGGCCAGGAGGCGCCCCAGGAAGCGGCGGACCAGTATGCTTCCATCCTGGAGCGCGACCCCGAGAACCAGCGCGTGCGGCTCCTGCTCGCGGTGGGCCGGCACGGGCTGGGCCAGTTCGAGGAAGCGCGGCAGTTGCTCGACGAGCTGCTGGCGGCCAATCCGAAAAACTTCCCGGCCCTGGTCGAGCGCGGCCGGTTGGCGCTGGACGCCCAACAGCCCGCGGAAGCGGAAGCCTCGCTGCGTCGGGCCGAGGCGCTGGCGCCGGACCATGCCGATGTTAACCTCCAACTCGGCCGCACGCTGCAGCTCCTGGGCCGTACCCAGGAGGCGCAGCGGTATCAGGAGCGTTTCCGGCAGATCGACGCCGCCCAGAAGCGGGAGCGGGATGAACGGGTTGCGAAGCTGAAGTCCATGCAGCAATCCACGCGCGACAAGTAGCCCGCGCCTGGATCGTGTGCGAGACACCGGGTGCCTCATGATATCGCCAGGCCGTGGCCTTCTCTACGTCGCCTTACTTATGGTTGCGGTCGCCGGTGCCGCGGGCGGAATGTACCTGTTTTGGTACGGCCACGACGGCAACGGCGCGACCGATGGACACGTGCCGGGCTTTCGCAATGCGCTGGCGGAGTCGGGCATCACGTTTCGCATGAGCTTTCTGCCGGCCGAGCAGGGCGAGAAGTTCAAAATCAACCTGTACGATCATGGCAGCGGCGTGGCCGTCGGCGACTTCGACGGCGACGGTCACGATGACATTTATTTCGTCAACCAACTTGGGCCCAACGCCCTGTATCGCAACCGCGGCGACGGCACTTTCGAGGACGTGACGGCACGGGCCGGCGTCGCCCTGGGCGACCGCGTCTGCACCGGCGCCGTGTTCGCCGATTATGACAACGACGGCCATCAGGATCTGTTCGTTACCAGCATGCGCGGCGGCAACGTGCTGTTGCAAAACCAGGGCGACGGCACCTTCAAGGACGTTACCACGCAGGCCGGGCTCAGCCATGCCGGCCATTCGCAGATGGCGTTCTTCTTCGACTACGACAATGACGGCCATCTCGATCTGCTCGTCCTGCAAACGGCGCCTGGACGACCGATGTGCGCGATGAAGCCAGCCGGCATTTTCTCGGCAAGGCGACGCTGGTCGAGACCGCGGGCAGCCAGCGCGAAACCAATCTGCTGTATCACAACAACGGCAATGGCACCTTCACCGAGGTCGGCGCCAGGGCAGGTCTGCGCGGTCTGGGCTGGGCCGCCGACGCCGCCATTTTCGACTACGACGGCGACGGCTTCCTCGACGTGCTCATCACCAACATGTTCGGCCGATCCCAGCTCTACCATAACAACGGCGACGGCACCTTCACCGACGTGACCCTCAAGACCCTGGGCGCGACGCCCTGGGGCGGCATGGGGGCCAAGGCGTTCGACTTCAACAACGACGGCAAGCTCGACCTGTACATCGTCGACATGCACTCCGATATGTGGGTGACTGATCAGGATGACGTTGCCATCGTCGAGGAGAAGCAGCGCTACCCCCATCTGCTCGGCGGCAAGTACAAGGGCAGCTTCGAGGACGTCAAGCAGGAAACCAAGCTCGCCGACCTGCTGCAGGTCCGTTACGACGAGGTCGTGTTCGGTAACGCCATGTACAAGAATCTCGGCGGCGGCAAGTTTACCGAGGTGTCCGGCCCGGCCAACCTGGAGACGTTCTGGCCGTGGGGCATCGCGGTCGGCGACTTCGACAACGACGGCTACGAGGATATCTTCGAGCCGGCAGGGATGGGTTATCCGTTCTTCTACTGGCCGAACTATCTGCTCATGAACAACGGCAACGAAACGTTCACCGAACGCGCGGTCCGCGAGGGCGTCGAGCCGCCGGCCGAGAAATTCTTTGTCGATCCGCGGATGGGCAGTGTGCGTTCCGCGCGGAGCTCACGATGTGCGGCGGTGGCGGACTTCGATGGGGACGGCCGGCTGGACATCATCACCAACAACTTCAACGACGCGCCGTACTATTTCCGCAACCAGTTTCCGAAGAAGCATTACATCGCCTGGCGACTCACCGGCACCAAGAGCAACCGCGATGCGATCGGCGCCACCGTCACGCTGCACATGGGCAAGGAGGTGATGGTCCGCCAGGTGCACGCGGCCGGCGGGTATCTGGCGCAATCGTCGCGCGTGCTGCACTTCGGCCTGGGCGAGCGCACCGCGGTGGATCGCGTCGACATCCTGTGGCCCAGTGGCCGCCGCCAGACCATCGAACGCCCCGCACTCGACCGCGTGCACCGCATCACAGAAAAAGAATAACGGCCGGCCGCACGGCCCTGGCCCATTTCGGCCGGCCGGCATGACCTCAGCATGGTTTTTTGTAGAATCTTGGGCAATGGTGTAGTCTCGCCGTCGCTCGAAATCCCCGCATACGGTTGCGCCATTTCACTACTGCAAGCGTTATTGTTTCGGGCGCTTGCAGATCAGGATTGCCCTCGTCCAGTTAGGGTCCCCCCCTTCGCGCTCCCCCCTTTGACTTCACTCACCGTCCCTACGCACTCCCATCCGTCTTTCCCAAGAGCGTTGAGGGCCTGTTCCACCTTCGCCTCGTCGATGGGGTGTAATCGCTCCCCTCCCGCAATGGCGATGGCCTTGTACTCCCATTTCAAAGGTGGAGCGCCAGCCTTATTCTTGGCGTTATCCTGCGCCAACGCACCGACGGCGGCACTGCCCTCCTGCGCTGCGACCGTGTGGTGGCGCATAGCGCACCGCAGATGATCAACCCCAGCGCAACAACCAGCACCGCCGTCACCATCTTGAATTTAGTCAGAAACATGATCATGTCACCAGTCCTCCGTCAGTGTTAGTTAGACACGGCGGCCACTCTGGCCCAAGCGGCTGACGCCACCGTTTGTCCAGCCGCTCATGGCAATTGGGCGACATCCCCGTCATTACGCGTTGCGAGGGCAGGCAACAACGGATCCGCCGGATAACTGAAAAAGTGAACCGAGCCGTCTGCCATTACAAAATGCGCTCCACCGTCGTGGCAACTCCAGAAAAGGCGCGGTGGGAAGTATACGCGTCGTGGATAGCAAATGAGTTGCATGCGGCGGGGCGTAGGCTTAGGGTTTTCTTTGCCGCTTGGCCTTTTTCAAAAGCGAGGCTCATGTGGCTCGTAAGAATAATCCGGCGAGATGATTGCGCGCATCGTTAGTGGTAGCGTGTACCTGTGGTCATCATCCGCGATTTGGTATTCCACATAGATACGGACCGATCGTTCACCGCGTGCTATACCCGTTTTCCAGGCGGCCTTAAGGATAGCGCATTGCGTTGGGCGTAATTGTTTGGTGTCGATTTGGACGTTTGAGCATCCGCAACTCTCGGCTATGTGAACGATTTCAACGCACTTCTTGCATTTGTTAATAAGCTCAAATTGGGCGTCAACCGTCTGACCTTGGCGCAAGTCACCGAGATCGATCACACTCGCGGCGGCCCCGAACACCGCTGGCGCGGCAGGAATCGCCGCATAGGCACACAGCACAGCGCCGGCAAGACATAACAACCTCGAACCAGCGAGCAATCGTTGCAGGGGATTTCGCGTCATTCCGGGTTTTTCTCCTCGGGGCCCCATTCTGTCGCGCAGTAGCGGATTCCGGGTCCTTCTCTTCGGGGGCGCTATTGTCTCGGCAAGAGGGCGCCAATGGCCGGCGCTGGATGCACATTCCGTAGAAGGGCCCTCGGCACCACGCGACGCTGCGCGTCTACTATTGTAATAGAATGCGCCGGCGGCAAAACATGACAGGAATTCTTGCTTTTTTCAATCATCCCCGTTCACGGTTCACTTGCGTAACCGCCGAAGCAGCCGTCCGTGGCGCTGTGTCACAGTATTGGGTGATTCGCCGGTGCTCTGGGCAATTGCGGCGAGCGATTCCCCGCCCCAGTAACGCCGGTGCAAGAGACTGCGGGCGGCGACGCTCAAGCCGGCAAGCTGGCCCGCGAGCCAACGCGTGGCGTCCGCACGTGTTTCTGCGTCGGCTGCGTCCTGAGCCGGCGAAGATCGGGCGGGGGGGTCGGCCACCTCAAGGCGTAGCCCTAGCCCCATCGTGGGGTGTGCCGCCCGCCGCAGCCGCATTGCCAACTGTATTGCTATCTTCCGAAGCCAACCGAGCAGTTCGCGTGTGGTTTCACCGCGGAAACCATCGCAATGTTCAACGGCGCGGAGCAGCACGCTTTGGGAGTAATCGTCCAAAGCGACCCAAAGCGACGAACTGGTGACAGGCGCGATGGCGCGCCGCAGGACTGCCGCCACTGCGCCGGCTTCCACCAATTCCTGCAAATGATTCCGGAAATCGTTCACTGAGCACCTGTTTCCCCGACTCCTTGGCCGCTCGTGTTTAGGAGGATGTGCGGATGGCTCCTTTATTGGCTGGTCCAGTGTGCAATACGCAAAAAGCCGGCATGGCGGAAAACCCCTAGGGGTTTCCTCATGTCGGCTTACTCGCAGCAAGGTATCCCGGCCACACCGGGCCACCCGTCCTCTAGTCATCCGAGCTTTCTGGGAATAACGATATCAGTGACACTGCCGAAGTCAAGTGGGTTTTTTCGGGCCGGGCCGTTTCGCAATCGCCCCAGGATTGGCGTGGCCGTCGGCGACTTCGACGGCGATGGTCACGATGGCATTTATTTCAACGGCAACGAGACGTTCACCGAACGCGCGGTCGGCGAGGGCATCGAGCCGGTGGCTGGCAGCAGCGCCGACAACATCCTGATCGGCGGCCCCGGCAAGAACACGCTGACGGGCGGAACCGGCCGCGACATCCTCATCGGCGGCGGCGGCGCGGCCACGCTCAACGCCGGCAGCGGCGACGACATTCTCATCGCGGGCAGCACCAGCTACGACGCTCCCACGGCAGCGCACCTGGCGGCGCTGGTGGCGCTCCTGGCCGAGTGGCAGCGGACGGACATCGACTATGCGCAACGGGTGCAGGACCTGTCCGGCACGGGCAGCGGCGGTGCGAACGGCGGCTTCGTGCTCGATGCGCAAACGGTGAGCGCCGATACGAGTCCCAACCAGATTGTTGCCGGCGCCGGCCTGGAGTGGTTCTGGATTTCTGTCAGCGCTAAGAAGTTCGATCACATCGCAGGCAACACGGATGGTGAAGTGCTGTCGCTCGAATGATCGCGGCTTCGGCGCGCAACGCGTCGAGCTCTGCTTGCTGCGACGGCGACAACGTGGGGCCGAGCTCGTCGGCCCAGCGGATGGCACGGTCGTAACACGCCTGGGCCTGCTGGGCCTGACCGAGGCGGTGGTGCGCCATTGCCAGGATGAAGAGGTCGAAGGCGGCCTCGTTGCCGCCGGCCATTTGCAGGCTGCGGTTCAGCGTCTTGACCGCCTCCTGGTAGTGGCCCAGGTGATGCAAGACGACGCCAAGCGTGGACCAGTACGGGCGTTGGTTTGGCGCCAGCTAGACCGCTTGCCGGGCGCGCAGCTGAGCCTTGTGCGGATTGCGCAACGGCTCCGGGCCGGTCGCATAAAGGCGCGCCAGGCAGTTGCATGGCTCCGACCGTCGCGGTTCGAGCTGCAATGCCGCCTCGAAGTCGGCGATGGCCGGGCCATACTCCTTGCGGTCCTTGAGCGACTCGATGATGAAGGGCACGGACTCCGGCGCCGCCGTGAACAGGGCCTGCGATCGTGCGGCCAGGGCTTTCGATTCCGCGCGATTGGCCCGGCGCTGCTCGTCCAGGACGGCATCGCGTTCGTCCTGCAAGCGAATGGCGGCTGCCAGCGGGATTACGGCGACGGCCAGCAGCGCCGCCGCGGCGACGGAAGCCAGCGTCGCACGCCCTTGTTCCGCCGGCTCCATTTGAGCAGACGCTCGACGGCGGACCAACGGATGCTGCTGTTGCTCATGGGTCGCGCTCCGGCTTGCCCACGGTTTGGGAAGCCCTCGGCTTCTACCTCAACCATCATCGGCAAGCTGTCGGCTGCGCTGGTAGTCAGGCAATCGAACCAAGCTCCGCACGCCGGCGCCGAACAGGTCGAATCAGGGAGCGGATTCCGTTCCCGCGAGCACCGGCCAAAGATCCGGCGTTTCCAGTATATGGAGCCGCGCTTCCCAGAATGTGACCTCCCTTTCCGGGGATCATCGCCAGCATTAGCAGATGACGCAGCTCCTCGGTCGTGGCCTCATCCAATGCCTGCCAGGCGGACTCACGAAGCGCGAAACCGTGCGTGCGCGATGCACGGGAGATTCGCTGCAATAACTGCTCGCTGCTGCTGGCGTGCAGTTCCCGGCGCAAGTCGCGGTTCTTCGCCAGAGCCGACCGCATTTGTTCTCCCAGGTCACGGGTAAAACCCCGCACGTCGAGCGGCTTACGCTGGCGAGCGATTTCGGCGTAGAGAAACTCGGCGGCGGGATGCTACGCTGGCCCTTCGGCCACCTGAGGAGAAAACGGCATGGCGTGTTCCTCCTCATTCGGCATGGCGGCGAGCCGTTTATCGAGCCCGCGCGCAGGTTCTCGATATTGGCCCGCGTCCTGGCAATTCGTTCGTGGAGCTGATCGCGAAGCCGGCCGGCTTGTTCCGGCCAGCGTGCCGCGAACTCGGCCACGATCGCGTCCGCGTCGACAAACACGCTGCACGGGACGACCTGCCCGAATATGGCCGAAAACGCTTGGAAAATCTGGGTCTCGATGGTCGGCAACTCGTCGGCAGGCGGCGTCAGCGCATCCAGGACGTCACGCTCGTCCAGAGGGATCGGCAGCAGGATATCGCACAGGCACTCCAGGAGTTCCTCGGCAGCGAAGCGGCAGGGCAGTTCCGGGCCGGGTGGGCAACAGACCCAGTCAATCACACGGTCGAGCCCGCAGTCCGCCTCGCACATGACATCCAGTTCGAGCTTGATCCGAATTTGTCGCCGGCCCTGCGTGCCACCTTTGAGAAGACGTTTGGCAGTGCTTATCGCAGCCGCTCGCGGAAAGCGGTGTGAGCGGATGCCAGATTCTTCATTATCGTCCCGCGCTGACCGTGGGCGTGCAAGCCGAATCCCGTATCGCCGGTGCGCGCCGTCGCTACAATATGCCTTTCGCGATCGCCGCTCGAAGGAGACCCCCATGCCCCGCCTCACGCCGCGCCGCATGTTGCTGATCGCCGCGCTGCTGCCGCTGCTCGTCTTGCTGCTCGATTTCCTCGTGCTGTTCGCCGCGGCCTACGCCGAAGCCGAACAGGGCGGGCTGCCCGCGCGGAACGGCGAGGACGTGCCGGTTGTGTATCGCGGGGCGCGCATCCATACCGCGAATGGGCCGGTTATCGAGCGCGGCGTGCTCGTCGTCCTCAAGGGCAAGATCATCGAGATCGGCTCGGAGGACCAGGTCAGGCTGCCGGCGAAAGCCCAGATCCACGATGTCTCCGGCAAGGTCATCATCCCCGGCCTGGTCGACACGCACTCGCACATCGGCATCTTCGGCCGGCCCGCGACCGGCGCCAGCGCCGACGGCAACGAGATGACCGGGCCCGTCCAGCCAGGGCTGCGCGCCATCGACGCCATCGATCCCGAACGACCCCGGCATCAAGATGGCGCTGGCCGGCGGCGTCACCACGGCGAACATCATGCCCGGCAGCGGCAACGCCATCGGCGGGCAAACGCTGTACGTCAAGCTCCGCGGGGCGTTCATCGAGGCCATGCGCGTGCTCAGCGGCCAGGTGCTCGGCGGCATCAAGTTCGCCAACGGCGAAAACCCCAAGGGCGCCTACGGCGGCAAGAAGCCAGGCCCCCGTCACCCGCATGAAGCTCGCCGCCTTGCAGCGCGAGCAGCTCGTCAAGGCCCAGGCGATACAAGCGGCAATGGGACAGCTACAAGAAGGCGAAGGCCGACGGCAAGGACGCAGCCGCCCCCGATCGCGACATCAATCTCGATCCGCTCGTCGAGGTGCTGGAGCGCAAGCGAACCGTCCACTTCCACAGCCACCGCGCCGACGACATCATGACCGCGGTGCGCCTCGCCGAGGAGTTCGGCTTCGAGATTGTCCTGCAGCACTGCACCGAGGGCTATCGCATCGCCGAGGAGCTGGCCAAACGCGGCATCTGGGTGTCGCTGACGCTGGTCGACAGTCCCGGCGGCAAGCCGGAGGCGATGGGCCTGCTGGAAGAAAACGCAGCCATCCTCAACAAGGCCGGCGTCAAGGTCGCCATCAACACCGACGACTTCATCACCGAGTCGCGCTTCTTCCTGCGGACCGGGGCCATCGCGGTGCGCGGCGGCATGTCCGAAGACGTCGCCCTCAAGGCGCCTGACCCTCCACGGGGCCCAGATGCTGCACCTGGAGCACCGCTGCGGCTCGCTCGAAAAGGGCAAGGACGCCGATTTCGTCGTGCTGTCTGGCGCGCCGTTCAGCGTTTACACGCAGGTGCTGGAGACCTACATCGACGGCGAAAAGGTGTTCGATCGCGGACCTGCACGAGGACTGGGCCTACCAGGCCGGCGGCTTTGCCCTGCCGACGCGGCAAAAGCCGGCTGCCGAAGCCGGCCGTCGCGATTAAGTCGCAGCCGGCCGCCCATGTGCCGCCGATGCCCGATGGCGGGATCGCGCTCAAGGGGACGCCGAAGCGCTATGCCGTTTACGCCGGCCGTCTTCACACCGTCGCCAACGGCACGATCGCCGACGGCGTCGTCCTGGTCGAGGACGGCAAGATCGCGCTACGTCGGGCCGCGCCAGGGCTTCAACCTGCCGCCCGAGACGGCCGTGCTTACGGCGGCAGTCGTGACGCCGGGGCTGATCGACGCTCATACGGTGGTGGGCCTGTCCGGGGCGCTGAACTCAGAAGACCGACCAGGACCAGGACGAAACGAGCGATCCCAACCAGGCCGATCTGCGCGTGCTCGACGGCTTCAATCCGCAGCGAGCCGCTGCTGGAGTTCATCCGCGAGCAGGGCGTGACGGTGATCCACGCCATGCCCGGCCGCGCCAACGTCATCGCCGGGCAGACCGGCATCTTCCGCACCCATGGCACGACGGCGGAGAAGATGGCCGTGCGCTTCCCGGCCGGCATGCTGGTCAACCTCGGCGAGGTGCCGAAGTCGACCTATCCCGGCAAGCTGCCGACACGCGCATGGGCACGGCCAACCTCGTCCGCACAGCGCTGCGCGCAGGCGCAAGCTTATTCCAAGAGGAAGGCCGGCGGCAAGGAAACGCCGCCGAACCTCAAGCTCGACGCGCTGGAGTCTGGCGCTCACGCAGAAGGTACCGGTCATCTTCAGCGCCCACCGCGCCGACGACCTGATGACCGCCCTGCGCCTGGCTGAGGAATTTCATCTGCAGCCGAATGCTCAGCCTGGCGACGGAGGGATATCTGATGGCCGACCAGATCGCGGCGGCGGGAGGTGCCGGTGATCGTGCATCCGACGATGCAGCGGCCGTCCGCGCTGGAGACGTTCAACAGCCATCTCGGCAACGCGGCGGTGCTGGCCGAGCGCAAGGTGCCGCTGGCGATCGGCGACGGCATTCGAGGGCTACGTGCCCAAGACGCGCGTGCTGCGTTACGAGGCGGCGATCGCGGCGGTCAACGGCCTGGGATTCGACGGCGCGCTGCGCAGCATCACGCTGCGACGCGGCCAAGGTGCTGGGCATCGACGACCGCAGTACGGCAGCATGGAGGTGGGCAAGGTCGCGGACCTGGTGCTGTACGACGGCGACCCCTTCGAGCACACGACGCACGTGACCTACACCATCCTCGGCGGCCGCGTCATTTACGACCGGGCGGATTATCTCAAGCTGCCGTTCGATCGCCGCGTGCTGCCGCTGACCAGTGGCGGGGATTACGGATGCTGTTTAGGGGTGTGGTGAAAGATTTGGCCCACGCTGTTTCGCCGGACGCGCAAAGTCCCCCGCCAACGAGCGGCCCTTTCGCGACGGGGGTCGCGTTTCTGCTCCAGATGAGGGTGCGCGGCAGCCGAGTAAACCTATCAGTCGGGCCCGTGCGAGCCCTAACGCTTCCTCACTGAGCGCACCTCCCCATGAACCAACCTCCCCCCGGCCCATCGGAGGATGCCATGTATCACACCATCGAATTCAACGTGACCGGCATGATCGACCTGGAGGTTTCGCGCAAGCAGGCGCTCGAACGACTGTGCGTCGAACGCGGCACGCGCATCCGCGTGCAGCTTCGGCCGTACGTCATCGAGGCAGCCGACGGTCCCGCCGAAGTCGCCGACCTGTTCCTCGAAAACGGCACCGTAACGCGCGCCGTCCCCTTCGCCTTCTTCGCCTTCACCGAATAGCGCCATTCGCTCGCCTGCCTTCGCGACTATATGACCGTGCGTGATTCGGCAGCGTTTGTGGGGCACGTTTCTTACGTGCCTGAGGCCCGAGGAAAACCGGGCACGTAAGAAACGTGCCCCACAGAAGACGTGCTGCCGAGTCGCGCACCGTGATCTAGCGCCGCGGCCCGGCTCCACGCGTCTTCGCCGACGAGAATCTGGGCCAATTGTATCGATTGTGGCGCCTTTGCCTGATCCGCTTGCGGTAATCCTTTCGCTCCGGCGTCGTCGGGCGCTGCTTCCCCTTCTACAGTAACGATCAGGCGGAAAAACCGTTAATTTCCGCTGGTTACGTTCACGAGTCGGCTCGACACGGATGCGTCCGGCCATCTCGGCGCCGTCAGCTCCGTGTGCTCCAACGCGATCCGACACGCCGGTTTGTGTCTCCGAACGCCCCGGGGACGCCGTCGGCTTGCCCGCGCCGTCCGCGTAACCTATGTTTCGCACAGAATCAGCACAGGGCTGATATCCCGAAATGGCAAACCCACGGCGACGTGGGGACGCAAAGCTATGGGCCAACACCGTCCTTTCCCCGGCCGTTGACGGTGGTGGTCGCCAGGCTACCGAAGGATACCCCTCATGAAACGGCTCCCCGACTGGGTTCGAGGGTGGCTCCGTGCCGCCTCTGCGCCGCGCAGGCTCCGCGCGCCGGAGCGCTCCACGCGCGCCTGTCCGTCGAAATCCTCGAGGATCGCACGCTCCTGTCCAGCAGCTCCACGATCCCATCGTTCCAGGTCTGGTCGCAGCAGACCTTCACAATCAATGACACGACCATCGCCGAGCCAATCGCCACCCAGGGCGCTGCGACGCAAACATCGCCGACCAACAACAGCTTCGGCTCGCTGATCGGCCTCAACCAGGTGCTCGCCAGCACGCCCTATAACGGCGCCGGCTACAGCGTGGCCGTGATCGACACCGGCATCAATTACAACGATCCCAACCTCGGCGGCGGCTGGGGCAAGCGCGTCATCGCCGGCTACAACTTTGTCAACGACACGACCAATCCGATGGACGACAACGGCCACGGCACCTTCGTCGCCAGCGAGATCGCCTCCTCGAGCAGCACCTACTCGGGTGTCGCGCCCAACGTCAACCTCATCGCCCTCAAGGTGCTTGACAGCACCGGCTCGGGCACCTATGGCAATGTCCTAAACGCCCTCAACTGGGTGATCGCGCACCAGGCCCAGTACAACATCGTTGCGATCAACATGTCGCTGGGCAGCGGCAATTACACAGTCAACCCCTACACGTATCTCGAATCCGACTTCGCGACGCTCAAGAGCGACGGTGTCTTCATCGCCGTCGCCGCCGGCAATAGTTATTACGGCAGCCAGCCCGGCCTCGCTTACCCCGCCGTCAGCAGCAATGTCGTCTCCGTCGGCGCGGTCTGGACCGGTAACTTCGGCTCCGTCGCATGGGCCAGCGGCGCCCGCGACTACAGCACCGCGGCCGACCAGATTGCCAGCTTTTCGCAGCGCAGTGCCGCACTAAGCATACTTGCCCCTGGCGCGATCATCACCGGCGATGCCCTCAACGGCGGCTACACGACCATGGCCGGCACATCGATGGCCACGCCCATCGTCGCCGGCGCCGCCGTCCTCTTGCACGAGGCGCTTGTTGACGACGGCCTGTCGGTCGACGCGAACCAGGACTACATCCTCAAGCTCATGCAGTCGACCGGCAAGTCGATCGTCGACAGCAACAATGGCACCGATAACGTCAGCCATACTGGTCTCACCTTCGAACGCCTGAACGTGGAGGCCGCTCTCGCCGCGATTCCGCGCAATGGCGAGCCGCCGCCGGCCCAGCAGCCGCCGACCCTCCCGGCGATACCGAATCAAACAGTCGCGGTGAACGGTTTACTGACAATCCCGCTCAATGCCAGCGATCCCAACGGTGTGGCGCTGACTTTCTCGGCGACGGTCCTCGGGTCCGGCAACGCGCAGGCATACCAGCTCAAAACGTCGCTCGGCCTGCAATACGCCGGCTCCTATTACACGAACCTGATGGGCGACAATGAGAAATGGCTCGACAGCAGCGACGGCCAATGGTACTGCCTCTTGACCGACGGCGAGCTGCGCCGCTGGGCCGGGAGCTGGACCGCCACGCTGCAGGCATCCGCACTGGTTGCCACGCTCGGCCCATCGTTCTATGCCAATCCAAGTCTTTTATGGAATGCTCAGCCCGCAGCAGCGCCTGCCACTGCATCCGTCACGAACGGCGTGCTGACGGTCCAGCCGAGCGCTGGGTTCCAGGGCAGCTTTAGCGTACAGGTCACCGCCAGCGACGGATCGCAGTCGGCGACGCAAACCTTCACCGTTACCGTTGCCGCCAGCACAAATACATCCCCAACACTTGGCGCGATCGCGAATCAAACCGTCGTGGCCGGCCAATCGCTCACCGTGCAACTGACTGCCAGCAACCCGAGCGGATTGCCGCTGACATACGCCGCGACCGCCGCGTCGACGAGCTCACTGCCATTGCAGCTCAAAAGTTCCCTGGGCCTGCAGTACCTCGGGACGTATTACTTGAATCTCATGGGCGCCGACGAAAAATGGATCACCAGCAGCGGCGGCACCTGGTACTGCCTGCTACCGAGCGGCGCGCTGTACCGCTGGGCGGGTAGCTGGCCGGCCACGCTCCAGTCGACCGCGCTCGTGGCCAGCCTTGGCACCGCCTACTACACGAATCCAAGCCTCTTATGGAATGCTCAGGTCGTAATCGCACCGGCAACAGTCACCGTGAAGAACGGCGCCGTCGTCATCCAGCCGAATTCGACATTCCGCGGTACCTTCACGATTCAGGTTGCGGTGACCAGCGGCTCAAAGACCGTAACCCAGACATTCACGGTCACCGTGACAGCGTGAGCGATGTACAGAGATGTAGGGTGGGCGAAGCCCACCCTACAAGCCTCACGCCGCCCGTGCGCCCGCCGCGCGCCGCAGCCATCCATGCTGCTCCAACACATCCACGATCCGCGCCGACGCGTGACCATCGCCGAAGATCGCACCGGGATATTCCGTCGGCCGAAATGACGTGATAAGCTCGATCGCCTTGGCGGCATCGATCCCGCCGTCCTTCCAGCACAACTGCAGCCAGCCGCTTTGCTCGATCTGCGGCCACGGCGTCACATAGAATAGCACGACCACCGGCTTGTGGGCGAAAAACCCTTCCTTCTGCAATCCGCCCGAATCGGTCAGCACCACCTCAGCCGCGTTGGTTAGCGCGAGGATATCGAGATAGCCGACTGCCGGAATCATCCGCACGTTGGACAACGCGTTGACCGCCTCCCATAGACCGTGCCGCTTGAACGCGGCCTCGGTGCGCGGGTGCGTCGGGAAAACCACGGGCAACGGTGATCCCCGCAAGAGATCGAGCATGCGCCCCAGGGCCGCGGCGCTATCCGTATTGTTTGGGCGATGGATCGTGAGCAGCGCAAACGGGCCGCCGCGCAGCTTCAGACGGTCAAGAATGGTTGAACGCTCTTCGGCCCGCCGCGAGCAGACGAGATAAGCGTCGTACATAACATCGCCGCTGAAATAGACGCCGCGCGTTAGGTTCTCCTTGGCGAGGTTCTGCACCGACGGTAGATCAGGGCAGAAGCGCAGCCGCGCACTATGGTCGGCCACGATACGATTGATCTCTTCCGGCGTGTCGATGTCGTAGATGCGCGGTCCCGCTTCAATATGCGCAAGCGGAATCTGCAGCTTCACGGCTGCGAGCGCCGCCGCCAGCGTGCTGTTGGTATCGCCGTACACCAGGACCCACCGCGGCCGATGCTCGAGCAGCACTTCCTCGAGCCGGCCCAGCATCTCCGCCGTCATTTGTCCATGGCGACGTCCCTGGATTGTCAGGTGCAAATCGGGCGTCGGCAAGCCCAATTCTTCAAAGAACACGCCGCTCATGTTCTCGTCGAAGTGCTGCCCCGTGTGCACGATGAATTCTCGATACCCGCGCGACCGCAACTCCGCGGAGACGGGCCCCATCTTGACGAACTGCGGGCGATTCCCCACGATCGTCATGCAATCAAACGCGCGCGTCATAGGTTCCTCGATGTCTCAGTGAGGCGCTCGTAGTGACCGCCTTTAGGCGGTCTCTTACGCGGAACCCGCTGAAGCGGGTCACTACCAGCGCTCACGCGGCGGCCGCTTGCATGCGCGGCAGATGGCGGGCCATGCACGCCTCGATAAACGGCAGATTCGCACGCGTCCAGGCTAGCGTCTTTTCCAATCCGTCGCGCAGCTCCGTCCGGGCCGCGAACTGCAGCTCACGCGCGGCCTTGCCGGTGCTGCCGTAACGCTTGCCCGAGTGGTCCCACACTCGCTTCGGCGCGCCCTCCACGCCCGCGGCATTCCCTGCCAGCTGATTGATTAGCTCGGCTAACTCCAGGATCGGCGTCTCCCGGCCGCTCGCCAGGTTATAAGTTCCACCGGCCTCACCTCGGGCGGCGCAGGCGATCAGACCTTGAGCAATATCGCCCGCGTAGATGAAGTCCCGAGTCGCGATGCCCCCGTTCTCCACGCGCAGCGGCATGCCCTTGATCGCCCGGTACACAAACGTCGGCGTCACGTTGCGCCACACCGTCGCCGCCGTGCCGCGCCATGCCCCGGCACCGAGGATCTCACCGGGCCCGTACACATTTTGAAAGCGCGCCTTCACCACGGGCAGGCCATAAAGCTTGAAGTAGTAGTTCGCGTAGAACTCGCCGACGATCTTCGAGATCTGATAAGGGCTATCCAGATACAACGAAACCGGCGCGTCCTCCGTCGTCGCCTCTGCTTTGTCAAACGTCTTCTCCGCCACTGTGCAGCCGGCGGACGAATACACGACGCGGCGCAGCCTCTTGATTGCCTTGAGCCGGTCGAACAGCTTGAGGCTGGTGAGCGTATTGTTTTCGTGGTCTGCCAACGGGTCTGCGATCGAGTTCTGGTTGCCGTGGAACGTCGCGAGATGGAAGGCGTAATCGAGGTCGGCCGGCAGCCTCGCCAAGACGTCATCGCGCGTGATCGACGCCTCGATGAAGCGCACGCGCGGGTCGTCGGGGACGTTCACACGCTCCGCCGATAACAGGTTGTCCACCACGATCACTTCGCGCGGCGATCCGTGCAGCAGCGCCCGGACCAGATTGCTGCCCACGAATCCGGCCCCGCCCACGACAAGCACTTTGCATTGGTCAAAGGTTTCCACCGATTAGCCTCCATGCTTCGAGAACGACTCGTCATTACGCCGCGTGCCTTTTCGCCGGTGCCTCGACCGGCTTAAGGTGCGTGAACGTTTGCTGGATCGGATGGGCATGATACCACTGCATCGCCTTGCCCACGCCCACGCTCAACGGCGTGCTCGCCTTCCAGGCAAAGTCGCTCTCGGTACGCGATGGGTCGAGCAGAATCGTGTACACGTCGTCCGCCGCCCGGGCTCGCACCTCGACCGGCTTGTCAAGCTTGATGTGCATCGCATGCACCGTGGCGTCGAATAACTCCTTGATCGCGTAGTCGCCGCCCGACGAAATGTGATAGGCACCCTTGCCGCCCATGCCGCCGATCGCCTTGACGACGACGTCAACCAGGTCGTCGATGTAGATAAAGTCGCGCCGCGTATCCATGACGAAGCACGCCTTGCCCTGGCTCAGACGATGGTAGAAAGTCGGCAGCGGTCCGCTCAGGTTGCGCGGGCCATAAGCGTTGGCGAGTCGGAACGAAATGTAGTCCAGCCCGCTCAGCTCGACATAATACTCGCCGGCGGTCTTGCTGATGGCATAGCTGCTGCCCCCGGCGCGAATCGGATGCTTGAGAGTGATCGGCTGCTCGAGCGGTTGCAGCCCGTAGCACAGGGCGGTTTGGAAATAAATCAACTTGCGCACCGCGGCGCGCTTGCTTGCCTGAACCACATGAGCCGTGCCCTGCACGTTGGTGCGAGCATCCTCAACCCAGTTCTCGGGGTCCTTGTAGGACGCGGCGGCGTGGACGACCACCTCGGGAGCAAAGGCCCCGAAGGTCTCGCTGACCAGCCCTTCATCGGCGATCGACCCGACGACCACCTTCAGGTCCGGATGAGGGTTCAGGTTATCCGGACGGCCCGTTGCATAGTTATCGATTACCAGCACCTGTTGGCCCTGGGCCAGCAGTCGATCGGCCAAATGGGAGCCAACGAACCCCGCACCGCCGGTGATCAGTACCTTCATGCTCGGGTGCTCCTGACGGTCAACAGTGAGTCAGGCCGGGGCAGCCGCCGTCAGGCCGCCCGGGCACAATGAGTCCCCGCCTGGCATAGGAGCCGCTTGAAGGCGCCGGCCCGGTCATGGAATTGCTGCTGCCAGAGTTCCAGCGACAACAAACCCCAGAGCTTGCGGCCAAACTGCGCCTCCCCGTCCAGGCCGGCCAGCACTTGCCGATTATCGATGACGTCGCGGTCGAGAGCCGCCTGCGACGAAAGCGTGTCTCTGACGAAATCGCGAGCCTCGCCGTTGACCCATTCGGCCAGCGGGACGGGAAAGCCCATCTTGTCCTTGCGATTGACGATCGCTGGCGGCAGGGAGCTCTCCGTCGCGAATCGCAGAATGTGCTTGAGCGCACCGTCCTTGAATTTCACGTTCGCGGGCATTGTGGCCGCGAACTCCACAAGCGGGTGATCCAGGAAGGGGACGCGCGACTCAACGCCGTGCGCCATGCTCACGCGATCCTCAACTTGCAAGAGCGCCGGCAGCAGCGTCTTGAAGTCGAAATGCGTCATGCTGTCGAAGTACGATTCCTTCTGCACGTTATCCGCTCGAAATACCTGCCGGAACGAGTCGAACACGTCGTAGCCCTCGAGCATTTCCCACCGCACCTCGGCCCCCAGCGTCGGCGCACGATTCACCAGGCGGAAATAACGGCGATCCAGCTCGTCGAACATGCCCTCGCGCCAGAACTCCTGGAGGAGCGGCTTGTACTCTCGCAGTGTCCGGAGATTGGGAATGATCGACTCGTAGGTAACGACAAAATTACCGGCCCGCGCCGTGCCGTCGATCGCCGCCTTGATGCACTGCTCGAAATACGCAATCAGGTAGCGCACATACCCGCCAAAAATCTCGTCACCACCCTGCCCGCCGAGTACCACCTTGCGACGGCTGCGCGCTAGCCGCGACACGAGATACTGCGGGAACGACCCTGGTCCAGCGACCGGATAGTCCAGATGGTAAATGACGTTCGGCAGGTGCGTGATGAAGTCATCGGCCGTAATATCGACTTCGTGGAGGGTGAACCCGCGCCAGTCCGCGACGGCCCGGGCGTACCGGCTTTCGTCGTACTTGCTGCTGAGCGAAAACTTGCCGGTAAAGCCCTCAAACTCGGCTGCCCCGCCGCGCGTGGCCACGCAGGCGATAATGCTGGAATCGAGCCCGCCGCTGATGTAGCCGCCGATCGGCACGTCGCTGCGCTTGTGCAGGTCCACCGACTCGTGCAACAGATGAATGAGCTGCTCCGCAAAGTATTTTTCGGTGTGGTCGAAATCGAGGTGGTAATACACCTGCCAGTACCGCCGGATGTCTAGCCGGCCCGCGCCGGCAACGAGGAGATGTCCGGGCAATAACTCCTGTATGCCCTTGAACAGCGTCTTACCGCCGAGGCACAACTGAAAGGTCAGATAGTCTTGCAGGCCCGCGAGGTCGGTCTCAATGTGGTCGACGAACGGCAGCAGCGCCTTGACCTCGGAGGCCAAATAGAGGACGTCACCAACGATCGTGTAGTACAGCGGTTTAATCCCGAAGCGATCGCGGGCGCAAAACAGCCGCTGCCGAGCCTCGTCCCAGAGAAGAAAGGCAAACATGCCGCGCAGGTGATCTACACACGCCTCGCCCCAGGTGCGATAAGCGTGCAGAATGACCTCGGTATCGGAGTCGGTGATGAAGCGATCGGCACCGAGCTCCGCGCAGCTCGACGTAATTGTAGATCTCGCCGTTGAAGCTGAGCCAATTGCCGGCTCGGTCAGTCATTGGCTGACCGGCGCCCGCCGAGAGATCGATGATGCTAAGCCGGCGGTGACAAAGACCGATATGGCCGCGCCGATGCTCCCACTGACCGGAGCCGTCGGGCCCACGATGCCGCTGCAAATCGTTCATCACCCGCAGCGACGGGTTCAGTTGAGCGATCGGCTCTCCTGCAAGGTGCAGTACCCCGGCCAGTCCACACATGAACCCTGCTCCTAATCAACGACCGGCGTGCATTGCGGTGGCTCGTCGAGGCGAATCCCAAGGAGCGTCCGCAGTATAGACCGTTCCCCGTCGGCACAGCAAGGGCAAGTGCGCCGACCACAAGCATGGCAGGCGCCTAAACCATTATCGGCCAATTCCGGCGTGTTCGGTAATCCTGTCGAAACCGAAGCTTACCCAAGAACTCATTGCGCCGCGCACCCTTTAGTTGCACTTCGTTACGCACTCTTGCGGTTGCTTGCCTCTGCCGACCACGCGACGGGCCCGCTTGCGGCAAAGGTCGCTTGCAGCAAACGGATTACGGCCGCGCAATCACGCCGGCTCACGGCCGTCAGCGCTTCAAACCGGTATCGGTAGGCCGGGCGGCGTGTACACTGACCATTCGGCGCCGGCACCACTAATTCCCCCACGGGACCCACTGTCGAATGATCCCACAGGATCTCCAGCCTTCCTACTTCCCTAACTGCCGCCTGTACATGTTCCCAGGATCCATTGGCAAAGCTGACTCGCCGTTGCACGTGGTCGGCTGGGTCCTGGCGTGCGCCGGTCAGCGACACCACGCTGACGAACTCGAGTCGCGCAAGATCTGCGTCGCAATGTAGCTCCAGGGCAAACCCGAAGCCGCCGTCGCTGGTGCCGCACAGCTGCGCTGCAAGACACCGGAGTTGCCACAAATCCTTTGCGAGCGCTGAAAGCGGAATAGCATTTCGCATGGCGCGTGTCAGTAGCCAGGTGTGCAACATACCGCGGGCCGGCGCCTGCCGGAGTAAGAGCAGGCCGATGCGGCATGCACTGTGCCAGCTTTCCCGCGACGCCGTACGGGCCAAGAATCGCGCCGTCTTCTGAAGCGGAAGGGGACAGCGACGCCATACCCATCGTAGCGCTTGCTTGATGCCCGACTCCGCGCACGGGAAGTGGCGGCGCGCGTCAAGCGGCAGCGCAAACAATCCGAAGTTCGCGTTTGCTTCGGATGGCGCGGTGAGGCACGCCGCCGAAGCCAGTTGCTCCCGGCGCGGTGCGTGCGGGCCTGCGCCGCATTTCCGCGCGATAACCTCGTCCACGAATTCGATCATGCGGCTGTAGCGATATCGACCCGACCGAATCACGTCGCAATAGGCTCGATCGGTCATCGCCTCCAGATAATCGCAGTCCTGAACTTGATCCAGTACCTCGTCCACATTGCTGAAGTCTTTCCTGAGTGGGATAAAATGCACGTGCGGGTGCACCACGTTGGAATAGGAACCGTCAAACAATATTAGCCCGGTGCGCAGTGCAATCGCCTCGAAAATGCGCGGCGACACTTGATTGGTCACAATCTGGCCTTCGCGTGTCACCAGGAAGCGGTCGAAGATGTCCTCGAACGTAAGCGACCGGTCCGCGACAAGAGCCTGGTTAATCTCGGCCGACAGGCACCCGTCTGGGTCAAGGACGTTCGAGCCGGTCTCGCTTCCGAGGGTCGCACGACTTTGCGCGAGAAACGAATACCAGGAATCTCCGTACAGCCGCTGCCCGTCCGAATACTCGATGTCGTGTGGAATCTGCCGAGCGGCGCAAATCTCCTTCATGCGCACGCCAATAACAAACTTTTCCCGCGTCATGCGACCATAACGATAAGGCAAGTCACGGCTGCGATAACCAATCACCGTCTTGCGCTGTGCTGGCCGGGGCAGTAATCGCGGCGTTTCCAGCTCGGGAGACACGTAGCCCGTAAGCACCGAGATGAATTCTGTTTCGCATTTGACTCGCGGATAAACCACTCCTTGGTAGGCCGGCGGGATGACGGTAAAGACGACATTGATGCCCAGCTCGTTGATCGCTTCGGTAACCACGTCAGGATAGTCGTAGTCGTCCTGGATGAACAGCAGCTTCAACCCGCGATAGGTTCGCAGGGCAGCGCGGAATGCGGGCGACAGATAGCCGGGAAATGCGAGGCGCACCGAGTAATGGATAATGACAACGTCGAAAAGCTGCAGGTCAAATCGCAAAGGAACGCCTTCGGTTGCCGGAGCGTACGAGACGTGGTATTGCGAGTGGGCGGCAAAGGCCTCGAAGATGCTGCCGTGTCGTGTTCGTGAGCGTCGCCGCCGAATCGTAAAGCACAACGACGTTGAGGCGCCGACTTGCGTCGTTTGGGTCGCTCATGCCCATTCTCTCCGGCGTTTCTACGCCACATTGCGGCGGCGCATGCTCGATTCATTCGAGGGTTCCGGAACGGCGGCGCTGGGCGGGTCTTGCTCGACCGGGATCGTGGCTCGCTTTGGAGGTCGGCGTTGCAGCCATGACAGGGCGCGGCTGCCGGCATTGGCCGCCGTCGTGACGCCGGCCGTCAATAGAACCCCGGCGCCTCTCCCGGCAACACGGCTCGCGCACTTCAGGATTCGCCAGGCCTTGCGCACGGCGCGTGCTGGGATACTTCGGCGGAGCTGGGGGAAGCTTTTGTCCGCGTCAATGGGCCGGTCGTAAAGCTGCAACTGCTCGAAGCGAATGAATTTTCCGGAGGACAACTGGGCCCCGCGAACGCGCACCGCAAACTCGGTGCCCAAAGGCTTGACGACACGCGACTCAATCACGGACATGGTGTCGCGTACGAACCGCTCATAGGTCCAGCACCCGAGCGAACCACGTGATCATACGCCCGTTCCGTCATTGCCTCAAGAAAAGCGTCATCGTGCAGCCTGGCGAGCACGTCGTCGATATTGCTGAAGTCTTTTTTCAACGCAATGTAGTGAAGGTCGGGCTGAAGAATCCCGCAATAACGGCCTTCAAACAAGATAAGTGCGGTGCGCAGCGCAATCGCCTCAAAGGCTCGCGGTGAGATGTGGTTCATGATCTCTTCGGTTTCATGTTTCTTCAAGTACCGCTCGAAGAACTGGTCGAAGGTGCTGCCGGGATTGGCGCGGAGATAGCGGTTGATGGCCGGGGTGAGTTTGCCGTCAAAATCGAAAACGTTGGAGCCGGTCTCGGCGCCGAGAGTGGCGCGGCAACTCGCTATGAAGTCCAGCCATTGGTCGCCGTAGATCCGCTTTGCGTCGGTCCATTCGATGTCGTGTTTCAGGCCGCGCTCCTCGCAAACGGCACGCATGCGCTGGCCGATGTAGAACTTGTCCCACGCGAGCTTGCCGTAACGGAAAGGCAGCTGGCGTACCCGATAGCCGATGGCCACGGCCCGCTGCGCGAACGGGCGCAGCTCCGGACAGCGTTTCAGATGCAACGGCGCGTAGCCGGTAAGGGTCTGGACAAATTGGACCCTGGAGTGGTCGAGCCGGGAGTATATCCGCGGCAGATGAGCGGGCGGTACGTTGGTGAAGACGACATGGATGCCGAGGCGGTTGATCCAGTCGCTGGCGGTCCAGGTGTTGTCGTACTCGTCCTGAATGAAAAGCAATTTGAGCTTGCGGCAGCCCGCCAGGGCGTCGGCAAAGTGAGACGACAGATGCCACGTGAAAGCGAGGCGCACTGAGTAATGAATGACGATTGCATCGAATAGCTCGAGGTCGATGCGAAGGGGGGCTTCATTCGTGGCATTGAGGTAGTAGACGTTGTGATGCGTGAAGGCGCGAAAACTGGCGAGGTGGTCGCCGGTGGTTTTGGTATGCACCAACGTCTGGTCGTACAAGACGAGGATATTGAGGCGTTCGCGATACGGATACGTGGATTCAGGCAGCATGGCGAACCTCCTGTGCGTCTGGCTTGCGAGCTTCCACGTAGAGGTCGAGGCCGACCAGCTTGCTGAGCGTCGGCAGCAGGCGGTCGCGGTCTGCAATCACGCGGTGGGTGACGGCCGTTGTGTCCAGCCGAAGTAAGCGGCGAATCAAGAACGAAAAGAAGCGACCCATGCTGGGCGGAAATGGATCGGGGACGAGAAGGGGGTCATCGGCATTTTGTTTGGAGAAACTGACCTTCTCGAATCGGTGGAGCATGCGTTGCAGGTCGCTGACTGAAGCCAATACCGTCTCCGGGGCAGCGAGTCCTTTCTTGTTGTAGTCGTAAGCGGCGCGTTGCACTTCCGAAAGCAGCCCAGACGACGAATCGCCGACGAACACGGTGAGCAGGGCCTTGAGGGCGACGCCGACGTTTGCCGTTGGCAGATCGGTGTGTGTCAGAAACCGATACAGTTTTGCCACCGTCTCGCGTGCCGATAAAACGATTTCCGCATGCTCTGGCGCCACATCGCTGATGGGCCCGAACATCTCGTCGACGAGGGCGCGCAGTGTCTCGCCGGGCCACCGGAGCCACTGGCGGATCGAGAACTTGTTGTACACCATGATGAAGGCGGTGCCACCGGGAGCGAGCACACGGTAGGTCTCGTCGAGACATTGCTGGAGGTTTCCGGTGTGGTGGAAGCACCCGATGGACACGACAAAATCGAATCGCCCTTCGCAAAAGGGCATCGCCAGGGCGCTGCCCTGAACGGCCTTGCCCGGCCGGCCGCACAGGCGCAGGCGATGATTCATCATCTCGACGGGATTGGCGGCGATGTCCAGGCCCGTGTACTCGGCCGCAGACTCGGCCAGCTTCTGACCAAGCGTCCCGTAGCCGAGGCCGATTTCCAGGACGCGGCAGTTCGCAAGCCGCTCAGGTCGTAGGAGAGGCAGAAGATACGGGTACAGATCGAAGAAAGCTTGGTCGAAGCGGCGGAGCGATTCGAGGGAACGATCGATTATCTTGAGCTCGCGCCAGGCCGCTGCCGCAGAGCTCGTTCCAGAATCGTCCATTTGCCTGGTCGATTTCGGACTGCTTCATGGTAGATTGCCTTCCGGGCGTTGTAGACGATACGGGGCATCGGTGCGCCGCATCGGAGGTTGCCAATGTACCGTGCCTTAACCTTGCCGCTTGCGCAACACAAATCCACGAATTCGCGACAAAGGCTTGAGCTCATCGGGATTGTAGACCCGCGCAGCGCGGCCAATCGGTCGTGCATTTCGGTGTTATGGGTGACATTCTCAGGGCCGACGAGCTGCGGGTAAACGACGCGCGTGAGGTAGTCGTAGTTGCCCAGGTGGTACTCGTGGGTGATATCAAAGTGCTCGTGGAGCATGGGAAGAATCTCGTCGAGGCGGCTATAGAAATTGATCTGGGCCGGCTCGACCGGCGGCAGGTTGACGCGTGCGCGCAGGTCGTTAAGGGCGTCGAAGCCGTCCCGGTAGCCTTCAACCAGAATGAGCGATCCGCCCGGCTTTACCTGGGCGGCCATGTTGCACAGCGGCACGTCTGCTCATTGTAATTGCGCAGATTGATCAGGACGCGCACACAGATGACGGCGTCGTAGGGCCCGGCGATGGCGCTCGACGGCGCCAGCACATTGTCGACGAGGAAGCGGTTATTCGTCTCGCCGCAGGTGGTCTTGGCCCGGGCAACCATGTTTTCGGATTGATCGAAGCCGTCGAGGTGTTGCACGCACTTGCGGAACACGGCGCTTGAGTAGCCGTTGCCGCAGCCAACCTCGAGGACGCGCATTTGGGTAGTGAGATGCGGGCAGATGAACTCGAACTCCAGCTCACGCTGGAAAACATCCTGGATGTTGACGTTGCGGTCGTGCGCGATCGTCTCGGCGCTTGTGCCAATGAAGGTCGGTGGACGATTTGTTGGGGGATGAAGTCCGGGACATCGGATTACTCCGTCTAAAGGTTATCGGGTCGAATCCGGTTTGTTGACGTAACCAAGGCCATCAGGCCGCTTTGTCGATCATGGACAGGGATGCGCGCTGGAGCACCGCGTTGACGCCAAGCGGTTCCGCCTTTAACACCTGGTCCACGGCACGGTTGACGAAGGGGAAGATGGTGTCGAAGTAGACCCTGTTCCCCTCGGCGCTTAGGTGCAGATGATCAGGATACGGCAGCAGCATGCGTTCGAGATCGTTATCGGCGAATGGCTCGAACGCATGGCGAATGTCGCAGAGCACCACGCCAGTCTCGTGTGCGACAGTGCGCAGGATGCGGCTATAGCGTGCGTTGGCGTCGTCGTAGCGCTCGCCGCTGAGCAATGGCTTGCGGCGGAGCGTCACATGGTTCGTCGACAGGATGATATGGCGGCAACCGAAGCGGCGGACGCGCTCGATCATCTCGACGAGATTCGCGTGGAACGCGGCCGGCGAGACCCGCGGCAAGCCGCGATCGCTGACCCAGCAGTTGCAATCGTTAAGGCCGAATTGCAGCGTCATGATATCGGGGTGCGCATTCTGGACGTCCGCCGGAAAGCGCTCAAGACCCATGCGCGTCGTTTCGCCGGAGATGCCGCGGTTGAGCACCTGGATATGGGTATCGGTTTGAGCGAATTTGGCGTCGTAGTCGGCCTGGATCAGCGACGACCAGCGCAACCCGGGGTCGAGATACTGCCCGAAGGTTATCGAATCGCCCATGCAGACGATGGTGACGAGCTTGGCCAACTTCGCACCTCCCTTGGTAATCGTTTACCATGCAGGCTTTGGCGGGGGCAACGCATCTGAGTCCGGACGGTTTCACGCCGCGACGGCCGTGCCTTCCATTACGTTTCGGTATTGCGCGACGATTTCGCGAGGCGGACCATCGGCGCGGATGCGGCCTTTCTCCATCCACAGGACGCGCGTGCAGAACGATTGCAGGAACTCCAGGGCGTGACCGACCATGACCACGGCGCGGGCGCGTCCCATGAAGTCGCGCATGCGTTGCTCGGCCTTTATCTGAAAGTGCAGATCGCCGGTGGAGAAGACCTCGTCGATCAGGAGGATTTCCGGGTGCCCTGAGGTCGCGATGGCAAAGGCCAGCCGCAAGATCATGCCCGTCGAGTAACAGGTTAGCGGCAGATTGAGAAACTCGCCGAGCTCGGTGAAGTCGGCGATTTCCTGGAGCTTGCTCTGGATGCTGGTCGGGGTCTCGCCCTGCAGGTATCCGCGGAAGCGAATATTTTCCCAGCCGCTCGCGGCATATTCAAAGCCGAGCCCGATGTCGATCAGGGAGCAAATCGTGCCGCCGACGTGACGCCGGCCTTTTTGGATGGGATAGATGCCGCCGATGGCGCGCAGCAGCGTGCTCTTGCCGGCGCCGTTATGGCCGATGACGCCCACGCGCTCGCCGTCGGCGATCTGGAAGGTCACGCCGTTGAGCGCGCGGACCTCGGTCCAGCGGTTGGGATTGCGCTTGCGGAACAATCCCTTGAGGATCAGGTCCTTGAGCGTGAGCCCTCGGTTCTCGCGCACCGGGTAGGCGAGGTCCACGTTGTCGAAGTCAATCAGCGTCATGCTGCGATGCCTCACGGTCTAGATCCAGTAGACCAAAGTCTTCTCGAACCTGCGCAGACAGTACCACGCCAGGCCGCCGACGACCAGCAGGAAAACCCCACCCTGGACAAAGTGCATTGGCTCGGGGTACTTGCCGTTGAGGATGGGCTGCCGGATTAGTTCCAGGAGCGCCGTGAACGGATTCCACTGGATGAGCAACATTAACCGGCCGCGGTTGGCGAAGGTGTTGGCCTTGTACATTACGGGCGTGAGATAGAACAGGGCCTGCAGAATGATTTCCATCAGATGCTGCGTATCGGTGAAATGGGTGTGTACGATCCCGAGGAGCGTGGCCAGCGCCAGGCCGACGAGGAACAATAGTAGCACGCCGGGAAGCGCGGAGAGCACGACAATCGGCGACGGTAAACCCACACAGTAGGCGGTCAGGACCAGCCCGACCAGCAGGGCCAAGACGGCATGGATGCTGGTGCCGAGGACGGTGCGCAGCGGAAATATGGCCAGCGGCACCGGCTGCTGCCGAATGTAGGCGGTCGCGAGGCGAAACGCGTTGCAGCCGGCAAGCATCGACTCAGTGAGGAATTGCCACAGAGCGATGCTTAGGAACAGGAAGGGCACAAACTCGCGGATGTTTGTGTTGAACGCGGTGCTGAAGACCACGCTCAGGACGACGGTCATGCCCATGGGCCGGGCGAGCGACCAGGCGGTACCGAGGAAGGAATGGCGGTAGCGGTTCTTGAGATCGTTGGTGACCAGCGACCACCAGAAATAACGCATCTGGTAGACGCGGCAACAATAATCGAACGGAGCCGACAGTTCAGCAGCCATGGTCAAGCTTCTCGCAACCGCGATTCCCGACAAAACGCCGACCGGCGACCGTTATTCCTCCATTATCGGGCAATGCCTGCACAGGGCATGAGGCGCCTCGGCAGGCGGCCGGCGGATCGCACGCTGGGCAAAATAAATCGGATTGCCGTGCGGTACAAGATGACTTTGCCGCCGGGGGCGCGAAAGACTCGGCCAGAGAAATGCGGTACGATGGGCAAACGGGGCGAGCCGTAAGGTGTAAGCGGCGCCCTCATAGCGGAATTCGCCAGAATTCCGCGCTGTACCGGGTGGAATTCTGGCGAATTCCGCTACGAGAGGTTGGAACACTCTCAGCGACAGGCCTTGAGGAAGGCGACCAGGTCCGCCAGCTCCTGCATGGTCAGTTGCTGGTCGAGCCCCGCCGGCATGATGGAGACGCGGCCGGGCTGCATCTCGTCGATCTCCTCGCGGGGGATGCGGATTTCCTGATTTGCGCCGGTTACCAGCACCACCTCGTCGGGCGCATCCTTGCGCGGCACACCGGTGACGACCTTGCCGTCACGCGTCACCACGACGACCGGCTCATAGCCGCGAACGAAGCTGGCGCTGGGGAAGACGATGCTTTCGAGCAGATCGCGCTCGCTGCGAATGCTGCCGATGCGCGTCAGGTCCGGCCCGATGTTGCCGCCGAGATAGCCGATGGCGTGGCAGGTCGCACACACCGCCTTGGTGCCGTTGAAAACACCCTGGCCGCGGCGAACGTCGCCGGCGGGCATCGTTGCAAGGATTTCCTCCAGGCGGACCTTCTGCTTGCCCGTGTCTCCTTCAAGCGACGAAAGCAAGCTTTCGGCGTCCTTGACCACCGCCGGACCGTATTTGGTGAGCAGCGGCTTGAGCGTTTCGGGACGCAGCCCGGCGCGGGCCGTGGCGGCGTTGAGCGCTGCGAGCAGATCGCGGCCCACGTTGGCGTCGGTCGATTGGCCGAACGCGTCAAGCAGGCGGGGCAACTCCATCGGCCCGGCGGTCTTCACGGCTTCGGTGAGCAGACGGAGCTGTGCGGTCGAGAGCTTCGCGTGTGCAAGCGCGTCGGCGGCCAGGGTGCGCTGGCCCACCGGCTCGCTGCCCTTGAGCCGGCCTAGCAGAAAGTCGAAAACGGCGGGTTCGACCGAAATCAGGCCGCCTGGGACGGCCGCCAGGCGCCAACGCGGATGGCGGCGGTCGCGTCGGGATTGCTGCCGAGCTTGACGAGCGCGGCACCGAAGGGGGGCGCGACTTGCTTCGGCAGCCGCAACGCCCGCGCCGTTGTAACGGCTTCGGCGAGCAGCTCGGCGTCGGTCGCGGCGAGGCTCTGTGTCAGCGCCGCGATCCACGGCGGGGGCGCTTCCTTGAGAGACGCCCGGGCCATCGCTTGCAGCGTGAGCCGGCGCGCCTCGGGCGAAGCGGTGCCATCGCCCAGGCGATCCGCGAGCAGGGTCTGGATGGCCGGCGATTTCGCGAGCTGGGCCAGCTGCTGGACCAATTCGTCGCGCTCGGCGGACGGCATCCCTTTCGCCGACAGCCGCTCGCGCAGAGCCGCGGACAATTCCGCGCCCCACTCGGGATGCCGGCTCGCGACCCACCATGCGGCCTGCTTCAGCTTCGGGTCGGCCGCGGCGAGATACTCGGTGACGGTTGTGGCTGTTAGGGTCGTTCCTTGCATCTGATCGAGGGCGATCAGCGCGACCCGGCGCGTCCGCGGATGGGCACTCTTGAGGCCCGCCGCGGTTCCTGAGAAGTCGTCGATCTCGATCAGCGCGTAGGTCAGCGAATGCTGCAGGACGCGGTCATCCGCCGCGCCACCAGCGGCCAGCAGCGCCGGCACCGCGGCGCGATCGCCGATGCGTCCCAATGCCTCGGCAGCGGCACGCTGGTTGTGCGGCGAGGCATTTTGCAACATCGCGATCAGCTGCGCCGTCGCATCGCGGTCGCGCCAGACGCTGATCGAGTGCAGAGCCGTCTGCCGTACGGACGCGTCCCTATCGGCCAGCGTCCGGCGCGCCAGCGTGCGGGCGCCGGGATCGTCGATCCGCGTGGCGCACCAGACGCCGTTGCGCCGCGCTTCCGCCGATGAGCGTTGCAGCGCGTCATCGATGGCCGCCAGCGCGGTTGCGCCGCGCTTGGCCAGCGTCTCCACCGCCCGCCGGCGCACGACCGGCCTGGGATCGTCGAAGAACGCGGCGATCTCGCGCGCGTCGCGCTGCGCCCAGTCAACGGCTTGACCGCGCGGATCGTCCAGCTTGGCCGCTCCCTTCTTGCGGACGCGGTAAATCGCCCCGAGCACGTCGGGCTTGACGAGCTGCGACGTCGGGCAGCACAGCTTGTACCAGCCGCCCGTGTCGATGATAAGCAGGCTGCCGTCCGCGTCCTCGATGACGTCGGTCGGGTGAAAGTCCTTGTTGTTCGATACGAGAAAATCGCTATCGCGTGTCCGGAACGTCGCGCCGGTCGGCTCCAGCACGTGGCGCGTGACCTTCTGCAGGTTGAACAGGGCCGCGAACAGGTTGTCCTGGTAATCCGCCCCGAACCCGCGCGACTCGTAGCGGTGCAGGCCGGCCGGCGCCGCGGGGCCGAGGTGGGTCAGGACCGGCATCACCGCGGGCCCCGTCCATTTGTGGGCCGGCTCGTGGATCACGTCCCAATCCTTGCCGTAAATGCCGCCATAGACCGCGTGCACCAGCCCGTCGCGCTGGCCGTTGCCGGGAAACTGAAAGAACGTCGTGTCGAAAATGCGTTCGCCGCCCGGCGTGAACACCAGGTCCACCGGGTTGTCCATGCCGCCGGTCATCACCGGCTCGACGCCGGAGCCGTCGGGCCGGCGCGGAAGACGTGGGCGGCACGCGTCGCAAACGGCGTCTTGCCGGGCCGCTCGTAGGTCTGCTTCGCAAACGCGCCCTTGCACCAGTAAATCCAGCCGTCGGGGCCGCGATACGGGCCGTGCAGATCGTTGGCACAGCCGGTCCACGTCTTGCCGTCGAACCAAACCGCGCGCCGATCGGCCACGCCGTCGCCGTCGGTGTCGGTGAGCTTCAAGATGGTAGGCACGGCCGCGACATACAGCGAGCCGTCGAGCCACATCGTGCCTTCGGGGAACATGAGCCTGTCCGCGAAGACGGTGGCGCGATCGAATCTGCCGTCGCCCCTGGTGTCTTCGAGCCGCACGATCCGATGCGTTTTGGTCGTGAGCTGCACCTCAATCTTGTCGTTGGAGCCGGACGAATCGGCCACGTAGAGCCGGCCTTGCTCATCAAAGTCGGCGGTGATCGGCCGATTGACCAGCGGCGGCCCGGCAACCAGCTCGATCTCGAATCCCGCCGGCAACGTGAAGAGGTGGCCGTTGAGCTCGACCTTGTTGGCGGCGGCCGGCGGTTCCTGTGCGGGCAGCATCCAGGAGGCTGCCAGCGCGAGCACTGCGGCGGCCAAGATTCCACGCTTCATGATCGACTCCCCGCGACTGATGTGGCGACCGCAACAATTGTATTGCTGGCAGTTACACCGGCGTGATCATGGCGCGCTCAGAAATTCCATTTCGGGATCAGCAGCGCAACTCGTTGTTACAAAACAAGATATGACGCTCAGTTCGCTGCGAATCACCAAATTCGCAAGAATTCCTCTGGACATTTCGCAGGTCGGATGCGATAACTACTATCATGATAAACATGGTGATGAAACTCGATTACCGCTGTACCTCGCCTGGAGCCACCGCCAGGCGTTGCGGCAACGGAGACTGATCCCGCCTCTCTCGCTCGGATCGACCCGTTCCGCTGATGTCGCCCGGCAGTGCCTCCAGGCCGATGCGTAACGGATAACCGGCGTTCATTTTCTTGCATCGACAACCGGTATACGGAAGGGTCCCATGAGAACGGGTTTCGTCGGCACGCTCGTCATCGTTGCGCTTGCACTGGCCGGCTGCCGCCGTCCCAACGAAAACGAGATCGAGCTGCTTCACGCCTCCTACGATCCGACCCGCGAACTGTGGCAGGATCTCAATAAGGTCTTCGCCGCGCACTATCTGGAGCAGACCGGCAAGGAGGTCGTCATCAAGCAGTCGCACGGCGGCTCCGGCAGCCAGGCCCGCGCCGTCATCGACGGGCTGCCGGCCGACGTGGTGTCGCTGGCCCTCTGGTCCGACACCGACGCGATTCGCAGGAAAGGCCTGATCGCCAACGATTGGGAAGGACGGCTGCCGCACCGGGCGCTGCCGTACTATTCGACAATCGTCTTCGTGGTCCGCAAGGGCAATCCGAAAGCGATCCACGACTGGCCCGACCTCGTGCAGGACAAGGTCGGCGTCATCACGCCCAACCCGAAGACCTCCGGCAATGGCAAGCTGAGCCTGCTGGCGGCGTGGGGCGCGGTCCGCCGGCGCGGCGGCTCCGACCACGACGCCGAAGCGTTCGTCCGCAAGCTCTACCAGAATGTCCTTGTGCTCGACACCGGCGCCCGCGGCGCGACCGTCACCTTCGCCCAGCGCGGCCTCGGCGACGTGCACCTCACCTGGGAGAACGAGGCCCATCTGGAAGTGCTCGAGGCGAAGGGGGCGCTGGAGGTCGTCTATCCGCCGGCGAGCATCAAGGCCGAGCCGCAGGTGGCGTGGGTCGACGCCAACGTCGATCGCAAGGGCACGCGCGAGGTGGCCGAGGCGTACCTGCGCTTCGTCTACACCGTACCGGCCCAGGAAATCATCGCAAAGCACTATTACCGCCCGATTAATCCCGACGTGCTCAGGCAGCACCGTGACCAGTTTCCGGAGATCGATCTGTTTCCGGTGACTTCATTCGTGCGCGATTGGGACGAGGCACAGCAGAAATTCTTCACGGACAAGGGTGTGTTCGACTTGATCTACACGCCGCAGCATTAGAGAGGGAATCCCATGGTATGCATCATCAATCACAACCAGATCGAGGAAGCGTTCCTGGCCCACGTCACCGACATCGCCTATCAGGCGGTGCTGCGGCAAGGCCTGTCCCGGCCGTTCGTCGATGTCGAGCTCGACTTGTGGCGGCAGATTCGCGCCGCCTACCGGACGAGCCAGCCGGACGCCGTCGCGGAGGAGAGCCGGTAAATGACGAGCGTCAGCCCACGCGTCTTGCCCGGGTTCGCGCTGAGCCTCGGCTACACCGTGTTCTACCTGAGCCTGGTCGTGCTGCTGCCGCTGTCGGCATGCTTCATCAAGGCGTCGACGCTGACCTGGGAGCAGTTCGCGGACACGGTGTGGTCCGAGCGGGCGCAGAGCGCCTACGCCCTGACGTTCGGTGCCTCGCTGGCCGCGGCGGCGGCGAACCTGGTCATCGGCTTCGTGATCGCGTGGGTGCTGGTGCGCTACGCGTTTCCGCTGAAGCGCCTCTTTGACGCCCTGGTGGACCTGCCGTTCGCGCTGCCGACCGCGGTCGCCGGGCTGGTGTACTCCAGCCTGTACGCGCCCAACGGCTGGTTCGGACGATTCCTGGTGCCGCTGGGCGTCGAGGGGGCGTATTCCCGCCTCGCCATCGTGCTCGTGCTGACGTTCACCGGGCTGCCCTTCGTCGTGCGGACGTTGCAGCCGGTGCTCGACGACCTGGACGCGGAGCTGGAAGAGGCAGCCGCCTCGCTGGGCGCGACCCGCTGGCAGACCTTCCGCCGGGTGCTGTTTCCGCTGCTAGTCCCGCCGCTCCTGACCGGGTTCACGCTGGCGCTGGCGCGAGCCCTGGGCGAATACGGCTCGGTGATCTTCGTGTCCGGCAACATGCGCTTCCCCGGCAGGCCAGGAACGCCACCTACCGAGATTGCCCCGGTCCTGATCTTGGAGCGGCTCGAAGAATACGCCTACGGCGAGGCGACCGCCCTGGCCGTCGTACTGCTGTTCTTCTCGTTCGTCCTGCTGGTCTTGATCAACCTGCTGCAGCGCTGGAGCAAGCGATATGGCGGCTAAACCCCCGCTGCGCAAGCCAGCGCGACCCCTGGTGGGTGCGCTGGACTCTGACCGTCCTGGCCATCGCGTTCCTCGGCGTGCTGGTGGTCGTGCCGGTGGTCAACGTGTTCGCGCAGGCGCTGGCATCGGGACTGTCGGTCTACACGGACAGCCTGCTCGGCAATGCCGACACTCGGCACGCGATCCTGCTGACGCTGACGGTCGCGTCCGTCGCGGTGCTCGCCAACACGACATTCGGTATTGCCGCGGCGTGGGCGATCGCGCGCTTCCGCTTTCCGGGCCGCACACTGCTGGTCACGCTGATCGATCTGCCGTTCTCGGTGTCGCCGGTGGTCGCGGGATTGGCGTTCGTGCTGCTGTTCGGCCTGCAGGGCTTCTTCGGCAGCTGGCTGCAGGAGCATGGCATCCGCATCATCTTCGCGACGCCGGGCCTGATCCTGGTGACGATCTTCGTGACGTTTCCGTTCGTGGCGCGCGAGCTGATCCCGATCCTCGAAGCGGTCGGTCCGGAGGAGGAGCTGGCCGCGCTGAGTCTCGGAGCCGGGCCGTGGCAGATTTTCCGGCGGGTGACGCTGCCGAACATCAAATGGGGCCTGCTCTACGGCGTCATCCTGTGCAACGCGCGCGCGATGGGCGAATTCGGCGCGGTGTACGTCGTCTCGGGCCGCATCGGCGGCCAGACCGACACGATGCCGCTGCGCGTCGAGAAGCTGTTTCAGGAGTACAACTCGCCGGCCTCATTCGCGCTGGCGTCGCTGTTGACGCTCCTGGCGCTGGTGACGCTGCTGGTGAAGACGCTGCTGGAGCGCAAGGTGCAGGCCGAGGTGGCGGCCCGGACCGCGCCGGCGGCCGAGATTGCCGTGCTGAACGCGGTCGAGCGGCCGATTGACGTACAGGACCCGGTGGCGGCGACCTGCTCGTAACACCACGTAGGGTGGGCGGAGTCTTCGAAGCCCACCACGCGTTTGCAAGGGCCTAGTGGGCTTCGAAGACTCCGCCCACCCTACGACCGGAACCGACTCATGAGCATCCGCATCGATAGCGTGACGAAGAAATTCGGCGCCTTCACCGCGCTCGATCAGGTGAGCCTGGACGTGCCGACCGGCTCGCTCTGCGCGCTCCTGGGCCCGTCCGGCTCGGGCAAGACGACGCTGCTGCGCATCCTCGCCGGGCTCGAGATTCCCGACGCCGGCACGGTGATTGTCCACGACGACAACGTCACCCGCCAGAACGCCCGCCAGCGCGGCATGGGCTTTGTCTTTCAGCATTACGCCCTGTTCCGGCATATGAGCGTTTTCGAGAACGTCGCGTTCCCCCTGCGTGTGCGCGGCTGGCCGGCCGTTCGCATTCGGGAGCGCGTCAAGGAGCTCTTGCACCTTGTCCGTCTCGATGTGCTGGAGCGCCGGCTGCCGGGCGAGCTTTCGGGCGGACAGCGGCAGCGCGTGGCCCTCATCCGTGCCCTGGCGGCCCAGCCCCGGGTGCTGTTGCTCGACGAGCCCTTCGGCGCGCTCGACGCGAAGGTCCGGCTCGAGCTGCGGCAATGGCTCCGCCGCTTCCACGACGACTTCGGCGTCACCAGCATCCTCGTCACCCATGACCAGGAGGAGGCGTTCGAGGTTGCCGATCAAGTGGCGGTGATGCGCCAGGGCCGGGTCGAGCAAGCCGGCTCGCCGCAGGAGATATTCGATCATCCCGCCAACGCCTTCGTCATGGATTTCCTCGGCAACGTCAACATTTTCCATGGCCGCATGGAACGCGGCCGGCTCGTCGTCGGCAACGTCGAGGTCGGCTACGACGGGGCCGCGGAGCACGACGGCGTGGCGACGGCGTTTTACGTTCGGCCGCACGAGCTGGACGTGGAGCGCACGCCGGAGAACCGCGGCCTGTCCGCGCGGGTGCTGCACGTCAACCCGGCCGGCTCGCTGGTGCGCGTGCAGCTCGTTGCGGTCGAATTGGGCATGCCGATCCTGGTCGAGCTGAACCGGGAGCGGCTCGCCGAGCTGGCGCTGCGGCCCGGCGAAACGGTGTACGTGGTGCCGCGGAAAGTGCGGGTATTCGCGCCGGAGTATTCGATTTGACGCGGCTTGCCGTTGAGCGCTCGCCGTACCAGGGATTCACTTACGCATCCATCCGAAGGAGGACTTCGTATGTCACGCACCGCGCAATGTCTGCTTCTGCCCACTCTGTTGGCGCTCGCCGCCGGCTGTAGCGACAATGGCCGGCCCCGGGTCTTCCCCGTCGAGGGCCAAGTGCTGTTCAACGGCAAGCCGCCGGTCGGCGCGCAGGTGATCTTTCACCCGATCGGCAAGAGCGGCACCGACGCGGTTCGGCCGACGGGCCAGGTCGACGGCACCGGCAAGTTCACGCTGACCACGTACTCGTCGAACGACGGCGCGCCCGAAGGCGATTACGACGTAACGGTGGAACTGTGGATCTCGAAGAACGACAATCCCGCGGTCAATCAGCTGCCGGCGCGTTACCAGCAGACGAAGTCCTCGGGTCTTCATGCCAAGATCACGCCGGGCGAGAACCAGCTCACGGCGTTCAAACTCGCCCGGTAAATGTTACTTCCGTAGGAGGGTTTTCAATGCCTCGTTTTCAAGTTCGCCAACGAGCCGGTTTCACGCTGATCGAGCTGCTTGTGGTGATCGCGATCATCGCGATCCTGATCGCGCTGCTCCTGCCGGCGGTGCAGAAGGTCCGTGATGCGGCGGCACGCACGCAATGCATCAACAATCTCAAGCAGCTCGCCCTGGCGCACCACAATTACCACGGCACCTACAATTGCCTGCCCGCCAACACGCGCGGACTCACGAACACCAGCCTGCGTCTGTCGGGCTTCACCCTGCTGCTGCCGTTCATCGAACAGCAGCCGCTGTACAGCCAGTACAACCAGAGCGTCAACTGGGACGTCGCCCCGAACAGCGTGGTCGCCAATACGTACGTCACCACATACGTCTGTCCGGCGACGCCCGCGCCGCAGCGTCTCGACTACGACCAGACCCAGGCCAATTGGCAGAACAATGCGTTCTGCGCGATCACGGATTACGGCACGATCTACGGCGTCGGCGCCCCGCTCGCGAGCTTGCTCGGCATCACCACGGACCTCAACGGCATGATGCCCAAGAACACGACGCCACGCTTCCGCGATGTCACCGACGGCCTGTCCAATACAATCCTGCTGGCGGAATCAGCAGGCCGGCCGTACCTGTACCAGCGCGGCCAACTCATCAGCTCCACTCCCAACCTCTTCGTCCTCGGCGGCGGTTGGGTGCGGCCGGCGAGCGCGATTTGGCTGATGGGGTCGGATGCCACCGGCCAGATCATTCCGGGAACGGCGTGCGGCATCAACTGCACCAACGGCCAGGGATTCGCTTCCTACCCGCCGGGGGGCTTTTATGGCACCGACGGCACCGGCCAGATTTACAGCTTCCACACGGGCGGCGCTGTGACCGCGATGGGCGACGGCTCGACGCGTTTCATCACGCAAGGCATTCCGGTGAGCATTCTCGCCGCCCTCGTGACCCGCGCCGGCGGTGAAGTGGTGGATGCGAGCGGTTACTGAGAATTGTTGCCCACGCCGCGGGGTGAGCCGATCGTTCGTAGTTCCGCCTTTAGGCGGCTTTCGCGAAAACCGCCTAAAGGCGAAACTACGAACGATCGGCTCACCCCGCAGCGTGGCAATGATGTCACTTCGGCAGCTCCACGCACACCAGCTCGCCCGCGTCGCGCACATAGAGCCGGCCGTCGGCGATCGCCGGATGCGCCCAGGTGTTGCCGCAGATCTTGCTGCGCGCCAGCTCGCGGTACTCCTTCGTGTTGGGCTCGAGCAGCACGAGGTCGCCGGCTTCCTCCAGCATCAGCAGCTTGCCGTCGCCGGTGCGCACCAGTGAGGCGTGGTACTTGCCGACGTTTTCGCGCGTCCACAGCTCCTTGCCGCTCGCCGCCTCGATGCAGCGCAGCGTGGCGGTGGTGGTCTTGGCCTTGGCCAGCGGATTGGTGCCGGTCACCAGGTAGAAGTGCGCACCGACCGCGACCGGCGTCGAAAAATAGCAGGTGTACTTCGGGTCCTGCCACAGCTCCTTCACCTGCGGCCCGCTGGTGCCCGCCTCCAGCTTCAAGGCCACGCTGCCGAACGTGACCGAGCTGCCCAGCAGGACGTCGCCGGCAACGGTCGGCGTCGTCGAGCTTTCGAATAGCTTGTCGACGAGCGGGTGCTCCCAGAACAGCTTGCCGTCAATCGGCGACAGGCCCACGAGCCTCGCCCCGGTCAGGAACACGACCTGGCGGTCCTTGCCCTGGCCCAGCGCGATCGGCGACGAATAACTGGCCTTGTCGTCGAGCGCCTTCCATTTCTCCTCACCGCTGGTGCGATCGAGCGCGACGATCAACGCGCCCTTGGCGCCGACGTCCACCAGCACCAGCGTGCCTTCCACGAGCGGCGAGCACGAGGCGCCGAAGAACAGGTTGCCGGCCTTGTACTTCTTGAGCGTGTCGACCTGCCAGACCTGTTGGCCTTTCTCGACGTCGAAGCACGTCAAGAGGCCGGTGATGCCGAAGGTGTAGATCTTGCCGTCGGCCACGGCCGGCGTGCCGCGTGGGCCGCTGCCGAACAGGCTGCCGAACGTGCTGCGCTCGTAGCTCGTCGTCCAGACTGGTTCGCCGGTCGCCGCGTCGAACGCCGTGAGCTGCTCCTTGGCCTTGTCCTTGACGCGCGTGTGCAGATAGACGCGGCCGCCGGCCACGACGGCCGCGCTGTGGCCTTCACTGACCGGCTGCTTCCACAGCACCTTCACCGGCTGCTGCCACGCGGCGATTCTGTCCGTTGTGCTGCCGTCGCGTTTCGGCCCCAGCCATTGCGGCCACTCGTCCGCCACGGCAACCGGACCCAGGAACAGCAACACCGCGAGTGCACATATGCGATTCATCATGTCCCCCTTTGGCTATCGGCGATGACAGCTTCGTCCGGATGGTTCAGGAATCGATGCAGCGGCGCATAGGCCCACGCCACGCCGTGAGCCTCCGCCAATTCCTTCAGCCGGCCCAGGTACTTTTCCGTGATCTCGTGGCTCCGCGCCTGGTAGGTCGGATCACAGAAATAGACGCGACAACCGAGCGGCCGCGGCGCGCGCGCCGTACACAGCGTTCCTTGCTGGAACGGGCAGAAGTCGGTCGAGACCGGCGTCGCGTACGGCGGCGCCGCCTGCAGCAGGACCTCGGCTTCCAGATTGCTGATGAACAGGACGTGGCCGAATTCCTTGAATCGGCAGCAGCGTCCGCTGGCGATGCAGACCGGGCCCGCCGCGGCGACCTCGCGATCGGCCTCGTCGTAGAGTGCCAGGACCTTGCGCCGCAGCGATTCGCTCACAGCTTGATCACCCGCATGCGCCGCGTGATTTCCTCGGCCGCGATCAACGCGCCCGTGCCGGAGCCGGGACAGATCTGGCAGGTCTCGGCCCACGCCTCGGGAGTTCGCACGTTACTCTCCCAGAACGGCCAGGTCCGGCACTGCCGCGGCCGCACCGGATAGATCGTGCAGCCGGTGCCCGCCTCATAGAAGACGCAGTCACCGTTCGCCTTTTCGCGCAGGCTGCGACCCCGGTCGAGCTGGCGGGTGTAGAACGCGGCGAAACGCGACGGGTCCTCGCCGAGAAAGCCGGCAATGACCTGTTGTTCTTCGTCATCGACCCACACGAAGCCCGGCGCCCCGGTGCAGCACTTGCCGCAGCGCGTGCAGTCGAAGCGCAGGCCGTCGTGATACCAGGGCTCTTGCGGCGGACCGGCAGGTTTCATGGAATTGATCTTAGCCACCCCGGCCAAAAGGGAAATGCCGGTCCCCCAACGGCTTGCCGTCTTGCGCTCGCTCGCCATGACGCGCGTGTCCATCATCATCCCGACGCTCAACGAGGCGTCGTGCATCGCGCGAACGCTCGAGACGCTGCGCGCCCAGCACCCGCACGAGATCATCGTCGCCGACGGCGGCAGCACCGACGGCACGCTCGAGCTGGCCCGCGCCGCCGACATGGTGCTCACCGCCCCGCGTGGACGGGCCGCCCAGATGAATGCCGGCGCCGCCGAGGCGCACGGCGAGCACCTGCTGTTTCTGCACGCCGACTGCCGTCTCGCGACCGGCGCCGTGGCGGCGATCGGTCCGGCGCTGCGCCGCCCTGGCGTGGCCGCCGGCTGCTTTTCGATGCGCGTCGAGGCGGCGGGCCCACTGTTTCGCTCGATCGACGCGTGTGCCACGGCGCGCGTCCGGCTTACGGGAATCGTGTACGGCGACCAGGGCCTATTCGTGCGCCGTGCCGACTTCGCGCAGCTCGGCGGCTTTCCGCCATTGCGCTTCATGGAGGACGTGTTCTTTAGCCGCCGTCTGCGCCGCCACGGCCGCATCGTGGTGCTGCCGCACGCGATTCACGTATCCCCGCGCCGCTGGCGGCAGATGGGCGTGGTGCGGCAAACGCTGCGCAACTGGACGCTGACGGCGATGGCGCTGGCCGGGATCAGCCCCGATCGGCTGGCGGCATATTATCCGCAGGCGCGCTAGATCGACGGATTGCGGCCTACAATACAGGCAGATGCTGTTGTGCGCGGGGGCTGCGCTGTGGCCGACGAAAAGGAAGCCGCGAAGAAAAAGGGAACGCGAGACGGAGTCAAGCATACACCAGGCCGCGGACACGATGCCTGCCAGGAGCGGCCCGCCAAAGAAGAAACGCTTTCGCAAGAAGGCAGAGAAGTCGCGTAAGCAGAAGGAAGAGGTGGCGCGCCAACTCTGGAAGGACTGGGACGAGATGTCACCGGAACTGCGAAGATTGCTTGGCCCGAGGCGCGAGCCGAAGGTACCGAGGCCCAAAGATGAAACCTAAACCGCCACCCGACCGCCGCAGATTCTCCGGCGAACGGGACCAAATGGACTACCTGTACCACAAATTGCTCTACTGGCTTTACGAACGGGAGGACAGGATTCGCGCCCGCACGTTCGCACAACGACTTGCTCAGTTACTGTCGAAATCGGCGGCTGCGCGGCGCGATTTTCCCGGAGGAATGCTGGTCCTTGATTTGCGAGGCCAACGAAGATTTGCCCAGGGCGATCAAGCACCGGGAGAATGAGGTCCGTCTCATCCAAAGACTGCACGAGATATCACGAGGTAGGCCCCAGCAATTCTCCGTCCAGCGGCTCTACGGTTACGATGACCTGAGCGACCGGCTCGATCTCCTGGCCGCGCTGTATCACGATCATGGCAATCTGGCGCATGCCATCAGCACCCTGCAAGCATCGAAGCAGCTGTGCGCGAAGCACGGGTGCAAATTCGATGCGGAAGATCTCTTGCAAGAATACCTGGAAGAGGAAAAAAACTCGCAGGCCAAGAGGCATGGGACGCGGACCTATGGTTGATCCCGCCGCCGCGCCGGCGCCGCCAGATTGCCGTCGTCCGGCAAACGTTACGCAACTGGACGCTGGCAGCGCCGACGCTGGCTGGGATCAGCGTCGACCGGCTCGCGGCATATTATCCACAGGTGCGCTGAGAATCGACGCAGAACCAATCTCGTGCCCAGATAACCAACGTCGCTGCGGCGGTCCTCGGTGCTCACGCTTCATTTGTCCAAAGCCGCGTGGAGTCGCGCGCCACGGCGGACCTGACGATCGTGTCCACAGCTCGTAGACGCGCCTCATCAGTCGCGCTGTAGATTTTTTTGAAGAATTCTCGCAGCGGCTAGAATCTGCGGATAATCACGCCGCGAATTAGGAGCGGAATCTTTCACGGATTCCCGGCGCGGCTCGCTCTGCGAAAACCGTAGCTTGCCTGAGGGATCGCGCCGAATCCAAAAAACTCCTCTTCCGGAGGACACCGGCAATCCAGGGCCAGGCGTAGGCCATTCACCGGGCCCAGGCAGCGGTTGGTAATCGTCGGGAATCTTCTTGCCCTTGAGTTCCTGCGGGCCGACGTATACCTCGAATATCTCCCAGGATCTGGGTTCTTGAGCAATGGCGTACACCAGGAAGCCTTCGTCTGGAAACAGGGCCTCTCTGGTAACAGAGACTAACAGAGACCCGATCAACAACCGGCTTCGACGGCGGGGGGCCGCCTAGAAGCGCACTCAACAGGACTAATTGTGGAAGCATCGGTGACCTCGATTCGTCCCCGCGTGAGGTCCTCGATTCGTCCTGGCGCAAGGATTCGTCTTGGCGCAAGGACATCCAGGGTTTCCGCGGGAAACCCTGGATGTTTCCGCGGGAAACCCTGGATGTCCCCGGATTGTTCGGCCAGGAAACCTTCGTCCGCAAACAGCGCCTCTCTGGTGACAGAGATTTGATCGACGACCGGCTTCGACGGCGGGGAACCGCCCAGGAGCGCACTCAATAAGACTAATTGTGGAAGCATCGATGACCTCGATTCGGGTTCTTGCGGCGATTTACCAAAAACGGTGTTCAAAGGATCGCGGACGCAGTCTCCAAGTCGCGCAACGGAGGAACGTATACGCGGCCGCCACCGTGTTAAAGACCGGCAAGGACACCGCCTCGGCCGTCGGGGCGGACAGGCGAAACTCGAATGTTTTGCCGGTGCACCGGCGGCGCCGGCACCCGAGGCGCTCGAATCGGCAGCGGCGGTTGCCTGGTGCTGGCCGCCAAGCCGCGTTCGCCCTACCGCTCAATTCCATTGTAAACGTCTCTCTCGATTTGACCTACGGAAACTGTCACCGAGCTCCTTCGGTGCGTGCCAGTTGCTCGGCCAAGCGGCGTTCGCCTACCGCTGCTGCCCGCGGGGCATAGCTTCAGCGTAGTCTCCATAATACTTCGGGCGGAACAAATGCCAGGAATCGCTCATAAGCCTGGCTACGGTCGTAGAGGATCACGGGTTCACGTAACACAAACCAAAGCGTTCGGTTGACGCGCCCGGACTTGTAATACACGGCGGCTTCCCCATCGAAATCAACGTAGGTTTCGTTGCGGCCATCGGTAGATAATTCGAAGGCTCGATCCGGTGGTCTCCCAAAGATCTCCCTTACCTCATTCCGGGGCATTCCGGCGTGAACGCGTGCAAACTTCGCGTTTGTCGGGCTGGAAACACCCTCCTCGTGCCATTGCTTCTGGACGAGGGACATGCCCTTGTCAAAAACCAGGTAGGCAACTCCGTCGCCAACCCAGCATCTGCGCGTCACCCTCCCAGAATCAAGGAACGCCGTTGGGGACCAGGCCTGACCTTCTCGCCGAATAACTCTTCGACCTGGGCTTCAGTCATCCCGTCCGCAAGGCGGAAAAATGTTTCCCGCGTGACCTTACCAGGACGGCAAAACAGGAAGTGCCACGCGCTAAGGAGTCCGAAAAGGACTAGCCCTATGCTCAGCGCCTGGAGGCAGCGTCGGATTGTCATCACCGTGTCTCCGTTACTCATTCTGATGGAGCCTTCTGCGCCGCTGATCAATTGGGATTCCAAGGCGCGGCTAAAAGGACGGCATTAGCCGTGGGTCCGTCGATTATGGCCGGCGGCTCCTGGGTGGGAGCACCGACTGGCGCCCAACTACCCATATCGACACCGGCTGCCGGGTTAAATGTCCAGGTCGACGAGGCCGTGCGCATGCCGCTCAATTTGTCGCTCCAGTAATCAGTTTCCTCAGACCAATACGCAGTTTGTTGTGCATGACATGGGGGACATACGGAGTTTCCGTTGGAATCCCTGTATGCCCCGGATGCTCCCTTCCCGGATGCTCCCTTCCCGGATGCTCCCTTCCCCGATGCTCCCTTCCCGGATGCTCCTTTCCCCGATGCTCCCTTCCCCGATGCTCCCTTCCCCGATGCTCCCTTCCCGGATGCTCCCTTCCCCGATGCTCCCTTCCCCGATGCTCCCTTCCGTATTCACCGGAAAAGCCGGAAAGGCCGACTCATCGTTAACCGCTCATAAAAGGGTTTGCGTTGATCTTCAATCCCCATGTCCATCAACCTGTGCCAAAGCGTTGCTCGCACGTGCGTCTCCTGAAAAATCACATTGGCGTCGCCGTCGAAATCACGCCAAATTGCGGTGTCTTGCCCGTTCGTGGCTTGCCAGGAGACATCGGGTGGTCTTCCAAAGATTTGCGTCACGTCACGCCTCGGCATGTCGGCATGCACGCGATCAAACAATTCTCTTGTCGGGCTGGAAAAGCCGTCTTCATGCCATTCCTTCTGGATGAGGCCGGTCTCCTTGTCAAAGGCCAGGTAGGCAACGCCGTCACCAAGCCATGCCGCGTGTACGAGGCCGAAATCAGATCCTCCTCGAATCCACGACTCACCACCCGCGCCGAAAAGTTCTTCGACCTGGGCCTCGGTCATGCCATCGACAAGGCGGAAGAAATTCGCCCGCGTGATCTTGTTGGAGCGGCAGAATAAAAGCGCCCAGGTGCCTCCGCCCGCGCAAAGCAACAGGATAATTATGGCTCCCGCCTGAACTCGGTGTCTAACGGTCATTGTGGCCCCTCCGCTACAACATTTCGCCGAATACGCCGGACCGTCGGTCGACCCTGGGTAGTGGCGGGTCGAGACCCGTGCGGCTCTGCAATCCCACGGCGGTAGCTGGAGCGAGCAGCTGGCGCACTACAGGAGCGCCCCGCTGAGAAAGCCAGCCAGAAATCATCCGGACGTACGCCCCTTGCGTCGAGAGTCGAAGTCCCTCCACCAGACCCTCCAAAACGCCTTGCTCACTCGCCCGTCATTGAAAGATACCGCAGCTTCACCGTCGATATCCCGCCAGATTTCGCATGTGGGCTCCGCATCGTCGGGCGGTCTGCCAAATAGGTCGATTACGTCGCCTCTCGTCACACCCTCCCCAATGCGGGTAAACTTTTCCTTGGTCGGGGTGAAAAAGCCCTCCTCATGCCATTGTTTCCTGACGAGGCCAGCCTCCCCCGAAAAAACCGCATATGCAACTCCCGCGCCCTCCCAGCGGGCGGCAGTAAGTATGCCACCGTCACTCTTGCCTGGATGCCACCGCCGACCCTGCTCACCGAATATGTCTTCCACCTGGGACTGCGACATCCCATCTTCAAGGCGGGAAAAATTCGCGCGCGTAACGCCCTGTCCAGGTTCGCTGTGACGAGAATAAAGATAGTAACAGGCGATAACTATTGTGCAGGCCACCAGTGCGATTATTCCCGCCTCCTGCACGCGCCGCATACTGCTCATGACGATACCTCCCGTATTCGGGCGAAGCCGTTGTGTGATATTTAACTGCCCGGACTCCAGGTTGCGCGAGCAGCGACTGTATTGGCATTTGGCGCTACATCTGGCTCCTGGGTAGGAGAATCGACCGGTGCCCACCCGCCGCTAGGTGGGGTGATCCCGGCACCCGGTGCAAATGTCCAGGTCTCCGAGAACAGGCTCAACGTGAAGCTGCCGCTTGCATCGTCGGTCCAGTTGACGGTGGCTTCGGACCAGTAAGACGTTTGTTGCGGCGAATTAACAGTTGCAGCAACGTCGAGCTTGAATTGATTTACCTCGTCGACGTGCTGGAGAAAATAAGGAGCACTCCCACGGTCACTATACGCGGATATGAATCGCCAGGGGAGTCGCTTGTAGCAAGTGGGGCTGGGTTATTCCCGGTTCTTGTGGCAGCGACGCTGTACCACGGCGGGGGAGGCGGGGCGACAGAGTCAAGGAAGGTGCGCCCCAGGAGAGGGCGACCGCCGTCAGACGGCGTTCTTCTGATGCTCAATGGCCCCAAGAGGGATGTAGTCGTATCGGGGTTCATATACACAGCCGACCAAGCTGCATCCGTCCATTGTTGAATGAAGCCAACGGTGACGGAGTTTACGGCAGCGGGATTGACTGCAGGCGCGTTGAGGACCACATTTGCGGTCCAGCTCAAAGCAGGTGGATCACCGCCGCCACCACTGACTAGGTCCAAGTCCGAATCGTCCCAACTTGCGCGTACGAATCCCGGTGCAAAACCTCCGCCCGGCACCGTCACCTGAACGACAGTCACTGTTGCAGTATAAGGCGCACTCGTTGCGCCATTTATGATGAGCGTGTAACTCAGATAAACCGTCGCCGGGGCGTTATTGAAGAAGTTAACCGAAAAGCCGTAATAAGTTACGACTCCACCAACTGACCACACGCCGTTGAATGTCCAGGCTGCAACATTTGGCGCAATCGCGGCGCCACCGGGTCCCGTGAGTAGTTGAATCTGACCCGAACCGCGTTGGGCGCCGGCCGGCGCCGCGATCCAGTAAGAATAATTCGAGTTACCCGGAACAATGGTGGGACCCGTTAACGAGCCGCCACCGACTGCAGGCGGTTGCGCGACCGCAGCCGCCGCACCGGCGAGGGCCAGACCTTGGATTATGTCGACGGTGAAAGTATATGAGTTATCGCCGGTATAGTCGTGGCGGGTCCATTCCCAAAAAGTGGTGGGTTTTTCCTGCGTTTCGGCTAACCTATCGTACAGCAATGGACGGACTTTTCCAGCAAGGAAGCGAGGCAGCCAATGGAGATTCGCATGGCGAAGGCAGGATCGCCGGTCACGGGGGTCGCGGAAGTTGTCGCCCGGATGCAGCGGCAGCTGCCGACGCAGCAGGCCGAGTGGCTTGAGCAACTCCGTGACCGTCCCGAGACGTTTGCCGAGCTGGAGCGCAAGGTTCATGGCGCCTTTCAACAGCTGGCCGACCAGGTGGTTGCCGGCCTGCTGGCCGAAGCGACCAAGCCCGCCGAGTGGGCCCGCGAATCAAAAAAAGCGTAGTCGCAGCGTCGCCGACGAAACTTCGCTCGGGAGAAGTTCGGCCGTTGACGCTGCGACTTTTGGGCGGCTTGGTGCTGTGGGTGAGCACGATTTACTGCGGACCGGCGGCCCGTGGTGGCAAGGGCCGGGGTCGCGAAGGCGCTGGTCTGTACCCGGAGTTGGCGGTCCTGAGATTTCAGGAAGGGGACAGCCCGGCGTTGTGCAGCCTGGTGGCACGGGCGACGGCGCTGCTGCCATCGTACGCCATGACCCAGCAGGAATTGGCCCAGCGTGGTGTGCCCCTGGACATTAAGGTGGTCCATGGCATCGCGGGCCAGGTGGGGGCGGCGACGCTGGCGTGGCGCACGCGGGAATTGCAGAGGTATCGTGACGGCGCGCTGCCGGCGGGGACCGAGTTTACGGGCAAACGGTTGGCGGCGTTTGTGGATGGCGGCCGCACGCGGTTGCGGCGGGTGACGCGCAAGCAGCGCGGCCGCGGCCAGCACAAAAAGCAAAAACGCCGCTACAAGGCAGACTGGCGTGAACCCAAGCTGCTGATCATCTACGAGGTGGATGACCAAGGGCGGATGGTGCCGGCAACGCGGCCGATCGTCGACGGCACGTTTGGCGGTCCGGATGAGTTGATGGAATTATTGGCGATGCACTTGCATCGCTTGGGCGCGGCGAAGGCAACCGTGATTTCGCTGGGGGCGGACGGAGCGCCGTGGTTTTGGGATCGGCTCGATTGGGTGGTGCAGCGGGTCGGCCTGCCTGCCGAGCGTGTGGTGAAGACGTTGGATTGGTGCCACGGCGTGCACCAGATCAGTTTGGCATTGGCGCACCTGATCGCCGACAGCGCGGAACGCAAGCGGGTGTTCAAGAAACTACGCAAGTGGCTGCGTCAGGGCAGCTGGCAACGGGTGGCCAACGAGTTGACGGGGATGGCGTGGGCGCAGGAGTTGCCGCTGGACCATGCGGTGTGGACACCGATCCTGTATGTGGAGCGCCACGGCGAAGGGGGCCATTTGGACTACGCGCGTTACCGTCGTCGCGGTCTGCCGTCGGGAAGCGGGGCGATTGAGAGCGCGATCCGTCGGGTCATCAACCTGCGGCTGAAGGGAAACGGCATCTACTGGCTGGAGGATAACGCGGAGGCGCTACTGGTGATTCGTGCCAACGTGCTCTGCAATCGCTGGGAGGAAACGTTTGCGCGGGTGTGTGAGAGCATGGCCAGCAACCGCCGATTGGATTGGGCATGGCAGTCGCCAGACATGCTTGACGCACTGAACTCGGACGTCCCCGTTAAACCGCCGGAGCCACAACTCCAAGGTACCAAAGGAAGCTATGGCGCAGCGGCATAAGCACGTTTTTGGAATGCGCCCGTCGTGGCCGGCATACACGTTGAAGAGCCCATTCCCGCCGGTAATCGTCACACTGGTATCGGGCGAGCTGCCATCGCCCCAGCTGAGCGACCCGGAGAAATCGCTCGTGGTGTCGGAAGTATTGGGATCGGTGAAGCTGCCGACGAGGATGCCGCTGAACGCGACGGCCGGGGTGTAGGTGATGTTATCGGCGGTTAGCGTCAAGGGGGGCGTGGATTGCGTGCTCGTAACCACCGCCGAACTCGTTGTCGAGGCCGTCGCGCCGCCCGAACTGTCCACGGTGATCGTAATCGTGTCCGTCCCCGTGGACGTGTAAGTGTGCGTACCGCTGACGGCAAAGATACCGGGCTCCGGTTCGGTAACTGTTCCCGTGCTGTCGCTCGACCCGTCGCCCCAGCCGATGGTGGCCGTGAAGCTGGACGCCGGCGCCAGCAGGTTGGTGTCAGTGAACGTCGCGACCTTCGCGGTGATCGCCTGCCCCTGGACGGCGTTGACCTGGAAACCGCCCGTGGCCGTAAGGGTGCCGTCCCCGACCGTCGCCGTGACGCTGGTGTTGGCGCCGCTCGTGCTGCCGCTGGGGTTCGTGACGGTGACCGAGACCGTGTACGTGCCGGCTGCAGCATAGGTGTAGCCGCCCACGACCGTGTAGCTGCCGTCGGAGCCTTCGATCCAGGCGTCCCCGGTGCCGCCGTCTCCCCAGTTGACGGCGACCGTGAAAGTGCTCGCCTGGGTGTTGAGATCCGGCGTGGTGAAGTTGGCCAGAGTCACGGTTCCCGTGGAGGCCCCCGCGCTCACGGAAATAGCACTTCCTGACGCCGTGCTCAAGGACGAAGTGCTCAGGAACCAATTGAAGGTCTGCGTCGCGGTATTGCCCATCCCGTCGGTAATGGACACCGTCACGGAGTAGGGCGAGGTGCTGACGGCGTCCTCCGCGATCGTGCCGGAGATTTCGCCTGCGTAGCAGTCCAAATACAGCCCGTCCGGCAGCCCGGTGGCGCTGAAGTAGGTATTTTCGCCATTGGGCACCGAACCGGCGAGGAAGAAATCCACCTGGTCGCCCGGCTGGTTGCTCTGCGTGCCGGGATTCGTCAGGGTCGTGCCCGACTCGTCCGGATTCGCGATGGTCCACACCACCAGCTGGCTGGCGCTGTAGGTGCCGTCCGATGCGGTGAGTTCGGCGACGTACTGCGGGCCGGCGGCAAAGTCTCCGGTCGCCACGGTGCCGGAAACCGCGCCGGTAGAGGAATTGATGCTCAGCCCGCTCGGCAGCCCGTCGGCGCTATACGTCAACGTGGCGCTATCGGCGTCCGTCGCGGACAGCGCGAGCGAAACAGAATCGCCTTCGGCATTCGTCCGGTCGCTGACGGCGGCCAGCGTCACCACGGCGGTAACGTTCCACGTCAACGCCTGGCTTGCCGCGTTCGTGCCATTGGAGGCGACGACCGTGACGGCATAGGGGCTCAGGGCCGCATCGCTGGCCGCGACGGTGCCGGTAATTTCGCCGGTGCTGCTGTTGATCGACAGGCCGTCCGGCAAACCGGTGGCGCTGAAAGTTAGCGTACCGCTTCCGGTGGCAGCGCTGACGGTAAGCGCAACCGTCGCCCCCTCGATGTTGGTTTGGTCGCCTGGATTCACCATGCCCACCTTCGTGACAGTCAAAGCGAATACCTGGCTATTGGAATACGCGCCCGCCGTGACGGTCGCGGTGACGAAGTAACCGCTGTCGGCATCCGCAGTGCTCGCCAGGGTGCCGGAGATCACGCCGGTGCTTGAGTTGATGCTCAGCCCCGACGGCAGACCCGTGGCGGAAAAGCTCGCCGTATCTCCCGAGGCGTTCAAAGCGGTTAGCGCGAGGGAAAACGTGCCGCTATCGACGCCGGCTTGCGGACCAGGGTTGCCCAGCTCCAGGTACATGACTGTCCAGTCGAAATCCCCGGTGGCACTGAACGTGCTGTCCGAGGCGGTGACCGTAACCGAGTAGGGCGTGCTGCTCGCCGCCGCGGTCACCGTCGGCAGTTCGCGATCTTCGAGCCGCTCGAGCCGCAACCGCACCGACAGCTTCCGAAACGGCTTGCGCTTGCTACCGGTTAAGTGCCTAAAAAACGCGCGCCAGGATGCGAGAAACATGGGAGAGGCCTTTCTCAAAGAAGAAGATGGAACCAGTCTTCAAGAGGTACGCTGCCGAGCCCAACCGAGGCGTTTTGCGGCCCCGTGACTTTCCGGCGTCGCAACCGGGAGGCGAAAAAAAAACCGACGTAGTCAAACACGCTGCGGTGTTCGACTACGTCGGCTTACTCGTCAACCAGCCGCCTGACCTGGCCAGGCTGCTGTCCGCCTAATCATCCGACGAACTCTTGTCCAGCCAACTTTCTATAGGGCAGAATTTGGAAAACAAGGGGTCCTGGCGCGAAAAATGAAAATAATGGAAATTCTTTGCGATGCCGGCAAGGCCGTTCATTCGCCGTCGTCTCGCGCCTGCCGACGACCCACTGCGCCGCGAGGGAGGACGTGTTGGGCAATACGCAGAAGATCAGAAGTGGGACTATGGGGAAGGGTTTACTTTCGGCAGCGCCAAGAATGCGCGTCCATCGCCTCATGTTTCGGGTAAGCCGTTCCTCCCGGCGGGTGCCTTACACGGACAGGACATTGATGACATAGTTATCACAAGAGTTCCAAGCAAACCGATCGAGCGTCCGCGTAAGGAAGAAATATTCTTGCCACCCCTCTTGCTAATTCGCAAGCACATGGACTTGGAAGGCGGGTTCTGGGAGGAACATTATCTAACTTACTCCCATGAAGTTTTTGGGATTAGTGCCGCAAAACAAGGCAAGCAGAAGCTTGAGAAATTGGGTCAATGGCTCCGGTACGCTAACCGGCCTCTCAAATCCTTTGTCGCGAGCATTAGCCCATGCCTGTTCAAAGCCAAGGCCACAGCCATTTTGTCCAGTGACATTCTCGCATTGCCTTACCCCGAAACTGCCACGCTCGACATTAGCCCTAACGAGCAAATCATCATTGATGACGTTGTGAGCTATTACCGTGATCTCATTCGGAAGGGTGACGAGTCAACGGCCATGAAGGAAGATGGCAAGAAAGCCCTTCCTGAGTTCGGCGATGTTTTTGCGCGGCAGATCAACGCGATTTACAAGAAGAACCCGTTACGAGTCCTCGAACCGCAGACATGGCATGGCGTTATTTGCCAGCCGTTCGTTTTTGGCGAGGGTGCCGTGGATTGGGGTGGAATCGCCGAACTACAAGGAAACTGAACCAACTCCTGACGGAACAGCAAGGCAGGTCGCTGCACGTTACTCGCATCGCCCGGATTTACGATGGTCGCTTTGTTTTCATGCTGAAACCGGATCGGCTGCGTTACTGGCTGCGCTCCGTGGCGTTGCGAGATGCCGACGAAACCTTGGCCGACTTGCGGGCCCAGGGCTTTTGATGATCGCTGGAATGCTGGCTAACTCCACACCTATCGGCGCAACCACCGGCACACTCAGCAAAGACGTGCACTTGCATGCGTCTTCACTGCACGAGTTGCTCGACTTTGTCGCCGGCGAGTTGCCCCGATGGCGCGATCGTCCGGACCGGCAACGTGAAGCAGCGGAAACGGTCTTAACGTCGCAACTCTGCGCCCATCTGAACAGTGCGGCCCGTCACTCTGTCGGCTGGGATATCCTTCAATTCCGGGTTGAGGAGCCAGACGAGCAGTTCCGAGTTCGTAGGATCGACCTGATCCCTGCCCCGTGTGGCGTTGCAATCTGGATTGACGGCCGCGGCTATACGGGTTTTGACCCGCTGCTTCCGATCGAGTGCAAGAGGCTTCCCACGCCAAGAGAGAGGGACCGAGACGAACGCGAGTACATCTTCAGTCAGACACACACGACTGGCGGCATTGAGCGATTCAAGGCTGGACTCCACGGCGGCGCCCATGTGCTCGGCGCGATGATTGGGTATGTGCAAGAAGAGACGGCGATGATTTGGCATCAGCGCATCGCGGGTTGGATCGGCGATCTTGCAGCATCCGGCGCGGCGGGCTGGACCCAGGCGGACTTGCTTCGACTTGAACGCACCGATGAAGCGCTACGCCTGACTCTTTTTCGTTCCTCACACGAGAGAGGACAGGACCGACCACCGATTGAGCTTCGCCATCTTTGGGTCGAGATGAACTGATATGGCAGGACGGCGTGCCGTTAGGGCAACTTCGGGCGGGACAGATCGGGACAGTCATTTGGCGGCGGCGCGAGCAGCTGCCGCACCGCGGCGGCGGCCCAGCGCTCGCTCACCGTTGCCGCCTCCTTCAGGCTCGCTTCCAGGGCATCGCACTGCGCCATCAGTTGCTGCACCTTGGCGACGATGCGCCGTTGCTCGGCCAGCGGCGGAATCGGCACTTCCACAGTTTTGAGATTTGACGCGCTGATGCCAATGTTGCCGGCGGTCGTTGCGCAAAACGCTTCAATTCGCGTTCGGATCATTGACGAGTTCATCGCGAGACAAACGTACCGAGGGTCGCAGAGTCTTTGATCCACGCGAAAGCGGATCAGCTTGTCAGGGAAAACCTGCTCTTTGCTCGTGTACCCAGTGTATAGCGAGAACCTGCCAACGTAATGGAGATTGCCATTGAATCGGCACGCTAGCAAGTCTCCTTCGTGCAGCCTGAATTTTTGGGCTTCGTCGTCATTCAAAACGGCCCATTTGAAATCGTCTTCGTTTACGATTCCATCTTTCCTTGATGTGCCGGCACTGATTCGCAAGATCTCTACGCCACCAGGCACGGCGCTCGGTTGTTTGGAATATCCGTTCAAGGAGTCCTCGCGCAGTAGCTTGGCGAGCGGCATCTCGTTCCACGTTGACGGCTCCTCATTCGTACCTTGTGGTACGAGCTTGCCCTGGACGGCGAGCTGCAGGATTGTTTGGCGTAGCTGGGCGACGGCGTCGAGCGCGGCTTCGCCGGGACCGAACAGTTCGGCGAAGTGGTCGCGTAGGCGTTGCCAGGCACGGCCGAAGTCGGCGGCGTTCGCGGCGGCTTGCAGGTTGCCCAGGAGCGTGGCCTGCAGACGTGACCGGACCGCGTGCCGGGCCTGCTGCTGCGCTTCGAGCGCATCGCACAACGCCATGAGCGGATCCACCGTCGCCACGATCCGCTTCTGCTCCGCCAGCGGGGGAAGGGGAAACGAATAGCGTGCGAGTTCTTGCCCGGTGAAGTGTTTAATCGTTGCACCTGTGAACTGCTCATCCAGCCGTCCAGAGATAGCATCAATTTGCAGGCGCAGTGCAAGAAAAAATGGACAAATTCCGCCAAGCGGCCGGACGCGATGTATTGCCTTTTGGAAGAACATCGCACGCGTCGAATCGGTCCAGACGGCGCAACGACCCGGCTCACCGCCTTCACAAATCAGCAGGTCGCCGATATGCACTTCATATTCCGCAATTTCATCTTTATGGAACCGCATTTCCTTGATGTCATCGAGATTGAAACGAGACCATTGGACGTTGGTGTTTCTGAGGTATGGAACTAGATCACCCCGGTTCTTACCTTTGTCGAGCATCTTTCCAAGTCGGTGGTCCGCGATCTGGTTGATACAAACCATTGCCCAGCCGCTTGGCAAGACGACACCCGCCGAATCGGTCGGTCGAGTCACATGGCTGGATTTGCGAGCTCGCCCGATCCGTTCGAGCAGCACGTCAACGGGTTCATCCTTTTCGTTTTGTTCGACAAGCTTGCCTTGCACGGCCGTTTGCAAGATGAGTTCACGAAGTCTCGGTACGCCGTCCGGTGCATTTACGAGCATGCCGAAGTGCTCGAATAAATCGTCGAGCGTCATGCCGGCTTTCCTTCCAGGGCGGCGCGGAGTTCGTCCTTAAGCTGATCGCGCGTGGCGGCGATCTTGGCCAGCAGCGCGTGATATTCGGCCAGCAGCGCATCGGGGTCGGCGGTGCCCGCGCCAGCGTCGTGGGGATTCTTGACGTCCAGGTTGTAACCGTTCGCCTTGATGTCGGCGATGTTCACCTTCCAGGCGTGCTCGGTGGGCTTGCGTTTCTTCCACCATTTCTTCTCCGGCTCGAACTCTTGAATGCGGATCGGCTTCGTCTTGGAATACGACTTGAAGCCGGGCGGGTAGGGATGCTCGTAGTACCAGATGTCCCTCGTCTTCTCCCCCTTGGTGAGAAAGAGGAGGTTCGTCTTGATGCCGGTGTAGGGGGCGAAGACGCCGTTGGGCAGGCGGACGATGGTGTGCAGGTTGCATTCGTCGAGGAGCTTTTCCTTGATGCGCGTCTTGACGCCTTCGCCGAACAGGGTGCCGTCGGGCAGGACGATCCCCGCGCGGCCGTTTGGTTTCAAGAGGTGCATGAGCAGGACGAGAAAGAGGTCGGCGGTTTCCTTGGTGCGGTACACGGTCGGGAAGTTGGTTTCGATGCCGTCCTCTTCCATACCGCCGAACGGGGGATTGGTCAGGACGACGTCGACGCAATCCCGGTCGGCGTAATCGCGCAACGGGCGGCGCAGCGTGTTGTCGTGGCGGATTTGCGTCGGGGCGTCGATGCCGTGCAGGATCATGTTGGTGACGCACAGCATGTGCGGCAACGGCTTCTTCTCGACGCCGCGGACGCTGCGCTGCAGGTCAGCTTCCTGCTTCGCGGTCTTCACGTCCTGCTTGCGGATATGTTCGAGCGAGCAGACCAGGAAGCCGCCGGTGCCGCACGCGGGATCGAGGACGGTTTCGCCGAGGCGGGGATTGACCATATCGACCATGAACTGCGTGACCGCGCGGGGCGTGTAGTATTCGCCCGCGTTGCCGGCGCTTTGCAGGTCGCGCAGCAGCTGCTCGTAGATCTCGCCGAGCGTGTGGCGGTCGTCGGCCTTGTTGAAGTCGATGTCCTCGTTGATCTTGTTGATGACCTGGCGCAAGAGGGTGCCGGACTTCATGTAGTTGTAGGCGTCCTCGAAAAATCGTGGACGACCTTGGCGCGATCGCCCTGTCCGGCAGTCGGCAGGCCCTTCAGCTTCGGGAACAGTTGCAGGTTCACGAAGTCCATCAGCGGCTCGCCGGTGGCGCCTTCGGGATTGGCGGCCCAGTTGCACCAGCGCAGGTTCGCGGGGATCGGCGAGCGGTAGCGGTCTTCGATGGCCTGGCCGTGCTTGTCGAGCTTGCCTTTTTCCGGACGCCAGCCGGTGTCGCGGTCGAAGTCGATGCGAATGACCTTGTACGGGGCGAGGAAGCCGTCGAGGATGCCTTGCTTGAGGCTGCAGGTGTAGATCGGTTCGCCGAAGTAGTCGATGTTGGACACGTCCTCGGTTTCCCTCGGCGTCGCCGTCAAGCCGACCTGCGTGGCGCCGGCGAAATAATCGAGGATTTCACGCCAGGCGGAGTTCGCGGCCGCGCTGCCGCGGTGGCATTCATCGACGAAGATGAGGTCGAAGAACTCCGGCGAGAACTGCTTGTAGATGTTGTGGATGTCCTCGGTGCCGGAAACGGCCTGATACAGGGCGAGATAGATTTCATAGGCCTTATCGACGCGCCGGTTGCGAATCTTGTGCATGGCCGGGCCGAACGGCTTGAAGTCGTTGTTGATGGTTTGATCGACGAGGATGTTGCGATCGGCCAGGTAGAGGATGCGTTTCTTGACGCCGGCTTTCCACAACCGCCAGATGATCTGGAACGCGGTGTAGGTCTTGCCGGTGCCCGTGGCCATCACGAGCAGAACGCGATCTTGCCCCCTGGCAATGGCCTCGACCGTGCGGTTGACGGCGATGCGCTGGTAATATCGGGGTTCGCGGTCGGTGCCGTCGCTGTAGTAATCCTGCGCGACGATCTGCTGCTGCCGATCGGAGAGGTTCTTCCAGGCACAGTACTTCTGCCACAGAATCGCGGGCGACGGAAACGCATCGAGGGCGAGGACTTGTTCGACGGTGCCGGTGGTAATCGTCTTGTCGTGGAACAGAAAGCCGTCGCCGTTCGAGCTGAAGACGAAGGGAACGTCGAGAACGTCGGCATATTCGAGGGCTTGCTGCATCCCGGCGGCGGCGGAGTGGTTGTTGTCCTTGCCCTCGACGACGGCCAGCGCGAAATTTGGCTTGATGTAGAGGATGTAGTCGGCCCGCCGCGCCTCCCCGCGTTCGTGGGTCTTGCCCTGGACAATGATGCGCCCCCGGGTGAAACTGACCTCTTGCCGAATTTGCAGCTCCGGGTCCCATCCCGCCTGCACAATGGCCGGCGTGATGAAAAGCCTGCAAATGTCGGTCTCGCTGAGGGTTCTTTTCTCGGCAGTGTCCACGGGGGCGGGTCTCGATGTCGTTGCAGGTCAGTTCAATGAGGCAATTTGTCCCTGTCCACATCCTAACCATCCCGGCGGCAGCCAACAAGGTCCGTCCGGCCGCAGACTGCGATTGCCCACGTTCTTGCCCTTTCGCTATAATCTGCCTGCAACCTCCAGTTGCTGCACACGCTTTCACTGCACAACCCAATAGGGCATTCCCATGACCACCCAACGCTATCTCTTCACCAGTGAATCGGTGTCGATGGGCCATCCCGACAAGGTGGCCGATCAGATTTCCGACGCCATCCTCGACCACTGCCTCGCCGCCGATCCAAGCAGCCGCGTCGCCTGCGAGACCATGGTCACCACTGACCTGGCCATCGTGTCCGGCGAAATCACCACCCGCGCCGACCTGTCGCGGTCGACTGTCGACGCCATCGTCCGCAAGATGATCCGCGAGATCGGCTACACCGATCCGACCATCGGCTTCGCGGCCGACACCTGCCAGGTGGTTTCGCACCTGCACGCCCAGTCGCCGGACATCTCGATGGGCGTCAACGTCGGCGGCGCCGGCGACCAGGGGATGATGTTCGGGTTCGCGTGCCGGGAAACTGCGACGCTGATGCCGCTGCCGATCTACCTGGCCCATCGGCTCGTCGAGAATCACGCCAAGATGCGCGAGAGCGGCAAGGTCAAGTTCCTGCGCCCCGACGCCAAGAGCCAGGTCACCGTCGAATACAATCCCGACGGCACGCCGCACCGCATCCACACCGTCGTCCTCTCGACGCAGCACGACAAGAGCGTGCTCGGCGCCGGCGGGCGTTTCTCCGACGAGGCGCGCCGCTATCTGATCGACAAGCTGATCCTGCCGACCCTGAAGAAGGAGCGCGGCGATTTGCTCAAGGGCGATCTCGTACCGGTTTTGCCTGGGCAGGCGACCACCAACCTCGCCGAGAGCGCAATCCGCTGCCACATCAACCCGACGGGAAATTTCGAGATGGGCGGCCCGCACGGCGACTGCGGTCTGACCGGACGCAAGATCATCGTCGACACCTATGGCGGGCGGGGCCGGCACGGCGGCGGCGCATTCAGCGGCAAGGATCCAACCAAGGTGGATCGCTCCGCGGCGTACATCGCGCGCTACATTGCCAAGAACATCGTCGCCGCTGGCCTTGCGGACGAGTGCGAGGTGCAACTTTCCTACGCGATCGGCTATCCCGACCCGCTCAACATCTGGGTCAACACGAACGGCCGCGGCAAGCACGGCATCAGCGACGATCAGCTCGTCGATCTGATCCGCAAGCACTTCCAGCTCACGCCGAAGGGGATCATCGAGTCGCTGAACCTGCGCCGGCCGATTTACAAGGAAACCGCGCGCAACGGCCACTTCGGCCGGGAACGCGACGAGTTCACCTGGGAGAAGACTGACAAGGCCGAGGCGCTGCGCCGCTCGGCGGGGAAGTAGGCCGACGAAAAAACTCGGCGCTTGACTTCGGCGCACGGGGCGTGTACACCTTTTTCTTGGCAATGACTGCGTTGCAAGACGCGCCTGACCTCGAGGTACACACCATGTTGAAGTACGCGTTTCGTTTCGGGGCCTTTGTGCTGGTCGTCGCGCTGGTCTTCCAGGCCGGCGCCGGCGCAGGGCAAGAAGGACGAGGAAAAGCCCAAGTATGCGAACACCACCTATGTCCCGACCGCGGATGAGGTCATTTACAAGATGTTCGAAATGGCGAAGGTCAACAAGGACAACGTCCTGTTCGACCTCGGCTGCGGCGACAACCGTATCCTCTACATGGCCGCCAAGAAGTACGGCTGCCGCGGCGTCGGCATCGAGATCAATCCCGACCGCATCCGCGAAGCGATGGACCAGTACGAGAAATTCAATAGCGGCAAGGACTTCGGCAAGCTGCTGTCGCTCGTCGAGGTCCGCCACGGCGACGCGCTGAAGGTCAAGGACATCGGCGACGCGACCGTCGTGGTGATGTACATGTTCCCCGAGTTCATGGATCTGTGGTTCCCGATCGCCCAGGAAAAGCTCAAGCCGGGAACGCGCATTCTCTCCCACGATTACAGCTGGGACTTGACCAAGGGCGACAAATGGCAGCCCGTTCAGACGGAGAACGTCAAGAGTGCGCAGCGCGATAGCCACAAGGTCCTCATGTGGGTCGTGCCCGAGAAGGGCAAGAAGACGCAATCGTCATCGCGCTGATTTCTCGCCCACGCCGCGGGGTGAGTCTTCGAACCCCGCGGGTTCCGCGGAACCCGCGGGGTTCGAAGACTCACCCCGCGGCGTGGGCTACATCTTGTTCCCCCTGGAGCGACTGCCATGAGGTTCCTTTCATGCGTGCTGCTCGCCAGTGTCGTGGCCTTGGCGCCGGCGGCGCTCGGCCAGGACAAGAAGGACGACAAGTTCGCGTGCCGCATCATCTACGTGCCGACCAGCCAGGAGGTCGTCGACAAGATGCTGGACATGGCCAAGGTCAAGAAGGACGACATCGTCTTCGACCTCGGCTGCGGCGACGGGCGCATCGTTTGCTCGGCCGCCAAGAAGTACGGCGCCAAGGGCGTCGGCGTGGACATCGACCCGGCACGCATCAAGGATTGCATGAAGACGATGGAGAAGTTCGGCGTGACCAAGGATCTGGTCGATATCCGGCAGGGCGACGCGCTCAAGGTCAAGGACCTCGAACGTGCTACGGTCGTCATGCTGTACATGCTGCCGGAGTTCATGGAGAAACTGGAGCCACAACTCAAGCGTCTCAAGCCGGGCACGCGCATCGTCGCGCACGATTACCCGTTCCCCAACACCGAGCCGGACCAGGTGGTCGAGTTTCCGGGCGCGGCGAACGATCGGCCGCGATTCCTGTACATGTGGACCATACGCGAAAAAAAATAGCGCCACGTTGAGGCGCGCCACCGCGGCGAGCGTCGAGGTGTAAGTCTGACGTGGAACCAAGCCACGTCGGGCTTACGCCTCGACGCTCGCTGTGCGCAATCCGCCGGGGCATGCGCGGCGTCTAAACAGTAGCCCTTCCGGATTGGCGGTTGCGCCGTTACTGCGTTCACCCGAGGAGACTGTCCATGTCGGCTCGAAACTCGAACATTGGCGCCGCTCGCGGTTGGCGGCTCGCGGTCCTTGGCGTCGTGCTGGCCATGCTCTGGGCCACGGGAATGCTGTGGCAAACGGCAAGCGAGGCGGGCGGTGCCGCGCTGGAGCCGCAGGTAGCCGCCATCGTCAAGGACAAGCAGCTCGTCGTCGCGGTCGCGCTGGGCAAGGAAACGCCGCAGCGGCTGACGGGCACGCTGGTGGTCGAGCTGATCGGGCCCACGGGGCAGCGCCTGGGCGAGGCACGCACCGAGTTGCAAGACAGCGATCCCCTGACGAGTCATCGGCTGACGCTTGCGCCGGCGGCCGCCGAACAGGCTCGGCTGCGCGTCTCTTTCGCCGGACGGCAGACTGAGGTGCCGCTTGCCAGAGTGCTGCTCATCAAGGCGCACGAGATGTCGCTGTCGGGCGGTCAGGAATTCCATGCCGGCGGACCGGCCGCGCTCACCTGCACGGTGCACGGCGTCCGTTCACTGACCGAGACGATTCCGTTGCCGGGCAGTGCGGTGATCGTCCGCCTGCGCGACAAGGCCGGCAAGAATCACGATGCCTACAAGGGCCGCACCGGCGTCGCCGGCCGTGCCAACATCGAGTTCGCGGTGCCCGAAGTGGAGGCCGGCCCGTACACGCTGGAGGTCGTCACGCGCTCGGCTCTCGGCGAAGAGAAGCTCGAGCGGCCGGTGCGCATCGCCGCCGACACCAAGATTCTGCTCGTCAGCGATCGGCCGATCTACCAGCCGGGCCACGTCATTCATCTGCGTGCTCTGGCACTGCGGCCTTTCGACATGCGGCCGGTCGAAAACAAGGAGCTGCTGTTCGAGGTCGAGGATCCCAAGGGCAACAAGGTCTTCAAGCGCACCTTCAAGACGTCGGGCTTCGGCGTGGCGTCGGTCGACTTCCAGCTCGCCGACGAGGTGAACATGGGCGACTACCACCTGCGGGCCGTGCTCGGCGACACGCGTGCGGAGAAGACCGTCCAGGTCAAGCGCTATGTGCTGCCAAAGTTCAAGGTCGAGGTGAAGGCCGACAAGACGTTTTACCTGCCCAAGGAAACGATCAAGATCGAGCTGCAGAGCGATTACTTCTTCGGCAAGCCGGTCGCGAACGCCAAGGTCGAGGTGACGGCGAGCACCTTCGACGTGGCGTTCAACAAGTTCCACGCATGGCGCGGCGAGACGGACGGCAACGGCCATGCCACGCTGGAAATCAAGCTGCCCGATCACTTCGTCGGCCAACCGTTGCAAAAGGGCGACGCGCTGGTGAAGCTCGACGTGAAGGTGCTCGACAGCGCCGACCATAGCGAGGCGGTGACGAAGAGCTACCCGGTCAGCGATCAGCCGGTGCATATCAGCCTGATCGCCGAGGGCGGCAAGATCGTGCCGAACATGGAGAATCGCATCTTTGTCGCCGCGACCTATCCCGACGGCAGCCCGGCGCCGAATTGCGATATCGCACTGTCGCATACGCAATTGCCGGCGGCGCCGTTGTTGCCGCGTGGCGGGCGGGCACCCGGCGGCCTGGTCCCCGTGGCCCCGCAAGGGGCGCCGGGCGAGAAGATCGCGTCGCCCAAGGCGGAACTGCTGGCGACGGCGAAGTCGAACGCCGCTGGACTCGCGGAGGTCAAGCTCACGCCGAAAGCCGATCAGCTTCGCACGGCCAACTGGGGCCAACGCAACGTCGAGATGGTCGGCGGCCGGCAGCAAGCCTGGGGCCCGCAGATCGTGTTCGACCTCAAGGCCGTCGCCAAGGATCCGCGCGGCAACACCGCCACGATGTCGGTCGCACTCAACAGCCAGCCGCTGGGCGAGAACGTGTTGCTGCGGCTCGACAAGGCGATCTACCAATCGGGCGATCGGATGGCGATCGACATCCGTACTTCGGCGGGTCTGCCGACGGTGTTTGTCGACATCGTCCGCGGCGGGCAAATCATGCTCAGCAAGTGGCTCGAGGTCAAGGACGGCAAGGCCCTCCAGACGCTCGATTTGCCCCAAACGGTGTTCGGCAGCCTGGAGGTACACGCCTATCAGATGCTGCAGCACGGCGAGATCATCCGCGATAGCCGGGTCGTTTACGTCCAACCGCGCAACGATCTCAAGGTGACGGTCGAGCCGGGCAAGCCGGTGTTCGCTCCCGGCGAGGACGCGACCATTCGGTTCCATGTGACCGACGCCAAGGGCAAGCCGACCGCGGCGGCGATCGGCGTGATCGTCGTGGACGAGGCGGTCTACGCCCTGCAGGATTTGCAGCCGGGCCTGGAAAAAGTCTACTTCACGCTGCAGGAAGAGCTGCTCAAGCCGCAGGCGCAGATCAAGCTCGGCGGCGGCGACACCATCGACAACCTGGTGATGCAGCCGGCGCTGCCGGCGCCGCGCCAGCAGGTCGCCGAGGTGCTGCTGACGGCGGTAAAGCTGCCGGTACCGAAGCGTTTCAACGTCGACCCGGCGCAGGAGCGCAAGCAGCGCGTCGAGGGCATGGTGCCGCACATCGCCATGCTGCTCTTCCAGCGCACCGCGCAGCCCAGCGCCAACGTCATCACGTTGGACAAGGCAACCGGCCGGTGGGCATTCCGTACGGGCTTGCTCGACGAACTGGTCAAGAGCAACCAGATGCCGCCGCAGTGGCTCGACGGTGCGCTGGGCGTCAAGCTGAATCTCGATGACCTGGCAGGTGTGGAGAAGGATTTCACGCCCGACGGACTCGGGCGCGCGATCACCATCGCCCGTATGAACGAGCTGCACGGACTCTTGCAGCAGTACGTGACGCAGCACAAGGATCGCTTCCACTTCCAGGGGCAGTGGCTGCTGCCGGCCAGCCTCGTTGACGATTTTCTCAAGGCGGCGAAGCGCGAGCCATCCTCGGCGCGCGACGCGTGGGGTGAACCGTTCCGGATCGTTCGGCTCGAGCGGAAGGATACGAAGGCGGGTCTCGCCAGCCCATTCGATGAATACGAGATCATCTCCGCCGGGCCCGATCGCAGGCTGAGCAGCGCCGACGACGTACGGTTCCACGACGTGGTCAACGTTGCGCACCGCGGACTCGGATCGATCTGGTGGCTGTCGGACAAACGCCAGGAGGAGTTTGCCGCACGGCAGGTCCTGGAACTGGAGCAGATGGATCGAGCAGGGATGCGCCGCGACGAACTCGCCCGCAATTTCACCTTCGGCGACGGTCGGCCGGGCCTGCAGCCGCCGATGGCTGCAGGTGGCCTCGGCGCCGGCGGGGGTACGCGAACCGCGGCGACCGCGAACATGCCGCAGGCGAGCAAGCCCGCCTCGTCGGAAAAGGCCGCGAGGCCCGAGAGTGGTCCGGGGCAGGCCGCCAGCGAGGCGCCGCGCGTGCGCGAATTCTTCCCCGAGACGATGCTGTGGCAGCCGGCGCTCATCACCGATGACAAGGGCGAGGCCAACCTGCCGCTGAGCTTTGCCGATTCCATCACGACCTGGCGCCTCAGCGCATCCGCCAACTCGCGCGGCGGCGCTCTCGGCGGCGCGACGGTGCCGCTCAAAGTCTTCCAGGACTTCTTCGTCGATATCGACCTGCCCGTCAACCTGACGCAGGGCGACGAAGTCGCCTTCCCGGTCGCCGTCTACAACTACCTCAAGACGCCGCAAACCGTCAAAATCGAGCTGCAAAAGGAAACCTGGTTCGAGCTGCTCGACCAGGGCGGGCTCGTCCGCAGTCTCAACCTGCAGCCGAGCGAGGTCACCAGCGTCAAGTTCCGCATCCGCGCGAACAAAATCGGCATGCAGCCGCTTTCGGTCAAGGCGCTCGGCACCACGAAGTCCGACGCCGTCAAGCGCATGATCGATGTGGTGCCCGACGGCCAAAAATTCGAGAAGGTCGTCACCGATCGGCTCCAGGGCAAGGTGGCGCAGGCCATCGATATCCCGGAGAACGCGGTGCCGGACGCCTCGAAGCTGCTGGTGAAGATCTACCCCGGCGCGATGGCGCAGGTGGTCGAAGGGCTCGATGGGATGCTGCGCATGCCCAACGGCTGCTTCGAGCAGACTTCGTCGTCGGCCTACCCGAACGTGCTGATCGTGGATTACATCAAGAAGAATCGCCTAAACTCGCCGCAGATGCTGATGCGCGCCGAGCAGTACCTCAACGTCGGCTACCAGCGGCTGCTGACCTTTGAACGGCCCGGCGGCGGCTTCGACTGGTGGGGCCGCGAGGAGCCGCTCATCTGGCTCAGCGCCTATGGATTGCAGGAGTTCAGCGACATGGCCCGCGTCTATCCCATCGATCGCGGGATCATCGATCGCACCCAGGCGTTCCTCATGCGCAAGATGGACAAGGACGGCACCTGGTCCAACATCGGCGCCACCCACGGCGAGACGATCGCCAACATGGGCAATCCCCGGCTGCTGCTCACGAGCTACGTGACCTGGTCGCTGCTCGAGAGCGGTTACGATCGCAAGCTGCTGGCCAAGGCCGTGGAGTTCATTCGCACGAGCGTCAAGCAGGGCGAAGGAAGCGCCTACATCCTCGCGCTGGCCGCTAATGCCCTGGCCGCCTACGACGCCAAGGACGACAGCACGCTCGACGCCGTGCGCAAGCTCGACAAGCTGCGGCAAGAGGTGCCCGACTGGAAGGCGATCAGCTTCCCGGCCAGGGGCACGTCGCTGACTTACGGGCATGGTGACAGCGTCACGGTCGAGACCACCGCGCTGGCGGTCCTCGCCATGCTGAAGACTGGCCAGTTCACCAACAGCGTCAATCAGGCGCTTACGTACCTCGTCAAGGCGAAGCAGGGCAACGGCACCTGGGGCACCACCCAGTCGACGATCCTGGCCCTCAAGGCGTTGATCAACGCGACCGGCAGCGTCCAGCAAAAGGGCACGACGCACTTCACCATCCGCGTGGACGGGCAGGAGGCGGCCCGCGGCAAGGTGGACGAGGACAACGCCGACCTGATGCAGACCTTCGATCTCAAGGGCCTGGCCAGGACCGGCGCTCACCGTGTCGAGATCGACGTCGACGGCGAGACGAACCTGATGTACCAGATCGTCGGCCGGCATTACGAGCCGTGGAAGAACGACGCTGCGCCGGCCAAGCCCGCGTTCGACCTGAGCGTGAGCTACGATCGAACGAAGCTGTCCACCAACGATCTGCTGCACGCCAAGGCGACGCTGAAGTATAACGGCACGCTGCCGACATACATGGTGATGCTCGACCTTGGCATCGCCCCGGGCTTCACAGTCGATCCGGGCGACTTCGCCGAGATGGTGAACAAGAACAAGGTCAAGAAGTTCGAGATCACGGCTCGCCAGGTGATCCTGTACCTCGGCGACGTGCGTCCCGGCGAGGTGCTGCACTTCGAGTACGCCTTGCGGGCCCGGTTCCCGCTGCGGGCACGGACCCCGGCGGCGACGGCGTATGAGTACAACGCGCCCGCCAACCGGGCGCAGGCCTCCCCGATCGAGCTGACGGTGGTGGAGCGAAAATGACGGCGTCGCCACGACGCAGTGCGGCCCCGGACGAGCCCTCGTCCGGGGTCGGTTTTTTTGTATCACTCCGGATCGCGCTCGTGGCGGAAATCGATGATGAACAGGTCATCGGGTGACGTGGAATCGTCGATCACGAAAAAGAAGCGGTGCGTCAAGGCACCGTCGGCGACGGCAAGGGAGTAGCGGAAGAACCGCGGATCATCGGGGTGGCGCGGAGCGATAGAGATCGTAGCGATGCTCCAGGTCATCGCGCAGTCCGACGTGCAGGCGAATCACCGCGTTGCGTGACTGGCCGCACTCACCCAACCTTCGGCTCATCTCCGAGTCGATGTGGAGGCGACGCACGGGTTACTCCTTCACCCAGGGCCCGCCTGCCCGAACACGGGACAACAGGTCCGCCACGGCCTCATGCTCGCCGCGCACGTAGGCCGCCTGCGCCCGGGCGACCCGCTCGGGGTCGAGGGGCAGCGCGGGACGGTCGAGCATGTCCCAGCGCGCCAGGCACTCGCGGGCCCAGAGCGCAACTCGGCGGCCCGGGCCTCCAACTCATCGACACGCGCCAGCGGCCGATCGAACAAGTAGCCTTGTGCCTGGATGCGATGGAGCGTCACGCGCAAGCTCTGCTCGGTTTCGTCCAGGACCCACCGCAATAATTCCGCCTCCTTCGCTCGATTCATGGCGGAATCCTGGAGCGCCGCCGTCCACGTCTCCTCCCAGACGCGGGCCGCTTCGTCCGCCAAGTTGAGGACGGCAGCGACGTCCGCTTCCGTTGCCACTCTCAACTCCTCGTTCGCGGATCGTATCGCCTCCAGCAGCTCGCCGAGGTGTTTCCTTTTGGTCGGGACGATCGAGATCGATGTCTCGGAAGCCAAGGCGATGACGGCGACGGCATCCGCTCGTATCGCCTCCAGCAATTCGCCTGCGCGTTTCCTCGCGGCGCCGCCGGTCCGCATCGCTTCTGCCCGGAATCGTTGCAGCGTCTCGGCTGGCATGGCTTTGATCCTCTTTAGCTACCTGGTCACGACCTCGCAAAGGCGCTCGTCGCGAGCGGGTTCATTCCTTGGGCTCTGCAAGCAAGGCAGCCGTGCGTTCAGCAGTCGACCGAACCTCGGCTTCGATTAGGACGTCGAGTTCGGCACGCTCGGCAGGTGGCAGCGACCCACCCGCGTCGCGCGCGCTGCGCCACGCAGTCATCAGGGCCTGCAACCGCTGCTGTTGTGCCGCCGTCAAGAATCGATCAGGATGCTGGTGCTGCACAATCATGAGCGTGCCTTTGTTTTCGGCGGGCAGCTGTGCCCCGCAGCGATATTGTAACACGGAACGACGCAGATCCGGAAGGGCTGCGCAATCGACGTGGGCGCGATAAACACGTTCCAGATGCGCGCGTGCTAATTCAACGTCCACGCAAAGAGACGTTCGCTATGTTCGAGAATTTTAGCGGACCGTGCGCCGGGCGATGCTAGTTGCGGTACGCGAGGCGCGGCGCGTCGAGCACGATTGTGTCGGCACGGAACATGTGCTTTTCGGGCTGCTTTGCGACGGCGCGGGCTTGGCCGTTGCGTTGCTGCGTGTACTTGGTACGTCGTCCGAATCCGTCTTAGGTTACGTTCAGGCGCCGGTGCCCGATGATGATTTGACCACGGTGCCCGAGCGTTTCCCGCTTACGCCGGCTGTCCGCCGTGTGTTCGCCCGCGCGGACCAGGAGGCACGGCAGCTCGGGCAAACGCTTGTCGGTCCCGAGCACCTGTTGCTCGGCTTGCTCGCGGAGACGACGTGTGAAGCGGCGCACGTATTGGCCACCTTTGGCGTCACCTTCGCCCGGGTGCGCGGTCAACTGCTCCAGATATCGCCAGCAGACAAGCCGGAGCACCTGTTGCGTTCCGGTGAAAAATCGGTTGCCCTCCATGATTCGATGTTCACTGCGCCAACGCCCAAAGACATCGAATCGCTCGTTAGCACGTCGCCGATCGGCGCGGTTCGTGGGACGGCAGCGCCGAGCGCAACCCCGTCCCGCCTCACGCTAGTCGGCTGGCTGTGGTTCTTGTCCATGATTGCGGTAGAAATTGTTCTTCTCATCCTCTTACCGCCCTGGGTGGCCATCTGGGCAGTGCCCCTGGTGCTCGTTTCCCACATCGCGTTTGCATGGGGCCTCTTCAGGTATGGAGGCATCCGCCTGGTCCGGAACAGGCTGGATTCGCCCGAGCGTCGACGACCTCTGCATTAACTTCGTGCCACTTCCTGGAACGCGCTTGCCGGGAATGGCACAAGCAGGATACGATAAACCCATTCCCGGTGAGGATCGCCGCGCGGAATCCCACCAACCAGGATGTTTCCGATGCTGCAAATCCTCGGTTCGCCGAAACGCTTGTGCAACGGCCTGACACGCCGCGAGATGCTTGTGGCCGGCGGGCTGAGCCTGCTCGGCGTCGGTCTGAGCGATTTTCTCCGGCTCACCGAAGCGCAGGCGAATCCCGCGGCGCCGCGGCCGCGCAGCTTCGGACGAGCCCGGTCGTGCATCCTGCTGTATCTCTATGGCTCGCCGAGCCAGCTGGAGCTGGCGGACATGAAGCCGGATGCCCCTGCGGAAATTCGCGGCGAGCTGGGCCCGATCCGTTCACGGCTGCCGGGCTGCGATGTCTGCGAGCTCTTGCCGCACCTCGCCCAGGTGATCGACCGCATGACGGTGGTGCGCTCGATGACGCATCCCTACCCGATCCACGGCGTCGCGTATGCCACGACCGGGGTGCCGAATATCGATATCCCGATGGAGCTCAACCCGCGCGACGGCCGGCACTGGCCGTTCATTGGCTCGGTGGTCGATTATCTGGAGCGGCAGGGACGGCGGCGGGCGCCGGGGTCGGTGCCGCACAATATCGCGCTGCCGTTCCAGTTCAGCAGCCAGCGTGTCGGCGAGGTGCCGCGGGCCGGTCCTTACGGAGCGTTCCTGGGCAACGCGTACAATCCGCTGTGGACCGACTTCCACGGCGCGGCCACCGGCCACATCGTCAAGACCCTCGCCGGCCAGCGGCTCGAGATAGCCGAGCCCTATGTAGGGATCACGCGGGACAGCCGCTTTGCCGTGGCGTCGGCGACGCAGCTGCCGGCCGGCCTGACGCTCGATCGCCTGGACCAACGGCGTTCGCTGCTACAGCAGCTCGATTCGGCCCGCCGTGCGCACGATCAGCAGGCCGAGCAGGGAATGGACCGTTATCGCGACATGGCATACTCGCTGATCGGCTCGGAGCGCATCCATGCCGCGCTCGATCTGGGACGCGAATCGCTGCCGGTGCGCGAGTCGTATGGCATGACCATTTTCGGCCAGGCGGCGCTGACCGCTCGCCGCCTGGTCGAGGCGGGATCGAAGTTCGTCAGCGTTTTCTGGGATGAGTTCGGTCTCGCCGGCTCCGGCTGGGACACGCACTGGGAGCATTATCCGCGCATGCGCAACGAGCTCTGTCCCGGCTTCGATCGCGCGATCTACGGCCTGGTTGCCGACCTCGACCAGCGCGGCATGCTCGACGACACGCTGGTGCTAGTGCTGAGCGAGCATGGCCGCACGCCACGCATCAGCAGCGTCAATGGCGGCGGCCGCGATCACTGGTCGCAGGCCTACACCTGCCTGTTCGCGGGCGGCGGCGTCGCGCGCGGCCGGGTCGTCGGCCGCACCGATCGGCACGGCGGCACGGTGACGGAACGGCCGGTTTCGCCGAAGGACGTGCTGGCGACGGTGTACCACCTGCTCGGGATCGATCCGGAGACGACGCTGACCGACCGCACCGGCCGGCCGATGCCGCTGGTGCCCGATGCGCAGGTCGTTACAGAGATGCTGGCGTGATCGAGCACGCGGACCTAAACGAGGTCGAGACGCCGATTCACCGCGCGGCGCGGTTGCATTCGGCGCAGACGCCGCGGATGACGAAGCTGTGGCCCTGGAACTGGAATTGGTGCTGCCGGCACACGGCGCGTAACAACTCCTCCAGGTCGGGCGACTGGAACTCGATCATCTTGCCGCACTTCTGGCAGTAAAGATGGTCGTGCTGCGGGTAGCCGTAATCGTGCTCGTAATGAGTGCGCGTGCCGATATTGAGGCGGCGCAGCAGACCGGCGTCCACGAGCTTGTTGAGGGTGCGGTAGATCGTGGCCCGGCTGACGTGGAACCCTTCGTGCTTCATCTCGTCGATGAGCTGGTCGGCGTCGAAGTGGTTGTGCTTGCTGAAGATGTACTTGACCATATCGCGCTGCTGGCCGGTGAAGCGCTGCGGCTTCGGCCGGCTCGCCAGGTACTCGCGAAACTTCTCCTCGGGGCTCTGCGATACTTCAACGCTCGGCAAGTCCGGACTGTCGAGGCCCGGCGGCAAGGTCGCGGTGGAAGGATGCTCGATCATACGCTTGTCCGCGTCGGTCCGAATGGGTTCAATGTCGTGGGGCAGGCGTCCCGCCTGCCGTAACCGCCAGGCGGGACGCTCGCGGCTGCCGGCAGGCGGGACGCCTGCCCCACGAACCGGTCAATCGCGTTCGAGGCGGTTGAGCAGCTGATCGAGAGCCGCTTCCCATTTCTCCACGGAGTCGTAGGTGCCGGCCGCGATCTCCTGGCGGACACGTTCGATCAACTCAGGTCGGACGGCTTCGTCTCGGGTGCGAGCGCCTCGCTTGCCGCGTGCCATGCGTTTGCCTTTCTTCGTGGTCCTGGGTGCCGCTGCTCCGTCGTCAAGGGATTCGGGCGGGGCGGTCGTGCCCTGCCACCAGGCCGGCGTCCCGCGCTGGGGACCCGGCAATTCACTGGGGCCATGTTCGTGCATCAGGTCGTCTCCCCTGCGGACCGGCGCGGTGAGCGAGAAAGGCCGAGCCCGTCCACAGGTACATCATAAGGCTGCGGGTCGGGGGTAATCAACCCGCTGGTCGTCGGAAGCGAGAAGGTCGACCGTCGACGCCCGGCCGACCCCCGTCAGGCGGATGTCTGGTAGTTGCCCGTCCTGCTATGGCGAATATCGACCTGGTAAAAGGTAACATTCAGGCAATTTCCGTCCGGGAACAAGCGCGGAGTCGAATGCGAGCGCTAGCGAACCCAATGCACCTGAGATGTCAGCTGGCGGGATGACCGCGACGGTGCGCGGCACAATTGCTTTCCGCAAGGGAGGGGTCGAAAGGGCGGTGACAGCGGGTTGGAAATGTTGGAACCACCCAAGCCCGCAGGCGAGTCTTCGAGCCTGCGGGCTTGGCGCCTCACCCCGCAGCCTTGAGGCGCTTGACCATGTGTAGCGTGTTGCCGGTCTGGCCGGGGCGCGGCTGGCAGCTGAGCTCGTCCATCAGCGTGCGCATGAGGTAGACACCGCGGCCGCCGATGCGCAGTTCGCCGGGCGCCAATTCCGGCACGGCATCGATGTTGAACGGAGCGCCCTGGTCCTGGAAGGTCAGCGCGACGGCGTCCGGAAAGAATTGTAGGCGAAGCTCCAGCTGGGCCTGCGGCACATCGCGGTGAGCATGACGAACGATGTTCGTGAATGCTTCCCCGGCGACCAGGACGAGCGAGTGTACCAGACTGCGATCCAGGCGATGGGCCTGACAGACCGCTTCGACGAACGTGCGCGCAACCGAGAGCATCCGCGGCTCGCTGGGGAGAGTCAGCGTGAAGGCGGGGCAGTCCATAATGCGAATCTCCGGACCCGGGGATGAGCTGCATCCGTGCCGCACACCGGTCCGAGTCAACGGCCACTCCGACATTCAGGCTATCGATTTCCCCTGAAAACCGCAAGGGATACGCGCCCGCGCCGGAAGCGTCGCCAGGCAAGGTATCTTTTCAATCATTCTTGCAAAGATTCGCGTAAGTTCAAGCGGAGATGACACTTTATTCTTATTTCCGCCTGCGCCGATTCTGCCGGCGCTGCCGAAGTCGAGCTGTCGTGCGGGTCGGCGGCGGGCGAATTGAGTGAATTTTTTGAAAATTGCCGATTCGGGCGGACGGCGCGGCCCTATAATGGTTTGGCCAGACAATTTAAGGTAATGCGACTGACCCGCCTGTTCTGCTGTCGAGTCCGGAGCAGATTTTACGCAAATGCAAGGACGGATTACCCGGCCCGATTGCCTGGACCTTGACCCCGGGAGCAACGATCGAGAACTACGCCCCCGACCACACCGGCATTGACCCGGCATTGTCGCGAGGCCTGCCCAGGCGAGGAGAAGCATCCATGCCGCGGAAGCGGACAAGCACTGAGCTGCACGAGCCGGAGCCGTTTGGCGAGACCGCGCATCACGAGGAAGATGTTGAGTACACGCACGGCGGCGCCGACGACGCGCTGGGCCTGTACCTCAAGCAGATGGGCGCGATCCCGCTGCTCAGCCGCGAGAAGGAGCTTGCTCTCGCCATTCGTCTGGAGCGGGCTCGCGGCCGCTACCGCCACGCGGTGTTGTTCAGCTGGTGGGCTATCCACCGGGTTGTCGACGTGTTCGAGCGCGTCCAGGCCGGCGACGCGCCCGTCGATCCGCAGATCGACACGGTGCAGAGCCTGGGCCTGACCCGCGAGGCGATCCTGGGACGTATGCCACTGAATCTCAAGACTCTCAAACGCCTTCTGCAGAACGCCAGTCGGGACTTCACCATCTATCAGCGCACACGCTCCGGTCCGAGCCGCGCACGGGTCCGCCGAGGCCGGTGGCGTCAGCTGCGCAAGGCCGTCCGTCTCCTTGAGGAACTGTCCCCCCGCACCGAGGTGCTGGACGCGTTGGCCGACGAAATGGGTCGTAGCGAACATGCGATGGCCGACCTGGATCGGCTGGCCAATCAGACGGCGCGGTCGACGGCCCAGCGCGAGCAGCGCACGCGGCAGGTCAAGGAGCTGCGCGACCGCACGCTGGAATCGCTGGCCACGCTCGACGAGTTGCAAGGGCTGCTCGCGGTCATCCGTCGGCGCCGCAAGGCTTTCCAGCACGCGCGCCGCGAATTGGCCGAGGGCAACCTTCGCCTGGTCGTCGCGATCGCCAAACGCTATCGGGGCCGGGGGCTGACCTTCGGCGACCTGATCCAGGAAGGCAATCGCGGCCTGATGCGCGCCGTGGACAAGTTCGAGCACCGCCTCGGCTTCAAGTTCGGCACTTACGCGACCTGGTGGATTCGTCAAGGCATTCAGCGGGCACTGGCCGACAACGCCCGCACCGTCCGCGTCCCCTGTCACCAGGTTGGCCTGCTGGCCGCCATCGAGCGCGTCCGCGGCGAATTGCTGGTGCAGCTCAACCGCGAGCCGACCATCGAGGAGATTGCGGCCGTGCTCGGCACCAGCCCCGAGGAAACCCGGTCACTGCGGGCCGTTGCCCGGCAGCCGATCAGCCTGCACGAACCGATGGGTGATGAGGCGGAGCGCGCGCTCAGCGAATTCATCAATGACCGCAGCGTCGTCAATCCCGGCGAGAACGTCGATTCCACCCTGCTGAAGGAGCGGATCGCCGAGGTGCTGCGCTCCCTGACGCCGCGCGAGCGCGAGGTGATCGAGCTGCGGTTCGGCCTCAAGGACGGCCAGCCGCGCACGCTCGATGAAGTCGCCCGCTGCTACGGCATCACGCGCGAACGCATCCGGCAGATCGAGGCGCGGAGCCTGCTAAAGCTGCGCCAGCCCAAGCGCAGCCAGCGCCTGGCGGGATTTGCAGAATCGGAAGGTTGATTGGACGCCCGCGAGGTTACATGTGCCGCTGGCGGCCTGGCGTATGCCGGGCCGCCAGCGGCTTTTGAGTTGGCAGTGTAGTCGTCACGCTCCGCGTGAGGACCCCGTCACGCGGAGCGTGACGGCTACACTACTTCAACGTCAGCGCCACCGGATCGGTGTGAATCCGCACGTGATAGCTGCCGACCGAGGGCGAGTTCCACGGGCCGGGAACGATGTGCAAATAAAGCTTGCCGTCCTCGCCGACCGGCGTCTCGAACCGATCGCCGATCAGAAACGGCTTGCCCGATTCGCCGACCCGCCCGATCAGCGAGCCGGCCATGAACGGGCCCCCCTTGCCCACCGCGTTGTAGCCCTTGGGACCGGCGACGTACTGCCCCGGCGTCTGCGGCCAAAGATCGACCTGGCCGTTGACCACGACCACCAGGCGCATGCTCGTGTCGAGCGTCACGCCGGTGTCGAGCCACTGGTTCGGTTCGCAGCCGTACTTCGCGGCATCGACAAACAGCTCGCCGGTGTTGCACTGCTGCCGCAGGTGCATCGCACGCAGATCGCATAGTTTGAGCGACACTTCGCCGAAGTGCGGCGATTGCGCCTTGAGCGTCGGCGACACGATCCGGCCGACGAGCGTGAACTCATTGGTATGGATGACATCCTCTTCCTTAAGGCGGAGCAGTTCGGGTGAGACCTTGTCGCTGATCTGCTTGAGCACCTGCGTGGCGCGCTGGGCGGTTTCCGGATCGGGGCTTTTCGACGCCTTTTGCAGCGAATGACAGGCCCAATGGCCGGCTTGCAGCAATTCCTTGGTGGCGCCTTCGCGGTCACGGTAAACCTCGCTGCCGAGCTGCTTGATCGAGGTCGAGATGTGCTCGCCCATGCCGGGGGGCATGTGCAGGCCGAACTCGATGCGGCGAATCTCGCCGACCGGGATCTGCAGCTTGCCGTACCGGGTCATCACGTCGAGCTGTTCTTGCAGCATCGTCATGCGGACGACGCTGCCGTCGCCGAAGCGGACCTCGGCAATTTTGAGGCTGGATTCCCGGGTGCCGGCCGCTTCCTGAGCCGCACCGAGGACCGGAAAGGACAGGGCGAGAGTGAGCGTCGCGGGAACGAGAGACCGCATCCTTGGCCTCCTTTGCGCTGCCTTGCGTCGAGCAGTCCCGGAGAGTACCCGGCTATCCTGGCCGGGGCGAACGGGATTTGCGCATCCCGGGGGACCGCGGTAAGACCAACGACGATTAACCCAAACTCGCCCTTTTTTCGCAAGGCCAATTTCACAAACGCATCGCTCATGCTTCCTCGTTCCCACGCGGAGCGTGGGAACGAGGAACATGCGGCGTTTCGCGGCGCTCCCCTTGCACTTTCGTGTGCGGCTCATTAAATTCACATTACCGACCCACCCTGCCAGGTCGGCCCCACCGATTGAACCGTCCGCGCGACCTCACCCGCCTGTACCCCCTTCGGAGACCCTCCATGGTCCGAGCCCTGCTCACCCCGCTGGTGTTGACCTTCTTCCTTCCCGCCGATGCTCCTCCCATTGTCAAAGCCGACAAGGACTGGGCCCAGTGGCGCGGCCCCAATCGCGACGCAGTCTGCACGGAAACCGGCCTGCTCAAGCAATGGCCCAAGGACGGCCCCAGACTGCTCTGGAGCGCTGCGTGACGTCAACGGGAAGGAAAATGTCGGCCGCGGCTACGCCAGCATCGCCGTCGCCGGCGGTAAGATCTTCACCCTCGGCGATCGCGACGGCCAGGGCAACATCATCTGCCTCGACGAGGCGACCGGCAAGATCCTGTGGGTCACGCCGTTCAGCCCGACTTACGGCGACGGCGGCCCGCGCTGCACGCCGACCGTCGACGGCACCCGCGTCTACGGCCTGTCGCCGCACGGCATTCTGGTCTGTGCGGACGTTGGCGACGGCAGCATCCTCTGGACAAAGGACCTGAAGGCCGAGTTCGGCGGACACATGATGTCCGGCTGGAACTATAGCGAGTCCCCGCTGGTGGACGGCGAAAAGCTTATCTGCACCCCCGGCGGCAAGAAGGCCGGCATGGTCGCGTTGAACAAGGAGTCCGGCTCGGTCATCTGGAAATGCGCATTGCCGAAGGACACCGGCGCCGGCTACGCGTCCATCGTCGTCGCTGACGTCGGCGGCATCCACCAGTACGTCACCATCGTCGGCCCGCAGCTCGGGCTGATCGGCGTCGACGCAAAGGAAGGCAAGTTCTTGTGGAATTATTCGAAAGTCGCGAACGGCACCGCCAACATCCCGACGCCGTTGGTCAAGGGCGACCTCGTCTTCGCCTCGACGGCGTACGGCCGGGGCGCCGTTCTGCTACAGCTCGTTCCCACGAAGAACGGCGGCGTCGATGCCAGGGAGAAGTACTGGCTCGGCGCCGAGGATCTGCAGAACCATCACGGCGGCATGGTGCTGATCGGCGACTACGTCTACGGCGGCCACGACCACAACCAGGGCCATCCGTTCTGCCTGGATTTGAAGAGCGGCGAGTTCAAGTGGGGCCCGATCCGCAAGCATCCCGGCGGCGGCTCGGCCGCGGTGCTGTACGCCGACGGCCGGCTGTACTTCCGCTGGGACAACAACACGATGGCGCTGATCGAGGCGACGCCCAAGGGCTACCAGGTCGACAGCACATTCCAGCTGCCGAAGGGCACCAGCACCCCCGGCTGGCAGCACCCCGTCATTCACGACGGCAAGCTGTTCATCCGGGCCAACGAGCAGCTCTACTGCTACGACATTAAGCAGAAGTGAGCATATGAGCCCGAAGCGCCAGCGAGGGCGAGTCTCGCCCTCGCTGGCGCTTCGGGCTCATATCTACGACATCAAGTAGAAGTGATTAGGTAAAGCGAGCGGCGGGGCTTGTCCCCGCCGTGTTTGCGTTGCGGGGGGGCGGGCCGAGCTGTTTCTCGTCGTTCTTCGGGATGTCGGGCGTCTCCGGCGGGCTCGGCCATTCCAGCGGGTAAGTGGTGAACAGCCAGCCGACGGCGCATCCCAGGATGAACGCCATGGCAATCACCGTACACCACAGCCACGTCGGCCAACCCGGCTTGACGGACGGCAACGGTGGCAGATGGTTCGCCCAGCGCCGGCCTGGCGTGACGTGATCGAACTGACGCACCGCCGTCGCCACCTGGCCGACCTGCCGGCGAGCGGTTGCGTTGTCCGGATCGACCTCCAGCACTTCCAGGTACGCCCACACCGCCTGTCCAAGCTCGCCGGCGCGTACCAGGTTCTCCGCACGCTCCAGGCCGCCATGCAGATGGCTGACGTAATCCACAAGCAGGTCGAGCTCCGCCTGGCACGTCGGGCACCGGCGCGCGAGCTCGCGCAGCGGCTTGGTGCATTGGGGGCATTGCAGCATGACGCCCGTTCCTGTCGGGTTTATGATCCCACCCAAGCCCGCCGGCGAGTCTTCGAGCCTGCGGGGTTACCCCGCAGGCTCGAAGACTCGCCGGCGGGCTTGGCTTATGCAGCCTCCGAGCGCTAAACGTAAACCGGTCTATAGCAAATACGCATAATTCAGCAGCCGATCGTTCAGCGCCGAGCTCGCCTCTTCCATGCGCTTGCGCTCGCCCGACGCCATCGCCTCGCGCACCTGCCGGCACAGGTCTTCCAGCTCGCGCTTGTCGGCCGGATCGTCGACCTTGGGGATCACGTCCTGCTCCGTCTTCTTGAGGATCTCCATCGCGTCGCGATATTCCGGCGTGTTCTCCAGGCTCTCGCTGCGCTTCATCAGATCCTCGTTGATCCGCTTCATGCGCATGATCTGGCCGGCGTCCATCTGGTCCTGGCCGCTCTGCTGGATGGCGAAGCGTTTCTTCTGCCCGGTGTGCATGTCGTGAATCTGCACCGTCAGAATGCCGTCGTCGCCGTATTCATAGGTGACTTCGAGCGCGCCGTCCTTCTGGCCGCGCGGCGGCTGGAACTCCCACGGAATCTCGGCCAGCTTCACGTTCTCGGGATGGTTCGGATCGTCGTAGACATCGCCCTCGAACACGCTGATGATGACGCGCTCGGCCGGGTCGGCGACCGGATGGTAGACCTTGGTGAACGAGCACGGAATGTCCACGCCGCGCTTGACGATCGGGTCGAGATACACCTGGCGCTTCTCGTTGATCGGATTGGCGCACAGCGAATGTTCGAGCTTGACGCTGTAGGCGTTATTGTCAAGGCCCGGTGCGCCCTGCAGAATGGCCGCGACGATCGCCGCTCCCTGGGCGACGCACGTCATCGGATCGACCTTCTCGAATGGCTCGGGCTCCTTGCCGGCGAGCTTTTCCGACACGAAACGACGGATCAGCGGGATCTTGCTGGTGCCGCCGACCAGCAGCACGCGATCGACGTCCTTGGGCCGCATGCCGCGCAGGCTGAGCGCCTCGTCGATCGCGGTGCCGGACTTGACGACCAGCTGCATGATTTCCTTCTCGAAGGTCTGCCGATCGATCTCCTCTTCGAGACTCAGGTGCCGTTCGGGGACCAGCTCCGCCTTGCGGCAGACGGTGGTCGCCTGCGTCGATAGCTCGATCTTGGCCTTCTCGATGGCGAGCATGAACTGAGTCTTGTAGGGCGAGTTGAGGATGTCGTAGCCGGTCTTTTCCTGGAAGCGTTTGCCGAGCAGGTTGCCCAGCGCCAGGTCGAGATCGTCGCCGCCGAGCTTGCCGATGCCCTTGCTGCTGATCTCCTCAAAGATGCCGTGGTGGATGCGCAAGAGGGTCACGTCGAGGGTGCCGCCGCCGAAGTCGTAGACGAGCACCGTCTGGTCTTCCTGGGCGTTGAGGCCGTAGTTGATGGCGGCCGCGGTCGGCTCGTTGATCAGCGTGAGCACCTGCAGGCCGGCGGCGCCGGCGCAGAGCTTGGTGGCGTGGCGGGCCAGGCCCTTGCTGTTCGCGGGGATGGTGACGACGCACTTGGCGAACGCCTCGCCCAGGCCGGTCTCGGCGTCGCGCTTGAGCTTGCTGAACAGCATGACGGCGATCTGCTCGGTGCGCAGCGTTTGGCCGACGAACGGCACGCGCTCGCCGGTACCGAGGATGCGCTTGATCGAGCGGATCGACCGCTGCTCGTCGAAATTTTCCTTCGCTTCCTGGCCGAACGACAGGCTGCCGTCGCGGCGCATGGTGACGACGGAGGGCGTCCATTTCTGCCCTTCGGGATTGGGCAGCACTTCCGCCTGGCCGTACTGGAAGTTGGCGACGACCGAGTTGCTGGTCCCGAAGTCGATGCCGATGTAGGGCATAACAGGCGTCCATAAAGCCGTGTGAATCGAAAAACGCGCTTCAAAGCATTATAGCAAACGAGCAAGCCCGCCTGTATCCTGAACAGAGCAAGCGAACCCCGAGGAGACGCAATGTCCACGGCCCCGGCGAAACTGGCCCTCGAAGACGGCACGGTTTACACCGGCCGCCACTTCGGCGGCACCGGCGAAACCTTCGGCGAAGTCGTCTTCAACACCAGCATGACCGGCTACCAGGAGGTCCTTACCGATCCGTCCTACAAGGGCCAGATCGTCACGATGACCTATCCGCTGATCGGCAATTACGGCATCAACGGCGAGGACCAGGAATCGCGCCGGCCGCAGGTCGAAGGCTTCATCGTCCGCGAGCTGACGCGCGTGCCCAGCAACTTCCGCTCGCACCAGACCCTCGAAGCGTACCTCGCCGAGCACGGCGTCATCGGCCTGGAGGGGATCGACACCCGCGCCCTGGTTCGGCGGCTGCGCGTGCGCGGCGCCATGACCGGCGTCCTGTCCACGACCGATCTCGACGACGCGTCGCTGGTACACAAGGCCCGCACCTGCCCCCGGCATCGTCGGCCGCGACCTGGTCCGCACCGTCATGCCGGAACGGCCCTTTCACTGGACGGAAGGCTTCATCAACCCGCTGGCGGCTCAGGCTGCTGGAGCGTGGGTCACGCCGCCATCGCGTCGTCGCCCTCGACTTCGGCATGAAGTGGAACATCCTGCGCTGCCTGGTGCAGGTCGGCTGCGAGGTGACGGTGGTGCCCGGCACGGCGACCGCCGACCGACGTCCTGGCGCACGAAGCCCGACGGCATCTTCCTGTCCAACGGCCCCGGCGATCCGGAACCGCTGACCTATGCCGTCGATCACCATCCGCCAGCTGCTCCGGCAAGAAAGCCGATCTTCGGCATTTGCCTGGGCCACCAGCTGCTCGGCCTGGCATTGGGGGCCAAGACATTCAAGCTGAAGTTCGGCCATCGCGGCGCCAACCAGCCGGTGCTGAACCGCGGTACCGGACGCGTCGAGATCACCACGCAGAACCACGGTTTCGCCGTCAGCACCGAATCGCTGCCCGCCGACGTGGAGCCGACGCACGTCAACCTCAACGACGGCACGCTCGAGGGCATGCGGCATCGCCGGCTAGCCGGTCTTCAGCGTGCAGTACCACCCGGAGGCCTCTGCGGGGCCGCACGACAGCGGCTATCTGTTCGACGAGTTTCGCAAGCTGATGGATGCAGTGTAGTCCTCACGCTCCGCGTGAGGAGCCCGTCACGCGGAGCGCGACGGCTACACTATTTCAGCGCAAATTGCCGGAAGAAATCCCAAATCACATCGTTGGCGGAAATGTTCAGCGTCGTCGCGCCGAGGAACGCCGCGTGCCGTTCCATGCCGGGCCAGGTGTGGCCGCCGCCCTCGACGACGTACAGGATCACCGGCGCCTTGGCCGAGGGCGTGCTGTAGTCCTTGCGGACCACCTGCAGCTTGTCGTCCTTCAACGGCAGCTCGGTCTCCTTCGGCGATTCGGCGCAACCATTCACCTTGACCCAGAGCTGCACGTTGTCCATGACGCTGGGAAAGCGGAACGGCCCGGTGCTCTTCGTGCCCTCGAACGGCACCAATGCGTCGCGGGTGCCGTGGAAGTGCAGGATCGGCATCGGCCGTTTCGGCTCGGGCTTGTCGAGGCACATCACGCCCGCCACCGCGGCAATGGCGGCAATGCGCTCGGGCATCTCGGCGGCCAAGCGATACGCCATCATGGCGCCATTCGAGATACCCGCGGCATAAACGCGTTTGCGGTCCACGCGGGCAGCGACTGCCAGATCGTCCAGGACGTTGCGGATAAAGGCAACGTCGTCGGCCCGCTGAGGATTGAGCGCGCCGGGGAAGGCGCCGGCGTTCCAGGTCAGCAAGGTGCCGCCCGGCCCGGTGCCATTGGGATAGACGGCGATGAAACCGGCCTCGTCCGCCTTCTTGCTCAGGCCGCAAAACCACTCCATGATCGGGCCGTTCATCGCGGCGCCGTGCAGGACCAGCACGACCGGCAGCGGATTCTTGCCGTCGTAACTCGGCGGGATATGGACCTTGTAGCTGCGCTTAAGCTCGCCCTGAACGAGCTGGCGCGTCGAGTCGCCGGCGCTCAGCGGCCGCAGCTGGGGCTGGACGACCAGCACGGCGAGGAACAGCAGCATTCCGGTAGGCATCCCAAACTCCTGCGAAGACGGCCCGGTCAGTCTGACGCATCTTATGGTGGCCAAGTCCCGCGCGTCAAGCGAGGCCAGTCCGCCTTGAGCCCGACGCGCAAGCGAGGGCATTTCTCGTCCTCGCTTGCGCGTCGGGCTCACTTCCTACAAACTGCGCACCGATTTTGACAGAAGCCGAATCATGGCCTAGTTTTGCCTCAGGCACAACTGTCGCGGGCGAGGGCGGTCATGTTTCAGCGAACTTTTTCCTTTTGCCGGCGGTTGATCGGCAAGGGCCGGCGCGCGCGGTCCCGACCGCAACGGCGGTCCATGACGATCGGCGGCTATGGATACGTTACGACGCGGACCTCGAGGCGAAGGTGCAGCTAGGCCAGGCCGATCAGCCGGAGCGGCTCACGGTGCGCATGCGCGACGTTTCCATCGGCGGCGCGAACTTGATTGCGGATCGATCCTTCAAGGCCGGACAGATTCTCAGCCTCGAGCTGCCCGCCGATGGCGAGCTGAAGGTGATGCTGGCGTGCGTGGTCCGTTCGACGCCGCTGGGCGAGGGGCAATGGTCGCTCGGCTGTGCGTTCTCGCGGGAGCTCAGCACGCAAGATCTGGAGTGGTTCGGCGCCCATAAGCCTCAGCATTCACCCGAGGAACAACGCACCTGGGTCCGCCATCCGTGCAACCTGAAGGCGACCTACCAGCGCATCGGTGAGGAGGACGACCAGGCCTATTCCGCACAGGTGCTCAACGTCTCCCCCAGCGGCGTCGGCCTGCTCTTGCAGGATCAGGTCGATCCCGGCAGCCTCATGAATCTACGGCTGCACAATCCCAACGGCGACCTGGTGCGGACGATCCTCGCCTGTGTCGTCCACAGCACCCAGCGCGCCAACGGCGAGCTGGTCGTCGGCTGCAATTTCATTCGCGAGCTGGCCGAGGACGAGGTGCAATCCCTCCTGTGCAAACAGCCAATTTGACCTGCTGATGACCCTGACCTAGGTTTGGGAACCGACGACCCCGGCCAGGAGATGTTCGTGTCACAGATCAGCTCGCCCCAGGACGGCACCGCGCAAGAGCGCCGCCGCGGCAACAAGCGTGCGACCGTGCGCTACCGCTGTGCCCCCGCCACGATCGGCAAGCTCTACCTCGGCGAGGATCACGAATTCCAGCACGCGTGGGTGGTGAACCTGTCGCGGACCGGCGTCGGCTTCGTCCTGGCGCGCCCGCTGCCCTGCGGCACGCCGGTCAGCATCCAGATGCGCGGCAACGAGGACGCGGTGCTGCACGAGCTGGTGGCACAGGTCTGCCATTGCACCGTCCAGCTCCAGGGCGACTGGATGGTCGGGTGCGCATTCGGCGACCTGCTGTCGCCGGACCTGCTCGACAACCTGCTGTAAGGCAAACGCCGCGCACAATCTACCCAAGCCCGCAGGCGAGTCTTCGAGCCTGCGGGGTCACCCCGCAGGCTCGAAGACTCGCCTGCGGGCTTGGTCGTAACGCGCAAGACATCGCCATCGCAGGTCGCCTATTTGCGCGGCTCGCCCGGCCCGCGCCAGACTCGCCGCGACGGCCTAACTGCGCTTGCAAATTCCCGCCTGTCCGCGTAATCCCGGCCGTGGCCGACGCTGCCGGCGTCGGCAAACCGGTCATCGGGGTGGAGCATGGCCAAGAGGTTCTTCGACCGCTGGTTCCCCAATGAGCCGAACAACTGCCAGGGCTTCTACACCGAGCTGGGCCAGGTCCTGCCAGCCGCGGGGAGGATACTCGACCTCGGCTGCGGTGCCAACTATCACCTGGCGTTTTTTCGCAGCCCAGAGCGCGAAGTCTGGGGCACCGACCTGCAGCGCCATCCCCAGCTCGCTCATCCCGAATGGTTCCGGCTCATGCCGGCCGACTGCACCATTCCCTTCGCGGATGGTTCCTTCGATCTCGTCGCGACCTTCATGGTCGTGGAACACGTCGCCGACCCGGCAAGCTTCCTGCGCAAGGTGGCGCAGGTCCTGCGTCCGGGCGGCCATTTCGTCGCGCACACGATCAGCGCTCTGCACTACGTCACGTGGATTCGCCGTGTGCTCGGCATCTTGCCGCATTCCTGGACCCAGCGCCTGGTTCGCCGGCTCTACGGGCGGGAGGATCACGACACGTTCCCGACCTGCTATCGCATGAACACGCCGGGCCGGATCACCCGCCTGGCCCAGCCCTGCGGCTTCGAGCCATGCCGCGTCCACCGTTACGCCAGCGCGGGATATTTCGAGTTTTCGCACGTCCTGACGCGCGGTGCGATCATTGCCGATTGGACGCTCGACCGCGTCGTGCCGGGAATGGGCCGTGTCTACTTCACCGCCACCTATCGCAAGACGGGCGCGGTAACCATCGCGCAGATGGCTGCGTAGCCGTGTGCATGATCGCGTGTCGATTGACCCCTGCCGGCTTGCCCGGCAGGTGAAAAGTTTGACAGCTAGATTGCGGCTGCGCCACCGCCACGACCCCTGCCGGCTTGTCCGGCAGGTGAAGCAGTTTGCAGGCTATCAAACTCCTTCACCTGCCGGACAAGCCGGCAGGGGTCGGCAGAAAAAAGCCCGCGGTGCCCTTCTAGCCGCCAAACTGCTTCACCTGCCGGGCAAGCCGGCAGGGGTCGTACACTTGAGGGCCCGCGAAGCCGGGCAAGCGGGCACGGGTCGTACACTTGACAGCCCGCGAAGCCGGATGTTACAACCCGGCTTGGCGAATGGGCCGGGCCGCACGGACGGGCGCGGATGATCAAGCAGAAGAGTCAAATCCTGTGTGCGTGGTTCCTCGTGTGGGACCTCGCCATGGCCGCCCTGGCGTGGATCTGGGCGTACTGGCTCCGCTTCGACGCCAACCTCTTGCCGCTCAGCAAGGAAGCGCCGCCGTTCGATCTCTGCTTCCAGAGCTTGCCGCTCGTCCTCCTGCTCAGCGCGCTCGCCTATCGCCTGACGGGACAGTATCGCGTCGGCCGGTTCCGCCGGCTGCGCGAGGAGCTGTTCAGCATCCTGCGCGGCACCGCGCTCATGGCGCTGTTCGTCGTCGCCGCCACCTTTGGCCTGCAGACGCCGTACGAATCGCGCGGCGCGTTTCTCCTGTTCTTTCTGCTCACGGTCGTGCTCACGTTGGCCGAACGGCGGGCGAGCTGGGCGGCGGTACACTGGCTGCGCAGCCAGGGCTTCAACCAGACCCAGGCCATCATCGTCGGCACCGGCCGCGTCGCACGCAAAACGGCACGCTCGCTGCGGCTGACGCGCTGGCTCGGCGTCAAGAACGTCGGCTACATCGAGGACGAGCCGACGCGCTGGTGCAGCGATCTCGACATCCTCGGCACCATCGCCGACCTGCCACAGCTGGTGCAGAAGTACCAGGTCTCGCACGTCTTCATCTGCCTGCCGATGACGCGCTACCACGATGCCCGCCGGGTCTTCGACAGGCTGTCGCAGTCCACCGTTGAGGTGCGGCTCATCGCCGACGTGCCTGCGCTGGCCGGCCTGACGCTGACGACGACCACCTTCGACGGCATGCCGATGATCGGCCTGCGCGAGAGCCCGCATTTCGGACTGAACATCGTCGTCAAGCGCGGGATGGACATCCTGCTGGCACTGCTTGCGCTTGCCGTCCTGTCGCCACTCCTGGCGCTGATCGCGCTGGTGATCAAGCTCACGAGCCCCGGCCCGGTCCTGTTCCGGCAGAAACGCTGCGGCCTCAATGGCCGAACCTTCTGGATGCTGAAGTTCCGCAGCATGCACGTCGACGCCGAGAAGCAAACCGGCGCGGTCTGGGCGATCAAGGACGACCCGCGCCGCACCCGGCTAGGAACGTTCCTACGCAAGACCAGCCTGGACGAGCTGCCGCAGTTCCTCAACGTGCTGAAGGGCGATATGAGCGTGGTCGGGCCGCGGCCGGAACGGCCGGAGTTCATCCAGGAGTTCAGCAAGACCATCCCGAGCTACGGCGCGCGGCACGCGGTCAAGGCGGGCATCACCGGCTGGGCCCAGGTCCACGGCTGGCGCGGCAACACATCGCTGCGTAAGCGCATCCAGTACGACCTGCACTACATCACGCACTGGTCGCCGTGGCTGGACCTGCGCATTTTGTGGATGACCGTCTGGCACGGCTTCGTCCATCGCAACGCGTATTGACGTCTGCCCCCGGTCGCCGCCAGGCGCGTAGTATTTCAGCCCAACTGCGAGCTGGACACGCTGATCCATATTTCTTCCGTTGCCAATCGTTTCCCGCTCCCCATACAAGTACTCCAGGCCGACGAAGCCGTAATGCGGTCCGGAGCCGGATGTTGGCGTCGACGGCGCACCGGTAGCGGCATCGTTTGCCGGCGCCGTAGCCATCCCGGTCTTCCCTGGTGCGTCAGCCGGTGCCGGCGTGCAGGGGTTTTGTCGCCCGGTAATTTGACCTGCCACTGATAGGTCGTATTGATTGCCGCGTAGCGGCCACGCCGATAGGCGGACGATCCCTGGTCGACGATGCTGCTGAGATCGACTTCACTAAGGACAACGGCCGTGCGCAGTCCCGGCGCCCAGGTGTGTGCGTAGCCGATGAAATAGGACGACGCAATCAACGCATGCAGATCGTTCCTGGCATCGAGCGCCGCGTCACAGCCGGTCGCGGCACGTAAATCCAGGATGTAGTTCCCGATACCCTGTCCGTAAACAACGCCCCAGCTGACCAAATCGTTCTTGAGCAGGGCGCATGGAAAGGGTTTAACGGCGCCGGAGAAATCCACGCCGCCCCCATAGACTTCCTGCTTGATGGTGAGCGGCCCGTTCTCAAAGTTGAGGCTACGGACAACGCCTGCCAACTGCACGTGGCCCCAGGTTTCGTTCCAATGGATCTGCCCGGTAAAATCCGGAATCACTGCGAAGGAGTCCGGCATGACGACCGTTTTCGCTGCCGTGATGCTGGTTTCGGCCTGCTCCGCGGCCACGACAGCGTAAAGCGAGTGCGTTTCCGTCTGGAAGAAAGGCACCATGTAGCCCAGGACGGCGTGTTGTGCATAGATCTGAGCGTTAGGGCCGGCGAGATCGACCGTAACGGGCACCGAGTTTGGATCGGAGAAGAATGAATCCGTCTTGCCCACGATCAAATTACTAAACAGGTTGGCGTAGAGGTGCTGCACTTGAAGCGTCTGCGTGCCATCTGCCTGGTTCATGACAACCGCATCGACGTGTGCCGCAGTGGTGCCGAAGTCGCTTGAGGTCGTCTGAAAAATCGCTCCAAAGCGTGTCGAAATGCCTGATTCTGTCAGGTTGGTGCGCGCACGGCGCCATAATACGGATCGCCTTTCACCGGAATCAACGAAGGATACATGCCCAGTGTGCTGGGGGTTAGGCTGTTGGCAGCTGCAAGTCTGGTCGTGTCGACGATAACATCCGACCGAGTCGACACGGGCAGCGTCAAGATCGTGCCCGGACCCTGGGGCGGATCCAAAGGCACCTCGGTCCTGCCGGCAAGCACGTCGTTAGGTGTCTCCAGAATTGCGATACTGAAGCCCCCCTGCTTTCCATCCAGTACCGACGCGTTCAAGCGCGGAGTCATGGCCTGGCGATCGGAAAGTTGGGCGTAATAGGGCTGGGCACTGATCGGCAGGCCAATCGCTCGAGCCAGCTCGGCATGGGAACGAGCCCAGATTGTGTATCGTGGCACCGGGACGCGCCGCACTTCATTCTTTTTGTCACCGGGCTGGACGGCTTGCGCGGAAACCACCTCGGCCGCCGGTGGAGCCGGGGAGGTCGTTGGCGTCCCAAAGCGGGCGGTTGGACGAATAGAGGGCGGCTGGGCCGTGGTACCTTGGCCCTGGGCGGTGCCCGCAGCATGCAACAGGAGCATGCCGGTCGACAAACAAGCGAAGCAGCGCAACTGGGGCGAACTTTTCATGGGCATCGGTGCCGCACGACACCCTCCACGCTGAAAAAACGGACATGGATCGAGGCCTTCATGTCATACAAATCGGCAAGTCGCTCCAGCTACTTTAATCGGCAATGTCGTCGTAACCGGCAATGGCGATGCAATTGAGCATGAATTGTGGCAAAATGCGCAGGGGGTTCGCCGGTATCGGGCTGAGACAGCGTTTGCATGTTCAGCGCCTAGCTCGACAGCGTCTCCACCGCCGGCAGGCTGCGCGGACGCGTGCCCTCAGCGTTTTTTTTGGCCTCGCGGCGCTGGACGCATGCCTCGATGAAGCCGCGGAACAGCGGGTGCGCGTCGGTCGGCTTCGACTTGAACTCGGGATGGCACTGCACCGCCACGAACCACGGATGGTCGCGCAGCTCGATCGACCTCGACCAGCTTGCCGTCGGGGCTGGTGCCGGTGACCGCCAGGCCGTGGGCCGCGAACTGCTGGCGATACTGGTTGTTGAACTCGTAGCGGTGCCGGTGCCGTTCGTGGACCAGCAGTGTCGCCGTACGCCTGATGCGCCTGGCTGCCCTCGACGAGCCGGCACGGGATACGAGCCCAGCCGCATCGTGCCGCCCTTGTCGGTGATGGCGTACTGCTCGTCGAGCATGCACACGACCGGATGCTGGCAGTCGCGGTCGAACTCGGTGCTGTTGGCGTCCTCCAGGCCGACGACGTTGCGGGCGAACTCGATCACGGCGCACTGCAGGCCCAGGCAGATGCCGAAGAACGGCACGCTGCTGCTCGCGGGCAAAGCGGATCGCCTCGATCTTGCCGGCGATGCCGCGGTAGCCGAAGCCGCCCGGCACCAGCATGCCGTCGACGCCGCTCAGCACGCGCTCGGCCCCTTCGCGCTCGACCTCCTCGGCCTCGATCTTGCGAACCGACCACGCGGCTCGACAGCGCGATGCCGGCGTGGTCGAGCGCCTCGTAGACCGACTTGTAGGCGTCGTGGTGCTTGATGTACTTGCCGACGACGCGCGATCGTGCACTTCGTGCTGCGGGTTGCGTAGCCGCTGCAGCATCTGCCGCCAGTCGTCGATGTCCAGCGGGCTGGCCCTGCAGGTTCAGCTTCTCGACGATCAGCTCGTCGAGCTTGTTCTCGACCAGGCTCAGCGGCACTTCGTAGATGCTGAACTCCTTGTCGCGCTCCTCGATCACCGCCCGCGGCTCGACGTTGCAGAACAGGGCGATCTTCTCGGCCGTCGTCCTTGGCGATGCTCGCGCTCGGTCCGGCAGATCAGGATGTCGGGCTGGATGCCGATCTGCCGCAGCTGCTCGACGCGAGTGCTGCGTCGGCTTGGTCTTGGCCTCGCCGGCCGCCTTGAGGTAGGGGATCAGCGTCAGGTGGATGTACAGGCAGTTCTGCTTGCCGACGTCGAGGGCGAACTGGCGGATGGCTTCCAGGAACGGCAGGCCTTCGATGTCGCCGACGGTGCCGCCGATCTCGGTGATGACCACGTCGACGTCGTCGGTCGGCCAGCTTGCGGACGGCCGCCTTGATCTCGTCGGTGACGTGCGGGATGACCTGCACGGTCCGGCCGAGGTAGTCGCCGCGGCGTTCCTTCTCGATGACCGACAGATAGATCTTGCCGGTGGTGTAGTTGCACTCGCGGCTGAGCGGGGCGTTGGTGAAGCGCTCGTAGTGGCCAAGGTCGAGGTCGGTCTCGGCGCCGTCGTCGAGGACGTAGACCTCGCCGTGCTGATAGGGGCTCATCGTGCCGGGATCGACGTTGATGTAGGGATCGAACTTTTGCAGCCGGACGCGCAGGCCGCGATGTTCCAGCAGCATGCCGATCGAGGCGCAGGTGAGCCCCTTGCCGAGCGAGCTGACCACGCCGCCGGTGACGAAGATGTGCTTGGCCAAGCTGGAGTTCCTCTGGACCGCGTATCCGGGTTCCGCGGTTATCATAGGCGGGTTGCCCCGGTGCCGCCAACTGCCGAGCCGGCCGGCTACGAGGTGCTCTCGCTCAGGCCGCCTGTGCGTTGCTCGTTTCTGTCGATACATCTCCACGAAACGCTCATAGTCGGCCGGCGTATCGACTCCGCGGCTGGCGTGGGCGACGATGCCGACCTGCATACGCCGGCCGACCGCCAGCACGCGCAGCTGCTCCAGTTTCTCGCACTCCTCCAGCGGCGCCGGCGGCAGCTTCGCCAGCTCCAGCAGGAACGATCGCCGGTACGCGTACAACCCCAGGTGCTGCAGGAACAGTCCGGCGCCGGGAAATCCGGCCGGCCGTCGCGCACAAACGGGATCGGACTGCGGCTGAAATAGAGTGCGCGGCCCGACGTATCGCGGACGACCTTGACGCAGTTGGGGTCCTGCCACTGCTCGATCGACGTGATCGGCACGGCCAGCGTCGCGACCTCCGACTCCGGGTCACGAGCCAGCAGTCCCGGCAGGAGGTCGAGCGTCGCCGGCTCGACGAGCGGCTCATCGCCCTGCAGGTTCACGATCACCTCGGCGTCGAGCTGCTCGGCGACCTCGGCGACGCGGTCGGTGCCGCTAACGTGGTCGGCGCGCGTCATGATGACACGACCGCCGAAGCTGCGCACCGCCTCCCGGATGCGCTCGTCGTCGGTGGCGACGATCACGGCGGTCGCGGCACTTTGGCAAGCGCGCTCGTATACGTGCTGAACGAGGTATTTGCCCGTCGCGCGCAGCAGCGGCTTGGCGGGCAGGCGGCTGGACGCATAGCGGGCGGGAATGACGATGGCCGTGCGCATGGCGACCTCCGTGTCAGAGTTGTTCCGCAAGCATTAGAATCACTCGTGGGCCGGCAAACAAGGCGGATTGCTATCTCTCGATGCCGCGAATTTGCTTGCGGAGCTTCTGATGCACGCGGGTGCGGCCGCGGCTGAGCTGGCGGGCCTCGCCGAGCGTCAGGCCCGGATCGGGAAACGGGAGGAGGTCACGGGCGCGGGCGAGATGGTCGTCAAGGGTGTACTTGCCGTCCACCAAGGCAATCGCTATGCCGCATTGGCGCAGCACGTCGAGGTCGCGATAAAACCCGCGGACGTTGAGCCGAAGAGCACGCGTCAGCCGCGCCCGCGTTTGGGCGCCGCGGCCTAGTAGCGTCACCAGACGATAAAGGCGCGCGGCGCGCTCGAGCGTGTAACGGACCGGGGCAGGAGCATCTTGCTTTTTCGCCATGGACAACTCAGCGGGCGAAGCCGACCGGACAAAAAGATCGTAAGCGCGCCTGGTGTTGAAAGCAAGCCACGCCCCCAAGGACCGCCTAAAACAATGAACCACGGATCACACCGATGGCACGAATAAGAACAAGATTGCATTATCCGTGCCATCGGTGTGATCCGTGGTTCGTTGTTTTGGACGCGCAAAGTTTTCCCCGGCGAGGCACACATGACCATCCCCGATTCCGTCGCGCCGCTCGATTACCTCGTCATCGCCGCCCATCCGGACGATGCGGAGCTCGGCGCCGGCGGCACCATCCTCGCGCTCAAGGCCCAGGGCGCGCGCGTCGGCATCCTGGACCTGACCAGCGGCGAGCCCACCCCGCACGGCACCCCCGAGATTCGCCAGCGCGAGGCGGACGCCGCTTCCGCGATCTTCGGCCTCGACTGGCGCGGCAATCTCGGGCTGGTCAATCGCGCCCTGGTCGCCGATCTCGACGCCCGGCATCGCTTGGCCGGCATCCTGCGCCGGCTGCGGCCCCGGGTCTTGCTGACCCATTACTGGGAGGACGCGCACCCCGACCACGTGGCGGCGAGCGCACTGGTCGACGCCGCCCGGTTCTGGTCCAAGCTAACCAAGAGCGACCTGCCCGGCGCGCCGCATTATCCCGAGCGCATCCTCTACTATTTCAGCATCCATCTCCGGCTCCACGTGCAGCCATCGTTCGTCGTCGACGTCTCGGCCCATCACGACGACAAGCTGCGGGCCGTCGCGTGCTACCATTCGCAGTTCATCGAGGGTCGGCCGACGACCTATCCCACCGTGCTGGACACGCTGCGCGACTGGGCCCGTTACTGGGGCTGGGCAATCGGCGCGCTCCACGGTGAACCGTTCGTGTCGCGCGAGCTGATCGGATTGCGCGATTTGCGCGACCTGCGCTAACCCTGCGGCCCATGCCGGTTGGCGCTGCCCCGCCAGCGGCGCCGCACATTTCGCCGTTCGCACGCAATTTCCGCGACCGGCACGGACGATAAAGAGGGAGAAGCGGACCGCCCTCATCGGAGACGCATGCCGTGCCGACCGAGCTCAACGTGCTGGCGCTGGTCAAGGGATTGGAGCGCTACATCTTCGTCTACGACGACGGCAGCCAGGCCGCCTTGCTCGACGTGTTCCGCGATCAGGCGGCCGACCCCCGGCTGAGCCTGAGCTGGTTCGATGCGACTGTGCTGACCCAGAAGGCCCGCGAGCAAGCCGAGACGCACACGGACAGCGAGCTGCCGGCCCCGCAGCGCATCCGGGAGGCGCCGTGAACGAAGCCCTGGCCGAATTCCTGCGCCACCTCGCCCTCGAGCGCAACGCCTCCGATTTCACCATCAAGGCGTACCGCGAGGATCTGACCCAGGCCATCGAGTTCTTCCTGAGCCGGCCCGGCACCGTGACCGTCGACCAGGTCACCAGCCGCCACCTGCGCGCCTTCACGGTCTGGCTGCACGAGCAGCAGTACGCCAAGACCACGGTTGCCCGGCGGCTCGCGGCACTGCGAAGTTGGTTCCGCTTCCTGTGCCGCCAAGGGACGCTGACCGCCAATCCCGCCGACGGGCTGCGCAGCCCCCGGCAGGACAAGAAGCTGCCGACGTTCCTCACCGAGGACGCGCTCAAGCAGCTTCTGGCCGCGCCGGCAGCCCAGACGCCGCTGGACCTGCGCGACCGGGCCATTCTCGAAGCGCTGTACTCGGCCGGGCTGCGCGTCAGCGAATTGACGGGCCTCGACCTGGCCCATGTGGACCTGACCGAGGGCGTCGCCATTGTGCGCGGCAAGGGGAAGAAAGAACGGCTGGTGTTTTTCGGCACCTCGGCGCTCAAGGCCCTGCGAAGCTGGCTGACGGCGCGGCCGGCGGTGCTGGCAAGCAAACAAACCGACGCGGTGTTCCTGAACAAGAACGGCGGCCGGCTGACGGTGCGCAGCATCGGCCGGCTGCTGGACAAATATCTCGCACAGGCCGGCCTCGACAGCCGGGCCAGCCCGCACAGTTTGCGCCACAGCTTTGCGACGCACCTGCTCGACCGCGGCGCCGACATCCGCAGCGTGCAAGAGCTGCTGGGGCACCGCAGTCTAGCCACCACCCAGGTCTACACCCATGTGACGACCAGCCGGCTCAAGGACAGCTACGAAAAGGCCCACCCGCGGGCGCACGCACGCAAAGCGTCGCGGGATGCATTGCCAAAAAGCGCGAAAGCCGAAACTCGCAATACGAAACCAGCAGAAACGCCGAAGCAGGATTAGCCAACAGCGGGTTGGTTGCGGATTTCGGCTGCGGATTTCGAGTTTGCGGGCGAAGGGGAGAGGTCATGGCCCGACGACGCCTTGCCTGGATCATGCTGCTGCTCGGCGGCCTTTGGGTTGTTCGGCCCCTCGCGTCGTCCGCACAGGACCCGGCGCCGGTCGCACCGGCCGCGCCGGCTGAGATCCGCTGGCGCAGCGATTACGCCGTGCGCTCAAGGAGGCTCAGGACAAGAACCTTCCCCTCGTCATCGATTTTGGCACCGTCAACTGCTACTGGTGCAAGAAGCTCGACGAGAGCACCTTCCGCGATCCGCGCATCATCCGCGTCATGAACGAGCGGTTCATCCCCCTCAAGGTGGACGGCGAACGCGAACCGTCGCTCATCCAGATCCTGCGCATCACGGGTTATCCGACCATCGTCCTGGCCGCGCCCGACAAGCGCATCCTCAACACGATGGAAGGCTATCAGGAATCGGAAAAACTCCACGACAGTCTCCAGAAGATGCTGGCGAGCCTCACGCCGACCGACGGGATGACCCGCAATCTGCAGATGGCGGCCAAGTGGGTCTCCACCGGCGAGTTCGCTCGCGCCATCCCCGTGCTGCGCGGCCTCCTGGACGACGCCAAGGCCAAGCCACTCCACCCACAGGCCGCCGAGCTCATGCAGAAGCTGGAGCAAAACGCGGCCGACGCCTCGCCCAGGCGCAGGACATGTACGTCAAGGGGCAGAAGAATGCGGCGATCGAATCGCTGACCGAGACGATGCGGGTTTTCCCCGGCCTGGAGACGAGCAAAACCGTGGCGGCGACGTTGGCCAGCATGGTCAAGGTCCCGGAGGTGCAGAGCGAGCAGCGCAACAAGCGCGCGCGAGTTGCTGGCCCAGGCCCGCGACTTCTACCAGACCAAGGACTACATCCCCTGCCTGGATCGCTGCGAGCTGATCCTGAGCGGTTACGGCGACCTGCCTGAAAGCCAGGACGCGAGCAAGCTCGCCATCGAGATCAAGACCAACCCCGAATGGCTGCAGGGCGCCTGCGACACGATGGCCGACCGCCTCGGCGCGATGTATCTGGTGCTTGCCGACAGCCTGCTCAAGCGCGGCGAGCCGCAGCGTGCCGAGTTCTATCTGCAGCGGATCATCCAGGCGTTCCCCGGCTCACGTCACGCCGAGTCCGCCCAGATTCGCCTCACGCAGTTGCAGAGCCTCTACCCGCGCAAGAGCGAAGTGCAGGCCGGCCCGTAGGACAGGCTTCACGCGTTTGGTTTAGGGATTTGGCTGGGACAGGCTGGCCATCGTTAAACCTTAGCAGCAAGTGAATCTCGTAGCGCCTTTTCCGCATAGTCAAGGCCCCCGCGACCTAGCTCCTGGTAGCGCACACCCAGATCCTGAAGGACGCGCAGCGCGGGCTCGGGGACGATGTACACGTCATCGCGGTAACAATCGACCCGGCCTCGGCGGATGAGGGCGGCGAAGGTGCGCGCGCTCCGCCTTGTCCCCGATCTGAATTGGCACCATCTGCACGGCCGCACCTCCAATCCGAAACAACTCGCAATCTCCGCTCGGCCATTTTATGTCGCTGTCCCCTGGGAGCCCCCTGGGAGCACAACGTCGATGTTAAACGACCACGCGAGACAACCGGCGCAGAGCAACCCCCAAGGCGGTTCGTTGGTGTTCCAGATCTGCCAGCCTGTCCTTGCGAAGCCGTCCAGAATGCCCCCGTCAAAACTCGCGTGGGTCGGTATTTTCCATCGGGTTGTTCCGCGCTGGCAGGTCACACTGTTTTTTCGGCGCGATCGGCGCGACCGGCACGATGTGCACGTCGCGCACCACCGGCACGATTGACGTTCATGCTGCCTGGCGCCCTGTGAGTTTCTCTGTAGCATATCCAGGTGAAGATTAGCGTTGGCCGCACTGGCGGTCCGGTTCGTGGCGCTGACGAGACACTCAACCGATCACCGGCTGACCGTCCCGCTGCCAGGAGGACGTCATGAATCGCCTTTCGTTCATCGCATTGGGCTTGTTATTCATCCTCATCGCCGCGCTGGACCACGCGGTCGCCGCGACCCGGAAGGCCCCGCTTGAAACGTCGATCTATCCGCGGCCGCGCGGCTCGTGCCAGGAACTAGCCCGCGCGGCCACCATGGTCAACCAGCGATTCGAGCCTTCGCCGAAGCCGCCGGGCACACCGGGCGAAGCGGTGATCTTCTTGAACGCACTGGGAAGCCGGGAATCGTTTCGCCCGCCCGACTGGGAGAACACCGTAGCCGGCCTGCTGCAGCACGAAATTCCCTACGTGCGGGAAACGGCCCTGAACAGTGTGCCGGTTCCGTTGCCGGCATCGGTGCGCAAGCTGATTCCCGCGCGGTTGCTGGATGCCGACGTGAATGTACAAATCGCCGCTTGCAACCTGGCCGGCAAGACCCCGCTGCCTGAGTTCAAGGAGGCCGCTCTCAAGGTCCTGGCCACGGCCCGCGAACAATGGTTGTTGAATGCGGTGGAAAACGCGCTTTGGGAGCTGGGGGTCCGCTTCGAATCCATCGAAGTGCTGGTGGGCCGTCTGGACGATCGGGAAATGACGGTGTGGTGCCTGAGTCGGCTATCCGGCTGGGTGATCGCCGACCATAGCACCGGTTCCACACCGGCGGAGAATACCTTCGATGCCGAACAGGCCAAGGTCGTAAAGGCTCGCTGGCGACAGTTCGTGCACGACCACGGCAACGCTCTGCGTGCGGGCAAGCGCTTTTCGGTGGGCGATCCTGCCCTGACCCCGGAACTATTTCCGAATTTCGAGTTCTATCCTCGCCGCGGCTCAATTCGGCGAATCAGATCGATCCCGACGCCGGGGCAATCCCGCTGCAGGTCGGCCGCCTGGAACGACCCGTCGCGTCGGTCGATAGCCTGCAGGATCATGGCCGTTTTTGATCCGCGCGGCGATGCCGTTTGTCCCACCCGCCGCTCGAACTCATTGTAGGCATCAATCAGCGTATACATCAAGAAGTTGATGTAAGGCCAGGCATTGTGCTTGCCTTGATGCCAACCTGCTGAACCGAGCTTTAGCGTTTCGTAGTAGCGTTCCTTGTTCTGCTCGATGAGGCGTTCGAGCTGATGTAGCGGCCGACCTCCAGCCCGGCATGATAGCACGATAGCAAGAGAAGCAGCCGGGAGGCTCGACCGTACGCGCGAGGGCCGGCTGACTCTGACGGTTCTCAAAAAAACCGTCCGCCGACGGCCGCGTTCGCGGTACGCACCCCGCCGTAATCCGAATTCCTACATGGCAGTCTATTTTCGGCACGCGCCGCCCGACCGGCACGACCTGCAACGGCAGGAATGACCGGCACGACTTGCAACGACAGGAACGACCGGCACGACTTGCCAGATCCGCCAGCTAAAAATTCGCCGATCACAAAACGGATGCGCTCGCGCGACGGGGTGTTGGCGAGAATGTCGATCTCGGACCCTTCGCAATCCAGCTTCAGGAGGTCGATACGATCGACGCCCAGCGTCGCCATGGTGTCTTCGAGCGTCACCACCGGCATAGGTCGGGCGTCGCGCCAGTACCGATAGCCGGGCTGGCCGCGGGCCGTGTCGAGCTGATCGAGTGGGACCACCATGCTGCCGCCGGTCGATTCGCACTGCGGCCGGACCGCGTTGAGCAATCCGAGCGGCTGCTTCTGGTAGGTGCAGGCGGCGTGGATCACGGTCGCGAAGGAGCCGACGTTTTCTTGCAAGGCCGGGATGTTGTCCGGGCAAGCTTCGACGCAGACGATCCGGGCGCTGGGATTCTTGGCGTGCCAAAGGACGGCGAATGTGCCGATGTGGGCCCCGATGTCGACGACCACGTTAAACGCAGGGCCGCTCAGAAGTGCGGTGCGGTAGGCATCACCCTGAACGATGTCGCGGACGATGACAAGGTCCTGCTCCACATTGTTGGCGCGAACCCAGAAGCCTTCTCGAAAGACCAGCTCGCTCATGGCACTACGCCCATTGGACGCTACACGCCGCGTGCGAACAGCGCCACGTCGACCTGGACGACGACAAGATCGCGTGGCCCAAATTCGCTCAGGCTGGCGCGGCAGACGATGCCGCCGGCGCAGCTCCGCCGCCACTTCCACCGCGCCGATCGCGCTGATGGCTGCCGCCGGATCCGCGGTGCGCGTAAGGTACTGCGCACGCCCTGGGTGGCGAGCAGCAACTCGGCCGGCGACAGTCCGGACCCGACCGGCACGCATTGCTCCTGCGTCTCCGAGCCCGTGAGCCGAAACTCGAACGTGTGCGTCAACCGCGGTTGCGCCCGCGTCAATGCGGGCCACGGCTCGGCGCGGGATCGGAGCATTCGACGCATCGCTCCATCGCGTCATCAAGAGGCGCACCGCCGCGTCGGAGGTACGCCACAACCGGTTCCGCGCGTCATAGACATAGACATGGTGCATTCCGGATTCCAGCGGATCCCGGTTGGAATCGCTGCTCGAATGACTGCTCATGGTGAGCCCTCACATGGTGGTTGTGGCCAACCGGAAACGTTACGGTCATCGCGACTCCTGTTCTCGTTGGCGCAATATCATAACTTATGGCTCGCTCCCTATATCTCATTTTCATCCTAAACCGTTGGCGCTAACTTAGATACGTAAACTGTCACCAAAATTCTCCACGCCGATCGCGCTGCTGGCTGCCGTCGGCTCCCCGGTGCGCGTCAGGTAGGCGCGCACGCCCTCCGTGGCGAGCAGCGGTTCGGTCAGCGACAGTCCGGACCCGACCGGCACGCATTGCTCCTGCGTCTCCGAGCCTGTGAGCCGAAACTCGAACGTGTGCGTCAACCGCGGCTGAGCCGGCGTCAACGCGGCCCGCGGCTCGTCGGGCACGGGATAGAGGCCTTCCACGCATCGCTCGGTGGCGTTGTCAAGAGCGCTCGACCTCCGCGCGGGAGATACGCCGCAACCGGTTCTGCGCGTCGAAGACATAGACATAGGTTTCCAGCGGATGGCGGTTGGAACTGCTGCTGGAATGACTGCTCATGGTAAGCCCTCACATGTTGGTTCTGGCCAATCCGAAAAAACTCCCCGCGCCGGATTACCAAGCCCAGAACTGCCGGTTACACGTTAAGGACCGCCGGGAGCGAAATACCGATGCCCATCGTGGTATCGCCAAGCGAACCAAAAGGAAGTGCGTCGAGACGGGGCCAGGGAATCGGAGCATTTCATAGTACCGTCGAAGCAGGGGAACCCGGGCATGGCCGCGGTTGATGACATGGTAACACGCGGCTTCGGTAAACACCCACGAGCGGGCACGGCGCGACATGATATCACCTCGGGATTTCGCCGGTTCACTTGCGAAAGGGCCTCTGCGCTACCGGGTATGGTACGCACATTGTCGCCTAATTCAATCAACGGGCAGTACGAGGGACATTTTTGTCGCAACCAGTTTCTGCAAAACATGTTGCGTGAACTGTCCTTGCGCCAAGCAAAGCTTGGGGGAGGAGGCGATGATGTAAGAGAATGCACCATCAAAACCTTTCGTAGGAACCCTGTGGGCAGCCAATCCCACCCGGCAGAGCCTGGCCGGCAGCCGGAAGCGAGTCTTGCGTGCAGCGGTGGGGTAACCCACACCACGAAGCGTAGACAGCCAGTGCCTAGGCCGTGCTACTGAGCCTCGAGAGCATTACCCGCGAGAGCCCTTGACCTGGACAGATGCGGGGGCCGCGCCGAACCATCGCAATGGCCTGGTGGATTCGGTCTCGCCGGGGTCGAAGAACACGGCATAAGCACATCAGGGTTCCCCAGGAACTTGGGACGCCCTGTGCCCTCCACGGTGCCTTTCCGGTGGGGAACCGGATCATCAAGCCCCGGCCTGTCGGTTACGCGTTCGGGACCGGCGGGAGCGAAACACCGACGCCCATCGTGGTATTGCCGAGCGAACCAAAAGGAAGCGCGGCGAGACGGGGGCAGGGAATCGGAGTGCCTCATAGTACCGTTGAGGTCGGGGAACCCAACCCGCGGGGACCCGGCGGAGGGAAGGGGGCGCCTGGTTGCGGAACCGTTGGGAGGAAACATGGCCGGTGCTCAGAAACTGGATTGCGTGTCAACGAAACAACAACGGATAGCGAAGCTGGCGAAGCAGTCGCCGCAGTTGGGATTCACTTCGCTCAACCACCACCTCGACCTGCCCTGGCTGGCTGAGGCCTACAACCGGACGCGCAAGAACGGCGCTCCTGGCGTGGACGGTCAAACGGCCGACGATTACGGGTTGCACCTCGTGGCCAACCTGACGTTGCTGCAAGATCGTGCCAAGTCGGGCACCTACTTCGCGCCCCCGGTGCGTCGCGTGCACATCCCGAAAGGGACCGGTCCTGAGACCCGTCCCCTGGGGATTCCCACCCAGGAGGACAAGGTCCTTCAGCGGGCGGTCGTCATGGCTCTGGAGCCGATTTACGAACAGGACTTTCTGAACTGCTCGTACGGCTTCCGACCGGGGCGATCGGCGCACATGGCGCTGCAGGCGATTTGGCAGCAGGTCATGGATCTGGGTGGCTGCTGGTTGCTGGAGGTGGACATCCGGAAGTTTTTCGACACTCTGGATCATGCTCAGTTGCGGGCGCTGCTACGGCAGCGGGTGTGTGACGGGGTGCTGCTCCGTCTGATCGACAAGTGGTTGACGGCGGGCGTGCTCGAAGAAGAGCTCCTCACTTACCCCGAGGCCGGGACGCCTCAAGGGGGTGTGATTTCGCCGCTCTTGGCCAACGTGTACCTGCACTATGTGCTGGACGTGTGGTTTGAGCAGCTGGTGAAGCCTTGCCTCAAGGGTCGCGCCTTCCTGGTACGTTACGCGGACGACTTCGTCATGGGCTTTGCCTGTGAAGCGGACGCTCGCGCCGTGCTGGCCGTGCTGCCGAAACGGTTTGGCAAGTACGGGCTGACGATCCATCCGGACAAGACGCGGTTGGTGCCGTTTGTGCGGCCCGGCCGCCACCCGTCGGCGGCGAGCTCGGGGTCGGAACCTCGTGAGGGGTCGTTTGACTTCCTGGGGTTCACGCACTACTGGAGCCGCGCAGTCGGGGCGCTGGGTGGTGAAGCGGAAGACGGCCGGCAGTCGGTTTCAGCGCGCGGTCAAGAAGATCGCGCAGTGGTGCCGGCTGAACCGTCACTTACCGATCCGGGAGCAGTACGCGACACTCTGTCAGAAGCTACGGGGGCACTTCGCTTATTACGGAGGCGTGATCGGCAACGTGCGTTGCCAGCAGCGGTTCCGTTATGAGGTGATGCGTCTGTGGCGGAAGTGGCTGGCCCGCCGGAAACGGCGTGGCCAGTATCCGTGGGAGCGGTTCAATCGGTTGCTGAAGGTTCTTCGGTTGCCGTGGCCGTCCGCCTGGGTGTCCCCGTGCGCAGTGAGTCCGTAGCCTTGACGAGCCGTATGCCTTAATCGGGCAAGTACGGATCTGTGGGAGGGGCGGGGGGCAACCCCCGCTCCGACCCGGCCCGGTTTCCCTCCGGTTCCTCTTCTCTGTTCCGGCTCGGGCCAGGGAATACCGCGAAATGCACGAGAGTCGAGCGTGGCCAGCGACAATTCCCCGGAACAGAGAAGAGGAACCCGTAAGGACCCGCTCGCTCAGAACGCCCCAGGGCGGGCCAGGGTTTTTCGCGTTCAGCAATCATGCCAGGTTTCCAGGCCCGTGGAACCCAGGAAAACCACGGAAAACAGGCCGCGAACTCGTCGTTCACCATGAAAATCCACCCACACGCTTGGGAGAAGAGCCCTTTTTTTTCCCCCTTTTTTTCTTCTTTACTCTGGTTCCTTAGGAACAGGCCGCCGGAGCAGCTCAACAATAGCAATGCGATCCGTTGACCTCGCGCCCTCGCCAGGCGTGCGTCCTTTCTTATCCCTTTGATCAATAAGCGCGCCCTGCGCGACAAGCGCCGAAACGACCTCTTTATGACCAGCGCGCGCTGCGTGGTGTAACGGAGTCGCCCCGCGCATCAACGACGTTGGGGTTACATCCCTTCGCCAAGAGGAGCAACACGGCTTGCAGCCGCCCATTGGCCGCGGCGACGTGTAGGGGCGTCTCTCCTATTAAATTTCGAGCGGCCAGATTAGCGCCAGCCTCGATCAATTCTGCCAATTGCCCTGTTTGTCCGGAGCGTGCGGCGTAATGAATGCGCCCGCCCCGGTAGAGCCGCAGCAGAACTAGAATCCCGGCCAATAATAACGGTAAACCCCAGTAACCGATATATCCGAGGTACCCAAAGGCATCGCTGGGTGATTCGTTAGGGTTTCTTATACGGCACGCACCAAGACAAAATGATAGCGCACCAATGTACGCAATGGGAACAAAGAGAAAGGCTATATATGCAGCGGCGAGCCAAGGGTCAATACCAACGCGATGGCGCATCGCACATCCCCTCTATCGGTCGATTCGCCAAACTCTGGCGAAGCGATATCGCGCCGGATACGCTGATGTGGGGCCGATCATCATCCGAGGCCGCGAGGTCCCAGGTAAATCCCAAAGATCCCCTCGAACTCACGGCAATACGCTTCTGCATCATACCCAGTAATCTCAAGAACCAATTGCAACAGCCAACGCTGCACGGTGTTCAATACCGGCCCCGCGAATCTAAACAAGCATCCGCCCGCAACCTGGACGATCGCGCTAAATAGGTAGCACGCCCAAGGGGTATTATTTGGGACACAGCAGACCCAATCACAGAAAACATCGACGCCTATCGTGATGAGCGCCGACGATACCCCAACCAAGCAATGGGCAACGACTGGGAATTGAACGGCAAGGGCTGCCATTGCGGCGCCGACTAGGCAGGATAGACCAGACTTACACCAGAATTGGCACCAAGTAGCGCGCCCCACCAAACCGCGCAGGCGCTCCACCGGCGCCAACGGCACAGCCGGCCAAGGCAGCAATCACATGCGGCGGAATCACGAGCCCGGATGGGTCAGTAAAATTGATGGGGCTGGACGCCGCATATTGATAAAGATTCATTCCACCGGTCAGCCCCAGCGGCTCTCTTTGAATCCATACGCCGAACCCAGGATGATAAGACCGGGATCGTACGTGGTAGAGTCCGGTATCGCTATCCCACCGGTACCCGGCAAACTGCGATTCCCACGCGTAACTTGACCCGCTAGCTGTGCCGTACCCTGGCGTGAGAAAAAAAGGCACGCCAAGGGCAGCGTATCCATACCGCTCCACAATATTGCCCAGAACATCCGACAGTGCGGTAATGTTCCAATTGGAGTCCTGCAGAGCATAGAGACGTTCGTTGAGCGATCCGCCACCTATCGT
>CAWIDK010000011.1:0-105767 GCA_963834865.1 uncultured Gemmataceae bacterium
TGCGGGCTGGAAGCACCATTCCAGAGTTTCAACTCGATCTGATCGATGTGCCCGGGTTCGGCAGCGAGTCGTTGCGGCTGCTCATCGACCGCCGCGGGATTCCGGCCGAGCACGTCGCCCGCGTCCGCCGAACCGATCAGCTGTCCCGCCGGGTCGAATGGGACTCGGCCATTGCCCTGGCCGGATTGGGACTTTATCATGGGGGTGGGCATGAAATCGTGGCATGTAGTGCTGCGCGGCAGCGGGGTATACTACCTGGTCGATGCCTCCCAGCACCTGTTGGAGGTCGCCGGACGATCCCGATCCAGTGATTTGAAAGTCGCCTGGCAACAGCGGCTCCAGCGACTCACCGAGCGAGCTGCGGGCGGTTTCTATTTGTGCGTCGTTGAGTTGGGGACGCCCGCTGGTGCGCCTGATGTTTCACGCCGGAGCGGCGGGAGGAATAAATGGCTGACGAATCATTTCCCGTGAACAACCTGCTAGGGACCGCCTAGTCTCGTGTGAGGTCCAGCGCGCGATGCTCGCCGAACTTGCGCGGCGACCGCGCGAATGCCGCTGTTCATTTCTTGGCGGCTGGTCACATGGAACAGGTGCTGGCCCTGGATTTCGCGGCAGCCGGGGAAACCGACCTCGCGCTGCGCAGCCGGTTGAGCGCGGCCTCTTGCTTTCGGCGGTGCCGGCCAACTCGATCAGGCCCGAACCTTATTTGACGTGCTGCTCAAGGAATACCCCGACTGCGCCAGCGAGATTCAGAAGGTGATGGCGGAGTGGGCTCAGGACTACCCAGCATTGGCTTCGTGACTTCGTGACTCGATTTCGGGGCACCCAGCACGCGTGGAGGCATATCTTGTGATGTGCCGAGCCGCTCATGATCTGATTTCTTCTTCTCCGAGGAGCGGCGCTCCAGTTGACGACGGTCGGCCAGATAGTGCGCGAGGATTTCGGGATCGGCAGGCAACACGGTAGTCTCGCCACGATCGTCGGCAAGAACGATGTCAACGTTCAGGCTGTCAACGCCGAAAAAACGATCGCCCGGCGGGGTTGGGACAGTCGGCTGCCTCATGCAACACCTACGGTCAGACGATACGGATGTGCTGCCGGGCGAGTTCGAACCATTTGCGAAAAGGATCACATCATACTGACCGGCGGCCGGAAACGAACACGCTGTTACGCGGAACAGAAAACGCACCTTCTGCCCCGTTAATTTACCTCAGCAGCCGCCCATGAAGAGGAAAACCGCGACCGCTCATGAAAAGTGGGCGGCATCTTGACGGACCGGGTAAGCTAGGGGAGAATATCCGACAGCGCGAAACAGGGCAATGCGGTTCCTTGCCCCGCGATTCCCCGGGAGGGATACCGATGCCGCCATGCCGATTCCTCATGATCATATTCGGCGCGGGCATCCTATCTGCCGCAACGCTGGCGGCGCAGACGCCGGCGCCTATCGGCAAGCTGACAGGCGCGTCGATCGCCTCGGCGATCCACTGCCGTCCGGGCGCTCTTCCGCATCGGCACCACGCGGTTGCAGATCGATCGGGAGCTCCAGGCCGCCGCCGTCTCCGCCGATGGCCGGCTCGTTGCCGCCGTCAGCGACTCGATGCTCGGCGTCTGGGAAACGGCCGGCGGCAAGCAGGTGCTGCACTTGCCCTGGCCGCGCGGCGACAACGACGGCCCCCGCGTGCTCGCCTTCACGCCGGACGGCAAGGCGCTGGTCTGCAACTCGCCGTTGCAGAAATCACTGTCCGTTATCGACCTCGCCTCCGGCGCCGTCGGTCGGGCAATCGGCAACGAGGTCTACTTCTGGCACATCGCCCTCGACGGCAAGACGGCGATAGCGCCAAGCCGTCGCCGACAACGCCGATTACACGATCGAGCGCGTCGAGCTGCCCAGCGGTCAGATACGCGACCGCTGGGTGTTCGTGCCTGAACCCACGTTACGGCAAAGCATGACGGCCAATTACTGGGTCGAGTTCTGTCTGTCGCCCGACGGCAAGCTGCTGGCCACGCGGAATCGAACCGCGCCGCAAGCAGCAGATGATTCGCCTGCACGATCCGGCCAACGGGACGGCGATCCGCCGCTGGTCGGTCGACATGCCGCTGGTCCGCCAAATCGTTTTCAGCGCCGACGGCAAGCTGCTCGCCGGCGCCAGTGCCGACGGCGCCGACAGCAACGCTCGCGCCGACGGTAGGTTCGGCGCCAACAAGCGCGAGGCGGCTGCCCGCGTGTGGGAAGTGGCGAGCGGCAAGGAAATCGCCGGCTGGAAATGGAAGGGCGGCGTCAGCACCGGACTATTTGCGATTGCATTCGCCCCCGACGGCGACTCGGTGTTTACGACCGAGGCGGCCGGCGTGGCGCTGGGACTGGCGTACGGGTAAACGCTTGCAGCATTATCCCGATGCCGGCGGACCGCTCGTTGTGCTCGACGGCGGCAAGACGCTGGTCGTGCAGGGCCCGCTCGGCGCGGTTCGCGTCCTCGACGTGGCCACCGGCGCGGATCGCTGCCCGTTGCCGCACGCCGGCAAGCACGTCGCGCTGACTGCGGACGGCCGCCACATCGCCTGGTCCGACGGCGGCGCGATCGTGCTGGCGAATGCCGCCGGCGCCGAGATTCGCCGCTGGCCGGCCCACGAGCGCTTCGTCGGCCCGCTCGCCTTGCGCCCGATGGCAAGACGCTCGCCTCGGCCGGCACCGACGCCCGCATCCGCCTCTGGGATGCCGCGGCCGGTCGGCAGATGCAATCGATGGATCGCGAGGGGGTCAACCAGCTCGCCTTCACCAGCGACGGCCGGCGGCTCATTTCGGCCTGCCGTGGCGAGGCGGCGGTCTGGGACGTGGCTTCCGGCGAGAAGATCGGCGGCAAGTACAGCCAGGGCGAGGTGATCCTCGCACCCAACCTGCAAAGCGTTGCCTTGCTCGACAGCAATCCGCGGCAAATGCGCTGCTTCGACCTGCCGGGCGGCAAGCCGGGTCGCGTATTCCCCGGCGGCCGGGCATCGATCCAATGCATGATGACCGTCGCCGGCCGCGTCGAGCCGGTGCCGGTCGAATTTCAGCCGCGGTTCTCCCCCGACAGCCGGTGGTTGCTCGCCGCGGCGCCGCCGTCGGCCCAGGCCGAGTGGGGCACGGTGTATCTTTGGGACACGGCGTCGGGCAAGCGTTTGCCCCTGGTCCTCTCCGGCGACACGGTCGCGCTCAACGAATGGGCTTTTTCACCCGATGGGCGGCTGCTGGCGCTCGTGCGTTCGGATGGGCGCCTGTGCCTGGCTAGCACCGAGACCGGAGAGACCGCGCGTTGGCTCGGCCAAGCCGGCGGGCTCCTCGGCGCTGCGCCGGTGTTCACGCGCGATGGCCGAACGCTGGTGACCGCGGTCCGCGACGTCATTCAGGTCTGGGAGGTTGCAAGCGGCGGCGAAATGGCGCGCTGGATCGGGCACCAGGACGTGGTGCGCGCCGTGACGCTGTCGGCCGACGGCCGAACGCTCGTGACGGCCTCGGCCGATCACACGGCACTGATCTGGGACCTTGCCCATCTCGCCGGCCCGGACCGCCCGGCCGCCGATGCGCTGTGGGCGGGGCTGGGCAGCGTCGACGCCAAACAAGGCCGGCGTGCGATCGAAGCGCTGCTGGCGGCGCCGGCCCAGGCGGTGGCGCTGCTACAAAAGCACCTACCGCCGGCGTCTCTGCCCGATCCGCAGCAGCTGCGGCGATGGATTGTCGACCTGGGCAGCGACGATTTCGATCAGCGCCAGGCAGCCGAGGAGCAGCTGGATCGCCTGCAAGAGCGCCGGCCCGGTGCTGCAAAAGGCGCTGGCCGGCAAGCCACCGTTGGAAGCGCGGCGGCGGATCGAGACGCTGCTGAAGAAGCTGCAAAGCCCCGCGCTCACTACCGAGCAGGTGCGTGCGGTCCGGGCCGTGCAGGTGCTGGAAGGCCTGACTATTCCCGAGCGCAACGGCTGCTCGAAGTGCTGGCGCGCGGCACACCAGAAGCGCATTTGACGACGGAAGCGGTTGTAGCACTGGACCGGCAGCGCCGCTCAGATAGGCTCATGAAGTACGCCCTGGAACCTAATGGAGCTTAGTCATGGCATCGCTTCCCGTGAAGCAGACGCCGGCCGCGCCGCCAACCGAGACGCTCGAGGAACGGTTCCGCCGTCTGGCCACCGCCTGGCACGAGGCGGTGGCCTATCATTCCTCGACAACGGTGCGGAACAATCACCCCGCCTATCGGGAGATTATCAGCCTGGGTCCGGACGTTGTACCGTTGCTGCTTCAAGACATGGAAATCAACCACACGCACTGGTTCTGCGCCCTACGTGAAATTACGGGAGTCGAGCCAATCCCGCAGGCGGCAGCCGGCAACATGGCGATGATGGTGGAAGCCTGGCTGCGCTGGGCAAAGGACAACGGCTGGGTGAACTCGAAGACATAGATCACGCCCTGCGCGACCTGGAAGGCGATGCTTACGGCTTGGTCGTGCTGGTGATGCAGCGGCCGGTTTCCAGCCTTCCAGCGGCCGAGACCGAGGAAAAGGGATTGCCCGAATAACCGACTGAGTCGGTTCAAATCCTCGGGTCGGATGTTGCCTTGGCTTCCGCCTTCGGATTGGTTTCGAGTTTCGGCACACGAGTCTCGGATTTCCCGGGCGCCGTCGGTTTGCGCAGCTTGCGCAGCCGGCGCGACGGACGGCTCGGGCGCGGCTGATCATGTTCGTCCTCGATGTCGCCGACGATCTCCTCGATCACGTCCTCCAGCGTAATCACGCCGAAGATTTTGCCGTGGTCGTCGCGGACCAGCGCCATTGGCCTCTTCGCCTTGCGGAACAGCTGCAGCGCGGTGCCGATGTCCTCGTCCGGCTTGAGGAAGATCGGGTCGTACATCGCGTCGGCCAACACCACCACGCCGCGCAGGCTGAACAGGAAAAACAGGTTCTTCGTGTTGACGATGCCGACGATGTTGTCCACATCGCCGGCGTATACCGGCATGCGCGTGTGCGCCCCTTGCCGGACCGCCTCCAGCACCTTCTCCGGCGCCATCGTCAACTCCAGTGCGGCCATCTTGTCGCGCGGCACCATGCAATCGCGCACCTGCTTGTTCTTCAGCTCGAAGACGTTTTGAACCAGCTCGGCCTGCTCCGGCGCGATCAGACCCGCTTCTTCGGTGTCTTCCACCAGGAGGGCCAACTCCTCGACCGAGTGAAGATGCGATTCGAGCTCGGACCGAAAACCGAACAGGCGCAGGATCATCGCCCCGGTGCCGCTCATCAAGATGATCACCGGACGCGTCAGCAACGTGAACAGATTCAGCGGCGGCGCCAGCCACAATGCGATGCGGGACGGCGACTGCAAGGCCATCGCCTTGGGGATCAACTCGCCGAAAACGACGTGGACGAACGTGATGCCGATGAACGAGAGGGCAATGGCCACGGAATGGCGGGCAATCATGTTCCACGGCCACGACAGGCCGCCGAACACGGTCTCCAGATCGCGGGCCAGGATCGACTCGGAAACCCAGCCCAGGGCGATGCTGCTCAGCGTGATGCCCAGCTGCGTGGCGGCGATGGTGCGCGTGATCTGATCGACGGCCGTGAGCACCGAGCGTGCCCGTGTGATGCCGCGGGCAATCATCTCCTCGACCCGGGTGCGGCGCACGGCGACCAATGAGAACTCGGCGGCGACAAAGAGGCCGTTGAGCGTCACGAGCGCGGGGATGCTCAACAGACCCAGCAGCCCCCAAAGTAGTTCAAACTCGCTCGATTCGTCCGCAAACAACACCGGCACGTCCTGGCCTCCGCGTCCTGGTCTGGCAGGGTCGATTCCGCGCATCGTTGTTGTAGCAAAAAGGATACCGCCAGGCGCATGAACAAGCCGCTTGCGACCTGGCGCTCGTGCCAAGCCGCAAGCGGCTCATCAAGTTTGCTAACTGGGTTGGAGCCCGGCTTTAGCCGGCGCATTCCGGCTAAAGCCGGGCCTCCAACAGCCAAACGTCACCAGCATCTCACCGCGCCTGCGGCGCCGGCAAGTCCAGGGCTGCGGCCCACGCCGCAGCCGTGGGCGCGACGTTTTCTTTACCCGTCAGCCGCACCAGGGCGGCCAGCGCGGCCTTGTGATTTGGCGAGAGTTCCAGGGCAGCGCCCGCCTTCTGCTGATGCTCGCGCGCCTCGTCCTGTGTCAGCACGCGGGTCCGCACCAGGAAGTCGAACCGCTGCATTTCCGGCCAGGGCGCGGCGTGTGCGACCGGCTGCAGCACGGAGAAATCCTGCCGCAAATACGTCACGTCGGCCGTGATCATCGCTTCGGTCGGCATGCTTCCATACGGGTTGCCCGGCTGCGGCGTCGGGAACGGCTCGCCCGGGGTCGGCACGGCTGCGAAGACGGTACCATTCCCTGGCGTCGAGTTCGGCGGGGCCGGCTGGTGGCAGAGCAGGCAGTTGCGGTGATGGTTGATCTTCACCATTTCACGCACCACCGTGACGGGCTGGCCATTGACATCCTGCTCAAATGGCTGGCGCGGATCACGCTCGGCCAGGAACGCGACCAGCTGCGGCACCAGATCCTGCCGATTAAGCCTGGCGATTGCCCGGCCCGCGTTCTCGGCAGCCATTGCCCACGGATGGCGCAGTCCACCAAGTAAGACGTTGGTGTAGTCCTGCCTGGACGCCCCTTTAGCCCGTCCACCGCCGCCAGCCGCACATGATGATCGAAATCGAAAACCGCCGCCCGAGCCAACGCCCGTGTCGATGCCGAGTGATCGATCGCTTGCAGGTGCTTGGCCAGGCTCTCGCGGCGGTCCACCGTCTGGGGCCCATAGATCTGCGTCAACGCGGCAATGCCGACACTAGTGTCCTGCCCGCCCCAGCTGGTCCAGAAGCGATCGACCGAATCGACCGGCTTGAACAGGGCGTTGTTCTCGGCCTGCAGGGCGTCGTGAGTGGTAGTGACGGCGGACGCGAACAAACTGGAGGTGCCGGGCTCCATCCGGCACATGCCACCCATCAGAAACGGCAGGCCCTGAAGGTCGGCGCGCTCCTTGATGAGGCTCTTGACGAAGCCGTCGGGCTGCGCATCCTGAGCGCGGATCTTGCGCACGAGCATGGCGAGCTCAACCTGGGCCTGGTGCGGATTGGCCTCGATATGCTTGAGGGAAACCTCGGGCACCTTGAGCAGGTCGGCCGGGGCGCGGGGCTCGGTCCGGCGCTTGGCCTCCTCGCGTTGGCGCGACTCCTGAACCGATGCCATGCTGGCGGTCATCAGGGCGGCAGCCGCGATCGCCAGCAGATAAGCGACGCAACCGCCGGCCAGGCACAGCCCCTGTTTCCCGGTCAGATCCCGGAAAGTTCTAGCCATCGCGGGACTCCTTCACAATGCGAGAGGCGGGTCCACGGCCGGCAGCTGCCGGCATTGCCCGATCATTCAACTGTTACCATACCCGAGAAAAGACGAAAGGGGCAACTGAAAAGACGGATTTTTTGGGTGCCGCGTGCCGGTGTGACCGAAACCCGAACCCGCCGCCGGCGGCGCGCGTCTTTAAAGGTGAATGGCATGATATGTCCTCGTGGTGCCTGCGGAGTGGCCGCCGGCCTTTCAAGCCGGAGATCGCGGGTTCGAATCCCGCCGAGGATATTGAGGCAGCGTCAGTGGTACTCCCAGCCGATTTGCGTTCCGGTGCCGTCTCCCTTGAAACGGATCAGGTCGGCTTTCTGACGCCGGTTCAGGTCCTTGATCGTGTCGTGCAGCATGGTCTTGGGATTCTGTCCATGCCGTCGCGGTAGCGGATCGTCCCACCAGAACGGCCAGCCGAGCTCCTCCGCGGCGGACACGACCAGGATCTGGTTGTCCGCCGGCCGATCGAAGTGCTTGATGAGATGCTCGCCCCACCGCAGAATGCGATCTTGCTTCTCGTAGGTCGGCACGAGCAGGCCAACCCATAGCATGTTCCAAAACGCTCCGACGCTCTCGCAGCCCGGGGTGAGAACAGCCGTCACGAATTCGTCGCCGAAGGTCTTGCCCAGCGGCGTCAGGCGAAATGCGCTGACTTTGGTGAAACGCACGCTGGCGACGGCATTCATGCCTTTGCGGCCGTTGCCGCTTGACTGCAGATGCTCGATGTGGCCCTGGAAGAGCATCCAAAGCAGCACGGAGTCCAAAACGCCCTGGTCGCGAAGTTCCGGCAGCGAGACCGTGTCGCTGCCCCGCGAGCGCGGCAGATCACGCGACTTGCAAGCGGCCAGGCCCAGCCTCCAGTATACAAAAAGGAAGCCCGCGAACTCCTCCAGAGTCGCACGGTGCAGACTCCCACCGGTAGCGAGCGGCATCGGTATCGTCTTTGTCAATTGCGTTCAAACGAACGCGACATGAACCTTGGGCTTTGGCCGTGCGCTGCCGTGCCCGGCCTTCATCTTCAACGCAGCTGCCCGTTGCCGGCTTCGGCGAGCTGCGCGCGCCGTGCGCGAACGTCCGCGTGCCGAAGTGGTGGATGAACAGGTCGCGGCAGACCGCCAGCGTGAAGCCGGCCTGATGCGCCTTGCTGCTGAGAATGTCCGTGTCGAACAGGCTCAGGTCCGTCCACTCGTTCAGTCCCGGCCCGACACGCTGCAGCACCGCTCGACGCAGGAGCAGGCAAAAGCCGCCCAGCCGCTCGGTCTGCACCCATTTGCCCTTGTGCTCGCCGGCGAATTCTCGGGCAAAGCGCTGCACCGCGTCCACGTCCAGGAGCGGCTCGCCCGGCCGAGCGCCCTTGCGTGGCCCGAGGCGGTACGGCACCGTCTCGACCAGCTGCGGCGGCGCCGCGTAATTCGACATCGGCCCCACCATGCCATGCGCCTCGGATACCGACGCCAGGCCTGTTAGCGCTTCCAGCCATTTCGGCGTCACGATCGTGTCGTTGTTCAGCAGGCAGACGAACTCGCCGCGCGCCTTGCTCAGCGCCTCCTGGCAGACCGGGCCGATCTCCAGGTCGGTCGCCGCCCGGCAGATCTCGACGCGTACGCGGTTGGCTAACCCGTCGCGCAGCCCGGCCAGGTACTCGGCAGTGCCGTCGAGCGAGCCGATGTCGAGAAAGATCAGCTCGAACGGCTCGCGCGTGTACCGCAAAACACTCGGGACACAGAGCTTGGTGTAGTCCAGCATGCCGGCGCACGGCAGGAGCATCGACACCAGGCCCGGTGGCGACGTGACCGAAATGGGGCTGGTAGTCAAGGGCATTGCATCACGTTCGCAAGGAAAAACCGTCATTTCAAGCTCGCAGCGAGCACTTTTAGGAGGTACTCATCATTCCAGCCTGCACATTTGCGCTTGCAGGATACGCCCGCTCTGCATGTTGGTTCATTCAGTAAAAGCGACGCGGACAACCTGCGAATCAGTGCCATGTTTTCCTGGCCGTGCCCTTTGTGCAGACGACTTTCGTCCTCGCGGAAACTCATATCCAAGACCCAATGGAGCGAGGTTTCGATTCCCCAATGATTGCGCACGGCGCCGGCAAACTTCTTCACCCGCGGCGGCAGACTCGTGATGAAAACGCGTGTCTCGACGCTGGGTTCCTTGTTGCCTTCTTGCCGCTCGCTGTACACCATGCCAATACTACGCAGCTCTTGCCAATCGGGGTGACGCTCTGCCAACTCTTCGGGCACGCGGATAATATCATAGATCCGCGTCTCGACGCGGCCATGCCCCTCTTCCTTCGTGCAATGCCGGTGATGTTCCAGGCCTGCGAAGTTGTTGTCGAAGCCGGTCAGGAACACAGCCCGGATGTCATCGTGCAAGATTGGCTGGTTGTCCTTCACGGCCAACACATAGTCGGCGTCCGCCGCGCGGATGGCGGCAACGATGTCTTTCTGGCAGCCCATGGCGTCGCTGGTCACGATCGCCCCGGAAATCTCGAGGTTCTTGATCAGCTCGGGCATCGCGGTGATTTCATTCGACTTGCTGTCGCAGGCCTGTTGCCCCAGGAGTAGACGATTTTCAGTGGCCCAGGCACTGACCATATGCAGAGGTCCTTTGCCCGCTGCTTTGTCGAAAGATCGTCGGGCCGTCTTGCCGTCAATGGCGACGACACGGCCGAGCGTGGACTCGGCAACTGCCTGCACCCACTTGACAAATCCGTCCTGTAAAGCGCGCGGATTGAGCAGCGCGAAAACACGACCAAAAGTGTCGTGGGAGGGTATGCCATTGGCCAGTTCGAGAAAGGTCCGCAGAAACTCGAACTTGTTGACGCCGTATTTGGCAACCTCGACCCAGGAATCGGCCCCGGAGATGACCGCCAAGATGGTGACGGCGATGATCTCCCAGAGGTTGTGTAACCGCAAATGTTCCCGGCGTGGGTCCGCAACGTCGGCAAAGCACTCGCGCATGGAAACGGTTGTGGCCTTGGACATGATTCTTCTCCTCCGTGAACGGGTTCCGTCCGAGAAGAATCATTCGCATGTACACTTGTCCAAGTCAAGGGCTCAGATTAGAATTCCACGGTGATGAAGGTAGTGCGATTGCCTTGAGCATCAGCCGTACCAAGAACGGCGGCGTGTAGACCGATGTATCGGTATCTTCTACGAACATCTGATATATGTGGCTGATCAACTCGATCGGCAGGTCTTTGAATGAATACAGTTCCCATAGAGTGCGTTGGCCGCTCTTCTCTTGTTTTGCCTCAACCAGTCTCGCGAAGCGGGCCAGCTGTCCGTTGACGCTGAGGGATTCTCGGTCGGCGTCTTGCAAGGTGAACACGTTCCCATTGAACCTTACCTCTAATGCCCCCCAGCAACGCGACGAGCGCCGCCCCATTGGCCAACACTTCGAAGAACTTTGTGGCTCCGTTGAGGAATTGCCCAAAGTCGTCAGGCAGTAGAACGGCGCGCTCTTCCAGGTATGCGATGAGAAGCGAAAGGATCAGCAGTTTTCGCCGGAGATGGGGCTTGAGAATGCCCTTCTCGTTCAATTCTGCGTTGAGGTCCCTTACCGCATCTATTAGGCATTTGTGCGCGGAGTGTTTGGCCGACAGAAACTTACTGCAGACTTTGGGGTCATCCCACAAAGTTCCGTTCCGTAGTCGCGAGGCATCCCACCAGGGATCGTTTGGGATGGCGGCCAGGATCTTGAATGTCTCAAACGGACGGCAGATCGTCTCGCCTGTGGCGGAAACGAAGTCTGGTTTGTGGCCGCAACGAAAAAGCTGCACCATGCCTGGCGTCTTGCGGTATATGAGCGGCACGCCACCCCAACTCCAAAGGCGCCGGTGCAGCTCGCCAAAAGCTGGGTCATCGGCCGGACCATCCGAAACGAACACGAACGCTTGCGGGATAGGCGGGCGACCGTTGCGGCCGGCTTCGAAAAACACGGCGTCGGCATCGTAGCCTTTCGCCTTCAACATGACGGCGACTTGTTCAGGTTGCAGGTCCTCCGGTCGATACCCCTTGACCGGTACGAGCCCGTCCACGGTTTCGTAGGTTTCGGCGTCGCCGAGATTGACAAGCCAATGCGTGTGGCCATTCATGGCTGTGTTCTTTCGTCGCGGACTCGTGCCGATCAGGGCCTCGCACGAGCCTTTTCTATCAACTAGGAGAGGCAAGGACATTCAGAATACGGCAGATACGAGAGCGTTTGCGGTGCGACGGCCTGCGTGTCACCGTCGCCGAGACCGACACGGCCCACGCCGTGCATTCCGAGAGCCTGGCCCTCGCAGTCGCTGGGCATCTGGGCGTGAAGCTTGCCGATGCACGTCGCAGGATGGACAATACCTGCGTCCCCACGAACCCCGGTTCGCGAGGATGCCCTGGAGAACGCCATGCCGGAAAAACGAGGCCATTTCCCGCCGCCGGTGGTCCTAGCGATGCTCATTGCGGACGGCGCACGCCGCAATCCGGTCACGGGCAAATTCTGTATTCATGGGACGTTCGACACCATCACCGCGCCAAGGTTTCCGTGCCGGCAGGCAGTGATCGTCGTCTATTTGTCGCTGACCGGCGGTCACGGCACGGTGCCGGTGACACTCAGGCTGCAGGACGTGGACGAGACGCGCGCGCCGTTTTTGTCAAGGACCATGTTTTCTGTTTCAGTGACCCCAATGCATGGACCGAGATCGCGTTCGAGTTTTACGGCCCGTTCTTCCCGGAGCCCGGCGACTACCGCCTCCAGTTGTGCGCCGGCGGCGAATTGCTGCGCGAGCTGCGCCTGAGGCTGCGCACGCCCCCCGAGCGCGGCAAAGCCGGCCGGTGATGGCCGGGTAGGTTCGGCGGACAGAAACTTACGCTCGCCTCCGGTGGCTTCCCATGGTACGCATCAGACAACGCGGCCCGCGACGGTGCATCGTCCGCACGCCGCTGACCGAGGACCAGATCGAACGGTGGGCCAGTGCCCACTTTGAGCGGACGGGGGAATGGCCCGGTCAGCGGGCCGGGCCTATCCCCGAGGCGCCGGGCATGACCTGGCGGCACGTGGATTCGGCCCTCCGCCAGGGTAACCGCGGCCTGCCGGGCGGCTCCTCGCTCGCCCAACTCCTCCCCGGACACCTGAAGCAGCACAATGCGGCAGGCAAGCTCCTCGTCGAAAACGACGACGCATTGCGCCGCCGAACCTCGATGCCCGGCTGGTCTATGTGCCGGAGCCCGATGGGATCTATCGTGTGCTTGCAACGTCGAATCAGGAGCGCGGCCGCGGCGCGCATACGCTCACCATGCGGGCGGCCAGTACGCGTAACTGAGCAGGCCACCAGCCGCCTGAGCGTACCTCGGAAACTGCAAGCAGGCCCGGGTTTTCCAGTACCCGCAGCTTGGCGATCCCAATTCGGTTACAGCATCTTGAGGTATTCGATAACCGCCGAGCGCTGACTGTCGTCGAAATCGTCACCGAACGTATGGCCGCCGTTGCCGCGTCCGGGTCGCGTAGTGTCGTAAATCTTGCGGCGCTCATAAGGGGAAAGGCTCTTCGGCGCGTCCTGCAATAACTCCACCTTCCAGCCCACCTTCTTCTCGTCGTAAGCGGCCTTGTCGGTGGAGAAGGAGCGTGTGAATATCTTGGGTCGAGTCTTCGAATTGAGCACGTCGTACAGCGTCGGCACTGAGCCATTGTGGAAATACGGAGCCGTCGCCCAGACGCCATCGAGCGGCGGGGCCTGGTAGCCCGCCGGCTTTGTCGCCTTGTAGCCCGCTGGCTTTTCCTGAGCGAACCAGCTCGCGTTGTAGAGGTCGAAATATCGAGGCGACAAACCGCTCAAGCGGGTGGCATCGGTGCCGACGTCCTCGTGCGCCACGATCCTGCTCGGATACTTGCCGTCCGGGCCATACGTGCCGTGGCACTTCACGCAATGCTTGCCGAAGAGTTCCCGCCCTTGCGCGGCTAGTTTTTCATTCACCGGGAACGGATATTTCGGCGACTCGAGACTCAGCAGATACGCTTGTATGTCGCGAAAAACCGCTTCTTCGTTCTCGAAGGCGGCGAGCGGATTGCCGGCGAGCATGAATTGCATGAGCGAGCGGACTGATCGGGCATCCGTCGAGCCGGTGTGATACATCGTTTTCTTTCTTTTCAAGTGCCACCAGGCCGGCACGTCCTCGCACACAACATCGCGCAGCTGCCCTGGCTGCGGCACCTTGCGAAGGCTGAGGTCGGGGTTGCGCAAGGCAAGCAAAAACTCCGTCATCCCGAAGGCTTCGTTGGTCCCGCGGACATTGGCTACCATGTGCGGCAGCTTCTCGGGTCGGCCGGCAGCGGCGTTCATGTCCTCAAAGAGCGCCTGAAGGTCGAGCGACGCATTGCCCAGGCCGATGTAACTCTTGCCGAGCAGCGATCCGCCGTGACAGCTCATGCAATCGAGCGCCAGCCCCTTGCCGTTCGGCCCCGGGCGCAGCCCCATGGGATAGCGGCCATTCTCGAACGGAGCAGCGTGCAGGCCGTAGTGCTCGCGAAACGCCTGATCATAGTTCGCGGGCGCCTGGTCGGGCTTCGGCTGCCAGTACTTCCAGGCGTTTTCATAGGCGTCGACCGACCAGGCCGGCGGCACAAACGCGCGGGTTTCCAGGGCCTTCTTGCCGCGCGCGATCGCTTCCGCATCATTGGCCGACGCGATGGGGAGGATGAACAAGCATCCCATGAAGCAAATGCACAACAGAATCCAGCGTGACATGTTTACGTCTCCAAAGGTTAAGGTTGAGGACAACGGTTCGCAAGGTAATCATTTCCCCAGGGACGCGGTATTCGCGCCGGCGATGTTTTCGCTCATCGGCTGGCCGGTGTAGTCGAGCCAGCGGTGTTCCTGGTAGTCGTACAGTTTGCAGAACGCCAGAATGCGCAGGCAGTCGGTTAGCTTCACTTTCTGTATGACTTCGGGAAATGCCGCCTCCAGTTGATCCTGAAATGCTGGCAGTTCGCTGGAGGGCACTTTCGGTCCGACATGGTGAGCCGTGTGTTCGAACGGGTTGCCAAGGAGCCAGCTGACCGGCCAGGGGGCGACGAGATGCACGGAACATTGCACGTTGGCTCGAGCCCGGCGCCATTCCTCCGGGTCGGCATACCACCGCACTCGGAGATGGGTATGCTGCAGAAAGCCCAGCAGGCCGTTCCACCACTGGAAGATTAGCAGCGGCAGCAGCACCGCCGCGACAACGGCCGCAACAGGCTCGGGCTGAATGCAGCACGTTCGTTCCAGGAAATGTTCCCAGACGAGGAGTCCTCCGAGTTGCGTGAACAGGAATCCGAACACGGCCCACCGCTCCAAGGTGAGGCCCGCGCCGGGCGGGATGTGGCAGCGTACCTTGCGGCCCGGAAAAAGGATGACCTTCAGCCCCAAGGCCATGTTGTACAGGCCGACGCCGAGCAACGTGCGGTAGAAGCGCTCCAAGGCGCGTCCCGCCGGGGACAGGGAGTCGTACTCCTCCTTGGAGAGCGGCACCCATAGCGGGTCCTTGCCGCGCAGGTTGGTGAAAGGATGGTGCAGGGCGTTATGACCGGCGACCCAGGCGGACAACGGGATGTAGCACGGCAGGAACGTCAGGCGTCCGATCCAGCGATTCAGCAGCGCGCTTGGGGTCAGGTTGCCATGCCCCGCTTCATGCCCGATCAAAAACAAGCGAAAGAGGAAAAAAAAGACCGCCACGGCGCCGATCAACTTCGGTCCCCACCCGGGCACCGTGACCGTGCCCAGAAAAGCAGCGCCGTAGCCAAGGGAGAGGATGAGAAACTGAGCGACGCCTCGGGCCGTCGAGCGCTCCTTGTTGGTAGCGCAGAGGCTGGGGCGAGCTTTGCCGACTCGCGGGTGGACGCCCTTTCCATCGGCTTCGTTCATCGTAACCTCGTGTCGCGGTGCCGCCGCAAGAGCGTGTCAACTCCCCGCACTCGCCGAAGACGCCAACCGCTCGGGCACGAGCGTTTGGCTTGGCAATGCCTCGGCGCGACTCTGATGCTCAGGCAAAACCACGATGGGTAGGCTGATCCGCTCAGTTGGCGTCGATTGCGATTCCCTCAGCCGAAACAACAGTCCGTGGAAGCGCTTTGGTCCGAACGAGATAAGCCAGGCGCCGACCGTCCAAACCACCGCGATCGGCAAGAAGATCGGTTCGAGGCAATAGACCGCGATCATCGCACCGAACAACAGGAGGTCGAAGTAAAAGTGCAACCGAATCCGGCGCTGCGAGGCTGACGCCATCGATCGCCTCTTCCAGAATAGCGGCATGATTGTACCTTGGATTCCACAATTCAGTGAGCCGTAGGAGGCGCAGCGCGAACAAGTTGTCTCGCCCGAGTCCCAGAACCAGACTGCGAAGAGGATACTCCACAGCAATCCGATGTAGACGTTCGTCGCAAAGGCAATGACGAAAACGCCGAGCAACAAAGGGGCCGCGAACCAGTGCCAAACGGTAAAAAGCCGGCGGCTTGACATGAGGGCCATGGTGGGTCTCCGATCGGAATGGAGGTTCGACACAACGAGCAATCAGCGCGGAACGTCGCCGCCAATACTTCCAGCCGACCCAGAAGAGGGCCGGCGCAGCCAACACCCGAGATGAGCGATCCGGCCTGGGGCGAATACGCCTCCAACGCGGCAGTGACCAGGCACGCCGCCGCCATGACGTAGAACGAGCCGCCGAGCAACGCCGCCATACAGCCGGTGCACACGCCTAGCTCAAGAATGAGAATCGGTAGCAGGCCTTCCACCGGCCCATCGACACGCTGGTACTGCGCGGCGGTAAGAAAAAACCCGACCCAAAAGAAACCCCAGATCTGAAGAATTTGCCGCTCAATCTGAGAAAGGCGCGGCCCGCCGCGCAGTCGGCAGAACCAGAACAAGCCGCACAACGTCAGCAACATGAGAATCCAGATGGCGAAGAAGGAACCATGGCTCGCCCGCCCGGTCCACAAGAGCACGCTTTTGGCGATACAGATGAGAAGATACATGACCGCCAAGCCCATCCAGATTCCGCTCCAGAGGGTCATCACTTCGGTGTAGCGCGTCTGCGCAGGACCGCCCCGAATAAACGACTGGCCGTGCCGCGGGCGGCATGAACCGGCTCGCCGCGGACGTACGCCGCCAGGTCGTCCGCCAATTTTTCCGCCGATGGGTAGCGGTCTTTTGCCGCTTTCTCCAGGCATTTCAGGCAGATCGCCTCCAGCGCTCGATCGACACGCGGATTGTGGACGTGTGGCGGTTCGGGCAGTTGCTCTTCAACCAGGCGCAAAGTCTCCAGCATCGTTTCGCCCCGAAAGGGCGGCCGACCCGTCAGCAGCTCGTACAGATTCGCGCCCAATGCGTAAATATCGATCGCCGGACCGATCTTGCCGGATTTGCCGCACGCCTGTTCTGGGGCCATGTAGCTCGGCGTTCCCAGGATGGCGCCCGTGCGCGTCGCACCGCTGTCCTCGCTGAGGATCTTGGCCAGTCCAAAGTCCGCGATCTTCGGGAAGCCGTCGCCGGTGAGCAAGATATTGGCGGGCTTCAAGTCGCGGTGAACGATGCCGCGCCCATGGGCATAGTGGACCGTGCGCGCCAGCAATTCGACGAGCTGGGCGGCTTCCATGTCCGACGGCGGCGAGCCCTGCAGCCGCGCGGCGAGATTGCCGCCATCGACATGCTCCAGTGAAAAATAGGGCAAGCCGTCGTGCTCACCAATCTCGTGGATCTGGACGATGTTGGGATGCTGCAAGCGCGCGACCGCCCGCGCTTCGGCAAGGAATCGATCCGTTTGCGCGATCCGCATGCGCGCCGGCCAGAATCATCTTCAGCGCGACCAGACGCTGAAACTTGATGTGCTGAGCCTTGTAGACCACCCCCATGCCGCCGTGACCGAGTTCCTCGATTATCTGGTAGTCGCCGAACGAGGACATGAGCTTCGGCGCTGATGGCGGCTCATAAGCCTGGGTGCCGCCCGGATCACTCGCAGCGGTCTTCACCAGGCGTGCCGTTTCGCGGAGCGGTCTGGTCCAGCGTTCCACCGCATCTGCGTCCGCGAAGAATCCTGTCAGCTCCGGATAGCGTGCGCGGTTTGACGGTTGTCCTGCCTCGAGCGATTCGAGGTACATTACCACGGCGTCACTCAGGCGGTCTTCATTCTCCGCCGGGTCAAGGTTATTCATGATCGCTTCCTTCCTGCATCAGTTCACGCAGGCGACGCATGCCGCGTTTCAACAATCCGCCGACGGCGGTCTTGCTGCGCCCATCAGCTTGGCGATCTCATCCACCGAGTATTCTTGAATCTGTTGCAGCTGAACCGCCATCCGCTGCTCTTGCGGCAATTGCTCAAGCGCCTCGGCGAGACGCTCGAGCTGTTCTTGCCGCACTGCCTGCTCGCCTGGCGTGGCAACGTTCGCGGCGAGCAGTGCTTCCAGATGGGCGGACGACTGTTCCATGGCCTGCAGAAGCCGAGGCTCACGACTCACGCGCCGCAGGGCGTCGATCATTGCATTGGCAAGAATGCGCCGCAGCCACGCCGCGAGTTCGGCGTCGCTGGTCCCGCGATATTGGCCCAAATGCTCGTGCGCTTTCAGCAGCGCGGTCTGTACAAGGTCGGACGGATCGACCTGCCCGCGTAAATGTCCCGGCAACTGCGCTGCCGCCAGCATGCGCAGATAGGGCCGGAAAGACTCCAAAGGACGCTCCGGTCGCGAGCCCGGCTCACTCATCGCATCCCTCCAGGCGTGCAGGGTCATCTGAGGCGTGCGCATTCTTGCTCGCCGCGACGCTAATGAGTGTGCCTGGAGTAGCTGACGCACATTCATCGAAAACCGGGCGCGCCGGATCTTCTTTCGCAAATGGACCAGGCCGGCTGTTGCGGTATCGCCGCCGCACGGGTACACTTCTCCTGCAAGGGCGAGTCGCCCGTGATTCGCCGCCGCATCCCATTCCGGGGGTCGCTCTGCGATGCTCGCCAAGCTGAACACCTTCGCCCTGGTCGGCATCGATGCGCTGCCCGTCGAGGTCGAGGTCGATGCCTCCGCCGGCCTGCCCAAGACCGTGCTGGTCGGCCTGCCCGAAATGGCGGTCAAGGAGAGCATCCATCGCATCGAACGCGCCCTGGCCAACCTCGGCTACCAGCGCCACCTCCGGCCGCACTGTCATCAACCTCGCCCCGGCCGATCTGCCCAAGGACGCCGGCGGCTTCGACCTGCCGATCGCCCTGGGCCTGCTGGTGGCCACCGGCCAGCTCTTGCCCGAGCAGGTCGACGGCTACGTCGCTGGTCGGCGAGCTGGCCCTGGACGGCAGCGTCCGGCCCGTCAAGGGCGCGCTGTCGATGGCGATGGCCGCCGGCCAGCAGGCATCCGCAAGCTGCTGGTGCCCGCCGCCAATGCCCGCGAGGCCGCCGTCGTCGAGGAGGTCGCCGGTCTACGGCGTCAGCACCCTGGCCGAGGCGGTCGGCATCCTCTCCGGCCAGCTGGACCGGCCGAGCCGGTAGCCGCCGGGCATCGACGAGCTGTTCGCCAGAAGCTCGAACACGCTACGACGTCGACTTCGCCGACGTGCGCGGCCAGGAGTTCGCCAAGCGGGCGCTGGTGGTCGCGGCGGCCGGCGGCCACAACGTGCTGATGATCGGCTCGCCCGGGCACCGGCAAGACGATGCTGGCGCAGCGGCTGCCGACGATCCTGCCGCCGCTGACGCCCGAGCCGAGAGCCTGGAGACGACGCGCATCTACAGCGCCCTGGGCCGGCTGCCGCCCGGACGAGCCGCTGCTGGCGATGCGGCCGTTCCGCTCGCCGCACCACACCATCAGCGACGCCGGCATGGTCGGCGGCGGCAATCCGCCCGCGCCCGGCGAGATCAGTCTCGCCCACCACGGCGTGCTGTTCCTCGACGAGTTGCCCGAGTTCCATCGCCGCAGCCTGGAGGTGCTGCGCCAGCCGCTGGAGGAAGGCAAGGTCACCATCGCGCGGCGCCTGGCCTCGACGACTTTCCCGGCCAGCTTCATCCTGGTGGCGGCGATGAACCCGTGCCCGTGCGGCTACCTGGGCGATGCCGAAACGTCCGTGCAAATGCGGTCCGATGCAGATCGAGCGCTACATGGGCCGGATCAGCGGGCCCCTTGCTTGACCGCATCGACCTGCACATCGAGGTGCCCGCCGTGCCGTTCCAGGAGCTGTCGCGCCGTGGCCGACGGCACGTCCAGCGCGGTCATGCGCGAGCAGGTGCAACGAGGCCCGCGAGGTGCAGCGGCGCCGCTTCGGCATCGGCAGCCGCAAGCTGAACAGCCGCATGAGCAGCCGGCAGCTGCGCAAGCATTGCGCGCTCGACGAGGAGGGCAAGAGCCTGTTGCAGTACGGCGATGGAGGAGCTGGGCCTGTCGGCCCGAGCGCACGACCGCATCCTGCGCATGGCCCGCACCATCGCCGACCTCGAAGGCTGCGCCGACATCATGCCGGCGCACCTGAGCGAGGCGATCGGCTATCGCATCCTGGACCGCAAGCTATGGGCACGGTGAAAAACCGTAAGTCGTACGCCATGCTGCTTGGCGTGTGATTAATGGTCAATCGGCATCGAACCAGACGTGAATGCCGATGGTGTTGCCGTCCTTGATCATTGGCAGCGTGGAGCGGACGCGGATTCCCGGCTGATTCTTCAACCACTGCTCAAGGCCTTGGCTCAAGGCGTACGGCAGCTCATTGGGCGGCGGCGGGTCGCTCTGGCTCGCGACGAATAGCACCCAGCCCGTTCCCATCGGGATGAGGTTTGTGAAGCCCTTGCTGGAGCCGTTGCCGCCGAAAAGTCGGTTTACCATGGGGGGTTCCTGCTGTCAGCTTCTCTCGTTCTGGCTCGGCGGGTTGCCAGCCGTATTCTATGAAGTCAGCCGCTTACTCGGCCCGCTCTTGGCCGAGCAACTTGCCGACGCGTGGAGTTCTTGTTGAGCCAACGCGCTGAAGCATAGAATGAACCCTAGCATCGGGCACGCGCAGAGGCCGCCATGGGGGAAGACACCGCCTTGACGCTTGGGAACAACAACCCGCTCAGTCCCCGAGAACGGCTGGACCTGGCCAACCGCCTCTATGGCGAATATCACGCGCGCTGCTTCTGGCACTGTCCGCCGGATCTCCTCATTACCGACGAGTTGATCCCATTTGTCATCAAGGGGCTGCGCACTCACGGCGGTCGCGACGGGTTCGTCATGGCCGGGCGATTGCAACTGAAGGACCTCACGGCCACTGCGTGCGACGGAGACGCCCCGGAATGCCGTTAACCGCTTTCCAGCGCGAGGTGGCGCGCATCCTCGCGGCACACCGCAACCCTGAAAGCCATCTCGCGCGTGGCGCGGTCATCAAGCGCGCGGGTACGAGCCCACGGTTTTCCAGCGATTTCGACATCTTCCACGACGTGGCCGAGAGTGTTGCTGTCTGTGCCGATGCCGATGCCCACGCGCTGCACGACGCGGGATACTCGGTCACATGGACGCTTCGACAGGAAGGCTTTTTTCGGGCCGAGGTGCGCCGCGACGAGCATCGGCTGCGGCTGGACTGGGCTAACGACTCCGCGTTCCGTTTCTTCCCGGTTGAGCCGGACGAGGACTTTGGCTATTGTCTGCACCGCGCCGACCTGGCCGTCAACAAGGTACTGGCGCTCGCCGGCCGGACGGAATTCCGTGATTTCCTGGACATTCTGTACCTGGACCGCACCTATCTCAGCCTAGGCCTAGGTGCCATAGTCTGGGCCGCCTGCGGCAAGGACCGCGGCTACACGCCGTCGCTCCTTGCGGATCTCGCCAACCGCCACGCCTGCTTTCAGGAAAGCGACCTGAACGCAGAACTGCTCGCTCGGCCGTTGGACCTGCGCGAGCTCAAGAAGCAGTGGCTCACGGTGCGCGCGGCTGCCGACCATCTGTGTCTGCGGCTACCGGAATCGGAATTGGGCTGCCTGTATCTCGCGGCCGACAATACGCCGGTGACGCCCGACCCCGATCACCCGGACTTTCCGACACTGACGCGCCACTTTGGCAGCGTCCGCGGGGCCTGGCCGCGAATCTCGTGAGTTTGCGCGATCGCTAGGGCAACACCGTCTCGCCCATCAAGAACCGATCGCACTCCCGCGCCGCACCGCGTCCCTCGTTGATCGCCCACACCACCAGGCTCTGGCCGCGCCGCATGTCGCCGGCGGCGAATATGCCCGGAACGCTGGTCAAGAACGTGCCGTACTCCGCCCTGGCATTCGTGCGCGGATCCTTCTCGACGCCGAGCTTGTCGAGCAGCTGGTTCTCCGGGCCGAGGAAGCCCATCGCCAGCAGTACCAATTGCGTCGAAAATACCCGCTCGCTCCCTGGGACCTCCTTCATCGCCATCCGGCCGTTCTCGCGCACCCATTCGATGCGGACGGTGTGGATTTCCTTGACGTGCCCGTGCTCGTCGCCGACGAACTTCTTGGTGTTGACGAGGTAGTCGCGCGGGTCGGCGCCGAAGAGGGCGGCGGCTTCCTCCTGGCCGTAGTCGAGCTTGTAGACCTTCGGCCACTGCGGCCAGGGATTGTCCGCGGCACGCTCGTCCGGCGGCTTCGGCAGAATCTCGAACTGGATCAGGCTACGACACGCATGACGCATGCTCGTGCCGACGCAGTCGGTGCCGGTGTCGCCGCCGCCGATGACGATCACGTCCTTGCCCTTGGCCGAAGTGTACTCGCCGTCGGCGTGCTGCGAATCGAGCAGGCTTTTCGTGTTGCGCAGCAGGAAGTCCATCGCGAAATGGATGCCCTTCAAATCGCGGCCCGGCACCGGCAGATCGCGCGGCTTGGTCGCGCCGCCGCAAAGCACGATCGCATCGAAGTTCTTACGCAGGTCCTCGGCCGGCAGGTTGACGCCGACCTCGCAGTTGGTGACGAAGTGAATGCCCTCCTGGCAGAGCAGTTCGACGCGGCGCTCGACGACCTGGTGCTTGTCGAGCTTCATGTTCGGGATGCCGTACATGAGCAGGCCGCCGATGCGGTCGGCGCGCTCGAAGACGGTGACGCGATGGCCGGCCTTGTTGAGCTGGGCGGCGGCGGCGAGGCCGGCCGGTCCGGAGCCGACGACCGCGACCTTCTTGCCGGTGCGGACCGCGGGCGGCTCCGGCTTGACCCAACCTTCCTCGAAGCCCTTGTCGATGATCGAGCACTCGATGTTCTTGATCGTCACCGCCGGCTCGGCGATGCCCAGGACGCAGGAACCCTCGCACGGCGCGGGACAGACCCGGCCGGTAAATTCGGGGAAGTTGTTCGTCTTGTGCAGCCGTTCGAGCGCCTCGCGCCACAGGCCGCGGTAGACGAGGTCGTTCCACTCCGGGATGAGGTTGTTAATCGGGCAGCCGGATGCCATGCCTTCGAGCAGCGTGCCGGTGTGGCAGAACGGCACGCCGCAGTCCATGCAGCGCGCGCCCTGCTTGCGGAGCTGGGCGTCGTCGGCGTGCGCGTGAAACTCGTGCCAATGCCGGATGCGCTGGGCGGGCGGGTCCGCCATCGGCAGCTCGCGCAGTATTCAAGAAAGCCGGTGGGCTTGCCCATGCTAGAACCTCTCAGAGCCTATTTGCGCTTGGCTCCTTTACCAGATCCGAACTCGCCGTCCTCGTCTTCCGGCTCGATCTCTTCGGCCACAAGTTCCTTCCACGCGGCCAGCACGTCGTCGCTGGCTTGGGCGGCTCGGAGGCGGTCTGCAACCGGGCCTTCGTCCGTCTTCAGATCGGGGAACGTCAGCAAGAGCCGATACAAATCCGCCCGGTCAATGAGCCCCTTCGGCTTATGTTGACGGCCAATCATGCTCATCATCTTGTTCGCGATCAACTCCGGCGGCGACACGACCAGCACCTTTTTCACGCGTTTCGCCGGTGGTAGTGCCGCAACCGGACGGATGTCAATCAGGTGTCGATTCTGCGGCTTGCGAACCTGATAGAGGCGGTAGCCAAGTCCCTCCCGAATGTTGCGCAGCGCACGGCGATGTGGAAACGCGTATTCAGGAAACGACGCAACTCCTCCACCAACTCGGGCGCGCGCGTCGATGCAATGTCCACGTCCTGGGTCATGCGCGGCTCTTTGACATACGCATTGACCGCTTGCGCCCCATATAGCACGGCGTCGTCACGGTCGCGGAGAAACTCCAGCACCGCGTCGTGAATGGTGGCAAGCGGCAGCGACTCACCCATGGCAAACTCGTGAAACGTCAATGATCCGTCGCCGAACATACCTGATTTCTCCTCAGCCGAATTCCGCGCGAACGTTGCATGCGTGTACTCACGCGTCATCGTCGCTGCTTGGACGGATGATTCGCGTTAGGTCTCGGCTGCCGTGAACCACCGCAATCACAAAGCACGTGTCGTCGATATTTCGGTAAACGATCCGATACGGGAACACGAGGAGTTCACGGAGATCGGCATCGTCATATTCCGGTACCTGCCAGCCGCGGCGCAGCTTTCAAGACTTTTGGGGCCTGGCGCAACTGCTGCCCTATCTTGCGGGCGTAGACCGGCGAATCCCTGCGGATGTAGGCAATGATGTCTCTGACATCCGCTAGGGCTGGCTCGGTCCAGACGAGTTTAGCCATTCCTCGATCCTCCGGTCGGCCTCTTCCTCCGACACAACCTTGCCCTCTGCGATCGCGCAGGCCGGTTTCAACCTTCTCACGGATGTAAAGGTGGTAGTGAATGTCTTCGATGGTGCAGTCGTCGGGCAGCGACCGAACCAAGCGAATGACCGCTTCTTTCACGGGATTCATCGGAAAGCTCCTTGGGTTCGCGGCATGAAATCACTGCAACATCGCGCTGCCGGAAACGGTCCGGCCGCGACCAGCCGCTTCTTGCGCGGATCGACCAGGGCGCCAAAACCTTCAAGGGTTCTCGCCCCAAGCAGCAGCAGGTCGCCCGGCTGGCCGAACACCACCTCGTCGATGATCTCGAAGTCCTCCACACGCAGAATCGCGTAGCCCACCGCACGCGTACCCGTTTGGCCGTTTGCCATCAAGAAAGGCACGTCTTTCTTCTGGACCTTGACGCCCATCTGTTTCAAGACATCCGCACTGATCCACGTAAACTCCGAGCCACTATCCACGAGCAGGTGCGCCACCTTCGCCGACTTCGCCGGCTTGCGAATGTGCACGACCTCACAATCCACGTAGAAAAGGCCCATCAATCTGGCCCCTGTGCCTGCGGCGTCGCCCCGAATCGGTGCCTCAAGTTGTCAGTGTCTGCGCCAGGGCGAACCATGTGAACCGCTCCACCCACGCTTTCTGTTCCAGCGTGTCCGGCACGGGACACTGGGCAGCTACCGGCTAACTCGACTCGTCGCCACGCTTATTGACCGCGCAGCACACGTCGAACCTCTCCGGTCGGTTCATCCACGAACACCGTCAAATCGCCGCCACGCCGGTTTACGTAATCTCTGGGACCGTAGTGCACACGCCACACCCGGGTTGGCGGCGGCGCGTCTTCGGCCACGCTGACCAGCATATCTGCCAGCGCAACGCCGCGGGACAGTGCCTCCCGGTCAGCAAGGGCAAGCGCATGCCCAACCGCAAGAGCCAGGCTATCGTTTTGGATCGTTTCCAATAGTGAAGGCATGTTACTCTCCTGCCTCGCGTTGTTGTTCGGTCATTCCGCTGCGTTCTCGAGAGGTAGCACGCGCAACCATTCGCCAACTGCCTCGACGGTGCCATCCGGGCATATACGGTACACGGTTTCGTGTGCGATCACGTATTCGCCCTCATATTCGGCGTGCTTGAGGTCGGGGTCCGCAAGTACGGCACGAATGTCGGTGAGGCTCGGCTCCTGCTGGTACTCGGGTCCAGGATTCGGATGCGTATGAAACGTTGCGCCGATGATGGCGCCTGCATAACGTCCTCCCGAATGATCAGGAACCTCAATCCGATCTTGCTCACCATGCGGCCAGCGCGCTACCGAAAATGAGCCATCGCCGTGCCGGAGGATAAACCCTCCTTCCTCATGGGCGCCGGCCGTCCCAGGCTGCGATTCTTGCCAGGCGCGCCGCAACTCGTCGGCAATCCCCTTATCGGATAGAACGCTCATGGTGTTCCCCCGAGATTTAGGAATTGGCCCATCACCAATCACTTCCCACCCACCCGCGACAAATCATGGGCGTTCTCCTCGAACGCCGCCATGATCGCTTGCTCGTCGGACAGGCCGCTCGCCTTGAACTTCTTCTGCGTCTCGATCACCCGGCGGTAGTCGTTCGGGTACACCTTTACGAATTTACGCACCACGCGGTCCCAATCGTCGAGGAACCGTCCCGCGCGCGGACTGCCGGTGTGCTCGCCGAAGCGGCGGATCAGGTCCCGAACTTCCGCGACGTCCTCCGCTTCCTCCAGTGGGTACAGCTTGACCATCTCGGGATTGCACTGGGCGCGGAAGTCGCCGGCCTCGTCGTAAACGTACGCGATCCCGCCGGACATGCCGGCCGCGAAGTTCTTGCCGGTCGGACCCAGCACGACGACCCGACCGCCGGTCATGTACTCGCAGCCGTGGTCGCCAACCGCCAGCACCACCGCGTGGACGCCGCTATTGCGCACGCAAAAGCGTTCACCGGCCAGGCCGCGAATGTACGCCTCGCCGCTGGTCGCGCCATAGAACGCGACGTTGCCGATGATGACGTTGTCCATCGCGCGGAACGTCGCCTCCTGCGGCGGGTAGACGATGATCTTGCCGCCGGACAGGCCCTTGCCGACGTAGTCGTTGGCGTCGCCTTCCAGCAGCAACGTCATGCCGTGCGGCACGAACGCGCCGAAGCTCTGGCCCGCGGAGCCGCGGAACTGCAGCCGAATCGTGTCCTCGGGCAGGCCCAGCGCGCCATGCTTGCGCGTCAGCTCGCTCCCGGTGATCGTGCCGACCACGCGATCGACGTTGCGGATCGGCAGGTCGCGCGCCTCGACGCACTGGCCGTGCTCGATCGCCGGGCGGCACAGATCCAGAAGCTTGATCACGTCAAGCGACTTGTCCAGGCCGTGGTCCTGTTCCTTCTTGCAGAAACGACCGACCGACGCGGCGACCTGCGGCTGGTGGAAGATCTTGCTGAAATCGAGGCCCAGCGCCTTGTAATGGTTGATCGCCTTGGCCGTGGCGAGCAAATCGCTGCGGCCTACCAGGTCCTCGAACTTGCGGAAGCCGAGCTGGGCCATCAGCTCGCGCACTTCCTGAGCGACGAACTTCATGAAATTGACCGCGTGCTCCGGGTCGCCGGTGAACTTCTTGCGCAGCCGCGGATCCTGCGTGGCGACGCCGACCGGGCAGGTGTTCAGGTGGCAGACGCGCATCATGATGCAGCCGAGCGCCACCAGGGGGCCGGTCGCAAAGCCGAACTCCTCCGCGCCGAGCAGGGCGCCGATCACCACGTCGCGGCCCGTCTTGAGCTGGCCGTCCACCTCGACGACAATCCGGCTGCGCAGGTCGTTGAGCACCAGCGTCTGCTGCGTCTCGGCCAGGCCCAACTCCCACGGCGCGCCGGCGTGCTTGATGCTCGTTTGCGGCGAGGCGCCGGTGCCGCCGTCGTGGCCGGAAATCAGCACCACGTCGGCGTGGGCCTTGGAAACGCCGGCGGCGACCGTGCCGACACCGACCTCGGCCACCAGCTTGACACTGATGCGGGCGTGGCGGTTCGAGTTCTTCAGGTCGTGGATCAGCTCGGCCAGATCCTCGATCGAGTAGATGTCGTGGTGCGGCGGCGGCGAGATCAGGCCGACACCCGGCGTCGAGAACCGCACCCGGGCGATCCACGGGTAAACCTTGTGGCCCGGCAGCTGGCCGCCCTCGCCGGGCTTGGCGCCCTGGGCCATCTTGATCTGCAATTCCTTGGCCATCACCAGGTATTCGCTGGTGACGCCGAAGCGGCCGGACGCGACCTGCTTGATCGCGCTGTTTTTGGAGTCGCCGCGCTCGTTGGTCCAGTGGTAGCGCTCGGGATCCTCGCCGCCCTCGCCGGTGTTGCTCTTGCCGCCGATGCGGTTCATGGCGACGGCAAGCGTCTCATGAGCTTCCTTACTGATCGATCCGTACGACATTGCCCCGGACTTGAAGCGCTTCATGATCGTCTCGATCGGCTCGACCTCCTCGATCGGCACGGGACTCCGGGGGCTTACGCCGCCCGGCTCGCCATTGAGCTTGAACTCCATCAGGCCGCGCAGCGTGGCGAGCCGGCGCGATTGATCGTCGATGAGCCTGGAATAGTCCTTGAAGACCTTGTAGCTGGCGGTGCGGCAGGCGAGCTGCAGCTTGTGGACCGTCTCGGGATTGAACAGATGGTGCTCGCCCTCCTTGCGCCACTGGTACTGGCCGCCGACGTCGAGCGTCTTGCCGTTGACCGGCCGTTCGGCGAAAGCATGATCGTGGCGGGCGCGGACCTCGCCGGCGATGACGTCCAGGCCGATGCCGCCGACGCGCGACGCGGTGCCGGTGAAGTACTCGTCGATTACTTCCTGGCCCAGGCCGATCGCCTCGAAAATCTGCGCGCGCAGTAGCTCTGCGCCGTGGAGATGCCCATTTTGGACATCACCTTCAGGACGCCCTTGTTGATCGACTTGACGTAGTTGTAGATCGCCTTGTGCTCGTCGATGCACGTGAGCTGGCCCTGTTCGATCATGTCCTCGATCGTCTCGAACGCGAGGTAGGGGTTGATCGCGCCGGCGCCGTAGCCGATGAGCAGGGCGAAATGGTGCACCTCGCGCGGCTCGCCCGATTCGAGCACCAGGCTGACCTGCGTCCGCGTCCCCTCGCGGATCAGGTGATGGTGTACGGCGGCCACGGCAAGCAACGCGGGAATCGGGGCGTGGTTCTTGCTAATCGCCCGGTCGGACAGAATGATGTACTCGTGCCCGGTCGCGATGGCCGTGCTCGCCTGCCGGCACAGCGCCTGCAGACCGCGCTGCAGGCCGGGGGCGCCTTCCTTGGGGTTGTACAGGATCGGCAGCGTCAGCGACTTGAATCGGCCGCGCGTCGTACCTTCGAGCTGGCGCAGCTTGTCGAGCTCGTGGTTGTGCAGGATCGGCGAGGGCAGCTTGATCTGCCGGCAGGATTGCGGCGTCGGATGGAGCAGGTTGAACTCCCGGCCGATGGTCGTGTCCATCGACATGATGATTTCTTCGCGGATGCAGTCGACGGGCGGGTTGGTGACCTGGGCGAACAGCTGCTTGAAGTAGTTGTAGAGGAGCTGGGGGCGATCCGAAAGCACGGCGAGGGCGGCGTCGTTGCCCATCGAGCCGACCGCCTCGTTGCCGTCGCCGGCCATGGGCGCGATCAGGATGCGCAGGTCCTCCGAAGTGTAGCCGAACGCCTGCTGGCGCATGAGGACGGTCTTGTGGTCCGGCTCGTGCGGCGGCGGCACCTCGGGCAGGTCTTCCAGGCGTACGATGTTTTGCTCAAGCCATTCCGCGTACGGCTGGTTACTTGCAATGCCCTGCTTCAATTCCTCGTCGGCGATGATGCGGCCCTGTTCCAGATCGACCAGGAACATGCGTCCGGGCTGCAGCCGGCCCTTGCACTCGATGCGCTCCGGCGGGATGTCGAGCACGCCGACCTCGGACGCCATGATGACCAGGCCGTCCTTGGTGACGTAGTAGCGCGACGGGCGCAGGCCATTGCGGTCGAGAACGGCGCCGATGTGCGTGCCGTCGGTGAAGGCGATCGACGCCGGGCCGTCCCACGGCTCCATCAGGCACGAGTGATATTCGTAGAACGCCCGCTTCTCGGGGCTCATCGCCCGGTCGCCGGACCACGGCTCGGGAATCATCATCATGACCGCGTGCGGCAGCGATCGGCCGGTCAGGACGAGCATTTCGAGCACGTTGTCGAACATGGCCGAATCGGAGCCGTTCTCGTCGATGATCGGCAGCAACTTCTTGATGTCGTCGCCAAACAACTCAGAGGCGAGCATGCTTTCGCGCGCGTGCATCCAGTTGACGTTGCCGCGCAGGGTGTTGATCTCGCCGTTGTGGGAGATGTAGCGGTAGGGATGGGCGCGAGCCCAATTGGGAAAGGTATTCGTGCTGAAGCGCGAGTGGACCAGCGCCAGCGCGCTTTCGAGGGCCGGGTCAAGCAGGTCGGGAAAGTATTCGGCCACCTGCGGCGCGTTGAGCATGCCCTTGTAAATCAGCGTGCGGCACGACAGGCTCGGCAGATAGAACATCTCCTTTTGCGGGATGTTCGAGTGGCGAATGGCGTTCTCGGTCATCTTGCGGATGACGTAGAGCTTGCGCTCGAAGGCGAGCGGGTCATGCTCGGCCGCGAAGTCGTGCGACGCGCGCCGAGCGCTATGGTCGGGAGATTCGCCCCGAGCGCTGGGCAAGCCGCTAATCTTCTGGATGAAAACCTGGCGGATGACCGGCTCGTCTTCGCGCGCTGGCGCCGATGGGGCTGTGGTTGGTCGGCACAGAGCGCCAGCCGAGGAAGCGCTGGCCCTCGTCGCGGATGATCTTCTCGACGGCCCGTTCGCAGCGCTCGCGGCTGGCGTCGTCGCGCGGCAGGAAGACGACGCCGACGCCGTATGCGCCGGCCTCGGGCAGCGCGATGTTGAGCCGGGCGGCTTCCTGCCGGAAGAAGCGATCGGGCATTTGTACAAGGATGCCGGCGCCGTCGCCGGTATTCGTCTCGCAGCCGCAAGCGCCGCGGTGCTCGAGATTGACCAGGATCTGCAGCGCCATGGCGACGATGTCGTGCGATTGGCGGTTGTGCAAATCGACGACGAAGCCGACGCCGCACGAATCGTGCTCATAGCGCGGATCGTACAGGCCCTGGAGAGCGGGCTCGGACATGGGGTCGTTCCTCCGGTCAATGGCATGTTCCCCAAGCCGCGGGATGAGCGCAGCGAATCCCGCGGGTGTTGGACCCGCGGGATTCGCTGCGCTCATCCCGCGGCTTGGGGGGACTTCCCATTCACCTCTTCCAGCAAAATCTCCACGAACCGCCGCGCCGCAGCTGAGCTCGGCGCGCTTGCGATGAATGATCCCGAGCGGCCGCGTCAGCCGTGCGCCGTGCAACGGCAAGGCCGTCAACACCCGCGCCTCGACTTCGCGCCGCAGCGTCGGCGCCGGCAACAGCGCCACGCCGGCGCCGATCGTGACCGCCTGCTTGATGTTCTCCACGTTGTCGAATTCCAGCGCGACGGCGACGTCCACGCCGTGCTCGCGCAGGAACTGGTCCACCTTGCGGCGGATCACGAGATCCTTTGCAAAGTGCACATAAGTCTGGCCGTCGAGGTCGCCGACCGGAACCGCCAGCCGATGGGCGAACGGATGCTTGCTCGCACAGGCCAGAACCATTTCCTCGTCGCGCCAGGGCAGGGCGGTCAACTTCGGCGACTTGCCCGGAAACGACACCAGCCCCAGGTCCGCTGTGCCGTCGAGCACGCGCTCATGGACGCGGTCGGGATGCAGGTAATCAATGTGCACGTGCATGCGCGGCAATTCGCGGGCCAGCCGCTGCACATACTGCCCCATGTCGCTCAGCCCAACCGAGTAGATCGCCGCCACCTGGACCGTGCCGGCAATCTCATGGCGTGCGCCGCGAATGCCGGCCTCCAACTCCTCGTACTGCTGCAGGATCGCCTTGCACCCCTCGTAGTAGCGGTGCCCCACCGCGGTCAGCCGCAACGGCCGCGTCGAACGGTCGATCAGCTGCAGCTGCAACCGCTTCTCGAGGTGCGCGATCGCCTGGCTCACCGCCGATTGCGTGACGCAACTTGCCTGGGCCGCGAGCGAAAAGCTGCGGTGCCGGGCCACGTCGCAAAAGACTTTCAGCGCGTTCATATTGATGGTGCCGGGTTGCATCCTCTCATTGATAGCATCGGCCGCACTAATATCAAGGGATGATTGCATGAAAAAAACTAATAAATGCGGCGAAGGTGGCGAGTTGCGGTGCGCGTGCTGGTTCGGCGACGGTGATTTTACATTTTGTTCCTCGGTTCTGGTCGTGCCGCCCATCCAGCGCGTCCCCAGCCTCTGGCCGATCATCAAAGGCCGAATCGGCGACGGGAGCACAGGCGCCCGGCACACGAGCTCCGCGCGCGACTGCTGGACGTTGTGGACACTCGCCTGGCGGGAACGTTGAAGGAACCGGCCCGTGTCGTCCGCGAGGAACGAGGACGCGAGCCGGAAGCCGCGGCCGCACTGGCCGCAGCACAAGCGCAACTCCAGGAGACCCGCGCCGAAGCCGGCCGCCTCCTGAAGCTCGTTGATGCTCGGGACTCCGTATGCCAGGGAGGTTGCTTCTAAGCATAAGGGCCCGAGCCGTTCTCGCGCCATCAATGCTGATGACCGTCAAGAAAGTGATCGCGACCGAACCCAAAACGGGACGCGGTACTCGTAAATGTTTTGGCTGGCCCGTTGCCGCGCCAGCTGCGCGACCGGGTTGATACAATCGTTGCAATCGCACCCTTTCAGCCGCACATCACGGCGGCGGCGAGCGCTCGGCGGCGAAAAGAAAAACTACAGTTGACATGGCGAGTGTTTCCAGCATGTGGAACAGCTATGACCAACAGCCAGCTGAAAAAAGCGCGGGCCGGCCGGCGGCGCTACCTGCCAATCAGCCTCCGTCGCAGACGGATTTTCTGCGTGACCGCAGCGTCAAGCGAGAATTGCTGCAAGAATTGAGCCAGAGCCACGCGCAGGGCGCGCCGGTGCCCCTGGAGGAATTGCTGGCGCGCTGGCCGACCGACCCGGCGCCGACCGCGACGTGGCCTGCCTCTTGTATGAGGATTATTGCCGGCGCGAGCAGAGCGGCGAACGCCCGAGCCTCGCCGAGTACCAGCAGCGATTTCCGGCGCAGAACGAGTCGCTGCTGGCGCATTTGCGGCGCCAGAGCATCATGCGTTCGCTGCGCGTCTCCGGCACCGAACCGGCGGCGTTGGCGCTGCCGGCCGTTGGCGACGAAGTGTTCGGCTTTCGGCTGCGGCATGAGCTGGGCAGCGGCGCGTTTGCCAGCGTCTTTCTCGCTGAGCAGATTGACCTGGCCGGCCGGCCGGTGGTGCTCAAGGTCTCCGCCGCCGACGGCAAGGAGCCGCAGACGCTCGCCCGGTTGCAGCACACGCACATCGTACCGATTTATTCGTACCACGAGAACAGCACCGCGGGCCTGCGCGTCGTGTGCATGCCGTTCCTTGGCGGGGCCAGCCTGTCGCGCGTGCTCGGCGCCCTCTGGATCGAGACGAGCCAGCCCACGCGCGGCGCTCAGCTTGTACGGGCGCTGGCATCAGTACAGGCGCCGTCGCTGGCCGAGCTCGGACGGCCGACGGCCGTCTGCGCCGCGCACGCCGAAAGCGTTTCACCTGCCCCCGTCGCGGCCATTGCTTCGTCGCTAACGCCGTTGGCTCGGCTGGAAGCCTGGAGTTATTTGCAGGCGACGGCATGGATCGGCGCCCGGCTGGCGCACGGGCTCCACCACGCGCACAAGCGCGGCATTCTCCACCGCGACGTGAAGCCGTCGAACATCCTGCTCGGCGCCGACGGCCAGCCGCTGCTGCTCGATTTCAACCTGTCCCAGGACATCAAGGACCGGGCCGACCCGGCGCAGCACGATGGGCGGAACCCTGGCGTACATGGCCCCGGAGCACTTGCGCGCCATGGCGGCACGCGATCCCGCGCTGGCAGGGCAAGTGGATCATCGGTCGGACATTTATTCGCTCGGGATGGTGCTGTACGAGATGGTTGTCGGCCACAAGCCGTTCGACGAGAGCGCCAGCAATCCGCCGATGCCGGCACTGCTCGAGGCGATGGCGGTCGAGCGGGCGAAGGTGGTGCCCTCGGTCCGGGAGCACCGGCCGGACGTGGCCTGGGGCATGGAGTACATCCTGCGTAAATGCCTGCACCCCGACCCGCAAGAACGCTATCAGCAGGCCGACCACCTTGCCGAGGACCTGCGTGCGCTACTCGCGGACCGCCCGCTGCGGCACGCATCGGGATTGAGCATCGTCGAGCGGCTGCGCCAGTGGGCGCGCCGCCATCCCCGGCTCACGACCGGCGGCATCGTCGGGGCCGTCGCCGGCACGCTGCTGAGTGTTTTGGTGCCGGTCTCGCGGTGGCATGGTCCGGATGGGGCACCGGTCGCTAGAACACAGCAATCCAACGCACCTCGCCGCGGCACGGCGCGTCCAGAAGCGTTGCCTCGTCATCGCCCAGCACGTTGGCCCCATTCACGGCTGCCCAACACAGCTCGTGAACAGCCAGTCATGCGCCAACGCGAACGGTACAATGATGGGGCGAGATAGGCGGCTTCAACGATGGGAGCGTGACCGATCGACGCTTGCGGCGAGCGTTCCAATCCTTCGCGGATAAACATATGCTGCAGCTTCTTCGCCCAGCGCACGGCCGACTCCCATTCGCCCAGCGGACGGGCGCTGACGGCCTCGCCGTCGAGGAATCGACCGAGATCGTCGGCGAGCGCAGCGGCACTGGGATAGCGGTGATGCGGATCCTTCTGCAAACACTTGAGGCAGATGGTTTCGAGATCGCGCGGCACCTCCGGATGATCGCGGCGCGGCGGCACCGGCTCCTCGCCGAGCACTTGCAACAGGATCATTTTGAGCGCGACGGTACGATTCAGCGCCGTATGTTGTGCGAGGTAGACAACACCCATGCCGCCGCGGCCCAACTCGCGGATGATCTCGTAGCCCGGCACGCGCACCAGGGACGCGGTCGGCAGCGCCGGGCGATCGACGGCTGCGTGCGGCGGCAGCGTCACGGTTTGGTCGCTAGCCGATGACGCCACGCTCGCCGTCGCAGTAACCGCGGTAGCGCCGCAAACGGGACAACACGCCGGCAACCCGCCGGCTGTGTCCCAGGTATGCCCATTCGGGCAGCGTTCATGCGTTGACATCGCTGGCGGGCCTCGGCGGCAAAGCTTGACGAGGAAGCGCTGCTTCAAGAATTGTGGCGTCCTGCGAGCGTGAAGGCAACCTTCCGGGATTCTGCGACGTGCCACGCTGCTGGCGGCGGGGAGGGGCGCCCGCTGAGCGACGGTGGGCTTGGGGGTCACCGTCGCCGTTTACTTAAGGATGGTTCGCCAGGTCAGATTGATCCTTTCGCCCACCGCTTGCTCCGTCTTGGGAATGCCGTGCAGCCAGTGATGCTGGCAGGTGCCGGCCATCACCAGCAGGCTGCCGTGCGCCAACGCCAGCGTGCGCTTTTCGCCGCTGGCGCGATGCTTGAGGATGAACGTGCGGACGGCGCCGAGCGACACCGACGCGATCACCGGGTTGGCGCCGAGCTCCGGCTCGTCGTCGGCGTGCAGGCCGATCGAGTCCTTGCCCGAACGATAGCGATTGAGCAGCACGCTGTTGAACGTGGTGCCCGCCGCTTCCTCGATGCGCCGCTTGATGTCGAGCAGCGTCGGCGTCCAGCCGGCGCCGACGTGGGTGACGCCGGAGTAGCGATAAATTACGCCGGCGTCGGCGTGCCATGCGGTCAGACGCGGGAATGGCCGGCCGCGGCCCATTTCTTGCTGCCACGCCGTCTCGTTGCAAAGAGTCGTGAACAGCGCGTCGGCCTCGGACGGGGCGAAAAAGGTAGCGTCGTAGATCAAGGTGCCGCCGTCGCGCAGCGCCGTGGTTTCGCGCATGTGCCGTCTCCGATCACGCCAGTCCGAGCTTCTTGAGCCGGCTGAGTAGGGTGGAGCGCGCCAGGCCCAGGGCCCGGGCCGCCTCCGCCTTGTTGCCGCTCGCCGCCGCCAGCGCCCGCACGAGCTGCTCGCGCTCCAGCCGATCGCGGTCGTTCTTCCATTCCGACGGCGGCCGCGGCACGGCATCGACCGGCGCCACCTCGATGACGTCGTCGGCATCGACGGGGTAAATCTCCGACGACAGCTCGGCCGGCGTGAGCACGGGCGTTTCGGCGATGACCACGGCCCGCTCGATGACGTTTTCGAGCTGGCGGATATTGCCGGGCCAGGGAAAACCCTTGAGCAGCGCCAGCGCGTCGTCGTCGACGTGCCGGACGTCCTTGTGGAAGCGCTGGGCCGAGCGGCGCAGGAAATGCGCGACCAGCTCGGGAATGTCCTCGGCCCGCTCACGCAACGGCGGCACCACGAGTGGAAAAACGTTGAGGCGATAGTACAGGTCCTCGCGGAAGCGGCCCTGCTTGATCAGCTCTTCCAGGTGCTGGTGCGTCGCGGTGATGATGCGCACGTCGACGCGGAGCGCCTCGCTGGAGCCGACGCGCTCGAAGGTCTGTTCCTGCAGCACGCGCAGGAGCTTCGTCTGCACTTCGAGGCTGATGTCGCCGATCTCGTCGAGGAACAGGGTGCCCCCGTCCGCCAGCTCGAAGCGGCCGACCTTGTCGCGATGGGCGCTGGTGAACGCGCCCTTGACATGGCCGAACAGCTCGCTTTCGAGCAGTCCCGCCGCGAGTGCCGCGCAGTGGACCTTGACGAAGGGACGGGCCGCGCGGGCGCTGGTTTCGTGAATGGCGCGGGCGAGCAATTCCTTGCCGGTGCCGCTCTCGCCGCGGATGAGCACCGCCGCGTCGGTGGCGGAAACTTTGCGCACCAGGATCAGGAGCTGGCGGAGCACGGGGCCGGAACCGACGATGCCGCCGGGCAGCGCCGCATCGGCCGGCGTGGCGGCGGCCGGCGGCGCATCGGAACGGGCCGACCCGGCGCCCGCGGTACTTTTGCGGAGTTGGGTTTGCAGGGCCAGGATGCGGCGCTGTTGCTCGGCGATCTGGTCGACCTTGGCCTGCAGTTCGCGATTGAGCTGCTCGATGGCGCGATGGCCGGCCGCGTTCGCCAGCGCCGGCACAGTGAGCTGGGCCAGGGCGGCCAGCACGTTCCAATCCTCGGGGCGATAGGGCGAATCCTTAGGCCCCAGGACCAGCATCGCCAGCAGCCGGCCTTCGTGCGTCAAGGGCAGCGCCAGCTCGCCGCCGAGGAACTGGAGCTGCCGCTGGGCCGGGCTGTCGGCAAACGGGCGCTTGCCTGGGACGCGCTGCACCGGGTGGCCGGCCTCGACGGCCTCGACGAGCGGGAAGCCCAGGGCCAGCTCGTCGAGCGCCGGCGCCGCGCCGACATGGCCGGCCAGGCGGAAAATCGGCGGGTCGCCCTCGCGGAGGTAGACGGCGCCCTGGGCCACGCCGAGCAATTCCGCGCTCGCCCGCAGGAGTCGCTGCGCCAGCGCCGGCGGATCGACCAGGTCGGCGACCGCGGCGCTCATCTGCTGCAGGGTCCGATCGAGCTGCGACTTGTTGCGCGAGAAACGCCGGTCGAGCACCTTCTTGAATCGGCCGCGCGCCAGGTCGAGCACGAAGACCAATAGCAGCGCCGTCGTGCTGACCGACAGCGCCTCGCCAAGGGTGGGGCTTGCGATCACCTGGCTGAACATCAGCGTGCCGAGGAAGGCGACGACATAGTAGAGCATCGTGGCGACGAAGCTGAACAGGAAGTACGCCATGCCGGAGCTGATGAGCTTGTCCAGCTCCATGAGCCGATAGCGGGTGATGCTGACGACAAATGCCGCGGTGACGACGGTGGACGCGAGAAACATCGGCCAGGTCGCCCAGCCGGTCGCGAAAGCGGTCGGGATAAAGAAGACAACCACCAGCGAGAAGCCGATCGGCAACAGCGCCAGCGCCACGCCAAAGAGGATGCACTGGACCTGCTTGCGTTCTTCCGGCACCGTGACGGTTCGCAGGCTGTGCGTGAGGGCGGCGAGGCAGCCGACGTACCCAATGGCCGCGACGGCGAGCGCGAAAAAGATCGCATACTTGAGCCAGTCCTGATGCTGCCGGAAGTGGTCGAGTACCGCGATGCTCGGGTGCTCAAAGGGAAGATCCTGGTAGCTGGCGCGGACGTTGAGATAGGCGGTAACGAGCAGCGCCAGCGACGCGAGCGGCAAGCCGTAGATCGCCAGCAGCGCCCAGCGCGGATGCTGGATCAGGGGGAGTCGCTTGCGTGGGAACAGCAGGTAAAAGTGCAGGTTGACCACCGGCAACAGGATGCCGCAGACCATGAACACGACCAGGAGGATAGGCCGGGTCGCAATGTGCGCCCAGTGGTAACCGCCCATGTAAGCGCCCAGGGTCACCACGCAAAGCAGGAAGAACTGGGCGGCGGCTTCGTCGTTGGGACGTTTCCAAAATACGATCGCCCCGACCGAGAAAAGGAACAGCTTCAGGACGAACCACAAGAACGACGGAAACAGGTCCGACGCCGGCAAATGCCCCAGGACACACCATGTCACGTGGACCTGCGACGGATCGTTGGGGCTCGTGTACCGCACGCGGACCAGGGGAGCATGGCCGGTCTCGCGCCCACCCCTGGAGTACGCCCTTGTCGATGCCCTTGTCTTGCAAGGCCGTCGGGGCCTTGAGAAGATCGGGCCATACGCGGATGGGCATGTCGCCGACCTCGATAATGGTGTCCCCCTCCTGGGGAATCGGCTCGCCGGATACGACGGTGGTGGGCGTGGCGCGCAGGGTCGCGTCGAACAGGGTGCGCAGACCCAGGTCCGGCACAGACGGCACCAGGGCGAGGATGGTCAGGGCATAGGCGCAGGAAATAATGCCCGCCGCAATCAGAAGAAAACGCGGAGCCCTGAATGCCCTGTAAAAGTCAGAGAAGCTCATGTCGCTCGCCCGTCGACCTGGCGGAAATCCGCTGGGTCTGCTACGTTGGCTCCAAGGTAACTGCCGAACTTCGGCCCCCTGGTTAGGGTGATTTGAAATTAAACGGCCCTACCCCATGTGTCAACAAAGTTTATGGAAATTCGTCACCGGGACACTCCCAGCGCCGAAATCTCGGCGCCGATGTTTCGGCGCTGAAGTCGGCGCCGAAATGGCGCCGAAATGCTGGCGAACCAAAAAAATGCAAGAGGTGATTGCTGGACTTTTTGGCGTTTTCACCAAATCACTGCCTATTTCCGCGCAGGCATGCGACATGCATTGGATAGAAGCACGAACCGAGATGGAACACGGAGCAGATGCGTGAGAGCGTCCACCGAATGGCTTGCGGTAGCCGGTGCCCAGTTCAGCGCCGGCAACGGTTTATCTGGCTGCGCCAGCTGACGAACTATACAGCCGAATACTGTGAATGGGGCGAAGGGCCGCCACTGGTGCTCGTGCCGGGGCTCGCGGGCGGGTTCGAGTTGCTCGGCCCACTTGCACGATTGCTGGCGAGCCAATACCGCGTCATCAGCTATCAGCTTCGCGGCGAGGACAACTGCTTTGCGCTGCGCCGCCCGTTCGGTCTGCACGACCTGGTAGCCGACCTGTCGGAGTTCCTCGACTGGCTCTGCCTGGAGAACCCGACCGTGCTGGGCGTCTCGTTCGGCGGAGTGCTCGCGCTCGAGTTCGCTGCTCGCTTTCCCCACCGGCTCGATCGGCTGGTCGTTCAGGGAGTCGGCGCCCGCTTTGAAAAGGGCCTGTTTCAGCAGGTGGCCAGCACCGTGCTCAACCGATTCCCGCTGCCGGCCGACAACGCGTTCGTCAACCAATTCTTCAACCTGCTGTTCGGGGCCCGGCAAGACCATGACGCCCTCTTCGAGTTCGTCACCCGGCAATGCTGGCAGACGGATCAGAGTGTGATGGCACATCGTTTCCGCCTGGTCGAGAGTTTTGACATGAAGTCCAAGCTGCGCCGCATTCGGGTGCCGACGCTGGTGCTGGCGGGCGACCGCGACGTCCTCGTATCGCCGCGGAGCGTGGCGAGCCTCTGCGACGGCTTGCCGAACGCCCGCCTGGTCCGCCTGGCAAACTGCGGCCACCTCGCGTTTGTGACGCGCCCCGACCTGGTCGCGGACAAGGTGCAAAGATTCTTGCGGAGCTGACAGGCCGGCAGTTCAACCCAGGCGAGGCAAGAGGGGTGCGGCTCGCGCAACACGCGGCCGCACCCTTTTCTATTTGGTGCGGATCGACGATCACGGTAAACTATCCTGTGTGATTGCCCGCCCATGGATGCTTACCCTTGCCGCACGCCGCACCCTCCGCACTGGTTCGACAGAAGCTGTCTATCCTTGGCCGCCGCATCGTGCTTGCACAGCGGCTGAATCGTCTCACCGTGCTCGTCGTGAGCCTGGTCGCGCTGAACCTCGCCTTCTTTGGCCTGTCGCTATGGCCCGGCCTGCACACCCTTGGCTTGCGCTGCGCGCTTACGGGCTTCAGCGGTGTGACGCTTGGGATGGTCGTCTGGTGTGGATACCGGCAACGTCGCCTTGACGACCGCATGCTCGCGGCCCTCTTCGAAAAGCGCTATCCGGAGCTGGACGAAAGGCTCCTGAGCAGCGTCGAGCTGGCCCAAACCGGCGAGCCTCACGGTGGGACCGCGTTTATCGCCCGGCTTACCCACGCCACCGATCGGCAGCTCGATCCCCTCGATCCGCACGCGGCGTACAACCTCCAGCGTCCCGTGCGCGGTGCGATCGTTGCCGGCTGTGTCGTGGCAGCGGCCGTCCTCCTGTTCGCGCTCTCGCCGCGTTACGCTCGTTTCTGCGAGCGCTTCTTCACAGCCTGGTCGCATACCTACGCCGGGTATCGCCTGGAGGTCTCGCCGGGCGATGCCGTGTCTGGACGGGGCCGGGCGGCGACGGTTGAGGCGCGTCTGACTCTGCTGGAGAATGACGAGGCGCTGCCCACGGAGTGCTTCGTGGTATATGCGCACGACGACGGCCAGCCGCAGCGAGTGCGCATGGACCGCGCGAGTGCCGATGCGTTTCTGTTTTCGTGGCCGCGCCTGGAGCGCAACGTCACCTATCGGGTCGAGGCCGGCGAGTTGAGCGCCGGCCCCTTCCATCTCGTCGCCGTCGAACCGGTGGAGCTCGCCGGTGCTCCGCGGATCCGCATCACGCCTCCGCCGTACGTGAACGCGGCGCCGAATCTGGGCGACGGCCCATTCACGGCGCGTGCAGTACAGCCAAGTTCGCATCGAGTTTTGTTTCACGGCCACGCCGGTCCGCGCGACGCTCAAGGTCCGCGATGCGTCCGGCGACGATGAAACTGCTGCGCTGCCGCTCGACGATGGCGGCCAGTCGGTCGTGGAATGGCCTGCTGATCGGTGCGGAACGTTCGCCGCCACAGTACTGATCGAGGGCGATCATGGCATCATGACCACGCACGCATTACCGGGATGGACGATTCGGCCCGACTCCGCGCCCCATTTCACGCAGCCGCTCCACGTGCGCGGCGTCCGCGATCAGGTCCTGCACGCCACGGGGCATCGCGTCGCGCCCGACGATCCGCTGCGCGTGCAGGCGGTGGTGGAGGACGCGGAGGGCTTGAGCGGCGTCGCCCTGCAATACCGCGTCAACGACGGGCCGATTGTGACGCTGCCGTGGGTTGACGCGGCCGGCGGGCTGCGTGTGCAGATCGACCGGATCCTGTCGCTGCCGAGCGGAATGAAAGCCGGCGAGCGTTTTCGCTTTAGGCTGCGCGCCGCCGACAATCGCGTGATGGCGAAGGATGCGCTCGGGCCTGGAGTGCCGGCCGCCGCCCTTACGCCGCAGATCGTGTATTCGCCCGCGGCGCCGCTGGGTGAGGAACGCTGGGTGGATTTGCAGGTGGGCAAATCCGCCGATTCGCTCCTGCGCCAGGAGATCGCGGAGCAGCATGGCGAGCTCGAACGGCAACTCGAACAGGTGCGGCAGAAGCTGCAGAAGGAGCACGGCCTGCTCGGACAGGTGCGGCAGGCGAGCCATCAGCAGCCGGAGGTTCGCCCGGCGCAACTTCAGCAGCTTGCCGAAGCGGGGCGGCTCAACCAGGCGGCGGTCGACGCGCTCGATCAACTGGCGGCCGAGCTCGCAGACACGCCGGAGCTGGCGCCGCTGGGCGACCATTTGCTCGCGATCGCGGAACAAGAGCTGGCCGAGGCAGCCCGGGCGATTGCACAATTTCAGGGCCGCGACCGCAGTACCGCCGAGCACGCGCAGGACGTCCAGGCCGGTGAAGCCGCGGTACTCAAGGCGATGCAAAAGCTCAACGAACTGGCACGCCTCGCCGAGCGCTGGCGCAGGGCCGGCTCGATCGGCTCGCGATGGAACGGCTCGCACTCAAGGAGCAGGAGCTCGCCCAGCGCCGAGGAATTGCTCCGCGCCGGCGATCCGACCGACGCTGCCACGGCCAAGGCGCTGGCCGAGCTGCAGGCCGAGCAGGAGCGCGTCGCCGCCCAGCTGCGCGAGTTGGCCCGCCAAAGCGAGCTGTTGCAAGAAGCCACCACCCAGGCCCAGGCAAAACGTCTCGCGGACCAGGCCGGCCAAATCGCCAAGGAGCAGCGCGCCCAGATGCAGGGCCCTGAGGGCAAGGGTTCGGGCACGTCCAAGAACGCCGAGAAGCTGGAACAAGAGATGAAGCAGCTTGCCGATGACACGTTGAAGCTGGCGCAGCAAGGCGGGCCCGAGACGAAGCAGATGGCGAAGGAGGCAGCCCACGCCGCCGAACAGGCACGGCAGGCGATGGCGCAAAGCCAGGCCGACAAAGCCAAGGGCAAGCCGGCCGAGGCCAAGGCAATGGCTGCCGAGGCGCTGCTGAAGCTGGAGCTGGCGCGGAAAAGTCTGGAGGGACTTGCGGGCAAAATGCCGGGGCCGGGCGACGAAAAGCTGAAGACCGCCGAAGCAGTCGCTCAGGGGCAAAAGATGGTTCAGGCCGCCCAGCAGACGCTGCAGGCCCAGCCAAGCCAGGCGCCGAAAACGATGCGTCAGGCGGCCGGTTCGCTCGACCGCGCCGCCCAGCAGATGAGCCAGCAGCTTAACCAGTCGCTGCCCAGGGCTGCGGGCCGGCCGGCGGTCGGCGCCGGCGGCGTCGGCAAGGGGGCACGGCTGTCCTTGCCCGCGCCGCTCGCCAAGAAGCTCGAGCCGTTCCAGGGCAAGAGCTGGGGCGAGCTGCCCGGCGAGCTGAAAACGCAGCTCCTGCAGGACGCCCGCGCCCATTTCGGCGACGACTACGCCGCCATCATCCAGCAATACTTCGAGCAAATCGCCGGCGCCGAGCCGCCGCGGAAGGCCAAACAGCCATGAGCCGCGTTTTCCTATCGGCGCTGCTCGTGCTGGTGCCGCTGGCGGGCACGCAGGCTCAGCCGCCGCGCAAGCCCAGGGACGCCGTCGAACAAAGCGTCGATCGGGGCCTGCGTTTCCTCGTCAACCTGCAGGAACCGGATGGCTCCTGGCTCTCATACGGACAGAAGAGCCCCGCCGTCACCGCGCTCGCGCTCATGGCATTCCTCTCCGCGGGCCACGTGCCCGGCGAAGGGCCGTACGCCGAGCCGGTCGACAAGGGCCTGCGCTGGATCGTCAAGGCACAGCAGCCCGACGGCCTGTTCGTCGGCAAGGGCGGCCTGGAAATGTACCACCACGGCATCTGCACCCTGCTGCTGGCCGAAACCTGCGGCATGACCGACCGGACCCTGGCCGCCGCGCTGCGCCCCGCTCTGGAAAAGGCCGTACGCCTGATCCTGCAAGCGCAGCGGACCGCCCCGGGCATCTATCGGGGCGGCTGGCGGTATCGGCCCGACAGCCCCGACGCCGACACCAGCATCACCGGCTGGCAACTGCTGGCGTTGCGGGCCGCGCGCAACGTCGGCTGCGATGTCCCCGCCGAGCGCATCGAGCAGGCGATCGGCTATCTGCTGCGCTGCCGTGACGGCCGATCCGGCGCGTTCTGCTACCAGCCCGGCGCACGGCCGACCGTCGCCTGCACCGGCACCGGCATCCTCGCGCTGGAGCTAGGCGGCAAGGACCGCCATCATTCGCACGAGTCGCTAATGGGCGGCGGCTATTTGCTGAAGAACCCGCCGCGCTGGAACGAGGAGCATTTCTTTTACAGCGCTTATTACTGTGCCCAGGCGATGTTCCAGCTCGGCGGCAATTATTGGGAATTCTACCGCCCCCGCCTGCACGCCGTGATGCTGGACCACCAGCAGCCGAGCGGCGGCTGGATCGGCAGCGAAACCATCGGCCCCACCTACTGCACCGCGATGGCCGTGCTCGCCTTGACGGTGGAGTATCGGCTGTTGCCGATCTACCAGCGCGACGAAGCGGCTGAGCCGAAATAGCCAGGTGAGCCTCGGAGAACGCGCCTGTCCCAAGCGTGCCTGGCGCCTGTTTCGCGTTCTCACCTTTTTACGGGACACCCCCGCACTTGAAACGCGCGGAGCCGGTTTCGCCGCAACCCCCGGAGCGCGTGGCCACTGCATCCGCGTTTCGCCAGCACAGGGATGCGTCCACGAGTTCATCATCGGCAGTCCCGGAGGGACGGCAGATAGTAGCCCACCACGTCAGTGGTTGGTCCCGGAGTGACGAGAGGCTCAAGTCCCGGAGGGACGACAGTTACGGTGAGCGCACCTACTCCGCGGCGGAATCCTTGTCTGGCTGTATGCCATTCAGGATCCGCCGATGTCGCACGGTGCGCCATCGCACGGTCACCCTCGTGCCCCACAGTGGGCGCACAATGTCATCCATCATCCCGTCGGGAACCGTGAACGCATGCGCCCGTCCAGTATCGTCGATGACTTGAATCTTGCGTGTCCTTGGAGACAGGTCGTCCGCATATCGCAAGACACCCGACAGCGCCCCCGGCTCAGCGGCCTGGGACTTTGAGAGCGCGCTGCCGACCATGATCGAGTTCGTGGTTTTGGCGCTCCCCCGTTTTTTCTGACTGGCCGGCCGCAGATGGCGCTCGAACCACACCTGTTCCATCAGATCGCGAAGTTGCTCGGCGATCTCTTGGGGCGGTTCCCCGCTCAGCGCCCGGCCGATCAATTGCTCGGCCTCGCGGTCGAGCCCGCATTCCATCCCCATGGATGCGGCACTGCGGTGAAGAACCGAGCGCGTGGGCTCAAGGCTGAGGTCATCCGCGCAGAGGTCCGCTGCCTGCTTCTCATATGCAAAGGCCCGCTTAATAAAGTTTCTGTAACGCGCATGGTTGCCCTGTAGCTTCGCAAGCATGGCCGTGTCGGCGAGCGCCATCGCGCGGTGATGAAGATCGCTGATTTCCTTCATTCTTTCATACTACCACGGCCTGTCAAGGCCCTTTCAGGAAATCGACGGTTGCTACAAACGCTGAAAACGAGCCAATGGAACCGCCAGCAAAGCTGGAAATCTCACCTGCGGCCAGATAGCATGTGGATGGCGGCTTCTTCCACAGGCCGGTTACCTCAAAGCGACGAGCCATGTCAGGAGCAACAGCGAATTGTACGAGTTGCGGGGCGCCGATCCGCATCGAAGTGGCCGGTCCCTTCGCCGGCGCGGCGATCGCGGCGGCGGTCTGCCCGGCATGCACCGATCAGCAGTTCCTCGATGCCGGCGGTTGCGTTCTCGTTGTCCGCCGCGAGATACCAGGAGCTCGTTTCCCACTCGGCAAGGTGACCGTCACTCCCGGTGCGGTCGCCGCGCTCGCCGAGTCTGCGGAGCACGCGATCAGCTTCCTGTCCCGTCACGTTTGCGGCGACTGGGGCACGTTCGGCTCCGTCGATCAGATCGAGTTGACTGCGGACGAGCTGCGTCGCGGCTGGGAGGCAACCGACGACGGCGCGAAGATCAACAAGAGCAACCTGCTCAACCGGCGTGACCGGATCATGAGCGCGTACACGACGGCCCGCGGGACGCCGCTCTGGGTGATCACATCTCTGGAGAACGCGGGCCATACGACAGTGCTCCTCCCAGAGGGGTATTAGCCCCGCTCCTATTGGCACATGCGAATCTTGCCTGCGACAATTGTTACTCGGCGTCTGTGTAGCCTTCGCGGTGCTCAATGATATAGTGCCCGCGTTGGTAGGTACCCGAAAATACACAAGGTTCGCCGTCCGGGGTAACGAGAACAGATTCGTCATCAATTAGCCAACTGTAGACTCGGGCTAGTCCTTCGTAATCGAGGCAATGAATGGCTTTGACAAGTTCGGCCCGCGCCTCGGTTTCCATAAGCATCTTCATGGATTCTCCCTCGCTTATTCTTCGTGGTATCTACAGCAACGCACAGGAACTCTGGTCGTGTGCTCGACGTACCAATCGTCAAATGGCAATTGGTCGCGCATCGCCTCGAAAGACTTCGATGCGGTGCCATAACAGATATTCCGGCCGAGGTGCATCCGAACTCATTATCGGGAGCCTCAGTTTGTCCTCCATCCGAGATGGGAGTTAATGTATCGAATCGTAATGACCTCGCCCGGGAATGACATTACGAACGCCGCCCGTCGCATCGGGCACATCGTGGGCGTAGCGGGGAATGAGATGGATATGCACGTGCAAGATGGTCTGCCCCGCGGCTTGCCCCACGTTGATCCCTATATTGTACCCTGACGGAGCGTGCGCTCGGTCGAGGAGAGATCGGACACCCCCGACGAGTTCGAGCATTGCGGCAACTTCTGAAGTGTCGAGGTCGAAGAAGTTGGCCACATGGCGCCTGGCGATGACGAGGCAATGCCCCGGCGACACGGGGTAGGCATCAAAAACCGCAATCGCGTGATCGTTCGCAATAAGAACGCGATGCACTGGAATCTCGCAGAATGGACAATCAAGTTTTGGCGATTCGTTCATAGTACGCGGTGATCGATTCTTGGCAATTCTGGCGAATTTTTTCGAGGTCTGCAGCCTCCAGTTGCCGCCATAGGCGCGGGTCGAATCGTACATAGGCTAAGTCGCGATCGTAGCGAAGGAAATGCCGGCGCTCAAAGGTTTCAAACGGCTTGCCGAGCATGAGCCGCTGGACGCTCGCGGCATCCAGTTCATCCACGAACTGCTTGCGCGCCCCCGGCCGTTCAACGACGAGGCCGGCATCCCTGCGCTCCCGGTAGAATTGTTGGAAGCGCTGTACAACCTCGGCCAGCTTTGCCCTCCCTTCACCATCGACCGTGCTCAGAAGCGCAACAAGGCAATCGCACTACCTTCATCACCGTGGAATTCTAATCTGAGCCCTTGACTTGGACAAGTGTACATGCGAATGATTCTTCTCGGACGGAACCCGTTCACGGAGGAGAAGAATCATGTCCAAGGCCACAACCGTTTCCATGCGCGAGTGCTTTGCCGACGTTGCGGACCCACGCCGGGAACATTTGCGGTTACACAACCTCTGGGAGATCATCGCCGTCACCATCTTGGCGGTCATCTCCGGGGCCGATTCCTGGGTCGAGGTTGCCAAATACGGCGTCAACAAGCTCGAGTTTCTGCGGACCTTTCTCGAACTGGCCAATGGCATACCCTCCCACGACACTTTTGGTCGTGTTTTCGCGCTGCTCAATCCGCGCGCTTTACAGGACGGATTTGTCAAGTGGGTGCAGGCAGTTGCCGAGTCCACGCTCGGCCGTGTCGTCGCCATTGACGGCAAGACGGCCCGACGATCTTTCGACAAAGCAGCGGGCAAAGGACCTCTGCATATGGTCAGTGCCTGGGCCACTGAAAATCGTCTACTCCTGGGGCAACAGGCCTGCGACAGCAAGTCGAATGAAATCACCGCGATGCCCGAACTGATCAAGAACCTCGAGATTTCCGGGGCGATCGTGACCAGCGACGCCATGGGCTGCCAGAAAGACATCGTTGCCGCCATCCGCGCGGCGGACGCCGACTATGTGTTGGCCGTGAAGGACAACCAGCCAATCTTGCACGATGACATCCGGGCTGTGTTCCTGACCGGCTTCGACAACAACTTCGCAGGCCTGGAACATCACCGGCATTGCACGAAGGAAGAGGGGCATGGCCGCGTCGAGACGCGGATCTATGATATTATCCGCGTGCCCGAAGAGTTGGCAGCGCGTCACCCCGATTGGCAAGACCTGCGTAGTATTGGCATGGTGTACAGCGAGCGGCAAGAAGGCAACAAGGAACCCAGCGTCGAGACACGCGTTTTCATCACGAGTCTGCCGCCGCGGGTGAAGAAGTTTGCCGGCGCCGTGCGCAATCATTGGGGAATCGAAACCTCGCTCCATTGGGTCTTGGATATGAGTTTCCGCGAGGACGAAAGTCGTCTGCACAAAGGGCACGGCCAGGAAAACATGGCACTGATTCGCAGGTTGTCCGCGTCGCTTTTACTGAATGAACCAACATGCAGAGCGGGCGTATCCTGCAAGCGCAAATGTGCAGGCTGGAATGATGAGTACCTCCTAAAAGTGCTCGCTGCGAGCTTGAAATGACGGTTTTTCCTTGCGAACGTGATGCAATGCCCTTGAGAAGCGCGAGTAGCATCACTGGCTTATAGGAAAGAGTCATGTCCATTGCGCTGATGAATTCCAGACACCGATCTCGGATGCTGTGATCCTCCATTTTGGGGGCGCCGATGGCAATGCGCACCTCTTCAACGCGGTCGCGGTGGAAGTAGACGTACGTCCTATCACCCAACTCGAGAGCGTGATCTGGCTTCACCTGGCCACGCTCGATAGCCCCTCGCACGCGCCCTTCGGCAACGCCCAAATCACGCTCGAGATCAGGCAGCGAAATCATGCTGACGACGGTTTCCTGCCAGTTGAAGATGTTGATCTCTTCGTAATCTTTGGCCCATAGGCCAATCTCAAGCACCGCAGTTGGCCCTTCGCGCCTGGCCAAGGCTTCTTCTTCGGCGTTCAGCAGGTTTTGCGGGGCAACGGCTAAGCCACCGCGGCGGTAACGATTCTTGCCAAGAACACCGTGCAGGCTTAGGGCATGGTTATAACGGTTGGCGTTATCCACAAAATCAAAGACGATCAGGCACTCCTTGCCGGGTAACTTGCGGGTACCCCGGCCCAGTTGCTGTAGATATAGGACCTTCGATAGAGTAGGGCGCGCCATCAACAATACCTCAACGTCCGGACAGTCCCAGCCTTCGTTGAGAATGTCGCAGGCGCATAGGATCTGCACGCGGCCTTCCGCGAACGCCTTGAGGTGCTGCTCGCGCTCGCGGTTGGACATCCGCCCCGAGACACTTGCGGCGGCCACGCCGGAGCGACGGAACTCCTCGGCAAGATCTTGCCCGTGGCGAACGTTCACGGCAAACGCAACTCCCTTCCGGCCGGGCACGTGTTCAAGGTACGTCTCCACGATCAGCCGGTCCCGTGCGGGGATCGCGATAGTTTCCTCGATGTCCTTGCGGTGGTAGTCGACCTGATTGTAGCGTACTTTGCTCAAATTGATGTTCGTCTCGACACGGACACACCGGATGGGGACCAACTCGCCGCGTTCGACCGCTTCTTGGAGAGTCAATCGGTGGGCGCAGTTACGAAAGATTTCCAGCAGATCCTGCCCGTCCGCCCGCGCCGGGGTAGCGGTCAGACCGAGGATGAATCTGGGCCGGAAGTATTCCAGCACGCGCCGGTATGTGTCCGCGGCGCTGTGGTGGGCCTCATCGATCACGAGGTACTCAAATTCCGTGGGCGCGAACTCATCCAGGTGTTTGGCGATACTCGGGATCGATCCGACGAGATTAAAAGCCTCCGTTTCATGCGTCCCACCGTAGTAGCGACCCGTCTCGACCTCGGGCCAGAGCTTCTGGAACTCCCTCTGAGTCTGGCCGATCAGGGTGCGTTTGTGGATTAGCCAGAGGGTACGCCCGCCCAACCGCCGGGCATCGGTAATTGCCGTCACCGTCTTCCCTACGCCGGTGGCGTGGTCCAGCAGCGCGATCGTCTTGCCTTCGTCTCTCATTCTCTGGAGCGACAGCAGGGCGTCGTCCTGGTGTGCCCGGAGGTCCACAATCTCGCCCGTCTGTCGGGGCAAGAAATCATCGAAGGATAGCAGCCCCGGAATCCGCTCCAGGAAGACAGCGAGCTGGTCCTTCACCCGTTCGGGTTCCTGAACGATCTGGCGATCGGTCCAACGAAAGACCCGCCACCCGTGATAGATCAGGCTATTCTGCCTCAGCAAGTCGTCCTCGTACTTTGCAATGGTCGTGGCATCGGGAAGGTGATCGATGAGGCCGTCGATCTCAAAGGCAACTTTCTCGGCCACGGTCCGCAGGGCGAAATCGACGAAGCGACTGCGCTCGTAAATGTCCTTGACCGGGTACTGTGGCACGAGTTTGAGCGCTCCCTCCGGGCCGAAGACCTGGGTGAACAGATCCGCGAAGAGGTCCTCGGGTGCGCTGCTCGTCGCCCCACGATCGTTGATTTGCTGAGTCATGGCCGTCCTTGCGTGAGCGGGTAGCAGGATTCCAGGGATTCTTGAAGCTCGCGCGCGTCCATCGAGCCCGTACGCATGCCGAGGGCGCCGACATCTTGCGCGAGCGCCTTCGCTTGTCGGCGCAGCGCCTTCACCCCGCTGTCCGGGCCCTGATGCCGAATCGCGGCGGCAAGCAGGCGCAATAGCTGCTCGGTGCGCTCCTCAAACGCCACGTCCTCGAATCGGCCTTGCACTTTGGCCCATTCGGCCCGCCGATTGGGGCTCATATGATCGGCGTAGCGGTCGAGGGCCTGATGGAGGATCGTCACGAACAGGAACGGCCGCTTTGAGCGCGTGGCGGCTTCGGCGAGTTCTTGCAGCACGAACACGTCGCCCTGCTCGGGATTGCTGGCTCCGTACTCCAGGAATTTTCCCAATTCGTCAACGATCAGCAGGATTCCCGCGGCATCGTTGTCAAAACGTGCAAGATAGTCATGCGCCTCTTCGAACAGGCCGACAATGGCCGTGCCGGTGGGGGCAGCGTCCTCCGCCAGACGCTCGAGGCGGGCGACTATCTCGGGCGGCCGGCCGCGCGTTGCGATGGTGCGCAAGGACACGGCAAGGCGTTCGGCGAGCGCCTTTTCCAGCGGCCGGCGCGAACCTGCCACCAGGACCGGGCAAAGACGTCCGACTTTCTTTGGGAGAGGGCCGCCGGCGCCAAAGAATTGCTCGGCAAGGGCTGGGTCGCTGGCGGCAAGGAACGCGCGTGCCTCCTAGCGGACCCAGGGTTCGCCGGCCAGCACCTGCGCGACGAGCAATGCAAACGCCGATTTGCCCGAACCATACGGGCCGGTGAGCGACCACGCGCGCGTCGCCGATTCGCCGCGAAGGGCGTCTGCGAGACGGCGCAGGACATCGCGGCCGGTCGGGGTCAGGATGTAACCCTCCACCGCGTCGGCCCGAAATGCATCGCGCACCAGCGAAATCGAACGAGCGAATCGCGGGCTGCACACAACCAACTGATCGAGGGTTGGCGGGTCGTTCATCGCGACTTCCCCCCGGCGGCATACGCGTCCGCTAACAGCTCATTGGCGTCGACCCGGCGCTGGCGATATAGCTGGCGTAGGCCGGCCGTCTCGCCGTACGAAAGTGCCCCACCCGTATGCTGTTCGACGCCTTCCAGCCGTTCGACCAGGGACGATTCGTCGATCTTGAACAAACGGCCGGGGCTGCCCGGCTGGCGAGCGATGTCCTGCACGGCCAGCGTTTCGGACGATGGCGAGAATGCTTCCCAGAAGCGCAGCACAGCGTAGACGAGAATGTCGTCGGGCAGGCCGCGCTGGGTCCCGCGCTGGAATTGGTAGAGCTGGCCGTCGCCCGGCAGGGTGATAAGGCCCAGCTCGACGAGCGGACAATCCAGCGAATCCTCGGCGATGTTCCCGCGGCTCTGCCGGGAGGGGACGTAAGTCCGCAGGAAGCAGTCGACGTTGCGCTTGACCGAGGCTCACGGCGACCGGCTTCCCGCTGAGGGTCTGCGTCCACTTGTAGAGCGCCGACGTGAGTGCTTCGCGGCTGAACTCCGGCTCGTGGAAGTGGCTGAAGGTCCAGAACCAGGTGGTGGCGCGGGCGCGGTTGGAGGCGATCTGCCAATGCAAGAGCCAGAGGGTCGCGGGGTCTTCGAGGTACGGGTCGAGGCCGTCGTCGGCGAAGAGAAGATTGCCGAGGTCGGTGGGCCGCAGGGCGCCAGCTGCGCTGCGGTTTTCTTCCAGCACGCCGGCCGCCAGGCACCAGTGGCGGATGGAGCGAACCATGTTCTTGCCGACGCCGAGCGTGGTGATGGCATCGTCGCGCAGCAAGGCGTCGCCGGCCGCCGCGACGGCGTCAAAGCCCTTTTTCAGCCACGGGTAGCGAAACGGAAACGTCTCGTGTCCGGAAAAGGAATGCTGCATGGTCGCCGCGCCCATTCACACTCCTCGTTGCCACGCCGCACGGTTCGCAGGCTCTGCGTTATTAGCGCTCAATTGTACACAAACGCGAATGATTTGACAGGGCTGTCGGCGGCTGGCGTGTGGTTTCGATCATGCGGATAACTCGGCAACCAGCGCGTCGTCCCAGGCGCTGACCCGCTCGGCGATGCGGTTGAGCGACTCCTTAATCATCCCCGGGGAACTGGGTGCGGAGCCGATGGATTGTGGTCCTCCTCCACACAGCCCCCCCTCACCCCCAGCCCCTCTCCCCCCGCCGGTAAGCCATTGCAAAGGCGATGCGATTGCACGGCGGGGGGAGAGGGGAGCCAAACAGCCCTGAGGGAAAGAGACAACAGCCGCTTCCTTCACGGAATCGGTGGCGGCATGGGGCATGGCTCGGGTATGATGAGCACATGAAAACCGTGGCAACCTCCCTGCTTGACCGAATCCTTGATCCTATGGGACGAGCGCTGACGCCCGAGGCGGCCCGCAAGCTCGTCAACACTCGGCTAGACGCCAGGAGCCAGGCCCAGCTCGACAAGCTTGCGCAAGTGCAACGAGGGGAAGCTCACCGACGCCGAACGCGCCGAATACGAGAGCTTGGTGATGGCCATCGATGTTGTGGCGATACTGCAGGCCAAGGCGCGTGCCCTGCTGGACCGCTCGGCGACAGCCGAATGCGAAGCGCGGGATCGGTTGCGATTGGAAGCCTGCCAGATTCTCGATTCTCTGGGAAAGGACGCATGACATTCAATCGGAGTGACGCCGAAGTGTCGCGAGCCAGAGGGACCCAGAGGGACAAGGGACATTGCCATGATTCAAGGACGCATCCATCAGGGCCGCATCGAGGTCCAGGATCCCATCCCTGAGGAATGGGAAGGGCAGCTCGTGAAAATCCTTCCGCTCGCACCGGAGGATCCGCTGTCGGATCTCGAAGAAAGTCTGGCCGCTCTGGCGGCGCTGGGCCCTATGGAATTCGAGCCCGGTGAGCGGGAAGTGATCGCGGAGGCCCTTGCGGACATGGACCAGTTCAGCCGCGCGGCCATGCAGAAACTCGCGGATCGCCAGCCGTGAAGCGATAGCCCTCGTTACTTGAAAATCCTCTCTTTATTCTTGATTACCATTCCTTGCTCCGTTTCAATTTGGCGAAGTAGTTTCTTGACTTCCTTCTTCGCGATGACCTTGCGCACCCACAGCGCGCAAACAGCTGGGAAGGTCCAGGCAGGGAATACCATGTTCACCGCAGTAGTTCCGGGCGCGGCGATCGTTCGTGAGCAGGCGTGTTCCGGGCCGGTTGAGGCAGACGGCAATCGCCTCCGCCTCGCCCGCACCCAGGGAAGTGGGGAGATCCTTCACGGACAGGATCTCCGTTTCCGTCAACGCGATCAGGGCCAGCTCGCCGTCCGATTGAATCCCTGCCAAGATGGGTTCAAGGAAATCACAGCCCGCCTCCACAGCTTTGCGCAGCTCATGGTAGGTCGCTTGAGTCACTTGAAGGCGGTCTACCCACCAGTTTCCGGAGGAGCGCCAGCGCGCAACGCGCGCGTAGGTTGAAACGATGTTGGTGTCGGCAAGCGTCACTCCACGGCTTCTCCAAAGAAGACGGCGATTGCCTGGTCCATGTCCTTGGGACTGTCCGCCTCGACTTCCCAGGGAATGGCGCGATTGCGCAAGATGGAGCGGAAGGATTCGAAGTCGAGGCCGGCGATCTCGGCGGTGCGCAACAAGGAGATGTCGCCCGAACGGAACAGTTCGATGGCCGCCTCCGTTTTCAGCTGGGGCCGGACCGTGAAGAGCGTGCGCATGGCTTCCTCCAAGGCGTGCTCCCGATCGCGAAACAGGCCCGCCCGGACCACGGCATCCAGTTGCTGCTCGATGATCATGCTGGTTGCATACAGTCTAATGGAAATCGCGGCCTCGCTAACGCCCATCGCCATGAGTGTATTATCCAGCGGATGGTTGCCATGTCAACGAACGCGGGAAGAAAGGTGCCAGGGTGAGCCATGCAACCCGCTGCCATCCAGCGACACAAGACCGCCATCCGCCGCGGCGATTTCTCGCGGCCGGTGAAGTGCCTCCTGCGCGACAACCTGGTCGGCAAGGACACCACCTTCTTCGATTACGGCTGCGGCCGCGGCGAGGATGTCGAGCTGCTCGCGTACCTGGATCACGGCGCCGTCGGCACCGATCCGTCGAGATAGCGCCAGTCCTTCAGAAACCGCAGCAAATCCGCCATTTCCGCGACCGAGATATTCTTCTCCAGGCCATCGGGCATCAGCGAGATGCCGGTCGACGCGATCTCCTCGATGTCCTTGCGCAGCACCACATCGGTCTGCCCCTCGGCCCGCTTGAGCGTGACGCTGGTGGCCGTCTCGGCTGCGAGGATCCCCGTCAGCACCCGGCCGTCCTTGGTCGAGACGAGGTAGTTGATGTAGTTATTGTCGATCGCCTGGTTGGGCACGAGGACGTCGGTCAAGAGCGCCGGCAGCGTCTTGGTGCGCGTGTCGGCGATATCGGGCCCGACATCGGTACCGATGCCCGCGACGCGATGGCAGGTCGCGCAGTTCTTCTTGAAGATCTCCTGACCGCGCCTGGCATCGCCCTTCAGCTCAAGAGCGGCCCGGTATTGCTTGAGCACCGCCAGGCGATCGGCGGGGATATTGTCCTGCAACAGCTTCTTCGCTCGTTCACGGGTTTTCGCATCGCCGTGCTGCACGAGCTGCCGGGTGCGCAGCGCATCCAGCTCCGACGCCTTGACGCGCTTCGCCTCGATTTCGTCAAGCAGAAAGGCGATGCGGTCGGGGCGACGCAGCATCGCTTCGACGATTTCGCGGCGGATCGGCGGGCTCGCGCTGGGCCACGCTTTCAGAAGCAAGGCGGGAACCTCCTTGTCGGTGCGGGCCGCGACGGCACGCAGGGATGCGAGGCGTATCTCCTGTTCCGGGGCATCAGCGAACAGGGGCAACAGCGTGGGAAGGGCGATATCCCAGGCAGCGTGGGCAACCAACCGAATCGCCAGCAGCCGCTGCTCGATGGGCGCCGCGGCGCTCTGCGCGACAGGCTGGGCGAGCTGAAGAGCGTCGCCAATGATCGCGCGGTATGCTTCCGCCTTTGCCCTGGGCACCGCCGAGAAATCTTGTGCCACGGTGGTCAGCGTCTTGCCGCGTCGCTCAACGCCGTCGGCGAGCCCGACAAGTCCCGCGAGCTGGTCCGGCTGCAGCCGACCACCTTTTGTCGGATGAAGATTGATCAATCGCTGGAATACATCGACGAACTGCACGTCGTCCTTGCGGGCGCCGACAATCGCCGCCAGCTCGCGAATGAAGACATGCCTCACGGCGGCATCGCCTTGGGGAGGCACTTTGAGGAACCCTTCGAGAATCAATGCCGCTCTCTCCGGTGCTGCACATTCGACTGCCAGGCGCGTCCAGCGATCCTCAATCCCCCTGGCGGCTATTTCAAGGAGCTCGCGTTCGCTGCCCTCCAGGCCACCGAGCGAAAGGGCCGCCTGAAATCGGACACGCGCATCGACGTCCGTTGCAACACCAAGACATTTGCGGAAATCCTTATCCGCTGCGAATCTTGTTTCCGCAATGCGCAGCCCATGTTCGCGCACGCGCGCATTGGCCTCGCCCATCAACAATTCGACGACCTGGAAGTTGCTGAGCTTCCCCTGCCGTTCCAGCATCCACGCCGTCAGGATCTTCGCGTGCGAGCTCTTGGTCGTCTTCAGCAGCTTCGTCAGCGGCTCGATCATCGCCTTGTCGTTCTTATCCAGTAGCAGTCTCTGCGCCGTCGTCCGCCACCACGGCTCGTCATGCTCCAGCGTCTTGACCAGCTCCGCGATCGACGCCTTCGCCAGGTTCGGCCGGATCGCCTTCGTTACGTGCTGAGTGGGGACGACGCGCCAGATGCGCCCCTTGTCGCGGCCGAGCGTCAGGTCGGGACGCTTCTGCAGCTCCGGCGGCATGAAGTCGGGGTGCTCGATCACCGCGCGGTACATGTCCACGATGTAGAGCGCGCCGTCGGGCCCCGTCGTCAGGAACACGGGGCGGAACCAGTCGTCCGGCGTGGCCAGGAACTCGACCTTGTCGCGAGCCGGCTTCGACGTGAAGGTCGCGCCCTTCGGCGTCAGCACCTCCATGTGCACCAGGTTGCCGGTCGGCTCGCAGGTGAACGCGGCACCCTTGTAGCTCTTGCCGAGCAACGCGCCTTCGTAGATGTGCACGCCGCACGCCGCGGTGAAGCGGCCTTCGTGCAGCGACAACGTCGTCCAGTTGCGGCTCAGCGGATAGACCTTGCCGCCGGACGATAGCGGGCCGTCTTCGAGGATCGAGGTGTCCTCGACCAGGCTCGGAGCGGCGAGATAGGGATTTCGCTTGAGGTAGCGATTCTCCATCACGATATGGCGGAGATGGTGCCGGTTGTCGCAGACGAAGCGGTTGCCCCACGCGTCGAAGGCGTTGCCGTACTGACCGAGGCCGGTGATCGCTTCATAGGCGCCGGTAATGGGATCGAAGCGGAAATCCATGCCGCTCAGGTCAACCGGGGTTGCCTTCGGATCGCCGGCCTTCACGGCCTTGCCGCCGCGCAGGCCGTTGGCGCAGTAGACCCAGCCGTCGAGCCCGAGGATTGGGTGGCTGACACGCAGCTGCGGGTTCTGGGCGGCGAAGCCCTCGTACAGGACTTCGGTCTTATCGGCCTTGCCGTCGCCGTCGGTGTCGCGCAGATGGACGATGTGCGGGGCCATCGTGACGATGGCGCCGTCCTTCCACAGCAACAGGCCGTTTGCGAATAGGAGATTGTCGGCGAACGTGGTCGCCGACTCGTAATACCCGTCGCCGTCCTTGTCTTCGAGGATGCGAATGCGGCCGCGCGGCTTCTCGCCCTTGGCGGGACCGTTGGGATAGTCCTGCATCTCGACGACCCAGATGCGGCCCTGCGGATCGAACGCCATCGCAACGGGGCTCTGGATCGTCGGCTCCGCGGCGACCAGCTCGATGCGCAGGCCGGGATCGAGGCGGAACTGCTTGAGCGCTTCCGGTGGCGAAAGCGGCTTGCCGGGACCGCCCGCCTTGGGGGGGGCGTCGCCGCCGGACACTGCCGCACCGAGCAAACCGGCGAGCAGCACCGCGCCAAACCGTCTAGGATGAATCGCTGGTATCACATCGCACCTGGGTTTCGTGCTTGCTTTCGGCGAGCGGGCACGAGGATATCCTACAAATCACCCAGGCGGCGCCCACGATCGGGCGCACGATTCACGCAGCGAGGCTGCGCGGGTCCGGAGCGTCGGTCAATCGCGTCTCGGCGACGCGTTCGCCACAGCTGTTGTAGAACAGGATGCGATTTTCCTCGCCGGCCCAGACCGCATAGTTGCGGAGCAAGCGCGGCCCTTCGACGTGGAAGAACAGCCCACACGGCCGGCCGCGCCGCGTGATGAGCGCCTGTTGCAGCGGCGCCTGCGCGGGGTCGAGCTGGTCGGAACGGCAGAGCAGCTCATGGACGTGACGGCGAAGCTCGGGCAGCGTCGGCAGACTTACGATATCGCGCATCGCGGCAGCAGCCTCCGGGTGTACGGCTCGGGCGAGGATCGGCGTTCCCGGGGGGAGTATCGGCCGGCAAGGCGCGAGATGTATCCGCGCCGGCGAGGAGGCGGGTTGACGACGGCCGGTTCTACCAGCTGTGCAGCTGGCGCAGCGCCTCGTACAGGACAATGCCGACCGCGGTGGCAAGGTTCAGACTGCGGACGATGCCGGTCGGCATGGGAATGCACAGCGTGCGGCCCGCGTGCCGCTGAAGCACCTCGGCCGGCAAGCCGCGCAACTCGGGGCCAAAAAGCAAACAATCCCCCGGCTGAAACGCGGCGGTCGTGTACGGCGTGTCGGCCCGCGCGCTCAGGCAGAAGATGCGGCCATGTTTAGCGAAGTGTTGCTCCAGCTCCGCCAGCGAATCGTGGCGGTGCAGCGTGAGGGCGTGCCAGTAGTCGAGGCCGGCCCGGCGCAGCGAGCGCTCGTCGAGGCGGAAGCCGAGCCGGCCGACGAGGTGCAGCGGGGCTCCGGTTGCGGCACACAGACGGGCGATGTTCCCGGTGTTGGGCGGAATCTCCGGTTCCCACAGCGCGACATGCACGACAGGCAACATAAGTGCGATTCTCCGTACCGATTTTACCGGTCGTAGGTTTTATACCCCCTGCCCGTTCGCTGCCCGCGTGGATTTGCACGGAATCGGCCCTGGACAGGAGGCCGCGGGTACATCCTCGCGGATATGATGGAACGAACCGGCTGTCCGTGCGCCGGTTTTCAGGCTGTCCAGAACCCGCGCCCGTTGCGGAATTCGCCAGAATTCCGTTTCGCCAAGCGCGGAATTCTGGCGAATTCCGCTACGAACGAACTTCCTGGGAGCTTGCGAGCCATGCCCGAGCGCCGTGAACCGCGCTGCGACGGGGCCGCATGGGTCCTGCTCCTCTGCGGCTTGCTCGTGGCGCTCTGCGTCTATAGCGACGATCCCGCCGGCGCGCTGCCGAATCTGCTCGGCCCACCCGGCACCTGGCTGGCCCGCGAACTCGTCCTCGCGCTCGGCAGCGCGGTCCACGTGCTGCTGGCAAGTTGGCTTGTGCTGGTCGTCATGCTCCTGGTCCGCAAGAGCTGGTGGCGGTGGACGGGCCGCTTGCTCGGCTGGCTTATCCTGTTGCCGTGTGCCGCGCTCGGTGCCGACTGGCTCGGCCCGCAGTGGATCGGCGGTCCCGTGCCCGGCAGCGGCGGCACGATCGGCGCCTGGCTGCACGGTCTCCTCGCGGAAGCGCTGCCGCCGCCGTGGGCCGCGCTCGCGTTGGGCGGTGCGTCGGTGGTGGGCATTTTCCTGGCGGCGGACATTGTCGTTCGCTACGTCTGCGTCGTTCTCTATCACTGCTGCCTGGCCTTGAGCTGGATCTTCGCCACGATGGCCGGCCGCGCTGAGGCGTTGGGCGCGCCCAGCGCAGCCGCAAAGAGACGCAAACTAAACCGCGTAAGGAAGTTTCCGATATTCCCATCGTGCATTCACGCCGGGACGACGACGATGCCGCCACGGAACCAGCCGAGCCGATTGCGGCCGCCCCGCCAGCCGAACCGGCGGAAGCGGCGGAGGAGCCCGACGAGGCGCCGCGTATCCTGCCGATTGTGCGCACGCCGGAGGTGCCGCTGGAGGACGAGCACACGTTCGCGAACTACGAGCTGCCGCCGTTGAGCCTGCTGGAGGAGCCCGACGCGTTCCCGTTCGAGGAGCACGATCAGAAACTTCGCCAGCGGGCGGGGCTGCTGGAGAAAGACGTTCAAGGACTTCGATCTCAACGTCCGCGTCGTCGGCATCAACACCGGGCCGGTCATCACGCAGTACGAGGTCGCCCTGGAAACCGGCCTGCGCGTCAACAAGGTCACCAGCCTGGCCGACGACCTGGCCCTGAACCTGCAGCGTGCCCAGCGTCCGCATGGTGGCGCCGATCCCCGGCAAGAACACGGTCGGCATCGAGGTCCCCAACGAGCACCGCGCCGTCGTCCGGCTCAAGGAAGTGATCCTCGGCGCCGGCCAAGAAGGTCGGCAAGACCAAGGTCCCGCTCTTCCTCGGCAAGGACACCGAGGGCCGGCCGCTCGTCTACGACCTGGCCGACATGCCGCACCTGCTCATCGCCGGCAGCACCGGCACCGGCAAGTCGGTGTGCCTCAACGCCATCATCCTCAGCATGCTCATGACGCGCCGGCCCGACGAGGTCAAGATGATCATGATCGATCCGAAGATGACCGAGCTGACCGAGTACGGCAAAATCCCGCACCTGATGCACCCGGTCGTCACGGACATGAAGAAGGCCGAGGCGATCCTCGCCTGGGCCGTGGACAAGATGGAGGAGCGCTACGACATTCTGAGCCGGGCGCGCGTCCGCAACATCGCCGGCGTACAACGAGCTGGGCCTGGACGAAATTCGCCGCCGCGTGCAGCCCGACGAGGAGGAGGCACGCCGCATTCCGGAACAGATGCCGTACATCGTCATCGTCGTGGACGAGATGGCGCGACCTGATGATGCAGATGAAGCGCGAGGTGGAGGGCCACATCATCCGCCTGGCGCAGAAGTCGCGTGCGGCCGGCATTCACCTGGTGCTGGCCACGCAGAAGCCGACGGTGGACGTGATCACCGGCCTGATCAAGTCGAACCTGCCGGCGCCGGATCTGCTTCAAGGTGGCGAGCCGTTCGGACAGCCGGGTCGTCCTCGACGAGATGGGCGCGGACAAGCTGCTTGGCAAGGGCGACATGCTGTTCTTGCAGCCGGGCACCAGCGACTTGCTCCGCGCCCAGGGGACGTACGCCAGCGATCGAGGAGATCAGCCGGGTCGTCGCGCATCTGGAATGCGACGAGCCGTGCTACGCGACGGAGCTGGTGCAGCTCAAGGCGAGCGGCGAAGGCGGCACGCTGGAAGCGCTGCGGCCGCGACGATCCGTTGTACGAACAGGCGATCGAGATCGTCGTCCGCGAGGGCCGCGGCAGCGTGTCGCTGCTGCAGCGGGCGCTGGGCATCGGCTACGGCCGGGCGGCGCGGCTGATCGACTTCATGGCCGAGGACGGCATCGTCGGCGTGTATAACGGGACCAATGCGCGCGAGGTGCTGTACTCGCCGGCGGACTGGGACGCGCTCAAGCAGGGAAGCAAAGTTGCAGCGCGGGCATGACGCTTGGCCGGTGAACGACGGGCTGGCAGCAACCATTTGCGTGGTACGGCGCCGTATTTCCCCGATCCATTCCTTTAAGCACCGATGCGCTGCCGCCGCAGGATTGCGAGGTTGCGCCGCGCCTCGGCGTGCTCCGGACTGAGCGCCAGCACATCCACGAGCGCCTGCTCCGCTGCCGCCAGGTCGCGCCCCTCTTGCAGCAGCACATGGCTCAGCAGCACTCACGGCAATAGCGCCGCCGGCTCCCGCACTATCACACCTTCCAGCACCGCTCGCGCCGCCGTGAATTCGCGCTGCGCCAACAGGGCGCGGCCGCGCAGGATCGCCGAGTCGGTCGCCGGGCCCAGCTCAGCGAGGATGTTCTCGAGCTCCGCCCAGCGTCCCTGGTCCAGGCACAATTCCCCCAGGCCGATCCAGCATGGCCGATATTCGGGATATTCCGCCATCGCCCCGCGCCAGTGCGATTCCGCCTCGCCGTCGCGCCGTTGCTCCCGGCACAGCACCGCCAGATTGTGCCGTGCCATCGCCTTGAGTGCCGAATTGACGCTCGCGAAATGCTCCCCTTCCTGCGCGTACAGCAAATCCAGGAGCCCGCCCTCTGCTCCGGTCGCGTCGCCGAGCGCCTTGAGCAGCACGCTTTCGTGAAAGCGCAGCTCCACGTCCTGCGGATAATGTCGCCGGCCGTCCCGGCACGTCGCCAGCGCCTCGTCCAGCCGGCCGCGCTGCCGCTGACATTGCGAGATTAGCGCGTACAGCTTGCGCACGATCGAGTCCGTCGGATGCGATCGGGTCAGGCTCGGCGCAGGTACGGCAGCGCCTCGTCGTAGCGGTGCCAATCGTGCAGGATCATGCCGAGGTTAAACAGCACAAACGCGTCGCCCGGATTCTCCGCGTGCTCCAGGCCCAGCAGGCGAAAGTCGCGCTCCAGCTTCCGCTGCCGCAGCGCCGGGTCCTGATAGCCGATGTGGTGTATGACCACGTCCGACCAGCGCACGTCGCCGCCCAGCTCGCGCAGGCTCGGCAGGATCTGTTCGTGGACGCGATAGCGCCAGCGCAGCGCCGGATGCCGCCGAAACAGCCGGACATGATCGACGGTGGTGCTGCGCCGCGACACCGGGTCCGGCAAACACAGGCATTTCATCACGAACCCCAGGTTCGCGTCCGGGAGCGTCCGCAAGAGCTGCTGCATTCGGGCATGGTTCGCCCCATCGAGCCGATCGTCCGCGTCGAGCCAGAGCACCCACTTGCCGATCGCGTGCCGCAAGCTCTCATTGCGCGCCGCCGCGAAGCTATCCACCCAGGGAAAGGAAAACACCCGCGCCCCGTACTCGCGCGCGATCTCCACGGTGCGATCGGTCGAGCCGGTGTCGGCGACGACGATATCGCCCGCCAGCCCCGCTGCCGAGGCCAGGCACGCACCGAGGTTGTGCTCCTCGTTCTTGACGATCATGCACAGCGACAGGAGCGGCTCCGGCCCGCCTTGCTCCCCTCGCACCTCGGGTCGATCCAGTCGGTAGCGTGGTTCGTCATCCATCGTCGGCCCCCTTTCAAGATCGACGCTCAAAGGCTCGATGGCCACCGCGCCGGAGCTGGATGGCCACGGCCCGTGGCCAAGTGCTCTCTGCCGTAAGGCCTTGGTCCATCAGATGCTGGGAAGCCCCACCTAAAATGACCGTGCGCGATTCGGCAGCGTTTGTGGGGCACGTTTCTTACGTGCCCGAGGAAAACCGGGCACGTAAGAAACGTGCCCCACAGAAGACGTGCGGCCGAATCGCGCACCGTGATCTAGCTGCCCGCCTGGCCAGCCGGCCACGCCCTCGGATAACCACAGGGGCCCTGGCCGCACGTTCCCGGATGGCACGGCACCGGCGAGCGGTCGGCTGAACCGCAGGTCGTTCCTTGCTGGCTGGAGACACCCTATTTCCGGCACGCGCCGCCCGCCGCGCACGATCTGCCACGACCGGCCAGACCGGCACGACCTGCCACGGCCGGCCAGACCGGCACGATCTGCCACGACCGGCCAGACCGGCACAACTTCCTAGGCGCCCTTGGCGGCTTTGCGCGAGACTCTTTTTTTTGCTCTACACGCCGCGCTCGTACAGCGCTCGTACAGCGCCGCCTTGACCTGCACGACGACGAGGTCGCCGGGGCCGAAGGCGCTGAGCGCCGCGGCACAGACGAGGTTGCCGTCGCGCAGCTCGGCGTGGACCTCGATCCCGCCGACCTCGCTGCTGGCGGCGCCGGGATCGCCGGTGCGCGTCAGGTAGGCCCGCACGCAGCGCGTGGCGGCGATGTAATGGCCCGAGCGCGGGTTGCCGACGGCGACGCATTGCTCCTGCGCCTCGGACGCTGTCAGGCGAAACTCGAATGTTTGCAAATGCACCGGCTGCGCCCGCCCCTCGGGCGCTCGAATCGGCAGCGGCGGCGGTGGCCTGGTGCTGGCCGCGTCGCCGCGCACGTCGTAGTCAAAAGTATGGACGCCATCCGCGTCGGCGGTCCAGCGGGTTCCCGCGGCGTCATATACAAACGTCGTTGGCGGGCCCGTCGGATCCGCATCGGAGGGCCGTTCGGGTTCGGTGCTCATGGGGTGCTCTCCTCGGTGCGTGCCAGTTGCTCGGCCAAGCGGCGTTCGCCTGCCGCTGCTCAATTTCAGTGTAAATCGTTGTCCCCATTCGACGTACGTAAACTGTCACCAAACTCTCCACCAAACTCTCCACCAAACTCTCCAAACTCCCCCCCCCCCCCCCCCCCCCGGATTTCGCCCTAATGTCAAACCACTATTACGCTATCGCCATGCGTGATTTGGTATGACTCGTAATGTGTGCTAGTGTCATATATCTCCAATGTTTCTCCATTAGAAAACTCAAGCGCCAAAGTGCCAGGAGGCACAGCGGACGCTCGTATAACAGTGGAATTGATTAGGCTCACGAGCATCGGAGCAGATGGCAATATGGTCTTGTAAATGGCAGTAAGTTCGCCCGCCGATGACTTGTGACCTAGGTCAGTTAGAATCGTGATCGACACATCGTCTCCAAAGCGGAGGATGACCTCATTGTATCCAATACAGACCTGCTGCAACGGTTTATCGTGTAGGAAGGCGAGATCTATATTCGTTGGGAGCCCATACATTTTTGGTAACCTTTTAGCCGAATGCAGGAAGTCTTGCGTCAAAATGGCCAAATGCTTTAGTCTGGTTAGCCATGACGGGTACGGATACCGACGCTGTGGCTGCGGTGGAACCGCTCTTGGGTCCGGGTCTGACCGCCGAGCAAGCGCGGCAGATCTTCGAGCAAGGCGCGGAGGCCACTGTGTTTGCCTTGCTGACGTTGGCCAAGATGGTGGCGGAAAAGCAGGCGCTGGCCCATGCGCCAGCACCTACCGCGCCATCCGGCATGAAGCCGCCTTACCAGAAGCCTGGCCCCAAGGGGCGGCGCAAAAAACGTCCGGGCCGCGAAGCAGGGCATGTCGGCAGTCGCCGGCCGCCACCGACCCACATCGATCATACCGAAACACATGTCCTCGAGTCGTGCCCAAACTGCGACGGACCGGTTACGCTGTGTCGCGGGGCACGCACACGGCTGATCGAGGATATCCCGCGCGACATCACGGTCGAAGTCACCCAGCATACGATCCACCGCTACTGGTGCTGTCGCTGTCAGAAAGTGGTCGAGCCCGTGGTGGTCGATGCGCTGCCCGGTTCGACCTTGGGTCTGCGCGTGCTGGTGCTGTCGGCGTGGCTTCATTACGCCTTGGGCAACACGCTGGCGCAGATTGTCGACGTCTTCAACTACCACCTGCATCTGAAGGTTTCGACGGGTGGGCTCGTGCAGATGTGGTATCGACTTCAGGAAATCCTGTTCGCCTGGTATCTGGAAATCCAGGTGCAGGCGCTCGACGCTGCCGTGTTGCACGCCGACGAAACCGGTTGGCGGGTCGGTGGGAAGACCCACTGGCTGTGGTGCTTCACGACCAGCGATCTGACCTACTACTTGATCGACCGCAAGCGCGGCAAGACGGTCGTCAAGCAGTTCTTCCGCCGCGCCTTCAACGGTACGCTGGTGACCGACTTTTGGGCGCCTACAACTCGGTCGTGGGTGGCCGACGGCAAAAATGCTTGGCGCACTTGCTGCGCGAACTGAAAAAAGTGCAGCATTACCATCGGCCCGGTGGCGATTGGCGCGCCTTCAGCAAAAAACTGAAGCGTTTGCTGCGCGACGGTCTGCGTCTGCGCCGCGCCGGACCGGGCCTGGCCCTTCCCGACGCGCGACAACGCCTGGAAGAGCGCTTGCAGCGGCTGATCGACACGCCGTGGCAGAACGCGCATGTGCGCCGCTTGGTCAAGCGCCTGCGGCGTCATCGCACCGAACTGTTCACGTTCCTGGAACACCCGGAAGTACCCTTCGACAACAACCATGGCGAACGTGCCATCCGGCCGGCGGTGATCATTCGCAAGAACAGTTACGCCAACGGCAGCGATGCGGGCGCGGACCTTCAGGCCGTACTGATGAGTATCTACCGGACCCTCAAGCAGCGTGGCCACAACCCCCTGGAAACGATCGTGTCCGCATTACGGACCTACTTGAAAACCGGCAAGCTACCCCCATTGCCTGGGCGGATTCCTGCAATCGGCTAAAAGGTTACCATTTTTGCTAATCCTCAGCAAGAGGTACGTGAGTTTGCGCCCGAGATTGCGGTCGCGTAAGCTGTTGCCCGGGGAGGACAATCTGGCTCTGGGTGCCGCTAACGAACAGGTTGTAACCGGGCCCGTGCGAGTCGAAGGAATATTGGCTGTAAGCGGGCCCGGCCTGGCCCTCGTTGAGCTCGAAGGTTACCGGGGCGCCGGTGAGCGACTGCGCCGGCGCCTGGAACGAGTCCGGCGTGGACTGCGGCGTGCCGCCGCCCTGGGTCGTGGGGCTCGCGGCGCCGCCTGCGCTGCCTGCGCTGGCCGCGTTGGCGCTGGGGGCGAAGCTGAGCGCCGGTTGGGCCGCATGTGGACTGGAGGGCGCCGGAGCCGGGGCGTTGCCGCCTGGCATGTCCGGTGCCGCCGCGGGCGAACCCGCGCCGCCGCCACCACCGCCGCCGCCTCCCCCACCGCCACCGCCGCCTGCCGCTTCGAGCGGCGCGTGCGGGCCGTGCCCGATCGACAGCGGGGCCTCGGGGGGCGGTTCCAGCGGATCGTCGACGACCTTGGCGATGACCGGCTTGCCCGACGACGGGTCCGCGGTCGATACCGTCCTGGCATGGGCGCTAGGCTCGGCCCCAATCGCGGCGGGCTCGGCACTCTGGTGTGCCGCGGGATGAGCCGGTGCCGCGGAATACTGCGGCTCGAGCGATTGCGGGGTCAGCACATGGCCCTGCGGCCACGTGGAATTGCCCGCGGTGGGGTGCGCCGCCGCGGCCAGGGCGATCTGCCGGCCAACGAGCCTGGCCCGGAAAAACTGGCGGATTGGGCGGAACAGTGGCAACTTTTCTTGGCGAGCGCCTGGCCGGTGAATCGGGCCGTTCTCGTGCGGCTATCCGCGGGCGACTCCGTTATCCAAGCTGCCGATGGGCTCCATTTGAGCGAGCGCAAGGTGCAGCGCATCCGCACGCGCGAAGCGACACGGTGGGAGGAATGGCGACGGAGGTGAGCGGAACATGCCCTGGGCACGGGTGCACCTGGTCCAGCGTGGCGATGGCCGAGGACGGCATCGTCGGCGTGTATAACGGGTCCAACGCGCGCGAGGTGCTGTACTCGCCGGCGGACTGGGACGCGCTCAAGCAGGGAAGCAAAGTTGCAGCGCGGGCATGACGCTTGGCCGGTGAATAACGCGGCCAGGGTTTGGGCAAACCGCACGCGGTCTGGAAGCCGATGCGCAGGATCCCCGGACAAACATATGCCTAGGTAGATCGGTTACTGACAGCTGCGCAAAAAAAGCATCGTTTTCGCGACTGGCGCATCTAACTTTTCATGAGCAGACCTATTGGATCCTCTGAAGAACTCGAACGCCGGCGGCGCCGTGCTGTCGAACTGGTGACGCAAGGCGAGCGTCCAACGGTAGTTGCGCGATTCCTGGGCGTGAATCGCTCGTCGTTGTATCGTTGGCGGCAGTGCGCCACCCAGAAGGGACCCGCGGCGTTGGCTGCCCAACCGCATCCCCATCGGCCTTGCCGACTTTCGGACGCGCAATTGAAACGGCTCGAAGAGCTTTTGTGCCAGGGGGCGCAAGCCCACGGCTGGCCCAATGCCCTTTGGACCACGGCACGTGTCGCCGAAGTAATCCGGCGTGAGTTCAATATCGGCTTCCATCATGACCATGTAGGCCGTTTCCTTCGCGAGCGCCTGAACTGGTCGCCGCAGAAGCCGCGCCGTGCGCTCGCGAACGCAATGAAGCCGCCATTCTCGATTGGCAAACCAAGGAATTCCCGCGCATTGCCTTGGAAGCCCAGAAGCGTGAGGCGCACCTGGTTTTTCTCGATGAGTCCGGCTTCATGCTGACTCCCAGCGTGCGTCGTACCTGGGGCCCGCGGGGCAAAACGCCGATTCTTGACGCCTTCGATCGCCGTGACCGCATTTCGGCGATCAGCAGCATTTCGGTTAGTCCGCGCAACCGTCGCCTGAATCTGCATTTCGATTTGTTGCCGGATAACACAACGGTGCATGCGAAGGATGTCGTCGATTATCTTCGGCATTTGAAGGCCCAAGTGCATGCGCCGTTGACGGTGATCTGGGACCAGAGCACGCTCCATGACAAGTCGAAGTTGGTGCAAGCATTCCTGGCAGAGCATCCGGAAATCAAGACGGAAAAACTGCCGTCGTATGCACCGGAGATGAACCCGGACGAATTGGTGTGGGCCTGGACCAAGTACGCGAGGCTCGGGAACCTGGCAGCAGCCAATACGGATTGGCTGCGCGACTATCTGATCACTGAGTTTACGTACGCCCGCGAACATCCTGAACTCCTGGCCTCCTTTATCGAAGGAACCAATCTGCCACTCAAATTGTGATTTGGTGCATTGGTTCCGCAGCAGTCAGTAGCGTCACCGTCGGAAGCAGGAATTGGTTCGATGCACGCGCGGCAAGCGCCTCGCTGCAGTAATGCATTACAGCAATCCCGCAAGATCCAGAACCATGAGGACTCGATAGATCATCGCAGCTTCCTCGTGCTTTGCCAACGGGTGCGCTCTTCTCCAATCTTCGATTCTCTTCATGTGATCGTTAGCATGGATGGTTGCGGCCAGGGCAGAAAGTGATTCCGTCTCCTCCGGAGTCATGAACGCCAAAGCGTCCACAACGTCGGCTTCATCGATGAGCCGCCGGTATTCTTCGGCTGGTTTCCTCAGGTAATGCAGCTCGTCAGGCAGGTTTGACCAGTTCGGAACCCTCACCGGTTCTATGTAGCGCACCTCCTCGGAAACAAATGGCTGGCGGCGGTTTTCCCCGAGAATCCTAAACAGTACAAGCAGTCGTCCCAGCTGCTGCGCGAACTGCCGCTCGCTCTGACTAATATTTGCCTTTTGCTCTTTGGTGTAGTCAATCCATCGCGAAATTGCTTCAGCGTGTCGCCGCAATCTTATGTCCTCGAAGGCACAGCGCAATTCTTCGACTTGCTCTGCCGTGGCGCCCTGTAAGAACGCCTCAAATTCGGATGATGTCCAGAGGTTGCCATATTTGCTGGCAACAGGCGCAGATACTCGAATTCCTTTGATGTTCGCATGGCATGCTACGATCTGTTAGCGAGCCGGAGGCGGCTGCGGCTGACCGGCGGTGCCTTCCTGATCTGTCGGCAAGTCAGTGAAGCGCACGCTACTAGACCTGCGTATCTCCCAATAATAACCAGTGGGCGGGCTTCCGATACCGGGAATGGTGGTGACCTCGTCGACCGATTCCAAGGCTTCCAGTGCTCGAGCTTCGCTCGCCGTCATATCCCCGGCATCGGTCCACTCCCTTCCCTGCCAGCTTGCTACCACGCGCTGATTGGCGCCAAATAGGTTCCAAGCACGGGGACGCTCAATAATGACGAAAGACTCGCCCAGTTCAACGTGTCCAAGTCGGGTGTCAGATTCGGGGCGCCCTCGCCAGGTAGGATCGACCTCTGCTGCGCTGCAGCTTGACGGATTCGCCAGGATTTCTACGATGGCGGCAACGACGATCACCGGAACAATTATCCGTCCTGCAGCCGAGGGCAGAGGACGCGGCGTGAGGACACCGGGGGTTGCATTTCTCATGATAGCGCCGATATTCGCGCGAATGACGCTGATCGGGACATTAGCTGCGCGTAACGCCCTTACGATCAGTGCCCGCTGTTGCGCCGTAGTCAGGCGGGCCCAGGCCGCTCTACCGGCATTCCCGAAAGTATAGCCCCGATCCGCGAGGTAATTGTGAAACGCCTGGTGATCGGCAACACTATCTAACTGAATCAAGGGCTGATTCGCGGCGCCACCAAGATGCAATGGGTAAGGGTGGTGAATCGTGCCGCCAACTTCACCTGACGGGTCGACAGAATCTTCGGGGTCATTGCTAACATACCGATAAAGGTTAGAGTCACCGGCCGCAAACCCAATGGGATCACGACTGAGCCATCTGCCGATACTTGGATCATACATCGCTCACGCCCTCCTGGGAGGCAATGGGGATTCAGTTGTAATGCACCGTCAATTGTGCGCCGCCGTCTTGGATACAGTGAAACTCCAATCGCGACGGTTCGCGCGATATTGATGCCGCGACGCATCGGCGCCCACCAATCTCGATCCTTGTGCCTATCGTTAAGCACATTATCGAGCATTGAAAGATGAATTATTTCTCGTTCAATCTCTCGCGGCAAAGATTCCGGAAACCGGCGTGGTGGAAAATGAACCGTTACGCGCGGGAATTTCGGCGGCATGCGTTCCCGCAAAGCTCCGAACCATCGGGCGACACAGCGCTCCCATGCACGATACTGCAGCGGGTCGCTTGGAACCATCGCCAAAGCCCAGCCAAAACAGTCGGCGGCACGTCGATATTGCTTCGCCTCGAGCAGGCACCAACCGCGCTCGTTTGTAAATTCGGCGAGTTCCTGCCTTGGGCTCATCGACGTCAGCAATCCGGACGCTTCCTCCAAGCCGGCCGAAACAGCGTATCGCCCCGTACGGTAGTAGCTGTCGGGCGGGCAGCTAAGTCCCTGGGCCGTGCCTTCCATATTGAATCGCGCGCCGTCGCCGTCCCATCGTACAAAGAAGTGCGTGTACTGCTTACTCACAGCCTTGACAAGCTTCAGCGGGTAACCAAGGCGGCGGCCGATGGCGGCATACAATACGGGGATGGTCGTGCAGGTGCCTCCATTGCCCTGTATGATTCCGAAAATGAACGAATCGGCTGTCTCAAACGGAACATCCTCGGGAATCTTTGCCGGGTTGTAGTGTACACCGCAATCTTGCTGCAAGACGGTTATGAGCGTGAGCGCCCGAAAGAAATTACGGGAATTGCAATAGTCGCCCGGTCTCTTCTCGAAAAGATCCATTGCTTTAACCGTCTCCCACCGCACTTTCTCCGTCCACTCAACGAGCTTGCGCTGGCAAAGCGGTGCGTCCATTGCTTCGGCGCCGGGCAGGCCATGCGCGCAACCCAAATTCACGACAGCTAAATCAAGCTGTGACAATTCGGCGTCACGCATGCGGATGAGACGATCCCAGGGGAACATGCTTGCTACCCCCCAGCTTGAACGGCATATTGTAGGCTATTCCCATCGCCGAGCGCCAGCAAGAGGAATTCCGAAAAAAAAGTTGTCGGCTGCAAGGCGCGCGGTCGCTAGCACGTGAAGCGCATTTCTAGCGGGCGAGCGGGACCGACCGACGTGGCGGCGAGAAAGGCTCGACCGTATTGCACGGCGCCTCAACTTGTCACGTCACTCAGCGCCCGATCCGCAATATCCTTGCGATAGAAGGCCCCCGGAAAGTGGATTTTCGCCACCGCCTCATACGCCCGCGCCTTGGCATCGGCAAGCGTGTCGCCCAGCGCGGTGACGCCGAGGACACGGCCGCCGTCGGTGACCACGGCGCGGCCGTCGAATTTCGTGCCGGCATGGAAGACCTTCACGTCCGGCAGGTCCACGGCTTCTTCCAGGCCGCGGACGACCTTGCCCTTGACGTAGCTGCCGGGGTAACCCTGACTGGCCATCACCACGCAAACGGCCGGCCGCGGGTCCCAGCGCAGCCGGTCCTCCGGAAAATCACTCAACGTGTCGTCCACGACCGCCTCGAGCAATTCGCACAGGTCAGTTTGCAGCCGCATCAGGATCGGCTGGATTTCGGGGTCGCCGAAGCGGCAGTTGTACTCCAGGATGCGCGGCCCCTGGCTGGTGGCCATCACGCCGGCGTACAGGACGCCGCGGAATGGCTGCCGCCGCCGTTTCAGCGCGTGGACCGTCGGCACCAGCGCCTGCGCCTCGATCTCATCCAGCAGCGCCGGCGTGGCGAGCGGCGGCGGCGAATACGCGCCGATGCCGCCGGTGTTCGGCCCCGTGTCGCCGTCGCCGGCACGCTTGTGGTCCTGCGCCGGCGCCAGCGGCACGATCGTCCGGCCCGCGACCAGCGCCATCACGCTCAGCTCCTCGCCGTCGAGGCGGCGCTCGATGATGATCTGGCGGCCGGCGACACGACCGAACTCCTCGCGGACCATGATGCGGTCGATGGCGGCCAACGCCTCGTCGCTGGTTTCGCAAACGAAGACGCCCTTGCCCGCGGCAAGGCCGTCCGCCTTGACGACGCACGGCTCGGCGGTGCCGATGCGGGCCTTGCCGAGGTTGGGCATCACGAGAAAGCGCTCGCCGTCCTGGCGAATGACCTGCGACGCGGCGAACGGACCGTGCCGTTGTTTGCCGTCGGGCGTGATGGCATACTCGCGGCTAGAGAGGTAATGGCGAGCCGGTTCGGGATGATCGAACACGCGGAACTCGGCGGTCGGCACGTCGGCGTCGCGCATCAGCTTCTTGGCGAAGACCTTGCTCGACTCGAGCTGCGCCGCCGTCCGGTTGGGTCCGAAAATGCGCAATCGTTCCTTCTGAAACGCGTCGACGATACCGTTGGCCAGGGGCGCTTCGGGCCCGACGACGGTCAGGCCGATCGCTTCCTTCTTGGCGAAGCGGATCAGCGCGTCGAAGTCGGTCTCGTCAATGGGGACGTTGACGCCGTCCTCGGTGGTGCCGGCATTGCCGGGGGCGCAGAAGACCTGCTTGACGCGCGGCGACTGCGCCAGCTTCCAGACCAGGGCGTGTTCGCGCCCGCCCTTGCCGATGACCAGCACACGCATGACGGCCCTCTCCCCTCACGTCCGACCGCGACCCGCGCCGCGGCATCCGGTTACTGTATCAGCAAGCCGGTTGAGGGGAATGAGCCAGGTCCCGCCCGGCAGGCGGGACCTACTTCTCTTCCTTGCTCGCCCCGTCGACGACGGCGTAATCGACGAAGCCGATCATCATCTCGTCCCAGGTTTGCTCGCCCCAGTGTACGAGCTTCGTCGGGTCGGGGTTGTTGGGATTGCCGGCAGAGTTGTCGAAATGGGCCGTGCATTCGATCTTGCTGCCGGCCGGCAGCCGCAGCGGCTGCTCAAAGAAATAGTTGGTCTGCCAGCCGAAGTCGTAGCGCGGCACCGCGAGCAGCACCTCACGCTTGCCGTCGGGATAGACGGCCTTGAACTCGAAGCTCTTGCCGCGCAGGTGCATGTGCGGGAACAGGCTGGTGATCTCCACGTCCTTCTTGAACGTACCGGTGACGAACGCCCGGTGATTGGCGGCGCCCGGCGGAATCAGCAGGATCTGCTGGGCGAAGGCGCGCGTCCTGATCTCGTGCGTGGGCGGCTTCTTCGCGAACACCAGCGCAACCGAGGAGCGGTCGGTCTGCTCGGTGCCATTGGGCGTGTAGTGCATCTGGAAGGCGAGCGTCGCGCCCTTGGGGATTTTCTTGGCGTGGCCGGGCGGCAGGACCAGGGCGAGATCGCCGGGCGCATGCGCGACCAGCAGGCCGTTGCCGATGCCGTCGCTTATCTCGCCGGTCCGCTTCTTACCGTCGAGGACATAGACGATGATGTGATGCACGACCGCGCGATTGCCGGGTTTCGCCTCGACGGCTTGCACCCACATGTCCTCGGTGAAGTTGGTGGGCACCACGAAATGCTTGTACGGAATGCCGTTCTTCGGCGCCTTGGCCGGGACCGTGAATTCCTTCGGCATCGTGAAGACCGCATCGGGCTTGCCGATGGTCCAACCCTCGGCGAACTCCCGCGGCGCCGGCAGATCGCGGTCGTCGCCGCGCGGACAGCCCTGGTCGATCCATGCCAGCAGCGTCTTGCGCTCCTCGGCCGGCAGCCGGCGATCGTTGCGGAATTTGCCGTGCGCGGGATCGGCGTGCCAGGGGGGCATGCGCTTGTCCTCGATTACCTCACGGATCATCTGCGCCCAGCCGGACACGTCCTCGTAGGTCAACAGCGGCATCGGCCCGATGCGGCCGGGCCGATGGCATTCCTGGCAATGCTGCTGCACGATGCGCGACACGACCCTGGCATAGCTGACCGTCGCACCCGCCTTCGGCGCCGGCGCCCGGCCGATGATGCAGCCGGCCACCACCGTCTTCGGCTGGCTCACCGCCTTGCCCGCCAGCACTTCGTCAAGCGCCTCGGCCAGGTCGCGCCGCGTCGGCTGCCGGCGTTGAAAGCCGATGCCGAACTGGTCGTCGATCCGGCCACGGTAGCGCACGGTGCATTGCGCGTCGAGGACGAACGCCTCGGGCGTGCGTTCGGCGCCGAAGCGGTCGGCGGCGAGGTGCTTCTCGTCGCGCAGCACGGGGAAGGGAATCCTGAACTGTGCGACATGCTCGGCGATCGCGTCCGGCGAATCGTGCTGGTTGGCGTTGATGGCGACGAACTCGACGCCCTTGCCGGCGTATGCCGTCTGCAGCTCGGCCAACCGCGGCACATACGCGTTGTTGATCGGGCATTGCGTGCCGAGGAAGACGACGACGATGGCCTTGGCGTCCTTGCGATCGTCGAGCGACCAGGCCTTGCCCGTCGTGTCCTTGAGACGGAACGGGCTGATCTTCGTCGCCGTCGCGGGGCCGGCCTGGGGAAGCAAGGGACCGGCGAGCACGAGCAGGGCGAGGCAAGCGAGCGTCGATCGCATTATGGCACCTCGGGTTTTTGAGTTCCGGGGAGGCATCGCCTATTATACCGCGATCCGCGCGTGCCGGTTTCGCCGTTTAGCGGCGGCACGTGGAATCGCCAGCGGTTCTACAAACCGTTCGGGATCATGAAGGGGCCTGCGACCTTCAGCACCATGTCAAGGACGACGTGCGCGATCATCGCCGACTCCACGCCGAAGCACCTGTAGAGCCAGCCGAAGAAGAGGCCGGCAAATCCGTTGCTCGCGATGATGATCACGAGCAACCCGAGGGTCAATGGCAAATCCAACGCAATGACGTTGCGGATGTGTATCAGGGCGAACGCGAGTGCGGCCAGCAGGTTTGCCATCCAGAGCATGCACGGCCCGGGTCGCGCGCTCCCCGTGATCCGCGTCCCGATCCAAGCGATGAGCGTCAGCATGCCGAGCCGAAACTGCGCCTCTTCGACGACGCCCGCCGAGATGGAAGCGAGGGCGATCTTCCAGGCGGCCGCTGGTGCGACCGGTGTGAGACCGGAATCTGGATCGCGGCCCAGTTCAGGCGTCAGCCATTCGCCCAGCCGCGGCACCGCGAGCAAGAGCGTCAGGCCGCCGGCGACGCCGACGATCAGCGACGGCGGCAACAGCGTCAGCCATCGCTTGCCGACGCGCGGCTCGCTGGCGAATGCACTGCGGATCAGTGACACGTCCAGCCCGATGCGCGGGCCAAGGTACAGTCCGATCGCGACGGCAATTGCCGACAGCACGAGCCGCTCGACAACGAGGGCTGGCACGAGCACCGCCGCCACGAGGACGAGGGACATCAGGACTGCGAAGGTCTTCCAGTACACGCCGGACGGCGGCGCGGGAGGCGCAGGGACGGGTTCGCTTGTCATTGGGGGCCTTAACCCGGCGGCTTACACCGCTCGGCTCGCCGTTGACACGCAAACTTCCGAAGTCTCCGAGACTTCGGAAGTGTTTCAGACGCCGCTCGGCTCGCCGCTTAACCTGCCTTCATCCGCTCGATGAGGATCTTCGCTGTTTCGGGCCGCATAACGCGCGCGTCGGGAAGCTGGCCCGCGCAGCTTCTCGCGCAGCTCGCGGCCGGAGATGTTCACCTGGTTGAACCCCTTGGGCCCATACTCATCGACCAGGCCGACGCGGCCGAGTTCCTCGTAAAACGCCGCGAAACCGACTTTCACGGGCTTGATGAGCAGCTCGCCTTTCAGCTCGTCGAACTTGCGCTGGGCGGCCAGGCCGTCCCAGATGTCCTTGCCGTCCTCGTACGGCGCGTCGGCGTGCTTGCGGCCGATGACGATATCGGTGAAGCCGAAGTTCTGCCGATAGATGGCGTGCATGATGGCTTCCTTGGGCCCGCCGTAGAACATCTTGATGTCGAGGCCCAGGAGGATCACATGGTCGTGGAAATCGCGGCCGACTTTCTCCCAGAGCGCCTCGTCCTTGTCGCCCTCGCCGAGCGCCTTGTTGTCGATGAGGGCGCGATAGGTGCGCATGCGGGTGGCGGCGTCAACGTCATCGCCCTTGGTTTCGCCGATGAGCGGATTGAGCACGGCCCCAGCGAAGTGTCCGTCGCGGGTGAGCCGTTCCAGGCCGGCGACCAGGGCGTACTCGTGGGCGCGGTGCAGGGGATTGCGCGTCTGGAAGGCGACGACGCGTTGCCAGCCCTTTTGCCGGAACAGCGCCCGCGTCTGCCGCGGCGTCAGCACCAGCTCGCCGTACTCGGGGTGCTGCGGCTGCGGCAGCACGCGCACCTCGCCGCCGAGGAGCACGTCGCGCGCGTCGGCCATCACCATGCGGCCGCCGGGATGGTCGACGCGTTCCGTGGCATAAACGCTTTTGATGTACTTCGTCTTGTCCCAGGGGAACACGTCGCTGACCTTGAGCGTGCCGACGATGTCGCTCTTGCTGTTGACCAGAGCGATGGTTTCGCCGACGTTGAGCGAAGCGCCCAGCGCCGGTCCACGGGGAAGCTGATCGGGATGGTCCAGGCGTAGGGCTTGCCGTTATGGAGGATGACCTCGCCGTCGAGGACGCGGTTGAACGCGACGGCGTCCATCGGGCCGGTGAGCGGGCTGAGTCCGCCGTCGCCGAAGCGATAGAGGCTCGACAGGTCGGCGTCGCTGATCGGCACTTTCTTGAGCGCCGCGGCCTGGCGAATGAAGTCGCTGATCTCGGCGGCGGGGACGGTGCGATCAACGGGTTCGGACAGGCCCCCATGCGGGGGGATGAGGTCAGGCATCATTCAGGCTCCCTACGGGTCACAAGTGAAGCGATTCGCGTGCAGCGGTGGGTTATCCTTCTCGGGCTATGTACTCGTCCTCGCGACGCTTTTCTTCGAGACATTCGATGAAATCCTGATGCAAGGACGGGTGTAGCCGGTCGAGGAACGACTCGTCCAGCTCATTAAAGCGAATGAGCTCCACAACATCGGCAAAGTCGCGCCAGCGCCGTGCGGCCAGCTTGAGCTGGACGAGGGTGCCCAGCTTGACGACCGAGTGTTTTTCGATCAATTCACTAACCGCCGCAGGGTCGGGGTAGGCAATCGGCCCTGGTTTGCCGGTGCCGGGAAACCGGCCCGTGACCAGGATGTCGATCGTCACGCCATTCTTCCGGTCGATGAAGCGGTTCGACCGTCCAGGGACTGCGTCATAGTGTTTGCCGACGAAACGATCAACGAATGTAGTAAATCCGTCTGCAGTGAGCAGGAAATCCACATCTTTGGTGGTGCGCTCGTAGCGATGGGCGTTCAACGCCATCCCGCCAACAATGGCATACGAGATGCGCGCCTTCTCCAGCAGCCGCACTGTCCGACGCATCGTTTGGTGCTGCGGGCTGCGCTTGGCGAAGAACATACCGATCTCCTTCAGTCGCCGCGTGAAGCTGAAGGGTTTCGTTAGCCGTTGTGCGCACATCGTACCTCACCTGGTGCGGCTCGTTCATGGTGCTGTCGCAGCAACGCGAGGATCTCGCTAGTGTCCATCCGGCAGCCCCGTTACAGGCTCGTTCGTGTAGACGATGGAGTCAATGTCGGCCAGGGTCAGCGGCACGTTGGTCTGCGTCTCGTAATCGACGACCACCACAGTCTGCCTCGCCAGGGCCAAATGCTCCGCCTGGTCGACAAGAAACACCTTTCCCGCCGTCGTCTTTAAGAAAAACGGTCGAAACGGATGGCGCAAGCGCTTCGCGAATCGCTTCATATTCCATCGTCGCACTCCGGAATCAGTCCCGCAGCTTGAAGCTCACATACTTCGTCTCCAAGTACGCCTCCAACCCTTCGTGGCCGAGCTCGCGGCCCAGGCCGCTTTCCTTCATGCCGCCGAACGGGCACTGCGGCGTCGCCGGCACCGGGTCGTTGATGCCGATGATGCCCGCTTCCAGGCCCTCCGCCATCTTCCAGGCGGCGGTCAAATCGTTGGTGAAGACATACGCCGCCAGGCCGTAGCGCGTGTTGTTGGCGGCACGGATCACATCGTCGAGGTTCTTGAAGTCGAGGATCGGCATCACCGGCGCGAACGGCTCCTCGGTCAGCATCTTCGCGCTGTCCGGCACGTTCGCCAGCACCGTCGGCTGGAAGAAATAGCCCTTGGCGAAACGTTCGTCGCGCTTGCCGCCGGTCAGGACCTTCGCCCCATGTTGCTTCGCGTCATCGATGAGCTTGAGCGTGTTGTCCATCGCCCGCTTCTCGAACATCGGGCCGATTTCGATGCCCGGCTCCAGGCCGTTGCCGACTTTCAGGCGCGGGCGAACTCGACCGTCGCCTCGGTGAATTTCTTCGCCACGTCGCTGTGGGCGTAGAAACGGCTCGGCGCGATGCAGACCTGGCCGTTGTTGCGGAATTTGCCCAGGACGGCGATCTTGGCGCCGACCTCGGGATCCGCGTCCGGGAACACGATGAACGGCGCGTGGCCGCCCAATTCCAGGCTCAGCCGCTTCAGCCCGTCGGCGGCGCCGCGCATGAGCTGCTTGCCCACCTCGGTCGAGCCGGTGAAGCTGATCTTGCGGCAAATCGGGTTCTCGAGCAATTCGTCCGCGACATCCTGCGCCGGACCGGTGACGAGATTGGCGACGCCGGCGGGCAGGCCGGCCTCGACCATGCACTCGAAGACCTGCACGAGGCACAGCGGTGTCTGGCTGGCGGGCTTGCACACGATCGTGCAGCCGGCGGCCAGCGCCGGCGCGATCTTCCGCGCCTGCAGCGTGATCGGGAAATTCCAGGGACTGATCGCGCCGACGACGCCGACAGGATGTTTGACTGTGACGTGCCGTTTGCCCGGCACCGAGTTCGGGATGACCTGCCCGTAGGCGCGTTTACCTTCCTCGGCAAACCACTCGAAGGTGTCGGCCGAATGCAGCACCTCAGCCTTCGATTCGGCGAGCGGCTTGCCCTGCTCCATCGTCAGCGTGCGCGCGATGGCATCGGCACGCTCGCGCATCAGCTCGGCCGTCCGCTTGAGCACCTTGGCCCGGTCCCACGCCGTCTGCTTCATCCAGCCGACCATGGCGCGGCCGGCCGCCGTCAGGGCGCGCTTGACGTCGGCGCGATTGCCGAACGCCATGTCGGCGACGACCTCCTCGGTGGCCGGGTTGATGACGCCGATGGTCTTGCCGTCCTGAGCAGCCACCCACTGGCCATCGATCAGCATTTTCTTCAGCGTCGCAGTCGCGGTCGCCATCGTCGTCACTCCTGGGGCACACGGAACGGGTCATGTGCTGATCATTGTAAGGCGGCAGCCAGGGAAAACGAGGGTGCGTCACCGACGACGGCGCAGCACATGGCGCCATTCGCAACCGCCGACGTTCCACGCGTGGCCCACGATGATATCGCCGTAAAGCCAGCCGCGAAACTCATAGAAGCGATTGTTGATCTCGAAGTCGCAACATTCAGCGACATGAGCAGAATGGGCAACGCCAGGCAACGGGGCGCAATCATGAATTGTCCTCAATGCTTGAGAGCCAGCCGGCCAGCGCGTGCGGCAACTGTTCGACGAACTGACTGCGCGGCAACACGCGATCACAGCCGGCCTCGCGCCGCACGTAGCGTCGCCGCCTCGACATGGGAGCCATAGGCAACGATGCGTGGCGGCGGACGTAACGCCTGGAGCCGGCCGACCACCTCCGTGATCGCGAGCCCCGGATTGTGCAAGTCCACCAGAACGCACGCGGGCCGCATTTGCTCCGCCAGCCGCAGCAGCTCGTCGGAACGTCCGCGCCGTGTGCACAGCAAGCCCCAGCGCCTCGGCCGTCCCCGTGATACGGCTGCGAAAGAGCAGGTCGTCCGACAGCAGCAGAGCGGTGCCGTCCATATCAGATCGCCTCCGGCCCGCGTTCGCCGGTGCGGATGCGGATGCAGTCTTCCAGCGGCAGGATAAAGATTTTGCCGTCGCCGATGCGCCCCTCGGGTCCGGTGCGACCTGCTTCCATGATCGCGTTGACGGTCGGCTCGACGAAATCCTCGTTGACCGCAATTTGCAGTTGAACCTTGTGCAGCAGATTGACCGTGAGCTCGTGGCCGCGATAAACCTCTGAATGGCCCTTTTGCCGGCCGAAACCGCGCACGTCGATCATGGTGAGGCGGAAGACCTCGACCTTGTTGAGCGCCTCCTTGACGGCTTCGACTTTGGATGGCTGGATGATGGCGAGGATGAGCTTCATGGATGGTCCGGGGTTCAAGGGAAGAAAGCCATTGCCATCATTCTAAGCTTCTTGTTTACGTTGAGCGCTCGCAGGCGGTGTTGCAAGGTGGACCCCTTGCACACCGCCTGCGAGCGCTCAACGCAAGCAAGAACTGGTTCCTAGCTCTTCACCTCGAATTCCGCGTCCTGGACGTTGTCCTTGCCGGCGCCGCCCTGGCCGTCATGACCGCCGCCGGGCGGCGGGCCGCCGCCGGCGCGGCCGACATGCTGGGCCATCGCTTGGGCCGCGCTCTGCAAATTGTTCAGCGCCTGGCGTATGACGTTCGGGTCGGTGCTGCTGTGCGCCTGCTTGACCCTCTCCACGGCGGCCTGCACCGGAGCGCGGTCGCTCTCCGACAGCTTGTCGCCCTGCTCCTTGAGCATCTTTTCGACTTGCCAGATCGTTGTGTCCGCCTCGTTGCGCACCTCGGCCAGCTCCTTCTTGCGCTTGTCCTCGTCGGCGTGCGACTCGGCGTCGCGGCGCATCTTCTCGACCTCGTCCTTGCTCAGGCCGCTGGAGCTTTCGATCCGAATCTTCGCCTCCTTGCTCGTCTTGAGGTCCTTCGCCGAGACGTTGAGGATGCCGTTGGCGTCGAGATCGAAGCTGACCTCGATCTTCGGCAGCCCGCGCGGCGCCGGCTCGATGCCTTCCAGGTTGAACCGGCCCAGCAGCCGATTGTCGGCCGCCATCGGCCGCTCGCCCTGGTACACCTGCACCGTCACGGCGTTCTGGTTGTCGTCGGCGGTCGAGAAGGTTTCCTTCTTCTGCGTCGGGATGGTGGTGTTCTTCTCCACCAGCTTGGTGAACACGCCGCCGAGCGTCTCGATGCCCAGCGACAGCGGGGTCACGTCGAGCAGCAGCACGTCGGACTTGCTGCCGAGCAGCAGCTGGGCGCCCTGGATGGCGGCGCCGACCGCGACCACCTCGTCGGGATTGACGCCCTTGTGGCCTTCCTTGCCGAAGAGTTCCTTGACCAGCTGCATGACGCGCGGCATGCGCGTCATGCCGCCGACCAGGACGATTTCGTCGATGTCCTTTGGCGTGTAGCCAGCGTCGCGCAGCGCCTGCTTGACAGGACCGGTGCAGCGCTCGATCAGGTGGGCAACCAGCTGCTCGAACTTGGCCCGCGTGATCGTCATCTGGAGGTGCTTCGGCCCGGTCTGATCGGCCGTGATGAACGGCAGGTTGATATCGACCTGGGGCTGGCCGGACAGGTCCTTCTTGGCTTGCTCGCACGCTTCCTTGAGCCGTTGCAGCGCCATTGGGTCCTTGCGCAGGTCGATCCCGTTGGATCGCTGGAACTCGCCGGCGACGTGGTCGATCAGGGCCTGGTCGAAATCGTCGCCGCCGAGGTGCGTGTCGCCGTTGGTCGCCTTCACCTCGAAGACACCCTCGCCAACGTCGAGGATCGAGATGTCGAAGGTGCCGCCGCCGAGGTCGAAGACCGCGATCTTCTCATTCTTCTTCTTGTCCAGGCCATAAGCGAGCGACGCCGCAGTTGGCTCGTTGATGATGCGCATCCGCTGCTTGCTCTTCTTACCGTCCTTGCCCTCGATTTCCCATTCCGTTTCGAAGCCGGCGATCTGGGCCGCGTCGATGGTCGCCTGGCGCTGGGCGTCGTTAAAGTACGCCGGCACGGTGACGATCGCCTTGCTGACGCGATGGCCGAGGTAGGCCTCAGCGGCCTCCTTGAGCTTGCGCAGGATCATCGCCGAGATTTCGGGCGGCGTGTACGTCTTGCCGTCGATCTCGACCTTCACGAGCTCGTTGGGCCCGCCGACGATCTTGTAGGGAACCAGCTTTTCCTCGGATTGCACCTCGCTGTGGCGGCGGCCCATGAAGCGCTTGATCGAGTAAATGGTGCGCTTCGGGTTGGTGACGGCCTGGCGCTTGGCCGGATCGCCGACCAGGCGTTCGCCCTTGTCGGTGAACGCGACGACGCTCGGAGTCAGCCGCTGGCCTTCCTGGTTGGGGATGACCTTGACCTCGCCGCCCTCCATAACCGCGACCACCGAGTTGGTCGTGCCGAGGTCGATACCAATGATTTTTTCTTCGGCCATTATCGGGCTCCTTTCGGGCCGGGCTACCGGCAAGATGTTTGCTTATTTTGTATTCGTTCGGAGTGCTCACAAGATTGGATGCGCCGCCCCAGCGCTCGGATTCACGGTTCTGCAATGGTTTTAGCAAGAAACATGCCGGGGTTGACCCAACCGATGCATTCGACACAACTTCCAAACCTGCATCTGTTTGGGGCCGTCCATTCGATTGCCTCTTAGCCGGTTGGCGGCCATGCCAGCCCTTGAGCATGCCAAAATGACAGCATGCGCGATGCCGCGAGCGTTCAGGCGGTGGCATTGTAGCGCAAAGCCAAAAAAAGCCCACAAAATGCGTCTCAGAAGCCGGCGGTTGGTTGACGCCCGTATGGGGCACAACTAGATTGACGGAAACCGCGCGTTCCGCGGCAGCGACCGCACACCCAACCTGAGACAGCAACTCATGCGCGCAAAACCGAGTCGGATCACGCCTCTCCGGCGAAAACCGCCGCCCATCTCAAGCAGTTGCGGACTCAGATCGACAAGCTCGATCTGCAAGTCCTCAAGTATGTCAGCGAGCGCGCCGCCCTCGCCGCCGACATCGGCCGCATCAAGAACGACCAGGGCGCGGAAGTCTTTTCGCCTGCTCGAGAAGAGGAAGTCCTCAAGAACGTCATCGAGGCCAACAAGGGGCCGCTTGACGAAGGGACCGTCCGGGCAATCTTCCGCGAGATCATCAGCGGCTCGCGGGCGCTGCAGAAGATCATCAAGGTCGCATACCTCGGCCCTGAATACAGTTACAGCCACCTCGCCGCGGTGGAGCGCTTCGGCTCCGCGATCGAGTTCATCCGCGTCGGCAGCATCGCGGCCGTCTTCGAGGAAGTGAACCGTGGCCATGTCGACTTCGGCGTGGTACCGCTGGAGAACTCGACGGACGGCGGCGTTTCCGACACGCTCGAAATGTTCATGCGGCTGCCGCAACTCAAGATCAGCGCAGAAGTTCGGCTCAAGATTCATCACAATCTCCTCGCCAACTGCGAGCAGGAACAGGTTCGCCGGGTTTACTCCAAGCCGCAAGCGCTGGCGCAGTGCCGCAACTGGCTGAGCAAGAACCTGCCGCACGCGGACCTGAAGGACGTGTCCAGCACCGCGGTCGCTGCCCAGCTTGCGCAGCAGGAGCCCGGCGCGGCCGCGGTCGCGAGCCGCCAAGCGGCGGTGCGCTATGGGCTGCGCATCCTGTTCGAGAACATCGAGGATTATCCCCACAACGAGACGCGCTTCGCGGTGATTGGCCATCAGGAAGCGCCGAAGTCGGGCGCCGACAAGACCGCCCTGATGTTCAAGGTGCCGCACAACCCCGGCTCGCTGGTCGACGCGCTCGACGTGTTCAAGGCGAACAAGCTCAACCTCACCTGGATCGAATCGTTCCCCGCCAAGAACGGCCGCAAGGAATATATGTTCTTCGTCGACTTCGAGGGACACGTGGAGGACCCGAAGGTCAAGCGCGCTCTCAACGCGCTGGCGGAGCATTGCGAGCAGCTCACCGTGCTCGGCTCGTTTCCCATTGCGACGATCAGCGGTTAAGATGGTGAGTGGTGCGTGGTGCGTGGTCAAGGACCACGCACCACGCACCACGCACCACTCACCAGGCAACTCCCATGATTATCGTTCTTAGGCCCAACACGACCGAACCCGAGATGCAGCACGTGCTGGATCGCATCCGCGAACTGGGGTTCAAGCCGCACCTGAGCCAGGGCGAGCACCGAACGATTATCGGCGTCATCGGCGACGAGAATCGGCTGCAGGCCGAGCCGCTCGAGGCCATCCCCGGCGTCGAGAAGGTGCTGCCGATCATGAAGCCGTTCAAGCTCGCCAGCCGCGAGTTCAACAAGAAGGACACAGTCGTCGTGGTCGGCAAGGTCCGGGTCGGCGGCGGCGCGATGGCGATGATCGCCGGTCCCTGCGCGATCGAAGGCGCCGAGATTCTCGACGAGATCGCGGGCCAGGTGAAGAAGGCGGGTGCCAACATCCTGCGCGGCGGCGCGTTCAAGCCGCGGACCAGCCCGTACAGCTTCCAGGGCATGGGTGAGGAGGGCCTCAAGATTCTGCGCAACGTCGGCCGCAAGTACGACATGCCGACGGTCACGGAGGTGATGGACCCGCGCCAGGTGCCGCTGGTCGAGCGCTATGCGGACATGTTTCAGGTCGGCGCCCGCAACATGCAGAACTTCGACCTGCTGAAGGAAGTCGGCCAAACCAGGAAGCCGGTGCTGCTGAAGCGCGGCATGAGCGCGACGGTGAAGGACCTGCTCATGTCGGCGGAGTACATCCTTGCCGAGGGCAATCCGGGGGTGATTCTCTGCGAGCGTGGCGTGCGCTCGTTCGAGGACTCGACGCGCAACATGCTCGACATGAGCGCGGTGCCGAACGTCAAGGGGTTGAGCCATTTGCCGATCATCGTCGATCCGAGCCACGCGACCGGCCGGCGCGACCTGATTCCGTCGATGGCGTGCGCCGCGGTGGCGGCCGGCGCCGACGGCGTGCACATCGAGGTGCACAGCTGCCCCGAAAAGGCCCTGTCCGACGGCCCGCAGGCGCTGCTGCCGAACACGTATATCGAGCTGATGCAGCGCATCCGTAGAATCGCCGAGGTGGTGGGGAAGACGATGTGATGGAATCATGGCGGAATCACCCGATCACGACCAGCGATTGAAAGTGCTGCTGAAAGAATTCTTCGAGCAGTTCTTCACCTGTTTCTTCCCGGCCTGGGCCAAGCATTTCGATTTCACCGACGTAATGTGGCTCGACAAGGAAGTGTTCCTGGCGCCGCCGCTGGGCGAGAACGCCATCTCGACCTGGTGGTGCGCGTGCGTCTGCGACCGGGAGCACCGCCACCCTTTGCGGACTGCACCGAGTTGGTGGCGTTGATCCACATTGAGGTCGAGTCACGCGACAGCGCACAGCCATTACGCCCGCGGATGTTCAAGTATTACACGCAATTACGGCGTGAAAGCCAATTGCCGGTGCTGCCGATTGGGCTGTATTTGCGCGTCGGGCTCGACGGCATCGGTTGGGATGTGTACGAGGAATTCTTTTGGGATCATTGCTTGTTGCGCTTCACGTATGCCTACGTCGGCTTGCCGGCGTTGGACGCGGCGGTGTACGCTTCCGGCGAGCATCTGCTCGGCGTCGCGCTGAGCGCGCTGATGAGTACCTCGCCGGAGCGGCGTGCGGAACTGCATGCCGAGGCCTTGAAACGGATCGCCCTTTCGGGCGAAAATGACTTCCGGCGCTATTTGCTGGAGGAGTGTCTGGAGGCTTACGCCAACCTCGATGAGCGGCAGCGTGAATTACTGCAGGAACTGCTGACTCAGGAGCAATTCCGGGAAGTGAGGCCACTGATGATTACCACTTACGAACGTGGCAAGCTCGAAGGCAAGCTCGAAGGCAAGCTCGAAGGCAAGCTCGAAGGCAAGCTCGAAGGCAAGCTCGAAGGCAAGCTCGAAGGCAAGCTCGAAGGCAAGCTCGAAGAGCGGCGTGAGACGGTGTTGCTGCTGCTGGAGGAGCGATTCGGCCCGCTTGCCGCGGCCGTCATCGAGCGCGTTACCGCGATGTCTCCCGAACAATTGCGCCAGCTCCTGGTCGATTTGTTGAAGGCAACATCCTTGCAAGAGTTGCACTTACAGGATTGATCGCCTCAAGCGCCATTTGGTGTGGAGCCGTTCATGACGCCGCTTCCTCCTTCCTGGCGGCCGTTGCTCGCGGACGAGGTGAAGCAGCCGTATTTCCACGAGCTCCAGGAATTCGTCGCCGAAGAGCGCCGGCACCACGAAGTCTATCCGCCCGCCGACAAGGTCTTCGCCGCGCTCGAGTTGACGCCGTTCGACCGGGTCAAGGCGGTGCTTCTCGGGCAGGATCCCTATCACGGCCGGGCCCAGGCGCATGGGCTGTGTTTCTCTGTGCTGCCGGGCGTTCGCAAGCCGCCCTCGCTGGTCAACATCCTCAGAGAATTGCACGCCGACGTCGGCTGTCCCGTTCCGCCGCATGGCTGCCTGGTCACGTGGGCCGAAAACGGCGTGCTCATGCTGAATACCGTGCTGACGGTCCGTGCGGGCAAGCCGAATTCGCACAAGGGCAAGGGCTGGGAAAAGCTCACCGACGCGATCATCCGCCGCCTCAGCGAGCGCAAGAATCCGGTAGTGTTCCTGCTCTGGGGCAGTCACGCCCAGGCAAAGAAGAAGGTCATCGACGGCGAACGGCACGCCATTCTCGAAGCGCCGCATCCGTCGCCGTTGGCGGCGAAGCCCTTCGCCAGCTGCCGGCATTTTTCAAAGACGAACCAGCAGCTCGCCGTCTGGGACAAGCCGCCGATTAACTGGTGCATTCCCGACGCGGTTCACGTGCCGTAAGATGGCTTACGTTTAGCGCTGCGCGGCGACCGCTGAACGTAAACCGATGGGACCAACGCATGCGCAAGAAATTCATCGCCGGCAACTGGAAGATGTACACCGACAGCATCGGCGCCGAACTGCTGGCCGCAGGCGTCGTGAAGGGCCTGGGGACGGACGATCGTGTCACCGTCGCCGTCTGCCCGCCGTTTCCCTACCTGAGCCGCGTGTTCCAGACGGTCAAGGGCACGCTGGTCGCGCTGGGGGCGCAGAACCTCTACCCCGCGAAGGAGGGCGCCTTCACCGGCGAGGTCAGCCCGGCGATGCTCGTCGACGTCGGCTGCACCTACGTCATTCTGGGCCACAGCGAACGGCGGCACGCCCTGGGCGAGAGCGATGCCTTTATTAACCACAAGGTCCACGCGGCGCTGGCGGCTGGCCTCAAGGTGATCCTGTGCATCGGCGAAACCCTCGAGGATCGCAAGGCCGAGCGCACCGAGGCGGTGCTGCATATCCAGCTCACCGGCTCCCTGGCCTGTGTCGATGCCAAAGCGCTCGCGAATATCGTGCTCGCCTATGAGCCGGTGTGGGCGATCGGCACCGGCGTCAACGCGACGCCGCAGCAGGCCCAGGACGCCCACGCCTATGTCCGGCAGCGCGTCGGCGAACTGTGCGGCGGCGACGCGGCTCAGCGCGTCGTGATCCAGTACGGCGGCAGCGTCAAGCCCGACAACGCCCGCACATTGCTGTCGCAACCGGACGTGGACGGCGCTCTCGTCGGCGGGGCAAGTCTCAAGGTGCCGGACTTCCTTGCGATCATCCGGGCTGCCACATCTCTTACGTAGCCATCGCCATACCCGCGATACTGATAGATAGGGGAAGCTGTTCGTCGTCAGCTGCTTTTTCGCGGTGGCAAACCGCCCAACCAGGCCATTTCATCGTCGATATATGGGGTGGCCGCGCACCGGGTTTCTTTTTCGTCACGGCCGCCGCACCGCTGGCGGTGCGCCGCTGTCGGCTCGTCGGTACTGCCAAGGAACCACGCGTCAAGCCCGACGAGGTGCAGAAGCACAAGGAGGCGGCCCGGTTGCTGGTCGAGCACGCCGTTGCGCTGACGCGGCCGACCAAGGGGCTGCCGCTGTACGGGGTCATCGGGGCGCCGTCGCGGGCCAGCGTCGCCAACAAGCAGGTGCTGCTCGAAGCGGCCCGGAGCACGTTCGACGCGGTCATGATCGTGCCCGAGCCGTTCACGATCGCGTATGGCATGAACCGGCTGTGCGACACGCTGGTGGTCGACATCGGCGCCGGCACGATCGACCTGTGCCCGATTTATGGGACGTTTCCGAGCGAGGAAGAGCAGATCACGCTGCCTCTCGGCGGCGACTTCGTGGACGAGCACTTCTACAATCGGCTGCGTGCCGCCCATCCCGAGGTGCAGATCTCGCGCAACATGGTGCGCGAGATCAAGGAGAAGTACGGATTCGTCAACGACGTGAACGAGAAGGCGATCGTGAGCCTGCCGATCGGCGGCAAGCCGAAGCAATTCGACGTGACGGCGCCGCTGAAGGAAGCGTGCAACATGCTGGTGCAGCCGATCGTGCAGGCGCTGCGGGAGATGATTGGGAAATTCGACCCCGAGTTTCAGCAGCGGATGCTGCAGAACATCATTCTCGGCGGCGGCAGCCAGTTGCGCGGGCCGGATCGGGTGATCGAGGAAGGCCTGACCGAGTACGGCGGGGCGAAAGTGCGCCGGGTGGGCGACGCGGTTTACGCCGGCGCGGTCGGGGCGCTGAAGCTGGCGATGGGGCTGCCGGCCGAAAGCTGGGGCACGCTGCGTCAGGCGCGCGGTGAGCCCACCGCCGCCTGAGCGCGGGACCAGGCGTGCGATACACGCAAAATTCACTGGCAAATGATATGCCAGACGGGTACACTAAAAGGTCCGGTTCGCTTCCGGTTCGTTTTGGAGGTACTCTATGGCGAAAGAAGAAGCTTTCCAGGTGCAGGGCCGTGTGGTCCAGGCCCTGGCCAATACCCAGTTTCGCGTCAAGCTCGACAACGGTCACGAAATCATCGCCCATATCGCGGGGAAGATGCGCAAGCACTTCATCCGCATCCTGCCGGGGGACATCGTGACCGTCGCGATCTCGCCTTATGACCTGAACAAGGGTCGCATCACTTTCCGCGGGCCGCTGCGCCAGGCCGAGAAGGCCGCGGAAACCGAAGAAAAAACCTGATCAGCGCACCAGTTCCAGCACGCCCCAGAGGCTCGGGTCTTCCCAGAATGGGAACTCCGCCGAGATGCTCAGCAATTGCTCGCCGTGCTCGTCGTCGCGCACCGCGTAGAAGAAGCCGAGCCGGGGATGCTGTTCCGGATCGTAGCCGTTGAGCGCCGCCGCAGGCAAGAACGCTTCGAGGCGGTAGCCACTGCGGATCGGCTGCACCAATAGCGCGACCTCGGCCGGCGCGACGTGCGACGCGTCTTCCAGGGCGCGGTTGATCTTCGTCTGCACGAACGCCGGCTGGTCATGGTCCGGCCCGGCACCGGCGGCGAGAAAGTGAAACTGGTGGCAATAACGGCTGGCGCGATGACTGCCCCGCGCGCCGCGCGTATCGAGCCACAGCGTCACGCCGTCGGAACCGCGCGGCCGAGCGGCGTCGCCGAGCGGCGCCTTTTCCTTGCCGCGCACCAGCGCCTGCAATCCCAAACCCAGCTCGTTCCACGCCAGGCTCACCTCGGCGAAATTGCGCTGCCCGTCCATCGCCGCGAAGTTGTCGATCCGGCACTCCGGCGGCAGCTCGAGCAGGCAATCGTCATCCAATCGCGGCATGTCCTTGACATGGCGGCACGGATGGGCGATGCGGAACAGGAATCGATGTGGCACGAGGGGCATAGGTAGTATTCGCTGCTCTTGGTTCTCGTAGCGGAATTCGCCAGAATTCCGCTCTTGGCGCCGCGGAATTCTGGCGAATTCCGCTACGAGGGCTGGGTTCCGGAGCAGCGTCTCAGCTCAGCAAGCTGCGTTGCAGCACCACGCGGGCCTGGTCGAACTCGGGCTGCCAGGTGATTTCCGGCGTGCCGTGCGCCAGGCAGTCGCGCACTTTCTCCAGCGTGTTGCGGGCCATGTGCGGGCACTTGTTGCAGGCGCAGGTGATGCCCGGCACCGGATGATAGCGGTGCTGCGCGAACTTGCTCTGCAACTGCCACAGCATGTTCGCCTCGGTCGCCACCAGGAAGTCCCGCGTCGGCTCGTGAAGCCGCCGACGTAACGGATCATCGCCTCGGTGCCGCCGACGAAGTCGCTGTGCTCGCGGATGTTCGCCGGGCACTCCGGGTGCGCCACCGTCAGGGCGTGCGGCAGCCGGCGCTTCATGCGCCAGCAGGTCGCCGACGCTGAAGATCTCGTGGACCATGCACGAGCCGTTCCACAGGATCATCGTGCGGCCGGTAACTTCCTGGAGATACTGGCCCAGGTGCCGATCCGGCACAAACAGGATCTCGCAGTCGGCGGGCACGCGGCGAATGATCTCCTCGGCGTTGCCGGAGGTGACGACCCAGTCGGACAGCGCCTTGACCGCGGCCGAGCTGTTGATGTAGGTCACGGTCTGGAATCGGCGGCCATTTTCGCGGAGCATCTCCTGGAAGCGAGCGAGCTTGTCGGCCGGGCAGCTCTCGGCGAGGCTGCATCCGGCCTGCGAGGTCGGGCAGCAGAACACGCTTCTCGGGATTGAGCATTTTCGCGGTTTCGGCCATGAAATGGACGCCGCAGAAGACGATGGTGCCGGTCTGCACGCGCGTGGCGGCGCGGGCCAGCTTCAGGCTGTCGCCGGTAAAGTCGGCCAACTCCTGGATCTCGCCTTCCTGATAGTAATGGGCGAGGATGGTCGCGTTATGGGAGTGCTTGAGCTGGGTGATTTCCTGGACAAGATCGAGCATGGAGGGGATCCTTGTTTTTTGTGTGGCGCAGGACAAACCCACATTCGGCAGTTTAACGACGGCCTGGCGTCTTCATCGTTACTTCATTCTATGGTTGGGCGGGAAGAAAGAACAGGACAGACTCCGCTGCTCCGCTGCCGGTCGGCGACCTCCGGCATACTATCCCTTCAGGCTCCATTGCAACCCACCCCGGAAGGCGCAGCCATGAAATCGAAGACCCTGTATCCATTCCTGCTCACCGTGCTGCTTGCAGCAATGCCGGTGGCGCTGCTGCCGGTGCCGGCCGGCGACACGCCGGCGCCGAGCGGCATCAAGGCCGCGCTGCAGCCGTTCGTCGATCGGCACGAAATCGCCGGCGCGGTGACGCTGGTGGCCGACCGCGACAAGGTGCTGAGCCTCGAAGCCGTCGGGTCCGCCAACGTCGGGACCCCGCTGATCGTGCGGGCGCTGTTCTGGATCGCGTCGCAGTCCAAGCCGATCACCGCCGCGCTCCTGATGATGCTCGTCGACGAGGGCAAGGTCAACCTCGACGACCCGGTGGAGAAATACCTGCCGGAGTTCCAGGGCCAGATGGTGATGGTCAAGGATGGCAAGGAATCGAAGCTACAAAAGCCGAAGCATCCGATCACGGTACGTGAGATCCTGACGCACACGAGCGGCCTACCATTCAGCACATCGGCGGAATCGCCGACGCTCGACAAGCTGACGCTGGCCGAGGCGGTGCGCAGCTACGGCAAGACGCCGCTCGTGTTCGAGCCGGGGACCCAGTGGGCCTATTCCAACGCGGGCATCAACACGGCCGGCGGGATCATCGAGGCCGTCGCCGGCATGCCGTTCGAGGAGTTCCTGGAGAAGCGCCTCACCGGCCCGCTCGGCATGAAGGATACGACCTTCTGGCCCAACCAGGAACAGCTCTCGCGGCTGGCGCGGTCGTATCGCCCAAGCGAGGCGGGCCTCGAGGAAGTCCGGATCAGCCAGCTCAAGTATCCGCTCAGCGATCGCAAGCGGCAGCCGATGCCGGCCGGCGGGCTCTTCTCCACGGCGAGCGACGTCGGCCGCTTCTGCCAGATGATGCTCAATAACGGCACCTTCGAGGGCAAGCGCTACCTGTCGGAGGCGGTGGTCAAGGAGATGACCAAACGGCAAACCGGCGCGGACATCAAGCAGAATTGGGGCCTGGGCTGGTCGCTGGACGGCGACGGCTTCGGCCACGGCGGCGCCCACGCGACCAACATGCACATCGACCCCAAACGCGGGCTCGTGACGGTCTGGATGATCCAGGCGACCGGCGGCTTCCCAGGGCAAGGCGGCCAGGCCCGGGCGCATTCGAAAAGGCGGCGGTGGCGCTGTTCACGCCTGCACCCACCGGCGGCGAGAAAAAGACCGATAGCGCCGTCAAGGGCCTGCGCGTCTTCTCGTGCGGCCACAGTTTTCACTACTTCATGCCGGCCATTCTGAACAACATCGCCAAAGGGGCGGGCATCAAGGATCACACGATGGCCGGCCTGTCGGCGATCGGCGGCTCGCGCATCATTCAGCACTGGGACGTGCCCGACGAGAAGAACAAGGCCAAGGAAAGCCTGCGCCGGCACGGTGGACGTGCTGACGCTCGCGCCGATTCATCTGCCGGACGACGGCATCGAAAAGTTCGTCAATCTGGCCGTCGAGAACAATCCGAAGGTGCGCGTGACCATCCAGGAAAACTGGCTGCCATACGACGTCTACGACACCAAGGAGCCGCTGAAGGGCCGCAAGGTCGACCACAACGCGCCGACCGGAGCCGACCTGCGCAAGGAGCACGAGGCGTACTTCAAGAGCATCGACGAGCACGTCCGCGAGCTGAACAAGAAGCTCGGCAAGCAGGCGGTGTTCGTGGTGCCGGTCGGCCAGGCCATGATTGCGTTGCGCGAGACAATCATCGCCGGGGAGGCGCCGGGCCTGAAGACCCAGGACGACCTGTTTGCCGACGCGCTCGGCCACGTGCGAGCGCCGGCTCAGGTGCTGGTGGCGTACTGCCACTACGCGGTCATCTATCGCCGAAGCCCGGTGGGCCTGCCCATGCCCGGCGGCCTGGGCAAGACGAGCGACGCCGAAAAGCTGAACCGCTTGTTGCAGGAACTTGCGTGGGCCACGGTCACGCACCACGAGCTCAGCGGCGTCAAGACCGCGCAGCAGCAATAGCGCGCAGCACTCGCGCCGTGACTTTCGGTCCCCGACCGCTTGCGGTTTCGCGTCATTCGCGAAACTGCAAGCGGTCGGTGCTTTTATTGCTGCTTCCGTTTGTTGGCGAGCTTTGCCACGAATGCCGCATGTTCTGCCGAAGCGAGTCCCTGCCGCAGGACCGCAACCAGGCGCTTGCTATCGCGATTCAGAAACGCGCCGGCGTGGAGCCAAAAGCCTGGGAGCACCTCGGAGCGGATGATGCCATCGGCGTCTGCGCGAAGCGGTTTGAATTTGCCGCGGCGGCGGATGAACCAGAACAACTGTTCGGTGCGGATGGCCGCCACCATGTACTCGCGCACGCCGAATTTTTCGTAATCGAGCTGCTTGCGGTTGAGATCGATCGATTCCGTGCTGTCGCTGATTTCGCCGATCCATTCGGGGGCGCCGGTCAGGTAGCCGTCGTCGTCCACCCCGGTTTGGCCGCCGTATCCGGGAAGAATGTAAAGGCAGGTGTCGGGTTGCGGCTCAGCGTCAGGCCCAAGAATGGTGGTTGGGTTCACACATCCTTCGGTGCCGGGCGTTTCGTCCACATAATTGCCCGTCAACTGAGCGAGTCTTAGATGGTGATACCCGTGGCGAATTTTTTGGGGCGAAGACATGATGTAGACGATCCCTCCAATCAGCTCGGCGCGCACCTCGGGCATGGCCTCGTAACGTTCGTGGAACGTCTTTTGATCCAGATGATCGCCGTTGACCAGAGGCGGCAGATCGGTTTTCAGTTTACGTGTGCGTCGTTCAGCGCCGATCATGGGATTCTCCCGTCGGGTGTGCAGGACATTCTAGCCGCTGCACCGAATCGCGCAGCTCGCGCCGCAGCACCTTGCCCAGCGCGTTGCGGGGGAATTCCTCAACGAAAACCACCATACGTGGCCGCTGATAGTCCACGAGCCGCTCGCTCAGGTAAGCCTGCACAGCCGCCTCATCGAGGGTCGTGCTTGCGCGGACGATCACGGCGACCACGCGCTCGCCGCGGCGCGCGTCGGGGACGCCGATCACCGCCGACTCGCGCACGCCGGGACAGGCGTTGAGCACGCGCTCCACCACCGGCGGATACACGTTGTAGCCGTTGGTGATGATCAGGTCGTTGCTGCGACCGGCCAGCGTGAGAAAGCCGGCGGCGTCGAGGGTGCCGAGATCGCCGGTGTCGAACCAGCCGTTGGCGAAAGCTTGCCGGGTGGCGTCCGGCCGCCGCCAGTATTCGCGGAAGAGGTTCGGCCCGCGCACATGGACCTGGCCGACTTCGCCGGCGGGCGCGGGCTGGCCGTCGGCGACGATACGCAGCTCGATGCCGGACAGCGGCAGGCCGACACAGCCTTGCGGCCAGGGACCGTCAAGCGGCAGACTGGTGATGACGTGCGCTTCGGTCATGCCGTAGCGATTGATCACGGGCCTGCCGAGGATCGCTTCGAGCGCCGGCAACACCTCAGGCCGGATCGGCGCGGAGCCACAAGTGCAAAGGCGGACCCGGTCCCAGCGCCGCACGGCGTCGGCGAAGCCGGGATACTCGAGCAGGCGATAGTAGATCGTCGGCACCGCCATGAAGACCGTGCCGCGGCTCACCGCCTCCAGCGTGCGCTCGGGATCGAAGGTGTCCTCCAGCAACAGGCAGCCGCCGGCCAGCAGGCTGAGCTGCGTGGCGAACGAAAGCCCGTGAACATGGAAGAGCGGCAGCACGTTGACGATCGCATCGTCGGCGGTGATCCGCCAGCATGCTTGCAGCGCGCGTAGGCTCGACGCCACGTTGGCATGCGTGTGGACCACGCCCTTGGGCACGCCGGTCGTGCCGGAGCTGTAGACGATCAGGCACGGCTCGTCGCCGGCCGGCTCGGCGGGTCGCGACCGCGCCCGCAGCCGTCACCAGGCTGTCATCGACGATGATCGTGCGCAGGCTGGGAACTTCCGACCGAAGCGATTCCAGGGTCGCACCCTGGTCCGAGCCCGCGACGGCAATGCTCGCGCCGCTATCGGTCAGGAAGTAACGCAGCTCCTCGCGAGTGAATCGTGGATTCAGCGGCAGCGCCACGCCGCCGCCGAACAACACGCCGAGGTATGCGAGCAGGAACGGGAATTTCGCGCCGGTGAGCAGAACGACGCGATCACCCGGCGCCATGCCGAGTTGCTGCAGCGCGGCCGCCGCATTGCCCGCTCGTCGTTCCAGCTCGCTGTAGGTATGAGCCTGGTCGCGATACAGCATCGCCGTGCGATTGGCGCCCGTGGCAAACGATTCACGCAGCTCGGTCAGAAAATGGCGTTGCATCTTTTTTTGGAGTGCGGCGCTTTTCCGCCGCTTTTTTTCTTTGGGTTTGAAAAAAAGACAAAGCGGCGGAAAAGCGCCGCACTCCAAAAAACGACGGTCAGGATGCGAGGTTCTGCAGGTACGCCAGCGCTTCTTCCAGACCGATCACGTCGGCGAAGCGCGCCTGGATGTCGAACAGCGTCCATTCATGCGCATATTCGGAGCGATCCTCGACCGCCTCACGCACGATGATCGGCCGCAGTCCGAGGCTCTTGGCGTCGGTCGCCGTCGCGCGGACGCAGGCGCTGGTTGAACAGCCCGTGATCAACAGCGTATCGACGCGCCGCGCCGTGAGATGCCCAATCAACGGCGTTCCCGCAAAGGCGCTGGCGTGCTCCTTGTAGAGCACGTATTCACCGGCCAACGGCCGCACACGCTCGTCGATCTCGCAAGCCCGGCGATCCCAGCGGCGGAAGTTCGGCGAATAATCCGCGGCCGACTTGAGCTGCTGCGTCCCCTCGACGTAGGGCGAAGTCGTAAACGCGATCGGAATCGACCGAGCGCGGGCGGCCGCCAGCAGCCGCTGGATCGCCGCGACGGCACTGTCGAGCCGGGCCGAGCCGCCGGCATAAGCGGCATCGGTCCAGCCGTACGCCATGTCAATGACGACGAGGGCCGGGCTCTGGCCGAAGCCGAAACGCCCCTGAAAAATGCCGCGTTCCTTGTAATACGCATCGACCGCCTGCATCGCGGCCCGCAAGCCTTCCATCGCGTTCATCGGGGCTGCTCGCCGAGGTTGGAGATCACGCGGCTCATGCTACCGCTTCCCCCGGCCGAGTGCAAACAGTAAAGTGGCGACATGGAGATTGCTGACGTGAGGGAGCCGCCATGACCGTGGACAGCAACGAAATCCTGCTCCGGCTGGGGGCCGGCGAATCCATCGCCGATATCTGCGCCGCGACCGGCTGGTATCGCGAAGAGTTCGATATCTGGTGGCGCGGCGAGTGCCGGCGCCGCGTGCCATCGGCTCAGGGCGTGGTGCAAGTCGCCGGCCTTGGGGGCGCCGTGCAGATCGGCCGCGATCGCTGGGGCATTGCGCACGTCGAGGCCGGCGACGATGCCGACCTCTTCCTCGGCTTCGGATATGCGACCGCGCAGGACCGCCTCTTCCAGCTCGACTATCTCCGGCGCAAGGCCCGCGGCCGGCTGGCGGAAATCCTGGGGCCGCCGGGCGTCGAATCCGATCGGCTGTACCGCACGCTCGGCCTGGCTCAGATCGCGGACATCGAATGGGAACACCTGCCATACCGGACGCGGGAGCTGCTCGCCGCGTATGCAGCCGGGATCAACGCCGTGATCGACGCGAGCCTGGATCGGCCGCCGATCGAGTTCGATCTGCTCGATTACCGTCCCGAGCCGTGGTCGCCGATCGATTGCCTCGCCATTGCGGGCGAGTTCCGCTGGTACCTGACCGGTCGTTTTCCTGTCATCGTCATACCCGAGCTTGTCAAGCGCGCGGTCGGCGACGGCCCGCTGTACCACGCATTCCTGCGCGGCGAGGCGGACGACGAGAGCATCCTGCCGCCTGGTTCGTATCAAGCGGGTCATGCAACGCGCGGGGCGAGCGAATCCGGCGGCGGCGATGACGGCCACGGCAGCAACAACTGGGTGCTCGCCGGATCGCGCACCACCACGGGCCAGCCGCTCCTCGCCAGCGATCCGCATGTCCCGTTCGGGGCCGTGTCGATCTGGCACGAAGTGCATCTCAACGGCGGCGGCTTCCATGTCGCCGGCGTGGCGTATGCGGGGATGCCGGGCGTGATGATCGGCCGCACCGAGCACGTTGCGTGGGGCATCACCAACAACATTTGCTCGCTGCGGGACCTCTACCAGGAGAAGACCAATCCGGAGCATCCCCGCTGCTTCCTGTTCGACGGCCGTTGGGAACCGGCGCACGAGCGGCAGGAGACCATCGACGTCAAGGGCGCGGAGCCGGAGACGCTGACGGTCCGCTGCTCGCGGAACGGCCCGATTGTGGACGACGTGCTGCCGCCGGCGGCGCGCGGCACCGGCCCCGTCTCGCTGCGCTGGCTTGGCGCGGAGCCGTGCGGCTGGCTGACGGCGCTCATCGGCATGAACCAGGCCCGCACGGTCGACGAGTTCCGCTCAGCGACGCGGCCGTGGTGTGTGCCGACGTTCAATCTGGTCGTCGCCGACGCGGACGGGCACATCGGCCATCAGTGCGTCGGCCGCATCCCGATTCGCCGGGTCGCTGAGCGCGGCTATCGCCCCGGCTGGGACCCCGCGCACCAGTGGCAGGGCGTGCTCCCCTTCGAGGAAATGCCGCACCAGGTCGACCCGCCGCGCGGCTTCGTCGTCACCGCGAACAATCGCCTGGCACCGGACGATTTCCCCTATCCGCTATCGGGAACGTGGTCCAGCGGCCACCGCGCGCGGCGCATTCGCGAATGCCTCGAGGCCCAGCCGCAGTGGTCGGCGGAAGACTGCCGGCATTTGCAGCAAGACGTGCGCTCGGGCCGGGCAGCGACATGCGTGCCGCTGCTGATCGCACTACTCGCCGGCGATGACGATCCCGCGGTGCGCCAGGCCATCGCCTGCCTCGAAGCCTGGGATTTCCGGCTCGAAACGGATCGCCCGGCCGGGTCGCTCTTCAACCTGTTCTTCGTGCACTGGACGCGCAGCGTGATGGCCGAGCGCCTGCCGGGCGCAACGGCGGATTTCACGGCCACGAATGCCGGCGGCCTGGCGACGGCCCTGCTCGCGGCGGACGGCATCGGCTGGTTCACGCGCCAGGATCGGCGCGCGGCGGCGCGCCGCGCTGCTTGCCGCGTCCGCGGAGCTGGCGGCGCGGCTCGGGCCGGACCCCGACGATTGGCAATGGGGCCGGCTGCACACGCTGGTGCAACCGCATTATCTTTCCGGTCGCGGCGATCTCGGCCAACTGCTCGACCGCAGCGGGGTGCCGGTTCGCGGCAACGTCACCACCGTTTGCAGCAGCACGCCCGACGCCCATTACCGGGCGTCGCTCGGCGCGAGCTATCGCATGGTGGCCGACCTGGCCGATCCGCGCCTGGGGCTATGGGCAGTCGATGTGGCCGGGACATCGGGCCATCCCGGCAGCCCGCACTACGACGATCAGATCGCGACCTGGAGTGCGGGCGGCTATCACTACCTCCCGCTGACGGCGCCGGACCCGGACGCGATTCGCGCGACGCTCATGCTAATGGCCGATCCGAGCTAACCCTAGGGAGAGTGTTTATGACGGCATCCCTGTTTCTGCGCATAGCGGCGGTCGTCACGTTGCTCTATTTCGCGGGCCATACCGCCGGCATGCCCTGGACGCCCTTCACCGACCCAGAGGCGGTGCCGGTGGTCGAAGCGATGAAGAACAAGAGCTTTGAAGAAAGCGGATTCAAGGGAACTTACTGGGACTTCTATTTTGGGTTCGGTGTCATCATCAGTGCCTTCCTGCTCGTGGAGGCCGTGGTGCTGTGGCAGCTCGGCTCCTTGGCAAAGACGGATGCCGTTCGGGTCCGTCCAATCGTCGCTCCATTTCTCGTTGCGTACATCGTTAATGCAGCCCTGGCGTGGAAATACTTCTTTGCCGTGCCCGCCGTGATGGCAGCCGTCATTGCCCTGTGCCTGGCAATCGCGCTGGTCCTCGCCGGTCGAACGCGGGCCTCCCCGACTTCCTGGAGCATTGGCACTGGGCGCTGAACAATGTCGTCTTTGCAAATCGGCTCAAGTAAGGAGGGCGATCATGCTGGAGACTACTCTCGACGCCAAGGCGGCGCTCGAGGCGGACGGACTTTACGTCTCGTGCAACAACGCCCACTCCCTGTGGATCGCCGCCACCGTGCGCGACGTGGAGGATGGGATCAAGCTGTCCGATGATGCTTGCTCCCTGGTCGGGAAGTTAAATCGTTGGGTGGCAGTTTTTCCAGCTGAAGGGCTACTGACGTACGAGGTTCCTGGTTCGCTGTCAGAGTTGGTCGCCCTTATCACGGCGGTCTACGCCCACTACCGCCAGAGCGGTGGTCCGTTCAACCGTGCATTGAGGCAAGTCCTGACTGATCCGCAGCATTACCTTGTCGGTCGCTCGCCGGCGCCTGTCTGAGCCCGCGGCGCACTGTCGCCGCCGGATGCCAATATCAAAACCGCTGCCCCAGCAGGGCCGGACTTAAATTCAGCTTGATCGCCAGCGTCCCGAACAGCTCGCGCAGCCCCGGCGGCAGCGCGTCAGCGGCGTGGAGGCGGGCGCATGCGTCGAGCAGGCGATTTTGCGCCTGCCACAGGTCCACCGTCACGCCGAGCAGGTTGGCGGCGTCGAGCAGGGTTCCGGCCCGCGCCGCGGCTTCGGGCAGGTCGCTCGAAGGGTTCATGTCGGTCAGCACGTGCTGCAACAGTTCCGACAGTTTGCGGCCGAGCACGTCGCGCTCCGGCTGATAGCCCCACGATTGGCCGCGCTCGTAGAGCAGGCGGATGCGCTGCAGGGTGCCGCCGCTCGCGAGGGCTGCGATCTCCGTCCGTAGGTGATAATCGAGATATGCCGACGCCGCCAGGCGCATCGGTTTGGGAATGGGAAAGTGCAGCTGTCCCAGCAGGTTGAGCAGGTCCTGGTCCTGATCGGCCAATCGCTCGAACGTCGAACGATAGTCGCGAAAGCGATCCTGCAGCGCGATGCTGATGACGTGCCGCTGTTCCTCGGCGAACAGGTCGTCGAGCCGGTGCACGTCGCCAGGGAACTCCTTGACCAACAGCGTCGTCACGTCGGCGAGCGAGTGGGAGCGATACGTTTCCAGCAGCCGTTTCTTGAACTGGTCGTATTCCTCGGTGCCGCGCGTCTGGCGCAGGACCGTGAAGAAATCCAGGCCGCCGTAGTGCAAAACCACGAAGGTCGTCTCCGCCTCGTTCCAGGTGGTGCGCGAGCGCGCCGCAGCCGGCCCAGGGCCAGGTGGTTGGTGCCGCGCGTGTGGACCTCGTGTTCGAGCACCGCCAGCTCATAGCTGTAGACGCGCGTCTGCGACTCGCGCTGCCGGAAGATCAGGCTGATCGCGTGATGCGCCAGCACCCGGTCCAGGTCGATCCGCGCTGGCCGAATCAGCTTCTCCCAGACCGCCCGGCCATTGCCGTACTGCGGCAGGTTGCTCCGCGCCTCCGCCAAGAGCGCGACGAACTCCGGCTCGAAATCGCGCCAAAGTGCTGGGCGAGCTGGATGGCGCGGGCGGCGTAACGCAGACACTGCGTCGGCTCCAGGCCGGTGATCTCGTCGAAGAACCAGCCGCAGCTCGTGAACATCAGCATGGCGTGGCGCTGCATTTCCAGCAGCCACAGCCCGTCCTGCACGGTCGCCTCGTCGAGATCGGGATGGCCGAACTCGCGGAAGAAGCGACGGACCGACGGCTCCTCGCGGTCGAGGATGACGCGGATATACGCGTTGGCGCCGCCCACACGTCCGGGAAGCAGCTGCGGCCGCGCATCACGAACAGCTTGTCGACGCCGTCCTTGAGCAGCTCGAATGAGCGCCGCAGCGGGCCGCGCCATTCCTGCTGCCATTCCCAGCGCGTGCGGCAGCCGCAGTTGCTGCGCCAGCGCTCGATGCCGTGTGAACAGCTCCACGAGCTGTTGTCGTGGACCTCGACCTCCCACTCCGGCGGGTGCTGCTCAAGGAATTCGCCGTAGTTGGTGAGCTTGAGCTCGGGATGCTGCCGCAGCTGGTCGAGCACGTAAGCCAGGGCCATGTCGCCGAACGGATGGTGATGGCCGTACGACTCGCCGTCGGTGGCGAGGTGCATCAGCTCGGGATGGGCCCGGCCGTCGCTGAAGCCCGCGATGAGCCGGGCAAGGAATTGTTCGCCGCTGTCGAGCAGCCGTTCAAAGGCCACCTGCTGTGCGACGGCGCCGTCATAGAAGAACAGCGCGATCGAGGCGCCCGAGGGGAGCTTGCAGCGGTAGGCGCGGGTCGGGTCGATGGCGCCGGCCGTGTCGGTCCACGCCGTCTCGCCGAGCTTGCGCCAGCACCGCGCCTGCTTCGGCGCCAGCACCGTGAAGCGAATGCCGGCGGCGGCGAGCACCTCGAGCGACGCCACGTCCACCGCGGTTTCGGCCAGCCACATCCCCTCCGGATCGCGGCCGAAGCGGCAGCGGAAATCCGCGATGCCCCACGCAACCTGCGTCTCCTTGTCGCGTGCACTGGCGAGCGGCATGATGAGGTGGTTATAGACCTGGGCCAGTGCGTTGCCGTGGCCGCGGTGCCGTTCGCGGCTGAGCCGATCGCCCTGCACGATGCCGGCGAGCACTTCCGGGGAGTTGTCGGCGAGCCACGACAACAGGGTCGGCCCGAAGTTGAAGCTCATCCACGCGTAATTGTTGATGAGGTTGACGATGCGGCCCTGGTTGTCGACCAGGCGCGAGCGCATGTTGGGGGCGTAGCATTCGCGCGTGATGCGCTCGTTCCAGTCGTGATAGGGACTGGCCGAGTCCTGCACCTCGACCGCCTCGAGCCACGGGTTCTCGCGCGGCGGCTGGTAGAAATGTCCGTGGATGCAAACGTAGCGCGGCGCGGCCATCGGTTGCCCTTCGGCAAAGCGCATCCGTGCGCAGGATCAGTCCACGAAAATAGTAAATGGAAAAGCGCGGACAGAAGCGAGTCGTGCAGAAAACCAACCACGGATGACACGGATAACACGGATAGGAAGATCCAATTAACTCTCTTATCCGTGTTATCAGTGTCATCCGTGGTTGGTTTTCCATTCATCCCGCCTTGCGTTCGAGCTGGTCGCGCAGCGCCGCCAGCTGTTGCTTGCGGACGACCTCCGGCGCGAACGGGTCGAACGACACCGCGCGTTTCAGGATCGTCTGCAGCACCGCCACCACCTGCATGCGCAGCTCGGCGTCACGCCGCTCCAGCGCTGCCAGCAGCATCGGCACGGCGCTCAGGCCGCGCTGCGTCAGCTCGGCCGCGGCGTGCGCTTGCTCGGGCGTCTTCAGCGCCTCGATGAGGCGCTGGATTTTCTCCTGCTCCAGCACGACCTGGGCCGCGGAGAACGCCGGCTTCGACGGGGCCGCTGGGGGCGTTGCGCCGATGGCGGCGGCGCGGCGGTCGGTAATTCCGGCAATGCCGCCAGGTGCGGCGCCGGCGGCGTCGGCGGTTTCGGGTCGGGATTGGCGAAGCTGTTGTCGTTAAAGCCGGCGCCGAGGTATTCGGCGATCGCAATCGGGTCGCGGACGATCTGCCCGGGGTGCCGTGCGTACGGACCTTGCCGTCCTTGATGAGATAGCTGCGCGTCGTGATCTTGAGCACCTCGCGCACGTCGTGGTCGGTCACCAGCACGCCGATGCCCGTGTTCGCCATCTCCTGCACCATCGCGCGAATGTCCGCCTTGGTCAACGGATCGACCGCGGCGAACGGCTCGTCGAGCAGCACCAGCAGTGGCTCGCACACCAGGCAGCGGGCGATCTCGAGCCGGCGCTTCTCGCCGCCGGACAGCCGCGACGCCGAATTCTTGCGGACGTGGTTCAGGCCGAACTGCGCCAGCACCTTCTCGGTGCGCTCCCAGCGCTCCTTGCGATTGAGCGGCCGGCCGAGGGTGCGCAGACTTGGGCAAGACTTCGAGGATCGCCAGGACATTCTGCTCGACGGTGAGCCGGCGGAAGACGCTGGTTTCCTGCGTGAGATAGCCCATGCCGAGGCGGGCCCGCAGATACATCGCCAGATCGGTGACCTCGTTGCCGTTGAAATAGACCTTGCCCTTGTTGGGCTCGAGCTGGCCGGTGGCCATGCGGAAGCTGGTGGTCTTGCCGGCGCCGTTGGGCCCGAGCAAGCCGACGACCTCGCCGGCGTTGACCTCGAAATCGACGCCGTTGACGACGGCACGCCGTCCGTAGAACTTCACCAGACCGTGCACTTCCAGCAGCGCCATCGGCGGTCCTCCCTGACCGGTCCGCGGTATCGCACCGTGCGTATACCCAAAGCGCGGCAAAGTAGGCAAGAGCAGTCCGCCAAGGCGAGCGTCGAGCCGTAAGCCCGACGCGTTGCCGCCTAGTCCTTGCCAGGTGGTTTCTTTTCCTTTTTGGATTCTGGCGTCAGTTGGCGCAGCCGGGCGACCTCGGCGCGCAGGGTGGCGATCTCCGCCTGCAGCTGCGCAGCTCGGGCGATACGGTTTTCCCCTGGCCGCCGGGGTTGCCCATCAAGCCGCCCATGCCCAAGATGCCGCCGCCGCCGCCAATCGGCTTCCGCTCCTTTTCCTTCCTATCCTCTTCCTTGCGTTGGCGCAATCGCTTTTCCAGCGCGTCGGCGTTCGTCGGCGATGTTACGTATAAGCACTCTTCCACGACACGCGGGTCGGGCATGTCCTGGATGGCTGCCTGGGCAAATGATCGAGCGGCAACCGTCAGCGTTTCGGCCATCGCGGCTGCCTCCAGCTTTCGTGGCCCACGGTCTACTGTGTCAACCGCGATGCGCACGACACGCAGGTCGGCCATGTCGGCGATGGCGGGCAGGAGTGCTGCGAGCGCCACATTGCCGGTCAAGTCCGCCGTGACGGGGGCCTGGGCTTTCTCATGCACACGGGGGTCGATCAATATCGTGGCCCCGGTCATGTCCGCCAGCCGCTTCACCACTTCCGTGAAGGGTGTCTTCTCGAAATGGGCCACCACGCGCTCCTGCAGTCGACCCTCGAGGCTCGCGCCCCGCGTGAGGATGACGATCCATCCGTTCTGCACAATGAACGTACCGTTGCCAGTCTTGATCTGGCTAATGCCGAGTTGCAAAGCCTGGGCAACGGTCATCGTCCTGGGAGTGGGCGGCAGCCGAATTTCATCTTCATTGGGACCGTTGACGCCGTCAGGGTTCTCGTCCTTGAACGCGTTGATGTCGACCAGGATGGGCAGGTCCGCGCCTTTTTCGTGGCACATATCGTGGAGTATCTCCAGGAAATGCTTGAACGGCAATGGGTTGATAAAATTCTTGGTTTCAATCTCCAGCGCCAACTTCTCGTGGACGGAGAGTTTCGCCGCTTTCTTTTCTTGCCCGACGGCGGCCGGTGCCAGCGCGAGCCCGACCGAAAGCGCCGCGAGGATGAGGGTAACCTGAAGGACTGCCCAACCGTGACGTGACATGGAGGAACTCCGCGAGTGTGTTGGCAAAGCCACGGCCGGCGGCCGGTCCGTGCACTTCACCGGCTGATTGTAACGTGGGACCGGCGCCCAAACCAAAGGAATTCTGCCACCGCATGTTCTATTCGTTTTGCTTAACCGTCTGCCCGCGGTCGAGCGTCGAGGCGTAAGCCCGACGTGTCTTCCGCGTCCACGTCGGCCTTACGGCACGACGGTCGCCGGAGACCGCGGCGCCTGTTCCTTGCGTTCACGCAGGCGCTTTTCCAGCGCCTCCGCATTGGCGGGCGTGGTTACGTAGACTCCCCCGTCCATCAGCACAACGCGCAGCTCCGCCATCTCCGCAACCATGCGCAGCGCGGCTTCGGTCGACCCGTCGCCACGAAAATCCGCGCTGATGTTTGTCTGCGCCTTTTCCGCGGCGCGTGGGTCGATCACCACGCTAACGCCGGTCTGGTCTGATATTTGCCGTAACACCTCGAAGACGGGCACCTTGTTGAATCGCGCCAGCACCTTGTACCGCAACAGCGCCTCCGGGCGCACCGCTTTTTTCGCGACAATTTCCACGGCGCCGTTGCGAAGCACCATTGCGGCAGGTGTCTTGAGCTGGCCGATGATCAGCCGCATGGCCGTGGCCGTGGTCATTAGCTTGGGCACGGGGGGCAGTCTGACTTCATCGGCATATATACCGTTCGTGCGATCGAGATCTGCGACGTTGAAGGTCTCAGCGTCGATGATGATAGGGAGATCCATGCCCTTGGCGGCAAACTTCTCGTAAAGCGGCTGCATTGCTGACCCAAAGGGCATCGGGTCCTGGAAATCCTTCGTCTCAATCAAGGTCGCGAGCATCACCTGGAGCGAGACCTTACCGTCCTCCCCAGCGCCGTCACCATTTCTAATTGCTTCTTCTCTAAGTGCGCCTGTCGCTGCTCAACCGCCTCGGCGTTGCTGGGCGTCGTTACGTAAATTACGCCGTCCATGCGCACGAAGCGCACGTCTCCCATTTCCGCAAAGACCTGCAGTGCTGCCTCGAGCGGCAGATCATTGCGGAAGTCGGGGTTGATGGGCGTTTGCACCTTCTCCCCCAGTCGTGGGTCGAGCACAATGTTGGCGCCGGTCATGTCGGATAGACGCGCCATTCCCTCCGCCAACGTCACCTTGTCGAAGCGCCAGCGGACGTTGCGCCGCAGCAGCGCCGGCAAACGCGCGTCTTCCGGCGCGACGACTTCGACGGCTCCGTTACGCACCAGCATGGCCGCACCGTTGGGTCTGATCTGGCTGATCAGCAACCGCAACGCCTCGCCGACGGCTATCGCCCTGGGATCGGATGGCAGGCGGACTTTGGGTTCATCCCCCTCCTCGGTAGGTCCTGGAATGAGCCTGGCCAAGCCATGATGATCGACCCTGATGATGAGCTGGACGCCCTTGGCGGCGCATTGGTCATGGATCCGCTTGACGGCGTCGGTCAACGTCATCGGCCTGTCGAAGTCTTTCGTGTCGATCAGCGTTGACAGCTTGTCGCGCATCGAGAGCTTATCGTCCTGCGCGAACACGGTTGGCGTCAGGACCAGCCCGCCGCCTAGTGCAACCACGACGCATGCAACGCGAAAAGCCAGTGCAGACAGGCGCAACATGGGGAGACTCCAGGAAACGAGAGAAGGGGGACGCCCTCGCTGGGCCTGACTCGATTGTACCCGACGGGCGCGGCGCACGCGAATGATCTTTCAAGTCTGCCAGACGGCTTCTACCGTCACCATCCGGTCGAGGTCGCTCACGGTGTAGGAGACGCCGAGTGGCTCGACCACCAGGACACGGGTGTTATCGTCGCGGGATACACTGTGCGGCGTGTACGGGTCGACGCGAAGGAGTGCGTCGATGTGATCAGCCGCGAGTGTCACTGCAGCACGATCCGGCGCCTGAAGCCAAAGACTTGCCAGGCGCACCATGGCAGGCTGGGTCCAGGCGACGGTATAGATCATTTCGCCCCCAATTGTTTCCAGATCTCGTCGAGGGTGTAAACGCCTTTTTCTTGCCGGAAGCGCGAGCTCTTCGTCCGAGAACGGCAGCTTGAGGTTGCGGAGGAAGTACTTATAGAGCCCGACCGGCAAGAACATGCCGACGAACTTGCCATCCTCGTCCTGAACCTCAATCTGATCAGTTCCGGCACCGAGCTTTTCCCTGAGCGCCGCGTCGAGAACGATCGTCCGGTACATTGTCATCACCTCCCAGGACTCGGTATCCATCCGCAGTCTACCACCACGGCAACCGGCCGCCAATGCCGGCGTCACTCCGTCTTCGGCGCCGGCGGTATGGTGACGCCTTTGCCGCCCTTGAAGCCGCGGCGCCGCAGCGTGCTGTAGCGGGCCAGCGCTTCCTCGATCACGGGCAGGGCGGCTGCCGCGTGCTCCATGTCGTCCACCTCGACCGCCTTGCCCTCCAGCGTTTTGTAGTCCTGGAAGAAACGCCGCAGCATCGTCAGCCGATGCGCCGGCAGCTCGTCGGCCTCGCGGAAGCCGTCGTATTCGGGATCGTTGACCGCGACCGCCAGCACCTTGTGGTCCTTCTTGCCGCCGTCGATCATCGTCATCAGCCCGATGGCCCGCGCCTTGACGAGCGTCAACGGCGCGACGGCTTCCTGGCACAGCACCAGCACGTCGAGCGGATCGTCGTCCTCGGCGTACGTCTGTGGGATAAATCCGTAGTTCGCCGGATAGTAGACTGCCGAATAGAGGATGCGGTCGAGCCGGAGCATGCCGGTTTCCTTATCCAGCTCGTACTTGACGCTGGAGCCCATCGGAATCTCGATCACCGCCGTGAACTCGGCCGGCAAGTGCTCTCCCGGTGTCACATCGTGCCAGGCGTGCATAGGTTCTCCCTGTTTGGTGAGTGGTGAGTGGGTGAGTGGTGAGCGGTAATACAAGGCGACTCACCCGCGGCGGACATTGTAGACCGCGGGCTCCGCGAGTGGAAACGATTGCT
>CAWIDK010000012.1:0-668615 GCA_963834865.1 uncultured Gemmataceae bacterium
ATACCGATGCCGCCATGCCGATTCCTCATGATCATATTCGGCGCGGGCATCCTATCTGCCGCAACGCTGGCGGCGCCAACGCCGGCACCTATCGGCAAGCTGACAGGGGGCGTCGATGGGCTCGGCGATCCACTGCCGTCCGGCACGCTCTTCCGCATCGGCACCACGCGGTTGCAGATCAATCGGGAGATCCAGGCCGCCGCCGTCTCCGCCGATGGCCGGCTCGTTGCCGCCGTCAGCGACTCGATGCTCGGCGTCTGGGAAACGGCCGGCGGCAAGCAGGTGCTGCACTTGCCCTGGCCGCGCGGCGACAACGACGGCCCCCGCGTGTCGCCTTCACGCCGGACGGCAAGGCGCTGGTCTGCAACTCGCCGCTGCAGAAATCACTGTCCGTTATCGACCTCGCCTCCGGCGCCGTCGGTCGGGCAATCGGCAACGAGGTCTACTTCTGGCGCATCGCCCTCGACGGCAAGACGGCCTGGCGCCGAGCCGTCAGCCGACTACGCCGATTACGCGATCAAGCCAGTCGAGCTGCCCAGCGGTCAGATACGCGACCGCTGGGTGTTCGTGCCTGAACCCGCGTTACGGCAAAGCATGACGGCCAACTACTGGGTCGAGTTCTGTCTGTCGCCCGACGGCAAGCTGCTGGCCGCGCGAATCGAACCGCGCCCGCAAGCAGCAGATGATTCGCCTGCACGATCCGGCCAACGGGACGGCGATCCGCCGCTGGTCGGTCGACATGCCGCTGGTCCGCCAAATCGTTTTCAGCGCCGACGGCAAGCTGCTCGCCGGCGCCAGTGCCGACGGCACCGACAGCAACGCTCGAAAACGGTAGGTTCGGCGCCAACAAGCACGAGGCGGCTGCCCGCGTGTGGGAAGTGGCGAGCGGCAAGGAAATCGCCGGCTGGAAATGGAAGGGCGGCGTCAGCACCGGACTATTTGCGATTGCATTCGCCCCCGACGGCGACTCGGTGTTTCGACCGAGGCGGCCGGCGTGGCGCTGGGACTGGCGTACGGGTAAACGCTTGCAGCATTATCCCGATGCCGGCGGACCGCTCGTTGTGCTCGACGGCGGCAAGACGCTGGTCGTGCAGGGCCCGCTCGGCGCGGTTCACGTCCTCGACGTGGCCACCGGCGAGGATCGCTGCCCGTTGCCGCACGCCGGCAAGCACATCGCGCTGACTGCGGACGGCCACCACATCGCCTGGTCCGACGGCGGCGCGATCGTGCTGGCGAATGCCGCCGGCGCCGAGATTCGCCGCTGGCCGGCCCACAAGCACTTCGTCGGCCCGCTCGCCTTTGCCCCGATGGCAAGACGCTCACCTCGGCCGGCACCGACGCCCGCATCCGCCTCTGGGATGCCGCGGCCGGTCGGCAGATGCAATCGATGGATCGCGAGGGGGTCAACCAGCTCGCCTTCACCAGCGACGGCCGGCGGCTCATTTCGGCCTGCCGTGGCAAGGCGGCGGTCTGGGACGTGGCTTCCGGCGAGAAGATCGGCGGCAAGTACAGCCAGGGCGAGGTGATCCTCGCACCCAACCTGCAAAGCGTTGCCTTGCTCGACAGCAATCCGCGGCAAATGCCTGCTCGACCTGCCGGCGGCAAGCCGGGTCGCGTATTCCCCGGCGGCCGGGCATCGATCCAATGCATGATGACCGTCGCCGGCCGCGTCGAGCCGGTGCCGGTCGAATTTCAGCCGCGGTTCTCCCCCGACAGCCGGTGGTTGCTCGCCGCGGCGCCGCCGTCGGCCCAGGCCGAGTGGGGCGCGGTGTATCTTTGGGACACGGCGTCGGGCAAGCGTTTGCCCCTGGTCCTCTCCGGCGACACGGTCGCGCTCAACGAATGGGCTTTTTCACCCGATGGGCGGCTGCTGGCGCTGGTGCGTTCGGATCGGCGCCTGTGCCTGGCTAGCACCGAGACCGGAGAGACCGCGCGTTGGCTCGGCCAAGCCGGCGGGCTCCTCGGCGCTGCGCCGGTGTTCACGCGCGATGGCCGAACGCTGGTGACCGCGGTCCGCAACGTCATTCAGGTCTGGGAGGTTGCAAGCGGCGGCGAAATGGCGCGCTGGATCGGGCACCAGGACGTGGTGCGCACCGTGACGCTGTCGGCCGACGGCCGAACGCTCGTGACGGCCTCGGCCGATCACACGGCACTGATCTGGGACCTTGCCCATCTCGCCGGCCCGGACCGCCCGGCCGCCGATGCGCTGTGGGCGGGGCTGGGCAGCGTCGACGCCAAACAAGGCCGGCGTGCGATCGAAGCACTGCTGGCGGCGCCGGCCCAGGCGGTGGCGCTGCTACAAAAGCACCTACCGCCGGCGTCTCTGCCCGATCCGCAGCGACTGCGGCGATGGATTGTCGACCTGGGCAGCGACGATTTCGATCAGCGCCAGGCAGCCGAGGAGCAGCTGGATCGCCTGCAAGAGCGCCGGCCCGGTGCTGCAAAAGGCGCTGGCCGGCAAGCCACCGTTGGAAGCGCGGCGGCGGATCGAGACGCTGCTGAAGAAGCTGCAAAGCCCCGCGCTCACTACCGAGCAGGTGCGTGCGGTCCGGGCCGTGCAGGTGCTGGAAGGCCTGACTATTCCCGAGGCGCAACGGCTGCTCGAAGCGCTGGCGCGCGGCACACCAAAGCGCATTTGACGACGGAAGCGGTTGTAGCACTGGACCGGCAGCGCCGCTGGAGATAGGCTCATGAAGTACGCCCTGGAACCTAATGGAGCTTAGTCATGGCATCGCTTCCCGTGAAGCAGACGCCGGCCGCGCCGCCAACCGAGACGCTAGGAACGGTTCCGCCGTCTGGCCACCGCCTGGCACGAGGCGGTGGCCTATCATTCCTCGACAACGGTGCGGAACAATCACCCCGCCTATCGGGAGATTATCAGCCTGGGTCCGGACGTCGTACCGTTGCTGCTTCAAGACATGGAAATCAACCACACGCACTGGTTCTGCGCCCTACGTGAAATTACGGGAGTCGAGCCAATCCCGCAGGCGGCAGCCGGCAACATGGCGATGATGGTGGAAGCCTGGCTGCGCTGGGCAAAGGACAACGGCTGGGTGAACTCGAAGACATAGATCACGCCCTGCGCAACCTGGAAGGCGATGCTTACGGCTTGGTCGTGCTGGTGATGCAGCGGCCGGTTTCCAGCCTTCCAGCGGCCGAGACCGAGGAAAAGGGATTGCCCGAATAACCGACTGAGTCGGTTCAAATCCTCGGGTCGGATGTTGCCTTGGCTTCCGCCTTCGGATTGGTTTCGAGTTTCGGCACACGAGTCTCGGATTTCCCGGGCGCCGTCGGTTTGCGCAGCTTGCGCAGCCGGCGCGACGGACAGCTCGGGCGCGGCTGATCATGTTCGTCCTCGATGTCGCCGACGATCTCCTCGATCACGTCCTCCAGCGTAATCACGCCGAAGATTTTGCCGTGGTCGTCGCGGACCAGCGCCATTGGCCTCTTCGCCTTGCGGAACAGCTCAGCGCGGTGCCGATGTCCTCGTCCGGCTTGAGGAAGATCGGGTCGTACATCGCGTCGGCCAACACCACCACGCCGCGCAGGCTGAACAGGAAAAACAGGTTCTTCGTGTTGACGATGCCGACGATGTTGTCCACATCGCCGGCGTATACCGGCATGCGCGTGTGCGCCCCTTGCCGGACCGCCTCCAGCACCTTCTCCGGCACCATCGTCAACTCCAGTGCGGCCATCTTGTCGCGCAGCACCATGCAATCGCGCACCTGCTTGTTCTTCAGCTCGAAGACGTTTTGAACCAGCTCGGCCTGCTCCGGCGCGATCAGACCCGCTTCTTCGGTGTCTTCCACCAGGAGGGCCAACTCCTCGACCGAGTGAAGATGCGATTCGAGCTCGGACCGAAACCGAACGGCGCAGGATCATCGCCCCGGTGCCGCTCATCAAGATGATCACCGGACGCGTCAGCAACGTGAACAGATTCAGCGGCGGCGCCAGCCACAATGCGATGCGGGACGGCGACTGCAAGGCCATCGCCTTGGGGATCAACTCGCCGAAAACGACGTGGACGAACGTGATGCCGATGAACGAGAGGGCAATGGCCACGGAATGGCGGGCAATCATGTTCCACGGCCACGACAGGCCGCCGAACACGGTCTCCAGATCGCGGGCCAGGATCGACTCGGAAACCCAGCCCAGGGCGATGCTGCTCAGCGTGATGCCCAGCTGCGTGGCGGCGATGGTGCGCGTGATCTGATCGACGGCCGTGAGCACCGAGCGTGCCCGTGTGATGCCGCGGGCAATCATCTCCTCGACCCGGGTGCGGCGCACGGCGACCAATGAGAACTCGGCGGCGACAAAGAGGCCGTTGAGCGTCACGAGCGCGGGGATGCTCAACAGACCCAGCAGCCCCCAAAGTAGTTCAAACTCGCTCGATTCGTCCGCAAACAACACCGGCACGTCCTGGCCTCCGCGTCCTGGTCTGGCAGGGTCGATTCCGCGCATCGTTGTTGTAGCAAAAAGGATACCGCCAGGCGCATGAACAAGCCGCTTGCGACCTGGCGCTCGTGCCAAGCCGCAAGCGGCTCATCAAGTTTGCTAACTGGGTTGGAGCCCGGCTTTAGCCGGCGCATTCCGGCTAAAGCCGGGCCTCCAACAGCCAAACGTCACCAGCATCTCACCGCGCCTGCGGCGCCGGCAAGTCCAGGGCTGCGGCCCACGCCGCAGCCGTGGGCGCGACGTTTTCTTTACCCGTCAGCCGCACCAGGGCGGCCAGCGCGGCCTTGTGATTTGGCGAGAGTTCCAGGGCAGCGCCCGCCTTCTGCTGATGCTCGCGCACCTCGTCCTGTGTCAGCACGCGGGTCCGCACCAGGAAGTCGAACCGCTGCATTTCCGGCCAGGGCGCGGCGTGTGCGACCGGCTGCAGCACGGAGAAATCCTGCCGCAAATACGTCACGTCGGCCGTGATCATCGCTTCGGTCGGCATGCTTCCATACGGGTTGCCCGGCTGCGGCGTCGGGAACGGCTCGCCCGGGGTCGGCACGGCTGCGAAGACGGTACCATTCCCTGGCGTCGAGTTCGGCGGGGCCGGCTGGTGGCAGAGCAGGCAGTTGCGGTGATGGTTGATCTTCACCATTTCACGCACCACCGTGACGGGCTGGCCATTGACATCCTGCTCAAATGGCTGGCGCGGATCACGCTCGGCCAGGAACGCGACCAGCTGCGGCACCAAATCCTGCCGATTAAGCCTGGCGATTGCCCGGCCCGCGTTCTCGGCAGCCATTGCCCACGGATGGCGCAGTCCACCAAGTAAAACGTCGGTGTAGTCCTGCCTGGACGCACCCTTTAGCCCGTCCACCGCCGCCAGCCGCACATGATGATCGAAATCGAAAACCGCCGCCCGAGCCAACGCCCGTGTCGATGCCGAGTGATCGATCGCTTGCAGGTGCTTGGCCAGGCTCTCGCGGCGGTCCACCGTCTGGGGCCCATAGATCTGCGTCAACGCGGCAATGCCGACACTAGTGTCCTGCCCGCCCCAGCTGGTCCAGAAGCGATCGACCGAATCGACCGGCTTGAACAGGGCGTTGTTCTCGGCCTGCAGGGCGTCGTGAGTGGTAGTGACGGCGGACGCGAACAAACTGGAGGTGCCGGGCTCCATCCGGCACATGCCACCCATCAGAAACGGCAGGCCCTGAAGGTCGGCGCACTCCTTGATGAGGCTCTTGACGAAGCCGTCGGGCTGCGCATCCTAAGCGCAGATATTGCGCACGAGCATGGCGAGCTCAACCTGGGCCTGGTGCGGATTGGCCTCGATATGCTTGAGGGAAACCTCGGGCACCTTGAGCAGGTCGGCCGGGGCGCGGGGCTCGGTCCGGCACTTGGCCTCCTCGCGTTGGCGCGACTCCTGAACCGATGCCATGCTGGCGGTCATCAGGGCGGCAGCCGCGATCGCCAGCAGATAAGCGACGCAACCGCCGGCCAGGCACAGCCCCTGTTTCCCGGTCAAATCCCGGAAAGTTCTAGCCATCGCGGGACTCCTTCACAATGCGAGAGGCGGGTCCACGGCCGGCAGCTGCCGGCATTGCCCGATCATTCAACTGTTACCATACCCGAGAAAAGACGAAAGGGGCAACTGAAAAGACGGATTTTTTGGGTGCCGCGTGCCGGTGTGACCGAAACCCGAACCCGCCGCCGGCGGCGCGCGTCTTTAAAGGTGAATGGCATGATATGTCCTCGTGGTGCCTGCGGAGTGGCCGCCGGCCTTTCAAGCCGGAGATCGCGGGTTCGAATCCCGCCGAGGATATTGAGGCAGCGTCAGTGGTACTCCCAGCCGATTTGCGTTCCGGTGCCGTCTCCCTTGAAACGGATCAGGTCGGCTTTCTGACGCCGGTTCAGGTCCTTGATCGTGTCGTGCAGCATGGTCTTGGGATTCTGTCCATGCCGTCGCGGTAGCGGATCGTCCCACCAGAACGGCCAGCCGAGCTCCTCCGCGGCGGACACGACCAGGATCTGGTTGTCCGCCGGCCGATCGAAGTGCTTGATGAGATGCTCGCCCCACCGCAGAATGCGATCTTGCTTCTCGTAGGTCGGCACGAGCAGGCCAACCCATAGCATGTTCCAAAACGCTCCGACGCTCTCGCAGCCCGGGGTGAGAACAGCCGTCACGAATTCGTCGCCGAAGGTCTTGCCCAGCGGCGTCAGGCGAAATGCGCTGACTTTGGTGAAACGCACGCTGGCGACGGCATTCATGCCTTTGCGGCCGTTGCCGCTTGACTGCAGATGCTCGATGTGGCCCTGGAAGAGCATCCAAAGCAGCACGGAGTCCAAAACGCCCTGGTCGCGAAGTTCCGGCAGCGAGACCGTGTCGCTGCCCCGCGAGCGCGGCAGATCACGCGACTTGCAAGCGGCCAGGCCCAGCCTCCAGTATACAAAAAGGAAGCCCGCGAACTCCTCCAGAGTCGCACGGTGCAGACTCCCACCGGTAGCGAGCGGCATCGGTATCGTCTTTGTCAATTGCGTTCAAACGAACGCGACATGAACCTTGGGCTTTGGCCGTGCGCTGCCGTGCCCGGCCTTCATCTTCAACGCAGTTGCCCGTTGCCGGCTTCGGCGAGCTGCGGCGCCGTGCGCGAACGTCCGCGTGCCGAAGTGGTGGATGAACAGGTCGCGGCAGACCGCCAGCGTGAAGCCGGCCTGATGCGCCTTGCTGCTGAGAATGTCCGTGTCGAACAGGCTCAGGTCCGTCCACTCGTTCAGTCCCGGCCCGACACGCTGCAGCACCGCTCGACGCAGGAGCAGGCAAAAGCCGCCCAGCCGCTCGGTCTGCACCCATTTGCCCTTGTGCTCGCCGGCGAATTCTCGGGCAAAGCGCTGCACCGCGTCCACGTCCAGGAGCGGCTCGCCCGGCCGAGCGCCCTTGCGTGGCCCGAGGCGGTACGGCACCGTCTCGACCAGCTGCGGCGGCGCCGCGTAATTCGACATCGGCCCCACCATGCCATGCGCCTCGGATACCGACGCCAGGCCTGTTAGCGCTTCCAGCCATTTCGGCGTCACGATCGTGTCGTTGTTCAGCAGGCAGACGAACTCGCCGCGCGCCTTGCTGAGCGCCTCCTGGCAGACCGGGCCGATCTCCAGGTCGGTCGCCGCCCGGCAAATCTCGACGCGTACGCGGTTGGCTAACCCGTCGCGCAGCCCGGCCAGGTACTCGGCAGTGCCGTCGAGCGAGCCGATGTCGAGAAAGATCAGCTCGAACGGCTCGCGCGTGTACCGCAAAACACTCGGGACACAGAGCTTGGTGTAGTCCAGCATGCCGGCGCACGGCAGGAGCATCGACACCAGGCCCGGTGGCGACGTGACCGAAATGGGGCTGGTAGTGGCTGGTAGTTGCCATAGAGGTTCCTTTGTCACGGTGGCTGGCAGTGGAGTGGTAGAGGCCTCAACTGGTTCAATCGCGGCGTTCCGTGGACAGGCCCGTGTCCGGCCGCGGTTCTTCCGAATCCTTGGGCTTAGCGCTTTCTTGCCTGGCCCCCTTGCTGACAAGGTTTATCAAGAGCAGGTACTCCTGCTGGTGCCGCCGCGTTTGCAGCGCCAGCACTTCCTGCTGCTTCTGCAGCAGCTGCTGGCGATACTGGCCGGTCTTGTCCAGCGCCAGCGCCTCGGCAATCCGCAAGAGCGCCTGCGGATAATCCTTCAGCCGCGTGTGGACCCATGCCAGGTTGTACCGCGCTCGCACGTCGGTTGCGTTTACCGTCAGCGCCTTCTCGTACGCCGACCGCGCCTCTTCGGTGCGGCCGAACTCAAACAAGGCATCGCCCAGGGCGTTCCACAATTCCGCCGAGCACGTCGGGTTGAGCGCGAGCGCCACCTTGGCCATGTCCGCCCCGGCTTTCGGGTCGCGGAGCTGGAACGTCAGAAACTGGCTGACCTCGCAGAGCAGCACCCAGTTACGCGGCTGCAGCGCCAGCGCCTCGCGATAAAAGCCCGCCGCCAGCTCGAACCGGCCCGCCTTGGCACAGGCCCGCGCCTTTTGAATCGGCTCCTGCAGCCGCTGATGCGCCGCGTCGCCGAACCGCTCGCTGAAGCACGTCCGCACGTCCAGCGCCACCGCCGGCGCCAACAGCCGCGCATGAATCCCGCGGCCTTCCTCTCCGGACGGTTCCAGGTACACGCAGCGCTGCTGCTCGCCGAAATACTCCCGCAAGAGCGCGAAGTTCACGCCGACAAAGGTCGCCAGGCTGAAGCGCTGATGCTCGAACTCGTCGTCGCGGCCCAGCTGCGTCGGCCCGTAGTCGTTGACCAGGATGAACCCGCCGTCAGCCAGCATGCCGAGCAGCTTGTCCAGGCACTGGATCGCCCCGTAGCTGTGCAGGAGGCGCCTGGTGCGCGTCCGGCCAAATTCCACGGCAAAGGCGCCGTGCGGCAGTGTTTGTGGGTCCACTGGGCGATAATCGTATTCGGAGGCGAACAGCCCGTAGACTTCCAGCAGCTCGTCCCGCGCCCGCGCGTCGCTCGACTCGGCTCGCTGGCGCAGCTGCTCGGCCGTCAGGTCGGTGTAGTCCGCCAGCCGGACGTTGCGCGCGACGCAGGTACGCACACAAAGCTGGCGCACGCCGTCCCCGTCCATCTCCAGCACCGCCGCCGGCAAACAATCGAGCAGGTAATTGAGAAATACTGCCCGCAGCCGCTTGCGGCGTTGCGTCAGCGGCAAGCAAACTTCCGAAGTCTCCGAGACTTCGGAAGTTTGAACCCCGCGGACGCCGAACCCGACATCCCGCAGCACCGCTTCCGGCTCCAGCGCGTCGATCTGCCGCACGCGATAGCGCCCCGGATGCTCCGCCAGCACGCCGTGCCGCAGCACATCGTGCAGCATCCGCGGCGAGCGGTCCGCCGCGATGTACGTGAGTCGCTCGTAGTAGTCCGTCTTGTGCTGCCGGCACAGCGTCCGCAGATGATCGAGGAAATACCGCGCAAACAGCCCCACGCCGATGCCCAGCTCCAGGACGACGATTTCGTCCTCCCGGACCCCACGTTGTTCCGCATCGCGCAAGCTCGCGAAGAACACGTCGGCGGCATTCTTCGAGAGCGTGCCCTCGTTGTTGACCAAAAATGGGACGGGAGCGGCGTCGGAGAGAAATGCCTTGTTGCCGCGTTGACGTAAGTACTCCTGGCCGAGAAGCCACTCCAACGACTGAGCGAGCGGCACAAACTCCTGGACGACCTCGCGGCCGGCCTGAGCATGCGCGAGCACCTGCTCGGCCGGCGAGCCAGTGTGGAGCTTTTCGTCGCGGTCCTTGGAACTGCCGTTTCGTGACATGGCAACGATACTCCATGATGTTGGTCCACCGAGAATGGTTAACCCCCGCTCCGAACCGGCCCATTTTCCCCTTATTTATCTCTTTTCTTCATCCGGAGCGTTCTTCGGTGGCATTTTCATCTGCTTCCATTCTTCGCGCATCAGAACGACAGTAGTAGCGTCGGGACTGTGGATCATAGTAGTAATATTCTCTTTCCGCCATATCAAACCAATACGGCACAGATTTATCCCCATCAAACAAGTGCACCGCCTGAACCGTGGGCTTGTGGCGCCCTATCGCAAAAAACTCGTCGGCCGATAGTACTACCTGCTCTTCTTTGTCAACGAAGCGCCATGTGAATACCACGTTAACTCGGCAACATGCGAAGTCGCGATCGGGATAGAGTCCCCGAATAATCTTGGTCTCACCAAGAGAAGCCGAAAGCTTTACTTTAGCCTTCCATTTCGCCAAAAGGTCAATCACCACCTCGTCGCGATTCAAAGTCGGACCTTTAATGCTTTCAATCACCGTATTCCCATCCTTGTCCTTTGAGGACTTAACCGAAACGCATAAGAAAATACTCCGCTTCCGCACCTCGCTGAGTATCGCACTATATCGAACTCGAAAGTCTGCGGCCGCCTTATGTCGCTCACTCCGTTTCTCTGCAATAGCGTCGAGCGTCAGCATCGGCATGAGACGCCGTTCTTCCAGCCACGCTAAATATCCCACTGGTATCCGCGCGCGGCCCGAACCAATCGCAAAGTGCATTTAGCTGCATAGCTACAACAACAGGCAAAAAGAAGATGAAAAACACTTACGCGCACCTATGATGTTAACACAAGTTCAATGCTGGCCAGCACAATTGGCGAGCATCGCAAGCAACTGTCCTTAGGATGCGTCAACAGACGCCACCCAACACGAGTTCGGTGTGGTCGGGATCACTCCGCGATCTTCATCAAACATCGGCGGCATTCGTGGAGCGGTAAATGGGACCACCCTAGTTCGCCACAGAGCCTCGCCGAGCCTTGCCTTCCTCAATTCGCTCTCACACGCTGTGGGCCAATTTAGAACCAACTACGTATCGTTTCCCAGACCGTGCGCGAGCGCCGAAGGCGCTCGATTGTCACAACCCGATCGTGTTCATTGAAGGTGACGAACACCTCACCCCCTCTGAAACTCCACCACAAACATCGCTCTGTGCGTTTACGGGTGGCGGGGCCTCCAAGGATCTGCTCAACCTCGGGGATCGTCATTCCGGAACGTATGCGTGTCGCACTTGCCTCATTAACAGACGGTTCTTGGGGCGTTAGCAAGACGTAGGTTCCCACGGCCATAGCGGCGACGATCAGCCCGGGTGCAATGAAAGACACGATCCGTCCGGTGGCAGCTATTTCAAGAGCGGCTTGGTGGAACCTAACGATGTAATTACGGTGGAACCTGACGATACGATCACGTTGTTTCGGCCACACAGAGGCCGCCATGTAAACAGCGGACACGGCGACCATCAAGGCAACCGCCGCTCCGTTCGCCCAGTATTTGGTCTCATCCATTTTAATGCACACCGTCGGCTGCATGGCAGGTGAGCCCTGCACGATTAGAGCATATGGCAATCACGGTCGGCACCGTGGATGTTTGAGTTGCTCAAATACAGGCACGCCGACACCATTTGGATATCTTTCAATCTCAACAAATCTCAAAAGTTGGCTGTTTGAAGCCCGTGCACGAGCGTAATCATGGGAGCTTTTCTGGCGTACGCCCTAATGCAGCAGCAATGCTGGCACCAATGGCCTGGCCTATGGCATTTCCGATGTTACCGGCCCCAGCACCAATCGCTGGCGGAGGGAGGTTAAGATTGCCGAGCTTATTCGCTTTCATATCGGGCCCCGCCGTCTCCGTAATGCCTATAACAGCGTATAGAGACGCGAGCGTGCCGGTCCGACCGTAATTCTCAACCACGGGCGAGTATTCTACGAGCAGCGCCGCAGAATTTGCAGTAAGGTTCGTCGTAATAGTGAATATGCCCGACATCTCGGTCTTATCCGGCAGGTCATAAACGAATTTCGCTTGGACTTTGAATCGAGGCTCCTCACTGCTTATTACCCCGTTTTGGCCCCGGCTAACACCCGAGCCCATCATCATGTAGTAGACATTGAAGGTGTACATTCCCGTCACAGTCGGATGAGCGTAAGCTTCTATCGTGCCGGCCACAGGTCCCCCGAAACGGCCCGCGTTCCAATTGACTACGCTGGGATCCAAGACCTTGACCGAAACCTGGCTCGATGCGATATTTGACCCTTGGGTACCAAACACCTGTGTACATCCAGGCGGCGAACCGGGGTTCTTGATCTGATCATAAACACTAAAGCTAAACCCAATAAACCCGCTGGGGTCGAGAGAATCTGTAGGGTCATTCCGGGCGTACCGATAGAGATTGCTATCCCCCGCCGCAAACCCCATCGGGTCCTGCGTCTGCCAGCGGCCCGTCGTGGGATCGTACCAGCGGGCGCGGTTGTACTGCAAGCCCGTTTCGACGTCATACTGGCGTCCTGTCCAGGCGTAGTTACCGCGGTAGGCGCTGTTCGTCTCGCTGATGATGTTGCCCCAGCCGTCGTAGTTGATGGCGTCCTTGACGTTGCCGCTGTTGTCGAGCACGTCGCGCACCGAGCCCTGATAATCCGTCACGTACCAGTACTGCGTCCCCGAATCCTGCCGGCCGAGCAGCTGGTCCACCTGGTTGCCGTGGAAGTAGCGCGTCAGCAGGTTGTTGCTGCCGTCCAGGTCGGCCCATACGTTGAAGTTCGCCGTGCCGGTCGCGCCCTTGAGCGCCGGGTTCCAGCCGTCCACCGCGTAACGCGTCACGTCCGGCGAGCCGCTGCCGGTCGGGTAATCGTCGCGCTCCGCCAGGTTGCCGAACACGTCATAGGTGTAGTCCACCTCCGCCAGCAGCGTGTCGCCGGTGCCGTACACGCGCGGGTCGGACTGCCAGAGCTGCGCCGAGACCAGCTCGTTCTTGTTGTCGTAGCCGTACGCCCAGGTCTCGCCGCCGGAGACCGCCACCTTGTACGTCTCGTTGCCGGCCGCGTCATAGCTGTACGTCCAGTTGGCGTCGCTCGCGACCTGGTTGTCGGTGCCGACGACGTTGCTGCCGTTGTTGCGATTGCCGTTGTCGTCATAGGTCACCGTGTTGGTGCCGTCGCCGGTCAGCTGGCCGTCATTGTCATAGGTGTAGCTCGTCGTCGCGCCGTTGGCCACCTCGGTCGTGACCCGGCTCGCGGCGTCATAGGTGTAGGTGAAGTTCGCGATGTTGCTGTTGTCGGAGCCCTTCTTGGTCTGCTGGTTGGTCAGCCGTTCGTCCGCGTCATAGGTGTACGCCGTGTACGCCACCGTCGTCGTGCCGCTCAGGTTGCTGTAATCGGTCTCGGTCGCGATCTGGTTGTCGGGATTGTAGGTCAGGTCGACGCGCATCGGCGTCTGGCCGGCGCCGCCAAAGAGCTGCGTCACCAGGTTGTTGGCCGCGTCGTACACCGAGGTGGTCACACCGCCCTGGCCATCCTGCACCTTGGTGCGATTGCCCACGGCATCGTAGATGAAGCTGAGCGTCTGCGACCACAGCTCCTGCACCCCGGTCACCTGGTTGAGCGCGTCGTAGGCCATCGTGTACGTCCCGACCGAGTTGCCCGCGGTCAGCTCGTTGCTGTTGGCGTCGTAGGTGTAAGTCAGCGTCTGCGTCGGCGTGCCGCCCGCATCGAGCCAGATCTCGGTCGTCACCCGGTTGTCCGCGTCGTACTGGTCGTCGATTTTGCGGCCCAGCGCGTCGATCGACTGCGTCATGAGGCCGACGCTATTATACAGGAACGTCGAAAATGGTACCGACGCTACGCGAGGCGCACGACGGCGGGGGAGGCCAGAACGCACGAAATGTCGGGATTGCGCGGCCGATGGTGAAACGCGGGCGCATTCGCTAGGGAATCCACGTGTTGCGGCGAAACCGGCCGCCCGCGTTTCAGTTGGAGGACTGTCCCGTAAGAACGTGAAATCGTGAAATGCGAGGCTGGCGGCCGGTTGCGTCGGGACGTGATATGCCCTCGTGGTGCCTGCGGAGTGGCCGCCGGCCTTTCAAGCCGGAGATCGCGGGTTCGAATCCCGCCGAGGATACTTCAACGGTCCTGACGGCTCTACGCGATTTGACACATGCACTTTTTTGTCGCATGTTTCTGCCAGAGGCATGAATCGTGGCGGCAACCCCGTCCGCTGCGCCCATAATCCTCCCCCGAATGATGCTGCTGAACCGGCTGGGGCCCGAACGGGCGTGCGGCCAGCGGACTGCCCCATTCCCCTTACTTGCGGAAGGATGCACTCGTCATGGTGAGCTCGGAACTTGGCGCCTGCGAATGGTTCGTCTGGGACCTGCGCCGCAGCAACCTCATCGACCGCGGCCAACTTGACCAGATCATCGGCGAATTCCTCCAGAAGCATCCGGCGCCGAGCCGCCGGCGCTCGCCGAGTATCTCGTCGACCAGGGGATCCTGACCGTACTTCCAGTCCGAACGGCTGCTCGCAGGGCAAGACCCAGGGCTTCGTGCTCGGACCGTTCACGCTCATGGACGCGCTCGGCACCGGCAGCATGGGCACCGTTTACAAGGCCCAATCGAAGACCGATAGCCAGTGGTACGCCGTCAAGGTGCTGCCGCGGCGCAGCATGTGGAACGTTCGCATCGCCCGCCGCAAGGTCCGGTCCTTCGAGCAGTGCCCGCCATCCCAGCGTCGTGCCGTTCGTCGATGTCGGCACTGCCGGCGGCATGCATTATCTCGCCTGGCCGTACGTCGAGGGCGAGACGCTCGACAAGATCGTGCACGCGCCAGGGACCGCTGACGCCCGCGCAGGCGGCCGCCTATGCCCTGCAGATCGCCGAGGGGCTGGACGTGTGCCACGGCCAGGGGCTCATTCCACGGCTTGCTCAAGCCGTCGAACCTGATGGTCGGCGCCGAACGGCCAGGTGTTCATCCTCGATTTCGGCATCGGCTGCCTGTTGGCCGAGACGGAGGGCGAATCGCTGGTCGACACCATGTCGACGGCCAACTCGGTCGACGAGCGGCCTGGATTGCGCCAGCCCCGAGAGCATCATGGACCCGAACAACCTGACGCCGACGGGCGACCAGTACAGTCTCGGCTGCGTGCTCTATTTCATGTTGACCGGGCAGTATCCCTTCCCGGAGGGCACGCCGCCGAGAAGATGATGGCGCACCAGTTCAAGCAGCCGCAGCCGTTGTGCGAGCTGAACCCGGACGTGCCCGGCGCCCTGGTGGACGTGATCGATCGGCTGATGCAGAAAGCCCCGGAAGCACGTTTCGCCGCGACGAGCGACGTGGTGGAATCGCTGCGTCCGTTGGCGGCCAGCGATGCCGCCCCCGTGCCAAGTATCAAGCCGGCCGCGCCCGCGCGTCCGGCTGCTGCCGCGTCGTCGCCGCGCGCGGTGGCGCCGTCGGCGCCGACGCCCAAGCCGCCGGCCCTGGGTGTGCTGCCGACGCGCAACTCGCTGCGCAGCGCGCACCAGCCAGCTGCCGCGTCGGCCGCCGAGCCGAAAGCGCGGCCCGAACCGAAGGCCAAGGCTGAGCCGAAAGCCCGGCCCGAGCCCGAGGCCAGGCCGCAGCCGCCCCCTGAACGCGTCATCCCTGGTGGCAGCTCCGAGCAATCGCCCATGGCGTGGGACCAGCGCCTCGGCCCGATCGGCATCGGCATCAGCGCCCTGGTGGCGTGCGGCCTGGTCTACGCGGTGGCGGTGTGGCTGCAGCTGTTCTAATCAGCCACCGCGGGAAGCAACCAGGCCCGTGTCACTCCGCCGAGAGAAACTGCTTGGTCAGCCTCACGAGCTCGGCTTTGCCGAAACGCCGCTCCACCACGCTCGGGCGCAGCACTTCAAACGCGAGTGCGTCGCCGGCGAAACGAAGCTTCAGCCGGCCGGCACCCTTGATCTCGCCGACGAGCAGCACCCCAATTGGGCGGCCTGCACTGTAGATGAACGCGAAGTCGCCGTCAGAAAAACTCAGTGCCAGCATGTCCAGAACCTCCATGTCGCATCAGCAATCCCTACGCGCAGGCACCCGCGCCTGCGGGTGATTGAGCGTACCGTGGCACCGATGGGCACGCAAGAGCAGCTTTGGGCTGGAATGGGCAACAAGCCGAACGAGCAGGCTTCTCTTGACTCGAACGCGATAAATATGGCATAAATGTCGAATACTTACCCCAGGCGAGGCTGGGCAGGCGAGTGGTGCGGCGATGGCGAAACCGAAAAACGTGACGCCGACCCAGCAGGTCACCATTGCGACGACGCCGCAGGTGGTGCGGATCCTCACGCGCCTCGCCGAGCAGGGTCTTCACGGCAAGAACGTCGCGGAGGTGGCCGAGCGCCTGCTCAGCGCGAAGCTGCTCGAGTTCGTCGAACAGCAGAAGATCCCCAGTCAGGAACTTGCCGAATAATCGAAGAAGGAGGCGGCCATGAAGACGTCGGAGGAAGGGCTGCAGCCGGCGGCCGTCAGCATCGCCGGCGCCGGGACGTATCTGGGGGTCAGCGCCGACACGGTGCGGCGGCTGGTGCAGTCCGGAACGATCCCGCACGCCCGCATCGGCAGCAGCATTCGCATACGCCGCACCGACCTGGACGCCTACCTGGAAGGCCAGACATCCCGAGAGTGGCGACCCGTTGATGGCCGTGGCCGCCGTATCGAGGCGACTGCCGACTCGGCTGATCGATCCTAACTTTTTCCCTTGACCGGAGCCATCATCGGTGACTCCGCCGCACCTAATCCTCGCGATCCCAGTGGTCGTCGGTCCATCGCTGCCGCTGCCGCTCCTGGGCGTGGACGTGCTGCAGCAACTGGAAGCTCTGAAACGCGAGCAAGCCGAACAGCAGTGCGGGGTACCATGAGCCGACCTGCATCGGCAAGAACGCCCGGCCGTTCATGGCCATGACGCAGTTCACCGCCAGCAGCCCCGCCGTTAGCAGCGAAATGCCAAGCGACAGCTTCAGACCCCCTTCCGGCGACAGGCCCTCGCATACGTCCCGGCTGATCTGCCCGCCGTCGAGCGGCCAGATCGGCAGCAGGTTCACCAGCCCCCACAGCAGGTTGATGAAAACCAGGTCGCTGATCAGGACAAATTCCAGATAGCCGCGGCGCAGGACCTGGACCATGAGCGGTGCCATCTCCTCATCGATCGTGGACAGCCCCAGGTCCGCCTTGGCGAATTCGACATACGCCGGAAAGACCTCGGGATCGCGGATCAACAGGAACGCGAACACGGCGCCGAGCAAGAGAAAGCCCGCGAGCGGCCCGGCGAAGCACACGGCGATGCGCTGCCAGCGGGTTTCGAGCCGGTTGCTGCCGACGGCGAGGCCGCCGAAGCCATAAAGGATGATGTGCCCGCGCGAGCCGAACGCCATCCCCATCAGCACGTGGCCCAGCTCGTGGATGAGAATCGATACGAAGACGCAACCGACCCAGACCAGCACGTACTGGAACCCGATCCCGAGCCGGTCGCCGGACATGAGGAGGCTGACCAGCCAGAACATGGGGTGGACGCGCACGGGGATGCCGAACATCCGCCAGCGCAGGTCCCACGCGGTTTCGTTGGGTTCGAGCAGCAGCACGGTGCGCTTCCTCGCGGAGGATTCCCGGCACGTGTTTACGGAAGCGGAACTGGCCCGCTACGGATGCATGGAGGGATTATAGACCGTGCGTGGCGCCTGCACCATCCGCATGCAGCCCAACCGGCTTCTTGACCCGCTACGGGATCTCTGTTAGCGTGCATGGCTTTCCGGCTTTTGACTGGTCCAATTCCGTGCTGTTCCCGATGGATTCCACGTACTGGGGTTGGAATTGCAATGGTTCGGTCTACGGAGTCTGGGGCGCACCGCTGCCTCAGATCCAACCGCCGCTGCACGAGGCTGTCGGCAACGCCATGCCGGCCAACCCGTACTACCCGAACACCGGCCATCGCGCATGCCAGGTGCTGATGATGGATGGTAGCTACCGTATGGCCGGCCGCTTGGTGTCCCAGCAAACCTGGGATTGGGCGTGCCGGCCCGACGACGGTAATCCGCTGTCCTTCGAGTGGCTTGAATAAGGAGCCACGTCACGCCGCCGCGCCCGTCACTTCAGCTCGCGCATGAACAGGTTGGCGAAATCAATCGGGCCTTCGGGATTCAGCGTGAGCGTGCCGCTTTCGGGCAACCCATCGCTGCGGACCATGCCGAGGACCGTGTCGTTGACCGCGACTTGCAGCGAGCCGCCGACCATCCGCATCCGCAGTCGATTCCAGCGGCCCGGCGGGTTCGCGAGAGAGTCCACCGAACTGTTCCCATTGCGGGTCGCCCACGTCACCCGGCCCGTCGGCGTGAGCGTGACCTTGATGTCCTTGCTGCCGCGAAGCAGGAGCGAGCATTGTTCGCTCTTGGCGTTGGGGAAGCGGTAGTCGAGGATGAATTCCACATCGCCATGCGGTTTCGCGGTGGTCAGGGAACCGCCCTTGCCGTCGTAGTGCAGCTCGGTGTCGCTCGGCTGCCAGTGTTCCTTGGCGCCGTCGTCGGCCTTCCAACCCGATAGGTCGAGGCCGCTGTAGAGGCTCTTGTGTCCCTCCGCCAGATTGCAAATCTCCTCCGGCTTCGGATTGGTGCTGGGCAATTCCTTGATCTTGAGGTTCTTGAACCGGCACTCCGAGCCTTCGGATTCCAGCGCGAGATAGCCCTTGCGCGGCGAACACTTGCTCACGCCGGAGACGACCTTGCCGTTGACGGCCAGCTTGATGACGCCGTCGTTCGCGTCGACGCGGTAGTGGTTCCACTCGTTGGCGCCCTTGGCGCGATCCTCCGACGGTATGCAGCGCTCCCAGCCAAGCGGGTGCGGCCGATCCGGCACACATTTCGCGCCCCAGATGCTGAAGAGGTCGCCGTGGCTGGAGGCGGTGACGCCGCCGGTCTTCTTGTCCTTCCATTCGAGGTTGACGAGCACCTGCACCTCGATGCCGCGGGTGTAGCCGGTGCCGACGGCGGGGATCGGGTCGGCCCAGACGAAGAAGCCGCTGTTGCCGACCGCGTCCGCTTTCGGCGGCACGTGCATCCAGTCGAATTCCGCGATGAAGTTCTCGTATTGCTTGGCCGTACGCAGGTAGCCGGTGGGCAATCCGGTCGTGATGATCTCCTGGTCCTTGACGAAGAAGGTGCCGGGGGCGCCGTTGACGTTGACCCAGCCGGTGAGGTCCTTGCCGTTGAACATCGGCACGAAGCCGTCCGCGTCCGACGGTTGTGCCGCGATCCATGCCGGCACGACGGCGGCTAGGCCGAGCAGAGCGGCGATCCAGCGCAGTGATTTCATTGTGATCTCCTTGGGATGCGGTGTGCTGTACAACGCATGGCAACGCTAGCCCGTGGGATGCGATCCGCCGGCCGGTCGGGGCGCTTCATGAAACCTGCGACGTCGCCATACAGTGGTCCTTCCAACCCATGCAGAGTGTGGGTGATGTCAATGTACTTCCCAAGCTTGCTGGACCACTGTCCGTCGGGCAACTGCCGCGCCGCGTGCTTGGGATGGCCGCCGAGAGCATAAAACGCGACCTTTTCAAAGTCGGGTTCCAAATCGCCGTCGCCACATCGCGAATAGCCAAGCGATTCGAACGCTTGGTGGAAGGCTTCAAGGGTCTCGACTCGTGGCGCGTCTTGGGGCCAGTAGCCGATTTTCTCAGAGTCCGGCCACCAGGCCACGTCGGTGCGGCCGGCCGCCCAGGCAATGCAATTGTATTCGGGGGCCGCCGGGCTGGTTTCCGAAGAGCCCTCGTTCTGCAGAAAGAGAAACGCGTCCAGCATCGTGGTGACTCAATAGCCGTGGTCGCGTGCCCAGTCGAGCCAAACCTGAGCCATGCGATGTAGGTTCCCGCGATCTGCCGGTGCAACGGGGTCTTCGCCGGTGATTGCCTTCAAGGCCCAGAACCACTGGTCGGGATCGCGGCGCAGCTCGTCAAAGAGCCACGGCAACGCGGCGTGGCCCATGCCGATGATACGCTGATACGCGGGGTGCGTGGCCATGTCGGTGATCGACGATATGAGTTGCGTGGCTTCTTTCCATTGGCGCACCAGCTCGCGAAAACGTGACTCCTGCGATGAACTCATCGCTTCGAGGGATTCGACCCGTACTTTCACTTTGCCCGGCGGCACGGCAACTTTTTGATCTAGTTCCAGGGTGCCATCAGCGCGGACGGTGCCGGACGTTTCGATAATGGTGCTCGCCATGTTCTCTCCTTCGTAATGCCATCATATCGGATCGGAGCAACCCCGGCCTGTCGGCAGAACGCCCGGACAAAGATGCTCAAGATTTCCTGGACGCGCCGTGCGCCGGTCTGTTATGATTGCTTTCGGCTGAGCATTTCCTCCCCCCGGCTCGGCCGAGCAGCCTTGCGAACCCGCCTGATTGCCCGCCGCAGCCGCGCCCCATGCTGCACCCAGAGGGAAAACCCATGCTCACCATTTACGGCCGCACCCCCGCTCGCCATTGCCAGGGATTCAGCCGCCGCGAGTTCTTGCGCATTGGGGGCCTCGGGCTGCTCGGTGGGCTCACGCTGCCTGATCTGCTGCGCGCCGCGCGGCTGCGGCCGAGAGCGGACGGCCGGTGCGCGATCGGTCGGTGGTGCTCCTGTTCCTGCAGGGCGGGCCGTCGCACATCGAGTTCTTCGATCCGAAGATGACCGCCCCTGCGGAGTTTCGCAGTATCACCGGCGAGATTCAGACGCGGCTGCCCGGCATCACCTTCGGGGCCACGTTCCCGCGGCTGGCGCAGATGACCGATAAGCTGGCCGTTGTGCGCTCCTATGCGTCGGGCAGCGCCGACCACACGTACCTGCTCGCGGCCAGCGGCGGCAATGGCCTCAAGGCCACAATGGGCGCCCTCTACGCGCGCGTTGCCGGCACCAACCACCCGCAGACCGGCATCCCCAACAACATCCTGGTGCTGCCGGAAGCGGTGCAACCCGGCCTGCGCCTTCAGAGCAATTTCGAGACGGGCGCCTTGCCCACGCTGACGAGCCCCGGCGACCTCGGCGTCCTTACCGTGCCTTCGATCCGAGCGCCGGCAGCGCGACCCGGCAGAACATGGAGCTGCGCATCGCCCAGGATCGCTTCGACGATCGCCGTAGCTTGCTGGCGCAGCTGGACACCGTGTACCGCGACATCGACGCGAACGGCGGCATGGCCAATGCCGACCGATTCCAGCAGCAGGCGTTCAACGTCATCACCCGCGGCGTTGCCGAGGCATTCAATCTGACGCGCGAGGACCCGCGCATGATCGCGCGCTACGACACCAGCGGCATCGTCGCCAATGCCGACCTGCAGCGCTGGTACGACATGCGCCGCGCGTCCAACTTGCTCGGCAAGCAGCTGCTGCTGGCGCGGCGATTGTGCGAGGCGGGCTGCGGCTTCGTCACGGTCTCCGACTGCGGCTGGGACATGCACGCCAACAACAACAGCCCGCGCAATATGACGCTGCTGCCGGCCATGACCCGCCAGGTCGATCATGCCGTCTCGGCGTTTATCGAGGACGTGCACCAGCGCGGCCTGGAGGACAAGATCCTGCTCGTCATCACCGGCGAGATGGGCCGTTCGCCGCGCTTGAACAATAACGGCGGGCGCGATCACCATGCCAACCTCACGACGCTGGCATTCGCAGGCGGCGGCCTGCGTATGGGCCAGGTGATTGGCCGGTCGGACCGCATCGCCTCGAGTCCCGCCACCGAGCGTTACGGCCCGCCGCACCTGCTCGCCACCGTGATGCACACGCTGCTGGACGTCGGCGCGGTGCGGGTGCAGCGCGAGCTGGGCCGGGTCGCGACCGTTCTCAGCGAAGGGCCGCCGATTCCGGGCCTGCTCTAATTCACCAAGAATTCTCTGCTCGCCTGTGGCAAAGCGGCCGCGGGCGTCTACAATCTCCCGTGCATATCGACACGCTTTGCCGCCGATGCGCCGGCCGCCCCCGGCGACGACGCGCAGTAGTACCGGCCAGGGCAGGCCGGTTGATCATGCGCCAATCACGGACGCTCTCCGCTTGTCAACGGTTCGTAGGACGGGCAGCCTGGGCTGTCCGTCGTGCCGGATTTGCTGGTCTGTACGGTTCGATTTCGTGGGGCAGGCGTCCCGCCTGCCATCAGCGACAGGCGTGGGGCAGGCGTCCCGCCTGCCATCAGCGACAGGCGGGACGCCTGCCCCACGAACGGTTCCTGCTGCACGGGTTGGCAACAGGCGCTAACACCCATCCAACCCTGAAGGAGTCCTGACAATGACCAAGACGTGGACGAGAACGATCCTGGCGGCAGTGGCCGTCGCCATCGTGATCGGCGTGGCCCTCGTGATGTTCCACGGGCCGGCCGAGGCGCAAGGCAAAGCCAAGGACGGCGGCGGTTCGCATTACAGCGTGATCGAGACCAACGGCCAAAACCTGCTCGTCACCGACAACCGGTCGAACACCCTTTACTACTACTCGATCGACAAGGAAGAAAAGATCGGCGCCCCACTGAAGCTGCGGGCATCGCTCGATCTGAGCCAGGTCGGCAAGCCCGAGATCACGATCACGCCGATCAATCCGCAAAAGTAGCCGTCGAGCGGTGGTCCCCCGGGAACTACCCGGGGGCCGCCGCCGGTCCTTCCATCCGCAAGGAGACATCCATGAACCGCTCGATCCATGCGCTCGCCCGACTGGCCCTGTTGAGCTTGCTGGCCGCCCCGCACGCAGCCAGCGCCCAGTACGGGGCCGCCTACAACCCGTACACCGGCACGGCGGTCACGCGCGCCGACGTACAATCCTTACACCGGCGGTACCAGCGAAACCACCACGGCGACGAACCCGTATACCGGCAATCACGCCACCTCGACCACTGGCACCAACCCGTACACCGGCACCACGGCGCAGCACCACGGCGACCAACCCTTACACCGGCACCACGGCGCATGGCACCACGGCAACCAACCCCTACACCGGCACCACGGCGCATGGCACCACGGCAACCAACCCCTACACCGGCACCACGGCGCACAGCACCACGGCGACCAACCCCTACACGGGCGGCGCGGAACATAGTGCCACAGCGACGAACCCGTACACCGGCAACACGGTACACGCCCAGGAATACCACAACCCGTACACGGGCAACAACGCCTACCATGTCTCGGTGCGCCACCGCTGAGAGGGAGAATGCACGATGAATCGGTGAGGTAGTCGACGATGCCGGAGGAGATGAACATTGAGGTGGCGCACCGGCTTGGAGAGCACGCGACGAAGCCCACCGGGTCGGGTCGAGAGGAACTCCTCGAGATCATCGAAGCCGTGGTGCTCGCCGTGGTCGCGGTGGCGACGGCCTGGAGCGGGTACGAGGCGGCGAAGTGGGACGGCCAGCAGGCCTTGTTGTATGGGACCGCCACGAGGCTGCGCATCGAGGCGGGGGTCGCGGCCACCGAGGGCGGCCAGCAGCGCCTGCTGGACGTTCTCGACCTTCAACACCTGGATCCAGGCCAGGGAAACGGGCGAGGACAAGCTCGCGGCCATTTTCGTCCGCAGGTTCAGCGCCGAGTACCGCGTGGCCTTCGACGCCTGGCTCAAGACCGACCCGTTTACCAATCCGAACGCGCCGGCCGGGCCGCACTACGTGCCCCAGTACCACAACGCCCTGCTAGCCTAGCGCAAGCGAACCAGGTCAATAAGGCTGCCGCCGTCGCCTTCGCGGAGGGCACCGCGGCGCGGGAAACCTCGGAGAACTACGTCCGCAGTACGGTGTTGTTTGCGATCGTCCTCTTCCTGATCGCGCTGTCCCAGCGGTTCAAGCTGCGCCAGGTGCGCGTGGGGCTGCTGTTTGTTGCGGCTGGCGTAATGATCTTCGCACTGGCCTCGGTGGCGAACTATCCGCGGTTATAGCCGGTTCGAGGTGTACAAAAAGCAGCAGAATGAGAGAGCAACACGAACAGAGTGACGGCGTTCTGAGAGGCGCAATCGCCGCGGCACCTGGGGCGAGCAAGCGAGCAAACCGTGAACATCTACGATCCACACTGGGGCTTCCACGCGCTGTTCTTGGCCGACTTGCTCCTTGTTGGCCCAGTGCTTTGAGCAGGCTCAATCATTGCGAAATCTCCCCGGCCTCGCAACCATCGGCGCGGCGAGGTCACGAACGGGGCACCCAGCGCCGACACAACGGAGAATGACCATGGCATCGTCTCTCGTGGTTCTGAAGTTCGACACCCCCGAGGGCGCCGAACAGGGACTGGCGCTCGCCGCCAAGTTGCAAAATGAGCATCTGCTGGAACTGCTGGATGCCGCGACGGTAACATGGCCGCGCGGCACGAAGAAGCCGAAGACACGTCACGTCGGGGATTCCACCTGCGCGGCCGCGTGCGATGGCGCGTTCTGGGGCCTGCTCTTTGGATGGCTCTTCTTCGTTCCCTTCCTCGGCGCCGCCTTTGGCGCGGCGCCGGCGCCCTCAGCGCGCACTTTGCCGACTATGGGATCGGCAAGGACTTCCTGGAGAAGGTCCGCGGAAAGGTCACGGAAGGGTCGTCCGCACTGTTCCTGCTCGTCGGGCAGGTGACGACCGATCGGGTTGTCGAAGCTTTCAAAGCCGCGCCGAAATTCGAGGTCATCGCGAGCAACCTATCGCATGAGCAGGAAGCAAAGCTCAAGGCGGCGTTTGCCCACTAACCAACAGCCTGCATGGCAACCTGTCACGTCGGCGTCGTGCTTCTGGCCGTACGGCTGGGGCAGGCGCCGCCTGACGTAGATTGCGGCGCCTTGGGCAAACTCAAAGAGGCGGTGGCTGTCGGAGATTCCGCCATGACGCTTGACCAACGGATACCAGCCGAGACTCGCCACCCGCCGACGCCCCCGCGGGTTGTCGCCGTCAGCGGCATGGTCTTTTCCGCGCTGTTCATCATGAGCCTGGTGCTGGTACGGCTCGCGGTCCCGGCCGATCCGGACGACCCTGGCGTCTGGCTTGCCGACCCGACCTATCGGCACTCGGTCCGCGTGGCGCTCAACCTGGTTGCGTTCACGGGCATCGCCTTTCTCTGGTTCATGGCCGTATTGCGTAATCGTATCGGATTGCTGGAGGATCGCTTTTTTGCAACGGTGTTCCTGGGCAGCGGGTTGCTATTTGTGGCGATGCTTTTCAGCTCTGCCGCCGTTGCCGGGGCGATGCTGGAGACATTTGCGGTCGAGGGCCGCCGTCCATCGCAAAGCGAAGCCTATGCAGTCGCTCGGCGGACAGTGTACGCGCTCCTGAACACCTATGCCATCAAGATGGCGGCGGTGTTCATGTTTGTGACCTCCTCGATCGGGCTCCGTACGGCCTTCCTGCCGCGCTGGTTGGCCTTCGTCGGCTTCGCGATCGGCCTGGTGTTGCTGCTGATCATTACAGATTTCGCGTGGATCGCGTTGGTCTTCCCGTTGTGGGTGCTATTGGTGAGCGGGCACATACTGGTTGCGGACTTCCACCAAAAAAATCCAGAGTCGAACGCCTAACGCGAGATGTGAGCGACTGAACCAAAGAGAGAATGCCGATGGCAACGCCACGCAATCCTTCGCTGGATCAGATCAACACACGCGTCTGGCTGACGGAAATGTCCCAGGCGCTGGGCCGGCCAGCGACGCTGGATGACATTGCGGACATCGAACTCGACCGCCTGGCCCAGATGGGTTTCGACTGGGTCTGGTTGCTCAGCGTTTGGCAGACTGGTCTGGGTGCGCAGCGGGTGTCGCGCAGCCATGCCGAGTGGCGCCGCGAATTCCACGAAACGCTGCCGGACCTGCGCGACGACGACATCGCTGGCTCCGGTTTCGCGATCACCGGCTACACCGTCCACGCCCAGCTCGGCGGCGACGCCGCGCTCGCCCGACTTCGCGAACGGCTCCGCCAGCGCGGCCTACGGCTCATGCTCGACTTTGTGCCCAATCACATGGGCCTCGATCATCCCTGGATCGAAGAACACCCCGACTACTTCATCCAGGGCACCGAACGCGACCTGGCCCGCGCTCCGCAGAACTACACCTGGGTGAAACGCAAGCAAGGCGATCTGCTGCTCGCCTATGGCCGTGATCCCTACTTTGCCGGCTGGCCCGATACGCTGCAGCTCAACTACGCGAACCCCGCCACGCAAGCAGCGATGATCGGCGAGCTAGTGAAGATCGCCGGTCAATGCGACGGCGTGCGCTGCGACATGGCCATGCTGGTCTTGCCGGAGATCTTTGAACGGACCTGGGGTCAGCGTGCGCCCCTCTTCTGGCCGACGGCGACCCAGCGCGTGCGGGACGCGTGCCCGGCTTCCTCTTCATGGCCGAGGTTTATTGGGACATGGAATGGACGCTGCAGCAACAGGGTTTCGATTACGCTTACGACAAACGACTCTACGATCGCCTCCGCGAGGGCCACGCCCGGCCGGTACGCGAGCATGTCCACGCGGGCCTTGATTACCAGAACAAGCTGGCCCGTTTCCTGGAGAACCACGACGAACCACGTGCCGCGGCGACATTCTCTCCTGAGGTGCACCAGGCTGCGGCCGTCATCACGTTTCTGTCTCCTGGCCTGCGATTCTTTCACCACGGCCAGTTCGAGGGCCGCAAGAAACGGATCTCGCCCCACCTCGTCCGCGGCCCGAAGGAGCCCATCGATGAGAAGGTCAGGCAATTCTACGACCGCCTCCTGGCCGTGCTGCGCCGGCCGGCGGTTCGCGACGGCCAATGGCAATTGCTCGAATGCACCCCTGGCTGGGATGGCAACTGGACGCACGACTGCTTCCTGGTTTTCGCCTGGCAAGGTCCCGGTGCGCGCACGAACGGCTGGTGGTCGCCGTGAACTTTGCGCCCAATCAGAGCCAGTGCCACGTCCGACTGCCGTTTGCAGACCTTGCCGGCAAGAACTGGCAGCTGCAGGACCAGCTCAGCACGGCCGGCTACTCCTGGAATGGCGACGATCTGCAAGGCCGCGGCCTGTTTCTCGATATGGCTCCCTGGAACGCCAGCGTCTTTTTGATAAGCAAGGCCACGATTTAATCGCTACACTCTCCTGTGCGCGATCAAGCGATACCCTGGTACCAAAGGAGGACACAGCAAGCTGCACGAAGAGCCCATGGAAACGGACGACGTTCATGAAATGGAGAAGCCAAAGATGATCGAAGTACGGAAACAACGCGTGGCACTTTACGTGGATCGATCCAGCCAACAGTGGGTTGTGTTGGACCCGGACGGCAACTTCTGGCTCGTGCCGAGTGGCGACAACCCCTGGGACCAGCGCCAGCCGTTTTTCCCAACCACGGTGACCGAGCTCGAGCCCGTTCCCGGGCATTACAAGCAAATGCTCGGTCTGCCGTTCAACTGAAAGCAAGGTGTGCGATGAATGCGGAGCAAGTCCGGCTTGACGAGGCGCGGGAGAACAAGGTCTTCTGGAAAAAGTGGGGCCCTTACCTCAGCGAGCGCCAGTGGGGAACGGTGCGCGAAGACTACAGCGAAGGGGGCGACGCCTGGAACTACTTCACGCACGATCAGGCTCCGCGCGGGCCTATCGCTGGGGCGAGGACGGCCTGGCCGGCATCTCCGATGACCATCAGCGGCTCTGTTTCGCGCTGGCCCTGTGGAACGGCCAGGACGCGATTCTCAAGGAACGCCTGTTTGGGCTCACCAACAGCGAGAGCAATCACGGCGAGGACGTCAAGGAGTACTACTTCTACCTCGACAGCACGCCGACCCATTCGTACATGAAGTATCTCTACAAGTATCCTCAGGCGGCTTTCCCTTACGCAGATCTGGTCCAGACCAGCCGCAGCCGGGGTCGAAACGAATTTGAGTACGAGTTGCTCGATACCGGCGTGTTCGCCCAGGATCGCTACTGGGACGTGTTCGTGGAGTATGCCAAGGCGTCTTGCGAAGATATCCTGATTCAGATTTCGATCCACAATCGCGGGCCCGAGTCCGCCGAGTTGCACGTGCTGCCGACGCTCTGGTTCCGCAACCAGTGGTCCTGGCAAGGCAATCCGGATCGGCCGGCGCTGCAGCGTCTGGGCACCGCCGTTAAGGCAGTCGATCCGAAACTAGGGGCCCGCTATCTTTACTGTGAAGGCGACGTGCCGCTGCTGTTCACGGAGAACGAGACCAATACCCAGCGCATCTTCGGCGTTCCCAATCGCAGTCCCTACGTCAAGGACAGCATCAACGATTGCATCGTCTACGGCCGGCAGGACGCGGTCAACCCGGAGCAAAAGGGAACCAAGGCCGCGGCGCACTACCGGCTGACCGTGAAGCCCGGCGCAGTCCCAGGTCATTCGGCTCCGCCTTTCGGACAAGGCGCCAGGCGATCTGGCTCGAACCAACGGCGAAGCCGGCAGTCCGTTCGGCAAGCACTTTGCGGACCTGTTGGAAGCTCGACGGCAAGAAGCGAACGACTTCTACGCGGACGTCATTCCTGATAGCCTGAGCGCCGACCAGGCCAATGTCATGCGTCAGGCCCTCGCGGGAATGCTGTGGAGCAAGCAGTTCTATCACTACGACGTGGACAAGTGGCTGGAGGAACGGGGCTCCGATCCGTTCAAGGCGTCGCACAAGGTCGGGCCGCGCAACGACGGCTGGCACCATATGTACAACGGCGACGTGATCTCCATGCCGGACAAGTGGGAGTATCCGTGGTACGCGGCGTGGGACCTTGCATTCCATGTGCTCGCCCTCACACTTGTCGATGCCGATTTCGGCAAGCAGCAGCTCAAGCTGATGCTGCGCGAACGCTACATGCATCCCAACGGCCAAATCCCGGCCTACGAGTGGAATTTCGGCGACGTCAATCCGCCGGTGCACGCCTGGTCCGCCATCTTCACTTATCGCCTGGAAAAAGCCCAGAAAGGCGAGGGTGATCGGGAGTGGCTCAAAAGCGGCTTCCAGAAGTTGCTGCTCAATTTCACCTGGTGGGTCAACCGGAAGGACCGTACCGGCCGCAACGTGTTCGAAGGCGGCTTCCTCGGCCTTGACAACATCGGCGTCTTCGATCGCAGTGCGCCGCTACCGACCGGCGGCTACCTGGAGCAAGCCGACGGCACCGCCTGGATGGCGCTTTTTTGCCAGAACATGCTTGAAATCGCCGTCGAATTGGCGCAGACAGATGCGGACTACGCCGACATGGCGCTCAAGTTCAGCGAACATTTTCTGTGGATCGCTTCGTCAATGACGCACCTGGGCGGCGACACCGGGATGTGGGACGAAGAGGACGGGTTCTTTTACGACGTACTGCGCTTGCCCAACGGCCAGGCCCAACGCCTCAAAGTGCGTTCGATGGTTGGCCTCTTGCCTCTGTGCGCCGCCACGATGTTTGAGGGTGAATTTCTCAAAAACCACCCAGAAATCGCGGAGCGGTTCGGCTGGTTCCTTGAGGCACGTCCCGAACTGTGTGCCGCGATCCACGACCCACGCAATGTCGGCGTCGCCGGCCGCAGGCTCGCTTCCATCCTGGATGAAACCAAACTGCGTCGCGTGCTCGTCAAGATGCTCGATGAGAACGAGTTCCTTAGCCCGTACGGCCTCCGGTCGCTGTCGCGCTACCACGCCGATCATCCCTATGTCATGTCTGTGGGCGGCCAGGAGTACCGTGTTGCGTATCTGCCTGCGGAGTCCGACACCGGCATGTTCGGCGGCAACTCCAACTGGCGCGGACCGATCTGGATGCCGGTCAACGCCCTGATTATCCGCGCCTTGCTGCTGTACTACCTCTATTACGGCAACGATTTCACCGTGGAATGTCCCACCGGCTCGGGCCGGCGAATGAACCTGTACCAGGTCGCCCAGGAGATAACACGCCGGCTCGCGAACATCTTCCTCAAAGACAAGGATGGCCGGCGTCCCGTGTACGGCGGGACCCAGAAGTTCCAGGAGGACCCGCACTGGCGCGATTGCCTGCAGTTCTACGAGTACTTTCACGGCGACAACGGGGCTGGTCTGGGCGCCAACCATCAGACCGGGTGGACGGGCGTCATAGCCCGCGCAATGCATCTGTTTGCGACCATCACGCCGGAGGCGCTCCTGGCGGGCGGCAAGATGGCCTATCTTGAGACGCAAGCCAAACCGGCGACCGCTGTGCCTGCGGCTATTCACTAACACTACACATGCGCACCCTCGCCCTGTGGCATGCGGCCGTTGATTTTGAAAAAAGAAAGGAAGTCAGCAATATGCACGCGTACTGGCGTTGGGACAAGGTATTTTTCGCGGCGGCAGTCCTGGCCGCGGCCGGCGCGGGCGGCTTCGTGGCCGTCCGCACCACCGGCCAGGCCGTGGGCGATGAAAAGATCGGACAGGCGCCGATCGCGAAGGACCCCGCAACCGCACAGGACGAGAAAGCTCTCCAAGCAATCCAGGCGGCCTACGTGAAAGCCTTCAACGCCGGCGACGCCAAGGCGCTGGCGGCGTTGTGGACGCTGGACGGCGAGTTCGTCGACGCCGAGGGCAAGTCCTACCGAGGGCGGAGCGCCATTGAGAAGGAGTTCGCCGAGTTTTTCGCCAAGGAGAAGGGGGTCGCCCTCAAGATCACCACCGACACCTTGCGCTTCCTTAGTCCCACTGTCGCCCTGGAGAGTGGGAGCGCGCGGGTCACGTGCGCCGCGGACGGCGCCGCCAATAGTGCCGCCTACGCCATTGTCCACACCCGGCGCGACGGCAAATGGCTGATGGCCAGCGTGCGCGAAGCGCCGTATGCTGCGGTCTCGAATTACGAGCGCCTGCGCGACCTGGAATGGCTGGTCGGTAGCTGGAAGGCCGAGCAAGGCGGCCAGACCCTAGAGCTGAACTGCGAGTGGACGGCGAAGCGGAACTTCATGACTCGCAAGTACACTCTGCAGGCGGCTGACGGTACGACCAAAACGGGCCTGCAGATAATCGGCTGGGATCCCTTGGCCGCCAAGATCCGATCCTGGGTATTTGACTCGGACGGCGGCTTCGGTTCAGAGTGGTGGACGCGGGACGGCAAGCGCTGGGTGCTGGAGGCGACCGCAGTTACGCGCGACGGCGCTGCGGCGGCATCCGTCAACGTGCTGACCCTCGTCGACCACGACAACTTCAACTGGCAATCGGTGCAACGTGACCTGAACAAGGTCCGGCTGCCGGACACGGCGCTGATCAAAGTCGCGCGGGTGAAGACCAAGAAATAACGAACCGGCGCCCCCTTCAGGCAATTGCTTTGCATAACAGGCAATTAAGAGGCACTTCGATGAATTACATCCGGATCCGTATGCTGTTCGCCGTCTCGCTCCTTGCGCTCAGCGCCGGTCCTGCCTGTGGCTTTGGCCGCGGTGGTGGCGGAGGCGGCTTCCATGCCGCTGGTGTTTCCGTGGGGGGCTACTCCGGTGTGCGCGCGGGCGAGGTCGGCGGATATCGCGCAGGCGGAGTGGGCGGCTATCGCGCAGGCGAGGTCGGTGGCTATCGCGCGGGCGAGGTGGGCTATCGCGGCGGCGCGGTGGGCGGCTACCGGGCCGCGAGTGTCGAGGGCGTGGATCGACACGTCGGCATGGCGACCGACATGGGTTTCGGTCACGTGGCCGGTGTGGCAGGAGGCGGCTACGTCCGGGCCGGGAGCTTCACTCGGGCGTATTCGCCCGGGGTGCTCGCAGGCCGTGGGGCGGCCGTCCGGGGCGGGTTCTACCATTATGGCGCCTTCAACAACACCTGGTGGGGCGCCCATCCGGGAGCGTGGCGGCCGTTCGGCTGGAACGCCGCAAATGCATGGGGTTGGGCGACGTGGCCGGCGCTGACGGGTTGGTTCGGCTGGTCGGCGCCGCCCGTCTATTTTGACTACGGCACCACCATTGTCTACCTGGGCGATCAGGTTTACATCGACGACCAGCCCGGGCCCACGGCGGCGGTCTATTATCAGCAGGCGTCCGACCTAGCCCTGTCCGCCCCGCCGGCCCCGCCGCCGGCGAAGGACGAGGAGTGGCAACCCCTCGGCGTCTTTGCGCTCGTGCAGGGCGAGCAGTCCGACCCCAGTGCTGTCTTTCAGTTGGCGGTGAACAAGGACGGGATCATCCGCGGCAACTATTTCAACGTCCTCACCGACACAACGCTACCGGTGCGCGGCGCCGTGGACAAGAAAACCCAGCGGGCCAGCTGGATCGTCGGCGACCAGAAAACCACCGTCTACGATACCGGCATTGCCAACCTCACCAGGGACGAGAGCCCGTTGCTCATCCACTTCGGCAAGGACAGCACCCAGCAGTGGCTGCTGGTCCGCGTTCCGGAGAAGGACGCCACGGTTCCGGTGGGCTCCACGAACAAGGTAACCCTGCCCGCGGCAGAGACGAGTATGGCCAAGATCGTCATCCTCGTGCCGGCCGAGGCTGAACTCTATTTTGACGGCACGCTCACCACGCAGACCGGGACGCGGCGCGTGTTCAACACTCCGGCGCTTGCCGCGGGGACGAACTACAGCTACTCGGTTCGGGCCGTGTGGACGGAGGATGGCCGGCCGGTGCAGCAAACGCGAACGGTTGGTGTAAGGGCCGGTGCCAGTCTGGTCGTCGACTTCACTAGCCCTCTTCCCTGACCCCGGGGGGCGTCGATGAGGAAGCCGATGGGGTTCACGGATATCTTCACTGTCCGCTGGCTCGGCGTGGCGTACACGCCGCGGCCAGAGGAACGCTCCTTCCTGGAGCGGGCGCAGGTTCAGCAGGATCAGCAGCTCCAGGTCCGTGTAGCGGTGCTGGATCATCGGGAGAGCGAACGCGTTTTCGGGGTGCCCCTGGCGCGCCGCGGGATCCAGCCGGTGTGGCTGCAGATCACCAACCACGGCGACGCGCCCTTTCGGCTCCGCCTCGCGAGCATCGATCCGAACTATTATCCCCCACTGGAGGCGGCATTTATCAATCATTTCAAGATCGGCCGGCGGCTCCTGGCCTTTGGGTTCCTTGCCTGGATGTTTCTGCCGCTGGTGATCCTCGTGCCCTTCAAGGTCCTCGGGGCCCGGATCACCAACCGGCGGATGAATGCGTATTTCGTGGACCAGGGCATTGGGTGGGGACTCATTCAGCCCGGCGGCGAGGTTGCGGGTTTTATTTTCACCACCCTCGACGAGGGAACCAAGCAATTCTCTGTAAAGCTGCAGGGCGCGGCCGGCGTAAAGGACTTTTCTTTTTCGATTCCGGTCCCCGGTCTCCGGATCGATCACCACGACCAGGCCCTGGACGCGCTCGGCAGCGCGGGAGAGACGTTCGAGTGTGACGCGGACGCGCTGCGCAGCGCCTGATGGCGCTGCCGCGGAGCACGACGAACCGGCGGGGGTCGGTCGAGGGCGACCCGCTCAATCTCGTGGTGATCGGCGAGTTTGGCACCATCCTCAACGGGTTCGGCGCACGTTGGGACGAAACGGAAACCATCAGCTTCAAATCGTGCGGCCGCACGCTCAATGCCTTTTTGCGCGGCAGCCGCTACCGGTACTCGCCGGTGAGCCCGCTTTATGTCGCGGGCCAGTGCCAGGACTTCGCGCTGCAGAAAGCACGGGAGACGATCAATCAAAGGCTTCACCTGCGGCTGTGGATCACTCCCCTGCGGTTCCAGGGGAAGCCGGTCTGGATCGGTCAGGTAAGCCGCGACATCGGCGTCCGGTTCACGCTGAAGACCTGTAACCTGACCACGCACAAGATCGATCCGGACGTCGACGACGCGCGCGATTACGTTCTCGACGACCTGATGGAGAGTGGGAGGGTGGCGCACGTGGGTTACGTGACGGGAGTGGGGGCCGCCGAGCGTACGGCCCCGCGGCACAACCTGACCGGCGATCCGTATTTCACCGACGGCCTGCGGGCGGTTGCGGTTTTTTCGGAAACGCGCACGAATCCGACCTTCCTCAACTGGACGAGCCCATGAGCGAGGAAGCACCGAAACCGATCGATCCGCGCGTTGGGCTGGCCGGCGATCGGACGAGCATGGCGAGCTTCCGCACCCGGCTCGCGCTGGACCGGACGACGCTCGCCTGGCTGCGAACCACGCTGACCATGGGGAGCTTCGGATTCGGCATGGTGGGATTCTTCCGTTCGCTGCATGAACGCGAGCCGACAGCCGAGTCCGCTCGTCTGCACGCGGGGGCGATCCGCATGGGCACGGCCCTGTTCGTGCTCGCCATTGTGGCGACGGTGCTCGCCGCGGCGGCCCACTGGTTCATGCTGCGGAAGCTTCGCCGTGGCCAGACCCCGGTCGTGACGCAATGGCCCTTGAGTATCACGGTGGCAATGCTGTTTGCCGTCATCGGACTTGCAGGTCTCTGGGCGCTGTTTTCGCGCGAACAATGGAGGGAGAAACCGATGAGGACGAAGACACTGGCGGCATTGACGGCCGCGCTGCTGGCGCTGTGCGGCGCCATCGGCCTTGTGCAGCCACAAGACAAGTCCGCGGCCGATCCGCTCCCTTCGTGGAACGACGGCCCCGCCCGGAAAGCCATTCTCGAGTTTATGCGCGCGACCACCGACAAGGCGAGCGCGAAATACGTCCCGCCCGCGGAGCGCATCGCCACCTTTGACAACGACGGCACGCTGTGGGTCGAGCAACCGCTCTACACGCAGCTGGTATTCTCATTGGACCGTGTCAAGGCGCTCGCCGCGCAGCACCCGGACTGGGATGCGCAGGAGCCCTTCAAGGCAATTCTCGCGGGCGACAGGGAGGCCATGGCCAGGTTGACCAAAAAGGAATTCCTGCAGATTTTCAGCGCGACTCACAGCGGGATGAGCACGGATCAGTTTGACACGATCGCCAGGACTTGGCTGGCGACTGCGAAACATCCCCGGTACAAGCGCCTGTACACGGAGTGCATCTACCAACCGATGCTGGAGGTCTTGCGCTACCTGCGGGCCAACGGCTTCAAGACCTATATAGTAACCGGCGGCGGCCAGGCATTCGTGCGCACCTTCGGCGCAGGCTTACGGCATTCCGCCCGAGCAGGTGATCGGCTCGGCGCCCAGGCTTCGGTACACGCGCAGGATGGCAAGGCGGTCATGCTCCGCCTGCCGACCCTGCTCTTGCTCGACGACGAGGACGGCAAGCCGGAAGACATCGAGCTGTTCATCGGCCGCAAGCCGCTGGCAGCGTTCGGCAACTCCGACGGCGACCGCCAGATGCTCGAATGGACGCAGTCCGGGCCGGGGCTGCGGCTCAAGATGCTGGTCCACCACGATGACGACCAACGGGAATATTCTTACGGGGCCAAGTCCACGATCGGCACGTTTTCCGATTCCCTCATGGCCGAGGCGCACGACCGTGGCTGGAACGTCATCAGCATGAAGAACGAATGGAAGCGCGTGTTCCCGTTCGAGGCTGGCAGCAACTAAACATGCAACGGACGCGGTTGTCGAAGACGAGCGGTAGCGTCGGCACCGAACTACCGCCAGGATGTGTGACTCAAGAATGTTGCCTGAAAACACGCCAAATCCTGGATCACCCGAGAAACCGAGCGACGCGGCGGCTGAATGCGAACCGTCCGAGACCTTGGTTTTCCGCCCTGACACCCCGGTGGACAAGCCCGCGACGGAGTGCCAGCTGCCCGCGGATGACAGGCCGAGCCGGGCGGCCGAACGGCCAACGGTTCCGGCGCCACCCGCGGTCGCGCCGGCACCGCCCGCGGCGTTCGGCCGCTACCAGGTGCGGCGCCCCCTGGGCGTGGGCGGGTTTGGGACCGTGTACCTCGGTCACGACGCCGAACTCGACCGGCCAGTGGCCATCAAGGTGCTGAACGCCGCAGCCGGCCTGCCGCCAGCGGAGGGCGGCCGGTTCATGGACGAGGCGCGCAGGCTCGCCCGGCTGCGTCACCCCGGGATTGTGACGGTACACAACGTCGGCGTGCATGACGCCACCGTGTACATCGTCGCCGATTTCCTCGACGGCCCCGACCTCGGCACGTGGTTGAGGGACAACCGCCCCTCGTGGCCTGAAGCGGCTCGGATCGCAGCCGCCGTGGCCGACGCTTTGGCGCACGCCCATGCCCGGCTGGTCGTTCACCGGGACGTCAAGCCGGCGAACATCATCCTCACTGCCGACCGCGCCCGGTGCTGGTGGACTTCGGCCTCGCCCTTGACGACGCCCAGGCGGGCGGCCGCGAAAAGGGTGTCATTTCCGGCACGCCGTGGTACATGTCGCCGGAGCAGGCCGTGGGCACGGGTCACCGCATCGACGGCCGGACCGACATCTACAGTCTGGCCGTGGTGCTTTACGAGATGCTCACCGGCCGCGTGCCATTCCGAGCGGCCGCTCTCCCGGAGCTGTTGCGGCAGGTGCGCGACGACGAGCCGCAGCCCCCGCGCCAACTTGTCGGCGACATTCCGCCCGAGCTGGAACGGGCCTGCCTCAAGGCGCTCGCGAAGCGGCAACAAGATCGGTACACCACCGCGGCAGACTTCGCCGAGGATCTGCGCCGCGCACTGCCGGCGGCGGCGGCACCGTCCTCCCGCCGGATTCCAGTAGACACTGGAACGCATGAGTCGCCTGCGGCAACGCCGGCCCCGTTTCGTGCCGATACGTCGACGCCGCCCTCGATGCGTCGCCGCGCCCGCGAAGCCGAGCGCCGCCAGGTAACCGTCCTGGTCTGTGGCTGCAAGCTGTTCGAGTCCGAGGCGTATCTCGAACTCGACGCGGAGGACCAGGCGAGCGTAGTGCACGCCTTTCAGCAGTACTGCGAGCAGGCCGTGCGCCGGTTCGACGGCACGGTGGTGCAGTGCAACGCGCAGGGACTGCTGGTTTGCTTCGGGTACCCGGTAGCTTACGAGGACGCCGCACCCCGCGCCGCACGCAGCGGCATCGCGATCGTCGAGGACATGACGGCTCTCGGCGAGGAGGTTCGCCGGGAACACAAGTTGGAATTGGGGCCGTGGGTCGGCATCCACACCGGGCCGGTCGTCGTGGAGGCCAAGGAGGACGCGGTCGCGCTGGTGGGGGAGGCGCGGAACGTGGCCGTCCGGCTGGAGGACGAAGCCGCGCCCGGCGCGGTCATTTGCAGCGAGGCGTCCCACCGGCTGTTCCAGGGCCAGTTTCAATGCACGAGCCTCGGCCCCCGCAAAATCAAGGGCGTTGCCCAACCGGTGTGCCTGTTCCGCGTGGAGGGAATCGCGGCGACCCGGAGCCTGATCGAGGCATCGGCGACTGCGGAATTAACGCCACTGATCGGCCGCGACCACGAGCTCAGCCTGCTCAAGGACCGTTGGGAGCAAGCCCAGGAGGGCATGGGTCAGGTCGTCCTGATCGTCGGCGAGCCGGGCCTGGGCAAGTCGCGCCTGGTTCACACGTTGAAGGAGCACGTGCTGGGGCAGATGGTCGAAGGGGAGGTGCATGCGCCCGTCATCGAATGGCGCTGCTCGCCGCAATTCCAGAACACGGGGCTGTACCCGGCCATTGACTTCTACGAGCGGGCTCTCGCCTTCGACCGTGAGGAACCACCGCAGGCTCGCTTCGACCGGCTGGTCCACCGCCTGGAGCAGTACGGACTGGCTCGGCCGGAGACCGTGCCGCTGTGGGCGTCGCTGTTGTCGCTGCCGGCCACGGACCGCTATCCCGCGCTGTCGTTGTCGCCGGTCCGGCAGCGGGAAGAAACGTTCCGGGCCATGCTGGAATGGCTGCACACGCGCCGCCCGCAAGCCGGTCCTGTTCGTCGTCGAGGATCTGCACTGGGTGGACGCGTCCACCCTGGAGTTCCTGGGGCAGTTTCTTGCCGAAGGCCTGCACGACCGGATCCTGACCGTGCTCACCTGCCGCCCCGAGTTCCAGACGCCGTGGCCCGCGCGCCCACCAGACCAGCCTGGCTTTGACGCGCCTGACCCGCCGCCAGGTCGGCGAGCTGATGCGGAAGAAGGCGGGGGCGCCCTGCCGGAAGCGGTGGTCGAGCAGATCTACGACCGGGCCGGCGGTGTGCCACTGTTCGTCGAAGAATACGCGAAGATGGTGCGGGAGTCGGGCGTACTCGATAAGGCCACGCACGCCGGAACGCCGGCCACGAAATTGCCGTCGCGCGAGATTCCCTCCACGCTTCAGGACCTGGTGATGACCCGTCTGGATCGGATGGACAGCGAGCGCGATCTGGCCCAGCTCGCCGCGACGCTCGGCCGCGAGTTCAGTCACGAGTTGCTGGCGGCCGCCGCCGCGCTGGACGAGCCGGCGCTCCAGTCGGAGATGGCAAAACTGGTGCAGGCGGAGATCCTGTACGCCAAGGGCCGGCCGCCGCGGTGTAGCTATATCTTCAAGCACGCCCTGCTTGAGGACGCGCTGTACAACGCACTGGTCAAGGGCAAGCGGCAGCAGTTCCACCGGCAGGTCGCCGAGGCTCTGGAAGCGCGGTTCCCGCAGACCGTCCTCACGCAGCCGGAGTTGCTCGCCCACCACTGTACCGAGGCGGGCCTGACCGGCAAGGCGATCGAATACTGGCTCAAGGCCGGCCTGCGCTCGCGGGAACGGTCGGCTGAGATCGAAGCGATCAGTCACCTGACCCGGGGCCTGGCACTGCTCGAGACCCTGGACGAATCCCGCGCGCGGGACGCCCGAGAACTGGATATGCTGAGCCCCCTGGGCACCGCCTACATCGCCTCGCGTGGTTATGCCGCCCCGGAAGTCGGACCGGTTTTCCAGCGGGCACGCGCGCTGTGCGAGCGGGTGGGGCAGCCGCCCCAATTATTCGCGATCATGCTCGGGATCTGGGAGTGGCACATCGTGCGCGGCGACCTTCGGCTGTCTCCGGAGCTGGCCGCCGAAGGGATGGAATTCGCCAGCCGGTTGGGCGACCCCGGCATTCTGATGGAAGCGTTGTTCATGGAGGGTGAGACGAGGCTCTATCGTGCGGATTTCGCCGGCGCCAGAGGCAGCTTTGCGAAGGCAGTCGCCGAGTACGACGACCGGGACCGCACCAGGTTTTGGGCCGCCCTGACCAGCCACAATGCCGGCATCACCTGCCGTTCCAACCTGGCGGTGTCCCTGTGGCACCTCGGCTACCCGGACCAGGCCCTGAAGGTCAACCGAGAGATGTGCCAGTTGGCCCGCGCGATCGACCACCCGTATAGCCTGGCTTACGCCCTGCACCACACGGGATGGTTGTACCAGCTTTGCCGGCTCGGGGCCGAAGTCCGGAAGGCCGCCGCGGAAGAGATCGCGCTCGCGACCGAACAGGGTTTCGCCCTGTGGCGCGCCACCGGCACGCTCTTCCTGGGAGGCGTGGCGCTCCTGGAAGGCCGGCCGGAAGAAGCGCTGCCCCTGCTCCTGAAGGGCCTCGATACCTTCCGGGCTACCGGTGCCGGCTTGACCCTGCCACTCCAGCTCGGCACCCTGGGCGACACCTATACGAAGACCGGCCGTTTCGAGGACGCCCGCCGGGTGCTGGACGAGGGGATAGCCCTCGTGGAGAAGAATGACGAGCGCTGCCAGGAGGCCGAGCTGCACCGCCTCAAGGGCGCCCTGCTGCTGGCCGAGTCGCCCGAGCAGGCCGCCGCAGCCGAGGCGTGTTTCCGCCAGGCCATCGAGACCGCCCGGCGCCAGCAGAGCCGGGCATGGGAACTGCGGGCCACGATGAGCCTCGCCCAGCTCTGGCATTTTCAGGGCCGCCGTGACGAAGCTCGCAACGCGCTGGCGGCCGTCTACGGCACCTACACGGAAGGGTTCACGACGCCGGACCTCGAGGACGCCAAAGCGATGCTGGCAGCGCCGGGCAGTTGAACCATTGCCGTGAATCGGTGCGCGCGACCTCAGTTAATAGAATCACGCCGGCGCCGCGACGCTGCCCTTCGGATAAGCTTTCGTGACGAGGTAATCGGCGCCGAGGAGATGACACCATGCACATTGGGAGAATGCAGTTCGCCGTTTGCCTGGCGCTTGCAGCGCTTGGTGGGTTCGGCGTGGCAAGCTATCGCGCCTTCCTGCCCGAACAGGCGGCGGCGGGCGGCGGCGAAACCAAGAAAAAGGGCGAGCCAGGCGGCATTTTCTCGCCGCCGGGGACATCCGACAGCGGCACCGTGGTCCCACCGCCGACCGAGCCGCCGTTCAAGGGGAAAATCGGCCGCACCATCGACGAATCCACGTCGGACTGGCCGCCGTTGGCCCGCGCCCCCAAGGGCGCCCCAAACGTGCTGTACATCGTGCTCGACGACGTGGGCTTCGCGGCGATCGGCTGCTACGGCTCGCCGGTCTGCAAGACGCCGCACATGGACAAGCTCGCCAGGAACGGCGTGCGCTACAACAACTTCCACACCACCGCCCTGTGCTCGCCGAGCCGGTCCTGCTTCCTGACCGGACGCAACCACCACTCCAATGCGATGGCGTGCATCACCGAGGGCTCGACCGGATTCCCCGGCTCGTACGGCCGGGTCCCGCTCGCCAACGGCTTTTTGTCCGAGATGCTCACGCCGTTCGGCTGGGCGGCGTTCGCCATCGGCAAATGGCACCTGACGCCGGCTGAGGACATGAACCTGGCGTGCAATCGCAAGTGGTGGCCGCTGGGCCGTGGCTTCGATCGCTTCTACGGCTTCCTCGGCGGCGAGGTCGATCAGTGGACGCCGTGGCTGGCCTACGACAATCACTTCATCAAGCCGCCGAAGACGCCCGAGCAGGGCTATCACAATGTGTCCGACCTGGTCGACAAGGCCAAGGAGTTCATCGCCGACTTGAAACAGGTGGCGCCGGATCGGCCGTTCTTCCTCTACTTCTGTCCCGGCGCCTGCCATGCTCCGCACCACGCCCCGAAGGAATGGATCGAGAAGTACAAGGGCAAGTTCGACGCCGGCTGGGACGACTATCGCGAGAAGGCGCTGGCCAACCAGATCGAGATGGGCATCTGCCCGCCCGGAACCAAGCTGTCGCCCCCCGACCCCGACGTGGTTCCCTGGGTCAAGCTGTCCAAGGAAGAGAAGGCCGTGTATGCCCGCGAAATGGAAGTCTTTGCGGCGTACCTGGAATTCGTGGACCATTCCATCGGCGAATTGGTGGCCTTTCTCGACGAGATGGGCCAACTCGACAACACGCTGATCATCACGGTGTCGGACAACGGCGCCAGCGCCGAGGGCGGCCCGCATGGGTCGTTCAACGAGAACCTGTTCTTCAACGGCGTGCCGGACACGCTGAAGCAGAACCTCAAGCACATTCCCGATTGGGGCGGCGCCGAGCACCTATCCGCACTATTCGTGGGGCTGGACGCATGTCACCAACACGCCGTTCCGCCGCTGGAAGCGCGAAGTCGCGCGCGGTGGCACGTCGGACCTGTGCATCGTCCATTGGCCCAAGGGGTTCAAGGCCAAGGACGCCATTCGCGAGCAGTTCATCCACGCGATCGACCTGGTGCCGACCACGCTGGACGTGCTGAAAATGAAGACGCCGAAGTCGATCAACGGCGTCGCACAGAATCCGATCGAGGGGGTGAGCTTCGCGGCCACCTTTGACAACGCCAAGGCCAAGGTCCCGCGCGAGGCGCAGTATTTCGAGATGTTTGCCCAGCGGGCGATCTATCTCGACGGCTGGCGGGCCTACGCGCCGTGGAAGTTCGGCGACGACATCACCGCCAAGGACCTGGACCAACGAGAAGTGGATGCTGTTCCACATCGATACGGATTTCTCCGAGTCGACCGACGTGGCGGCCGAGAACCCGGCGAAGCTGGCGGAGCTCAAACAGCTGTGGTGGGCGATGGCCAGCAAGTACAAGGTGTTGCCGCTCGACGGCCGCGGCATCACGCGCTTGATGACGCCGCGGCCGGAGATGTCGGCGCCGCGCAACAAGTACATTTACTACCCCGGCACCGGCGAGATGGAGGCATCCAACGCTGCGGATATCCGTAATCGCGCCTACAGCATCACCGCGGAGGTCGAGGGCACGAAGGACGGTGCCGAGGGCGTCCTGCTGGCTCACGGCAGCAGCTTCGGCGGCTACACGTTCTTCGTCAACAAGGACCACAAGCTGCAATTCTCCTACAACTACCTCGGCCTCGAGGAATTCAAGATCGTCTCGGCCGCCACCGTTCCCGAGGGTAAAGCGATGTTGCGGTGGGAGTTCACCGTGACGGGCCCGCCCGACTTCAAGGTCGGCAAGGGCGCGCCCGGTGCCGGCAAGCTGTTCATCAACGGCAAGCAGGTCGGTGCCGGCAAGATCGCCGTTACGTGTCCGCTCGCCTATGGCCTGTCCGGCGACGGTTTATCTTGCGGGCGCGACACGCTGACTCCGGTCAGCGCCGACTATCGCGACGAATACCCGTTCACCGGGACGATCCGGCGGGTGGTCGTCGATGTGGGGCCTGTGAAGACGCCGGCCCCCAAGGCGCCGGACCGCGATTGAACGCCTGGTCGTTCGTGGGGCAGGCGTCCCGCCTGCCATCAGCGGCAGGCGGGACGCCTGCCCCACGCACGGTTCCGGATCCGCCCTTGAGATAGCACCATGAACGCAAAGACAAATAAGAAGAAATTCCAGCGCGGGCCGCGCCCCATGGCGCGCTGCGCAGCACGCCGACGCGGCGGAACTGGCTGATCCTGGCCCTGGCGGCGCTGCTGACCGCCGGCGGCACCTGGGCGCTCTTCGAGTATGTCATTTGGAACGTTACGCCGGCCGAGTTGGTTGGAACGTGGGTCGTCGTGCGCGGGCCTCAGGATCAGCAGGGGGCCGCGTTCGAGTTTTTCCGCAACGGCACCATGGTCGGCCATATCGACCCGGATGGCGCCCACCGCATCGTCAACGCTCGTATTCGAGTCGAGCGAGATAAGATTCTATGCCACGACGCGCCACCCCATGACCGGCGAGGAACTCACGCGCGTGCAGACGATACAAAAGCTAACCAGGAAGGACCTCGTGCTCAAGGACGAGCAAGGCAATCTGCTCGTCATGGAACGAGAAGACTAATGGTGGCTCATTGCAAGAGGTAAGTCCATGAGAACGAGACTATGGTGGACCCTGGCGATCTCGGGCGCGCTGCTCGGCTTCGCCGTCTGGCCGGCCGCGAGCCAGGAGAAGAACCCCGAGGAGGAAGCCAGGCTCCTGATGCGCGCCGAAAGCTTCGTCGACGCCTTCCACAAGGGCAACGCCAAGGCGCTCGCGGCCCATTGGACGGCGGACGGCGACTATACCGACCAGACCGGCAAGCACCTCAAGGGCCGGGCGGCCATCGAGAAGGCCTTCGAGGGATTCTTCGCCGAAAACAAGGGACTCAAGTTGCGCATCGACATCGGCGGCTTGCGCTTCGTGACGCCGGACGTCGCGATCGAGGACGGCACGACGTCGGTGCTGCCGCCCGACGGCGCGCCGCCGAGCCGGGCCCGCTACACCGTCGTGCACGTCAAGCGCGACGGCCAGTGGTACCTCAGCAGCGTGCGCGACGCCCCGTACGCGGTGCCGAGCAATCGCGAGCACCTGGCGGAATTGGAGTGGCTCATCGGCAGTTGGGCGGACTCGAACGACAAGGGCGAGGTCGTGCGCGTGACGTTCGAATGGGGCGAGAACCAGAACTTCATCCTCTCGGAGTTCACGACGACCTTCAAGCAGTTCGCCATCGGCGGCGGCACGCAGCGCATCGGCTGGGACGCGGCCAACAAGCAAATCCGCTCGTGGACCTTCGAGACCACCGGCGGCTTCGGCGACGGCACCTGGACGCGCGACGGCAACATGTGGAACGTCAAGGCCACCGCCACCCTGCGCGACGGCAAGCGGATGACCGCCCTCAATACCATCACGCGCATCGATCCCGACACCATGAGCTGGCAATCGCGCAACCGCACCGTTGACGGCGCGTCCGTCCCCGAAATCAAGGCCATCACCATGAAGCGCGCCAATGGCGCGGCCAATGGCAAATGACGATCGATCCATGATTCAACCCCTAGGGAACGAAAGGAGCATTGCATGTTACGCAGGACCCTGTTGTTCGCATTGTCGGCCGCCGCGGTGGCGCTGTTGACGGCCTCCGAAGCCCAGGCCTGGGGCGCGTTCCACGCCGGTTACACCCACGTCGGTTACGGCGGCGTCCAGCACGTTGGCTATACCGCGGCACGCGGGCCGTACGGCGGCGGCTATTCCGGCGCCCACTACGGTTCGTACGGTGCCTACGGCGGCTACCGCGGCGGCTACGACGCGCGCTACGGCTACGGCGCCGGCGCCTATGGCGGTTATCACGCCTACATCCCTGCCTACGGCGGCGGCTACGCGGTCGGGGGATATAACTACGGCGGCTATGGCGCCTACGGTTACCCCGGCGTCTATCGCGCGTATTGAACCTGAACCGAAAGAGATTTGCAAAATGGCAAGCTATCAAGTCGGCGTCCTGCTCCTGGCCGCAAGCCTGGGGCAGGCTCCGCCCAGTCCAGATTACTATGCCGCTGCCACCGCGGCTTCACGCGAATTGTCCAACCAGTTCCAGTATCTGCAGCAGGCGATCATTGCCGTGCCGCGGCCGGCCAGTCCGCCCGGCGGCGACGGCCTGTTCCAGCAGACCGAAGACGTGTTGTCGAACCTCCAAGTGTTGCGGCAACAGCTCAACAACTCGGCCGCCCGCGCACAGCTCTACCTGAGCTTCGACGCGGTTGACGCCAAGATCAACGCGGTGTTCAATGAGATTCAGGGGATGGAGCGGTGGAACCCCGGCCTGCGCATGGTGGCCCGCCGCGTGCGCTACGCCCAGTCCAACCTGCACTTCGCCGTCTTCAACGGGGACGGCGCCCCGACGACGCAGGCGCAGCGCGCGTACCGGCAAACGCTGACGCTGCAGGATCGTACGGAGGATTGCCTGGGCATCGTTCGCTATGTGTTTGCGGAGCAGGATTCGCTGCCCGGCTGGAATGCGGGTTTCGCCGACTTCCGCGGGGCGCTAACCGAGTTCCAGAAGCTGCAGAAGAGCAAGGCCCCCGCCGACGCGCTGAAGCAGCAGCTCGCCAAGGCGGACGCGAGCTGGGCAAAGCTCGTTGATCGTTTCAACAAGCTGCCCGCCTCGTCGAACCTGCTGTTGAGCTCCAATTTCGCGCTGGTCGATGGCCTGCTCGATCGGCTGTCGAAGCTGTACGGAGTTCCGGATCGGCGGGCGCCGCTGAAGGACCCGCTCTCGTGATCCCCGGCGCGGGGCGTTTTGGGAGAACTGTCATGCACCCGGCTTCACGGGACCTGGACACGGCGGAGTACATGGCTCTGGCCGCCGATTCCCAAGCCGTGCCGCCGCCGACCCTGTCTGCGGCGGTGCGCGTCGACTTCGCGGCGCTGACGCACCCCGGCAAGGTGCGCTCCAATAACGAGGATCATTTCCTGGCGGCGCGTTTCGGCCGATCGCTGGTCACGCTCGACACCAATCTGCCCCCGCAGGAGGTGCCGGCACGGTTCGACGAGACCGGCTATGCGCTGGTGGTGGCCGACGGCATGGGTGGGGCGGCGGCCGGCAAGGTGGCGAGCAGCCTGGCCATCAGCATCGGGCTCAACCTCGCGCTCAACAGCCCCAAGTGGAACCTGCGGATGAGCCCCGAGGAAATCCGCGAAAACATGGAAAAATGGCGGAAGCGATTCCGCCAGATCGACTACATGCTGACCGAACGCGCCGAGGCCGACCCAGCGCTACGAGGAATGGGCACAACCTTGACCGTTGCCTCCAGCGTCGGCACCGACCTGGTGCTGTATCACGTCGGCGATTCGCGCGCTTACCTGTTCCGCGCCGGCCGGCTGCTGCGGTTGACGCGCGATCACACCATGGCGCAGCAGATGGCCGACGCCGGCTGGATCAGCCCCGACGAGGTCGACCATCATCGGTTGCGGCACGTGCTGACGCGCGTCATGGGCCGCTCCGGGGCGCCGTCGAGGTCGAGATTCAGCACGTCTGTCTCGCCGACGGTGACCGCGTCCTCGTCTGCACCGACGGCCTGACCGAGATGGTTCCTGACGCTCGCATTGCCGAGGTGCTCGCCGGGGTGGAGGGATCGAAGGAGGCATGCGCGGCGCTGCTCGCGCAGGCGCTGGACGCGGGTGGCCGCGACAACGTGACCATCGTGCTGGCCCGGTACGGCATTCCCGATGCGGCCGCGGCGACTGCCGGCGAATCGGTGGTCGCGCCGGCGTGAATCCCGTTGCAGCGCCAATCGGCGACTGGAGGCAATCATGGATCATCAGGAGCAGAGGCATCAGCATCACGAACACGAGCGCGCGGAGCACAAGAGGCACGAGCAGGAGCATCAAGAGGAAATGGAGCGCCGGGAAGCAAAGCGTCCCAGGCTGCTGCATCCCGTCTGGTTCGTCGCGATCGGTGTCGTGCTCATCGGCGGGGTGCTCCTCGTCTGGTTCATAGCGTGGTAACCCCGCATGAGTGAAGCGACCCCCCGACCCGCGCATCAGCCGGCCGCCCCGCCGGCGCCGGGTCGGCGCCGGTGCGCATGGCAGAAACTCGCGTTTGCCGGCGTCGTCCTGGTGCTGCTCTATCTGCTGGTGGCGTACCTGCTGATGCCCGAGTACTGGATCCGCTACGCGCGCCGGCATCCCGCGTTCGATGCGCTGCCCCGCATCACCCGCACCGGCGACGACCTCCCGGGCGATGCCCTCAACGTCGCCCTGATCGGCACCGAGATCGAGCTGAAGAAGATCATGCTCGCGGCGCACTGGTACCCGGCCGACCCGCTCACACTGAAGAGCTGCCTCAAAATCGCCGAGGCGTCCGTACTGAAGCGACCCTACGACGATGCACCGGTCAGCAATCTCTACCTGTTTGGTCGGAAACAGGACCTGGCGTTTGAGCAACCGGTCGGCGCCAGTCCGCGCCACCGCCATCACGTCCGCTTCTGGCGCACCGACGAGGTGGGTGCCGACGGCCGGCCCATCTGGATCGGCGCCGCCGTCTATGACGAACGGGTCGGTATCAGCAGGAAGACCGGCCAGGTCACGCACGTGACCGCCCCAAACATCGACGCCGAGCGCGACACATTGTTCCGCGATCTGACGGCCACGGCCGATCTGACCGACGTGTTCTTCGTCGACGATTTCCACACGGTGCTGGCCGGACACAACGGCGGCGGCGATCCCTGGTTCACGGACGGCCGCTTGGAAGCCGGCGTGATCAAGAACGATGATTTGTAGCGGAAACGCAAGAATCCGCGGCGCCCCCAGCGGAGAGTGCATCCATGTTCCACGGTCACCTTATTGGCATCTTCACGACCCAGCGCAAGGGCACCGACCTTCAGAGCGTCGACCGGATCGAAGCGGTCGCGGGCCGCGGTCTCGCCGGCGACCGCTATTTCCTGAAGGAGGGCACCTTCTCGGCCAAGGACGGTCCCGATAGGGAAGTAACCCTGGTCGAAGTCGAGGCGCTCGAAGGCCTGGCGCCGAGTACGAGCTGACGCTTGAGCCCGCGCAGGCGCCGCAACCTCTTGACGCGCGGCGTGCCGCTCAATCACCTGGTGGGCCGCACGTTCACGATCGGCCCGGTGGTGCTGCGCGGCATCCGGTTGTGCGAACCGTGCGGCCATCTCGAATCGCTGACGTGCCAGGGCGTCAAGGCCGGGCTCGTTCACCGCGGCGGGCTACGGGCCCAGATCCTCGAGGGTGGGACTCTCCAGGTTGGGGCCGGCGTCGCGCCGCGCGGATTGAGGCACCGACGATACGCGCGGGATGCAAGTCGCCAGAATTCCGCCACGCCAGAATCGGAATTCTGGCGAATTCCGCTACCAACACCCTCTTACTTCTCGGGTGGCGTTTTTTGCTTCGGCTGCGCCGGCGGCTCCTCCGTGTTCGCAGCCCGGGTGGGCTGCCGGTTGTCCGTACTGGTGAAGTCGAGATTCACCGTCTGACCGGGAATCGCCCGCACGGTCCGGGTTTCGCGCCGTTCCTTGCCGTTCTCCGTCCAGCGCACGGTGACCTGGTAGCTGTAATCCGATCTGTCCAGGGGCGGGGTCATGAAGTGGCGGTCGGTGCCCGTCTGCCGCATCGGTGTGTCATCGAACAATACCTGGGCGTCCGCCGGCACATGAACGTGGATGACGGTCCGCTTGCTGTCCGGCGCGGCGGCGGTCGCGCCGGTCGGCGGATAGGACGCCTGGTACGACTGATAGCCCGAAGCCGGCGCGATCTGTCCGTAGCCGCTGCTGTAGTACGCCGGCGACGAGTAAGCGTACGGTTGCGGGTTGCTGTAATAGGCACCGCTGGAGTAGTAGAGCGGCGACGAGTAGTTGTACGGCTGCGGATTGGCGTAATACGGCCCCATCAGCGCACCGCCATAGCCTGAATAGGAACTCATGCCCGCGTAGCCACCGCCATAGTAATTGGCCGGCCAGGCCCCGTAGCTGCCGTACGCGTACCCCGGATAGCTGTAGCCGCCGTAGCCGCCGTAGCTGTGCGCCGGGCCGTAGCTGTAGCTGCCGAATCCGCCGCCGAATCCGCGGAACTGCGCGAAGGCCGGCTCGGGCAAGAGCAAGCAAGCGGTCAGTCCCAGCAGCAACACGAGCAATGCGCATCGTCGAGTCATGGACAACCCTCCTTCAGGTGAACGGGCTTTCTCGGGCGCACGACACATCCCATACTGACAATTCTCAGCAAACAGCATACCGGCGGCCAGACTGATAGAATGGAAGCATGTTCGTCGATCGTGTTGAAATCTTTGTCAAGGGCGGCGACGGCGGCCGCGGCATGTGCAGCTTCCGGCGCGAAAAGTACGTCCCGCGCGGCGGACCCGACGGCGGCGACGGCGGCGACGGCGGCAGCGTCATCATCCGCGCCGTCGCCGGCACCGATAGCCTCGCCGAAATCGTCAACCGCAAATTCTGGCGCGCCGAGGCGGGCGGCCCCGGCGGCAGCGCCAATTGCCACGGTCGCAACGGCAAGGATCTGCTGATTCCCGTGCCACCCGGCACGATCATCCGCGACCGGGATCGCGGCCACATCCTGCGCGATCTGACCGAGCCGGGCGAGGAAGTGGTCGTCGCCCAGGGCGGCCGCGGCGGGCGCGGCAACAAGTACTTCGCGACCGCGACCAACCGCACGCCGCGCGAGTTTCAACCAGGCGTCCCCGGCGAGGAACGGCACCTCGCCCTGGAGCTCAAGGTCATCGCCGACGCGGGCCTGATCGGGCTGCCCAACGCCGGCAAATCGACGCTGCTGAGCCGGCTCTCGCAGGCACATCCCGAAATCGCCGACTATCCGTTCACGACCAAGCACCCCAATCTCGGCGTCGTCGCCGTCGGCGGCGAGCGCGTCTTTGTGCTGGCCGATCTGCCCGGGCTGATCGAGGGGGCGCACGCGGGCATTGGCCTGGGCCACGAGTTCCTGCGCCACGTGGAGCGCACGCGCGTGCTGGTGCACCTCGTCGAGCCGTTGCCGACGGACGGCAGCGATCCGCTGGAGAATTATCGCAAAATCCGCCGCGAGCTGGCGCTGTACACCGCCGCGCTGGCCCGCAAGCCCGAGGTCGTCGCCGTCAGCAAGAGCGAGCTCACGGACAGCGAGGCCGTGCGGCGCGGCTGGCGCGAGCTGGGCCAGGACGTGCTCGGCATCTCGGCGGTCACCGGCCAAGGACTGGCGCAGCTCGTCGGCCAGGTTGCGCAATGCCTGCACGAGGCCAGCGAGGTGGTGCCATGAGCGAGCCCATCGTCGTGGATGTTGGCAACAGCCGCATCAAGTGGGGCCGCTCTGCGCGGGCGCTTGGTGGAGACGATCGCGCTCGCCGCGGATGCGGCAGATGCGTGGCAGCAGCAGCTCGAGCGCTGGCCCGGCGCAGGCATGTCCCTGGATCGTCAGCGGCGTGCAACCCGAGCGGCGCGACGCGCTGACCGCCTGGCTGCGCCAGCGGGGGGCGAAGGTGCAGGTGCTCGATTCATATCGGCAGCTGCCGCTCGTCGTCGAGGTCGAAGCGCCGGAAAAGGTCGGCATCGATCGGCTGCTGAACGCGGTGGCCGCCAACACGCGCCGGCCATCGGGTTTCGCCGCGGTGATCGTCGACGCCGGTTCGGCGGTCACCGTCGACGTGGTGGACCCCGCGGGTGTGTTTCGCGGCGGGGCGATCTTTCCCGGCCTCCAGCTCATGGCCCAGGCACTGCGCGAGCACACCGCCCTCTTGCCCTTGGTTGCGGTCGATCGCGCCGAGCCGCCGCCGGGGAAGTCGACCGCCCAGGCGATTCGTGTCGGCGTTGTGCATGCGCTGCTCGGCGGCGTCGCCCGGCTGCTGGCGGCATACAGCCGGCAATTCCCGGACGGGATGGCGGTGTACGTCACGGGCGGCGACGAACCGCTGCTGACCGCGGCGCGCCCCCGGCTAGGGGCGGAATGCGTACCGTGGCCGGCGATGACGCTGGAAGGGATCTTGCACAGTTCGCCGATGAAGCAACCGAGCGCCGGTCATGAACGATGAGAAAAGCCAAACCATCCGACAAGTCCAGGCGTCGGACGACTGGCAAGAGAACCAAACAGGTTTTTCCGCCGGGATGGAATGAGCGCAAGGTTCGCGCGGTCATTGAACACTACGAGCAATTATCCGATAAAGAGCTTGCTGCGGAGATTGAATCAGCGCTCGCAGTGAGCGGCGAGACGCTTATTTCGGTACCGACAGAGCTATTGCCAGCCGTTAAGAAGTTGATTAATCGGCATCAAGAGAACGCCTAAGACGCGCACCGGCGGCGAAACCATGTCCACTCCGATGATGCAGCAGTACCAGGACGCCAAGGTGCGCCATCCCGGCATGCTGCTGTTGTTCCGCATGGGGGACTTCTACGAGCTGTTCGACGCCGATGCCGAAACCGGCGCGCGTGCTCGGGCTGACGCTCACCAGCCGCGACAAGACGGTGCCGATGGCCGGCTTTCCGCATCACCAGCTCGAAGCGTACCTGCACAAACTGCTGCACGCCGGCTTCCGCGTTGCTGTCTGCGACCAGGTCGAGGATCCCGCGCTCGCCAAGGGCCTGGTTCGCCGGGAGGTGACGCGCGTCGTCACGCCCGGCACCGTCACCGAGGACGACCTGCTCGATCCACGCGCCAGCAACCACCTCGTCGCGCTCGTCGCGGCGGCGCCGCTGGGCCTCGCCTGGCTCGAACTATCGACCGGCCAGTTCCGCGCCGCCGATGTGCCCGCCGACCGGCTGCACGACGAGTTGTCGCGGTTGGCGCCGGCCGAATGCGTCTGCGCCGAACGGCACGCCGATGCCACGGCCGCGCTCGTGGGCTGGCTGCCGACCGTGCCCACCCTGACGACACGGCCCGATTGGACTTTCGATCCGGCGACCGCACGGGCGGCCCTGCAAAAGCAGTTCGGCGTGACCACGTTCGCGGGCTTCGGGTTCGATGACGACCAGGCGTGCCTGACCGCTGCCGGGGCGCTGCTCCTTTACTCCCAGGAGATGCTCAAGACCGATCTGCAGCACGTCCGCCGGCTCCAACCGTATGTCGCCGGCCAGGTGCTGCGTCTGGACGAGGTGACGCGCCGCAGCCTGGAGCTGATCCGCACTTTGCGCGAGGGCCAGCGCCAGGGCTCACTGCTCGCCGCCCTGGACCGCACCGTGACCACGATGGGCGCGCGCCTTCTGCAGGAATGGCTGCTGGCGCCGTTGACCGAGCGGCCCGCGATCGAGGCGCGGCTCGACGCTGTCGAGGAATTGACGCAGCAGTCGGCGCTGCGGCAGGAGCTGCGCGAAGCGCTCGGGTCGGTGCAGGACGTGCAGCGGCTCACGTCACGTGTGAGCACCGGCCGGGCCACGCCGCGCGACCTCGGCGCCATCGCCCGCACCTTGCGACTGTTGCCGCTGGTGAAAGCCAAGATCACGGCCCGGCGGGCGACGCTCTTGCAAGAGCTGGAGAGCCAACTGGAGCTGTGTCCCGACGTGCGGGCCGCGCTCGACGCCGCTCTCGTCGACGAACCGCCGCCGAGCGCGAAGGAAGGCGGCGTGATCCGGCCCGGCTTCGACGCGAGCCTCGACGAATTGCGCGCGATCGCCCGCGGCGGCAAGGAGTGGATCGCACGCTTCCAGGCTCAGGAGATTGCCCGCACCGGCATCGGCTCGCTCAAGGTCGGCTTCAACCAGGTCTTCGGCTACTACATCGAAATCACGCACACGCACGCCCACAAGATCCCCGCTGACTACCAGCGCAAGCAGACGCTCAAGAATGCCGAGCGCTACATCACCGCCGCCCTGAAAGAGTATGAGGAGAAAATCCTATCCGCCGAGGAGAAGATCCAGCAGCGCGAGTACGAGTTGTTCGTCGCGCTGCGCGACCAGGCCGCCGCCCAGACGCAGCGCCTGCTGCAGACCGGCGAGGTGCTCGCGCGTCTCGACGTGCTGGCAGCGCTCGCCGAGCTGGCGGTCACCCGGCAGTACGTCCGTCCGGAGCTGGCCGACGAGCCCCTGCTGGAAGTGTACGAGGGCCGGCATCCGGTGCTCGAGCAGGCGCTGCCGCCGGGCACGTTCGTCCCGAATGATGTCTTGCTCGGCTCGGAGCAGGGGACGTTCTGGCTCATCACCGGCCCCAACATGTCGGGCAAGAGTACGTTCATTCGCCAGGTCGCGGTGCTCACGCTGATGGCCCACCTGGGGAGCTTCGTGCCGGCGAAATCGGCGCGGATCGGGATCACCGATCGCGTCTTCACGCGCGTCGGCGCCAGCGACGAGCTGAGCCGGGGCCAAAGCACGTTCATGGTCGAGATGACCGAGGCGGCGAACATCCTTAACAACGCCACGCCACGCAGCCTGGTGATCCTCGACGAGATCGGCCGCGGCACCAGCACCTATGACGGCGTGTCGCTCGCATGGGCGATCACCGAGTACCTGCACACGCAGGTCGGCTGTCGTTCGTTGTTCGCGACACATTACCACGAACTTGCACAACTTGCCGAGACGCTGCCGCAGCTGCGCAACTACAACGTCTTGGTCCGCGAATGGAAAGATGATATAGTCTTTTTGCACAAGATCGCCGCCGGCAGCGCCGACAAGAGCTACGGCATCCACGTGGCGCGGCTGGCCGGCATCCCCACGGAGGTGCTGGAGCGCGCCCGCGAAGTGCTCGGGCAGCTGGAGTCGCATCACCTCGACGAGGAGCTGCCGCAGCCGGTGAAACGCCGCAAGCGGCTGCCGCGTCAGGCGCAGCCGTCGCTGTTCCACGAAGAGCCCGAAGGGGCGAGCTGACATCGGTGGAGAAAACCATGCCGCGGGCCGTCGATATCGCGGGTGTGATCGTGAAACCGCTGCGCAAGCATGCCGACTCCCGCGGCTGGCTGTGCGAGCTGTTCCGCGAAGACGAGATGCCGGCCGAGTTCTCCCCGGCGATGGCGTACATTTCCGAAACGGCGTCCGGCGTGGCCCGCGGCCCGCACGAGCACGTCGAGCAGACCGATTGCTTCTGCTTCCTCGGCCCAACGAATTTCGTCCTGTACTTGTGGGACAATCGCGCCAAATCGCCCACCTTCGGCATTCACCGCCGCCTGCTCGTCGGCCGCGATCGTCCCGCGGTGGTGATCGTGCCGCCGGGCGTGGTGCACGCCTATCGCAACGTGGGGGTGGAGGCGGGCCTGGTCATCAACATTCCCGATCGCCTCTACTGTGGCCCGGGCCGGCAAGAGCCCGCGGACGAGATTCGCCACGAGGACGACCCGCTGAGCCCATTCGTTCTGGACGAGGAAAGCGCCGACCTGCCGGTGTAACCATTCCTATCGCAGCGAAGCTCGCTTGCGGTGGCGCGCGTCAGCTGCCGTGCGCGGTCGACGCCGCCGCAGCTGCGGCGATCGCGGCCGCCGCCTGCGCGGTGAGATGTTGCGGGCTCTGGCCGCGCACGGACGTGATCGCCGTCGGCGCGCCTGAGCCATACCCCGTCAGTGGGTTGTGCCACTGGATTTCGCCGTTCAGCGGATCGAGGCAATACATGTACCCGTTCGTCGAGACGATCAGGCGATCGCCATCGAGCAGGAGCGTGACGTAGCCGGAGTGCATCTTGTTGTTGGACCAGACGATCTCGCCGGTGTCGCGGTCGAGGGCCAGCGCGTAGCCATTGAGGCCGACGAAGACCAGGTCGTCGATTTTCATGGTGCTGCTCCGTTACGTGGGTAACTTGCCGGTGCGGCGGCAGCCCGGCGCACCGCACGGCGGTAGACTCGGATCGCCGCACGACGACGGCCGCCCGCCGGCCTGCACCTGCGGCAGGCCGGGAACGCTCAGCAGCTTCTCCAGGTGCTGCCCCTGACACTGGGGACATTCGACCTGCTCGCGTCCGAAGACGAGCGCCTCGAAGTGGTGGTCGCAGTCCTTGCAGCTATATTCGTACAGCGGCATGCGTAGGTTCCTTTCCTGGTCAAGTACGGCGGCGCTTGTAAATCTCGCTGGCGCGCATCAGGATTTGCCGCTCGCCGTCGGTAAGGCTTTCCTTGCCGGAGCGGGCCAGCTTTTCCAGCACGGCATCGAGCTTGGCCTCGAGGTGCTCGTCGACCGGCGCCGCGTCGGCTGCCGGCGCCGCCGCCACCGGCACCGGTTCGTGCGGCACGTCGGCATCCTCGGGCCGGAAGAGGCGCAGCCGCGGCCGGGCGCGCCGCCGCGGCAGCCGGCCCCACCACCCGGTCAAGAACTCGTATACGCGCCAATGCATCTTGAAGTAAGCGAAAGCGAACGCGGCGCCGGCAAGGTGTACCGACACCGCCACGCCGTATTCCTGGTGCGCGACGAGGCGATAGCCGTCCTGGGCCACGTTGAACAGCGCGAACACCCACAGCGGCACCGGGATCAGCAGCATCACGTAGATGACCCGATGCGGGAAATGGCACGCGCACAGGACGAGCAGCGCCGTGACCGCCCCGGACGCGCCCAGGCACGGCGTGTTTTCGTGCATGCCAATGGCCCAGACCCAGTACGCCACACCGCCGGCGAGCGCCGAGACGAGATAGAACGTCAGGAACTCGCGTGGTCCGTAAATCAGCTCGAGATCGCTGCCGAACCACCACAGGAAGAGCATGTTGAGGCCGATGTGCCAGAAGCTATTCGGGTCGTGCAAGAACGCGTACGTCAACAGCTGCCAGACGTGCCCCGAGCGGACTGCGTCGGGTTGGAGCCAGAATGTGTCCGTGACCCAGCCGGCGTGCGGCTGCCCGTCCAGCCCCAGCGCCCCTTGACCGCGCGTGAGGAGCTGGGCGATGAACACGAGGATGTTGACGCCAATGAGCCACTTGCAGACGAGGCCGGAGGGAATCAGCGAGTCGAGGTAGCCGGGCCCCTCGCGGTAATAATCGCGGTCGTAAATACCCATGACCGATTCCCGCCGTCAGACGCCGCCCCTGGAGAAGATACTCCATTTTTACCACACGACCCCGCGGTCGGGAAAGGGGGTGGGCGAAAAATGCGTTCAAGCCGCGTTCACGGCTGGTGTGCCCGGAACACCGTCAGGTCATGCCGGCGGATCACCAGGCCGGCGTTGCCGTCGGGGCGGGGGCCCATGGTGTAGACACCGAAGCGGCCGGTCGTCGTCTCGGCGAGGTACAGGGCGGCCTGGCCCTGCGTGATGGTGCCGGTGGTCATCATGAAGTGGACGTTCTGCTTGGGCGGAATGTTGAATTCCTTGACCAGGTCGACCTCCGCCCAGCTCGTGATCTTGCCGCGGTTGCGGTCGATGACCGTGCCGAGGAGCTTGCCGGCGCGATAATCGAGCAGCCAGATGCCGTCGGTGGGCACGAGCGGATTAAGGGTGCACGGGCCGGTGCAGAGGATGTAGTCCTCGAAATGATCGGTGGCATTGGCCAGGGCCGCCCGCGGCGTGCCGAAGTAGGCCGCCGTACCGAGGCCGCCGAGCCCCACCCCCAGCAGCAGCCACACGAATCGTCCCAGATCCTTCATGGTATCTCCCGTCCGTGAGAGCGATTGTCTTTACGGTGAGTGCTCGCCCGCGGCCGGCGAACGCTAAACGCAAACACATCAGGCCCAACTATACCACTCCGCCTGCGCTGCGGCCAACAGCGGTTGGCGACGCCGCTGGCAGGTTCATTTCACCGATTGCCCTGGCATTTCAATGGTTCCCGAGATAATCTAGATAAGATGGGAAGACTGTGTCGCTTGTGTCGCAGGCAACGGAATGAGGGGTTTTCATGTTGATGCGGATTGTGAGTGGGACGGTTATTCTGTTCATTGCGGCCCTGGCTGCCTGGAACACGCCGGCCGGCGCCCAGGAACCCTTGGAGCAATTGCCCACGCCCAAGAAGGTGCTGCCGGCACCGCCCACGAACGTGATGCCGGCGCCGCAGTACGTTCCGTATCCCTATCCCGTGCTGCTTCCGCCGCCGCCGCGGCTGGACAGCCGCAATGCGTGGAGCCTGTTCGCTCCCAATTCGATGGGCCAGATGCGGCTGCGCGTCATTCAGGCGCCGTACGGGTCATATTACCTATACAATGGGGAGCCGTATTTCGGGCTGTCGACTCGGTCACCCTACATCCTGCCGCGGACCACCGACTGATATCTCAAGCCGCGGGATGAGCGCAGCGAATCCCGCGGGTCGCGCGACCCGCTGCGCTCGTCCCGCGGCTTCGGTGGGCCACCACCACGCACCACTCACTCATGCCCGCGGCGGACCGCCGGACTTTTCCAGCTCCTCCGACTCATCGTACTGGTTCGCCCAGCGCATCACCCGGCGGGTGATGTCGGTCGCCTGCCGGCTGTGCACCGGCGGCAGCGGTTGGCCCAGGCCCAGGCCAAGGTCCACGCCCAGCCGCCGTTGCACCACGTCGGCTGTCGCCAGCGCCAGCTCGCGGTTGGACAGGCGCGCGAGATCCTTGAGCGCGTTGACGGCCTGCGAGCGCAGCATCGGCTTGTCGGCGTGCTCGGCCAGGATGGTTTCGCAGGCGATGAGCCGCAGTGAGCCGGGGTTGGCGGGATCTGCGAGCTTTTCCAGCAGGCCCATGTCGAGCTCCTGGTGAAACTGCAGCAGCTTGCCCAGCTCCATCCGGAAGATGGCGGGCGTGTGTGGATCGGCGAGCACGTTCGCCAGGCCGGCCACCACCCGGGCGTCGGGCCGTTCGCTCAGCAGGCGATTGTAGTGGGCGGCCAGCGTGTTCGCGGCATGAGCGGAGATCGTCCCTTTTTCGGCGCACCAGCCGGTCAAGTCGTTGACCGCCTCGACGGACAGCATCTGGCCGTCGGGAATCATCGGGCCGTCGCCGGCGTACAGCGGATCGGCCAGGTATCGCCGCGCGTGAAAGCGAATCCACGGCCAGCGTTTGTCGCAATCCCACAGAAGCGCCTCGATCGCGGCCCGGCGCACGTCGCGGCAGTTGTCGTGCAGGAATGACGCGACCATCTCGATCAGTTCGCGATTCTCGACGTTGGCGAGGGCGGCGACGGCGGCGGCGCGGATGGCGGGCTGCTCGGCCGCCTGGGCCACCTGCAGCACTAGCTCGGCCTGCCCGGGCGTCCATTCCTTGCGGAACTCGAGGGCGGCGAGGGCCGCCAAACGCACCTCGGGCGCGGATGGCGCAGCAGCACCAGGGCCGGACCGGCGTCATAGACAAGCGCGGCTCGGAGCGCCTTGACCTCGGGCAGATTGCGCACCGCGGCGAGGTCGGCCGGCAAATCCTGCCGCGACGCCAGCCGCTGCGCTAGCATGTTCGCGCGCCGCAACACGAGCGCCGGACTCGCGCAGGCTCTGGTAGCCGAACGCCATCAGCGGCATGACCACGAGCACGGCCTTGGCGAAGTGGTTGAGCCAGTCGTCCACCGCATCGCCGAACCAGAGCCAGCTCAGGGCCGTCAGGTAGAGGGTGATCACCATGGGCGCGACCGATTGCCGCCACGCGCGCGGCGACAGGACGGTCATCGCGCCGATGATCGCCTGGAACGCGGCGCCGAACCACAGGATCAGGTTTTGCCCGTCGGGGGCGCGGTGGGCCGCCGCCGCGAGCAATGCCACCGGAATTGCGAGCAGGGGGACGCGTACCAGCAGGGCGACGATGCGGGCCGGCGACCACAGTTGACGAGGCGATGCGAATGCGGACATGAGACGCCTCTGAGGCTAAAGGGCGATCACCACCACCCCAAGGGCCGATCCAACGAAGATACGGCCCATGCTGGAAATATGGGCCATGCCGGCGCGAAATGCCAATCGCGCGGAAAAAAGGGTGTCGGTACGCTCTCCGACCCCTGCCGGCTTGTCCGGCAGGTGAAGCAGTTTGGCGGCTAACTGGCGGTCTAACCCTCAAACTGCTTCACCTGCCGGACAAGCCGGCAGGGGTCGATGGACAGTTGACAGTCGACGGTCTAGCCCTCAAACTGCTTCACCTGCCGGACAAGCCGGCAGGGGTCGATGGTGCTTGCCGCTGAGAAACAATCCTCGTTTAGCGGCCACTCAACCGCTGCATCCGGCACAGTCCCCCGCGACACCGCACGGGCTTCGGGAAATTCGCACGCGGATATCTCCAGCCGACGGCTTCGTGGGGTAGACTGCGGTAGGAAGGATTCTGCGAGCCTCAAATGCAGGAGAATGCCATGCGAACAGGGATGTGGGCCGTGCTCGTTCTCGGGCTGGCCGTCGCGGCTCCGCTAGGGCTAGCGCCCCAGGCCGGCGCCCAGCAAACCTATCAGAACATTCCGTACTATACGGGCTATCAGCTAAGCAGGTACTTCTACTACCCGCACTACTACTATCCGCACAACTACTGGCCGGTGATGACACCCCGCTGGCCGGAGCCGGAGGGCGCCGCGTATATGCGGCCGCCGGCCTACATGGCGTATCCGCCGTTCCGCGAACCGGGCTGGCGCTACGATCTGTGGCAGCCGATGCACTACTATCGCGGCTCGCATTTCTGGCTTGACCAGTTCTAGGAAGCACACGCCAGGTCGCCAGGACTCGCCAGGACCGCCCGCGCCGCGGAGTGAGACTTCGAACCCCGCGGCGCAGGGCGGTTACGTGAGCAGCGGGTATTCTCTTGACGGGCGCGGTGGGTATGATACCCTGGAAGGGGTAATACCTTCCGATCTTGCGCGAGGATGCCAGGCGCATGACTGACAGTCTCCTCTCCCCGTTGCCTCGATTGACGGCGGAGCAGCGGCTCGCTGCCGCCAAGCAGTTCGAGCGCGCCAACCAGGTCATTGCCGCGGGCGACCCCGACTACGGCGTGCAGCTCCTGTTCAATTGTTGCCACATCGACCCCGGTAACGCCACCTATCGCCAAACGCTGCGCCAAACGCAGAAGCTCAAGTACAAGAACAATGGCCGGGGCCAGCCGCTCGCGGCGTTCCGATCGCTGCGCACCAAATGGCGGCTGCGGCGGGCGCTCCGCCGTCAGGAGCCGATCGACGCCCTCGACCAGGCCGAACAGGTCATGATGCGCAATCCCTGGGACCGCGGCACGCACCTGCTCATGGCCCAGGCCTTCGACGAGCTGGACCTGTTGAACCTGGCCGTCTGGACGCTCGAGCAGATTCGCGGCCTGTACCCCCAGGATCCAAACGTCAATCGCCCGTTGGCCCGACTCTACGAAAAGCGCGGCAACTACACGCAGGCAATCGCGCTGTGGGACTTGATTCGCAAGGCCGTGCCGCACGACGTTGAGGCGCAGCACAAGGTCAAGGATCTCGCCGCGAGCGCCACCATTGCCAAGGGGCGGTATGAGGAAGCCATCCACGGAGCCGCGCCGACGCCGCTGGTGAGCGCGCTCCAGGAAACCGAGGCGGAGCACGCACTCGAAGGGGTTGACCGAACCGGCAGCGCCGGCGCTGCCGGGAGCGCCGACGACCACACCGGCGCCGCGCGAGCTGACGCAGCTCAAGGGCCGCGTCCAGGCCAACCCGACCAGCGCAACGGCGTTTTTGCAGCTGGCGACCTACCATCGCCGGGCCGAGCACCTCGACCTGGCCCGCGCCACGCTCGTGGAAGGACTGGCCGCGACCGGCAACCATTTCGAGCTGGCGCTGGAGCTGCTCGACCTGGACATCGAGCCGTTCCGCCATGACCTGGCAATTGCCGAGGAAAAGCTGCGGCACAAGCCGGACTCGGCCGAATTGCAGCGCATTCGGGCCAACCTGGTCAAGGAGATCAATTCGCGCGAGCTCGACTACTACCGCCAGCGCACCGACCGCATTCCGACCGACGCCGCCGCCCGCTTCGAAATGGGGCTGCGCTTACTGCGGATCGGCCAGGCCGACGAGGCGATCCGCGAATTGCAAGCGATTCGCAATGACCCGCGCTTTCACGGTAAGGTGCTGTTCTACCTCGGCCTGGGCTTCAAGCAGCGCAAGAACTGGCGGTTGGCGCAACGCAACCTGGAGGAGGCGCTGCCGCACCTCGACGGCGCCAGCGACGCCGCCCTCCGCAAGGAAGCGCTCTACCAGCTGGCGACCGGCTGCGCCGAATCCGGCGACCTGCCCCGCGCCGTCGACCTGGCCTGCGACCTGATCAATCTCGATTTCAGCTACAAGAACATCAGCGAGCTGCTCGACACCTGGCAAGCCAAGGTGTCGTAAGGCAGCCGCAAAATCAAGCACGCCCCTCCCTGGAGCTGGTTCATCGCCCACAGGTTGCCGCCGTGCTCTTCGGCAATGCGCCGCGAAACCACCAGGCCCAGCCCCAGCCCGGTTTCCTTGCCGCTGACGAACGGCTGAAACAGCCGCGGCAACAGCGCCTCGCTGATGCCCGGACCAGTGTCCTGCACGTGGACCTCGACGTAGTGCCGATCGATCGCCAGCCGCTGAACCGTCACCGCGAGGACGCCCCCCTGCGGCATGGCGTCCAGCGCGTTCATCGCGACGTTGATGAGCAACTGCCGCAGCTGGGCGCCGTCGGCCTCGAGCCAGACGGCCGGCTCCGGCGCATCGAAGCGAACGGCGACATTTTGCTTGCGTGCCCGGCCCGCGATCAGCGCCAGCGCCTCGTCGATGATCGCCGCCAGGTCGAGGCGATGCTGCTCCATCCGCGGCGGCCGCGCGAAATCGAGAAACGACTGCAGGCTGCGTTCCAGGCGGCGCACCTCCTGCTCGATGATCGCCAGGTCCTCCGCCGGCAGGCCCCGCGCCTCCAGGTCCTCGCGGCTTGTCTCGACCAGCATCTTGACGGCGGTCAGCGGATTACGCAGCTCATGCGCCACGCCCGCCGCGAGCTGGCCCACCGCCGCGAGCTGCTCGGCCCGCAACACCTCGCGCTCGCTTTGCTGCAGGCGATCGACCATTTGCTCGATTTCGCGCAACAGGCTCTGCATCTGCTCGTGCAGGTGCGTGATGCCGTCGCCCTGGGTGATCGTCACGGTCGGCAGATCGTAGCCAAGCTTGTCGGCCGCGTCGCGGATGCGAACGCTGAGCTGATAGATCGATTGCCGTAGCGCCCGGGCGACACCGTAGCCGAGCAGGATGCCGCCGCACGAGCCGATGCAGCCGACCGCGACCAGGCCCCAGGCGAACCATTTGACGGTGCGCTTGAGTTCCTTCTCGGCGATCTCAATTTGCCGGCTGTTCAGGTCGCGCAGCGCGATGGTCGCCGGCCGAACTTCCTTTTCCAGGATGTGCAGGGCGGTCTTGATCGCGGCGTCCTGCGGCTGGGAGTCGGCATCGAGGCGGTCGTGCCACACTTCACGATGATAATGGCGGAAGCTCTGCGCGAGTCGGGAATGGAGCTGCCTTTCTTCGTCGGTATTGGCCAGCGTTCCCGAATCGTCGATGAGCTGCTCGATCGTCTCGTTCAGCGGGTCGACCTGATCGCTGCCCTTGCGAATGAGGTTCGTGAGGGTGCGCAGCGACGTGTCGATCTCGACCGCCTTCTTACGGCTCTCGATATCCTCGGCCAACCCTTCCGCGGTATCGGCATGGAAGCGATAGAGGATGACTGCGGAGAGCGTGCAGGCGGCGAACAGCAGCAAGCTCACCAGGATGGTCGGCCCGGCGACGCGCAGGATCGGCAGCTTCTTCGCCATGAACGGTCCTCGGCACCGCTTGCGGTTTCGCGTTACGGCACGGCGTATCTCACCAGATTCCCCCAACCGGTTCCAGGCATGTTTGCACCGATCGCGCGGCACCGATCGCGCTGGGTGGTCGTCCGACGGCCACCCTGCTCGCGCCGCGACCACTTGTCGCGGCGCGTGCGGCCAGGCCAAATCGCGTATCTCCTTTGTCCCTAGCATCTAAGGGAATTCGATCGTGCTGGCACACACTTTGCTAATGCATGCGCAGCATATCCGCGGACTGGAACAGAAATGGGAGGCTGGCACATGAATGCGACGATCGAACCGACCCCGCCCGTGTTGCAAGGAGAGCTCGACGGCGGGATGCAAGCAGTTGAGGGCGTGCTGCAGCGAATCAACTACCGCACCGGCGAGTTCAAGATGGTGACCGCAGGCACGGTGTGGAACTTCAAGCTCGACCCGCATTGCCAGCTGTACTTCGACGACAAGGCAGCAATCCTGCGTTGCTTCCATCCGCTCGACCCGGTCCGCGTGGTCTTTTATCCCGAGGGCAACAACCCGCGTGCCCGGGCCGTTTTTGCCTGGGAAAAGGTATACGGTTAGGCGAGCGCGGCAGGAGTTAACTTACCCTCGCTTGCACGTCGGGCTTGTGTCAGTCACAAGCCCGACGCGCAAGCGAGGGTAAGTTAACTCCTGCCGCTCGCCTTAACAACCGAATCCGTGACGTGCCATTCCAGCCCGGAGCCGCGCCGATGATCGCCCAGATCGGCACCGCCCCGGGCTGGTTCGCACCCCGGGTTCCCCGCGACGCACGTGCCGGTAGCATACTACGACTCTCACTTCTCTTGCGGAATCTGCTCCATCACCCAGAAGAAGAAATCTGTCACCGGCTGTTCGACTCCGAACCGCTTGAGCTTGGTCGCCACCTGCCCGCGGTGATAGGTCGAATGATTGACAATGTGGCGCAGCATCGCCCACGGCGGCAGCGTTGCGGTTCGGCCGCGGCGGCGCAGCGTGAAGACGGTGTTGAGCCGCTCCGGCGTCATCGAACAAGTGCGAAGCCTCGACGAATTTGGGACGCCGCGTGTCACTCGTGTTCCGAAACCAATAGACGCTGAATCGCTCCGGCTGATACGGGTAAACGCCGTCTGGATTGTAGCGGGGCAGCCCGTCCCACTCCACCCCCACCAACAGGTCCACCCGCCCATCTCCATCCCAATCGGCAAACGAGAAAGCGATCGGCGACCCGCCTAGGATGGGCGGCAGCTCGAGGGGCTTCAATGCGAGGTCCTTCTTTTCCGTGAGCGGACCTGAGCCCACCAGCAACGTCCATCGGCCGGCTTGAAATGGCCGGCCGGTTTGCAATGGCGGATGACCCGGGTAACCAATCACCAAATCCGCGTGGCCGTCGCGGCGCCAGTCCACGAGATGGGGCCGGCTCAGACCACGCGTAAACGGGCCCACTTTGGGTTCCGTGAAGCGCACCTCGGCGCGTTCGGCGAAGGAGCCGTCCGCGCACCTCCGGAACAGGTGCATCCCTGACGGGTCACAGCAATTGGACCCGGAGATCAAATCCAGTCGGCCATTGCCGCTCCAATCCCCGAACTGGGGAGTGAATTCGGGGCGGCTTCAACCACAGGGAATGCGACCGCTCGGCACGCGGTCGTCGAACCAGAAGGGCTTCGCGTACGCAGGCGCCGTGTTGGTGCCACGGTTGAGGTAAATGAGCAAGCGTCCCTCGCCCTTCTCGTCGTCGCCGTTGACGCCGACGAGCAGATCGGTCTTCCCGTCGCCGTCGTAATCGCCAAACATTGGGAAGAGGTAACCGAACTGCACCCCGTCAAGGATGCGCTGGTCGAATTCAAGTTGCGGCTCTTCATGCGCTCGGAGGAGTGCCCGGCGATGGGTTTTTGCAATCGAGAGAGGGCGATCGTTGTGGCAACGAGGCTTCGTCACTTGGGGTGCAGGCGGCTTCTTGGTGCCGGCGCGGTGGGCGCGGTAAGAACGGCCGTTGATTTTGAGGATGATGGCCCCATCCACGACGCGATCGAGGAAGGCCATCGCCAGCGGCGGGTCGCCCAGGTATTCATCCCAGGCATCGAAGTCGACGTTGGTCACCACCGTCGTGGAGCGCTGGCTCCGTGCGTCGATGATCTTGTACAGCAAGTTGGCGGCTTGCGGGCATTCGCTGCGTTCGATCTTGTCAAAGGCGAACTCATCGATGATGAGCCAATCGAAGCGGGCGTAATAGCGGACGCGTTTGAGCAGGCTATGGTCGGCCAGACGCTTGGTCAGGTCGGTCAGCAGGTCGGCACTGGTCGTGTAGCGCACGCGATAACCCACACCGCACGCAGCGTGGCCTATGGATTGGATGATCCGGCTCTTGCCGACGCCGCTCTGACCGACGATGACCAGGTTGTCCTGCCGGCCGATGAACGCGCCCGTCGCCCGTTCCTCGATCTGCGTGCGGTTGATCGCCGCTTTGTTGAAGTCCCAATCGAAGTCCGCCAGCGTGACCACCTCGCGGAAACGGGCCTCCTTGATGCGCCGGGCGATGGCCCGCGCGACGCTGCTGCGCCTGCTCGGCGATCAGCGCGTGCACGAACTCCAGGTGCGACAGGCCGCCCCGCGCGCCCGCGCGAGCACAGCGTCGAGTTGCGCAGCCGTCAGCGGCACCTTGAGTGCCGCAAAGTCAGACAGCAGGCGCTCACGCAGGTCCGGCTGACTCGTCCGGGTGGGTGCGCCGTGGCGTCTCCTGGGCCTTCTGCTCGACAGCTGCAGCGGCCCGACGTTGCCGCTGCCGTTCCCGGTAACGCCGGCCCTGCTCCCGCCGCTGTTGTTGCCCCTGCGCTGTGGCGCGGTAACGCTGCGCTGCTCGCCAACGCCGCCACTGGCGGGCCGCCTCCTGGCACGACTTGCTGCAATAGCGACACAACGGATGGGACGGCTGGAAAAGCCGCTCACACCCCTTCAACAGGCAAGTACGCGCATACCTACCCAGGGGGCGTTGCTCGGAAATGGCGGCCAGGGCATAATCAGGCGGGCCCACGGGAGTGCTTGCTCCCACAGGTCAAGTCTCGGAGCCGAGCTGCTAACTCGACTCCGAGGCGTTCTTATCGACACATCGCTCCAGCATAGATGCTGCAGCGAAGCGACGCCAGACAACCTCGCCGCGATGGACGGCTGACACCGAATGGCAGCTTGACCTGGGCCACGCCGGCCAGGCCCGCTGTCGACTGCGATCGACACCTGACGGGCCGGCCCATTCCGGCCCGCGAAACTGGCCTACCTGCCGACCGCCGCTAACACGCTGAAATCGTGGTGATCGGCAAAGGCCAAGTGACGACGTGCTGGGCGATGTGGATAATAGGGTCGAACGCCACACAAATTATGCGACTCGTCGCTGAGGACGACCTGCGAAGTCGTCTCAATCTCTGCGACGGTGCGACGGTGAAGCTGAATCGAAATGGAAGCCGCCGACACCCGCTGAGATCATCGCCGATTGGTGCCAAGCGGCTCAGGGCGTTGACGAGGACTACGGAAGGCAGAAGGCGATGGGCTACTTGATCGGCGAGAAGTTCCTGAACTTTCTTGAACGGGCCGAAACGGATCGTGAGTGGCGTCAGGCCATCCCCCGCCTTCGTCGCCGAGATCAAGGCCATCTTTACTTCGATAGCCCTGGCTCGATTGCCGTGGGGGTTGGCAACGTAGTCGGTGGCCGCAACCGCGTGCTCGGGCCTCGCTTGTGACGCACCTCCGAGTTGGTTTGCGGCATGGTTCAAACCTGGGTGGCACGCCCAGGAGCGTCGGGCGGGTGTTTTTCAGCTGGCGCCGGTTTTCGATGCTCATGAGCACACATCCAGCATTCCTTCGGCTTCTCGAACAGGTCATACAGCGGGTTCGTTGCACGCCAGTTTTCCAGAGTGGCCAGCAGCACAGGAGCGTCGTTTTGCGGGTCAGCTTGCGGTGCCCGGACAGGAGGGTGGTGACACCCCTGGCAAGCAATCCGTGGCAAATCCAGTCCGGGCGCGGCGTGGGCCTGGGCGTTACCTCATCATCCCAAAAGGATTGTGGTGCGGGGCTGTTCGACATGGCGGTCGCTCCGATGACGGGAAAAAGGTGCCAGGGGGGTGCACACAGGGGGGGGTGGCAGCAAACCCAATCGCCCACGACTCGGCGCTCGCGTGGAAATTCAGCATGTTCCGCGAGGTCCAGAAATAGAGGCATGAGCCAACATCCGAAGTCTTCGGAGACTTCGGATGTTTTTCGGATAGGGTCAATCGATCGTGACCGTCAACGTAACCGATGTGCCGCCCACGCCAGGGCCGTCGCCTGCGTAGACGGCGGTGACCGTGTGCTTGCCCCTGGCCAGCTTGCTCGTCTGCAGCGTGGCGACGCCGCCAGCGAGCGTGCCGGTTCCAAGCACCGTCGAACCGACCTTGAAGGTGACGATCCCCGTCGGAGTTGTCGCGCCAGGGCTTACCGCGCTGACCGAGGCCGTCAGGGTGATCGGTTGCCCAAGCGCGACCGTGGAAGTCGCCAGCGTCGCCGTCAGGGTCGCCGCGGTCGTCACCTTTTTCACCGTCTCGGTTAAGCTCCCGGTGCTGCTCGTCGTGTCGGCGTCCCCGCCGTAGACGGCCTTCAGATTGTTGGTGCCGACCGCGAGGCTGGATGTCTGCAAGGTCGCGACGCCCTGCTGGTTTAGCGTGCCGGTGCCGAGCACCGTCGAGCCATCCTTGAAGGTGACGATGGCGGTCGAAGTCGCCAGGCCCGGCGCGACGACGCTGACCGTGGCGGTCAAGGTGACCGTTTCGCCGAACACCGTCGGCGACGACGACGCGGTGAGCGCGACCTTGGTCGTCGCCTTGTTGATCGTCGCGGTGCGGGGGGCCGAAGTGCTCGCCGAGTCGTCGCCAGCATAGACGGCGGTTAGCGTTTGTTTGCCGACGGGCAGGTTCGCCGTCTGCAGGGTGGCGACACCATTGCTGAGCGTGCCGGTTCCAAGCACGGTCGAGCCGTCCTCAAAGGTGATCGTCCCGGTCGGGGTGGTCGTACTGCGACCCTTGGCGGTGACCTTGGCGGTCAAGGTCACCGGTTGTCCGATCGCCACGGTCGGCGCGACGGTGAGCACCGTTTGCGTTTGTATCGCCGAGGTGCCGGTGTTCGCCGTCGTATTGCCTCCCGTCGTGGGGGTGATCGGGCCGGGACCGGGGTTCGTCGGTATCGGCGACGTAACCACGATCGGATCGATGGTAATCGGACCCGGGTTGATGGTGATCGGGCTAACGACGATCGGATCGGTTACGACCACTGGGGGAACGAACTGCGTCACGGTAACGAGGACAGGCGGCACCGAGATGTCATTCCAGTTGGCGTCGTCGCTGGCAACGGTGTGGTTCAGCACATCAAGCTCAAAGACAGAACCCGCGTTGGCCGCTGCCGTCACAGTAACTGTTTGCGCCACATTCCAGTTCTGGGGGGTGAATATCAGCGGTGTAGTCGGCGTGACGGTCAGCGTGCAGGTGCCAATCCAGACAATCGACGCCGGCCCGCCCGGGCCCACTATCGGCGTCACTGCGAACTGGTTGTTGGCCGCGCTGATGCTGACACTCACGTTGTCGAGCGGTTGGCTGGCCAGCGCGATCGTGTAGCTGGTGGTGCCGCCGGGCGCCAGGGTGAGGCTGGTGGTGCTGAGGACGAGGCTGTAGGCCGGGTTGTTCTGCACGTTCACCGTCACCGCGGGCCCCAGGAGGTTGTTGTAGTTTGCATCGCCGTCGCTGGTGGCGGTTTCGGTGAGGCTGACGTAGGGGAACGTGCCGTTCCAGCCGGCCGGCGCCGACACGGTCACGGTCTGCGGCTGATCCCAGTTATCGGAGGTGAATGTCAGCGTCTGCGGGGTGATGGTCAAGCCCCCGCTGGGCGTGATCGGCCCGTTTGGCCCCATCACAGGGTCAGGCAGCCCGCCGATCTGATTGATCGTCACCGTCACGTCCGCGGCCGGCTGGCTGGCCAGGGCGACCGTATAGGCGACACCTGGACCACCCGCCGTCATTGTCAGCGACTGCGTGCTGACGACCAAGCCGGCCAGTGCCGCTGCGGGATCGGTGACGTTGACGCTGAGGCTCGGCAAAGCACCGCCATTGTAGTTCAGATCGTTGCTGCTATCGGTCAACGTGAGCGTGTCGACCTGGTCGCCGGTGCCACTCGTCGGCGGGCCAACCGTAACGGTTTGCGGCGTATTCCAGTCATCCGTATCGAACGTCAGCGTCGCCGGCGCAGCTGCAGCGCGTCGCCGCCGGACTGCGCGATCGTGACGGTAACGGTGTCGGTCGGCTGGGTGGCCAGCGCCATCGTGAAGCTATCGCCGTTGCCGCCGCGCGTGACATTCAGGGAATTCGTGCTCAACACGAGGCCAGCCGGGTTGTTTTCCACGTGCACCAGGACCGAGAGTGCCGCGAGGTTGTTGTAGTTCGCGTCGCCGTCGCTCGTGACCGCCTCGCTGAGCACAACGACGGTCCCCCACGGCGCGATCTGGACGGCCGGCGCCGAGACCGTGATGGTTTGGGGGACGTTCCAGTTGTCGGACGTGAACGTCAGCGATTGCGGGGTGATGTTCAGCGTGGGCCCCGTGATGATCCCGATGGGCGCCGCGCCGCCGGACAGCGGCACCGGCGGATCGGACACCGGACTGGCTTGATTGATGGCCACGCTCACGTCGGCGGCCGGCTGGCTGGCGAGCGCGATGGTGTACGTTACGCTTGGGCCGCCCGCTGTCACCGTGAGCGACTGCGTGCTGAGGACCAGGCCGGCCTGGGCCGCCGCGGGATCAGTGACGTTGACGCTGAGGCTCGGCAATACGCCGTTACTGTAGTTGAGATCGTTGCTGCTATCCGTCAACGTGAGCGTGTCGAGCTGGTCGCCGGCCCCGCTCGTCGGCGGACCGACCGTGACCGTCTGCGGCGTATTCCAGTTATCCGTCGTGAACATCAGCGTCGCCGGTGCAATCTGCAGCGCGTCGCCGCCGGACTGCGCAATCGTGACGGTAACGGTGTCGGTCGGCTGGGTGGCCAGCGCCATCGTGAAGCTATCGCCGTTGCCGCCGCGCGTGACATTCAGGGAGTTCGTGCTCACCACGACGCCGGCCGGGTTGCTCTCAACCGTCACGGTTACGGGCGCCGTTTGCAGGCCGCTATAGTTCTGATCGTTGCTGCTGATCGTATCGTCGAGGAATACGATGCTGCCGTAGAGCGTGGTCTGGCCTGGCGGCGGTGCCGACACCGTGATGGTCTGCGGCGTGTTCCAGTTGTCCGACGTAAACGTCAGCGACTGCGGCGTCACGGTCAGCGGTTCGGAGTTGTTGCTGTTGTCCGCCGGCGCCGGGGTGCCGACGCCGATCGGCACGACCGGTCCTCCTGGGTCCAGTACCGGGTTGACCTGGCTAATGGCCACCGTCACGTCGGCGGTCGGCTGGCTGGCCAGTGCCATCGTGTACGTGACGCTCGGGCCGCCCTGAGTCACCGTGAGCGACTGCGTGCTAAGAACCAGGCCGGCCTGGCTCGACGCGCCGTCGGTGACGTCCACGCAAACCGGCGGCACCGCCTGCGCGTCGAAGTTCGCGTCGCCGCTGTCGGTCGTGCCAAAGATGCTGACGAGCGCGTCCGGTAGCGGCGTGCTCCCCGCCGGTGACGACACGTCAACCGTTTGCGGCGTCTGCCAGTTATCCGGCATGAATGCGAGGTGCGGATTGGCGATTGTCAGCGTCGTGCCATCCGTCGCGGCACTCGGGTCGTACGCGGCCAGGGTGACGTTGACCTCGGCAGTCGGCGCACTGTTCAGCACCAGCGTGAAACTGGCCGCGGGACCGCCACGCGTCACCTGCAGCAGCTGGGGGCTGACCGTGACAACGCTGCTGCTGACGCTGATGGGCGGGCCGATGGAGATGGGCGGCAACGGGTCGATCGGCGCGACCACCGCGACGCTCGTGGCGACGCCGCTCGGCTGGACGCGATCTTCCAGAATGTCGAACCGAGGCTTGAACGAGGTTCGCGGCGGTTTGCCGGGCCGACGTGATCCACCCAGATACCGGCTCATGCCATGCCTCCGCAGAATGAGGAGCGAGTACGCCAACCGTGCCGAACCGCGTTCGCCGACTGCCAGCTGCAATAATGCCCTTTGCGGGAAGTCTAAACAAGCCGGAGCGCAAATGAAAGTGAATTTTCCGTTATTTGCGGAAACTAGGGGCGCCGAGGGAAGACAGGGCGGTAGCTGAACCGGGCGACAAGCGGCCGGATCCTCGCGCTGTTGACACTGCCGTTGTGACGAAGGAAAATACCAGCATGAAGATCACAGAAAATACCACGACCCCTCCTGACGTTCGTGCCGACGAACAAGCGGTGCTAGCCCGTCTTACCGGCGGTGCACCTCTCGACCCGGAAACGTACCGGCGAGAGCGCGAGCGTGCCGAGCGGATTACCGCGCAACTGCGCCAGCAATATGGGGAGATGGACATTGCCGTCGACCTCATTCGCGAGGTTCGTGACGACGAATGAGGTACGTTGTGGATTCGTCCGTAGCCTTGAAATGGCTGCTGCCTGAACCGCATTCCGACAAGGCAATCCGGCTGCGAGACGACTATCACCGTTGTGGCAGTCCATCGTCGCCGACCTTCCTGTCTTGCACCCGCACGGCCCGTTGCTGAAACGTGCCTACGACATCTCATCTGCCTGGCGCGTCGGCATCTACGACTGCCTTTACGTCGCCCTTGCCGAAGGCGAGAAGTGCGACCTGGTCACCGCCGACGACAAGCTCGTGAAGAACCTGCAGTCGGCGTTTCCCTTCATCGTATCCCTAGCGTCGCTGCCGTGACGTCACGCGACGCCTTTCTCGGCGTTGTCCTGTACGTCTTGCTCGTCCTCGACCCAGTCCTCGAAGCGGATCGTCACCTGCTTCGAGATCCCCGATTCCTGCATCGTGATGCCGTACAGCACGTCGGCGCATGCCATCGTCTTTTTCGAGTGCGTAACGATGATGAATTGCGAATGCTCCAGAAACTCGCGCAGCACGGCAGTGAAGCGGCCAATGTTCGCTTCGTCCAGCGCGGCGTCGACCTCGTCGAGCAGGCAGAACGGGCTCGGCTTGCTGCGGAAGATCGCCAGCAACAGCGCTACCGCCGTCATCGTTTTCTCGCCGCCGGACATGAGTGAAATGCTGCGCAGCTCCTTGCCGGGCGGCCGGGCGATCACCTCGATGCCGGACTCCAGCACGTCGCTCTCGTCCTCCAGCACAATGTCGGCCATGCCGCCGCCGAACAGCTTGCGAAACAGCTCCTGGAAATGAGCGCGGATGGCGGTGAACGTCTCGATGAACAGCGTTCGACTGTCATGGTTGATCTTGCCGATGATCTCTTCGAGGCTCTTCTTCGCCCCGGTGAGATCGTCGAACTGCGTCTTCAGCGAGGCGGCTCGCGTCTCCAGCTCGTTCAGTTCGGCCAGCGAATCGAGGTTGACGCTTCCCAACCGGCTCAGCTTGCGGCGTAGATCCTCGATCTCGGCGTTGACCTCCCCCGGGTTCGAGGTGGCAGGCGGCGGGTTGAAGGTCGACGGCTGCGGATCGGCGGCGCGTTCGAGCTGCTGTTTGGCAGCTTCAGCCTGCCGCTGGGCGTAAAGCTCGGCGAGGTCGAGCTGATAATCCTCCCTAAGTCGTTGCACCTGGGTATCGCGCTGGTGGCGGAGGTTGCTTGCTTCCAGCTCGCGCTGGTGGACCGCCTCCTGATGCTTGCGCCATTCGGCCCGCACCGTCTGCGCCTGCTGCGTCAGGCGCACGCGGTCCTGCCGTTTCTGTTCGCGCTGCTGGGCCAGCTCGGCGAGCTTGCGCTGAGCGCCTTCCTTGTCGAGATACGCCTGGGCCAGCACCGCCGACGCGCGGAGCATCGTCTGCTGGCTCTCGGTCAGCTTCGCATGGCCATCGCCGAGCGACTGCCGCGCCTGCGTCAATTCCTGGGCGCGCTGGCGATGGTCGCGCTCGAGCTGCCGATGCTGCGTCTCGAGCGAGCGCAGCCGTTCCTCGGCGGTGGCCAGCGCGACCTGCGCCTCGGTGCACGACGCCTGCTGCGTCTGCCGTTCGTGGTCCTTGCGGCGGACTTCCTCGTCGGCCTCGTGCATGCGCACGTGCAGCGCTTGCACCCGCGCCTCGGCCTCGGCCGCCTGCGCCTGCGCGTCGTGCCAGGTGCGCTCCAGACCGGCGAATTCCTCGTCGATGCGCTGGATCTCGTCGCGGCTGATCGTCACCTCTTCGTGCAGCCCCTGCCGGCGATCACGATGCCGTTGCACCCGGCCGCGCAGGTCCGCGGCCTGCTCGCCGAGGACGTCGATCTGTTCCTGTTCCTCCTGCCCCTGCCGCTCGGCGTCGAGCACGCGGTCGCGCAGGTCGGCGAGATCGTGGTCCAGCTCGGCCAAGCGCTCGTCCACGGCGGCGACCTGTTCGCGCACTTCGCGCAGCTCGCTCTTGCGCGACAGGATGCCGGTCTCCGCGTGGTGCGTGCCGACGGTGAGCGTCCCGTCGGGCTCCAGCAATTCGCCCGCCAGCGTGACCAGCCGAAAGCCCGGCGCATGCTCGGCAATGGCACGAGCCGTCGCCAGGTCGCGCACGATCAGCGTGCGACCGAGGAGCTGCGCGGGCAGATCGCCCAGCTCGGGGTGATCGCACGAAACCAGCTGTTCAGCCGGCGCAACCAGGCCAGGGTGCTCCGGGGTCACGCCGCGCTCGCCCGGCTGGCGAACCCGGCTCAGGAGCGAGAGCTGCACCAGTCGATTGCGCCGCAGCTCGGCAAGGGCGTCGCCATCGCTTGCGGTTTCGCGACTCGCGACCAGCGGCAAGAAGCTCACCCGTCCCGAAAACGGCTCGCTCCGTGCCGTCAGCGCCCGCGCCAGCCGCTCCACATCGCGCACAATAAATCGCTGCGCCCAGTCGCCGAGTGCGATATCGATGAGCGGGGCGTACTCGCGCTTGACAGTCAGGAAGTCTGCGATCATGCCGAGCACCGCGGTCCACTCCCCCGGCTCGGGCTGCTCGATCAGCGCGATCACCTCGCGCACGCCGGCGCCGAGACCCTCACGGCTCCGGATCAGGCCGTCCAGCACGCCGGCCCGGCTCGCCAGCCCGCTGCGTTCCTGGCGCAATTCCGAGATGCGCTCCGTGGTGCGATCGCGCAGCCGGATCAGGCACTCGTGTTCCTGGCGTGCGGCATGCAGCCGGCGGCGCGCCTCGCTGAGCCGATCGTTGACCTGTGTCTCCGCCGCAACTAACTCCTCGAGCTCGCCGTCGATCGACGCCAGCGTCTCGGCGGCCTGTGCGGTGCGCAGCGTGCAGCCGGGCGCGTTCACGGCGCAGGTTATCGAGCTGGCCATGCGCCGCGACCGCCTCGTTCTGGCGATGCGCGTGGCGGCGCATCTGGTCGAGGTGCTCCTCCTTATCCTGGGCAAGCTGGGCGTGCAGCGTGTCGAGCCGGGCCATCGTCGCGGCCAGTGCGGCGGTGCGGCTTTCGACCAGTTCGCGTTGCTGGGCCGCGTGTGCGTCGGCCTCGGTAAATTCCCTAGCTGCCTTGGCGGCCGTTTCCGCGAGCGCCGACGACGCGCGGTCAGCTCCGCCAGCCGGCGGCGGGTTCGCCCCAGCTCGGCTTCCAGGTCGGCGGTGAGCGATGATTCATGCGTGAGCGTCGTTTCCTCGGCACGGATCTGCTGCAGCACGCGTGCCAGCCCCGCCTCGCCGTCGTGCAAGCCGTCCTCCAGATCGGACAGCAAAATCTCCAGCCGTTCCGCCTCCGCCTCGCAGGCGCCGGCACGAGCGGCACGCTGGTCCAGCTCGCCGCGCAGCTCGTCGAGCTGCTTCACCTCCCGGTCGAGCACCCGGTCAGCCGATGGAACTCATCCAGCCCGAGCGCAACGCGCAGCTCCTTGAGCCGTTCGCTGTACTCCTGGTAGCGCTGCGCCTTGGACGCCTGCAGCTTGACGGTCCGCAGCTGCTTCTCGACCTCGTCGATGATGTCGCGGACGCGCTGCAGGTTCTGATCGACCCGCTCCAGCTTGCGCAGCGTCTCGAGCTTCTTCGCCTTGAAGCGGCTGATGCCCGCCGCCTCCTCGAAAATGGTTCGGCGATCGCGGGTCGACGCCTGCAAGAGCACGTCGACCTTGCCCTGCGCGATGATGCAGTACGCGTCGTTGCCCGCCCCGGAGCCGAGGAACAAATCCTTGATGTCCTTGAGCCGGCAGACCTGGCCGTTGATGAGATATTCGCCTTCACCGCTGCGATAGACCCGGCGCGTGATCTGCACCTCGTTCGCGTCGAGGTTGAGCTGATTGCGCAGATTGTCGAAGGTCATCGTGACCTCGGCGAGGCCGAGGCTGCGCCGCGACGAGGAGCCGTTGAAGATGACGTCGGCCATTTCGCCGCCGCGCAGGCTCTTGGCGCTTTGTTCGCCGAGGATCCAGCGGACGGCATCGACGATGTTGGATTTGCCCGAGCCGTTGGGGCCGACGATGGCGGTGATGCCGTCGCCGAAGTCGAAGACGGTCTTGTCGGCGAAGCTCTTGAAGCCGACCAGTTCCAGCCGTTTGAGCATGCGATCCTCGCCAGGGGAACAAGAGATCCTGGTCTTATTTTACGGGAATGGAGCCCTGGTTCCCACACACGCGGCGCGCTCTTCATTCCCACGCACCGTGGCTGGGAGCGCGGAGCTGCTCAAGGAGCGCCGCTCGGGTTGCACTTTTTCCTTTTCCTTGGCGCTCTACGCCGCTAGCATAGCAGCAGCAAGAAAGCCTACCGCACTGCTCCGGAGGTTGTCCATGTTACGCTCGCTGATGGTCGTCGTGCTCACCATGCTGGCGCTGGGTCTGGCCGACAGGGCCGCCGCCCAGGAGTCGAAGGCCGCCGCCGCCACGCGCAAGATTCTGCAGTCCAAGGTCACGCTCAATTGCAAGGAGGTCGGTCTCAAGGATTTTCTCGACTCGGACCTCAACGGCGAGCTGGAAAAGGGGCTCCGCTACAAGATCGACAACGCCTCGGGCGTCTCGAACAACATGAAGGTCTCTTACACCGGCAAGGACGTCACCGTCGAGAAGATTCTCAACGATCTCGCCGACAAATATGACTTCGGCTACTACGTCGTATCCAACGTGGCCAACAACAAGGAGGACGGCAAGGTCGTCATCCGCAAAAGCAGCAAGGGCAAGGAGCGCGGCTACGAGGCCGGCAAGGAACCGAAGGTCAAGGACGCGGGCAAGGAGCAGGCCTGGCAGGCGCCGTCGCCACGGCCCGGGCTGGTATCGGAATTCGCCGGAATTCCGACGCCTCCAGAGCGGAATTCTTGCGAATTCCGCTACGGGCGGCTGACATGAGCATCCTCGATCGGTTTCGTCTCGACGGCAAGCGCCTGTTCATCACCGGCGGCAGCCGGGGCCTCGGTCGTGCCATGGCGCTGGCCATCGCCGACGCGGGCGCCGACGTGGTGCTGACCGGCCGCGATGCCGACAGCCTGGAGCGAACCGCCGCCGACATCCGCGGGTTGGGCCGGCAAGCATGGACCGTGCAGGCGGACGTGAGCCAGGCCGGCCCGTGCGAGGAAGCGTGCCGGACGGCGCTGGCACATGGGCCGATCGACATCCTCATCAACAACGTCGGCGGCCGGCGCGAGAACATCGCCACGCAGGATATGCCGCTCGAAACGTGGCGCGCGCTGATGGACCTCAACCTCACCAGCGCGGTGCTGTGTACGAAGCTCATCGGCGGGGCGATGCTGCGCACGGCCAGGGCGGACGCATCATCAACATCGCGTCGATCTGCAGCCTTATCGTCGGCCGCGACATTGCCGGCCGCCATTACGAGACTGCGAAAGCGGCACTCCTGCAATTCACGCGCTGCTGTGCCGCCGACTGGGCACGGCACGGCATCACAGTCAACGCCATCCTGCCCGGCGGCTTCATGACCGAGCCGAACCAGCGCTGGGCCAAGATCCACCCACAGGTGATCGAGACGTTCAAGACGCAAATCCCCATGGGCGAATACGGCACGCCGGAGGATCTCGGCCCGCTCGCGGTCTACCTCGCCAGCGACGCGTCGCGCTACATGACCGGTGCGGCGCTCGTCATCGACGGCGGCTATACGCTGTGGTAGGTTATCAATCTTCGCGAACGGCATTCGGCCCAGCTTGAGGATCAACGGCAACGGCAGCATGTCGCTCTGGTGCTCGCGGAGCCAGCTCTCCAGCGTGGTGCCGCGCAAGAACGGCATGGCGATGTACGGCCTGAGCTGGGGCGAGGAACGCATAGGCAAATTCCGGCGTGTCCGGCGCTCGACCTCCGGCGTGGGCCTCCGTGTCCGGCCCCGGCGTGGCCGGTGCCTCCGGCGCCACCGTCGCCGACTCGGACGCGCTCGGCGGCGATGCGTCCTGGTCGGCAACGGTAGGCATGCTGAGCAGGCGCCGCACTTGACGCACTTGCGCTGGGTGCCGATTTCGCTCGCCGACACCTGCATCTCAGCCTGGCAGGCGCTGCAAATGATCGAAATGCCCATGATGAGTGTAGCCTACCGTAGCGCCGGCCGCTGTGCAAGCGCCAGAAGGCACTACGGTGCTGATTGCCGCTGCCAAGCCGGGATCACGCGTCGTACTCAATTACTATCGTTGCCACCGCAGCGGGGCGGGCGGCGACGGTGCGGGGTTGACGATCTCCGCCTGGCCATTGGGGTCGGCGGCGGAAATGGTGCTGACGGGATTGTTGCTGCTGTCGCCGCTGTAGCTGACCACCCAATCGTAGGTGCCGGTGCCGCCCGGCAGATACCCGCCTGGGTTCGTGCCCTTGGAAGTGCTGTACGTGCTCGTGCCGGCGGTGATCGTGACCGCGTCGGAGTACACGGCGTTGCTGTCGGTCGCGTTCGGAGCCACCCCCGGGGCGAACAGGTAGAAGGTGATCGTGCCGGTTGGGCTCGCGCCGCCCGTAAGCTTGACCGAGTCGGTCAGCCTGGCGCCGCTGCCGAATACCAGCGTGCCGCCCGGCGTGGTGGTCAACGTCGGGGTGTTGGGATGCAGGTTGGCTGTCTGCGGATCGGAATTCGCCTTGATGCTTGCGCCATTGTTGTTGCCGTCGCCGGTGTAGCTAACCGCCCATTCGTAGGTGCCGACCGTCGTGGGCGCGTAACCCCCAGGACTGGTTCCGCTCGCGGTCGTGAAGGTGCTGTTACTGGTCACGGTGACAATATCCGTATAGACGATGGTGCCGTTCGGCGCGGTCAGCGTGAACAGAATCGAACCGCCCGGGCTGAAGCCGCCGGTCACCGTGGCCGAGGCGTTCATGTTGGTCCCGCTGCCGATCATCACCGCGCCGCCCGGCGTGGTGATGAGCTTGGGGCTGGCGACGCTAACCGTCTCGGTGCCCGACGTGTTGCTGACGGCGTTGTTTTTCGCGTCGCCGCTGTAGGTCACGACCCATTCGTAGGTGCCGGCCAGGGTGCCGCTGCCGCTCGGCGTGAACCCGCCGACCTTGCTGCCCGATGCCGTGGAAGTGGTGTAGGTGCCGTTGCCGGTGATCGCGATCGCGTCGCTGTAGACGTTGTTGCTATCGGTCGCGTTGGGAGTCACGCCGGGGCCGAACAGGAAAAAGGCAAGCGTTCCGGTCGGCTTGGCGCCGCCCGCGAGCGTCGCCGAGTCGGTCAGGGCCTTGGGCGTGCTCAACACGACGGTGGCGCCCGGTTTGGTCGTCAACGTCGGTGTGGTCCCGGCCTGAACTACTTCCGTCGCCGTGCTACTGACACTCTTGTTATTGCCGTCGCCTGAATACTTGGCCGTCCACGTATAGGTTCCGGCCGCCGTGGGGACGTAGTCTTTCGTGGTGCTGTACGTGGTGGTGGCGCTGGTGACGCCGACGATTTCCTCGTCCAGGACCGTGCTGCTGCCGGGCGCCGTCAGCGTGAACAGGATGTAACCGCTGGGGCTGTAGCCGCTCAGTGTCACCGAGTCGGTCAGCTTGCTGCCGCTACCCGCAAGGACGGTGGCGCCCGCCGTGGAGGTCAGCGTCGTGGTAGCGGGATTGACCGTCATCGTCTCCTTGCCGTTGTCGCTGACCGTGGTGTTATTGCCGTCGCCCGAGTACGTGGCGTCCCACTGGTAGGTGCCGGCAACCGTGCCCGTGGTCGACAAGGTGTATCCGGTCGGCGTTGTGTACGTACCGTTGCCGTTGACCGTCGCGATCTCGGTGTCCACGGCGTTGCTGTCGGTCGCGTTGGGAGTGACGCCGGGCGCGAACAGATAGAAGGTAATGGTGCCGCTCTCGAAATAGCCGCCCGCCAGCGTCGCCGAGTCCGTCAGGGTCGGGGCGGTGGTGCTCAGCGTGACGGTGGTGGTGCCGCCGGCGCCGCCAGGGCCGCCCGTAATCGTGCTGGTGCTTGTGCTGGGCGTGGTCGTCAGCGTCGGACTGGCCGGGTTGGTCACGACCTGTTCGGTGGCGTTATTGGTGTCGCTGACCGCGTTGTTGTTGCCGTCGCCGCTGTAGCTCACGTCCCATTGGTAAGTGCCGGTCGCCGTTGCCGTAGTCGGCAGCGTGTAGCCTTTCGGCGTCGCATACGAAACGTTACCGCTCACTGTGGCCGTCTCGGTGTCCACCGGCGTACTGCCGCCGTTGTAGTACAGGGTGAACGTGATCGTACCGGTCGGCGTCGAGCCGGACACCGTGGAGCCCGACAGCACGGCCGTGTCCTTGAACACGACCGAGGATGTGCCGAGTGTACCGGTAGTCGCGTTGCTGGTCGTCGCGCTGGTCGTCTCGCTCGGCGTTGACGCGAGGGTGGTGCTGGCCAGCGTCGCGCCGCCGGCACTGACCGTCACCTGTTCGTTAGTGCTGTTGGTGTCGCTGACGGGGTTATTGTTGGCGTCGCCGCTGTAGCTCGCATCCCATTGGTAAGTGCCAGTGGCTGCCGTCGGTATCGTGTAGCCCGTCGGCGTTGAGAAGCTGCCGTCGCCGGTTACCGTGGCGGTCTCCGAATCTACCTGGGTGCTGCCCAGGAATAGCGTGAAGGTAATCGTGCCACTCGGAGCGGTCGGGCTGGAGCCACCCGCTAGGGTCGCTGTGTCTTTGAGCGTCACCGACGTGGTCCCCAGCGCGACGCTGGTTACATTGGGAATCGCGCTGAGCGTCGGCGTGGCAAGCGTCGGCACGCAGCGATCTTCGAGCTGCTCAAGCCGTGGCGTCCAACCCTTGGCGGGTCGCCGCGTTCGTATCGGGCGGCTCCTGGACCGCGCTCCCAGCCACCAACCGAAGCTCGACCACATGGACATGGTGCAACTCCTCCGTCGCGGGCGTTCCAGCCGCCGTCTCGGCGGCCGTCCACGCGTGATACTTCAATGACATTCCACGATCCGCGCAGGCGCATCGCTTCCGTGACGGCGCAGCGCAGGTTCAAAATCGATAAGGTGTTGAACCCCGGCGGCGGCAGGTTGGACCGGCGAATCCCCGAAAATACCAGACGCCGGTAAGCTGGGCAAGCGGCCAAAGATTAAAACCGGCGCCGCGCTTGAGTTCTGTTCCGGATTTGCCGATTGTGATGATGGGACCGATTATTCGGAAAAGTCAAGATAGGTAGACGTGAGGCCGCCCATGCGATTGCGACTCTTCGGCCTGTTGCTCATCGCGCTGGTACCGGCCGGCTATGTCCAGGGGCAGGACTACGGCGGCTGGGGAGGGCCGGCCGGCCAGCCGTTCAGCCCACCGATCGGGGCCTCGGCGGAGTTTGGCGATCCCGATCCGCCGGCGCGAACACAACCGGAGGATGGGCCGGGGGAGGAGCGCGTCTGGTTCAAGAGCGAGTATCTCCTGTGGTTTGTGCGCAACGACGGGCCGCACATGACGCTGGTGACGACCGACAGCAACCCCGGCACGGCGGTGGCAGGCAGTTTCGCCTCCCCGACCGTCGTGCCCTTGTTCGGCAGCAACGGCTTCGATTACGGCGCCTTGTCCGGCGGGCGCTTCACCGTGGGCGGGTGGCTCGATGCCGGGCAGCGCTTCGGGCTGGAAGCGAGCGGGTTCCTGCTGGAGAAACGCTCGGACAGCTATGCGGCCGCCTCGAACATGAGCGGCCAGCCGCCGTTGTATGTACCCGCGTTCAACGTCTTGCTGCAGCGCGAGGATAGCCTGGTCGTCGCCGATCCCGTCTTGAAATTGGCCGGCAACGTCACGGCGACATCGTCGATCCGGCTGTGGGGCACGGAACTCAACGGGCTCTACCGCGTGGTGAAAAGCGAGAATTGGCAGATCGACCTGCAGGGCGGCTTCCGCTATCTCAACCTGGGCGAGTCATTTGCGCTGCAGAACACCACCACGGACTTGACGACGGGGACCTACACCTCGCTCGCGGACCTGTTTCAGACGGGCAATCAGTTCTATGGCGCTCAGTTCGGCGTGCGCGTCCACTCGGTCTGGGGCCGATTCCTGGCCGATATCTCGTTCCAGACTGCGCTGGGAGCGACCCGCCAGTCCGTCACCGTGACCGGCAGCAGCCTGACGCCGACGGGTTTGTCCGCGGGCGGCTTCTTCGCGGAGCCCAGCAACATCGGCCGGCAGGTCCACGACGCGTTCACGGCGGTGCCGCAGCTGAGCGGCATGCTTGGGTATCGCATCACCTCGAACCTGTCGGCCCTGGTGGGCTACGATCTGCTCGACTGGACCGACGTGGTGCGTGCCGGCAATCAGGTCGACCGCAACCTGAACCTATCGCAAAACGCGGCCCTCGGCACCACGGGTGGGACGCTGGTGGGCCCGGCCCGGCCGGCGCCGCTGTTCAGCCGCTCCGATTTCACGGCGGGCGGCGTCACCTTCGCCTTGCTTTGGCAGTACTAGATCGCCGTGCGCGAGTCGGCAGCTTTTGTGGGGTACGTTTGTTACGTGCCCGAGGAAATCCGGGCACGTAACAAACGTGCCCCACAGGATTCCGCTGTTCAGCCGCTCCGACTTCACCGCTGGCGGTGTCACTTTCGCCTTGCTTTGGCAGTACTGAATTGACCGTGCGCGAGTCGGCAGCTTTTGTGGGGCACGTTTTTTACGTGCCCGAGGCAATCCGGGCACGTAAAAAACGTGCCCCACAGGATTCCGCCCGCTATGCGTCGGCCAATCGCTCGCCCTGCCGCCGCTGATATTCCTCGGTGCCGATGCGCTGAAACTGCACCTGGTCGCCGGTTGCCAGCGGAAAGTAGCCGTCGGCGACGTTGACCAGCTCCAGTGGGGTGCGGCCGACGAGGTTCCAGCCGCCGGGCCGTTCCTCGGTGTAGATGCCGGTCTGCCGGCCGGTCAAGCCGACGCTGCCTGCCTCGACCCGCAGCCGCGGCGACGGCAGCCGCGGCACTCCGGCCAGCGCTTCGGGCAGGTAGCCCAGGTAGGGAAATCCCGGACAGAAGCCGATCGCATACACTGTGTAGCGCGTTGCCGCGTGCAGCGCAATCACCTCCTCGACGGAGCGCCCAGTGTGCGCGGCGATGCGCGGCAGGTCCAGACCCAGACTCGTAGCAGCACGGCACGACATGCAAGCGACCCCGCGGTGCATCCGCGGCGCCGTCGGGTGCGAGCGCATAAATCGCTTGGGCGGCCTCAGCGAAATCGATGTGACCGAGGTCGTAGAACAAGGCGACCGTCGTGTACGCTTGCACAACGTCAACGATCCACGCGAAGCCGGTTCGGCGGCACTGACGCGCAGCGCCAGGGCGTCCTTCTCGTCGGCACAGTATGCTATCACGGCCTGATCGCCCAGGGCTTCGAGGTGCATCGTGCGGCTACCTGATCGGCACCGTCCGCGCCGCGGCGGGATTGTAGGGATAGTAGGGCCGCTGCTGGACGCCGTAGCCGTAGTACGAGCCATATGCCTGAAACGCCGAGAGATGACCGGTCTGGTTCAGCGTGGGAATCGCGTTGATATCCGCCGGCTGCTGGGCCTGCAAAGCGTATCCTTCGAGGGTCGGCAAGGTCGACAAGACGCCTGCCTGGAAGTTGCGGCGATCGAGCTCGGGGATCGTGCCGAGGAAGTAGTTGATCGCGGGACTGCCGCCGCGAACGATGTCGAGGTACGGGCTCAAGGCGGGATACTGTGTGGTCGGCCCCTGCGCGCCGAAGCCGCGGTTCATGTTGCCGTACTGAAAGAACTGGGCCGCCGCCGATTGCGGCAGGGCCAGGACGCCGGCCAGGCCGGCCGCGGCGATCAGATAGGTTGCGATTCGCATGGCAAGTCTCCTCAGCAGTGAGAGGGCGACGGGTCATCCGTCCTTGATTTACCCTACCACCGGTTGCGGGGCTGTCAAGAATCGTCCGTGGGGCAGGCGTCCCGCCTGCCTTCAGCGGCAGGCGGGACGCCTGCCCCACGACACTGAATCGTCGGCTCACGGCCCGCCGGTCGTGCCGCTCTTGATCGAGTTGACCGTCTGGCTGCCGAGCAGGACCACGCCGAGGATGCGTTCGGCCGGCGCGAGCATCTTGGCCAGCCACCGGTCGGCGCACACGAAGCTGTCGGCCTGCACGTAGATGCGATCGCCGGGGAGGATCTGCCAGTTGGTCGCCCCCTCGCCGCGCTTGGTGATGCCGATCCAATCGACCGGCAGCCGCGTCTCGGGGCAACCCGGGCAGGTGAGGCGAGCGACCCAGATATGGTGCTTCGACGCGATCAGCGGCAGACCGTTGATCTTGGACATCGCGTTGAGCACGTTGTCATTGCCGGTGATCGGTAGGGTCACGACCTGATCGCCCTGGCCGCCGCCGTCGGCGATGATGAAGAACTGCTTGCTGTTGAAGGCCAGCACGTCGACGCTGGTCCAGCCGACGACCTCTTCGAGCTTGATATTCTTTTGATTCAAGCGCGCGTAGACGAGCTGCGCGACCGCCAACCGCGCCTCGTCGAGCGTGTGGCCGGCGACGATCGTGGAGCCGTAAATGCCGATGCGGACGCTGCCGTCGGGCAAAACCAGGTGCGGCCCGCGGACCGGCTGGTATTGCAGCGCCTGGGCGACCTCGATCTGCAGCACGTCGGTCGGCCCGATGACGTACGCGGGCAGGAGGGTCGGCTTGCACTCGTTCGGCGCCGGCAGCGCCGCCGCCGGCACGCCAGCCATCGGACTGGTCAGGTTCATGTTCGGCGGTAGTCCCCCACTGCGCGGCGGCGGCATGACCTCGAGGAACTTGTTCTTGTCGCCGTTGTTGTCGCCGTTCTTGCCGTCCTTCTTGTCGCCCCCGGTGTCCGGGGTATTGAAGGCCGTCGCGAGGATGCGGCCATCCTTGTTGCCGGGCGGCGGCGCCGGCTGCGGCGCAGCCTGCGCCACCGCGGCGGGAGCGGCCGGCCCGGTCTTGCGCCAGGCGACGTCGCCGCGGGACGGCGCCGGCGTCAACGGGCTGATTCTTACGGTGGGACTGCGTAAGTATTGTGCCAGGTGCCGCTCCAGGGCGGCGCTGGCCTGCGGCAACGGCAGGCCGCCGACCCGGCACGAGCCGTACGGACCCAGCTCGATCGCGCCGTCCGGCCCGACGACGCTCAGGCCGTCCTTGACCAAATTCGGCGTTTCCTGCGCGGTCTTCAAGTGCCACTCAACCGTCATGCCCGGCGCCAGCGCAAAGCCGTTGCTCGCGGCCGGGGCATCGCCGCCGGTTGCCCCATGATGCGCCAGGATGGCGCTGAGCGACGGGGTGGATTGGCACCCGCCGACCAGTCCGCAAAGGGCGAGCGTAAAACCGGCGAGCACGCCGGCACGGCGGTGGCTCATGGCTGACTCCTTCCATCCAGGAAGCCGCTTGCGTCGGTCCACCGGTCAACAATCCTGCCACCGGTCGGGGCTCGACCGACTCCTGCGGGAGATATCGGGCCGGCTGGGCAAGCGGAATGAGTGAAGCCGGGAGAATGAGGCAAGTCGGGAGCCGCAGGCATGGCACATCGCGCACGCCGTGCATATCGCGCACACGACGCAAGCGCCGCCCGCTTCGCCCAAACTTCCGAAGTCTCCGAGACTTCGGAAGTTCTTGCGCGATTGCCCCAGGTCCATATAATGGCCTGCGAACCAGGACGCAGGCGAGGGGTTGAAAGGAATGCCGTCCCATTTCCGCAGACCGCCCGCAAGGAGGATCGATGGCTGCGCGGCAATGTCTGGTCACCGGCGGCGCCGGTTTCATCGGCTCGCACCTGGTCGAGCAACTTCTGAACGACGGTTGGCGCGTTCGCGTCCTCGACGACCTTAGCACCGGCAAGCTCGCCAACCTGGCGGCGGTGCTCCCGCGAATCGAATGGCTCCAGGGCAGCATCACCGATGAGAAGATCGCCCGCACGGCGACGGCCGGCTGTGAGGTCGTGTTTCACCTGGCGGCGCTGCCGTCGGTAGCGCGCAGCCTTGCCGATCCATTGACGACGCACCACGTCTGCGCCACCGGCACTTTGCAGATCCTCGACGCCGCCCGGCGTGCCGGCGTGCGCCGGCTGATCTACGCGGCGAGCAGCAGCGCTTACGGCGGCACGCCGGGGGCCTTGCGCCAGGAGACCGACCCACTCGCGCTCTCTCGCCGTATGCCGCTTCCAAGCTGGCGGGCGAGCAATATTGCCAGGCTTTCACCGCGGTCCACGGCCTGGAGACGGTCCGGCTGCGATTCTTCAATGTCTTCGGCCCGCGGCAGGACGCCGCCAGTCCTTACACCGGCGTCATTGCGCTGTTCGCCGCGGCACTGCTGGAGGGGCGCCGTCCCAGCGTGCAGGGCGACGGGCTGCAATCGCGTGATTTCACCTACGTCGCCAACGCGGTGCAAGCGCTGCGGCGTGCCGTCGATGCGCCGGCCGGTTCGGGGCAGGTCTACAACATCGGCAACGGCGAGACGACCACGGTGCTTGACCTGGTCGCTCGGCTCAACGAGATCGTCGGCAGCGCCGTCGTGCCGATCCACACTGCCGCCCGGCCCGGCGACGTGCGGCACTCCCAGGCGGACATCACGCGCGCACGGCGCGAGTTGGGCTATGAACCGACCGTGACTTTCGCCGAAGGATTGCGGCTCACGGTGGCGGGGTTGACTCCGACAAAGGCTCGCCGGTAAGATACCCCGCGCTTGGGCCCGGCATTCCACAGGAGGGAGGAAGCGGGCCTCGCCCTCTCATCGCTCGACAGCAGGACGCACTCGGTCTCCAAGGAGGGACAGCATGACCGCGTCGATCGGCTCCTCGGCTCGTTTTCGCCCCGCCGCCGTCACGGCTGCCCTCGCCGTCCTCCTGGCCCTGTGGGCGTACTGGCCCACCCTCGGCGAGATGGCCTGGCGCTGGGCCCACGATCCGCAGTACTCCCATGGCTACCTCGTCCCCGGCTTCGCCGCCTACCTGCTCTGGATGCGCCGCCAGCGCCTGCGGTCCCCGGACTTGCGTCCCGCCGCCTGGGGCCTGGGCCTGCTCGCGAGCGCCGTGGCGCTGCGGCTAGCCGGCGCCTATTTCCACTACGGCTACCTCGACCAGGTGTCGCTGCTTCCCTGCCTGGCCGCGCTCGCGGCATTGGCTGGCGGACGGGCGGCGCTGGCGTGGGCATGGCCGGCCATCGCGTTTCTGGCGTTCATGGTGCCGCTGCCGCACTCGTGGTCTCTCGCCCTGTCCAGCCCGATGCAGGCGATCGCCACGATCAGCAGCACGTTCCTCTTGCAGGTGCTCGGCCGGCCCGCGATCGCCGAGGGGAACCTGATCCAGCTCAACGAAATTGAGCTCGGCATCGTCGAGGCGTGCAGCGGTCTGCGCATGCTCGTCGTCTTTTTCGCATTGTCCACCGCGGTGGCGCTGCTGATTCACAAGCCGCTCTGGGAAAAAATCGTCATCGCCGCCAGCGCGATTCCGATCGCCCTGGCTTCCAACATCCTGCGGATCACCGGCACCGGCATCGTCTACGAGTTGCTCGGCAACGGCTACGGCGGCGAATTCTTCCACGACGCGGCGGGTTGGTTGATGATGCCATTGGGCCTGGTCTTCCTCGGCCTGGAATTGCTGGTGCTCAGGAAGCTGCTGCTGGAGCCGGCCGCGACCCGGCGCGTGGCCAGCGAGGTGACGCTGCAACGGGTCGAGGTCAATCCAGTCACGATGTACCGTGGCGACACGTCGCGCCGCGGACGGCGCACCGTCGCCGCGCCGCCCGCGCCGTCACCGCTTGGCGCGAGTTTACCGAACCCGTCGCCTGCCGAAGCCCCGCCGGAGCCGACTCCGGAATCGGTGGCCCAGTCCTGATCTCCGCCCCGTGCAAGCGCGCGGCGGCGTACTCGACCAATGAACCGTCACCGATCGGAGATCTCTCATGGCCGCGAACGACATGGATGCATTCCCCCCGAATTCCCCCACCGATCCGCCGACGCCGGCCAAGCTGGCCCGCGCCCAGGTGCCGGGTGTCCCCGTGGTGGAGCCGCGCCGCATCATCCCGGTGACGCTGCCGTCCGCCGCCCCGCCGGGCCTGTCGACTTCGCCCGACGCGATGGCGCTGCTCAAGTCACTGCGGCGGCGCTGGCTGATGGCCGTCGCGCTGGGCTGCCTGGTGGCGGGTCTCGCCGGGATCGCCACCTGGTACCTCGTGCCGGCGAAATTCCTGGCGACCACCACCATACGCGTTGACTCCAAGCAGCAGATCGGCGTCGACCGCATGCTCAATCCGATGGCGCACCAGATGGCGATGAAGACCAACTCCGAGCGCCTCAAGGGCAAGGACGTCCTGCTCAAGGCGCTCAAGGAAGACGGCGTGCGCAACCTGAGCCTGGTCCGCAAGCACCCGAACACGACCAGCGCCCTGATGTGGATGGAGGAGAGCCTCAAGGTCGAGTACCGCGAGGGCTCGGAATTGCTCAACGTCCTCCTGACCGGCGAGGAGCCGCAGGACGCGGTGCGCATTGTCGAGGCGCTGACCAGCGCGTTCATGCAGGTGGTCAACGGCGAGGAGAAACGGCAACGGAACGATCGGGTCATGCGCTATGCCAAGCTTCTCGAAGAAGCGAAGGAGAAGCTGCGCGAGAAGAACGCCGAGAAGGAAGCGCTGCAGAAGGCCAACAGCGGCGGCAAGAGCGCCCTGGAGCTGCGCGACGTGCAGGTGCAGAACCGCATTAAGCTGGAGCGCGCCCAGGAACAGGTCGCCCATAACCAGTACGAGCTTGAAAAGAAGGCCGCCCGGCTAGCGGTCGTGCAGAAGCTCAAGGCCGATGTCAAGACGCTGCCGGCTGCCGAGATCAAGCTCAAGGACATACTCGACGTGAACCCCGAGCTGCAGAAGATGGCCGCCAAAATGCAAAAGCTCGAAAACACGATCGACTTCCTGCGGGCTCATCCCGACGATGACCCGATCCTGGTTCGCTACCGCGGGGATCTCGCCGCGCTCAAGCAGAAGATGGAAAAGCTCGTGGCCGAAATCCGTACCGAGGCGGAGGCGAAGGCGCAAGACCCACGAGGCCGGCATCGACGCGGCCATGCTCGAGCTGCGCACCGAAATGGCGCCGCTGGAACAGTACATCGCCAAGTACCAGAAGGACGTTGAAACGCTGTCGAAGACTGCCGAGGACATTAATTACTGGACCGCCAAGCAGAACCTGATCGAGTCGGAGATTCTGCAGCAGGAAAAAACGGTCGGCGAGCTGCACCAGGCGTTCGCCCGTGCCCAGGTCGAGGCGGACGCTGACGTGCCGATCAGCCGGATCGGCGAGGCGGAATGGCAGCCGCGCAACGTCAAGAAGCGGGTGTTGATGCTGCTGCTGGCGCCGCTGGCGGCGCTGTGCGGCGTGGTGCTGGCGGTCGCGTGGTGGGAGTTTTCGGCGCGGCGCATCCAGGGCCCCGACGAGCTCGTCGCCGGCCTGGCCATTCGCGTCGTCGGCGCCGTACCGGAACTGCCCGATCCACGCCGCCTCCAGCGCGGCGGCGATCCGCAAGCGGACGAAATCTATCGCCACAACCTCGTCGAATCGATCGACGCCATTCGCACGATGCTGCTGCGCAGCGCCCCGACCGAGAACCTCCGCACCATCATGGTCACCAGCGCCGTCGGCGGCGAGGGCAAGACCACGCTGGCGAGCAACCTGGCGATGAGCCTGGCGCGGGCCGGCCGCCGCACGCTGCTGGTCGACTGCGACCTGCGCCGGCCATCGGCGCATCAGCTCTTCGAGCAGACGTTGCAGCCGGGCTTCAGCGAGGTCGCGCTGCGCGAGGTGGAGCTGCCCGACGCGCTGCGGCCGACGACGACCGATCCGAACCTGTTTTTGCTGCCGGCCGGCCACTGGGACCGCGAGGTAATTCAGGAGCTGGCCAAGAGCGGCATCACCGGCATTTTCGAGAAGCTCCGCGAGGAGTTCGATTTCGTGATCGTCGACTCGCACCCGGTGCTGCCGGCGACCGATTCGCTGTTGATCGGCCAGCACGTGGACGCGGTGATCGTGTCGGTGATGCGCAACGTCAGCCAGGTGCATCACGTGCACACCGCCTGCCAGCAGCTATCGACGCTCGGCATCCGCGTCTTCGGCGCGGTGGTCAACGGCGTGCCGGTGAAGGACTACGGCAAGGGCTACCAGTACACCACCGCCCAGGCCGCCGCGTAATCCCACGCCGCGGGGCGAGTCTTCGAGCCCCGCGGGTACTTGACCGAACGGGTACGTTCCGGAGTACACCATGTATCGCGCCATCCTTACCGCCAGTGCCGCCCTCGTGCTGCTCGCCTCCGGCGTCGTCCACGGCCTGTGGACCGACCGCTGGACCAACGACCCGGAGGAGCTCCGGATCGCAGCCGAGGGCCTCGCGCAGGTGCCGGCGATCATCGGCAAATGGGACGGCAAGGACATCGAGATCAACACCGATGCGCGGATGGGCCTCGCCGGCGCCATGAGCAGGCGTTATGTCCATCGCGAGAGCGGCAAGGTGGTGTCGATCTATCTCGCCTGCGGCCGGCCGGGGCCCATCTGCATTCACACACCGGACGTGTGCTACGCCGCGGATGGCTACGTCGAGGTCGAGCCGGCGCGGCGCACGAGCATGGCCGGCGACGGCAAGACGCCCGCCGAGTTCTGGACGGCGCACTACATGCGGCAGCGGCCCGACGGCCAAACCAACGTGCGCATCTTCTGGGCGTGGCGCTGCAGCGACGGCTGGAAGGTGGCCGACAATCCGCACGTCGCCTTCGCCGGCGAGTCGGTGCTGCACAAGCTCTATGTGGTGCGCGAGCTGGCCAATCCTAATGAGCCGGCCGAGGGTGACGTCTGCGCCGAGTTCCTGCAGGAGCTGCTGCCGGCGCTCGAGCAGCGATTGTTCGGGAAGTAGTCTTGATCCCCGTGCGGGTCGGCCGTCCACCACCCGCACGCGGCCTTACGGAGGTTTGCAAGGATGCTGACCAATCTGGAAAGCACCAGTCCACCGAAACGACGCCGGCCGAGGAAAACCCCGGCCGGCTGCGCAAGCCGCGCCGCGGCATATCCGAGTTCGTTCCGCTGCACCTCCCCGCCCCATCCGCCGCCCAGCGTTGGTATCGGCCTCTGCGCCGGGCGCTCGACTTTACCGCGGCGCTGGCGCTCCTGGTCGTCAGCAGCCCCATCCTGTTGCTGGCGGCGCTCGCCGTCCGGTTCACGTCGCGCGGACCGGCGTTCTACACCCAGGTCCGCACCGGCCGCGCCGGCCGGCCGTTCACGATCTACAAGATCCGCACAATGATCGATAATTGCGAGAGCCTGACCGGGCCGCGCTGGACCATCCCCGGCGATCCGCGCGTGACGCCGCTGGGCTGGCTGCTGCGCCGCACGCATCTCGACGAATTGCCGCAGCTGCTCAACGTCCTCAAGGGCGAGATGAGCCTGATCGGCCCGCGTCCGGAACGGCCCGAGTTCATCGCCCAGCTCGATCGGTTGGTGCCCGGCTATGCGGCGCGGCACCTGGTGTTGCCGGGTATTACCGGACTGGCCCAGGTGCAATTGCCGCCCGACACCGACGTCGACAGCGTCCGCCGCAAGCTGCAATACGACCTGTACTATGTTCGCCATTGGAGCCTGTGGCTCGACGTGCGCATCGCCATCGGCACGCTGCTGCACATGGTCGGCACGCCGTTCGATCTGCTGCGCCGCCTGCGCGTCGTTCCGGCCGCGAGGCAGGTCGAGGTGGGCACGGCGCCGCGGAGGCGCCGGCGCCCGTCCTACACCGCCAGGCGGCATAGTTCTAACGAAGTCATTGGCGCTTCGGGTGCGGTTTCGCTTGCGGTTTCGCGAAACCCGCTTGCGATTTCGCGAAACCGCAAGCGAGCTGCACCCGAAGCGATATAACCTGAGCTGCACCCATGCGCTTCTTCCTCTTCATCCTGGCGAACGCGATGCTGTTCATCCGCCCCAGCGAGCTCGTGCCGGAGCTGGGTGACTTCGAGCTGTATCGCTACGTCATCTTCCTGTGTCTGCTCGTTTCCCTGCCGGTGGTGATCCAGCAGGTGTTCGCGCACGGCCGGGGTGCCGCCAGTTGCGGGCTGTGTGATCGGCCTGATGCCGGCGGTGCTGCTGTCGCACATCGCGAACGGCAACGGCGAGGACGCGATCGAACAGGGCATCGAATTCCTCAAGATCCTCATCTACTTCCTGCTCCTGATCGCCGTGGTCACGACGGCGACGCGCTTGCGCCAGCTCCTGCTCTGGCTGGGCATGTTCAGCGCCGCCCTCACGCTCATCGCCGTCCTGCGCTACCATGCGTTCGAGGCATCGCCGCCCGTGCCACCGACGCCGCCGGATGCCCCCGTGGAAGACAAGGGCAAGAACAAGAAAACTCACCTCGCCGCGGTGACCGAAAAGACGATCGACCCCGAAACCCACGAGCTGGTCGATATTCAGCGCATGTGCGGCACCGGCATCTTCAATGATCCCAATGACCTGGCGCTCGTCCTCATCACCGCCATTCCGCTCTGCTGCTACTGGCTGACCGATCCGAAACGCAAGGCGCTGCGGCCGGTGTGGATCGCGATGATCCTGCTGTTCGGCTATGCGCTGATGCTGACGCATTCGCGCGGCGGCTTGCTTTCGCTGATGGTGGGCATGGGCGTGTTCATGTATTTGCGCTTCGGCAGCGCCAAGACGCTGCTGCTCGGCATGATGGTCTTGCCGCTGATGCTGGCGGTGTTCGCCGGCCGCCAGACGGAGATCTCGGCCAGCGAAGGCACGGGCCAGTCGCGCATCCAGCTTTGGTGCGACGGGCTGATGTTTTTCCAGCAGGCGCCGCTGTTCGGCATCGGCATGGAGGAGTATCGCAACGTCTCGTACCACGTGGCGCATAATTCGTACATCCACTGCTACGCCGAGCTTGGCGTGGTCGGCGGCACACTGTTCGTCGGAGCGTTCTACTTCGCGCTCTACGGCATGTATCGGCTCAAGGACCAGCCGCGCTCGCAGACCGAGGCCGCCGACGGCTACAATGATACCACGGCCGCCGAGGAACGCCCTGCCCAGGACCCGGAGCTGCTGCGATTGCACCCGTACCTGATGGCGATGCTCGTCGCCTACGCGGTGGGCATCTTTTTCCTGTCGCGCAGCTACATCGTGCCAACGTACCTGCTGCTGGGCCTTGCCGTCGTCTACCTGCGGCTGCGTTCGACCGGCACCACGCCGGCGTGGTGCAAGCTGGCGTTGGCCCAGATGGCCGGCGTGAGCGTGTGCTTCCTGGTCGGGGCGTATACGTTCGTGCGGATGTTCGTGAATTGGCACTGACCCACGGGACAAGCCCCGGGGCGAGTCTTCGAGCCCCGGGGGTGATTCACCCCCGGGGCTCGAAGACTCGCCCCGGGGCTTGGAGAATTCATGGCGCTGAAGATCCTCGCCGTGGTGGGCGCCCGGCCCAACTTCATGAAGGTCGCGCCGCTGATCTGGGAAGCGCAGCGGACCGCCGGCACCCAGGTGCGCCTCGTCCACACCGGGCAGCACTACGACGAGAAGATGTCGCAGCTCTTCTTCGACGAGCTGCACCTGCCGCGGCCCGACGTCAACCTCGAAGTCGGCTCCGGCTCGCACGCGGTGCAGACCGCCGAAGTGATGAAGCGCTTCGAGCCGGTCGTGCTCGCCGAACGGCCGGACCTGGTGCTGGTCGTCGGCGACGTCAACTCGACGCTCGCCTGCGCCCTGGTCGCCGCCAAGCTATTGGTGCCGGTGGCGCACGTTGAAGCCGGGTTGCGCAGCTTCGATCGCACGATGCCCGAGGAGATCAACCGCATTCTCACCGACGCGCTGAGCGACTGGCTGTTCGTCACCGAGCCGAGCGGCGTGGACAACCTCCGCAAGGAAGGCGTCGCCGACGAGCGCGTTTTCCTCGTCGGCAACGTGATGATCGACACGCTGGTCGCGTGCCGGCCGCGCATCGACGCCTCGGCGGTAGTCGAGCGGCTGCACCTCGAGCCGGGGCGCTACGCCGTGCTGACGCTGCATCGCCCCGCGAATGTCGATGACCCGCAGACGCTCCGTGGGCTGATGGACGCGGTGGAACGATTGCAGCGCGAGGTGCCATTCGTGTTCCCGGTCCATCCGCGCACACGGCGGACGATGAGCGCCTTCCAGGAGGGCGGGCGGCTGCCGAACCTGCTCTTCACCGAGCCGCTGGGCTATCTCGATTTCATGAAGCTGCTGTGCGGCGCCCGGCTCGTGCTGACCGACTCGGGCGGCGTGCAGGAAGAGACGACGTTCCTCGGCGTGCCGTGCCTGACCATGCGTGAAAATACCGAACGCCCGGTTACGGTCACCGAGGGCACTAACCGCCTTGTCGGGCTCGATCCGAAACGCATTATCGGCGAGGGACTGCAGGCGCTGGCGGCCGGCGGCGGCGGCGGCGCGTGCCGCAACTGTGGGACGGCCACGCCGCGGGCCGGATTCTCCAGGTGCTGCAGCGGCCGCGGAAAGGGCCGACCGGATGACGCGCCGGCAGGTGCTGCTGTTGACGTACCACTTCCCGCCGTCGGCCGCCAGTGGGACGTTTCGCATGCTCGGCTTCGTCCGGCACCTGCCGCGCTTCGGCTGGGACGTGCACGTGGTGGCGCCGCCGGAGATGCCGTGGGATCCGGTGGACCCGGCGCTATCGGCCGCGGTGCCGTCCCAGACCGGCTACGACGCCGTCCCCTATCCGGATGCGGCGCCGCGATGGTTGCGGTGGTTCGCCCCCTATGGCGTCTGGCTGCCATTCGCCTGGCGCGCGTGCCGCCGGGCAATCGGGATGCGGCGGCCGGATGTCGTGCTAACCTCGGGACCGCCGCACGTGATCCACCTGCTCGGCCTGCTGCTGAAGTGCACCGAGCGGTTGCCGTGGGTGGCCGATTTCCGCGATCCGTGGATCAGCGGGCTGGTGCGGCAGCCCTGGACGCTGGCGCAGCGCCGGCAGCGCTACGCGGAGAAGCAGGTGTTTGCCCATGCGGACCGGGTCGTGGCCAACGCGCCCAACGCCGCCCGGCTCTTCGGCGACACGTATCCGCGGCAGGCCGGCAAGATCGTCACGGTGACCAACGGCTTTGACCCGCCGCCGCAGCTTGCCCCACTGCCGCCCTCCGCCGGGACGCTCCGCCTGCTGCACGCCGGCGAGATCTACGCGGGCCGTGATCCGCTGCCGCTGCTGGACGCCATGGCCGAGCTGAAACAGGCCGGACAGTCGCTGCGGCTCGAAGTGATGGGCAACGTGCATCTGCCCAGTGGGGACCTGATTGCGGAGGCGGCGCGGCGTGGACTGGGGGCGGATGTGCGGGTGCGCGGCCAGTTGCCGTACCAAGAGGCCTTGCAAGAAATGGTCCGGTCGGATTTGCTAGTGCTGCTCGACGGACCGGGTCGCACGATCGGCGTGCCCGCGAAGCTGTACGAATACTTCGGCGCCGGCCGGCCGATCCTCGCTCTGGCCGAGCCCGCGGGCGACACCGCCGCGATCCTGCGAGCCAGCGGCATCGCTCACCGCATCGCGCCGCCGCGGGACGTGGGCCGGATTCGCCAGGCGATCGCGGAGCTAGCGTCGGCGCCGCCGGCCGCGCTGGACCCGGAACGGCTGCGGCGCTTTACGCGTGAGAGCCTCGCCGGAGAATTGGCGGGTATTTTGGAGCAAGTGGTCGGAGCGTAGCCCAGGGAGCCAGGGATGGCGGCAGCGAACTCACCTTTGCGAGTCTTTCACGTCACCGGATGCCTCGACGTTGGCGGCCAGGAAAAGCTGCTCGTCGAGTTCGCCCGGCACGCCGACCGCCGTCGCTTCGCGCTGCACTTTGTCTGCCTGGGTGAGCGCGGCCCGCTGGCGCGCGACCTGGAGGCCGAGGACTGGCCGGTCACCGCGCTCGACGTGCCGCCGGGGCTGTGGCCACGGCTGGTCTTGCGGCTGGCCGGCCTGTTTCGCCGCGGCGGCGCCGACGCGGTCCACACCCACAATGAACGGCCGCTGATTTACGCCGCCCCCGCTGCCCGGCTCGCGCATGTGCGCCGCGTGGTCCATACGCGGCACGGCCGGGGCGTCGGCATCTCGCGGCGGCAGAGATTCCTCGCCAACGTCGCGGCACGAGCGGCCAATCGTTACGTCTGCGTTTCGGACGATTGCGCAGCCTTGACGGTCATGCAGGGTCTGCCGGCGGCGCGTGTCGCAACGCTGCGCAACGGCATCGACACGCGGCACTTCGCGTTCAGCGGCCCGCGGCCAGGCGGTCCCGCGGTCATCGTGGCACGGCTCTCGCCGGAGAAGGACATCACCACGCTCTTGCATGCCACCGCCTTGCTCCTTCCGCGCAACCGGCGTTTCGCCTGGCGATCGCCGGCGACGGGCCGTGTATGGCCGAGTTGCGCGCCCTGGCCACAAAGCTCGGCGTGGCGGAGCACGTGGAGTTTCTCGGCATGGTGCGCGACGTGGCCGGCCTGCTGGCGCGGGCCAGCGTTTATGTGCTGTCGTCGATTTCCGAGGGCGTCTCGCTCACGCTGCTGGAGGCGATGGCGCGCGGCCTGCCGGTGGTCGCCACGCGCGTCGGCGGCACCCCGGAAGTCGTGCTGGATAACGCAACCGGCCTGCTCGTGCCGGCGCGGAATCCGGCGGCGCTGGCGGGCGCGCTGGCGCGGCTGAGTGCGGACGTGGCGCTGGCACGGCACCTCGGCGAGGCAGGGCGGTCTCGCGTCGAGCAATTTTTTGACGTCCGCCGGATGGTGGCGGAATACGAACGCATGTACGTGGACCCCACGCGGGCAACGATCACGGAGGATCGCCATGATGCTGTGGACGACGGCCCTGACGGCGGCGCTCGGCGGCGGGGCGGCCCTCGGCGCGCTGCACTGGCTGCGGCGGCGCGGGATTGACCCACGTCTGGCGCTAACGCTCGTGCGCGAATCGACGCGGCGCGCTACCGTGCCCGCCAGCGGTGCGCACCTCCTGATTTGCTTCGCGGATCACTATGAGCCGCTGCAAGGCCAGCCGCCGTTGTCCGTGGCCCGCGCCCGCGTCGCACGCTGGCTCCACGACTATCCCCGGCAGTTCGCCGCGTTCCGCGACAGCGACGGACGTTCGCCCCGGCACACCTTCTTCTATCCGCTCGAAGAGTACGAGCCGGAGTTCCTCGACGCGCTGGCGGAACTATGCCGCCAGGGTTTCGGCGAGGTCGAGGTTCACCTGCACCACGACGGCGACACCGCCCGCCGCCTGGAGCGCTGCCTGCGTGACTATCGGCAAATGCTCGCGGAACAGCATGGCCTCCTGTCGTTCCATCGCGAGACCGGCGCACCGGCGTACGGCTTCATTCACGGCAACTGGGCGCTGTGCAACAGCCGGCCCGACGGGCGCTGGTGCGGCGTCAACGACGAGCTGGACGTGCTGCGTGCGACCGGCTGCTACGCCGACTTCACGATGCCGTCCGCGCCGCACCCGACGCAGACCCGCGCCGTCAATCGCATTTACTACGCGCGCACGGTTCCCGGCCGGCCACGCTCACACGACCACGGCATCAACGTCGGCACGGCGCCAGCGCCACCTGATGGGCTGATGCTCATCCAGGGTCCGCTGGTGCTCAACTGGGCGGTGCGCAAGTGGGGCGTGATGCCGCGGCTGGAAAACGGCTGCGTCCAGGCGAGCCAGCCGGCCACACTCGAGCGCATGCCGTCGTGGGTCAAGGCGCGCGTGCAGGTGCCCGCTCGGCCGGACTGGTATTTCGTCAAGCTGCACTGCCATGGCGCACCCGAGGACGCGCACGAGGCGCTCCTGGGCCGGCCGATGACGGCGTTCCATGAGGCGTTGGCGCGCTATGCCGCGGACAATCCGTGGTTTCACTACCACTATGTGACGGCCCGCGAAATGTACAACCTGGCGCGCGCCGCCGAAAGCGGCTGGTCGGGATCGGTCGCCGGGGCGCTCGATTACGAGCTGATCTGGAACGGTGACGCCGAGGCGCTATTGCATCGCAGCCGCCTCCGGATGCACGCGCCGTCTCCACAAGCCGCGGGGTGAGTCTTGGAACCCCGCGGGTAAGCCGCGGGCCCGCGGGGTTCGAAGACTCACCCCGCGGCGTGAGGCGTGGGACCATCAGTCGCCGGAGTACCGCATGAACATCGTGCATCTGATCGCGTCGCCGTTCTTCGGCGGCCCGGAGCGACAAATGCTCGGCCTGGCCGGCAGCTTGCCGTCGAGTTACCGCACGACGCTGCTGTCGTTTCCGGAGCGCGGGCTGTGCCGGCCGTTCCTGGACGAAGCGCGGCGGCAGGGTTTCGCGGGGGCGGCCCTCGAGCAGAACACGCCGCATGTCGCCGCCGCGGCCCGCGAGCTGGCGCGGCGGCTGCGCGGCCTGCGCGGACCTGCTCTGCTGTCATGGATACAAGGCGGACCTCGTCGGCCTGTTGGCGGCGCGCCAGCGTGGGCTGCCGGTGATCGCGGTCGCACGCGGCTGGACCGCGGCCAGCTGGCGTGTGCGCTTCTATGAATGGCTCGACCGGCTGAGCCTGCGGCGCATGGATGCGGTGGTTTGCGTCTCCGACGGCCAGGCCCGCAAGGTGCGCGAGGCCGGCGTGCCCGCGGAACGGCTGCACGTGATCCGCAACGCCATCCGGACCGAACGCTTCGGCACGACCGTGGCGCCGAGCCGCTCGTTCCTGCAATCCTTCTTCCCATTGCCGCGCACGCTCCTCATCGGCGCGGCCGGCCGCCTCAGCCCCGAAAAAGGCTTCGACCTGTTCGTCGAGGCGGCCGGCATCGTCGTGCGCTCGCGGCCCGGGGCCGGCTTTGTCCTGTTCGGCGATGGCCCCCTCCGCGATCGGCTGGCGGCCCAGATCGCTCGCCGCAAGCTGCAGCGCCATGTCGTCCTGGCCGGCTTCTGCAGCGACCTCGATCGCTGGCTGCCCGGCTTCGACGCGACCGTGCTGCCGTCGTACACCGAAGGCCTGCCCAACGTCGTGCTGGAATCGTTCGCCGCCCGGGTGCCGGTCGTCGCCACCGCCGTGGGCGGCACGCCGGAGGTCGTCGAGGACGGCGTCAACGGCTATCTGGTCCCGCCCGGCCAGCCCGCCGCGCTCGCGGGGCGCCTGCTGGAGCTGCTCGGCAGCGAGACGCTGCGGGACCACATGGGACAGCAGGGCTATCGGCGGGTGCGCGAGCAGTTCACGTTCGCCGCCCAGGCGCGGCGGTACGCCGCCTTGTTCGAAGCACTAACACCCACGCTAACGCGCCCGATGCAGGCATTCGCGCCGCCACATCGGAAAACGGAGGCGGGGCAAGGCATATGCGATGCGAGAATTCGGGCTCCATCTGTTGGTATTGACTCCCTTCCTGACCCCACATTAGGATGCGACCCCGTGGTTGAGCCTCCGTAAGGACGCTTTGAGGACCAGCCACGAATTGGCTTCTCGTGTTCGCCCCGAGGGCCTGTGTAAACCGACCCATTAGTACTTCAGGAGACGTTTACTTGTTTCCCCTGCAGAAGGAAAGGAAGCCAACCATGCGTAAAAACTTGGTGTCGCTGGGCGCCGTTGCGGCACTGCTGCTGAGTAGCACCGCCGTCCGCGCGGACCAAATCATCCAGTTCGGGTACAGCGCCAGCTCGGCGGTGAACCCGGTTGACAACTCGAACATGCTCTACAACAGCAACAACGCGATCAAGACCTCGTCGATCGTGTTCACGCCGGCGAATGGGGCTGCGTCCTACGATGGCAGCACCGGCGTCGCGTCGCAGTTCATCATCTACAACCTGAAGACGACGAGCACCGCGGTGGCCGGCCCCGGCACCTACGACTCGTTCAATGCCGTGCCGTTCAACCTGTCGGTCACCCTGACGGACCTCGCCTCGTCCGCGCAGGCGGCAATGAACTTCTCCGGCACGTACACCGCCGATAACGTGAGCGCGACGAGCTCGCACGTCAATCCGACCACGCAGGGCATCACGTGGACGTCGCCGCTGACGGTGTCGCAGCCGATCGGCCCGAATAACACCTACACCATGCAGATCATCAGCTGGACCGCGCCGGCGCGCCGGGCAGCTCCGGCTCGATCCTGGCCGAGGTGACGGTGGTGCCGAACAGCATCGGCGTCGGCCAAAACCCGCCCACGGGCACGGCGCCGGAACCGACCAGCCTGGTGCTGGCCGGCTTGGCCCTGCCAGCCCTGTTCATGGCCCGTCGTCGCCTGAAGAAGGCCCAGGCCTAAGGCGGCCGTTGCCCCGACGGCGACGTTTACATGTTTCCCCGCCCGCACAAGGAAAGGAAGCCAACCATGCGTAAGATCTTGGTGTCGCTCAGCGCCGCCGCCGCGCTGCTGCTTTCGAGCACAGCCGTCCGCGCGGACCAAATCATCCAGTTCGGGTACAGCGCCAGCTCGGCGGTGAACCCGGTTGACAACTCGAACACGCTCTACAACAGCAACAACGCGATCAAGACCTCGTCGATCGTGTTCACGCCGGCGAATGGGGCTGCGTCCTACGATGGCAGCACCGGCGTCGCGTCGCAGTTCATCATCTACAACCTGAAGACGCAGAGCACCGCGGTGGCCGGCCCGGGCACCTACGACTCGTTCAATGCCGTGCCGTTCAACCTGTCGGTCACGCTGACGGACCTCGCCTCGTCCGCGCAGGCGGCGATGAACTTCTCCGGCACATACACCGCCGACAACGTGAGCGCGACCAGCTCGCACGTCAATCCGACCACGCAGGGCATCACGTGGACGTCGCCGCTGACGGTGTCGCAGCCGATCGGCCCGAATAACACCTACACCATGCAGATCATCAGCTGGACCGCGCCGGCGCGCCGGGCAGCTCCGGCTCGATCCTGGCCAAGGTGACGGTGGTGCCGAACAGCACCGGTTCCGGCAGCGGCCCGCCCACGAGCACGGCGCCGGAACCGACCAGCCTGGTGCTGGCCGGCCTGGCCCTGCCGGCCTTGCTCATGGCCCGCCGCCGCCTGAAGAAGTCCCAGGCCTAGGTCGAGTCGTCAAGCTTCGCATTTGTAGGTAGGACGGGCTTCCTAGCCCGTCCTGGTGGACGGACTAGGAAGCCCGTCCTACACGGAAGCTGACGACTCACGGCAACCTGTCGGCGCCGGCGTCCTGGTGACGCCGGCGCCTTTCCCTCTTCCGGACGTTTCGGCACCGTGGAATCTGCCGGCTTCGAGGAAACGCCCGCCCCTCCTCGGGACCAGCGCCGCGGGCCGCCAACCGCGGGATGGACCCCCCGATGCGCACGGTCAACACGCGTTTCTTCCTGGTTCTCCTGGGATCGACCATCCTCTTCGCCGCCGGCCTGTTCGGCGTGCACCGGCTGCAGGCCGGCAACATCGCCAACGCCCTGCTCTGGCAGGCCAGCCAGGCGGAAAAGAACGGCAAGGCCAATCTCGCGGCCCGCTACCTGGGCCAGTATCTCGACTTCGTCCCCGACGACATCGATGAGCGCGAACATCTGGCAACCGTCCTTGCCGACGAGAAGGTGGCGATCACCCCCGCCGCCCGGCGCCGGGCCGAGTTCGTCATCAACCAGGTCCTCGCCTGGGACCCGCAGCGCCACCAGCTGCGTCAGGCGCTGGTACGGATCGCGCTGGCGGGCCATCGACTCGACCTCGCCGAGGAACACCTCACCTATCTGCAAGCCCGGCTGCCCGCTTCGGGCGCCGTCGCGTTCCTCGTCGGCCAGTGGAAGGAAATGCAGCTCCAGGACCGCGCCGGCGCCTTGAAGAAGACCGAGCAAGAGCTGCTCGTCAAGCAGATGCGTCAGGCCTACGAAAAGGCCATCCAGGCCGAGCCCCAGAAGGCGGAGGCGTACTTGCGGCTCGTCGCCGTGCTGCGCCAGCAGGACTTCGGCAAGGACGAACCGAAGCACGCCGCCGAGATCGAGCGGCTGGTGACGGCGGCGCTCAAGAACGCTCCCGACGACGCCGCGGTGCTCAGCCTCGCCGCCCAGCAAGCCCAGGCCCGGGGCGACACCGCCAGGGCCCTCAAGTACCTCGAAACCGGACTGAAGCAGAACCCGACCGAGCCGCGCCTCTACCTCGCGCTGGCACGGCTCCACAGCCAGAGCGGCAAGCGCGACGAAGCGATTGCCCAGCTCAACAAGGGCCTGGCAGCGGTCGGCAAGGAAAACCACTTCGAGCTAAGCTGGATGTTGGCCAACCTGCTGCTGGACGCCGACGAGCTCGACGCCGCGCGCAAGCTGGTCACGCCGATGCGCGACGTCAACCAGCTTTCCGCGGATTATCTCGACGCGCGCTGCCTGATGTGCCAGGGACGCTGGGACGCCGCCGCCCGCACCCTGGACAAGCTGCGGTCCCCGTTCAAGGTCGTGCCGGAGCTGGCGCTGCAGGTCGATTTGTTCCTGGGCCTGTGCTACCAGAAGGGCGACGATCCGCTACGGGCGCTGGCCGCGTTCCAGCGCGCGGCCAAGGCCGATCCGACCTCGCTACTCGCCCGGCACGGCGAGGCGGTGGCGCTGGCCGCCCTGGGCCAGCGCGACGAGGCGCTGAAGCGATTTCGCGACCTGATCGACGGCAATACCGACCGCGGCAAGGCCAACCGTTGGCGGCTGCAGTACGCGCGGATGCTGCTGGCGGGCAACGCCAGCGCGGACCCGCAGATCGGCGCGAGCTGCGCCAGATACTCGACGAGACGGAGCGCGACGCGAGCCAGGCGGTCGAGTGTGCGCTGCTGCGGTCCGCGCTGTTGTTCGCCGAGAAAAAGGCCGACCAGGCGCAGGCCGAATTGCACCGGATCATCCGGGCGGACCCGCGCCGGTTCGAGCCGTGGCTCGCGCTGGCCGAGCTGGCGATGGAGTCGCAGCAGCCGGCGCAGGCGGTCGAGATACTCAAGAAGGCCGACAGCACCGTGGCGGATACCGTCGAATACCGCCTCGCGCGTGTGGCCTTCTGGTCCCGCTACGGCAAGGAACGCGGCGAGGAGCTCGACCCGATCGAGAAGGACTGCGGCCGGTTCACCGCGAAGGCGCAGGCCCGGTTGCTCGAGACGCTGGCGGATGCGCACTACCGTGGGGGCCGACTGACGCAGGCGTCCAGGCTGCTAGCGCAAATGGCCGCGTTGCCGCCGCACGTCGAGGATGTGCGCATGCGCATGCTCCTGTTGGGGCTGGCGCTCGCCCAGGACGATGAGCCGGCCATGCAGCGCGTGCTCGACGAAATCAAGCAGATCGAGGGCAAGCCGGCCACGGAGTGGAGCTATGGCGAGGCGCTGCGGCTGATCTGCGCGCTCGCCGCGCGCCCGCCGATACGAAGGCCCTGCTCGACCAGGCGCGCACCCTGATCAACGCCGCGGCGACATTCCGGGCCGATTGGCCGGCGTTGTTCCTGGCGCGCGGCGAGATCGACGAGCTGGAGCGCAAGCCCGAGCAGGCCATCGTCAGCTATCGCAAGGCGATCGACCTGGGCAGCCGTGACGCGCACGGCGTCTATCAGCTCCTGCAACTGCTGACCGCCGCCCAGCGGTTCGAGGAGGCCGAGCAACTGATCCGCAAAATGGACCAGGTGGGCATTGGTACGCCGGTCGGCCGCCGGGTCGTCTGGCAGCTCTTGCTCAAGGACGAGAACGAACGGGCGATTCAGCTGGGTGCCCGCGTGTTACGGGACGATTCGAAGAATTTCCGCGATCATCTGCTGCAGGGCCAGATGCTGGCGGCCGGCGGTCGGTTGGCGCCGGAGGCCGAAGCGGCGTTCCGGCGCACCGTCGCCCTGGGCGGACCGCAGCCCGAAACCTGGATCGCCCTCGTGCGGTATCTGGGCAGCACCGGGCAGTATGGCCGGGCGGCTGACGAAATCCAGAACGCGGCGAAAAAGCTCGATGACAACGTCCGACCGCTGGCGCTGGCCTCCTGCTACGAGGCGCTCGGCGCGGTCGATGAGGCGGAGACGCGCTATCGCAAGGCGCTCGCCCAGCAGCCCCAATCGCCCCGGTTGCTGCGCCGCCGCGGACTTCTTGCTGCGCCTGGGCAAGCCGCGCGACGCCGAGCCGCTCTACCGAACCCTGATCGATTGCAAGCTCAGCGAACCCGAACTGGTGGCGGCGCACCGCGGCCTGGCCCTGGCCCTCGCGCGCGGCGGCAACGCTCAGCGCGTGCCCGAAGCGCTCCAACTGGTCGGCCTCGCCGTCGACGACGCCGGCAACCTCGATGAACGCAGCATCGCCACCACTGCCGAGCTGCGGCTCACCCAGGCACGAGTGCTGTCGGCACTCAGCAGCCATGCCCTGCGCGCCCAGGCCATCAAGCTGTTCGAGGCGCTGCACCGCCAGCAGGCCCTCGCGATCGACGATCAATATCAGCTCGCCTACCTGCTGGACCTGGACAGTGGCGATGCGGCGACGTGGAAGAAGACGCGCGATCTGCTGACCGGCATCACCACGGCTCAGCCGCACGACGCCCGCTATCTCGCCTTCCATGCGAACCTGCTGCTGCGGCACAAGGACCTCGCCGACGCCGACACGCTGATCGCTCGGCTGGAGCAGCTCGAGCGCGACCGCAAGCTGCCGATGGGGCTGCTGGGCGCCGTGGAGCTGAAGGCGCGGGCGCTGGAGCTGCGCGGCAAGGAGCAGCAGGCGATCGCGCTGCTGCAGGATTACGCCGGGCAGAAGGACGCGTTGCCGGTGCGCAAATTGCTCCTGGCCGGACTGCACGGCCGGCTCGGGAATTACCAGGAGGCGCTCGACCTGTGCTATGAGGTCAAGTCGGGTGGCTATCGCGAGGAAGCTTACGGCACGGCGCTCGGTCTGCTCCGCGCGGGCAAACCGGCGCCGGCACAAAGGGCCAGGCAGGAACGCTGGCAGCCACAGCTCGTTCGGCTCGAGGAGAGCCTGCGCGAGTCGATACGGCTGGACGAGGACAACATGATGCTGCGCCTGCAGCTCGCGGACCTGGTCGAGCTGCAAGGGCGCTCCGATGACTCCGCCGCGGTCTGCCGCGACGTTCTCAAGAAGGAGCCCGACAACCTGGTGGCGTTAAACAACCTGGCCTGGGTTCTGGCCCAGAAATCGGGACCGGGCCAGGAAGCGCTCGAGCTCATCCAGCACGCCATTCAGCGCTACGGAGGCCGGCCGGAATTGCTCGACACGCGCGCCGTGGTGTACCTGGGTCTGGGGATGGCTCGGGAAGCGGTACACGACCTGGAGAAGGCGGTCCGCGAAGCGCCGACGCCGACGCGCTATTTCCATCTCACGCGTGCACACCATCTCGCGAAAAACGCACCGCAGGCGCTGGCGGCGCTGCCAGCGCGCCCAGGAGCTGGGACTGAACGTGCAACAGCTCCAGCCGGCGGACCAGGAAGCGTATCGCCTGGTGGAACCGGATTTGCGGAAACAGTAGGACAACTCGCTTGCGGTTTCGCGAAACCGTGTCGCGCGAAACCGCAAGCGCGGTTCGCACCAAATGCCCTACAGCCGGCTGCCGCTCAGCGTCTTGAAATACGCGGTTTCGGCGGCGGTGACCTGCGCCAGCGTGATGCCCTGGAAGTTGGCGCTGCTGACGAACTGCGCCCAGCTGATCGTGATGAAGCCGAGGTTTTTCGGCGTGCCGCCGGCCAGCGCTTCGATGGTCCTGCCATCCGTGCTGTCGAAGCCCCACGGGTTATAGAGCTCCACCTTCCACATCCCGCCCTGGTAATAGACCTGCAGTACGGCATACGCGTGGTCGAGGATAATGCCGTCGGAGGTGGTGCCGTCGCCATAGGTTGACGACGCGACGAGATAATCGCCGTTGGCCAGGTCGGACTGCAGCGCCTGCGGTGAGAAGGCGTTCATCGACGAGAATTGTGCGGGCCGGCCGGTGAACGCGTAGACCGCGTCGGCGACCGAGTACAGCTCGCCGCCGGTGCTGCGGTTCATGTCGTCCCACTGCGCGTCGGTGTAGCTGGTATTGACGTTGATGCCGAGCAGCTCCAGCCGGGCACGATACATCAGGATGGTCCAGAACTCCCCCGTGGTGGTCGGGATCGGCTCCTGCGAATTGTACCAGCCGTCGAACATGACGGTCTCGTGGACCGCGCCGCCGTAAAGACTAACGTCATACTCGGAGCTGCCCAGGTAGCGGATGCTGTCGGCGAAATTGTATCCTTGCTCGACGGCCTCCGCGAGGGCGGCGTCGGTCTGGCACGAGGGCGAATAGCCCTGCTTCACGTCGCTGACGTGTGCGCCGCCGACGAAGGGATAGCTCGGGTTGAACGGCTCATAGTACCAGTCGAAGCCGCCGCCGCCGTTGAGCACGTCGGTGGAATTGCCGGCCACGAGGTAGTCGGTGCCGGTGCCGCCGTTGAGCATGTCGTGCCCGGCGGAGTCGGCAATGATGTAGTTGCTGCCGTTGCCGCCAAAGACTTCGTTGTAACCGTTGCTGACCTGGATATAGGAATCCTTGGTCACGGTGGTGGCCGCCGAGGCCCGCAGGTTGATGACGTCGTCGCCGCCGGAGGCGTAGACGACGACCTTGTTGACCTGGCTGGCGCTGACGCTGCTGACCTTGGACGAGCCGACGGTGATGGAGGTGTTGGCAACCGCGAGTTTGCCGCCGCTCTGGGTCACGGTGACGAATTCGTGTTTGGCGGTGGAAGTCACGTACAGGTAACCGCCCGATAGCATCGCTGTCGCTGGGAGGTCACGTTTTTCAAGGAGTTCGAGAGTGGGCCGGTAATGGTTGTCTTGCCAGCGCATGATGGTCCCCCTCGGTCCGCGGTGGGTTGGTAATTATGTGCCGATAGTTTCTGGCTCCCGTCGATGGTTTTCCGACGACAGGTTACCAATCGGACAAACGTGGGGACCAAATACAGCCCATTTTCGGAAAACGAGAAAAATCGCGTTCGGATGGTCGTCGGCGCATTGAACGGATTCCCCCGGCAATCCCCTACTCGCCGCGCAGCGGCGGGGGCCCGTAGCCGAAGCGGCCGTTTCTGTCAAGCCATGTAGGACAACAATTGCGGGCGAATTGCTGGGCCCCGAGCCATGACTCGGCGCCGGCGCGAGCCCGGTAAATGACACAGCCCGCGGCGTGGTTCGCCGCGGGCTAGATGGCAGGCTGGGGAACTTGCCGCCGTAGCGGAATTCGCCAGGATTCCGACACACCTAGGCGGAATTCTGGCGAATTCCGCTACGGGGCCAGGGCATCACTGCTTCTTCGGCGCCGTCAGGGCCGGGAAGTCGTCGGTGCGGAACGGCGAGGCCGGCAGCCCCGCGCGGTTGAACAGGTTGCACACCGGATGGTCGGCCCAGCCGTAGCGCACCGCGATTGGATCGGCGACCGCCTCGCTGCGCACAACCACCGTCTTGCCGGCGATCTCCGCCTTGGCCCGGTGGAACACCTGGTCCTTGCCCGCGATCGTGAAACCGACCAGCGGCGCGCCCTCCGACTGGTCCTTGACACGCCAGGCGGCGGTCACCTGCTCCGTCTTGGGGTTCTTGCGCTCCGCTGTCGGGACCAGCTCGCGACTGACCAGGCTGCCATCGGCGTGGTCGAAGCTCAGGATCGCCTTGTTTCCCTCGATCTTCAGGCCCATGTACTCGGGCCCGGAGTACTCGATTTTCTCACCGTATGTCTTCGCCCGCGCGATCAGCGCCAGCCGTTCGCCGACCGGGCGCTTCGGCGTCGGGTGAATGTCGTATTCGTTGCCGAAATCCGTGATGACGGCCTGGCCGGTGTTGCGCAGCTTCAGCGTCATGTTCTGCGCCTCACGCAGCTCGGCCCAGGCGCTAGGACCGGGTTCCTTGGCGACGGGCGTGAACGGGGCAAGCTGGACGTAATAGAACGGGAAATCCGGCTGCTTCCAGTGGGCCCGCCAGTCGTCGATCATCATTGGGAACAGCGACCGATACGCGTACGCCTTGCCGGCGTTGCTCTCGCCCTGGTACCAGATGGCGCCCTGGATGCGGTAGTTCAGCAGCGGGTAGATCATGCCGTTGTAGAGCACCGACGGCGCGTTGGGATCGGCAGCCGCCTTGCCGTCCGGCGTCGTGACCAGCCGGGTCTGATAGTTGCGGTACTCGTCGGCATATGTGGGATCCTTGAGCAACGTCAGTGGGCTCGTCCAGGCTTCCGCGCGTGTGCCGCCCCACGCCGACTGGATCAGCCCGACCGGCACCTTGAGGTTCTCCTGCAGGTCGCGGCCGAAGTAGTAGCCCACCGCCGTCCAGCCGCCCACCACCTTCGGATCCGCCTCGACCCAGGTGCCGGCCGTGTCGCTCAACGGCCAGGCGGACGGCTTCATCTGCACCTTGAAGATGCGCAGCATCGGGTTGTGGGGCGCCTTGAACGCATACTCCTTGTCCGCCGGGTCGCAGCCGCCGACCGACCATTCCATGTTCGACTGGCCGGAGCAGACCCACACCTCGCCGACCAGGATGTCCTGGTAGCTGATCTTGTTCTTGCCTTCGATGGTCAGCTCGAACGGTCCGCCAGCGTCGCCGGTCTTGAGCACGACGGCCCAGTTGCCCTGGCCGTCGGCCTTGGTCGTGAGCTTCTGATCGCGGAACGTGACGCTCACGCTCTCACCCTTGGCGGCGGTGCCCCAGATCCTGGCACCGGACTTTTGCTGCAGCACCATACCCTCGCTGCACAGGGCGTGCGGCTTGACATCCGCACGTGCCGCCGGCGCCCACAGCACCAGGCCGGCCATGATCCACATCGCTCGCAGTCGCATGCTCAACCCCCGTAGTTGGTACATTGGCTCGTCGCACAATCTCGCATCTTGCGCGATACCGCGGCTCAGTTCAATCTTTTTCGCGGCGCCACGAGCGGTTTGTACATTACGGGACGGCGATGGGCTGTACGGTGCTCACCGCGCGGTCGCCGCGACGTGCAAGCCCGGCGGCCCCGGCACGTTGAAGACGCGCGCCCGGTACATGTACAACCCATGCACCGCGTGATACAGGGCGCCGCCGTCGAGCGGGTTGTTCTGATTCTCCAGAATCATGACCGACAGCGCGCTCGCGGCATCCTGCACCCATTGCTGGCGGATTTCCTCGTCGCTGAGCTCCAGCGCGAGCCACTCAAGCGTGTGACCGGTGCCGGCGATGCGCGGGGCCAGCTCGCGCTTGTTCTCCGCTTTGCTCACGTACGCCGTCGAGAACGAGCCGTCGGGATTTTGGAACTTGCGGGCGTTCATCTTGTACAGCGTGGTCTTGTCCGCGACATCCTTCCAGATGCCGGTGACCTGGCCGCCGCGGGCGCGATGGAGCTGATACGCCCACGTCAGGCCGAACAGCCGGTGCGTGCCGCCGCAGGCCGCCGTGTCGATCGGCTGGTCGAGCTCATAGCGCACCACGTCCTCGTAGGTCATCTTCTCGCCGAACATGTTGACCCACTTGTGATCGGTGCCGTAGATCGACCCGATGATGATGATCGCCCAGCTCAGCTCCTGGTTTTTCGTGGTACTGGCACGCATCATCGAATGGTGGAAGAACGCGTCGAAGGTGTACGGCCGATTGTTGACCGTGAACGTGCGACTGGCGGGGACGCCCCACTCGACCATCTCGGCCACAAACTGATCCTGGTGGCCCTGGCCGACGCCGGTGCCGGGCTGACTGATGACGTCGACACCCTCGGGCGTCGGCATCAGCTCCAGGCCGCGGATGCCGGTGCCGGTGCAGATGCGATCGAGCGCCTTGACGCGCTTGCCGGTCTGCGGATCGAAGAGCGTGACATCGGGCCCCAGGCCGAGAATGCCGTGGAAGATCGTCCAGAAGCCGTGCGTCGTGAGCAGGTCGCGGCTCCTGACGTGGTTGAGGGCGGCGTCGATACGCGGCAGGACGGCGGTGGCCGGCACTTCCACAACGGGTGCCGGCGTCGGCTGGAACGGATTCTCCGGCGGCACCTCCGTCACGGATTCGTCCCGAGGCGCACAGCTCAGGGCCAGGAGCAGCGTCACCAGCAGCAGCAGGCGGGATAAGGAGGATCGCACGGGGGCCTCGGGTCTTCTTGTAGAGAACGCACTTCTTGGACCCCTGCCGGCTTGTCCGGCAGGTGAAACAGTTTGGAGGCTAGCGCGGCATCCTTCGCCTTGCTTCTCGACCCCTGCCGGCTTGTCCGGCAGGTGAAGCAGTTTGGAGGCTAGCGCGGCATCCTTCGCCTTGCTTCTCGACCCCTGCCGGCTTGTCCGGCAGGTGAAGCAGTTTGGAGGCTAGGCTAGCTGGCAAACTCCTTCACCTGCCGGACAAGCCGGCAGGGGTCGTGCGTACAACTACCGCGCCTGTCTAGCTGCCAAACTCCTTCACCTGCCGGGCAAGCCGGCCGGGGTCGTGCGACAACTACTGTGCCTGTCTAGCTGGGCAAACTCCTTCACCAGCCGGACAAGCCGGCAGGGGTCACGTATTCGCCTTCGCGCGGGCCATGCGCGGCGTTGCGGGTCGCTCGGCGGGTTCGGCGGCGCGGCGCTCCAGCGGGGCGGACACGCGGTCGGTCAGCCAGCGCCATTCCGCGGGCGTCAAGTACGTCAGGCACGCCAGCGCGTACAGCGGGCCGAAGGTCGGTTCGCCGTACAGCCAGGCGGCGCCGATCCAGCCGACGATGCCGCCCGCCAGCAGCAGCACGCGCAGCCGCTTGCGGAATGCGAACAGCGGAAACGCCAGCTGCCAGGCGAGCGCACAGTAGCCCGCCACGCTCAGGACGAAGAGTGTCATGTCGCCGTGGATTTTTTCGGCCGCCAGCTTGCCGGCGTCCATTAGCATCGGCGGATGCAGGGGATACCAGTACGCGGCGCCGGCCCACCAGTCGGCAAATTGCAGCTTGTGCACACCGCTCGTCGCCACCACGATCGCGAAGTGGACCTGCATCAGCCGCATGGCCAAGTTGGCGGCATTACTCGCCGCCGGCTCCCGCGCCCGCCGCGGAAGTACGCGAACAGCGACGTGCCGCGCAGGCCGAAGATACGCTCGAGCGGAGTCAGCGCGCCGTTCCATTGGCCGAGGAACAGGTAGCCGAGCATCAGGTAAAACGCGGGCAAGACGAGCAGGAAATCGGTGTCGGGATGGGTGGCCGGACTTGCCAGGAACGAGACGATGATGACCCACGTGAGCACCGCCGTCACGCGCGTCGCCACGCCGAGCGTGAACAGCGCCAGCACCGCCAGCGCGCCCCACCAGAAGATGTCGAGCAGCATCGCGGATTGTCCGAACAGGTACAGCAGCGACCAGCCAAACGGCATCGGCGGGCCGCCGGGCAGGCGTGACGCCTCGCGGTAGGCGGCTTCGTCGAAGAACCCGTCCAGGCCGAACAGCGCCTGCCGTTCGCCGGTCAAGGGCAGCAGCCACGCCAGGAACACGAGGCCCGCCAGGAAGCGCACCCAGTGCAAGCCGACCGGGTCGACCGCGCTGAACCAGAAGCGGCTCCACGCGGCGACCATTCCGGTCGACGCGGCGCCGGGCATGGCGATGGCGTCTGCGGCAGCCACGGACGGATAACCGGCGGCGATATTAGTTTTCACGACGGTATTCCTCGAAGGTGCTCTCGAGCGTGCTGAACGTCCCCTCCGGCGGCTGCTCCAGGAACAACAGTGCCGGCATCACCGCCTGGCGGCTCTCGCGGACCAACTCGACCGAGGCCGCCCCGTCCTTGTGCCGCAGCAGGTAGCGTGCGTATGCCTTCGCCACGAGCAGCGACCACGCGCGCGGCTGATACATGGGCTGGTTCTTGGGGAGCAGATGGATCTCGACCTCGCGCAGGCTGGCCTTGGTCGGGCTGAAGCCGTCCCAGATTTTTTTCGTGTTCATTTTCTTGCCGGGTGCCGGGATCTGTTCGCTGCCCGGCGGCAGCTGCACCGGCTCGTCGTCGCCGAGGTGTGCGGCCATCAGCACGTGCCGTTGCCGCAGCCAGGCGTTGTCGCGCGGCGACGGGAAGCGCACGGTTTCGATGAGCCGGCCCTTGTCGTCCTTGATCCGCGCCTCGAAGACGATCTCGCTGGTGTCGGGCCGATTGCCCAGGAAGTGATAATTGTGCGTGATGTGCAACGGCTGCAGGTAATCGCGCGAGGTCACGTCGGCGATGCGGCCGGCAAACACCGGACCCACCGCCATGCTCGGCCCGAACGGCGTGCTCCACGGCCCGCTGGGCGCATTGAGCGCCAGGACCAGCACGGCGAACAGATGAAAGGCGATGGCGGCGCTCGCCGCCGGCACCAGCCAGCGGGGCAACGGTCGCGGCGGCAGCGGACGCTTGGCGGACATGGCAGTCGATCTCCCGGACAGCACGGGTCACGCTTTGAGCTTACCCAAAAGCGGGGCGTCTGTTGGGATTTTCTCCATCTTTCCTCGATTCCGCAAGCCCCCAACGGCGGATTGACCCGCGTGCATGGTGCGGCGAGTATGCGCGGCGTGCGCGGACAGCCGTCGATCGGCTTCAAAAGCCACGCAGCGCCGCGCGAAAGATTCGTCTCATCTCACCCCCCCGGACCCCCGGACCCCCGGACACCGGACCCCCGGACACCGGACACCCCATTGAGACGAATCCGGCTCGGCCGGCGGCAGGTACAATGCCCTGGGAGGCGATCGCTCCAGCGCGGAGCGAAAGGAGGCGTGGCGTGTCGGCAACCTACCAATGCCCGCAATGCGGCCAGATTGTTCCCATGATGGGCCTGGATGAAGGTGAACTGCCGCATTGCCCCTATTGCCAGGGCGCGACGCGCGCCGGTCCGCCGGCGCCGGTGTCGCCGGTGCCGGACGCCGTGGAGGCCGGGCTACCGCCGGTCTGTGCCGCGGTGCCGGTTCCGCTCGCCGACGAGGAGCCGCCGGAGATCGACATCCGCCGCAAGGACGGGCCGGCGCGGATGCTGGTGCCGGCGCGTCCGGGGACCGGCGGTGCCCGATTCTACTGGATACTTGTGGTCGTCGGCATCCTCGGGGTCCGTGCCTGTCTCGGGTTCGTGAACCATCGGCAGCACGTGATCGCTCCGCCGCGCGTGCATCAGAGATTCCAGCAGCCGATGGCGCCGCCGTTTGCGCAGCCGGATTTCCAGTTACGGCAAAAACAACCAGTTCGCTAACGCCCGCCCGTCACCCATCGCATCGAAGCTCGCTTGCGGTTTCGCGCCCGGGCCCCACCCCCAAACACGCCGCGAGCGTCCCTATAATGAAGCTGGAACCGCGCACCTCGCTGGACCCGTGATGATTACGCCGCTGTCGCGCTGGGAACTGGCCGCCGAGACCATCGCCGTCAAGATGCGCTGGTTCGGCATCCTGTTCGGCTATCTCCTCGTCAACCTCGGCGACGCCGGCGCCCATCGGCCGGTGCTCAACGCCATTCTGCTGCTTGGCGTCGGCTACGCGCTCGTCGACACCGCGTTCAGCCTCAAGGGCCGCGTGTTCCTCCGCAGTTCGCCGCTGCTCATCTCGATGATGGAGGCGCTGTTCATCGCCCTGTTGTGCTATTTCCACAGCGGTCTGGAGAGCCCGTTTCGCTACTACTACATCCTCTCGCTCGTCTGCTGCGCTATCCGCCATCCCACGCTGGTCACCTACGCCACCTGGGCCCTGCACAGCCTGAGCTTCGTGATCCTGTTCGCCGTCTTGCCCGAACCGCAGCGCGCCCCGGCGCCGCTGGTGCTCACGCTCGTCATCCTCGGCTGGGTCACCTGGGCGAGCGCGGCCCTGGCCCTCCTGCTCAAGCGCGTTGGCGAGCACCTGGGCCGGCTCAATCGCGAGCTGGAGGACCATCGCGCCCAGCTCGAACAGCGGATCGCCGAGCGCACGCGTGAATTGCAGGAAGCGCAAGCGCATGTGCTGCACCAGGAGAAGATGGCCGCGTTCGGCCTGCTCGCGGCCGGCATCGCCCACGAGGTCGGCAACCCGTTGACGTCGATCAGCGCCCTGGTGCAGATGCTGCAGCGCCGCGAGCCGGACGACTACACCCAGGAAAAGCTCGCCCTCGTGAGTGGCCAGCTCCAGCGCATCCAGACCACGCTGCGCGAGCTGGTCAACTTCAGCCGCCCCGCCGGCACCGTCCCCAGCCGCGTCAGCCTGGCCGAGGTGCTGCGCGAGGCGCTCGACATCGCCAAGTATTACAAGCGCCCCAAGGGCCGCCGCATCGAAACCTACTTGCCGGCCGACTTGCCCGCGGTCGTCGGCGTGCGCGATCAGCTCGTGCAGGTCTTCCTCAACCTGATCCTCAACGCCATCGACGCAACCGGCGGCGGCGGCCGGATCGTGGTGCGCGCCGCCGCGATCGGCGATGCGCTCACGGTGCACGTGCAGGACGATGGGGCCGGCATCGCGCCGGAGCATCGCGCGCTGCTCTTCCAGCCGTATTTCACGACGAAAAAGCACGGCACCGGCCTAGGCCTGTTCGTGACGCGCAAGCTGGTGCAGGATCACGGCGGCCAGGTCACGTGCTTGTTCGATAACGGACCGGGCACGACATTCCAGGTGTGTTTGCCAGCCGCAGCAATCAAGGTCGAGATTTATTCCGGAACGCCCGTGGCGCTTGATGCTCCCGACTCCCAGCCGTCGGCGCTCAGCTAGGCCCGCGCCCATGGTTACCTGTGGTTACCTGCCTCCTTCATGCGGCCCAGTCGGCGATTGCCGAATCTGAACTACTCCTTCTCCGATCACGAGCCGTTGCGCAGGACATCCGGCCGCTTTTTCTGGAGCATCTCAACGACATCGAAAATACGCCGTGCTTCCTGGTGCCGCAAGAACACGTTTTTCGTATCTCTGATCTGATTCACTACCTTGTCCATATAGTTCTCCTCACTGCCATACTTCAGTCTCATTTCCTCCTTGACGGCGGCCGGCACTTTCTCATCGTAACCGTATTTCACGACCACACCGTAGTCCGTAAAGCGTAGGTTCTTACCATCTTTGATGGCCTCCTTGAATTCCTTGTACTTGCTCGGCCTAACAGCAATATACATCCAGTACGGCTTTTGTTCAACCGTCTTGCCTCCGATCAACATGATAACGGAAGAATCACCGTCTAACTTGAGTAATTCGCCCACCGTCGGAACCACGAGCTTACCGGATTCATCTAACGTGTATCCTTTCACCACCAATTCGAGTTCCCATGTGACCGATTCCTTTCCGTTTCTCGTGACTATCTTTACAGGTCCGACATCCTTGACATACCAGATACTCCGAACCATCTCCCCGTCTTTCTCCCTTGTCTTCACTTCAGCCACAAGCGCTCCCATGAATTTCCCCGCAGGAACGACAACGTCCTCGACACGGGTAGTCCCCTCACCGATAACTTCCGAGCCCAGGCCGCTCAGAGATTGGACAGCCCATGTTTCGCCTCCACGAGCCGGCAAAGGCAAAATGCGAACCGGCCCCTTTAACGCTACAGGCGATTGCCGGTACACGCCGTCCTGCTTGACAGCAAATCCTTCAGAAGCAACAACCCTGCCGTTAACTTGCGTTTCCAGGATCCAATACTTCCGCTCGCCGATTTTTCTTGAGTCGCTGGCCCGCAGCGTTACGATCTCCTCGGCTTTGGAGGTTTTGTAAACCCAGCAATGACCTTGCACAAATGGAAAATAGGGCGAAACCAGCTCGCGGGAAGGCGCATCAATCATCGTCAGAACCTTATTGACAGCCGCTCGCCTGGCCTCGGACGTTTTGGCGCCGTTCAGCCATGGCTTTAGATCGAGATTGCGGGTTCGCAGCGAAAACACGTTCGGTCGCGAGACGACTTCGTCTAATTTCTTCTCAACCTCGGACGCATCCTTCTCTGCCATGTGCAGCGCGATGGCCCGTATCCACGTCAATTCTCTCTCAAGCGTGTAAGGCATGTCGCTTTTTTCAATCGACCATTTTTTTTCTTCGATCAGCCGCAAAACGGCAAATACTTCCTCTGGCTTAACGGCGCAGATCGCAGTTTCACCCAAATCGAGGATTAGCCAGTGACACTTGTTCAACTCCGTCGCGAGCCCGATGCCCTTCTTGAAAGCGGCGATTGCCTCTTCGTTTCGATTCAATTTCCTTAAACACCAGCCAAGCCGCTGATAACCACCGACCGACGGGCTTTCTCTTGCCGCTCGTTCAAACTCCAGGAGCGCCTCAGCATATTTTTTCTCGCTGTATAACTGGCTACCTTTCTTGAATGTAAAATTGGAGCGGATAGTCGCCGCTTTTGTCGCGTCCTTGGGCACACCCTTGCCCTCCGCGTGCAGATCCGCGAGCAGCATGGTCGCCGCTTCGTTGTCCAGCAACTGGGCCCTTTCCAGCAGTTGTATGCTGTCCTTTGCCTTGTCCAGAGCAATGGTCACCTTTGCCGCATCAAGCAAGGCGCGGGCGTAGCCGTCTTTCAACCTACCGTCGAGATTGTCGAGGCGAACCGCCATGCTTCGAAGTCTTGCTTCCTCAAGATACGCATTGAGAGCTGCCTCACTCTTTGACTGCTTGACCTGCTCGGCGGCAAGCATGCGGTACTGGTCGGCAAGCTCGGAGTATGAGCGAATCCTCACGTTCTTGTCCAGGTTGGCGCTGGCGACGCTTCCCTTTCCCGCCGGAGATTCCTTGGCCTTCTGCAGCATCTCAATTTCTTTGCAAAAGGCATCGACAAACCTTGCGTCGGCCGTGAGCATTTTGACCTCCGTTCTTAGTCGGAGGGAAATGTCTCGGAGGTCTGGCGGCAACAATGAGGTAAGGGCAGGAGCCGACTTTAGCAGGCCAGCGATTTTTTGGCCGGCTTGGGTGCTCTTCTGATAGACGGCGCGAGAATACCACCGCAGCGCATCGGCGCGATCGCCGCGCAACTCAGCCAGGTCGCCGAACAATACCGAGCTTTCGGCGATCGCCAAGCTCTGTTCTGCCGAGGTAGCATTGATCTGGAGTTGCTCCAGCAGGTCCAGGCGGCGATGAAAGCAGTTGTACGCGGCGTCGAATTCCTTGAGCTGTATATGGGCTTTGCCCAACGAAAGAAGGGTTGCGGCAAGTAACTGTCGATGTTGCGCCGAGGCGGGCTGCGAGTGCGCGAGTTGTTCGCGCAGCCGCGCCGACTCATCGAGAGATTCAATGGCACCGCGGGGTCGCTTCGCTTTCAGCTGTTTCTGCCCGAGTTCATCGTAGAACGCCGCGACTTCGGCGGTTAGCTTGCCGTCGCTCGGAGCGTTGTCGAGCTTATTGCGCAAGTCTACAAGATGTGCATTCAATTCACCGAAAGGATCGCCAGCTACTTTGCCGGGAGTTGCCGGCCATCTTGCCACCGAGTGCGGCTCATCTTCAGCAACCTCGGTTAGAAACTCCGTCCCCTGGTCGATCGCACCCAGGACATGGACGCACAGATCTACGAAGGAAACGTTGTGTTCATGCGCAATTTTGTTCAGTCTCGCAAAAGAGTCCATGACGTCCTTAGGAATGATACCGCCGCGCTCCTCCAGCCATCGGGCCTGGTCTTCGAGCGGGTGCTTGGGCCAGGGGACGTTGGTCACGTAGGCGTGAAACGGATACTTGATTCCCGAGAAATCGGAAGGAATCGTGAATCGCTTCATTCCGGACGCGGTTGCTTTCTTGATTACCTCGCGGATGCGGTCCGCTTCCGTCTGGTCGGCGGGGCGCGACGAGTCCGCGTACTCGTCGATCTTGGCACCCCACCAGGGGCCAATGATGAGCTTCAGATATTCTCGATTGGCGAGGACCTCATTGCGGCAGTCTTTCAATTCACGATACGCATCGGCCAGGTTCTTATAGTTGCTGCCGAGATTTGCGCGAAGATACCAGTGCCACGGTGCGTCGTCGAACACCGGTTTGCGAATGTCGATCGCTCGCTGATAGGCCTGGATCGCATCCGCGTAATGGCCGGTCTCACGGTGAATGTCACCGGCAGCTGCGAGGACCGAGCCGAGATCGTCCAGCGCCGCCCGGCTCTTGCAATGCACGCGAAGCTCAAGAGCCTTTTCGGTGAGCCGAACGACTTCATCACTCTTTCCGACGGAGGCGGCGCATGTTGCGGCGAGCTGAAGATTATTGAGGAAGGTTGTAATATAGTAACCTTTTAGCCGAATGCAGGAAGTCTTGCGTCAAAATGGCCAAATGCTTTAGTCTGGTTAGCCATGACGGGTACGGATACCGACGCTGTGGCTGCGGTGGAACCGCTCTTGGGTCCGGGTCTGACCGCCGAGCAAGCGCGGCAGATCTTCGAGCAAGGCGCGGAGGCCACTGTGTTTGCCTTGCTGACGTTGGCCAAGATGGTGGCGGAAAAGCAGGCGCTGGCCCATGCGCCAGCACCTACCGCGCCATCCGGCATGAAGCCGCCTTACCAGAAGCCTGGCCCCAAGGGGCGGCGCAAAAAACGTCCGGGCCGCGAAGCAGGGCATGTCGGCAGTCGCCGGCCGCCACCGACCCACATCGATCATACCGAAACACATGTCCTCGAGTCGTGCCCAAACTGCGACGGACCGGTTACGCTGTGTCGCGGGGCACGCACACGGCTGATCGAGGATATCCCGCGCGACATCACGGTCGAAGTCACCCAGCATACGATCCACCGCTACTGGTGCTGTCGCTGTCAGAAAGTGGTCGAGCCCGTGGTGGTCGATGCGCTGCCCGGTTCGACCTTGGGTCTGCGCGTGCTGGTGCTGTCGGCGTGGCTTCATTACGCCTTGGGCAACACGCTGGCGCAGATTGTCGAACGTCTTCAACTACCACCTGCGTCTGAAGGTTTCGACGGGTGGGCTCGTGCAGATGTGGTATCGACTTCAGGAAATCCTGTTCGCCTGGTATCTGGAAATCCAGGTGCAGGCGCTCGACGCTGCCGTGTTGCACGCCGACGAAACCGGTTGGCGGGTCGGTGGGAAGACCCACTGGCTGTGGTGCTTCACGACCAGCGATCTGACCTACTACTTGATCGACCGCAAGCGCGGCAAGACGGTCGTCAAGCAGTTCTTCCGCCGCGCCTTCAACGGTACGCTGGTGACCGACTTTTGGGCGCCTACAACTCGGTCGTGGGTGGCCGACGGCAAAAATGCTTGGCGCACTTGCTGCGCGAACTGAAAAAAGTGCAGCATTACCATCGGCCCGGTGGCGATTGGCGCACCTTCAGCAAAAAACTGAAGCGTTTGCTGCGCGACGGTCTGCGTCTGCGCCGCGCCGGACCGGGCCTGGCCCTTCCCGACGCGCGACAACGCCTGGAAGAGCGCTTGCAGCGGCTGATCGACACGCCGTGGCAGAACGCGCATGCGCGCCGCTTGGTCAAGCGCCTGCGGCGTCATCGCACCGAACTGTTCACGTTCCTGGAACACCCGGAAGTACCCTTCGACAACAACCATGGCGAACGTGCCATCCGGCCGGCGGTGATCATTCGCAAGAACAGTTACGCCAACGGCAGCGATGCGGGCGCGGACCTTCAGGCCGTACTGATGAGTATCTACCGGACCCTCAAGCAGCGTGGCCACAACCCCCTGGAAACGATCGTGTCCGCATTACGGACCTACTTGAAAACCGGCAAGCTACCCCCATTGCCTGGGCGGATTCCTGCAATCGGCTAAAAGGTTACGTAATATATATGTTCTTGGGGGATTGCTTGTTCGCCACTACCCGCGTGCGGTAGACTTCGGCAGCCTCCAGGTAATATGGTAGTGCTTGCTCATTGCGCTTTGCGTTGTAATCGTAGTGGCCGCGTTTAGTGAGTGCATCTGCGAATTCGACCTGCAGCCAATCGTGGTCGCGGAATAGCGCAGCGAGTTCTCGGCCACGCTTCACGGCGTCGTCAAGTGTGTGCAGCTGCATTTGCTGCGCTCGAATCTTGCCATCTAGATAAGGGCCGTGTGCGAGGAAATCGGCGAAAGCGTTACGCTGCCGCAACCATTGTGGGCGACATTGGCTCGGTCAGGAAAGCGTGCAGGAGTCCGTCCATAATGTGATTGCACTCGTCGTAAGCCGCCTGGGCATCTGCTGTACGCTGCGAACGCCGATATTCGAGCGCGATGTCGCTCAACGCCTGGGCCAGGATGGCGACATGGCGCGGCGTATTGGGCGAACGCTTGACGGTTTCACGAGCCAGCGCGAGACGGGCCTTCTGCTGGGCAAGCGCTTCGTCCAGCTTGCCGAGTTGTACCAACCTGCTTGCAAGGTCGCCTTGCATCAGGACCGCGCCGCTGCTCAGATAAGGTGAGGAGGGCTCCAGCTTGCGGGTAACCTCATCCAACGCCAAAACCTTCTTTACACCCGCCAAGAGGAATTGCTGATCCTTGCCATCGAACTGCGCCCAGGTGAGCCGATAGGTCGCGACCGCCAATCCGGCTCGGGCATCGACTTCGCGATGTTTCTGCTGAATCAGTTGTTCGAAGATCTCGGTCGCGCGGGTGGCGAGCTTTTCCCGTGTTTGCTGAGCGGCGTCATCCGGCAAGGCCCCGCCCAGTCGTAGCAAGCAAACCGCGATCTCGTAACGAACCGCGGGATCCTGTGGGTTGCGTGCAAGCTCGGCCTCCAGAAGGGACAGGGTTTGCTCGGAGAGGCGACGCACTTCGGACTTACGGTTATCGTCCCAATAGAGCCAGGCGAGGTCGTTGGTTGCGCGGCACTGCTGGAGGCGATACTCTTTGTTGTCGGGAGACTTTTCCGCAAGCCGGCTGTATATTTCAGCCGCCTTCTCCAGGTTTTCCCGCGCGCGCTGAAACGAGCCGACGTGGCTCCTGATGCTACCGAGGATGGCATGGGCCCGGGCGACTTTCGGCTCGACGGTTGGGTCGTCCGGCGTCAGCCTGGCGAGCTGGACCATGCCCTGCAATCGAATGCTGGCTAGCTCTTCATGGACCGGGCTCAATCCGGGTAGATGCCGAATTTTGTCCTGGTCGATCTGGGAGTATGCTTGATCGACAACGTTCCAGACCACATCGGCTTCTTTGCGGCTGTGTTCGAGGTCAGCCAACGCTTTTTCCGCTTTTTTCCGTTCGTTCTCCTCCCGACCCTGGGCCGCCACGGCGTCGTTGCGCTCGGCATCGATCTGGATGAACGCCGCAACCACGCCGACCAGCGCCAGTACTACCAGCGTGGCGGCGGTGGCGAGCGGCAGCTTATGGCGGCCCGTGAACTTGCCCGCAAGATAACGGAAACTGGGCGGCTGCGCTACCACGGGCTCTCCATTAAGGAAGCGCCCCAAGTCGGCGGCAAGGTCGGCAGCGGTCGGGTAGCGCCGGCCGCGGTCCTTCTCCAGGCACTTCATGACGATGGCCTGCAGGTCGCGCGGCACGTGCCGGTTGTAGGTCCGCGGCTTCTCCACGTCGTGGCTTTGAATCTTGAGCATCAACTCGGGCGTCGGCATGTCATCGCCGGCGCCGTGGAGCGGTCGCAGGGTCAGCAGTTCCCAGAGCGTGGCACCGAGGCTGTAGACATCGGTGCGACGATCGACGCGCCCCGCGGCCAGCACTTGCTCCGGGCTAGCATAGCGCAGTGTGCCGACAAACTGGCGCGTGCGGGTGAGCCGGCCATCCGTCTCCTCGGCGAGTTGGGCGAGGCCCAGGTCCATGAGCACCGGGTGTACGCCGTCGGCAGTCAGCATGATGTTGCCGGGCTTGATGTCGCGATGAACGACGCCCGCCTCGTGCAGAGCATGAGCGGCGTGCGCGATCGTGCGAACCATCTCGACCATTTGCCGCACATGCCCACGGCCGGTGCCCGTGGCAATCGGCCGCGCGGCTTGCGCCGGCGGGGCGGCGGTTGCCGCAGCGACCGTCGTCGGCGCGGCCGCCACCTTCGTTGGGTCGGCGGTGTTGCCGACGGTGGTTTCCTGGGCGCGCGCCTGTTGATAGGCGCGCGACACGGCCTCGTGCCAGTGGCTTTCATCGACGTCGGCGGCACTGCTGCCGGCAAGTTGCGCAGATATGGGCCAGTTCGGCGCCTTCGATGAGTTCCATCGCGTAGAACCACTGATCGCCATCGGCGCCGGAAGTAAACACCTTGACGACGTTTGGATGTTCGACGCGACCCAGGGCACGAATCTCACGGGAGAAACGCGCCTCGGCCTTCGCATCGCCGCCGCGAAGCATGCATTTCAGCGCGACCTGGCGACCAAGCGATGGCTGCCAGGCACGGTAGACGATGCCCATACCGCCTTGCCCGAGGCGGCCGAGCAACTCGAACTCGCCGACGGCGCGCGTGCCGCCAGCCGGCTCGGCATTCCGCGCAACCGGTTCGCTGGCAAGATTTCGGGCAGCCCAGTTGTCCGCCACGCGCCCGTCAACCGGCCTGCCCAAAACCTTGGCCAACAGGGCGCGCTGATCCTCCGCCCAGTCGCGATTGAGCACTTCTCCCGTGTTGTAACAGAGGTACTCGATTTGCTTCTTGCCGCGCCGAGCATTCAGGAAGTAGAGCTTCTCGGCATCGAAGTCGTAATGGATCAGCGGGTGCAGCGACCGCAGCGTCGGGAACGGTACCGAAACCCGCGCATCGCGGCGACCCTCGAGGTAGACACACTCCGGCCGTGGCAGTCGGTCCGAAGCCGCCTCAGGCAACTCCAGCGGCTCGACACGGCGCGGCACATCGCCAACCAGCAGGTAGCGTTCGATGAGCCAGCCGCCGCTACCGAGGCGCCGCACGTCGCCGACGTAGACGAGGCGTCGGCCCGCGAACACGTCGAGCTTGGCAAGCACTTCGACGAGGCCGGCACTCAGCGCCCGACCCATGTGCTCGTAGAACGCGCGCGGCTTCTGACCGGCGGCGCCGTGGCCAATTTCGCGATTGCGGTAAGTCACGAGCTTGTCGAATAGCTCGGTGAGCCGAATCGTCGCCCGTGCGCCACGTTGCCCATCGAGAGCCTCGGTCAAGGCAGCGTACAGCCCGGCAGCGCGCGGCAGGTCATCGCGGGCGCGGCCAAGAACCAGGTCGCGAATCTTCATAAACCCCGCATCGCCCTTGTCGGCCAGCACCGGCGCCAGGCGGCGCACAAACTCCCACCAATGGCCGATGGCGGGGCGCGCCAGGTTCTGCAGCTTCTCGGCCAACTCGGCGTCGTGGTCTTGCAGCTCGGCGTACTCGACGATGGCGGTGGCGCCCAGCAGCTTAAGGGACGCCTCCCAGAAATAGTACGCGGCCAGATGCTGCTCCAGCGGCGTTTTGGCATTCTGCGTGCGGCGGCAGAGCTGCGCCAGCGGTAGGGCCAGACGTTGCAACAGCAGCGGATCGTGCGCGGGAAGATCGGTCATGGGTGGACGAGCCTCAACCGGGAAAGATCGCCATCCAATGCAAAAGTTGATCTTACCCGCTGCGGGAGGGCAATTCCAGTATCTTGCACTGCCTAATGGATCGCGGCCGTTCGACCCCGAGTGGCCGCACTGAGAGCCGCCAGGTATGCTAATCTCAGCCGTCCATCGCTGTGGTTGCTCCCCACGCCGTCAATTCGATGTGATCATGCCAGCTCCCCAGGTCAACATCCTCGTCGTCGACGACGAGCCGATCATCCGCGCGAGCCTCGCCAAGGTGCTCACGCAGGAAGGCTTCGCCGTCACCGCCTGCGGGTCCGCCGAGGAAGCGCTCGGCCGGGCTCGCCACAGTCGCTTCGACATCGCCCTCTGCGACGTGCAGCTTCCGGGCATGGATGGCCTCGAATTGCTCGACCGTCTGCTCAAGATCAGTCCCGAGACGCTGGTGCTGCTCATCACCGCGTACGGAACTGTCGATAACGCCGTCGCCGCCTTCCAGCGCGGCGCGCACGACTATTTGATGAAGCCGATCCTGCTCGACGAGGTGCTCGCCAAGGTTCGCCGGCTGCTCGAATATCGCGCCCTCGCGCTCGACAATCAATGGCTGCGTCGCGAGCTGAACCGCGCCGCGGAGGCGGACTTCATCGTCGGCCACAGCCCGGCCATGCAGCGCGTCATGCACGTCGTGCGCAAGGTGGCGCCGACCGGATCGACCGTGCTGCTGGTCGGCGAGAGCGGCACCGGCAAGGAAGTCCTCGCTCGGGCCGTCCACCGCCTCGCGAACAACGCCGACGAACGCTTCCTGGCCGTCAACTGCGCCGCCATTCCGAACGACCTTTTGGAGAACCAGCTTTTCGGCCATCGCAAGGGCGCGTTCACCGGGGCGGACCGCGACCAGGCGGGCATTTTCGTCCATGCGGGGGCCGGCACGGTGTTCCTCGACGAGATCGCCGAGTTGCGGCCGGCGACGCAGGCCAAGCTGCTGCGGGCGATCGAGCAAAAGGAAGTGCAGCCCGTCGGCGCCAACGAGCCGGTCGCCGTGCAGGCCCGCATCATCGCCGCGACGAACAAGGACCTGGCCCGCGAGATGGAAGCAGGCCGTTTTCGCGAGGACCTGTACTATCGGCTCAACGTGGTGACGATCGCGCTGCCGCCGTTGCGCGAGCGGCGCGAGGACATTCCGGACCTGGTCGAGCATCTGCTGGCGCGGCACGCCCGCACGCTGAACAAGCGGCTCACCGGCGTCACGCACGAGGTGATGCAGATCCTGCTGGCGTGTCCGTGGAAGGGTAACATTCGCGAGCTAGACAACGCCCTGCAGCGTGCCGCGATCCTCGGTGAGGGCCCGCTATTGAAGCCGGACGATTTGCCGCCGGACCTGGCGCCGCGCACCGACGATCCGGCCCTGGTGGACGACTTTGGCGAGGCACTGCGGCGTTTCGAGAAGCAGCACATCGAGCGCATCCTGCGACGCTGCCCCGACAAGAAGGAGGCGGCGCGCCGGCTCGGCGTGGGGCTCAGCTCGCTCTACCGGCACATCGCCGAGCTTGGGATTCAGAAGGAAGACTGACCGTTAGTAGTTCCGCCCTTTGGGCGGTCGAGGATCCGTCATCGGCGTCTGCTCAGGGGGTGGGCAACGGATCGGCACACATGATCCTGCGAAGGAGGTTAAGCTCCAGCGCCAAGAGCGGTCTAAAGCCGGGATCGTTCTCGACCTGATCCGCCAGCGGCACACCGCGCCGTTCTTCTTGATGGATAAATGCCTCAATTTGCTTGGTTGCCCAGTTCACCGCGCCACCGTCGACTCGCGCTGCCGCATAGAATCGCCCGCGGCTAACGAGCGGCGCCCAGGCCGATCTTTGCAGAGTGACATGGCCGTGCGGGACGAAGAACAATGGCAATTGGACATGACACAACTCGAGCGACGAAAACCGCAAATTCTCTTGTAGGAGGTTGGCATAGGCGTTTTCGATGCTATTCCAACCCCGGCCCTGGGAGAGAAATTGCGCTGTCACAAAATAGACTACATGACGGCAGCGAAGGATCTCCTCGCGGAGAGCCTCAAAAGCCCCTTGGCCAGCCGGGTAGTGATGCCGGTCGAGCCACGGTTTGTACTTGGCGGATTCCAACGCCGCATAGACGGGCTGGACCAGACGCAGTCGATCCTCGGCGCAATGCGACAGGAACACATGGTGGGTGCAACGTGGAAATTGGCAAATCTTCCAATCGCCGATCATGCAAGTGACTCACCTGGGCGGCGGCTTGAAGGGGGGTACCGCCGGTTGCGGCACCGCGCCGCCGGTGACTGCGGCGATCATCTCCTCCCCGAGCGCCGTCGGGTGTACGAAGATTTCATTCCTGATCTCCACTGCTTCGCCCTTCGCCATCTCTGCACACGCCAGACGAATCTGGCCAAGCGTGTATTTCCCGTTCAGGGCCGAATAAAGGGACTGCAAAGAAAGGCCCTGGCCAATTTTCCTTGTAGCATCGAACTGCGGGAAGGCGGCAAGGATGTCGCGGTAAATGGCCGGCAAATTCTCCACGTATTCGTGTGTGACTGCCACCAGAAAATCCTCCTTGGCGACGCACGATAGCAAATGTGCCAACGCCACCATTGTACTTATTCAACGGGCAATGGCAAAACAGCGGATCGGAACGCATTCTACTTGGTCGGCGGCGGTGGAACGGGCTTGCCTGCCGCCGCGGCCGTGTGGAGTCGCCGCACATCGGCCCAAAGTTGCGTCCAGACGTCCCGCTCCGCCGTGGGCAGCATTTCGACGGCGGCCGGGTCGCGGGTCGATGTCAGGTCCGCGTCGGATAGCCAGTGCTTCATCGTCCCAAAGGTCACGGCCCGCGCGGCGGCCGGATTGGCTTCGTAGGCCTTCTGGTAGGCGTCGAGCTCGGCTCGCAGCCAGACCAGGGCTTGCTGGCGGAACAACCCACGGTCGGCCATGGCCGGGGCGTCTTGCCCTGATCCCGCGCCCGCCAGCACAGCGGAACACGCCGCGTTATACCGCAGCCGCCGGCGCACGTCTTCCGGCCAGGTCCGGTCGGCCCGGAGCAGCGCCACCTGATAGACCCGGATCGCCTCCGTATGCGCCCCTGCTCGGCCCAGCGTCTGAAGGAGGCCGTCGTAGCCCACGTGCGAGGTCGGGAACCGCTGCACGCACTTGCGGTAGACGTCGGTGGCCCCGGCCACGTCGTCACTGGCCAGCAGCACCTGCCCGAGGGGCAGGTAGGCGGTGTGAAAGTTCGGGTTGAGCTCGATGACGCGCCGCAGGTGGAACGCGCCGCCTTTCAGGTCACGCTGCCCGGCGAGAGTGCGGCCCAGGTCGAAGTGGCTGAACGTGTGCTCAGGAAATAGTCGTATCGCTTCTCGGTACTCGGCCACGGCCCCGGGCACGTCCCCTTTCGCGCGGAGGATGCCCGCCAGGTTGTAGTGCGGGAACGCAAACGTCGGGTCCAGCGCCATCGCCCGCCGATAGCAGCGGATGCATTCCTCGACGTTGCGCAGCACCCAGGCCAGGTAGTGGTGCGCCATGGCGAAGTTGTCGTCCAGCGCGATGGATTGCCGGAACGCCGCCGCCGCGCGCTTCGGGTCGTGTTTCCGCAGTGCCATGCCGAGGCCGAAGTGGGCCATCGCCAGGTGCGGCGGATTCCGCCCAATCTCCCGCTCGAAGTAGGCGACCGCCGGGGCCGGATCGGCGCCCAGCTTGATGGCGTCGGCCAGGTTCAGGTGCGCGGAGCCGAACCCTGGATCGATCTCGATGGTGCGCAGGAAGTAGGGGGCTGCTTCCTTCGGCTTCTCGGAAACGTGCAGCGCGAACCCGAGGCCGTTGACCGCGGCCAGATTGTCCTTGCGCAGGCCGGTGGCGGCCCGAAAGTACCCGACCGCCTCCGCGGCGTCGGTGCGCAGCGTCCGGATGCCGGCTGCGTACTGGATCCGGAAGTCGTCCGGGTAGCGTGCGACGGCAGCCCGCAGCACCGCGAGCGCGTGATCGTGCGGCACCTCAGTGGACATGGCGGCGCGGGCGGCGAGGCGCAGCGCCGGTTCGGCCGGTGGCTTGCTGAACAGGGTTCGCAGTCGCTCCGGCTCGACGTGCGCCCGGCGAATCTCGTTGCGAACGGGATCGGCGTCCACCCGCGCCAGCAGGTCGCACAGCCACGGCCGGTCCTCTGCCACGGCGACCGGCAGCCAATCGTCCAGGGCCGCGATCACCCGGTCGCGCACTGGCGATCGGGAGATCTGGGCCGCCGCTTCGCCAAGGTCCGCGGTCTTGCCGACGTTCTGGCCGCGCGCGGCCAGCGCGGCCGGGTAGCCGGTGCGGGCGGCCTCGTCGTCGAACCGCAGCCCGCCCGCCTGCCGCGTCGTGCCCGGAACCCGGTTGTCCACGATGGCGCTCGCCCTGGCCCAAACTCGGTCGAACTCGGCGACGGCGGCGCGGTCGGCACGCAGCTCGTCGTACCGCTTGCGTAGCTCGGGTGCGTCGGCCGCGTCGAGCAGCTCGACTGCCCGGTCGAGGGCGGCGTCGGCGTCAGCCAGCCGGTCCGCCGGGAACGCGGCCGCGGCTCGGTCCAGGGCCCCCTCGAGCCGATGACGAGCGTCGGTCAGAGCGGCGGCCTGCGCCTGGGCCAGGTTGAAGGCCCGCCGGTCCTCCCACCACAGCCCAAACGCGACCAGCGCGACGGCAGCCGCCACCGCCACGCCGAGGGCCGCCTGCACGCGCCGCCGTTTGCGCTGCTCGCGGGTTTCGGCCTCCGCCTTCGCTCGGTCCAGCTCCGCCTGCCGGGCCCGCTCATCCGCTTCGGCCCGCAGCCGGGCCACCGCCGTGGCGACCTCACCCGCGTCCCGGGGCCGATCGGTTTTCTCCGGCGACAGGCAGCGCTTGCACAGTGCGACCAGGTCCGGCTCCGCCCCACACGCGTCCAGCCGCGCGAAGCAGTCGTGGATCTTGCCGCGGGCGGCCTGCACCCGCGTGGACTCGGCCGTTTCCCCGACGAACGGCGGCTCGCCCGTCAGAATGACTGCCAGGATGGCCCCGAGCCCGAAGACGTCGCTCGCGCATCCACCTGGTCGACGGCTCCGACCGCCTGTTCCGGCGGCATGAACGCCGGCGTGCCGAGCACGCTCCCGGTCTGAGTTTCGGAGCCGTCGCATTCCCTGACTGAGCGGATCTCCGTGCCCATGGTTTCTTCCGCCGCCGGCCCAGACCGTGCGCCGGCGGTGAGGACTTTCGCCAATCCCCAGTCCATGACCTGGACCTCGCCGAAGGCGCCCACCATCACGTTGGCCGGCTTCAGGTCCCGATGGATCACCTTGTGGGCATGAGCGAAGCCGACCGCCTGACAGACCTGCTCGAAGATCGCCACGAAGCGGCCGCGGTCGGCGCCCGGGTTGGGTCGATTCCGCAGCAGCGCCCCCAGGCTGTTGCCCTTGATCAGCTTCATGGCCAAAAACGGCCGGCCGTCGAGCCCGGTACCCACGTCGTGCAAGGGTGGAATGCCCGGATGCTGGAGCTGGCCGGTGATGCGGGCCTCATCGAGGAACCGCCGGGCGGCCGGCGAGTCCGGCGCGAATCGCTCCTGCAGCACCTTCACCGCGACCTCCCGGCCAAGCTGCGGATCGGTCGCGCGGTAAACAACGCCCATCCCTCCACGGGCGATCTCGCCGAACAGCTCATAGCGCCCCACCGCAGTGGGAGGCACGGGCGCGGGGCCTGAGCCGGGAGCGATGGCGGTGTACGCGTCGGTTGGGTTGGCCACGCGCCCGGCATCGGGCGTGACGGGGGGATTCGGCTCATTGGGCATGGGGCACCAGCAATCGGGCGGCCTACGTGAGCGCAGGCCGATTCGCGAAGATCCAACAGGCGACGGCGGTTGCGTTCTGTTCTCGCGGTCGGCTTTTCAACGTAAACCTAAATGCCCCTGTCTTGTTGGGACAATAAGTCAATCCGCTTCCAGAAACGATCAACTTGCTCCGCCTCCAATTCAACCATCGCCTGAGACAGATTCTCATCTCGAACGATAAACTCGGGGCCAACTATGATCGACGCAGAGGAGACCGAGGCGGAAGGGTCGATGAACCGCCTCCTGTCAGTAGCCGTCTTTGCTGTGGCGTTCCTTCCGATGTCGGCCGCGCAGGCTCGGCCGCAAGGGACCTTGCCGCCCGGCCCGCGGGGCGGTCCAGTTGAGGTCATCCACGCCCTGTTCGTGCAGACCCAGAGGATCGAGGACGGCCGAGTGATGTTTTGCTTCCCGAGGGGCGACGAGGTGCCGTCCCTCATGGCATCCGCGACTAATGCCTACGGCACATCGGCGGGGCCGACGCGCAGCGTCTCGAATATCGCCTCGAAGCCCGCCGGCGTATTCTGCACGGCGTCGACGCCAACGCGGACCTTGGCGCCGAAGTCGATCTGCAGCGGCGGCAGCTCTTTCCAGCCGTCGCCATCCTGCCTGTACGATGCGGTGATGGTCGTCCCGCGGCGGACCAGCCGGAGCCAGGCGCACTTGGCTTCGTCGAGCATCCCGTCCTGGTTTTGCCATTCGCGGACGAGCCTTCCGCCGGAGTGCATCGCGAAGCTTGGATAGCAACGCCACCGCCCCGACGGTACCAGGTGCATGCGTGCCCGCTCGAAGCGGACATAGTTCTTGTCGTCCTGCCAGACCAGCAGCCCAGCCCCAAAGAACGCCCATCGCCCCGGCATCAGACAACGCGGGTCCACCGGGAACGCGCCGGCGACCTTGACCTGAGCGTGAAAGTCGCCGTCGACCTCGCGCAGCAGCCGCGGCCCATTCGTCTTGCCGATGTCGGCGGACAGCGCGTGCGGCGTGCCGGGGATGCCGATGGTCAACCGCCCGAGATCGGCGCGGAAGGTGCAGTCCCCGTCCGGATCCTCCACGATGCCCCACTGTTTTTCCAGCCGGACGCGTTCGCGGTCCACGCGCACCGGCAGAGCCGTGGCGGCGGCCGCGATCGGCACCAGCAGGACGGCGAGCGTGAAGCGGTGCATGGCAAATCCCTCGCAGTGCGGCCGGCCTGGACGCGGTCTCAGAACGTAGGTCAGGCTTGCCAGCCTGACACCCGGGTCAGGCTGGCAAGCCTGACCTACAGATGGGAGTATGCCGCAACGGGATGCACGTCCAATCAAATCAGCAAGATTGCGAAGAATCCGGCCAGGTCACCCGCCACGACGGTCGCTAACGTTCATTGCACGTTTTCACATTCTCACGGGACACCCATGCAACTGAAAAGGGGGCCGGCGGTTTCGCCGCAACGCTAGAATTCCGCGGCGGATGTGTCCGCGTTTCACCGTCGGCAGCCCCGGCAGGGGCGGCTGAAAGTAGCCCACCACGCGAGTGGTGGGTTCCCGAGCAACGCGGAACCTGGAGTCCCGGAGGGACGACAGAAAGGGCACCCACGCGCTTGACGGTGGTCCCGCTGGTGGGCGCCAGACCCCAGGCGCCCAAGTTACTTGGGCGCCTGGGTGTTGCTGTATGATGTACCTGCTCGTCTTGCTTGCGGCATCGTCATAAGCCTCGCGCCCACGTACCCACCATGTCTCAAGCAATCCATTCGGCGAGCATTCCCATCCCAATGACAAAGCGAGGCCTGATGGCGCAACGCGCTGAGGTGCCGGCCACGGCGACTGGGCTCGATGGCCATCGGCCGTGGCCGCCAGTTCGGAAGCACACGCGGCCTGGCGGCCACGCCTTCTCGGGAGACGCATTCGCCGGGGACGGCATGACGTTCAGCACCGCTTGTACGAATCTTGGCCTCCCCCGCTGCCGCGCCGGTCTTGTAATGTCGGCGGGATGAATCCGAGCCCTTGCATGGAGGCACGTTAGACTGTGAATCGCGATTATTCGCGCGGTCTCATCGGCGGTCGGTCAACGACCCTTGGTGATCTGTCAGCCAGCGTCGGTGTTGATCAGCCTGGGGGCAGTGGGATCGCACAACCAACCAGAATCGCGTCGAGTGAGACGGTTCGAGCAAATGAGCGAGTTCGTGAACCACAATGTAATCGAGCACCGCTGGCGGCGCCTGGACAAGCCGCCAGTTGAAGGACAGGTTGCGCAGCCGCGAACAGTTCCCCCACTTCGTCTTCTGGTCCATGACGTATACGCGGCCAGGCCGCACCTTCAGCTCGGCGGCGCGCACCGCAAGGCGGGCAAGGAGGTCCAGGCGGGCCTGGCGGCGCAACCAGTGCGCTAGCCCATGTTTAACAAGTGTCGCCGTAAGTCCTTGCTGCGTAAGGGCTGATTTTTGGATTAGTCACTACATTGTCGTTTCATCGCCCGCGGGCGGCGCCGGCGGCCGATGGTCGGCCAGACCGATGGCGTTGAGTACCTGGCGGGCGCGGGACGAACCCGGTGTCGTGCCGCTACGGAGCTCTTCCGCAACGCGGAATTGCACGTAGCGAATCGTCTGCAATGCTTCCAAGGCCGACTGCGCCGAGAGCGACAGGCCAGCATCTTTCAAGGCGCGCTCCAGCATCCGCTCGATCAAGAACGCCAACGCCGCCACAAAAATGTGTGCCTTCACCCGCCGCGCCGTGTGATGCCAGATCGGCCGCATGCCCAGCGGATCCTTGAGCGAACGAAAGCCCCGTTCCACCTCGCTTAAGTCCTTGTAGTGCGCCACCGCCTCCGCGGGCGTCATCGCCGTCTGATCGGTCTGGATGAGGTAGCGCCCTTCATACTTCTTTTCCCGAGGTAAATTCACTGGGTGCTCCGCGATCTCCAATTGTCCCTCTTTGAACTCCCACATGTAGTAACGATAGCCGTGGTTCTTTTGCAACGCCCGCTCGGCCGCCGCGCCGATCTTGGCCGGCTGCTTCAACTGGCCCTTGGCCACGCGCGCCTGCACCTTCGCCAAGGCCGCACGCACCCGCTCCATCGCTTTGCTACGTTGCCGCTCTTCATAGGCCCGACGCTCGTCGCTATCGACCACAAACACTCGCACGCCGGCACGGTCGCAGGCGACCTCTTGCACTCGTGTCCGGGGTGGATTTGGTTTCGCCCGCGCGGTGATCCCATTGGGGCAGTCGACCCACTTCGTTTCGTCCACGCGATCAATCAACGCCTCCGCCTCCGGATTGCGGCGACGCGTCATGCCCACCAAGTAGCCATGTTCCGCCGCCGCCTGCAGCATGGCCAGATTGCTCTCGGTCACCATGCCGCGATCACCGACAAAGACGATACGCCGAAGGCGAAAACGCCGGGCCAGGTCTTGGATGACTTCCTTGACCGTCGTGCTGTCACGCGTGTTGCCCGCCCACACGTGATGTGCGATCGGCCAACCCGCCACCATCACCACGCCCACCACCACCTGCACGTTCCGCGGCTTGCCGTCGCGACTGTAACCGTGCTTGGCCAGCGTCGGCGGACCATGGCCTTCAAAATACGTACTGGTCAGGTCGTACATCACCAGGTCCGCGTCGAACTCGAACAACGTCCGCAGCCGCTCATAGAGCGCCACTTCCACGGCGTCCTTGTTCAACCCCAGATGATCCAGCGTGCGATACCAACGCTGCAGTTGCCCCAAGTCGACCTGGACGCGGCCTTGCTGCTTCCAACAGGGTACGTACCGGCGACCATGCCGGTCGCACACGTAATCGGTCTCCAGCCACGCGGCCAAACCGTGCTCGCTGGCCGGCCGCACCAGGCGGTTGGTGATCAGCACCAGGACGCGGCTGACCCAGTCGTCGGCGGGGTCTTCGCTCGGCCGCAACTTGGGCCAACGCCGACCAGCATCGAGCCATTGCCAGAGGCCCAGTTGGTCGAAGAAGTGGCGCACGACGAGCATCGGTCCCCAGGTACTGGCGTCGAGGATTTCGATGGGTCCCTCGGCGCCGAGTTGCTGGGCCAGGGCCTGCGGCCCTTCCTCGCCGGTGAGAAAGCGATTGAGCAGCGGCAGGACGGCTTCGAGGGTGTCGCGTCGCCCGAGGTTGGCGATGACCTTTTGCTTGACCTTGCCGTTCTCGCGCACCGAGCCGACGATGCGGACATACTCGTGGACGGTGCCGTTGGAGGACGGAACTTTGACGGAGCGGATGAACATGATGTTATCATCAACAAATCCACCGGTCCGTCAACCGGATATTCGATGAAATGCGGACAAAACAGCTAAAATGTTTGTAATGATTGTCACTACGGTTTTCTGAAAACTGGACCTCCGCGTTGAAAATTAAGGACTTACGTCAAAAACTACCCCGACACTTGTTAAACATGGGCTAGCTAGTGCCGTTGCCGGATCGACTGCTCGCCCCGCCGGCACGCGGACCCGTACTAGGCCATCGTCGTGTTCCACCAGCGCATACCGCCGCCGCGTCGTTTCTTCGGTTACTTCGACCCGCATTTTCTTCCCCCGGAGCAGCAGGGAATTCGCGGCGTAGCTAGCATTTTCGTGCAGAAACGCCGCCGCGCGTCCCGCCTCCGTAGCTCGGGGCAGAACCACAACCACCCCGGTCGGCGAAACGCGGATGCGACAACGGCGCCCCGTCCGGGTGCGCTCGATCTTGTAGGGCACGCGCCGGCCACGCAAAACGACCGACGGTGCCTGCCTGGCCGACTCGTTCACTCGGTCGCCCTCGCCAGTTCCTCAATGGCGGCCGCCAAAAAAGGCGGGTCGGCCGCGTCGGTCGGGCACAGGTCCAGCGCCATCAGGTCGGTGTCCCAGCACGCCACCTGGATTGCCAGGGTTACATTCTTGCGTCCGCCCGCGTTCGTGGACCAGCCGCGTGGCAGTAGGCGCTTCCGTTGCAGCTCAGCCAGCAACTTCTTTGTTGCCCTGACGCACAGACTCTCATCCTTGTCCCTGGCAAACGCACGGATGACCGTGTACAGCGGCCATTCGCCAGCCGCCGTCAGACCCAACCGTTCCGGCTCCGTTTTGGCCCCGTTCAACTCTCGGACCAGGGCCTGGCCGCGGTCGTCGGCGCGGTTCGGATTGCCGCCCAACCAGTCGAGAATCGGCTTCTCGACGTAGCCGTATTCCGTCTTCATGGGCGTGGTTCTTTCACGCGGGCCACGGGCGACGCTGCCTGAACAGGCCGCATTATATACGACCTCTGTACCTCTGTACCTCTGTACCACGGACGTTGCCAAATGGCTTTTTTGCGTTACGATAAACGTTTGGTGGTGTCGCCTCATCGTTGCACGCCTGGAAGGGTCAGCCACTCGGCGAGCGTCCACACATGATCGGTCAAACCGGCCGCCATCGCCGGAGTGCGATCCTGCCACTTCCCGACGGCATCTTTCTGCCGTAGCGTGCGTACCGGCCAGCAGAAGTTGTAACTGTACAGCGTAAAGTAACTCACCGCTGCATGCACTTGCCAATCCTTGGAGAAACAATAAGTCTTGCGGCCCTTGCGCACGTTGCGGTGGCGGTCCGTCCCGTTGTGCCGCTCCAGGTAGGCCGTGTTCACCGTCGCGCTGACCGGCGAGTCGGCCAAGGCTTGTTCCAGTCCCGCCTCGGTGCCATAGACCAAGCGTCGGTCGACTTCGACGACCTGATTGCCCTGCCGCGTCTTGTGCACCGTCGCATAATTCAGCCCCGTGGGCACGGCCTGGTACGGCGCGGCCGGTCGGCCCGGCTGACCCGTGCGCGGCGGCGTGACGACTTCACCGTAGACGGCGAGGATGACCCCCGGGTAGCCCGCGTACTCGTCACTGGTCATCAACCCCATGATGCGGCCCTCGGTACGCTCATGGAAATCTTCCACCAACAACTGGCTATGCTCACCCGTGCGTCGCCCGAGTACCACGCTGACCACCAGGCGGCTCACCGGGTCAAAGGCCACATGGTCCCAGCAGTCGCCCTTGTCGTCGTCGGCCGGGTTGGACCGATCGCAATGCTTTTCCTTCTTGCCGACAAACGACCACTTCTCATCGAACTGCACTTCGGTCGTTAGGGGGGGAAAGCCCCACGAGTTCGTCGTGGAGTTGCTCGGCATGCTTGCCCGCTTTAACGCTGTAGCGGACGACGGTGTCCTTATCGACGCCGACCAGACGGCTGGTCTTGCGGACGCCAACGCCCTCGACGATATGTTCCAAGACGGCGACGACCTTGTCGTGCGGCAGCCGCGCATCGAACAAGGGCGTGCCTTTGCGTTCTGAGAAACGCTGTTTACAGGTGCGGCAACGCAGCAGCCGGCGTTGGTCGGGACCATAGCGCATCGGCACCGTTAGATTGCCCGCATCGCGCTTGCCGTAATCGGCGCAGGCAGCGTTCAGGCAGCAGAAGCGACCCAGATCGTCGTCGGGCCGTCCGTGGCTCATGGTTCATCCTCACCGCGAGTGCTCTTGCTCCATCATCCCCCCGATGGTACAAAAGGCCGGGTGAACTGGCAATAGTAAGCGGACACCACCAAACGTTTGCGCGGGGTAGAAATGCGAGGTGCCATAATGCCGAATAATGTGACTAAACTGATCACCTATCTGCTGGATCGACTCCCAAATGCCGGCCGCACGCAGGTGGTCAAGTTCCTGTACCTGGTCGATTTCGAGGCGCGACGATGCCTCGGCAAGCCGGTGACCGCGCTCAACTATGTGCTGGATAACCACGGACCGTTTGACCCGGCGATTCTGTCGGCGCTCGACACCATGGAAGCGCTGGGACAGATCGCTGTCGAGCGCTATCAGTACCTTGGGAATACCTGTTACACCTACGAAGCCACGGGCAAGGCTCCAAGAGGAGCGTATACACCCGCAGAGGACGCCATCCTGTCTCACGTGGTGCGCATCATTCAGCGGAACCCGCTAAAAAAGGTGCTCGACATGGTTTACGCCACGAAGCCCATCGTCGACGCGCGGAAGAGAAACGCCAGAGGCCAACCCTTGAGGATGACGCTCGTGAACAACGAGGCCAGGATGCCCGGCCTTGAGCTGGAACGAATCCTCGCATCGATCAAGGAACTCGACAAGACCGGCGGAAAGTCGCTGGAAAAGTTCCTGGCCGCCATGCACTCCTAGGGCAGGTCATCGCCCCCGCATGACTTACGAGATCCGCCTTTCCTCTGATGCCGGGGTCACGCTCGTCGGCCTGCCCAAGCCGCTTCGAGCGCACGTCATTCGCCACCTCCACAAACTTGCAGCGAACCCGGCATCTTTGAGCCACGCCTCCCATTTTCCCTATCCGCCCGACTGCCAGCTCTCGCGGCCGGAACCGATGAAGCACGAAGGCGACAGGCACGAGTTCATGCTTCTGTTTCGCTACGCCCGGGACGAAACCTCAATCGAGATAATCGGCATTGGCCATTCCGTCGTGGAGTGACGATGAATCCCAGCCCACCAACCGTCCTCGCACCCGGGCCCTGCGGCGACGGCTCGGTTAGGGGAGCAGGACATATTTGGCCGTCGGCATCGTCAAGCTGGATCGCCAAAGGAAAAGAGCGCTGGTCGAGTTACCCAACGAAGCGGACTCGGGCGCCAATTGGCTTTGGGTGCCGTTTACGTCTTTCCGCCGCCAGACGGTGTCGGCATGATTTTAGGCAGGGCCGAGACAGTCGATCTCGGTTTCCACGCCGGATTGCTCCGCGGCGTCTCGAAGCGCCTTGTAGATACGGACTTCAGGTTCCTTGTGGGTGTCGCCGAAAGTCCAAAGACGAGCGCTGAAAAGATGCACGAGCTTCACGCGGCCGCCGTGAATCTCGATCCGAAAGCCGGGCGCAGCTCTAGTACATCCTTAATAAGTGTTTTTACGCCCTTAATCAACGAGCCGACGATTTCGCCGGATTCGCGGCCATAGAAGACGGTCACGAGGGAATCGAATCGCTGCGCGTAGTAGCTTTCGTTGGAGAACAAGAACTCGATGCAATCGCCGTCTCGGTCGTAGACGGCCATCGGCTTGAAGGCTTCCGCAGAAGACGCCGCTTCCATGACGAGATCCGCAAAGTCTTTTTCGCTCACGGGAACACCTGTTGAAGAAACCGGTCCGCGTAGCCGTTCGGTAACGTCGGGTCGAATTCGTCGCATTTTTCCCATCGCCAGTAGCCAGTAGCTGGGGGGCAATGGCATAGGTGGACCAGTTCAGCTCCTGGCCGAAATAGCGCAATTGATCGGGGCCGTGGCCGTTCTCCTTGAGGAAGTCGGCCGAGTGGATCAGCATGCCGCCCGAGCCGCAGGTCGGATCGTACACCGCCTCGCCCGGCTGCGGCTCCAGGATGCGGATGAGCAGGTCGACCACTTCGGGCGGGGTGAAGAACTCGCCGGCCTTGGCGCCGGCGTCGTCGGCGAATTGCTTGACGAGGTATTCGTAAGCCCGGCCGATCACGTCGGGCTGGACGTTGGCGCTCGACAGGTTGACCTGGTGGAAGTGCTGCACGAGGGCGCTGACTACCTCGTTGGCGATGAGCTGCTTGCCGCTGCCGTCGGGGGCCGGCTGGTTCCAGTCCACGGTGAAGACGCCGACCAGTTCCTTGTTGGCGCCCGCGACGCCGCGCATGGCGGTGGTGAGCACTTCGCCGATTTTCTCAGACGCCCTGAGCACGTCGGACCAATGGCAGCCCGCCGGGATGGCGAAGCGGTGCAGGTCGCCGCGCAAGCGCAGGGCCTGGCGCTGGGCATCGGTAAAAGGCTTGCCGCGCTCCTGTTCGAGCTGGTTGATGCGGTCGTCGGCCTCGAAGTCCCACTGGTCGCTAAGCCGCTTGAAGAACATCAGCGACAGGATGTAGGTCTTGTAGTCTTGCCCCGCGGTCCGGCCGCGCAGGATGTTCGCGGCACCCCACAGGTGGGTTTCGAGTTGTTGCTGGGTCAAACGCGACGGCATCGGCACTACCCGAAGGATGGCAGGTTTCAGGAGATTGTCCGGCGCTGCAGGCCGAATTGCAAGCGGCCGGGCAAGAAACAGGGTGGGGCCCCGTATTTTTCATGGCAGGCCGCGCAGTTGGTCGCCTGCAAGAGCCGCACGGCCGCGCTGTCGTCCCCGCTGGCGACCGCCTTGGCCGCGGCGACCATCGCCGCGGTGTTTTTCTTCCATGACTCGATCGTACCGGCCGGCGGCGTCAACTGCGCCAACGCTTCGTAGTGTTCCACGAGCCGCTTTTTCTCCTCCGCCGTCGCCCGCCCGCTGATGACGAGCTGGTCGAGGGCCCGATACAGCTGGCGCTTGTTGGGCTTGTGCGCCTTCATCATGATCTCGCCGATCTCGCGGAGCGGCTTCTTGTCCGGCGGAGCCTGACCGGCGCCGGACAACCAGGGGAGTGCAACGATCGTGACGATCGCGCCGATGGTGCAACGCATGGGTGGACCTCCATTGGTGCCTTGCGTCACTTTACGTTAACCGGTTTTCCAGCGGCCGTGAATCAGGGAGATTGCGGGGAGTCGAGGACACAATAAGATATAGCTGGCGATGACGCTCGGGAGTCTTGATTCGGAGGCAGGCAAGTCGATGGCAACCATCACGATCGAACTGGACGATGATCTGGCGCGGCACGTGGAGGAATCGGCGCGGCGCGAGCACAAGTCGGTTTCCGAGTGGATCACGGAACGGCTGGGACCGCAGCGCAACCGCGCCGGCATCCTCGCGGCCATGGAAGCACGGGCGCTGGCCAATGGCTATCCCCCGGGTTGGATCACGCTCTACGGATCACTGGCGGACGACGAAAGTTTGGTTGCTCCTGCCCGTAGCGGCACGCGCTCAGTCACCGGTTTCGATTTGGATTAGGCGCATCGCGTGGTGTGGTTCCTGGACAGCAACATCGTCATCTTTTGCTTGCGGGGCAAGTCACCCGCCGCGCTACGTCGCCTGCACGCCGTGCCGACGACGGACGTTCGAGTGCCACTTCAGGTTCACGCGGAGCTTCTGGTCGGTGCGGCGAAGAGCAAGAACCCGCCACTCGCGAAAGCGCGTGTGCTCGGTTTTCTGGCCCCCTTCGTCATCGCGTGGCCGGATGCGGCTGTCGAAGATCACTATGTTGCCATTCGGACGTACCTGGAGGCTTTGGGCACGCCCATCAGTGAGGCGGACTTGTGGATTGCCGCGACGGCTCGGGCTGTCGGCGGTACGGTGGTTACCAACAACACCGGTGAGTTCTCTCGTGTGCCGGGCCTAACCGTTGAAGACTGGACGATACCGTAATGCGGTCCGGGCATCCTTTTTCGGCTGGCCTGGCCGCGTCGATCGGGTATCCTGGTGGGTAAGCCTCCCCGCCGGAATCCCGCCATGACCCGACTGCTCCTCGCTGCATTTGTGCTTCCCTTCGCCGCGGCGGGTGTTCGCGCCGACGAACCGGTGAGCTTTCGCAATGAAGTGATGGCGGTCCTCTCGCGCGGGCTGCAATCAGGGCGTCTGCCATGGCAATCTCAACGGCAAGGGCGGCTTCAAACTCTCGCTGCGCGGCTTCGACCCGGCGTTCGACCTTGCGTCCATCACCCGCGATGTGCTCGGCCGGCGCGTCGATCGGCATCGGCCGACGGAAAGCCTGATCCTGCAGAAGCCGGTCGGCCTGGTGCCGCATGAGGGCGGGCCACGCTTCGCCGTCGGCAGTCCCGAGTACGAGATTCTCCGACGCTGGATCGCCGAGGGGATGCGGGCCGATGCCGAGGGAACGCCGGCACTCGTCCGCCTCGAAGTGACGCCGGCCGAGCTGTATCTCGTCGAGCCGGCGCATCAGGTGACCGTGCGGGCGCGAGCCGTCTTCGCCGACGGCACGAGCAAGGACGTTGCGGGCCTGGCGGTCTTCGAATCGACCAATCCGAGCGTCGACGTGTCGCGCAACGGCGTCGTACGTGCCACCGAACCGGGCGAAACGACGATCGTGGTGCGCTACCTGGATCGCCACGCGGCGGCCCTGCTTGCATTCGTTCCGGCCCGGCGTGGTTTCGTCTGGTCGGCGCCGGCCGCGGCCAATTACGTCGATGAGCATGTCTTCGCGCGTCTCCGGAAGCTGCGCAGCAATCCGTCGGCGCTTTGCGGCGACTCCGAATTCGTGCGCCGCGCGTTTCTCGATTTGCTCGGCATCCTGCCCACGCCGGACGAGACGCGGACCTTCCTTGCCGATCCGCGGTCCGACCGGCGCGCCCGGCTCATCGATGCGCTGCTGGAGCGGCCGGAGTTCGCGGATTTCTGGGCGCTGCACTGGTCGGACGTGTTGCGCAATGAGGAGAAGCAGCTCGACCGCAAGGGCGTGCGCGTCTTCCATGAGTGGATTCGCGAATCGATCGCGCGCACAAGCCGCTGAATGAGATGGCCCGCGAGCTGATTGCGAGCCAGGGCAGCACCTATGCCAGGCCGGCGGCGAATTACTATCGCGCACTGCGCGATCCGCAGCTGCGGGCGGAGGCGACGGCGCAGGTATTTCTCGGCATTCGCATGCAATGCGCCAAGTGCCACAATCACCCCTTCAACCAGTGGACGCAGAACGATTACCACCAGCTCGCGGCCTTTTTCCCGCGCGTGCAGTACAAGATCGTCGAGAACCGCCGGCGCGACGATCTCGACAAGCACGAGTTCATCGGCGAGCAGATCGTTTTTCAGGACGACAAGAGCGAGGTGAAGCATCCTGTCAGTGGCGCGATTCTGCGGCCGCGGTTCCTGGGGGATGCGGAGCCGGCGCTGGGCGCGAAGGGCGATCGTCTGGCGGTACTGGCCGACTGGGTGGCCCGGCCGGACAATCCGTTCTTCGCGCGGCGCAGGCCAACCGCATCTGGGCGTACCTGCTGGGTCGCGGCATTGTCGATCCGACCGACGACTTCCGCCAGTCGAACCCGCCGGTCAACGGCCCGCTGCTGGACGCGCTGGCGCAGGACCTCGCCGGCCATGGCTTCGATCTCGAGCACCTGGTACGGCGGATCATGAACTCGCGGACGTATCAGCTCTCGGCGGTCCCCAACGATACGAACCAGAGCGACGAGACGAACTTTGCGCACGCGCTGATCCGCCCGCTACCGGCCGAGTCACTGCTCGACGCGATCAGCCAGGTGACGGGAGTGCCGGCGGCATTTCCGGGCTATCCGGTCGGCCTGGCGCGACGCAGCTGCCGGGGCTGCCGGCGGTGAGCCGCAAGGGCGTCAGCGGCGAGGCGGTGAAGTTCCTGCGGTTATTCGGCAAGCCGGAGCGGCTGCTGAGCTGCGACTGCGAGCGGTCGACCGACACGACGCTGGCGCAGACGCTGCAGCTCGTCGCTGGCCCGCTCGTGAACCAGGTTGTGAGCGATCCGGACAACCGCCTGGGCCAGATGCTGCGGGCCGGCTGCTCGCATCGGGAGATCGTCGAGGAGCTGTATCTGGCGGCGTTGTGCCGGCTGCCGACGGCGTCGGAGCACGGAGCCATTCTGGCGCGAGTGGACGCGGCGCCGAATCGGCGGGCGGCGCTGGAAGATGTGTTGTGGGCGCTGGTGAACGCGAAGGAGTTCATGCTGCGCCGATGACCCGCTTGCGGTTTCGCGGCGCACGCACGGGAGACGCACATGTATCGAACAATCGCTATGGCTCTGGTGCTCTGCCTGATCGCCCCTGGGGCGCGCGCCGATCCGATCGGCAAGGGCATCGACCTCGGCCCGCTGGCAGAGCATTTCACGCTGCTCACGGGCGACGTGGACTGGACGGGGGAGAGCTACACCGTCACCCTCAAGCTGCAGGCGAAGAAGGACCTCGACACGGCGGACCTGTTCTTCCAGGTGGGCTTCTTCGACAAGAGCAAGCTGCTGCTCCAGGGGACGCCGCTGAAATTCGACCAGGGGTTTCCGCTGCTCAAGGGCGAGAGCGTCTTCGCGTCCTGCAGCTTCACCCGCGGTTTGTATCAGGAAGAAGGCTTTCCCTGGCACATGATCTTCATCCGAGCGGGGAAGAAGCCGGGCTAATCGTGCTTTGTATGCTTGCCATTTGGCGCTCGGCCTCCGAGCGCTAAACGGCAAGCCAGGAGAGGATACCATGCGTGACGCCTGCGATCGCGGATGGCTGACCCGGCGCCGACTGCTGCAAATCGGCGGGCTCGGCCTGCTGGGGCTGCCGGAACTGCTGCACGCGGGCGAAACCACCGGCCGGCGCGCCGCGCCCGCTCCGTCATCTTCCTGCACCAGTTCGGTGGGCCGAGCCACCTCGACACCTTCGACATGAAGCCCGACGCGCCCGCCGAGGTGCGCGGGCAATATCGGCCGATGCCGTCGGCGCTGGTAGGCGTGCCGATCTGCGAGAAGCTGCCGCGCACAGCCCGCGTCATGGACAAGGTGACGCTCGTGCGCACCGTCCGGCACGAGATGCGCAATCACAACTCGGCCGGCTATTACAGTCTCACCGGTGTTGCGCCGCCGACGGATGACCAGCGCCTGCGCGATAGCCGCGAATTGTTCCCCGCGTACGGCAGCATCGTGGACCGGTTCGCGCCGTCGGCGGCGGGAACGCCGACATTCGTATCATATCCGTATGTGATCAGCGACGGCTCGATCACGCCGGGCCAGCATGCGAGCTTTCTCGGCCCGCAGTACGATCCGTTCTTTCTGACGCAGGATCCGAGCGCCGCCGACTTCCGCTTGCCGGAGCTGAGCCTGCCGGCCAACCTCTCGGCCGAGCGCCTCGGCGATCGGCGCAGCGTGCTCGAGCTCATCGACCGCAGCACGCAAATGCTGGAGTTCTCGGCGCGGCGCGCGGCATCGACGCGTATTATCATCGCGCCCTGACGATGCTGACCTCGCCGACGTTTCGGCGGGCGTTCGACCTGTCGGCGGAGCCGGTCTGGCTGCGCGATCGCTACGGGCGAACCACCTACGGCCAGGGCTGCTTGCTGGCGCGGCGGCTGGTCGAGGCGGGGGTGCGGTTCGTGACGGTGTACCTGGCGGCGTCGATCGGCGGGCAAAGTTTCACGACGGGCGGGTGGGACACGCACGGTTTCAACAGCAATCCGATGTATCCAATTCTCGACCGCTATCTGTTGCCGCTCGCCGACCAGACGCTGCCGACGCTGCTGGAGGATCTCGACGGCCGCGGGCTGCTCGACGACACGCTGGTGGTGTGGGCGGGGGAGTTCGGCCGCTCGCCGCGCATCAACAACATGGCCGGTCGCGATCATTGGCCGCAGTGTTACACGGTATTGCTGGCCGGCGGCGGCGTGCGCCGCGGCCACGTCCATGGGGCCAGCGATCGGTTCGGCGCCTATCCTGGGCGCGACTCGGTGCGGCCCGAGGATCTGTCGGCAACGCTGTTCCATCTGCTGGGGATCGACCCGCACGCGGAGGTGCGCGACGCGCTGAATCGGCCGCTGCCGGTCAGCCCCGGCTCGGTCATTTCAGGGGTGTTGGCGTAGTTTCGCGTCCAGCTGCGAGCGACGGTTGGAGTCCCGGCTTTAGCCGGAGAAGACCGGCTAAAGCCGGGACTCCAACTCGTTGACGACCAAGTAGCATCTTGCTTTTCGCGCCAGGATGGGTCATGATGGAATTGGCCTGAAGGCGTCCCCACTTTACACCGCCTCCAGCAGACCGCACGGATCGCGCTATCGTCCTCGCCCCTCCCGGCCACGCCCATGCCGGCGTACCAACCCGCGGCATCCACGCGGCGCGGCGTTTCGAATCGCGGTGCCGCACCTTGTCCTGTGAGCTTGGCGCGGCACGTGAGTCGGCGAAGCGAAGGAGGTCGTCATGAGCGCGCCCACCAGCGCCACGGTCTTGCACGTCGATGATGATGCGGCCAACCGCCAGAGCCTGGGCTGGGTCCTGCAGGCCGAGGGATTCCGCGTGGTCGAGGCCGGCACCGGCGCCGACGCCCTGCGTCTCGTGGTACGGCAGAATCCCGATCTGGTGATCCTCGACGTGCGTCTGCCCGACATGAGCGGTTTCGAGGTCTGCCGCCAGATCAAGGCCGACCCGGCCACGGCGTCCATTCCGGTGCTGCAGTTGTCGGGTCATTTCGTCGAGCCGAAGGACCGCGTCCAGGGGCTGGAGACCGGTGCCGACGCCTACCTGATGAAACCGGTCGATCCGCGCGAACTGATCGCCCACCTGCGGGCGTTGTTGCGCGTACATCGGGCTGAGCAGACGCTGCGCGCCATCCTTGCCACCACGCCCGATGCCGTGCTCGTGCTCGATGCCCATGGGGCGATTCGCCAGGGCAACCCCGTTACGGAGCGGCTCTTTGGCTACTCGCCCCACGAGCTGCGCGGCCGAGCCGTGACGGAGCTCTTGCCTGACTCGGATCCTCCGGGCCACGCCGGGCTGGCCGCGTTGGTCGCCGGCGGCGACGGGCCGATCACGGTGCGCGTTAACGCCCGCCGCCGCGACGGTACCACGTTTCCGGCCGAGCTGACCGTCGGAGCGATGCGCTTCGAGCCCGAACGGCTGTTCGCGGCCTTCGTGCACGATGTCACCGAGCGCAATCGCCTCGAAGAGGCGCTGCGGCAGGCCGTGAAGATGGAAGCGATTGGCCGGCTGGCGGGCGGGGTCGCCCACGACTTCAACAACCAGCTGACCGTCATCAACGGCTATTCCGATCTGTTGCTGAGCAAGGTCGCGCCCGAGGACAGGTCGCGGGAATTCCTGAGCGAGATCCGGCGCTCCGGGGAGCACGCCGCCACGCTGACGCGCCATTTGCTGGCCTTCAGCCGCAAGCAGCGGCTGTCGCCGCAGGTGCTCAATCTCAACAGCGTGCTGGATGAGCTGGGCAAGATGCTGCGGCGAATCCTGGGCGCGGACATCGAGCTGGTGACCGACCTGGAGCCGAACCTGGGGCCCGTGCGTGCGGACCCCAACCAGCTGGAGCAGGTGCTGATGAACCTCGCGGTCAACGCGCGCGACGCCATGCCGCGCGGCGGCCGGCTCGAGGTCCGCACCCGCAACCGGGAGCCCGTGCCTCCAGGCGAGCAGCATCCCGAAATGCCGGCGGGTCCGCGCGTCCTGCTGGAGGTGCGCGACACCGGCACCGGCATGAGCGAGGCGGTGCGACTCCACCTGTTCGAGCCGTTCTTCACGACCAAGGGGCCGGGACGCGGCACCGGCCTGGGCCTGGCGACGGTCTACGGCATCGTCAAGCAGTCCGGCGGGCACATCGAAGTGGAATCGGCGCCGGGCCACGGCGCCACGTTCCGTGTCTACCTGCCGCGCGTTGAACAGGCGGCGCTGTTCGGCGGGCCGCGCGCCAGAATCTTCAGGCGCCGCACGGCACGGAAACGGTGCTGCTGGCGGAGGACGAACCGGCGGTGCGGAACGTGGCCAGCATCATCCTGCGTTCGTGCGGCTACCGCGTGCTGGAAGCGGTCGACGGGCCCGACGCGGTCCGGTTGGCCCACGAGCACAACGACACGATCCACCTGCTGGTGACCGACGTCATCATGCCGCGGATGAACGGCCCGCAGCTCGCGGAGCAGCTGCGCCAGCGTCGGGCCGAGCTACGCGTGTTATTCATTTCCGGCTACACCGATGACATAGTGATCCCGCAGGGCGGCCAGGGTTTCTTGCAAAAGCCGTTCTCGCCGGCGGGTCTCGCAGCCAAGGTCCGCGCGGTGCTGGACGCGCCGGCGAACGTTTAGGCGCTCGGAAACGTGGTCACGTGGGCACCATGCAATGTTTGGATTGGCCTGGCCGGCCGCCGACCAATTTCAGCCGCCGAACAGCGACGCACGCACCTCACCCGTGCTGAGCGCAACGTTGCGCCCAAAGGCATCGCGTATCTCGCCGGCCGGGTCGACGCCAAGGGCATGGAGCACGCTGGCGGCCAGATCCTGCGGCGTATAGGGGTCGTCGGCCGGGTAGGCGGCAATGCGATCCGAACGCCCTAGAACACGGCCGCCGGCCTGACGGCCACCCGCGATGACCAGTGAATAGCACTGCGCCCAGTGGTCGCGGCCCGTCTCGTTGACCCCATTGCCGGTGAATTGGCCAAACCGCGGTGTTCGGCCGAACTCACCCATGCAGACCACGAGGGTGCTGTCCAGCAGCCCGCGCTGGGCGAGGTCTTCGAGGAAAGCCGAGAAACATACGTCGAACGGCGGCAGCAGTTCCTCGCGCAAACGGCGGTTGTTGTTGAAGTGCGTGTCCCAGTGCGGCAGCGGGTTGTTGACCCGCCCGCCCCAGTAGACCGTCACCAGCCGCACCCCGGCCTCAACCAGCCGTCGCGCCAGCAACAGACTCTGCCCGTACTTGTGGTGGCCATAGCGGTCACGCACCACGACCGGCTCGCGGCGCAGGTCAAACGCGTTGCGCGTCGGCTCGGACGTCAAAAGGCTGAAAGCGCGCTGCTGGTACTGGCCCAGTTCCTCGAGGCGGCGGTCGTCACCCAGGCGCCAGCCCCGCGTTGACGGTCTGCAGCATGTGCCGTCGGCCGCCGAGTCGGTCCGTCGCCAAGTCGGCTAGGCCCTCGACACGGAAACCGTCGTCGCTCGGATCGCCGAAAATGCTGAAGGGGGCGTAGCGCGCTCCGAGAAAGCCGCCGTTCTGCCCGGGACAGGTATACGGACCGTCGCTGACCGGATCGGGCAGCGACACCGCCGTCGGCACGCTGCCTTCGTTGGGCCGGCCGAACGCCACCTGCGCCGAGGTGAGGAAAGTCGTTCTCGGTCGGGGTGAACGCGATTTGCTCGCGGGGCGGCGGCTGGCCAGTGGTGACAATGTAGGTCGCGGCGTTGTGATTGATCGCCGCATGGGTCATCGACCGCACGATGCTGAAGCGATGCGCCTGCTGGGCCAGGAGCGGCAAGTGCTCGCAAATCTGCACGCCTGGCACCGTGGTCGCGATCGGATTGAACTCACCCCGGACCTCGACCGGAGCAGCGGGCTTCATATCCCAGACGTCCAGCTGGCTCGGCCCGCCGTGCAAGAGAAACAGCACACACGAGCGTGCCCGTGGCGCCGGGCGCGCCGCTTGCTCGGCGCGGAGAAGCTCCGGCAGCGTCAGGCCCAGCAACCCGATGCCGCCGACCTGCAGCCAGCGGCGGCGCGTAAGCCGCGTCGCCCAGGCAATGTCGTGAATGTGCAGCAAGCCCGAGAACCTCCTCTCCATGCGAGGTTAGTCACCCCAAGCCCGTCTGTCAAAGCGCACTGCGCGGAGCGCGTCGCGTTTTTGACCGCTTGGTCAACTCCTTGACCGCGTACGCATCGCCCGGTACAGTAACCGCGCCATGCATCTCCTTGCTGCTGGATTCTCTCATGCTCGCCGGCGCCGGTCTGGTGGTGTTGCTTCTGCTTGCTGTGCTGGTCGTGCTGCAGGCTGCGAGCGCTGCCGGCGGGTGGCGGGGAACCATCACCGCGGTGACGGCGATGATCGCGCTGGGGCTTGGTTCGGGCGCGCTGGAATGGATCCAGCGCCACACGCCGCGGCCGCCTGAAGATCAGACCAAGTCGCGGCCGGTCCAGTCCCAGACATGCTTCAAATGCCACGAGACGCACTACGCAAGCTGGCAGCGCACCTTCCATCGCACCATGACGCGCGAGGCTACGCCCGAGTTCGTCAAGGCGGATTTCGACGACGCCGTCCACCAGTACCTCGGTGTGACCTCGCGGCTCACTCGCCGTGGCGATCGCTACTTCCTGGAGACGGTCGATCCCGCGTGGATGGACCGCGCCGAGCGCCAGCGGCTGCCGCTCGACCAATTTGCCACCGCGCCGCGGCGCGAGTTTTCCGTCGATCGCCTGGTCGGGTCGCACTGGTTCCAGCACCTGCTGCACCGCGATGAAGACGGCCGCTACCTGCGTCTGCCGCTGGTGTATCACCTGGTTGAGAAACGCTGGATCCATATCAACGGCGCCTTCCTCGTTCCAGCGACACCTTTCTTCGCCCAGAGCAATGTCTGGAACCAAACCTGCCTCTACTGTCACAACACCCGTCCCGTCAAGAACCCCATCACGCTGCTCGGGCAAACGCCGGGCTACAAGACGACGGTGGGCGAGCTGGGCATCGCGTGCGAGGCGTGTCACGGCGCCGGGGAACGCCACGTCCGTGCCCACCAGAACCCCGCGCGCCGCCTCGCCCAGCGCTACTCCGGCGAGGCCGACCCGACCATCGTCAATCCCGCCCGGCTGCCGGTGGCGCGCCGACGACATCTGTGCGCGCTGTCACGGCGGGACGATGCCGCGGTTACAGACGTGGAATCCGACCACCCACGCCGACCCATTCCTTGCGGGACGGGAGCTCGCGCGCTTCTGGTACACGCCGTTCTCTGAGGCGGAACAGCAATTCCGGATGCGTGGCCAGGACACCCTGCCATCCCCGCCGCCACGTCCGGGGCCGCTCAACGCGCGGTTCTGGGGCGACGGCACGCCGCTGACGACGGCGCATGAGTGGCAGGGCATGGCGATGTCGGCGTGCTACGAGGGCGGGCACGGAAGCATGAGCTGCCTCAGCTGCCATTCCATGCACCAGAGCGATCCCAATCACCAGGTAAAGGACGGCATGCGGACCAATGCGGCCTGCTATGCGTGCCATGAGACCTATCGCGATCGCCTGACCGAGCACACGCACCACGCCGCGGACTCGTCGGGCAGTCGCTGCTACAATTGCCACATGCCGTATCAGGCGTATTCGCTGCTCGACACGCACCGCTCCCACCGGATTGCGATCCCGCGCGTGCGCGACAGCGTCGGCACCGGCAAACCGCACGCCTGCAACTTGTGCCACCTCGACAAATCGCTTGGCTGGACGCAGGACCAGCTCGGCAAGTGGTTCGGGACCAGGCCCGAGCCTCTCGCCGCCGACGACCGCACGCTGGCGTCCAGCCTGCTGCACCTCGCCACGAGCGATGCCCGCACGCGCGCCGTGGTCGCCGGGGTTTTCGCTTGGCCGCCGGCGCAGGCGGCCAGCGGCCGCGACTGGCCCGCGCTGCTGCTGACGCGCGTCCTGGAGCACGAGCGTTATGACGCGGTGCGCTGTTCGGCGCACAGAGCGCTGCGCTCGCTGCACGGGCAAGCCGCCGACAACTACAACTACCAGGGCAGTCCGGCTGAGCGTGCCCGCCAATTGCGGGAGTTGCGGCTGAAGCTGGAGAGCATGGCCCGGCCCGATCCGGGGCGCTATCCGTTTCTACCGCTGACCGCCGCGGGCCGCCTCGCGGATGACGTGTTCGAACGCTTGCTGCGGACTCGGAACGACCCGGATGTCACCGTCAACGAATGACGCCCTGAGCACGCTACGCCGGGACCTGTCGCGGCGCCATCACCGCGTCGGCTGGATGGCCCTGCTCGTGTTTCTCAGCCTGGGCGCGTTTCTCGAGTTGCTGCACGGCTTCAAGCTCGGCTTCTACCTCGACCCCGACCACAAGCTGCGCCGCGAAATGTGGACGCTGGCGCACGCGCACGGCACCTTGCTGGCGTTGATTCAGATTGGCTTCGCGGCGGGATTGACGCAGTTCGGGCGCTGGACGGTAGGCCGGCTCAAGCTGGCGTCGTTTTTCCTGCTCGACGCCGCCCTGTTGATTCCCGTCGGCTTTTTCCTCGGCGGCGTCGCCCCCAGTGAGAGCGATCCGTGGGTGGGCATCCTGCTCGTGCCGCTGGGCGCGCTGCTGCTGTTCATTGCCGTGGCGCTGATCATCGTCAGCGCACACGGCGGATCGGACCAGGCCGAACCGCAACCGTAACGGTGAAAAAAGAGTGGGCCGGAACGCGTGCCGGGGCGGCAGGGAAAAAAATGAAAATTTCTTGAATCTGTCTTGCGATGGCCCCGCGATTCGCCTAGATTAGAGCAGGATGAGAGCAACAAATCGGGCCTCGGGGGCTTTCAGCGCCAGAATTTCCCTACGGGGCGCTTCGCAATTGCGATGGTACGCTTGAGCCGGTGATTTCTTCGCGCAGGGCAGGGCCCATTCCGGGGTGGACAATTGATTTGTTGCCGGGCGGCGCGCGAGTTGCATGCCGAGCTACCACGGTTCGATCCGAGGCCCGCGCTCGGGGCGCGGTTCTCGTACAGTTTTTTTCTCATCTCTTCTTCGACGAAGGAGACCGACGTGCGCCGCATCTCTCCAAAGCGGTTGGCGTTCACGCTCATCGAGTTGTTGGTCGTGATCGCCATCATCGCGATTCTGATCGCCCTGCTGGTGCCTGCCGTGCAAAAGGTCCGCGAAGCCGCGGCCCGCACCCAGTGTATCAACAACCTCAAACAGATGGGCCTGGGCGTGCAGTCGTATCACGACGTCAAGCACCAGCTGCCCCTGACGGGCACGGACCCCAGTGCCAATCCAGCCGACTGGTGCGCCCAGTTCCAGATCCTTCCTTACATCGAGCAAAACGCGATGTATAATGTCGTGATCGCCGTCGCGGCCAGCAACGGTGGCAACGCCACCGCTGCCATTAATACCACTTCCGGGGTTCTCACCTACATCTGTCCCGCACGCCCGCATGCCGGGCTCACGGCCACGGCGAACGGCAGCTCCCCAAGTTTCTTGGGTCCGTTCACGGACTACAAGCTAAATGGCATCAGTTTCCAGAGTAACAACTACAACTGGGGACAAGGGCAGACAACCCCGAAGATCACGCTGGCGCAGATGACCGGTCTAGCCGGCACCAGCAATGTGATCTTTTTCGGGGAAGGCTCCATGGACACCAATTTCGCCGCCAGCAACACCGCCACCAGCGGTTGGGACGAGTGCATCTTCTCCGGCGGTTATGGCGGCACCAGTCGGTGGCAGAACTGGCCCATCATCGTCGCCGATGCCCCCAACAACGGCGGCAACAACAACTACTGGGGCGGCCCGCACACGGGCAACACGATGTTCGTCTTCTGCGATGGCCACACTCAAGCCGTCTCCAACCTCAATACGAACACGCAGGCGCTTTCCTCGGCCATGACCTGGACGAATACTATCGTAGCGCCCTGCAGTAACACGCGGTCGTGCCTCGACGCATGCCTCCCCAGGGGGGAGGCATGCTTCCTCTCCCCCTGCAAGCCCCGGTATTTGCAATGCGCCACGCCATTCACCTGCGTTTCCTTGGGATCCCGCTGTGCATCGGCCTGCTATTCGTGGCCGGCTGCACCTCCGAGCGAAGCATCAATCTCTCGGGCAAGCTGGTCCTACCGTCCAAGCTGAAGCTGCAGGAAAACGACACCGTGACCGTCGCGTTTGCGGCCGAAAGCGAGGCAGGAAAAGGCGCTGTGGGCGTGTTTTCGAACAGCGACAACACCTTTACCGTCAAGGGCATCACGCCGGGCAGGTACAAGGTTACGGTTGTGGTCAGCCCGTACTCCAACGACAAGAAGCGCACGCCCCTGTTCGAGCCTCTCAATTTGAAGTATGGCCCGAAAGAATCGAACCTCCGATGCGACGTGACGGCGGACGCCAATCAGGCGGTCACGATTGACCTCTCCACCGACAAGGGCACGGTGACGGTCACCAAGAGTTGAAGCGCCGGCAACACGCAGGCTTGCGCACTGCGACCAGACTCATGGGTAGCTCTCATCCGGCGCCGGCCGCCTGGCCCGTGCCGTTCAGACCGGTTGTTCTGCTCCCGATCCTGCTCCTGGGTTTCCTCGGCTGCTTCCGTCCTGCGCCCAGCACGGAGGATGGTGCCGCGGACCACGCCGACGGTCCCGCCTGGTTTGAGGACGTCACCGCGGCTGTCGGCCTCGATTTCGTCCACGACCCGGGACCCACCGGCACCTATTTCACGCCCCAATCCATGGGCTCCGGCTGCGCCTTCTTTGACTTTGACGGCGACGGGCTGGTGGACATCTACCTCGTGCACCTGGGCGGCCCCAACGGCAAGAAAAACCAGCTCTTCAAGCAAATGCCGGATCATACCTTCAAGGACGTCAGCGCCGGCTCGGGGCTCGACATCGCCGGCTACAACCACGGAGTCGCCATCGGCGACATCAACAACGACGGCAAGCCCGATGTGCTCGTCACGCAATTCGGCAGCGTCAAGCTGTTCCTGAATTGCGGTAACGGCAAGTTCGCGGACGTCACCGTCGAGGCGGGCCTGGTCAATTCACTTTGGACCATGTCCGCGGCCTTCGTCGATTACAACCGCGACGGCCTGCTCGACCTGGTGGTCATCAACTACCTCGATCACGATCCGTCGAAAGAGTGCGTCTCGCCGACGAACACGCGCGACTTTTGCGGGCCCAACTACTTCCCCGGCGTGTGCAGCAAGCTGTTCCGCAACCGCGGCCCCTCACCCGCGGCGGACGGCAAGCCCGCGGCGCGGGTTCGCTTCGAAGACGTCAGCTTCGATTCGGGCATCGGCCGCGTACCCGGGCCCGGCCTTGGCGTCGTCTGCGCCGATTTCGACGGCGATGGTTGGCCGGATATCTTCGTCGCCAACGACGGCCAGCCGAACCGCCTGTGGATCAACCAGAAAGACGGCACTTTCAAGGACGAGGCGGCCTCGCGCGGCGTCGCCTACACCGTCATGGGCAACAGCTATGCCGGCATGGGCATTGCCATCGGCGACACCGCCGGCAGCGGCCTGTTCGACCTGTTCGTGACCCACCTCGACACCCAGACGCACACGCTGTGGCGGCAAGGCCCACGCGGTCTGTTTCGCGATCAGACCGCCGCATCCGGATTGACCGCCGGCGCGGCACGCTACACCGGCTGGGGCACGCTCATGGCCGACTTCGACCTCGACGGCGCGGTGGACGTGGCCGTCGCCAACGGCCGGGTTTATCGCGGCAGCACGGCCAAGAACACCGGGCTGGGCTTCTGGGAGGACTATGTAGAGCAAAATCAGCTGTACGCGAACGACGGCGCCGGCAAGTTCCGCAACGTGTCGGCGGCCAACAAGGCCCTGTGCGGCATCTGGAACGTGGGTCGCGGCCTGGCCTGCGCCGACTTCGATAACGACGGCGCGCCGGACCTGCTCGTCACATCGACCGGCGGCCCGGCCCGGCTGTTCCGCAACGTCGCGCCCAACCGCGGACACTGGCTCAAGGTGCGCGCCATCGAGCCGGCGCTGAAGCGCGATGCCTATGGCGCCGAGGTCCGCGTGCGCGCCGGCGGCAAGCAATGGCTGCGCCTCGTGCACCCGGCGCAAAGCTATCTGTCGAGCGGTACGCCGCTGGCCCTGTTCGGGCTCGGCAAGGCCGATCACATCGACGCCATCGAGGTGACCTGGCCGGACGGCAGCCACGAGACGTTCGACGGCGGCAAGGTGGATTGCCAGCGCGAGCTGCGCCGGGGGGAGGGCCATGCGTCATGACACGGCGTAGCAGGTGGGTGGGCGGCGCGGCGCTGATCGTAATCGCTCTCGGGGCATCGTGGTGGTGGTTTCGACCGCAGCCGCTCATGCCGCCGACGCCGCCCGACATCGAGGACAACGAAGTGCTGGAGTTGATCCGGCAGGCGCAGCAGCCGGTACGGGCGACACCCGCTTCGGCGGCTGCCTGGGGACATCTCGGCAAGGTGCTGCTGGCGCAGCAGTTCGACCGGGAGGCCGACATTTGTTTTGCGGAGGCGTTTCGCCTCGATCCGAGCGACGCACGCTGGCTGTATCCACGCTGCGTGATCATTCTGAAGCGCGATCCGGACCACGCCGTCGCGCTCTTGCGCCAGGCCGCAGCCGTCGCTGGCGACAATACGCCGCCGGATTATCGGTCGGTCATTCACCTGCAACTCGCCGAAGCGCTGCTCGAACGCGGCCAGCTGGACGATGCGGACCAGATCTTTCGGGCCGAACGCAGCCGCGACCCGGACAACCTGCGGCCGGTGCTCGGCATCGGCTTGATCGCCCAGCTGCGGGGCGAGAACGCGCTTGCCCGCGAGATGCTGACGGCGGCCCAGGCATGTCCGTCGGCCCGCCGGTACGCCACCGTGCAGCTGGCGGCCCTCGCCCGCGCAGGGCGACAAGGGTCTCGCCGACGCTTACGAGAAGGAGATCGCCACGCTGCGCCCCGACGCCGTTTGGCCCGATCCGTTCATGGAAGAAATCGCCGGCTTGCAGGGCGGCCAGCGCGGCTTCGAGCGGGTCGTGAAGCACCTGGAACAGGAGCGCCGCTATGGCGAAGCAGCCGAGCAATACCTGAAGCGGATCGAAAAGCACCCGACGGCGCAAAACTACGTCGGCGCCGGCATGAACCTCGGCCGGCTTCGCGACTATGACCGGGCGCTGCCGCTCTTGCACAAGGCAGCCCAGATTGGTCCGGACAATGCGCTAGCGCACTATTCGCTGGCGCTGGTGGTCTTCGCCCGCGCCGAGATCGCGTGGCACTCGACGCCCGCCGCGCCGCAGCTCAAGGAATGGTTCGCCGAGGCGCGCGACCACGCCCGGCGCCACCGAATTGCGGCCCAATTACGCCGAGGCTTACCTGTTCTGGGGTCTGTCGCTGAAGTACCTCGGCCAACCGCAAGCGGCGATCGAGCCCTTGCGCATCGGCGTCGCCCAGTTGCCCGCCGACTTCCGACTCCAGTTCACCCTGGGTGACGTGCTGCTCGACAGCGGAAACCTCAAGGACGCCGAAGTACATCTCGAAAACGCTCGCAAACTCGCGCCCAATGATCCCCGTCTGGGCCCGGCGCTGGAGCGGTTGCACAAGAGCGGCGATTCGCCGAGCAAGCCGGCGGTTTCGCCAACGCCTTTCCTGAACACCGGATCTGACGCGCACTATATCGGTGTGGCCGCCTGCGCTCAATGTCACGCCGCCCGGCACAAGTCGTATTTGCTTACCGCACACAGTCAAGCCATGGCGGACGTCAACCCGCGAAGCGAGCCGCCCGATGGCGAATTCGAACACAAGGCTTCCGGACGCGTCTATCGGGTCTATCGCCGCGATGACCTGCTGTTCCACGAAGAAGTCGTACGCGATGTCGATGGGCGAGCCATGGCGCGCGTGGAGGCGCCGATCCGCTATCGCATCGGCTCGGGCAACCACTCGCGTACCTACCTGGTCGAAATCGACGGTTTCCTTCACGAATCGCCGATCACCTGGTATGCGTCCAAGAAGCGCTGGGACATGTCGCCGGGATACGACACGCGCGAACATCCGGGGTTCGAGCGCAACATTGCGCCCGGTTGTCTGCGCTGTCATGCGGGCAACGCCGAGGCGATTCCCACCACCGTGCATCGCATGATCGTTCGCGAACAGGCGATCGGGTGTGAGAGCTGCCACGGCCCGGGCTCATTGCACCAGCAATTGCGCCAACGCCAAAAGGGTGATCCCCGCGGTGCCGACGACCTGACCATCGTCAATCCCCGAAAGCTCGACCGGCCGCTGCAGGAGGCGATCTGTGCGGCATGCCATCTGAACGATGTTGCATCCGTTCCGCTGCGCGGGCACGATCACGCCGATTACCGCCCGGGGCAACCGCTAACCGACTGCCGTATCGACTACGAGCTGGAGACGGCCGGTCAGCCGATGACCGTCGTCGGTCACGTCCAACAGCTGCGGCGCAGCTCCTGCTATCAGAAGAGCCCAGGGCTCACGTGCTTGACTTGCCACGATCCGCACGCAACGACAAAGCCCACGGATCCGATCGCGTTCTATCGGCAGAAATGCCTGAACTGCCACCGTGTCGCGGCGTGCGGGCTGACGCCGGCAGCGCGGCTGAAGCAAGACCCGGCCGACAACTGCGTGGCCTGTCACATGCCGCGCGGCGACACCGACATCGCGCACATCGCCTTCACGCACCACCGCATCGGCCGGCATGGATCGGGCGCGGCCGGCGGCGGCGTTCCTGGTTTGGCGCCGATCTACGACGTGTCCCATGTGCCGCCGCTCGATCGGCAGCGCAATCTCGGGCTGGCGTATCTGCACGTCGCCCAGGACCCAGCCTATCCCAGGCTTGCCGATGAATTCCTGGCGCGGCGCGGAAGCTGCTCGAAACTGTGCATGCCGCGGGACTGCGCGATCCGGCGTCGGTCGGTGCGCTCGCCGATCTGTACTTCCCTGTGGATCGCGATCGCGCCCGCGCCTATCTCGACGAGCTGGCGCGGTTCAAGAACCCGCCGGCCGAAATACGGGCAGCAGCGTTGCCGCACTGGGCGCACTACGCGCTCGAGGACGGCGACTACGAGTCAGCCATCGCCTATCTCCGCGAAGCGGTGCGGCTGCGCCGCTACGCCGAAGACTGGCACATGCTGGGGATCGCCTACCTGCGCCAGGGACAACCGCTCAAGGCGCTGGCGCCCCTGCATCAGGCCCTCGCGATCCGTCCGTATCGCCCCAGGATTCATCGCCTGCTTGCCGACGCCTATCGTGAGCTGGGCGACCTGCCACACGCCGACGACCATGTCAAAAAAGCGGCCTGGTTCATGAAGCACGAACAGGATTGAACGCCCACGGCGAATGCCGACACACCGTCTCGGGCTTACACCGCGTTTTTTCAATTCAACGAGCGACCGGAGCTTTTTTTCATGCCTCGTCGGTCTGAGGCGGAGCCTCTTTAGACGTAAACGGAATTGTTCTCCGTGCCCTTCGGCAGTGTCATTACACCGGCGATTTCGACTCGGCGGTCAGCACGTCACGCCGGCAGACCGTGCGCCCCAGCGGAATTCATAAAATGCTTGACAACGCTCCCCCAGCGGGCGAGCCTGAGGGAGCGATCTTCTCCATCGAGCGAAAGGGCGGTCATGCACGTGCGCCGGCAACCTCTTCTCGGACTGGGCGGGCTTGTCCTCCTCGTGGGTTTCGGACTGTCCTGTGTCGCCGGTCAGGACGGCAAGAAACGACCGGTGCCGGCCGCGGCGGACCAGGCGAAGGTCGTCAAGCTGATCCAGGAGCTCTACGCGGACGATCTCGTCAGGGCCAGCGATGACACCGGCATCAAGGCGCGGCTCGCGCAGACGCTGCTGCAGGAAGGCAAGGACACCGCCGACGATGCCGCGGGCCGTTATGTCCTGCTCCGCGAAGCGCACAAGCTGGCGGCCGAGGCGGGCGACGTCAATACTGCCCTGCAGGCCGCCGAGGAACTGGCCCAGAGCTTCCAGATCCCGGCGGCCGAGCTGTTTCAGATGAAGGTCAAGACGCTGAGCACCGCCGCGGTCGCAGTCAAGGCTCCGCCGCAAGCGTACCAGAGCGTCGTGGACAGCTCGCTGTTGCTGGTGGAAGAGACGCTGGCGGCGGACGATTTCCCGTCGAGTGTGGCTTTGCTCGAGGCCGCCGACAAGGCCGCGATCAAGCTGCGCAACGTCAGCCTGGTCGCGTCGGTTCGCAAGCGACTGGACGAGGTACGGACGCTACAGACAGAATACGCTCGCTGGGAGCCCAGCGCCCGGGTGCTCGTGAAGAACCCGAACGACGCGGGCGCCAGCTCTGAGATGGGCTTCTATTATTGCCTGATCAAGGGCAACTGGGACAAAGGCTTGCCGATGCTGGCACGCGGCGCCAGCGCCACGGCCTACGCGGCGAAGCTCGAAATCGGCACGGCGGACGAGGCTGGGCCGAAGGGCGGTAATCCGGCCGCCATCGCTAAACGTTGGTTTACGTTCGGCAAGTACGAAAAGGGTCTGCCCCGCGTCAACGCCCTGCTGCACGCCTACGACCTTTACCTCAAGGCGTTGCCGGCCGCGGAGGGCGATCGGCGGAAGGCGATTGAGGACCGTCTCCTCGAAATCAACGACGAGCTGCCGCCGGAGTACCGGGCCGGGGAAATCACGAGCGAGCTGCGCAAGATCGATGTGCCGTCGGGGCCGGTTTATGACGCCGCCTTCTCGCCGGACGGCCGTAAGATCATCGGCACCGCCTACGACGGCAGCCTGCGTCTCTGGGACAGCCGCAGCGGCAAGGAGCTGCGCCGCCTCGACGGGCACGCCGGCAAGGTGTGGGCGGTCGCGTTCCACCCCGACGGCCGGCACGTCGTCTCCGGCGGCTTTGATGGCAGCGTACGGTTGTGGGACCTCGCGACGGCGCATGAGCTGAAGCGCTTCCCGGGCCACACCGACTATGTTCGCTCGGTCTGCGTTTCCGCCGACGGCACGCGCATCCTCTCCGGCGGCGACGATCGGTTGCTGCGGCTATGGGACGTCGCCAGCGGCAAGGAAATGCGCTCCTTTCCGGGCCACGACCATTCGGTCTGGAGCGTGGCGCTTTCACGCGACGGCAAGCACGCGCTCGCGGCAAGTCTCGACAAGACGGTGCGGCTCTGGGACGTGTCGACCGGCGAGATGTTGAAGCAGTTCGTGGGCCATCACGACACCGTGCTCGGCGTCGCGTTCGCACCGGACGGCCGGCACGCGCTTTCAGGCAGCAGCGATCGGACGCTGATCCTCTGGGACCTGGAGAGCGGCAAGCCCGTCAAGACGTTCACCGGCCACACCGGCTACGTCCAGAGCGTCGCCGTTTCGCCGGATGGCCGATTCGCGCTCTCGGGCAGCGCGGACAGCACGGTGCGGCTGTGGGACATCGCGGCCGGCACGGCGCTGCGCACGCTGGATGGCCATCGCGATCCGGTGTGGTCGGTCGCGTTCTCGCGCGACGGCCGGCTGGCGTTGTCCACGGGTCAAGACGGCACGGTGCGGGTGTGGGGCGGCCCCAGGTGAGCGCCGGTGGTTCGTAGCGGAATTCGCCAGAATTCCGTGTTGACCCGGCGGAATTCTGGTGAATTCCGCTACGAAGGCATCAAAACCACTGCGTCTTATCCACCACATTGCACAACGGCCGACCCGCGACGAAGCGGCGCAGGTTGTCCAGCACCGTCTCCAGGTGCCGCTCCGGCACGCGCGGCGACGCGGCGGCGCAGTGCGGCGTGATGATGACATTCTCCATCTGCCAGAGCGCCTGATCGGGCGGCAGCGGCTCGATCTCGAACACGTCGAGGCCGGCCCCCGCGATCTCGCCCGCCTGCAGCGCCGCGGTCAGGTCGGCCAGGTCGACGATCACGCCCCGGCCGACGTTGATCAGGTAGGCGGTTCGCTTCATCTTGCGGATGCGCTCGCGGTTGAACAGCTTGAACGTCGCCGGCGTGTGCGGCGCCGCGATGACCACAAAATCGCTCTCGCCGAGCACCGCATCCAGCCGGTCCGGACGGAACAGCGTCACGCCGGCCGGCGCGTCGTCGGCACGCGGATCGACGGCGAGCACGCGCATGCCACAGACCAGGCCGCGGCGGGCGATCTCCACGCCAATGCCGCCGAAGCCGACCACGGCCAGGGTGCAGTCGGCGAGCGTGATGGCAGCGCGATCCGAGGGATGCACCTCGCCGGGGCCGCCGTAGCCCGGCAATTCGTCCTGGGCTCGGCCGAGCATGTGCCATTCGCGGCGCTGCTGCTGCCGCAGGTAGGTGGGGAAGTTCTTCGCGAAGCAGAGGATGAACGCGAAGACGTGATCGGCGATCACGTCGCCGAAGATGCCGCGCATGTTGGTGACGACCACCGGCGCCGCGACCAGCTCGGGATACAGGTACTTTTCCATGCTCGCCGTCGGCGATTGCGCCCAGCGCAGCTTGCGCGCTGCGCGGAGCATGGCAGGCGTGAGGTAGCCGAACAGCGCGTCCGCGTCGGCGATCGCGCCAACGGCGTGCGTCTCGTCGTGGGCCTGCACGACCTGCATCGGGTTGGCGGCGGCCGTGATCTTTTCCAGCCGTGCCTCGGAAACGGCAGGGAACACGAGCAATTTCATCGGTATCATTTCCTTCAAGGCATGCACGCAGCGATCGTCAGGTGGTAATATGGCGACACTCGCAGAGCAAGGCAACCGCCCGCCCGCGCAGGCCGCGCCACCCACGGTGCCGCCCCAGGCGGCGCGGCGTGGCGTGACCAGCAGGCTGGGCGCAGCGGCTGAAGCCGTATGGCGAGGCGTTATCAATTGGCTCTTCACGCTCGCGCGGCGCTACCCCCTGATCAGCGTTTTCATGCTGCTCGTCCTCTCGAATGCCGCCGGCACGGCATTCAACGTCTTCTACAATTTCAACGTCATTGTCATGTACATGGACGAACGGCAATTCTGGGCATTCCGGTTCGTCGCCATCCCGCTCTACAACGGCGTGGTATGGCCGGTGGGCATTGCCATCGTACTGTACCTGTTCTGGCCGCTTCGCCATTGTCTGCGCCGCCTCCGCGCGGGCGAGCCGATCGAGCCGGAGTTCATGGAGTTCTGCCGTCGCCGCGTCATCGACCTGCCCTACCTCGAAGTTTGGGTCGCTGCGTGGCTCTGGTTCCCCGCGGGAATTGTCTTTCCGTTGATCATCTGCGTTGTGGGCAGCAGCCACAACTGGGACACGATCGGGTGGAGGTTCTTGGTCTCATTCGGCATTGCCGCGCTGATCACGATTGTGCAATCATTCTTTTTCACCGAGTCCTTCCTCGTTAAATTCCTCTACCCGGAGTTCTTCCGCGACGCCCGACCCGAATGGGTGCGCGACGCCCATCAGGTTCCCTACAGGCCGCGTTTGATCGTGTTGTGGCTTGCGGTCGCCTGCATGCCGCTGCTGGCGCTGTTCGTCGCGCTGTGGAATACCGAGAACGGCGCACTTGCCTCGTGGCTATTTTTTTCGGTCGCCGTCACCAGCCTGGGCATTTTCGGCGTGGTCGGCATGAATCTGCTTACGTGGGTCAACGGGCACGCGGCGGCGATGGACGAAATTGCGCGCGGCAATTTCAACGTCCGTATCGAAGGGCAGCGGCCCGATGAATGGGGCCGGCTCACCAATCACTTCAACGACATGGCGGTGGCGCTCGGCCGGGCTCGCCATGAGCGCCAAACGTTCGGCCAGATTGTCAGCCCGGACGTCCGCGACGAGATCCTGGCACGCATCCCCGGACTCGAGGTGGCCGTCCAGGAGATCACCGTGGTTTTCGTCGACATCCGCGGCTTCACGCGCCGCACGGCCGGGGAACCGCCCGAACGCGTCGGCCTGTTGCTCAACCGCTTCCTCACGATCGGGCTGCGCGCCGTCGAGGAAAGAGGCGGCCTGGTTAACAAGTTTCTCGGCGATGGCTTCATGGCACTCTTCGGCGCGATCCGGCCGCATGACGACCATGCCGATCTCGCACTCGCCTCGGCACAGGACCTGCTCATCGGTTTGCAGGGACTCAACGAAGAGCTGGTGCGGCAGGGACAGGCGCCCCTGGCCATCGGCGTGGGCATCCACACGGGGCCGGCGCTTGTGGGTTGCTTCGGCGCTTGGGTGGAAACTGCCGAGGGCCGTTCGCTGCGTCGCGAATTCAGTGCCATCGGCGAGACGGTCAACTTTTGCCAGCGCATCGAACAGCTCACGAAGACCTGCGGTGGACCGATCCTGCTTAGCGAACCCACGCGCCGCCGGCTGCGCCGGCCGGCGCAGCTGCAATGCCTGGGGCCGCAGCCGCTGCCGGGGGCGCCGGAGCCGATGGTAGTCCACCAGGCCGGCGCGGAGTAGGACAATCCTTCACGCCGCGGGATGAGCGCAGCGAATCCCGCGGGTCGAAGCCCCCACCCGCGGGATTCGCTGCGCTCATCCCGCGGCTTGGCGATTGGTTTTGGAGGTCTAATGTTGGCTCAACGCACCTGCCGCCTGGTCACGCTCGGCTGCAAGGTGAATCAGTACGAAACGCAGCACGTCAAGGAAGCGCTGGAGGCCGCCGGCTGGCGTGAAGCGGCGGCCGACGAGCGCCGCCGATCTTTGCGTCGTCAACACCTGCACCGTCACGATGGAGGGCGACGCCAAGAGCCGGCAACTCGTGCGCCGGCTGCACCAGGCCCATCCGGACGCGTCGATCGTCGTCATGGGCTGCTACGCGACCCGCGATCCCGGCACGGTATCGCGCCTTCCCGGCGTGACGCACGTCATCACCGACAAGGCCCGCCTCGCCGAGGGGCTGCGCCCGTTCGGCGTCGCTGCCATGCCCGCCGGCATCACGCGTTTCGACGGGCATCAGCGGGCGTTCGTCAAGGTGCAGGATGGCTGCCTGCTCAATTGCACCTACTGCATCATCCCACAGGTGCGGCCGACACTGCGTAGCCGCGAGCCGGCGGACATCGCGCGTGAGGTGGCGGCGCTGGTCGCGGGTGGCTGTCAGGAAATCGTCCTGACCGGCGTCCATCTCGGGCACTACGGCGTCGACCTAAGCCGTGGCCGGCCCAAACACGAGTGGCGCCGGCTCTGGCACCTGCTCGAACAGCTCAACGATTTGCCGGGCGACTTTCGCATTCGCCTGAGCAGCCTGGAAGCGGCCGAGGCACGCGACGATCTGGTGCGCGCGCTAAGCCGGCTGCCGCGCGTCGTCCCGCACCTGCACCTCTGCTTGCAGAGCGGCTCCGATCGCATCCTCGCGCTGATGCGGCGCCGCTATCGCAGTGCCGGCTTCCTCGAGCGCTGCCGGCGGCTGCGCAACGCGCTCGATCGGCCCGCGCTGACCACCAACGTCATCGTCGGCTTCCCCGGCGAGACCGACGACGATTTCGCCCAGACGTGCCGGGTGGTCCGCGTTGCCGGCTTCTCGCGCATCCATGTCTTCTCGTACAGCCCGCGCCGGCACTCCCGCCGCCGGCTTCGGACCGGCCGTGCCGTCCGCGATCGTGGATCGGCGCCGCGAATTCCTGAAGGCAGTGGAAAAAGAGTCGGCCAGTGCCTATTATGGAACTTTGCTAGGCCGATCACTGGATGTACTGGTCGAGGGGGCCGATCCGGCTCGACCTGGGCGCGTGGCCGGCACCTCCTGCCGCTATGCGCCGGTGTCGCTCCCCGGTCACGCCACCGCCTTGACCGGCCGGCGCGTGCCGGTGCAAGCGGTCCGCCTGGAGAACGGCGTGGTGCTGGCGGAACCGGAGCCGAACTGGGACAGCCCGGCCATCGCCGTGCAACCGCTTCGCCGGCGCGAACGGATCATGCTGCCAGTGCTCGCCGGCTGAGCATGGGCCGGGGCGCGACAGGTGCTTGCGTTAATTCAGGGGAGATGCGCCGATAGCTTCGCGATGCGCATGGGAACGATGTCGCTTCAGCATAGGGGGGTTGCCATGCACCAACCGTATCTGCACCTCGACTTCGATGAGCACGACGGCGTGTTCTGCGTGCGACTCAAGAAAACGTTGCATGGGGAGGCGCTGGAGGAACTCGGCGTCGAGCTGAACTGTCTGGTTAATGACCGGGGCTGTCGCAAGATGGTGCTCAACCTCGGGCCCGAAGACGTTGAATGCCTGTACAGCATCTTGCTCGCCAAGCTCGTCAATTTGCAGCGCCGCCTGGAAGCCGCCGGCGGCGCCCTGGCGCTGGCCCAGTTGAGCGAGAACACGCAAGGTGTGTTCCGCGCGACGGCTCTCGATCGGCATTTCCGGTTCTATCGCGATCAGGCCAGCGCAGTGAAGGCCCTGACCACCCCCGCACCGTGACGATGTTGGCCATCGCGATCATTGCGGCGGCGACGGAAGTGTTGGCAGGATCACGGGCGGCGCCTCCGGCCAACCGTTGCGGCAAACCGAATCCGCCAGCTCGATGAGCCGCGTCAGGCGCAGGCCGAGCACGCATTCCTCGCCCGCCGCCAGCGACGGAGTCACCGCACGCCAAAGCTCCGCGGCTCGACAGGCATGCGACTGCACACCCTGGCGGTTGCCATCGAGGTGCTTGACGCCGGCGGCCGCCAGCTTGATCAGGCCCTTGAGGAAATCGGCGAGCGGCCCGGTGCGGCCACAGCCCATCCACAGACTCTCGAACTCGACGTGGCTTTCCCAGTAATACTGCGCATTGAACAGGTCGAGGCCGTAAAGGAAGCTCGTGTTTTCGGCCCACTTCTCGGGGTCCACCGGCGTGGGCGTGGGCGGCGCCGCGCCGTAGCTGTGCCCCGCAGGATCGCTGACGGGATGCGGATAGCGACCCGGCACGAACGAATAGGGCGGCAACGGCCGATCGGGCACCAGACGCGGCGGCATCGGGTTGTCATTTGCTTGTTCTACATTCGACATTCTGGAGATCGCAAATCCTCGCTTGCGGGCGGCGGCGCTGCGGGCCGCGGATTGGGCGCGGGCGTGCGGAGGGGATCCTCGACCAGCTGCATCCATATCGCCTCCGCCGGCCGGCAGTTGCAGGCTTGATGGACCACGCTGCCGGGCGTGACCAGGCGCCGCCGGCATTGCGGGCACTCCCATGCCCGACGGACGACGAACTTGCGACGGTTGCCTGGCCCCTTCATGACTGGCCCCACAGATGTGGTTCGGCGGAATCGACGGCGGGGACAAGCTCCGCCGCTCGCTGGCACAAAACGAAAAGGCCGCGACACCGGTAGCGTCGCGGCCTGGGAGAGGCTACCGGGCGTTATTTCTTGGTGAGATCCTCGAGCTTGGCGGCGGTGCGCGTCGTCGAGGTCTGATCCTGGTTCAGGGAGATCTCGGTCGCCATGTTGCCGACCTCGATCGTCAGCGTGCCCTCCAGCTTCATCGTCAGCTTGCTCGAATCGATCCGGCCGGTCGCCGGGTCGAACAGCGCCTCGCCGGTGCCGCTCTTGCTCTCGAGCTTGGCGCTCTTGATCTGGAACGGCAGGCCGGTCTTGTCCTTCGACGGCTGGGTGTACTTGAGATCGGCCTCGATCTTGATCTTCTCGCGCTTGTTGGAGTCCGGGCCCTCGTCGGTGAACTTGAAGGTCGTGTCGTAGGTGCCGATCGGGCCGAGATCGAGCTTGCTGTCCCTGGTCCAGGGAACCTGGGTTTTCTGGCCGGGGGGCGGCACGGCCCACCACGTCGGCTCGGCCATCTTGGACAGCGCCTCCTTGCTCATGATCGTCTCGAGCAGCGTCTTGATCGCCGGGTTGGTCTCGGACAGGCTCTTGATGAACTCCTCGCGCCCCTCGATCTTGACGACCTTCAGGTCCGGACTCACGACGAACGTGAGCTTCTGCTTCATCAGCGCCCGGAAGAAGTCGGTCATTGGGTTCTGCTGCTGCTTGTCCGAGAACGAGTCGAACGCGATGGTATTGCCACCGATGTCGATGTTCATCTTGACGCCCTTGATCTCCTGGTCGACGACGAAATTGCCGTCCTTGTCCTTGTCCTTCGGCGTCCACAGGATGTAGAACGTCTGCTTTTGTTCCTGCTTCACGTCCTGGCCCATGACCTTCATGATCTGGGTCGTCTTGGTGTCGACTTCCTGGTAGAAGGCGCCCTGGCTCTTGTCGAACGCCTTGAACCGCAGGTCATCTCTGCCCTTTTCGGCCTTGACTTCTTTTTTGTCTTCCTTTTTGTCTTCTTTCTTGTCCTTGTCGCCCCCGGCGTACACCGGCAGCCGGGCGCCGACGAAGCACGTCACGGCCGCGAGGAAGAGGATGGTTCCCAACCAACGCCAAACATTCATGTGCTTTCCTCCCGGTATTGACCGGTCACTTGCGTGAATATCCAAAAAACCGAGCAACGGCAGTCCGGCTTTTCTACGCCCCATCGTCCCGAAAGCAAGCCCTGGCAGTGTTCGCGCTCCCAACGTCCTTGTACTATCTACGGCACGCGGCGAGCGTCGGTTCGACGATTTCGGCTCGACGGATTTCACCTGGAGAGAGCGCATGAACCTCCTGAGCACGTTTCGCGGCTCGATGATGGAAGGCTTTCTGCCGGCGGGCTGGGACCTGGAAAAGATCGACCGGCTCGCCGACGTCGCCGGCGCCGACCTGCCGCGCCGCCGTCCGTGGTGGCACGCCGACTTCGAGCCGGTGGCCTGTGCCAGCGTCGCCGACTTCGACACGTTCATGGGCCACGAAATCGCCCGCACGATCCAGCGCACACGGCAAGAAGGCCGGCCGCTGGCGATCATCCTGCCGGTCGGCCCGATGGGGATGTACCGCTGGACGGTCTATTTCCTTCGCGAATGGGGGGTGCCCTGCGACCACGTCCACGGCTTTAACATGGACGAATGGTCGGACTCCCAGGGAAACACCCTGCCGGCCGACAACCGAGGTGCTTTTCAGTATGCGATGGAGCGCGCCTTCTACGGCCCGCTCGGCACGCAAACGGTGCCGGCACGCCAGCGCCACTTCGCGGTGTCGAGCGAGCTGCCGACGTATGGCCAGCAGATCGGCCAGCTGAAAAGCCAGGGCGCGAAGCTGGTGACGGTCTTCGGCATCGGCCGCGTCTGTCACATCGCGTTCTGGGAGCCGCACTTCGCCGCCGAGTTCAGCGAGGCGGACTGGAAGCGCCAGACGCACCGCCTTGGCGCCCGGCTGCACCCGTTGACGATCGAGCAGAACGCGATCACGAGCTTCAAGAGCCGCACCACCGGCGTGCCGGCCTTCGCCAACACGATCGGCCCGGCGTTGTTCCTGGCGGCCGACCAGATCATCGGCGGCGCCGACGGCGCGCTGGGCCGCGGCATGCAGTGGCAGGGCCTGTCGCTGCGGATGACGCTCTGTCACGAGCCGTCGCCGTGGATCCCGAGCACGTACATGCCGACGTTGGCGGGGCGGCTGTTCTATTTGCAGGAGCTGGCGGAACCGCTGCTGGCGGAGTGTAATTGACCGGAAATCCTGTTTACGTTTAGCGCTCGGAGGCGCTGGGTTGGGGCGGGCCCCCTGCCCAGCGCCTCCGAGCGCTAAACGTAAACAATCCTACTTTACTCGGGCAGCGGCTTGCCGCGCGTTTCCGGCGCGAACGGCAACACGATGAGGCCCAGCACGAAGATCAAGCACATCGTCATGCCGGCGTAGCGAAAACCCTGGACCACGTCGCCGCCGGCCATTCCCTTGAAGAAGTCGCGCAGGTGCCCCTGCACAAACGGACCGGTGGCGGCCACAAAACGAGCGCCATTGTAGCAGAACGAGATGCCCGTGCTGCGCAGCCGGGTTGGGAACAGCTCCGGAAAGTAGATGGCATAGCCGCCGAAGAGCGCGAGTTGACAGAAGCCCATAAGGGGAATCATCCAGAAAATCTCACCGAAACTGTTGAGCAGCCCAAACACCAGTGCCGTGCTCGCCAGGGCCAGCACGAACGCGATCGCGAAGGTGGGCCGCCGGTTGAGGACGCGCGTCGTGCGGCTAAAGGCGTAGATGCCGAAAAAGGCGCCGACGTTGAGCACCACCGACGTCACATTCGCCCAGATGTCTTCCCAAAATGCAACCTCCGGCCGCTGCAGTCCTTCGGCTACCAACCGTGGGCGAATGATCTCGCGCACGAAATCGACGGCAAAGAAGCCGATCGCCCACAGGCCGATGATCCCCGAGGAGGCGAGCAGCAACCCGACGATGGCGTTGCGCGACCAGCGCCGGTCCGAAAACAGCTCGCCGCTGTAGGCGCCGAGCCGTTCGCGGATGGTCTTCTGGGCGGCGAGCGCGCTCCAGCGCTCCGGTTCCTTCAGCCGGCGCATGATGATGAGCACCAGCAGGGCCGGTACGGTGCCGATCATGAACATGTAGCGCCACGATTGCGTGATGTCGATGACCTCCCACCGGCCGAGGAAGGCCAGGCTGATGCCGAAGGTCGCCGCGGCGATGTTGCCTACGGCCGACAGCGCCTGCAGCATGCCGAGCGCCGAAGGACGGGCGCGTTCGGGCATGACCTCGGCGACCAGGGACACGCCGACCGCAAATTGGCCGCCGACGCCAAGACCGGTCAGGAATCGGTAAAAAGCGAAGTCCCAGAAGCCAACGGACAGGGCGCTGAGTCCCGTGAATAGCGAGTAGAGAAGAATGGTAACGACCATCGACCGTGCTCGGCCAATGAGATCGCCCAGCACGCCGAAGCACAGACCGCCGGCACCCCAGCCGATGAGGAAGATCGATGTGGCGTAGCCGATGTCCGTGGCAACAGCACTGTAATCGGGCGCTGCCGAACCCGCATCCACTGTAAGGGCACGCACGGCCGGCGTTCGCGCGATGGTGAACAGCTGCTGGTCCATCGTGTCAAACAGCCAGCCCAGCGAGCAGACAATGAACACGAACCAGTGGTAGCGTGTCAGGAGATGGTACCACGGACGGCCGTCGTCCTGGACAAGAGCCGGGCCCGAGGACAACGCGGGATCCAGATGCATGCCGGAATTCTCCGAACGGCAGCGGCGGGCGGGTGGCGCGGCCGGACCGTCTGAGCATAGGAGATTTCGGCCGCATTGGATATGGAAAAACGCGCTTTTTTCATCGCGAGCGCCGGGGTTTCGCGCTTGTCAAACGGTCCGTCCGGCGGGTACAACAGAAGAGTGGCCGAGGTGGTGTAACTGGCAGCCACGCAGGATTTAGGATCCTGTCCCGCAAGGGGTGCGGGTTCGAGTCCCGCCCTCGGCACTTGGAGCCTTCCTTTCCCCCTCTGAGGAATTCCCTACCATGACCGTTCCCGTTCGCGCCAGCCTCGTCCTCGCGGCGGTCCTCGCGGCCGGTCCGGGGCTCCAGGCCCAGACGACGCTGAAATACAAGTTCAAGGCCGGCGACAAGCTGAACTATGACCTGACCATTTCGTCGCGCGGCATGACCCGCGCCGACGACAAGGAATTCCCCCTGCTGGAAAAACAGGTGATCTCGATGTCCTGGCTCGTCGACAGTGTCGACGCCAAGGGCGTCGCCAAGATTCGCATCAAGTTCGAGCGCGTCAAGCTCGTCTTCGAGCAGCCCAAGGTCAGCCTCGAAGTCACGTCGGACGCCAAGGAGGTGCCGGAAAAGGACCAGGCCAAGATGATGCACAACATGGCGAAATTGATGAGCAAGATCGAGGGCACGGTCACGATGACGCCGCAGGGGGACATCAAGAACGTCACGGTGCCCGCGTCGGCACTCAAGGAGATGCGCTCGATCCCCGGCGCCGAAAAGCTGGAAGAGGGCTGGGCGGAAGGCAACCTGCAATCGACCCTCAAGGACTCGACGCTCAGCCTGCCGGCCGAGCCGATCGCCAAGGGCAAAAGCTTGAAGACCCCGGTGGACGGGATGTCTCCTTACGGCAAGCTCACCGGCGAAATGGAGATGATCTACCGCGGCAAGATCGCGCACGGCGACCTGATGCTGGACCTGTTCGAGATCGCGCCCAAGCTCAAGATCGAGCCCGATCCGAAGGCGAAGCCGCCGATCACGATCAAGAAATACGAAACCGAAGGGACGGCCTATTTCGACAACGACGCGGGCCGACTGGTGGAGTCCAGCATGACGCAGAACATCGAGGTGCAGACCGAGGTCATGGGTAAGACGTTCCTGCAAAAGACCGAGATTACCAATACGCTCAAGCTGGTGAAATAGCCGCCATGGATGCGCCATCATGTTCGGGACTGCGTCACTTGCTGGGCCGGCGCCGGTTCTTGCAGATCGGTCCCGCGGGCCTGTTCACCGCCGGCCTTTTGCACACGCTCGCCCACCGCGCCAACGCGACGCCGGTTCCCGCCGGCCGGCGCGGCACCGCCCGGGCGTGCATCATTCTCTTCCAGGTCGGCGGTCCCTACCAGTGCGACACATTCGACCCCAAGCCGCTCGCTTCCGAAGAAGTCCGCGGCCTCTATCGATCTGCACCTACGACAGTTCCCGGCCTGCAGTTTACCGAGGCGATGCCGCGCGTCGCGCGCAGGCGCACCGCGTCGCCGTCGTGCGCTCGGTTTATCACGGCATCCGCTGCCATAATCCCGCGATCTACTGCTCGCTCGCCGGCCGGGAATTGACGACCGCGCTGGCCGTCTCGAACCAGACCGACGCCCGGCGCACCGATCATCCCCATTACGCCAGCGTTCTGGAGCGATTACGGCCCGCGCCGCCGTCGATGCCGCACCACGTCATCATTCCCGATATCGTCTACAACGGCCCCGCTCGCTCGCCCGGCCTGCACGGCGGCTATCTTGGCGCCCGCTACGATCCGTTCATCCTCGGCGGCGATCCCGCGGCCGCCGCCGTGCGCGTCGAGGGGACCGAACTGCCGGCCGGCGTCGATCGCGCTCGCTTCCAGGGCCGGCAATCGCTGCTGCAGCAGTTCGACGCCCAGAGCCGCCACCTCGACCGCGTGGGCGCGGTCGCCAACGTCGAGGCCTTCTACCAGCGTGCGTTCGACCTGCTGACCTCGTCGCGCACGCGGGAGGCGTTCGAGCTGCACCAGGAGCCGGCCCGGCTGCGCGACCAGTATGGCCGGCACTCGATGGGCCAAGGCGCCCTGCTCGCGCCGGCTGGTCGAGGCGGGCGTGCCGTTCGTGACGCTGTTCTCGCACACGCGGGTGGAGCAGGGGAGCTGGGACACGCATAGCCGCCATTACGAGCTGTCGCGCACGCTGCTGCCGCCCAGCGACGCAAGCTTCGCAGCGCTGGTCGAGGATTTGGCCGAGCGCGGCCTGCTCGATTCGACGCTGGTGGTGTGGATGGGCGAGTTCGGCCGTTCGCCGCGGATGGGCGTGCGCTTCTCGAACGCCGGCAACACCCCCGACGGCCGCGATCACTGGTCAAACTGTTACGCGGTGGCGTTGGCCGGCGGCGGCGTCCGCGGCGGCCAGGCGATCGGCTCCTCCGACGGCAACGGCGGCTATCCCCGCGAGCGCACCGTCCACATCAGCGATCTCGCCGCCACGATCTACCACGCGCTCGGCATCGACCCCCGCGCCCAGCTGCACGACATCCAGGGCCAGCAACGCTACATTTGCGACGGCAACCCGGTGCTGGAGTTGTTCTGACGGTAAAGACATGGCCACCCGAAGAGCCATCAAGGGCGTGCTGGGGAACTTCCTCGGCACTTACGTCAGTCGGTATTCCGACTACCATGGGTATTGGCTGTTTGGATTTCTTGTCGGGAACCTCGGCGAGTTGCGGATCAACCTTCTGGGACAAAGCGTCAGCGATCCAGATTCTCCACTGGGTGTGGCGGTCAATATCGCGGTCGCCAAGTTCGAGGATCAGCGGCTGAAGGCAGCCCTTGCAAGCTCCCAAATTCGTGAAGCTTTGCTAACGATCACGCAACTGCCGGGACTGGTTTCGGGCGAAATCAACGGTCACTCGTGTCCCGGCTTCAATGTCAGCTTTCTGGTTGCAGCCGTGATGGATGACGACAAACGATACGAGCGGAAGCGCGTTGTTTTCATGGCGCCACACCAGGCCGCAATCGAGCGGCGGAGTAAGAGGACCTGAGCAATGCGAAACGACCGAAGCGGAATCGGGAGCCTGGCATGGGCATTTTGGCGCTGAGGGCTGATGAGCGAGTCACGGACGTCAAATTCACGAAGGACGCGTTGAGCGTGGCGCTGCACGATGGGCGGACCATCACGGTGCCGCTCGCCTGGTATCCGCGCTTGCTCAACGCATCGGCGGCCGAGCGGAAAAACTGGCGTATCGCAGGCGGCGGCTACGGCATTCACTGGCCGGACATCGACGAGGACCTGAGCACGGAAGGACTCCTGCGGGCGCGCCGGCCCCGCGCTCGGTCCAGGACGTGGTTCAAAGCGACGCGAAACGAGCGAAGCGGACATCGTAGGGAGAATCCCAAGAGAGGGGGAATGCCGCTATGCCTGAAGAACCGAACATGACTTCGGAAGAAATCGAAGAACTCTTTCGCGAAATGGACGAGCGCGTGGCCAAGGCCGAACCACCGCGGACCAACGGTGTGCCTGCGCCGAACAAGAAAAAGTCCAGGCAGACGAAGAAATCGTCCCCGACGGTCCGCAAGGCCGGCAGCGGACGGCCGCATCGCGGTTGATTCCGGCAGTCGCAAACCGGCCAAGATGCTCTTTCATTCTGCGCCGCAGGCTTTACAATGGGTGCTTCAATGGCCCTACCTCCGGCGAGACGATTCCATGGCCACCTACATTGTTCGCCACGGCGTGATGCGCTTCCTCGGCGAATTCACGCCGAGCCCCGACGCCGCCTACGAACGCAATCAGGACGTCATCCTCCAGACCGAACGCGGCCAGGAGCTCGGCGAAGTTCTGTGTGAGGCGACCCCGCGCGGTCCAGCTCCTGACCGAGCCGACCAAGGGCCAGATCGTCCGCGTCATGACGACGGCCGACCACGAGCAAGCGCTGAAGCTGCACGAGCGGGAAGAAGCCGAGTTCGCACGCTGCGGCGAGTTCGTGCAACAGCGGCATCTGCAGATGGAGCTGGTCGACGTCGAGCACCTCTTCGGCGGCGAACGGATCATCTTTTATTTCCTGGCCGAGAAGCGGGTCGATTTCCGCGAGCTGGTCAAGGACCTGGCCCGCGAATATCGTACCCGTATCGAGATGCGGCAGATCGGCGTGCGCGACGAGGCCAAGCTGCTGGCCGACTACGGCGACTGCGGCAAGCCGGTCTGCTGCAACACGCACATGGCGGTGATGCCGCCGGTGTCGATGCGCATGGCCAAGCTGCAGAAATCGACGCTCGATCCGTCGAAGATCTCGGGACGGTGCGGCCGGCTCAAGTGCTGTCTGCGCTTCGAGCAGGACGTGTACGAGGAGTTTCAACGGGAGTTGCCCGCGGTCGGCAGCCGGGTGCTGACGGCAAAGGGGCAGGGGCGAGTGCTGGCGCAGGAGATCCTGGCGCGCAAGGTGCTCGTCGAGTTCGAGGACGGCCGGCGGATCGCGGTGTCCGCCGAGGAGATCCTGACGCCACTGGGGTCCAAGAGCACATGAATTACAGCGCCAAGCTGGCCGAGGTGGTCAAGCGCGACGCGCGCTACAGCTACGAGGCCTACGAATTTCTCTTTCAGGCATTGCACCACGCGCAGGAACGATTGGGCCGGGCGCCGGCGGCGGCGCCCGGCGGCGAGCCACGCATCCACGTTAGCGGGCCCGAGTTGCTCGAAGGAGCGCGCACGCTGGCGCTGCAGGAGTTCGGCCTGATGGCGCGGACGGTCTTTCGCATGTGGGGCATTCGCAAGACCGACGATTTCGGCGAAATCGTCTTCAATCTCGTCGAGGCCGAGCCTCATGAGCAAGACCGACGACGACACGCGCGAGGATTTCCGCAATGTCTTCGATCTCGACGAGGCGCTGGTCCGCGGCTACCGCATCCAGCTCAACGTCAGCTAGGGGTCAAGGAATGACCTATCCCAGAGTCCGCCTTACGGTCGCCGCCGCGTTGTTCATTGGCTGGCTCGGCTACCTGCTATACCTCGTCGTGGCATCGCGGGACACCATCGTCCTGTCCCGGCCGCAGTTCATGACCGCCGAGCAATGGATCCTGGCAGAAGTCGCGGATGACGACGGCAAGCCGGCGGAAAAGGTCGAAGTGCTCGAGGTCTTCCGGTCCGTACGGCCGGTCGAGCTCAAGAACGGGCAACAGATCATCGTATGGAATCTTCCTGAGGCGGCAAAGCAGGGCTACCAGGGACCGGGCAAGTACATCTTGCCGCTGGATACGGTGCGCAAGACGCCGAAGGAACTGCTCGCCAAGATTCAACTGGTGCCGCCGTCGCCCGGATACGTGCCCGCGTTCGTCAACGTGCAGCTATGGACCCCGGGCCAGGATGTGGACCGGACGGCAAACCTGGCGAGCGAAATCCTCGGCGTGGACAGGGAAGTCGCGCACAAGGAGATCGACCGGCTGATCGCGGCCCAGGCCAGGCCGGTGACGCTCGCAAAGGCTGTCCCACGCGAGTGGGCAGTGGAGTTCAAGAAGCAGGTCGAGGAAAACGGCGCCGACGTGGGCCTGGCCGGTGACGACGTCCGCATCTATCCGTGGACGCCCGCGACGAAGGACCAGATCGACGAGTTGCTGCGTTGAGCAGTCATCCAAGCCCGAGGGCGAGTCTTCGAGCCCTCGGGGTTCGTGACCCCGAGGGCTCGAAGACTCGCCCTCGGGCTTGGCCGTCACCGAATCAGCGCCAGCACGAGCAGTGGCGCCGCCAGCAACAGCCCCAGCAGCAACGGCACGCGCATCACCGTGCGGGCCCGGCTACGGGCCGCCAGCGCCGTCATCATCGGCCGCACGATCAGCGTGTCCAGACCGCTGAATGCGAGCATGATGCCCAGGGCAGTGGCGGGCAACTCGGGCAATAGCTCCATCACCAGCGCCAAAAAGCCCGGCAACAGCGGCCCGTAGCACGCCCCGGTGATCCAGAAGCCGAGACTGCCGCTGGAGTATTCGTTGGCGCCGGCCAGGTTGCCCATCGTACAGCTGGCGGCCAGCACCAGCGCCAGCAGCAGCCAGGGCTCATAGTGATAATGCGTAGCCGGCAGCCAACCAGCGGCTGCGCGCGAGCGTGAACGCGCCCCAGAAGATGAACATCGCGGCGGTAAGTCCACGCCCCTCGCGGCCGATCTCGCGCAGGTACGGCTCGGGCCACACGTCCAGGCTGTTTTCGATCGCGAAGTAGAGCAGGATGACGATCCCGAGCAGCCAGACCTCGACCTTGCTCAACAGCGCGCCCCACGGCATGGTCTCGGCAGCTGGGAGCGGGTCGGCGTGCGGCGCGAGGACGACCAGCGTCGCCGCCGGCACCAGCGCGAGACTGAGGTAGAGCAGCCCTTGCCGACGGCCCCAGCGGCGCACGGACCAGGCAACGACGTTGGGCGCGACCATGGCGCCGAAGCTCACGAAGACGAAGCCGATGTTCAGGGCGGCGAACCGGGACGGCGTCGTCGTGAAACCGAGCGCGTCCGGCATCAGGCGGATGCCGGCGACGGCGAGCCACGCGTACCCGACCCCAAGGACCAGCACGTTGGCGGCCAGAGCGCGCAGCGACTGCGTCAATCCCAGCCAGGCGATCCCCAGCATGCAGCCGAGCAGCCCAAAGAACAGCACTTCCTTGTTGCGCCAATGGTCGAGCAGCCAGCCGGAGAGCGGCATGGCCGGCAGCCAGGCGAGGTAGAACAGGGCGAGGCACCGGTCGGCGCGCGTCTCGGCGCCCTTGAATTGCTCGTGCAGCGGCTTGCGCAGGGCATCGACCAGCACCGGGATGAACCCGATCGCGAAGCCGCTCGTGAGGGCGCCGGCGATCAGCATGGGGTTCGACATGGGGCACATCCAGCTTGGGGCGAACGGTTCGTAGTTCCGCCTTTAGGCGGTCGGGGAGCCGCCTGAAGGCGGAACTACGAGCGGGTCGCGGCGTGCGGCCCGTCTATCATGTAATTCTGCACTGGGGTCGGGAGATTTCGGCGGCGCCGGCGGTCCATTCTCTGTGCCATTGTACGGCGGGGGAATCTGCCGGAAGTTTTTCGCTCGCCCCTTGGAGCCGAACGGCCAGTTTGTATAACGGACTGTCTCGGCGGCGGGCCGGTTCGCCGCGGAGAGCCGTGAACCTTATTTTCCGGAAGACGGTCTTTTTGTAAGATGTTAGGGTAGGGCCGCCCGCGGACGGGGAGGCGGGGAAGACGGCTTGCGTCGTTTTCGCCAACTCCCTATACTGACGGTTTCCGCACGCCGCCAGCGTAGCTCAACGGCAGAGCTCCTGCCTTGTAAGCAGGGGGTTGTGAGTTCGATTCTCACCGCTGGCTTCCGCGACGGACGCAGCGCGAATCGCATTCGGCTTGTGGCGACGGGCAGGTGGCCGAGCGGCCAATGGCATCAGACTGTAAATCTGACGGATTACGTCCTACGGGGGTTCAAATCCCTCCCTGCCCACTTAAGGGAAATTGTGCGGGTGTAGCTTAATGGTAAAGCTCCAGCCTTCCAAGCTGGTCATGTGGGTTCGATTCCCATCACCCGCTCTCGTAGGCGACGCTGCCAGCGTCGCCCTGGGAACGGGCTGGCGGCGACGCTGGCAGTGTCGCCCACGAGAGTTGAGGCTGCTGTAGCTCAGTCGGTAGAGCGCGTCCTTGGTAAGGACGAGGTCCTGGGTTCAAATCCCAGCAGCAGCTCTTCAGGAACCGATCGTCGACGGTCTGGACACCCTTCGAGTCTACCGGCTGCCACGAGTCCGGACCGCGTGACTGACTTTGCAACATCTGCGGAGGAACGATGGCTAAGGAAGTATTTGCAGCGGACCAAGCCGCACGTCAACGTCGGCACCATCGGCCACATCGACCACGGCAAGACCACCCTGACCGCGGCGATCGTGGCCCGCCAGGCGTACAAGAACAAGATCGACAAGGTCAAGACCTACGCGGAAATCGCCAAGGGCGGCACCGTCCGCGACGAGATCAAGACGGTGACCATCGCCGTGGCCCACGTCGAGTACGAGACGCCCAACCGGCACTACGCCCACATCGACTGCCCCGGCCACGCCGACTACATCAAGAACATGATCACCGGCGCCGCCCAGATGGACGGCGCCATCCTGGTGGTGGCCGCCAACGACGGCCCCATGCCGCAGACCCGCGAGCACATCCTGCTCGCCCGCCAGGTCGGCGTGCCGCGCATCGTCGTCTTCCTCAACAAGATCGACACGGTCGACGACCCCGAACTGCTCGAGCTGGTCGAGCTGGAACTGCGCGAGCTGCTCACCAAGTACGAGTTCCCCGGCGACGAGATCCCGATCGTCCGCGGCAGCTCCAAGCCGGCCATGCGACTGCGCACGGCAAGGACGACGCGGCCTGCAAGTGCATCGACGACCTGATGAACGCCCTGGACACCTACATCCCCACGCCGCAGCGCGACGAGGACAAGCCGTTCCTGATGTCGATCGAGGACGTGTTCTCGATCAAGGGCCGCGGCACGGTGGGCACCGGCCGTATCGAGCGCGGCAAGTGCAAGGTCGGCGACGAAGTCGAGATCGTCGGCCTGATGAAGGCGCCGCGCAAGACGGTCGTCACCGGCGTCGAAATGTTCAACAAGACGCTGGACTACGGCATGGCCGGCGACAACGTCGGCGTGCTGCTCCGCGGCATCGAGCGCGACGACCTCGAGCGCGGCCAGGTGCTGGCCAAGCCCGGCTCGATCACGCCGCACACCAAGTTCGAGGCCAACGTCTACGTGCTGACGCAAGGAAGAAGGCGGCCGGCACACGCCGTTCTTCACCGGCTACCGTCCGCAGTTCTACTTCCGCACCACCGACGTGACCGGCATCGGTCACGCTGCCGCGAGGGCGTCGAGATGTGCATGCCCGGCGACAACATCAAGATGACGGTCGAGCTGCTCGCCGAGTCGCCGATCGCCATGGACGAGGGCCTGCGCTTCGCCATCCGCGAGGGCGGCCGCACCGTCGGCTCCGGCGTCGTGACCAAGATTCTGGTCAAGTAAGCAGTCTAGCGGTTTACGTCGTAGCGTACGGACGGCTGCTCAGCCTGATCAACGTAACCATCGAGGAATGAGTACCATGCGCGAATACGTCTGGCTGGAATGCACCGTGTGCGGCGCCCGCAACTACCGCACGCAGAAAGAAACCCGCGGCGCCGACCGGCTGGAGCTGAAGAAGTTCTGCCGCAAGGAGCGCAAGCACACGCCGCACAAGGAATCGCGGAAGAAGTGAGCGAGCGGCGGCGGCTTGTCCCGCAGCCGTGTACATCCGTCGGGACAAGCCCGGTCGGCTCGCGATCACTCGAAGGGGTGTAGCTCAATTGGTAGAGCAGCCGGTCTCCAAAACGGCAGGTTGAGCGTTCGAGTCGCTCCGCCCCTGCTGACCCGCTGTGGGCTCTCGGAGCGCTAGCTGAGGGGCTGTGGGCACGGAGCCGCCCGGCCCGGTGGGAGCCGATGCAGGAATTGACGAGGTAAGGGATGGCCGCCATGTCTGTCGCTGAAAATGCCCCGGTCGCAGTCGAGCGCACCCCCGCGCGGCGCAGCAGCAGCTCGCGATCGGCAGCTTGCTGGGAGCGCTGTACGTCCTCCTCGGCACGTGGATCGTCCTGGCCGGACTGCCCCTGGTCTGGGACGTGCTGATTCACGCGGAGAACGAGTACCTCTCCGCCACGCTGCAAATGATGCTGTGCGCCGCCGCGGCCGTCGGCATCGGCTACGGCGCTACCTGCTGCTCCGCAACCAGCACCAGGTCGGCCTGCGTGCCGGCATCTTCTTCGCCGCGGTGATGATCTTCGTGGCCCTGTGGATCGCCGAGGCGGTCGGCAATATGTCGCACGGCGGCGATACCGCCATTGCGCTGGCGATCGGCGGCATCATCGCGCTGGGGTTGATAGGCGGCTCGGGCTTTTTGTTCCTCCAGCCGGGCTGGGGCCGATTCCTCGAAACGGTGGAGGAGCAGAGCTGGTTCCACGGCACCACCTTCAAGGGCAGCCAGGGCAGTCGCGTCCGCCGCGGCACCGTCCTCGGCGTCCTGGTGCTCGGTGTTTGCGGCATCGTCACACTGATCTGGCACCAGACCTTCGGCCGCGGCAAGGCGAACGACTGGATCTGGAACATCCCCGGCACCGAGGGCGAATACATCCTGCCGCTCATGTACAAGGTGCATCTGCTGATGCCGTTGCTGTTGCTCATCGCGGCTCCTCTACTTCGCGTGGCGGCTGGTGAACGTGCCGGTCTTCGCCGACTTCCTGATCGCGACCGAGGCGGAGATGAACAAGGTTTCGTGGACGACGCGGCGCCGGCTGATCCAGGACACCATCGTGGTGCTCGTCACCGTCTTCCTGATGACGATGTTCCTGTTCCTCGTGGACATCATGTGGATCCAGATCCTGAGCTGGCCGTACGTGGGCGTCCTGCAATATAACCCCCGTGAGCAGCAGAAACAGCAGCAGGAAAAGAACCAGTGGTAGCAGTCCCGGTCAGTCCCATGACAATCGACCAACCTAACGATCACCCTGTGGACGACGGGCAGCTCCCCGCGCTGCGCCCGCCGGCTGAGCTTGACCGTGCAGCGGTCGAACCCACCGAGCCGGAGGAGCCGGCGCCGGACGAAGCGCCGACAGCCGAAGCGCCGGCCCCCCCGGAGACACCGCCGCCCCCGGAGACACCGCCGCCCCCGGAGACGCCGCCGGTCCCGGAAGTGCCCGACAACAAGAAATGGTACGTCGTCAAGGTGCAGAGCGGCCGCGAGGAGTCGATCAAGCGAGGCGATCGAGCGGCGCGTCAAGATCGAGGGCTTGCAGGAATTCTTCGGCAAGATCATCATCCCGGTCGAGCGCGTCACCGAGATGAGCCGCGGCAAGCGCGTGGTCAAGGAGCGCAAGCTCTATCCGGGTTACCTGATGGTCAACGTGGAGTACAACGATCGCATGCTCTACCTGTTCCGCGAGACGTCCGGCGTGGGCGATTTCGTCGGCGGCAGCTTCAACAAGCCGCCGCCGCCGATGAGCACCAAGGAGGTCGAGCGGCTCGAAAAATCGCAGATGGCGCGCCGAGAGACGCACGCCGCCGACCCCAGCGAGTCGCCGTTCGAGCACGGCGACCGCGTCAAGGTCAAGGACGGCACCTTCGCCGGCATGGAAGGCGAGGTCAAGGACATTCTGCAAGCCAAGGGCGCGGTGCGTCATCGAGTTGACGATCTTCGGCCGGCCGGTGCCGGTCGAGCTGGAATACTGGCAAGTGGATGAGGCGTAGGTTTGGTGAGTGGTGAGTGGTGAGTGGTGAGTGGTCCATCCATTCGCACAACTCATTACTCACCACTCACCACTCACCAGAGAGTCACCATGGCAAAGCAGGTCACCGCCCTGATTCGTCTGCAAGTGTCCCGGGGGCCAGGCGACGCCGGCCCCGCCGGTGGGGCCGGCTCTCGGCCAGCACGGCGTGAACATCGGTCAGTTCGTCTCGCAGTTCAACGACCGGACCAAGGACATGCGCGGCATCACCGTGCCGGTGGTCATCACCGTGTACACCGACCGCAGCTTCAGTTCAGATCAAGAGCCCGCCGGCCGCCGTGCTGCTCAAGCAGGCCGCCGGCATTCCGATGGAGAAGAAGAAGGGCGGCGAGGTCATCCCCGGCGAGGAGAAGACCAAGATGACCGGCAAGTACAAGGGCTTCAAGGTGACGCCGGCCCAGGTGCGCGAGATCGCCAAGAGGAAGATTCAACGACCTCAATGCCCGCGACCTGGACCACGCCGTCCGCATCGTCGCCGGCACCGCCCGCAGCATGGGCATCACCGTCGAGACTTAATACACTACCCGTCGCGGCTCATCGCAACCGACCCCCGCCGAATTTGGCCGGGGCCGTTTCGATTTGCCGCTGCGGTTTTTGCGAACCGATCCGGGAATCCACGATGGCCAAGAAGCAATCCACCGACGCCGCACCGGCAGCCGACCCCGCCGCGGCTACGCCGAGTCCGCCCGCCGCGCCCGAAGGCAAGGCGCCGGACGGCAAGGTGCCTGACGGCAAGGCCAAGGAAAAGGCCAAGAAGCCGCCCGCTGACAGGCGCCTGTCGAAGCGACGCCGGCCGCAGCAACGGCGCCGGCCGAGAAGCCCGCGCCGGCGGCAAGCCGGCCGCTCAGACCGCCGAAGCCGCGAGCAAGAAGAAAGGCCGTCCCGGCGACAGCGCCGCGCCGCGGCAAGAAGCTGCGCAACCAGCTCAAGAACCTGCAGCAGAAGATCGCCAAGGAAGGCCCGTCGCCGCTGAAGAAGGCCGTCGCGCTGCTCAAGCAGTCAAGCGCGCCAAGTTCGACGAGACGGTCGAGATCCACATGTCGCTGGGCATCGACACGACCCAGAGCGACCAGATGGTCCGCGGCACGCGTGCCGTTGCCGCACGGCATCGGCAAGAGCGGTCCGCGTGCGTGGTCTTCTGCCAGGGCGACAACGTCGCCAAGGCCAAGGAGGCCGGCGCCGATTTCGCCGGCAGCGACGACCTGATCGAGAAGATCCAGGGCGAAGGCTGGCTCGAGTTCGACGTGGCCCTGGCGACGCAGGACATGATGGGCAAGGTCAGCCGGCTCGGCAAGGTGCTCGGCCCGCGCGGCCTGATGCCGACGCCCAAGGCCGGCACGGTCGTCACCGCCGGCCGGCGACGTGGCCGCGGCCGTCCGCGAGTTCAAGGCCGGCAAGGTCGAATACCGCACCGACAAGGGCGGCAACGTCCACGCCGGCGTCGGCAAGATCAGCTTCGACGACGACAAGCTGGTCGACGAACATCACCGACCTTCGTCGAGCAGATCCGCGCCGCCAAGCCGGCCGGCGTCAAGGGCAATTACGTCAAGTCGATCACCCTGTCGGCCACCATGACGCCCGGCATTCCGGTGACGATGTAACAGTCAGTCCGCAATCCGTAAGCGACAGTTAACCGAGCAGGCTTCGGACTGCTACGAGAATACGACCATGAGCAAAGTCATCAAGCAGATGGAGATGGACGACCTGAAGAAGACCTTCGAGGGCGTCCGCGACCTGGTCGTGCTGAGCATCAAGGGTCTGACTGCCATGCCGGACAACAAGCTGCGGCTTGACCTGCGCAAGAAGAACATCCGCCTGCAGATGGTCAAGAACAGCCTGGCACGCCAGGTCTTCACCGACCTGGGCCTGACGATCACCAAGGGCTGGGAAGGCTCGACCACGGTCGCCTGGGGCGGCACCAGCGTCGCCGAGCTGAGCAAGGAAATCGAGACGATCGTCAAGAAGCACGACAAGCTCAAGGTGAAGGTCAAGACCGCCGTCGCCGACGGCCAGGAGGTCGCCTTCGACGGGCGCTGAAGATGCCGACGCGCGGCGAGGCGATCGGCACGGTCATTGCGCTGGCGCTCAGCCCGGCAGCCGTCTCGTCGGCAGCCATCCTCGGCCCCGGCGGCCAGGTGGCCAGCCAGATCAAGACGCATCACGAGAAGAAGGAGGAAGCGCCGCCAGCCGCGCCGCCTGCGGCGTGATCTGACCATGCTCGCCGCTGCGGGCGAGCCGAGGTAAACCGACGCCGCGCGAACCCGTGCCATCGCCGATTGCCGCTGAATTGCAGCTATTACGCACGACGCTGCCCCGCTTCAGGCAGCACCGCATCGTTCGAAAGGACGACTCCCCAATGGCTGAAGGCAATGCCGCACTTGCGACCGAAATCAAGGACCTGGGCGACAAGATCGCCGACTCGACGGTCTCGCAAGGCCGTCGAGCTGGGCGACTACCTCGAAGGAAACCTACAGGCATCGAGCCCGCGGCCGGCGGCGTGATGGTCGCGCCACGGCGGCCGTTGGACCCGCGGCCGCTGCGGCTCCGAAGGAAGAGCAGACCGAGTTCACCGTCGTGCTGGAGAGCTTCGGCGCCAAGAAGATCAACGTCATCAAGGTGGTCCGCGAGATCACCGGCCTGGGCCTGAAGGAGGCCAAGGACCTGGTCGAAGGGCGCACCGAAGGCCGTCAAGGAAAACATCACCAAGGACGATGCCGAGAAGATTCAAGAAGAAGCTGGAAGACGGCGGCGCCAAGGTGTCGCATCAAGTAGAACTGAGCACTGTCCGGCGTTTCTAGCGCCGAGTGATCAGGGAACGTGAGGACGGTTGTCGCTTGCGGCCCTGGTCCCTGGCTGTTGTCGCTGCGCCGAATATTGAGCGAAATGCATCGCAGTCAACGGGCAGTTGAGGCGGCGGCAACGGCCGGGGGCGATGCGGATGTCCCCTGCCGGACCGCAGCCAGCTCACGTTGTCATACGGTGGAAGCAGCGTGCCACAGCTTCAGCCATCGCTCTCGCCCTCGGATTCGCGGCCAGGCCTTGAGCCAGGCTTCCGCGCCCGCGGACAGCGAACCGTTTTTGCCACGACCTGCTCTCTGGAGCGGCCGCCCGGGAACAGACGGCCGATCCTCCCGATTGCATTGCAGCCTCTTGACGAAGCATACCCGCGCCACGCACGGACTCGGCGACGATGCCGTTTGCTCTTCGGCAGAGCGGCCGGCGATGACCCGTGCGTCGTCCCGGCGCGCTTCATTTGTATCTGGGAGGAGCACGAATCATGCCCATCCCGGCCATCCGCACCATCAGACCTGAACAGATCCGCAATTTCGGCCGCTTCGGCGACGCCGTCGAGGTGCCGCCGCCTGACCGACATGCAGACCCGATCCTACGACCGCTTCCTGCAGCTCGACGTGCCGCCCGACAAGCGCGACGCCGACCGGCCTGGAAGGCGTCCTGCGCGAGATCTTCCCGATCGAGAGCTACGACAAGACGCTCTAGTCTCGCAGTACCTCAAGTACGAGCTGGGCAAGCCGCGCTACGGCCCCGACGAGTGCCGGCAGCTGCGGCTGACCTACGGCCGGCCCTTCCGCGTCTGGCTGCGCCTCAACAAGGAACAGCCGGTCGAGGAAGAGGTCTACCTCGGCGACATGCCGATCATGATCGGCGGCGGCGAGTTCATCATCAACGGCGCCGAGCGCGTCGTCGTCAGCCAGCTGCACCGCTCGCCCGGCGTCGATTTCGTCGTCGAGACCGAGGCCGGCGACCGCAAGCTGCACTCCTGCCGCATCATCCCCGAACGCGGCAGCTGGATCGAGATCAACGTCACCAAGAAAGACACCCTCGGCGTCCGCATCGACCAGTCGGGCAAGTTCTCGGCCATGACGCTGCTGCGCGCCATGGACCCGGCCTACTCGACCGACGCCGACATCATCCAGGCCTTCTACTCCGACGAGACGACGTCAAGTCGATCGCGGTCCAAGGCCGAACCGCGCAAGCGCTCGAGGGCAGCGATCGCGGTCGGCGACGTCATCGATCCGGAAACGGGCGAGGTCTACCTCGAAAGCGGCGAGATCTTCACCAACGAGGCGCTCGACAAGATCCTGCGCCAGCCGGCGTCAACGAGGTGACGTCCTGCGACTCAAGGACGACGCAAGCAAACCGCTCGATCCTGATCGACCTCGCTCAAGGAAGACCCGACCAACACGCACGAGGAGGCGCTGCTGAAGATCTACCAGCGGCTGCGTCCGGGCAATCCGCCGCAGCTGGAAAAGGCCAAGGAGCTGTTCAAGGAGAAGTTCCAGGACCCCAACCGCTACCGCCTGGGCAAGGTCGGCCGCTTCCGCATCAACCGCAAGTTCGACCAGGACGTCCCCGAGACGGAAATGACGCTGCGGGCGCTCGATCTACCTCAACGCCGATCCGCTACATCCTCAAGCTGCGCGGCGGCGAGGGCATCGTCGACGACATCGACCACCTCGGCAATCGCCGGCTGCGCACCATCGACGAGCTGGCCGCCGACGAGCTGCGCAAGGGCTTCCTCAAGCTGCGCCGCACCGTGCAGGAGCGCATGAGCGATCCGCGACCAGCAGGACATGACGCCGCGCACGCTCATCAATCCCAAGAGCATCTCGGCGGCCATCGAGTATTTCTTCGGCCGCGGCGAGCTGTCGCAGGTCGTCGACCAGACCAACCCGCTGGCGCAGCTGACGCACGAGCGGCGGCTGTCGGCCCTGGGGCCGGGCGGCCTGAACCGCAAGCGGGCCGGCTTCGAGGTGCGCGACGTGCACATCTCGCACTATGGCCGCATCTGCCCGATCGAGACGCCCGAAGGCACCAACATCGGCCTGATCTCGCAGCCTGTCGATCTACGCCGGCGTGGACGAATACGGCTTCCTGATCACGCCGTATCGCAAGGTGCACAAGACGAAGCTGACCGACGACGTGCGTCTGGCTGCGGGCCGACGAGGAATCGCAGGCGCACCTGGCGCCCGCCGACACGCCGATCGGACGGCCACAAGGTCACCGCAGGACCGCGTCATCGCCCGCTTCGGCGGCGACTTCAGCTACGATCGCCGTCCGACCAGGTGCAGTACATCGACATCTCGCCCAAGCAGATGGTCGGCGTCTCGGCCGGGCCTGATCCCGTTCCTGGAGCACGACGACGCCAACCGGGCGCTGATGGGATCCAACATGCAGCGCCAGGCGGTGCCGCTGCTGGTGACCGAGCCGCCGCTGGTCTCCACCGGTCTGGAGAAGGACGTGGCCAACAACAGCGGCATGGTGGTCCGGGCCGAGAAGGCCGGCACGGTCACCTACGTCGACGCCGCGCGCATCAAGGTCGACGAGCGCGAGTACGTCGCTGCGCAAGTTCGTCGGCCTGAACGAGCGCACCTGCCTGAACCAGAAGCCGATCGTCAAGCTGGGCCAGAAGGTCAAGAAGGGCCAGATCATCGCCGACGGCGCCGCGACCCACCAGGGCGAGCTGGCGCTGGGCCGCAACGTGCTGGTCGCGTTCATGTCGTGGGACGGCTACAACTTCGAGGACGCCATCATCATCAGCGAGAAGCTGGTCAAGGACGACACCTACACCTCGATCCACATCGAGGAGTTCGAGATCGAAATCCGCGAGACCAAGCTCGGCAAGGAGGAGTTCACCCGCGACATCCCCAACGTCTCGCCCAAGGCCCTGGGCAACCTCGACGACTACGGCATCGTCCGCATCGGCACCTTCGTCAGCCCGGGCGACATCCTGGTCGGCAAGGTGTCGCCCAAGTCCAAGAGCGAGCTGACGCCGGAAGAAAAGCTGCTGCACGCGATCTTCGGCCGGGCCGGCGAGGACGTGAAGAACGACAGCCTCGAAGTGCCGTCGGGCGTCGAAGGCATCGTCATCGACACGCAGCGGTTCAGCCGGCGGGCCAGCATGACGGAGGAGGAGAAGAAGGCGTTCGACAAGGAGCACGAAGGAGATCGAGAAGCGACTCCAACAAGCAGATCGCCGACCAGTTCCGGTCGCTGATCGCGAGCTGAGCGACGTGCTGGACAAGCCGTGCTCGACAGGACGCGCGAGCAGCAAGCCGCTGGCCGGCGAGAAGGACGACAAGGACGCTGGCCGAGCAGGCGGCGACCTTCAAGCTCGACCACCTCGACATCCGCTCGCCCGGAGCAAGCTCAAGGAGGCCAAGAAGATCTACGAGCGGCACCACGAACGGCTCGATGTTCCTGCTCGACGAGAAGGAGCGCAAGCTCAACTCGCTGAAGCGCGGCGACGAATTGCCAGCGGCGTGCAGCAGATGGTCAAGGTCTACGTCGCGACCAAGCGGCAGATCTCGGTCGGCGACAAGATGGCCGGCCGGCACGGCAACAAGGGCGTGATCTCCAAGATCCTGCCCGAGGAGGACATGCCGTTCCTGGCCGACGGCACGCCGGTGGACATCCTGCTCAACCCGCTGGGCGTGCCGAGCCGCATGAACGTCGGCCAGATCCTCGAGACGCACCTGGGCTGGGCGGCGGCCAAGCTGGGCTTCAAGGCGGTCACGCCGGTCTTCGACGGCGCCACCGAGGAGGAGATCCGCAAGTGCCTCAAGGAAGCGGGCATCCCCGAGAGCGGCAAGAGCTACCTGTACGACGGCCGCACCGGCGATCGCTTCGAGCAGCCGGTGACGGTCGGCTACATCTACATGCTCAAGCTGCACCACCTGGTCGACGACAAGGTGCATGCCCGGGCGACGGGCCCGTATTCGCTGATCACGCAGCAGCCGCTGGGCGGCAAGGCCCGCTTCGGCGGCCAGCGCTTCGGCGAAATGGAAGTGTGGGCCCTGGAAGCGTACGGCGCCGCCTACATCTTGCAGGAGCTGCTGACGGTCAAGTCGGACGACGTGGAGGGCCGGACCAAGATTTACGAGTCGATGGTCAAGGGCGAGAACACGCTGGAGGCCGGCACGCCGGCCAGCTTCGACGTGTTGACCAACGAGATCCGCGGGCTGGCGCTGAACATGCAGCTGGAGAAGAAGCGGATTTAACATGACTAGAGCGAGAACGACGCGTGCCTGACTCAAGTGACCCGCCGCCTTCAGACGGCGGCCGGCAATCGGAAAGCGCCGGCATACCAAAGAGCGAGCATGCACGCCTTCGTTCGGGACAGGGTCGCCCAATTGGGCAGGTCGTCAACGATGTCCAGCGGGCAGGTCCGCAGGATGTGTTCGTCCAGCCGAACGACGGGCGCTTTGTCGTCCGCGGCGGGTGAGGACGAGAACACGTTATCGAGGCGGACGGTGAGCATGTGACTTCGGTGCGTCGGCCGGATGCGGCTCATCAAGCTCGGTTGCGGGACGGCACGGTCCGCCCGGCGACGGATGAGGAGCTTCAGAAGCTCAAAGGGTTCGTAGCGTAAACGGGTCATCCTATGGACGATGAAGACCTCACTCATCTGAACAACGTCTGCGCGGATCTTGTCAGCCTGAAACGCTGGGAGGCATTCCCTGCTCACTTGCTGATCGGCAAGCGAACGGCGGAGTGGGTTCGCGTGGGCGAGCTTTGTGTGCAAGCCGGCCTCGATGTCGGAAACCTGAAGCCCGATTTGTTTGCCGCGTGGCTGCCGGATCCGGCGGGTGATGCACGATATGCCGTCATCGTTTTCTACGACGAGGAGTCGCTGTGGAGCATGGCCGCCAGCTACAACCGTCAGCGGCTTTTGGAAGGCGTGTTGGCGGGCGTGCAACGTCACGCGGACGCGGTGGGGGGGCCATGCCGATCGTTACGGAGTGAGAGCCATGGATGACTTGGAACGGCTGGCCGGAAAGCTGAACCAGCTTCCCGTCGATCCGCAAGCCACGATGGGATACGACCTGTTCGCGGGTGCTCTGGTGTGGTCCGACGAGCGGCGCGAACTGGAGTTGATTACCGGGGAGGATGGCGTCCCGCGTTTCCAGGGGCTGGGTGAAATTCGTGCGCTCGTGAATTTCCGCAGCTCGCTGACCCTGGGAAAGCCACGGATGCAATTTGCACTCTTGTGGCGCGGGCCATGACGCTGTGTCCGCACTGGCCCGGTTTCTTGCCGGAGCGGCGTGATCCGGTGCTGGCGGCTGAGCTCAAGAGGCGGAGCGACGCGTCTCGGCGATCCTGGGAAGAGCTTGATGCTCGCTATGAGCAATCGCGCGGGGCCGCGGCCAAGACCACGAACGCTTGATTCAATCGAATGCAATTTCAAAAACTCGGCACCGAGTTTCTTTTAGGGAGGGCGGCTATGAGCACCGGTGAAGCCAATTATGACCGCATCAACGACTACGGCGCTGTGCGCATCAGCCTGGCCAGCCCGCACGACATCCGCAGCTGGTCGTTCGGCGAGGTCAAGAAGCCCGAGACGATCAACTACCGCACCTACCGCCCCGAAAAGGACGGCCTGTTCTGCGAGCGCATCTTCGGCCCGGAGAAGGACTGGGAGTGCGCCTGCGGCAAGTACCGCGGCATGAAGTACAAGGGCATGATCTGCGACCGCTGCGGCGTCAAGGTCACGCACAGCCGCGTCCGCCGCAAGCGCATGGGCCACATCGAGCTGGCCGCGCCGGTCGTCCACATCTGGTTCTTCAAGGCCATGCCCAGCCGGCTCGGCACGCTGCTCGACATGAAGACCACCAGCCTGGAAAAGATCATCTACTTCCAGGACTACGTCGTCGTCGAGCCGGGCGAGACGCCGCTCAAGGAGCAACAGCTCCTGACCGAGGACGACTATCGCAAGGCCCGCGAGCAGTTACGGCGATGCCTTCGAGGCCGACATGGGCGCCGAGGCCGTCAAGAAGCTGCTCGAAGGCCTCGACCTGGTCGACCTGTCGCAGCGAGCTGCGCGAGAAGCTCGACGACGAGAGCCAGAAGGACAAGCCGTCCAAGCAGAAGCAGCGCGATCTCGTCAAGCGGCTCAAGGTGGTCGAGGCGCTGCGCGACAGCGGCCTGGGCGGCCCGCAGAACAAGCCCGAATGGATGGTCCTGGAGTGCATCCCGGTCATCCCGCCGGACCTGCGGCCGCTGGTGCTGCTCGACAGCGGCAACTTCGCCACCAGCGACCTGAACGATCTCTATCGCCGCATCATCAACCGCAACAACCGCCTCAAGAAGCTGGTCGACCTCAACGCCCCCGAGGTCATCATCCGCAACGAAAAGCGGATGCTGCAGCAGTCGGTGGACGCGCTGTTCGACAACAACCGCTGCAAGCGGCCGGTGCTCGGCTCGCAGCAATCGGCCGCTCAAGTCGCTGACCGACATGATCAAGGGCAAGCAGGGCCGCTTCCGCGAGAACCTGCTCGGCAAGCGCGTCGATTACTCGGCCCGCTCGGTCATCGTCGTCGGCCCCGAGCTGCAGCTGCACCAGTGCGGCCTGCCCAAGAAGATCGCCCTGGAGCTGTTCCAGCCGTTCATCATCCGCCGGCTCAAGGAGCTGGGCCACGCCGACACCATCAAGTCGGCCAAGAAGATGCTCGAACGCAAGGACGACGAGGTCTGGGACATCCTCGAAGAGGTCATCAAGAACCACCCGGTGCTGCTCAACCGGGCGCCGACGCTGCACCGCATGGGCATCCAGGCGTTCGAGCCGGTGCTGATCGAAGGCAACGCCATCCGCATCCACCCGCTGGTGTGCAAGGGCTTCAACGCCGACTTCGACGGCGACCAGATGGCCGTGCACCTGCCGCTGTCGATCGAGGCCCAGGTCGAGGCGACGGTGCTGATGATGTCCACCAACAACATCTTCAGCCCGGCCAACGGCCAGCCGATCATCAGCCCGTCGCAGGACATCGTCATGGGCTGCTACTACCTGACGGCCGACCCGCTGGCGACGTCGATCGCGGCGAGCTCGAGGAGCGGCGTCAAGAAGCGCCGCAGGCTCGAAACCAAGGGCGAGGGCATGATCTTCGCCAGCCCGCGCGAGGTCTTCCTGGCCTTCGCCCAGAAGAAGGTCGGCGTCCACGCCCGCATCCAGGTCCGGCTGCCGATCGAGAAGAAGGTCATCAGCGAGGTCCGCTACGAGAAGGACAAGGTCAAGGTCGAGGAGGTCCAGCGCAAGCCCAACGGCCTGGTCGTCCACCACCGTGGGCCGGGTGCATCTTCAACGACATCCTCAAGCCGCACATGGCCGTTCTACGACCTGGCCCTGTCGAGCAAGCACCTGAGCCGCATCATCGCCGACTGCTACCAGCAGCTCGGCCGGCGGCAGACGATCGAGCTGCTCGACCGCATGAAGGAGATCGGCTTCCGCGAATCGACGCGCTCGGGCCTGTCGTTCTCGACCGACGACCTGCGGACGCCGGCCAACAAGGAGCAGGTGCTCAGCGACGACCGAGAAGGAGGTCGAGAAGCTCCAGAAGCAGTACCAGCGCGGCATCATCACCGAGCTGGAGCGCTACAACAAGGTCATCGACCTGTGGACGCAGGCCCGCGACGAGATCACCAAGCAGATGATGGACGACCTGCAGCACGACGTGCCGCGACGGGCATGCCGTACCTGAACCCGATCTTCCTGATGGCCCACTCCGGCGCCCGCGGCGGCGTCGAGCAGATTCGCCAGCTGGCCGGCATGCGCGGCCTGATGGCCAAGCCGTCCGGCCAGATCATCGAGACGCCGATCAAGGCCAACTTCCGCGAAGGCCTGAGCGTGCTGGAGTACTTCAGCTCCACGCACGGCGCCCGCAAGGGCTTGGCCGACACCGCCCTCAAGACGGCCGACTCCGGCTACCTGACGCGCAAGCTGGCCGACGTGGCCCAGAACGTCGTCATCACCATGCACGACTGCGGCACGCACGCAGGGCATCACCAAGGGCGTCGTCTACAAGGGCGAGGAGATCGAGCGGCCGCTGTCGCGAGTCGATCCGCGGCCGGGTCAGCCGCAACACCATCGTCAACACCGATCACCGGCGAGGTGATCGTCGGCGAAAACGAGATGATCACCTGGGACGCAGGCCCGCAAGATCGAATCGCTCGGCATCGACAAGATCCTGGTCCGCAGCCCGATGACCTGCCAGGCGCCGCTGGGCGTCTGCCGGCTCTGCTACGGCATGGACCTGGCCACCGGCAGCGCTGGTCGAGGAAGGCATGGCGGTCGGCATCATCGCCGCCCAGTCGATCGGCGAGCCCGGCACGCAGCTGACGATGCGCACCTTCCACATCGGCGGCGTGGTCAAGCGCGACGTCGGCGAAAGCGACATCAAGGCCAAGAAGGCCGGCACCGTCAAGCTGGAGCGCATCACCGCGGTGATCAACGACCAGGGCGAGCGCATGGCCCTGACGCGCAACGGCGAGCTTCATCATCGTCGGCCCAAGGACGGCAGCCGCTGGAGGACTATTCGATCGCCCAACGGTGCCCATCCTGCAGGTCGAGGACGGCCAGGCGATCAAGCCCGGCCAGATGCTGGTCAAGTGGGACCCGCACCTCATCCCGATCCTCGCCGAGCGCGGCGGCCGCATTCGCTTCGAGGACATCGTCGAGGGCGAAACGCTGCGCAAGGAACGCGACGCGTCCGGCGCCGAGCGCTGGGTCATCATGGAGCACAAGGGCGACCTGCACCCGCAGATCATCATCGAGGACGAGCGCGGCCAGAGCCTGGAAGTCCACTACATGCCGGAAAAGGCGCACCTGGAAGTGCGCGAGGGCCAGAAGGTCGTCGGCCGGCACCCTGCTGGCCAAGACGCCGCGCGAGGTCGGCGGCACGCAGGACATCACCGGCGGTCTGCCGCGCGTCACGGAGATCTTCGAGGCGCGCCGGCCGCGCGACCCGGCCGTGATGGCCGAGATCGCCGGCCGCGTCCGCTCGGCGAAAAGCGCAAGCGGCAAGCGCTCGATCATCATCCAGCCGATGGACGACGAGGGCAAGCCGATCGGCGAGGAGCGCGAGCACCTGGTGCCGCACGGCAAGCACCTGCGCGTCCACACCGGCGACTACGTCAAGGAAGGCGACCCGCTGGTCGACGGCCCGCTGGTGCCGCACGACATCCTGCGCATCAGCGGCATCGAGGCGGTGCAGAACTACCTGGTCCGCGAAGTGCAGTCGGTCTACCGCAGCCAGCGCGTGGACATCGACGACAAGCACATCGAGATCATCGTCTCGCAGATGCTGCGCAAGGTGAAGGTCGAGACGATGGGCGACACCGGCCTGTTGCCCGGCTCGGTCATCGACAAGTTCGCCTTCCGCGAGGTCAACGACCGGCTGCGCGAGTGCGTCAAGATCAAGGACGCCGGGCGACTCGCAAGTTCGAGGCGGGCAAGATCGTCAGCAAGGAAGCGTTCGAGGAGGTGCGCGCTCGACGCTGGAGGCCGAGGGCAAGAAGCCGCCGACCTGGGAACGCGCCGACGCCGGCGACGCTGCAGCACGCAGCTGCTGGGCATCACCAAGGCGGCGGTGCAGTCGGACAGCTTCATCTCGGCGGCGCAGCTTCCAGGAGACGACCAAGGTGCTGACCGAGGCGGCGCTGGCCGGCAAGGTCGACTACCTGGTCGGCCTGAAGGAGAACGTGATCCTGGGCCACCTGGTGCCGGCCGGCACCGGCTTCCAGCTCCACCAGGACGCCGAGGTGCGCGTGCACCCCAGCACGCTGGAGGCGATGGGCCTGGGCCGCGAAGTCAGCGAATCCGTCGAGGCGGCCAACACCGGGGCGAAGTAGCTCGCCGGGTTCGGCCGTTTCACGAACAGGGCCGGCGTGCATTCGCGATAGGCGATGCACGCCGGCTTTTTGTGCGTCAGATCCTGCACCGGTTTTGCGCCCTTTGGCGCCTATCGTCTTGCCGATTACACGGCCCGCTTGCAAAACCCGTCCTAACCCGAGGCGCCACGCAGTGGATCCGCCGGAGGACGACGGGCGGGGTGTGGATACAATGGACGCATGCGACCCGCCTCGACTGTCGGGCGGCAGCGATGCGCCGGCGGCGACAAGGATGCACTATGGATCTTTACGGGACACAATCTTCGCGACGGCGATTCGGGATCTTCTTTCCGCTGCCGTTATTTCGAGCACCGTCCACCACCGATGCGCTCGCCGTTGTGCTCGTGGCCATCGTGCTTAGCCTACTCATTTGCGCGATCTTGCCCCGTGCGCACGCCGTTGGCGAACCGCCGCCAACAAGAATCAAGGACCTGATCAAGGATCTTGCGAGCGACGATTATGAGATTCGGGAGAACGCGCACCAGCAACTGCTGGAGCGAGAAGAAGCTTTGTCTTTTCTGCGTGACATTCGTGTCTTTGAAAGCATCGAGGTTCGTCGGCGTGTGGAACAACTCATCAACACACACGTCAAGAAGCGTGCATCAAGGGCGGTCCGAGCAATCGTGGATAAAAAAGCGCTTGCCGAGTTGGACTCTCTTATTGACGTTTTCGTCGAGTACCCACGTGCTGTCGATGATAAGGCCTGGAGCTTTGTGGTTGACCTTGCTCGATCGATTGCCAAGAAGGATGAAAAAACAACGGACCTTGGCCCGCCGGCTGTGCTACAGTACTGCTTGGCAATTCCCTTGATCGCTCAGGAGAAGCTCGATGAGAAGCGCTTTCCCGGGAATTCTCGCATCCTCGTGCGGACGCTTGCCCTAGGCGAAGGCGGCTATCTCAGCGGCTCTTTTTGCCTCTCAGCAGGGCCGTGTTCTGCTTTAGGCATCTCAAGCTCGATTCTATTCGCCAACGGGGACATCAGGCTACGCGATGGGGGGCCGGGTTCCCCAAGGGCATTGCATCACGTTCGCAAGGAAAAACCGTCATTTCAAGCTCGCAGCGAGCACTTTTAGGAGGTACTCATCATTCCAGCCTGCACATTTGCGCTTGCAGGATACGCCCGCTCTGCATGTTGGTTCATTCAGTAAAAGCGACGCGGACAACCTGCGAATCAGTGCCATGTTTTCCTGGCCGTGCCCTTTGTGCAGACGACTTTCGTCCTCGCGGAAACTCATATCCAAGACCCAATGGAGCGAGGTTTCGATTCCCCAATGATTGCGCACGGCGCCGGCAAACTTCTTCACCCGCGGCGGCAGACTCGTGATGAAAACGCGTGTCTCGACGCTGGGTTCCTTGTTGCCTTCTTGCCGCTCGCTGTACACCATGCCAATACTACGCAGGTCTTGCCAATCGGGGTGACGCGCTGCCAACTCTTCGGGCACGCGGATAATATCATAGATCCGCGTCTCGACGCGGCCATGCCCCTCTTCCTTCGTGCAATGCCGGTGATGTTCCAGGCCTGCGAAGTTGTTGTCGAAGCCGGTCAGGAACACAGCCCGGATGTCATCGTGCAAGATTGGCTGGTTGTCCTTCACGGCCAACACATAGTCGGCGTCCGCCGCGCGGATGGCGGCAACGATGTCTTTCTGGCAGCCCATGGCGTCGCTGGTCACGATCGCCCCGGAAATCTCGAGGTTCTTGATCAGTTCGGGCATCGCGGTGATTTCATTCGACTTGCTGTCGCAGGCCTGTTGCCCCAGGAGTAGACGATTTTCAGTGGCCCAGGCACTGACCATATGCAGAGGTCCTTTGCCCGCTGCTTTGTCGAAAGATCGTCGGGCCGTCTTGCCGTCAATGGCGACGACACGGCCGAGCGTGGACTCGGCAACTGCCTGCACCCACTTGACAAATCCGTCCTGTAAAGCGCGCGGATTGAGCAGCGCGAAAACACGACCAAAAGTGTCGTGGGAGGGTATGCCATTGGCCAGTTCGAGAAAGGTCCGCAGAAACTCGAACTTGTTGACGCCGTATTTGGCAACCTCGACCCAGGAATCGGCCCCGGAGATGACCGCCAAGATGGTGACGGCGATGATCTCCCAGAGGTTGTGTAACCGCAAATGTTCCCGGCGTGGGTCCGCAACGTCGGCAAAGCACTCGCGCATGGAAACGGTTGTGGCCTTGGACATGATTCTTCTCCTCCGTGAACGGGTTCCGTCCGAGAAGAATCATTCGCATGTACACTTGTCCAAGTCAAGGGCTCAGATTAGAATTCCACGGTGATGAAGGTAGTGCGATTGCCTTGCCGGGTTCCCGCATTTCCGCCTCCATCATCTTTTGCGACGGTGATGTCCATTGCGAAAGCGCCAGGATGAGCATCATTATTGCGACCGGTCGCGTGGGCTGCCCTTTAGGAACCGATAATGTATTCTATGAAAAGGTGACGCCCAAGTCTGGACCGGTGCCGGTGTTCGATTTCGACACGATCGGGATCACCATCCGCCAGCAGATTCCTGAGCTTCTCATAGACGCGGTGCGTCCTGGTACCAGGGGCCACGCGTCAAACTCCACCCGAATTGTTGCAGCGGAATTGACGTTGACAAGTGTACAGACATAGGATTCTCTGGATATTCGCCCGCTTTCCGGAGGAACGCATGGCTGCTACCCCTTCCGTGGCGTCGATTAAGAAACACTTCCGGCGCATCTATGACCCCCGTGTCGCCGGCCGTACCAAGCACTTGCTCATCGACCTGCTTGTCATGGCCCTCTGCGGCGTCATCGCCAACTGCGACGACTGGCCCGACATCGTTCAATTTGCGCAGCAACGCGAAACCTGGTTTCGACGCTTCTTACGTTTGCCTGGCGGCATCCCGTCGCACGACACTTTTGAACGCGTCTTCGCGATCCTCAATCCACGGGTCCTGGAAGCCTGCTGCCTGGCCTGGTTGCGAGACGTCGCCGGCTTATCCGGCGTCGAGCACATCGCCATTGACGGCAAGACTTTGCGCGGCTCGGGCAATTCGAAGCTGGGCGCCCTGCATGTGGTCAGTGCCTGGGCCACCCAGGCCCAGGTTTCGCTGGGCCAGGTCGCCGTCGAGGGTAAAGGCAATGAAATCACAGCCATTCCGAAGCTCTTGCAGTTGCTGGACCTTGATGGCGCGCTGGTGACCATCGACGCCATCGGATGTCAGAAGAACATCGCCAAGAAGATCCTGGACCGCGGTGGCGATTACGTCTTGGTGGTGAAAGCCAACCAAGAACGGTTGATGAGTGACATCCAAGAAACCGTGATGAAAGCGCTCGACGGCGCGTTGCCGGCGGGCCGGGTGCGGCAATGTACGACGACGGAACGTGGACACGGGCGCGTCGAGGAACGCGGTTGCGTGATCGTCGAAGACGTCAGCGGTATTCGGGATCGCGCGGCGTGGCCGCACCTGCGGACAGTGGGGATGTGTCGCCGCGAACGGACGGTCAACGGGCAGCAGACGACGGAGGTCGTTTACTTCATTGGCAGTCGGCGCATGGCCGCGCGGCGTTATGCGGCGGCGCTGCGCAACCACTGGGGAATCGAGAACAACTTGCATTGGCAATTGGATGTGAGCTTTCATGAGGATGCGAGCCGGGTGGAGAACCGCCACGGGGCGGAGAACCTGTCGTTATTCCGCAAGCTCGCGTTAAGCTTGCTCAAGCAAAATCCACGTAAAACAAGTATGGCCCGTAAACGCAAGGGAGCCGCTGTAGACCCTGGTTATCTTGCCGAAATCCTCACTGGGGCTACGAAACTAGAGAAAGCTTAATGCGTGGCACCTGGTCCTGGTACCCGGTTCGCTCAAGCGGGGTTGCGGAAGGGCGATGTACTGCTGAAAGTCAACGGGGAGCCTGCCGGCAATCGGAAAAACGTCGCAAGTCTGCTGCGCCGGGCTCTCGCTAGCCAGGCAGATTTCACTTTGGTGGTCCAACGAGGCGCCAACGAGGTCAGTATCATCGTGCCGTGATCTCCCAAGGAAACTGCCGCATGGCGAAAAACATCAAGAAAATCGCTGAGATTCTCGGTGCCAAGATCGTGACTGAAGTACCCGACACCGGCGGCGGAGCGTTCGGCGCTTGTCGTCTTGCCGAGATCGTGGCCCGCTTGCAGGACCGTCTTGAGCCTAGCCACGGTAAGCGCCCCGGTCGGGTGCTAGAGTGCGATCGCTGTCTGCGCAAAGTGGGCCAAAGGCGGGTATAATCTCTGGTGTGACAAGCCGCAAGCGTCAGCCCCAGTACCGGAAGTACAAGATCCTCAAGCCGGCCGATTTGTAGGGAGCGTGATCGATGGGGATCGAGCTTTTCGAGTCGTTGTGCAAGTTATGCAAGCACCGCAACGGCTTCGGCTGCACCGCGTATCCGACGAAGATACCGCTGGAAATCCGCCAGATGTACGTCGATCACCGGCTGCCCTACGATGGCGACAATGGTGTTCGCTTCGAGCCGAAGGACGGTTCCTCGAAGACGCTGGCAAGGTTGGCCAAGGTGCGGATCAGGCAAGGAAGAGTATCACCGGCCAGGAACGGCCTGGATCGTCGCATCCGCGCCGTTGAAGAATTCATCGCCTTCGATGACAAAGCCAGCCCCTTCAAGTTCTGGCGAGTCGTTGCGCGATGCAACCGGTTCAATGAACTGCCCGAGCAATTCCAGCGGTTGATCCTCGATGCGGAGGCAAAGGCAGGCAGACCATTGAAGAAAACGAAAACCTCATGACCTGGTGCTTTCAACCGCCTTCAGAAGCCTCCAGCCCCAGCCAAACCGTGTGCCAGCCCGGCGTGACCTGCAAGGTCCGCGACCGCATCTTCCCATCCGCACCCCGCCAGCGCACGTCCACGTTCAGCAAGGCGCCTGCCTCGACGTTGCCCAGCCCCAGATGGATGTCCGGAGCGCGCTTGCCCGAATGACCCGAGCCGCCGTCCACCTGGCTGACCAGACGCCGGCCATCGGGCAAGTGGACCTTGACCGTTGCCCCGATGGCTGGTCGGCTCGGCCGGTCGGCCCGTGGATGACCCTTGAGCACCGCGGTCGTGTCACTGGTCTGGGGGCCGACCGGCAGCCGCAGATGCAGGCCCAGGAAGGCGCCGGGGTTGGGAGCGGTGTTGCGGAAGAGGAACGACGGTTCCCACTGGTTGGCCACCGCGAAGTCGAGTCGGCCATCGCCATCAACGTCCGCCAGCGCGATGCCGCGCGTCACCATCGGTGTGCTCAGTCCCAACCGGTGCGCGAAATCGTAGAAACGACCATCCGCAGCCCGCACAAAGAAGCAGTTGTGATCGCTGCCACTGAAGTCGGCCCCCGGTCGAAAGTCCGGCCAGAACCGGGGGTCCCAGAGTAGCTGGTCGTTCGTGGCGCCCAGCTCGTGCATTTCCGGCCAGCGGTTGGTCGTTCCTTTCAGGAAGCCCATCGCTTGCACCGCTTCGAGAACCCCGTCGTTGTCGAAGTCGGCCAGACGCGAATCCCAGCCCCAGCCGCTCCGCGACAGGCCCAGCTCCTCACCGGCATCGTCATAGGGGGCAATGCCCTGCTTCATCCGCTCCACCTGCCCGGTGCTCAACCAGAGGAAATGGCTCTCGAAAAGGGAGTAGGGGCGTGAGATATTGCTGACGTACATGTCGAGCCAGCCGTCCCCGTTGACGTCGCCAAAATCGATCCCCATCCCCTTGAACGAATCCTGGCCCAGCACACGGGAGCGCGGCGTCGTGAAACCGCGCTCACCCTCCAGCAGCGCAGACGCAGCTTGCCGGGTTGCGACCGGTTGTGCAGCAGCCGATCCGGCCCGAAGTCGTTGGCGACGTAAACCTCGGGCAACCCGTCTCCATCGAGATCAGCGGCCCCCAGCGCCAACGTCCAACCGTGGCAGGCTTCATGGATGCGCCTCGGATCCACTTTTTCAGGATAGAAGAAGTCTGGATCGACCTTCTCGAACTGGACGAAAGGGGTTTTCCCGCCGCCCGCCTTCTTCCACAGGAAGAAGTGAGGGCCCCCACCGTTGAAGGACCGGGACAGTGATTCCGTCATTGGCTGTCGGCCAGTCCCGTTGGGATCGAGGTAGGCCTCTCCGTCGGGGGCGTAGTTGCCGATGACCAGGTCGCAGTGGCCGTCGCCGTCGAGATCGGCCTGGGTGGCAGTACAGGAGAACCAGCGCTGCCACGGCTCGATCAGCTCGCAGGGGATAAACGATTGCGCCGTCAGCCTTTTGCCGCCCGCATGCGCATTCGCAGCGGGTTGCTGGAGATAAAGGATCGGCGAGCGACCCCAGAAAATGACGAGCACATCGGTGAGGCCATCCTCGTTGAAGTCACCCAGCAGACAGCCCGTGGGGGCCATCGTCGAGCTGTAGGCGAGGGGCCCGGGTTGCAAGACAAACGGCTCATAACGATCCTGGGGTGTTCCGGCGCCGGAGCAATGACCACCTGGTCGATGCGCGGATCGACGTAGCAGAGGTCGTTCGGCAGCCCATCGCCATCGATGTCGCCCAGCGCGGCTGAGGCGCCGAGTGCCGAGAGGTAGGCCGACAGGTGCGCAAGGGACGGATGGACCTGGCGAACGGTCTTGTGGGGGAAGCCGGCCGGCTCGGGGAAGGGGAGCTTCTCAAAGCGGAAACGTGCGGCGATGGCCTCGGCTTCGGTGCTGGGCAGCGTGGGGAGCTGGCTGAGGAGGTAGAGGGTGCCGACCACAACCAGCGCCACCAGGAGTGTGACCGCTCGGCGAAGTCGCGAGGGATCAGGGTTCACGTTGACCACCTTCCCAAAAGGCATTAGACATTAGGCATTAGGCATTAGTTGGAAGGCATTGGGCATTAGGCATTAGGGCCTGAGTCTTTGTCCTTGGGAGGCCCGATGGACCTGAGGTAGGCGTTGAGCTGGGGGCCGAGATTCTCAACGATGCCCTTGAGCTTTTGGACTTGCTCGGCTGATACACCCTGAGTTCCTCGAATGAATTAACGCCCATGGCAACTCCCCTTTCCACTATTGCCCCATGCCCCACGCCTAATGCCTAATGCCTAATGCCCAATGCCTAATGCCTAATGTCCAGCAGATACATCCCCAGCCCACGGGCCACGCAGACGATCACCAGGGCCACGAACAGTCCGAAGACAATGTGGCTCATGACGAGCAAACTGTACACCAGGGCGACCGCCGCACCGAAGGCGACCTGTGCCCCCGGCCGCTCCGGCGTCGTGGCTGGATCGGTGACCATGTAGAAGGTGAACAGGACGAACGTGACCCCCGTCATCGCCGACAGCCTGGCTGCCATGGGGCAAAAGCCGGTGGAGAACCAGAGGATCAGACTGCTGACGATCGCCTGGAGAGCGAATGCACCCACCCAGGCCAGCGCCAGGGGAATGCGTCGGGTGTACCAGGTGTTGAGGAAGCTGCCGGTGCAAATGATGACCATCGGAAGCACCCAGTCGCCGATGCTACCCAGGTTCTCCGTGAACTGATACGGCCCTGCGATGCCGACCCAGGGGAACAGCAGCAGTGTGGCCACGATCCCGAAGTTGGAGGGGTTCAGATAGTGCCGGGTCGGCGCTCCAGGGGGAAGGATCGCCACCAGCACTAGCACCAGCGCCAGCCCCCCCAGATGAAACGCCAGCATCCACCGGGGCGCGACGGGAATCCAGTGGCTGGTCGCTTCACCGGTCTGCAGCAGGAACAGGAAGAGCACGAGCTGGAACAGCAGCAGAGGCCAGGCTCCTTTCGCGCTCGCGACGGGCATCCGGAACAGGGTCTTCGAGGCGATCGCCACCGCGGAGGCGAAACAGACCACCCAGATGCGGTCGTTCGCGTACAGCAGCATAGCGGTGGCGAGGCCGGTAATGTGCGCCGACAGAAGGCTATTCACCAGGGCTCCGAAGCCGCGTGTGAAACCGGGCCGGCGATGCTGCGCCCAGGCCTCCAAAGCCTCCAGCAGCAACTGGGTAACGTAAGCGGTCCCCACGGAGGCCAGCGGTTGAGCATAGGATTGCTCGAAGCCGAACCAGAAATGGCCCAGGAGGGTGAAGACGGTGATCCCCAGGGCGAAGCGGCGAAGCCCGCCCAGGTGATCCGGCTTATATGGCTTGTCGATCGCGGTTGGCCGGCTGGCGCGCCGCCTACAAGCGTCGGCGTCACGTTTTGGCTATCGCTCACAATTCGCCACCCCGCTTCGGATGATTCCAGCCCCAGCCAAACCGTGCGCCAGCCTGGCGTGGCCTGAGCTATTCTAGGCCCAATACTCCTTCCGCTGGGAAGAGGCTTGAACCGAGAGAAGCGAGCGGGGGCGTCGCCCCCTGCTTGGCATTATCGTCCCTGGGATCAAGGGCTGGGAGGCAGCCGGTCAGCACCTCGAGCCTGGCGGTCGCGCTCCACAGGGCGGTGGTCACGACCACGTCCAGCACCTCGGCATCGTCCAGATTGGCAGCTCGCAGCTCGACGATCCGGTCGCGGGTCAGGGTGTAAGAACGTAAGGCCACATCGTTCGCGAACCGCGTGATCAGGGCAGTTCGTTTGGCGTCCGCGTCAGCGCGGGGGGCCGATTGCCAGTTGTCGGCAAGTGTCGTGAGGGTTTTCGCGTTGGGGATGGACTGAAGGACTGTCCGTCCAATCGCCATGAACTGGTCCGCGTCGAGGCCGATGGTCCCGGTCGCTGTGTCCCTGCGGACCAGCGCTTCCAGGAACTCGCGGAGGGTGGCCAGAAGGGGTGGCGCGAAAGACAACCGTTCCACCCAGGCCGGGAGATCCCCCAGCCGGAGGTCGATAAACAGGGTGCGGACAGCAGCCAGGTGCTCGGAAGGAGTTGGTCCGTGGACTCGCTTTCGGCCGAGATCGACGAACAATCGAAAGATGAGGGCCATCGCCCGAAGTGCAAGCCGGCGGAGGGGCTCGATCCGGCGCATCCATCCCGGGATTTCGGGCTCCGCCCCCAGCACGTTGGCCACTCGTGTGATGAAATTGAACGCGATCATCGCACCCACCGCGTCGAAATACTGCCGCGGCGAGAGGGCGGCGGAAAACGCGGCCCTGACGTCCTCCGGGGTGACCTCCTCCGGACGAGCGGTGACCTTGACTGCCGGCGCAACGAACGCCTGGAGATCCGGGGTGACCGGGGCCGCCAGCGGATTGCTCTCGAAGATGCGAGTCAGTCGGGCGGACATCCCTGCAGCCTGCAGGAACCCGACGTGCGCCTCCATTCAGTAATGACAGGCGTTCGTTTGGGCGACACTGACCCCAATGGCCTCCTTCGCCAGCCGGCTCAACTCGCCATCCCACATGAAGTGGCGGAAGCCCCGCGCGAACGCCCTCAGGAAATGCGGGCGAAGGCTGAACACCTGCATGACGTTCCAGGTGGTCCACTCAACCGGGAAAGGGAGGGATCCAACCATGTCAGAGCGAATCATGCCATAGATCGCACGCAACTCATCGTTCGCTTCCCGCACCGAGATCGTCTTGATGAACGCCATTGTGCCCTCGTGGGAACTGCCGTTTGGCTTCCCTGGACTAATTGGACATGCCTGCAGCAGTATGTGCAGCGATAGAAGCCACCGCCGGCGCGGTCATCGCCGCGCATAGATGAGGACCGTGGCATCGTTACACGATGCGCACGCACCCGGCGCGCGCAGCGGTTGCTGGATTGCTTGCCACCACGGAAGAATCAGGCGAACTCGAGGAGGGTGATAGATCGACGAGACGTGATGAATATGATCGCAGTGGCCCGAATGCGACGCGAACGGCGTCGAGCCGGAGTCATTGAGCGGTGTGGCCGCGCAGCACAGACCCCAGGCATCGTCAGGGCTTTCGACCACGGTGGGCGGCGGCGCGACGGGGCTGGGATCGCCGGAACACCAGGGACCTCGGCAAGGAGGGTCGCCAGGATACCCCGACCGCATCGGACATTGACGGCACGTGCGAGACGGCGGGACCAGGTTTTGCGTAACGCGCCGGCGGCGCTAGATTCGTCGTTGTCCCATCAGGCGCGGGCAGTATCTTGAAGCTCCCGGAGACCAGCGGCGGCATTGACGACACGCCGTCGTGCGACCTGGTGACATAACTACCGCAGGATGCGGCAGCCCGCGAGGGCGCGCACCAACCCAGAGCCCCCAGCGCGGCCAAAGCCGCGATGAGCGGAAAGACTCGGGGTTGTAACGCCACTCGCTTCATATCGAACGATAGGATTGAAGGCGCCATGCTGGATTTTGAAATCCTAACCGATGCCGGGATGCAAAGGCAAGAAAAAAATGGCAAAAAAAGCGAACTCGCGCCACAGCACCACAAAATCCGAAATCCGAAACGATTGTGCCCCCATGGACTCTTGGCCACTTTTTCACCTGAACACGCGGTCTCGATCCGAACGCGGGTAAATCGGAACACATGTGCACTGCCGCCGGTGTCCGCCTATTTAGCGGGGGTGAGGACCAGCGGTTCGAGGGAATCGCACCGCTACAACCCCAGCATCTGCCGGATGCGGCTCAACAGCGACACTTGACCGCGGTTCACTTTCACGAGGTATTTCACCGCGACGCCGCCCTGTTCGTCGCTGATCGTGATGATGCCGACCGCTTCGCCGAGCCACTCGCGGTGGGTCGCCGGGTCCAGGGTCGTGATGCCTTCGGCGTACTCTTCCTCCTGGATCTCGTGGCCGTGCAAGGCAGCGACACCATGATCGCCCGGCGGCACGCGGAGGATGTCCTCGACCGCCTGCTGAGTGAATCCCATCTGGATCTGATCGTAGCCGGATCGGTCAATACGGTGTGTGGGGCTGGTGATCCAGAAAGTTGCAAACGTCGCCGCCGCGGCGCCGGCCAGCAAGACGAGAAACATTGATCGACGGCTGAGAGGCATTCACTTCCCCGGCAGCGTCTGGATGTAATGCCACACGGCTTCGTACTGGCGAAACGCGTCGCCGTCGAGCACGTCGCGCAGCGGCGTCGTCTTGCCGTCCTGCGAGAACTTTGGCATGCGCGTCGTGATGTCGACGTGCGGCGGGTCGATCATCCAGCGCGGGTAGTAGTTGTGCCGTAATCGCTGGGCGGCGTCGAGCAGGTTGATGCCGGGGGCCTCGAAGGGAGCGACGGACGGCCGTTTGCCGACCGCGTGGCACATGACGCAGTTGAAGCCGCCCTGCTGCTCGATCAGCTTTTGGCCGATCGCGGCGAGGTTGGCGTCGGGGGCCGGCCGGTCGTCCTCGCTCACGGCCAGACCGTGCTCGTGCGACAGGCCGGCCGCGAGCAGCTCGGCACGGGCCGAGAAACCGGGCATGCGCGCCTTGAGCCAGGGTCGGGCGCGGTGATCGTGCTCGCCGGCAAAAAGCTTCGCGCTCCAGGCCGGCTTGAGCTTTTCGCCAACCCAGGTCAGGCTCGGCAGGAACTCCGGCATCAGGCCTTCGTCCTCGAGGAACTGGTTCCAGCGCGATGTCTGCCCATCGCGGCGATGGCACGATTGGCACTGCAATTCCTTGACCTGCCGTAGCGAGAACTCCGCAGCGGTTTCGCGCTGGAGCGACAGGCCGTCGGCCGCCAGGAAGGCTGCGAGGGCCTTGCGTTCGGCCACCTTCAGTCCGAAGTCAGGGGCGTCTTTCGGCGTCGCGGCGAGGCAGCCTTTTGTCAGGCCGTCGACGCCAGGACTCGGCCGAAGCTTCAACGTAGCGCCGGTTGCCGTGGTCGCGTGGCAATGGGCGCAGCCGGTGTCGGTGAACAGCTTCGCACCGCGGGCGGCCTCGCCCTTCACCGGGTCCAGCGTTCCCTTCGCCCGGTCGAGCAGGAACGCGGCGAGTGCCTGGGCTTCCTGCACATCGAGCCGGAAATCTGGCATGCGGATCCACGGGTAATGCTTGTGCGGGGCCTTGAGGAACGCTTGCAGTGCGCCGGGGCGGAACTTCGCCTTGACGAAGAACAGCGACAATCGGCCGAGCGAGTCGTCTTTCTTCGGGTCTTCGAGATGGTGGCAGGCGACGCAGCCGAGCGTGTCGAAATGCGTTTCGCCCAGCGCGATCTGCTCCACGGTGGACGCGCTGGCTGCCGGTGCGGGACCGCCTTGGAGGCCGGCGACGAAAGCGGCGAGGTCAGCGGCCTGTTGCGGCGCCGCGTTGCCGTGGAGAAGATGCGGCATGCGCGCCTCGGCACGCAGCGCGCGCGGCTCAAGGACCCAGCGCGCGATCCATGCGGCTTCGAGGCGATGGCCGGCGCCTTCCAGCGATGGGGCTCGCTGCTTCAATTCCGGCATCGCGACATCCGCCTCCTTGACGTTCGCCGGCAATTCGTGACAGCGGGCGCAGCCGCGCGTCGCGTACAGCAACCGGCCCTCACGGCGTTGTTCGCCGCGCAGCAGCTCGGCGCGTCGCCGCGCGTGAACAGCAGGTCGGGCGGCAGCGGCTCGGTCGTGAAATTGTCGCCGGACCAGTAGACGCGGAGCGTCGCATCGCCCGCCGTGGGACTTGTAAAGTCCACTTCGATGCGGTTGTACCCCTTGGCGAGCTGGATCTGCTCCGACGTGTCCTTCGCGGTGTTGTCGGCCCGGAGCACGTCCTTGCCGTTGATGCGCAGCGTGGCCGATCCTTTCGCGAACAGGCGAAAGCTGAACTCGGATTTGAGCGCCGTCTTGAGATAGCCGCTGAGCTTGGCCGTGAATGGGCCCGCGTCCAGGAACGGGCTCGGCGCGCTGCCGGCTGGCACGTGCAGCGCGGCGAGACGCACGCGCCGTGTATCGGTGACGTCCTTGCTTGCGATGCGCAGAGCGAGGCCTGGCTGCAAGGCCGCCTGTTCTTCCTTGGACAGCTTGCCGGGCTTGAGCGTCTCGCCGGCATGGCCAAGCCAGGCGATGCCGCCGAGGATCAGGAGAAGCAGCAGGATTGCGCGGAACGAGGCAGTCATGGGGTTAAATGAGGAAGCAATCCCAAGCCGCGGGATGAGCGCAGCGAATCCCGCGGGTCGCGGAACCCGCGGGGTTCGAAGCCTCACCCGCGGCGTGGGGGCCTACTTTGGGTTATTGGGCACAACGCGAAACTCGCCCACATGCAATTCGGCCCGACGGTCGCCGACCACGTTGATCGTGTTGTAGATCGCCTGCCGCACCTTGGCGCCGTCGGCTGATTTCAGGTTGAACGCGATCTTCATCTGCATCACCGGCTGCAGCTTCTCGACCTTCAGCGTCACCGTCTTGCCGTCCGGCGCCAGCGTGGCCGCCTGCACCTCGACCTCGTCGAAACCCTGCTGCTTGGGATTGGAAACCTTGTAGTGCGCAGAGCCGTAGTTCTCGGTCCAGCGATAGTTCCATTGCCGTAGGTTGTAATTATCGGCGTCCTCGGCAACCGATTTGTCGAGCGGCGCGCTGAAGACGATTTCGATCGTGCCGGGCCGGACGTGCAGGTCGATTGGCAGCGGAGCCTGTTTGCCGGTGTAGCGCACGCGGTAGAAGCCGGCGTCCCGCGACGCGCTCGTTTGCCAGCCGCGCAGGCCGGTGAGATACAGGGCGTTTTCCTCACTGCGGAAGCGCAGGCGGTTGACGCCGCTGTCGAAACGCAAGAGCGGCACGACGCCGCCCTGCATTTGGCCGTCGACTTCTTCCTTGAGCACCTCGAACAGCGTGCACGTGCCGTAGGAGGTGTGCAGCAGTTGGCCGGTGAGCGGGCCGAACTTCGCCGTCGCGGGCACCCAGGTCTGACCACCGTTGGAGTTATCGACGGAGTCCGGGCCGTTGTGCGGCAGCCAGCAGAGCGGGTTGTCGCGAATCGCCGTCTTGGGGTCCTGGCCCGCGAACTCCGGCACGCCATAGAACCCGCCGGGCTTGATCCAGTTGATCGGACACGTCGGCGTCCAGGTGCCCTCGTTGTCGCCGCAGGTAATTTCGCCGTGGGGACCGACGCTCATGCCGTTGGGGGCGCGGAAGCCGCGCGCGACCACCTCGAGCTTCGAGCCGTCCTTCGACACCTTGAACAGGCAGCCGTGATGCGGGACGAGCTTGTCCCAGCCGCGGCCGCCCGGCCGGACCGGACCGCCGCGGACGAAGTAGAAGTTGCCCGCGGGATCGGTCTGCAGGTCGAAGATGAATTCGTGGAAGTTCTGCGTGATCATTACGTCGTTGTTGAAGCACTCGTAGAAGTCGGCCTCGCCGTCGCCGTTCAGGTCGTGCAGCCGCGTGATCTGGTCGCGGCCGAGGACATACACCGTGTCGTCGACGATCTTGAGGCCGAGCGCCTGGAACAGGCCGGCGGCGTAGCGCTTCCAGGTGATTTTCTGCAGATCGCCGTCGATACCGGACACGATCCAGACGTCGCCGCTCCAGGTACACACCGCGGCTCGGCCGTCGGAGAACAAGTCGAACCCGCCGAGTCGCATCCACGACTTGTAGGGATTCTTGAACGGCACCGGGATCGAATCGACCACGTACGGTGCATCGTCCTTCGCGCTTGCCCGGCTCGGTCACCGTTTCATTCCACAGGGCCTTGCGGATCGGGATCGGCTCCAGAGCGGGCACCTCCGTCACCGTTGCGAGCGCTGCCAGGGCCGCTTGCTGGTCGGCCTTCGTGCCGGACCAGAGCACGATCTTGACGCGCGCGTCCTGGTTCAGCGCCGGCAGACGCAGCAGGACACGGCCGCTGTCCAGCACCTCGAGGACCGCGGCCGACGGCAGATTGACGGCGCGCACGACGGTGACCGTCTCGCCCTTCTGCACCACGGCAACGCTGCCGTCGGCCTTGCCCTTGCCGCCGTCGACCTCGGCGAGTACGGCGATCAGCGCCTGCCTCGTGGGCTTGACGTTGAGCGTTCGGCCGAAAATGCGGGTCTGGTTGTGAATCTCGACGCTCGGCATGTCGAGCACGGTGGTGTCGCCCACGGTGTAGGCAAAAACAATGCCCTTGGCGGAACGGTACAGTCCCTTGTAGCGTGCCCAGTCGCGCGGCAAGGGGCCGTGCGGAATGGGCCGCGGGTCCTTGAGGTTGCCGTCACGGGCCCAGCCGGGCGACGCCGTGGTGCCGAACGCGATGGTGCCGCGGGGGCTGGGATTGGCGCCGTGGTCGCCGTTGAAGACGACGCCGGTGAAGTTGATGAAGCCGCCGGACCAGCCGGCGGAGTAGCGCAGCAGCTCGGTGTCGAAAAGGACGCCGCACTGGCCGGGATCGTTCTTGACGAGCTTCTTGCCGACCTTGGTTTCGCTTGGCTGATCGCCGGGGAGGCGGGCGTCGAAGCGCACGGCGATGCCGCGGTGGCTTAGGTTGTTTTTCGGCGTGGGAGCAACGAAGGTGGCGGAGATGAACGGACCATAGTCCATTTCGTCAAAAGGCGCGGCCAGGCCGAGGGAGGCGGCGAACAAGGCCGTCACCAGGCAGGCGGGGACCAGTCGTTTCATGGAGCGGGAACCTCGAAGGCGGGCAGGGGGGAGCATGGGGAGGGTAGGTCTATTCTCGGGGAGGCCTACGTCCTTGCCAAGGCTTGTTTGCGAAAAAGTCATCCGCGGCCGCGCCACGGGGCAGAACAATGCGGCCGGCGCCGAAGGTTAGAAATTGATGAGCCGGCGCTAGGCCAACCGGTTTCGAGCGTCTAACAAGATAAGCTGATCGCCGCGGCCCCGCGTGGATCGCACGGATGCGCTCGACAACCTCTCCCGCGAATGGAGTTAACATGGCGCCGACCTGGTTCGATCCCCTGATTTTCGCACTGAGCTGCCTGGGCGGCGGCGGTATGCTGCTGTCGCTGGTGTTCGGTGGTGTCGCCAATGGGGGCACGCCAGCTGCGCGATGCCTGCATGCCGTCGTCGCACTGCTCGCATTCGCGGCGGGGGTGTTTGCCGTATTTGCAGGGGTGGCTGGGCAGTCGGTGGCGCTGTGGGGTTCGGCGGCCACGTTGGCGGCGCTATACGTGCTGCTGATTGTGCTGCCGTCATCGGCTGCGACACGCGCCGCCGGCGCTGCTGCAACGGGTGCGTAGCTGCCCGGCGCGGCGCGGCGTCATGCTGGCGCTGTGGCTTTTCTGCCCGCTGTTCGCGGTCGAGCTTGTCTATCGGCAGATCGAGCCGACGGAAATCATCTCCGTGGAGGACCTGTCCGCCGCCGTGACCACGCGGCACGCGGAATTGCAGCCGACCGTTCGCGACCCCAATACCACGCTCACGACCGACTTCGGTCGCGGCGTGCCCACGTTGTTGGTGCCGGGCGATGATCGGGTGCCCACGCTGGCTCAACTCACCGCACAGGATCACATGCTCGACCAACGGCAGCTGCACGACCTGGTAATCCAGCTGCCGCTGGGCTGGGAAAACTGCAATTGTCACGGCTTCGTATTCACCGCCGGCCACCACTGGATCGCCGGCACCGAGGTCGAGGGCATCCTGCGCGATAACGGCTATCAGCCGGTGACCGTCGTCCACGCCAGCGATCTGGCGGTGTATCGCGACCGCACGGGTACGATCATGCACACCGGGATCGTGCGCGGCCTGGCCGCCGACAACGTGGTGCTGGTCGAGAGCAAATGGGGCCAGGCCGGGCGATTCATTCATCGGCACGATCGCCATCCGTACCTGAACACCGAGTGCATTTTCTATCGCAGCGCCCGGGCCGGCCATCTGCTCCGCGGCCTGTACCCGTCCGCCCCGGAGCATGCACCGGCGCCACTTACAGGAGTGGGCATGTAAGTCGGCCGGATATGGGCCGTACATGCTCCTATACCGTCACCGCCACCATCTTGCTGCTGGCATCCTGCACGCCGTCCGCGGTATACGCCATCACCAGGAAATACTGCGACACGTCCTTGAGTCCGGTAATCGCCGCACTCGTAGCGGTGGCGCCGGGATTGGCCACGATGTGCCAGCTCCCGCCGACATAGTCGTAAACCCAGTAGCCGACCGCACCCGCCGACGCCGCCCAGGTCACGGTGACCTGGCCGGAACCCGTGACCTGCACCTGCACATTGGTGGGCGGCAGCAGCGGATCGCTGACCGCCGTGGTCGCGATCGATTTCCACGGCGTGCCTGCCGAGTTCGACGCGTTGTAGTCCTGGACGTAGAACCAGTACGCTGTGCCCGGCTGCAGTCCCGTCACGACCGCCTGCGTCGTTTGCGCGTTGGTCTGCGCGACCTGGACGGCCTGGCCGTTCTCCCATTCGTATACCTCGTAGCCAGTCGCGCCCTGGCCGGTGGTCCATTTCAGGGTTACCTGCGTATCGGTCGACGTGTACGTCAGGTTCGTCGGCGCCGTGATCGGCTGCGGCGGCGTCGCGATGGTGACCCAGTCGGTCGTCGTACTGGTCGTGTCGTTGAACGACTCGATGCTGAAATAGTAGGTCGTCGCCGGCGTCAGGCCGGTCACCGCGTCCTTATGGGTGCCGGCCGCCAGCGTCGCAACCGTTACGGCCTTGGTGCCATTCCACTCCAGGACCTGGTAGCCCGTCTGACCCTGGGCCGTGGTCCAGCGGAGATCGATTTCGGTCGGCGAGGACGCGGTTGCTTGCAGGGCGGTGGCGCCCGATAGCGGGCTGATCGGCAGGTTGACCGAGTGCCACGCGGAGTCGGCGTCGCTGGTGGCATTGAACGCCTCGACCTGGAGCCAGACCTCCTGGCCGCCGGGCAACCCGCTGACGGTGGTGGTCGTCACATTGGCGCCGACCGTGGCGACCGGGACCGCCGCGCTGCCGTTCCACAGGAGGACGTTGTAACCGGTCTCGTTCGCCACCTTGCTCCAGGTGACCGTCGCTTTCGTCCCGCTGACGGCAGTGACGCTGAGCAGCGTCGGCGGCAGCAGCGCCACCGCCGTCGGGCAGAGCCGATCTTCGAGCGCCTCGACGACGGGCCGAAACCGTAACGAGGGTCTGAGCTGTTTCGCGAAATGCCCCATGAGTGGTACCTCCTTGTCTGAGCGGCCGGCGAATCCCTTCCGGTAGGGGCTATTGTTCCCGGATGCCGCAGAATTAGCAACCCGGATTGCACGGCAAGAGGCGAGTCCAATCTTCTCCAGACCGCCTAACCGCGCTACATGCTCGGCGCAAGAAAACGTACCGCGCCCCGGTGCTGCGGCCGCACCTTGTTTCACAGATTTCACGTTTACACGGGACACCCCCTGCGATCTGCAATACTTCGGCACCACGAGCGGCGACCTGGAATATAATGTCGTGGTCAATCCCGGGGCCGATCTGGCTACCGTCCGCATGCAGTATGCTGGCGTGACCAGCGTGGCCATCGACACGGCAGGCGAGCTGGTGTTGACGACGCCCGGCGGTAGCACGCTTGTCCCCCTTCCCGAAATACCTGCCACTTTAGCGGCTTAATCGTCTAGAGGAATTGTCTCTTCTCAACTTGCGGGAATACCCCGCAGAAAGGGAGGACTCATGTCCCACGATCGAGTAATTCCGGGCGGCGCGCGCCACCCCAGTGCCGACACGCCCACCCAGCCAGCGCCGGCGCGCGCGCGCCGCGAGCGTCCCGGCGCTGGCGCCGCCAGCCCTCGGCACGCAACCCCGCGGCAGTACCGAGGCGACGCTGCCGAGCACGGCGAACCAACGGAACTGGTAGCCGACGACCCCGCAGCCGACCTCGATGCCGAGCCCACCGGTTCGTCACCGCCGTCCGTCCCGGCCGGACGCGCGGCCTTGCCCCGTCTGTCCGGACGCGGCAAACGCGGCCGACGGTTGGTCAAGCCCGATGACATCCCGCGGACGAGTACCACGCCCGAACAACGGCTGCTGCTGTTGGATACCTGGCAACGCAGCGGCTTGCCGGCCGGCGACTTCGCCGCCCTGGTCGGCATCAGCAAGCACACCCGCTATGCCTGGAAGAAGAAGTTCGATCGCGATGGGCCCGCCGGTCTGATGGATCAACCCCGCGTGCGCTGCGCGGCAGCCGCCTGCCCGAGTTGACCCGGCGCAGCATCCTCATGCTCAAACAGGCCAACCCGAGCTGGGGCTGCCAGAAGATCAGCGACATGCTCCTGCGCGGTCCGGCGCTACCGGCCAGCGCCGCGGCGGTCGCCCAGGCTCGGCGATGCGCAACGGCGGATCGGGCTGTTCATCGACCATTACAACTTCCAACGGCCCCACCAGGGCATCGACGGACTGGTGCCGGCGGATCGGTTCTTCGGCGCGGCCAGCGAGGTGCGGCAAACGCTGCCGGCGCGGGTGGCGGCCAACGCCCTGGAGCTGGCGCGGCACGGGGTGCCGAAGACGCCGTTCTACCTGACCGGGCAGGTGGGCGGCCAGCCGTTCAGCGTGCATGCCGAGGGCGAACGCGTGATCTTGACGCGTGCCGAGGGGGCGCGTCAACGCTTGCGGACGCACGTCGTCGATTTGTGCCAGTGGACGCAGGCGCAAGGCTGGCGGCCGGCGGCGATCGCCGAGTTGTTGCGCTTGGCGCCGCGGACGCTGCGGCAATGGTGCTGCAACGTCGAGCAAGCGCGGCTGCGGGTATCGATGCTGGGACGGCCGGTGCTGCGCGGCGCCAGGCGAACGCAATGAAGTGATCGCCCTGCTCGACGAACTCGGCCCGCGCCTGGGCGTACCGACCTTGCGCACGCTCTTCCCACCCATGGCCCGCGCCGAACTGGCCGACCTGGTGCAGCGTTACCGGCGCCTCTGGCGACAACGCCACCAGCAGCCCCTCTGCGTCTTGCACTGGCAGGTCCCCGGCACCGTCTGGGCGATGGACTTCGCCGAGGCGCCGATCCCCATCGACGGCATCTATCCCTATCTCCTGGCGGCGCGCGACCTGGCCAGCGGCGCCCAGCTGCTGTGGCAGCTGCTGCGCGAACCGACCGCGGCCGAAGCCCGCAATGTGCGGCTGGCGGATTACACCGACCTGACGGCGGAGCAGCTGCGCGAGCGGCGCGGTCGAGCGATGCTCGCGCTCGCGATGAATTGCTGGAGGTGTAGGGGCTATTCGCGTCGGAGTACGACTATCAGCCGGTGCGCCATGGTGGTCCGCTCGCTCCGCGAGCGGACATGCCTGGCGGACGCGCGGACGCGGTCGAATACGGCCGCACGATAACGAAACGGCTCTTGCACAGCTACGGGGCGATCCAGTGCTTGGAGAAGCTGCTCGACATGCTCGCCGACGGCGGGTTCATCCTGGTCAACGACTACGGGCAAACCCAGATCACCCGCGATGACGAGTTCGAGCATCAGCGCTTCAGCCTGGCAACCTTCGTCGGCGTGAATTTTTCCCTTTTCCGCGCGTGCTTCGGCGATGGCAAGCGGTGCCAGTACCTGGAGCCGGGCGATGAGGAGGGGCGCGGCATCCATGCGCGGCTGCCGGCGCCGGCGGTGGCGGAGGAAGTGTTCGTGCGCTTTCACGAGCGTTTTGGAGCAGCGGCGCACCAGCGGCTGCAGGAGCCGATCCAGAAGGCGCGCGCCTGCGTCAAGGCAGGCTCGCTCGACGGCACGGCGGAATATCTCGCCGGGCTGCGCGATGGGCACGCCGCCAAACCATTCTGTGCTCAAGGAGTCCCCCATGACCCCGCTACGCCAACGGATGATTCGCGAGATGGAACTCCGGCAGTTCTCACAGCGCACCATCGAGTGCTATGTTGCCAGCGTCGTCGACGTGGCCCGCCACTATCGGCGCTCGCCCGATCAGCTCAACCTGGAAGAAGTGCGGTCGTATTTGCACCACCTGCTGGTCGAGCGGAAGCTGGCGCAGGGCACGTGTAACCTGCGGGCCGCGGCCATTGCCTTCCTGTATCGGAATGTCCTCGGCCAGACGGGTTTCGATCTGCACACGCGCCGCAAGCCCGCCGGCAAGCTGCCCGAAGTCTACAGCCAGGAGGAACTCGTTCATCTGTTCGAGGCTGCCGGCAACCTGCAACAGCGCGTCTTCCTCATGACCACCTACGCCGCGGGGCTGCGGCTCAGTGAGGTGAGGTATCTCAGGCCCATCCACATCCATTCCGAACGCATGCTCATCCGTGTCGAGCAGGGCAAGGGACAACAGGACCGGTACACCTTGTTATCGCCGCAACTGCTCTGCCAACTCCGACTGTACTGGCAAGAATACCGACCGGGCCAGTGGCTCTTTCCGAACACGAAACGCAGCGGTCCGATCCTGCGTGGCACGGCCCAGAAGGTCTTTTATACAAGGCCAAGAATCGTGCTGGACTCGAACGCGGTCATGGGATTCACACGCTACGGCACTGCTTTGCGACCCACCTGCTCGAGGCCGGTGTGGACCTCCGCACCATTCAACTCTTGCTGGGGCACAAGAACCTCAACACCACGACCGTGTACTTGCACGTGAGCCAAAAGAAACTGACGGAACTGCACAGCCCGTTCGAACTGCTCCGCCTGCCCCGGTCCGAGGATGTGCCCCCGCCGCCCGCACTGCCCGCGCAAAGCTAACGACCCTGGCCCAGGCCACGTGCCCTGGGCCACGCTAACCGCAACAGTGCCAGCGGCAAAAAGCCGCGGCGCGGGTTGCGCGTAGCGCTCGACCCGCCCCGCATTCAGGATAATTTCGAAGCGGGGACGCCGCCGTGCTGCCCCGCCTCTCAATCGGTATCACACGGTGCACTCGGCCACAGGCACCAGGGTCTCGTGGCCGATCCAGTGATGGAATTTCAAGAGCGACGAGCACGCTGGGCATTCCATCGTCGGCAACTCCTCGCCATAAAGCTTGCACAGGATCTTGCACTCGCGCACGACACACTCGGGGTTCTCGCAGTACCACTCGCCTTCCGGAATGTTCGGATTCTCCGGCTCCGGAATCGGAAACGAACACGACTTCGACCCCTCCAGCGCCGAAGCTGGATAGAAGCCCGCGGGATCGAACACTTTGTACCGCTGCTCGCACATGGCATTCCTCCACTTCAGCTGGTCATTGGTTTGAAACCACCAGGTTTGAGCGTAGCCAATGTCCATTGATCGTCGCAATGTCCGTTGGGGCGGTCATCCGGAAGTACGGCCGAAAGGCGAATGCCATCTGGCCGTCCGCCGGTCCGCCGACGTGGTGGATCTCGTAGTGCATTGCCTTTCACGACCTCCCGTGCTCGCGCAATGCCTCCAGCAGCTGCGCCGCGGTCCAAATCGGGATACCGGCGTACTGCCCCAGGGCCAGCAGGTGAGGATCGCCCGACACAATCGCGTTGGCCGCCGCGGCCACGGCGCACGCCAATACCGCGTCGTCGTCGGGGTCGTCCGCGACCACGAGCTCAATCGCGGCAGGCGCTACCACGACCGCCAGCGCTGCGTAGCCAAGCACCAACTCGTCTGCGGTGACTCCGGCCTGCACGAGCCAGTCTGCGAATTTGGGGCGGCTCAAAACGTCCTGCAGCTCGCCAAGCAACATTGCCGTCGTGAATGGTATTACAGCGGCAGCCCGCGCCGCATCCAGGACAGCGCGCGGCGCCCCGTGCCACAAAAGGCCCGATACCACGATGTTCGTCAAGTACCACTCGCATGGCCCCCGCGTCGGGCCGTGCGGGCGGCTTCGATCTCGGCCCGCACCGCGTCATCGCTCAGCGGCCGCGCCGGCAATGCCGCCAGGTGGTCGGCCGCGTCGAACAGACGCTCAGTGCGCTGGCGACGAATCTCCTCGCGCAACAGGCGTTCCAGGGCCTCGGGTGTCAACAAACCGATTGCTTGCGCTTCCTGGGCCAGAGGGTCCGGCAGCGTTAACTTAAGCTCCAGAGTTGTCATGCTTTTTTCCTTTCGACCATTGCTGTGCTGATCCTGGACCGTGCCCGCAATCAACCGAGAGGCCTGGCGTTGGCCAGCAGCACGTCCGCGGCGTTCGTCATGAATGTTCGGGACATACTCGACATGGCTGGCGACGGCCAGGTAAATCTGCGGTTGCACAAACACTTCACACGCCGACGCCAGCAAACGGCGCAGGTGGCGGACGTGCTTGCGCGGGAGCGCCACCATGTAGCGCCATATCGGTTCACCAGTGGGCACCCAGGTCACGGGGTCGACGTACCAGTGGACCTGCATTCGCGCCGGGTGGGCGAGGTGAGCGAGTTCCCTGAGGCTGCGATCCAGCCACTTCCACGCGGCGGCGGCGTGCTTCTTTCCATTCGAGCTCTGCCGCGTCGGCAGTGAAAGCCGCACTCGATCAGACGGACCGTGGCGACCATTTGTCTTCTCCGCAGGAAGCAGAACAGACCCACATTACCATCCAAACAACATTGTAACAAGCTTCCTGCGGCCACCAGTAACCGCGCACGTGCCCCGGGACGCCGGGACACCGCGGGCCGCTTGGGAGTTGGCCTGCAAGCGGCAAAAAAAGCCGCGGGGCCGGTCGCACTCATTGCTCGACCCGCCCCGCGTGCTTCGTGAATCGCGTGAAATTACATCAGCCCCGGCAGCCGGCCGGTGCTGTCGCCGAGCGACGCGATGTTGCAGTCCATGCGGTCGAGCAGTGACACCCACAGATTGTTCAGCGGCGTGTTATTCGCGAACCGGAGGTGGCGGCCGGGGCGGATGGTGCCGGCGCCCTTGCCGGCCAGCAGCACCGGCAGGTCGTCGTGGTTGTGGCGATTGCCGTCGGAGTTGCCGCTGCCGTACGCGATCATGCAATGGTCGAGCAGCGTGCCGTCGCCCTCGCGGATTGAGCGGAGCCGGCCGAGCAGGTAGGCGTATTGCTCGATGTGGAAGCGGTTGATGCGGGCGATCTTTGCCTGCTTGGCCGCGTCGTTGCCGTGGTGCGACAGGTCGTGGTGGCCTTCCGATACGCTGATGAACGGATAGGGGCGATTGCTTCCCTCGTTCGCCAGCACGAAGGTGCACACGCGGGTGATGTCGGCCTGGAACGCCAACACCAACAGATCGCACAGGAGACGCATGTGCTCCTGGTAATTCGACGGGATGCCGGACGGCTGCCGCATGTCGGGGCGGCGCGGCTCCGGGAGCTGGGCGGCGCGCTCGATCCGCTGCTCGATGTCACGGATGGCGGCGAAATACTCGTCGAGGCGCTGGTTGTCACGGCCCGAGAGGTGCGGCGCCAGGCTCTGCGCGTCTTCCCTTACGAAGTCGAGCACGCTGCGGCGATTGCGGTCGCGGCGGGCCCGGTCGGCGTCAGTGCCGCCGCCGAACAGGCGCTCGAACACCAGCCGGGGATTGTTGACCTTGGGCACCGGCGAGGTGGCGCTGCGCCAGGCGATCGTCCCGGAGTAGACGCAGCTATAGCCCGAGTCGCAGTTGCCGGCCATCGCGCTCGGATCGCAGCCGATCTCGAGCGATGGCAGGCGCGTGAGATGGCCGATGCGCGATGCGGCCGCCTGGTCGACCGAGAGCCCCACGCGGATGTCGGCGCCGTCAGTCTTGCGCGGCTGGGCGCCGGTGAGGAACGCGGCCATGGCGCGGGCGTGATCGCCGGGGCCGTCGCCGTTGGGCCGGGCCTTGTCGGCGGTCAGGCCGGTCAGCACGGTTAGCGAATCGCGGACTTCACGCAGCGGCTCCAGCGTACGCGGCAGAGTGAACTCGGTCCCTTCGGCCGCGGGCCGCCAGTCGGGCATGTGGACGCCGTTGGGGACGTACAGGAACGCCATCCGGTTGGGGATGGTATTGCCGGTCGGCGCCGGGTCGTTCGCCCAGGCGGCGAGCGGGCCCATCGATTCGAGCCACGGCAAGGCGATCGCGGCGCCGAGGCCCTTGAGGATGGTCCGGCGGGAGATCTGCTCACTCATTGCGTGCTGTCCTTTCCTCGGCGCATGCGGAACGGGTCACTCTGGATTATTTCGACCACCATCGTCGAGAACCGATAGTCGCTCCGGCGCACCGCGGCCACGATCTTGTCCACCGCGGTCCGGTCGTAGTATTCTAGCCCACGGCCAAGGCCATAGGTTAGCATCTTTTCACTCAAGGAGCGAGCAAAAAGGTCTTTCTTGCTCAGGAGAATCTGCTTCAGCTCGCCGGCCCCGGTGAACGATTGGCCGCTCGGCAGCGTGCCGGCCGGGTCGATGTCGAAATTGCCGTCCTTGCTGCGGAAACGGCCGATCGCGTCGAAATTCTCGAAGGCGAAGCCCATCGCGTCCATGCGGGTGTGGCAATTGGCGCAGCTGGGGTTCTTGCGATGCTGCTCCATGCGCTGCCGCAACGAGCCGGTGAGCTGGCCCTTCTCCTCCAGCTCGGGCACGTTGGGCGGCGGTGGGGGCGGGGGCGTGCCGAGAATTTGCTCCAGCACCCACTTGCCGCGTTTCACCGGCGAGGTGCGCGTGGGGTTGGACGTGATCGTCAGCACGCTGGCCTGGGTGAGGATGCCGCCGCGCTGGTTGCCTTGCAGGGAGACCTTGACGAATTTGTCGCGTGGGAGGTATTCGCCGCCGCGGATGCTTTTGAGCCAGCCATTGCCGAGCGTGTCGCGGATGCCGTAGTGCTGGCCGAGCCGGTAATTGAGGTAGGTGTAATTGCTGTCGATCAGCTCGAGGATGCTGCGGTCCTCGCGGAGGATGGCGTCGAAGCAGAGCTCGGTTTCCTTTTGCATCGCGGCCCGCAACGGCTCATCGAAATCGGGGAAGAGCTTCCGGTCGGGATTGACGTTCTTGAGCAGGCGGAGCTGCAGCCATTGTGTCAGGAAGTTTTCGGTCAGCGCCGACGACCGCGAATCCTTGAGCATCCGCCGCACCTGCGTTTCGAGGTTCGCGTGCAGCTCGTTCTTGGCGGCGAGGGCGAATAGCTCCTCGTCGGGCATGGTGCTCCAGAGGAAATACGAGAGCCGCGATGCGAGCTGGTAGTCGGTGATCGGATGCGGCGCGGCGCTGTCAGGCCGGCTGTCGAGCTCGACGCGGAAGAGGAACTTCGGCGAGCAAAGGACCGCCTGCAGCGCGAGCTGGATGCCCTGCTCCCAGCGGTCGCCGCTCTTCACCGCATGCTGCACCAGCTTCACGAGCCGGTCCACCTCGACCGTCGTCGCCGGCCGACGATAGGCCTGGGTGGCGAAGCGGCCGAGGATTTCGCGGGCGGCGTCGTCCTGGCTCGCGCCTTCCTTCGCCGCCATGATCTTGCGATGGCTGGGCGGGCGGGTATCGAGCGGGCCTTCGAGCTGGATCTGGTTGACGAACAGGCCGCGTTTCGTCTCGGCGTCCTTGTCGTCCTTGAACTCGTTGAGCAGCTGCACGGTCATCTTGGCGGCGCCCTTCTTGAGCTTCAGCTTCACCTCGTAGTACCGGGCCTTGTCCTTGCCCTCCTTGACCTCGAACGACTTTTGTTGCTTGTTGTTGATGAGGATCGCGAACTTGACCGGGTCGTCGCCCGCTTGCTGGCCGTAGACCCGCGCCTGGCGATGTAGTCGCCGGGCTCGGTCAGGTCGAAGGACTTGCCGAGGTACTCCTTGTTGGCGAACAGCGGGCGGTAGGGCGTGTTCTCCTTGAACGGCACCAGCGGCGGGTCGAGGAAGATGGCGATGGTCGGACGCACCGACGCCTTGGGCGGATCGCCGACCACGATGGCGCGCTTCGTGATCGCCTCCGCGGCCGCGAGGTACCGCTCCATGAGCAATGGCGAGATGGTCAGCACGTCGCCGATGTTGTCGAAGCCGTAGCCAACGTCGTCGGCGGGAAAGTCCTCGGTCGGGTCGAAATCGACGCCGACGAGATCGTGGATGGTGTTCCTGTATTCGGCCCGATTGAGCCGGTGCATGGTGACCTTGCCGGGGTCGCGCTTGCCCTGGTCGGCGACGTGGAAGATGCCGTAGATGGCCTGCTGCAGGGCCTCGATTTCCTCGACGGTCGGCTGCGGCCGGCCGACGGGCGGCATCTCGCCGGAGCCGACCATTTGCAGGACATTGGTCCAGACCTTGCGATCCTTGAGCAGGCTTTTGTCGTCCTTGTAAACATGCAGGACGACGTTGCCCTTCTTCTTCTCGGGCCCGTGGCAGGCGACGCAGTGCTTGGCGACGAACGGCGCGACGACCTTCTCAAAGGCGCCGTCCTTCTTCGCCGCCGGTGACGTCTGGGCGTCGAGATCGGGAAGGCTACGCCAACCGGCAAGGGCCGACGCGAACAGGGCAAGTGCACACAGCGTTCGCAAGCGCATGGTGTCTAGCGGGGTCGGAGGAACCAATCCTAACGGCAGGCAAGGTTAGCGGCGGGAGGGCGGCACGGACCATTATTTATACTACACGCCTGGCGCGAGGTTTCAAGACTCGAGCGCGCAGGCGCGGCTTGTGCACACGTTACTCGAACAACCGCGACACCGGCACACGCAAACCGGGCAAGTGGGGTTCAGCGGACAGCTCCTGATCGGTGTTGAACAGCACCGGCTGGTTGCCGGCGGTGTGTACGGTTACGGTCTGTAGGTAAGGATCGATCACCCAGACCAGCGGCACCTGGGCACGCCGATACAGCGCCAATTTGTCCTTGATCTTCTGCACGGTATCGTTTGGCGAGAGGATCTCCACGGCCAAGGTCGGCACGCCGTCGATCAGCGTCGTGTCGTCGGTCTGCCGGACGACCACTTCCGGCGCGACGTACACAACGTCGATGCCAACCGTCAAATCGGGATCGCGCATTAGCCGCACGCCCGCCTCGCCGCCCAGGACCTGGCCGCGCGGCAACGGTTGTTGCCATAGCCAGATTTTCAGTACCGCGCAAACCGCGGCGAGAATAGCACTGTGAAAGCGATTGCGCACGGTCATGGGGTGTTCTCTTGGAAATTCTCGCAGTTGACCATCGACCAGCCAGCGCTCCGTGCCGTCGTCAGGCAGGGCAAGGAACTCTTCGGTGGTCATCGGCGTTGTCACGGTCGCCATGGATCGGCCCTCTTCTCGGCTGAAGTCGCGGCAATGCAATTCTGGCCGCATTGTACCCGACGCAGGCCGCCGAGGCAGCGCATCTTGCGGCCCTGGTGACCTGGAGGGCCTAAGTGGACATCGCGTCTGCGCAAGACCAGCAATATCGCCCCAGCGCAAACCGCGAGCATCATGCTGAGCACCAGCACCGCGACTCCGGGGCCTTGCCAGCGCGAGTGCATCGGGAAAAAAACCTCCGCCAGGTCCGGCGCGTCGGCTGGCGCCACTGCGTCCAACCGCGCGTCTGCAGCCTGGCCAGGCGCTGGACGGCGTGGGCCCCCGGTGGTCGCTTGCCGGCGCGGTCGGCGACGTATTGGCGGTGATAGGCCGACGCCCCATACCGCGCGGCCCAGGAGGAGGCGGGCTGCCGCGCCAGGCCGCGGAGAACTTCGTCCGGACCGGACTCATGGCCGGCCGCCGGCGCAGGATTGAAGAACGCGACCGCGTCGGGATAGGCCGGAGTAGACGAGCTGGCCGGGCTGCCTGGCCTGGGCGTCCTTGCCGACCACCGCGAGGTTGTCCACAAGGCGAAAGGCACAATTGCCGCGGCGACGCCACCGGCCTGCTTGCCGTACGGCCTGCCGCCCTTTTGGGCCGCAGAGGGGCAGGGTAAGCGTCAGTTTCGTCGGTGGATTCGGGCGCTACGCGGCGATTTGCGCTTGCGGTTTCCGCGGCTTGTGGTACCCATTGCAGCCAGAAGCTACAGGTGCCGGCGCCGCCGAAACCAGTGCCGCAGGATCACACGATCCTCGGGGCGCCAGGGGTGATTCTCGTTCCAGCGTCGGCGATTTGCGAAGCGCCCCTGGCGTCGCCCCGGCCAGCGCTTCCGATCACGGATGAATCAACGTCGCCGTTCGCCTTCAACGATGCGCCAAGGGACGCGTCCGACGCGACGGGTGCGGACGATTTCTTGTCCATGCTTCGGGGTGTGGGCGGCGGTCGCGGTTGGGCCGGGATGATCTTGGAATGGCGACGCGTCCCGTCGTCGCTCGCACATTGGTTGCTGGTGCCGTTGTTCTTTCTTCCCTGGATCAACGTGTCCTGCAACGGTCAGACCGTTATGACGCAATCGGGCCTGCAGGCCTGTTATGGCGGCGGCACGCTTGCCCCCAAGTTCCAGCGGTTGGCCGACGAGGAACAGGCGAGGGCTGGCGGCAAGAACCAAATGGCGAACCGACAGGCAGAAGAGAAGAAACCGGCTTACGCCATTTGGCCGATCCCGGTGCTGATCGCCATCGGCATCGTCTCAGGGTTCGTGTGCATCGGCACCGTCGTTCTTCGTTCCAGACCGGTCGCGGCCGGCACCATCTCATCTGTCTGGGTACCGGCGCTGTGTTGCGCGCTCCTCGGAATCCAAATGCTTGTCCGGTTGCCGATCGAGCAGGCCGTAGACGAGAGCGCCCGCAAGATGAACGAAATGCAGCAGAAGGGGCCATTCGGACAGCCCGGCCCATTTGGACAGCCCGGTCCATTCGGACAGCCCCAGAGAGGGCCGAATCCTTTTGCCAGGCCGCGGGTTTCCTTGTCGGCCTTGAGACCAATTACACCGTGTGGTTCTGGCTGGAGTTCATGCTTACGCTGACCTTCGTGCCGGTACTCTTGCTTGAGGTCGGTGTCACGTGTTACCAGGTTGGTCGGTTGATTGCTCCCGTGGCGTCACGTAGCGGGGCGTCACGTAGCGGCTATGTGTGACCGCGAGGACGGGCACGATATGCGCCAGTAACGTGCCGAGCCAGTAACGTGCCGACAAGTCGGCATGCAGCCCCAGGGAATGCAGCAATCTCGGCCGGTCGAGCGTTTCCTGATCGCGGCGCAAGACTTCAGGCATCGTATCGTGAGAAGACGATTATACCGGAAGCTACCGTCAAGCGACGCGCGTTGTCGGCCCGCGTGCGATTGCGAGCGCTTGCTGTTCGCGCTTGAAATGCCACAATCGCCGGGTCACGGCGGCCCCGGATTCTTTACCGGCGCCGAAATCACGAGGCTGCGGACGATGCGGTCCACGTCCGCGCAGCCCGGAGCCCACCAGGTCGGCGGCCTGAATGTTGACCGTCACCACCGCGCCGCCGGTCTTTTGCCGCACGAGGAAGTACTGCAAATAGACGCGTTTGCCGCCAGCCTGCGCCTCGACGCCGAAAGTTTCGAGGCCCGTGGTCAACGTTCGTGCCGGCTCGATCTTGATCACCTGCAGCTTTTGGCCGGCCAGGCCGGCGCCGACTTCCTGCTGGAACTTGGCGATCGGCGGAATGGCCGCCACCGCATCCGCCAGGATGAGCATGCCGCTGCCGCGCTTCTCGTCGACGGCGATCTTTCGCTCCGGTCCATTGACGCCGGCGATGTGCCAGTTGCGGGGATACAGGAAGCTCGTTCCCGCCTCCGGATTGACGAACCAGATGCGCGTGTTCTGCTCGTTGGGGCGCAGATTGAGGTTCTTGAGCGCGGCGTCGCTCAACTCCACCGGCCGCGGCGCCGCTTCGCGCGTCAGCACAAAACTCCCTTCGATCTTGCCGCCGGTCGGGTTGCCGTTCTTGTCGAGCAGACGCTGGGTGCCGGTCATGCTCAGGTAGCTCAGGTGATTGGTCGTCAGGTCGAAATAGAGATAGCCGTCAAGCTCGTGCTGGGCCGGGCCGTCCTCGCCGACACCCTCGATCTTGCCCTTGAAGCCGATGCGGGCATAGCGCCGGCCGCCATTGACGAACACCTCTTCGAATTTGCACCGGAGCCGGCCCGCCTTGATCTGCTCCAGGTCGGTAAGCTCCTGCACGGCCGACGAGTCCGCGAACCAGCTGTCGTTTGGTTGGGATTCGTTCGCGGGCAGCAATCCCTGGAGCGCGGGCGTGAACACGTCGGTCCGCACCATGTCGATCTCTTCCCAAAGGAGCGGGCCGTCGGGGGAGAACGGCACCTCCAGATGGCCTTTGCGCAGAATGACAAGCCGGCGGGCTTCCTTGCGCAGGCTGCCGCGCTGGTCGTTGCCGCCGGCCTTGCGCGCGAAGCTCATCTCGTCGTAATGGCGGACGGTGCGATCGACCTTGCCGTCCTTGACCTCGAGGATGCGCTCGTCGTACTTGATGGTGCTGGTGCCCTCAACCTTGACGCGGGTCGGTTTGGCCGGTTCCTTTTCCGCCGCAAGGATCAGCTCACCCTCGATTTTGACCCGGCAGTCGACGCGGTAGTGGTATCCTTCGGGGAAGCTTTCGCGCAGCGACACGGCGGCGGGACCCTGGGCGCCGCTGGGCAAAGCACCGAGGGACCAGGCGAGGAGCAAGAGGACGCCGGTCCTACCTATTTGGAAGTTCATGACGGGCCCCTTTCGTTCCGCCGGGGTTCAATCGCTATCGATTGTAAACCGATCGAACCGCCGAACTGAAGCGAATCGGAGGCGTGCGCGGCAACAATTGCCCAGAATCGTGGCAGAGTTTCCGGAAAAGGGGGAATACGAAGCCGGTGTACGGCGTCTCCTTCTGGACTTCTGGACCACGGACCTTGCAACTTTGTACAACGGGTGTGAAAATATGTTCATCAGGCGTCTCTCGGTTCACCCTTGCGTCAAGCTGCGGGAATGTGCCCATGAACATTCACAAGCGACTGGCCTTGAACCCTTTAAGCGCCGGCAATAATCGCAGCCGTCCGCAGCGTCGCCTGCCGCAGGCAGCAGCTTGGCACAGCACTTGCTTGCACATGGGAGATGAGTCGCGCCCCGGTCGGCGCGGCTGCCAGGATCGGCGAAATCGCAGTCACTCAAGGACGAATTACGCTGAGACGGCCAGGGCCCTTGCGGGTCGGGAGGGGCCGAATCCTCCCTATCCTGCGCCGCGCGGGCCGCCCGGAAAACCTGAACCCTTTCGGAGTCTATCGCCTCTAATGGTTAGTGCGAAAGTCGCCAGCGAAAGGGCAATCCGGAAGCGAGCCCTTTGTTCGAGACCGAACGTAGTGAAGTGAGCCGAGACGTGAACAGGGATAGAGGCCCTGTCTCGGAGGACAGGACCCGGATCAGAGCGGATCGCCCGTCGCCGGACGATCCTCATGGCCGTCGCCGGAATCGTCCCCGGCGGCCGAAAAGGAGTGGCGCCGTGAGTGACTACCGATACCAGGCTTTGCAGGAACTCGCCGACCAGCAGGTGCGGTTCGCTCCCCCCAGCGCCGGCTCGAGCAACTGAAACGAGCTGAACGCCTGCTGACGGAGATTGATCCTCACAAGGACTACCCGTACCAGTTCATCTGTTACCGGGTCACCGACTATCGGCCCGACGCTTATCCCGATTTGCTCGTGCGCGGTCAAGGCCTGGTCCACGACCTGTGCGCGTTGATCACCGAGCTGTCCGGGTCGCTGCCGGCTGTGCCCGCCGACGAACTGGCCGAGCCGGTGCTGACGCTCGAGGAGATCAGCAAGCAGCTGAACGTGACCACCAAGACGATCAACCGCTGGCGCAAGCGCGGCCTGATCGGCATCCCGGTGCTGGTGAATGGCCGGCGACACGTCGGGTTTCTCGACTCGTTCGTGCAGCCGTTCCTGTCCGCCAATCGGGATCGGGTGGCCAAGAGCGGGAAGTTTTCGCAGCTGACGCAGGAGGAAAAGGACGAGATCCTCCGCCGCGCCCGGCGGTTCGCCCGCCTCGGCGTCGGCAGCCTGACCCAGGTTAGTCGGCGGATCGCCCGCCGCCTGGGTCGCTCGCCGGAAACGGTCCGGTACACGATCAAGAACTACGATCGGGAACATCCCGAACAGGCGTTGTTCCCGACACTGACCGGGCCGTTCGACACGGCGACCAAGCAACTGATTTTCAACAGCTATCGAAGGGGGATTACCGTGGATACATTGGCCAAGAACTTCCAACGGACACGATCCTCGATGTATCGGGTGCTCAACGAGATCCGCGCCCAGCGGCTGCTCGACCACCCCATCGAATATCTGGCGAACGAATCGTTCGACAACCCGGCCCTGGCGGACGAGATCGTCGGCCCGATGCCGGATGCCGAAGCGTTCGAGACCGCGCGCCGGTCGATGCGCATTCCCAAGGACGCGCCGCCGGAGCTGGCCTCGCTGTACGCGATGCCGCTTTTGACCAAGCCGCAGGAGCAGCACCTGTTCCGGAAGATGAACTTCCTCAAGTACCGGTCGGCGAAACGGCTGGAGGCGATGAAGACGCCCGCCGGGCGCATCAACACCCAGAAGGTGCGCACGCAGGACCTGGACCAGATCGACATCGACCTCAAGAAGGCGAACGAGGTCAAGGATCTCCTGATCAACTGCAACATGCGGCTGGTGGTGTCGATCGCGAAGCGGCACTCGGCGCAGACGGACAACTTTTTCGAGCTGCTCAGCGACGGCAACATGTCGCTGATGCGGGCGGTGGAGAAGTTCGACTACAGCCGGGGCAACAAGTTCAGCACCTACGCGAGCTGGGCGATCATGAAGAACTACGCCCGCTCGATCCCGGACGAGAAGAATCGCCGCGAGCGCTTCGTCACCGGCAACGAGGAGTTCTTCCAGGAGGCCCCTGATCAGCGCAGCGACGAGCAGGAGGTGGTGCAGGCGGCCGAGCAGGCGACCCACAAGGTCAATCGGCTGCTGGAGTATCTCGACCCGCGCGAGCGCGAGATTATTCGGCTGCGGGCTGGGCTCGACAACACCGAGGGCATGACGCTGGAGAAGATCGGCGAGAAGCTCGGCATCACGAAGGAACGCGTCCGCCAGCTCAACGTGCGAGCGATGAAGAAGCTGCGCGGCCTGGTCGATCGGCAGCGCGACGAGTTGTAAGAGCGGATCGCCGCAATGCAACAATCGAAGGCCCCGCCGAAAGGCGGGGCCTTTTCGTTCACGCGATAGAAGATATCATGCCAGTGGAGTCGCAGTGGACACAAGTGACGTGCCACCATGAAAACCACTCTTACTGCCCTCATGCGCTGCCTGCGCGGCGCGGCACCTGGATCTGTCTGGCTCTGGCGATTGCTGTTGGCACCCCGGTCGGCTTCTGGACGATGGCGCGCGATCAACGCCAGGCGCCGGCCGCCGACGCCAAGGTGCTGTATGTCGTCGAATTTGTGCGCGCGGGCAAAGCCGACGCCTGGGCCGACCAGCTGCTGCGTCTCACGCTGCGGCCCAACCGGACGCTCGACCGCGAGGTCGTGCTAACCACGAAAGCCGGCTTCTTCGGCGATCTCGCGCAGGCCCGGATTGTCGATGGTCGCTTCATCGTCACGGAACACGCTGGCGTTATCGACGCGAACGAAGGACGCATCATTCGTGACGAGACACACGGCTACCTGCGCGGCGTCGAAAAGCCGCTCGTGGTCTACCGGCTGTACGATCCCTCGTCCGATCTCGCCGTGATTCACGCGCCGGGACGTGCCGAGCAATTCGGCGTCTTCGCGTTCAACCTCGAGACGCGGACGCGCGACCGGCCCGAGGCGAAGCACTGGTATCTCGAAGGGATCGTGTCTCCCGACCGATCCAGGTCGATTACTCATTCCTGGTGGGATGACATCTATCTCAATGACGTCGACGGCGGCCAGACGAAGCTCGCCGACGGCAAACGCGTCACCGCCAGCAAGTACGCACGCAATGGACAATTCGAGATGCACGCTCCCGTCCTGTGGCTGGACAACCAGCGAATTCTGACCCAGGAGGCAAACGGCAAGCTGATCACAATCGACGTGCACGGCAAACGAGAGCGCGTCTGCGAAATCGCAGGGGTGCCGGCGGTGCTCGATGAGCCACGGCTGTGGCGCGATCCGAAGGGCCGCATCATCTATTCGTGCGGCCGGTCCGAGCACGTGATTGACCTCAGGCGCAGGATGGCCGCGCCGCTCGAGGAATACGCGCTGGGGCACGGCTTCGAGATGACGGTTGAGACAGCAGCCGGCGGGGTGCGCGAGTTCTTTTTCGAAGGACAGCGGCTGGGCGGCGGCGTGGTCTCACTCGAGCACGTTCGCACTGCTCCCGAGGTTATGGCGATCTGGGAACTGGGCTACCGTGACTTGCCTCGGTCGGTCCGTGTACTCTGGACGAAGCTGGGGTTCCAATGGCACAGCATCGATCTGGACTACGGCGGCATCATCGGCTGGGCGACGCAATGAAGGCCTACCTGATCACCACGGGCCTCCTCTTCGGGTTGCTCGCGGTCGCCCATCTCGTGCTAACCATCGCGGAATGGTCGCGCCTGGCCACGGAGCCCTGGCGCATAGTCCAGGGTCCCGGGATCGGGATTGTCGCGGCGGCACTGAGCTTCTGGGCGTGGCGGCTGCTTCGAGTCGCGACACGCACGTGAAACGTGTGCATTGCTACCGCGTCAACTCGAACGACCACGCTCAGCAGGGGCGGCCGGCTGAGCAATGAGTCGCGGAACCAATAATAGTACAGCGATTTGTTTGGCGAACACTCACTGCAACCACTCCGCAGCGTCCGCCATGCGGACATGGACACCGGCTGCACTTCGATCAACAACTCGCAGTCGATCATATTCGTGTGCTTCGGCTTCATCGGTCAAACGTCGCGCCATCAGAGACCTCACGTGCCGAATACTCCGATTGAGCTGACTGGCCGGTCAGCAGTGCAGAGCACGGTGCCGGTCAGGCTGTCTCGGCCTGACATCGCGCCGCCCGCGGCTGCGCCGGACAATTCGGAGTTCGCGCTTCCTATTGGATAGTACCACCCATAGTTGTCAAGCCATTTTTCGGTTTGCTTGCTTGACGCTAGCAGTCATTCCACTTGCCCATGCAGGTAAATGCGTGCAGAATGGTTGCTGCAAGCGATACGTTGGCCCGCGAAAATTCATTCCGGAATTTGTAGTTGGGCGCCATCGCCAGGTCTATAACAACTGGGAGGGAGCAAGGATTGGATCCAGGCTCCAGGCGCTGCGACGCAAGTTCTTGGGAGACAGACACTTGAGGACGCCTCACTGCCCAATGCGGCGCTGGTCGGTTCGTCCGTGCCTGGAGGCACTCGAAGCGCGTACACTGCCCTCGACCGCCTGGAGCCCGCCTGCCTGGATCCCGCCGGCGACGCTGCCCGTGCGCGCCGTCGAAGTTTACATTGCCATTGTCGACGCGGCCCAACCCGCCGCCGACTGGGGCAACCTCGCCTCCACGAACGCGGATCCTGATGTCACTCCTCCCGAGGGACCCGGCCTCGACCGGCTGCTACAGGACGTGGGCCAGCAGTCGCCTGTTCAGGATGTTCCAATCGAGAGCATTCCAGCCGATTACACCGCATCGACTCCCGTTCCCGTGGTCGCGCCGCGGCCGCACAGCGTGGCTGCGGTCGGTGGCGATGCGCTGAACACGGGGCCGGTTTCCACGCCATTGGCCCAACCGTCAACGGCACCGGCTGCGCACGGTGCCGGGAACGTGGCGGGCGACTTGATCCCCGGTTTTTCTCAGCTTGTAACCCCGGCCTCCTCCGACGCCACGCCGACGGGCGGGCTGCCGGTGGTGACGACATTCCTCCCAGCGTCCAACGCGCCAAGCGCCGAAAGCATTGCCGACGCGTGGACCGTGCCCCAGGCGCCGGCGGACCGCGACGCAAGCAGCGTGCCGCCCAATGCGGAGCTGCCGACGGTTTTGGCGGCGTGGCAGCAAACGGACGACGCCGTGACGCTTGCCCAGGCTCAGCAGGCGCCGCAGGTGCCGACAAGCGCGGTCTGGGCTTTTGCCGATGTGGGACCGGCTCCAGGAATGCCGCCGCTCGATTCAACCGAGGCGGTCGCGATCCAGGCCGGCGTCAACCCTGGGCCCGCCGCGCTGGCCGATGGCGCGCTTCTGGAGCGCTTTGTCACTCAGCGCGACCAGGCGGCGTTCACGACCCTGGTGGCCCGCTACGAGCGGCTGGTGTTCAGCATCTGTCAGCGCGTGCTGGGCGATGCACAGGCGGCGGAAGACGCCGTGCAGGCCACGTTTCTGGTGCTCGCGCAAGGCCAGCGCGCTCGATCCGCAGCGGCCGCTGATTGGTTGGCTCTATCTGGTCGCGTATCACCTGGCGTTGCGACTGGCGCGGTCGCCGCCCGGCGGCGCCGTTCTGAGCTCCGCGCCGCCCGCCGCCGGCCAACCCAGGCGGAGCAGGAATCCGCGGCCGATCTGGAGAACCAGGAAATTTACCAAGTGCTGCGCGAGGAGCTGCAGCGCTTGCCCGAGAAAAACCGCGTGCCGCTGATGCTGTGCTATTTCCGGGGCCAAACCCACGCCGAGGCCGCCGACACGATTGGCATGCCGCGCGGCTCGATCGCCAAGTGCATCGGCGAGGGGCTCCAGCGGCTGCGACAGCGGTTGACCGATCGCGGCATCGCCTTGTAATTCCACCCCTTGAATCAGTAGTCGAACCACGTCGGCACGACTGTTATGGGTGTGGGCCGCAGCAGGATGCTGCCGCCTCCGGTCTGTCAAACCGACACCCATCCAGGAGTAGTTTCGATGCGCGTTCGACGCACGATACTGACAGTGGAAGCGCTGGACCAGCGCATCCTGCCCAGCACGGTGGTCGCTCCCACGACCCTGATCGGCGACCCAATCCTGGTTGGATCTCCGCCGGTCGTCGGCATCGTCTGGATCGGCACAACCACGACCCCGATCGGCGACCCAATCCTGGTTGGAGCCCTCCCTGGCACCTCCAGCGGCGTCATCAGCGTCAGCACGCAGCAGCTCGACGTAACACGCGGCGATTCGGCGGCGAGCTTCACCGTCGTCCTGAACCGTCAGCCGGCTGCTAACGTGGATATTACGCTCGCCGAGTACGATCCAAATGCCGCCACCGACGGCACCACGGTGTCGATCGCGCAGCCGCATCTGGCATTCACCACGGACAACTGGAACACGCCGCAGACGGTTGACGTTTCGTCGCCCGCCGGCAGCACGCCGTTGCCGGAGGCGGTGGTGCAGATCTTCGGCACCACGGACAGCAGCGACGCGCATTTCGATGCTCAGGCCGTCGCGCCGATCACGGTCGACGTGACTGATCCCACCACGGCGAACCCCCGCGTTACGGTCAGCGCCAATCAGCTGCAGCTGCAAGTGGGTGGGCCGAGCGCCAGTTGTACCATCGCGCTGACCAGCCAGCCGGCCGCCGACGTGACCGTCGCCATCAGCGAGGACCGCGCGGTGATCGGGTTTACGTCCGGCGTGCAACCGGCCGGTGGCCCGATCTACGCTCAAACCGCCACGCTGAACGTCACGCCAATGACGCTGACGTTCACGCCGGATGATTGGAATACGCCGCAGATCGTCACGGTTTCGGCGCCGGCCGGCCAGGTCGCTCCGGCCAGCAGCACCGTCTACCTCGACGATTGCGTCATGAGCACGGACCCGAATTACAACGGCCTGGCGGCGCCGGGCGTGACGGTCAACGTGACAGCGCCCGGCGTCCTGTTGAGCACGCAAACGCTGTGGCTCACGCGCGGCGGCAAGGGCGATAGCTTCACGGTGGCGCTGTCGACCCAGCCCACGGCCACCGTAACGGTGACGATCGCGCAATCCCTCGGCGACGACGCCCTGCAGATTACGCCGGCGACGCTGACTTTCACAACGGATAACTGGAGTACGCCGCAGACCGTTTCGGTCGGACCGGTGACGAGCGGCACGGGCATCCAGATGGATACCCTCACATTGAGCGACAGCAGCACCGATCCCAATTACACCAACGATGCTTTGCCGATCGTCAACGTTTTCGTCAGCGCTCCGGCGCCGACCGGTGCGCTGGTGCTCAGCACGCAGTCGCTGACAGTGACGACCGGCGGTCCGAGTGTCACCTATACGATCGCCCTGGCCAGCCAGCCAACCGCGGACGTGACGGTGGCGATCAACCAGACAAATACACTGCCCGGCCTGAGCTATGTGACTGGCGGACCGGCCCTGACCATCGCACCGCAGACGCTGACCTTCACGCCGGACGATTGGAGCCAGCCGCAGACCGTGGCCGTGTCGGCGCCGGCCGGCTGGAACGGCGTCCCCGATGTCAGCCTCAACGAGACCGTCACGAGCGATGATCCAAACTACAACGGCTTGAATGCGGCGCCCGTATCGGTCGACGTGCAGAATCCCGCCGGCTTCGTCTTGAGCGCCTATCAACTTAACCTGACGCGCGGCGGCTCCGCGGCGACCTACACGATCGCGCTCCGTAGCCAGCCGGCCGCCGATGTCACGATCACGGTTACGCAGACGAACGGCAATGATCCGCTGCAGATTTCGCCGTCGACGCTGACCTTCACGACCGACGACTGGAACCAGCCGCAAACGGTTACCGTGGCGCCGCCGACCAGCGGTTTGGGCGATCAGGACGACCTAGTCGGGATGACCGTGACCACTGCCGATGCCAATTACACAGCCATCGTGCCGCCGGCCGTGTCCGTCGTCCTTACCGACCCGGCGGCCGCCGAGGCGGGGCTCATCGTCAACTCAACGTCGCTATCGGCGACCGCAGGTGGACCGGCCGCCACCTACACGGAGGCGCTGGCGAGTCAGCCGGCCGCGGATGTGACGGTGATGGTCAGCCAGGTCAGCACGGGGCCGACTGTGAATCTTGGCGCGGCCGCCCTGGCCATCACGCCTCAGACCCTCGTCTTCACGCCCGAAGACTGGAACCAGCCGCAGACCGTGACAATAGCCGTTCCTGCGGACTGGAACGGCGGGACGTACACCTATGCCTACCTCAACAACTCCGTCACCAGCGCCGATCCGAATTACAACAACCTGACGGCGCCGTCGGTGACGGTAAACGTGCAGAGCAACCCCACCTACGGCCTCGTGTTCAGCACCAACTACCTCAGCGTGGCACCCGGCGGCAGCAGCAGCTACACGATCGCGCTGGCCAGCCAACCGGCCGCCAACGTGACCGTCACCATCAGCACGCCCAATCCCTGTTTCACAGCGGCACCGACCGGCCCTGGCCAGGCGACGCCTGCTCTTGCCTGGATCGGCCCCAGCACCCTGACGGTCACGCCGACGACACTGACGTTCACGCCGCAGAACTGGAACGTGGCGCAGACCGTCACCGTGACGGCCGCGTCGAGCGCTGACGCCGACGAGGAGTTTGCTCAGCTCGACCACGCGGTTGCGAGCAGCGATCCGAAGTGGAACAACATTTACGTGCCCCCACTGGCCGTCACGGTGACGCCGCCGCCGGCGACCTGGCCCGGTCCAATTTCCATCCCAATCATCACCAACCCAATCCTCATCTACGACCCGATCGTTATCACCAACCCGATCAGCATTAGCCCGGTGCCAATCATAACGGCCCCAATCTTTACCATCGTCAGGGTCGTCGCCACCCAGACGGCGCTCACCGTCGCGCAGAGCCCCGCGGTGTTCGGACAAACGGTGACCTTGACCGCCAGGGTCACCGCCAAGGGTGCCGGCGCGGCCACGCCGACCGGGACGGTCACTTTCATGGACGGTTCGACGGTGCTCGGCACCGGCACTCTCAGCCATGGCGTCGCCAGCTTGCAGATCGCGAACCTGCTCGTCGGAAAACACACGCTCACCGCCGTCTTTGCGAGCGGCACCGGCAACGACTTGGCGAGCATCTCGGCCGCCCGCACCGTGACGATCGACAAGGCGACGACGAAGGTCGCGCTCACCGCGTCCCCATCGCCGACGGTGTTCGGCGAAACGGTCACCGTGACCGCCACGGTCAGCGTCGTCGGACCTGGCGCGGCGACACCGGGCGCCGTCGTCACCTTCATGGACGGCTCGACGGTACTCGGCACCGGTACGCTCAACCAGGAGGGCGTTGCGACGCTGCGACACGTCCAGTCTTACCGTCGGCATCCACCATCTGCAAGCCGTCTACGCTGGGGACGCCGACACGGCGAGCAGCGCCGGCAGCTTGAGGGAGACCGTGAAAAAGGCGACGACCGCGACGACCCTCACGGTTACGCCGGCGAGTACCACGGTCGCTTTCGGGCACCCAGCACCCTGACGGTGACGGTGATGTCGCCACGCGAGAGCTCAGCGCCAGTCGGCGTGGCCCAGCCAGCCGATGGTGGTGGAAACGGCGAGCGGCCTGGGCACCTCCGCCGACGCCGTGCTGTGCGCGAGCGCCGCTGTCAGCGCACCGGCGGTCAGGGCCGTGCCGTGGCGCGATAGGCGCCGGGCCAGGAGGCTGCGGGCGCGGGACAATCGACCTGAGAGCGTGCCTTCCGGCCAGCCAAGCTGCCGGGCCGCCTCCTTGCGGGTCTTGCCTTCGAGATCGCAGAGCACGATGGGGACGCGGTACTTGTCCGGCAGCCGATTCAGCTCCTGATCGAGCAGGCCGTGCAGCTCGCGGCCGGCGTCCTCGGTGATTTCCTGACGGCGCGGAAGATTCCTCATGGCGGCCTCTTTCACGCGGCGCCGAGCGCGGGCGGTCTTCGCCTCCAACGCCGTTCGGTAGGCGACGCCGTAGAGCCAGTTGCCAAGCAATTCCCGCGCGCAGCGATGCCGCCTTGCGCACGAAGACGAGGAAGGTGGCCTGGAACGCGTCTTCGGCATCATGGCTATTGCCCAGGACGCGCCGGCACACCCCGAGGACAGTCCGTCCATGCCGGTGCAGGAGCGACTCGAATGCTCCCGTCTCGCGCCGCAGAAAGGCCGCGACGAGCTGGGCGTCGGTCAGGTCGGCGCCGTCGCGCAGCAGCACCGCTCGCCGCAATTCGCGAATGACGCCCGTCATGGTTGCCGCCGGCATAGGCTTCCTCCGCCGCCACAGGTGCTGCTGCTTTATACTGGGAGATGCCCGGCGATTTCATACAGATTTTTGGGCTGGGGCAATATATGATCTTTGCGGCGCCCGGCACAAGCGGGTGGGGCAATTCGAAGCTTTGCTGCAGTGGCACGAGCCACGCGTGGGCATGGTTCAAGCCGAGGTGGCGCGACTTCGATAGCCCTGGTTCGATTGCCACGGGGGTTGGCAACGTAGTCGGCCGCGCTTGTGACGCACCTCCGAGTTGGTTTGCGGCCTGGTTCAAAACTGGGTGGCACGCCCTTCGCAGACTCAGGGCGTGCCACCCAAAAACGGGCCTTATTGAACCATGCCGGGTTTGCCACGGTTCCCGGGCATGTCGGGCATGCGGCCGCCCCTGCGACGAGGATGCGCCGATGCTCGGCCACACGCTTGCGGGCCAAGGTCGTTTCGGGCTGGCAAGACACACGCTGTTTTCGGCATGCGCTGCCCGTCCCGCACGACTTGCCGCGACAGGAACGACATGCCAGCCATGCCAGACATGCCAGACCTGAATCACCGTGCGCGATTCGGTGGAAGCTGGTGGAAAAGGCCCGGAGGGCCGAAGGAGTGTAGCCCCGGCCGAGTCTGCGAGGCCGGGGTTAGGTAATGCTGATACGGCCGCGCACCGCGTGTCGAAGGCTATCGCGTGGAGCTGCCGGAAGAACGCCTGAGTGCCGAGTTCAACGACGATTCGATCCTGGTACGGAGCCCTGACCTGGTCGGCCCTTCGCTCACACGCAACTCCGGCATCATCGGCGAAGGAGTCGATCTCAATCTCGAACACCTGGGCGACATGCGACCGTCCACGCTGCTTTTCCACGTCGCCAAGCGCCTGCTGTACACGAAATGGCGCGATCCCGGTGAGGAACCCAAGCTCTATCTCTTCGGCCAGCTCAAGCGCGTCACCAAACAGTGGCTCGACACGTGCCTCGTCTGCAAGGGCGGCACGTATCCCGCGCTCCTGATGTACCAGGAGTTGGCCGACATGGCGTGCAACCGCATCACGGCCGGTATCACGCGAAAGTTCATCGGCGAACACCCCATCAAGGCGCTGCTCGATCCGTACAACCCCACGGGGTCGACCAGCCACGTGCGCTTCACCACGTCCAAGACGGACCGCTGGGAAACGAGCTCCGAGCGATGCCACATCAACTGGATCATTCTCGACAGCGACTGGGAGGCCGAATTCTGCCGCGTCGCCGAGTCGCACCCGAAGGTTCGGGCGTACGTGAAGAATTACAATCTCGGCCTGGAGGTCCCTTACCGTTACGGCTCGGAGACGCGCCGGTATCGCCCCGACTTCATCGTGCTGGTGGACGACGGTCACGGCCTCGACGACCTCCTGCACCTTATCGTCGAGATCAAGGGCTACCGCCGCGAGGACGCCAAGGAGAAGAAATCGACGATGGAGACGTACTGGGTGCCGGGTGTGAACCAGTTGAAAGCGTATGGTCGCTGGGCGTTCGCGGAGTTCACGGAGGGGTACCAAATCGAGGCGGACTTCAAGGCCCAGGTCGAAAGCCAGTTCGACAAGATGATTGGCACCGTCAGTGCCTGTTAGCCCGACGCGCCAGCGAGGGTTCGGGTTTGGGTTAGCCCGACGCGCCAGCGAGGATCAACGACCGCAACAACCGAAGGACCCATCCATGGCGATTGCCTACTTCTCGACCTGGTCGACCTACCGCACCTGGCTGCCCGGCGACCCGCGCGGCTGGTACCAGCGCGGCAAGGGCCTGCAAGCGCCTGACGCGCTGCGGCAATTCGAGGCCGCGCTGCGCATGAAGGAAGGAGCGGTCACGCTCGATTCCGAGCAACGGCGCCTCGTCGAGAAAACGATCGCGGATCACTGTGCGATTCGGGCCTGGGTTCTGCATGCCGTGAATTGCCGAACCAATCACATCCATGTCGCGGTCACCGCGCCGAATCGACGCATTGAGCTGCCACGCGAACAGTTCAAGGCGTGGTGTACGCGCAAATTGATGGAGCGCGAACGGGCGATGTCGGCGAATCAGCCGATGGCCATTCGCGAGAACTGGTGGACGGAACGTGGCTGGGATGAGTACATCGACGATGAGGAAGCTCTTGCCATCGTGATCGCGTATGTCCGCGAGGGGCAATAAAGGTGCCGTTAGCCCGACGCGCAAGCGAGGTTCGCGGGATCACCCCCTCGCTTGCGCGTCGGGCTAACCGCGTTAACACGAATAAGCTGAGCCATGGCCAAAAAGCCCCCTGCCAAGAAAACTGTCGAAACGCTCACCCACGATGCGGACAAACGCAAGAACATCCCTACCGCCGAGTTCCAGTCCGTCGTGCGTGCGGAACAGCAGGATCCCGTGCGCGTGGCCTATGAGCGCCGCAATCGCGATCTCGATCCGCAGCTTGTCTGGCGCGGCAAGGACGAACGCGACTGGAGCGATCTCGTCGTCGACGCGCCGCCGCTCTACATCCAGGAGAAGGTGCACCCGAAGGTGCTGATCGACGATCTGCTGCGGGTTAGCCCGACGCGCAAGCAAGGGGAGGTCGTGCAGTTCGACCTGTTCGCGGACTTCAACGGCATCCCCCTGGGCGTGGACCGGACCGACTTCTACCAGCACGACCAGAACTGGTCCAACCGCATGATCCTCGGCGATTCGCTCCAGGTCATGGCCAGCCTCGCCGAGCGCGAGGGCCTGCGCGGGAAGGTGCAGTGCATCTACCTCGACCCGCCCTACGGCATCAAGTTCAACTCGAACTTCCAGTGGTCCACCACCCGCCGCGACGTCAAGGACGGCAAGGCCGACCACATCACCCGCGAGCCGGCGCAGGTCAAAGCCTTCCGCGACACCTGGCGCGACGGCATCCACAGCTACCTCACGTACCTCCGCGATCGATTCGAGTATCTCTACGACAAGCCCTATCCCGACAACAAGAAGGTCCGCGTGGCCGGGCCGTTCACTGTCGAGAGCCTGTCGCCGCATCGCGTGCTGGGCGTCGATGAAAACGACGAATTGATCGATCCGTTAGCCCGACGCGCAAGCGAGGGGGAATCTCCGTCACTTGCGCGTCCGGCTAACTTCGAGCAGATGATCCTGGACAACCTCAAGACCGCCGGCGTGCGGCAGGCGCACAAGGAAGACCGGATCACGTTCACGGCCCTCACGCCCTGGCCGGGCAAGTACGTCTGCGCCGAAGGCCGATACCGCGAAGGCGAGGCGGAGAAGCGGGCCGCCGTCTTGATCGGCCCGGAGTTCGGCACCGTGCAGCGTCAGGGCGCATACCACGGAGTTCAGCAAGCTCGGCCGCATCCGGTGCTCAAAGCGCGGATGAACGCCGATTTGCACATGGCCGGCGACCTCAAGAACACCGGCAAGGGCAACCTGTTCGTGATCTTCGGCGAGCCGGACATCACGATCGTGCGCGAGCCGGATGAGCGCTTGCGCGTCAAGGTCAACGGCGTGGACGTGTTTCATCCGAACACCGGCGAGGTGCGCAGCGACGGCGCCAACGGCATCGCGTGCTGGTTTATCGACACCGACTACAACGATGAGAGCTTTTTCGTTCGCCACGCGTACTTCCTTGGCGCGAATGATCCCTACAGCGCCCTGAAAACGACGCTCAAGGCCGAGATCAATGCGGAAGCCTGGGCGAGCCTGCATAGCGATACGTCGCGGCCGTCCTACAAGCCGATGACGGGAAGGATTGCGGTGAAGGTGATCAATCACCTGAGCGATGAAGTGATGAAGGTGTTGAAGACCGGTTAGCCCGACGCGCCAGCGAGGAGTGATGAGATGCCCCTCGCTTGCGCGTCGGGCTAACCGTCGGCCAACAGCCGGGGGAGGGGGAGCAACATGGAATTCCGCATCGCCGACACATTTACCAACAGCCTCGCCCGGCTGACCGGCGACGAGCAGAAAGCGGTCAAGACCACGGCGTTCGACCTGCAGCTCAATCCGGCGAATCCCGGCATGAAGTATCACAAGCTCGATAAAGCGAAAGACAAGAACTTCTGCTCGGTGCGGGTGAGCAGCGATATTCGGCTGATCGTGCACAAGACGGCGGGCAGCCTGCTCTTGTGCTACGTCGATCATCACGCCAAGGCATACGACTGGGCCGAGCGCCGCAAGCTGGAGGCACACCCGAGGACGGGCGCTGCGCAGCTCGTTGAGCTTCGCGAAACCGTGCAGGAAATCCGTGTCCCGACCTACGTCGAGGCGGCAACGCCGAAGCGGGCGGCGGTGCAGAAGCCGCTGTTCGCCCAAATCTCGGATGACGAGCTGCTGGGCTACGGCGTGCCGGCCGAGTGGCTCGGCGACATTCGAACCGCCACCGAGGACACGCTGCTGGCGCTGACCGACCATCTGCCTGCTGAAGCGGCCGAGGCCCTGCTGGAGCTGGCCACCAGCGGCAAACCGCGCGTGCCCCAGCGCGCTGCGGCGGCGGCTAATCCCTTCGATCATCCCGACGCGCAGCGCCGATTCCGCGTGATGAAGAACGTGGAAGAGCTGCAGCGTGCGCTCGACTTCCCATGGGAGAAGTGGACGGTTTTCTTGCATCCCGACCAACGAGCAGCGGCCACATCTCGATCAGCACCATGCACCTGGCCAAGGGCCTGGAGTTTCGCGCCGTCGCGGTGATGGCCTGCGACGACGAGATCATTCCCTTGCAGGAGCGGATCGCGACCGTCGGCGACGACGCCGATTTGCAGGAAGTCTACGATACCGAACGCCATCTGCTGTACGTCGCGTGTACGCGCAAGAGATCACCTGCTCGTGACCAGCATGGAACCGGCGTCGGAATTCCTGGACGATCTGCGCACGTGATCCCATTATGCGTCCGATGTGCTGCCACGACGCCGGCATCGATCAGCTCCAACAGGTACCTGAAGTTGGGTGAGCGGACATTACAGGCCGCTTGCCCGGAGGCTGTCCGCCGGCTAGTCTATTACCACCTGCACCGAGGAAACGCCATGACTCAAGCCGCTGCCCGAGCGCCCGACGGCGCCGCCCCATTTGAGATTCGGAGTTCCGGGATCACCGATCGCGGGAAGGTCCGGAGCGGCAATGAAGATCATTTCCTGATCGGCGAGCTCGCGCGGACGCTCTGGGTGCACCAGACGAGCCTGCCGCAGCCGTCGACCCAGTACGGCCGCAATCGCGGCCACATTTTCCTGGTCGCCGACGGCATGGGCGGCCACCAGGCCGGCGCGGTGGCGAGCGCGCTGTCGGTGCGGACCATCGAGACGTTCGTGTTGCACGTTTTGCACCGTTTCTCCAACCTGCAGGCCGGCGACGAGCAAGGCGTGATCAAGGATCTCCAGCAAGCGCTGCAGTTCGCGGATGCACGTCTGTTTCAAGAGGCGGCCGGCCATCCGGAGTTCGCCGGCATGGGGACGACGCTCACCATGGCGCTCACGAGCGGTGCGCGGCTGTTCGTGATTCATGCGGGGGATAGCCGTTGCTACCGGCTCCGCGCCGGCACCCTGCAGCAGCTCACCATCGACCACACGATGGCGGAGGAAATGGCCCGTCAGGGCATCATCGAGCGGGAAGCCGTCCGCCACCACCAATGGCGGCACGTCGTGACCAACGCCCTCGGCGGGATCACGGCCGGCGTGCGCGCCGATGTGTCGACCGTCGATCTGCAGGCCCAGGACACGGTGTTGCTGTGCACCGACGGGCTCACGGACATGCTGAGCGATGACCGGATAGCCGCCGTCCTCATGGCCGATACCGAGCCCGCCGTTGCGTGCGAGCGGCTGGTGGCGGAAGCCAACGCCCAGGGGGGCAAGGATAACATCACCGCGATCATTGCCCGTGTGGAGGCAGCCTGAGCAGGACGGCGTGTCGGTGGGACCTTCTCGTCGCGGCAGTCAAGCGGAGAGGGCGGGAAACGAACCGAAGCAATCTGTAAGTCCAGCACCCTAATGAGTTTGCGCCGCAACACCCGATCCGCCAATTGCTTAGGATTTCATCCACGTTCCTTCAAATAAGCTGATGTAACGCCGCGATCATCAAAATCGGCAGGTCGTCTTTCACAAATGTTTCACAGGCAGCTATACATATTACTTAGTATCTCGTACGCCAAGGCCACGGAAGCGACCAGCCACCTGATCGAGCATTGCAACGTTCTCGGACTCGCGCATCAATCCCACCGATGCTAGCTGGAACTCGGCCAGCGTCCATGATGCTGGCGTGATCTGGCGGACACCGACTGGGGTGTCGGGGCGATCGACCCGCAGATCCGGTACGGGCGTTGGGTGCGATGGGACGTACACGTGCTGTAGCTGACGGACCAGCGGTACAGGCGAGGCGACGCGGTCAATGGCGAAAGTCCCTTGAACGCGCCCGGCGATCAGATAGTGAGCATGGCTGCCGCCGATCTCATGGAGATCCATGATGCCCTGCACCCAGTCGACCTGCGGCTGCGCGAGGATCAGGGATGATCCACTGGGCTGTAGCGTGGACCATGATGCGAGCGCAACCTCGGCGCAGATACTGCCGGTTTGATGAAATGCAGCGCGGTCGAAAACATCGGAATCGTCGGTAACCTTCAGCGGCAAGGGCGCAGTCGGTGTGCGTGTGCCACCGCATGGCATTCATATTGTACGGTGTTGTGCAACATGGAGGCACTTTTGAGGCACCAGTCACGCCTGTTCTCGAGCCAATTCTCGGACAAATCCCGCGGACGACAGCAGCTGATTTTGGATCAGCAGGTTTGAGCCGCCGCGCTCGGTTCTGTCCGGAAGGCACCGCAGCACCTGCCTCTGTCCGGCATTGCTTGGCAGCCTTCCCTTCGGCCAGTCCCTTCAGCTCAGGCCCTCTCTTCAGCCGTGTTTCGGCGAAGCGCTCCCCAGCGCCGTCGTAGAACAGGATGCGACGCTCGGGGCCGGCCCAGACAGCGTAGCTCTTCAGCAACCGTGGCCCCTGGACCTGGAAGAACAGACCGCAAGGCCGTCCCGAACGGCTGATCACCGACTGGTGCAGTGGCGTCTGCTGGTCGTCGAGGCAGTCTCGTGCACAAAGCGCCTGGAGAACATAGCTGCGCAGGGCATCGAGGGTGGGTAGGGAAACGAGCGTGGCTTCCATGACTTCGCCCTTGGGCCCGGTGATTGGCGATTACAGATAGATCGGCAAAAGCTGGCTCCTGCTTCATCGGTCGCGCTCGAGGTACTTCTGCAGCCGGTTACCGCGAATGGCTGACGGGGGAATGCGATTCCCTCGTGACGAGTCCAGACCGGATGCTCATTGGCCGTTTCCTTTGGCTTCCAGCTGCTGCCTGGCCGCACGTTCGGCTTGCAGTGCCGTTTCTGCCTGCTGTCTGGCGACTCGTTCGGCATGCATTGCGTCTTCTGCCCGGTCCCTTGACTCTCGCGCCTCCATCCGCAACATCTCCATCTCGTTGATGTCGGGCAGCCGAAGCATCAGAATGCTGCCGAAGGTGCCGCCGACAGCAAGCAGCGACACGGCGAGGATCACGAGAGCGAAGCAGGCAAGGCGCCAGCGGCGGACAGACCGTTCCAGATGGCGAATGTGTTCCAGAAGCTGTTCGTGCATCGGAGACTCCTTCGGTGCTTCGTTCGATGGTTCCCACGTGCAGATTGACGCCGGCCCGCACCCCGAGCAGGAAACCGCAACTTGCGCGGCTCGCTGGCTAGCGCGAGCGCGCCGAAGATGCCGAATACTGCGCTCAACGTTGGAGTGGTTCGGCGGTTATCGCGAGCGCCGTCGTTGCCCAGCTTAGAACTCGCTGCTTGGGCAGCAAGGGCGGCGGCGGCGATTAGTCGTGTACCGTCGAAGAGTTGTCGCCGCGACGCGACAAGTTTAGTCGCCGCGACGCGCATCATGCTCTGAACGTCGTTGCGGCAGTCGCCGCAGACGAACAGCCCGGGCCGATCGGCCCCGCGCTCCGACCGCACCTCGCGCTGGCACCAAGCGCAGGGCTTACCCACCGGGGCCGCCCGCGTCCTCGGCGCGGTCCACGATGCGCTGGAGGGGCCGCTGCTGAGGAGGTCACGGCGCAAGCGGTCGAACTGCCGGCACAATTCCGCGCGGTCCTGGGCCCGCGGCACGCTGACGCCGCGAGGCAGTGTCAAGCGACCTGCCAGCCGGGCCGCATCCACGGCCTCGTAGGGCCTCGTAGGCGCCGTCCATCGGGCTGGCCCCCAGCACGTCGGCAAAGAACAGGTTGTCGTCGGCCACGCCGGCAAACGCCGGCAGCACGTTTGCCCTGAGGCCGTCGGCTCGCTTTCTTTAATGTAGACGACGGCCCCCGCGCCGTGCTGGAGAACCAACGTGTCCATTCTCTGCCTTGTTCGTGGCTTGCCGTGGTGTCTGCTCGTCCTTGCGGTGCCGGTCCTGCGGGCCGATGAGGTCGATGAGGTCGATGACAAGTATCCGCTCGACCCGCAGCTCAAGGTCCTGGCTCAGGATGTCCAGAGCCCGCGCGCTACCGCCAGCTCGTGCTGGAGAAAATGCTCGTCACCGATCTGGCCGCCGAATGGCAGCGCGTGGCCACCGCCGACAATGCGGATAGTTTCCTCGCCCGGCACGGCGGCAAGGAGAAAGTCCTGACCGATCCGCTGCTCAAACAGGCCTATGAACGCCGCGTGCAGATCCGCATGGCCTATCTCGACCTCATGCGCGAAGGCTATCGCCGTTACAAGCAGGTCCCCCCCTTCGATAAAGGCGCCAAGGCCGAGACCGCCAGCAACGCGGTCCGCCATCTGGCCGCTCCTGCGGCGGCGCTGGCGATCGTTCTTCCCTGTCCGGGAGCTAGACACCAATGGCCGCGCTTCCGCGGACCTAGCGGACAAGGAGAAACGAATCAGACGACGCTGCCGACCGTGTGGGACAAGGATGGCCGCAACCTGCAGTGGCGCGTCAAGGTGGGCGGCGTCGGGAACTCCTCGCCGGTCATCTGGGGCGACAACCTCTTCCTGACCAGCTCCGACGCCAAAGGGACGCAACGTTTCGTCCACTGCTTCAGCCGGACCGATGGCAGCCTGCGCTGGACGCGCCAGGTGCCGTCACGGCCGCCGGAGAAGGGCGTGCGCGACAAGAATGGCTATGCCTCCGCCACGCCGGTCACCGACGGCGAGCGCGTCATTGGGTTTCTCGGCAGCTGCGGCCTGGTCTGTTACGACTTCGCCGGCAAGCTGCTGTGGCACTACGACTCGCTGACGGTGCAGACGACGCACGGCACGGGGTCGAGTCCGCTCTTGTACAAGGACCTGGTTATCCTGGCCCAGGACCAGAATGAGGCCGACTCGGTCTTCGTCGCCCTCGACAAGCGCACCGAAAGTCTGGGAAAGCAACCGAGCCCGGGGGGGCCTGCTGCGAGGGGCGGGGGGACGCTAAACCCCGTTTTCGGACAGGGGAAAAGCGGCTGCAGGTGGAGCGCCTGGGACTAGTCCGGAGTCGGCGAGCTCCGAGCCGCGCGGCGGACACGCTCAGGGACAGGGAACGTCAGAGGAGAATGGGGTGCGCGCTCGATTACTTGGGACCGGGCGAGCAGTGAGCCAACCGGGGCGGGCACTTCGGGGAGGGGTGTCACCGGTGAATTGAGACATGGTCGATTTGTGGCGCCGGGCCATCGTGTCAGCGTAGTGTGCGCGCCGACCTCAGACATGATGGCGCTCGGCGCGCACACGGATCGGTGACGCCATTCGCTTGGCGGATTTTTGTTGTGGCGGCGGTTTGCGGATAGCATTGAAGGCGCGGCGAGCGGTGCGCAGCTGCGACGAGGAGACGATCGGTACGCGGCCCCGAACACGCGGCCGAATAGACAACCCTGCTAAACGGACCGGTGGCCTGCAATCACGAAACCGGCGCCGGCGTTCAACGGACCGACACCGGTGTTCCACAAATCGGCGACGATTCATCTGTTCACGAGTTGGCGCGCCAGAGGATCCTACCTTTTTCAGGTGCAACATGAGCAATGATCCCACCGACGACATCCAGGGCGCACTGCAAGAACTTCCGGAGGTTTCGATCTTCGCACCGACGGGACCGAACGCCGAGTTGTTCGCTCAAATCGTGGAATACAGTGCGACTGTCAACAAGGCTCGGGATGACAATCAAGGTTTACCACCTGAAACCGTCCGGAATATCGAAAGCCAATTCTTCGTGGATCGCGTCCGACATTCCGCAACCATTGAGGGCAGTACTCTGGACCGGCGAGAAACCCTCCACGTCTTGACGACCGGGCAAATCATTGAGGGAAAGCGTCGGCCAAGTGAGGAAATCCGCAATCTTGGCGCCGCGCTTGCCTTGGTAGCTGAGTTAGTCGGGGCCGATGTCGTCCGTGAAACCGATCTGCGAACGATACACGCAAAACTGCTCGAAGGTTTGGAGCACAACGCAGGGCGATACCGGCCCCATAACGTACGCATCTCGAATGCCAAATACCGGCCTCATCCAGGAGATGCCGAACGGTTGGACCGAAATCCAGTGCTTCTGGCGTCGATCGAAGAAGACGGAACCTATCGAACGCTGAGGAGGCTGAGGAAGAGAAGATCTCCTCCGCGCCATCGCAATTCGCAGCGGCGAGTTCCTTCGGATCCGATATAACCCCCTGGATGAGTTGTACGAGTTCGACTCGTCAGTATCGGCGAGCCAGATTTGCCGTGACTTCGTCACCGAAGTACTGCGGGGAAAGTTTGGGATTGGTTAAAGCCCACGTTTGTAGGATGGCACGCTAACAAGACGCTGAAGCCCACGGTGGCCGCCTTGTAAGTTTCTGCTTGAGTTCAAGGTTTCTGAAGGCGGCGGCCGCAGCTTTGCCTCATTGTTTGGGCGCGACACGATGTCGTCGCTGTTACTGTCATGCACTCGTGGTGACATGACCTGCGGTACTGCCCGCCGTATCCTGCCGGGCCGTTGCTCAGCGAGTTGGCCCCTGCTGCGTCGGTGACGTCGCGGGCTGGTCTTGTAAGAATCGCAGGAATCGGCGTCGTCGATTGAGCTTGCTCACTTCCGAGGAGGCGCGAGCGAGAAGCGGTCGATTCTTACAACGGGTGGCCAAAGGCTGAGCGGAACGCCGAGTGCGGCGACGCACCCGATCGTCAATGCCGCCTTGACCTGGCCAGCGCGGCGGGCTTCCAGCATCGCCAATTCCGCAAAGACCCGCAGGAACCATCCCGGCTCAGCCTTGGGGCGTTTCTGTCACCGCCGGGCGGGGTGTGGCTGCCTGAGAAGCGGCGCACTACTTCTCCTTTGGGTCTTGCTTGCCCTCGGCTCTGGCTAAGGCCGCGTCGATCTCCGGCTGAATGAGCCGCTGCATGAGCACATCCTCCCAAGGCGCGTCCTTTGCCGGTGAGGCCAGACGCCTCTGGCGTGGTTGCAGGACTTTCGGTCCCCGCAGAAGCTCGAAGTCGCGATCCAGCTCCTAGCCGCTGAGGTGCTTCGTGGATGTCGATGTTCCGCCTCAATGGTCAACCTGACCCGATAACGAGGTAGCCCGTCCTGCTGCATGACGACGCCCAGCTGCAGATCAGGGCTGCCATCTACCCATCCGAGCTTCACTTCGTCCGCCCGCAGCCGGTCGCCGACGGTGTACTGGTAAGCAGGAGCCGGCTCGGCAGTAGGCTGCGGCTGTGTCAGCGCCTCGATGGTAGTTTTGGCCTCGTTCAGGTGTCTGTGCATGGCGAGGATGGCCGTCTGCTGCGCATGACTGCCGGGGTCGAGATACACCTTGCACCTGCAGCTCGTCGCCGATACTGTACTTGTGTGCTGTAGCTGCCTCGACGACAGGCGGCTCTGGCTGCGTCGGCGCCGCAATGGCAGCTATGCCGTCGTTCGGGTAGCTGAGCATGGCGCGGAGGGCCTCCCGACCTGAGGTGACTCGACCGGCAGCGGTCCGCGCCCGGATCCTTGAGTTGCTCGACGCGGGTTGAGCAGTGTTGTCGAGCGCGTGACGATGCACTTTGCCCGCCGAGCCCGGAGCGCGGGACTGAGACGCGCGAAGCGCTGCTGCGCGGTCGCGGCGCAGTAGGCGGGGGCATGTTCGAAGGGGAACGGGGCCGGCTCGTTCATGTTCATGGGGGAATTTTAGCTGTGAGCCGACGGCGGCGCCAAGGTGCGGCGATGCTGCCGCTGGGTAGTTTTCCCTGGAATTCGACTTCGCACTTTACCTCAAAAGAAGTGGCGGTGTCGCCGCCCGGCAACCGCATGCGGACCGGCGTGCCGGCGGTCGCTCGTGTGCGGGCCTTGCGGCATCGCCACAGCGACACCAAGCCAGCACCCACCAATGCAGACACGATGGTTGCAGGCTCGGGGGATCATGCCACCCATGACGCCAGATCGGCCGGCCGGTTGCAAGGAAAATCGGGCGGCGCATCGGCGGAACGGCCATCACCGGTGCTGCCCGGCTTTGCCCAACAAATGCCAGTTGCCCAAGAATTCCGGGCGGGGGTGCGGCCTGGCTAGCTTGCCCCTCTTGGCGGCTGTGGCTCGCCGCTACCATCTTCGCCGTTTCGGGCTGGCGGTTGTTGCGTCTGCGGTTCGTCACGGTTGCGTAGCATCTTGCCAGCGCAGGCTGGACAGAGGCCGCTTGCGTCGGAGGCCCAATCGCCCACGATCCGCCGAAGGCGCGGCTGGTCGAGCTGCGCTACTTCGCCGGCTTAACCAGCGACCAGGCGGCGGCGGTGCTCGGCATCTCGGCAAGCACCGCCAACCGCCACTGGGCGTACGCGCGGGCGTGGCTGCAGACCGCGGTCCGCGGCGGTTAGCAACTCGATCTTTCGAATATTCCAAAATCCGTGGTGCTTTTGCGCCTCCTTTCGCGCATGGTATCTGGGCGAGACACAGCGCCCTGCAGAGGACCGTCATGACCGAAGAAACTCTCTTTCATCTCGTCCGCGACCAGCTGCCGGGGGCACGCGCTCTTTTCCTCGCGAATGCCTACGGCGGCGACGATGCTCTGCGCCAGCGCGTCGAGCGGCTGCTGGATGCCGATGAGCATCCCGGCGGCTTCCTGGCGCAGCTGCCCGCGCCGGTGGCGGCGGCCCTGGAACCACCGCCGCTTGCCGCGGTACCGGGCGGCCGGATCGGGCCGTACACACTGCTCGAGCTGATCGGCGAAGGGGGCATGGGCGTCGTCTTCCGGGCCGAGCAGCAGCAACCGGTGCACCGCCTGGTCGCGCTCAAGGTCATCAAGCCCGGTATGGATTCACGGCACGTGATTGCCCGCTTCCAGGCGGAACGCCAGGCCCTGGCGCTCATGGAACACGCTAACATCGCCCGCGTGCTCGACGCCGGCGCCAGCGACACCGGCCAGCCTTACTTCGTCATGGAGCTGTGCCGCGGCGTGCCGATTACGGACTATTGCGATCAACACGGTCTCAGCACGCGTCAACGGCTGCAATTGTTCGTGACGGTCTGCCAGGCGGTGCAGCACGCGCACCTCAAGGGCATCATCCATCGCGACCTCAAGCCGTCCAACCTGCTGGTCGCCCCGGACGACGCCGCGGATGGGGCGCCGGTCGTAAAGGTGATCGACTTCGGGATTGCCAAGGCGCTCGGACAGGAGCAGACGGGCCAGACGCTGCTTACTGGTGCCCAGGTGCTGGGCACGCCGCTCTACATGAGCCCCGAGCAGGCGGAAATGGCCGGCGATGTCGACACACGTAGCGACATCTATTCGCTGGGCGTGGTCCTGTACGAGCTGTTGACCGGTGCGACGCCGTTCGACCGGGCGCGTTTGCAGGCGGCGGGCTTCGACGAGGTGCGGTGGATCATCCGGCACGAGGAGCCGCCACGCCCGAGCACGCGGCTGAGCACGCTGGGCGCGGCCGCCACGACGGCGTCGGGACAGCGGCAGAGCGATCCGCGGCGCTTATGCCAGCTGCTGCGCGGCGAGCTGGACTGGATTGCGATGAAGGCGCTGGACAAGGATCGCAGTCGGCGTTACGAGACGGCCAGCGCCTTCGCGGCGGACGTGGAGCGCTATTTGCGCGACGAGCCGGTGACGGCCTGTCCGCCCTCCGCCTGGTACCGCCTGCGCAAGCTGGCACGGCGGCAGCGCGGCGCTCGTGATGGGGCTGGTGGTCGCGGCCGCGTTGATCCTGGGTACGACGGCGATTGGCGGCAGCATCGGCTGGGCTCTCCGCGATCGGGCCGCGCGGGATGCCGTGCTCGACGACGAAGTGGCCGGCGGCCTGACCGAAGGGGCAGCGCTCATTGACGAGGGGAAATGGCCGCAAGCCGGCGCCATCGTCGCCCATACCGAGAAGTTGCTGCGCACTGCCGGCCGCGACGAGCTGCCGGCCCGGCTGGAACAATTGCAGCAGGACCTGACGATGGCCCAACGTTTGGAGGAGATTTACAGCCGCCCCGATGGTGATGGGCCGGCCACGCGCAAGAGCCAGGATGACGCGTATGCCGAGGCGTTTCAGGCTTACGGCATCGACCTGGCCGTACTTTCGGCGGAAGAGGCGGCCCAGCGCATCGCCGCGCCAGCATCCGCCGGGAACTCGCGCGCCACTGGATTTCTGGGCGGAAGCGCGGCACCGGCTGCATGATGGTGCACCGCCCGCGGAGCCGCCGCTGGTGAAGATTGCCAAGGCGGCCGATCCCGACCCCTGGCGCAATCAGCTCCGCGATGCTCTGCACGCGGACGACCGCAAGGGCCTGCAAGCGTTGGCGGCTGCCGCCGATGTGCGCCGGCTGCCGCCCGAATCGCTCGATCTCCTGGGGCGAGCGCTGGGTGCCGCCAAGGCGACCCGGCCGCAGGCCGCGGCCCTGTTGCGGCAAGCGCAGCGCCGCTATCCCGGCGACTTCTGGATCACGTATTCACTGTCAAAATTGTTCGCGCTGTTGCAACCGCCGCAGGTGGATGAGGCGCTACGCTTCAAGACTGCAGCGCTGGCGATGCGCCCGCACAATGCGAGCCTCGCTGTGGGCGTGGGCCTGCTGTTGAAGCAAAAAGGCGATTACGCGGAGGCGATCACCCACTTTTCGATCGCGGTGGAGCGTCGAGCGGACTATTCGTTTGCATGGCAGTGCCGCGCTGAGGCGCGCCTCGCACTCGGTAAGCACGACGAGGCGTTCGCCGATTTCAAAAAAGCGATCGAGCTGGCGCCACATAGGGTCGGCGCTGGTCGGCGCGCGCTGCCGGTTACGCCCGACTCAAGCAATGGGACAACGCGCTGGCCGATTACGGGCAGGCGATCGATCGCGCCCCCGAGGCGGCAGGGCCGTATCTTGCGCGCGGCCAGGCCTATGCCGCAATGGGCAAGACCGACCGGGCCATGGCCGATTACACGCGGGCCATCAACGCGAATCACGAGAGCGCGCACGCCTGGTATGTCCGTGGGCTGGCTTACGCCCGCGCTAAGCAATTTGACCGGGCGCTCGACGATTACGCGCAGGCGCTTGCCCTGAGCGCCGACAACGCCGGCGTCTGGTCGGCTCGCGGCACCGCCCATGCAAACCTTGGGCAATGGGACGAGGCGCTGGCGGCGTATTCCCACGTCGTCCGCGTCGATCCCACTAGCGCGACTGGATGGCACCACTGCGGCACGCTCCATAGGAAACTGGGTCATTTGGATCAGGCGCTGGCCGATTTCTCGCACGGTATCGAAAAAGGCGCTAACCCCGTGGGCCTGTTGCGCGACCGTGCCGACCTCTATCACACGCTGAAGCTATGGGACAAGGAGCTCGCCGATCGCAACCTGGTGCTCGCCGCGGATACGAAAAACGAGCGCGACTGGCTGAATCGGGGAAATGTCCACCACCAACTCGGCCATTGGCAACTGGCTCTGGCCGATTTTTGCCATGCCGTCGAGTTGAAACCCAAAATGGGGCCTGCGCTCCTGAGCCGGGCCAACACCTGTGGCGCGGTCGGCCTCTGGGACAAGGCCATCGCCGATCTCGATCTGGCCGCGCAGGTCATCTCGCCCTTCTATCAACCCTGGGTGGAACGAGCGGCCTACCAGTTGCGCAACGGCAACGTCGACGGCTACCGCAACAGCTGTGACCGCATGCGCCAGCTCGGCGTTGCCGGCGATCCCCAGCGAGCGGCCCGGTTTGCCCTGTGCTGGCTGCTGTTGCCGGACGCCTTCAGCGATGCGCGCACCGCACAAATTGTGGCCAGGATCGCGGCCACCGGCGAGCCGGCGGACCCAGGGTGCCTGCTGGCGCTGGGCGCGGCCCATTACCGCGCCGGAAATTACCAACCGGCAGCCGACCAGCTGGATCTGGCCTTGCGGCAATGGGCTCAACCCAATGACCACGGCGTTGTGGCAGACGGCGGTGCCGTGATTGCGTGGCTGTTTCGCGATGACCGATCACCGCCTCGGTCAGACCGCGTCAGCGCGGCGACGGCTCGCGCTGGCCGTCCAGAGCATGGACCGGGATACGACCGTCAACGCGATTGGGCCCCTCCACCAGCAAGGCCACGTTTGGGCCATGTGCCAGATCCTGCGCCGCGAGGCAGAGGGCGTGCTCAAGCAGACCAAATAACCGACGGCGCCTTTGGAGTGCGGCGGCTCGACGCCGCACTCCAAAATTGCGTTGCCAGCGTCGGGCATTTTCAATCGCCCGCTCGCCTTTAACACTCCGGCAGCTTACCGTTCCGGCCTGGTGGTCTGCGCCGAGGCACCAGCGCCGGCATTCCACGCCCTGATCGGCAGCGCCGTCTGTCACCATCCGTCCGATCTTTCGAACATTTCCAGATTTTCCGTGGTGTCTTTTCGTCTCCTTTCCCGCTTGGTATCCACGGAAGGCGCCTCGCCCCCCTCTTCTTAGACGGCCGTTCTTGTGCTGCACGCGTTCGGGAGGCCCCGTCGATGTTCAATTTCCGTGCCTGGCTCCAGCGGGTTTCCGGCCGTCTCGCCTGGAAACGCCATCCCTTGCGGCGCCTCGCGGGGCCGATTTACCGCATCCCGCGTTTCGAGCTGCTGGAAAACCGCGTGCTGCCGAGCGTGGTGACGTGGACGGGCGGCAGCGCCGACTGGAGCGTGGCCGCCGACTGGACCGACCAGTCCAACGGCACGCACCATGTGCCGGGGGCCACGGACAATGCCGTCATCAACACCGCCGTCACTGTCACCCACTCGACGGGGAATAGCGACACGGTTGGCAGCCTGACCATCGGCGCTGCGGGCATTGCGTCGAACTTCACGCTGTCCGCCGGCACGCTGACCGTCAATGGCGCGTTCACGCTCCCGGCCACCGGCAACGTCATCAACCAGGGAACGGGCACGTTGAGCATCGCCGGCGGCACGCTGGCCGGAGCCACCATCGCGAGCGGGACGCAGCTTACGTCCACGGGCAACAGCACGCTGACGGGGGTAACGCTGGCGGGGCAGTTGAGTGTCAACGCGGGTACGTTGACCCTGTCGGGCGCCTGGTCCAACAGCGGCACGATTACGTCAACCAACGCGACCGTAGACCTGGGCGGCACGTTCACCGCCGCCCAGCTGGGCACATTCAACCGCACGGGCGGCACGGTCAACCTAACAGGGACGTTGACCAACACCGGCAGCATTTTGGCCCTGAATGCCAGCACCGGTTCGTGGAGCCTGGACGGCGGCACCATCAACGGCGGCACCGTCACCGTTACCGGCGGCGCGGACCTGGTGGGCACCAACACCGGCGGTACGCTGGCCGGCGGCGTCACCTTGCTGGGCGACCCCAACCTCACCCTGCCGCAGGCGCTGGACCTGACCGCCGTCGGCCAAGCCAACGTGACGGTTGTCGGCGGCGCGCTGACGCTGAACAACGCCACGGTGGCGCTGGGCAACAACAGCGGCACCTACGGCTTGCTGCGTTTCAATGATGCCGCCGCTTCGCTGAGTGGCACCGGCAGCGTCGTTTTCGGCAACCTGAGCTACGGCTACAACTCGCTAGCGGAGAACGTCAGCGGCGGCACCCTGACCATCGGGCCGGGCATCACGGTCCAGGGGAGCACCGGCAGCGTCGGCTACAACGCCAACTGGGGCGGCATCGCCAACGTCAGCGTCGTCAACCAGGGCAGCATCGACGCCGACAGCGCCGGCACGCTCACCGTCAACGGCGCCAGCTGGACCAACAGCGGAGCGCTTCAGGCAACCGGCGGCGGAACCCTCACGCTGGCCGGCGCCTGGTCGAACACAGGCACCCTCAGTGAAGCCGGTGCGACCCTGAACCTGGGGGGATCGTTCACCACGGCCGGCGTCAACCTCGGCTCCTTCACCCGTAGCGGCGGTGCCGTCAACCTCACCGGCACGCTGAACAACGCCGGCGCCACGCTGGCCCTGAACGCCGCCACCGGGAGTTGGAACCTGCTCGGTGGCACCATCAACGGCGGCACGGTCAGCGTCACCGGCGGCGCGGACCTGGTGGGCACCTATTCCGGCGGCACGCTGGCCGGCGGCGTCACCCTGCTGGGCGACCCCAACCTCACCCTGCCGCAGGCGCTGGACCTGACCACCGTCGGCCAAGCCAACGTGACGGTTGTCGGCGGCGCGCTGACGCTGAACAACGCCACGGTGGCGCTGGGCAACAACAGCGGCACCTACGGCTTGCTGCGTTTCAACGATGCCGCCGCTTCGCTGAGTGGCACCGGCAGCGTCGTTTTCGGCAACCTGAGCTACGGCTACAACTCGCTAGCGGAGAACGTCAGCGGCGGCACCCTGACCATCGGGCCGGGCATCACGGTCCAGGGGAGCACCGGCAGCGTCGGCTACAACGCCAACTGGGGCGGCATCGCCAACGTCAGCGTCGTCAACCAGGGCAGCATCGACGCCGACAGCGCCGGCACGCTCACCGTCAACGGCGCCAGCTGGACCAACAGCGGAGCGCTTCAGGCAACCGGCGGCGGAACCCTCACGCTGGCCGGCGCCTGGTCGAACACAGGCACCCTCAGTGAAGCCGGTGCGACCCTGAACCTGGGGGGATCGTTCACCACGGCCGGCGTCAACCTCGGCTCCTTCACCCGTAGCGGCGGTGCCGTCAACCTCACCGGCACGCTGAACAACGCCGGCGCCACGCTGGCCCTGAACGCCGCCACCGGGAGTTGGAACCTGCTCGGTGGCACCATCAACGGCGGCACGGTCAGCGTCACCGGCGGCGCGGACCTGGTGGGCACCTATTCCGGCGGCACGCTGGCCGGCGGCGTCACCCTGCTGGGCGACCTCAACCTCACCCTGCCGCAGGCGCTGGACCTGACCACCGTCGGCCAAGCCAACGTGACGGTTGTCGGCGGCGCGCTGACGCTGAACAACGCCACGGTGGCGCTGGGCAACAACAGCGGCACCTACGGCTTGCTGCGTTTCAACGATGCCGCCGCTTCGCTGAGTGGCACCGGCAGCGTCGTTTTCGGCAACCTGAGCTACGGCTACAACTCGCTAGCGGAGAACGTCAGCGGCGGCACCCTGACCATCGGGCCGGGCATCACGGTCCAGGGGAGCACCGGCAGCGTCGGCTACAACGCCAACTGGGGCGGCATCGCCAACGTCAGCGTCGTCAACCAGGGCACCATCGACGCCGACAGCGCCGGCACGCTCACCGTCAACGGCGCCAGCTGGACCAACAGCGGAGCGCTTCAGGCAACCGGCGGCGGAACCCTCACGCTGGCCGGCGCCTGGTCGAACACAGGCACCCTCAGTGAAGCCGGTGCGACCCTGAACCTGGGGGGGTCGTTCACCACGGCCGGCGTCAACCTCGGCTCCTTCACCCGTAGCGGCGGTGCCGTCAACCTCACCGGCACGCTGAACAACGCCGGCGCCACGCTGGCCCTGAACGCCGCCACCGGGAGTTGGAACCTGCTCGGTGGCACCATCAACGGCGGCACAGTCAGCGTCACCGGCGGCGCGGACCTGGCGGGCACCTATTCCGGCGGCACGCTGGCCGGCGGCGTCACCCTGCTGGGCGACCCCAACCTCACCCTGCCGCAGGCGCTGGACCTGACCACCGTCGGCCAAGCCAACGTGACGGTTGTCGGCGGCGCGCTGACGCTGAACAACGCCACGGTGGCGCTGGGCAACAACAGCGGCACCTACGGCTTGCTGCGTTTCAACGATGCCGCCGCTTCGCTGAGTGGCACCGGCAGCGTCGTTTTCGGCAACCTGAGCTACGGCTACAACTCGCTAGCGGAGAACGTCAGCGGCGGCACCCTGACCATCGGGCCGGGCATCACGGTCCAGGGGAGCACCGGCAGCGTCGGCTACAACGCCAACTGGGGCGGCATCGCCAACGTCAGCGTCGTCAACCAGGGCAGCATCGACGCCGACAGCGCCGGCACGCTCACCGTCAACGGCGCCAGCTGGACCAACAGCGGAGCGCTTCAGGCAACCGGCGGCGGAACCCTCACGCTGGCCGGCGCCTGGTCGAACACAGGCACCCTCAGTGAAGCCGGTGCGACCCTGAACCTGGGGGGATCGTTCACCACGGCCGGCGTCAACCTCGGCTCCTTCACCCGTAGCGGCGGTGCCGTCAACCTCACCGGCACGCTGAACAACGCCGGCGCCACGCTGGCCCTGAACGCCGCCACCGGGAGTTGGAACCTGCTCGGTGGCACCATCAACGGCGGCACGGTCAGCGTCACCGGCGGCGCGGACCTGGTGGGCACCTATTCCGGCGGCACGCTGGCCGGCGGCGTCACCCTGCTGGGCGACCTCAACCTCACCCTGCCGCAGGCGCTGGACCTGACCACCGTCGGCCAAGCCAACGTGACGGTTGTCGGCGGCGCGCTGACGCTGAACAACGCCACGGTGGCGCTGGGCAACAACAGCGGCACCTACGGCTTGCTGCGTTTCAACGATGCCGCCGCTTCGCTGAGTGGCACCGGCAGCGTCGTTTTCGGCAACCTGAGCTACGGCTACAACTCGCTAGCGGAGAACGTCAGCGGCGGCACCCTGACCATCGGGCCGGGCATCACGGTCCAGGGGAGCACCGGCAGCGTCGGCTACAACGCCAACTGGGGCGGCATCGCCAACGTCAGCGTCGTCAACCAGGGCACCATCGACGCCGACAGCGCCGGCACGCTCACCGTCAACGGCGCCAGCTGGACCAACCAGGGCACGGTCGAGGCCACCACTGGCGGCACTATCACCGCCCAGGTAAGCCCAACTAATTTGAGCGCGGGCACGCTCACCGGCGGCACCTGGAAGGCGACCGGCGGCGGCATTTTGCGCCTGATTCTGCCCACCGCTCTGACCACCAATGCCGCCACGATCTTGCTCGATGGCGCCGCCTCGGCTTTCTACAGCACATCGGGGACCACCAGCGCCCTGTCCAGCCTTACTAGCAACGCAGCCGGCGGTAGCTTGACCATCCAGAACGGCTTCAGTTTCACGGTCCCGGCGGGCTTTTCCAACGCCGGCACACTGACGGTTGGCCCCAGCAGTACCTTGCAGCTAGCCGGCACTTATACCCAGACCGGCGGCACGACGCAAATTCAGACGGGCACGGTAGGCGCACGGGCCCGTTCGCTGTGAGCATCCTTTCGTTTAACGGCTCCAGTGATTACGTCTCCGTCCCCAGCAATGCAACTCTCAACGTCGCTTCGCAGGTGACCGTCGAGGCCTGGGTCCGTCCCGCGTCGATCAGCTCGGAGATGGGTATCGCCGGCACCTGGGACGACGTCAGCGGCAGCAACCGCAGCTACTTGCTGTGGCTCCTCAACGGTGTCCCGAGTTTTTACGTCTCGCATGCGGGCGGCGATTCTACTGCCGTCAACGCTACCACCACGCTCCAGGTCGGCACCTGGTATTTCCTGGCGGCCACCTATGACGGCGCCAATTTGAAGATCTACGTCAACGGTGTTCTTCAGGGCACCACCACCGCTACCGGCGCGATCCATACCAATGCGAAACCATTCTACATTGGCCTGCAGAATGCGGGCGGCGCCAGCCGCTACTTTAATGGGGCCATCGCTGACGTGAGCGTCTGGAATATCCCTCTCTCGGCGACGACCATTCAGGCCGGACTGGGCCAGAATCTCACCGGCAACGAGACGGGCCTGGCGGGCGCGTGGCAACTGAATGAAGGGACCGGCACTACGGCGCACGACCTGACCGCCAACGCCAACAACGGCGTCCTTGGCGGCGGAATCGCGGCCAACCAGCCAAGCTGGGTAGCAAACCCGCTGCCCACCATCAGCATCCAGGGCGGCAGCCTCACCGGCACCGGCGTGCTCAACGCCAACGTTACCAATGCGGCCCTGGTCACCCCGGGCGGCGCCGGCGCCGGCGTGTTGACCATCACCGGCAGCTACACCCAAACGTCGGCCGGCACCCTCGATATCGACCTTGGCGGCCTGACCGCCGGCACCGCCTATGATCAGCTCAACGTCGATGGTGCCGTTACGCTGGACGGCACCCTCAATGTCGATGAGATCGACGGCTTTGCGCCGACCAACGGGAATAGCTTCGCAATCCTGGTCGCCGGTTCGCTCTCCGGCGAATTCACCACCACCAATGGCCTGATTGGCGCTCAGCTACTGCTCGTAGCCAATTACAGCGCCGACGGCGTTACCCTCGTCTGCGAGCAGCCAGGCATCGATGTCAGCCCAACCGCGGGACTGCAGACCAGCCAGGCCGGTGCCACCGCTACTTTTTCCGTTGTGCTTGACACCCAGCCGGCCGCCAACGTGACCGTCGGCCTGTCCTCCAGCAATCCCGACGCCGGCACCATCTCGACTTCCCAACTGGTGTTCACGCCGCAGGATTGGAATATTGCCCAATCGGTGACGGTGACCGGTGTCAATGATTTCGTAGATGAAGGCAATTTGGCTTATACCATCGTGATGGCGCCGGCGGTGTCCGCGGACCCCATCTACAACGGCTTCGTCGCAAGTAATGTGAACGTTATCAACGTTGGCACCATGCACGCCGGGTTCAATGTAACGCCGACCACCGGGCTGCAGACGAGCCAGGCCGGCGCCACGGCCACATTTATCGTAAACCTGACCTCCAAACCGCTGGCCGACGTTGTTTTCGCCCTGCTCTCCAGCCTCCTCAGCGCTGGCACGGTATCCCCGGCCACTCTAACCTTCACGGCGCAGAATTGGAACATCCCGCAAACCGTGAAGATAACCGGTGTCAATGACCAGCGAGCGGATGGCAACGTCCCGTATACAATCATCAACCAACCAGCGGTCAGCAGTGATCCGAAATACAACAAACTCACACCGGCGGACGTTCTCGGTCACCAACCTCGGCACCAACCTGCTCGATCTGCAAGTGGCCAACCTGGCGGCGACGCCGTCAAACCTCCAATCAGGGCAAACCGCCACGGTGAGCTGGGACGACACCAACACCGGCAACCTTGCCGCGACCGGCTCCTGGAACGACTCGGTCACGGTTGTGGACACCAGCACCGGTGTCACCCTCGTCAACGATGCCACGGTCGCGTTCAATGGCAGCATCGAGCCCGGTAGTCAAGCCGCACAGTCCTTGGCCGTTGCGTTGCCGGACGGCGCCAACGGTGTCGGCACGTTTCAGGTCATGGTCACGGTTAACGCCAACAATGCCATCGCGGAGTACAACACTGCGGGTACCGCACAGAGCAACAATACTTCCTCCCCCTTGTCATTCTCAACTACTCTGGCCCCGTATGCCGACCTGACGGTGCTGGCCGGCTCAGTAGCCGTACAGCCGAGCAATCTGCAGTCCGGTAACCAGGTGACGGTCCAATGGAACGATCAGAACATCGGCACCGGTGCGGTCAACGCTGCTTTCAACGATTACGTTCTGGTGCAGAAGATCAACGCCGGCAACTCCCTGACGACCGTCGCCTCGGGCTATGTGAGCGGCAACAGTACCCTGGCAGCCGGCACCGTCAGTGGCCAGCAAACCTTCACCTTCAACCTGCCCAACGGAGCGGCGGGCAGCGGCAACTTCCAGGTCACGGTGACAACGGACGCCGGCCAGACCGTGAAGGAGTACGACAGCCAGGGCAACCCGGCCTACGGCAATAACACCGCGGCCACCTTGCCGTTCTCCGCCACCCTGGCGCCTTACACCAACCTGACGGTTGCCAACGTCGCCTTGCAGTCGCCGGTGTCGCCGCAATCGGGCGGCAAGATCACCATCGCCTGGGACGATGAGAACATTGGCACCGCGGCGGTCAACACCGAGTTCAGCGATTCTGTGCTGATCCAACAGATCGGCGCGGGCGGCGCCTTGACGACCGTGGTCGCCGGCGCGGTTAATGGCGACAGTACCCTTGCGGGCGGCGGCACCGATGACCAGACACTAACACTCACGCTTCCGAACGGCGCGTCGGGATTCGGGAACATGCTGGTGACCGTGACCACGGACAGCGGGCAGACCGTTGTGGAATACGACTCCAACGGCAACCCCGCCTATGGCGACAACAGCGGCACTGGCACCTTCACCTCGACGCTGGCTCCCTATCCTGACCTGCAGGTGGGCAATGTGAGTTTCAGCCCTGCGAGCGGCGTACTGTCCGGCTCGACGGTGACTGTGAACTGGACTGACATGAATACCGGCACCGCTCCGACGCCCGGTCCCTGGTCCGATCGATTGGTGGTGCAGAACATGACCACGGGCCAAACGTTGGCCACCGCCACGCTGTTTTTCGATACGCTCGCCAACGGTCTGCTCGCAGGCGGCGCCTCCGTATCCCGATACTATGCCGTAAAGGTCCCCGATGGCGTTGCGGGTATCGGCCAAATCCAGGCCACGATTACCACCAATGTCTTCAACGACTTCGCCGAATATGACGCCACCGGCGCCGCCGTCAGTGATAATTCCGGATCGGGCACCTTCACCTCGACCTCCGCCCTGTATCCGGACTTGCAGCCGACCAATCTGCAGGCGAGCCCGATAACGGGACTCCAGTCGGGCGGCCAGCTCACTGTGCAGTGGAACGACACGAACTCCGGCACCGGACCGGCGGCGACCGCCTGGACCGACGCAGTCGTGGTGACCAACACCACCACCGGCGCAACGTTGGCCACCGTCAACGTCCCTTATGACCCGACATTTGCGGGCAACGGCTCGCTCGGATCGGGTCAATCGCTCGCGCAGACTGCGACCGTCATGCTGCCGCAGGGGAATGCGGGCGCCGGCAATCTGCTGGTGACAGTGACGGTGAACGCGACCAACTCGCTTTTTGAGGACAACGCTGCGCACAATGCGCAGTCGAATAACACAGCCAGCATTACCACTGTCAGCGGCCTGGCGCCCTATCCCGACCTGGCCACGTCCGGCGTCACCTTCTCGCCGGCCTCGCCCATTGTCGGTGATCCGGCCCAGGTCACTGTCGGCTGGACGGTGACCAATACCGGCACGGGCCCTACGTCGTTCGGCTCCTGGGTGGACAACATTATTTATTCCACCAATGACAACCCGGCCGACGGTACCGTTCTCGAAAGTTTCACCCACACCGGAGACCTGGCCGTCGGTCAAAGCTACACGCAGAGCCAGACCTTCCTGTTGCCGCCGGCCTTCAGCGGCCAGTACCACCTGTTTGTCGAAAGTGACGCCACCGACCTCGTATTCGAGAACGGGTCCAGGGCGAACAACTATGCTGAGGCGGGCAGCCTCTTCGACGTGACGCCGACTTCGTATGCCGATCTGATTGTTTCGTCCGTTACGGCGCCGGCCACGGCGGCCAGCGGCCTGCCGATGACCGTCGCTTGGTCGGTCGCCAATCAGGGTATCGGCACGACGAACAGTAGCCAATGGACCGACGACCTGAGCCTGGCGACCGACCCGCAAGGCCAGGACATTGTCGCCGACCTCGGTAGCTTCGTTCACACTGGCCCGCTGTCCCCCGGCGGCAGCTACATGCGCTCCGGCGATGTAACGTTGCCCAACGGCATCAGCGGCACCTATTACGTCGTCGTCCATAGCAGCGGACCGTACGAGTTCATTTACACGAATAACAACACTGCGGTCTCGGGCCCGATCACCGTGGCGCTGACGCCCGCACCCAACTTGACGGTTACCAGCATCCAAACGCCGGCCACCGCGCCATCGGGCTCGTCCATCGACGTCACCTGGACCGTGCAAAACCTTGGACCGGGCGATGCTGACGGCGCCTGGCCCGACGTGGTCAGCCTGCAGGAAGTCGGCGGCGCTGGCCGCACCATCGGCCTGGGCGGCGTCACGTATTCCGCAACCCTGGCAGCGGGCATATCCTACACGCGCACCGAGAAATTTACGCTGCCGAGCGATTTCCAGGGTGTCTTCCAGGCGGTGGTCACGACCGACCCCGTGGGATTGACCGGCGCGAGCAGTACGAAGTAGCCAACCCCGTCGACACCACCGTCGACTTCAACACGATCACCATCACGCAGCCGCCACACCCGGACCTGCAAGTCGAATCGATCACGCCCGCAGCGCCTCAATTCCAGGCTGGCGGTACGCTGGGATTGCAATTCGAAATCATCAACGAGGGGATCGTCGCGACCAGCACCCCCCACTGGAACGATAACGTCTACCTGTCCCTCGACAATACGCTGAGCGAGGACGATATTTTGCTGGCCTCGGTGGGTAACCAGTCGGCCCTGCAGCCGGGCGCAAGTTATCTCAGCTCCGTCGCCGGCATCACGATTCCCAAGGACAAGAGCGGCCCCTATTACCTGATCGTTGAAACCAACGTCAGTAGTGGCGATAGTGCCAATAGTGCCATGGATGAATATCCCAACGGCACCGACAATACGCTGGCCTATCCGATCACCATCGAGCCGTTCCTGCCGTCCGACCCTGTGGTCTCGAACGTGATCGTCCCCAGCCAGGTCATCGCGGGCAGCCAGGTGCAGGTCACGTACACGGTCACGAACCTTGGCCTCGGGCCGACCGATCTGTCCTCGTGGACCGACGGTGTCTGGCTGGTCACTGACAAGACCAAAGCCCCGTACGTAACCGGGACGCTGTTGACGTCGGTAGTGCACAATGGCGCGCTTTCCAATGAACCAGGCGATCCCGACCTTCCGCAAAGCTATACGGATACGCTTACGGTCACCATTCCCGATCACACTTCCGGCGATTATTTCCTGGTCCCGCAAACGGACCTGTACCAGCAGCTCGATGCGACCATGCTGGCCGGGAACGTCAACCCCGACGACCCGAATGACGTGCGCAGCGATAACTTCAAGGCGGCGGCAGTCACCATTCTGCCCCAGCCGCCGCCCGATCTGATCGTAACTGCGGTCGAGGCGCCGGCCATCGCCGCCGCCGGCACGTCCTACACACTCAGCTGGTCGGTGACCAACCAGGGTGCCGGCGCCACTCTCGATACCCAGTGGATCGACAGCGTCTACCTGTCGAACTCGCCCACCTATAATCTTAACAATGATTCGGCGCAGCTCGATCTGGGCGATTTCGTGCACGGCGGCGCGCTCGCTCCGGGCCAGAGCTATACGACGCAGGAGACCATCCTGTTATCGCCCGCCTACAGCGGCCAGTACATCATCGTCTATACCAACTCCGCCTCGCAAACAACCGGAGAGGGCGCCTGGGAAGGGCCGTACACGAACAATAACACGCGATCCGTGCCTAGCGACATATACACCGCGCCGGCGGACCTGCAAGTGACTTCGGTGGTCACGCAACCCGAGAGCTTCTCCGGAGAGCCGACGACGGTGCAGTGGACCGTGACCAACGTCGGCGACCCGGTCTGGTCGGGGACGCAATTCTGGACGGACGAGGTCTGGTTCTCGCCCGACCCGACCTTCATCGGCGATCGAGCCACCTTGCTGGATAACGCCGACAACATCGGGGCCTTCACCCACACCAACGCCCAAACGCTGGGGACCGGCGATAGCTACACCGTCAGTCAGACCCTGATCCTTCCGGCCGGCATTGGCGCCAAAACCGATCCCATTACCTATTACATCTACATTGCGGTCGATCCCTACACCCAGAACTTCCCGAACTCGACTTTCATTCCCGATCTGCAGAGGCGCAGTTCTACCAAAGCAACGTATACGGCAAGGCGCCCGACGAGCTGATCCACATGGGGTCGGCGCCGCTGCCCGTGCTCTACCGCGAGCCGGCCCTCGTGGTCAGCAGCCTGATCGTGCCATCCGACCCGCCGTATGCCGGCGCCACGATTCCCATCACCTGGACCGTCACCAACGTGGGCACGCGCGACACGCGCATTTCGGGTTGGTATGACGGCATCTGGCTTTCGCGCGACCCTTCTCTCGACCCACAGCAGGCCATTAACCTTGGCTACTTTGCCCATGCCTCGATCCTGGACATGGGGGATTCGTACACCAACACGCAAGACGTAACCCTGCCCGACGGCATCTCCGGCAACTTTTACATCCTCGTCTACACCAGCGACCCCGATCGCTCGCCGGTGGTGCAGCAGTTCCAGGACGACGGCAATAACATCACCGCCGTGCCTCTGGAGGTGCTGGCCGAGTCGCTGCCCGACTTGCAAGTAACGGCAGTCGATGTGCCCCAGCAAGCGATCGAAAACCAGTCGCTCGCCGTGACCTACACCGTCAGCAATGTCAATGCCGCGCCGACGCTTCGCGATGAGCCGAAGTGGGTCGATGACCTGTATCTGGCGGTGGACCAGAACCTGGACCTCAACGGCGACATCTTCCTGGGTGAGGAAGATCACAAGGGCGGCCTGGCCGGCAACAGCAGCTATACGGTCAGCGATACCTTCGCGCTGCCGTACGGCCTCACTGGGCCGTACTATGTCATCGTCATCACCAACCCGCTGCGCAATTCGTATGGCCATACCCTGGAGACCAACGATAATAACAACACGACGGCCAGCCCGCTGCCCGTCATCATCAACCAACCGCCGCCCGCCGATCTGGTTGTGACCAGCATCGCGGTGCCCACGACTGGGCAAACCGGCCAGCCTGTCGCGGTTTCCTGGACCGTGGCGAATCAGGGCCAGTTCCCCGCCAGCGGCGCCTGGACCGACGCGGTTTACCTGGCGAGCACGCCTATATGGAATATCAGTGATCCACTCATCGGCGAGGTTCGTTACAGCAATTCGGGCCTGACGACGGGGCAGTCGTATACGTCGACCCTCACGGCCATGCTGCCGCCGGCCATCCCCGGGCAGTACTATCTGATTGTGCGCACCAATGTGTTCGGGGACGTTTATGAGGACGCCGCCGGGGTGGCCAATGGCATTACCACCTCTGCCGGGCAGATGCAGGTGATCGTCCCCACTCTGCAGCTCGGCGTGCCGCTGGCCACGCCGCTGAGCGACGGCCAGGATCAGCTCTTCCAGGTCACCGTTCCGGAGAATCAGACACTGCAGGTATCGCTGACCTCGGCAGACGCGAGCGCGGCCAACGAGATCTATCTACGCTATAACGCCGTGCCGACGGCTTTCCAGTACGACGCTATCTATAGCGGGCCGTTGCAGGCCAATCAGACGGCGTTGATTCCCGGCACTCAGGCTGGTGTCTATTACATCCTGGTAAGCGGAACGGACAACGCGGTAAGTTTACTCGCTCAGCTCTTGCCATTTGAGATCACGAATGTTAGCCCCGACGAGGGTGGCGACAGCGCCTATGTCACAACGATCATTTCGGGCGCCCAGTTCGACCCCAAGGCGATTGTGAAATTGGTGATGCCGGGGTTCGCGGAATTCGAGCCGGTCAGCTATCAGGTGGTCAACAGCAGCGAGATTATCGCGGTGTTCGACCTGACCGATGCGCCGCACGGCCTGTATGACGTGAGCGTCATCAACCCCGACGGGGCGGAGGCGGACGCGCCCTACCGCTACCTGGTCGAACCGGCCCTGCCGCCGACGGTGACCATCGGCCTGGGCGGCACGAGCGTCATGTATTCAGGCGATACCGGCTATTACGGCTTTTCGCTACAGAGCACAACCAATGTAGACATTCCCTATGTTCAGTTCGAGTTTGGCGTTCCCAACCTGGGCAATAACATCGGCGTCGGCGATGCACCCTACGTCACCTTGAGCAGCAACGTCGGCGGCAGCCCGAACGTGGCCGGGGTACCCTGGGCGGACCTCAGCTCGACGGTCGATACCAACGGTTTCAACCTGGCCGCCGGCTATGTCATGGATTTGGCGGATGAGGGATACGTCGGGCTGAACTTCAGTGCCCAAACCTACGAAGGTGTACCCCCGCCCAACTACACGGACATCGACCCGCCGCAAACGGCCGGCTTCACTTTCAACGTGGACGCCGCGGCCACGCCGCTGACGACCGCCCAGTACATCGCCGAACAGACGCAGGAGGCGGAGTTCCTGCGGCAGAGCATCCTCGCCGACCCGACTGCGACGCCGGCGCTGCTGGTGCTGGCACAGAACGCCACGTCCTGGGACAACCTCTATCTGACGGCGCTAGAGCAGGCGGGCCTGCTGCGCCCGGTGGACATGCCGCCCACCGCCCAGCAGGATCCCAACGTCACCAGCATGACCGCCACCCTGGCCGCGGGAATCCTGGCAGGGTCGGCCGGCGATCAGATCATCACGAGCGGCAACCTGTCCGCGTTTTTCGGCCAGCTCCAGCAGTGGTACGGCAGCAGTCCGACGCTGGTCGAGCCGGGGGTGACGCCGGGCCAGAACCCCATCACAGCCCCCGTGCCAACGGCCAGCCAGTTCAGCCTGGACGGGGCCAATCCGGCGGTCTTCGAATCCTTCAACGTCTACGTCCGCCAGATCTCCATCATCGGTAACGAGGTCCTGTACTACTTCCCGGATCTTGTTGGCAACACGCAGGCGGGGGCGGCGGACATCAATCAATATCTCGACAGCGACGGTGCCGTCGCGCCGGGCGCGACGCTGGTCGGGCCCACCGGCTACGGCCCCCAGCAATTCCTGCCCGAGGGCCAGAATCTGCCGTACACGGTTCAGTTCACCAACCCCGCCGACGCCAGCACGCCGGTCGAACAGGTCCGTATTACACAGCAGCTCGACCCCAACCTCGACCCACGGACCTTCCGCCTAGGCGACCTCCAGCTCGGCGACCTGTCGGTGCAAATCCCCAGCGGCCTGGCCACATTCCAGGGCGATTTCGATTACACCCAAACCAAGGGCTTTATTCTGCGCGTCAGTGCCGGCATGGACCTGGATACCGATACCGCCACCTGGCTCCTGCAGGCCATCGACCCGAACACCGGTGAGGTCCTGCAGAGCGCCACCGAGGGACTGCTCCAGGCCGGCGAAACCGGCTTCGTCGGCTACACCATTCAGCCGCTCGCCGGGCTGGCCACCGGCACTCAAATCAGCGCCGACGCGACCGTGCTGTTCAACAACGCCCCGCCGATGGATACCGGCACCCTGACGCAGACCATCGACGGCACAGCCCCGACGACCACGCTCACCGCGACGCCCTTGATGGCCGGCAGCTCCGACTACCAGGTGACGTGGAACGCCCAGGACGATCCGGGCGGCTCCGGCGTCAAGAGCGTGACGGTCTACGTTTCCGAGGACGGCGGCGATTACCAGATCTGGCTCGATCAGACACAGGACAGCTCGGACGTGTTCCAGGGACAGGCCGGCCACACGTACCAGTTCCTGGCGCTGGCCACCGACAACGCCGGCAACGTGGAGCAGCCGCCGAGCGGTGTATCGACGCCCTCCGATGGTTCGCAGGTAAACCTGGGCTCGCTGCCGACCGTGCCGCAGACGCCGACCGATGTGCCGACAGCCCCGAGCACCCCGCCGAGAACCACGCAGACGACCAATCCGCTGTTCACGCAGGCACAAGCGGGCATTCCGTCATCTCAGCCCGCCACCCGCCAATCGGAGTTCACCAGCGTCCTGCAGCCATTCCAGGCCGAGGCGTTTGCGACAGGGATCGCGCAGAGCCACGCCAACATCGGCCCGATGGCCGTGGTCGTGCTGGCTGATGGTTCTGTGCTGGTCAGCGGCGGACCGGACCGCAATGAGCTGTTCCACCTATCCCAGGAAGGCGGCGCGGTTGGAGCGCCGTTCGCGACCGAGCCGTTCCCCATTTTCGACATGGCGCTCGATGCGGAGGGCAACCTGTGGGCCACCACCGGCGGCGGCCCGCTGCTGGAGCTCGACGCGGCAACCGGCGACATCATGGGCGAGTTCGGCGACAGCCTGACGCAGGCGCTGGCCATCGATCCCGCGACCGGCAATATCTACGTCTCCTCCGGCCAGGGCGTGGAGCTGTTCGATCCGACCACCGCCACTTTCACGCATTTCAGCGATCTGCGCGTCGGCAGCCTGGCGTTCAACCCGGCCGACGGCAGCCTGTGGGCCGCCCTGTGGCCCGTCGACGAAGGTGACGTCATCCGTTTCGATAGCAATGGCCAGGCCGAGAAAATGTTGGAGTTCAGCGACGCCGTCAATTCCATCGCGTTCGGCCAGCCGAGCAGCCCGCTGGCCGGCTTGCTCTTCATCTCGCACGACCAGGACGCTGCCAACCCCACTGGAATCGGCAGTATTATCACGGACTCCAATCCGGCCAGCCTGCCGACCGAATTGACCATGGTCGACCTGGCGACCATGCAAACCTTGGCAATCGCCACCGGCGGCACGCGCGGCGACGAGATCACAACCACGCTGGACGGCCGGGTGCTGCTCAGCCAGTCGCACCAGGTCGATGTGCTCGGCCCGGTCGTGGCCCCGCGGGTCCTCGCCGTCAATCCGCCGCCCAGCTCCGTCGTGGCCTTGCCGCTGGGCAGCGTCAGCGTCAGCTTCGACCAGGACATGCTGGCCGACGACGCCACCGATCCCAACTCCGTGCTGAACCCGAACAACTACGTTTTGCAAGGCAATTCGGCGGGGATTGTGCCGGTCATCTCGGTGGCGTACGACTCGACACCCGGACCGCCGTGCTGACCTTTGACGCCCTGACGGCCGACGATTATGAGCTGCGTGTGCTCACGGGCATATGCAGCAGCGCGGGCATCAACCTGGCGCAGGAATTCGACTCGACGTTCGCTGCGACCGCGGACCTCTCGTCGGTAATCGATCTGCAATTCGATCTGGCTCGCAGCGACCTCGAGACCGGCACAGTGTCCTTCGACGTGACGCTCACCAATACCAGCTCGCACGACTTGCTCTTGCCCGTGGTGCTGCATCTGACGCCGGTGAACCAGTTCCCCGGCGAGCCGCAGGGCACCGAGGGTCGTGCACCGGACGGGTCGTGGCTGATCGACCTGAGCGGCGACCTGCCGGCTGACGGCATCCTCGAACCGGGCCAAAGTTCTACGGGCCAGACCATCACGATTGACGATGCGACCGGCATACCCGTCGCATTCGATCCGTCGGTGACCGGCGTGCCGGCCGGCAATGAGCCCCCCGTGTTTGTTACCAACCCGGTCACGACGGCAACGGTCGCCCAGCCCTATCAATACCAGGCGATTGGTTTCGATAGCGATGGCGACCAGCTCAGCTACGTGCTGGACAGCGCTCCGGCGGGCATGACGGTCGATCCCAGGTCGGGGCTCGTAACGTGGACGCCAAGCATCGTCAGCCCCGCGCAGGCCCAGGTGGTGCTGCAGGTCTACAATTCGGCCGGCAGCCCCGCGACGCAGGCCTTCACCATCGAGGTGCAAGGCGTGGACCTGCCGCCGGCGTTCAGCGGCTTGCCGGCGGCGGTGGATGGCAAGGAAGGCGCGTCGCTGACGCTGCCGGTGCAGGCCATCGATCCGAACAACGACCCGTTGACGTATTTTGCCGATAATCTGCCGCCGGGTGCCGCGTTCGACCCGACCGACCAAACGCTGTCGTGGACGCCGGCCTACGGAGCGGCCGGCACCTATCCGGACGTGAGCTTCACCGTCAGCGACGGCGTGCAGCAGGTGAGCCAGGACGTCACCATTGTGATCGCACCGAATCCGCAGCCGCCGACCTTGCTGCAACCGGCGGACACCATCGGCCAGGAAGGATCGCCGATGCAGATCCAGCTCCAGGCCACCGACGCCAGCAGCAGCGCGACGCTGACTTACTCCAGCACTGATTTGCCGGCTGGTGCGAGCCTCGATCCGAACACCGGCCTGTTCCTGTGGACGCCGGACTATACGCAGCAGGGTATTTACCAGGTTGGGTTCACGGTCAGCGACGGCCAGGCCAGCGCGACCCAGACGGCGAACATCGTCGTATTCAACGTGGACACGCCGCCGGTGTTTCAGAACCTGAACAATTTCCAGGTGCTGGAAAACCAGCAGATTCAGTTCCTCGCGATGGCCTATGACCCGAGTAATCCAGGCTATATCCCGCCGACCCGCGGCGCGGACGGCACGCTCATCCCGGGCGACGGGCCGGCGGCCACCCTCACCTACACCGTCAGCGGCCTGCCCACCGGCGCGACGTTCGATCCCGACACGCTGCTCTTCAGCTGGACGCCGACCTACGAGCAGGCCGGCCCATTCAACGTCACGTTCACGGCCACCAACAGCGGCGACGGCACCGGCGTGGATTTGAGCACGTCGCAGACGGTCACGGTCACCGTGCTCCCGGTGGACCAACCGCCCCAACTGACGCCGATCGCGGATCAGTCGGTCCAGGGCGACGGCACGCTGACGGTGCCGGTGCAAGCCACTGACCCTGAGCCGACCGACAAGATCGCGCTCAGCGTAACCGGGTTGCCTACTTTCGGCACATTCACCGACAACGGCGACGGCACCGGCAGCTTCCAGTTTGCGCCGGCACTTCCCGACAAGGGCGAGTACACCATCACGGTTGTGGCCACGGATAATGGCAAGGGCGGCCTCACCGCCCCGATGTACACGCAGGAAAGTTTCGTGCTGGACGTGCCGGTGGCCAGCGAGCCGCCGCACCTCGCCTACATCGGCGATAAGGTCGCTGTCATCGGCAGCCCGTTCCAGCTTACGTTGCAGGCCACCGACCTGGATCAACAGCCGCTGACGTTCTCGGCCCTCGGCTTGCCGGCGGACGCGAGCCTTGTGCCCAGCTCCATCTACGGCCAGGCGAGCATCAACTGGGTCCCGACTGCCGCCGACGCTGGCGTGTACGGCGTCACCTTCATCGTCACCAATGACGGCAACGGCAACGCCGACCTGGTCGCCACCGATCAGCAGACCATCCACCTGGTGGTGCGCCACCGACCAGGCCCCGGTGCTGCAGAATCCGGGCGATCAGACCGTCGCCGAGGGCCAGCCGCTGACGGTTGCGCTGTCGGCCACCGACCCGGACGGCGACAATCTGACCTATTCCATCGCCAACGCGCCGCCGGGCGCGACCTTCGACCCAGCCCACGGCATTTTCACCTGGACGCCGAACCTGTTCCAGGCGGGAACGTATGCCAACGTCGTGTTTGGCGCCAGCGATGGCTTCCTGACAGCTTTCCAGACCATTACCATCGACGTGACGGTTACCGACCAGCCGCCGACTCTGTTGCCCGTCGGCATCCAGACGGGCCGCGAGAACGCGCCCGTGCAGTTCACGTTGGCCGCGACCAGCCCGGACGACGATCCAATGACGTACAGCGCGGTCACGGCATTGCCGCCAGGCGCCCAGCTCGACCCGCAGACGGGCTACTTCACGTGGACGCCGGACTACACCCAGGCCGGCGACTACACGCTGACCTTCGCCGCGACTGTGCCGAGCGGGCTCAGCGACACCACCACCGTGTCCATCCAGATTGCCAGGGTGGACCTGCCGCCGACCATCCAGGTTGCCGACCAGGCGGTGCTGGTGGGCGACCCGCTCTCGTTCACGGTCGTCGGCAGCGACCCGCACGTGGGCGATGTCCTGACCTATTCCGCTACCGGCCTGCCCGCGGGGGCCAGCCTCGACCCGAATTCGGGCGCCTTCACCTGGACGCCCAGCGCCGGTCAAGCCGGGGACTACCCCATCGTCTTTACGGTCACCGACGGCCCGTTGTCGGTCTCGCAAACGGCCGTGATCCATGCGCTCTTGGCGAGCCAGGCGCCGACGGTCACGGTGACGGTGACGCCCAGCTTCCCGACCTCGCCGGGCCAGCAGGTCGTGGTTCACGTCAGCGCGGATGGCGTCGCGGCCATCGCGGCGCTGACGCTGACGCAGGACGGCCAGCCGGTGACGCTGGACGCCGAGGGCCGCTATTTTTACACAGCAACCACGCCGGGCCACGTGCAGTTCCAGGCCACAGCCACCGATGTCGACGGCAACGTCGGCCAGGCGAGCGCCGTGGTCAAGGTGCTCGACCCCAGCAACACCACGGCGCCGGTTGTGTCCCTCGACGCCAGCCTGAGCGGCGCCATGATTACCACGGCGACCGCCGTGACCGGCTCGGTGACGAGCAGCAACCTCGATTCCTGGACCCTGCAGATTGCCCCGGTCGGCAGCGCGGACTTTACCACCCTGGCAAGCGGCACAGCACCGCCGACGAACGCTGCCCTGGCGACGCTCGATCCGGGCTCGCTGTTGAACGGCGTCTATCTGCTCGAGCTGACCGCGACGGACATCGCGGGGCGAACCACGGTGGCGCAGGCCACGCTGGAAATCGACACGGCCGCCAAGCCGGGACAATACCTGCGCAGCGAAACCGATCTGACGGTCCAGCTCGGCGCCGCGACGGTGAACCTCACCCGCGTCTACGACTCCTTGAACCGCGATCAGTCGTCCTCCTTCGGCTATGGCTGGAGCCTGGCGGTCCAGGACACCGACATCCAGACCAGCGTGCCGCCGACCGGCAATGAGGCCGACGGCATCTACAACCCGTTCATCGAGGGCACGCGCGTCTACCTGACGCTGCCCGACGGCGAACGTGTCGGCTTCACCTTCACGCCCCAGCGCACCGACCAATCCGGCATCACCTACTACACACCGGCCTACACGGCCGATCCCGGCGTGACCTGGCAGCTCGCCTCCGCGGACGCCGTGCTGATCCGCGGCGGCGACGGCTTCTACAGTGCCCAGACCGCGTTGCCCTACAACCCGGCCAGCGGCCAGTTCGACGGACCGCAGTACACGCTAACCGGCCCCGACGGCACGGTGTATTTCCTGAGCGCCGCCAGCGGGGTCGTGCAAGAAATCCTGCCCACCGGCGAGATCCTGTATTACAGCGGCAGCGGCATCACCAGCTCCACGGGCGACGCGGTACGGTTCATCCGCGACGCCGCCGGCCGGATCACGACCATCCAAGCGCCGAATGGTGCGCAGGAGGTCTATACCTACGACGCCCAGGGCAACCTCAGCGAGGCGCACAACACCGTTTCGGGCCTGAGCAGCCGTTACGGCTACGCAGCCGATGACCCGCATCTGCTCACGCTGGCCACCGCGCCCGCGGCGGGCAGCGGCGCTGCCATCGTCTATGGGGCCACGACGCAGGTTGTGCCGCTCGTCGACCTCGGTGGCACCAGCCAATTCCTGGCCAGCAATTACAACGGCAATCTGACGACGGGCGCGACAGATTCGTTCGCCTTCCTGCTCACGGCCTCGGAAGTGGCGTCCACCAGCACCGGGACCGTCCTGATCGGCGTCGCGGTCGATGCCGCCGCCGGCAGCTCCGCGCAGCCGGCGGTGCCTGCCGTCGCCGGTCTGACGCCGCTGGTCGAGCACTCCGGGTCCGGCAGCGCCTTTGGCCTGTTCGCCATCAGCCGCGCAGGGCTCGAGCTGCTGCAGATCGCCGGCGCCGACGCGGCCACAACCGGCGCCTACACGCTGCAAGTGTTCATTGCCGGCGACGCCAACCAGGACGGCAACGTCAACGGCGCGGACGGCACGCTGGTCGCCAGTCTCGTCGGCACCACGGCCGGGCAACCCGGCTATCTGCTGGCGGCCGACGCCAACCGCGACGGCGTCATCGACGCGGCCGACGTGCAGTTGGTCGCCGCCAACTATGGCTTCCGCGCGACCCAGCCGCCGGTGGTCCAGGCCGCCACCGTCATAACGCACGTCAACTTGCCGGTCCAGTTCGACCTGGCCCCGCAGGCGACCGATCCGCAGGGCGACGCGCTCTTCTTCCACCTCCTCGGCGCCGATGACGGCACCGCGACGATCGACCCCGACGGCCACACGGTCACTTTCGTGCCCGCCGCCGGTTTCACCGGCACGGCCGACTTCCAGTTCCAGGCCGACGACGGCCTGGAAGTGTCCAAATCGGCGACGATCACGGTGACCGTCAGCGCCGCGCCGCTGGTCAGCCTCGACCTCCAGACCCGCGCACCGCGCCTGGCCGTCGGCGGCGGCACCCAGATGGTTGCGGTGGGCAACTTCGCGGATCAGCAGAACGTGGTACTTGATTCGTCCTACGTGACCTTCCAGACGGCGGCTCCCGCCGTGGCGACTGTCACGTCCCTCGGCGAGCTGGAAGGTCTGACCCAGGGGACAACCATCCTGACCGTTTCCGCCCAGGGTCTGCTCGCCGCCACCGCCGTCACCGTCGGCGCGCCCGAGGGCAGCCTCAACCAGACGCTGTACAACGTAGGGATCAACCCATACCCACTGGCGGTGTCGCTGAGCGCCGACGGCGGCACGCGCCAGTTCGAACGTCTACCCGGTGGGCAACGTCGACCTGACGACCGACCTGAGCACCGCCGCCTCGGGCACGCACTATTTCGTCACCAATTCGGCCATCGCCACCGTCACGCCCGATGGGCTGTTGACTGCCGTGAGCGCGGGCTCCACCACGGTCACGATCATCAACGGCCCAGCCGAGGCGGTCATCCCGGTGCTGGTGCAAACGCCGCAAACCGGCACGGTCATGGTCGCGGCCGGCGGCGGCGTGGTGGAAGGCAGCGACGGCTCCATCGTCGCGGTGCCGCCCGGCGACCTGACCACCGGCACGCCGGTCAGCATCACTCCGGCGACGCAGGCGAGTCTGCCCCAGGCCCTGCCCGACGGCATGAACTTCGCCGGCGCCTTCAACCTGGACATCGGCCCCAGCGGCGTCAGCGTCCCCGTGCAGCTCGCCATCCCGGTGGCCCCCCGTACGCCCGTCGGCAGCACCGTGTATTTCTACCGAGCCGGCGAATACCTGAACGCCGACGGCACCACGCAACCCATCTGGTGGCAGGTGGAAAGCGGCACGGTCGGCTCCGACGGCATGGCCCACACCCACTCGCCGCCGCAACCGGGCGTCGTCAACAGCGGCCTGTACCTGATATGCGACACCGCGGACGCCATTGCCGTGTCCGAGCTGGCGTTGCAAACCGGGCAGCTTCCAGGCCTTTTCGGTCCGGCGGCGATCAGCATCGCCATCCCGGGTGCCGTCGATGCCTCGCTGGTAGGGGCCCAGGCAAGCATCAATGACAATTACGTCAACGCCACCATAGCGACGCCGGAGACGCCGGTCCCGCAAAATGTGTTCATATCGATCCTCCAGGAGAACTCCCTGCCTTTCATCACCACCTACAACGTCCAGCTCAATGTCGGCGCCGTCAACACGTTCTCGTCGCCCATCACCGTGCCGCCTCTCGCCCCCCCGAAGGCACCGCAAATTACCAGCGTCGCCCTCGCTGTTCAGGCGAATCAGCAACAGCCGGAGATCACGATCACCGGCTCAGGCTTCCTGACCGGTCCCGATGGCCAGACGGCAGATGTGAGCCAGGTCAAGGTTAACTTCACCCAGGCCAACGGCACGGTCTTTCCCGCGAACCTGGACCTAACGGCGGACAACACTGATAAATCCTTGACCGTCCTGGTCCCCCCCGGCGCGGTCCTGGGCATCAGCCAAATTACCGTGCTGCGGCCCGACCCCGTCGACACCCCCGTCCACGGGTCGCCCAATGGTAGCCTGCCCAGTACCCAGATGACGGCCAGCAACCCGGCCCAGTTCAACCCCAACGGCAGCTACGTTTTCGTCGCTCTGTCGGAGGGGGACAACGGCGTCGGCGCGCTCGCGGTCATCGACGGCAACTCGGCCGACAACGGCAGCACAACGACCAACCCCGACGGCAGCACAACGACCAACCCCAATACGTTCGGCCAGGTAGTGGCGGACATCCCGCTCGGCGCCACCGGGCAGGTCACCTTCCCGCGCGACGTGGCCATCACGCCGGACAACAGCCGCGCCTATGTCACGCTGGAACAGTCCGGCCAGGTCGCCCTGGTCGATACCATCACGCTCCAGCAAGTCAACGTCCATGCCAGTAATCTCAACGCCATGGCGGCGCCCCCCAGCCCGCTGCCGATCGCGGCGCCAGGCGGCGTGGCGCTCGATCCGTCCTTGATGGACGCAGCGATTACCGGCCCAACGCCGATCCGTGGCACCGTGACGGCGATACCCGGTCTGGACCACTGGGACCTGGAGCTGGGCGCCTGGGTGGCCGGCTGGCAACCGATCGGCGCGCCGCTGGCGACGGGAAACGGCCCGGTCAGCAGCGGCCTGCTGATGACCCTGGACCCCGTTGGTGAAAAAATTGCCAATGGCGCCTACGTGCTGCGGCTGACGGCTTACAACAGCAGTGACATGCCGCTCCTCTATGACGACACCTATATCGACGTGTACGCGAACCCGCGCAACGTGGATATTGACCTGCCCCTCGGCGCCGAGCCGTATGGCATTGCCATCGACCCCAGCGGCAATTATGCCTACGTCGCCGATGATCGGCCTTACGCGGTCTCGGCCGACTACGTGCCTCCTCCCGGTCAGCCCGCGCCGCCGGCGGGCGCCCAGTGTTCCCAGGTGTACGTGATCGACATCAACCCCGCCTCGCCGAACTATAACCAGGTCGTCGACACGATCCAGCTCGTTGATTCCGATCCACTGTCGGACGGCAGTCTGCCACAGGTCGCCGGCCAACCGAACCTCGGCAGTAAGAATTCGTTGATCGCGCCGACCGGCTTGGTCGACATAACCGTGACCCCGAACAGCGAGCAAATCGACGTGGCTGCTCCCAATTACTTCCCCACAGGCGCTGAGTTCACCGTCGCGAACGGCAACCTGATCCAGATCAATTTGACTCCCAGCGACGGGATTAGCCTGGCCAGCCAGACAGGAACAACGGTCACCATCACGACGGCCGATCCGCTCGACGTTGCAGTGGGCCAGCAAGTGACCATCGCCGGCATCACCGGCAGCGGCACCGGCACCGGGACAAGCACCGCCACCAACTCGGCCACCGCCACCGGCACCAACGCCGGTATCGGGACCGCCAGCACCACCTACAACGGCACCTTTACGATCACCGCGGTGACGTCATCCACGACCTTCCAGTACACTGCGGCCGCAGGCCTGGGGACCGCGAGCCTCAGCAGCGCGACCGCGACCTTTGCAGGCTTTGCCCTCAACGAGGCCACCGGCATCGTCGCCACCCCTGCCGCCCAGGATACCTTCGGCGTGGCCGCCGAACCGCAAGCGGCGGCCCAGACGACGGCCACGCAGACCGGCCAGGCGCAGACCGGCCAGGCGCAGACCGGCCAGGCGACCGCCCAGCCGCTGCAGTACGACATTGCCTTCACCAACGGCAACTCGGATGGCGCCGGCGTCGAGGTGCTCAATCCGACGACCCCGCAGCCGACCATCGTGCCGCTCGATGTGAACACGTATAACTACCAAAGCTACCTCCAGCCCCACAATGCCAACGGCATTGTCTTCGCTCAGGACTCCAGCGGCACCTGGTACGCGCTCGTCGCCGGCCGCGCCGATCAGGTGTTCTCGTCCTCGGGCGGCGGCGTGGTCGGCGACTCGATCATCGCGTCCGCGGACTCCGATTACCTCGACCAGGACCAGGACCCGCTGTTCGAGGACGGCGACGTCGCCATCATCGCGAACCCCTTCGGCACCAATCCGCAGGTCGTCGCGACCACCCGGCCCATCCCCTACGGCTACCCCGTGGACCTGGCCCTCTCGCCCCCCCAGGTCACAACCCCCGGCACCACCAGCTCGCAGTATCTCTACGTCAGCTACCAGGGCTTGGCGAGCACTGCCAGCTATGGCGCCGGCGCCGTGTTTATCTTCAACGCCACGGCCATGCTCACCGAGGTCACCACGCTCCTGCAAACGAATCGCGGCAAGAGTTTGCTCGCCCTGTTCCCCGTCGATGACATCGTCATCCCTCCCGGTGGTACCGTGCCGGCGGCCCTCGTACGCACGCCCAACACCACCATCGACGTCATGGCAGACTACCGGTCGAATTACTTGCCCACCGACCCCAAGAATCCGGTCGATCCGGCCGCGCTGGTCTTCGGCGTCTACGAAAACGCCAACGGGCCGATTGCCCTCGGCGACCTCCCTGGCGGCATCGCCATCGAAAGCGCGCCGGCACCCCAGCTCGCGGTCACCGTGCCCACCCCCATCCAGATCACCACCACGGTCGACCGGATCAATCAAACCGTGTCCACGAGCGGCGGGGAATTTGATTTTTCGATCAACGTTGCGGCGAAGGTCACCCTCAGTATTGAGGACGCGATCACCGACGACCCCGTCACCAGCGAGAGCATTCCCGACCCAACGGACCCAACGGGCCCATTGCTGTCGCTGGAGGATTTCGCGGACCCGGTCGACGGCCTTTCGGTGCCGGCCGCGGGCACCTACAAAACTTCGCTGGCCATCCTTGGCACCTATGAGCAGCCCGGCACTTACAACTTCACGCTGACGGCCACGAACACGGCTGGCCAAACGTCAACGGTAACCGGCGAGATCATTCTTTCACTGCAAGAGAACGAAACCCTGCCGGTCGGCCATACCATCATCGAGGGCGTGGACATCTGGGACGGGCACCTGACCGTGTCCAGCGATGATGTCACGATCCCGGGCCCCGGCCTCGATCTCGATTTCACGCGCACCTATTCCAGCGCTGGCAACGTCAGCGCCGGGCCGCTCGGTGCCGGTTGGACGGACAGCTACAACGTCAAGCTGGTCCAGAACAACGGAACCTACACCATCATCGGCGGCGACGGCAGCGGCAACACCTTCAGCACCGCCGGCGCGACGAACGCCACCCTTGCCCAGGAGTTCGGCTTGCCCAGCTCCGATTGGGCCACTGCACTGTTCTACCAACCCCAGGTTGGCTACCACTCGACGCTTGTGCAGATCAGCCAGACGGAGCTCTATTTCTACACAACCGATCACACTCTCTACGACTTCGTGCTCCAGCCGGGTCTCTCGGGGTCAGGGACGGTCTACACGCTCCGCTACATTCAAGACTCCGACGGCAACCGCATCGACCTGTACTACAACGACGACCTGACCGATACGCGCCTGGCCTTGACGGATCCGAGTGCGCCGGGTTACCTGTCTCCCGCCTTGCAAGCCGACCTCACCGGTCCCCCGCTGACGCTGGGCATAGTCAAGGATTCGGCCAACCGCGCCCTGCTCCTGAGCTACCAGTTCATTTTCAACGACAACCGCATTGTGAAAATCACCGGGTACGACGCCGATCCCAGCGATAGCGGCGGCAATCTCCTGGGGCTGGACATCGACTACGCCTACGACCAGTGGGGCAACCTCACGAGCGTCACGCGGGTGGACTCCTCGGGCGCCGTGCTGCGCAAGGAAGCCTATACCTATACGCCCGGCAACGGAATCACCGGACACAACCTGCTCACCTACATCGAGCCCAACGGCTTTGACGCCGCCGGCAACCCCGTCGCCAACGCCGCCGACTTTACGACGACCTATACCTATCGCGGCTACGATGGCGTCGACGCCAACGGCAACCCCATCGGCTCGGCCTTCACCAACGGTGTCTATAACGGCGGGTATAGTCTGACAATCCCTAATTTCAGCTCGTTCTTCGGCGTCCCGCTGTTTGAAATGGTCCAGTCCGTGAGTGAGCCGGGCGGAGCGACGGGCTCGACGACTCCTTTCTCCGTCATTAACTTCACTTACAACATCAGTACGGATCCGACCGTTCCCAACACGCGCGTTGTAACCGACCCGCGCGGCCGAGGGCGTCCTGCCGACGACCTACACGCTGGACGACTACGGCGCCACCATCGAAATCAGCGCCCCGAACGGCACCGACCAGCTCGGTTTGAATAACACCTACATGACCTGGGCCACGCCGGAGACACCCGAAAAGAACGCCTTTTCCCCCGTGGACGGCCCACTTACCCTCAATGAAATGAACGGCGTCGACGTGGAAATGGTGTCGATGACTGACGCCGAAGGGCAGAAGACTTCCTACATGTACGACGTCAACGGCAACGTCGTCCAGGAGACCATCAGCTTCGCGGGCATGAGCAGCTCGGACACGACGTACCTGCCGGTCACCGAGGCGGATGGAACGACGCTGGTCGCGGGTGACGCGGTGACCACGAGCTACACGTATGACCCCGTGTTCAACGTGATGACCAGCCAGACCGACGCGAACGGCCACACCACCTTCGACCTCTATGACAGCACCTACGAGAGCCTCAATCCCCTGCCCAACCTGCCGACGATGCTGGCCGGCGGCGCCTCATTGCCCGCAGTCACGGGGCTCGATACCGGCGACCTGCTCGCCACGGTCGATGCCGTGGGCGACGTCACCGAGTACACCTACGCCACCAGCGCGACGGTCGGCGCCGGCGGCCCGAGCTACGGCTACAACGGCACCTACAGCCTGGGCGATCTGATGACCGAGACGGTCGTGCGCGGCGGCGGCATGAACGAGGTAACGAAATACCTCCAGTATGACGCCTACGGCAACGTCACCATGAGCGCGGACCCGGCGGGGAACTACACGATCTCGACGTTCGACGTGCGCAGCCGGCCCCTTTCGGTGACGACCTATGGCAGCGAGTCGCAAAAACATAGCACCACCGACTACGCCTACGACGGACTCGACCGCGTGATCCGGCAGACCGAGTTCGACGATCTGGACCCGGCGGACAACGCGTTCACGTTGCCGCAAGACTCCGGCCTGGCATCAATCGCTCTCCCGAGCGGCGCGGTGGCGCAAGCCACGCAAACTGCCGCCGGAGGAAGCTGGGCCGAGGAAACCCTCAGCCAATACCTTCCGGGCGGACAGGTCGTGCAGACCATCAGCGGCCTGGGCCAGGTAACCCTGTACCAGTACGACAATGGCGACCGCCTTATCAACGAAACGGACAAGAACGTCGTCCAGGCCGAAAAAAACGGCGCCAGCCTGGGCATGGGACAAGCCGCCGACCTGGTCACAACCTATGGCTACGATGCGGACGACAACCTCCGCACGGAAACCGATCCGCGCGGCATTGTCACAATCTACGGATACAATTACCTGAATCAGTTGACACAGACCACCGTGCTGCCGCTGCCCGCCGCCGACGATCCGGTCGGCAACAACCAGCCAGAAGTGAGCTCCTCCACGTACGATCTCCTGGGCAACATCCTCAGCGATATGGATATCCATGGGAACGTTACAACGTACCAATACGACGGCCTGTATCGCCTGGTCCTGACCACGCTGCCGGTCGCCGGCCCGTCGGGGTCGGCGGCGCAGGTCAGGACGGCCTACGACCCTGTCGGCAACGTTGTGCTGCAGACCGACGCCAACGGCAACGCCACCATCTTCTCGTACGACGCGGCCGACCGGTTAATCGTCGAAACGGATCCCATGGGCAACAAGGTCGCGTATGAGTACGATCCGGCCGGCAATATCATCCTGGAAACGGACTCGAGCCCCGAAAACGTTACGCCCAACGATCCGGTCGCGGACAGCCACTATTACGTCACATACGTGGTCGCTTACCCGGAGAGCAAGATCGACCTCTTGAATCGCCCCACCGAAATGGATCAGTACGTCGTCCTTGGCGATCCGACCGTCGTGGGACAACCGCAGGTCGTTGCCGACGCAGGGCAGACCCAGATCACCCCCGCCAGCCCGGCCACGCCGACGCAGGCGATTTATGTAACGACGTATGACTACGACGACGTCAACAACAGCGTCATCACCACCGACCCGCGCGGCAACGACCCGAGCGACCACGTCACCGGGCAAACCCTGGACCAGGACGACGGCCTCGGCCGGCTCCAGTACGAAATCGTGGACTACAACTCGCCGAACCCGCTCAAAACTTCCTACACCTACGACCGCGACGGCAACGAGGCAACGGTTACCGACCCGACGGGCAGCACTGTCACCAACATCTACAACGGCCTCGATGAGCTGATCGAAACGATCGACCCCGTGGTCATCGATACCGGGGTCGGTCCCGAGCAATACAGGACGTACTCCTTCTACGACGGCGACGGCAACCTTGTCAAGCAGATCGACCCGCGCGGGATCACCTCCACCACCGATTACGACAACCTCAATCGCGTCGTCGCCCAAAATGTTTATGAAATCTACAGCGACGGCGGTACAAAGGTGACGCTGACCTCCTACGACTACCAGGACGCCGGCATCGCCTATGGCAATTTCAAAGTGTATCGTGTGACCGTCACCGATGGTAACGGCAATCAAACGACCACGGAATACGATGCCCTGGACCGGCCGGTGCTTGTGACCGACCCTTACCAGAACACGGTCGTAACCACCTACGACGGCGTCGACCTCCGCAGTCAGATCGACCAGGACGGGAACAAGACGCTCTTTTACTACGACGCAGATAACCGTGTGCTTGAAACCGACGAGTACGATGCGTCCGGCGCTCTGCAAACCACGACTAACGAAGAGTACCTTGACGCCCGCAACCAGGTTGTCCAGCTCGGGCCGCGCTATGTGGACGGCTCTCTCGTCGATACCATTACGCAGAACGATTCGCTGGGCCGCATGGTCTCGCAGAGCGTCGAAAACCCCTCGCTGGCTGCCGAATACGGCACGAATACCGTGGTCCTGGTGCAGAACCAGTACGACGGCGACGGCAACCTGGTGCTGACCACCGACGCCGACGGCAACCAGACCATGTATGTCTACGACGGCGCCAACCGCCAGGTCCAGATGATCGAGGGCTACGGCTCCGCGGTCCAGGCCACCACCACTTACACCTATGACAACGCCGGCGACCTGGTGTCGGTCAAAGACGGGCGGCCTCACGGCCCGCCGACGCAGCCTTTCCCAGAGGACCTTTCGAGCCCCGCAACAGCCCCCCCCGCCACCTTCGACGCGTATTACACGTACGACGCGCTGCACCGCATGGTTACCGAAACCGACGGCGACGGCGACACGACGGTCTACACCTACGACGGCGACGGCAATCTAACAAGCAAGGAAACCCCGAACGGCAACAGTACGTATTACACCTACGATGAATTTGGCAATATTACGTCGGTTGATGAAACCGCCGACGGCGGCGGCGTGACGCTTTACCTCTACGACGCCAACGGGAACAAAATCGCTCAGCAAGACGCTGACGGCAGCCTGGTCACCTACGAGTATGACAAGCTGAACCGGTCGATAGCCACGTATCAGTTCCTGACCCCTGGCTTCCTGACGCCGGCCTCCACGCGCGACTCGGTGGCGGGCAAGTTGTATCCGCAGAATCCTCCGCAAACCGTGGCATTGGTGTGGCAGTTCGGCTACAACCCGAATGGCGATCAAACCCTGGTCATTGACCCCAAAGGCCAGGAAACGTACATGACCTACGACTACCGCGACCGCCTGGTCACGGTGACGTACACCAACGCCGCGGACCCGGGCCTTGCGTATCAGCCCTTGACGATCACCTACTACTACGACGCCGACGACAACCTGATACAGAGCGTGGAAACCAAGACCGGCCCCAGCGGCGGCATCATCACCCAGCAGTATGTCTATGTGTACGATGCCCTCGATCGCCTCACGCAAACCACGCGCGACGACGACCTCGGCGCCGCCGACGACATCGTCAACTACATCGTCTACGCGTACGACCCCCAGGGGAACCTGACCAGCGAGACGGTCCCAGGCGCCGGGCAGCCCGGCCAGCCGCCGCCGCCAGCCCCCCCGGCCTGGCCGGCCCTGCCAACGGCCAGCACCATCACCACGACCTATGAGTACGACGCCCGCAACCGCTTGACTGACGTGAACACCGGGTCCGGCAGCACCATCTATACCTACTGGCCGGACAGCCTGGTCGCCTCGATTCAATACCCCACCACCGCTGATGGGGTATTCACCACCGGATTCTCCGAAGGGGTCGTTGCGGATTCCAGCTACCCCGACTCGTATGACGCGGCCGGCCGGCTGCTCCTCCTGGTCAACCACACGGGGCCGGTTGGGTCGGACCCGCCGCCGACGTCCGCGGCTTTCATTTCCAGTTTCCAGTATACCTATGATCCCGACGGCAATCGGCTGTCCCAGGTGGAAACGCATAACTGGCCGACCGGCCAGGTGTTCCAGACAACCAATTACACCTATGACAAGCTCGACCGCCTGACCTCGATCGCGTTGGTCGCCGGCCAGAACACCAGCAGTGGCGAATTGTCCATAACCTACTACACCTACGACAACGATGGCAACCGCCTTACCGAAACCGGCAGGGACCCCAGTAATCCCAGCCAGCCGGTCGACCTGGCGTACGCCTACAACCGGCTGAACGAGTTGATGAGCGTCACCAACAACATCGACACGACGCAGAGCATGGCATTCACCTACGACGCCAACGGCAACCGGACGACCGAAACCGTCGGCCAGGTCAACACGACCACCGACGGCAACGGCAATCCGGTGGTCACGGTGGTCAGTGCCGGCGGCGTGAGGCCGTATTTTTATAACATCCTCGATGAGTTGGTGAAGACCACCGATGTTGCCAACGGCGGCGTGGTAACGTTCGATTACGATTACACCGGCACGCGGGACGAAATGACCGATTCGACGGTCGACACCCGCTATCTGTATGACGGCGGCGGCAATCTCGTACTGGAATACAACGGCGCCACCGACGCAACCATTCTCAGGTACAACTACGGCCTGGCGCTGGTGTCAAGCGTGGATGCCAGCGGTAACGAGCAATTCTACCTTGCCGACGTTCTGGGCAGCGTGTCCGAGATGATCAGCCTGACGGGACTGGTCACGGAGGGCATGCAGTACGATGCCTGGGGCGACGTGATTCAGTCATACAATGGTGGTTCCAGCCCCGTCGGCTTTACCGGCCAACTTTCCGATGCGGACACCGGTTTGGACTATTTTGGCGCTCGCTATTACGACCCAGCCACGGCAACGTTTCTTACCCAAGACGAGTACGTGGGCGAGGAGGATATGCCAATTAGCTTGGATCGCTACCTGTATGCATATGACAATCCGCTCGATGAACACAGACCCGACCGGACATCATAATACGTGGGCGCAACCGTGGTCGGAAAGCGTGACAGCGCCACCGCCGGACGTTTATTGTGGCCTGCGAGATCAGCCGCCGTGCATTCCAGGAAACGGAAACGGAAACGGAAACGGAAGCGGAAACGGAAGCGGAAGCGGAAGCGGGACGATTGGCAAGACCGGCAACGCGCAGGAGTCCAGCACGGGCGCAGGAAACACGGTAACAGACTCTGCTCCCTTCCCTGATGAAGCCCAAATGGGCCAGCTTCAAAGCGAGTTCAATACAAATCTTCCCAACCTGCAGGATCTTGCAGCGGCGGGTCCGGTCCAGATGTCGTCTGCGGCATCTCAGGTTTCTGGTTCAGGATCCCAGGCATCGTCGGATCCATGGTGGCGATTGACCAACCCAATACAGTTGGCACCGGCCCTTCCCACGGATTTGTTTCCATATCAAACCGGGGGATTGGAAACCGGTTCTATTGTCGCCAACTCCAAGGTGTTTCTGGTCCGTTCTGCTTCAAATTTGTGCGGGAGCCTGCTTAATATGGTATCGCTGTTTCTGTCGGCAATTAACCCGGTAAATGCTACGAAGGATCTGCTTAAGCGTGTGGACAAGCGTTTCGGAACTGGCTATAGGGGAGCGATCCAGGATCCGTTCCACGATGACCCGACGTTGCTTAATGCCATCAATGACTCCTCGTTCGGCGTCGGGGGGAGTCTGGTTTCAATCCCTGCGGAACTTGAAGAGCTTAACGGGGTCTTTATAGCGGGCCGGGAGGCCCGCGCGGAATGGGCGCGCGCGAACAGTGCTGTGATCAATCGAATTCTTCAGAAGTATGAGTATGTTAATAATCTGTACCCCGGGGCATTTCCGGACCCAAATATCGCCCGGGAAGCGCTATCTTCTCCGCAAATGGTCGAATTGGTTAAAGCTAATGACAGGTTGAATGCCGGAGAGTCAATAAACCACGTTTTGGATCCACTGCATGCAGAGCTCAATGAGTTGGGGATTGAAGTGAGAAATCCTACGGAGCAGGAAATAATAAGGTTTAAAATTAGCCCTCTCGGGCGAGCGAATAACGCCACCTTGCAGACTGGATCCACTGGTATATTGAATCGTGTTATTATATTCGAACCTGGGCAACTTGGTGGCACCCAAGGATATCTCACTCAGATGGCCCACGAATTGGGCGTATATTCGGTAATTGAGGCACGCAATTCAGCCGCATTGAGCCTTGATGGCTATAGCGTTGCAACGGCCAAGGGTCTCATCCAACAAAATCAGCTGCCAGGTTGGCTACGGGCACCTGGAATTGGCATTACTCATGAAACGCATAGCCTCGATTTGGTCACTGGGGCCCTTGAGTCTTCAGGGCCTGAGCAAGACGCTCTAGTTGTTGGTAGCGGCGCTGAGGCGCTGACGTTGGCTGACCTGGAAACTTCAGCGACGAATCCAGCTGCGGCACTCAAGTTGTGGTCCAACTACATGGCTATCCCACCCTCCTTCCAGATCAATGTCGTTGTAGAGGCTCTACCAGCCGGGGAACTCGGTGAAGCCCAAATTGACGCCGTAAGTCCCGAGGGCTTGCCCATAGCAGGGACGATTCTCCTCAGTTCTGATGCTGCAGGCGTCGGCTGGTACGTCGATCCCACGCCGCTGGACAACTCCGCATTCGCCACGCAGCTTGGGCCCGACGCGTTTGAGGCGACCGGCGATTCGCCGGCCGCGGGCAAGTACGACCTGTTCACGGTGCTCTTGCACGAAATCGGGCACCTGCTCGGCGTCGATCCGCAAATCCCGGGGTTTGTCGCCAACGTGGGCATGGTCGCGGGGTCGGCGGTGTTCGCGGATGGCGGCGTCTCGGCAACGTTCGTGCCGCAAGCGGATGACCTTGATCCCAACCTCTATCCCAATGACCTGATGAGCCTGGACCTGGCGCCGGGCGTGCGGCGGCTGCCGTCGGCGCTGGACGTGCAGATCATCAACGCGGTGCGCAGCACGTCGTTGGCCGAAATCGCCAGCGGCATTATCAGCAATGACGCACCGGCCATATCGGGCACGCCGGCGCGGCAGGACGGCTCGGACGACAACGGCATTGTCAACGGGAACTTCAGCATCAGTAATCCGGCCGATCCGCAGTTCGGCTGGACCGAGCGCGGGTCCGTGGCCATCGGGAACAGCGCCGCCACGCTCACCAAGAACCCCAGCGTCTTCAGCGGCCTGACGCAGACGTTCACCATCCCCGCCGGCGCCACCGCATTGCAGTTCACCGTCTATGCCGATTTCATCTCGAACGGGCCCCTGTCTCCGCCCGACGCTTTTGAGGCGGCACTGCTCGATCCCGATTCCGGCAATTCGCTGGTGGGCGTGGCGGCCGGCCTGACCCAAACCGACGCGTTCTTCAATGTGCAGACCTCCGGCCAGACGTTTTTCGGCCCGCAGGTGACGGTGGACGGCGTATCTACGTCCGGCGGGTTGGCCCCCGCCGGGTCGCCGCTGGTGGTGACCGTGAGCCTCGCGGGGTTGAGTGCCGGCACCCAGGCGACGTTGGACCTGGACCTGCTCGGCTTCGGTGCGGCCGGCAGCTCGGTCCGCATCGCGAATGTGCAGGTGATCGGCCCCACGACCACCACGCTGTCTTCCTCCGCCAATCCCACACTTGCCGGCCAGAGCGTGACCTTCACGGCCCAGGTCGCTGCCAGCGGTGCCGGCGCGCCGATTCCGATGGGCACGATCAGCTTCATGGACGGCACCACCACCCTGGGCACCGTGACCCTGAGTGGGGGAACCGCGTCCTTCCAGACGTCGACGCTGAGTCCGGGCAGCCACGACATCACGGCGGTCTATACCAGCAGCGACGGCCTCAGCTCCAGCACCGGCGAAATCGACGAAGGGATTTATCAACCCACGGAGACGATCACCTTCAATCCGCTGGCCGGCCAAACCTACGGCGTCCAGCCGATCACGCTCTCCGCCACATCGTCATTGGGCGACGCGGTGATGTTCAGTGTCGTCTCGGGCCCGGCGACGGTCGCGGGCAATGTCCTGAGCGTCACTGGGGCCGGTGCGGTGGTCGTCGAGGCAAGCCTGACCGGAGACGCCGCATATCTGGCGCTGCCGGTCGACCAATCGTTCACCGTGACGCCGGCGCCCTTGACGGTTACCACGCAGGACACATCCCGCGTGTACGGCACATCGAACCCCACGTTTGCCGTCAATTACGCGGGCTTTGTGAACGGCGACGGGGCCAGCTCCCTGGGCGGCAGCCTGAGCTTCAGCACGGCGGCGACCGCGTCGAGCAATGTCGGCCCATACGCGGTGACTCCGAGCGGCCTGATCTCGGCCAACTACACGGTCACCTTCCAACCGGGCACGCTGACGATCACCCCGGCGCCGCTGACGGTCACGGCCGGCGGCGTGAACAAGGTCTACGACACGACCACGGCCGCCACGGTCACCCTGGCCGACAACGCCGTCGATGGCGACACGCTGACGGTCGGCTACACCATCGCGCTGTTCACGAACCAGAACGCCGGCAGCGGCAAGGCGGTCGGCGTCAGCGGCATCACGATTTCCGGCCCAGACGCGCAGAATTACACGCTGCAGAACACGACGGCCAGCACCACCGCCGACATCACGCCGGCGCCGCTGACCGTCACTGCGACGGGCGTGAATCGCGTCTACGATGGGACCACGGACGCCACCGCCATCCTGTCCGGCAACCAGCTCGGCAGCGACATGGTCACCGTCGGCTACACCACGGCGATCTTCGACGATCAGAATGCCGGCACCGACACGCCGGTCAACGTCGGCGGGATCACGCTTTCCGGCCCGGATGCGAGTAATTACACGCTAGAGAACACGACGGCCAGCACCAGCGCCAGCATCACGCCGGCGCCGCTGACCGTCACCGCCACGGGCGTGAACCGCGTTTATGATGCCAGCACCGATGCGACGGTCGTGCTCGCGGACAACTCCCTGGCCGGCGATCCGGTCACCGTCGGCTACGCCACGGCGGCCTTCGCCGACAAGAACGTCGGTACGGCCAAGCCGGTGAGCGTCGGCGGCATCACGATTTCCGGCCCGAACGCGGGGAATTACACGCTGGAGAACTCCGCGGCGAACACCACGGCCAACATCACACCAGCGCCGCTGACGGTCAGCGCCACGGGCGTTAACCGGGCCTATGACGCCAACACCGATGCCACGGTCGCGCTATTCGACAATCGTCTCGGCAGTGACGCGATCATCGACAACTACACGACGGCGGCGTTCAGCACCAAGAACGTCGGCACCGCCAGGGCGATCACCGTTAGCGGCATCATAATCTCCGGAACGGATGCGGGCAACTACACGCTGCAAAACACCACAGCCAGCACCACGGCCAGGATCACCGCGCTGCCGCTAACGGTGACGGCCAACGGCGCGACCAAGGTGTATGGCCAGTCCAACCCGACGTTCAGCGCGACCATCACCGGGTTCATCGGCGGCGACACCGCCAGCGTCGTCAGCGGCAGCGCCGGCCTGAGCACGACGGCGACGACTGCCAGCGGCGCGGGCGATTATCCGATCACGGCCGGCCCGGGCAGTCTCAGCGCCGCCAACTACAGTTTCACATTCGTCAGCGGCACGCTGGTTGTGACGCGGGCCCCGCTGACGATCACGGCGGCCAGCAAGACCATGACGTACGGCGGTGCGCTGCCGGCACTGACCGCGAGTTATACGGGCCTGGCCAACGGCGATACCGCCGCCATCTTTGCCCACAGCCCCAACACGGCGCTGCAACTATCGACTGTGCCGGCGACGAGCCATGCCGGCAGTTACGTCATCACGGCCGGCGGCGCATCCGACCCGAATTACATCATCAGCTTCGTCAACGGCACGCTGACGATCAACCCGACCAAGCTGACGATCAAGGCGGCCAACCAGACCATGACCTACGGCGCGATGCCGGCGCTGACCGCGACCTATACGGGTCTGGTCAACGGTGACACCGCGGCGACGTTCGCCGTCAGCCCCAACACGGCGCCCAAGCTGGCCACCGTAGCCGCGACCAGCCATGTCGGCAGTTACGTCATCACCGCGGGCGGTGCGGTCGACCCGGATTACACCATTACCTTCGCCAACGGCACCCTGACGATCAACCCGGCCAAGCTGACGATCACGGCAGCCAGCAAGAGCATGACCTACGGCGGCATCCTGCCGGCGTTGACCGCCGTTTACACCGGCCTGGTCAACGGCGATACCGCCGCCACGTTTGCAGCCCATCCGAACACGGCGCCGAAGCTGTCCACGGTGGCGGCCACCAGCCACGCCGGCGCTTACGCCATCAAGGTCAACACCGCGGCCGATCCGGATTACACGATTACTTTCGTCAACGGCACGCTGACGATCAATCCGGCCAAGTTGACGATCACGGCGGTCAGCGTCACCATGACGGCCGGCAGCAATCTGCCGGCGTTGACCGTCGTGTACACCGGCCTGGTCAACCACGACACCGCGGCCACGTTCTCCAAGAGCCCGAACACGGCGCCGAAGCTGTCGACGGTGCCGCCGACGAGTCATCCCGGCACCTATGCCATCCTGGTGAGCGGTGCCAACGACCCGGACTACGTGATCACCTATGTAACGGGGCAGTTGGCGATCGTGGCGGAGCCCCGACATCCTTGGTTGCCTGCATGATTTCGACGAGGCTGGCAGCGGGTTGGGCGGCATCCTGGGCCTCGACGCGGGACGATCCACAGGGCTGCGGGAAGTAGGGACGCTCAATGCCGACGTGGCGGCTGCCCTGTCGGGATGGACGATTATCGGCTTGGCCGGCGCGCATGTCACTGCCGAAGCCGTGGCCACGCTCACCGCGCTGGGTGCAGAGGAAACACTACTCGCCCTCGATGCCGACGCCGTGACCAATCTCCACGTTGCCCGCGCCCAGCTCGACGGGCTGCGCCGACTCAAAGCTGCGGGATACGTCGAGGGGCTGATGAGATGGAGCCCCGCGCTGGGCAAGGGGCTGGACGATGCCCTACGGATCACGGGAGGGGCTTTGCGATGACGACGCCCCATATGGAAGCCGTGTTCAACGGAGAAGCTGCGGACCGGGCGCGCGGAAGCTCGGGCAGCCGGAGGGTTGCAGAGTTTCGCGCGATACAAGGCCAAGGGCGGGGGGAGTGACTTGCCGCTTTGGCTGGAAGCGCACAGGGCCGGGCCCTGGATCGTGGACGCAAGACCGGTGAACGGCGATTCCTGTTCGTGCCGCGCGCGGCGGTCTGCGTTACTGGCACGATTCAGCCCGGCACGCTGGCGCGAATTCTCACGGGCGAACACCTCGACCCCGGCCTGGCTGCGCGTGCACTTCGCAATGCCGCCGAAGCGCGTCAAGCGCTGGCAGGAAGCTGGAAGTGTCGCCGGAAACAGAGCAGCGATACAAGGAAGTCCTTGATCGACTCTTTGCACTCTAGTTCGACCGCCAGGCCAATGAAAACGCTCCGCACGTGTTGACCCTGGCACCAGAGGCGAAGGTCATCTGGGCGCAGTGGCGGCCTCGGGTTGTGCCGATGGCCAGCGGTGCAGCGCCATGGCGGCGAGCAGCGCGGCGCCAAGGAATACGAGCACCAGGAACCGGGAACGGCGGGTCATGCGACCATGACGCGCGATCGGCCGGCCGAGTGCAACGAAAATCGGGCGGCGGCGGTCGCCATCACCGGCCGGGCGGTCGCCATCACCGCTGCACCCCGTTCAGGTTGTGCAACAGGCGGTCGAGGCCCAAGCGGCGGCCAGCCGCCGTGATCATCCCGGCCACTGCGCACGCTCGCAACCCACGTTGTCGCGGCGGCCGTCGAGCTGGCCCACGTCGAGCCGGCAGGTGGCCGATGACAATGTACTTGCGGACGAGTAGCAGCCCCGTCGATGCTCTGGCGACTTCACATCGACGGGCGCGGGCCGGCTGCGCATGGATTTCGGCTCGCTACAGCACGGCCTTTTTCTTACCCATTAGCTCGGATTCTGGACAATCGTGACGTGCTTGCCCATCCCCCTCAGCCCACCGTGGCAACAGGTCGCTCCGACCCCTGACCCCTGGACAACTACTTATTTTTGACCATCGATTTCCGTTATTCGACGCCTCAATTTTCTGTGTAATCGCCGCAGCTTCCGCAGACTCCAGACGATTTTTTCAGATTCAGCAAGGACGTTGCTAGACCGCGAAATTGCAGCTAATGCAGGTTGGGAAAAACACGTGGCCGCCCCCGCCGGCACAGCTTCCACCGGCCTGCTATCGCCACGGCTGCTCCTTGTCGGCCGGATCACAACGCAAGATCTCCGCCAGAAATGTCTTACGCGATCCAAGCATCAACCAGCTCGGCGATTCCTCGGCCCGCCCCGGGTTCTGTACGGGCTGTCAGTACCGGCAGCCCGTAACAGCGTCGGGTGGCGCTGTTGCCGCGAGAGCCGTTTTTGGCTCGTTCGATTAACGAATCATGGCGAGGGGCGGTGGCAAGGTAGGCTCGGCCAAGGATTCCCCTGGGATTGCGCCGAGGCAGATCACGGGGCTGTTGAGAACCGGCCTGGCCGAGACGTTCTTCCAGCAACAGGACAGCCGTGCGAATCACGTCGCCGGCGGAAGGGTATTCGCCCGATTGGACGTGACGGCTGATGAGTCGCTCGATGTCGGGATTGAGGGAGATTTCCATGATGTAGTCCTTTATCGGAGGAACGTAGCACGAATAGCGGTAGCATGTCAAACGCGCAGACGTGATCGCTGCCGCCGGGCACCCCTCCCGACGGTCGGAAGGCTGGCTGCGCAGCAGCGCCCGGTCTGCTCGGCGAAAACGGTCTATGCCTTGGTGAGGTTCGTGATCTGGAGTCGCCTCGGCGGGCCGAGGTTTTCCCATTCGAGATCGGCGAGGGTTTGCCCGTCCTGGGTCTTGAACATGCCGATCACTTTGCCCAGCGCCGATGCGCGGGCTCGCCCGTACTCAGCCTATACGTGACACGGTCGCCGACGTGGATTTCATCAAATGAACTACCGGAATCCGGCCTCGTAGCCGACCGGCACGCCCTCGTCGTCGTAGCGCAGCGGGGTGGTGTGAATCAGGTCGCGGATTTCCTCGGGGTCCCAGGCGAATTCGTCGAGAGGCTCGCAGAGTGGGATGTCGGTGGCATACGTCATGTGGTGTCTCCTTGGTTTCTGGTTCCAGGCCGCCCCATGCGGCCTTTCCAGGGGTCGGATAAAGCCGCGGCAGGCCGGGGCACAGCGCACCGGGCAAGCAGAAAATTGGGGGAGACCCGTAGGGGGGAACCGATTTTCTGCTTGCCCGGCCCGGCGGCGCCTTTAGACCCCGGCGATGAAAGGCCGCGGGCGGGCTGTCACCAGTAGGCAAGGAGATGGCAGCAGGAATGCACGCGGCAGGCGGGTCATCGAGAGGTCGAACATACGCCGTGGCCTGCTGAATGCAAAGGAACCGGTCGGAGACGTATTGCCGGCTTGGCTGTCGGCAGCGGTCGGCCGGCAGATCAATCGTTCGGCATGAGCACGGTGGTCTGCGTGCGGTCGGCCTCGGTAATGACCCAGAAACGCTCGCGGCCCGAGCCGTATGCTGAAAACAGGCGGGAGCCTTGCGTCAGAGCGAGGTGGTTGGCGATGGCGTCCTCGGGCAGCAGGTCGCCCCAGTCGCCGTGGCCGTGGCGGCGCAGGGCGGTAAGCACTTCCTCCGTCCTCAGCCGAAGCGTTGCAGCGCCGCTGAAGACGATGCGGCCGAGCGGGAACCGTGCCGTGCCGTGCGCGGTCGAACGGCGGGATGGCGCTGTTCATACCTTCAACTCCTCGATGCGGCGCTGGATAAAGGCGGCGATGTCGCCGGTGATGGTCGGCTGGCCGGCCTGTAGCAGGTCGTCGAGCAGGCCCTGAAGCGTGTTGATACGGAGGCGGGCGCGGTAGGTGAGACGGCGGACCAGCGGGAATTCGAGGGCGGCGCCGGTGGCAAAGGGCGCCTGGCAAATGACGTAGCCGAGTGCCAGCTCCTCGCGACGCCCACTCACGACGCGGAACCCGTCGGAAGCGTCCTTCGGCGGAAGCACGGTCCAGACCGCCTCGGGCGGAACCGGATCGACGGTGGCCATGCGGATGTAGAAGCGGGCGGCGTTCGCATCGAAGAAATGGCCGGCCAGGGCTTTCTCGTGCCGGTGCGACTTGACCGGCCGGTAGCGCTCGACGAAGCGGCTGGCCAACACGTACTTGGCGAGGATGGCGGTCATGCGGCGGCCTCCGCTGGCTGGGATTGTAGGCCGTGCAGGTAATCGGCAGCGCGCTGGGCGTGGCTGGCGGCCGTGTACACCGCCCGCTTGTCGTTCTTGAGCACCTTGAGCCACGATGCGATGTAGGCGGCGTGGTCGTCACGGGTTTCCGGGGTGATTGTCGCGCTCGGCGACCACGTCTACGCCGGGCACAGCGGGGCTTTCTCGATGCCTCGCCGCTCCACACGAGCCGCACATATGCCTCATGCACCAACGCCGTCGCCTGCGGCGTCTGGCCGGGCTTCTTCTGGGCTAGGCTTTGTTTTGAAACGCCTCAATGGACCAATTCTGCCAGGTAGAAACGGATGCAGGCCACATGGATCATCGCCACGTAATTCACCGCCGTCTTTTCAAAGCGGCTGAAGACACGGCGGGACTCTTTCAGCCAGCCGATCAGGCGTTCAACGATGTTCCGCCGACGATACATCTTGCGGTCGAAGTCGGGGTGATCGACATCGTTCGCCTTCTCGCCCTTTTCAGGTATCACGGGTTGCACTCCTTCAGGCTCCAACTGAGCGATGATCGCAGCCGAACGATAGGCCTTGTCGCCCGCCATCGCCCGCCATCGCGTACGGCTGGACGAACTCTTGCAACCGCTGATCGGAGACCTCGGTGGTGTTCCACAATTCCTCGAACAACTGTGTTTCGTGCGTCTGGCCGGGGCTAAGTTCGATGTTCAACGGGCGGCCTTCCCCGTCGCAGACGACGTGGATTTTCGTGGAAAATCCGCCGCGAGAACGCCCCAGGGCGTGGTCTTGCGGTTCCTCCGGATCTGCAATTGGCCCGAAGCTTCGTCGGACTGGCCGTGGAACGTCCCGGCGACAAAATACCAGATGCCCGCTTGCAGCACCGTGTTGGAAGTGAGGGTCGTCGCATTCGCGTTAAGGTGGATCTTGTTGTCCATCCCAACTTGTAGATTCAGGGCAGACTCACCGTCCGCATTGCCCATGATGTACATGCTCTGGCCGGCCGTGGACGGCAATTGGGACAGGTAAATCCAGGCCGCCAGTGTGACGGTGTCCCCCAGGTTCAGCCCATTGGAAACCTGCACATAGTTGTTGTAGCCGCTGAACTGCAAGGTGTACCCGTTAAACGGTGTCGCGTTCACACTCTGCGACAGGACCGACGAGCTGGCCGTGGCGAAGTTGTTGTCCACCGTGTCGCTGTATACCGCGGTAATCGAGTGTGGACCGATCGCCAGCCAGTTGAGCGTGAAGGACGCCTGTTGACTGCCGTTGACGTTCTGGAGCGAGCTGGACCCAAGGGTCTGCGTGCCGTCGAGGAACGTCACGGCTCCCGGGGGTGCGCCGGCGGACGACTGCACCACGGCAGTGAAGGTGAGATTGTCGGCGTAATAATCAGGCGTGGGCGATGAGCTCAGCGTCACGGTCGGCGTGGCCGGATTGACCACGAGCTGCACACTCGCCGTCGCGGTGCTGTAATCGGTCGTGTCGTTGGGAGTGAACGTAACGTTGAGCGTCTGCGTGCCGCCATTCAAGACCCCGCCGGCAGCGGGGCTATAGCTGAAACTTCCATCCACGTTCGCGCTGGCGTCGAGCTGCGTGGCGTCCAGGGCTGTGCCGTAAGTGATCGCATCCGGTGTGTTCCAGGTAATGGTCGTCGTAGGCTGGGCGACATTGACGATGACGGAGGCCTGGGCGATGGGGTAATTGCCGTCATTGGCGATGAATTCGATCTGCTCGAACTGGTCATTGCCGACAGGAAGGACCATGCCGTCGACACCGACATAGCGGAAGACGCCGGGGAGCGTGACGATCTGCCCGTCGTACAGCGCCGTGGCGGCTCCTCGTCCCGGATAATCCGCCGCACCTCGTCAAAGTCGGCCGCACGCATCCGTTCCTGGTTAAACGGCGTCGTCCCGGTCAAGAGTTCGTACAGCAGCACGCCCAGCGAGTAGATGTCGGTGCGCGTGTCGATGTCCCGGGTCATCGCCGCCTGCTCGGGGCTCATGTACAGCGGCGTGCCCAGCAATTGGGCAGCGCCGGTCAGCGTCTTGTCCGTCAGGGGATCCCCAAGCACCTTGGCAATGCCGAAGTCGATGACCTTGACCGCCGGCACGGCGGCCGCCCCGTCATCCGCGCTGACCAGCACGTTCGATGGCTTGAGGTCGCGGTGGATGATCCCCTTGAGGTGGGCGTGCTGCACCGCGTGGCACAGCGTCACGAACAGTTGCAGCCGCTCTTGCGTGCTAAGGCCCTCCTCGTCGCAGTAGTCGGTGATCGGCACCCCGCGGCAAAGCTCCATCACGAAGTAGGGCTGGCCGCTGGTGGTGGTGCCGGCGTCGAGCACGCGGGCAATGTGGGTGTGGTCCATCAGCGCCAGCGCCTGGCGTTCCGCTTCGAAACGCGCGATGACGTGCCGCGAGTCCATGCCCGGCTTGATGACCTTGAGCGCGACCCTTCGCTGGATCGGCTCGTGCTGCTCGGCGAGGAAGACGACGCCCATGCCGCCCTCGCCGATCGGCTCCAGCAGCCGGTAAGGGCCGATCGCCGTGCCCGGCCCTTCTCGGATCGGCCGATCGACGGTGGCGATCGCGGCTGGCCGCGGCGTTTCGGCCTCGTTCGTTCAACGTTCAACGTCGTCAGTCTAGCGGGCGCCGCGGCACTTTTTCCAAAGGCAGCCGACCTGGCCGGTACCTACAAGGCAAACGTCACGCGCACTCGTCAGAGCACGGTCGTGGTCGGCATTGAGCCGCCCGATGCGTCGGTCACATAGCCCGCGCAACCCTGGCTTGTTCATCAAGACCTCAAGACCTTGGACACGGCGCACGTGCCGATTCTGGTTTCTCGGCCTAATCCTACAGAAGGATCAGTCGTCCTCCGGAGGGAAAATCATGAGGCTCATGCCGCCTGCGTGGTCGCTGCTTGTGTCGCTAGTCGGGATCGCATTGTTCGCTGCACCGGCGATGGCCCAGACCGGGACCAAGCCGCCCGCCACGTACCCGGCTTTACCGAGTGAGATTCCGGCCAAGTTCAAACCGGTGAACGACAGCTTCGACTATACGAAGCGAAATGCGATGATTCCCATGCGCGACGGCGTCAAGCTGCACACCGTCATCTTGATTCCGAAGGGGGTGAAAGGGGCGCCGATTCTCCTGACCCGGACGCCCTATGACGCCGACAAGCTCACCAGCCACGCCGAGAGCTCTCACCTTGGGCCGGTGCTCGACGGCTACGACAACGCGCTCGACGTGATCCTGGAAGGGGGCTACATCCGTGTCGTGCAGGACGTGCGCGGCAAGCATGGTTCCGAAGGGGACTACATCGTCAATCGCCCCTTGCGCGGCCCGCTGAACCCGACGCCCGTCGACCATGCGACCGACACGCATGACACCATCGACTGGGTCGTGAAGAACGTCCCGGAGAGCAACGGCAAAGTCGGCATCCTGGGAATCTCCTACGACGGCTTCCTCCCCCTGATGGCCGTCGTCGACCCCCATCCGGCGCTCAAGGTCTCGGTGCCGATGAACCCGATGGTCGACGGCTGGATCGGCGACGACTGGTTCCACTATGGGGCCTTCCGTCAGATCAATGTCAGTTGGATTTATAACCAGGTCGCCACGCGCAAGCGGGAGGAAAAGTGGTGGCGGAGCCATAACGACGAATACGACATGTGGATGCAAGCGGGCTCGGCCGGCGAGCTGGGTCGCCGCCGCGGCCTCGATCAGTTGGGCTTCTGGAACAAGCTCGTCGAGCATCCCGCGTACGACGCTTTCTGGCGCGACCAGGCCGTCGACAAGCTGCTGGCCACGCAGCCGCTGAAAACGCCCGTGATGCTCGTGCACAGCTTGTGGGACCAGGAAGACATTTACGGCGCCCCCGCCGTCTACAAGGCGATCGAACCGAAGGACACGGCCAACGACAAGGTCTTTCTGGTCATCGGCCCGTGGCATCACGGCCAGATGATCGGCAACGGCAGCTCGCTGGGCGCCGTGAAATTCGGCAGCGACACCGCCCTGTACTTCCGTAAGAAAATCCTCGCCCCGTTTCTCGCCCAATATCTGAAAGACGGCGCGCCGAAGGCCGACGTCGCCCCGGTAACCGCGTTCGAGACGGGCACGAACGAGTGGCGCCGCTATTCGGCCTGGCCACCGAAAGCGGAAGGCGAAGGAGCGGGCAAGATGACGCCGCTCTATCTCCGCGCCGGACTGAAACTGCGTCATGAGGCCCCGACGGCGGGCGATGCGGCCTTCGAGGAGTACATCTCCGATCCCGCCAAACCGGTCCCCTTCGTCCGGCGCCCCATCAAGGCAATGGGCTACGAAGGGGACAATCCTTGGCCGCGATGGCTCGTGGACGACCAGCGTGAGGCGTCGGGGCGTCCCGACGTCGTGACCTTCATCTCCGACACGCTGACCGCGCCGATGAAAATCTCGGGGGAGCCGATCGCGAATCTGGTCGCGTCCACGAGCGGCACGGACTCCGATTGGGTGGTCAAGCTGATCGACGTGTATCCCGACGAAGTAGGCGGCGACAGCGTCATGGGCGGCTACCAGCTCATGATCGCCGCCGACATTTTCCGCGGCCGCTACCGCGAGAGCCTTGCCAAGGCCAAGGCGATCATTCCCGACACGCCACTGCTGTACCGCTTCGCCCTGCCGACGGCCAACCACGTCTTCCTTCCGGGGCACCGGATCATGGTGCAGATCCAGTCGAGCTGGTTCCCACTCTACGACCGCAACCCGCAGACTTTCGTCTCCAATATCTTCTGGGCCAAGCCCGGCGATTACCGTAAGGCGACGCAACGGGTCTACCATTCAGCCAATCAGAGCAGCTTCATCGATTTGCCCCTCACGGCAGGGCGTGCCGTAGGCGACGGGAAGGGCAACGGCGCCCGGAAGTGAAGAAGCCCCGCCGCTCAGCCCGTCACCCGGTCGCGGGGCCCTGCCCGCCGACGACGGCGACCGCTGGAGAGCAAGCATACCGTCCGTCATCCAGCCTTCCGCCGTCGCCCTCCCGCGGCAGCTTACCGGGGCCGAACAGGAGGGGTAGTGGTCGAGGGCGGGCATGCCGAGTTTCGCCTGTCACCCGGCCGGCGGGTCGCGGCATCGTTATGCTCCATGCTGGCGAAAGAGCGCGCAGCGTGCCGGTGGCGCAGCAGGTTGCTGTTGAGGAAACGTAAGATGCGACACTTGTACGAGGAACCGTGGTTCACCTTCCGCTTCGCGGACGACCGTGTCATCCCGCGATTCCACCTGGAAGGCGTCGGAGCTTGCCGCAGAATCTCCATTCATCGAATCGACGCCGCCACGGGTGAGCGCCTCGGCCAGCGCGGACCATTCGGTCAAGCTGTGGGACGCACTGACCGGCCAGGAGCTGCGCACCCTGCGCGGACATACGAACTGGGTCATGAGTATGACGTTTGCCGCGGACGGGCAGGTGCTGGCCTCGGCGAGCGTTGATAGGACGGTCAAGCTGTGGGACGCGCGGACCGGGGCCGAGCTGCGCAGCCTGCGCGGGCATACACACAGGGTCGAGAGCGTAGCGTTTGCCGCGGACGGCCAGGTGCTGGCCTCGGCGAGCTCTGACAACACGGTCAAGCTGTGGAACCTCCATACCGGGCAGGAGCCGCGCACCCTGCGCGGGCATACAGCGCGCGTCACAAGCGTGGCGTTTGCTGCGGACGGCAACACGTTGTGGAGCAGAGATGCCAACGGACAGGTCCTGGCGTGGGACGTCGCCACCGGCGAGTGTCCCAAGAACGTCCTCCCGCCGCCTGCCTTCGTGTCTGGCAACGGCGCCTGGTCGCCCGACGGCGCGGTTTTCGCGGTCGGGCGAGCCGATGGCCGGATCTTGCTGGTGCCGCGGCGGCCCTCGGCGCAGGAGCAGCGCTTCCGTGCCTGGGTCACGTCACCCGACCTGCACCTGCACCGCGAGCTAGCGGAGAGCGCGGAGCGGGATAAGCAGTCGTTCGCCCTGGCCTTTCGCCTGGGCGCACCCTCTGCCGCAGAAATCCGAGCCTAAGGAGCCATCATGAGCGTGAAGAAAGAAGCCTCCGGACGCCGTTCCATCCAGGTTGAAGGCGAGGTCCCCGGCACGCCGGAGGAAGTCTGGCAGGCCATCGCCACCGGGCCGGGCATCTCGGCCTGGTTCGTGCCGGCTGAGTTCGAGGAGCGCGACGGGAAGCCCGTCGCGGTGACGTTGAACTTCGGCCCGGGCATGGAGTCCCGCTCCGTGGTGACGGCCTGGGATCCGCCGCGGATGTTCGCCAAGGAGGACAACGGTTGGTTCCCGGGTTCGCCGCCGATCGCGACCGAGTGGAGCGTCGAAGCGCGGGCGGGGGGCGTCTGCGTGGTCCGTGTGGTGCAAAGCCTGTTCGCCAGCACTGACGACTGGGACAAACAACTGACCGGGACGGAATCGGGCTGGCCCGGCTTCTTCCGCATCTTGCGGCTCTACCTCACGCACTTCCGCGGGCAGCGCTCCGCGATGATGCAGTTCATGGCTCCCATCGCGGGAACGGCAGCAGAGGCCTGGGCGACGATGACCGCGGCACTGGGGCTGAACGGCGTGGGCGCCGGGCAGGGTTGGGCCGTTCCGGCAGGCGTCCCGGTGCTTGGCGGCGTGGTGGAGCGCGTCAGCCAGAGTCCATACGGCGCCCTGCTGCGGCTCGACAAGCCGGGGCCCGGCACTGCCGCCCTGTACACCATGACGTACGGCGGGTCGGTCATGGCGGCGTTCAGTTTCTACCTCTACGGCGATCAGGCGGCCGGAACCGTCGCCCGCGAAACGCCGCTGTGGCAGGCGTGGATCCAGGAACGCTTCCCGATGCCCCCGGAGCCGAGCAAGAGAGAATGACCACGTAGTCATGGGGGTGCATTCCCGTCGTTGCGTGCCGCTGCCTGGTTCCCTCGGGCCGGCCCGCTGCAGGTCGCCCGCGCCTTTGCCGCGGGCGGCAGCGTGTCCGGGCCCTGGTCGGCTGCTCTGACCCTGGCGCTTGGGCCGGGGCCTGCCCAGGAGACAGCGCCCGCCTGGCGCTGGTGCGGCCTGGCTCGCTGCGCCCGTGGCGAGTGGGACCGCGCGATCCATGACCTGGACGCGGCGCTGATGCTGAGCCCCGGCGACCCGGTGGCACGCCGATGCCGCGCGCGAGCCCACGCGGAGCTGCTCCAGTGGGTCACGGCCATCGCCGACTGCACGTCCTGCTTGAAGGTCCAGGCCGCTGAGCGGGCGCTGTGGGCCGCCATTGCCGGCTTGCCGGCTACGACCTATTTCCCGCCCGATGACTGGGAGCTGTGGTATCTGCGTGCTGTGGCGTACCGGGAAATGAACAGCCCGGATCTGGCACTGAGCGATCTGACCAGGGCTTTGGCGCAAAGGGGCGATGGCCTGGCGCTGCGCGAAGCCTTGCAAGACTACCGCCTGAGAGCCGCCCGGTTCGCCTACGACCAGAAGCGATTCGCCGCTGCCATGCGGCTCTGGGCGGAGGCGCTGGCAAGCGAACCGAAGCTCGGGGACGACCGCCAGGCACAGCACCGCTACAACGCCGCCCGCGCCGCGGCGCTTTCCGCCGCCGGCCAAGGTAAGGATCAACCGCCGCCCGACGACGCGGCGAAGGTGAAACTCCGCCGGCAGGCCCTCGACTTGCTGAAGGCCGAACTGGGGGGCTGGACCAAGCTCCTCGAATCCGGCCAGCCCGAGAACATTGTGGGGACCCTGATTCAGTGGCAAATGGACACCGACCTGGCCGGGATCCGCGACCAGGCGGCGCTGGCCAAATTGCCGGCGGAGGAACAGAAGGCCCTCACTCAATTGTGGGCCGACGTGGCGGAGTTGCTAAAGACGGCAACCGCCAGGGACGGCGTGGCCGGCAAACTGGTCGGCCCGGTTCACGAGATCGGCCAGGGCCGGGAGCTGCGCGGCCAGCTCGACAGGCAAACCCCAACCCTCGTCTACCAGCTGAAGCTGGCGGCCGGCCATACCTACGTCATCGACATGGTCAGCCCCGACCAGCAAGCCCTCGATCCTTACCTGGTGCTCACCGACGCAACCGGCAAGAAGTTGGCCGAGGACGACGACGGCGGCGGCGGTCTCAACGTCCGCATCGTCTTCCGCGCCGAGCAGGACGGCACCTTCCGCATCCAGGCGACCAGTTTCAACGCCGGCGCCGGCGCCTTCACCCTGACCGTGCGCGAACAGGCGAATCCACCGAAGGATGAAAAGAAATGAGCCCCGGGTGGTTCGCAGCATTGACTGCGCCATCGGCGCGTGACCACGGACATCCCTTCGGCCGCGCCGACTTTCCCGGCGCCGGAGCTTCTTGCGTTTTTCGGAAACGCGCTTGCGTTTGCGTCCCGGCCTGGGATAATGTTTTGTCCACTCACCAGTATTCCTCTGGACGACCGGTGTCATTATCACGGTTGCTGGTGGCCCATCGCGCACCGCGAAAGCCCAAAGGAGGGTGCCTCGTGCCGCTAACGCACTTTGACGATCCGCAGCCACCCATCGCGATCCGAGGGCCACGCCGCCCGCGCCAGGCCGGACTGCTGAACGCACTTTCCTGATCGAACCCCACGTTCGTTGAACACAGCTGTCGCCGAGGGCGCTTGCCGTGCCGATCCAAACCGTTTGCTCGTCGTGCTCGGCCAAGATCAAGGTCAAGGATGAACTGATCGGCAAGGCCATCAAATGTCCGAAGTGCGGCGAGCGCCTCGCCGTTCCCGCCATCGGAGGCGGGGCCACCGTGGCCTTGAACGTGGCTCAGGGCGCGCTATCCAGCGAGTCCCTTTGTACGAACGATCAACAGCCGATGGCCGCGGCGCCGGCCATGGAGCTCACGGGCGATCTCGGGCACGGTGCGCGTCCCGCCGACCGGGCCGTCGCGCCGGTCGCGGATGTCGCCGGCACGGAATTCCTCCCGACGCCGGCCGCGGCTCCCGCCGGCACGGAATTCCTCTCGACGCCGGCTGCGGGTCCCGCCGCCACGGAATTCCTCTCGACGCCGGACGGGCCAGCCGTTGCCGCGCGCGGCCCACGGTGCCGGCGAGCTCCAGAGCCTGGGTGGTTACCGCATCGTGCGTGAGCTCGGCCAGGGCGGCATGGGGGCGGTCTACGAGGCCGAAGATGGCAAGCTCAATCGCCACGTCGCCCTGAAAGTCATGAAACCGGAGATCGCCAAACACCCGCAACATCGCGAGCGCTTCCTGCGCGAAGCCCGCACCGCCGCCAAGGTCGAATGCGATTTCATCTGCCCGATCTATCGCGTCGGCAAGGACAACGGCGTCCCGTTTATCGCGATGCCGTTCTTGAAAGGCGAGCCGCTCAATGCGCACCTGAAGCAGGGCGTGCGCTTACCGATCGATGACGTGGTGCGCATCGGCAAGGAGGTTGCCCAGGGGTTGAACGTCGCGCATGCGGCGGGGCTGATCCATCGCGACATCAAGCCGTCGAACATCTGGCTGGAAACGCAGCGCTCGGGGCAGCAAGGCGCGGGTTCGCGGCGGGCGGTCATCCTGGACTTTGGCCTGGCCCGCATGCAGGCCGAGGACGTGCACATCACCCAATCGGGCGCCATCATCGGCACGCCGGCCTTCATGTCCCCCGAGCAAGCGCGCGGCGAGAAGAACGTGGACGCGCGCACCGACCTCTTCAGCCTCGGCTGCGTTCTGTACGTCCTCTGCACGGGCGAATTGCCGTTCCAGGGCGAGACGACGATGGGCATCCTGATGGCGCTGGCGACACACGATCCTACGCCGCCGCACAAGATCTCGGCGGCGACGCCGAAACCGCTGTCGCGCCTCATCATGCGCCTGCTGGCGAAGCACCCGGACGATCGGCCGCAGACTGCGCGAGAAGTGATCGAGGAACTCGTCGCGATTGAAAGAGACCCGGCGAACCCGGCAAAGGATTCCTTCGCCACGCAGGTCGAGCCGGCGCTGCCGCCGGATGTGTCGGCCGTCACGAGCGAACCATACTCCCGGGGCGCGGGCAAGACGGCCAGCGAGCGGCGGAAAAGGCAATCCGTCGCGGCGCCCAGCGCACGCAAGCGCATGATTTCTTACGTGCTCCTGGGTCTGGTCGGGGTCAGTGTGCTCGCCTGTATCGCCCCCCTGGCGGGCGTCGGCGTCTACAACGTTGTCTCCCTGGTCTTCCCTGGCGGCCCGGGACCGGACGCGGAGATCACGGCTCTACCGGAGCCCACCGGCAAGGTGCCCGCGGGATGGGTCGTCGTCAAACGGCCGGTAGCGAACTACACCGTCGCGATGCCGCAACAGCCTGAGGCGGTTCAGGGACAGGGTTTTGGCAAGGCCGTCAAGCTGCCCAATGGCACGGAGTTGGCGACATTTTCCCTGCCGATTCCGCCTGCCCTAAACAATCCACTTGGCGGACCTAATAAAGCGCTCGAAGAACATTGGCGGCACCGTGGTGTCGCTCCGCCGGATGAACCCCGGTGTCAAGGTCCAGTATGAAGCAGCGAAAGTCGCGCTGGGCCAGCATAAAGGCCGCCAGGTCCGGGTGACCGGCAAGGATCTCCAGGGACTGCCGGTGGACCTGTACGCCCGCGCGTACGTCGTCGACAACCTGATGGTGCTGTTGGTGGGACCGGCGCAGGGCGATACCCCCGCGCCGGAGACGACGGCCTTCTTCAACTCGCTGAAGGTCGGCGTGGACCGGTCGCCGCCAACCATCCTCCTCCACGGGACGCTTACCGGCGGCGATCCGCTCGATAGCTTCGCCGTCACCCAAAGGAGCTTCCACAAGGTTCATCTGGTCCCGCTGGAGGCCGGCAAGCCGTACCTGATCGACCTGGAGGGAACCTTCGACACGTTTCTGCGCATCGAAGACGCCGACCAGAAGATGCTGCTGTTCAATGACGACCTGAGCCCGCCGCTTAATTTGAATTCCCGGTTGGTGTTCACCCCGTCGAAAAAAGGCACCTATCGGCTAATCGCCACCTCGGCCCAGCCGCAGGTGATCGGCTCGTACACGGTTGCCGTTCGCGACGCGGTCAAGGTCGGCGACGCCACGGTCATCAAGGGCCGGCTGGACAAGCAGCCGGTTCCCAAGGGCGGGAAGTTCAGCAAGCTCCACCAGGTCGAGCTTGTCGATGGCAGTCCCTACACCCTGGAGTTGACCAGCCCGAACTTTGATGCAACCCTGGTTCTCGTCAACGCGCCCGGATTCCCGCCGACGCAAGCGTCCACGACGCCCGGCAACCCCGCACGGCTCGACTTTACCCCGCCCAGCACGGGCTCTGTCCAGGTCCAGGTCACCAGCGCACGGCCGAATCAAACGGGGGACTATACCCTGTCCATCCAGCGCTACGAAGAGGCCACGAAGGCGAAGGGCCCGTAAGCTGCCAGGGCGGAGCAGGCCGGGGAGCCCCCAAACGGAGTTCAGTCGTGATTGACTTTACCTGTGCCTGCGGCAAGAGTCTGAAAGCTCCCGACGAGTCGGCCGGCAAACAGATCGAGTGCGCCGGTTGCGGCCAGGTCGCGGTCGTGCCGGTCAAGGTCGCTGCCGGCGGCCGCGACCAGCAAGCCGCCGCGCTGCCCAGTCCGGATTTGCAGGCGACCATCGGCGAACGCCCCACCGATCCGGCGACGTGCGACCTCCATGCGACGGCCGCGCTGGCTGGTTCGGCTCCCTGCCCGAGCGGTTACCGCATCGTGCGCGAACTCGGCCACGGCGGCATCGCGGTGGTTTACGAGGCCGAAGATGTCAAGCTCGAACGCCGCGTCGCCCTGAAGGTGTTGCAACCCGAGATCGCCGCCAACCCGCAGCAGTGCGAGCGCTTCCTGCGTCAAGCCAGCCGCGCCGCCAGCGTCGAGAGTGCTTTCATCTGCCGGATCTATGAAGTCGGCGAGGACAACGGCGTTCCCTTTATCGCGATGCCGTTCCTGAAAGGCGAGTCGCTGGGCGCGCACTGGAAAAAGCACGAGCGGCTGGCGATCGACGAAGTGGTGCGCATCGGCAAGGACGTTGCGGAGGGGCTGAACGCCGCGCACGAGGCGGGGCTGGTCCATCGCGACATCAAGCCGGCGAACATCTGGCTGGAGGCGCAGCCCAAGGCAATCGCACTACCTTCATCACCGTGGAATTCTAATCTGAGCCCTTGACTTGGACAAGTGTACATGCGAATGATTCTTCTCGGACGGAACCCGTTCACGGAGGAGAAGAATCATGTCCAAGGCCACAACCGTTTCCATGCGCGAGTGCTTTGCCGACGTTGCGGACCCACGCCGGGAACATTTGCGGTTACACAACCTCTGGGAGATCATCGCCGTCACCATCTTGGCGGTCATCTCCGGGGCCGATTCCTGGGTCGAGGTTGCCAAATACGGCGTCAACAAGCTCGAAGTTTCTGCGGACCTTTCTCGAACTGGCCAATGGCATACCCTCCCACGACACTTTTGGTCGTGTTTTCGCGCTGCTCAATCCGCGCGCTTTACAGGACGGATTTGTCAAGTGGGTGCAGGCAGTTGCCGAGTCCACGCTCGGCCGTGTCGTCGCCATTGACGGCAAGACGGCCCGACGATCTTTCGACAAAGCAGCGGGCAAAGGACCTCTGCATATGGTCAGTGCCTGGGCCACTGAAAATCGTCTACTCCTGGGGCAACAGGCCTGCGACAGCAAGTCGAATGAAATCACCGCGATGCCCGAACTGATCAAGAACCTCGAGATTTCCGGGGCGATCGTGACCAGCGACGCCATGGGCTGCCAGAAAGACATCGTTGCCGCCATCCGCGCGGCGGACGCCGACTATGTGTTGGCCGTGAAGGACAACCAGCCAATCTTGCACGATGACATCCGGGCTGTGTTCCTGACCGGCTTCGACAACAACTTCGCAGGCCTGGAACATCACCGGCATTGCACGAAGGAAGAGGGGCATGGCCGCGTCGAGACGCGGATCTATGATATTATCCGCGTGCCCGAAGAGTTGGCAGCGCGTCACCCCGATTGGCAAGACCTGCGTAGTATTGGCATGGTGTACAGCGAGCGGCAAGAAGGCAACAAGGAACCCAGCGTCGAGACACGCGTTTTCATCACGAGTCTGCCGCCGCGGGTGAAGAAGTTTGCCGGCGCCGTGCGCAATCATTGGGGAATCGAAACCTCGCTCCATTGGGTCTTGGATATGAGTTTCCGCGAGGACGAAAGTCGTCTGCACAAAGGGCACGGCCAGGAAAACATGGCACTGATTCGCAGGTTGTCCGCGTCGCTTTTACTGAATGAACCAACATGCAGAGCGGGCGTATCCTGCAAGCGCAAATGTGCAGGCTGGAATGATGAGTACCTCCTAAAAGTGCTCGCTGCGAGCTTGAAATGACGGTTTTTCCTTGCGAACGTGATGCAATGCCCTTGAGGCGCAGCCCGGCGGTCCGCCGCGGGCGCTGATCCTGGACTTTGCCCTGGCCCGCGTGCAAGCCGACGTGCAGATCAGCCAATCGGGCGCGATCGTCGGCACGCCGGCCTACATGTCTCCCGAGCAAGCCCGCGGCGGCAAGGACGTGGACGCGCGCACCGATCTCTTCAGCCTCGGTTGCGTGCTGTACGCGCTGAGTACGGGTGAGCTGCCGTTCAAGGGCAAGCAGATGATGGACGTCCTGGTGGCGCTGGCGACGCACGATCCCGCGCCGCCGCATACGATCCTGGCCACGATTCCGCAGCGATTGTCGGAACTCATCGTGCGTCTGTTGGCGAAGAATCCGGACGACCGGCCGCGGACGGCACGGGCCGTGATCGAGGAGCTCGCCGCGATTGCAAGAGACCTCGCGCCACCGGCGCCGGCAAACGTGACGACGCGAATCAAGCCGGCGGCAAAGTTAGGCAGCAAGACCCTACCAACCTCGAAGGACGTCCTATCGCCCAGCGCAGCTGCGGCGCAAGACTTCCTACGTCGTCTTCACTTTGATCGCGGTCGGCGTGCTCGGCTGCGTCATCCCCCTGGTGGGCGGCGGCATCTACTACGTCGTCACCGACACGGGGACCATCGCGATCCTGACCGACGACGAAAAAGTTCAGGTCCTGCTGCTCAACAACGGCCAGGAGATCGAAATCCTCGATGGCACGAGCATGAAAACATGGTCTATCCGCGCCGGCACGTACACCGTCCGCCTCAAGGACGATCCCGACACCCTGGAAATCGGCATGCCCGACACGTTCGAGCTGAAGCGCGGCGGCAAGCATATCGTGACGATTCGCAAGGTCCCGGTGCTGGCCGAACGACTGCTGGACGCCGACGCGGAGCAATTCGCCATCCTGTTTCCAAGATTCAATGATCGTGGCGAGCAAGGCGTGCTGGTGTTGACCGGGGAGATCGGCAAAAAGCTGCCGCCCGATGCGCAGGATGATGCCAAAGAGACGCTGGCGAAGCGGCAGGCGAATGCGGCGGTGGCCTTGTTAAGGATGAACCGGCCGGTGAAGGTCTGGCCGCTGCTCCAGCACAGTCCTGATCCGAGGGTGCGAAGCTACCTGATCCATCGCCTGGGGCCGCTGGGCGCGGACGCCGGGGCGATTGTGAAGCAGCTGGACGGGGAATCGGACGTGACGATACGCCGGTGCATCGTGCTGAGCCTGGGCGAATTCAGCGAGAAGGACTTCACGCCCGATGCACGCAAGGCGCTCTCGCCGAAGTTGCAGGAAATGTACCGGACGGCGACCGATCCGGGGCTTCATGCGGCCTCGGAATGGCTGCTGCGGCAGTGGAAGCAGGAAACCTGGCTAGCAGAAACCACCAAAGCGTGGGCCGGGGACAAGCAGCAGCAGTCGAAGAGGCTTGAAGAAATCCTGGGCGAGCTGAAGAAGGAGACAAGCAAGGAGGAGCGTCGTTGGTACGTCAATGCGCACGGGCAGACAATGGTAGTTATTCCCGGTCCGGTGGAGTTCTGGATGGGTTCTCCCCCGACCGAGGAAGGCCGCGCATCAATTCCCGATAAACACCGGGGAATGGAGTTACGCCATTGGCAGCGAATCGGCCGCTCGTTTGCCATCGCCGCCAAGGAAGTCACGGTGGAACAGGTTCTCCGCTTCCGCGCGAACCATCCCGTCTTAAGGCAGCATGCCCCCACCGACGACTGCCCTGTAAACGTGTCATGGTACGATGCGGCGGCGTACTGCAACTGGCTAAATGAGCGCGAGGGGATACCGCAGGAACAATGGTGCTACGGGACGGCAGCGAACCGGGCGCCGAGCTGGGCGCCGAGCCCGACCTGACACCGGCGGCCCTCGACGCGCCGTTCTAACCTAGGCTGGGATGGTCGCGGCAGCTTCTGGTTCGATCAGTTCTTCCTCAATTCGGAGCAGAGAGCAATCTGCTACATCTACGCCCCCGCTGATCCTGCCGAGTGGCTGGGTCCGTACCGCCCGACACAGCATCTGCTGCCGCCCGGACCTCTTCCACCGACCGGCCTCCGCAACTTGCTGACGACAGCCAAGCCAGGCGGACTCCTGTGCTTGATCGCTGCCATCATTGCCCGCGTCGCAGCTCCGGCTCACTGCCAGAAATTGCCGGCTCTCCTGGTTTCTTGCCGATCAACACCGGTTCATAACAAACCTATGCAGGGGTTACCAATCCTGCATCGGATAGATCAACAACAAACCTATGCAGGGGTTACCAATCCTGCATCAGGCCGTCCTGCCTGGCTGCCGGCCGTTGCTCCTGTACCAGTGGCTGGAAGAGCAGCCTGGTCTGCACGGCGTCGTGCTGCCGTCGTACCCGACCTGCCTGCGACGATCACCAGCGGCACGGCATCGCGCGTCCTGGTATCTCCAGCAGCTCCTGCGAGACAAGCGCCACCGGTATCATCCGGAGATCATCGACCAGGGCCACCCGAATACCAATCGCACCTTGGCAGTGCTGCACGCCGACGGCAGCTGCGACCTCCGCATCCGTATGCTGCGGCAGTTGCAGGACCGGCCACAGGTGCTGCCGGTGAACTGGCCTCAGCTGCTCGAGGACGGCGTGATTACGGCCGTGCGCGGCAGCAGAAGCTCGAAGGCCCGAGGTCTGGGTGCTCCGCGCCGGTTGGTGGGGAGAGCACATGACGGAGGATAGGCCATAGTCAGCACAACAGGGTAACCTACCTGGACGAGGCCAAGAACGACGATCGAGAGATGGCGCGCCACTTTCTGGACCAGGTCTCGCGCCCCAGTGGGACAGTCTCACGTCTCATCGTGAGACGTGAACTGACTCGAGCCCCGGATTAGGTGTCAGCCGGTGGCAGCCTGCTCGGCCGGTCGCTCTCGCCGAGTTGACGCAGGTCACCGAGTTCCCAAGCCGGCATGGTACTGCATGGCACCAAATAGCGACCTACGACCGCGACCGAATGGAGCAGGTGAGGTTGTCGCCGCGACGCGACAACTTGATTCTGGCCGTGTCGCACGCTTCCGCGCTGCCGGCGTTGTGCCAGAGCCCATCCGTATGGAAAGTGTCCATTCGGCTTAATCGGTGCGTTGCCTCGCCGACTCCATCTCCACCGCTCCAAACAGTTCATCCGTGCGGCGCCAGTGACTCGATCCCCTGCGGCACTGGCAGCGGCAACGGCGTCACCGGCACCTCGGCCAGCGGCGCCAGCAGCTATGACACGGTCTACGGCGGCAACGGCACGCCGCCACCAACAACATCATCTACGGCGGCACCCGACTTCCCCGGTAACGGCCTGGTCGATGTCGCGAACGACGACCGGGGGCCGCAAGCAACAATTGTCTGGTCAGCGGCCCGGCGACAACCAAGTCTCCAGACCGGCGCGAGCCCAAGCAACGCGGCCACCGGCAGGCCACCGAACGTGCCAGCGAGCCGCTGCTGCGTCTCGTTGACCTGCGACCTGTCCCCCGGCCCGCGGCTACAACTTGCTGACGGCCGGCAGCGCTCGGCCGGCCCAGCAGCAGGTCAGACGTAATGGGAGTTCGAGATCGAGTGCGGGGCAGGGCAACGCGGTGCGCGTCGTGGGCATCAGACTCCATGGCAATCAGGCAGTCCTCCCCACTGTAGCTGGAGCTGCAGCCATGTTGCCGCAAGCGTCCTTCACCCGCCGAAGGCGCGCGTCGAAGTCCTCCTCGCTGGCGACGACTTCGACCGCCCCGCCCCAAGCCGTGAATACGCTACCCGAGTTGACCGCGTGTTTGAGGTTGGTTGCGTTGTCGCCGCAAAGAACCTTGCAACGCCTTGACGTTGAAGACCACGGGTGAACACAGGCCAGCGAGCGACAGGACCCGGGGCGTGACCTCTTCCGAGCGGCGCAGGCCTGGATGTACGCGGGCAGGTCGAACAGGAATCGCCCCGAGGGCCCCACCAGACCAGCCGCCCGCAGCGCCGCCTGGCCGAACTGCGCAGCGAGCTCGCCCCAGATTTGCGCCGGGTCGGCCATCTCCGCGACGTGGAACTGCCGCAGCAGGTCAATCTCCAGCCCGAAGCGCTGCTGGAGGTACTGGGCCGACGCCACCTTCGGGTGATCGACGGGGCCAGTGCGGTCAAAGATCGCGTAGTAGATGTCGATGGCCGCCCGGTCAGGCCGCCCGGTCAGGCGTGCGCCCCATCATGGACGGGCGCAAGCCGGCAACGTCTGGCAGGTTCCGGAAAGCGGCCTGAACCTGGATCCATTCCACCGCCTCGCCGACGCGGCAGCGGCGGCGTGCCTTCACCAGGTCGATGACGTTGCCACGAATACCACATTCGCGGCAACAGAAGCGGTCGTGCCGGCGGTCGAAGATCAGCGACATCTTGCCGTCGTAGCGATCGTCTCCGCCCCGACGGTCGGCGAGGCGTGCCTGAAGGTCGGGCACATCTTCCGCCGGCCGCACCGTCTATACGCGTCGCTACACTTATCGCCGCTGCCACGACCGCCGAGCACTTCCTGCGTAGTGTGCCTCACTCCTGCCACCAGAATTAGCCCGATACGGTCAGCAGTATAGGCGAGGAGGAGTCGATACCCTGCACCCGGGGTCCAGCCGCTGATGAAACGGCTGGAGCAGATGTCGAACCGAATGGACGACGTCGAACGGCAAATCCTCTTCCTTGACAGCCAGCGCGGCTGCCGTGAGGACCGGGCCAACCTGGAAAAGGAGCTGCGCGACCTGGAAATGATGACGCTCGAAGACCCGGCGTCGCTCCGCAAGCGCTGCCAATCGATCCGCGAACGCTTCACTGAATACGAGGACGCCAAGCGCGCCTGTCCGGCGGCAACCTGCGGCTGGTGGTGTCGATCGCCAAGAAGTATCGCAATCGCGGCCTATCGTTCCTCGACCTGATCCAGGAGGGCAACACCGGCCTGATGCGGGCGGTCGACAAGTACGAATATCGCCGCGGCTGCAAGTTGTCGACGTATGCGACGTGGTGGATTCGCCAGGCGATCACGCAGGCGATCGCCGACCAGGCGCGCACGATTCGCATTCCGGTGCACATGATCGAGACGATGTCGAAATTGCGTAACGTCTCGAAGAAGCTCCTGCAGCAGCTGGGCCGCGAGCCGTCGATCGAGGAGACGGCCAAGGAGGCGGGCATCAGCGTGGAGGAGACGCGGCGCGTGCTCAAGATCAGCCGGCACCCGATCAGCCTGGATCGACCGGTCGGCGAGAGCGAGGACAGCTATTTCGGCGACTTCGTCAAGGACGATGGGGCCGAGTCGCCGGTCAGCGCCGCCATGCAGAAGACGCTCAGGGACAAGATCGAGCAGGTACTCCAGACGCTGACCTATCGCGAGCGTGAGATCATCAAGCTGCGTTATGGACTGGGCGACGGCCACACCTGCACGCTCGACGAAGTGGGCCGGATCTTCAACGTGACGCGCGAGCGGGTCCGGCAGATCGAGGCCAAGGCGGTGCGGAAGCTGCAACATCCGGTGCGAAGCCGGCAGCTCGAGGACTTCCTCGATGGTGGCAGGGCTTCAGGCCCCTGCGCAAGCAGCAATATTAACTACATGCGGTTGTAGCTCGGTCGCCCACTGCTGACCCGCGCACAGCGGCACGCCTTGCAGCAGGTCCGCGCCGGTCGCCGTGACCTCGCGGCCGATCGCTTCCAGGTCCTCGCTAACCGCACCCGAGCCGGCGGCTCCAGGCCGTCCAGGATCACGCCGATGGCGTGGCAGGTGCCGTCGAGGATGGCGCCGTCTATTGCCGTCACCAGTTTGATCAGCTCGGGCGTGAGGGCGAAGGGCTCGACGACGGTGATGAACAGCCTACCGTCATGCCGCAGCGTCAGCCACTCGACCTTGCCATTGAACTCCAGCAAGAATGTCCCGCTCTACGGCGGCAGCGGCCAGAGCTTGACGGTCTCGTCTGCGCTCCCCGAGGCCACGAGGCGGCCGTCGGGGCTGAAGCAGATGCTGGCGGCAACGCCGAGATGGCCATACCAGGTCTGGACACATCGGCCGGTGGAGCGGTCCCAGACCTTGACCGTCCAGTCCGAGCAGCCCGAGGCCAGGTACTTGCCGTCGGGGCTGATGGCCACGCAGAAGATGTAGCCACTGTGCCCGAGGCAGTCCTGGGCCAGCCGGCCGGTGCCGACGTGCCAAATCTTGACGATCCGATCCTCGCCGCCCGAAACCAGGAACCGACCGTCCGGGCTGAAGACAATCTGGTTCACAACCTGCCCGGTGTGCCCGTCCAGAGTACGGAGGACCCGCCCGGTGGCGGCGTCCAGGAGCTTGATGCTCGGCTGGCTCCCACCAGCCACGGCCAGGGTTTCGTCCCGCGGGCTGAAGCAAAGGCGCAAGATGTAGTCGTACACCTTCTGCAGGGCATATGCCTCAGCGCCCGTGTCTGCGTCCCAGACCTTGACCGTACCGCTCTCGTCGCCCGAGGCCAAGTGGCGGCCATCGGGGCTGAACGCCACGGTGAGCACGTCCGCGGAATGGCCGCGGAAGACGAACCGCAGCTGGGCAGCCGGCCTCGGCTGCGCCTTGGTCCCCCCCGGGTTCACGTCCCAGACGCGCACCACGTGGTCGACCCGGCCAGCGGTGGCTAGGCGTCGGCCATCCGGGCTGAAGGTCAACTCACGAATCGTCCCGCCGTGACCGGTTAGGGTCTGCAGCGGCTGCCATGTCGCCGTGTCCCACAGGACGACGGTGTGGTCCGCGGAGGCCGTGGCGAACAGGCGGCCGTCCGGGCTGAAGCGGCCAGAGCTGACGGCGTTGGTGTGTCCGCGCAGCGTGCGCGGCGCCGGGTACGGCCGGGCATCCCAGACGCGCAGGGTCTTGTCCGCGCTGGCCGAGAGCAGGCGCTGGCCGTCGGCGGTAAAGGCCACGCTCAGGATAGCGTTCACATGCCCGCGCAGCGTGAGGACCTCCCGACCGCTGAGAGTGTCCCACAGCGCCACGGTGTTGTCGACGCTGCCCGCGGCGATGCGGCGGCCGTCGGGGCTGAAGGCCAGGCAAAGATTGGCCCGGCCCTGGGTGCTGATGGCGAGCAACTCCTGGCCGGTCGCCAGCTCCCAGAGGTAGATTTCCTTGCCGTGAGAGAACTGACCGCCGGCCGCGGCGATGCGGCTGCCGTCGGGGCTGAAGGCCAGGGCGAAAAGCGAGGTCTCCGGCCGGCGGAAGGCGTGTATCAGCCGGCCGCTGGCAGCTTCCCACACGCGGACCTCGACGCGCATTTCGGTGGAATGCTCCTCGATGGCGGTCTTGAACGAGGCCAGGTACTTGCCGTCGGGGCTGTAGGCCACGACCCGCTCGCCTTCCAGCGCGCGGATTTCCTTTCCCGTGGCCGCGTCCCAGACCTTGACGCCGGGGGCAAAGCCCGAGGAGGCCGAGGCGATCTGCTTGCCGTCGCCGCTGAAGGCCACGCTCATGACATCGTCAGCGTGTCCCTTCAGGTCCAGCAGCGTGTGGCCGGTCTGGGCGTCCCAGACCCGCACCAGGTGGTCGCCGCCTGCCGTGGCCAGGCGCTTACCGTCCGGGCTGTAGGCTAGACCGTAAAGGATCGCGGGGCAGGCCTCCCAGGCGAGGATTTCCTTGCAAGTGGCGGCGTCCCAAACCTTGACCACGCCATCGGCGCCGGACGTGGCGAAGTGCTTGCGGTCCGGGCTGATGGCGACGCCGCTGACCTGGCCGGTGTGCCCAGGAAGATGCTGTGACCCCTGGGTCACGACCGTCTGCCAAACGTGCAGCAAGCTGTCCTGGCCGGTGGCGGCCAGGCGCTGGCCGTCGGGGCTGAAGGCCAGGCCCCGGACTGCCCCCGAGAGGCCGCGGTAAACGCGGGTGTCGCGCCCGGTAACCGGATCGCAAGTGACAACGCTGCCGTCCACCCCGCCGGCGGCCACGACCTTCCCGTCGCGGCGGAAGGTCACGACCTTGACGTCAATGGGGTGGGTCCTCAAGTGGCGGAGGAAGCGCGCGGCGGCCGGGTCCCAGAGCGACACGCCGCCGTATACGGCGGTGGCGATCATGGTCCCATCGGGGCTGAAGGCTAGCTGCCGCACCGGGGAATTACCGGTCAGCGTCTGCTTCTCCTTGCCGGTCGCCGAGTCCCAAAGGCGAATGGTGGCGTCGAAGCCGCCGGTGGCCAGCTGGCCGCCCTTGCTGAAGGCCACGCCCATGACTGGCCCGCGGTGGCCCCGCCCGACGTGCAGCAGCTTGCCGGTGCTCCCCTCCCAGATGCACACCGTGGCGTCGTGGCCCGCCGTGGCGAGAAGCCGGCCGTCGGGACTGAACGACACGTCCTGGACTCGGCCGCTGTGACCATGCGGAGCTGCCAACTCTTTCGCGGTGGCAACTTCCCAGACCCGAACCGCGCCATTGTCATAGCAGGCGGCGAGACGGCTGCCGTCGGGATGGAAGGCGACGCGGACCGGTGACGCATCCTTGTGGTTGTCGATGCTGTGAAGCTCCCGGCCGGTGGCCGCGTCCCAGATCTTGACCGTCCGCCGTGCGCGGCTGAGGCTAGCAGCATCCCATCCGGGCTGCAGGCGACGGTGTCCACGCCGGGCACGACGAGCAAAGCATCATGGCACAGGCGTTTGAGGTAGTACCATTCCCACTGGCAGTGCAACGGCGGGCACCTGTCGAGAAGCTCCTCCGCCCGGGTCGGCAGACTGTTCCAGAACGCCTGGTCGGCCAGCGAGACGTTGTTGAAATACTGCTTGGCCGCGACGTTGAGGCGAGCGATTTCTGCCTCGCGCGTCTCGTCCTGGGCCGTGCGTGTCTCCTGCTCGAACGCCTCCTGAGCTCGGCGGGCGCTGGCCCGACTCTCCTGGAAACCCGCCTCGGCCCGCACGGCGTCGTCCCCGCGCCGCTCGGCCTCGTACCGTTGCTCCATGACCAGGCCGAAGCCAGACAGGGTTACGGCGATGGCGAGGAGTCCCAGGCCGCTGATCGCCGGCCGTCGCGCGACCCATTTCAGGCCGCGCTCCCAGAGAGGGGTGGGCCGGGCGCTGATCGGCTGACCCTCCAGAAAACGGCGCAGGTCGTCGGCCAGGGCGCCGGCGCTGTGGTAGCGCTGGCGGGGCTGCTTTTGCAGGCATTTGAGACAGATGGTTTCCAGGTCGCGGGGCACTTTCGGCTGCAGGCGGCGTGGCGGCAGCGGCTCTAACGTGCGCACCTGCTCCAGGGTGTCGAGCATGTTCGCCGCGTGGAAGGGCGGCCGGCCCGTCAGCATTTCGTACAGCATTACCCCCAGGGCGTACACGTCGGCGGCCGGCCCAATCTCCCGGACGTTGCCGGCGGCCTGCTCGGGTGCCATGTAGCTGGGGGTCCCGAGGATCGTGCCGCTGTGCGTTTGACCGGCGTCCACGTCCAGCTGCTTGGCCAGACCAAAATCGGTGATCTTGGGGACGAACCTCACCACGGCAGACCCACGTAACTCCGCGTCTTCTGCGGTGAGCAAGATATTTGCCGGCTTCAGGTCCCGGTGGATGATGCCGCGTTCATGCGCATACTGGATGGCCAGGGCCAGAGTCTCGGTCAGCTCGGCCGCGGTGCGCGGCGGCTGCGGCGTGCGGTCCAGTTTCTCTTTCAAGCTGCCGCCGGCCACGAACTCCAGCGAGAAATAGGGCTGGCCGTCGTGCGCCCCGACCTCGTAGACCTGGACCATATTGGGATGCTGCAGCCGCGCCGCCGCCTCGGCCTCGGCGCGGAAACGCGCCAGTTCGATGGCATCGGCGTGGGCGCCGGCCCGGATCATTTTGAGGGCCACGACCCGGTTCAGGCTTTTTTGGCGGGCCTTGTAGACGACGCCCATGCCGCCCCGGCCCAGGACTCCCAGGATCTCGTAACCGGCGACCTCCGGCAGCACCTTGGCGGCGCGGGCCAGAGGCCGACGCGCCAGCTCGGGTCCGGTCAGTTCCTGGGTGGCCACGGCAGGCTCGGGGCGGAGAGAAACCGTGGCCGCGCCGCGATTGCAGACGGGACAGGCTACCCACTGGTGCCCGTGCGGGCATGTCAAGAGTTCGGCCATGATTTCCTGCCGGCTGTCCGGCGCCTCCGAAACTGCTTGCTGCCCGCGGTTAGCGCAGCGGCAACTCCCAAAGTTTGATTAAGTTGTCGGCACCGCCGGAGGCCAGACGCCGGCCGTCCGCGGTGAAGGCGAGGGCGTTAACCGGCAGGCGGTGCTCCTGCAGGCTGAGGAGCCGCCGGCCGGTGCTCGCTTCCCAGAGAAACACCCCTCCCGAATCGCCAGCCGTGGCCAGGTGAGCGCCGCCCGGGCTATAGGCCACGGCCCAGACGGCGCCGTTGTGAGCCAGCGTGTGCAGCTCCCGCCCCGTGTTGACATCCCAGACCCGCGCAAAACCATCCGCGCAGGCCGTGACCAGCCGCTTGCCATCCGGGCTGTACGCCAGCGTTGGCACGTTCCCGGCGTGGAGCAAAGAGCGGAGCGGCAGGCCACTCTCGGTATCCCAGATGGTTACCGTCTTGTCCTTGCTGGCGGAGGCCAGCTGCCGGTTGTCCGCACTGAAGGCCACGTCGTTCACCCGGCCCGTGTGGCCGACCAGCGTGAGCAAGACCGTCCGCGTGGCCAGGTCGCAGATCTTGATGACCTTATCTTCGCCGGCTGACGCCAGCCAGGCACCGTCTGGGCTGTAGGCGAGGGCGAAGATCCCTTCCTTTTGCCCCGGGAGGCGATAAACGTCCCCCTGCGCGTGTACTTCCTGGACGCGCACCTGGTGACGGTTTTCAGCTGGCGCATTCGGGTCGCGGTAGGTGACTGCAAAGTGACGTCCGTCGGGGCTCAGGGCAATCTTGTTGCTGCCGATGAGGTGGCGTTGCACGCCTCGTTCGCGGTTCGCCTCGGCGTCCCAGAACTTGACGGCCCAGTCCTCGCTCAGCGACAGCAACAGGGTGCCGTCGCGGTTAAAGGCCAGCTCCGCCACCGGGCTGCGGTGGCCGCGCAAGGTGCGCACCACGACGCCGGTCTGCTTTTCCCACACCTTGATGGTACGGTCGAAACAGGCGCCGGCGACGCGCTCGCCGTCGGGGCTGAAGGCCACGCCGTTGATCTGGCCGGCCTCGGGCGTCAGCGTGACGATTTCCTGCCCGCTGACCGTGTCCCACAAGCGGACCCCTTTGCCGGCCGAGGCCAGACGTTGGCCGTCCGGGCTGAAGGCGAGGCTGTAGACAGCGGTCTCATGGCCGCGCAGGGCAAACCGGAGTCGGCCGGAGTGAACCTCCCAGACCTTGATCTCGCCGTGGTCCGCTAATTCCTCTTCGCCGCCGGACACCGCCAGCAGCTCGCCATCCGGGCTGAACGCCAGGCAGCGCACCATGCCGAAATGCCCCGACAAGGTCCTGACGCCGCCGCCACTGGCGGCATCCCAGATCTGCACCTCGCCGCGGCGCCGCTCCCAGGGCTGGCCCGGCAATGCTCGCCGAAGCCACGAGCCGGCCGTTGGGGCTGAAGGCCGCGGCCACGGCGCGGTTGCGATGCCCCTCGAAGCGCAACAGCTCCTTGCCACCGCTCACCTCCCAGATCCGGACCGTGTGGTCCTCGCCGGCCGTGACCAGGCGCTGACCGTCCGCACTGAACGCGACGTCCCAGACAAGGCCCGTGTCCGCCGGCAGGGTGCGCAGCTCCCGCCGCTCCTTCAGCTCCCACAGGCGGACAACCTTGTCCGCACTCGTGGTGGCCAGACGGCTGCCGTCCGGGCTGACGGCGACACCGTTGATGCGGCCGGCGTGACCCGGCAGGGTGAAGACGCCCTCGCCCGTGGCGGCATCCCAGATCCGTACTTGCCCCTTGCTGTCCCCCGAAACCAGGTGCTGGCTGTTTGGGATGAACGCGACCTTCTCGACCTGGCCGAGGTGTCCGGTCAGGCTGCGCACCTCGGGATCAACCCTGGTATCCCACAGGCGCACGACCTGGTCAGCGCCGGCGGTGGCCAACAAATATCCGACCGACCCGAAGGACAGAGCGGTGGTCCGCAATCGGTGGCCGCGCAGCTCGAGGCGCTTGCGGGGCTCCGTCAACTCCCAGACGTGGACCGTGCGGTCGTACGAGGCCGAGGCGAGCTGCTTGCCATCGGCGCTGAAGGCCACGGCGGCGACGACGTTCTGGTGCGAGGCGAGCACCGACTGCAGGGCGCCGCTGGCCGCGTCCCAGAGTATCACCCGGTGATCGAAACCGCCCGAGGCGAGCTGCTGGCCGTCCGGGCGGAAGGCCACGCAGAAGGTGCCGCCGCCGTTCCCCTTGCAAGTAAGCAGCTCCTGGCCCGTGGCCGGGTCCCAGACCTTAATGGGATGCACTGCCGCCTTGCCGTCCTTGCCGCAAGAGGCCAGGCGCCGACCGTCGGGGCTGAAGGCCACTCCTGTGACGACGCCCGGGTGAGAGAAGGTGCGGACCTCGGCGCCGCTGGCCGCATCCAGCAGGCGGACCAGCCCGTCCTCGCTGCCGGTAGCCAGATGTTGGCCGTCGGGGCTGAAGGCCACGACCAGCGCGTCCTCGCCTTTGCGTTCGCGGGCGAAGAGCTGTTTGCCCGTGTCCGCTTCCCACACGATCACGGCCGAGGGTTCGGGAACCGCCGCTTTGGCCCCCACCGTGTGATAACTGTCCCCACAGGCCACGGCAAGCCGCTTTCCGTCGCGGCTGACCGCGAGGCTGTTGGCGCAGCGCGCAGGCAGGTCGATGCGAAGAACCTCCCGATAGCCTTCCTCCGTACCGGGCTGCAGCTCCCATACGACGAGCTGAGCCTGGCGGCCGATCCGCTGGAAGTCCGTCACGAAGCGGTTGCCGGCCGGAAGAAGGCCACATGTTCGCCGCCCGGAAGCGCCAGCACGCTGGCCTGGCACAGACGCTTGAGGTAATACCATTCCCACTGGCACAGCTTCTGCGGGCACTGATCGAGCAGCTCCTCAGTGATGCCGGTCTCATTGCGGCGCCGCTCGCGCAGGGCCCGGCTGACGTTCGTGTAATAGAGGCTGGCGCTGGACTGTGCCAGCAGGGCCCGGGCCTGGTTCCGCTGGAAAAGCGCATCGCGGTGCGCTTCTTCTTCGTGCTGCCGCGCTTCCTGCCCGAACGCGTCTTCCGCCTTGGCGTTGTCGCGGTTTTCCTCAGCCTGTTGGCGGCGATGCTCTGCCTGGCGCCACAGGGCGAACACGCCTGTAAAGCTGCCGGCGACCACGAACAGGATCAGGGCCAGCAGGGCGGCGACGCCGGGCCGCCGACGTGCCCACTTGAGCCCGCGCTCCCAAAGAGGCGTAGGGCGGGCGCTGACGGGCAGGCCTCCCAGGTAGCGGCGCAGGTCCTGGGCAAGGTCCGCCGCGCTGGCATAGCGATTCGTGCTGGCTTTCTGCAGGCACTTGAGACAAATGGTTTCCAGGTCGCGCGGCACCTTCGGCTGCAGCTGACCCGGCGGGATCGGCTCCTGCGAGCGGACCTGTTCGAGGGTGTCCAGCATCGTCATGCCGCGGAAGGGCGGCCGGCCGGTGAGCAGCTCGTAGAGGATGGCCCCTAGCGCGTACACGTCCGCTGCCGCGCCGACCGCGCGGCTCGACCCCAATGCCTGCTCCGGTGCCATGTAGCTGGGGGTGCCCAGCAGGGCGCCCGTGGCGGTCTGGCCGGTTTCCGCTTGCAGTTGCTTGGCCAGCCCGAAGTCCGCAATCTTGGGAATGCCGAGGCGCCGGCTTCGTCCCGCGCGTGAGAACTCGCGGCCGATCCCGCGACCGAGCGCCGGGTGCTGTCCTGTTTTCCTCCGGTGCCCCGGGAGGCCTCCGCAACCTCCCCGGTCGGGGTGGTCATAAGGATGTTGGCCGGCTTGAGGTCCCGGTGGACGACGCCCTGGGCATGGGCGAACTGGACCGCCGAGGCAAGTACTTCCACGAGCCGGGCTGCGGCTCGCGCGGATTGCGCTAAGCCGCCGAGGCGCTGGGCCAAGTTGCCGCCCTCGACGTATTCCAGCGCGAAGTACGGCAGACCATCCAGCTGGCCCACCTCGTAGATCTGGACAATGTTGGCGTGCTGCAGCTTCGCCACCGCCTCTGCCTCGGCGCGGAAGCGAGCCAGGTCCTCCGGAGCGGCGTGGGCACCGCCCAGGATCATCTTCAGCGCCACCAGCCGCTTTAGCTGGAGGTGTTTGGCCTTGTACACGCGCCCCATGCCGCCGCGGCCGAGCACCGCCAGCACTTCGTACCCCGGAATGCGCACCAGCTCGACGCTGGATGGACTGTGCAGGTCCGGCGTGTCCTGGGCGCGAAAGAACCGGTCCGTTGCGGTTCAGCGACGGTTTCGGCGGAACGCTGTGCCTTGGATTCGGCCGAGGCCACGGGCGAATAGGAAACCGTTGCGGCCGGCTGGGGAGAGGACTCGGCACGGAGCATGGAGGAGACCGCCGGGCCGCCGTTGGCGGCAGAGGTGGCGTCATCGAACAGGCCCGGCACCGACCCAGCCGCGACCCACTTGCTCGTGCCCTCCTGCAGAAGCATGTCGGTCGGCTGCAGCTGCTGCTGGGCGGCTAGCTCATTCAGATGGGTCCTGGAAACCGGGCCGACTTTCTGCCGGCCGCGGGCGTAATACCACGGGGACTCAGGGACCGAAGACATCGCTAGCTTTCGAGAATCGACCAGGCACAATGTAACCGACGATGTTGACCCGTACCCTGCCAGCATACCGTCCGCGCAAGCTCGGGGCAATCAATTGGCCGGGGCGGTTGTATCCCAGTTTCTATTTCGACCGCTTCCCCTCCTTGGTACCCGCGCGTCGCCCTGGCAGTCGAGCGAAGGCGGCACCAGGAGGTCTTTCGCCGAGGAACGTGATCCAACAGCAAACCCCACCGCTGATTCACAGGCTTCACAGGGCCAAAGAATGACCGTGCCAATGCTGACCGGCGCGCTGCCCGCACCGGCTTTTCCCGATGGTGTGTGAACACGCCGCGCACAACCCCCGCCGCTCGCTTGCTACTGCATGTTCTCAAACCAGCGTCAACGCCTCGCCGCCGCGCGCATTGCTGAGCTGGTCGCTCGCGGTGAACCAGAGCCAGTCCTGGCCCGCTGCGCCCTCCCTCAGCCGATCGGCCCCAGCACCGCCGATGAGGATGTCGCGGCCGGCGCCGCCGGTCAGCGTGTCGGCGCCGGCGCCGCCGACCAGAATGTTGGGGACGCTGCTGCCGGCGGCTGACAGGGTGTTGCTGCCCGTGCCGCCCATGAGAATCGCCGAGATTGCAACCGTCGCCGGTTGGCCGCCGATCGTTGCCGTCACCTCGGGGACCACCAGGCTGCCGGCCTGGCCGTAGACGTAAATGTGTGCCGTCGGGTTGAACGTGCCGCTCACGGCCTTGTTGTTGATGCTCACCGACATCTCGGTGCCCGCGGCGTTGGCCGGCGTGATCACAATCGTGCCGCCGCTCGCCGGCGCGATGATGATCTAGGCCGAGCCGTTGCCGAGCGGGTCGGCCGCCAGGCTCACCGGCGTGCTCACCTTGCTGTAGCGGGCGCCATCCCGCGGTTTCGTCGAAGCTGCGTCTCCGCGGTGACGAGAGCGTTCGTCAGCGCGTCCCTCGTTGTCATCTTCCCAGGCAAATGGCACCTGTTCTCCCCGAGCGCCAGCGCGTGCATCGCGGCCAGGAGATCAGGCACCACTGGCGAGTCAGCACGAAACTCGTCTGGAAGCTTGGCTGCCGGCCTCCGTTGGCGTATAATTCCGGTCTTGGTTCAAACCATTGATGCCGAGACCCCATCATGAAATACCACCCGGCTTCCCGATTGCTCGCGGCATTGCTCACTTTGGTCATCGCCGCGGCTTGTCTGGCCTGGACAACCGCAGCTCGCGAGGCCGAGCCCAAGCCACCAGAGACCGAAAAAGCCAATCGCGTCTTGATATTCTCTGGGACCGGCTGGTATCGCCATCGAGAGATCCCCAGGACCAACGGCTGGTTGGTGCGTCTGCTCGGTGAGGCGGGCTACACCGCTGACGTGACGGAGACGGCCAAGGACATCACGCCTGAGCGGTTGGTCGATTACCGAGTGCTCGTGTTGAACAACACCACAGCCCTGCCCGACCTGCTCGATGAGAAGCAACGTCAGGGGATCGCTGACTGGTACAAGCGCGGTTGTAGCATCGTCGCTCTGCACGCTGCTCTGGTTCACCAGACGAAATGGGAGTGGTTCTACGAGTTGGCCGGTTGCGACTTCAACAGCGACTCCTTGTTCTGCAAGGCGAAACTGCTGGTCGATCCGAAGAACAAGGCACACCCAGCAGTGAAAGGGTTCGGACCGGAGTTCGAGTATTCGGCGGACTGGACCAACCATGATCGGAGCGTGACCTCTTTGCCCGGCGTCAACGTGTTGCTGCGCGTCGATGAATCGAGCTACGAACCGGTCCAGGATTACTTCAAGACAAGAGGTGGCAAGCCAATGGGCAACGACCATCCGGTCGCCTGGACACGCGAGCACGGCGGCGGCCGGTTCTTCTACACCGAACTCGGGCACGACCTGCGGTCGCTCGATACAGCGTTTGGTCGCAAGCACATCGTTGAGGGCGTTCGCTGGGCTGCGGGTAAGTAACCGAGCAGGCGGAGTCTCGATCTGGATCGTGACCCGCAGGAAACCGGCGCCACCGTTACCCCCTTGCACGCGCCGGCCAGCCGTGTCCGGCAGCTCATACGGACAGCAGCGAAATCAAGCATCGCGGCGGGGGGCACCTTGTCGCGTCGCAGCGACAAGTGCGACGCTCGCATGGCCCATCGTTAGAGCAACTACCGGTTTTCCTGCGGCTGAGCTATGCAGATGCACTTCGCTATAAGACAGCGATTGCACAGGTTTGGTGTCGTCGTTGCGTTGGTCCTTCTTGTTGGTGGGGCAAGGCTCCCAGAGTTGCAACTCGGTGCCTGTCTCATCGAAGACGGGCTTCGCCTTCTTGTACCAGCGCTGGCACGCGGCGTACTCAACATCGATACGAACATCGGGCACGACGGCGCGCATGCCCTCGATCATCAGCTTCCGAACCTGTTCGGCGTGTTCTTTCAGATTGGAACTCTCAGGTACTTCGACGAGGACCTCGTCGTGCACGAAATTGACGATTCGATAACCGGTGCGCCAAAGAAGCCACAATGCGAGCTTGGCCCCGTCCGCAGCGAGTCCTTGAAAGATAGTATTGTGCCGGGCGGTGTAGGAGGCAGCTGCTCGCAGCCGGCCGGTAAGCGTAGAGCATGGACCGCGACCGACTAGCCGCAGCATGGCGCGCTGCAGAGTCGTCGAGGTCTGGCGTTGGTGGACTCTGCTGTGCAGAGCCTTGGGAACGAGGGCGATCTTGGCCTGGACCTGCGACCAGAAGTAGTCAATATCCGGCGCAGTATGGCCGCCCGTCTCGAGTTTGTGGTTCTGCCGTCTTCAGAGCCTTCAAACACATGCTGCCCAGGATCGAATGTGGGACGTGGTGGCGACCAGCGTTTTCGGGGTGGTGAAGAAACCTGTGGTCACCTGTATGCTCGTAGTGCGTCGCGGGCGTCAGGTCGAATAGCTTCGCCACCTCGCTGCCGAGATCGTCTTCGTTCCGCAGGAACTCCTTCATCTCGGGGAACAAGGCGAACCAGGCGTCCGATAGGCTTTCGACCGCAGTGTCCAATTCGACCCCGTAGCTGGTCTTGGCATAGGACTTCAGGGTGGCATTGCCCATGCCGCCGGGCTTGCCAAAATTGATTGGCTTGGCTTTCTGCCGGTCGTCGTCCGATACCTCAGCCTCAGGCTTCCTGGTAACCTGGCCAGCGACCAGCCGGTGCAAATCTTTCCTTGCGTTAATTGCCTCGGCCATAGGGGAGCGGAGGCCAAACTGGGCGAGTATGGCCTGGGCCAGCGCGGCCATCTCTATGGTGGCGTAGTCGGCTTTGAGGAACAGGTAGCCCGCGGACCGCACGATACAGCCGCGAACCCTGTCGTCGCGAGGCAGGTTTTGCGCATTGATTTCGCCGAAGGACGTTGTTCGGCCAGTCCGGGCGAGGACATTGAACGAGGGGTGGATGAGGGTGGATGACCTTCCGTTCCATCTTGTCGAGGAAAGAATTGAGGAGCGTCTCCACTGCGGTATGCTCGAACAAGGTGCCGAAGAAGGGAATCACTCCAGCCAGTTCGCCGACAGCCTCCCGGGAAGTGCTGTACTTGCCCGTGGGCGTCCGCGGAAAATCGACCTCGGGGTACTGCCGCTCCAGCCGCTTGAGGATCCCTTGCAAAGCCGTGTCGGAGCCCTTTTGCCCAGGGATGTAGCCGTAGCCACGGAGTTCCTGGCGCTTCGCGTTGAGGACACTTTCGAGCTGCGCGGTCAGTTCCTGTTTGCGATCCAGGTCGAGGGTCAGCCCGTTCGCCGCAATTTCATCCAGGACGATGCTGGCTCTGAGCTGGATGTGGTGCGTTTGTGGTCCCCAGCGGCGCTCCTGGTTTCGGAGCCACTCGGGCGAGACGTAGCCCCAGGCCTTGCCGCTCGTGTCGAGCATTTCCCGAAGCAAGCACCGGAGTCTGCGAAAGAGCTGAAAAGTAACGACCGCGTCCTTCGCCAGGTACTCGAGGTAGACTGGCTCGATCTCCTGCGCAGGTTGGTTGAGCCACTGCCCGTACGATAGCCGTACGACCTTTCCTTTCGAGTCGAGGACATCCTTGGGCAGGTGAATACGTAGGCAATCTTGGGCGCACCGCTCCAGGGTTGATTCCCCCTTGCGAGAGGCGGTGTGCCCCTTTGTGCCGAGCACGTGGAGACGGTAAAGGAGCTGTGTGTCCCAGATCAAGTCCTGGTCCACCCACCGATAGATGTCGAAACTCGGGGCGAGGAAGTGAACAACCCGCAGATCGAAGGCAGCATGGTGGAACACTATCTCGCTGCCCTCGTGGGCGGCGAAGAAATCCTTCACATGCTCGCGACGGACGAAGTAGCCGGACGTGCCGTCAGAGGCAGCGCCCAGCACAAACGCCGGAGTCAGCCACGGCTGCTCCTCGTCGATCAGAGCGGTCTCGCAGTCGAAGGCGAAGGTCTTGTCGAAGACCTTGCCATCGGTCGGTCGCCACGGCCTGAATTTGTAACCTTTACCACAAAGTTCGATGTTCATAGGTCCAACACCCAAATTGGTGGACATGTAAGCAAGCAGAGGTCCACCACCAAAAGTGATTGCCGAATAGACACTTACGCCGATTGATGGACCTCAGGGCCGGTTTTGCACCCCTCCCCAATCTTGAGAGCTGACGCAATCGGTACAGCACAACGTTGTCGGGGGTAGGAATCAGGTCCACCATGTCCACCATTATTGCGCAACTTATTGTGGTCGATCGACTTAACGTTGGTGGACCTGTCTGGTGGACATCACGGTTGGACGTCCACCAAACGCGCAACGTCCACCAGCCCAAGCCGAGCTACCAGTCCTCCTGGTTGCCATGTTGACGCACCGGCGCCTGCGATTCCGGTGCTTCCGGTGCGCCGTCGGCAGGCGCTGTCCACGTCGCTGCGCCACTTGCTGGATCACGCTGCTGCCTGCTGGATGTTGCCGATGTTCTCTGGCTCTGCTGCGGTCGCGCCAACTCAGCTTCAGTTTCCAATGAGTCAGTTGTCGCCGGCGTACCTTGTACGTCCTCTTCGGTGGGCTCTCGGGCGGCAGCGTCACTGGCCATTGTTGATGCCGGGAGAGTTTTCTCGTCCAGCGTCACCTCAAAGTAATAACGGCGCTCCTTGGCCCTCGCCTCCTCGACGCGCAGCACCGCTTTACCAGTCCGGCCCTTGATCTGGATAGGGACTTCCCGGCCCGGCATGGGACCGAAGAATCGACCGATCTTGGTCGCTTTTGCGCGGCAGCCTTTTGCGGCGGCGAGTTCCTCAGCGAGCACGCCTGCCTTGATGAAGATTTGCTCCCAGTCCTTGGCAGAACAGCCATGCTGCTCGACCTTGTCCATGTTAACCTCCATTGGATTCAGCCACAGCTGTGATAATCGCGTACGGGGCGCCAGTTACGACCGCCGCTTCGGCAAGTGCGGCCAATTCGTCCAGGGCGCTGTTGAATGCGGCCGCCGCTTCGTCGGCGTTCGCGAGAAACTCCGGAAACCCGGCCGTCTGCAAAATACCACCGATCACACGCGCCCAATAATCGCAACGATGGCCGCGAGTCCCTTCAGGTCGACCGCACTGGTTCCACCAGACGACCATGCCCATTAGCTCGCCTAGGATTTCGAGGCGATGCTTTTTCGCGTAGGCGACCGGCTCTGGTCCAGCAAACGTGCGGTTTTTTGGGTCCCCGTCGTATGCCAGGCGTATCGGCAGGCCTCGTGAGACCAGGTCAGGACTGAGGCGTGCATCATTCATCGTGATCATCCACGGCGGGTCGTTTGGTCGACTGTAAATCGTCGATGTGCCGAGGATGCGCAGGGAGATCTCTGGCGCCATGCTGTTTGCCTCAATGGCGGGACTCTGGACTACGCTGCCACCCGTGACTTTCGCATTGTCGATCAACAACACGGCCTGTTGCGTGTATCGGATCAGGGCGCAGATGCGCTTCTGTAGCTCTTCGTCGTTCGCCGTTTAATGGATGAGTTGCGGATCAATGGCACCAAGTACAATGCCGACCACGCGGGCGAGTAGAGTCTTGCCCACGCCCGGCTGGTTGCCATCGAGTATCGCAACTGGCGGCGGCTGATCGATGAAGTGATTTATTAGAACGCCGGTAAGCATTAGCCCGATCGCGTTCGCCAGGTCGGCGGCGCTCCAGAAGCAGACGTTCTGCAGCAGCATCCGCAGGTTTGGCGGTAGCCGGTCCAGTGGATCACGCGCAGGGTCCCCTGCATCCCGCAACACCGGCTCGACGGTGGGGCCATGGACCAAGACTCCGGAGTTGGGATGCCACCCCGGTCCCAGCAAGACGAACTCGTTGTTGAAAATTGGACGCCGGGCGTAGCACTGGATCCGCGGTAATCGGGCCATGGTGGTCTGGAATGATCGACGTTCATTTCCGGTGCCTCCCAGCTGCCCTACGGGCATAAGCGTGAGTGATCATGATGGCAGGATACCGCTAATATGCGCAGGGGCGGCGCGGTAGCGAAAAGGGGAATCTCGCTACCTGGGAAACGTGATTAGGATTAGGCTACCGGTTGAGAATGTGTCTATATTTTGCGCGTACCTGGCGCACGCGATCAACACGGACGCCAAATTGACCTGCAAACGCCGATTCCAGACGTGCGACCAAGCCCTTTAGCGTGCCATACCGGCTTCGGGCGGCCTGCTCAAAAAACCACATGCGGAATGCCGTCTCCATCGTGCTGGGGTGGTCACCTCGAGCGGACAGGGGTCGCTAACTGGATGCCTCCCTTGAATACCCCGCTGGCGAGCCTCGCGGCGCTGCTGTTTCTGAATCTCCGCCCTGACGTTGACGTTTGACGGGATGTCGTAATAGGTGGGAACCTTGTTGACTGGCTCGTTGGGGCCTAGAAGATGCCGGGCCAGGTTGAGCATGACACCCTCTAGCGGGCCCTGCGGCAACGGGAGGTCCCAGGTCACCAGACCGGCCAGGTTGTATTTGCGAAGGAATCTCGCTAGCTCATCGAAAAATGTGGCAACATCTGTCGGCGCTGATGCGTTGGCGGACAGAACCGCCTCGTCGCAGGTGCTTGCGTAAAGAGGCCACGAAAGCGTTCCCGAAATCGTTCGCGCCAATTCGATTAGTCGATCGCGTTCGCTCCGATAGCGATCGTCGAAGGTCAGCACGCCCGCGTACGCGAGTTGCTGGTGCCGGTCAGCATCCATTTTGGCTGTCAGGTTCCGCGCCTCGGACTCGACGCGTGCCAACGGGCCGAATTGATCCCACTTTGCCTCGCGCATCAACTCCGCAAAAGGCGGCGGGGACGGAATGCTGTCGAACAGCGGGTAATGAATGCGCCGGCCGTCCCAGACGCCGACCACGTCAGGGGCATAACTCTCGCAGAGATGGTGAAACGCCCGCTCGGCTTTTTGCTCTGCGTCATCGAGTATCGCTGAGCGCTTTCTGCTGCCACGATCACTCAGCTCCGCGATCACGGGCTCGGACAGCCGGTACATCGGGCCGCCGGACCTGAAACGGGACCACCACGCCTCGTGTTCCGTGCAGAACGCTGCCCAGGCATTGACCCAGTCCTGTCCGATGGGCCGGTCCGCGCCAGTTGGTGGCTCTGGCCTCGTCGACGACGGCGATCGGGCTTTGTGTCGCTTACGGCCCATTTGGAAGTCATCCACTATGGTTCTTGGGAGGTACAAGTGCGAGCATCTGCTGCAGGCCTTGACGCTTGCTTTCCATGCCGAGGTGCGTGTAGCGCCGCTTCATGTCCAGCGTCGAGTGGCCCAGCATCTCTTGGACGAGTATAGGGTTGACACCGGCCGCTTGTGCGCGCGTGGAGAACAGGTGCCGCAGGTCGTGGACGCGGGTGAACTCGGGGCATCCAATTCTCACCGTCAAACTCAGAAACTCGCAGCGCAATCGCTTCTCGGGAATCTGCCCCAAGGACCGACAGCACCGCACGATCGCTTGCCGCTGCTCGCGCTCACCCGCATCGGGGTTTGCTGCCGTAACGTCGGCCACGATCTCCGCCATTCGCGACCGGAAAGCCTGCCCAGTCGCGAAAGCCTGACATCCTCGATCAGCAGGTGCGTCAGCTCACCGACCCGCAGGCCGTAGCGCGCCAGGGTATGAAAGAGATCCCGCTGCCAGTCGTTGCACGCTTCGAAGAAGGCCCGCTCCTGCTCGGGGGAGAAGATCTGCGCCTTGGTGATCTTCTCCGTGTCGTCGGTCAGCCGATCGATCCTGAAAAGCGTGAGCGGGTTTTGGGCGAAGGGCGGGAGCATGCGGTGGCGGCCAGCCCAGTTGAAGGCCGTCCGGCAGGTCGACAGAATGAACCGGACCCCGCCGACTTTGTAGACGTTGCGCTTCCCCTTGGCGGCGCCGTTACGGACGCGTTTCTGGCCACGCAACCATTTGACGAAGTCCTCAACGGTCGCTTCCTCGATCGCGTCCACCGTACCGATGCGCACGGCCGAACAGAAGTCCTGAAACCGGTAGAGGGCCGCGCGGTAGCGGTCCACGGTGCGAAGGGCCAGCTTCTGAACGTTGGCGACAGCATCCAGATAAGCCTCTACCAGCTTTTCTGGACTCGTGCGGTGGTAGGCCACAGGCGACGGCTTCGCCTCGTTGATTGCGGTCACCACCTTGTGGGCGGTTGCACGAGCGACAGCGAGGTTGCCATCGATTTTTCTACGCTGGGATACACGGCCTTGGCGGTAGTACAGGTAGTAAACCTCGCCGCGTTTATAGATCGTCACCTTGCCAATTCGCTCGACTTTAACGTCTCGGGTATTGCCGGCCGCGGTACGGCCGGTGTGTCCGGCGGCAGCATTCTTGCGGGGCATTGGCGCACTGCTCCTCCGGCACGCAGGCCGGGATTTTTCACAAAAGTTTTCACAACACGGCCTTTCCAAAACGAAAGACCTCGCAAGTTCTTGTGACAAGGGCTTGCGAGGTCAAGATTTCTGTAAGCGGAGAGGGCGGGATTCGAACCCGCGGTAGGAAGTTACTCCTACACCGATTTAGCAAACCGGCGCTTTCGGCCACTCAGCCACCTCTCCGGCTCTTCTCCCCTATCATACCTGCCGGCAGCGGTCGAGCAAGCACCGGCGACGATTTTTGGCGGCCCGGTTCAGGCCAGCTTGGCCCGACTGAGCACGCTGTAGCTTGGCCCGTGCGGCGTGAGCTGGCTGGCCATCACATGGACCGCACGCACAGCCACTTCGCCGGCTTTCCATCCCTGGCATTTCGCCAATGCCGCCGTGAATGCATCGGCCGGCCCCTCGCCGCGCCGCCGGCCCAGCGTGACGTGGGGCGTGTACCGGCGCTGCTCGCGGCGGTAGCAGCCCAGCGCCAGCAGCGGCCGCTCCAGCGCATCGTGGACGGCAACGACTTCCTGCAATCCCTGGCCGACGCCGACCCACACCACGCGCAGCCGGCGCAGATTGGGGAAGCAGCCCACGCCCTCCACACTCAACGTGAATTCGGCGTGCTCGCTCAGCGCCTCTTGCACCGCCCGACAAACACCCGGCAGCTCGCGGTCGTCGACCTCGCCGAGGAACAGCAGCGTCACGTGCAGATTCTCCGGCTCGACCCATTTCACGCCGGCGGCCGACGCGGTCAGGCTCTCCTGCAGGCCGATCAGCCGGTCGCGGACGGCCTTGCCCAACTCGATGGCGATGAACGTGCGCGTACGCGGCATGGCTTCACTCTCCGTTTGCTACAGCACTGTACCGCGCCGCCGTGCGATCCGACAATAGACTACAAACAGCAACGGCGTGACTCATCCTCGTCTCGACGGAGGCACATCATGAACCGACTCCTCGCATTGCTTCTCGTTCTGCTAGCGCCCGGCGTGGCGTCGGCCCAGGCGCAGCCGCCGCTGCTGCTGCAGAAGCCGACCGTCAACAAGACGCACATCGTGTTCGCGTTCGCCGACGACCTCTGGAGCGTGCCGCGCGACGGCGGCGACGCCCAGCGGCTCACCAGCGGGCCCGGCATCGAAACCGATCCGCTCTTCTCGCCCGACGGCCAGTGGGTCGCGTTCACCGGCGAGTACGAGGGCAACCTCAACGTCTACGTCATCCCGGCGGCCGGCGGCGAACCGCGCCGGCTCACGTACCATCCCGGGCCCGACCGTGCCGTGGGCTGGACGCCCGACGGCAAGCATGTCCTGTTCCACTCCCTCCGCAACAGCTATTCGCGATTCGGCCGGCTGTTCACCGTGCCGCTCGAGGGCGGCTTCTGTCAGGAGCTGCCGCTGCCGATGGCCGACCAGGGCTGCTACTCGCCCGACGGCACGCACCTCGCGTATGTCCCGCTCGGCCTGCAGACCTATGCGGCGTGGAAACGCTACCGTGGCGGCACCACCAGCGCCATCTGGCTCGCCGACCTCGCCGACTCAAGCGTTGTCAAGCTACCGCGCGACAATTCCAACGACGCCTATCCGATGTGGGTCGGCGACCGCGTCTATTTCCTCTCGGACCGCAACGGCCCGACCACGCTGTTCTGCTACGGCGTTAAGGGCGGCAAGGTGCGGCAGGTGATCGACAATCACGGCCTCGACCTCAAGTCCGCGTCGGCCGGCCCCGACTGCATAGTCTACGCGCAGTTCGGCGCGATTCATCTGCTCGACCTCAAGACCGAGTCGGCCCGCAAGATCGACATCCGCGTCAACGCCGACCTGCCGGCGATTCGGCCGAAGTTCGTCAAGGCCGGCAAGCAGCTTCAGAACGCCGGTTTGTCGCCGAGCGGCGTCCGCGCCGTCTTCGAGGCGCGCGGCGAGATCGTCACCGTGCCGGCGAAGAAGGGCGACTACCGCAACCTCACCAACACGCCCGGCGTCTGCGAGCGCGACCCGGCCTGGTCGCCCGACGGCAAGTGGATCGCGTATTTCTCCGATGCGTCCGGCGAATATGAGCTGCACCTGCGCGACCAGAGCAGCCTGGGCGACGTCAAGAAGTTCCCGCTCGGCGACGCCCCGGCCTTCTATTACGCGCCGCGCTGGTCGCCCGACGGCAAGAAGATCGCCTACACCGACAACCGCGTCAACCTCTGGTATCTCGATCTCGACACCGGCAAGAACACGCTGGTCGCCACCAACACCTATGCCGATCGCAATCTCGACCCCGCGTGGTCGCCCGACTCGAAATGGCTCGCGTACAACAAGCTGCTCAAGAACCACCTGCACGCCGTCTTCTTCCACCAGCTCGCGACCGGCAAATCGGTGCAGATCACCGACGGCATGAGCGACGCCCGCGACCCGCAGTTCGATCGCTCCGGCAAGTACCTGTTCTTCAGCGCCAGCACCGACGCCGGCCCCGCAATGGGCGGGATCGAGATGTCGAATTTCAACTATCCGGTCACGCGCAGCGTTTACCTGGCGGTGCTCGACAGGACGCTGCCGTCGCCGCTCGCGCCGGAAAGCGATGAGGAAAAGGCCGTCGCGAAGAAGCTCGGCAAGCCGGCCGGCGAAGACGCGGAGAAGAAGCTCGCGCCGACGGTGAAGATCGACCTGGAGGATATCGGCCAGCGCATCATAGCCTTGCCGATCCCGCCGCGGAGTTACATCCACATGCAGGCGGGTAAGGCTGGCGCCTGTTCGTGCTCGAGGCGCCGATCGCCGCTGTCGGCGCGGGCGGCGGCCGGGGCGGGCCCTTGCCGCGGCTGACCCTGCACAAGTTCGATCTGGACAAGCGCAAGCTCGAAAACTTCGCCGAGGTCAGCGGCCCGCCGGTGCTGTCCGCCGACGGCGAGAAGCTCCTGTATCGCTCGCTCGACAAGTGGTTTGTCGTCAGCGCCGCCGGTGCCGCGAAGCCTGGCGAGGGGACTGGCGGCGGCAAGCTCGGCGAGGCGGCGCCGCTGAAGACGGACGATATCGAGGTGCGCGTCGATCCGCGGGCCGAGTGGAAGCAGATGTACCACGAGGTCTGGCGCATCGAACGTGACTTCCTCTACGATCCGCACTACCATGGCTACGATCTCAAGACCGCCGAAAAAACGTTCCAGCCTTATCTCGACGGGATCGCCAGCCGGCGCGACCTGAATTATCTGTTCATGCAAATGCTTAGCGAATTGTCGCTAGGCCACGTCTACATCCAGGGCGGCAATTTGCCCGAGATCAAGAACACGAAGGGCGGCCTGCTCGGCGCGGATTACACGATCGCCGACGGCCGTTACCGCTTCGCCAAAATCTACCACGGCGAGAACTGGAATCCCGACCTGCGCGCCCGCTGACGCAGCCCGGCGTCAACGTCAAGGCCGGCGAGTTCCTGCTCGCGGTCGACGGCCAGGATGTGCAGCCGCCCGCCAACGTCTACCGCTACTTCGACGGCACGGCCGGCCGGTCGGTGGTGCTGCGCGTCGGTCCCAGCGCCGACGGCAAGGGCGCCCGCGACGTGACGGTGGTGCCGATCGAGAGCGAGCTGGCGCTGCGCAATCGCGCCTGGATCGAGAACAACCGCCGCAAGGTTACGGAGATGACCGGCGGTAAAGTTGCGTACGTCTATTTGCCGGACACCGCGGTCGGCGGCTACACGGCCTTCAACCGCTACTTCTTCGCGCAGACCGACAAGGACGCGGTCATCATCGACGAGCGCTTCAACGGCGGCGGCAAGGCGGCCGACTACATCGTCGAACGGCTGCAACGGCCGCTGGCCAACTACTGGAGCACGCGCTGGGGGCTGGAGCAGGACTACACCACGCCGGCCGGCGCGATCTTCGGTCCGAAGGTGATGATCATCAACGAGCAGGCCGGCTCCGGCGGCGACTATCTGCCGTGGGCGTTCCGCCGGGCCAAGCTCGGCCCGCTGGTCGGCAAGCGCACCTGGGGCGGCCTCGTGGGCATCGGCGGCTATCCGCCGCTGCTGGACGGCGGCACGGTGACGGCGCCGCACTTCGCCTTCTGGACGCCGGAGGGCCAATGGGAGGTCGAGAACCACGGCGTGGCGCCGGACTTCGAGATCGAGCAGGACCCGAAGCTGGTTCGCGCCGGCCGCGACCCGCAACTTGAAAAAGCGGTGCAGCTCGCGCTGGACGCATTGGCGAAGAACCCGCCGACGCGGGCGAAACGGCCGCCGTATCCGGACTATCACAAGAAGACGCCGGCCCCGGCCGGCGGCGGGCACGCGCCGCGCGGTTCGAGCCGGCCGGAGCTGCGCGAGGAGGTTGCGCCGCAGATCGCGCCAGCTAGACGACTCACGGAGGGTTGATGCCCATCCGTGCCAGGTGCGGTTCGCGGACGTACGTGCCTGCAGCGACGGATCGCGACATTGGTCCTTGGCGTGGCGAGTTCGCCACGGGCCGCTGCAGCCCGTGGCGAATGCCTCAAGCGTCGCAACCCTTTGCGGCGGCGTTCGGTCCGCTGACCCGCCGAGCACGTTCGCCGATTCGCCGCGGTGCCAGGCGCGTCTGGCTGCACTCACGGAAGCCACGTGATCAGCTTTCCATCCTTCTGATATTCCAGGCCGATTACGTCGTTCTGCGGAACGGTCTTGACGATATTGGTCACGTCGGAGTTGATCAACTCGGCGTCACCGCCGGATTGCTGGAGGTAGTAGTTGTACAAATAGAGGTTGCTGTTCTGCAGCCAGGCCACCGCCGGATGGCCGACCGCGTCGGTGACCTGCACCAACTGCTTCACGTCGCCGCCCAGCCACGCTTGGTTGTTACCGGCAGCCGTGACGCCCGAGACTTCGTAACCGTTGCCTTTCGTCGTCAGGTAAGCAAGGTCCGTCGTGTTGTTCGCGCCATGTAGGTGGCGATCTGGCTGACATTCTTGGCGATTACGTCCATGTCGCCGCCGGGTTCCTCGAGGTAGCAGTTGAACATGTAGAGCGTGCCGTTTTGCAGCCAGGCTGTGGCTGGGTGGCCGGCGCCGTCGGTGACCTGTACCAGCTGTGTCGTGCCGCCGCCTTCCCACACCAGGTGGCCGCTGCTGAACAGCAGGTACATGTTGCCGGCCGTTGTGAGGTAGCCCACGCCCGTCGTGCCGCCCTGGTCGGCGAAGGTCGCGAAGCTCGTCACCCCGCTGGCGATCGGTTTGCCGTTGTTGTAGAGGAAGCCGTTGCTCAGGCTGAACCCTGAGACGCTCGCGCTGAGCAGTTCGGGTGCCGACAAGGCCGTCGTTACGATCGGCGTCAGCGTTGCGATCGGCAGGAACACAGGTGAGGCAACGAGGGGGACGCTGGTGCTAAGCAGCTCGCGCCCCTCCAGTGCCTCGACCCCCAGTCGTACCGGGAGGCGCTTTTTACGGGCTCCGCTCGGTCGTGTGGATTTCATCGAGCGTAACCAGCGGGATAACACGTGAAACATGACTGGTCTCCTATCGAAGCAGTGGTGGATCACGACAGCGACTTTGCCGTCACAGAAGGGTACCCAGCCGCCTGCGAAACCTTTCAGCGCGCAATTTCTTTTCACGGATGCTGGCGGCGTCGCCAGCCTGGCCATGGCGCCGGAAGTGCCAACGGCGTTCGGCGTAGACGAAACCTCTGGAAACACTTGACAAGGCGCTTCTCGCTGCGAAAATCCCGCCATCCGTCAATACGTGTGCCGCTCAGCTCCCAAGGTTGCCGATCCGATGCACACCACGCCCGTCAGCTTGCTCCAAAGGCTGCGCCGGCCCGGCGAGGCGCAGGACTGGGAACGCTTCGTCGCGCTGTACACGCCGTTCTTGCTGTACTGGGCGCGCCGGCTCGGCGCCGGGCCCGAGGAGCGCGCAGACCTGGTGCAGGACGTGCTGACGGTCATGGTGCAGAAGCTGCCGGATTTTGCCTACGACAAGGGCAAGAGCTTCCGCGGTTGGCTGCGCACCATCACCATCAATCGCTGGCGCGATCGGCTGCGCCGCCCAGCGCTCCAGCAGGGCTGCCGCAAGCCGAGCTGTCCGCCTTGGCCGGCGACAACGAGCTGGAGGCAAGCTGGGACGAGGAGCATCGCCGGCACATCGCGGCGCGGGCGCTGGAGCTGATGCGCGGCGAGTTTCGGCAGGCGACGTGGAAAGCGTGCTGGGAACACGCCGTCGCCGGCAAATCGGCCGCGGAGGTCGCCGCCGCGCTCGGGATGAGCGAGAACGCCGTTTACGTGGCCAGCTCGCGCGTGCTGAGTCGCCTGCGCCAGGAGCTCGACGGCCTGCTGGACTGAGAGCGTCAAAAAATTTAACCACGGATCACACGGATCACACGGATCACACGGATCACACGGATCGAAAGAAGGGAGAGCGCGGGCATCCTGGTATACACCTTTCCTGATATCCGTGGAATCCGTGCGATCCGTGGTTCATGGTTTTGGATGCTCCAAGCCGGTGTAGGGTGGGTGGAGTCATCGGAACCCACCATCCGGCGAACTGGTGGGTTCCGAAGACTCCACCCACCCTACACCGGCAGCCCGACGGAAATGTTGGCAATTTTTTCTGAAAGGTTTGGCCGCGAACCTCGTACTCCTTCCTTGATACCGTGTCGTGTACGCCCTTGAACCTGTTGCGGAGGTGGGCCATGCCGCCAGCAGTCCGATGTCCTGAGGCGTCGTCGCTTAAGGAGTTTGTGCTGGGCCGACTGTCGCCCGCGGAGGCCGAGGCGCTCCAGGGCCATCTCTTGACGTGCGGCTCTTGCATCGAGACACTGCGCGGCGTCCGGCCCTCGGACACGCTGATCGACGACCTCCGCGCCGGCCGCCCGGTCGTTACGGATGCCATCGCCAGCTCGGCCGACGTGGACCGGGTGCTATGCAAGTTCAAGCATGCCCTCGGTCAAGCCCAGGGCTCCCCGGGGCCGGCCCCGACCGCGACCGCCGCGGAGCACGACACGCCGGTTCCGGAAGCCGCCGAGGAGCTGCGGGCGCTGTTGGCGCCGCCGCAAGGACCGGGCGAGATCGGCTGGCTCGGGCCGTATCGCGTTCTGGAGGTGCTCGGCTCGGGCGGCATGGGCGTGGTGTACAAGGCGGAAGATCCCCAGCTCAAGCGGCCGGTCGCGCTCAAGGCGATGCTGCCGAGGGTGGCCGGCGGCCCGATCGCCAAGCGGCGGTTCCTGCGCGAAGCCCAGGCCGCCGCGGCCATCAAGCACGATCACATCGTCACGATCCACCAGGTCGGCGAGGACCGCGGCGCCCCGTTCCTGGCCATGGAGTTTCTCGAAGGCGAATCGCTGCACGAGCGGCTCAAGCGCCAGTCCCCGCTCCCGATCGCGGAAGTGCTGCGCATCGGCCGCGAAACCGCGGAGGGATTGGCGGCAGCGCACCAGCGGGGTCTCATTCACCGCGACATCAAGCCGGCGAACATCTGGCTGGAGAATCGCGGCGAGCCGGGAGCGTCAGCGACCGGAGGACGCGTCAAGATCCTGGATTTCGGCCTGGCGCGGCCGGCCGCCGAGGAGGCGCCGCTGACGCAAACCGGCTCGATCGTCGGCACGCCCGGCTACATGGCGCCGGAGCAGGCCCAGGGCAACCCGGTCGATGCCCGCTGCGACCTGTTCAGCCTCGGCGTGCTGCTGTACCAGATGAGCACCGGACAGATGCCGTTCAAGGGCCACGACATGATGAGCACGTTGTTCGCCCTGGCCACCCAGGAGCCGGTGCCGCCGATGACGGTGAACTTCGACGTGCCGGCGGAGCTGTCGGACCTCATCATGAAGCTGCTCGCCAAGTCGCCGGAAGCGCGGCCGGCTACTGCGCGGGTGGTGGCGGACACGCTGGAGCGGCTGAGCAAAGGCGACGCTGGCAGCGTCGCCTACGTAGGCGACGCTGCCAGCGTCGCCACGCCACGACGCCGCAATCGCTTCATTTTTGGCATCGGCGTCGCCGCGGCTCTGCTGTTGGCCGTCGGTGGCGGCGGCGGTTACCGGCTGTATCAGTTCATCATCATCCGCGACCGTGACGGCAACGAAGTTGCCCGCCTCAAGCTGGCCAAGGACACCAGGGTTGAAATCATCCCCGAAGGCCAGGCCGATGGCGGAAAGAAGCCGATGGACAGCAAGCCGCCGATGGAAGCGGCGCCGGTGCCGTGGAAGCCGGTGCCGGTGGGCCAATCGCCGTTGGACAAGCTTGACCCAGCCCAGATTCCCGCGGCCAAGCGCCACAGCTCGCAGCCCAAGGAACTCGTGGCCGTGCTGGATGGCCACAAGGATCGCGTCTACTCCGTCTCGTTTTCCTTGGATGGTGAGTATTTGGCCTCGGGAAGCGCTGATAAAACCATTCTCGTCCGGAAGCTGGCGGAGCCAGAAAAATCACGACGTCTCGAAACGAGCGAGAGTATGCCTAACATGTTAGCGTTTTCGCCCGATCGGCGTGTGCTCTTTGCCGGACAATGGCCAAATTATACCGTCGGTGCTTGGGACATGGCCTCGGGCAAGAAATCCAAAGAATATGCGCGAGGTCACAGCTTTGCCCTTTCAAGCAAGGGCGACATGGTGATCTCTATCTCTGGTTCGTCCGGGAGATATATGGTTTGGGAAGCTGACAGCGGCCATATCCTCAACGAATGGGAACCAGACGGCTGGGCCGGCATGGCTTTTTCCCCGGACGGCAAGCGAGCGCTGCATCGGCAAGGACGGCAAGGAAAATGGACTGGAAATGTACGACGTGGACAGTGGAAAAAAACTGAATGTGTTTTCTTTGCCAATCCAATGCCATTGCCTCGCCTGTTCGCCGGATGGGATTCATGCGTTCGGCAGCTCGGCCGCCGGCCAAATAGTCAAGATTGACCTTTCCAAGAAGGATGGTGCCCCTGAGGTCTTTAGGACCGCCCATTTCGCACCCGTATACGTTTGGGTGTCCCCGGACGGCAAGACGCTGGCTAGTTCTGACGATGATGGCCACGTCGTCTTGTGGGACACAGCGACCGCCGACAAAATCTGGGATTGGCGCGGAAAAGGCGTTAGGGTGGCCTTTGCGCCCGATGGCCGGCACCTTGCCACGGGCAACACGGACGGCACGGTATACATACTGCGCGTCTTGCCCCGTCCGCCGGACAAGGCCAAGTAACGCATGCCGCTTGGTACGCGACGGGCGGCGGACACGGGATAGCACTTAGCGGGTGCCGGCACGGTAGGCGACGCTGCCAGCGTCGCCATACGCCTTGGCGACACTGGCAGCGTCGCCTACGATCACCCCTGATCGCACGGTGCCGACATGAGCCTGAACGAGATCATTACCCGCGGTCACTTGCCCCACTGGTACGTCCCCGGTGCGGCACATTTCGTTACCTATCGGCTGGCCGGAACGTTGCCGGCCGAGGTGCTGCGGTCCTTGCGCGAGGAAAGCGGCCCTGCTGCGACGACCGCTGGCCGACGGTCAGACTTCGGCGCAGCGGCGGGAGCTTGCCCATAAGCTGCTGTTCGCCGATTACGATCATTATCTCGACCAACATCGCGACATCGACTGGCTGAACCGTCCCAGCGTTGCGGCGATGATCCGGCAGAATCTGTATGGCCACGATGAATGCGTAAACCCATCTGCGAGGACACACGAACCGAGGATTGATGATGCCACGCGCAATTTGGAAGGGCGTTGTTGTCGCGGAGAGCCCGCGCACCGAGGTGGTCGAGGGGAATCATTACTTCCCGCCCGAGTCGATCCGCGCCGAGCACTTTCGGCCCAGCCAAACGCACACCACGTGCGGCTGGAAGGGCGAGGCGAGCTATTACGACGTCGTCGTCAACGGCGCCGTCAACCACGACGCGGCATGGTACTACCCGGAACCCTTGCCGGCCGCGGCACCAATCAAAGGTTACATCGCTTTCTGGAAGGGTGTGACGGTTGACACGTAGACCTGAGCCGGGCGGCACGGAACCCGCGACCGTTCGGCCGACGCTGCGCGAACTGGTAGGCTTGTTCCTGCGGCTTGGGCTGACGGCGTTCGGCGGGCCGGCGGCGCACATGGCGCTGATGGAACACGAGATCGTGCAGCGGCGGCACTGGCTTACGCGCGGCGAATTCCTCGACATCGTCGCGGCGGCAAACCTCATTCCGGGGCCGAACTCGACGGAGGTCGCCATCCACGTCGGACTGCGGGCGGGCTGGGGCGGCTTGCTGGTTGCCGGCGTCTGCTTCATCTTGCCGGCGGCCCTGATCGTCGGCGCGCTTGGCTGGGTTTACGAGCAGTTCGGCAGCCTGCCGGCGGCGGAGGGACTCCTGTTCGGCGTCAAGCCGGTCGTCATCGCCGTCGTCTTGCAGGCACTGTGGAAGTTCGCTCGCAGCAGCATCACGTCGGTGCCGCTGGCCGGCGTCGCACTCCTCGCCGGGATCCTCAGCGTGTTGCGCGTCGATGAGCTGGTGGTGCTGCTGGGGGCGGGGCTCCTGGTCGCGGCGGGCCGGCGGTTCTGGCGGCCGGCACCGACCGGCAAGACCGGTGTGCCGGGCATGATCCCTGCGCTGCTGCTGGGGACGGCGCCTGTCGTGCCGGCGGCGTTTGGGCTGTGGCCGTTGTTCCTGGTGTTCCTCAAGATCGGCTCGGTGCTGTTCGGTAGTGGTTATGTCTTGCTGGCTTTTCTGCGCACCGAACTGGTGGAACGCCGGGACTGGCTCACCGAGGCGCAGCTCATCGACGCGGTGGCGGTGGGCCAGGTGACGCCGGGACCGGTGTTCACCACCGCGACATTCATCGGCTATCTGCTCGGCGGGCCCGCGGGGGCGGCGGTTGCCACGGCCGGCATTTTTCTGCCGGCGTTCGTGTTCGTCGCGCTCAGCGGACCCTTGATTCCACGGCTGCGCCGCTCGCCTGTCGCCGGCGCCTTCCTCGACGGCGTCGTCGTCGCGTCGCTGGCGCTCATGGCCGTCGTGACCTGGCAACTGGGGCAAGCGGCGCTGCTGGATTTCGACGTGCGCGAGCCGCGCTTCTGGTACGCGCTGGCGTTGCTTGGGGCGACCGGCGTGGGACTGCACTACCGTGTCAACTCGGCGTGGCTTGTGCTTGGCGGGGGGCTGGTGGGGGTGGTGTTGGTGAGTGGTGAGTGGTGAGTGGTGAGTGGTGAGTGGCTTGGTTTCAAGCCCGCGGGTGAGTCTTCGAACCCGCGGGGTTCGAAGACTCACCCCGCGGCTTGGGATACTCTTCACCACTTGACGTGGTGGCGCTGCTTCGCTATCGTCGCGCCATGTACCTGGTCGCCCCGGACATCCTGGCCGACGCTTGCGGGCTGTCGCTGGGCCTGATGCTGCTGGCGGTGCCGATCGGGCTGGTGCTGTGGCTGCTCGGCTGGTGGAGCCATCGCTTCTGGGTGGTGCTGCTCACCACCGTGGTTGCCGGCGTCTATGGCCTGCACGCCGGCGCAAACTTCCAGACTCCGCCGCTGGTCGCGGCCGTGCTGCTGGCGCTGTCTGCCGGGGTGCTGGCGCTGGCGATGGTGCGGATGGTGGCGTTCGCGGCGGGCGGATGCGCTGGCATCTTGCTGGTACAAGCGGTCTATCCCAGCTTCAATCAGCCGCTCATCTCGTTCCTGGTCGCGGGTCTGGTGTGTCTGGGCCTGTTTCGTCCCTGCATCATGGCGCTGACCGGCCTGGCGGGGCGCTGCTGCTCACTTACACGGGGCTGATGCTGCTGCATTACTACGCGGTGCTGGACGCGCCAACCTGGTGCGAGCAGTCAGCGGCGCTCCTCAACTGGATTATCGCTGTCTTCGCGCTCCTGGGAGCGTTCATCCAATTCCTGCTCGACCGGTATCTGTTTCGCAGGAAGGCGAAGAGCAAACCCTGGCTCGGCGAATTGTTCGGGCTATTCGCGTCGCGGCCGCCAGCCAACCCCAAGCCTGCGCCCGCCAAGCGCGCGGCCTAGCCGATCACCAGGCTGGCGATTACACTCCCTGGGACACATTGAACCCCGACGAGCGTGCCATGCACCGTTCCTTCGTCTTTTGGCCTACTGCTGTGGTGCTGATGCTGGGTCGGTCTACGCCCGCACGGGCGGCGACCCTCTTCGCCCAGGGGGACGGGCCGACGCCGAGCCTCGAATACCTCGTGGCCCTGGCGTCGGCGGCCGTGGTGCTGTGCGTCGTCTGCTGGCCCGCGAAACGGCAGCAGTGATCCGACTCCGGAGAGAGGCGCCATGACTGCGGTCGCGGACCTCATGCAAGCCCTTCAGGCGATCGCTCCCCTGGAACTGGCTGCCGACTGGGACAACGTCGGCCTGCTGCTCGGCGACGCGCACACGCCGGTCCGCCGGGTGATGACCTGCCTGACAGTGACTCCCGATAGCGCCGCAGAGGCGGTCGCCGGCGGGGCGGATTTGATCGTCAGCCACCACCCAGTGCTGTTCCGGGCCGTCAAACGGCTGACGACGGCGACCGCCGAGGGCCGGATGTTGCTGGCACTCTTGCGGGCCGGGGTCGCCGTCTATAGCCCGCACACCGCGTTCGACAATGCCACGGGCGGCATCAACGATATCCTCGCACGCCGGCTCGGCCTGCGGGATGTCACCGTACTCCGTCCCGCCGAGACGGGCCGCCAGTGCAAGCTCGTCGTTTTCGTCCCGGACAAGGACCTGGGCAGGGTCAGCGACGCCCTGTTCGCCGCCGGGGCCGGCAAGATCGGGCAGTACCGCGAGTGCAGCTTCCGCCTGGCCGGCACCGGCACCTTCTTCGGGTCCGACGCGACCAACCCAACGATCGGCCAAAAGGGCCGGCGTGAGGAAGTGCAGGAATGGCGGCTCGAGGCGATCTGTCTCGAAGCCAACGTCGATCGGGCGATCGCGGCCATGCGGAAAGCCCATTCCTATGAGGAGCCGGCGTACGACGTTTACCCGCTGCGCCCGCGCCGCACGCGCTGGCGCCGGCCGGGTCGGCGTGCTGGCCGCGCCGTCGCGCTCGCCGACCTCGCCAGCCAGGTCAAGCAGGCGCTCGGGGCGGCGGCCGTGCAATACGTCGGCACGGCCGACCGCGCGGTCCGGCGCATCGCCGTCGCTTGCGGGGCGGCCGGGGAGTTCCTGGGCGACGCGAGCCGGGCGCGGGCCGACGTGTTCTTGACCGGCGAGGTGCGCTTCCACGATTGCCTGGCCGCCGAGGCGCAGGGCTTGGCGCTCGTGCTACCGGGCCATTACGCCACCGAGCGCTGCGGCGTCGAGGAGCTGGCGGCGCAATTGCAGCAGCAGTTTCCGCCGCTCGAAATCTGGGCCAGCCGCCGCGAACACGATCCGTTGCAAGGATGACGGTGGGAGCCCGTGGGGTAGGCCTCCGGCCTGCCAGGATTTGGCAGGCCGGAGGCCTGCCCCACGGGAATGTCATGGCGGGTCGTCCGCAAACAGTGTCGTGCTCTCTTCCTCGATCACGGGACCGCGTTCGAGCTGGTCGGCGCTCGACCTCGACATGGACGCGCGTCTCGCCGCCGCGCTTCGCCTCGACGAAGATCTCGTAAGTCCGACTCGTCATTGCGTCGAGCCTGGCCAGCGGGCCCATGTCGACCCATTGGCCTTTCGGACTCACCTCGCCGAGCTGGAACGTGGTTGGACCCTTCACGTCGAGCAGCTGCAGGGCGGGCGGGATCAGGGCCCGCACCCGGAGGTTGGTGACCGGCGCGCTGCCCTGGTTGCGAATCACGATGGGATAGCTGGTCCTGCTGCCGACGTTGAGCGGATCGGTGCGGTCGCTCATCTCCACGTGCAGCGCCGAGACGCCGATGAACTGCGTACAGGCTTCCGCCTGAGCCAGGGCGCCCTGGTCGGCGCGGGCCGTCGCGCGGACGCACGACTCGCCCTCGGCGGTCGCTTTGAGCACCAGCTCGACGATGCGCCGCCCACCCGGCTCGAGATCGCCGAGCACCCACGCGATCTGGCCTTGGACATGCCGTCCGTTTTGACCGGCCCGCTCGAACTGCATCTGCGGCGGCACGGCGCAGCTAACAATCAAGTTCGTCGCCCGCGTCTTGCCCGTGTTGGTCACCGTAAGGAAGTAATGGCTCGACAGGTTGACGTACTGCCGCTTCTGTCCCTCGATGATCAGCCCGAGCTTCGGCAATTCCGCGGGCGGCATCTTTGGCGCAATGGGCAGTTCCGCCGGCGGCATCACCGGCGGACCAGCCGGCGGTTTCACGCCCGGCGGCAACGGCGGCACCGGCAGGCCAGGGGCATACCTCGCCTGACGGGTGGTGACGCACAGGCCGTGCTCGAATTGCACGCGGGTGCAGTTCTTGACGTCCGCGTCGTTCGTCGGCTGCAGCACCAGGACGACTTCGCGGGCGGCGCCGCCGCCGATGGTGCCGAGCGGCCATTGCAACTCCGGCGCCACCATCGCCGGCTCCGGGTCGGCACGTACAAAGCGAGCATTAGCCGGCAGCGGGTTCTTCAGGACGACATGGTGCGCCTCGGACGTCGAGCAGTTCTCCACGCAAATGCAATACGTGATCGGCTTGCCGGGCGCATTGAACGCCGGTACCCGAACCTTGATCTTCAGCACCGGCGGGGGCGGATCCTTCGGCAGGCAATCCGCGGCCGGCGGCGCCGGTAACGTCACCAGCGGCGGCGGAGGGAGCGCCGGACCGAGCAACGGCGGCTCGGCGGAGCCAACGTCCGCACGCGCCCGGGCACGGCCGGGCCGCTGTGGGCCCCGACGACGGCACAGGCGACCAGTGCAAGCATTCCCATGCGTGCCAAAGCGGCAAACGATTTCATGGCCAAGCGAATCCTGCATGGCATCCCGCGCGGGTGCTGGGGGACCGCGGGCGCCTTCTCAGACATGCACGCAAGCCATTATCGCGCCGCCGCGGCCGCATGTCTTGAGCAAAAGCGCATTCGATGCGCCATGAAAGATTTCGCCGACCGTCAAAGATATCCCAGGCGATACCATCCGACCGCGCCCGAGTTCACCGCCCTGCCCATCCCGCCTGGAACTCGGAGGCGCGCGGTGGCGGGGGTGGGTCGGGGCGATGTTAAGTTAAACTTTTCCGTCCCTGCGGTCGATAATGATTGTAGCGTATTTTCCGCGCGGCCGGCCCCCGGGGTAGGCGGCGCTGGTGCGGAGGTTTGCCGATGCGCGTCATCGTCGGCCCAATCGTCCTGGTCGTGTTGGTATCGGGATGCCAGGGCCCGTGGCTCTGTTGGGAGGAATGCCGGTCCGGCCCGTGCTCGGAACCGCCCGTTGCGAGCAATGCCGCGGCCGCGTGTGCCCTACCGCCGGCACCGACCTCGGCCCAACCTGTGCCCGCCGGCCACGAACACCTTGGCTTTGCGTTTGACGTGATTCACATTCCGTTCCCGATTCTGCGGCCAATCATGGTGCGAACGGTGCCCGAATACTCCGTGCCAGCCCCGGCAGCAATCGCGAATGCCCAGCCCCTCGCAGCGCCGCCCGTCGCCCATGTGCAGCCGACGTCTTCTGCGCCACTGGTTACGGGCGCGCTGCCGCAGCCGCAAGCCCGTACGGCGCAACCAACGACCGCGCCGGTCGCCGCGGCGCCACCGGTCGCCGCGGCGCCACCGGTCGCCGCGGCGCCACCGGTCGCCGCGGCGCCACCGGTCGCCGCGGCGCCGCCGGTCGCCGCGGCGCCACCGGTCGCCGCCGCGAACGCAATCCTGGCGCAGATGGACACGGCGCCTCAAGCCATTTACCTGCCGGAACCGGCATCGGTCGCGCCGCCGATGGCGCCGGCATCGGTTGCCGCGCCGATGGCTGGCAGGGCGCCCACACCGGACGAAGCCGATGAGTTTTGTCGCCAGTGGCAGGAGCTCAAAGCGCGGCAGTCACAGCAGCATTGAGATTCACGTTCACTCGCCTTGCGGGGGCCCCACCGGGCGTTCCTACATCGGCGCCTCGGCAGTGAAGAGTTGCTCAGCCTCGCCGGCATATGCGCGGGCATCATTGTCGGTGGCCCAGCGCGGCTGCTGCATCACCGCGCAGGCGCGTCCGGGTCACCAGAGCTAGCTCGGGCTGGCGCAGGCGCAGCTGGGTCATTGCCAGGAACGCCAGGTCGGCCGGCGCCACCTCGGCTCCGGCAGCGGCGTTCAGCGCCTCGGCTTGCGTGAATGCAGCGAGCGCCTCAGGGTATTTACCCATCCGGTACCGGCCCATGCCGACGAGCGTCTGATACGAACCGTCGTACGGCGCCGAAGCGCAGGCCCGTTCCGCGAGCCGCAAGGCCGATGCATACGCCGCCGCCTCGGCGCCGGGTCGGCCCAGGACGATCGAGCTGGCCTGAGCGAGCTGGCGCGAGCTTTCCACGAAGCGCTCGACCAGTGCCAGGGCTTGCCGGCGCACCGGTTCGCTGAGGGTGGCGTCCGCCGTAAGGCACTCGACGACCCGGGACCGCAGGTGGAGCTTGACGAACTGACGATTGACCACGATGTCCGCCTCGCGCTGTATCCGTGCCTGATCGTAGGCCTCGACCAGGGCGAGGGCCCGCTGCCGAACACCGTCGCGCACGCCGACGGCAGTGCGAATACGGGCGGTCGCCTCGGGCCCGGAAACCCACGGATCGGACAGCCGCTGATCGGCAAGCCGCTGGGCGAAGCCGAACGCGACCAGGCTCTGGGCCTCGCGCTCATCGAGCAGTTCCGCCGTCAACGGCGTCGCGTCCCAGATCATGACAGTCTGCTCGACGGTGTTCGTTTGCTGGCCGGCAGCGGCCAGGCGCCGGCGCATGGGGTCGCACGCGACCGAATAAAACTTCTGAGTCGCCGGGCCGCGCAGGGTCAGCACCTCCTGTCCGGTGGTCAAATCCCAGATCCTGACGGTATCGCCGCCGCACGCGGCCAGCCGCCGGCCGTCCCCGCTGAAGGCCACTTCCCAGATTTCGGCCGTGTGCCCGGCCAGCATCAGGGTTTCCCGGCCGGTGGCGGCTTCCCAAACACGGACAGTCCGGTCCTCGCCGGCGGTGGCCAGCGACTGGCCGTCCGGACTGAAGGCCAGCGTCAGCACCGGACCGGTGTGTCCGCGGACGGCGCTTTGCATCTCGCCGGCGGCGTCCCAGAGGCGCACGATGCCTTCCTCGCCGGCCGAGCCCAGCAGCCGGCCGTCAGGGCTAAAGGCCACGGCCCAGACTGCGCCGGCGTGGCCCCGGAGCGTGCACTCCGCGGTCCCAGCCAACACGTTCCAGAGCTTCAGGGTCCCGTCCGCGCTGGCCGACGCCAGCCGTCGGCCGTCGGCACTGAACGCGATGCTGCGAACCGCGCCGGCGTGCCCGCGCAGCACGCGCGCTTGCCCGTTGTTGGCGGCATCCCAGAGGCGGATCGTGCGATCCTCGGAGGCCGATGCCAGCTGCCGGCCATCACGACTGTAGGCCACGGCGAGCACCTTGGCGGCGTGGCCGTGCAATGCCGCCACCTCCAGCCCGGTGGCGAGGCTCACCACGCGCACCGTGCGATCGTTGCCGGCGACCGCAAGCCGTTCGCCGCGCGGGTCGAACGCCACATGCCAGGCAGCCATGGTCGTCAGCGGCAGGGTCTGGATTTCGTGGTTGGCGGTGACGTCCCAGAGCTTCGCGGTCCGATCGTCGCTCACCGAGGCAAGGCGCCGGCCATCCGGGCTGAACGCCACGCCGAACACGCCCGCCGTGTGGCCGCGCAGGATCAGAGCTTGCTTGCCGGTACGGACATCCCAGAGCCGCACCACGTGGTCGGCCGACCCGGTGGCGACGCGCTCGCCGTGGGCGCCGCTGAAGGCGACGCTGTGGACCGGGCCCGGGTGGCGCAAGGTTAGCGGTTCCGGCCGAACGCCGGCGGCACCGTTCCAGTGCGGCGCGTCCCAGATCTTGACGATCTGGTCCACGCCGCTGGCGGCGACGAGCCGTCGGCTGTCGGCGCTGAACGCGACGCTGGTCACCGGGCCGCTGAAACCGTCGAGCGTGGCGGCTTCCTTGTCCGTAGCCAGGTCCCAAACCTTCACGTCCGCGCCGCCCGCAACCAGCCAGCGACCGTCGCCGCTGAAGGCAATGGCCTGGAGCTGCGTGTGGTGTCCCGGCAGCGCGCGCCTGTTTGCCCGTGCGCACGTCCCAGATCTTCACCGCGCTCGGCAACGGAAAGCCGTTGGGATCGATCCCACCGCCGCCGAAGGCGAGCCGGTGGCTGTCGGCGCTGAAGGCCACTCCCAGGACCGGGCCCTGATCGTGGTGCACGGCCAGCACCTCGCGTCCCGACAGCGCGTCCCAGACCCTGACCTCTCCCGATCTGCCCCAGGTGCCGCTGCCGGCGGCCAGCCACTGTCCGTTCGGGCTAAAGGCGACGCTCAGGGCGGCGTCGGCGGTCTGCACGCTTCGGACCTCTTTCCCAGTGGCCAGATCCCAGATCTTGATCTCGCCGGTTTGGCCGAGCACGCCACCGGCGGCGGCCAGCCAGCGACCGTCGGGGCTGAAAGCGACACTGCGCAGACCGGCCGTCGGCCCCCGAAACGTGGCCAGGTCCAATTGCGTCAGGCGCTGCAGGTAATGCCACTCGAAGCCGCGCAGGTCGAGCGCGCCTTCGGGACGCTGCGCCAACAGGTCGAGCCGTTTCAGCATCGGGACGAGCTGGCCGTCGTGCCACGCCTGCTGCGCCAGACTGATCTCCGCCACGTACCAGCGGCGGTCGCTTAGCAGCCGGGCATCGCGGGCGGCCTGCGCTTCGCGGTCGGCAGCGCGGCGTTGGTCTCGGCCTGTCGGCGCCGTTCGTCCGCCTGCAGCGCAAAGGCGCAGGCGACGACGGTGCCGCCCAGGAGCGACAGCAGGAACGCCGCGGCCAGCAGGGCCACCCCGGGATTGCGCCGGCACCAGCGCCACCAGCGCTCCGGCCGGCTTACAGGCCGCGCCTTGATCGGCTCACCGGCGAGGAAGCGTCGCAAGTCTTCGGCGAGGGCCGCGGCGCCGGCGTAGCGCTTGGCGGGAGCCTTTTGCAGGCACTTCAGGCAGATGGTTTCCAGGTCGCGGCTGACGGCACCGTTAAGCTGCCGCGGCGACACCGGCTCCTGCTCGAGCACCTGCTTGAGCGTCTCGACGGGTCGGGCAGCATGGAAGGGCGGCCGGCCGGTCAGCAGGCAGTAAAGCACGGCGCCGGTGGAATAAACGTCGGCGGCCGGGCCGACCAGCTCCGTTTTGCCGGCGGCCTGCTCGGGTGGCATATAGGTGGGAGTTCCGAGGATCTGGCCCGAGACGGTCAGGTCGCTGCCGTGGACCTGCTTGGCCAGGCCGAAGTCGGTGATCTTGGGTTGGCCGTTCTGATCGAGCAGGACGTTGCCGGGCTTGAGATCGCGGTGAACGATCCCCTGCTGGTGGGCATAGGCGATCGCCTGAGCCACGTGCATGACCAGCCGGGCCGCTTCCCGCGGCGCGAGCGGCCCGTTCTTGACCCGATCGGCGAGGCTGCCGCCCTCGACGTAGCCCATCGAGAAATAGTGCTGTCCACGGTGCTCGCCCACCTCGAAGATCGGCACGATGCCCGGGTGATCGAGCTGGGCCGCCGCCTTGGCTTCGCTGTGGAAGCGCTGCACCTGCTCGTCGGAGGCCAGGTTCCCAGCCAGGATCATTTTGAGCGCGACGATCCGGTTGAGCCGCTTCTGCCGCGCCTTGTAGACGACGCCCATGCCGCCGCGGGCGATCCGGTGGAGGATTTCGTAATCACCGAACGAGGGCGGAGCGATCGGCGCGTCAACGCGCACGGCGCCACTGCCCAAACCGGCGGCGCCGGCCTCCGGCACTTGGTCCGACGCGAAGGAACCGGTCAGTGCGTCCGCCGACGCGGCATCCGGCATGCCGCTCAGCGGGTTCGGGATCGCGGCGTCGTCAGGCGGCGGAACGCGGACGGAATTGGCGTCCGCTTCGGGAGCGGCGGGCACCGGCAGAGCTGCACCGTTCGCCGTCGGCCCCTGGGTGCGTTCCCAGTCCTGGCTGTCGGCGCGGCCGTCCACGGTCTCCGATTCCGGAGGGGGGCGCACACCATCCTCGCCGGGGTTCGTCATCTGCCATCCCAGCCGGCCCTGGCGAGTGCCGAGCTCGCCTAATTGCAAACACAGGTATGATGGATCGTATCGTAGGAGCATCCTTGCCCCGGGTTGCACGTCACACAGCCGTCGCCGACACAGCAGCATTGCACTGCCTGCGACGGCAAACAGGCCGCGTTGACTCGGCCGTGAACACCGACGGGCCGGTGTCTGGGCGGCGCCGACGACTCGCGCTGCACGGCGGCAACTTGAACGGGAAGTTTCACGGATGGTCTCCTGTGCGGGTAAGTTAGCGCGTGAACCACGCAGCGCATCGGGCCAATGGTCACCGGGACCACGTCACTGACATCGACGGTAACACGGTACACCTTGCGCACCGTCTGCACCTGGCGCTCCGGATAAAAGAAATACAGCTCAACGTCCCAGCAATCGGAGCTGGGCCGGCACACGGGGCTGCGCGACACATTGATGTTCTCGAACTCCATCTTTTCAGGGTCCTTCAGCGCGGACTCGAATACCTTCTCGATCTCAAAGGCATTGGTGGCGGCAAAGTTGAGGGCACGCTCTTGCGCCATGATACCCAGGTTGCGCAGCGCATGGTAGACCCGATCGAGGAAATTTCGCACACCGGCTGATTTCCGTTCGTGCTCCTCCCGGACGCGCGGGGCCGCCCGCGCCGTCGGGGCCGGGCCGACCACCGCCTGGATCAGCGCCGGCGTGGTCCAGCTATACATGCCGCGCCGCTCCGGCACGATCGCCGGCACTCCCTGCCCCAGGAGCAGCGTCGCCTTGCCGCTCAGGACCCCGGGAATCGAAACCCGCTCGACACCCTCGTTGAGCTGGTCCGCCAGGAACTGCCGCAGCTCCGCATACGTTTCGGCCGCGAAGGGACCGCGCGGCCGCACCGCGTAAATGGGCGAGCCGTCCAGGTTGAGCGTCCACTCGACCGCGGCGGCGTCCCACGGATTCTCCTCGAGATACGCCAGGAGCCGTCGGGGATCGAACGCCAGCGCCCGTTCGACGGTGGCGACGCCGGCCTGAGCGGCGATCTTCTGGGCCAGCGAATCGAGCCGCGCCTCGCTGACCAGATCGTAACTGAGCTGGCCGAGCGCGTAAACCAGCTGCGGCGCCGCGGGCTGCGCAGCTGCACGCCGACGGTTGTACGGCGCGGCCCGGCGCGGGCGCTGGCGTGCTCGCGTCGGTCGTCTCCTGGTTCGCTGCATGGATGCTTGGCGTGGCAATGCGGTCGGACATGGTGAGTTTTCCCTGGTAAAGGAGTGAGACGGCGCCGGCAACGTTCAGTCGGCCGGCGAGGAGCCGCGGGTCAGCCCCGCCAATGGCGCTGTCGAGCAACGCCGCGCGAACGCCCGGCGCGTCAGCCGGCCCGCCCCAGCGGCGCTGCAGACTGAGCAGCAAGGCGGCGACGCCGCTTACCACGGCGGTTGCGTAGCTGGTGCCGGTGCCCAAAACAGTGCCGCCGCCGCAACGCGCACCGAGGATGTTCTCGCCCGGCGCGGCGATCCCGCCGGCACGATACGAGCCGCCCCAATTGCTGAATGCCAGGGGCCGGCCCGCCTGGTCCATGGCACCAACCGCGAGCACCGAACCCAGAGCGGCGGGTACGTGCAGGCACGCACAGCCGTCGTTGCCCGCGGCCGCAACGATCAGGATCCCGCGCGGCTGCACTCCCGAACGACATTCTCCAGCAACGGATATGCGGTGCCCGAGGGCGCGATTTCGCCGCCGCTGATATTGATGATGTGGGCGCCGTGCTGCACCGCCAGGCTGATGGCTCGGGCAAGGTCCAGCTGCGAACACGGTCCCAACGTGTCGCCGTCGGCCGCGTCAAATATCGGAATGCTCAGCCCGCGACAATCCGGTGCAATCCCTTGGACGGGGCCCGCATGCTGGCCGAAGATCACACTGGCGACATGCGTGCCGTGGCGGCAGGCCGCATCGTTCTTGACCGCCCCGCCTGCACCGACCGCGTCCTGCGTAAGCGTAAGGCGAGCCCCGGCCAGGCTGGGATGCGATCGATCGACCGGCCCGTCGAGGAGTGCGATACAAATGTCGCAATCGCCCAGCGTTTGGGCCCAAAGCGCGTCAATGCCTGGGATCGGCACGCCCACGGTCGAGCCACGCGGCACTTCGGCAGCGGCAAAACCGGCGGCGCAATCCGGACTGTCTCAACATGGCGCCCTGTCGCTGCTCTTCATGCGGTCGCGCTGGAAGTCTGGGTAGACTGGATAATATCGTAACCGCAATAGGGCCGCTGTCAAGACTCCTTTGCACGGTCATGGCGAAAAGCGCGACTTGACACAACAACCCGAAAATGTTTCGCTGGGGGTACTAGCCCTCCGCGGTTGTGAAAAGTTTACGAATGTAGATTTTTTTCCGCGGTTCTTCGACTCGGTGTTCGCTTGATAACGGTAGAACGCGATTTTCAACTCCGCGATTCTTCTGCCTGTACCGTTCGCCCCCCCGCGACCCTTTCTGCGCGGGACCATCGCTTCTCGCACCAGGGCGGACACCATGAAACCTCTCCACTTCTGGCTCCGACATTACCGAGCGTTCTTCGCGATAAAGCGGCTGCCGCCCCGGGGCCCACCTGCGCGTTGAGCCGCTCGAAAATCGGCTGGTGCCGAGCATGTCGCCCACCGGCTCCGCGTTTGTCGTCCTCGCCGGCCAGACCTTCAGCGGCGTCGTCGGGTCCTTTACCCTGGTCACCGGCACGTCGCCGGCCGACTATCAGGCCACGATCTTGTGGGGCGACGGTAGCGAATCGACCGGCTCGATTGACCTGTCCGGTAACGTCTCCGGGTCCCACGAGTTCACGGCCGCCGGCGCCTATCCGGTGGGGTTCCAGGTGCTCAACGTCACCGACGATTCCACCGGCGTCGGCGTGGCGCTCGCGCTGGTCGAGAATGCCGCCCCGCCGGGCGCTCGCATCAGTCGGCTCCGCCAGCGCCTCCAGCACGCCGACCGTCACCCAGACCGGCACCGACGGCGCCGGCAGCTTCAGCCTGCAGGAATCGGGCACCCTCACCGCCACGGTCGCCCGATTGCTGTACGATGCGTACGGCTCGGTTTCCAGCACGGCCAGCGAAAGCGACACCTTTACGCTCACCGAAGCCGGCATCGACACGTCAACCAGCTTCAGCGCCAGCAACTACTCCGTGACCATCGGCGGCAACCAGACCATCACGCTCACCCAACTGCAAAACGACCTGACCCAGTACACCTCGACCAGCGGCACGGTCGTCGAGAATTCGTCGTGGAGCGTCAACGGCAATGTCGGCACCGGCGCCGTCACGTCGGCCGGGTCCGGCACCGACACGTCGACGCTCGTCGGCACCGGCGCCGATGCGACCAGCGCGATCACCGTGTCGAGCACCGGTTCGTCTACTTTCGCGCTCGCCGAGGTGGGCAATTACGGCACCAACCTGACGACGACGCTGACCGAAAGCAGCACAGCGACCGCCACGGAAACGCGTGCCGCCAGCGGCGACACCGAAACCGCGGTCACGACCGCCAGCGACAGCTCCAGCCTGACCTTGACTGACGATTACAGCACCGGGGCCATTACCGGGACTGTCACGGCGTCGGCTTCGTCCACCCTGGCCGACAGCGCCACGGACCAGACGGCCACCGACAGCAACACCACCGCCGCGACCGACACCGCCACGACGACGTTGACCGGCAACATCCTGACCGGGGCGTTGACGACGACCGCGGCCGAGTCGGATAGCGCGACCACCACCGACTATCCGACCAACCAGACCGCCACCGGCACCAGCACCACGACGGGCAGCGATACGCTGACCGTCACGACGACCGCCAACCTGGCGACCGGTACGTTCACCGCGGTCGGGACGGAATCGGACTCGGCCACCACGGTCCAAACCACGACGAACCAAAACCTGACCGACACGGCGACCACCACCGGCTCCGATACGCTGAGCACGACCACGACCGGCAATCTCACCACCGGCTCGTTCACCGCGACCGGCACCGAATCCGACGGCGCCACCACGACCGACTACAACACCGACCAGTCCTCGACCGACACCAGCCTCGTGACGGCGACCGACAGCAGTACGCTCACCGGCTCCGGCAACTGGCTCACCGGCGCCGCCACCACGACCACTACCGCGTCGAGCACGAGCGCGCTCAGCGACTCGGCCGTCAACCAGGATTCGACCGACTTCACCACGGTGACCGCATCCGGCACCTCGACGATCACCAGCGTCGGCAACGACACGTCGGCGCGTCGCTCACGGTGACCGCCAACGAGACGGCCACCAGCACCACCGTCGCCGTCGCGACCGATCAGGATTCGACCGATAGCAGCACCACGGTCGCATCCGACACCCAGACCGCCGTCAGCACCAACCTGGGCGGCGGCAGCTGCAGCGCCACCGCCGCGGAGTCGGACACCAGCAGCACCACCGACCTGGCCGTCGATCAGGGCGCCACCGACAGCTCCACGCTGCTGGCAAGCGACACCTTGACCACCACCGAGATCGCCAACTGGCTGACCGGCAGCGACTCCATCTCGATGACGGGGACGTCGGGCAGCACCGTCTACGACAACTCCACCGACTCGGGCGCCACCGACACCAGCACGACGGTGGCCAACGACACGCTCTCGACCACCGCCGACGACAACGACATCACCGGCAGCGCCGGCACCTCCACGGTGGACGCCGGCACCAGCACGACGACCGGCGTCGACACCACCGGCGCCACCAGCGACACCTATTCGGACACGGCGACCGCAACCAACATCACCACCGCCAGCGACAACCTCGTCACCGGGGCCTACTCTACCTCCGCCCAGGAAAACAGCACCGCCACCGCGCATGATTCCGGGACCGACGACCGCGGCACGTTCACCTCCACCGAAAACGACACCAGCACCGCGACGGCGACCGACCAGGGCAACGCCATCACCGGCAGCGATACCCTCTCCACCAGCGCGACCGATGTTTCAACGGCCACCATCACCGGCGGCGACGCCGCCACCAGCACCACGTACACCGACACGATCGTTTCGACCTCGACGAACACCGGGCTCGACGTCGGCAACGCGCTGGCGGGGACCGATTCCGCGACGGCGACTGCCAGCGGCTCCTCGTACCTCCAGGAAACCGGCACCTACCAGACCGAAGGCTACGGACTCTTTGATACCGCGACGACGACCGGGACCAGCAACGACCAGAGCAATGCCAACACCGGCGCCTTCACCGACACGGAAACCGCGTCGAGCCAGTCGGCCCTGATCGAGACCAGCACCCTGGGCTTCACCAGCTTCGACATGACCCAGACGGTCAACGCCTCCGACACCGTCACGACCACCGGCAACGCGCTCAGCGGCGGCTACACCGCCACGACCGTGGCCGGCGATTCGAGCACGATGACGGAGACGACGAACTACGGCGACACGATCACCACCGGCGGCGCCGACGTGTCGACCGCCGTCGAGACGGGCAACGTCATCAGCGGCGACTACATGACGGACACCACCGGCACGACCACGGCGACGGACAGCATCACCTACGGCAGCGTCACCTTGACCGAGGGCAGCACGCAGACCTACACCGACACCGAAACCGGCAACGCGCTCTCGGGCGATTACAGCCTGACCGAAACGGCAGCGGAAAACTATACTATGAGCGAAGTGCTCAGCAACGGCCTGGGCGGCCTCGGAGGCCTGGGCGGCTCGGGCCCCTCGTTCACGCTGACCGAGACGGGGACGATGACCAGCACCAAGAGCGAGACCGGCAACCGCCTGACGGGCGCGTACTCGAACGTGCTGTACGCGACCGACGCCTACAGCATGCTGGAAACCGGCACGACCAGCGGCGGCAGCACTTACACCGAAACGCTGCAAGGCACCGACACGCCGACCGTGACCGAAACCGGCAACGCGCAGATCGGCGCCTATTCGCGCACGATCATCGGCACCGGCACCGCCACCGAGGTCGAGGGCGGCACCACCACGACACCCTCGCCCAACTATACGGTGACGGAAAGCGCCGACGGCACGAGCGGCAACGTCAGCTCCAGCGAGACTGGCACCGATCGCTATAGCCTGCTGGAGGGCTATAGCGATGTGGCCAACACGAGCGGGACAGCGGCGGGGAATCTGGATTCTTCGCCGTTTGGGCCGCCGGTTGTGACGGGGGTGGGTAATACGATCGCCGCTGGCGAGGCGCAGGAGGCCCAAGGGAACATGCCTCAGCCTCAGCTTGAGCCAGGAGCGCAGGTGCAGCCTCCCGTCCTCCCGAGGTTTCGCCAAGGCGTACGCCTCATTACTCCCGGAAGACCGCTGCAGCGAGTGAATTTCCCGAGTCAGGAAGCCTGGCTGCGTGCCGAAATTGCAAGAGTCGAGGGGGTCATTGCAAACATGAGGCGGGACCTAGCGGCATGGCGAGCCCTGCAGGACCAAACTGCGGCGGAACTCTTTTTCCTTATGCTCTTTGTCAGTCCTGAAGGTCAAATACTAGGAATAACTACTTTTTTTCGTATGAGCGCCGCCATTACCTTTTTTCAAGCTAGCGAATTCGTCGAGTATTATTCCCGGCAGATTGGTGAACTTGAGACATACTTAGCTAATCTGTATTTCGACTTGCGCGCCGACTTGAGAGGACTCGACGCGTGATTTACCTAACCAATAGCGCCGAAGCGACGGTCCCCGAGGGGCATGGCTGTTTCCAATTCTAACCCGACCAACCTGTGGAGTCACGAGGTACCAACAATGGGCGCCAATAAAGCTGGACCAATTGCCAAGGCGTTGGCCATTATTGTCGTGGGCCATATTCCGATTTTTTTCATATTGCCCATTGCTTCGGCCTCGTACGACCCAATAGGGGAAGATGACGAGCGCGATGCCGCCGCCAAGGTGGTTTCGATTAACGGCACGAACCACGTTGGGAAAAACTCGGCTGGGAGAGTTGACTGGATCTTCCTTTTCCCAGGCCTCTTGTCGCGAGGTGACCAAGATATCGAGTCTATTAACTTCGCTGCATTTTCGCAGTTGAAGAACGTGACGCTAATAACGTGCATATTGCCCGAAATAACGGACCGCTCGCTCGCACATCTTGAAAAGGTACCGGGTGGGCTTCAATCATTGACTCTCTCTTCACCCTGGGTGACGGATGCCGGTGTTGCGCGGTTATTGAGGAAACAACCCGCCTTGTCCCAGGCCTTGTTTTTTGGGACTCAAATCTCTGACATGGCATTGTCCGAGATTGGCAAGCTGTCGAGCTTGGAACGGCTTGGGCTCTCTAACCTGAAGCTAACGGACCGTGGCTTACAGGACCTAATTGAGCTTAACGCCTTACAGAGCCTCGATCTACACGGAACGAAAATCTCTGATAAAGCAATGGCTGACATTGCGGCGTTGCAACGGTTACGGGTGCTTAGCCTCTCCGGAAGTCAGTATAAGAATACTTGCTTGTCCGAGTTCCGGAAGCTAACCCGCTTGCGCCTACTTGACCTAAAGAACACGGGTATTACTGACGCGGGCTTGACACAGCTGAGTAAGCTGAAAAGTCTGAGGGTGCTTTGCCTAGACGGAACGGACGTCACGGATGTCGGCATCATGGAGCTCGGTACGCTCACCAATCTAGAAGAATTAAGCCTCGTTAAGACGCGTGTCACTGCGAAAGGTGAAGCGAGCTTACAGGCCATGCTTCCCGCGTTACGCATTCTCAGATAACGCAACGTCTGCCAATGAGCGATAAGGCATGTCGAAAGAGGGAGTTGGCTTTGCAGATGTATATGGCACAGGAATCCAAAAGGGTAGCCTGGGTAACAGCGCCTACCAAACCGATCCAGGAATGGGACTGCCTCGCGCACATTCCTAGGGTGACGCCAACGTCAGCTGAGGTACGTTGCTGCTTCGGCAAAGGGGCGCACGGCCTTTTGGGTCTGTTGGGCACGTTCTGTTCGGACGGTGTGTATCCCCGTCACCAGGCGCTACCCAGCGGAGTTGAGCGTTTCCATTTCAGCACCAAGGATGGGTTGTCCATTTGGGCGTGGACCACCGCACGGCAGCCAACCCAGGCTCAATTGTGGCGCCTGCTGCTGCACGACATTGTGCTTGACGCCGAGTACGTGGTTTTTCTCGATCCGGACGCCCCCTTGCGCTCACTGTCGTCGGACGGCGTTGTGTCGCTGCTCGACGAGCGGGTTGACTACGTCGGGCAGCCAGCCTGGCATGAGTACCGTGCATGCGACCTGGATCGCGTAAAAGCTTGTGCCTCGTACATGGGCGTACCGTTCGCGCGGCGCGACGGGCGCCAGGGTGTGGAATTCATGCCAAGGGCTTCATCGCCGTGCGTTCCGAGCCCCTCCGTGAGGCAGACTTCCCACCGGCCGGTTGCGTCGCGCCCTGGGATGTCCTTTTGGGCGAAGCCGCACATCAGCTCGGCTGGACGCGGGCGACTTATCAACCGGGCGTGCCGTTGACCCAGGTGGCCACGGCGACGGGGGTCATGGCGACAGACGCAAGCGAGCGAAAAAAAAGCAGGAGTTGAACGGGCCAGCATTTCAGGAAGCAAGCCGGCTACCGCACATCCACGGACTGGGATCGTTCATCCAGGATCGCCGCGAAGCGAGGCGGGCGCGATCGCGGAAAAAATCTTTAGGAAAAATCGGGAACCCCTGTCCCATTTTGCGCCGATTCCGACTAAGCGGAGAGAGGGGGTATGCGCCAACGTCGGTGCACGCCGTTCTCTTCTCGGGCGTCGGAGGGACGAGCCATGACTGACAGCAACTTTTCGGTACAAGATTGCCTCGACCGGCACAAGGCCGGCGACATCGGGGCACGCGCACAGCTCGTGGAATGGGCGTATCCGCCGCTGGAGCGCATTGCAGCGCGGCGGTACCGAAGCTTTCTGCGCCTCAAGGGTTGGGTGCCGGTCGAGGACGTTGTGGAGGACGCCGCCATCAAGCTCTGGCGCGTGCTCGAAAGGATCGCCCCGGCCACGCCCGCCGACTTGCTGCGCCTCCTCGGCGTGCAGGTGCGCCGCGTGCTCATCGAATCGACCCGGCGGCATTGCGGGCCCCATGGCCTCGTTACCCGCACGGAAAAACGCGACGGGGCCCTTGACAGCGCCTGCGACCGCGATCGCGATCCGGAGGCGCTCGCCCGGTGGACCGCATTCCACGAGGCGATCGCGGCACTGCCCCAGCGCGAACGCGCAATCGCTCGGCTCGTGTGGTATGGCCAACTGACCCTCGTGGCGGCGGGCGCGCTCGTGGGCGTCTCGGCCGACGTCGCCGAGCGGCGCTGGCACGACGCGCGCGACCTGTTGTGTGGCGCCAGCGTCGGCCGGGCGCCCGACAGGTAAACGCCTTTGGCGGCAACGAAGCGAGATGTTGCGCGGCGCTACGACCCCTCCGGGGTCGAGGTCTATTTTTGGCCGCTTTCCGGTGGTTTCGCTGCGCTCAACCACCGGCTAAGTTCTGCGACCCCTTCGGGGTCAAATACAACCTGGAGGTAGCACCCATGCAGCAGATCGCACAGGCCGACGCCTGTTTTCAGCGCGGCATCGTGAGTCTCAACCAGGGCAAGCCGGGCGACGCGGAGGCGGGGTTTCGCGAAGCGCTGGCGGCGCGGCCGGACTGGGCCGAGGCGCACAACAACCTCGGCGTCGCGCTCGCGGCGCGCGGCCAGCACGCCGACGCCGTTGCCAGCTACGAGCGGGCGCTGGAGCTGCGCGGCGATTACGCCGACGCGCAGCACAACCTCGGCAATTGCCTCAAGCGGCTCGGCCGGCCGGCCGAGGCGATCAAGCGCTATCGCGCGGCGATTCGGCTCAAGCCCGGCTGGGCGGAGGCGCATAACAACCTCGGGCTCGCGCTGCGCAGCACCAACGCGCTCGACGAGGCGCTGGCGGAGTTTCGCCGGGCAGTCCGCATTCGGCCCGACGACACCGAGGCACGCAACAATCTCGGCGTCACTCTGTCGGATCAGGGGCTGCTCGCCGAGGCGGTCGCGACCTATCGGCAGGTGCTGCGCCGCCGGCCCAGCTCGGCCGACGCCCACAATAACCTCGGCGTCGTGCTGGCGCAGCAGGGCAAGCGCGCCGACGCCATCGCCTCGTACCGGCGCGCATTGGAGCTGCGGCCGGGCTATGCCGAGGCGCACAACAATCTCGGCAACGTGCTGCGGCACGAGGGCAGGTTCGAGGACGCGGAGGCGTGCCTGCGCGGCGCTGCGGCTGCGGCCGGATTACGCGGAGGCCCATAACAACCTCGCGATCATCCTGGTCAAGCTGGAGCGCGTTGACGAGGCGCTGGCCCATTATCGCGAGGCGCTGCGGCTCAAGCCGGAGTACCGTGACGCGCACAAGAACCACGGTCTGGCGCTCCTGGGCAAAGGCGATTACGCGGCCGGCTGGCCCGAATACGAATTTCGCTGGGGCACCAGGGAGATCCCCGAGCGCAAGTTCACGCAGCCGCGCTGGGACGGCGGCCCGCTCGACGGCAAGACCATCCTGCTCTACGCCGAGCAGGGGCTCGGCGACACGATCCAGTTCATTCGCTACGCGGCCCTGGTGGCGGCGCGCGGCGGCACGGTGGTGGTGGAGTGCCAGAAGGCGCTCGTGGGCCTCCTGGCGCCTGTGCCGGCATCGATCGGCTGGTGCCGCCGGGCGCGGCGCTGCCGGCGTTCGACGTGCAGGCGCCGCTAATGAGCTTGCCGCTTCTCCTGGGTATCGCCCCTGTGGGGCACGTTTTTTACGTGCCCGACGAGGACCGACAGCTCGGCAACGTCCTCAGCACGCATGGGCCCGCGGCGGTTGGGCACAACGGGCACGTGGCCAACGGGCACGTAAAAAACGTGCCCCACAGGGACGCTGCCTACATTTCACCGGACCCTGAGCGCGTGCGGCGGTGGGGCAAGGAGCTGGCTGGTTTCACGGGGTTCAAGATCGGCATCGCGTGGCAGGGGAGTCGCAGCTACCAGGACGATCGCTTTCGCTCTATCCCGCTCGCCAAGTTCGAGCCGATCGCGCGCGTCGCCGGCACGCGCCTCTTTAGCTTGCAGAAGGGCTATGGCTGCGAACAGCTCGGCAAGCTGCGCGGCTGGACGGTTCACGATTTCGGCAAGCAGCTCGACGCCGACGGCGCGTTCCTTGACACGGCCGCGGTGATGAAGCACCTCGACCTGGTCATCACGTCCGACACGGCGATTGCGCACCTGGCCGGGGCGCTCGGCGTGCCGGTGTGGCTCGCGGCCAGCACGGCGGCGGACTGGCGCTGGCTGCAAGAGTGCGACGACAGCCCGTGGTATCCGACGATGCGGCTGTTTCGGCAAAAGCGGCGCGGCGATTGGGACGGCGTGTTCGCGTGGATGGCGAGCGCGCTGGAGACGCATCCGCGGCTCGAAACCGCCCAGCGCCACGCCGACCGCGGCCTGGCGCTGCTCAAGCAGGGCAAGACAGCGGAGGCGGCCGTGACGCTCGGCGCGCGCTGGAATTGGAGCCGAAGAACGCGATCCTGCACAACAACCGCGCGGTCGCGCTCGATCGCGAAGGAAAGAAGGCGGAGGCGCTGGCTGGCTTTCAGGAGGCCGTCCGGCTCATGGACGATTACCTCGATGCCCGCCACAACCTGGGCAACATGGTGAGGCGAATGGGCCGCATCGCCGAGGCCGAGGCGGAATATCGCGTGGCCCTGCAGCAGGCACCCGATGCGCCCGACCTGCTCAACCACCTCGGCATCGCGCTCCTGGCGCAGGCGAAGCATGCGGAGTCGGAAGCGTGCCTCCGCCGCGCCCTGCGGATCAAGCCGGACCATGCCGAAGCGCACAACAACCTGGGCGTGCTGTTCGAGCAGCTCGGCAGGGTGGATGAGGCCATTGCCGAGTACGAGGAATCGCTGAGGCTCAAGCCCGATGCGCCGGACACGCACAAGAACCTGGCGCTCGGCTACCTGATGCACGGCGACTACGCGCGCGGCTGGGCCGAATATGAATGGCGGTGGCAATCGCCAGCGGCGGCGCCGCGCAAGTTCACGCAGCCGCGCTGGGACGGCCGATTTTTGCACGGGCAGGCTGTGCTGCTGTACGCGGAGCAGGGACTCGGCGATACGATCCAGTTCGTACGGTATGCACCCCTGGTGCAACAGCGTGGCGGCGTCGTGCTGGTGGAGTGCCCGGCGGCGCTGGAGAAGCTGCTGGCGCTGTCCGGGCATCGATCGCGTCATCGTGCAGGGGACGCCGCTGCCGGACTTTGCGTACCAGGTGCCGTTCCTGAGCCTGCCCGGCGTGTTTCACACGACGCTGGAAACGGTGCCGGCGGCGGTGCCGTACCTGTCGGCGGAGCCGGCGCGGATTGAGGAGTGGGGGCGGGAGCTTGAGGGGAACGTTGCTTGCGTGCCGGAAGCGAACGGGCACGTAACAAACGTGCCCCACATCAGGATCGGCATCGCGTGGCAGGGGAGCCAGAAGTACCAGGGCGATGCGCATCGGTCGGTGCCGCTGCGGGCGTTCGCGCCACTGGCGGAGCTGCCGGGCGTGCGGCTCATCAGCTTGCAGAAGGGCTATGGCTCCGAGCAGCTTCGCGATGTGCCGGGCCATTGGGACATCGTCGATTTCGGCGCCCGGCTCGACGTGGACGGCGCCTTCCTGGACACGGCGGCGATCCTGGCGCACCTCGATCTCGTGGTGACGTCGGACACGGCGGTGGCGCATCTCGCCGGCGCGCTCGGCGTCGAGGTGTGGATGGCGATGAGCATGGCGGCGGACTGGCGCTGGATGCGCGGCCGCGAGGACAGCCCGTGGTATCCGACGCTGCGGCTGTTTCGCCAGGAGCAATGGGGCGACTGGGCCGGCGTGTTCGCGCATGGCCGGCGAATTGCGGCAGCGGCGCTTCGGCGTGCGCGGGCCGATCGTGGCGGAAATCGCGCCGGGCGAACTGGTGGACAAGATCACGATCCTCGAAATCAAGCGCAATCGGGTCCACGACGCGCGGAAGCTGGAGAACATCCGCCTGGAGCGGGGCGGCCTGCTGGCAGCGCAGGCGCGGTGCGTAAAACCGTCGGCGGAGTTGGAGCGGCTAACGGCGGCACTGCGGAACGTGAACGTGACGCTCTGGGACATCGAGGACGAGATTCGCGTCTGCGAACAGCGGCAAGATTTCGGCGAGCGCTTCATCGAGCTGGCCCGCTCGGTCTATCGCACCAACGACGAGTGCGCGGAGCTGAAGCGGCAAATCAACGAGCGGCTCGGCTCGCGCATCCGCGAGGAGAAGAGCTACGCGGCACCGGCGCTCGCCGTGTGCTGCTGAACTTCGTCGTGGAACGGGATGGGCACGTCGCACGGACCACCGGCTGTCAAGACTTCATCTTTGCGCTTTCGGATGATTGTCTCCACGGCGCCGTTGCGGTAAGCTACCGGTATCTCGCCTCGCCAACCCGCACCCGCCCGCCTCACCACTGCCATGAAGCGCTTGCCTCTCCTTGCCGCCTGCCTTTCGCTGTTGGTCGGCACGGCCAACCTGGCCGCCCAGCCGGCGCACGGTCGAGTTCAACCGCGACATTCGGCCCATCCTCGCCGACAACTGCTTCACCTGCCATGGACCGGCCAAGTCGACCCGCAAGGCGGGACTGCGCCTCGACACGCAAGACGGGCTGTTCGCCGAGGAGATTGTCGTCCGTGGCCAGCCGAGCATGAGCAAGTTATGGCAGCGCGTGTCGTCGCCGGACCCGAAGCACGTCATGCCGCCGCCGGGCAAGAATCGCAAGCCGCTGTCGCCGCCGCAGCTCGCGGCGCTGCGGCAGTGGATCGAGCAGGGAGCGCCCAGGCAGAACCACTGGGCGTTCATCCCGCCCCGGCGGCCGGTCGTGCCGATGGTGCTGCAGCCCGTGTGGGTCAAGAATCCGATCGACGCGTTCATCCTCGCCCGGCTCGAAGCCGAGGGGCTGCCGCCGTCGCCAGAAGCCGCGAAGGAAACGCTGATCCGCCGGGTGACGCTCGACCTCACCGGGCTGCCGCCGACGCTCAAGGAGATCGACGATTTTCTCGGCGATCCGGCGGCGGACGCCTACGAGAAGCTGGTGGACCGCCTCCTCTCGTCGCCGCGCTACGGCGAGCGCATGGTACTGGAATGGCTCGACGCCGCCCGCTACTCCGACACCAACGGCTACCAGACCGACGGCACCCGGGCGATGTGGCCGTGGCGCGACGGCGTCATCGATGCGCTCAACCTTAATCGGCCTTTCGACCAGTTCACGATCGAGCAAATCGCCGGCGATCTGCTGCCCGGCGCCACTGTGTCACAGCGGATCGCGACCGGCTTTCACCGCAACCACATGCTCAACGGCGAGGGCGGCCGCATCGCCGAGGAGTCGCGCGTCGATTACGTCGTCGATCGCGTCGACACGACCGGCGCGGTGTGGCTTGGCCTGACGGTCGGCTGCGCCCGCTGCCATGAGCATAAGTACGATCCCTTGCCGCAAAAGGAGTATTACCAGCTCTTCGCGTTCTTCAATAGCGTGGCCGAGGTCGGCGGGGTCGACCGGCGCAACGGCACCGCCGCCCCGGTGCTGGAACTGCCGACCGACGAGCAGAAGCAGAAGATCGCGGCGCTGGAGAAAACCATTGCAGCCAGGCAACGGCATGTTGACGAGCTCGCGCGGAAACGGCTGCTCGGCCTCGAAGCGTGGGAGAAGAATCCGGGCAAGGACGCGCTCCCCGACAAGGTCGCGGCGGCGCTCAAGGTCGACAAGGCGAAACGCAATGATGAGCAGAAGAAGGCGATCACCGAGTATTTCCTGACGCGCTTCCCCGAGACGCAGAAGCTGCAGCAGGCCATTGAGGCGGACCGCAAGCAGCTTGCCGGCATCAAGAACAGCGTGCTCATCACGATGGTCATGGAGGATCGCAAGGACCCGCGCGAGACGTTCGTCCTGATCCGCGGCAACTACGACAGGTACGGCGACAAGGTGCAGCCCGCGGTGCCCAGGGCGCTGCACGCCTTGCCCGCGGACGCCCCGAAGAATCGGCTCGGCCTGGCGCGCTGGCTCGTCGCCCGGGACAATCCGCTGACGGCGCGGGTCACGGTCAACCGCGCGTGGCAGATGTTCTTCGGCCTCGGCCTGGTCAAGACCCCCGAAGACTTCGGCGTGCAGGGCGAGCTGCCGAGCCATCCGGCGCTGCTCGACTGGCTGGCGACGGAGTTCATGACCGACTGGAACGTTAAGCGGCTGCACAAGCTCCTCGTCACCAGCGCGACCTATCGCCAGAGCGCGAAGGTCAGCCAGGCCGTGCTTGAGCGCGATCCTGACAATCGCCTGCTGGCGCACGGCTCACGCACGCGCCTTAGTCCGTTCCATCTCCGCGACCAGGCGTTAGCGCTCTCCGGCCTGCTCGTGGACAGGGTCGGCGGCCCGCCGGTCCGGCCGTACCAGCCGCCGGGGTTATGGGAAGACTTCAGCTTCAACCAGATCCGCTACACGCAGGATCACGGCGACAGCCTGTATCGCCGCAGCCTGTACACGTTCTGGCGGCGCTCGATCGGCCCGCCGAACATGTTCGACACGCCGGCCCGCCAGGTGTGCACCGTTCGCCCGTCGCGCACCAACACACCGTTGCACGCGTTGATCCTCATGAACGACGTGACCTTTGTCGAGGCGGCCCGCGTCTGGGCCGAGCGGCTGATGAAGCAGCCCGGCGACGCCGAGGAGCGGCTGAGCCTGGCCTTCCGCATGGCGACGGCCCGGCCGCCGAGTGCGGCGGAGCGCAAGGTGCTCGCGGCCGGCTTCCAGCGTTTGCAGCAGCAGTACGCCGGCGATCGCGCGGCGGCGCAGAAGCTCGTCAGCGCCGGCGAGTATCCGCGCACTGCGGGCCTCGATGTGGCAGAGCATGCGGCGTATACGGCGATGATGAATGCGATCCTGAACCTGGACGAGGTCATTACAAAGGAATAGGAGCGAGCACGTACATGAATGCGCATACGTCCAAGGCGGCGCTCGCGCGCTGCATCGCCGACGCCCGCGCCACACTTGAGGGGCTGACCGTCGCCGAAGGCTTTTCCCTGATGCTCCATTTCTACCGGGACACACGAGCCGAAGACTGCTCGGCCAATGACGGTGACATGCTGCTCTATCAATGGGGCACCTACGATTGGGGGGACGGCAAGTTTTTCGAAATGGACTTCACGCGACAGTTCATGCTGAGCGCCGACGAAGACGACCAGAGCATCTGGCAGCTTTCGTTAACCTTCAAGTTCGCACAAAGCGATTCGCTGAAGGCTCTCAGCAGTGGTAACCGCTGGTGTTACGAGCCGACGCCAAGCGCGATAACCCAATTCGGGGAATTTCTTCGTGGCTCACCGGCATATGCGGCGGTTGACGGAATTCCGCTCGTCAAAGTCGAGTTGGATTACTTCAATGCTGGCTAGACGGCTTGTGCCCCATCGTTGCTTGAAAGGCAGCGGCGACGACTTGGGCAAGGACGGGAGGATCGTTTCATGTCAACGGCAACCGCACTGGTACCCGACCAGGACGAAGACATCCACTACCCCAGTCTCGGATGGCGAACCCATGGCCGAGACCCCGCTGCACATCCAGGCGATTATCCTGCTTTTCCAGGCGCTGCAAGACTTTTTCCAGAGCGCGACGGACGTTTTCGTTGCTGCCGACTCGCTCTGGTACTGGGAAAAAGGTAATCCGCATGCTCGCAGGGCACCGGACGTGATGGTCGTCAAAGGCGCGGAGAAACGCGAGCGCCGCTCATGGCTCAGCTGGCGCGAAAACGATGCGGTTCCGAACGCCGTCTTCGAGATCGCTTCGGAGAATACCTGGCGTGAAGACCTGTACGAAAAGCGCCGGCTGTACGCCCAGCTCCGCGTGCGGGAGTACTTCCTGTTCGACCCAGAGGCCCTATACCTGCGGCCGCCACTGCTGGGCTTCCGCCGCGATGAGAGCGGCGTGTACGTGCCGATCGAACCGGACGACCAGGAGCGACTCAAGAGCGAGGCGCTCGGCCTGTATCTCCGCGCGGAAGGAGCCATGCTGCGGCTCATCGACGCAGCAACCGGTGAGCCTGTGTTGACCAAGGATGAGCGCATAGTCCAGCTGCAGGCGTTGCTGCAACAGGCAACCGGAAAAAAAGCCCCGTGACAGAACGCAGCATCCTCCAGGGATCGAGCTGCGCTGCGGGCCTCGATGTGGCGGCAATAGGATTTACCGCCGTTCGGTCGCCTTGCGCACTGCGGTTGCGGCCGGGCCAGCCAGTCCTGCACGTCGGACTGGAGCACCGCGATCGCCTTCTGAAGCTGCGCGTCGTCGCCGCGCGGCAGGGCGCCCGGCTGCGGCCAGAGCACGTGATGCGGCATCGCGCCGTTGCGTTCCATGTCCTCGCCGTCGTTGAGCGTGAACCAGCCGCGGAATGGCAGCCGCAGCATCCCCACGTCCATCACGCCGACGGCGCCGGTGCTGACGACCGCGCCGGCCGTCGCCACGCCGACCACCTGGCCGCGCTTGAGCGTCTTGATCGCATGCGAAAAGATTTCCGCGTTGCTGCCGCTGTTCTGATTGCACAGGACCACGATCGGCTTGTGCCACGACACGTAGACCTTGCGATCTTGCGGATAGCCCGGACCGCCGCCGCGCGGCACCGTGATCGCGTGCAACGGCTGCGTCAGGGCGGTGAGCAGATGGTCGGCCGTCGACCCGCCCGGGTTCTCGCGCACGTCGATGATCAGACCCTGCTTGCCCACGCCTTCCGACACCAGCTCCTCCTCGAACTTGCGGAAGGTCGGCATGCTCATCTGGCTGATGTGCAAGTACCCGAGCTTGCCGCCCGACGCCGCCGCGACCACCTTGCGATTGTGCCGCAGCCAATCGTCGTACAGCAAGAGCTGGGCGGCGGCATAGGAGATCGGCCGTAGGCGGACCTCCCGCGTCTTGCCGGCGGCGTCCCGCACCGTCAGCGACACGAAGCGATCGGGCGGCCCGTTAAGCGCCACCGTCAGGTCCATGCGCGCGTCGACCGCCGTGCCGTCGATCTTGAGGACGATGTCGCCGGGCTGCAGTCGGCTGGGCGCCTTGTCGGCGGGACCCTGCGTGAGCACGTCGCGAATCTTGAGGCCCGGCCCGGCAAACGTCGCATCGAAGCGAACGCCCAGATGGGCCGTGACGTCATGCACCTCGGCGGGCTTCTTGCCTTCGCCGGCGGTCAGCGTGAAGCCGAGGTGCGAGCCGTTCAACTCGCCGAGCATCATCTGCACCAAGGTGGCAACGCCGTCGAGGTCGGGCACCTGCAGCGCCAGCGGGCGATACTTGCGGCGCACCGCGTTCCAGTCGTTGTTGCCGAGGTTGCTGTCGTACCACTGATCGCGCATGATCCGCCAGCACGTGTCGAAGACGGCGGCATGGCGCTGGGGCACGTCAACCGTCTGCGCGCGGAGAACGTAAAGCTGCCGCCCGCGCCTGGCGTCGCCTGGGCATCGCCGGCAAGGCCGCCACCCTTTTTGGGACCGAAGCCCTTGCCCTTCGGCGCGGCAGCGGGTGTCGTCGGGGACGCGCCAGCCGGCGGCGGCGTTGCGGCGGTGCCGGGGGTGCTGGTCGGCACGCCGCCGACACGCCAGACGATCTGGTTGCCCTTCTTGAGCCATACGGGATTGGCGCCGGCCGTCGTGGTGAGCGGCTTGGGCGTGAGATCGTCGCCGATGTCGATGGCGTAGGTGCCCGGCTTGCCGTCGTACGTCCCGGTGAACGCGAGCTTCTTGCTGTCGGGCGACCAGAACAGCGCGCTCGCCGAGCCGGTGCCGAGCGTGATGCGCTTGACGCGCTCGTGCAGGCGGTTCCAGTCGATGACGACCGTCGGCGATGCGGGTTTCTTGAGTTCGTCGGCGTCGTCCATGGCCTCGCCGGCTTTGAGCCGGCCCTTCATCTTCTCCAGGGCTTTTTCGAGCTTGCGGTCATACGCGGTCTTCTCATCCTCCTCGCGGAGCCAGACGATGCCGAGGCTCGCGCCGGGCTCGCCGGACGCACGATTGCCCGCGAAGGCGATCATCTTGCCGTCGGGCGACCACACCGGGTGCCCTTCGTTGAACGGATGGCGGGACAGGTTGTACGGCTGCCCCGTGCCGTCGGCGCGGCGCAGCCAGATGTCGCGATTGAAATCGTCGTCGAACACCGCATAGACGAACCAGTTGCCGTCGGGCGACCAGTCGAAGTCGGGCGCGTCCCAGCCGGCGAAGATCAGCTTGTTGTCCTTGCTGTCGAGATCGAGCACGCAGAGATCGCCCCGGCCGCGAACATACGCCAGGCGTTTTCCGTCCGGGCTGAGTTTGAAGCGCGACGGCACCTCGCTCATCTCGGCGAGCGTGGCGACGGCAAACGCCTGGTTTTGCCACCAGTAGCGCTTGTCGTCTTGCCGGGTGGCGCGGGCGATGGCAAAGCGGTCGCCGGTGCCGGTGGCGAACAGGATGGCCTGGCCGTCCGGCGCGAACAGCGGCGACGTTTCCTCGCCCGGAGTCCGCGTGATCTGCTTCGGCTCGCGCAGCTCCGTGTCCATGACCCACAGGTCGCCGCCCGCGATCAGCGCGATCTCGAGGCCGTCGCGCGTGAAGGCGACGGCCGACGCGCTCGTGAGCAGCCGTTGGTCGGTCTTCTTCGCCGCGCGATCGGAGTTGTGCCACAGGTCGAGCCTGGCGGTCTTGCCGGTCGCGGGATCAAAGCGATAGAGGTCGAAGAGATGGCGGAAGACGATGGCCGAGCCGTCGCGGGCGATGCACGGAAAAACGACGGAATCTTCCTTGAAGTGCGTCAGCGGCTGGTGGAGCTGCGTCGCCGGGTCGTAGGCGTTGAGGTTGGCGCCGTGCGCGTCCTCGGCGACGTAGTAGAAGCCCTTGCCGTCGGGCTTCCACAGCGGCCAGCGCGAGCCGAAGTGTCGGTGCAGGACCTTGGTGAAGGACTGGGCGGCGCGATCGTACAGCCAGACCTGGGCGACGCGCGAGCCGACATAGCCCTTGCGCCACCACTGCTCCCCCTCGCGCGTGAACAGCACTCGATTGCCGTCCGGCGCGAGCGTGCCGTCCGCACCGTAGTCGTCGAACAGCAGCTTCTCGGCGGAGCGCTCCTGGCTGTTGATGGTGAAGAAGCGTTCGCCGTGGCGCCAGAAGTGATCGCGGGTCGCCTGGACCAGGAGCGTTTGGCCGTCGGGCGTCCATTCGCGCAAGGTGTAGCCGGCGGTGTGATGCGTCAACGGCGTGGGTTGGCCGCCCTCGACCGGGATGGTGTAGACCTGCGGACTGCCGTCACGGTCGCTGATGAACGCGATCGTCTTGCCGTCGGGCGAAAACTTCGGCTGCGTGTCGCGCGCCACATGGGCGGTGAGCGGCCGAGCCTCGCCGCCCTGGCGCTGGCGATCCAGATATCGCCGTTCCAGTCGAACGCGAGCCATTTGCCGTTGGGCGAAAGGGCCGGGTTGTTCGCCAGACGAATCATCTCGCGCGCCACCGCGGTATCGCCGGTGAGCAGCACCAGTGCCGCGGTCAGGAGCCATCGCATCATGATGTCGTTCCTCAGGGAGGGATTGCGTGATCGAGGTGAACGAATCTTAGCCAGCGGCGGGGCGCACACCAGGGAAAAAACCGGGAGATTTCCATGCGAGCCGATACGATCAACTGCAAGACACGTGTTCGTGGAGACGCGGAGCCATGGCGAAAGGCGCGGAGTGGACGCGAAACTCGCTGGTCTGCGAGCGCTGCGCGACGCCGACGCCGCACCGGAAACGCTTGCCGACATGCGCCGGGCGCTGAGCGATCCGTCGAACCTGGTCGCGGCGGAAGCGGCACAGATCATCGGCGCCCGCGGCTGGGCCGACCTGGAGCCGGAACTGGTCGCGGCCTTCGACCGATTCATGGTCGAGCCGGAGACCACCGACAAGCTGTGCCGGGCCAAGCTCGCGATCGTTGAGGCCCTCAACAAGATCGACTACCATGGGGCGGACGTGTTCCTCCGCGGCATTCATCACGTGCAGATGGAGGCAGCATGGGGCGAGCCCGTTGATGCAGCGGCTCCCTTGCGCGGCAGCTCGGCGTTCGGCCTGGTGCGTATCGGCTACCCTCAGGTGATCGTGCTGCTGGTCGATCTGCTCGCGGACCGGTGGAAGGTTGCCCGGATCGGGGCCGTCCAGGCGATCGCCAATTCGGGATCGGTGGCCGCGGTGCCGCTGTTGCGCTTCAAGGCCCGGGCCGGCGACAGGGAGGCGGAAGTTATCGGCGAATGTCTCACTGCGCTCGTGAACCTCGCACCCGCCGAATCGCTGCCCTTCGTCGCCGAATTCCTGGACGCGCCGGACGAGTCGGTGCAGGCGGGAGCGGCGCTCGCCCTGGGCGAGTCGCGCCGGCCCGAGGCGTTGCAGATCCTCAAGGCTTTTTGGTCCCGCGCTCAGATGGGTGCCGTGCAGGAGTCGGTGCTGCTGGCAACCGCGATGCTCCGGTTGCCCGCCGCGCTCGATTTCTTGCTGGAGGTCGTCGCCGGCCCCAGCCAAGCCGCAGCACTGGCGGCCCTGGCGGCGCTTGCGATCCACCGGCACAGCGACCCTCTCCGTGAGCGCATCGCTACGACGCTGGCCACCAAGGGCGATGCCGCGTTGCTGGCGCGATTCAAAAAGAAGTTCGACGGGAGCAAATAGTCGTCGCGAACGCCGACCGACCTGTTCACGGCCGGAAACGTGCGTAAAACACCCGCGTGCGGCCAGGAAGCGACCGAGAGTGCCGATGAGCGACCCAAGACCGTTTCATCGAATATTCGGCCTCGCCTGGTTTGATTTCTTTCAAGGGACTCCCATCACCGTAACGCCCGAGATCGACCTGTCGCTCAAGCAGCAGTTGCTCGATCTCGCGATTTTCCGCCCAGGCCTCGATCCGATAGCGCGACCGCTGCCCGATGGCTTCGAGGATATGGGGGCGCATAATCTGGTTACGTTCAAGTCCTACCAGGAATCGCTGGACGCGTGGGCGCTGTACGAAGAAGTTAGCCACTATGTCAACTACCGCAAACAGTACAGTCCGTCGATGCAGGATCTGCTTCCGCAAAGCGACTTCCGGCTCTTTGCGGTGTGTGTGCGCTTCCCGCAGAACTTGGCACGGGAAGTCGAGTTGACGCCCATTCGGGCAGGCGTTTACGAAGTACGTGTTCTGACGCTGCGCATCCGCATCATCGTCGTGCATCAATTGCCGGAGGAAAAGCAGAACGCGATGCTGCACCTGTTCAGTGCCGACCTGAAACAGATCCATTACGGTCAGGAACACTATCGTCCGCACTCGACAGAGACCAGCACGCTGCTGTACGATCTATTCAAGGCTTACAGTGAGGATCCCGATATGGCTGACAAGCTCCGCGAATACGTTCGACAGAGCCTCGACGAACTCTTCCAGAAACTTCCGCCGGAGGAACTGCGCAGGCGGCTGTCCCCGGACCAGTTGCGCGGCGCTGTCCCCGGCGGAGCGACTGGAGGGACTGTCTCTTGACGAGCTGGTCAAAGCACTCTCCCCGGAGGCGCTCGCGGCACTGCAGCGCAAGCTGCAACCCAACGGCACGCCGCCGAAGCCGGATTAACGGTTCCACCCCCGAGACATCCGCCACGCCGTGCGCGCGTCCATCATTGGCCGGCGATGGTCGGCGGCACGTAGAACGCAGCATCAAGCGACCATGCAACCCAGCACAGCCGATGCTCCGCGTCCGCGTCTGACCATCACGGTCCTGGTGGTGGTGTCGGCGCTCTTGCTCTGGGGCGTCATCCTCGTCGAATTCATGTACGCCGCGCCGGCGGCCATGCGCGTCTCCCAGGAGCTCAAGCGCCAGCACAACTGGCTGATGCGGACGTTTGCACCGGTGGCGCTCCGGCTGGGCGACTACCCACCGGCGCTGCTGATTCCGGTGGCGCCCGCCGCTGTGCTGCTCGGCGGTCCGACGTGGTGGATCCGGCATCGCCTCAAGTCGCGCCGCTTGGCGGCGGCCTGGTGCGTCGCGATGCTGCTGGTCCCGCTGCTGCTGGCGACCGTGATCTGGTTTGGAACGATGGTGCCGTTAGCGGAGCAGATGCGCGAGCTTGACGACCGCAAAGCGCACCATGTGGAGCGACTACGCCGATCGCGCCGGCCGCCTTTCCTCGGGCCGTTCGTCGTTCGAGCCGGGATACTGGTACAACCGGGCGGTAAGCAGCTCGCGTGAACCAGGCTGGTCGGTGGGGCGCGTGCAGTGCCACTGGCGGTCAGTCGGGAACAGGTCCGCACCCACGGGCCACGGCGCGAACGGGATGCCCCCCAGGAGCGCCAGCAGCTTGCCGCTGTTCATGCTGACGTTGCCGGCGCGCGGCGGCATCGGTCCGGCGTCGCGGCGCGGACAGCCCCTGAGCAGGTGCGGGTCGTGGCCGCCGATCCGATTGACGACTTGTGCGATCTGAAATAGCGTCACCGCCCGCGGCCCGCCGAGGTGGAACAGGCCCTCGACCGGCGCGGCGAGGAAATACTCGAAGACGCGGTTGAGATCATCGGTGTAGGTGCAGGAACGTACCTCGTCGAAGTAGAGCGTCGCCGGCCGGCCGTTGCGGAAACGCGACTCGATCCAGTCGATGGCCCCCGCGTGCCGATTGAAGCTTGGCCCCATCGGCAGGCTGATACGCAGCACTGCCGCCGCCGGGTCGGCGGCGCGGACCGCCAACTCGCCCTCGGCCATCGTTCGGCCGTAGACCGTGACCGGATCGACCGCGTCCGTCTCGGCGTAGCCGCCGGCGCCGGTGCCGGAGAAGACCAGGTCCGACGACAGGTGGACCAGCCGGCAGCCGTAGGCACGGCCGACAGCGGCGATATTGGCGGCGCTGGCAACGTTGGTCCGCCAGGCCATCGCGGCGTCGAGCTCGCACGACTTCAGGGCGCAATTGCCGGTGCAGTTGAGCACCGCGCCGAAGCAATGTTCGTCGAAGAGCGCCCGCAGGCCGGCGCGATCCTCGGTGTCCAGCGGCACGATGCCGGCGCCCGCCAGCCGCGCCGTCTGCGTCGGGCGAACGCCGACCACCTGTCCCGGATAGCGGCGCTGGAAGTAGGCGAAAGCGTTGTAGCCGGCCACGCCCGAAATGCCGGTAATCAGCAACGGCAGCGGGACAGCGCAGGGAAGCGGTGGGATGGAAAGCATCGGCACTCAATAGCAGCAGCAAAGTTAATACAGCATCGAGCTGAGCTTGTCGCGATACTCGTCGGCCAGGGGGCTGCGCACGCCGATGACGTGGAAAATCTTGACCATCGTCTCGCGCACCTTGCTCGCGGCGAGTTTGCGATCGAGCTGGCCGGCGCAGCAACAGATCGAGCGCCTCGGCGTAGCGGCCGGCACCGGCCAGCACCGCGCCGAGCTCGAACAGGAGCTGCGCGTTCTGCGGGTCGATCTCCAGACGCTCGCGCAGCGTCGGCTCGTGTCCCATGATTTGCGCCTGTTGCCGTAGCCAAAGGATTGCCGCGAGCCGTTCGGCCTCGGCGCCGTGCTCCCCGCCGGGACTCACGCGCTCGAGCAGCTCGTTCGCTTCACTTTCCTGATGCCTCTCGATCAGCACCCGCGCCAGGCCGAGCAGCGCCTCCGGCTGATTCGGATTGGCCTTAAGGGCCTGGCGATACAGCTTCTCGGCCTGGGCCGGGTTGGTCTTTTCGAGAGCGGTCGCCTCGCGCGGTGCGCTCGGCCTGGCTGGGGACGATGCGGTCGAGGAAATCGACGAGCTGCGTCTCCGGGAGCACTCCCTCGAAGCTCAGCACCGCCTTGCCGTCCTTGAACGCGACTACCGTGGGCAGCACCTGGATGGCGTATTGCGCTGCCAGCTCGTGCTCCTCGTCGGTGTTGACCTTGGCGAGCAGCACGTCGCCGTTGCGCTGGGCGACGAGCCGTTCGAGGATCGGCGCCAGCGCCCGGCACGGCCCGCACCAGGGCGCCAGAAGTCGACGACGACCGGCGTCTCGTGCGATTTCTGCAGCACCGCCGAATCGAACTCGGCCTGGCTCGTCGAGAAAACCAATCCGCTGTTGTCGCTCATGGGAACCTCATTTCCGGGGAGTCTCTGTCCTATTCTATCGGGGAGGCGGCGCGAGAATGCAACGAGAGGAGATCATCATGGCCGAGCCGATTGCCGAGGAGCTATTGCGGCTGAACGAGCGGCTGCTGGACGCGATCGCGGCGGCGGACTGGAATGTCTACGCGGAGCTGTGCGATCCGAGCCTGAGCTGCTTCGAGCCGGAAGCGACGGGCCAGCTCGTGGAGGGACTGGACTTCCACCACTTTTACTTCAAGTTGGGCGCGGTCCGCGGCGAACACAACACGACGATGTGCGCCGCACGTGCGGGTGCTGGGCGACGTGGCGATCCTGAGTTACGTGCGGCTGAATCAGCGCGTGCAAGCGGACGGAACAGCGTACACGCGCGCATTCGAGGAGACGCGCGTCTGGCACCGCCAGGGCGGCGGCGTGTGGCGGCACGTCCATTTTCACCGGTCGGCGGTGCGGTAGGTCCCGCCTGCCGGGCGGGACCTTGGCACGTCCAGGTCCCGCCCGGCAGGCGGGACCTACATTACCGCGGCTTCTTGAACTGGGAATCGCGCACGGTGAGGGTGAATGGGCCGAAACCGCCGCCCAGCGTGGTGGCGACCACCACGTAGCTTGCCGTCACGACCGGGGTGAAGACGATGCGCGAATTGAGGTTGCCGCCGCCGTCATCGTCCTCCGCGATGGGTTGCCCGTCGAGCTGTGCTAGCCGCAGATAAGCGTCAAGATTGGGCGGGCATTCGAGGTCGATAATGTAGCTGCGTCCTGCTTCCAGATCGATGACATACTCCTTGCATACCTTGTTTTTGTTGTTGGCGCCGCGCCAACGTGCTTGTAGACAACGTCGCCCTGAACTAGCTGCGAGCGGACCTGAAAGACGCCCTGGAATTCGGTGACGCGCATGGCACGCGGCGGCGCGCCGGCAGGGAGATTCGCCCCGGACGGCTGCACGACCGCCCGGGCGGCAAGTTCGGCGGCCGCACTATCGCTGCGCAGCAAGTAAAAAAGCACCGCCATCGGGCCGCCGCACAGCACGAGCAGCACCACGACCACGGTCCCAAGCCCCAGCACCCACGGCAAGATCGAAACACGTTCGCGGGCTGCCGGCCGCTCAACGTGGTCGCCGTCGCGGTCAGGCAGCTCGACCAGGGTCCTCGGCAAGGCCAATTCCTTGCGGCACTGCGGACAACTGGCGCGCTTGCCCGCCATGTCGTGGGTCACGGGGACGGAACTCGCGCACTCGGGGCAAGCCAATGCGATCGCCATCGCTGATGCCTCCAGTCGAGACAGGTGCAACCATTGTATCACCGGGCGAGCGGGCGGCTGTCACACTTCCAACGTCTCCGAGACCTCGGAAGTCTTATCAGGCCCTTGCCGATCCAATGCGCAACCCCGATGACAAATCTATGCGATTTCTCATCACCGGCGCGACCGGGTTCATCGGCGGACACCTCGCCGACGCCTGCCATGAGCGCGATCAGCCGATCAGCGCCGTGGTGCGGCCGACCAGCGACACGCGCGAGCTCGAACGGCTCGGGGCGACTCTTTACCGCGGCGCGCTGACCGATGCCGCCTTGCTTCGGTCCGCCGTCACCGAGATGGATGTCGTCGTGCATTGTGCCGCGAAGGTCGGCGATTGGGGCCCGGTCGCGGACTATCGCGCGGTGAACGTCGAGGGCCTGCGCGTTGCTCGACGCGTGCAAGGGCCAGGCCTTGACGCGATTCATCCACCTCAGCAGCCTGGGCGTTTACGCGGCCCGGCATCACCACGGCACCGATGAGAGCGAACCGCTGCCGCGCCGCCATCGCGACGGCTACTCGCAGTCGAAGGTGGAGGCGGAGCAGGTGGCGCTGCATTATTATCGCGATTTCGGCGTGCCGGTCGTGGTGCTACGGCCGGGTTTCGTTTATGGACCGCGCGATCGCGCCGTCATGCCGCGGCTGATCGACGGGCTGCGGCGCGGGGCGGTGCGCTATCCGGGGGCACGCGGGCAGCGGGCGCTCAACACGATCTACATCGGCAACCTGATCGACGCGATTTTCCTGGCCGTGGAGAACGAGCAGGCGGTCGGCCAGGTGTACAACCTAACCGACGGCGAGGCGGTTTCGAAGCGGCGCTTCATCGAGAAAGTCGCCGACGCGATGGGGCTGCCGCACCCGCACCTGATGCCGCCATACTGGCTGGCATGGTTCGTCACCTGGTGCTGCGAGAAGCTGGCGAAGGCGCACGGCGCGACCGAGGCGCCGATCTTCAACTTCACGCGGCTCAAGTTCCTCGGACTCGACCTCGATTTCAGCATCGAGAAGGCCCGCAGCGAGCTGGGCTATCGGCCGCGCTTTTCGTTCGACGATGCGATGGTGGAGACGATGGACTGGTACAAGAAGCATTACGGGTAATGGTGCGCGGCTATTTGGACCAATCTTCGATTCGCAAGCCTGGGACCTTCCTGAATCAGCGTCAACATATCGGTGTCAAGGACGTAGAGGCTCATGGGCGGTCGGGGTGCTCGTCGATCTTGCGTCGGTATTCGGCCACGGATTTCGTCCAGTCTTCGATGAGCGGATCGTCTTTGAACATGCCGACAAACCTCGCGAGGGGGTGAGCCGTAGGCGCGAGTTCGAGGTGCACGATTTCAGCACCGGCCGCCAGCCGAGCCTGCACGGCCAGTTCAAGCTTGGCCAAAGCCTCCTCGCGCGTCGGCGCCTCGACGACCACGGCCAGGGGCTCGCCGCCGCGCGCGGTAGCCGTTGCCCGCGATAGGCTCGATCAGGATAGGAATGTTCACTGTCGGTCCTCCTCGCGCCTGCCGACATCTCGCACATGGTGCTGTGGCCAATGGGCATTCTATTGACCGTTTTGTAACCAATGCAGCGCGTGACGAGGCGTTGCCTCTGCACCGACGCCGGATCACTTCAGCAACTCGCGCATCCCGTTCACCAACACGTCCTCAACCTCCGGCGCCAGCGCGAGACCGGGCCGGTTTCGTAGCCGCCCTGGGTGTAGGCGATCGCCGTACCGATATATCCCGGCCCGTAGTCGCCGTACGCCGCCATCATCACGGCCGCGTCCGGGCACATCTTCTGCGCTGCGAGCTGGTACTCGATGAACAATTCGCCCGGCATGTGCAGCACGTAGGCGGGGCCGACCTTCAGACACGCAAGGTCGATCTTGTCACCCCGCGCGCACCGCTGAGCCCATGCTAGGTTGCGTGCGGCACGCAGCCGATCGGGCACCTTCAGCTTCTCGTCGGCGACGAGGGCCTGCAATTCCTTGAGATTGCTGTACGCCTTGCTCACCGGCAGCGCGACGGCCGTGACACGCCATGTGACACCGGCGGCGTCGATCGGCGTCTTGCGCGTCGCCTCGAAGGCGGCCTGCATGCCGCGAGCGAGCCGCTCGGCGAGTACGGGGCGATTCTCCGGAGCGCCGTCGTTGTACTTGCCGGCCGTGATATTGCCGCCGGCGCCGTTGAAATGGATGTGCACGACCTTGGGCTGCGCCTTGTCGCGCAGGCCGCGCGCGAGGCCGGGGAAATCGCTGCTGACTCCGCCCTTGCCGTAGTAGCTCTGCGGATGCGTCGCGTAGTAGCTGACCGATACGAGCGGAGTGTCGCTGTCCCAGAAGCTCAGAAGCTGCACGTACGGATCGATGACGCCCTCCGGTTCGGCGCGAATCTTGGCGTCCTTGGTCGAGCTGTAGCGCACGTACTTGACCTTGCCGTCGGGCCCCATCACCCGCCGATTCGATGCGACCTCCTCGACCTTCGCCTTGCCGACGCCGACGTGGGTAACCGTGCGCGGGTTCTTCACGGCCCGGCCGGCGGCTTCGGCAACCCGCGCGATGGCCTTGCGCGTGAACGGTGCGTCGAACAGGCGATCTTGTAGGCCGAACGAGGCCAGCAACTCGTCGGCGAGGAAGTCGGCGCCGGGCGCGTCGTGCTGGTGCAGGCAGTGGACACAGACGCGGTCGCGCGTGGTGCCGGCCGACCGGGCGATGCCGTCACGGAAGGCGTCGTGCGCCGAATTGCCGACACCGACCCAGTCCAGCGCACACAGCACGATCGGCGGCCCGTCGCCCAGGATGATCAAGCCGCGCGTGCAGCGGATCGTCAATCTGCTTGGCCGGCGCCACCAGCGCATCGCACAGCGGCGTGCCGAGCGGCGGCGTCACGTCGGCCTCGAACGTCGCGATCCGCAGTGGCTCGGCCATGGCGGGACCAGCGAGCATGCCCAGGAATATCCCAGCGAACAGAGCACAGCGCAACATGGAATGCACCGAGGGATAAGGAGAAGGGTTCGCCACGGTCGTTGGCGACGCTGCCAGCGTCGCCAAGCCGCGGCGACGCTAGCTGCGTCGCCTACGAAAGGGAGTATACCGGATGAGGCTCACTTGCCCAGCCACACGTCCGCGGTGCGCGTCGTCGCTGGGTCGTCGTTGTCCCACAGGCCGGCAAGCGACTGCTTGATCCGCCGATTGGCGAGCGTCAAGAAATAGCGCCCCGCCTGCAGGTCGCGCTCCAGCGTCCCAGCCTGGGCGTTGCGGTGGTCGAGCAGCCAGTCGAGCCGGCTCAGCGTGCAGCTCGAAGCGTACAGATCGCAGGCGGCGTCGGCGAGGCGCTCCTGCATGTACTGGCTTCTGAGCACCACCGCCATGATCTTCAACTCTTCGCTCTGCTGGCCATTTTGCGCCAGGGCCGCACTGCGGAAATGACGCAGCACGTCCTGCACGGCAATGCCGAAGTCGCGGACACGATGGCTCAGCTCACGCGCCTCGCCACGCAATGCCTCGTTGTGGATGGGCACGTCCGGCGAGGTAAATCGGCGCGTGACATGCTTGGAGCCGAACCGCAACAGCGTGCCGAAATTGGCCAGCGGCCGGCGCAGCGCGTCGAGCACGCCCTTGAGGTGCTCGCCGACGCCGCGCAAGCCGACGACGGCGATGAATGCCTTGAGCACCTCGTTGGCCCCTTCGCCGATCAGGTTGATCCGGGCGTCGCGCATCCAGCGTTCATACGGATCGGTCGGTGAAGTAACCCTGCCCGCCGTAGATCTGCAGCGTGTCGTTGACGATCGTGCCACAGCGCCTCGGTGGACCAGACCTTGAGCATGGCCGTTTCGAGCATGTAATCGTCGGAGCCGCGGTCGATGAAGGCGGCGCACTGGCTGGTCGTCGCTTCCATCGCGAACGCGTTGGCGGCCATGAACGCGATCTTTTTCTTGACCAGCTCGAACTCGCCGAGCGACTGCTTGAACTGCACCCGGCGCTTGGCGTGCTCGATCGCCGCCTGAACGCACGCCTTGGCCACGCCGGTGCAGCTGGCGCCGAAGGTGGTGCGGCCGAAGTCGAGCACGGTCAGGGCAACGCGCAGGCCCTTGCCGACCTGGCCGAGCACGTTCTCGGCCGGCACCGGCATGTTGTGGAAGGCGAGCCGGGCGGTGGCGGTGCCGCGGATGCCGCACTTGGGCATCCGCGCTTCGACCACCTCGAAGCCGGGCATGTCCGGCGTGACCAGGAACGCGGTCACCTTGGTTTCCGTCGAGCCGGCCACCGGCGTGCGGGCCATGACGGTCAGCACGCCGGCGATGGCGCCGTTGGTGATGTAGCGCTTCTCGCCGTTGAGGATGTAGGTCTTGCCGTCGGCGCTGGGCGTGGCGGTGGTCTGCACGTTGGCGGCGTCGGAGCCGGCCTCGCGGTTCGGTCAGGGCGAAGGCGGCCAGCTTTTTGCCGCTGACCAGGTCGGGCAGCCAGCGCTGCTTCTGCTCCTCGGTGCCGAACAGCAGCAGGGCGCGGATGCCGATGGAATGATGGGCGTTGACGAAGACGGCGACCCCCGCGTCGTGGCCGCCGATGACCTCCATGATCCGAGTATTGCCCGTACTGGGAAAAACCGCTGCCGCCGACTCGCTTCCGGCGCGGTCATGCCGAGCACGCCGAGCCGGCCGAGCCCGTCGATGACTTCCTGCGGAATCTCGGCATTGCGGTCGATGGCGGCGGCGTCGATCTTCTCCGCCGCGAACCGGCGCACCTCGGCGCACGGCCTGCTCGACGTGCGCCGCTCTCCGCCGGCGATAGCTCCGGATAGGGAAACAGCAGCGGGGCGTTGAACTGGCCGAAGAACAGGCTCTTGGCAAAGCCGAGCGTCTGCGGCCCGGAAAACAGCAGCTCCTCGGCCTGCTTCTTCTGCTGCTCGATCTGCGACGGAGTCAGGGCCATGCGCACCTCCGGATGGCTTTCCCGACGCGAGCGCCATAAGAAGCGAAGCGCTGGCGGGAAGTCACGCGCCGCGCGGCAGAGAAAGCTGCTGTATTATAGCATGACAAGGAGCGCAACCGACCATATCGACGAACGGCTTCGACCCTGAGGCGCCATGAACGAACACCGGGACCCGTTGACAACTGCGTCAGAGGGTGAAGGGCAGCGCAGCGCTGCCGCAGCCACCGCCAGCCCCTTGCCCGCGCACGTCGGCCGCTTCCGCGTCGAGCGGTTGCTCGGCGCGGGCGGCTTCGGCCTGGTCTACCTCGCCCACGATGACCAGTTACAGCGGCTCGTGGCGATCAAGGTGCCGCATCGCAAGCTGGTGGATCGCCCCGAAGCCGCCCAAGCCTACCTGGCCGAAGCCCGCACCGTCGCCAACCTCGATCATCCGAACATCGTGCCAGTGCATGATGTCGGCAGCACCGAGGACTGCCCGTTCTTCGTCGTCTCGAAATACATCGACGGCACGGACCTCGCCACAAAGCTCAAGCAGACCCGTCTGTCGCTCCACGAATCGGTCGAACTGGTGGCCACGGTAGCCGAGGCGTTGCATCATGCCCACAAGCAAGGGCTGGTGCATCGGGACATCAAGCCCGGCAACATCCTGCTCGACACTAGCCTAGTCTTTTTCTCTTTCATCTTCTTGCCACTCCTGTATGTCAGACGAAAATCTGTGACGAGCGTCTGTACGTATTGCCATGTACCGGGTTGGTAAAGCGCCGGGACATTCACTTGCGCTGTGAACGTCATGCCCTGCTCGGTAAAGTCGTCTTTTGCCTTAGGGTCCCCATACAAGCCAAAGCGCTTAAAGTCTGGGTCTTTAGGATCGTACCACTGTACCCAACCCTGAGTCGCAACGTTGTTTGAAACCGTAACAACGTCCACGATAATGGTTCCGCTGACCGTCTGAGACACATTATTTGCGCTGACCGTGCATGTAACGGTTTTCTTCCCCGAATCGACCCAAAAGAAATTCCCCAACGTTTGTGAAGAGAGGTCTTTTTCTGGATCGAGTGCGACCGGCCCGTTGCCGTTGTTTTCATCATAGCTCTTCCAATTTATCGCGGGCGGCATCTGCCATTGGTAAGTTGCGTTCGCTATATTCGGCGTCGTCTGTGCCTGCAGTAATATAGGGCTGCCAGGCAACGCGTACTTGGCCAGCGGTTCGAGGTTCTTCCAGCCTCTTCCAGCCCGAGGCCAGACCCCTGAGAATGTTCGCCTTAAACTCGGTTCCGGTGCCGGCGGCGCCGCCGACCCCGACATAGGTCCCGCCGGCTGTGTCCGTGTAGTTCACTTGGGCATTATAGCCGATCTGCCAATAGCCGCCTATGGAACATGAAGTGGAAAACGTGACAGCGGGGAACGAAGCGGAGAGGGTGACAGCGGAGTAGTCGAAGGTGCTGTCGGGAGGCGGGGCGTGGGCGGAGACAATCATGTAGGAAACGCCCATCTTGCTGCCATCGTTCCACGGGCCGTTGGCGGAGTCAGTGCTAAATTGGATGGCCGCGAGCTGCCAGTTCCAGCCGGGCGCACTCAATTTGGCGGGCGCGGGCGGCGTAGGGCGGACTGCCTGAGCCGACAAGCCCACCGCCACCCAGGTGTCGACGGGGGCGGGATCGGGTGAAAACTGGCCGCCGAAGCCGGTCACTGCGACAGAAGTCGGGGGTACGTCGTTGTCCAAGATGGTCAAGGTGGCCGTGCCCGGAGTCCCGAGCGTCGCACCAGTTGGAATACCCAGAGCGAGGTTCACCGTCTTGAAGCCACCCACCACCTTGTTGTCGATGATTGGGACCGCGAAGCTTTGGGTGGTCTGGCTCGAATTGAACGTTAGCGTGTTGCTGACGGACGTGTAATCGGTCCCGGCGACCGCCGTGCCGCCGGTGGTCGTTGAATAGGGAACCGTGACCGTCGTTCCGACGGTCGGCGGCGCGCTCAGGGTGACCGCGATGTTGGCCTGGCCGGCGTTCTCCGACACAGAATAGGTCGCGGAGGCAAACTGCACAACCGGCAGCGGTGGTAGCGGCGGCATACCGCCACCGCTGCCGGATATCGAGACCTGCACCGTGGTGGGGTCCGGCGTTAGCGTCGCGTTAACCGCGTTGCTCAGGTGAGCGCGGGTAAGCGTCAGTTTCGTCGGTGGATTCGGGCGCTACGCGGCGATTTGCGCTTGCGGTTTCCGCGGCTTGTGGTACCAGAACGCATCCCACTGGTCTGGATCACTGCAGAAAAGCGCGCAGATGGCAGACGGCGTCAGAGCCGGCTTCGCCCCAACGCATGCCGCCCATATTCAAACGCTGGTTCACCACCGTCTTGCAGGCCGACTCGACCGCCCCGGTCCCGATTTGCCATCCCTTACTTAAGTAGGTTGGGTAGTCCATGCGATGCACTTGGTTGTGAAAGTAAGTGAGCGTTTTGTCATATTGCTGCTGCGCCGTGGCGGTCATCGCGCTGCGGTCCAGTCCCTCGAAGACCGCCAACAGCGCCTTGCCGCCCTCGTGTTTGAGTTGATGACACCAGGTCTCGGCCAGCTGGGCTCCCGCTTCGTTCGGACGATACGCCTTGGCGAAGTCATTGACGTACTCGCTGGCATGCCGAAAATCCACGATCTTTTCCGCCCGCGGGAAGTTCACGTCGATGAAATGCTCCAGGCCGCTGCCGCCATCCGTCAATGCGATCCAACGCTCCGCCGCATCCATGCCCACCTGGGCTCCCTGACGACGCATCTGCAGGCCCAACTCCTCCAGCGTGTACAGCCCCGCGAGGTAGCGCACCCCGTCGCACGGCTTGCAAATGTCCTCGTCCGCCGACGCCCGTGGCTGCGGATTGAAAATCATCCCCACATCGACCATCCGCCCTTCGGCTTGGGCGCCGTCGGGGCCTTGCATCATGATCCCCGTCGCATCGACACCGAGATACGCGCAGCTCTTGCCCTCGGCGTCCGGATGCCATTGCCAGTGAACCTTCGGCCCAAACACCTCGCCATCGGCCAGCCGTTGCCCCAACCGTTCGCCCGCGCCTTCGGTGGTTCGTTCCACGGTCGATTCACTCAAGCGCAGGCCCGTGGCCTTCTCGAGCACGCGATCGGCCGCTTTGCCGAAGCTGTTCAAGATGCCGAGCAACGACAGGATTTCCTGAGCGCCAGGCGTCAATCGTTCCGGCGACAGCCGCAAGATTTCGTCCCAGGGCCACAGGCCGTGGTGGCAATGTTCGCAATGGTAGTAGGGACGCGACAAACGCATCGTGCCGACTAGGCTGCCGATGTTTTTTTCCCGATAGCCCACGAAACCCGCATCGTCTTGGCAGTGCGGACAGATCATGCTCGACCCTTGGTAGCCCCTTTTTTCCGCTCGTTGAGAGCGGTCTGGAGGGCGTGGGCCGCGAGGTCGTGGGCCCGTTCGCGAATCTGGAACTCGGCTTTGCCCACGAGTTCCGCATCGGGCTTGGAAGCCAGGATGCGTGCCATGTGCAGCGCTTCCTCCTGGGCTTTCTTGCCGATGATGGCCGCGATGCGTTGGGCTTGCGCTTCCTGTTCGGGGGTCAAGGTGATGTCGATCATGGTGGTTCTCCAGCGAAAAACGACGGGATTTCCAAGGCAGTACGCCAGCTGGCTTTAGGGTAGCAGTTTTCCACCTACTTTTCAGCTGCTCACCCTTGCTCAGGTGAGCGCCTTCCAGGCTCGAATTTCCTTGACGCCAAGCGCAGCGCTACCGACAATACGCTATTGTCTCGACCCCCATTAGCCGACGTTCGAGTCTCCTGACCCGCAGAGGCAGCATGCGCGCCGCACCGACAGCCGAGGTTTTGCGTTTGGTCCTGGATTACTCGGCTCTGGCAGACCGGCGGCCGGCGCCGGCCGTCCACCCCTCGCCGGCGTACGCCGCTCTGGCTGGAACTGCTCGAGGATCGGCTCAATCCGACCACGCTGACCGACGCGGGCCACGTGCTCACGGTCACTCTCGATAACGCCGGCAACGTCTTCGGCATCAGCGCAACGGGCGTCAATCAATTCGAGGTGACGTCGTCCGTGAACGGCACGGGGGCCAGCGACCTGTTTGCCGCCGGCCTGACCGGCGCGACGTTCAACGCCGGCATCGGGCAGTTGGCACTCAACAGCGGGGTCTCCGGCGATACGTCGATCAAGATCGTCGACCTTGCCGGCGGCGGGTCCGTCGTGTTCAACGACAGCGGCGCTAACGGCTACGCGGTGCCGATCAGCGTGAGCCTGACACAACTCCTGGCGGGGGGCGTCACGTTCAACGGCGCGTCAACTTTCGCGCACAACCTGTCGATCGCCACGACCAACGGCAACATCACCAGCGCGGCCGGCTCGAACATCACGGTGACAGGTAGCCTTACGCTGACCGCGGCCGCCGACATCACGCTGGCGGGGAACGTCACCATATCCGGCAATACCGTCCTGAACGCCAACGGCACCGTCAGCGCGGCCGGCAGCAACACGTTCACGGGCGGCGTGTTCGTCAGCGGCGACACGGCATCGGGCGCCGCCGCGGCCACGCTCAACGGCGCCGGGGCGCTGACGCTGGGCGACATCAACGTGATCGGCGGCCTGAGTGTGACCGCCGGTGGTACGATCACCGGTGCATTCGGCATCGAGGTCGGGGACGCGGCCAGCTTCACCGCTGCGAGCGGCAACGTCACGCTCAACGGTTTTCCGAATATTTTCGAGGGCGACATCTCCGCATCCGTGCAGGGCGCCGGCACCATCTCGATTAACAACGCCATCGGCACGACCACGCTCGGCACGATGACCCTCGGCACCGGCAACCTGAGTATCTTCGGTGTCTCGACGATTACCGAGGACAGCCATGCCGTCCCAGGCGGCATCGCCACTGCCGCGAACTCAGCGGCGACGCTGTCCTTCAACCTGAGCTCCGCCGGCACCGTCGATCTCAGCCAGTTCGCCAACAACCTGCCCGCAACCGTCCACCTGGCAATCAACGGCAACGGTAGCGCCGCCAGTTTCCTGCTGCAGGACATTAGCGCGCTGGCGACACCGACCCAGCTCGCCTTCAGCAGCTTCCCGGTGCAGAACCTCACCCTCAACTTCACGCAGGCAGCAATCAACGTCGACAACCTACCGGCCGCGGCGGCATCCGTGACGGGCAACCTCACGCTAACGGCCAACGGCGCCATTACCCAGAGCAGCACGGTGCTGAGCGTCGGCGGTACGGCGAGCTTCACGTCCGCGACCGGCGCCATCAGCCTCGGCACAACGACCAACGTCTTCTCCGGCGACGTGTCCGCTGCCGTCAGCGGCACGAACAGCATTCAAATCGACAATGACGCCGCCACCACGACCCTGGGCGCAATCACCCTCGGCACCGGCAATCTCACGCTCAACGCGGAAAGCGCGGGCACGGCCACCATTACCGAGGATCCCGCAGCCGCGGGCATCGTCACGGGCACGCCGGCGACCAGCGCACAGCTCGCCGTCAACATCGCCAGCGCCACGACCGCCAACGTTCGGCTGAACACGGCAGCCAACAACATCGCCTCGACGTACGCGGTAAAGGTTAATGGCGTGAGCACTGGCACCAGCACCGGCGATTTCGGCTATCGGAGCACCGCGGCCGGCGCAGGCTTGAGCCAGATCACACTGACCCACTTCACCATCAAGAACCTGACGCTGGAGTTTGACACCGCGGGTGCGAATATTGCCCTGTCCAGCCTGCCCGCGGCCAGCGGCAACGTCGCCGTGACCCTGGGCGGCAACATCAGCATCAGCGCGGCGTACAACGTCACCGGCACGCTCGCCCTGACGGCGGGCGGCAACATCAGCGAGACCGGCGCCGGTGTCCTCACCGTCAGCGGCGCCGCGACCTTCACGGCGACGGGCAGCGGCGCGATCACCCTGAGTGCGGCCAACAACATCAGCGGCGCGGTGTCGCTCAACACGGCGGCCACCGGCACCGGCAACGTGGCTTTCACCGACACCGGCGCGATCCAGCTCGCCAGCAGCAGCCTGGGCACAGGCACCCTGGCCGTCACGGCCGGCGGTGGCAGCGCCATCACCGAACAGGTCAACGCCCACATCACCCAGGGCAGCGCGGCGGGCCAAGCCAGCTTCACGGCCGGCCCCACCGCAACCAGCATTAACCTGTCGGGCAAGGAGAACGTGTTCACCGGCGTTGTCAGCTTCAGCGGCGCCGACGTGACCACGGTGGTGCTGGAGAACGCCAATCCGCTCGCCACCCTCAGTGCGGTTGCACTCACCGGCGTGCCCAACCTGACCAGCCTGACCCTGCGATACGACGGGACGACGGCTGCGCTGGCGCTGACGACGCCCGCGGCGCCGCTGTCCTACGCGCTGGACCTGATCGAAGAAAACGACATCGTGCTGCCCGCCACCGCGTCCTTCACGGTGGGCGGCAGCAACAACCTCACGCTGGAGAGCCTCAACGGCAGCATCAACCTCTTCGGCGTCGTCACTGTTCCCGGCACCCTGACCTTGAAGGCCGATGGATTCGGCTCAGCGACCATTCTGGACGTGAATCCGGCGAGCACCGCAGGCACGCTGTCGCTGGTCGGCACGACCTTCGGCAACGACACCATCGTTGTCAGCGGCGCCCTGACGCTGGGATCCGTCAACCTGACCGGCGGCGGGCTCCTGTCGGTGACCTCGCTCACCGGCGCGATCCAGCAGGCCGCCGGTACCAGCATGACGGTAAGCGGTCCAGCTACCTTTTTCGCGGGCGGCGATGTCACGCTCACCGCGACCACCAACATTTTCCGCGGCGCCCTGTCCGCAACCGTGACGGGCGCCAATACGGTGTCGCTGACCAACACGAATTCCACGACCACGGTCGGCAGCTTCTCGCTCGGGACGGGCACGCTGACAATCAACGATCGCTTCAGTGGCAGCGGCTCGCAGATTGTCGAAAGCACCGCCGGCAGCATCGTTACGCAGGGCGCCATTGCCATCGTCATCAACACCGACACCACGGCCAGCGTCAATCTGAGCAACGCGCTGAACCTCATCCTCGGCAGCGTGAGCATCACCGGCGCCACGGGCGGCACGACCGGCGCCCTCGCCTTCCGCAACGCGTCGCCGCTGGCCAGCACCGGCGAGCTGGCGCTGACCCAGTTCACGCCCACCAACCTGACGCTCATCTTTGACCTCGCCTCGATCGTCTACGACGGGACCCTGGCCCCCTCGAGCACCGGCAATCTCACCCTGGTCGCCGGCGCCGGCATCACGCAGGTGCTGACGCCGGCCGCAGCCATCGTCACCTCCGGCTCCATCGGCGGCTTCGTGGGCGATGCCAGCATCGACCTGGGCAACACCGGCAACAAGATCGCCACCGGCGCCAACTCCACGATCTCCTTTAGCGCCCAGTTCGCAGACAACAAGCAGGTCGTGGCCCTGGTCAACCAGGGCAACATCGACCTCAGTACCAGCAGCCTCGGGCTCGGCGCCTTCAGCCTGACATCCACGAACGGCAATATCCTCGAGCTGAAATGGCGCGGCGATCATTCAGCAGCCCGGCGCTGGTGCAGTCACGTTGACGGCCGGCGGCACCACCATCGCACTGACGCCGGGCCAGTTCGGCAGCAACACCATTTACGGCCCGGTCACGTTCGACGGCACCGCCGCCAGCGGGCTGACGACCATTGGGTTCCAGAACAGCAACCCGCTCGCAACGTTGCCGACGCTCAACGGCATCGCCCCGACGCTGACCTCGGCGACCTTCGCGCTGACCGCCGCACCCGTCGCCCTGGGGACGCTGAACACGGCCACGCTCAGCGTCACGGCGGGGGGCAACATCGGGCAGCAGCCCGGGAAGACCCTGACCGTCACGGGGCTGGCGAGCTTCAACGCCGGCACGTCCGGTATTCAGGTCACGAACGCCGGCAACAACATCGCGGAGCTTTCGCTCAGCAACAGCGGCCAAAGCGGCGTGGCGGTAACGACTGCCGGCCCGGTCGCGCTCGACAGCGTGGTCGTTGGCAATGGGCCGCTGACGATCAGCGCTGCCGGCATCACCGAGATCGCAGCCGGCAAACTGCAGCAGGCCGTCACGGGGCATGACGTTGCCGCCGGTACGGCGACATTCGATGCCGGCACGAACCCGGTGCTGCTCGACAGCTTCAATAACCTGCTGCTCGGCCCCGTCGCGGCAACGGCCAGCGCGTTGACGGTGACCAGCAATAACAACGTCATTCTCGGCAACGAAACTCTCGGCGCCGCGCTCACGGTCAGCACCAGCGGCACCATCACCCAGGCGCCGGGCGCCGGCTGAACGTCCAGGGGAGCGCCTTGTTCGTCACGGGTTTTGCCGGCACGACGAACGGCCTCACGCTAACCAACCCCGGCAACGCCGTCGTTGGGGCGATCAGCATCAACAGCAGCGCCGATGTGGCGCTCGCCGTTAGCGGCAACGTTACGCTGTCTGCTTGCACTGTCGGCGGCACGCTAGCCCATGTTTAACAAGTGTCGCCGTAAGTCCTTGCTGCGTAAGGGCTGATTTTTGGATTAGTCACTACATTGTCGTTTCATCGCCCGCGGGCGGCGCCGGCGGCCGATGGTCGGCCAGACCGATGGCGTTGAGTACCTGGCGGGCGCGGGACGAACCCGGTGTCGTGCCGCTACGGAGCTCTTCCGCAACGCGGAATTGCACGTAGCGAATCGTCTGCAATGCTTCCAAGGCCGACTGCGCCGAGAGCGACAGGCCAGCATCTTTCAAGGCGCGCTCCAGCATCCGCTCGATCAAGAACGCCAACGCCGCCACAAAAATGTGTGCCTTCACCCGCCGCGCCGTGTGATGCCAGATCGGCCGCATGCCCAGCGGATCCTTGAGCGAACGAAAGCCCCGTTCCACCTCGCTTAAGTCCTTGTAGTGCGCCACCGCCTCCGCGGGCGTCATCGCCGTCTGATCGGTCTGGATGAGGTAGCGCCCTTCATACTTCTTTTCCCGAGGTAAATTCACTGGGTGCTCCGCGATCTCCAATTGTCCCTCTTTGAACTCCCACATGTAGTAACGATAGCCGTGGTTCTTTTGCAACGCCCGCTCGGCCGCCGCGCCGATCTTGGCCGGCTGCTTCAACTGGCCCTTGGCCACGCGCGCCTGCACCTTCGCCAAGGCCGCACGCACCCGCTCCATCGCTTTGCTACGTTGCCGCTCTTCATAGGCCCGACGCTCGTCGCTATCGACCACAAACACTCGCACGCCGGCACGGTCGCAGGCGACCTCTTGCACTCGTGTCCGGGGTGGATTTGGTTTCGCCCGCGCGGTGATCCCATTGGGGCAGTCGACCCACTTCGTTTCGTCCACGCGATCAATCAACGCCTCCGCCTCCGGATTGCGGCGACGCGTCATGCCCACCAAGTAGCCATGTTCCGCCGCCGCCTGCAGCATGGCCAGATTGCTCTCGGTCACCATGCCGCGATCACCGACAAAGACGATACGCCGAAGGCGAAAACGCCGGGCCAGGTCTTGGATGACTTCCTTGACCGTCGTGCTGTCACGCGTGTTGCCCGCCCACACGTGATGTGCGATCGGCCAACCCGCCACCATCACCACGCCCACCACCACCTGCACGTTCCGCGGCTTGCCGTCGCGACTGTAACCGTGCTTGGCCAGCGTCGGCGGACCATGGCCTTCAAAATACGTACTGGTCAGGTCGTACATCACCAGGTCCGCGTCGAACTCGAACAACGTCCGCAGCCGCTCATAGAGCGCCACTTCCACGGCGTCCTTGTTCAACCCCAGATGATCCAGCGTGCGATACCAACGCTGCAGTTGCCCCAAGTCGACCTGGACGCGGCCTTGCTGCTTCCAACAGGGTACGTACCGGCGACCATGCCGGTCGCACACGTAATCGGTCTCCAGCCACGCGGCCAAACCGTGCTCGCTGGCCGGCCGCACCAGGCGGTTGGTGATCAGCACCAGGACGCGGCTGACCCAGTCGTCGGCGGGGTCTTCGCTCGGCCGCAACTTGGGCCAACGCCGACCAGCATCGAGCCATTGCCAGAGGCCCAGTTGGTCGAAGAAGTGGCGCGCGACGAGCATCGGTCCCCAGGTACTGGCGTCGAGGATTTCGATGGGTCCCTCGGCGCCGAGTTGCTGGGCCAGGGCCTGCGGCCCTTCCTCGCCGGTGAGAAAGCGATTGAGCAGCGGCAGGACGGCTTCGAGGGTGTCGCGTCGCCCGAGGTTGGCGATGACCTTTTGCTTGACCTTGCCGTTCTCGCGCACCGAGCCGACGATGCGGACATACTCGTGGACGGTGCCGTTGGAGGACGGAACTTTGACGGAGCGGATGAACATGATGTTATCATCAACAAATCCACCGGTCCGTCAACCGGATATTCGATGAAATGCGGACAAAACAGCTAAAATGTTTGTAATGATTGTCACTACGGTTTTCTGAAAACTGGACCTCCGCGCGTTGAAAATTAAGGACTTACGTCAAAAACTACCCCGACACTTGTTAAACATGGGCTAGGCGTCACTGCCCGCAGCATCCAGCAGTTCCTCGGGCAGTCCGGCGCCAACAATGGCACGATCCACGCTCTCGGCGCCAGCTTCACCAGCGCTATCGGCGCGATCACGCTGCTGAACACCGCCAACAACTTCGGCGACCAGCCGGTGGCGCTGAGCGCGCCCGCGGACATCTTCCTGTTCGACAGCGACAACGCCGGTCTGGCGCTCGGCCCGGTGAGCTTCAACGGCACCATGACGTTAATCGCAGATGGCAGTGTCACTCAATCCGGCCCGCTCACCGGCAACGGGGACGTGACGCTCGCCGCTGCCAGCATTAATCCGGCCAATGCCATCCCGGTGGACCTGAACCAGGCCGGCAACAACGTCACCGGTGCCGGGGCTTTCGACCTGGGCAACGTCGGGAACCTCACGCTGGTGAACCAGGGCAATCTCACGCTGACCGGGTCGATTGCAACCACCGCCGTCGTCAACCTCACCGCGGGTGGTGTCGTTCTGCTGCCCAACGGTACCGCCGGCACGCTCACGCTCGGGTCACTGACGGTATCGGCCGGCCAGATCCAGCTCGGCAACGGCGGCGTGAACCTCACCGCGGATACGATCGAGCTGACCGGCGCCGTTGTGTTCAACGCAGGCATCACGCTCGACGCATCGGCGGCGTCGGCGTTCTCGGTACCCATCGTCCTCCAGGGCAACGTGACCGACACCGCCGCCGGCCAACCGCTCACGTTCAACCTGCCGACCGACGGCACCGTGGATTTCACCGGCGGCACCTGGAACCAGGGGAGCAATAACCTCACTGTCAACGGCACCGGCGCCAGGTTTCTGGTGGCTGCCACCGCCACCCTGGTCATGTCCGGCAACACGCTGACCTTCCGCGGCACGCCGGCGGCCGGCGGCAGCCCGAGCGCGAACAACCTGTTCGACATCAGCGGCACGCTGAAAGTGAGCGGCAACGTCACCGTCTCCGACGGCGGCGCCGGCAGCGTCGACAGCATCCTTGACGTAAATTTCTTCGCGTCGAGCAACCTCAACGTCGCGCTGGGCGGCGCCAGCGACAGCACGCTGACGCTCAACGGCAGCAACGCCGCCGACCACATCACCATCAATTCGAGCGTGGGGCTCACCGGCTTCGGCGGCGCCGCCGCCAGCGGCCCCGGCACCATTCTGGCCGTGCTAGGCGGCGGCAGCATCAGCGGCACCTTCGCCAACCCGACGGACGCCAACGGCAACTTCTTCATCGGCAGCGACATTGTCACCGCCCAGTACACCAACCCCGCGGCCGTCACGATTACGCCGACACCCGCGTCAGCATCGGTCCCCACCGGCAACGAGCCCGACGGCGATCTCTACGCGGTGTCGACGACGGGCGGCACCGGCCTGATCGTCATCCAGGTCAACACCGCGAACGCCCAGGGCCTCGCAATGGTGGTGCGCAACAACAGCGCCGCCGCCACGCTGACCGTCAAGACAACCACCACCAGCGGCAACGGCTTCACCAGCGTGCTCGGCATCGGCATCGACGGCGCCGGCACCGCGACCATCGCGGCGCCCACGAGCAACCTCACCGGCAACATCGCGGTCGTCGGCCCGCTTGCCGCCCTGACGCTGAACAACTGGACGGACGGCGCTCTGACAGACGGCGCGTCAACGTCCGTGGTCACGGACATCACCGGCAACGTCTTCATGGCCGTGTCGATGACGCTGGCAACCGCGCTCGGCAACCTGACCGCCAACCAGGTCACGGGGCTGGGCGGCGGCACCTTCGAGCTCGGCACGCTCACGGCGCCCAGCTTCGGGACGATCACCATCAAGAACGCCGCGAACAGCCTCGGCCCCCCGACGCCGGGCAACTTCTTCATCAACCTCGTCAACACCAATACCGTCGCCAACCCGGCGCTCAAATCCGCCACGATCGGCGGCACGCTCACCGGCACCTGGAACCTCGCCGGTCCGGTCGGCACCGTCACTGCCGCCACGACCAACAAGTTCACCCTCGGACAAGCCGCCGGTGCAAACATCCCCAATGGCGGATTGCTCGGCAACGTCGCTTCGCTGTCCCTCGGCACCGCCACCGACGTTGCCATCGACTCCAGCGGCGTCGTCGGCTCGATCACCGCGATCAGCCTCGACAACACGATCACCAAGGGCACGCTGCTCGCTGCCGCCTTCGGCACCATCACCACGACAGGCACGAAGGGCGTCGACAACGGCAATTTCCTCGCCAACGTGACTGCGACTGGCAGTGCGCCCAGGACCGAGCTCGCACTCGGCGCACTGCAGGTGGCCGGTAACCTCGGCGATACCGCCACCCCGATCACGCTGCTGTTTGACAATGGCGACGTCGGCTCGATCATCGCCGGCGCCACCGTGGAGAGCGTCACGATCACCGCGCCCACCACGCCGACCGGCGGGGCGATCGCCGCGCTGGGCGCCGGCGCCTGGGACCAGTCGAACGTCACCGCCGCGTCGGTCGGTACCTGGAAGATCGCGGCCAACCTGCCCGGGCTGCTGCTCGGGCGCCTTCACCAAAAGCACCGTCACGCTGAGCGGCGTCGCGGGAAGCAAGCTGCCGACGCTCGGTACGTTCTCGACCACCGGCGTGCTGCAGAAGAGCACGTTCGTCATCGCCGCCGGCAGCATCACGAGCTTCACGGTTGGCGACGCGATGACCAATGACACCGTGAGTCTGGCCGCCGGCGCGCTCGGCACCATCGCGGCTGCCGACTGGGGCACGGACGCCATTGCCGCCGAGTCGATCGGCACGCTCCGGTCGGTCGCGCCGCGGCCGCCCTGGCCACCCCAGGCCTCCTGGGCAATGTTACCGACACCACGATCAACGTCTTCGGCGGCAACCTCGGCACCTTCCAGGCCGCCGGCAACGTGACGACAACGGTCTCCGGTTATCTGCTCGTCAACGGCAGCATCGGCACCTTCACGGTCGGCCGCGCCGTCAGCGATTTCCAGGTGGCGACCGATCTGGGCAGCACTCACGGCAGCATCGGCACGTTGACCGCCGGGCAATGGGCCGATACCGACCTGGCGGCGTTCGCCATCGGCTCGATCACCACCCGCGGTTTTGCCACGCCCGATTTGCTCCCCGGGTCCACCGCCGCCGATTTCAAGGGAAGCAACGTCGTGGTCAACGGCGCCTTGCCGACCAAAAGCCCGACGAGCCCCACCAGCGGCATCGGCAGCCTGGCGATCGGCAACGACCTCGACGGCGACGTATTCAACGTCCCGTCCGGCATCGCCAGCGTCAACGTCGCGGGCATCATCGGCAACACCGCCATCACGACGCTCGACCTGCTCAATCCGGAGACGGCGTCTGCGGGCGACCTCGGCAGCCTGACGGCCGGCGCGGTCCATGGCCTCAACCTGTACGCCAACCAGGTCGGCACCATCGCTACCAAGGGCAATACGGCTCAGGACGTGCAAGGCGACCTCGACGGCTTGACGCTCGCGATCGGCTTTGCCGGCGCGGCTCCAGCGCCACCGGCCTCACCAGCCTGTCGGTCGCCGGCAATATCAACGGCGGCGTCATCAACGTCAAGGAAGGGATCGCCGATTTCACGGTACACGGCAGCGTCAACGGCCCGGAGATCGCAGCGGCCTATGATCCTGCCATGCCCGCAGCGACGCTGCCGACGATAGCGGTCGGCGCCTGGAGCGGCGGCACCCTGGTCGCGGGCAGCATCGGCACCTTCACCGTCGCCGGCAGCGTCACCAGCGTCCGCATGACCATCCTGGGCAGCACCGCCAAGGGGACGGCCCTCAACACGTTCACTGCGGGCAACGTCATCCAGAGCGATCTGCAGATCACGAGCGGCAACGTCAACTCGTTCCAGTGCATCTATTTCATCAACACCGGCCTGTTCGTCGGCTACCGCCTGGTCGATCCGCTCATCCTCAACGATCCGGCCGGAAACAATAGCAACCCGACGAGTTGGGAAGGCAATTTCACGCTCGGCTCGTTCAAGACCACCGCCGTGCTCAGCGCCGCCGACCCCGGCGCCACCGCCGGCTGCCAGAGCAGCGATATCGTTGCCTCCATCCTGGGCAGCGTGGCCTTGAGCGGCGTCAATGCCGTCGGCAATATTCCGACCAGTGTAACGGTCAACGGCGTCAACGTCGCGGTGCCGCCCCTGCTACTGCAGTGCAGCTCGCCGCCTTCGGCGTCGGCTTCCGCGACACCGGCGGCGCGGCCGGCAAGCTGACCGTCAACGGCAGCGTGAAGCAGCCGACCGGCCGCGTCATCAACCCGTCGTTCTTCTATATCGGGCTCGCGGGGTAGGCTGATACCGGGCATGGTTCAAACCTGGGTGGCACGCCCTGAGTCTGCGAAGGGCGTGGGGGGCGCCCCCCACGCCCTTCGCAGACTCAGGGCGTGCCACCCAAAAACGGGCCTTGTTGAACCATGCCTCACACCGAACACTCGCATGCCGTACAATCCAAGGGGACATGGTTCCGCAGACTGTGGAAAAGTTTGGCGAACGCCATAGAATGGACACCTGTACATATTCCTTGGGTCCCGGCAGGGAGTGTTGCCATGCCATGCGCCACTGCTGCAACGCGCCGCCAAAAGGCGGAAGGAAGCCTGTCGCAGTTTCTTCCTGGCTCGATCGCTATCAGCGACGCGCAAAAGGATCTGCCGCGCATCGCCAAGGACGCTGCGCTCATTGCTGAGATTGAGCACGCATTGCCCCAGATTCCCACCAACCACCGCTTGCTGCGGCAGGATGCCCGGGAACTCGAATTAGCCGCTGGCAGCGTTCATCTGGTGCTTACCTCGCCGCCGTATTGGACCCTGAAGGAATACAACCGTAGAGAGGGTCAGCTTGGCTTCATCACCGATTACGAGAGATTCCTTGCTGAATTGGACAAGGTTTGGGAGCGCTGCTTCCAGGCCCTCGTGCCAGGCGGCCGTCTCATCTGTGTTGTGGGCGACGTTTGCCTATCCCGGCGGAAGAATGGCGGCCGACATACCGTCGTTCCGCTGCACGCGTCCATCCAGGAACACTGCCGGACCATCGGTTATGACAACCTGGCCCCCATCATCTGGCACAAGATCGCAAACGCCCAATTCGAGGCGGAAGGAAATGGCTCAAGCTTCCTCGGTAAGCCTTACGAGCCGAACGCGGTGATCAAGAACGACGTCGAATTCATTCTGATGCAGCGCAAGCCCGGCGGCTACCGCACGCCCGACCTTCCCACACGCATCCTGAGCGTCATTTCCGATATGAACCACAAGGAGTGGTTCCAGCAGATCTGGACGGGCGTCACCGGCGCCTCGACTCGCCAGCACCCGGCCCCCTACCCGGTCGAGTTGGCGACACGCCTGATCCGCATGTTCTCCTTCGTCGGCGACACCGTCCTCGACCCATTCCTCGGCACGGGCACGACAACGCTGGCCGCCGCACAATGCGGGCGCAACAGCATCGGCACGGAGGTGGACTCGGACTACCTTGACCACGCTTGCACGCGACTCGCGGCAAAAACATCAGGGTTGTTTGCAACTGCGACCCTGCACAGGCAGGGCTGATTCGGCTCAGCCTGCCTGGGTCGTGAAGGGAATAGCCGGCTCGCGGAGACGCAGTTCCGCCAGCAGCGATCGAATGAAGCCATCGCCGGCAGCTTCAGTTACCGCCAAGTCGACAATGCGGCTTCTCGTCGCCTGGGAGTCGAACCGTACCAGCCAGACTCCTTCGATCAATCCTTGGTTCCAAAGGGGTGCTTTCCTGATAGCAATGCGCGCCAATCGCTGCTCCAGAAATTCCGACCACCGCAGCCTGTCATCCCTGCGCACCGTGTCGCAATTCGTGTCGAACAGCATTACGTAGCCGATCACCAGTCTCCGGTGACATCTGCTGCGCGTTTGCCGCTTCCCCCATCAGGTCGTCCAACCGGTTCGGGACTGTCCCGCCGGCATTTTGCCAGATGGATTTCAGCGAAACCAGCAGCCGGGGCTTGCCCGCAAAGTCGTAGGCCACGTCCCAGTCTTTGTGCCTTGCAAGGCCGGGAATGCGCAGCTCCCGTGTGCTGCCACCGGTCAACCCGGCCAGTCCCTCCTGGTCAAAGCGCGCAATTAGGTAGTTTGCCAGCGGCTGTAGCCGGCCGGAATCCTTCGTGTGCTTCTGAAGGATCTCGTCAATTACCATTTCAAGATTCGCCATGCCCGGCTCCTTGCCGTGGTCCGCGCGTGGAGCACGCTACGGGCATTCTGTGGCGCGACCGAGCACCTGTCCACGACGCGTCGGCGAAACCTCGAAATCGCCGTGACCGATGTTCCACGAGCCAAGACTTGTTCCGCTTCCCCCGTGCCGCTACCTTACACCGTGGCTCCAAGCTCTCCCGGAGAATGCCGCATGCGACCGCGCACCTTGCTCTTCGCCGGCCTCGCGTTTCTCGTCGCCGGTCTGGCCCAGCCGGGCCCTGCTCCCGAGGCCGTCGACGAGGATCGCTTCGAGAAGGAAATTCTCGTCTCCGCCTGCACCGACCCGATGGGCATCAACGTCCTGCCCGACGGCCGTGTGCTGTGGATCGAGCGGCACGGCAACCTCAAGATGTATCAGCCGGCCGGCAAGAAAACGGTCACGCTCGGCACCGTCGCGACGGCGGTCTTCGGCGAGGTCGGCATGCTCGGCATGGCGGCGGACCGCGATTTCGCTCGCACCGGCTGGCTCTATCTCTTCTTCTGTCCCGAAAAGCAGCAGGACACCATGCGGCTGTCACGCTTCACCGTCGCCGCGGACAGGCTCGACCTCGCGTCCGAGAAGAAGTTGCTCGACTACAAGATCAACGTCGCCGGGGCCATCCACATGGGCGGCGGCCTCGCGATGGACGGGCTGGGCAACCTCTACGTCGGCGTCGGCGACAATTGCCCGCCCATCCCCGAGGTGCCGATCGACCAGCGGCCCGGCAAGGAAAACTGGGACGCGTTCCGCACCGCCGGCAACAGCCGCGACCTGCGCGGCAAGGTGCTCCGCGTCCATCCCGAGCCCGATGGCTCCTATTCGATTCCCAAGGACAACCTTTGGCCCGACGGCAAGGACGGCCGGCCCGAAACCTTCGCGATGGGCTGCCGCAATCCGTTCCGCCTGTCCGTCGATCCGAAGACGCACTGGCTCTATTTCGGCAACGTCGGCCCGAACGTCGAACCGGATACCGGCATCACCCCCGAAGGGTACGACGAGATCAACCAGGCGCCGAAGGCCGGTAATTACGGCTGGCCTTTTTGCACCGGGCCCAACGAGCCGTTCACGCAGTACGACTTCGCCACCAAAAAGGTCGGCCCGCGCTGGGATCTCACGAACCTCGTCAACCCGTCGCGCAACAACACCGGCATCAAGCAACTGCCGCCGCCGCTGCCGGCGCTGATCTGGTACGGCTCCGGCCCGTCGAAGGAGTTTCCCGAGCTGAGCACCGGCGGCCGTTCGGCAATGACGGGGCCGGTCTATTACGACGATCCGGCGCTGAAGTCCGACGTGAAGCTGCCGGCCGGGCGCTATGATCGGACGCTGTTCATCTTCGACTGGATGCGCAACTGGATCAAGGCGGTGAAGCTCGACGCCCAGTATCGCGTCGCCCGCATCGAGCCGTTGCTGCCGAAGCTGAGCTTTCGCAAGCCGATCGACATCCGCACCGGCCCCGAAGGAGCGCTGTACATCGCGGAGTACGGCGACAAGTGGGGTGACAACAACGACGCGCAGATCGTGCGCATCGTCTATCGGCGCGGCAATCGCCCGCCCGTCGCCATCGCCGAAGCGCCCGCCGGCCGGCAAGCAGCCGCTGACGGTGACGCTCGATGCGAGCAAGTCGTTCGACAAGGACCGGGGCGATACGTTACGGTACGCCTGGAAAGTGCCAGGCGTAATCAAGTACGCGTTCGGCGGCAACGACGCAAAGGCAGCGGTGACCTTCGCTCAACCCGGCGTCTATGACGTGATGCTAACCGTCACCGATTCGCACGGGGCCGCGTCCACGGCGAAGGTGCAGGTTGCGGTCGGCAATGCGCCGCCGCGGGTGCGCTTGCTGGAACCGGCCAATGGCGGCTTCTTCGACTGGGACCAGCCGATCGAGTATCGCGCGACGGTCGAGGATGAGGAGGACGGCAGCACGGCCAAGGGCACGATCCCACCGGAGCGTGTCAGCGTGCAGGCGACGTATCTGCCGCGGCGTGGTTCGACCGAGGTCGACAACGTCCATCCCGGCCTGGCGCTGATGCGCAAGACGACGTGCTTCGCCTGCCATGCCGCGGGCGATCAGTCGAAGGGCCCGCCGTACGCGCTGGTGGCGCAGAAGTACGCGCAGGATGCCACGGCCCGCGAGAAGTTGGCGAAGAAGGTCGTAAGCGGCGGCGGCGGCGCGTGGGGTGCCTATCCGATGCCGCCGCACCCGCAACACACGGTCGAACAGACGCGGCTGATGGTTGACTGGATCATGACGCTGACGGCCGGCCATCAGGTGCCGCCGACGCCCGGCGCCGTGGGCGGCTTCACCGCGATGCCGCGGCCCGACCCGTCCAACGAGCACGGCCTCTATGTCATCACGGCACGCTACACCGACAACGGCGCGGCCGGGGCGCCGCCGTTGACCGGCGAGGCGACCAGCGTGCTGCACGCGCGGAAGAAGAAGCCGGCGTTCGCCGACGTTCGCAGCGGCATCGAGGTCGTCCACGAATTGGAGGGCAAGGTGCCGATCTTCGAGGGCATGGTGGCGCGCTTCGCTCCGAACGGCTACGCGCGCTTCGACCAGATGAGCCTGGCCGGCATCGACCGCGTGCAGTTCATGGCCGGCTCGGCGGAGGGTGCCGCCGGCGCGTTCGAGCTGCACGCCGATTCGCCGACCGGCCCGCTCGTCGCGTCCATCGTCGTGGACGCGAAGCCGGGCTATCGATTGACTACCGCGCCGGTCCAGGACCCCGGCGGCGTCCACGACCTCTTTCTGGTCGCTCATCCCAAAAGCGGCGGCAAGGGCGCGCTTAGCCTGATCTGGCTCGAATTCCTGGATTCGCCCACCGCCGCCGCGGCCCGCGCCAGGGTCAACGCTGCGGCTGCGCAACGTGCCGTCGCCCGGCAGCAGCTGTTCAAGGCTCGGCCGTTCGTGAAGGACTGGAAGCTCGACGACCTGGCCGGCAGCCTCGGCGAATTGGACCGAGGCCGATCGTTCGCGCGCGGCCAGGCCCTGTTCAAGTCGGCCGCGTGTGCGTCGTGCCACAAGATGGGCAAGGACGGCGGTACGCTTGGGCCGGACCTGACCGAGGTTGCCAAGCGCCTCGCCAAGCAGCCGATGCCGCGGCTGGCCCTGCTGCGCGAGGTGCTCGAGCCGTCGGCGGTGATCGACGAGAAGTTCCGTACGCACATCGTGGTACTGGATGACGGCACCCAAAAGGCCGGCATCATCGTCGAGCAGGACACCAAGGGCGTGCGCATCGCCGCCAATCCCGCGGCACCCGACGAGCGCATGGTCATTCCGCGAACGGATCGAGACGATCAGGAAGTCCGACGTGTCGCTGATGCCGGTGGGATTGGTGTCGTCCCTGCAGCGGGAGGAGATTCTGGATTTGCTGGCGTACGTCGAAGCCGGCGGCGACCCGCAGCATCGGGCGTTTCGCAAGGAATGACGTATGGTGGTCCGCTCGCTCCGCGAGCGGACTCAGGGCAGGCGTGTCGGTCGGTGGTGCTTAGTCCGCTCGCGGAGCAAGCGGACCACCATCCAGGTGGTGCTTTGCAAAGGCAGGCACAGAACTTGCAAGTGTCTTGCTTTAGCCCGAGCGCCGCCCGACCGTTCACGAGGAGAGAGTTCCATGTCCAGCCAGCTTGGCCCCATCGAAATGTATTGCGATGCACCCAGTTATCCGGTCGTCCGTGCCTGCCGCCGTGTCGGGATCGATGCCCCCGAAGACGTACGCTGGTGCCGGATGAGCCATTTCCTGCACGAGCCTGGCGGCTGGAAAGGATTGTTCCACCCGCTCACCTGGAGGAAACTTCTGGGCCGCGCCCGGGCGATGAACCGTGCTGCACGTGCGGCGAAAAACTGCCGGAACTCGAACGCGTCACCTTCACATTTACCACCGGCCGGGAAGAATGCTACCTGCTTGGCCAATGTGCGCACTGCGGCACCGTGTTCTGGGAGGAGACGTGAGCGCGCGATCGTAGCGCTACAGGTCGGACAACACGCCGGCGCATACGGCCACAAACATGCCGAGCAGCACCAGCACATTTGCGATCGCGCCCAGGATGGCAAAGTGGGGCTTGCGATCCGACTGCATCGAACCCACCATTCCCAGAACGATGCCGGCGATACTCATGACGCCGCAGCCCAGCAGCACCAGCCCCGCCAGGCCCATCCACAGATCCTCGTCCGCAAGGGGCACTGGCTGCGCGTCGATCACCAGGGCAGCCACGACGAGTGTGGCGGTGCACATGCCTCCAACGAGCGCGATCCCCAGCGACACGAGCCCCTGGCGCGAGTGAGGCCGATCGTCACCCAGGGCCGGCCGTTGGAGCGGCAAATAGTCGAAATCGTCATCATTGTCGTCGTAGCGTCCCATCAGGTGCTCCCGCATCCCATGCGTCTATTGTACTGGCCAGACGAGCCGCACCTGGTAACCGCCGCTGCCGGCTTGTCCGGACAAGCCGGCCGGCAGGAACTCACTCCGGCTGGCTGTCGTCCGGGCTGCGCATCTGTTGCAAGATACTGGCGAGCACGCCGGGACGCAGTGCACGCTTGAATTGGCAGCCCAAACGGAAGAACGAGCCAACCGGCGTCGCGTGCACCACCTGGGCGCGCATGCGCAGCTTCAGGCCGCCGCCGCGCTTCAGCTCCACCACGATGTTGACGCCGGCCGCCAGTGGGGCCAGCACGTCCAGGCCGATACCGTGCTCGCACAGGTCGTGGATCCAGGCAAAGCACGCGGCGCCGGCCCGCGCCAGCCCCACGCGCGTCAGCGTGACCGTGCCGTAGCCGTACCGTGGACAGGTCCGGTGGTCCGCCCCGTCCGGCGGGGGCATGCTTTCGGCAGCGATTGCCGGGGCGTCGTTCGTGCCACCTGCCGGTTCCAGCGACGATGGTTCGGCCATGGTGTTATCCTATAAAGAAACTCGCTTACGATGTCTTGCGGCCTGCGACGAGGGTGAGGTGCGCCATGAATTCGCCGCACGACTTCCAGCGTTCCCAGGGATGCAACGCCAGAGCGCGGCCGACGATGGCGCGCTCGTCGGACGGCAGCATGCTGAGGTCGGGGTCGGGATGGACGTACTCGGGATCGAAGCGGGCCGGCGTCCTGGGGAACGGCCGGCGCCCGCCGCGCAGCTCGCAATAGGTGATCGCCAGCGCGAACTGGTCGGACCAGCGGGTGAGCTGGCCCCGGAAGACTTCCGGAGCGGCGTAGGCCGGCGAGCCGGCCGGGCGGTGCATGCCCTCGGCGGCGGACAGTGTGCCCGACAGGCCGAAGTCGGACACCTTGACCGTGTCGCCGCAGAGCAACAGGTTGCTTGGCTTGACATCGCAGTGCTGGATGCCGACGAGGTTGCCGCCGACGCGGTGCTGCGCCGCATTGAGGAAGTCGAGCGCGTCGGCCGCCTGGCTTAGGTAATAGCACACGTGATCCGGCGGCACCGGCGTGCGGTAGTCGCGCCGGCAGATGGCCAGCAATTCCTGCAGGCAGCCGTCGGCCAGTTCCATGACGATCACGATATAGCCGCGGTCGGCCCAGACGCGGTCCACGCGGATCAGGTGGGTGTGCTCCAGCACGCGCACATTGAGGATGTTGCGCACCTCCTGGGGGGCGGCCGAGTCGGAGCCGCAGCGGACGAACTTCAGCGCCAACGGCTCGCCGTCGGGCCCGTCGGTTTCCCAGACGTGCCCGAAACTCCCCTCGCCCACCAGCCGCTTGAGGCGGTAGCCCGTGAGCAAGATCTTGCCGGGCCGCAGCGAAATTCGACTCACGATTGGCTCCCGGTCGACAGGATTGGTTGATGCGACTGTAGAACATTTCGCCGCGGCAGTCAAACAGCCGCCCATTCACGACCTATAGTTGGATGGGACTTTTCAGGGGGGCGGAGGAGCGCGCATGTGCGGCATCGTCGGCTATACCGGGCGCCGCGAGGCGGCACCGATTCTGCTCGAAGGCCTGGCGCGGCTCGAATATCGCGGCTACGATAGCGCCGGCCTCGCCACCCTCCACGGCACGCGATTGACCGTACGCAAATGTGCCGGGCGGCTTGCCAACCTGCGCACGTTGCTCGAGCGCCAGGCCGCGACGGGCTGCACCGGCATCAGCCATACCCGCTGGGCCACGCACGGGGGGGCCACCGACGCCAACGCCCATCCGCATCTCGGCGGCGACGGCGCCGTCGCAGTCGTACACAACGGCGTGATCGAAAACTACACCACGCTCAAGCGCCAGCTCCAGGCCGACGGCTACCACTTCCGCAGCGACACTGACACCGAGGTCGTGGCCCACCTGATCGCGTCGTACCTCAACGGCGACCTGGTCGAATCGGTCCGCAAGGCCGTTGCGCACCTCAAGGGAACCTACGGTCTGGCCGTTATCAGTCCCCACTTTCCCGGCATCATCGTCGGCGCCCGCCTGGGCAGCCCGCTGGTGGTCGGCCTCGGCGAGCACGAGTCGCTGCTGGCCAGCGACCCGGGCGCACTCGTCGGCCATGCCCAGCGCGTCGTCTATCTCGACGATCACCAGCTCTGCATGCTTACGCCGGACCGCTGGCAGGTCATCGACCGTAACCAGAGTGAGACAGCCGCCAAGGTACACCAGCTCGATTGGGACGTGGGCGACACCGACAAGCGGGACTACGAGCACTTCATGCTCAAGGAGATCTTCGAGCAGCCCAACGTCGTTCGCCGGGCGATGGCGGGCCGGCTGGACGAACCCGAGGCGACCGCGCGCTTCGGCGGCCTCAATCTCGACGCGCAGCAGCTGCGGCAGATCGACCGCATCATCATCACCGCGTGCGGCACCAGCTATCACGCGGCGCTCATCGGCGAGCATCTCTTCGAGCAATTTGCTCGAATCCCGGTCGAGGTCGAGTACGCCTCCGAGTTCCGCTACCGCAACGCGCCGATGGACCGCGGCACCATCGTCCTCGGCATCACGCAATCGGGCGAAACCGCCGACACGCTGGCCGCGCTGCGCGAGGCCCAGCGCAAGGGACAGCGCACGCTCGGCCTGTGCAACGTCGTCGGCAGCAGCATCGCCCGCGCAGTCGACGGCGGCGTCTATCTGCACGCCGGACCCGAGATCGGCGTCGCCAGCACCAAGGCGTTCACCGCCCAGGTCACCGTGCTCACCCTGCTCGCCGTCTACCTCGGCCGCATGCGCCATCTGTCGTACCATGCCGGCGCGCGCATTCTGGACGAGCTGCAGACGGTGCCGGACCGCCTGACACAGACGCTCGAGTGCCATGATCGAGTGGCGGAGATCGCGCAGAAATATCACGGTGCGCAAAGCATGCTCTACCTTGGCCGGCAATACCTTTATCCGATGGCGCTCGAAGGGGCGCTGAAGCTGAAGGAAATCAGTTACATCCATGCCGAGGGTTATGCGGCCGGTGAAATGAAGCACGGCCCGATCGCGCTGATCGACGAGGAGACGCCGTCAGTGTTCCTGGCGCCGGCGGGCCAGACGCACGACAAGGTGATGAGCAATCTCGAGGAGATCCGGGCGCACGGCGGGCCGGTCATCGCGATCGCGTCGGAGGACGATGGCCGGGTTGAGGCGAAGGCCGACGAGCTGATTACCGTGCCGCATGTGCCCGACTTCCTGCAGCCGCTCGTGACGGCGATCCCGCTGCAGCTGCTGGCGTATCACATGGCGCTGCTGCGCGGCTGCGACATCGACAAGCCGCGCAACTTGGCGAAGAGTGTCACGGTGGAGTAATCCTCCGATGTTTACGTTGAGCGCTCGCGGCCGGGCGCTAAACGTAAACGCCAAAGGTCCCCGGAGGCCTAATGCGTATTTGCATTTTCGAAGACAGCGGTGTGGCGCTGCTGGAGCCGCTGACGCTGACTCGGCCCGCATTCGCGCTCCGGTGCGGAGCGCGGACGCTGCTCGATCGCCAGCGCGCGATCCCCGGCGCGGACGAAGTTGGACTCTGGGTGCGACCGGAGCTGGTCAACCTGTGCCGCTGGCAGTATCCCGATCTGCCTGTCAACGACGAGGCCTGGCTGCGTCAGCGGCCCGTCGTGCTGGTAAACGCTCGCTGGCTGCCGGATGAGAGCGCGGCGCTGGACGCGACGCCGGCCGTGGGGCGCATCGGTGGACATCTGGCGTACATCGCGCTGCCGCAGGGCGATGTGCCGCCGGACGAGCCGGGGCTGCTCGAGCGTTGGCAGAGCCGGTTGCCGGAGCGCGCGGCCGGGGGCGTGCTGCTCGATTACTTGTGGGATTACGTCGATCGCAATCGCGAATTGCTATGCCGTGATGAGGCGTGGTTCCGCAACCGCAGCGCCCGTCGGCCGGCACCGGCGCAGGTTGCGATCGTCGGTCCGCCGGAGCGGTTGGTGCTGGCCGCGGACGCGGCGGTCGAGCCGTTCGTCACCGCGGACACCCGGCAGGGACCGGTGCTCATCGATCGCGGCGCCGTCGTGCATTCGTTCACGCGGCTCGAAGGACCGTGCTACGTCGGCCACGGAACGCAGGTTTGCGGCGCAAAGGTCCGCGCCGGCACCACGCTGGGCCCGCACTGCCGCATTGGCGGTGAGGTCGAGGCCAGCATCGTCCAGGGCTTCAGCAACAAGGTTCACGACGGCTTCCTTGGGCATAGCTACGTCGGTGAATGGGTGAACCTCGCGGCCGGCACCCAGACCAGCGATCTGCGCAACGACTACGAGACCATCCGCGTCCACGTCGCTGGGCAACGGCGATCCACGGGGCGCAACAAGGTGGGCTCCTATCTCGGCGACCACACCAAGACCGGACTCGGCACCCTCTTGAACACCGGCTCGGCGGTCGGCGCCTTCGCCAACCTCTTGCCGTCGGGCACGCTGCTGCCGCCGGTGGTGCCGTCGTTCTGCCAGGTGAATCGGGGTCAGCTCCAGGAGCTGTGGGATCTGCGCAAACTTTTCGGGACCGCCGCGACCGTGATGCAGCGGCGCGACCAGCTGCTGACGGATGTGCATGAGGATTTGTACTACACGCTCTATGAGCGCACCGCCGAATCACGTCGCAAGGCCATCCGCGAAAGCGAAATCCGCCGTATCCGCCGCAGTGTCTAACAACTTCAAAAAGCACTTCAACGCGAGCCGCCGGGCTTGTCCCGGCCGTGTGTGTACACGGCGGGGACAAGCCCCGTCGCTCGCCAGTTCCGGTTATGCCGACTTTGCGGCGCTCGCGGAGCAAATGCGCGACATTTCGCCGCGCAAGCGCCGCCTTGACTAGAGTTCGTACAATAAATCAGTGTGATGGATCGGTGACGCACGAGTTCCGAACAAGGAGAACGCTCATGAGACGCATGGTGAACATCTTGGGATTGGCCCTCCTCGTCGCGGCGGCACTGACCGTCGCCTTGCCCACGCCGGCGCAGGCGCAGTATGTGATCGTGCAGGGGGGCCCAGTCGTCGCCCCGGCGCCGGTCGTGACTTATTACGGCGCCCCATCGATCAGCTACGCGGCGCCGGTCGTGACCTACGCCAGTCCGCGCGTGTCCTATTATGCCGCGCCGACCTATGTGACGCCCGCCGTGTCCTACTATTCGGCCCCGGCCGTGTCCTACTATTCGGCCCCGGTGGTCACCACCTATTCGCAGTACGTCCCCGCGGCGCCGGTCGTAACCGCGGCGCCGGGCCTCTACAGCACCTACACCTATCGCAACGGCCTCGGTATCTTCCGGCCGCGCTACGTCACCCAGACGTATTACACGCCGCTGCGTTAAGGGAAACGTAAGGTCCAAAACCACCAGGCCGGGTCTCCGCGTGAGGCCCGGCTTTTTTCGCGTCATGAGGTTGCCAGCATGGATGTCGCGCTCGTCATCGCCGGCCGTTCCTTCGTCGGCCGGCATCTCCGCAATCAGCTCGCGCAGCGCGGCATTGCCGCCCAGGCCACCAGCCGCACTCCGGCGCCGGATTGGCACGCCTGCGATCTCCGTTGCCCGTCGGAAATTGACACGGTGCTCGAGACGGCGCGCCCGCGCTGGATCTTCGCGTGCGGCGGCGCGACCGCGCAGAGCAGTCCGCAGGAGCTGCATGCCCTGCACGTCGCGGCCACCGAAGCCCTACTACTGGCAACCGCCCGTCATGTGCCCGACGCCGTGACCGTGCTGTTCGGCAGCGCCGCGGAATACGGTCCAGTCCCGCCGGAACTGCTGCCGATCCGCGAGGATTGCCCGACTCGGCCGCAGTCGAGCTATGGCCAATCGAAGCTTGCACAACTCCACGCCGCGGCGCGCCTTGCCGGCGAGCATGGCCTGCGCGTCCACGTCGTGCGGCCATTCAACCTCGTGGGGCCCGGACTTGGCAGACACTATTTCGCGGCGGAGTTGTGCGAACGGCTGCGGCAAGCGCGGCAGGCCGGCCGCAGCGGCGCCCTCGCAATCGACAACGGTCAGGCCACGCGCGACTGGGTGGACGTGCGCGACGCGGCCGACGCGGTGCTGCGGCTGGCGCTCGACGCGCCGCCGGCGCCGGGGGCGATCGGCGTCTACAACATCGCGACGGGGCAGGAAACGTCCGTACTCGAATTAGCGGAGCATCTGTGCCGGCTGGCGGGCGATTTCCACGCCGTCGATGCGGGCCCAGCCGGGTCACGCTCCGGCATCGATCGCAGCTGTGGCGACGCCGCGCGGCTGCGGACGGCGACGGGGTGGCAAGCGCGGGTACCGTGGCAACGCAGCGTGGAGGAGTTGTGGGTGGACATGAGCGCAGCGAATGCCCCGCGTGCGGGTTAGCCGGTGGCTGGCCCTGCCCGATATTTACGCGGTAGCGAGCAGCGTCAGACGACAATCGCCAGCAAATGCGCAGATCCAGCCGGCGAGCTGCGCGAGCAGCAAGCCGAGAGCTCCGAGCAACAAATAGAGCCAGACATTCGTCGACTCGAGCGGAGGCGTGACGGCACTCGGGGCGACGGCGGTTGGCGGCGGCTCGGACAGCGCGACCAGCTCCACCGAGATTTCCGGCGGCGGAGGCGCCGCAGCGGCTTCTGGAGGCGGGGCGCTGGGCAAGTGCACCAGCTCCACGTTGATCTCCGGTTCGGCCGGCGGCGCGGGGGCGCCTGTGCGGCTGGCGCGTCGACGAGCTCGGCCGTGAACGCGGGCTCCGGCGGCGGTGCGGGTTCCAGGCGCGCCGCCGCGGCCGTCGGCACGGCGGGGCGATCGGGCCGGGGATTCGCCGCCGCGGCCACGATCACCGCGTTGAGAATCGGGGCTGCTGCGCGCTCCGGCGGCGCCTGCGCGACGGGCACCGGGGTTGCCGGCGCCGCCGCGCCCATTGGCCGCGCACGAGCAGGTTCGCCTGGGGCTCCGTCAGATATTGCCGGGCGACCAGCCAGCGCGTGAAGCGCCGGGCGTCGCCGGTGTCACCGGCCTCGCGCTGCCAGCGGTCCTCGAGCGCCCGCATCTCTGCCTCGGCAAACCGTCCGCTAAGGCGGATCAGCGCGACGAGTTGCTCGACGGTCATGCTCGCGGGAGGCTGGGTCATGGCGCGTGGTCCCCCGTCGGTGGCGCCGTGACCGGGGCACCGGAGCGGGTTCGTTCCGCGGGCTCGGCCGTGGTTCGCAGCGATTGATACGTCAGGCATGAACTCGCCGTGAAACCAAGCAGCAGCAGCAACCCATAGCCCACGGCGGCGAGCACCCGCTCGGCCTGGGGCCGGCGCAGCCGCCGCACGAAGTCGCGCGCGACCGGGACCGGCGGTGCGGTCGCAACGTCGGCCAGCGGCGGCGCGCGGCGGTCGTCATATTCATGGCGCAGCTTCGGATTGAGCAGGACGGCGCGGGCCTGCGCGATTTCGTTCAGCACGCGCGTACACAGCTCCGCGTGCGGCCCGGTCTGGAAGACGCGCACATGGGAAGTCTGCCGCAGCGCCGCTTCCTTGATGACTTCCGCGTCCGCCTCGTCGGGAGCGATGCCCAGCAGTTGATAATGCGTCGGCGGACGCGCGTCTTTCGGGATGCCTAGCCATTTGTGATAGGGATCGAACATGGAAATCGACGGCCGTGGTCTCGCGGTAACGGGCCATTCGCCCAGCCCGGCAACGAGTATAGCAGATGCGCCGCGCCTTGCCAGCGCCAGCCAGCCGCGGAGCGATCCGCGAGCATGCCGCGAGCGTAGAACCATCGAGCCGGTGAGCGACGCGTTCGTGTCCCAATTTGGCATGAGGAAGAAAAGATGCCCGTGGCGCACATCGATGATCCGCCGTCAAATCTGGACATCTCCAGGCCCAGCCCTCTGGACGGCTCGTGCTGGTACGGACCTGTGTCGCATTGTCGGTCTTGCCGGCGGCCTTCATCCTCGTCTGCGGCATCCGGGATGCCAGGGCGCTGGCGGAGCGCACTGCAGCGTCGGAGGCGATGTACGGCACGCTTGCCGTGGGCCTGTCGCGCCATGATGTCGAAAAGTTGTTTGGAAGCGAGGGCGTGGCCGTCGACGCGGCCGACATGACGAACGCCAAGGTCGATGTCGCCTGCGCCGATGGCGTGTGGCGGAGGGCAAGACTGCCAGCCAACCCGGGTTGGCGCTGGGCAAAATGGCGGCGGCCCGATCACCGCGGTTGGGTCATCGTCGGCTTCCTTGCGGTCGGTCTGGAGTCCACGGTCATTGCAAAGACGAGGTTCCGGTCTTGAGCGATTACGTTTTCACGAGGCCGTTTACCCGCGCCCATTCGGTCTCGATTTCCGATGGCGTCCCCGCTTGCGGATTGACGCTGCGATTCATTTGATTCTGCGATAAACGGGAGAATATCTACGCGTTGTGCCGGTCCTGCGGCGTGCCGGCGCATACGGATTGCACCGCGTGGCGCGATTTGCTACTTTTTGCTTGACGCGCCGCGCGTGCGGTCTATGATTAGTATGCAAATGTTGAGGTTTGTCATGCCAACCGGTGGGCTTGGGATTCCCCGTCCGGCCCCCTTTCGCCGGTTGCTTGATGCTGGTTTTGCTTTCGTGTTTTTCGGCCTGCGGGCAGGCCCGCCGTCCATCCAGCCCGAGGTGGTTCCATGGTAAAGGTAATCCCCCATGTCGCACGCTCTCTGGAACTGGCTCACTCGACGATCCGCCCGACCCGTGTCCAGGCCCCGGCCCCATCGCCGCCGGCCGCTGCTGGAACAGCTTGAGTCGCGCGATCTGCCCTCGGCGGTCACCGCGGTCGCCACGCCCGACTACGTGCTGCTGTCGAAGGCCACTGCTAGCCCGCACGTGAGCCCCGGCAGCAACGGCTACTCGCCGACGCAGATCGAGACAGCTTACGCCATCAATCAGATCAGCTTCAACGGCGTCAAGGGTGACGGCACCGGCACCACCATCGCCATCATCGACGCTTACGACGATCCCACGCTCGCCGCCGACCTGACTGCGTTCGACGCGGCCTACGACCTACCTGCGGCGACGTTGACCAAGGAAAACGAAAACGGCGGCACGACTCTGCCCGCGGGCAACGCCAGCTGGTCCGAGGAAATCGCCCTCGACGTCGAGTGGGCGCACGCCATCGCCCCCGGGGCCAAGATCCTGCTGGTCGAGGCGAGCAGCGCATCGTACAGCGACCTGTTCGCCGCGGTGAAGACCGCGGCAACCACGCCCGGCGTGGACGTGGTGTCGATGAGCTGGGGCGGCAGCGAGTTCTCCGGCGAAACCAGCTACGACAGCTACTTCACCACGCCGGGGGTCACCTTCATCGCCTCCTCCGGCGACGCCGGCGCCCCGCCCTCCTACCCGTCCGTCTCGCCCAACGTCCTCAGCGTCGGCGGCACCACGCTGCAGCTTAGCTCGGCCGGCACCATCCTCAGCGAAACCGGCTGGAGCGATTCGGGCGGCGGCATCAGCTCGCAGGAGAGCCAGCCGAGCTACCAGAAGGGCGTCGTCACGCAGAGCACGACCAAGCGCACCAATCCCGACGTGGCGTATGATGCCGACCCGAACACCGGCTTCCTGGAGTACAACTCGTACGCCTTCCCGAGCGCGCCGTGGGAACAGTTCGGCGGCACCAGCGACGCGGCACCGCAGTGGGCCGGCATCATCGCCATCGCCGACCAGGGCCGCGCCCTCGCCAGCGAGGGCTCGCTCAGCGGCTCCACCCAGACCCTGCCGATGATTTACAGCGCCCCGGCCAGTGATTTCCACGATATCACCAGCGGCACCAGCACCGGTTCACCGCACTACTCGGCCGGCTCCGGCTATGACCTGGTGACCGGCCTGGGTACGCCGGTCGCCAACCAGCTCGTCGCCACCCTGGTCGGTTCGTCATCGTCGAACCCAACCGCCACGCACTTCAGCGTTGTGACGACCGCGGGCAACCCTGATATCGCCGGCACGCCGTTCTCCGTCACCGTCACCGCCCTCTCCGCCACCAACACGATCGTGACGAACTACACCGGCACGGTCCAGTTCAGCAGCACCGACCCACTCGCCGCCCTGCCCGCCAACTACACGTTCACCACCGGCACCGGCACCAACTTCGACAACGGCGTCCACACGTTCACGGTCACGCTCAAGACGGTGGGCAGCGACTCGATCACGGTGGCCAACCAGTCAGCGAGCAGCATCAACGGCAGTGCAAGCGTCACGGTCATCGCCGCCGCCGCCAGTGAACTCGAATTCGTCCAGCAGCCGACCAACGCGACTCTCGGCGCGTCCAGCCCGGCGTCCATTAGCCCAGCGGTCACGGTGGAAGTGCTCGATGCCTACGGCAACCCCGAGACGACCGGCAGTGTGACGCTTGCATTCGGCAGCAACCCGCCGCCCGGCAGTGCCACGCTCGGCGGCACGCTGACCGAACCCGTCTCGGCAAGCGGCGTCGCCACCTTCGGCAACCTGACCGTCAACGCCGCGGGCACCTACACGCTCATGGCGACCTCCGGCACTCTGACGGCCACCTCCGCAAGCTTCACCATCTCCGCGGCGTCGAGCGGTGGCGGGGGTGGGGGCGGAAGCACCGGTGGCGGTAGCAGCGGCAGCGGCAATCTCATCGAGGGTTTCGAGACCCCCGACAGCTGGTACTTCACCGGCTACAACGAGAGCGCGTACCTGAGCACCGCCGCAAAGCACGATGGGACTTACGGCCTGGTACTCAACGGTAACTACTGGATCTACCGCACCGACGCGGCCGCCACCGTCAACGCCGGCGACACGCTGTCGGCCTGGGTACAGTTCACCGGGCTCTCCGGCAGCCGCGCCTACCTCGGATTCGGCTCCAGCGCTTTCGGCACCCTGTCGCTGGTGGCGGCGCCGAACACCGGCCAGCTGATCCTGCAGTCGAACCCCAACTACGACACCTACACGAACCTGGCCGTGTCGAACCAGACCTACCTGCCGAACCACTGGTATCGCCTGGAGGTGGACTGGAGCACCAGCGGCTCCATCATCGGCAAGATCTATGACAGCAACGGCACGACGCTCCTTGGATCGGTTTCGACGGCGGTGACCGGCATCACCACCGGCGGCATCGCACTGCGCTCGATCGGCTACAACCAGTACTGGGACACGATTACCGACAATCCTGATGTCAACAATTTCGCGATGCCGGTGTCGTCGACCGGAACGAGCACCCAGACATCCGCGGAGGCCGCGATTGCGGAGTACCTCGCCGCGCTGGCGCAGTGGCAACGGTCGCACGCCCCAACAGGGTGGGGTTGGTAGCAAGCCGGCACGGGGCCGGAAGCTGGTGGGTTCCGAAGACTCCACCCACCCTACTTGCCGTCCTTGAACTCGCGGATGCGCAGCGTGTACGGGCCGACGCCGGCTTGCTCGAAGGACGTGGCCACGATGCGGTAGACGCCGTCGGTCGGGGCGGTGAAGATCAGCCGCGAGTTCAGGTTGACGCCGGGATCGATGTCGTCGTTCTCGGCGAGTAGCTTGCGGTCGGGGCTTTCCAGCGCCAGGAATGGATCGCACGCGGTGCTCTCCAGGTCGATGACGTAGGTGCGGCCCGCGACCATGTTCCACTCGTGAACCCTGCTCTTTTCCGTCGCCGTCAGGGTGCCTTTCATCCGCGTCTCGGTGCTGCGGCTACGGACTTCCTTCAGCAGCGCGGCCACGTCGGCCCAGAGTTCGTTCCAGGGCTCACGTTCCTCCGTCGGCAGGCCGGCAAGTTGCTCGCCTACGCGCACGCCAGCGAAATCGGCATCCGCTTGCCAGTGCGACACCCGCTGTTCGATTTCCAGGAGCGCCGCGGGCTTCACGTGCTTGGCGTAGCCGTCCAGGTCCGCGCAGAGCCAATTACGGGCTTGGGTGGGCAGCTTCGCTTTCTCCGCTTCAGTGAGCTTGCCGGCGTCCTCTTCCTGGCCCATGCCGGCCAGCGCCGCGGCGCAGGCGGCGTTGTAGCGGTGCTGTCCGGCGTCCTCCGCCAGCGCGGGAGTGGCCTTAAAGGCAGCCTGATAGAGCTGAGCCGCGGTGGCGAACCGCTGCTGAAACTGCTGGCAGATGATGGCCATCTGCAGCAGTTCGTCGGCACTGGCCGGCTCCTTGCCTTCAAGGACCAGAGGCAGCCGCTGCGCGAGCGTCTGCAACTGCTGACACCGCTTGAGCCCGTCCAAATAACGGACTCGCTCCGGATGGTTTGCCGGGAGCAAATTGTAACCTTTCTGAAAGGCGCCGGCTCCCTCGGCAAAGCGTCCGGTCGTCAACAACGCGATTCCCAGGTTGCCGTAGGGTGGGGCGAAATTCGGATGGAGATCGATGGCCTTACGGTAGGCTATGATCGCCTCGGGCAGTCGCTTCTGGTCTTGAAGGGCAATGCCGAGGTTCGTGTAGGCATTGGCGTATTTCGGATCGAGACCGATGGCCTTGCGGTATGCCATGATCGCCTCGGGCAGCTGCCTCTGGTCCCGAAGGGCAATGCCGAGGTTCATGTAGGGTTCCGCATGTTTCGGACCGAGATCCATGGCCTTGCAGTAGGCGGTGATCGCCTCCGGCAGCCGCCTTTGGTCAGCGAGCGCGTTGCCCAGGTTGTTGTAGGCCGAGACAAGTTTCGGATCGAGTTCGATGGCCTTGCGGTACGCGGTGATCGCGTCCGGGAGTTGCTTTTGGTCAGCAAGGGCGACGCCGAGGCTGTTGTGGGCGTTGGCGAGTTTCGGATCGAGATCGATTGCTTTGCGGTACGCGACAATCGCGTCGGGCAGCTCCTTATGGTGGTAAAGGGCGTAGCCGAGGTTGCAATAGCCAACGGCGTGTCTCGGATCGAGACCGATGGCCTTGCGATACGCGGCGATGGCCTCGGGCAGCCACTTCTGGTCGGCAAGGGCGATGCCGAGGTTGCGGTAGGCCTCAGCGTAGTTCGGATCGAGTTCGATTGCCTTGCGATAGGCGGCGATCGCCTCGACCAGCTGCTTCTGCTCATAACGCGTGAGGCCGAGGCCGAGGTAGGACCTGGCGTTGTTCGGATCGAGATCGATTGCCTTGCGGCCGGCGACGATCGCCTCGACCAGCTGCTTCTGGTTCCGATGGGCGTTGCCGAGATTGCTATAGGCAATGGCGTGTCTCGGATCGAGATCGATTGCCTTACGGTAGGCGGCGATCGCTTCGGGAAACTGCTTTTGGTCAGCGAGGGCCACGCCGAGGTTGGAGTAGGCCGCGCTGCTTGTCGGCCGCACGGTCAGGGCGACGCGGTAGAAGCCCGCTGCTTCCACCGGTTTCGCTTTTGCGAGCGCACCGGCCAACTCGTGGTTGAGCCAGAAGTCACGTGGATACTGCGCCTGGGCTCGCCGCAACCACGGCTCGCGCAGCGGATCGTCTATGTCAAAAATGAGGCCGACGAGCAGGAGCATCGACGGCGACAAGCCCGCGGCAGGTGCTTCTTTCACCAGCCGGCCGCGCACTTCCCGGTCCCGCAACCAGGCCATTTGCCGCAGCCGATCTCCCCACGCGAGATCAGGGTCCGCCAGCCGCCCGATCTCCAGCAGCGCTCGCGAGATATGCTCCCTACCAGTGACCCTAGCGGCATAGGCCCATTCGTCGAGTGCCGCCACGAGTTGCTCTCGAATCGGCGAAGCGCGCAGCCGCGCTGCCACCGCGGTTGGCTCATCCTGCAGTAGGGCAATCCGAGCTTCGGCAAACGTTCGAGGGTAATCCTCAGCGGCCTTCGCGTAGTTGAACTTGGCTTCGACCCAGGCGGAGCGGTCTTCGCGAACCTTCTCAAGCGCCACGGCCAAATGACGGTCTGCCCTATCTCGGTCCAGCAACTTATCAAGCGCTATGACCCGCTCCGCCAACTCCTGCTCCACCCCTTCAGCGGCATTGGCCAGCACCACCCGGGCCCGCTCCAGCGAGGCGCGCGCCGCCTGGATGTCGGCTTGCCAGCGCTTCGGGTCGTTAAGCAGGTCGAATACGCCCCCACGTTCTTGCAAGATCGCGTGCAGCGACCCGCGCACTTGTTCCGCCTGCTCCAGCGCCTGGCGGGCAGACCCTTCCGCCACGGCCCGCGCGTTGGCGCGGCGGTTCTGCTCGTCCTGATACCACAGCAGGGCGGCGGTCGTCGCGATCATGGCGACCAGCAGCGCCGCCGCCGCACCGCTCACCAGCGGCTTGTGGTTGCGCACCCAGCGGCCCATCTTGATCGTCCACGGCTCCGGCCAGGCCCGCACCGGTTCGTCGGCGAGCCAGCGCTCGACATCCTCGGCCAGCTCACGTTTTGTGGCGTAGCGGTGCTCGCGTTGGCGTGCCATCGCCTTCAGGCAGATGGCTTCCAGGGCACGCGGCACGGAGGGCTGCACGCGACGCGGCGCGGCGAAATCGCCGGCCTGCACCCTCTTCACGATCGCCATCGCGTCGGTGCCGGTGAATGCGACCATGCCGGTCAACAGGTGGTAGAGCGTGGCGCCCAGCGAGTAAACGTCGGCGGCCGGGCCAAGGTCGTCGGGCCGGCCGGCAGCTTGCTCGGGGCTCATGTACGCGGCGGTGCCCATGATCGCGCCGGACATCGTTCGGGCGCGGTCGCTGCCGCCGGCCGGCCGCAGCATGGCGCCCTCGGCGATGCCGTCTTCACCGGCCCCGGTCTTGGCGAGACCCCAATCGACCACCAGCGTTTCGCCGTAGTTGCCGAGCATGACGTTGGCCGGCTTGAGGTCGCGGTGCAGGACGCCGCGGCTGTGGGCGTAGGCGACGGCGTTGCACACGTCGACGAAGCGGTCCAGCAGCTTGCGGAAATCGAGCGAGGCGAAAGTAGGTCCCGCCTGCCGGGCGGGACCTGGGGGCGGACCCGCGGGGTTCGAAGACTCACCCCGCGGCTTGGCAGAGGTGGGGCCGTGGAAGCGCTCGATCGCCTCCTTGAGGCTGTCGCCCTCGATGAAGCGCATGGCGTAATAGGGCCGGCCGTTGGCGTAGGCGCCGAGGCCGTAGACCGGCACGATGCCGGGATGCTGCAGATTGCCGGTGATTTCCGCCTCACGCACGAAGCGGGCGCGGCAGTTGCTGTCGTCGGCGTAGCAATCCTGGATTTCCTTCAGGGCGATTTCGCGATTCAGCTCGGTGTCGACCGCGACGAACACTTCGCCCTGGCCGCCGCGATCGTGCAGCCGCAGCCGGCGGAATCGGCTGCCGGCGGTTGCGGACGCGTCTTCATGTTTCGCGGCCAGCGCCTGCAGCGGCGTGAGCAGCGCGTCGGCGTGTTGGCCGGCGCTCGAGCAGAGGCTCGAGGTGATCGGCGAGGTCCGCGTGGCGGCGCAGGAACTCGACGCGATCGGGTCGCCGGCCGGCTTCCACGGCCTGCTGGTAGGACAGGATCGCCTCGGCGACGCGGTCCTCCAGCTCGTCCGTTGTTTCATAGGCCTGCGTGGAGGACGCGGCACAGACCGGACAGGACGCCGGTTCGCCGCCTGTTTGCTCCCACTGGTGCCCGCGCGGGCAGGTGCGTACTTCCTTCATCGGTTAGCTCCTGTAGGTCCCGCCTGCCGGGCGGGACCTTTTTAGTAGGTCCCGCCTGCCGGGCGGGACCTTGATCCTGGATGCGCCGGATGCCCAGGTCCCGCCCGGCAGGCGGGACCTACCGCACTCCCCGCCTGCCGGGCCGGATCGTGACACGTCCAGGTCCCGCCCGGCAGGCGGGACCTACCCAACTGCCGGGCCGGATCGTGACACGTCCAGGTCCCGCCCGGCAGGCGGGACCTACCTCACTCGGGCCTCCTCCACGATCCATACGGCCAGGTCGCGTACTGTTCGACAAGGCCTGCCTTCTCGGGGTTCTCGCGGATGTACTGGGCGATCCTCTCGTCTTCCTCGTCGGAGCGCGACCAGTGGTCGAACCACTCGCGCTGCCAGAACCGCTCGCCGTCGCCGCCAAGAATCCGGGCGGCCTGGTGTCCCGTCCAGCGCTTGAAGTCCTCCAGCACATCCTTGAGGCCCCTGCCGCCGATCTCGCCGAAAAGATGAAGATGCGTTGGCATCACGACGTACGCGAAAACGCGCCAGTCGCCCCGTTTCTCCCGATGCTCGATGGCCTCCACCACCATTCTTGCGACGGCGGGATCGCGTAGCTTTGCGTCCCATTCCGCGCGGTCGAGCCAGCTCTCCATCTCTCGAAAGATGGCGCGCTGAAGCGACAGCCATTGCGGCGTATCTTTTTGTTCGACGTTCCGAACCTGCTCGGCGAGCTGCATCAGGCGTTGGCGACCCGCCGCTGGGATGGCGCCGGCGAGATGGATCGTGATGAAGTATCGACCGTCTTCCACCTCCCAATGGGGAAGCCGCCCCACCCAAAACGCCGTTGTCTTCGGCTTGCGCGTCATGGTTGCACCTGTACGTCCCGCCTGCCGGGCGGGACCTTTTAAGTAGGTCCCGCCTGCCGGGCGGGACCTATGTCCAGGTCCCGCCCGGCAGGCGGGACCTACCGCGAGTCCAGGTCCCGCCCGGCAGGCGGGACCTACCACAAATCAGCCACGCTCGGCAAGCAGCTCGTGCAAACGGCGTTTGCCGCGGTATAGCAGCATCGCCACCGCCTTCGGCGTCTTGCCCATGCGCTCGGCAATCTCGGCCACCGGCGTCGCGTGCAGGTGGTGATGGATGATCACGTCGCGCTGGTCCTCGGGCAGCTGGTCCAGCGCGGCCGCGAGCCGTAGCAGCATCTCGCCGCGCTCGGCCTGCTCGCTCGGCGACGACTGCGCGGCAGCGAGGAACGCATCCAGCCGCACATGCGAATCGGTGACCGCCTGTTCCAGCGACTGCACTCGGCCGATGTCGCGCTTCTCGGCGCGGGCGGCGTCGATCTTGTCCTTGACGATGTTCGCCAGGATGCGCTGCAGCCAGCGGACCAGCTCGTCCTCGCTCGTGCCGCGGAATTGATCGCGTTTCTTGAGCGCTCGGCAGTACGCGTCCTGCACGAGATCCGAGCTGTCCCACAGCCGCTTCAGCCGCGGGTCGAGCTGGAGCTGCCGAGCCTGCAGGCGCAACAGCGGCCGGTAGCGGTCCAGTGACCATTCATTGGGTGCAGCCACGAGGCTCCCCTATCTAGACGGGATCCGTACGCCAATGACTCGCGCACGGCGGGCGCTTTTCAGACAGGGCTCCGCCGAGATGAATGAAAGTGCATCTTAACCGGCCGCGCAGCGCGAGGGAAGGATAAACATGGTTCATCCGGCAGATGTTCGATCCGGGGGCCGATTGTAGATGACCGTGCGCTCCGTGTCGGAGGGCGTCGGTTGGCCCGGCTCCTGGACGGCGGTCTTGTCGCCGGACGGCGGCGGTCTGGACGCGGTCCACCAGGCGGCGGCGTGCTCCGCGGTCCACGGCGCGTCGATCACGCATCCCTCGAGTTCCTGCAAGAGCACGCCGGCGCTCGCCGGGCGGTCGGCCGGGGACTTGGACAGGCAGCGGAGAACCAGATCCTCCAGCGCACGGTTCATCGGCTTGCCCAGGCGGGTCGACGGCGGCTCGGGCGTGGCCTGCACATGCTTGAGGCAGATCTCCATGATCGACGCTCCGGTGAACACCGGTGTGCCGGTCAGCAGGAAGTAGCCCACCGCGCCGATCGCGTAGACGTCCGAACGCGCGTCCACCTGTTCCGGGTGGTTCACCGCCTCGGGCGATAGGTACAACGGCGTGCCGGTCACGGCGTTGGCGGCGGTCAGGCCGGCCTCGTCGGCGCTCGTCGTCTTGACCAGGCCGAAGTCGAGCACCTTGACGAAATCGTACAGGCCGCCGCGGCACGTCAGGAAGATGTTGGCCGGCTTGACGTCGCGGTGCACCATCCCCAGCGTGTGCGCCTCGGCCAGCGAGCCGCAGATCTGCCGCAACAGGAATACCACCCGCCCCTCGGGCAAGGGGCCCGAGCGGCCGACCAGGTCGTCGAGGTTGGTCCCGTCCAGGAATTCCATCGCATAGTAAAAGATCCCTTCGGGTGTTCTACCATAGTCGAAGATCGCGACCGTGTTGGGGTGGGTCAGGCCGCTGGTGATCTGCACCTTGCGCTCGAAGCGGGCGACGGCGGCACCGGTCGTCTTGTCGACGTTGAGCAGCTTGACGGCGGTCGGCCGGCGCAGCATGGCGTGGCGCGCGCGATAGACCGTGCCCATGCCGCCGGCGCCGAGCTTCTCCTCGAGTGTGTACTGGCCGAGGTGGCGGGCTTCCAGCACGGCCCTTTGCAACGCCCGCTGCTGGTGCGACATGAACAGCATCGCCACAAAGATGCCGGCGGCACTGAGCACGAGCAGGCCCATCAGGATCCAGAAGGCCCGCCGCAGGATGTACAACGGCGCGAACGCTTCGGCGACCTCCATCTCGGTGGCGACGCCGAAGTCGAGCTCAGGCAGCCAGGTCCAGACGCCGACGACCGGCACGCCGCGGAAATCGCGGTAGCCGTCCGCGTCGTAACCCGACTTGCCTTGCACCGCGTCGGCGGCCATCCGCGTCAACGGCTGCTCGGCCCGGCGCAGCTTCGGCCGTTCGCCGGCCATGAGGTTCGCCTCGGGATCGCGCAGCTCGACGGTAAGGATTGACTGGCTCTCCGGCAGGTCGGCGAGCAAGCCGATCTGCTTGAGATCGTCGTCGAAACGGCTCTCGCTGAGAAACAGGCCGTTCTTGTCAAAGGCGAATGTCTCGCCGGTGGCGCCGGACTGGGCGACGCGCAGGATGCGGGTGAACTGGTCGTCGGGGCGGATGCGCAGGCCGACGACGGCGAGCGGCTTGCCGTCGGCGCTGCGCACGGGTGCCGCGGTCCACATGCTCGGCAGATTGGCACGGAGCTGCCCGTGTTCGTCGGCGAGCAGCAGCCCGCTGCGGTAGGGCGTGGAGACTGCCGACTTGCCGGCCAAAACGTGCTCGAAGAATTCCTTGCGGCGGGCGCCCAGGGACTTGCCGACCATGACGTCATGATCGGAGGCCAGCACTCTCCCGTCCGTCTCGATCACGATGAACCCGTGGTAGCCGCACAGGCGGGTGCCGCGTTCCAGCCGCGTCCGCACAGTCTTCTGGGCCGGGGCCTGGAGGAGCGCCGCGCCCGCCTCGGGCTTGTCGGCGGCGACGGCGACCAACTCCGCCACCGCCGGTCGCAGCGCGTCGTCGTCGGCGATGAACTCGGCGTTGATTTGCTGCTCCTTGATCCAGACGCGGAGCGAGGTGACCTCGGCCTCGAGAATGGTGCTGAGCGCGCTCTTGCGCTGCTCGCGCATCGCGTCGTCGACCGACGCGTTGACCCACCAGCCGACCAGCGCGAGCACCACCGCGGCGATGATCGGCCAGGCCCAGAGCTGGCGGCGCAGGAACTGCCCGGTCGCCTGCAGGCTGCCGGTGGCGCCGAACAGGCGCGCGAAGCGCCCGGACACTCGGCCGACGGCGGAGCGGGATCGTTCGACCCGGGAATGCGTCAGATGGGGACGAGCGGGATCGTTCATCGGTGGCAGCAATTCACGTACCCAGTGTAGTCCTCACGCTCCGCGTGAGGACCCCGTCACGCTCCGCGTGAGGACCCCGTCACGCTCCGCGTGAGGACCCCGTCACGCTCCGCGTGAGGACCCCGTCACGCTCCGCGTGAGGACCCCGTCACGCGGAGCGTGACGGCTACACTCTTGCGACATGCTCCATTTTATGCGCCGGACCCGGCGTTGCTCAAGAAACGCAGCGGGCCGTCAACACGTACGGCGGGCGGCTTGCCAAAGTGTCTGTGTCAGATGGGACATGCTGGTGAAGGGCTTTTGCAGCACGTGCAACGCGCCGCGGCCGAGCAAGTCTTCGGCCGAGTAATCGCCGGTGTTGCCGCTCATGAACACGACGCGGACGGTCGGATCGAGGGCGCGCAGGGCGGCGAGGGTCTGCGGGCCGTCGATGGTCGGCATCTGCACGTCGAGCAGCACCACGTCGATGGTGTCGCGGTGGCGTTCGAAAACCTCGATGGCCTCGTCGCCGCCGCCGGCCTCGCGGACGTCGAAACCGTAGTGGCGCAGGGCAACGTCGAGCATCTTGCGGACCGCCGGCTCGTCCTCGACCACCAGGACTTCGGGCTTGCGCGCAGGTGAAGCGATCCAGGGCGGCGCACAGATCGACCACGTCGATCGGTTTCTGGAGGTAGCCAACGTCGCCGAGCTCTTCGGGGTGCGCCGTGAGGTCGCCGCTGCCCGCGACGACCACCACGGGGATGCCCGCCAGAGCCGGATCGCGGCGCTGTTGGCGGCGAAAGCCACCGCCGTCCAGCACGGGCATCACCAGGTCCAGGAGGATGAGCGCGGGCGGCGGCTGGCAGCGCAGATAATCCAGGGCTTCCTGGCCATTGGCCACCGCGTGTACGGCAAAGCCCCGCGCTGCAAGCAGCCGGGCCAGGTGTACGCGCACCTCCGGCTCATCCTCCACGATAAGGATGAGCCGTTGCGGGGGCGGTTCCGTCACGGGGACCTGCGGCTCGTTGGCCATGACGCATCGGTCCTGCGGGACTCGATCCAGCCTACGGGCAACACAACGATCAGCGACCCTTTTGCCCAACGATCAGACAGGGATGCGGCCGCAGGCCGCTCGACTCGTAAGAGAGTTAGGAAGGATTTTTAGGAATCGAAGCAGGTTTGTCAAGAGTTTTCACGAATAACTCAGCCCATCAGGCCGGGAATCGGCTCCCACCCGGTCATGGTCTGGGCGATTTCGCGCGGCAGTCCGGGCACCAGGCGCAGCTCGCCGACGTTGAACAGCGTGTGCAGGATGGTCGCGATTAGGTTCGGGATGCGGATCGGCGTCGACGCCGGCTCGCCGCCGTTGCGGCTGGAGCGGCCGATCACCTGGCCCATGCGCAGCCCGCCGCCGGCGAGCAGCAACGGCGCCAGACCGCCCCAGTGGTCGCGGCCGCCTTTGTTGTTGATGCGCGGCGTGCGCCCCATCTCGCCGCACACCACCAGCAAGATGCGGTCGCTCAGCCCGCGGACCGCGACATCTTCGAGAAACGCCGACAGGGCGTGGTCCAGTGGCAGCCCCATGTAGCGCATGCCTTCGCCGACCGGGGCGTTGTTGACGTCAGCGTGCATGTCCCAGACAAAGTTGGTGGTGACCGTGACGAAGCCGCAGCCGCGCTCGCACAGCCGGCGGGCCAGCAGCAACAGCCGGCCGAGCGTCTTGCCGTTGTCGACGTAGTTGTTGTAATTGTTCCAGCGCCGGTCGATGTTCTCGGGCCGCACCAGCAGCGAGGTATCGTAGCGGGCCAGCACGCGCGGATCTTCGCGCGCCAGGTCGAACGCCTCGGCCGCCCCGCCGAGAATCGTATCGAGCGCCTGCTGGCGAGCGCGGTCGAGCCCGTCGCTAGCGCCCGGGTCGGTCAGCGCCAGCCGGGCCTGGTCGAGCCGGTCGAGCAGCAGCCGGCGATCCGCGAGCCGGGCGAGCGGGATCGACAGGCGCATGTCGTTTTGCAGCTGGCTGCCGACGCTCGGGTCGAACGGCGCGCACGCGGTGCCGAGGCTGCCGGTGGCGCTGAATCGGCCGAAGCCCATCTGGCCCGGCTGCGTGGTCGGATCGACGGCGCGCGGCAGCAACAGCACGTTGGTCGGCAGGCCGGTCGTCGCATGATTGGCCCCGGCGACCCGGGAGTAGATCGATCCGAGATTCGCCCCGAAGGTATCGCGGCCGACGATCGGCTTGATATCGTGGTTGCCGTCGCCGGTCGTGAAGGAGCGGACGACGGCGACGCGATCCGCCATCGTCGCCAGGCGCGGAAAGGTGCCGCCGAAGGTCACGCCCGGCAGCGACGTGGCGACCTCACCGGTAGCGCTGCGAAATTCGGCCGGCGCGTTCATCTTGGGATCGAACGTTTCGATCTGGCTGGGCCCGCCGTGCAGGAACAGGAAAATGACCGAGCGGTCGCGCACCACCGTGGACCGCGATTCCGCGGCGCGCCCTTGATGGTCAGCAAGTCCGGCAGCGACAGCCCGCCGAGAGCGAGGCTGCCGATCTGAAGAAACGCCCGGCGGCTGTGGCGCGACTGGCCGTCATGGATGGTAAGCACGTGAAGTTCCTCACTCTATTCACGCCGCAGGGTGAGTCTTCGAACCCCGCGGGTTCCGCGGGGTTCGAAGACTCACCCCGCGGCTTGGGGGTTCAACCAAACAACTCCAATATCGGCCGCCCTGCGCTCGCCGGGCGCGTGAAGCCATCGACGCCGAGCCGCGTCTCCGGCGGCACGCCCAGCGCATGAAACAACGTGGCACCGAAATCCTCGGGCCGCACCGGATTGTCGCGCACATAGCCGCCCTGCGCGTCCGAGGCCCCATATACCAGCCCGCCGCGAATACCCGCCCCGGCCAGCAGCGCCGAGTAGCACGCCGGCCAATGATCGCGCCCAGCCCGCACGATCCGCGGCGAACGGCCAAATTCGCCGACCGTGACCACCAGCGTCGACTCGAGCATGCCGCGACGGTCCAGATCTTCGAGCAGGGCGGAGACGGCCTGGTCGACGTTCGGGAGGGCCCAGCTCAGGCCGAAAGCGCCGGTGCCGAAGATGCTGCCGAGGCCTGCACCGTCGCCGTGCATGTCCCAGGTCTGCACGTTGCGGAACTGCTCGCCCGGCGGAGTGCCGCACCATGCGGTGATGCTCACCAGCCGCACGCCCGCCTCGATCAGCCGCCGCGCCATGAGCAGGTTCTGCCCAATCGGATGGCGGCCGTAACGATCGCGCAGCCGGCCGGGTTCGAGGTCGAGGTCGAATGCCCGCGCCGCCTCCGCCCCAGTAACCAGTTCGATCGCCCGCTCCTGGAAGTGCCGCAAATTGCCCTGGGGGCCCGGGGCGTCCGCCGAGCCCATCGCTTCGAGCAAGGTCCAGCGATCGCGCAGGCGTTCCCGGCGAAGGTCGGCCGGTGGGTCGAAGCCGGTGAAGCGAAAAGCCGGATTGGACGGATTATTCAGGTCGGTGCCGACGCGCAGCGGACTGTACGCCGATCCGAGGAATCCTCCGGTGAGGTAGCGCGGCTGCACGTCGCCGGCCAGGTTCTGCAGCCAAACATAGCCTGGGATGTTCCGCGTCGCCGGCCGCACCCGCGCCATCACCGAGCCGAAGTACGGCGTCTCCGGCTGCGGCGTCGAATGGCCGGTCATGCAGACGTGCATCCCGCCGTCGTGCCCGCCGTTGCCGTGCGTCATCGAGCGGACCAGCGTGAAGCGATCGGCCAGCCGGCCAAGCCGCGGCAGCATCTCGCTCAGCCGCGTGCCGGGCACTGCGGTCGCGATTGGCCGATAGGGGCCGCGCACGTCGTCCGGGGCGTGGGGCTTGGGATCGAGGCTATCAATATGACTCGCGCCGCCGTACTGCACGATGAAGATGCAGGACCGTTCGGCGTGCGGCCGTTGTGGCGATGCGGCGGCCCGCGCCTGGAAGAGCTGCGGCAGCCCCAGGCCGAGTACGCCGATGCCGCCGACCTGCAGCAGGTCTCGGCGGGTCATCGCGGTGTTGCGCATCGTCGCACCTCGGTTCGCGTTATCAGCCTCACCGGCCCCCCGGTGCCCGAACGATTACGATTGTATCGCCCATGCACTAGCGTTTGCCAATGATTGGCGGACGAGCGACAACAAATAGTCTACTCCGGCGAGCGTCGAGGCGTAAGCCCGACGTGTGTAATTGCATTCACGTCGGGCTTACGCCTCGACGCTCGCCGCGTTATCGCGCGTCGCTACTTCTTCGGGTCCGCGATCAGCTCTTGAAACTTCGGCAACTCGCGCAGCGACCGGAACGACGGCTCGTTCTTGATCAGGCTGACCTCGCTCGGGGCTTTACCCACGCGCCGCCATTCTGCAATCGCGCGTCGCAGGTGCGTTAGGCATACATCCTGGTGTGCGCGCGCGTGATCCGGATCGGTCAATGAAAGCTCAGCGAAGATGCAGGCAACGTTGTGGAGGGTGATAAAGTGCGTGCGCCCATTTTCCCTTTCGTACAGCAGCGCCAGCGTCGCCGCCGCCTGCGCCGCGGCAACCTGCTTTTGGCGGGCGCACACGTACCCCAGACAGGTTTGTGTCTCCACACGGATCTTCCCGGCGTCGGCATGACTGTCGGCGACTTTCGCCGCCTCCGCAAGGTCCGCCCGGGCGTTCTTGTAGTCCTGCAAGTATTGCGCGTAAGCCAGCGCCCGATTGAGGCGGAGCTGGGGGTGGCCCGCCTCGACTTCAAGGCCACGCGAGTAATATTCGATCGCCCGGTCCGCCGTTTTGGGGTCATCGTACATCGCGCCCAATTCGCGGTACAATTCGGCCGATTTGCCACCGAGCTTCTCCGCTTCGCGCAACTGCTGCAGCGCCGCCTCCCTCAGCCGTTTCCGCGTTTCCGGCACGGTCTCGCGGGCCATGAGCCGCCGCAGCACCTTGCCACGCTTCTCGTGGGCCTCCGCGCTGTCGGAGTCGAACGGCTGGTTAACGGCCAGGTACGCGTCCAGTGCTTCCAGTCCGTCCTGGTTCTCGCCCAGGGCAAAGCACGCGCGCCCGCAGCAGATGCACCGGCGCGAACTTCGGCTGGGCCTTGGCGACACGGCCAAATTCCTTGAGTGCTTCGGCGTGCTTGCGCTGCTCCAGCAGGATTTGGCCGCGATAGTAGGCTCCCTCGGCCAATGTCACCGCATCGAAGTCGATGAGGGCCTTATCGAACTGTTTCTGCTGCACGCGCATCGCGCCGCGGTTCAGCAGGGCCGGCTGGAACTTCGGATCCAACTTCAGCGCCTGGTCGAGATCGCGCTGGCCCTCCGCAAACTTCTCACGGACCGACTGGGCGAGGCCGCGGGTGCTCCAGCCCCAGGGGGCCTTCGGCCGCAACGCCACGCAGGTCCCCAGGGCCAGCACCGCTTCCTCCGTCTTCCCGAGGCTCAGCAGGCAGCGGCCCAGTTGAAAATTCGCCCAGTAGTGGTTCGGCTGCATCGCCAGGACGGCCCGGTACTGCGCCACGGCCTCTTCGAGTTGGTGGGCGTCCGGCGCCAGCCCAACTCGTCCGCCGCCTTCGCACCCGGCTTCGCTGCAAGGACCCGGTGCTTTTCGCCTTGCAGGAAGTGGTCCAGTGCCGTGGCCGGGGTCCGCGCATCGTCGGCAAGGGCGTGCTCCTTATCCGCGTTTTTCCGGTCCGGCAGCTGATCGTAATAGTCCGCCCGCAAGCGGTGGAAACTGCGCGATTGCCCGTTCACGACTTCGGCCCGGTCCAGCAGTTCCTTGACAGTCGCCGGCTGCTGCTGGCCCTGGAGCTGGGCGAGCAAGAGCAGGACGGCGTACAGCTCGGCCCTCAGTGCAGGGCGCTCGTCGTGCAGCGGCAGGCTCTCCAGTTGCGGCCCCCAACTCTCGGCGATGGCCAGCGCTTCTTGCCCGGTCTTTTCCCCTTGCGCCAGGTCGTAATAGGGAATCTTTTCGTTCAGGGCGTCGTTGTTGGCGGCCTGGAAGTGCAGTTCGTCCGCCAGGTGGCGAAATCTCTTCACCTGCAGCCGGCCCGCTCGCGATGCCGCACCTCGGCCGCCTCTAACTCCACCTCCGCCCGCCTCGTCTCTGCCGCCTGTTGACGACGGTTGGCGGCGTCCAGGACGCCAAGCCCGACCGCGACCAGCCCCAGCACCAGCACGGCCGCCGCCGACCGGCCCAGCGCCCGCTGGTGCCGCTTGCACCAGCGCCAGGCACGTGCGGGGCAGGGCTCCGCGAACGCGGCAACAGGCTCGCCCGCCAGGTAGCGCTGCACCTCCTGCGCCAGCTCCGCGGCACTGGCGTAGCGGTCCTGCTTACGGTGCGCCAGGGCACGCATGCAGATCGCATCCAGGGCCCGCGGCACCTGGGCGTTGACCTGGCGCGGCGGCACCGGCGGGACGGTACGGGCCAGCTCGATCATCTCGTCCTTGCTGCTGCCCTGACGCGGCGCCCGGCCGGTCAGGATCTCGTAGAGCGTTCCACCCAGCAAGTAGACGTCGGTACGCTCGTCCGCCTCGGTCGCCTTGCCCTCCGCCTCCTCGGGCGCCATGTAGGGCGGAGCGCCGATCACGGTTCCATACTGCGTGGCCGTCGACGTGTCGCCGCCGCTGAGATGGACGTAGCCTGCGGGGGCGGGTTCCTCGGGACGCCCCTGCACCTTGGCCAGCCCCCAGTCCAGCACGACCGTCTCGCCGTAGGGCCCAAGCATGACGTTGTCGGGCTTAAGGTCGCGGTGGATGACCCCCTTGCTGTGGGCGTAGGCCACCGTCTGGCAAATCTTGACGAATGCCTCCAGCAGGCGCAGCCGCTGAACCTCGCGAGGCTCCGTGCCGCTGGGATGCGGTGAGTAGTAGTCGGCGATGACGTCTTTGAGGGTCCGCCCGCCGACGAAGGACATGATGTAGAATGGCCGATTGTCCTCGTCGGTGCCCAGGTCGTGCACGGGCACGATGCCGGGGTGCTCGAGCTGGCCGGTGATCTGCGCCTCGGCCAGGAACCGCGCCGCCTGGTCGGTCCGCTCGAAGCGGAGTCGTTTGAGGGCGATCGGTCGGCCGATATCGAGATCCTCGGCCTGCCAGACTTCGCCCATGCCGCCGCGGGCGTGAAACTTCTTGACCGCGTAGCGGCCCGGCTTGCAGCGTGGCAGCACCCGCTCGTAGGCCTCCGTACCCGGCTCCGCGGACCGTGGGCTGATGTTCTCGGCCATTGGAAGTCTCCTATCGACGATTCATCGGCCCCGGTTTAGCGGCGGGTCGAAGACCCGCGCGGCTCTGCGAGCCGCCGCTAAACGGTAAAGTTGAACACCGTGGTCCCCGCTTGCAGCGCCGTCGTCAGCGCCTGCGTCTGGTCGCCGTTCTGGGTCAGCAGCACCGCCCCGCCGCGCACCGTCGCCGGCACGTCGCTCACGGTCAGCGTATAGTTGCTCGCGTCGTTCGGCACAACGTTCCCGCTTGCGCCATTGAGCACCGCCACCACGATCACCTCGATGTTGCCCACCACCGACACGAAGGTGTTGCCGATGCCGTTGGTCAACTGCCCGCTGCCCAGGTTGTAGTCCAACGTGTCGCCCGACGGATCCACCAGGTCGAGCGATACGGGGTCGGTCCAGAGCGCCAGCAATTGCACCGGCCGCTCATCCGGTGCGCCCAGCGCCGGGTCGAACCGGCTCACCACCTGGTCGAGCAGCTCTGTCGTAACCTGCGCGTCGCTGCTCCCCTGGGTCAGCGCACCATCCAGCAGCGCCCCCAGGTCGTCGTGCAACTGCTGGAAGAACGGCGTGCCTTGTGCCCAAACGCTGAAATCGCCCAGCGCACCCGCCGGTTGCACCAGACCCGTCGCCTTCAGGAGGCTGCCCTCCGTGATCTTCACACCCGCGAGCGTCACCACCGGGTGGCCGGTGAAGCCCTTGGCCGGTGCCAGCTCGCCGGCTTCGTCGGAATTGAACGCCGCCGTCTGCACCGCCGAGCTGATCTGAATCTGAAAGGAACCCGCCGGCAGCGCCTGGTCGAAGAGGACGGTGAGCGTCTGCTTCACAGCCGTGGGGTAGGTCGTGCCGCTGGCGACGTCCACGTTGGTGCTGGGATCGTAGACCACGGAGGTAATGGGGATAACCTGGTTGCCGTTGGGGCCCAGAAAGGTGATGGTGTAGTTGGCGGGGTTCTGGGCTGTCGTCGGATCGAGGCGGTCGCCTTGCAGGGTGACCACCAGGCTAGCGGTGGGCCCGCCGGGGTTATCGCTGGCGCCAGGCAGCAGCGGCTGGGCCTGGACGGAAACCGCTTGCGGCAGCACGTCGATGTCCAGCGTGTAGGCGCCGCTGCCCTGGTTGCCGTGCTTGTCGGTCAGGCCAAAGACGCGCAGCGTGAGCACCGCGCCCTGGGCGCAGAGACGCGGAAGCGATTGCCGGAGCCGAGGATGTTGCCCGAGGCGTCGAGGACCTGCATGGTGATGCCGGCGCCTTCGAGGGCCTGGAAGTCACCGGAGAAGTCGAGAACTTCGTTGCCGGCGCCGGGGGCGGCCTCGGTGGGAACGGTCAGGGTGTAATCGTCCTCCTCGTGGCCTGGAACAATAGTCAGTGTTGGTTCGACGACGTGGACCATAGTGCCCAGGTTGCGCAGTCGGCTGGCGGCTCGTCAAACGGGCTGACCGGCTGCTGTCCGTAGATGACGCGCACACCGTTCTCGTCCACCGCGATTACGTCGGGGACGCCGTCGCCGTTCAGGTCGGCCACGGTGACGTCGAGTGGCCGCTCGGCGGGAGCCAGCGCCACCGGCAAGCCGAAGCCGTCAAACTGCCCCTGGGCGTTCGTGAGTCCGGAGAGAACAAAGATGCCTGGCGGACCCAGCGGCAGCAGGGCACCGTAGCCACCGCTCGCGGCGACGATGAGGTCGGGCACATCGTCGGGCGGCCCAAGGACGGTTGAGCCGTTGGCCGGCGGGCTGCCGATGTCGGCAACGGCCACGGCCACCGGGTTCTGGCCGGCGAGGAATCCAGGCAGGCCGGTGTTGGGGTTTATCAGGGGAGTAAAGGTGCCGTCGCCATAGCCCATGAGGACCGAAAGGCCGCCCGGATCGAGGCCCGTCGTGATCAAATCCGGATTGCCGTCGCCGTTGAGGTCCGCAATCGCCAATCCTGTCCCGAGCCGGCTGGCCGGGTAATTGACTCCCGGCTGGAACGTCCCATCGCCATTGCCGAGAAATACGGTGAGTTGGCCGATACCACCGCCGCTGAAAACCAGGTCGGCCGTGCCATCGTGGTTCAGGTCGGCAATTCCCACGGTGGTAAGGGGTTGATCCCCGCCTGTCGGTACGGTAAACGTGCGCTCCGGCAGGAAGGAGCCGTCGCCGCGGCCGAGCAAGACGGCCACGGTGCTCGTGCCGCTGGTGTCGGCACTGACGACGACCAGGTCCGGAATGCCGTCGCCGTTGAGGTCGCCGACCGCCACGTCGAAAGGCGCCGAGGTGGCGTCGTAGCGGCGCTGCGGCTCGAAGGTGCCGTCGCCCCGTCCCAGCAGCACGGAAACGTCGCCCGAGTTATAGTTGGTGACCACGATGTCGAGCATGCCGTTGCCGGTGAGGTCGGCGAGGACCACCCGGCGGCGAAACGTCGGCAGCTTGAATTCGACACCCAGAAGGTTAGGTGTCTGGAACGCGCCGACGGCATACTGACGCGGGGCCTGGAACGTGCCGTCGCCGTTGCCCAGCAGGACGCTGACCGTGTTGGAAGCGGCATCGGCAACCACCAGGTCAAGTATCCCGTTGCCGGTGAGGTCGCCCACGGCCACCGTCGACGGGCCAGCCCCCGCGGGGAACAGAAGGCTGGCGTTTTGCGGCGTGGTGAACTGATCCAGGTTGGTGGTCGTCAGCGTGTAACCGCCGTGTGTGCCGACGGTACCCGACACGCCGATGAGGATGGCCTGCCCCTGCTGCACCGCGACGCTTGCCTGCTGGACCGCGCCGAGACCGAAGCCCAACGCCAGGACGCCCGGACCGGAGCCCGACGCCAGGACGGTAAAGGTCGTTGGATCGAGCAGTTCCAGGCTCAGGCTGCCGTGCAAGTTGGCGGCGGCGGTGAGTTGGACGCTCACCGAGCCCGCGGCCCCCGCTGCAAGCAGGTAATAAGCCTGGGCGCCGCTGGTTAAATTGCCGCTGGCGACGTGATAAACGTTGGTCCCCAGGTTGGCCGTCAGCGACTGCAACTGCAAGGAATAGGACTCATTCCCGCTGCTGCCGCTCGCCGGGAGGACACATACCAGGTACGTCGTACCGGACTTCCCCGGAAAGATCAGCTGCTGCCCGGTGACCTGGTCCGATGCGTTGAGGATGTTAGACCCGCCCGCGAGCAGCGACTGGCCGGCGGCGTTGAACAATTCGAGCTGCAGCTTACGGCCTGGATCAGACTGCAGCGCCGACACGGTCAGGTTGCCCGTGGCCGCCGCCGTGATCTTGAACCAGTCCTTGTCGCCGGCAGCGATGGCCAGGCGCGGCACCGTTTGCTCGACCACGGTCCCCAGGTTGGTGGCTTGCGCCGGCGTGTTGTTGGGCTCGAAACGGTCATTGGGCGCGGCGGGGGCAGGAGTGATGGGATAGCGGGTGAACTCGATGTCCTGGTTGCCGTTAAGGGTATCCGTCCAGGCGGCGTAGGCGGTGTTGTTGGCCAGGGCCAGGCCGATGGAATCGCCAAGGTAGTAGTCGGGCTGGCCGGTCGCGTCCGTGAAGACGCCCTGGTTGGCGTCGAACGACTGGCTGGTGACGCGGAAATTGGCGCTGAAGGTCAGGCCGCCGTCGGTGCTCGTGGTGCCCCAGACGTTCAGCAGGTGGTTATTCGGGTCGTCGCGGGTGTCGTACCAGATCAGGCTGATGTCCCCCTGGGCATCGATGGCAAGCCGGGGCATCGCCTGGCTGCTGATCACTTCATCGGGAGTCTGGCCGGTGGGGCTGTGTCCGCCGTTATCATCGTCGAGGACGGTAGCGTCGAGGGTCGTGCCAACCTGGAAGGTGGTCTGCCACGTGACGCCGTAGTCCGTGGAGCGCGCAAAGATCACGTTGGCGGCATCAATCTGGTTCCCCTGGTCGTCGGTGATCGACTCAACGTCGGCCACGTAGACCGTTCCCGGCCTGGTCGGGTCGGCGACGATGTCGCGCACCGCGAACGTGCGGAACTGGTTGTTGGCGAGAATGCCCTGCTCGTTGACGGCGGTGGTTTCCGCAGTGCCGAAGGCGATCCGGCTACCGGTCGTGTGGTTCGGGGGATCGAAGCTCGCGCCGCCATCGGTGGAAAGGAAGACCCCGAAGTCGCCGGCGCTAAAGTTGGAGAGGTAAATGTCCCCTTCCGGTCCGATCGCGAGGTGCGCCTGATCCATGATCCCGATACCGAGGGGCACTCCCTCGCCGATGTTGAGAGGATCCTGGATGACCGTCACCGGGCTGGTGGCGGCGGCTTCGGGTAATGCGGGTGGAACCTTCGATGGGTCTTCAAGTAGCGTTACCCAGGTCTGGCCGTCGTCCGTGGAGACCGCGATCATGGCGTCGGTGCCGCCGGTGGCCGATGGCTCGCCGGGGAACGCGCCGGCCGGATAAATACGGGTCCAGGCGACGTACATGTCGCCGTAGTACGGGTTGGGCTGGCCGTTCGGCAGGGTGCTGAAGGTGTCGATGGCCAGGTCGGGAATGCACTCGAAAAACACCGGGTCGGTGCCGTCGTACAGATGCGAGACCACTGCCACCGGCTGCTGCCAGGTCAGGCCGCCGTCAATGCTCCGGGCCACGAAGATGCCGTTGTTCGATTCGATCCCCGGCGCACCGCGCGTCTCGAAGTTGCCATTGGTGATCGCCGGCTGCGGCCCCAGGAACGTGGCCGCCATGAAGCTGATAAAGACGTTTCCCTGGGCGTCGAAATGCACGATTGGGTTGGCCGCCCCCTGGTCGAACTCGGCCGGCAGCGGTACGGAGCTGTACTGCCAGGTGGCGCCGTTGTCATGCGACACCGCCACGCCGATGCCCGCGTAGCCGGTCGTCAGCAGCGAGTAGTCCATGTAGGCCATGACGATGTGCTTGCCGTTGAGCGGATCGACCGCCACCGACGGCATCTGCTGCACGCCAGGGTTGTTCGTCACATCCTGGTTGACCAGATTGGTGTCCAACGTGAAGGAGACCGCCGCCGTGGAGGTTAGGCCCGCCGTGTCACTGGCAAACAGCCGCACGGTGTGCGTGCCGTCACCGGAGCCGTCCAGCGGCAGCGTCGTCTGGAAGTGAAAGCTCCCGGCGGCAAAGGCGACTTTGAATTTGGCGCCGCCGTCCACCGACGCCTGGAGCGACGCCACGCCCAGGTTATCCGTCACATCACCGCTCACGGTCACGTTCCCCGCTTCCGTGGCTCCCGTCACCGGGGAAACGATGACCAGCTCCGGCGGGGGCGGTGGCGGCGGCGGGTGTCCCACCAGCCCCGGCACGATCCGATCTTCAAGAGCCTCCAGACGTGGTACGCAACGAAGGCGGTTCTGGGAAGCGCGCGAACGGCGGCGAACGGGCGTAATGGGCATGTTCTCCTCGCACAAGCGCAAGCCAACGTCCAACGCGGCGTGAGCCGGGAATCGGATCAACCAGAGTGTCAGTAAGTCTGCTCATTCTCTCCCGGTTTATGCCGCAAAGCAAGGAGAAAAGCCGGGAAGGTCCTCTGCTCGCGGACATCGACCAAGCTGTTCACGCGAGGAAGTGCGCGTAATACAACATCGTGCGGCCAGGAAGCATCCGAGCGTGGCAATAGCGACCCAACACCGTTTCACTACGTCAACTACCGCAAACAGTACAGCCCGTCGATGCGCGAGCTGCTCCCGGAGTCGGACTTCCGGCTCTTCGCGGTGTGTGTGTGATTCACCCAGAATCTGGCACGGGAAGTCGAGTTGACGCCCATTCGCGCAGGTGTTTACGAGGTCCGCGTGCTAACGCTGCACATCCGCATCATCGTCGTGCATCAATTGCCGCAAGAGCGGCCGCGGTGCCACGACGAAGCGATACTCCAGGCCGCCGCGCACTGCAAGAGGCCGGGAATCTGGCCCTGAAACGCCTTGAGCCACCGCGCCCCGGCAAGCCGCCGCGGTGTGATCAAATTAGCCAATTAGCCAGCCTCAGCCCGGGAACGCGGCTGAATTCTCTAGTGTTTGCAGTCACCAGCGTCAGCGACTCTGCGAGCGCGTGGCCCGCGAGGAGCACATCGAGCAGCACATCGTAAGGGCCGATAGGCTGTCCCTGGGACTCTAACAACGCTCGAATTCGCGCGGACTCCTGCGCTGCTGCCGAATCAAAGGGCAATTCATCAAGAGTCTGGAGTAGGATCTCCACCTTGGCGCGTTCCTTAATCGGATCGGCGCACTTGGCGACCCCTGTATAGAGTTCATAACTCGTGACCGTCGAAATGGCGCAGTCGCCGGGCGCTACCGCCGAAATCCGCCGTACTGCCATTGGATGCTTGCGCATTACCGCAATACAGGTGTTCGTGTCGAGTAGATACAGCATGCGCGAGCCCGGGTCAGTCGAGGGAGGGACCCGGGGGCATCACGCCTTGATCCGGACGGGCGAAGGCCGGATCGTCGATGGCGATGGCGTCGAAAAAGCCAACGGGCCATTGGGCGGGTTTCAAGGGCTCGAGAACAATGCCGTCACCCTGGCGTCGAATGCCGACTCGTTGAGCGTCGAACCGGAACTCGTCCGGGAGCAGCACCGCCTGCCCGTTGTCTGTCTCGATCACTTCCGCGATTTTCATGACGACCATCTCCGGGCGAGGGATGGAGCACGTGGCTGCAAGAACGATCATACCATAACGCTCGGCATTCGCCAGCACGATCACATCCAGGTCGTGGCGAGCGCACCGCAATTCTGCTATAGTTCGGCTGCCGGCCCGCTATCGGTATCTCCCTGTCGAGGCTCTCCATGGACGCCGACCGCAATCTGTTGTTCGGTGTGCTCGCGCTGCAGGCGGAGCTCATCGACGCCGAACAGTTCAGCAAGGCATGCCTCGTATGGAGCACGCGCAAGGAAATGCCCCTCGCCGACGTGCTCATCGAACGCGGCTGGATCGAGCCGACCGATCGTGCCCACCTCGATTATCTCGTGACGCGCAAGCTGCAAAAGCACGACGGCGATCCGCGCTAGCCTCGCGCACATTCCGGACGATGTCCGGCGCTTGCTGGCCACCGTCGCCGACGACGACATCCAGCGTTCGCTCGGCGGCACCACACGGGCCAGTGCGCCGGCGTACCTGACGGTGGATCACGTGCCCGCGGTGGCAGAGCGCGTATGCGCGGCTGCGCCTACATGCGACCGGCGGCATCGGCCGAGTCTGGCTGGCGCGCGACGGTGACCTGGGCCGGGACGTCGCCCTCAAGGAGTTGCGGCCCGAGCGCCGGCCATGCGGCGCTGGGCGCGCTTTCTCCAGGAAGCGCGCATCACCGGACAGCTCGAACACCCCGGCGTCGTGCCGGTCTATGAGCTGGTGCGGCGCGAGCAGGAGCAGCCGTTCTATACGATGCGGTTCGTCAAGGGTCGAACCCTGAGCGAGGCAGCGCGGGCTTACCACCAGAAGCGGCGTGCGGGCCAAGCCGAGTCGCTCGAGTTGCCGGCGCTGCTCAACGCGTTCGTCACCGTCTGCCAGACGGTGGCGTACGCGCATTTGCGCGGCGTCATCCATCGCGATCTCAAGGGCGAAAATGTCCTTTTGGGCGATTTCGGCGAGGTCGTCGTGCTCGACTGGGGTCTGGCCAAGCTTGTGGGCCGGACGGACGGCGAGGCGGACGCGCCGGCGGTGGTGCTCGACGAGATCGCGAACGGTGGGCGCGGCTACACGGTCCATGGGCAGGCGCTCGGCACCCCGGCGTACATGGCTCCCGAGCAGGCGGCGGGACGGCTGGACCAGATCGACGGCCGCACCGACGTATACGGGCTGGGGGCGATTCTTTACGAGATTCTGACGAGCGAGCCGCCCTTTACCGGGCCCGACACGGCGACGGTCCTGCGCCGCGTTCAGGAGGAATCGCCGCTGCCGCCGCGCCAGCTCTGGCCCGACGTGCCGGCGGCGCTGGAGGCGGTCTGCCTGCGCGCGCTCGCCAAGCAGCCAGCCGACCGTCAGGCCGCCGCGGGTGAGCTGGCGCTGGCGGTGCAGGGCTGGCAGGAATACGAGCGGCGCAAGGCGGAGCAAGCGCTGCGCGAATCGGAGGCGCTGTATCACTCGCTCGTGGAAAGCCTGCCGTGCAATGTCTTCCGCAAGGACCTGGAGGGCCGGTTCATCTTCGCGAACCAACGTTTCTGCGAGCTCGTGGGCCGGCCGCTCGATCAGCTCCTCGGCAAGACCAATTTCGACATCCACCCGCCGGACCTGGCCGAGAAGTACCGCCGCGACGACCGGCAGGTCATCGACACCGGCGCAGTGTTTGAGGACATCGAAGAGCATCTCACGATGGACGGCAACGACAGACGCTATCTGCACACGCTCAAAACCGCCGTTCGCGACGCCGGCGGCAAGGTCAGCGGCATCCAGGGGATCTCGTGGGACGTCACCGAGCGTAAGCGTGCCGAGGCGGAGCTGCGCCGGAGCAAGGAGCGCTTCGAGCTGGCGGTGCTGGGCTCGCAGGACGGCCTCTGGGACTGGGACCTGGACGCCGATCGCATCTGGTACTCGCCGCAGCTCCGCAACATGCTCGGTTACGACGAGGCGGAGTTTCCCAATCGGCCCGGCGAGACCGAGAAGCGCGTCCATCCCGATGATCTGGCCGAGTGGCGTGCGGTACTCGACCGGATCGTCGAGGGCGCGACCGACCACTTCGTGTTCGAGTATCGCGTCCGCCACCGGGACGGCTCCTATCGTTGGGCCCGCGATCGCGGCGTGGCCCTCCGCCACGCCGGCGGCAGGGCGTACCGGCTGGCCGGCTCACGCGAAGACATCACCCAGCGCCGGCAATCGGAGGAAGAGCTGGCCCACGAGCGCTATCTGTTGCACAGCCTCATGGACACGATTCCGGACCTGATCTACTTCAAGGATCGCCAGGGTCGCTACCTCCGCATCAACGCGAGCCTCGCCAGGATGTTTCAGCTTGGCGACCCGAACCAGGCGCGGGGCAAGACGGTGCACGACATGGTCACGGACGAGTACGCCCGGCACGCCGAGGCGGAGGACTGCGAGATTTTTCGTACGGGCCAGCCCGTGGTCGCCCGGGATGTGCGCATCACCTGGGCCGACGGCCGCGTCACCTGGGTTTCGACCACCAAGATGCCGCTGCGCGATGCGAACGGCGCGGTGATCGGCACGTTCGGCATTGCCCGCGACGTTGGCGAGCGCCGCCAGGCGGAGGAGGCGCTGCGCCAGGGCGAGGAGCGCTATCGCTCGGTCGTCGCGGCGATGCAGGACGGCATCGTGCTGCTGGATGCGGACGGCAGCATCCATGACTGCAACGCCGCCGCCGAGCGCATCCTCGGGCTGTCGGCCGAGCAGTTGATGGGCCGCACCTCGCTTGACGTGCGCTGGCGTGCGATCCACGAGGACGGCACGGCGTTCCCAGGCGAGACCCATCCGCCGATGGTGACGCTGCGGACGGGCCAGCCGTGTACGGACGTGATCATGGGCGTACACAAGCCGGATGGTACGCTGACGTGGATCTCGGTCAATTCGCAGCCGTTGTTCCAAGCCGACGGCCGCACGCTCGCCGGTGTGGTCGCGTCATTCGAGGATGTCACCGAGCGCAAGCGCGCCGAAGCGGCACTGCGGGAGGCGACGCAGCAGTTGGCGCAACGCGCGGCACGGTTCTCATGAGTCGCTGTGGCTGCTTGTCCGCAGCCCTCCACGCGCGTATAGTCCAAATCATGGCCAGGCGCACGCGGAAGCCGGACGACTTCGATTCGCCGTGGAAGGACGCCCTCCAGCGGTATCTCCAGCAATTCCTCGCCTTCTTCTTTCCCGCCATCGCCGCCGACATTGACTGGGCCCGTGGCTACGACGGGCTGGATAAGGAATTCCAGCAGATCATCCGCCGGGCCAAGATCGGCAAAGGCTTTGCCGACAAGCTGTTCAAGGTCTGGTTGCGCGACGGCCGCGAGCACTGGCTGCTCATCCACATCGAGGTCCAGGGCTACTATGAAGAGGCCTTTCCCAAACGAATGTTCCACTACAACGTGGCGGCTTACGTGCTGTATAATCGCGAGGTGGTGAGTCTGGCCGTCCTGTGCGACGACGACCCCGAGTGGCGGCCGCACAAGTATACCTATGGGCGCTGGGGAAGCGAAACCGGGATTGATTTCCTGCTCGCCAAGCTGCTGGATCACGCCAGCGACAAGCGCGCTCTGGAGACGAGCACCAACCCCTTTGCCGCGGTCGTCCTGGCCCATGCCGAGGCGCCGGCCACGCGCGACGATCCGCCGACGCGGCGGCAGTTGAAGCTGCGTATCGTTCAGGGGCTATACCAGCGGGGCTGGTCGGAGGACGACGTCCGCGAGCTTTTTCGGCTGATTGACTGGATCATGGACCTGCCGGATGATTTGCAGGAAGCGTTTCGCACCGACGTGTTTCATTTTGAAGAGGAAATGCGCATGCCTTACCTTTCAAGCATCGAACGTCTTGCCCGCAAGGAAGGACTTGAGCAAGGGCGCGAGCAAGGGCGCGAGCAAGGGCGCGAGCAAGGGCGCGAGCAAGGGCGCGAGCAAGGGCGTCGGGAAGGGGTCCTCGAGGGCATCGCCCTGGATCTGGACACGAAGTTTGGGCAACGCGGCCGCAGGTTATTGCCGCGCATTCGCGCTCTGGCGGACGTGGCGGCGCTACGTGCACTAGCGCGGGTGCTGAAAACCGCCACGACGCTGGACGAGGTCCGGGAGTTGTTGCCGCGGAGCCCGAAAGCGAAAAACGGAGCGACATGAGATGCCCGTGCGTCGGAAATGAGGTCGTTCGCCATCCGCGTCGATATCGCTGATGCTGCAAGCGCGCCGTTTGAGAAGAAAACAGGGGATACAGCTCGATACGACATCCTGGCGTATCGAGCTGCATCCCCGTCGTCGGTGCCGGCGGTCACGGCCTACCGGCTCTGGAAGCCCGTGATCGCCATCTGCCGATCCAGCTCCATGCGGAATTCGTACGTAATCGGCAGCGCGTTTTCGCCGTTGCAGCTGGGCGCCACTTCCACGTCCCAGCGCAGCAGATTGTTCGGCCGGCTCTCGCGCAGGTAGATGCCGTCCTTGCTCAGCTCCGGCGCGCTCTTGACGAGGCTGATGCCGACGCTTTCGTTCTCGCCCTTGGGCAGGCGGTCCCACACCTGCAGCTTGACCGGCTCGCTCTTGAAGCTGCTGACCAGGATGCGATAGTCGTACTTGATCACCTGGTTGCCGCCCTGCGTCGTCCGCGTCTGATCCACCATCTGCCGTTGAATCTGCAGCTGTGTGTCGACGCCGAAGCCGGCCGTGAACTCCTCGCCGATCGCCACCAGCGGCATCAGCATGCGGCCGACAAAATCGGTCCCCTGGTACATGGTCGCCTCGCCGGGCAACAGGATGTGCGTGCTCTTGTTGACCACGTCGGCCAGGCGATAGACATGATTGTTCAGCACCGGCACCGTCTTGTAATAGTACTTGGGCGTCAGGCTCAGCTTGACCACCTCGATGACCTGCTCATCATTGCGCGAGGGGACGCTCAGCTTGCTCCCCAGGTGATAGGTTACGCTCGGTCCGTCGGTGGCGGCGGGGCCGGCGATCGCGGCACCGTGGCCCTTCTTGAGCCGGGCGAGGATTTCGTCCCGCGTGCACATGAGATCGAGATTCTGCTCGTAGGCGGCGGCATCGTTGAGCCACTTGCTCGCCTCGATCTGGTCCTTGGCCTTGCCGCTCTTGTAATTGATGCCCGCCTGACCGCGCAGGGTATTGGCCTTGGTTTCGAGGTCCTTGTTGGAAGCAGACTGCGCATACGGGCCGGGCATCCCACCGCCACCGCCGCCGGGCATCGGCGGCCCGCCGGGGCTGCCACGGACCGCCAGCACCGGTTGCAGCATGGACAATTCCGGCGGCGACGCGTTGAGCATCGGCTGGGCGGTGGACAGGGTCATCTTCACGTGATTCCAGTCCTCGCCCGAACGCTGCATGAGATTGGCCAGGTAGTCGACCTGCACGTCCTCGTTGACCTTGCCGGCCCGCACCTTGTACTCGGGATGCCAGGCAACGGAGCCGACCAGGTAATTCAGCCGAATCTTGCCGCCCTTGCCCAGCTCACGATCGACGACGATGACCGCCTCGCGTTCCATGCGGCCCGAGCCCTGGCCCAGCTCGCCCATTTTTCGCTGGATGAAATTCATCTGAACGTCGTTGAGGCGCTTCTGCTCCTTGAGGGCGACCAGCTCCTTGGACTTCTCGGTGCGCTGCTCCATGACATACTTGGACACCGCGATGATCTCGTCGCCGGTGCGAGTGCTCTTTTCGGTGGTGCTTTCGAGCTTGTTCAGGAGGTCCATGTTCTTCTGACAGCTGGCCATCTCGGACTCGAGCTTGGTGGCGACGACCTGGTACTTTTCCTTTTCGGCTTCCAGCTTACGACGTTCCTCGCTGGTATCTTCCTGTACCTGCCGTGTGCTGAAGCGCGTGGTCAGGATGCGCATGCCGTCGCCGCCTTCGGAGTACATCGTGCTCGGGACGATCTGCTCCGGCATGGGCGCAACCAGCAGCTCGACCAGGCCGGCGCCGTCGGGCACCTCGACCTCGCGGGTCACCAGGGCGCTGTTGGGATAAACCGTGACCTTGTCGATCCGGCTCTTGGCGATCTTCGCGGCCGCCGGCGCAGGGTTCGCGTCGTCCGCCTTGCCGCCGGACAGCAGCCGGGGGCCCAGTGCGGCCAGGACGACAACGCCCAGGATCGCCACCGATCCGTAATACCATCGACGCATGAGAGGCTCCTTGAGTAAAAGGGAAGGTCGCTTATCGTTAAACCCAATCCAAGCCCGAGGGCGAGTCTTCGAGCCCTCGGGGTCAAGAACCCCGAGGGCTCGAAGACTCGCCCTCGGGCTTGGAAGACACCTGCCTTACCAACTCCAGAGACGCAGAAAACCGCCCGGCCCGCCAACGAGCACGTGCCGGCCGTCCGGTGAAAAAGCGGCGCAGCCAAACCGGAAGGGCTCGCCCGCCGCCGTCGCGCTGAGCTGCTTGCGGTCGATCAGGTCCCAGCGCCGCCAGGTCTGCTCGATGTTCTGATGCTGGCTGCTGCTCGACATAAACTCGCGGCCGTTCGCGTGAAACTGCACCTGAATGACGGCATTGGCGTGCCCCTTGAAGCAGTGCAGTTCCTTGCCGGCGGCCAGGTCCCACAGGTGTACCGTCTTGTCGTTGCCGCCGGAAAGCGCGGTCTTGCCGTCGGGCGCCAGCGCGATGCTGAGCACCGGACCCGCATGGCCTTCCAGGCAATGGATCTGCTTCCGATCGGCCAACGCCCACCAGCGCACGGTGCCGTCGCGGCTGCCGCTGAGGACATACTGGCCGTCGTTGCTGCACGCGACCGCGGTGACAGGCTGGGTGTGCCCGAGCAGGACGGCCGTCTCCTCGCCGCCCGCAACGTCCCAGATGCGCAGGCTGCGGTCGTCGCCGCCGGTGACCGCCCGTTTGCCGTCGGGCGAAAACGCAACGCAGCGCACCGGCGCCGTGTGTCCCTGGAAAACGCGTACTTGCTTTCCCTCGCCTACCGCCCAGAGCCGCAGGAACCGGTCGCTGCCGCCGCTCAGGAGAAACTTTCCATCGCTGGAAAAAGCGACCGCGACGACCTCGCCGCTGCTCTCGAACGCGGCGAGCTGCTTGCCGCTGGGAACTTCCCAGATGCGAATGGTGCGGTCGTCGCTCGCGCTGGCGGCGCATTGCCCATTGCGGGAAAACGCAATGGCGTTGACGGTTCCGGCATGACCCTGAAAGGCCGCGTCCGCCCTGGGCGTGGTTTTGGCCGCCAGGAGTGCTTGCTGAGCAACGCGGCGCCGCGCCAGCTCGGGAAAGTGCCCCTGGAACACGTCGCGCTGGACGGTGCCGCCCGGCACGAGCAGGCTGCCGAGGATGCGGGCCTGCTCGGCATCCTGCTTGAGGAACACGCCGAATTCCGCCACGGTCAGGCCCAGCTCCGCGGCGGCGGTCGGCCCGTCGAGCGTCGCTTCGAATCGTTGCGTGACGAGATTGATCGGCTCCTGATCCGGGTCGCGCAGGCCGATTTTCTCCATGGCCTTGAGGTAGCGGATGTTGTCCTCGTCGACTTGCGCCTGGAAGCGAGCTTTGCGCGGATGCGCCGCCCGAACCGCGTCGAGGATGGGCTTGCCGAACACCTGGGCGTTTTGCTCGACGTGGGCCTGCAGCTGATCCGCCTTCGGCAACAGCCCGCGCGCATGGCACGACATGCAGGAGATGCCGGTTTCGACGCGCTGATCGGGGCGGCGCGGATCGGCGACAATTTCGGACGGCGCCTTGTCGATCCGCCGGCCCAGCGCGTCGACCAGCATGTACGCTTGCAGGCCGTTGGGCAGATGAAAGATGAGCTCGCCGCCGGCCGGCTGAAACGACGTCGCGCCGGCGTGGGGGCCCAGCGGATGTTCGAAGAGGTTTTGCCGGCCGGTGTTGGTCGCGAAATCGTAGCTGCGCCACAGCGTGCCGTAGGCGGCGTCGTGCCGTTCGATCAGCCGATTGTTCTTGGACACGCCGGAATCGTTGAAGCCGGCCCGCACCACATTGTCGTCCTGCACGTCGCCCGGCACATCGACTTGCAGGAGCCGTTCCAGGGCGCGGTCGGTGCCCGGCAACTGCAGCAGGTCGTGATATAGCGGAGGCCGTGCCGCGTTCGCGACGAACCAGTCGGCCCGCAGCGCCGCGTCCTCGCTGCCGGTGTGGCCCGCGAGAGACTGCGTCTCGGCGAGCGTTTGCAAGCGATAGGGATAAACCGCAGCCAGCCTGGCCCAGCCGGCTGCGTTCCACTTGTAGGCACGCAGGTCGATGCGCAGCATGGTCGCCGCGGGGTCGACCGGCTCGGGCAAACCGAGACGGGGATGCCAGGAAAGGCTGTTAAGGAGTTTGCTCGCCGCCTCGCGGACGGTCTGCAGCTCTCTGTCGGAGTGGCCCGCACGGGCCAGGTGAGTAAGCGTGAGGTAGCGCGTGAAGCGCCGTCGCCGCGGATCGAGCTGCTCAAGGTCAGCCAGGATGGCCTGCGTCGCCTCGCTTGGGGTGAAGAGCTTGACCGCCGCAGGCCGCTCAAAGGGGCCAGCGCCGGCGTCGATCCACTCCTTGAGGAGGGCCAATTCGGCCGTGGTCGGCCGCTGCTTCTGCTTGGGCGGCATCTCGCCGTGCGCAATGCGCAGGAACAGATCGGACGCGTCCGCCTTGCCAGGCACGACCAATTCACGGCTGACGAGCCGATCGCGGTCGAGCACAAAGCCGAAACCGCCCTTGGCCGCCTTGCCGCCGCCGTGGCAGCCGGCGCAGTAGGTTCGCAAAATCGCCGCGGCCTGCCGGCTGACAGTCTCCGGCGGATCGGCCGACGCCGCTGAGGGCGCAGCCAGCGCAAGCAGAACCCAGACGACGTTCTTCATATCGCCACCGGCACGCGGGAAATTACGGGGCCCGATCGTGGGCATCTTCCATTGAGACGAATCGGCCGGCGGAAAAGATTCCTCGGGACGCGCCCCATGACAAGAATCCGATCCAAGCCCGAGGGCGAGTCTTCGAGCCCTCGCGGGTCAAGAACCCCCGAGGGCCCGAAGACTCGCCCTCGGGCTTGAGTCCTGAATTCTGATAAGGTGACAGAGGAGCAATTCTGCGAGGAGGAGAGCGCCATGATGGAGAACCGTTTCAATCTCGCTGAGCTGGCGAAGAAGGCCCTGGACGAGGCGCTGCGCAAGCGCGGGCACGTCAACGTTCTGATCGCGGGCCGCACCGGCGTCGGCAAGAGCACGCTGGTCAATGCCGTGTTCCAGGGCGACTTCGCCACCACTGGCCAGGGCCGGCCCGTGACGCCCAGCACGCGCGAGATCACCAAGGAGGGCGTGCCGTTATCGATTTTCGACACGCGCGGCCTGGAAATGGGGAATTACGCTGCCTCCCTGCGCGCTCGAATCGTTCGTCGAAGAGCGGCAGCGCGACCGCGAGGCCAATCGGCACATCCACGTTTGCTGGGTCTGTGTCGAGGAAGATCTGCGCCGTGTCGAGGTGTCGGAGAGCGAGCTGGCGCGGACGCTGGCCGAGCGCGTGCCGGTCGTCGGTGTCATTACCAAGTCGCGGGCCGACCGCGGCTTTCGTGCCATGGTACAAGAACTGATGCCGCAGGCTCGCAACGTGGTACGCGTCCGGGCCCTGCGCGAGGAGCTCGACGACGGCCACGTGCTGGAGCCGATGGGCCTGCGCGAGCTGGTCGAGCTGACGATGACGCTGGTGCCGGAAGGGCAGCGCCGCGCCTTCGTGGCGGCGCAGAAGGTGGACATCGAGCTAAAAAAACGGCACGCCCGAATGATCGTGGCGGGAGCGGCGGCTAGCGCGGCGGGCATCGGCGCGACCCCGATTCCCTTCGCCGACGCGGCCCTGATCGTGCCGATCCAGATCGGCATGATCGCCGGCATTTCCGCGACATTCGGGCTGCCCCTGTCGGAAGCTTTTCTCAGCAGCCTGGTCGCCAGCACGGTCACCGGCACCGCCGCCACGATTACCGGCCGGGCCATCGTCACGAGCCTGTTCAAGCTGGTGCCCGGCGTCGGCACATTGATCGGCAGCGCCATCTCGGCGACGACGGCCGCCGCCGTCACCACCGCGTTCGGCGAGGCGTACATCCGTTCGCTGGAGGCGCTGTTCAAGCGTCGCCAGGGCGAGCCGCCGACGGCGGAGGAAATCCTGGTCACGGTCAAGCAGCAATGGGCGCTGGGACACAAGCCGAAGGAATTGGAAAGCGACCGACCGACGTAGAAAGCCTGACCAACTTCGCGAAGCGCTTGACAAGAAGAGGCCCGTCATGAAGTCGCCATTCCCGGGCATGGACCCTTACATCGACGCTTGCGGGCTGTGGGAGGATTTTACCGGCGATTTCGCTACGAGCGCAGCATCGACTACCACCAGCCGCTGACGCCGCGGCTGACCGGCGCTGAAGCCGCCTGGCTCCAGCGCCGGCTCAAGGACCGCGCGCCCGGCGTGACGGGAGAAAGTCATGGCCGAATTTTGCCCCCATTGCGGCGAGATCGGCGGCCTGCAGCAACAGGGCAACGCGCTAATCTGCGGCCGTTGCGGCCAGCGCGCCGGCACGGTCCCCGCGCCGGTCGAACGCGTGGTCGTGGATCAGGCCGACGAGCTGATCCGCCAGGGTGCCGCCGCACGCTGTCCGGCGTGCCAGCAGCTGGTCGAGGTGCGCGGCCCGGTGCTCGCCCGGCACTTCGCCGTCGCCGCGCCACGCAAGCTGTGCCCCGGCAGCGGTAAACCGCCGGTCGTTGCAACGCAGCCGACCGGCGGCAATAACCCGATGACGCGCGAGTCGATCCGCGTGGTTTCGTGCCGGCACGGCGGCGCGCGCATCGAAGAGCTAACGCTGGCGTATCTCGACAGGACTGACCGCGTCCGGCTGCAGATCGACGCTCTACGTGCAATCCTCGGCGCAGTTCCGCCTTCGCGATTATCCCCCGTCGCTTGGGCGGTCTCACCTCGCGGTTTGGGTCGGCGCCGGCGCATGCGTCGTCGGCAAGAGGCACGAGCACGGCGGCTACCAGCCGCTGAGCGACGCCGAGCTGGCGCAGGTAGCCGCCGATCTGCAGCAGCATGCGGCGCTGTTCTTTGATTGAAGGGCACAGCGCGAGCCTGCCGCACGGCTTCCGACGTACGCTTACAATCGTCGCCTTACCAGCGTATCCGCGGCGTTACACTTTGCCGTGCCGCTCCCATACGGCTGTTCGCCGAAGCCGCATGGGCGGGGCCGGGTTAGGTCGCGCCGTGCGATTTTCGCGCCGCCGTGCCGCGCGTGGTACGCCATTCGCATTCAAGGGAAACGCTTTCCCCAAAGCCTCGTAGCCGCTGGCGGCTGGAGAGCCGTCAGCGGCCGAGACGGGGCTCGCACGCCGTCCCCGCCGGTTTGCACTCCCTCCCCGCGATGTGGTCTGCCCCGAGAACGCCGTGAAGGTTGCTTCCCATGCATCCCATCGCCCGCCTTCCCGGCCTCATTGCTGCGCCGCCCGTGCCGACGAGTGTTGCGTTGCGCATCGTCACCGATGCGCAGGCGCTCGTTCGGCTCGGCCCGGCGTGAACCGCAGCGTGGCTACCCTGAGCACGGTTCGCGTTGATCGACCCGTAGGACTTGTAGGAGCGCGGCGCGCGGCGATTGGGCGGTGTCATGCAATAGTGGTCATGGTGCATCGTCCGCCGGGCCGTTGATGATACAATGAACTGTTGCAATTCCCGGCATGACGGTCAGCGAGGAGGGTCGGATGCGGAAGACTGAAAGAGTTGCGTCGTGGGTCGTTTACCAAATGACCATCCATGGCAAGCCCGGCGGGATGAACGCTATCTGCGAGCAAAGCGAGTGGGACGCCATGGAGGCCGCCCGGCCCGGCTACCACACCCTCGTCATGGCCGGCATCCCGAATGAAGGCCAGGCAGAGAAACTGGCGCCGGCACGGCCGGCGACGGTAAGCGACGCGGCTGAGATCGAAAAAGCGATTCTGCTGCTTTGCATGCAAAGTACACCGGCCTATGACCGCACCGATTCATCCATCCCAGGATCATGCGTCGCGCTCGACAGTCCAGGTCGTCGGCATGAGCTGGGACATTCTGGACCGCATGGAGCGAGCCGTGGCAAAGGTGCGCGAGCGCTTATTGCGAGCGACGGCGGCGTTGAACCAGGCCGGCGTGCCCTACGCGGTGGTCGGTGGCAACGCCGTGGCGTCGTGGGTGGCGACCGTCGATGAGGGCGCCGTCCGTAACACGCGCGACGTCGATCTGCTGGTCCGCCGTAGCGATCTGCCCGCGATTACCGCCGCCCTGGAGCAGACGGGTTTCGTCGGCGACACCCTGCTCAACGTCGTCATGTTCCGCGACGGTCCGGACGGCAAGCCGAGCGAGGCCGTCCACCTCCTGTTCGCCGGCGAAAAGACCCGGCCCGATCATCTGCTGCCGGCGCCGGAGATCGAAACCGTCGACAATCCGGCCAATTATCGCGTGATCGCTCTCGAATCGCTGGTAGTGATGAAGCTGATGTCGAATCGGCGGAAGGATCAGGTGCACATCCAGGACATGATCGGCGTCCGCCTGATCGATTCGTCATGGTTGCCGAGACTGTCGCCGGAACTCGCGGCTCGATTGAAGCAAATCCTCGACACGCCGGATGCTTAGGAACGCCAAGAAAGAACCACGGATGACACCGATGGCACGGATAAGAGGGTTTCTTCTTATCCGTGTTATCGGTGTCATCCGTGGTTCATTCGCGTTTTTGCCTAGAACTTGAGCTGAATGCCGGCATTGACGCCATGAGCCCAGAAGTCGGTGCTGTTGAAGAGAGCCGCCGGGCGGGGCTGCCCCACCAGCATGCCAGCGCCGATCAGGGGATTGCCCGTGAAGTTGAGCACGCGATCGATCTGGTCGCCTGGACGGACCACGTCGCTGATGTAGATAAAATCGTAGCCCGCAAAAGCGGTAAGATTGGGGGTAATGTTGTATCCCAATTTCAGCTGAACTTCGGGAACCACCGCGAATTCATCGCGGATCCGGCGGCCGCTATTCGTGGCCTGGGCAAACACGCCGTCGGGGGTACTGACCGGTCCGCCCGGGGCCGTGAACCCGCTGAAACCATGGATCGACACGCTCTCGTGGTCATCACCGAGCGCCACCTTGAGCTGCAGCGCCGCGAAGATTTGGTCGAAATGCGCCTCGGCCTTCACGCCGAGCTGCCCGCCATAGAACTGATTGTGCGTGCCGAAAGCGTCCATGCTGGTGTAATTGCCGAAGCCCAGGATATTCTCGATGTTGTAAATCGCCAGATCTTCTTCCAGGTCCAGATACCGGAAGCCGGTCAGCAGCGAGACGCTGAGCCCATCGCGATCCATCACGTGCCAGAGGCCATTGACCTCGGCGCCCCACAGGCGGATCGACGAGGTGAGCAGTTGTCCGCCCGATGCGAAACCCGGATCGGCGAGCACAAAGGAAGATTCGCCGAGGGGGAATCCAGCCCCCGGAGGCTGATTGAGGAAAGGAATCCGCAAGGGCGTGGCGCCGGTGGGGTCGGAGACCCTCACAAAGCTATTCGACCCGTTCTCCAGCAGGAAGCCGCTGGCTTCCACGCCGAACTGGTGCGCACCGTCGATCCAGCCGCCGACCGTCAAGCGGCCGCCCGCGAGCGCGCCAAAGCCCAGGTGATCGGGCGACAGGATCACCGTTCCGGGAACACCGAGGGCGCCGCCAAAATAAGTCGGCGTCACCACCTGGCTGCCCGGAATAAAGGTGGTCAAAGTCGGCACGGTAATTGGTGTCGGCCGGAGCCACCACAGCAGCGCATCCGTGCTGGCCCAGCCGCACGGGCCCGCGGGGCATCCGCCGCCCTCAAACGCCACCGGTGCGTCGCCGTTCGGAAGGAGAGCGGCGCCGCCCTCTTCCGCGGCGACGGGCAGCACCGACGCATCGGCCGGCGGAGCGCCAGGTTCGTCGTCCGCGGGCTGGGAGGCCGTCTGTCCCAGGACGAGGCCGGTGCAGGTAAGCAAAGCACCAATACTGAACAAGCATTCTTTTCGCATCGGGGGAACTCCGTTTCTTCCCGTGCAAGAGATTCTTGATGGATGGTTGAATGATCGGAATTACCGTTGCGGCAGGTCACGCCGATTGCGGCCCAGCGACGCGCATCGACCTGAGCTGCGCGGCACGGCTGCATTAATGCGAGCGACCGCTAGATCACGCTTCGCTGGAAGGGCCGGTATAACCGCATCAATGCTACCAGTCGCCCGACAAGGCCTACGGGTTCCTGCCGCGACTTCGGCGGCGCCATAGAATGCTTGCGTCGGACCCGCCACCCTGCCTCCTCTCCCGCCGCCGAGAACCCGCCATGCTGCGCTTTGTCCTGCTGTTTCTAGGCCTTTTCCTGGCCACCGCCGTCCCGCTGCGCGCGGAGAATTGGCCCGAATTCCGGGGGCCCACCGGCCAGGGGTGCTACGCCGGCAACGGCCTGCCGATCGAATGGAGTACGACGAAAAACATCGCGTGGAAGCAGCCGATCCCCGGCAAGGGCTGGTCGTCGCCGATCGTGCAGGACGGTCGCATCTTCCTCACGACCGCGATACCGGTCGAGGGCAGCTCCAAGGAAAAGCAGAAGCAAAAGGACCAATCGCTGTGCGCCGTGTGCCAAGACGCCGCGTCGGGCAAGGAACTCTGGCGAACCGAGGTGTTTCTGCAGGACGGCAAGAAGGCGCCGGGCATCCACAGCAAGAACAGCCATGCCAGCCCGACGCCGTTGACCGACGGCCGGCGTCTCTACGTCCATTTCGGGCACCAGGGGACCGCCTGTCTCGACCTGGACGGCAACGTGGTGTGGCGCAGCACGGAGCTACGCTACGCGCCGGTGCACGGCAACGGCGGCACGCCGATTTGCGTCGACGATCGCCTCGTCTTCGCGGTCGACGGCGGCGACAAGCAGTTCGTCGCCGCGCTCGACCGGGATACGGGCGCGGTGCTGTGGAAGACCGCCCGCAAGAGCACCGCGGTCAAGAAGTTCTCGTTCGGCACACCGCTGTTGATCACGGTGAACGGCCGGCGCCAGATCGTCAGCCCGGCCGCCGACGCGGTGATGGCGTACGACCCGGCGGACGGCAAGGAGCTTTGGCGTGTGAAATACGATGGCTACTCGGTGATTCCGCGGCCGGTGTTCGGCCACGGCCTCGTCTTCCTCAGCAGCGGCTACGATCGGCCGACGCTGCTGGCGATCCGCGCTGCGACGGCCGGCGACGACCCGAACCAGGCGCTCGTGTGGTCGACGACGAAGGCCGCCCCGCACACGCCGTCGCCGCTATTGGTAGGCGACGAGTTGTACACGGTGTCCGACGGCGGCATTGCGAGCTGCTTCGACGCGCGGACCGGGAAGGTTCAATGGCAGGAGCGGCTCGAGGGCGCCTTCTCCGCGTCGCCGACTTTTGCCGACGGCAAGGTGTATCTGCAAAGCGAGGACGGCGTGACGACGGTGGTGCGGGCCGGCACCAAGTACGAAATGCTGGCGCAGAACGCGCTGAAGGAACGCACCTTCGCGTCGTACGCCATCGCCGACGGGGCGATTTATTTGCGGACCGAGACGCAGCTGTACTGTTTGCGCGAGTTAGGGAAGAAATAAGAATAGACGGCGAGCCGCGTAACCGGAGCCCGGTCATTTTCGTTCCCATCGCGCGCTCTTCGGTTTCGTCGTCCTGGACCCCGACGATCACCGCCACCGCACGGCCGTTCCGTGTGACCACCACCGGCCCGGCCTCGCTCGCTATGAGAAAAGCGCTGAACTGCGATTTGATCTTGGCAACCGATGCGATTTTCATGGCTATAATCCTGGCCATCTCGGAATGACTTGTCAAGGCCACGGCCTTATCTTCCTCAGCAGCGGATGCGATCGGCCGACGCTGCCGGCGATCCGCGCCGCGGCGGCCGGCGAAGACCCGAAACAGGCGATGGCGTGATGGCGTCGCGGTAACGACGGTAACGGAGTTTTCGTTTTTGGCAATGTCCCATTCGCTGGTTACACTGCTCCTCGCGGCGTGCCTTGCTCAATTTGCTCGCTCGGTGGACGGCAGCGACGCCACGCGGCGCCGGTGAGCGACATGCTTACCGTGTCGTCGGACTACGCCCTCTCGCAAAGGCGTTCCTCGGGGCTTGCTTGACGTAATTCCCCAGCTATGATCAACATGGGTTGGATCGGACGATTGGAGATCGATCTTCGATGAGCCCCGCTCCAGTCGCCGCTGTCCCAGTTGCTGCGAATCCAGTTGTTGCTGTCTACGAGGCAGAACCAGTCCCCGGACCAGACGGAGCGGTTGAATGGTGGGATCCGCCCATTTCGGACGCTGCTGCAGTTGCCCGCCTCCAAGCGGGCGACGACATCGTCATTCGAGGAGCCGCCCGCCGTCCGAATCGCAACAAGGCGATGGAGCTCATGACCTTGGCGTATGGCGGATTTGACGAGGACGGACATCATGGCGGACGGATGGCGCTCCCTCACTTTCATCCTCCAAATCATACGCCAGAGGGAATTCACGCCTTCTTCGAGGCACCACCCAGGCATGCAAAGAAGAGGAAATGATGCACTATTTCACGCCTGAATTGCTCGCCCGGTATCGCTCGCTTGACGATGATGTCGCGGACGCCGCGGCTCATGAATGGGATCAGGCGATTGCGCATTACAATACAGACCTTGACACGATGCGTCGACTTCTGCCTTCAGGCGCCCAGGCACTTATCAAACACCGGAGCCTGCACGACGCTCGGATTCTCAGCATTGTAGTATCCCGTCGGCGACCGCTGGTGTCACTCGTGGTCCGGTTGGAAGGTACACCTCGACGTGCCGGCACGTTGCTTGAGTTACGATATTCACTCGCGCGATCCTCCAGGAACCTGGGGTTCACGATCGAACGGCATGAAAAGGATGCCCCGGGCTCCGGGCGAATCCAGTATGACGAATTCGCCAAAGTTGCGGACGATCCTGTCTGCGTCTTCTGCCACTCACTCCTGTTGCAGGGCTCCTATGAATTGCGAATCTTCTTCACGGACATGCGGGTTCGGCAACTGCACCGGGTGATCCTGCCGTCCGTGGACCCAATACCGGCATTGGGCTGATCTCCGACGCACATAGGCGTACCGGGCCCATCAAGAGGTATTTGCGATCAGGGGCCGGGCGATGCATCACCCGGCCCCTGAGGCTGTCGGCTTGCCAAAAACGCTCGGCTTGCCGCTCAGACTATTTCTTATCCTTCTTATCGCGCGACAGCAATTCCTCGAGATTGGCGATGCGCATCGCCGCGACGGCCATCACCTGTGCTCCCTGGATCAGGTCCGGCTCCTGGGCGCGGTCGAGCGTGTCGGCCTGGGAGTGGTGCGTGAAGCGATACGTCGCCACTTCCTGCTTCAGCGCGAAGCCGGGTACGCCGACCTTGTCGAACGACATGTGATCGCTGCCGCCGCCGGACCGCGAGCCGAAATCGGTCAGTCCCAGATCCTTGAGCACGGCCAGCTCGTTTTCCAGCAGCGCCTTCGCGGCGGGCCGGGCGCCGGAGCCGAGGCCAATCACCTTGCCGGTGCCGGTGTCGTGGACGATGCACACCGACGTCTTGGCCATGTCCTCCTTGTGCGCCTGCGTATACGCCTGCGAGCCGTGCAGGCCCTGCTCCTCGCCGGTGAACAGGATGAAGCGGATCGTGCGCCGCGGCGGGGTGCCGCAGCGGGCGAGGATGCGGGCGCTCTCCAGCACGATGCACGTGCCGGTGCCATTGTCGGTGGTGCCCTGGCCGAGGTCCCACGAATCGAGATGGGCGCCGACGACGACGAACTCGTCGGGCTTGTCGCTCCCCTTGAGCTCGCCTACGACGTTGTGGACGACGATGGGGCCGGGGATGAACGTGTTGCTGATGTCCAGCTCGATGCGCGTGCGGGCTGGCGCGGGCCGATTCGCGAGGCGCCACAGCATCTCGTAATGGTTGTGCGCGACCGACGCGGTCGGAATGCGGCTGGTGGCGCTGGGCCGATCCTTGCCTTGCCAGCTGCCGGTCGTGAACAGGAGGCCGAAGTGCTTGTTCGCGTCGGTGAAGATGGCGGCGGCGCCTTCCTTGACGAGGAACTCGGCGCGCGCCTTCTGGTACTCGCGCAGTTCCTCAAACGACTTACCGCCCATGCCGCCTTTGCCCTTGCCGCCCGCGAAGGCGCCGGTCGGCGGCCCGGTTGGCTTCATGGCTTCTTCCAGCGAGTTGAGCTTGGACGGCGGGCCGGAGAGGAGCACCGCCCCCTTGAGCTTGCCCTTGTATTCGTCGAGGTCCTTGATCGTGTCGGCCTTGAGGATCACCACGTCGCATTCGACCTTACCGTTCGTTCCCGGCGACCAACCCATCGACGCGATCGACAGGGTTCGCCCATTGTCCGGGTCGATCAGCTTGGCGTGGGCGTGGCCGCGCTGCCAGCCTTCGGGGATGGTCCACGGTTCGAGGTGGACGTTGTCGAGGCCATACTCTTTCATCCGGGCGGCGCCCCATTCGGTGGCGCGTTTGAGGTTGGCCGAGCCGGTCAGGCGCGGGCCGATGATGTCGCTGAGGTAGGTCAGGTTGCTGACGATCTGCGAGCCCTTCTTGGCATCGTCGAGGATGCGCTGATCGAGGGCGAGCTTGGCCTTGTCGGCCTCTTGCCCGAGGGCGAGCGGTGCCACGACCAGGAGCAACGAAAGCACGGCCAGCCGGACAGGATACGCACGGTACATGGGAACCTCACGGGGGAACGAATGAGAGGACGATCGAAGTGTAACAAATCGGCCGGCAGATGCAAGCAGCAAGTCAAATCTCGTAGAACAGCGCCGAGCCCGTGTTTTGGCGCGTCTCCGGACTCTTGATCCGCAGCTGCGGCTTCTCCAGCAACACCACCGTGTACGGCTCGACGCTCTGCGTCAGCCAGACATTCGAGCCGATCACCGCGTGATGGCCGATCACCGTGTCGCCGCCGAGGATCGTCGCGTTGGCATAGACGACAACGTCGTCCTCCAGCGTCGGATGCCGTTTCATGCCGCGAATGATGTTGCCGGCCGCGTCGCGCGGGAAGCTCAGCGCCCCAGGGTGACGCCCTGGTAGAGCTTGACGTTGCGGCCGATGTCGCAGGTTTCGCCGATGACGACGCCGGTGCCGTGGTCGATGAAGAAGCCCGGGCCGATGCGGGCGCCGGGGTGAATGTCGATGCCGGTCTTGGAGTGGGCGTGCTCGGTCATCATGCGCGGGACGAGCGGCACGCCGAGCAGCAACATCTCATGGGCGAGGCGGTAGACGCTGACGGCTTCGAGGCCGGGGTAGCAGAAGATGATTTCGTGATGGCTTTTCGCGGCCGGGTCGCCGAGGAACGCCGACTCGACATCGTGCTCGAGGAGATAGCGGATCTCGGGCAAACGCTTGAGGAACTCGACGGCCTTCTGCTGCGCGAGCCCCTCGAACGTCGTCGTCGCCGGCCATGCCGTGGCAATCCTGCTCGTGGCGCAGGGCGCGCGTAAGCTGCTGGGTGAGCTTGTCGTGCAGGCCGTCCACCAGGTCGCCGACGTGGTATTCCACGTTGCCCATGTGGAGGTTCTGGCGGCGGACGAAATTGGGATAGAGGATGTCGAGCAGGTCCGCGAGGATGTCGATGATCGCCTCACGGCTCGGCAGCGGCCGATGGCCGAGGTGGTTGATGTACTTGCACTCGGCATAAGTGGCGACGACGGCCTCGGTGATTTCTGGGAGGCCTTCCTTGAGGCGAATGTCCGTCGCCATGCGCATTCTCCAATGGGGCGGAACCAATCGGACATCTCTTCTCTGCATGATAAGGGGCCGGCGCAGCTGCGTCAAATCGCCCTGCTTTCTTATTCGTCCACTTCGGCGCTCGGTCTTCACGTGCATTTTGTCTGGATCGCCCCACCATGCAAGGAACGTGGGCAAGCCTGCCGGCACCTGAAGCGAAAACGGCCATGCGCACGGACGGATGACGCAAAAAACCCAGCAGGCTCATATTCATTTAACACATGGCAAGAAACGGCTTGCGACAAACGAGCCGCAGCGGGCGGGTCGCGGGCGCTGGATTGGCCCAGACTTTGCTTGCCCTTTTCCCATTCAGCCGTCCGACCGCGACTAGTCATGGGAGAGGTGACTACCGGGTTGGACGGCTTATTTCGTTTTCCGGCGCCACGCATCGGCGAGCGGCGGGGTTTGTCCGGCTTGTCCCCGCTGTGTAGACCAGGCCTCGGCGAGCGGCGGGGCTTGTCCGGCTTTAGCCCACAGCCTCCAGCTCCACGTCGAGCAGCCGCACGTATTGCTGGCCCCCGTGCATGTCGCGCTCCAGGGCGCCGCCCGGGGGAGCCGCGCGGGGATAGGAGATCTTGAGCACCTGCAGCGAGTCCACAGGATAGCGGCGCACGTCCGCGGGATCCACGCCGTAGATTTTCGCCACGGCCTCGGCCGACAGCGCGGGCGCGTCGCGAAAGCGGGTGTAGCTCTCCTCCCCATCGAAGAAGGGATGCCCCAGCGCTTCCAGGAACTTCTTCTGGAGGCGGAACAGTCGCCGGCCGGGCGGCCACACACAAGGAAGAAGGCTCAATGATCGCGGGCGGGCGCGGGCGTTTAGGAATCCTGAATGACCCCGGCCGCTCCGACCCCGGCCGCTCCGATAACGTAATCACCGCCGGAGGAACATGCAACTGCGCGACATTGGTGTTTGCCGGCACGCGAAATGCTCGCCGTCGGAGCCTGCGCGTCCCCCTTGCAGCGCGCGGCAATTTGGGTGGCTTCGGAGTAGTTTCTGGACACCGGGCAGGTGGATCCTGCACTCGGGCAGGCGCCAAACTCCCGATGCCTGGATCACTGCTTCGTTCGAACCTCCCAGAGTTGCACGTTGCGGTCGGTGGCGGTAGCCAGAAACCGACCGTCGGGGGAGAATTTCATGGATTTGATTTTCCCGTGCCCTAGATCGTTCAACGGCAGCTTGAGCATCGGACGCCCGATTTCGACATCCCAGACAAGAACCTGGGCCCCGTCCGCCGTGGCCGCCTGTTTCCCGTCCGGCGAGATTTCCACCCAGTACACGGGCCTCGCGTGCTTGAGCACTTGCTTCTGCGCCGGCGGATCGGTGGCAAGGTCCCACAGCTGCACCTCGTCTCCCGGCGCGTAAAGGACGCGGGTGCCGCTGGGGTGGACCGCGAACCAACGATTTTGGTTGGCTGCACGGCGCTGGTCCCAGTGGCCCCATTTTTTCACGACCTCCGGCGTCGAAAGCCTGGATATCAACTTACGCGCCGCAACATCCCACAGGGTGACCTCTTTTTTGGCGACGACCATGAGGGCTTTGCCATCAGGACTGAACTGATGAAAATCCCCCAGGGCGGGAATTGGGGCGCCGCTGGGTTTCATCGTGGCGGAGTCCCAGAACTGAATGAAAGTGGCCTCGCCCACCGTGTTGGGCGAGTGGGCGCTCAGGAAGAACTTGTCGTCGGTGGACCACAATAGGCTCTTCATGCGCGCATGGTATCCCTTGGTGCCTGGAGCCGGCCGCGTCGCTGTTTCGCCGATCGGCTCGAACGAAGCAGCGTCCCACAAGCGCAGCTGATGCTGCCTCGTATGGCCGGTTACCGACACGGTCAACAGGCGTTTGCCGTCCCTGGTGAAGGCGGCCAGCACGCTGCCGTCCTGTTCGCTGCCGGCGCCGATTTGCTTTCCGGTGGCGATCTCCCACATGCGGACCTCGTGCAGCGACAACGTCGCGAGAGTGCGGCCATCCGGGCTCAAGGTCAGCCGTATTCCCTCCTGGCGGAATGACTGTTGGACGCGCGCTAGCCCGTTTCTTGTAAAAATGGGTGACGGGCGGGTCCGGTTTTGCTGCGAGTCCAGCTCCGCTTTGCCAAAAAGCTCGGAACCTGCCAGCGGATTATACACTTCGTGCAGCTTGTGCGAATCGGGACTCACCGGGTTTTGCCTGGGAACCTCAACCTTGTAGATTTCGTAGACCGAGAGCAGCGGTTCGTTCATGCTGCTGAAGTGCCATAGCACCAGCAACTTGTCCCCTGCGGCAAAGTGCAGTTCGGTCCAGTGGGGCGCGTTCGACAGCGTTTGCTCAAGCCGGGCCTCGGGCACGTTGTCCGGCCCCTGGGCGCTCGACGGAACGACGTACAACGCGAGCACGACATGTGCAAGCGCAACCAGGCCAATCTTGCGGTACATGGCTCCAGCCTCCAACTCGCAGTCAAGGGAATCGCACGTCAATCGCTCCCGGAGAATCCTTCGCCCACGTCGACATCAATCCAGACCGCGATCACCGGGGGGGGAAATTCGAATCCGGCACCATTGTCGTCCCACCAGGGGTGAATCTCGGCGTCGCCCTGCGGCCGGTTCGCGGCAGCAAGTTCGGCGGCATCGGCGTCATGGGTCGAATCGTCCGCTGCAGCGGAAGCAATCCAGACCGGGTGGTTCGTGAGCACATCTCGGGGTTCGCTAAATCCCGCGGTTGCCGTGCTCGACCCGTCCTGAGCCGACGCCGCATTGCCATCGGCCGATGTCAGTATCGCCACGTTGTTCGCAGGCGGCAGAATCGACAAGGCCCCGTATGCCGAGCCTTCGACCAGAAACGCGCTCGGCGGATTGGTGAAAATGCCGGTGGCGTTTTGTATGCCCGGATTCGCGAGGGTGGGAATCGCCGGGCCGGTCGGAGCGACCGTCAGAAACGCGGTGGGTGCATTGCTGGACACGCCGGTAGCGTTTTGCATGGCCGGATTGGCGAGGCCGGGAATCGCCGGGCCGGCCAGAGCGTCGGCGCCGATCGCATTCACAAATCCGCGTCGCGACAGGATCCCCTGAGGCGGCGTGATCGTGGAGATTGTCCCCGTGGCGTTCACCGGAACCGCCGTCAACGATTGGTCGTCGGCGCCGTTCCGCGGGGCGTCGTCCGTCAACAAAGTATTCGGGCTGTTGATTTCGTCATTGCCCGGCACCTCGTAGTCGAGGCCATAGAAGTCGTCCATGTAAGTCACCAAAGGCATGGTGAAGATTCCGTTGTTGTCACCACCCCACGGATTGCGCAAGTCGACGTACGGTTCGCCGTCGACCATAAAATCACCCAGCACGGAGTAACAATGGTTCGGCACCAGGCCGTCGCCAACGTCGCCGGGAGTGTCCGTAACGACGATGCCGTAACTTGTGTTCCGCCACGAGGCGATTAGATTATAAATCGTCGACGGGCATACGTGGCCAAAGTCATACCCGTCGTCTCCGTTGCCGGTGAGAATCGGAATGGCGCTACCCTCTAGGCTCGCGACCAACTCGCCGCAGCCTCCCACCTCGTAGGCAACCTCGATCAGTGCCGACCGGAAGCCGTTACTGACGGAAAGGTTTTGCCAGACTTCGTTGCTGATATCGTCGAAATTGACGTCGATTGGCGCCGACCAGCCTGGGAACTGGACGCTGAATTGAAGCGGCTCGTCGTCCACCGGCGTGATCCATCCAGCGACCCCTTCCGGGTCATCGTGGGCCTCCTCGGCGAGGGCCGAGATCAGCCAGCAGTCGGAGTACGCGCCTTGACAGACCGTGTCTCCCTCAGGCCCGAGATCACTGTCGGCGGCCGGGGTGGCACCGCCGTAGAGGGTGGGGTAGATGTAGAAACTCGCCTGCGCCGAGGACAAGCCCGCGGCCGACACACCGACCACCGTGATCTGATAATAGGGGGCGTCCGTGAAGGTCAAATTGTTGCCGCCGTTTGCCACGGTGACCACGCCCGTATTGCTAATGGCAAAGATGCCATTAGGATTGTTGGTCAGCGCATAGGAATTGGCACCGGCCGACTGAACCGTCAGCCCGGTGTTGGTTTCTTCAGGCGCCTCGGCACCGACCACTCCATATGCGGGCGTCGCGGTGGGGTTGCCGGGCGGGTTTTGGTTGGCCAGCACTTGCACCGTGAATCTAGCCTGGGCGGTGGTGTCGTCTTGCGCCGTCGCCACGACGGTGAAAGTGTAGTTGCCGGCCCCCGGGCACGTGGCGACCGTGATGACGCCGGTGGCCCCATTGATTGCGAAAGCGGTTCCCGCGTTCCGCAAGCTATAGGTGACCGATTGGCCATCGGGGCCATTGGACGAAGCGGTCATGCCAGTGTAAGTACCCTGGGCGGCGCCGACGGCTACCACGCCCGGCGTGGAAGGTCCGACGTTGACCGGCCTGGTTGGCCCGCCGTCAACGAACATGCAAAACTGGGCGCTGCCCACCGCATCGAGGTCATTGTCGTCCTCGGCGGCGACCGTTATGTTGTACGGGCTGCCGTTGTCATCCTGCGAGCCGATCAGGCCGGAGATTTTGCCGTTGGTGCTGCAGATTGACAGGCCCGCGGGCAATCCGGTGGCGCTAAACGTCATGGCGTCGCCCGCCGAATCCGTGGCCGAGATGGGCAGGCAAATCCACTCATTGTCGTTATCGTTCTGCGTCCCCGGATTGGTAACGGTGACAACCGGGAGGTAAAGGTATTGATCCTGCGACCCCGTCGCCGACGTACCGTTAGATGTTGTCACGGTGAGGCCGACCGTGCCCGCAGCCTCGGCGGGCGCCGTCGCGTCGATTTCGGTGTCCGACACCACGGTGAACATCGCGGCATTTCCGCCGAACTGGACCTCCGTGGCGCCGCTGAAATACTGGCCGCTGATCGTGACCGAATTGCCGCCCGCCGTCGACCCGCTGTTGGGCGTAACCGCGCTGACGGTGGGCGCCGCGGCGGTGAAGGTGTACTGATCTTGCAAGCCCCTAGCGGAGGCGCCCTGGGGCGTGGTCACCGTGATATCGACGGTCCCGACCGGGCCGGCGGGCGCGGTCGCGTCGATTTGCGTATCGGAGACAATCGTGAAACTGCTCGCGGCGGCGCCGAAAGCGACTGCGCTCGCGGCGGTGAAGTATTGGCCATTAATCGTTACCGACGTGCCCCCGGAGGCCGGGCCACTGTCGGGCAACACGTCGCTGACGACGGGCAAGGTAGATCCAGCACCGTCGTACGTGTACTGGTCCTGCGAACCGGTGAGCGACGTGCCGTCGGCGTTGGTCACGGTGATGTTGGCCGTCCCGGCTGCTTCGGCGGGCGCGGTCGCGGTGATCTGCAAATCGGAAACGACGGAATAGACGGCCGGCGTCGAACCGAATGCGACGGTGCTGGCGCCGGTGAAATACTCGCCCGAGATCGTGACCGAGGTGCCGCCGGCAGCCGGGCCGCTGGTCGGCGAAACCATCATCACGGACGGCACGCTCGGCGTGATGCGATCTTCCAGCATTTCAAAGCTCGGCCGGAACCGTCTGTGGCTGGCCGGCACGCCGGTTGCGGGCGGGCGTAGTCGCCGCCGGCGCGGTCGGCCAAGCCCGAAGTCCGAGTCGAGGAGCCGATCGAACATGCGACGCAGGGTCAATCGACGCGCGGTCATGGGAGAGGTCCTTTCAAGGTTGCAGCGCGCTCGGGCCGGCGGGACGCACAAGGGAAGGGCTTGCCCGCCGGGAAACGAACCGGAGTCGAGTGTCAGCCAGCTTAAAGAGCCGACGCGCGCATGTCAAGAAAAATATCGGGTGCCAGGGGGGGCCGGGGGGGCCGGGGGGCCGTGCATGTCGCGCTCCTGGGTGCCGCCCTTGGGGAGCCGTGCGGGGAACGTGCCCGCGACAATCCGCACGGAACAATTCCGCTTTCTGCTTCGCATCACCGTGGCAATGTGATAATGTGGAGTTAAATGTAGGGCCGCTCGGGGCGATCGGCAGCCGATCGCCCGGGGCGCCATCGGCTCGCGCAGAGGGTAAAGCACCTTGGACCCCGCCGCCGTCACTGCTCCGCCGACGCCGCCGCGTGCTTCCATTGCGGGCCGCTTCGGCATGACCTGGCTCAACCACGTCAAGGCGTGGCTCGGCACGCCGTCGCAGCGCCGGCTGTCCCAGGCCGCCCTGCTGGTCCCGCGCATCCGTTACTGGGAGCACGAGTATTCGAAGCTGAGCGACAAGGAGGTTCGCCAGGTCGCCGCCCAGCTCAAGGGCCGGGCACGCGGCGGCGAGTCGCTCGATCAGCTGCTGCCCGAGATGTTCGGCCTGACGTGCATCGCGTCGATTCGGCACGTCGGCCTACGGCCTTTCGACGTGCAGCTTGCCGCGGGCGCCGTGCTGCACCACGGCGCGATGGCCGAGGTTGCGACCGGTGAAGGCAAGACGCTGATCGCGACCCTGCCGGCCGCCCTGAACGCGCTGGTCGGCAAGGGCGTCCACGTCACGACGGTCAACGATTACCTCGCGCTGCGCGACGCCGAGTGGACGGCACGGATCTACAACGCCCTGGGCCTGGCGGTCGGCGTCCTGCAGCAGAAATTGCCCAACGACGCGCGGGTCGAGGCGTACCAGTGCGACATCACCTACGGCACCGCCAGCGAGTTCGGCTTCGACTTCCTGCGCGACCGGCTCAAGGTCAAGGGCACCGCCGGCCAGGCAGCCCCGTTCTGGTCGGCGTGGATCAGTGCCGGCCCGCAGGTGGCGCAGAGCGACCCGAAGGTGCAGCGCGGCCATCACTTTGCCCTGGTCGACGAGGGGGACAACATCTTCGTCGACGAGGCGCGCACGCCGCTCGTTATCAGCACCGAGTCGCGGCCGGCCACCGAGGAGGAGGCGGTCGTCTACAAATGGTCGGACAAGATCGCCAAGGACATGGCCCGCGATCGGCACTTCACCGTTGACGAGAAAAAGAACAAGATCGAGTTGACCGACGAAGGCAAGCAGGTCATTCGCTGGTCGAATCCGCCGTGGGGAGAGCATTCACACGCGATGGACAAGCTGCACGAACACGTTGAGCGCGCCTTGCACGCCAACCACCGCTTCCGGCTCGACCAGCACTACATGATCTCGCACGAAAAGAAGATCATCATCATCGACGAGAGCACCGGCCGGCCCATGCCCGATCGCCAGTGGAACGAGGGCTTGCACCAGGCGGTCGAGGCCAAGGAGGACGTGCCGGTGACGCTGGCGGCCAAGCACGCGGCCCAGATCACCTACCAGTCGTTTTTCAAGCTTTATCGCAAGCTGGCGGGCATGTCGGGCACCGCGATCCAGAACTTCTGGGAGATGCGGCGCGTGTACAAGCTGTGGGTGGTGCCGGTGCCGACCAACCGCCCGCCCCGCCGAACGGTGATGCCCGATCGCGTGTTCCCGACGGAGTCTGCGAAGTTCGACGCCGTCGTCGAGGCGGTCCGCAAGCTGCGCGACGCGGGCCGGCCGGTGCTGATCGGCACCCGCTCGGTCGACAAGTCCGAGCTGCTCAGCCAGCGGCTCACCGCGGCCGGTGTGCCGCACCAGAATCCTCAACGCCAAGCCCGGCAACCTCGACCGCGAGGCCGACATCGTCGCCCAGGCGGGCCGGCCCGGCACCGTCACCATCGCCACCAACATGGCCGGCCGCGGCACCGACATCCTGCTCGGCGGCAACGCCGAGACGATCGCGTGGGCCCGGCTACGCGATCTGCAGCAATTCGCCAGCAAGCGCAACGTCCCGGACGACATCATGCGGCAGATGGTCGAGCAGGTCGAGCACGAGGAGCACATCAGCGAGCTGTCCAAGGCGGTGGTCAACGCGGGTGGCCTGCACGTGCTCGGCACCGAGCGCCACGAGGCGGCCCGCATCGACCGCCAGCTCATCGGCCGTGCCGCGCGCCAGGGCGATCCGGGCAGCTGCCAATTTTTCCTGTCGCTGGAGGACGAGCTGCTCGAAGGGCTCGGCCCCGACAATCAGGACGCGCTCAAGGAGCTCGGCAAGCAGGGCGGCAATCGCAACTGGAACAGCTACGCCCCCGATTTCATCCGTGCCCAGCGGCGCGTCGAGAAACGTCACTATCGGCAGCGCGTCGACCTGATGCACTACGAGCGGCAGCGCCAGGAGATCCTCAAGGATCTCGGCGCCGATCCGTATGTGGATTGACCGTCAGGGATGTCGCAAACGTTGACATCCGGAGGTGCAATCATGCCATTTACCGATCGACGCCAATTCCTGGCGATGTCGCTCACGGCCGGCGCGCTGGGCTTCGGTGCCGGCGCCACCGGCGCCATCGAGCCGATCCGCCGCAGGGGCCGGCCGCTGATGCGGCTGAGCCTGGCAGCGTACAGCTTTCGCCAGGCGCTGAATCTGCAGCAAAAGCCGCCGCCGATGAACCTGGAAGGCTTCATCGACCTGGCTGCCGACCTGCCGCTCGATGCGGTCGAATTGACCGCGTACTACTTCCCCGAAACGACGCCGCGCTACCTCGCCCGGCTCAAGGGCCGCTGCACCCGGCTCGGCCTCAACGTCAGCGGCACGGCGGTGGGCAATAACTTCTGCACGACCAACGCGTCGCGGCTCAAGGAGCAGATCGAGCACGTCAAGCGCTGGATCGAGCATACCAGCCGGCTCGGCGGCAAGACAATCCGCATCTTCGCCGGCTCGGTCGAGGCGGGCGACACCGAGGAGAACGCGCGCCGCCGCGCGATCGACGCGATCCAGGAAGTGTGCAGCCATGCCGCGGATTACGGCGTCTACGTGGCGCTGGAGAACCACGGCGGCATCACCGCGACCGCGGACCAGATGCTGGCGATTGTCCGGGCCGTCAAGAGCGACTGGTTCGGCGTGAACTTCGATACGGGAAACTTCCATACGAAGGACCCGTACGCCGACCTGGCGCGCATTGCGCCGTACGCAGTGGTCGTGCAGATCAAGACCGAGATTCAGCGTGCGGGCCAGCAACAGGAAGAAGCGGACCTGAAGCGCCTGATCGGCATCCTGCACGCCGCGGACTATCGCGGGTACGTGGCGCTCGAATATGAAGCGAGCGAGGATCCCAAGACCGCCGTGCCGCGGGCGCTGCGGCGCTGCGCTCGCTGGTCGCCGGATAGCGCTCCGCGCACGTTCCTGCAATACTTCGGCTCGACGAGCGGCGACCTGGAATATACCGTCGCCGTTCCGGAACCCGCCAGCATCCGGGACCGTGAATGTCGGCTATGACTACTGCGCAACCAATGCAACATGTCCCCGTTGCGTCGGGATAAAATGCGCCGTTCGTTGCCTCATCTTGAGTACGCGTCAGCACGGCATAGGCCTGGCGACAGGGCTCCGCGATAGTTTCGTCCATTTCCTGACGGAGTTGGCGGCTGCGGGCAGCAACAAGACGGGCCAGGGCGAGCATGGTGTCCTGGGATTCCGCGACCGCCTTGCGGCCTCCCCTGACAAGGGCCTTGCGCACTTCCAGGCGATGGAGCCGCGTACCCTCGACGAGGGCGCGGCGCGCTCCTGGGGCGTCTTGCCGTCCAGGACCTTGGCGGCCAGCTCCGCGTCAGCGCCCGCATAGCGGACCCATAGGCCCAACGATTCCGCCAGTTTAGCGACCTCAAGCTCCTTGATGATCGTCTTGGGTTCGAGAACCAAGCTCGTCACGTCCTGCTGCTCTGACCGGCGATATCCAGGCAGCCGTTCTCCGTCCGGCTTGGCCGACTCATCCGCAAGGCGCAAGAGGCAGCGGGCATGACTGAACAAATGCGTTTCGAACGCCTGGGCCGATTCCAGGAAAAAATGCGCTTGCGAAAGCTCCGCGCCATCCTGCACGCAGGCGGCAATGCGATCCAATGCGTGCTGCCGCCGCTTTGCAGTCTCCGGGTTCTCTTGCCGCAGCCGCGTCTGCTCGCCCTGTTCCCGAACGCGAATTCGGTCCAGGAGCTTTTCCTGAGACCACATTGTGCTGAGAGCATCACCTACCGCCGTGTCCAGTATGAGGGCCTCGAGGCCCGTTTGGCGTTCCCGGGTGGGCTTTGGCAAACTCGGTCACGCGATTCTTCAATCGGCTCATCAATTTATAACGGAGGTAATATCGCGGGCCATAGCGTGATTCGAGGTCGGCCGACGTGCAGAAGCGGATGCTGTCGCCGGGATGGCCGGATACCAGGACCAAATCGCCAGCCCCGGGTGCGGTGGGGCTCCAGGCCAGGTGATGCACAGGCCGTGCCGGCTTGCCGTTCTCATAGGCGCGGAAAAAACAGATATCCAGCAGCGACTCGATAGACGCTTCCGGCGCGAATACCAGACGAACATCCGTGTACTGCTTGTAGCAATAGAGATGGTACCGGCCGCCATGGTCCAGGGCGACGACCTCGCTGACCAGGCCCGTCGTGTTCCTGGACTCTTCCTTGATGGCGCGAAGGCTGCCGGTGCTGCAGCAGAGCGGCCAATTTGCCTTCGCCGACTGGTATCAAGGTGGCAAGCCGACGACGTACACCGACGCGAAGGCCGTGCTGTGGCCGGCGCTGGCGGAGAAGGCCTATGCTCAGCTGGCGGAAGAGGGCTGGAGCCGGTTCGACGGCACCGGCGGCTCCGGCAACGGCAGCACGCCGACGGACTATAACCAGAACAGCTACGACGCCCTGTCGTACGGCGACGGGGTGGCGATGCAGCAGATCACCGGGTCGAACATCTGGACCGACACGTACCTGCCGACCGCGAGCAAGGCGGACGAGACGGCCCTGGTGAACGATTTCAGCAACGGCAGCCTGATATTCATGGCGTCGCCGGGCACGATGCCGTCCAACGTGCCGACGAACGCGGCCGGCGCGCCGTTGATCATCGGCTACCACGTTTACGCCGTGAAAGCCGCCGACGCGGCGGACAACAAGTTCACGCTGATCAACCCCTACGACGACAACAGCATCTATCCCTCGGACGGCCAGCGGACCGTCACGTTGACCTGGGACCAGCTCAAGCTGTACCTGAATGACTTTTTCGTCCTGGCGCCGCCGCCCATCGACCCGGCCCACGCGGTGATCCAGCATGGGCAAAACACCGGCGTGAATGGACACGCCGAGGCGACGGACATCGAGTGGTTTGTCAACGGGAAGCAGGTTTCCTCCCTAAGCGACGTCCACCAGGGCGATACCGTCACGGTGACGTTCAACACCTCGGCGAACGCCAGCGCGACCGAGTTTTCGCTGGTGAGCTATGCTGCTAAGAACGGCAACTTCGATAGCTGGAACATCGACCACCAGCAAGAGTGGGCCGACACCACCGGGACGTACACCGGCGCCGGCCAGCACTCGCTCACGGTGAAGGTGCCCAACGGCTATTTCCAACTGGATTTCGTCCAGGGCGCCGCCATCGCGGACTTTGCCACCGGCGAGCTCTACCACACCGACGGCCGCTTCATCGCGGGTGTGCAAGGCGGCACGCGTCTCGTGTGAGAGGCTCCGGTAAAAAGCACTGAACCACGGATCCCACGGATCCCACGGATCCGACGGATACCACGGATAAGAAAGAAACTGCTCTTATCCGTGCCATCGGTGTGATCCGTGGTTCAGAGTTTTGCTCCTTGGCAGGTTCTGGTAATTTGATGTTATGGCCGACACCTTCACTGTCACTTCCGAGCAGGCGAGCCAGACTCTCGCCGCCCTTCTGCGCCAGTGGCTGCCGGGCCAATCCTGGTCGCAGGTGCGCCAGCTCGTTGCCGGCCGGCGCGTCAAGCTCAACGGCGAGCTCTGGCTCGACGACGCGCGCCGGCTCAAGACCGGCGACGCCGTCGAGTTGCTCGCTCGGCCGCAGCGCGAGACGGAGCTGAGCGACCAGCTCGTGCTGCGCCATGTCGACGAGCACGTCGTCGTCGTCGAGAAGCCGTCCGGCATTGCCACCGTGCGGCACCCTGCCGAGCGCGATTGGCTGGAGCCGCGGCGGCGGCGAGTGCCGACGCTTGACGATCTCGTGCTGCGCCAGCTCGGAGCGCGGCTGGCACGCAAGCAGCATGAGCCGCGGCCCCATCTGCGCATCGTCCAGCGGCTCGACAAGGCGACCAGCGGACTCGTCGTTTTCGCGCGCACCGTGGAGGCGGAGCGCGGGCTGGGCGCACAATTCAAGCGGCACACGGTGATACGCCGCTACCTTGCGATCGTGCCGGGCCGGGTCGAGGCGCAGACCGTCCGCTCGCGCCTGGTGCGCAATCGCGGCGACGGCCGGCGCGGCACCGATCCCAACGATCGTGCCGGCAAGGACGCGATCACGCACTTCGCCGTCGTGGCAACGCTTCCCGGCTACACGCTGCTGTCATGCAAGCTCGAGACGGGCCGCACGCACCAGATTCGCATCCACCTGGCGGAGCTGGGCCATCCCGTGTGCGGCGACGCGGTCTATCGCGGCAAGGCCGGCCTGCCGCCGCTTCCCGACACGAGCGGTGCCCCGCGGCTGGCCCTGCACGCCACCGAGCTGGGCTTCACGCACCCGATCAGCGGCGAGGCGATGCACTGGGAGATGCCGCTGCCCGACGACCTGCGCGACTTCATGGAGCGATTGGGCTGACGACTTGCTTCGGACCGTCGAGCCGGCGTCGCCGCAGCCGGCGCCAGGCGAAATGAATCGCCAGCAGCGTGACGCCGAGGGCCAGCGGCACGGCCAGGATCCAGCGCAGCGGCTTGCGCGGCGGCAGGTCCCAGCAGCGGATCGTCGTTTCGACGACCGCGTTGTCGTCACTTTCGGAGTAGACCATCACCAGGCTCGGCCGGTCCTCGGTCAGCCAATGCTCGTCCGCTTCCTCGGCACGCACCTCGCCCAGGGCCGCGCCGGTTTCCAGGTCGAAAGCATGGATCACGATCGGCGACGGATTCCGGCGGCGCTGGCGCAAACCACTCCTCGAATTTCGCCCACAGCCAGTGCGGCTCGCTCTCCGCCGGCGTCGCGCCAACGACCAGCGTGCGCCCGTCGCGCGTGAGCTGCACGGACTCGCCCTCGGCGACGACCAGCGGCATGGTCCGTTCGGTCGCGCCGTTCGCGGCGTTCAGCACTTCCACCGGATCACCGCACATGACGATCCAGCGCGAATCCGGCGTGAAGCGCGGCTCGCCGGAATTTGCCCGCCAGGTGCGCTTCCAGAGCGGCTTGCCGGTCGCGGCGTCGTAAAGGGTCAACTGCGGCGGTCCCGATTCGGGAGACGAAGTGCACACCACCAACCGTGAGTCCGGAGAGAACATCTGACCGTCGCCGGAGTTGCGCCAGTCCCCAAGAAACGCGTAGCTGTGCCAGCGGGCGTGCCGCCCGCGGCGAGATGTCCGCAAGGTAGTGTAGAAGGCGCGTATTGTGGCGTGTCGCTGGCGCAGCACCAACTCAGTCCAGAGCTCCGCCCCTTGCGGCACTGGTTGCCTTTTCGTTTCGGCGAGTTGACAGTGCCACCAGGAGCCGGCGACGTCCCAGAGCCACACGCCGTCGTCGCCCCGGTCGCCGATGAGCCAGCGCGCGTCCGGCGAAATCGCAACGAAGCCGGTGTCGTCCAGCGTCGTTGTCTTGCCGGTGCGCGTGCTGGTGACGCGGATATGGTTCGTACCGTCTTCGTCCTGATAGGTGAGGACGAGGCACCCGCCATCGCCGCTGAAGGCGGTTTGCTCCGCGGCGCGTGGAAGCGTGATCCGAGCCACGACGCGTCCGCTGGCGGTCTCGACGACGACATAGACTTTTTCTGTATCGTTGAGCCCCGGGCGGCGCAGTGCAACAAAATCGCACCGGGGCGAAAACCTGGCCGACTCAAACGGGCCCACCTGCACATCGACCTGCCACTCGCGCCGCTCGTGCAGGTCCACGCCGCATAGGCGCCACGTATCCGGCCTGTCGTCCTTCACCAGGGCAACGAAGGTTCGGCCGTCGTCGGCCTGGCCGTGAGCCTGGAACTTCTCAGCGCCGGTCAGAAACCGGCCTATTTCATCACCGGTGGCCGCGTCGAGAAGCTGCACCGGACCGGAGGCCGCGCCGGTTGCCAGCCGGTAGGTGGCGATGCGCCCATTGCCGGCATCGAAGACCGCCCGTGGCCCATCGGCGCGCACCCAGCGCGGCTCCGGCGGCACCATCACGTACATCCCGACCGCGACCGCACCGATCGCCAGGAGGAACAGGCCGCCGCGCAACCACGGCCTCCGATTTCGCCAAAGCTTTTGCAAAAGCACGACCAGCCTCCTTTCCATCATGCGCTCGCCGCGACCAAAACACCCAGCATACCGCAGCCCGCCTCAGATTTCTTCGTTTTTTTCAACACGCTGCGCAGGCACGCATGGCGGGGCCCGATACGCGAAGGTCCCGCGGGCCGCCCAGGCCGTCTACTCCTGTTTCGGCTCGGGTCCCGGCGGCAACTCCTTGACTTCGACCTTGCGGAACGTGACCACGCTGCCATCGTGATACTGCTGCAGCGCCAGGTGCCCGCGAGTGTACGTATTCCTGTCGTCGATGTAATCGACGGTCTTCTTGCCGTTGACGTTGATGACGATGTGGTTGCCGTGCGCGATGACCTCCTGGGTGAACCATTCATTGGGCTTGTGCAGTTGATCGAGGACGACGACCTGCTTGCGCTGTTCCGGCGTCAGCTTCGGATTGAAGCTGGGATAAAGGCTGCCGGTCCGGACCTTGTCGGAGTGGTTGACGTCGATCTGCGCCTCATAGCCGGCCGGCCAGGCCTTCTCGAAGCGGGCGCGGAAGTACTGGCCGCTGTTGCCGCCGTCGTTAATCTTGGCCTCGACCCGAAATTGGAAATTCTCAAAATCGTCGCGCTCGGTGAACAGGTCGCCCGGCGGCCCCGAGCCCGTGAGCGTGCCGTCCTTGTTGACGGTCCATTTCGCCTTGTCCGCCGGGTGCGTTTTCCAGCCGGTCAGGTCCCGGCCGTTGAACAGGCTGCGATACTCGCTCCTGGGCGCCGCCAACGGCGCGAGCGTTTCCTTGATCTCGAGCCTTCGGAATTGCACGACCGTCTTGGGACCCACGGCCTGCAGCGCCAGGTGACCGCGTGCCGATCCTTTCTTCCTCTCCGGTATGCTGACAGCGAGCTTGCTGTTGACCGTCGTGGTGAGCGTGTGCTCCCGCGCGATGATCTCCAGCGTGAACCATTCATCGGCACCCACGCGCGGAACCGTCTCCGTTGCGTGCGGCAAGATGTTGCCCGTGAGCGGCACCTTGGCGGGATGATCGCCGTTTAGAATTACCACCTTGTACCCGCCGGGAGACTTAGTCGTCAGCGGCACGGTAAACGGAAAGCGCACCCAGATGCCGCCGCTGCCGCCGTCGTTGACCTTGACCTCGGCGCGGAGCTGAAACTCGCCGAAGTCGTTGCGCTCGCTGAAGAGCTGCGTATCGCCCTGATCGGTGCGCCCCGTCAAGAGGCCGTTCTCGACGGTCCAGCCGGCGAGCTGTGCCGGATTGAGCTTCCAGCCGGACACGTCCTTGCCGTTGAACAGGGCCTGGAATCCCGGCGTGACCGGCATCGCGAACGTGACCTTTGCACGATCCGTCTCGCCGGGACGGACGGCGACCTGGGCCCGATCCAGCTTCAATCCGTCGCGGCCATCGACAAGAGCGAGGTCGTAGGTTCCGACGGGCAGCATGGCCTCATTCTTCTCGTTGTTGTCGAGGACCGTAACGAGCTGACCATCCTTTGTCACGCGCACGCGCACGCCGGGCTCCACGGTATCGAGCACCAGGTTGCCCATGATGGCAGACCCGCCGTGCAAATAATGCAGTGCGAGCCCGACGCCGCCGGCGATCGCGAGACCGGCCAGCATCAGCACGAGCGCGAAACTGAGCAAGCCACACGAACGCGGTTCCGTTGTCGCCGGTGCCGACGCGATCGCTTTTTTCGGCGCCGGCGTGTTCGGCGCGGGCGCAGCACTGGCGCGGCGGGCGGCGGGTGGCGCGGCGAGCCGGCTCGCGACGGCGTTGAGCGCGCGCCACAGCGGCCGCGGAGGCCGGCCGGGCCGCCGGCGCCTTGGCCAGCAGCTTCATGATGAGTTCGGACAGTTCCCTCGGCAGGTCGGCGCGCACGCTCTTCGGCGGCGCCGGCATCTCCGTCGCGACGGCCAGCAGCGTGCTGACCGTGTCGGCCCCTTTGAACGGATTCTTGCCGGTACACATGCGATAAAGCACGCCGCCGAGGCTGAACAGGTCGCAGCGGTGATCGACCGGTTTGCCCTGTGCCTGCTCGGGGGCCATGTACGCCGGCGTGCCGAGGATCGCCCCGGTCTGCGTGAGCTGCGACTCCTGGGTGATCGAGCGGGCCAGGCCGAAATCGAGGATCTTCACCCGGCCGCGCGGCTCCTCGAGCCAGATATTCGCCGGCTTGATATCGCGATGGATCAGGCCGCGCGCGTGCGCCGCCTCGAGCCCTTCGGCGACCTCCCGGCCGATCCGCAGCACTTCCTTGACGGGCAAGGTGCCGGCGCGCTCGAGCCGAGTGTCGAGCGCCTCGCCGCCGAGGAATTCCATCGCCAGAAACGGGACGCCGCGGTCCTCGCCGACCTGGTAGATGTGGACGATGTGATCGTGCTTGATCGACGCGGCGGCCTTGGCTTCGCGCAGGAATCGCTCCTTGGCGATGGCGGAAACACTGAGCCCGGGGAGCATCGCCTTGAGCGCGACCGGCCGCTGGAGCAGCGGGTCTTCGGCCTTGAAGACCACGCCCATGCCGCCGCTGCCCAGCACCTTGAGGACGCGATAGGGGCCGAGCCGGCCGATCTCGTCGTCGGCCTGCGGCGGCGCGAGAAAGTCGTAAAGCTCGCGCTCCGTGGCGGTCGTCAGGTCAAGCGTCGGCTCGATCTTGTCGTCGCCGCCCTTCCGCGCCCGGGTCAGGCTGAACCGTCGGGCTGTAGGCTGAATCCTGACCCGCGGCGCCGGTAGCAACCTGTGCCGGGACGGCGACGACCTGCTGGCACTGGGGACACTTCACCTTCTTGCCGGCCGACTCCTCCAGGACGCGAATGCTCTTGCCGCAAGCGGGGCAGGGGACCGCGAAGGTGCGGGCGTGGGCCGGCGCGGTTGAGTCGTCGCCTTGCCGGGACCCGCGCAGGCGGTGGATGAGCCGGGCGATCTTCTGCTCGCCGGGTATCCCGGCCAGCGTGTCCTGATCGAGCAGGCCGAAGAGCGTATCGTCGTCCGGCAGGGCGCCGAGCTTTTTGGTGCAGGCGGGACAATGCTCCAGGTGCAACAGGACGGCTTCCTTCTGCACCGACGTAAGTTGGCCGGCCGCCAGCCGTTTGTACTCCGCGATTTCAGGACAGACGGCGGGAGGCATGGTGGACTCGACCGGATGCGAGGCAATAGTACAAGAGCCGCCGACGCGGCGATACAGGAGTTGCGTTTATTGTCCAAGAATTGGTCGGATTCGACAATCCGGCTGGTGACCGCGCGATGCGCGGCCAGGATCAGACGGGCCGCCGGATGCCGAGCAGCGTCATTTTCTGTTGCAGGCTCTGGCGATGGATGCCGAGCTGGCGGGCGGCGGCGCTGACATTGCCGGCGTGCCGGTCGAGTGCGTCGGTGATCATCCGCCGCTCGAACGCCTCCATCAGCTTCACCTTGGCCTCCTGCAATGGCAGGTCCATCAGGCCGGCAAAATCGTGTGGATCGACGGCGCGGGCCGAGTCGCTAAACGGAAAATCGCCGGCCTGGAGCTGGGCCGTCGTCGCCATGACCGCGGCGGCCTCGATCACGTTCTCGAGCTGCCGCACATTGCCCGGCCAGGCGTAGCCAAGCAGGCGCTCGACGGCGCCGGGGCTCAGGCCCGGAGCATGGGCGTGCCGCTGGGCCAGGCGGTCCAGGAAATAGTTCGCCAGCAGAATGACGTCCTCCGGGCGGTGGCGCAGTGGCGGCACCAGGAGCTCGACGCCGTGAATCCGGTAGTAGAGATCCTGCCGAAACTGACCCGCCGCCATCGCTTCCTCGAGATTCTGCAGCGTCGCGCTGACGATGCGAACATCGATCGGCGCCGCACGGTTCGATCCGAGGGGGCAGACCGCGCGGTCCTGCAGCACGCGCAGAATCTTGGCCTGCGCAGCGAGGGGCATGTCGCCGATCTCGTCGAGGAACAAGGTCCCGCCGTTGGCGCTTTCAATGAACCCGACGCGTGCAGCGTCGGCGCCGGTGAAGGCGCCCTTGACGTGGCCGAACAGCTCGCTCTCGAACAGCGCTTCGGGAATCGCAGCGCAGTTGACGGGAACGAACGGCCCGGCGGCGCGATCGCTGAGGCGGTGCAGCTCGCGGGCGATCAGCTCCTTGCCGGTCCCGGTTTCGCCGCGAATCAGGACGGCAACGCGCAGTGGGACCGAGGCGCTCGACCTGCCTATACAGCGCCTGCATCGGCCGGCTCACGCCGACGAGAGCGCCGAACGCCTGCCGCTGATCGAGCCGATCCTGGAGCTCGCGGGCGCGCTGGGCCAGCGCGTGCCGCTCGGCACAGTTGCGGGCGATGGCGCGGACCCGGTCGATTTCGTAGGGCTTGGTGAGGTAATCCGCGGCCCCTAACCGCAGGCACTCCACGGCCGTCTGCACGTCGTCATGTGCGGTCACCACCACGATCTCGCACGGCGGCTTGCCGGCCAGCTCGCGCAGCACCGCCCGGCCGTCGCCGTCGGGCATGGTCAGATCGAGGAAGACCAGGTCCGGAAGATTGGCGCGGATCGTTTCGATGGTGGAACGCACGTCGGCGGATTCGAGGAGGTGATAGCCGCCGTGCGCCAGGGCCTTGGCCATGCCGAAACGAGCGGGCTTTTCGTCGTCGGCAATGAGGATGCGCAGGGTCATGGGGTCACGTGTCGGAAGGCAGGGCCGCCGGGCGCGGCAGTCGCAGCTCGGTTTCGCGAGACGGCGCGAAACCGCAAGCGGTCGTTGTGTCGCGCGGCAGGCGCACAGTAAACGCCGTGCCACGGCCTGGCTCGCTGGTGCAAACAATATCGCCGCCCAGCTCGCGCACGCGCCGCCCCACGGCGTAAAGCCCCAGGCCGGTGCCGTGCGCCTTCGTCGTCAGGAACGGCTCGAAGAGCCGGTCGCGGATCGTCGGCGGGATGCCGGGGCCACTGTCGCGCACCTCGGTCACGACCGCGCCGGCATCGGCCGCACACGTAACAATGACGCGGCCGTCCGGACCGGCGGCGTCCAGGGCATTGACCAGCAGGTTGAAGAAAATCTCGCGCAGGGCCTGCTCGCCGGCACGCACGGCGGGTAGGTTCGGGGCCGGCGTCCATTCGACCGTGATGTTCCGCTGGCGCGCCAGGTGGCGGAGCATGCGCATCGCCCCGGTGATCACCGACGCCGCGCACGCCGGCCGATCGCGTTCGCTCCGCGGCCGGGCGAAGTCGAACAGTTGGTTCGTCGTCGCCGCGAGCCGATCGATCTCGCCGAGGATAAGGCGCACGTCCTCGGCATGCGGGCTGGCCGGCCCGAGGTCCTCGGCCAGCACGGCGGCGATGGTCTTGATCGCCGACAGCGGGTTCTTGATCTCGTGGGCGATGGAGCTGGCCAGCAGCCCCAGCATGGACAGCTTCTCGGCCTGGGCCGCGCGCCGCTCGGCGTCGAGCCGCTCGGCCTGGAGAGCGCTGTTGTCGCGCGTGACGGCAAGCTGCTCGACCAGCAGCAGCACGGCATGGATTTCCTCGTCGCTGAGCAAGCGATTGCGGCGATGCTTGCCGATCAGCAGCAAGCTGCACGCATCCTGCCCGGCGCGGAGCACGGCCAATGCGGCCCCTGCCGACTCCAGGCATTCGCTCGCCTGGACCGTCGGCGCATCGCGGCGGGTACAGCGTCGAACGCCGGCGGCGCTGATTTCGCGCTGGAGGCTCGCGGCCAGCGTTTCGTCGAGCCGCTCGGTTTGACCCCAGCGCAGATGCGTCTTTCCGTCGGCGTGGAACTCCCACGCGGCGACGTAATCGACATCCAGGGCGCACCGCAGTGCGTCGCCGAACCATCGAACCAGCTCGTCCGGCGATCGTCCGGCATGCGCGGACATCTGCGTGGCGAGCTGCCGCAACCGTTCACGCCGCCCCGCGACCCAGGCACCCATCAGGTAGCGCAACGCCTCGGCCGAGCGCTGACGCAACGGCCGGCACATGAGCACGACAATCCCCACGGCCGCGACTTCGAGGACGGCCAGCGGCGTACGTGCGCCTTCGGGCAAGCGTGCGCTGACGTCTTGAAAGACGAGCTGATGAGCCATCGCCAACGCCACGAGCACGGCGGCGTAAACAAGGGCGCGATCCACGCTCAATTGCAGGAAATCACGCCTCACGACGAAGTACGCCAGCAGCACGACGGCGGCGCCGCCCACGAGGGTCAGGATCTCGATCGATTGGAACACGTCCACCTCGCCGTGCCCAGGAACACCTCGACATCGCTGTCCGCAAGCCGCCACACTCGGCCGCCGCGATGGATGCCGATCACGACGCCGTCGCTCGTCTGGCGCACCGTCAGCTTAAACGCGTCTGCGGGGCCATTACAGCAATAGCGTATCCGCGCGTCACCCAGGTCGCGTAGCATTTGCCGCGCGCTCACCACCGCCGGCTCGCCGTCAATGAGGAGCATATCGCCCGGTTGCAGCCGCAGGAGGCGGCCTTCGCGCGGTGAGACGCGGATGCGGTCCGCACGCCACCACCAGTGTAACAGACGACCGACGGCCCTGGCCAGCTTCCACACGGCGCCCTCCCTTTGCTCGAATGCAGTGTAGTCATCACGCTCCGCGTGATGGCAGTCATCACGTTCCGCGCGATGGCAGCTCATCACGCGGAGCGTGATGACTACACTTTTGCGCCGTCATGATTCGGGCTGAACGCGCCGCTTCAGCTCGTCGAATTCGCGCTGCAGTTGCTCGCGCTGCTCCTGGCGCTCGAGTTGGCGTCGCAGCTCCTCGGCGGCCGGATCGCGTTCATCGAGCCGATCGTACGCCGCCTCCAGCGCCTCGGCACGCCCGACGCGGTCCTCGAGCCGCTGGAAATGCGCCAGTGCCGAATGGTCCTCGACGCGCTTGAGCACGTGCCGGATCTGTTGCGCCGAGTCGGCCCGCGTGAGCCGTGCCAGCAGCAATGCACGGCGATGATTCGCCTGGCGAATCTTCTCTTCGAGGTCGCGCACCGCCTCGTGGACGCGGGCCGTCTCCTCCTGGTGGCGCCGATGCTCCTGCGTCAATGCGTCGGCCCGGCGGTCGGCCAGCACCTTTTGTTCAAGGGCGGCCCGCGCGTTCGTTTCGTCGCCGCGGCGCAGGCGCCGTCGCGGCGCGCTCCTGCCATTGCGCGGCATCGGTTCGGGCCCGCGCGGCTTTTTGGCCGAGCTGAATCTCATCGGCGATCACGCGCGCCGTGCTCGCGCACGCGCTCCAGCTCCTCCTCCATGTCGATGAGGAGCTGGTTGAGGACGCGCTCGGGGTCTTCGAAGTGCTCGAACAGCGCGGTGACATTCGAGCGAATGACCAGCGAAAACGTGGTAAGCCATTGCATGGTCGATCTCCGTGGGCGACGCTGCCAGCGTCGCGCTGGGCCAAGGGAGGCGACGCTGGCAGCGTCGCCCACGATTCAATCCCACTGTTTGAGCGCCTCGGCGACGACGCGCATGCGTTGCAGGAGCGCCTCGCGATTGCGTTCGCAGGCGGCCCCGAGCGCGAGCACGCCGGTCCCGAGCGCGAGGCCGGCGATCCACAGGACGTTCGCATTGTCGAAGCTGCCGCGCACGACGATCGCGACCAGGTCCGCCAGCAGGAACGCGGTGCCGGTGTACATCAATGCGCACACGCGCAAGCCAATGGCGACGAGGACGACGCCGACCGAGGCGAGCATGAGCGTGAACAGGTGCAGCCAGCTCCAGCCGTCGGCAATGTGAAAGATCGGTGACACCAGGATCACGAGCGCCCCGAGGTAACGCAGCGGGTCGTGCCAGTGCTCGGCAAGCTCGTCCTTGAAGAGCTGCACCAGTGCCAGGACGGTGATGCCGATCGGGACCATGAAGCACTGCGGATCGCTCCACGCCAATTCGCGGCACAGCAGCGCCAGTGCGACGTTGAGGATCAGGCCGGCGACGAGCAGCAGGTGCTTGTCATGTTCCTCCACGCCGCGCCAGAAGTAGAAGCCGGCGGCGAGCAAAAGCGCCAGGCTATTCGTGCCGAGCCAGTGGGGATGCTCGACGGCGAAGTGGCGATGGACGCCGAGAGTGACGGCCGCGAGCGGCAGGGCAAAGGCGGTCCAGGCGAACGGCCGGGCCAGCACCGCCGAGCGCGGATGTCGATCGGCGGCCTCCTTGCCAAGCCGGAGCACCAGGGCGAGGCCGAGGATGACGAACATGCCGGCGCCGCTGCCCAGATGCAGCACGTGGAACCAGTGGAAGTAGCCCACCCCGGCCAACGCCAACGCAATGACCAGCCAGCCCCGCGGCTCGGATTGCTCCCGGTATGCGGCGACTCCTTCGGCGAGCATCGTGAGCAGGATCGCGGCCACGGCAAGCAGCACGTCGATCGCGCCAAGCCCGGGCAGCGCTATCAGCGAGTATCCCAGCGCCAGTGCGATGACGACGCGCATCGCGCCTTGTTGTCCGTGGACCAGATGCCTCCAGGGCGTCGCGAAACCATGCTCGAAGGTCAGCCACAGTAACAGGCTTATCGCCGCCGCGAGCGACAGCGGGAGCTGCACTTGGCGCAGATCGGCGGCATGCAGATCGACCAGCCACGTGCGATGCGGTACAAGCAGGGATAGGACCAGGACCAGCGCCTGCCAGTTGACGATGATGAGCGCTGGCAGGCGGATCGCGGGCTCACGGTCGCGCGCGGCCTGGTATACCAGCAGCAGCCCGAGCAACACGCCGTTCACCCAGCTGCTCGCGGCCGGCATTAGCACGGTTTGGCCCATCCAGCAGCAGGCCAGTCCAGGTGTCAGGACGTGGCAGATAAGCCGCAGCGACAGAGTGCCGCTCACATCTTGCAAGCGCGCCAGCCACGGATCGACCCACCGGCTCGCGACCAGCAGCACGCCAACCGCGGCGGTCAGACAGCCGAGCCGGAAGCCGTCCGGCAGCGACACGTCGCGAACAAGACCCAAAAAGTCCGCGAATCCGAAGGCCGCCAGCATCCACGCACACACCGCGCCAACGGTAAGCCATCGATTACGGAACAGTACCACCTGCACCGCGAAGACCAGCGTCATGACCAGGCCGACGGGAAAGACCGCCTTGACGTGTCCCACCGACAGAGCCAGCAGCAAGCACGCGACGCCGATGCAGTAGTGACGCATCGGCCGGCCGAAGAGCGGGCTGCGCGGGGTGAGCCAGCGGCTCGCGATCATGAGGCCCGCAAGCAGCGGCAGGTAGGTCAGGCCGTAGAACGCGAACGGCAAGCGATCCTCCCGCACCAGTGCGGCGCCTTGCCGCGCCATGGACTTGACCAGCTCGAGAAAGAACGCCGGCGAGAATTGGTAGGTCAGCGTCAGTGCGATGAGCATCGCCCAAACGAACGCCACCTTGCCGGTGCGCCGGGCGACGAGCGTCATCAGGCCGGCGGTAATGCCGGCGGCGAAGACCAGGGCGTGACCCCGATGCGGCGGCGCGATCAGCCCCGTCGCGGCCAGACACACGCCGGCCGTGCACAGCGTCACACCCATGCCGAGCGGGGCGAGTACCGCCCAGGGCAGCGGTCGCAGCAGATCGCCGGTGCGCTGCTGCACGACGCGCCACGGCATCGCCGGCGGCGAGCACCGGCATTGCTGCCAGCACCAGGCCCACGCCGAGCGCGTCGAGTGTGACCTGGTGCGCGGCGAACAACACGAATAGCATCAGGAACTGGCCGCCGAGCAGCGCCGTGGGAAAAAAGCCGCAGATGCGCGGCTTGCGGTGCTCTTCCGTAAGCCAGAAGACGTGCCGGTTGACCTTAATCGTCCCGGCCGCGAACACTGCCCACAGCGCCAGCGCCGCGGCCGGCCGGCTGCTGTCCGGCAGCCAGGGCAGCACCGCGCCGGCCACGGCCAGCACGTGATAGCTCACCAGGAATGTCGGTTGCGAACCGCACAGGAAATGCCGCAAGATGCGTCCTGTCGCCACCAGGCTGAACATGAGGGTGACGGCTCCGAGCCCGAGCTGCGTGAACGGCCCGCGCGTCTCGATGTCCGGCCGAGCCATGCCCCAGTCCAGACCGAGGAAGAGGATCGGGACCAGCAACACGGTCAAGGACAGCAGGACGGTGCCGGTGCGCCGCAGGCCGAGACGGTGATACGTCCATTCGCCGGCGCCGTAGAGCGTGGCGGTGTAGGCGAGAAAGATCAGGTACTTCCACAGGGCCGTGGCGTCGTGCCAGTGGATCGTCACCAGCAGCAGCGACGAGCCGAGCAGGATGAGCATGCCGAGCGCGAGGAGCCAGCGAATGCTGCGCTCCTGCAGGAAGCTGTCGCAGAAGCGCAGCAACCGGGAAGTCGATGGCGCGTTACCGTGCATGGGCCGTCCCTCGATCGGTGAAGAAACCGCAGGACCGGCCATCGCATAACAAAAGGAATGCCAACCGACCTGTTTTCCGTGGAATCGGACGAAGTGACGGGCGGCTGATGACTTGTGGATTAGCAATGCGACGACCGCTTCATCCATCGGCCGCTGTGGTGCAGTGCGCAAGCTGCACTCAGTGTCGCGCCGGGACTGCACCGCGCGGGGAATTGGGTTGGAGTCCCGGCTTTAGCCGGTCCGTTCCGGCTAAAGCCGGGACCCCAACCGGTCGCGGCGCCGGCTATTTGCTCAGCTCGCGGACGCGGAACTGATCGAAGTAGGTTCGCGCGTCGGCCTTGGTCCACAGGCCGAGTTTGCCTGCCTTGGTGAACGTGTCATCGGTCGCGTCGAGCAGCTTCTTGCCGTCGAGGTCGCACTCGATGCGATCGCCGACGTGGCGGATCCGCAGCGTGTGCCATTCGCCGGCCGGGACCTTGATGCCTTCCTTGCCGGCGAGCTGCGTCCTTTTGCCGGCGACGACCTTGTAGAAGCGGTAGTTGTCTTCGAGCGGGTTCATACGCGCGATGTAGTAGTTGTCCGCGTCCTGGTAGCGCCAGACGATGCCGCCGCCCTGGTCCTCCTGACCCTGGACCGCCTTGAACGCGACGCTGATCTCGACATCGCGGTAGCTGGTGTCCTGGGCAACACACAGGTTGAACATCTTCGCGGGACTGCTCGCGGTCTGCGCCAGGACGAAGCCGCCCTTGGACGGAGCCGTGTCGTCGGCCGTCACCGTCCAAACGCTGCCGTCGCCCGTGCCGGTCTGTGCGGCCTTCCAGGCGGCCGGCACCTTGCCGAGATCCTCCTTGCCGAAGCGGAATTCACGGACCTTGTCCGACGAACCCGCGAGCGCCAGTCCGCCCAATGGCAACAACAGCATGAGTGCCGTCCAACGCACGGGCAATCTCCTTAATCAATATCGGCTGCCGGCCTCGGTTATGAACCCTTCCCCGGCGGCGCCGGCACAAAGGTCACGCGCACCCGCATGAACATCCCGGGCAGCAGCTGTCGCTGCGGGTTCGGCAGCGTCGCAAGCACGGCAATCGTGCCGGTCTTGGGATCCACCGACTGGCCGAAGCTGGCCAGCTTGGCTTCGAGCGGGTAACCTTTCTCGTCGGCGGCGGCGAGCGCGCCGCGAATCTCAATAGTGCGTATCTTACCGGCCTGCTTGAGCTGCTGGTAGCGCACAAACGTCCTTTCGTCCATGTCAAAGCGCAGGGCGATCGGGTCGATGACGACGAGCGTCGCTAGCACCGGCGCGTTGTCGCCGGACGCGATCACGTCGCCCGACGTGGCGCGGAGCCGGCTGACCTGGCCGTCGATCGGGGCAGTGATCCGCGTGTAGTCAAGTTGGAGTTGGGCCTGCTCGACACCGGTCCGCGCCGACCTGCAGCGTGGCGGCGGCGACGGCGGCGTCGGCCTGGCTCTGGTCGTACTCCTCGCGCGAGACGACATTGTTGCTGAGGAGGCGCTTGAGCCGATCCAGGGTGGCGGCCGCGAGCTTGGCCCTGGCTTCGGCCTGGGCCAGGCTCGCGCGGGCTTGCTCCAGATTGAGCCGCGCTGCACGGGCGTCGATTTCGAACAGCGGCAAGCCTTTCTTGACGGTGTCGCCCTCCTTGACGTAGACCTTGTCGACGACCCCGCTCACGCGCAATCGCACCTCCAGAAGCTGGCTGGCCTCAAGGGTGCCGGTGATGTCGTAGTTCAGAACCGGCGCGGCGCGGCCTTGTCCGGCTGAGCAGGCAGACCGGCCTCCGGCTTGACAGCCTGTCGGTCCGGCACGCGCTCGGGCGGGTCTTGCGCCAGAGAACGCAAGGCCAGCTCGCCGCCCACCAGCAGCACAGCGGCGAACGCGATCGGGGCGGCGGCACCAATGAGAAGCTTGCGAATCGACATGGCTCTCACCACCTTTGCAGCCAGGACCGCGGCACCTGCGGTGGCCACCGCCTCTCCCGCGGCCTGTAGTTTCATGTTGTTGACGACTGCGCGGACCAGCGCTGCGGGCGGCGCCGCGGCCAGCGCCGTCTCCCCGAGCACGACGGCGGCGAGACCGGTGGGGAGCATGACACCGCGCCGCTGCAGCCCGACGCGCATCCGGCTGCGTGCCCGCGCCAGCCGGCTGGCCACTGTGCCGCGCGGGCAACCGAGTTCGGCGGCCGCCTCGTCGATCGACTTGCCCGCGAGGTAGCAGAGCACCATCGGCGCGCGAAAGCGTTCCGGCAGCCGGCTCAACTCCTCATCGAGAACGGCACGCAGCTCATGCGCTTCAGGCGCATGGGTGGCGTCACCCGGATCGGCCGGCTCGTCGGCCGTTGCCAGCGGCTGCTCCCGAGTGGTCCGCCGGGACCGCGCGGCGCGGGCGGTAAGCGCACAGCGATGGGCGACCTTGTACAGCCAGGCGGCGAGGCTCGCGCCCTTGCCGATGGTGCGTCCCTTGCGCGAGCACGAGAAAAGCGGCCTGGAACGCATCCTCGGTGTCGTGCAGATTCTGCAGCACTCGGCGGCAAACGCCGAACACCAGCCGCTGGTGCCGCCAGACGAGCAGCTCGAAGGCCGCCTCGTCGCCGCTGGACACGAAGCGTTCCAGCAGCTCGGCATCGGCGAACCCGTCGCTGGCCGCCGTTTGCGCCGACTGGAGCGCTGTGCCGAGCTTGCCGTTGTTCATCGCGCGGCCTCCGCATACGTCTCCTGTTAAAATAGACGGCGGCCGAGCGCAAAAGTATCCTACCGTCTCGGGGAATCCTCATGCGAATGACCTTCGATGCGACCTTGAAAGACATGGGCCGAGATAGCCCCCACGACTTCCTGGCCGAATTCGATCAGCCATCGGCCGTGCCGGTGAAGCTGCTGAACGTTGACTTGTCAACCGTGACGACTGCGACCGACCTGGTCTGGGGCTCGGCGATCCGCTGCAGGAGATCATCCACCTCGAATTTCAGTCAAATGCGGCGGCCTGGAAGCACGCCGACCTGATGGTGCAAAACGCGCTGCTCTTTGCCCACTGCCATGTGCCGGTGCACACGGTCATTATCCTGTTGCGCCCGAACGCCGCCCACGCGAATTTGAACGGTGCCATTGCCTACGCGCCCCGCCGTGCGCGGTAAGATGGAGTTCAGCTACGAGATCATCCGCCTGTGGGAGCGTCCGGCGGAAGAGTTGCTTGCCGCGGCGCTGGGCGTCACGCCGCTGGCGATGCTCGGCCGATTGCCCGAAGGGCTGTCCCTGGAGGATGGCTTGACCGCAGTCGCCCAGCAGCTCGTGAAACGCGTCATGAAAGAAGCACCGCCCGACCGTGCGAAAAAACTGTTGACAGAAGCTCTCTTGCTGACGGGATTGCGAGTGAGGCGCGACGCCGCTGCAAGGATTTTTAAAGGAGTTGGTGCCATGGAAGAGTCCGACACGTTTCTGATGATTCTCGAACAGGGGCAAGAGAAGCAGGTAAAGACGGACATCCTGCTTTTCGGCGAAGAGCGGCTCGGCCCCCCAGGCGAATCCGTCAAAGCCCAGCTCAATAGCGTCACAGATCTAGAACGGCTGGGCCGAATGGTGCGGCGGGCGGCAAAAGCCGCCACCTGGCAAGAGATACTCGATACGCCTTGAGTCCGTGCAGCACGGTATTCGCACTAATGCCAATGTACGTCGGCCTGCTGCGCGGAATCAATGTCGGCGGACGCAACCGCGTCGCGATGGCCGACCTGCGCGATATGGTTGCGGACCTCGGCTTCGCCGGCGCGCGCACACTGCTGCAGAGCGGCAACCTCGTCTTCCAGGGCGCTCGGCGCACCAGCGAGCAGCTGGAACGCCTCCTCGAGCTCGAGACCGAAAAGCGCCTCGGCATCGGCGTCGATTACTGCGTGCGGACCGCCACAGAGTGGACGGCGCTCGTCGCGCGCAATCCGTTCCCGGACGAAGCCGAGCGCGATCCGAGCCATCTCCTCGTGCTGTTTCAAAAGGAAGCGCCGAAGGCCAAAGACGTGGCGGCGCTGCAGGCAGCCATCCGGGGTCCCGAGCGCGTCCGCGCCGAGGGGAAGCAAGTCTACATCGTCTATCCCGCGGGCATCGGCGACTCGAAATTGACCAGCGCCGTGCTCGACAAGAAGCTGGGCTCACGCGGCACCGGCCGCAACTGGAACACGGTCCTCAAGCTTGCCGACCTTGCCCAGGGATAACGAACGGCATTTCTGGCCCACCTGGGCAACCGGTCCTGCGCGTCTTTTCGTCAAGAGTCACGTCAGGGTTAAATTGCTTACCTAGATTAACGATTACCCAGCTTCGCGCCGTCTCTTGCCCGCAGCGCCGGTCTTCTTGCACTTCGCGCCTTTGCCGCGCCGATCCTCACTCATGACTAACCGAAGTTGTCGGCATTTTTCGGGTCCCCGCAGGATCGCGCGATGCCGGCGCCCCGAGCCCCAGGCACTGTACAACGGAGTGTCGTCCATGAGCGCTTTCTCCCTTTTTTCCAATCACGGGCCGCGCAAGGCCCCCGCCGGCTCACGCCGCAAGAACAGGCCGCTGCACCTGGAAGCACTTGAGGATCGCTCCTTGCCCAGCGGCATCACCATCAGCGGCTACGTCTACAACGACGCCAACAATAGCGGTATCTTCGTAGCAGGCGATACCCCGATTCCCAATAACCCCATCGAGCTGCAAAACTCCCAGGGCACGGTCGTGGCGACCACGACGACCGATCAGACCGGCGCCTACCAGTTCGACACCGACTCGACAATCAACCAGACGCCGTTGACCGAGACCAAGACGGTCACGTTCAACTCGACGCCGACCGACTTCAGCCTGCAAGGGCTGCTCGACCAGTTCGATCCGTCGCTGGGAACGTTGCAGGAAATCGACATCACCCACGCCGGCTCGATCACCAGCGACATCAAGGTCGAGAACACCAGCACGTCGTCCGGCTCGACGATCAACGGCACTGTGTCCGGCAACCTGACGCTAACGGCTCCCGGCGGGGTCGACGACAACTTGACGCTGTCGCAGTACGCCGGAACGTTCGATGCACCGGCGGGCGACGGCACCATCACCTTCCAGGGCCCCAGCGCCGACGACCTCGGCTCGAAGACCGCGAACGGCTCGGACGACATCGTGTTGACCGGCAGTCAGCTCACGCCGTACATCGGCACCGGCCAGGTGCAAGTCACCGAGAACGCCCAGGCCACGTCGAACGCCACGGGCGGCGGCAACGTCGCCGTCAACGTCCAAAGCACGGGCGAGGCGACCATCACGGTCGTCTACAAGTACGTCCCGAACAATTCGCTGCAGCCGGGCAACTACACCATCGTCGAAACCCAGGAGCCGCCGGGCTACTTCCCGGGCAAGAACTCGAGCAACGGCGTCGTGCTCAACACCCCGCCCGGCATCGAGGACATCCCGGTCACGATCACGACCGGCAACTCTCCGAACAACGACTTCGGCAAGCTCCTGGCGGGCAGCATCGCCGGCACCGTCTACTACGACGCCAACGACAACGGCACCTTCGATAACGGCGACCAGGGTCTGTCCGGCGTCACACTGACGCTGTCCGGCACCGACGCCAACGGCAACCCGGTCAGCCAGACCACGACCACCGATGGCAACGGCAACTACAGCTTCGGCACGCTAAAGCAAGGCAATTACACGATTACCGAGACGCCGCCGAGCGGTTATCTCGACGGCACGATCACGCCCGGCTCCGTCGGCGGGACGGTCGGCACGGAGGCGATCAGCAGCATCGCGCTGCCGGTGCAGACCAATGCCACGAATTACGACTTCGGCGAGCTCAAAGGCGGCAGCCTCGCGGGCTACGTTTACCTCAACGTCAACAATGACGGCGTCATGGACACCGGCGACACCGGCATCGGCAACGTGACGCTCACACTGACCGGCACCGACGACCACGGTAACGCCGTCTCGACCACGGCCACGACCGACACCACCGGGGCATACGCGTTCAATGGCCTGCGGCCGGGCAACTACACGATCACCGAGACGCCGCCGGCCAATTACATCGACGCCACCGACAATGCCGGCACCGTGAACGGCACGACCGACGGCACGGCCGGTCAAGACGTCATCAGCGCCATCCAGCTCGGCATGGGCAAGGCGGGGACGCAGTACAACTTCGGCGAGAAGCTGCCGCCGGATGCCGATCTCGAGATCGTCAAGACTGCGAGCGCCCCCGTGTCCAGCTACGGCGCGCAACTGACCTACACGATCGCGGTGACCAACAACGGCCCCGCGGCCGCCCAGGACGTGGTGGTCACCGACCCGTTGCCGGCCGGCGAGACGTACGTCAGCGGCTCGGGCACCGGCTGGACGGTGAGCGACACCGGCTCGAACGTGACGGCGACCATGCCGTCGCTGGCCGACGGCGCGACCGGCGACATCACGGTTGTGGTCACCGTGCCGACCCACAACGCGACGCTGACCAACACGGCCACCGTGACCACGCAAACGCCGAACAGCAACCCCAACAACCAAAGCACGGTGACGACGGTCGTGCAGGGGCCGCCGGGCTCGCCCACGCCGCAGAGCGCTCAGCCGCTGATCCTCGGGCTGCCGGTGGTCAGCAAGCTCCAGCTCATCGGTGACGGCATCGACTACCTCGACCCGGCCACCGTCCAGCAGATGGCTTTCGTCGCCGGTGTCTTCTCGACCCTCGAGGGCGCGTCGGCCAACACGCCGGAGGGCGTCGCCACGACCGAGGCGCTCCTCGACGGCTCGATGACCGCCCAGGAAGTTGTGAGCGACGCGTGGAATTCGACGGCCCACTGGGACATGGTGGCGCAGAGCCTATATCAGCAGTACCTGGGCCGCAATCCAACGTCGACGGAACAGTCCGCGGTCGTGCAGGCCCTGGCAGGCGGCGCCACCATTCAGAGCCAGGCGGCGGCGATCCTGACCTCGCCGGCCTATCAGCAGCTGTACCCGTCGAGCGACCAGCTCGCCGCCGCGCTGTACCAGGACATCACGGGCAGCACGCCGGACGGCACGACCCAGCAGTCGCTGTTGCAGTCGATGGGCACCGAGACGCTCGGCACCCTGGTCGCGTCGCTGCAAACTTCGCCCGACGCGATCAACCGCGCCGTGAACCAGACCTTCCTCGACACGCTGCGACGGTCGGCCAGCGCCACCGAGCTGGCGCTGTACGCGCCCCAGATTCAGGCGGGCACGCTGACGACCGACCAGCTCGCGCAGAACCTGCTCGCATCGCAGGAGTTCTACCAGCTGGCGTACAACGCCGTGGTGAGCTGAGACACTGCGTTCATGCAGCGTGAGCGACCCCCGCTCGATACGTTTAGCGGCGGTTCGAAGAACCGCCTTCCCAAGCGGTTCTCGAACTGCCGCTAAACGTGCGAACGGGGGTCGGTTTGTTTTCGCATCGCCATTCTTCATGTGCCTCATTTGCGGGCCGTGCCGCTTGCTCGCGAAATGTGGTCTTTGCCTGACTCGTGCCCACGTGATCCCCGCCCGACGCTGGGAAGCGCTGGGCAGAATCGCGCGCGTCGGCCGAAAAGAGGAAGGAAGCAACCCCGCATGTGGCGCGCGCTGGCGTCCCGCAAGGCGGCAGGTCAATCGGGCGGTGAAACGACAGGATGGCTACGACCGGGGCTTCCCGATGCCCCGAGCCACGGAGGGAAGACCGATGAAGGCCCAACTTACGATTGCGATATCCCTGGCGTTGGCGCTCGTGCCCGCCGCGTCGTTCGCCCAGGAGCTGAACTGGCGCGCCGGCGGCAGTTCCGCGCCGGCGAGCGGTGATATCCCAGTGACAATCAGCCGGCCGGTGCCGCTGAATGATCAGGCACCGTTCAGCGGCGATCCGGCCAGCACCACGCCGCGCCCGATCGTCCGCGGTCAGAATGCGGACGAGTCCAAGCCGTTGCCCCTAGGTCCGCTGGTCCTGATACCGGGCGGCCAAACCGACGTTGGCGGAACGCCGCTGCCGTCGTTCGTGCTCGGCGACACCGGGCAGCAGAACAAGGACGCGCCCAAGAAAGACACGCCGAAGACGATGCCGAAGGCGGACGGTTTCGTCGCGCCGCAGCCGCAGGCCGGTGCGCCGCAGCCGCAGGCCGGCGCGCCGCAGTCCGGCGCCCAGCCCCCCATCCCCGTCTGGGGTCCGCCGATTGGCCCGGCCGGTCCGAGTGGCCCGGGCGGCCTGCTGGGGATCCACGGCGACTCCGGTAATCCCTGCTGTAGCAATCCCTGCTGTGGCACCGTCTGCTGCAATCCGTGCTGTGACCCTTGCGGCAGCTCCTGCTGGACCGGTCACTTCAATCTCTTCGGTCACAAGGCGGACACCTGCTGCGACCCGTGCGCTGATCCGTGCTGCAAGCCGCGATTCTGGGTTTATGCGGACTACCTGCTGTGGGTGCCGCAGAACCAGGCGCTGCCGCCGCTGGTGACGACCAGCCCCTTCGGCACCCCGTTGGCGGTCAACGGCGTCCCGGTTGGCGGCGCGCTGGGCCAGCCGACCACCGCCGTCGCTTTCGATCGCTTCACCGACCCGGCCCGCTCCGGCATGCGCATCGGCGGCGGCTTCTGGTTCACGCAGGACGGCGTCTGGGGCATGGACGCGAGCTACTGGTTCCTCGCGCCCGCGTCCAACACGGTCGCCTTCGGCGGCAGCGGCGATCCGCAGTTCTGGCGGCCTTTCATCAGCGCCGCGCCGGCACTCGGCGGCGGCGGCTTCGTCGGCCCCGACGCTCAGGAAGTTGCCGGCAACGAATCCGCCGGCGTCGTCAGCGTCCACGACAACCAGGTCATCTGGGGCGCCGAGATCAACCTGCGCCGCCGGATGCTCACCAGCGGGGCGAGCTGGATTGACCTGTTGATCGGTTACCGCCATTTCTCCCTAACCGAGGACCTGGATATCTCCGAGAACCTCACCCCCGTGGCTGCCGGCGTGCCGACCGGCAATTTCCTGGTTTCCGATCGCTTCCACACGACCAACAGCTACAACGCGCCGCAGGTCGGCATCGCCGGCAATTGGCAGTTCCTGCCCGCGTGGTTCCTGGAAGGCAGCTTCCGCCTCGGCGCCGGCTCCAACTACGAAACCGTGAATGTCGCCGGCAACACCGCCATCAACGGCGTCCTGTACAACGGCGGCCTGCTGGCGCTGCCCACGAACATCGGCACCCGCACGAAGAACCAGTTCGCCGTCATGCCCGAGCTGAACCTGAAGATTGGCTACGACATCACGCCGAATCTCCGCGCCTATGTCGGCTACGACTTCCTGTTCATCAGCAGCGTCGTTCGGCCCGCCGAGCAGATCGACCTGCACGTCAACCTGAACCAGCTGCCGCCGAACATGCCGGCCCAGCCCGTCATTCCCGCCAGCCCGGCCCCATTGTTCAACACTCAGAGCATGTGGATCCAGGGCGTCAACTTCGGGCTTCTCTACAAGTTCTAGGCCCGGTTTTACCCCGAAGGGGTTCGATCTCAAAGCCCAGGGCAAGCGAAGCGCCGCCCTGGGTACACGATCGCAAAGAGCGTCCGTACCCCGAAGGGGTTTCATCGCGTTGGGTTGGCCCTTTGATGAAACCCCTTCGGGGTACGGACACCTTGGATGGTCTCCTACCCAGGGCGGCGCTCCGCTTGCCCTGGGCTTTGAGATCGAACCCCTTCGGGGTAAATTCAGGTCCACATCGAATCGGGAAGGCGTTTTTTTTCGGATCCCTACGGTCGCGATTCGTGCGGCGCAGCGCCTTGGTCAATGGCGGTCTGGGCGACGACGGGCGCGACGGCCTTCATCTTCGCCTCGCGGGCTTTCAGATCGATGTAGCCCTTCGAGTAGAGTACCAGGCCGGCGCCAAACGCTGCCAGCACGATCCCCGCGCAGAACATTAGCAGGCCGCGCGTATCGATTCCGCTACTTGGCCAGTGCCACGCCAGGCTGACAATGCTGTTGACGATCGGTGCACCGGCGAAAACGAGCGGCGCGATGTACAGCGGACTGCCGCCGTTCTTGATGGCAAAGACGATGCACAATGCGCCGAGCGCCCCCGCGATGCCGCCCAGCGTCGCGAACACGATCGCGCGGGTGTTGACTTCGCCGGTCGCCGTGCGGAAATCGAGCCGCTCACCGCCGGCCCAGTTCATGCTGAGCACGACAAGGGGGATCAGCACTGCGGTGATGAAGTACGCCACGCCCACGCACAGAAACGATCGTAATGCCCCGGCGCTGGGCCGGCCGCCGCCCATCGCCGCCTGCCCCTCGTGCAACACCGGTACATAAACGCCCCACGACACTACTGCTCCCAGTACAAATACGATCCAGTATTCAAGCATCGCAGTCTCCAAGAAGGACTATGGTTAGGGGAATTCCGAATTCACTCGCGCCGCAGCGCCGCCAGCAGCGGGGCGCGTAGTGTTGTGAAAACGGCAAGGCTGCCCGCGCCCAGGCCCGTCGCCAGCACGAGCAGCAGCAGCCCACCGATGCGCAGCCACAGCACGTGCGCGCGGCGCCGGCGAGGTGCGGCGCGACGGCAAGCAGGGCCGCGACGGTCCCCGCTGCCAGACCGAGCACCAGCAAAGCCAGGTTTTCCGCCAGCACCAGCCAGGCAAGCCGCGCGGAGCTGAACCCGAGCGCCCGCAGCAGCGCCAATTCGCCGCGCCGCTCCCAGACGCCGCGGAGCAGGATGATCGCGAGGCCCACCGCTCCGAGCACCAGGCCCAGGCCGCCCAGCGCCTGGAAGGTCGCGAGATACATGTTCTCGACCGCGAGGTACGCCTGCACGCGGTCGGCCGCGGTCTGGACGCGCACGCCCTGGTCGGCCAGCGCGGTCTCCAGCCGCGACTGCACGTGCGGCACGTCGTCGGCAGCGTCGGGCCCGTTGCACTCGACCAGGAAGAATGAGAAGCCTTCCTGCCGCGGAAACAGCTTGCGGAAGTTGTCATCGGAAATAACGATCTCGCTTTGGAAGATGCTCTCGTCCAGCAGGCCGACGATCCGCAGCGGCACCTTTTCGCCACGGTCATTCGTCACTTCCACGGTATCGCCCAGGCTCTTGTGCAGCCCATACTCCGCGGTGGTCGCGTCGACGACGGCGGGGATGGCGCCATCCGCGAACGATCGGCCGAGCATCGACCAGGGATCGGCCTTTTCGCCGGGCGTCTCCGCCAGCGCGGCGCCAAAGCGAAAGCGGCCGGCGAGCGCATACGGCGGCACGCCGAGCACGCGCGGCTGGAGCGCGCGATAAAGGTTCAGGCAGCTTGCGTCATCGCCCGCGTTCACACGACAGGCAACGAACTGGACGCGCTCGAACACCGGATCAGTAAAGCCGAGCTCCCTGCGGACCGCCGCCTGGTTGAGATCCTGGTATATCGGAACGCCCGTTTCGGCGACGAGCGCGCAGCCGCCGCTGCCGCCGCGCCGGGCAAGGAATTCGGTGCCGGTGTCCTTGTGAAACGACTCGACCGCGACGATCAGAAACGTCGCTGACGCCAGCAAGCCCACGGTCAGCAGGCTGCGCACGGCGTGCCGGCCGGCGTTGCGCACACCCAACGCGGTCAGCGATGGCCGCGGCGTGCACTGCCGGCCGGTGGAGCGCAGCCAGATCCACACCCCAGCAAGCGACGCGACCAGCAGCAACGCGCCGCTGCCGAGGAACGACAGGGCTTGCGCGGTCGCTCCCTGAAAGCCGAATCCCGCGACCACGCAGCCGGCCGCTCCGGCGACCGCCAGCGCGAGCACCCACCGAGCCCACGATCTGCCCGACCGCGCGGCGCTGCAGTCGCCGCTCGTCGTTTCACCCGCGAGCAATGCTCGCGCCGAAAGCTTGCCCAGCATGCGCGTCGCCCAGAAAACCGTCAGCGCGCTCACGACGACCGAGCCGACGAACCCGATGCCGAAATGCACGGGCTCCGCGTGCAGTCGAAGGAAGTTTAGACTCGCTCCGCCGGGCCACGTGGCGCGCAGCAGGTCCAGCATGAGCCGGCCGTATGCCAGGGCACCCACGAGACCGAGAGCGCCGCCGACGATGGCCAGCGTGGCGCCCTCGGCCAGCAGAAGTGCGCGGACCCGGCCGTGGCTCCAACCGACCGCGAGCAGCAGCCCGATTTCGCTGGCCCGGCGGTCGAGGTTGAGCCGGAAGAGCAGACCGACGAGAAGCAGCGACGCGACGATCAGAAAGAAGCTGAAGTACACGAAGAGCTCGCCGAAATCGCTCGATCCGCTGCTGGCCGTTTCGGCGCTGGTCCGCACGGGCTGAAAGACGAAGCCGCCGCGCTCGGGGGCCAGGTTGGCGAGCAGCTCGCGTGCCAGCCGGTCGGCGGGAATGCCGGAGAACTGCAATGAGGTCAGGTCGCCGAAACGGCTGCCCCAGAGCATGCGGGCCGTGTCCATCGACACGTAGGCTCGCGGCGTGGCACGGTAGCGCGTCCAGTAATCCTCGTCGGCCTTCGTGACGAGTTTGGGGTTGTAAGGGAACGGCGGATTCTCCCAGCTGCCCATAGAGAGCTTGTCGGTGATCCCCGGAAATACGGGCGTCAGGTCGGGATCGTCCAGGTCGCCGCGCATCGGCACAATGGCTCGCACCGTGAAGTCGACACTGCGATGGCCCAGATGGTTGTGGTCGTCCGGCCTGTAGTAGCCGACCGTTACCTTCGAGCCCGGCGCCGCTTGCCAGGGCGCCTGCGGCGTGTCGACCAGCCGGATGTCCCTCGGCCCCAGGGGCTTCTCCGCGTCGTCGGGCTTGGGCACGGCCGCGATGACCACATAGTGCTGTGCCATCGTGCGACTGGCGATCTGATCTGCCAGATAGACGAATACACCTGCCCGATGAAACGGCCGGGCCGCGTCGACAACGGCCGGTGGCAACAAGAGCTGCCGGCTCTCCAGGCTGACGTACGGATGGTGCTTCTCGTAGAAGTCAATGACCATATCTCGGGTCAGCAATCCTTTGTTCGCCTCGGCTTTTTTGGCGAGATCTTCCGGAACACGGCCGCGCCAGCGCGCCGGCTTGAGCCGGTCGTCGTCGTTATTCGGCGCCAGCAAATGGAAGAACGTCAGCGCGCGATCCGCGGGCGTTCGCAAACGCAGTCCCCAGTCGTTGAGCGTCACCTTTTCCCGCAGCGCGGCGGCCAGGTTTGTGCTGGACCCCGCGACCAGGATGACATTCGCCTGCTCCGGCAGACTCAGTTCGCCCTGCAATAGCCGCAGTGGCACAAAGACATTGCGCGGGCTCCGGCGTCGGCTTGAGCGAAAACCAGGCGAGGCCGGCATCGGGCAGGATTTGCCGCACTTTCACCTCGAGCGATTGCAGCACGTCCTTGGTATTGCGCTTGCCGAGCAGCGACTCGTGCGGGATGTCCTCGGCCCTGGGAAGATACAGCGTGAGCGCGTCGCCCGCTTCCACGCCGAGCAGGTCCGCCAGCGTGCGATTCAGCACGACCTCCGCCGCGTCCGATTGCCAGAACGCCGATCCGATCGGCATCGCCGATTCCGGCCAGAACCGCGCGTCGACGCCCATCACCGTGACGCCGCCGGGCGCCGTGCCGCGCCGCCGCTGCGGGCATTCGACGCGCTGCCCGGCAGGAGGATGGCCGCGCTGCGATGAGCGGCGGGCAATTCGTCGGCTAATTGTGCGCGGAAGAATCGGCCGGGAATCATCGCCTGCTCGACCCAGCCGAGCCGATCGAGCGTCAGCTCACGCAAGCTGCCGCGCAGCGAGTCGCCGACGAGCAGCGCCCCGGTCAGCACCGCGGTGCCGAGCGCCGCGCCGAGCAGCACCGCCAGGTTGCCGCGCCAGTGGTAGACGAGGTTGCGGCCGAGCAGCCGGAAAAAGGTCATGGCCGGGCCCCCTGCCAGGGGACGAACGTGCCGTCGAGCATCTCCGTCTGCCGCGGCAGCATCTGGGCCAGTCCGGCACTGTGCGTGACCACGATCAGGATCGTGTTTTCCTCGCGGTGGACGTCGAGCAGCAGCTTGCCGACCGCATGGGCGGTGTGGCGGTCGAGATTGCCGGTCGGCTCGTCGGCGAGGAGCAGCGCCGGCCGCAGCAGCAGCGCCGGGCCACGGCCACGCGCTGCCGCTCACCGCCGGACAACTCCGCCGGGCGATGATCGAGGCGCTGGGAAAGGCCGACCCGCTCGAGCAAATCGCGGGCGCGCCGGTCCGTCGCCGGCTGGTCCACGCGCGCCGGCCAGGGATGGGATGAGCACATTCTCCAGCACCGAGCATTGCGGCAGCAGGTAGTGTTCCTGAAAGACGAATCCGATATGCCGGTTGCGGAAATGCGGCAAGCGCGGCATCGTTGAGCGTGCACGGGTCGTGTTCGCCCAGCTTGTAACGGCCCGCGGTCGGCCGTTCGAGGGTGCCGAGCAGGTGCAGCAGCGTGCTCTTGCCGGATCCGGACGGGCCGAGTACCGCGAGCGCCGCGCCAGGGGCCAGCGTGAGGTTGATGCCGCGTAGGACGGTCAGCTCGCCGCCGCGCGTCGGGTAGCTCTTCGACAGGTTCTCGACCAGGAGGTTCATCGCGAAAATTTCGAGGTCAGGTGAGCGCCAGCACGCCCAATCCGTAGAAAGTGTATTCGACATCCGTCGCCTCGTCCCACAGGCCGCCGCGGAAGCCGCCCTCGGGCAACTCGACGGCATGCGCGAACGCAGCCACCTGCGGCAGATCGATGCGCTCGAGCGCGCCGAGCTGCGCCAGCGTCCAGCAGCCGGTGAACGTGGACAGCAGGTCCGACAGCGGCACCCGATCGTTGCGCGCAGGCCGCCGTCCATGCCCGGCGTGCCTGCGAGAAACTCGATCGTCGCCGCGACGTCCTCGGCCGGCAAATCGCGGCCCCGTGCAAGCTGCAGGATGCCGATGCCGGCCGCCGTGGGGTTCGTGCCGCTGCGGCGCATCGGTGCGACCTCGACGAAACCGCCGTCGTCGCGCCGGCGCGGTGACGAAGCGGACCAGATCGTCGGGTCGCGGCACCGGCCGGCCGAGCAGCTGGTAGCACAGGCCGACGAGGAACGTATGATAGGTGCTTGCCGCGGTCGCACCCGGCGACTTGTTGTAGCCGCCGTCGGACGTGCGGAACGTCTCCAGCGTGGCGGCGACGCGGTCGGGCCAGTCGGCGGCGCTATCGGCGAGCACGTTGGGACCGCCGCTCGCTTGCACCAGCAGGCACGCATACAGCAGCGAGAACAGGTCGACCACGCTCGCCCGGCTCGTCAGGCTGCCGCGCAGGTAGCCGGCGGCCTGGCCGCAGATCGCCGGCGTCAGCGCATCGAGGATGGCCAACCCGCGCAGCGCGAAGCCGGTGTAGTACAGGTCGGAGTCGCCTTCCCGGCCGGAGAATCCGCCGTCGGGATTTTGCCGCTGCCGCAGGAAGCGGGCATGGCGCTGGCGCAGCGCCGCCGGCTGCCGGGCGATTCCGTCGGTGAGACGCGCTTGCAGATCGTTCAGGTAGTTGTCCATCGGGTCAATGGCTGCGGAGCGAGTTGAAGACGAGCCCGCTGAGGAGCTTGGGGTAGAAATAGGTCGATTTCGGCGGCATTTTCTCGAGGTTGCCCGCAATCTCCTCGACGTGCCCCATCGTGGCCGGCGGCACCAGCACCGCGAGCTGGCACGACCGGGCTGCAACCGCATCGGTCACTTCCTTTAGCAAATGCACGTACTGGCAAGTCGGCTTGCCCTTGCCGGCGTCGGGCAGCTGTCGATCGAGCACCAGCCGATGCAGAATAGCGACGGCCAGGCTGCGCCACGCTTCGCTATGTTCGCCGGCGAGCTGGGCCATGCGCTCGGGCGATCGGAAGCGCGCGATCTGCCAGGCGCCGTCGGCGACGGTGCCGAAGCCGAGCAGGTTCTGCGAACCATCCGCCTCAATCAGCTCCCAGGCGTCGCGCCGCTTGCGGGCCGGTGCCGATCGCTTCCACGTCGAAGTGCTCGCCGACGATGATGCGCAGCTCGTCGGCGCAGGTCGCCGACGCCGGAGACGAGGCGGTGCGTCGGCAGGATGAGCAATCCCGGATCGGACATGCCGACCAGCATCATGAGCACGAAGTTCGCGGGATGGTCGGGCCCGTTGACCTCGCCGGCCTGCTGCTTTTCTTGAAGATAGCGCAGGGCGGTTTCGTAGCGGTGATGGCCGTCGGCGATGAACACCGGGTGATCGGCGAGCATGCCGCTGACGGCGCTGACTGCGTGCTGATCGGTGACGGGCCAGAGCCGGCTGACGACGCCAAGATGGTCGGTAGCCTGGAGCGGCGGCATTCGACCGACCGCCGCATCGAGCCGCGTCTGCACCGCGCCCTCCGCGTCGGGGTACAGGCCGAAGATCTGGCTGAGGTTCATCTGAGTCGCGTGGAACAGCTTCAGCCGGTCCGCCTTGGGCCCGGCCAGCGTTTCCTCGTGCGGAAAGATTCGGCCCGAGCCAAACGGTTCGAGCCGGACGCGGGCCATGAAGCCCCGGCGCGTGAACCGCTGGCCCTCGACCTCGAAGTCCTGGTGATAAACATAGAGTGCGCGGGCCGAGTCCTGCACGAGGACGCCTTGCTGCACCCAGTCGCGCAGGGTCTGGCCGGCACGGGTGTAGCGATTGTCGCGCTCGCTGTCCGCCGGCGTTTCGCGATTGAGGATGAGCCGCACCACGTTCTGCGGGCTGCGCTGGTAGAGCCGCTCCTGCAATGCCGGATCGATCACGTCGTAGGGCGGCGCGATGACGTCGCTGAGATTGCCCACGCGGGCCAGGTCATAACGATACGCTCGAAAGGCCTGCACATCGGCCATGTCGGAAGCCTCCTGCTGCTCGGTCGGAGTCGTGTTGTCGGCATTCAGGCGGGAGATGGACCCCCGGTCCCGCTAACGCTGTTGTAGCGGCTCGCTCGTGTAACGTCGCCACGCGAGTCGAGCTTTGCCGCGACGTCCGCTGTCGCTTGAACCTTATACGGCGGTGCCGTATAATCAATTGATGGTCAGCTTCATCGAAACGAAGCTCTTCACCCGGCTCGTTCAGGAATACCTGACGGACGACGAGTATCGCGAGTTGCAAGCGCATTTGCTCGACGATCCAGAGGCCGGCGATGTCATTTCCGGTTCGGGCGGTGTCCGCAAATTGCGATGGCGCGCAACGGGCCGAGGAAAGAGCGGCGGTTTTCGGATCGTCTACTTTGTGAAAATGGACCAGGGCGAGCTTTGGATGCTGACGATGTACCCCAAGAATGTCAAAGAAACCATTTCCGCTGCTGTGTTGCGCAAGATTCGCAAGGAGGTGGAAAATGGCTAGAAAAGCGCGTGATGTCGGCATGGAGATCCTTGACGGTCTTCGCGAAATCAAGCGCGGCGAGGTTGGGCGTATAATCAATGTCCCCAACGTCGCCGGCACGCGCGCAAAGACCGGGCTATCGCAGACGCGCTTCGCGCAACTACTCGGCGTGTCGGTGCGCACACTTCAGGATTGGGAGCAAGGGCGCCGGGCGCCTTCCGGGGCGGCGCACGCTGCTGCTGATTGCGGAGAAAAACCCCCAGGCCTTGCTTGACGTGGCATAATACTGCCCGCCGGCAAGCTCCGTGTTCGGGTGCCAGTGTATCCGGCTCGCCCTGAAGGAGTTTTTCTTCCTTCTGCTTGACAGCGGCAGCGCATCTGATAAACTGGATTAAGTTGAGACTGAATCTCAATTGCATCCGCCTCCCGCCTTCGAGATTCTCGTGCACCACGACCTCCTTCCGCTCGAACTCCTGGACCGCGACGCCTGGGCCGATGTCGCCGAAGTCACCGGCGAGCATCAGTGGGTAAGCCGGCTGGCCGAGCTGGGCTTGCGCATTGGTTGCCGGCTGCGGGTGCTGCAGCCGGGCAGTCCGTGCCTGTTGCAGGTCGGCGAGTGCCGGCTCTGCCTGCGCGGCGACTGGGCCGCGCAGATCCTCGTCCGCCCCATTGCCGCCAGCGCCTGAGGTGCCATGCCGTCGCTCCATGAGCTGCCGATCGGCCAACGCGGCCGCATCGAGGAAGTGGTGGGCGAGGACGCGCTGGTGCAGCGTTTGATGGAGATGGGCCTCCTCGAAGGAGCGGAGGTCGAGGTGCTCGGTTTCGCGCCGTTCGGCGATCCCCTGGAGGTTCGCCTGCAAGATTATCGACTGAGTCTCCGTCGCAACGAGGCCGCCCGCATTCGCGTCACTCTCCTCGCCTGACCCGCCGGTCTTCGCTCATGGTTGCCGTCCGCATGCCTCTGATCGCCCTGGTCGGCAATCCCAATACGGGCAAGACCACGCTGTTCAACGCCCTCGCCGGCATGAACCAGCGCGTCGGCAATTACCCCGGCGTCACCGTCGAGACCAAGAAGGGCAAGTTTACCTATCGCGGCCTGCTCATCGAAATCATCGACCTGCCCGGCACCTATAGCCTCGCGCCGCGCAGCCCCGACGAGATGGTCGCCGTCGACGTCATCCTCGGGCACCGCGCCGGCGAACCTCGGCCCGACGCCATCGTCACCATCGTCGACGCCTCGAACCTCGAGCGCAACCTTTACCTGACCACGCAGCTCATGGAGCTGGGCGTGCCGGTCATCGTCGCGCTGAACATGACCGACGTCGCCGAAGGACACGGCCTCACGATCGACGCCGGGCAGCTGGCGCGCAAGCTCGGCCTGCCGGTCGTGCCGCTGCAAGCGAATCGCGGCAAGGGCCTCGACGCGCTGCGCCGGACCATTGCCGACACGCTGGATAAAGCGGCGCCGCCGACCGCCCCGGCGTTCGCGCCCGCATTCGAGGACGAGGTCGCGCGCCTGTCGCGGCACCTGGGCGACCAGGAGCCGACGTACCTGGTTCGCCGACTGCTGCTCGACATCGGTGGCTACGTTGAAACGCACATGGTGCGCCGGCACGGTCCCGCGATTCTTGACGATGTTCGCGCCGCGCGCGAACGTCTCGCCGCCGCCGGCTGTGCCGTGCCCGCCATCGAGGCGCGGACGCGCTATGGCTGGATTCGCACCGCCATCGCCGGCTGCATCGCGCGCCCGCGCAGCGCGTGGTCACGTGGACCGACCGGCTCGACCGCATCCTGACGCACCGGATCTGGGGAACGCTGATCTTTCTCGCCCTGATGTTCGGCGTCTTCCAGGCGATCTATTTCGGCGCCCGGCCACTGATGGACTGGATCAGCGACGGCCGCGAATGGTTGAAGGACCGCGTGAACGGCGTGATGGAGCCCGGGCCGTTGCGCGGGTTGCTGGCCGACGGCGTCATCGAGGGCGTCGGCAGCGTGCTGACGTTCTTGCCGCAGATCATGATGCTGTTCGCGTTCATCGCAGTGCTGGAGGACTGCGGCTACATGGCTCGGGCAGCGTTCCTCATGGATCGGCTGATGGCGCGGGCCGGGCTCAACGGCAAGTCGTTCATCCCGCTGCTGTCGTCGGTGGCGTGTGCCGTGCCGGGGATCATGTCGGCTCGTGTCATCGAGAACCGCCGCGATCGGCTCGCGACGATCCTGGTGGCGCCGCTGATGAGTTGTTCGGCCCGGCTGCCGGTCTACGCGCTGTTGATCGGGGCGTTCCTCAGTCCCTACGGGCCGTGGGTGCCGGGCCTGACGTTGTTCGGGCTATACATGATCGGTCTGGTGTTGGCGCCGCTGGTGGCGTTCCTCCTGAAGCGAACGCTGCTGCGCGGCGAGGCGCCGGTCTTCGTGATGGAAATGCCGCTCTACAAGTGGCCGTCCTGGCGCAACGTCGTGCGCCGGGCCTATGACGGCGGCTGGATGTTCGTACGCCGCGCGGGCACGATGATTCTGGCGAGCATGATCGTGATCTGGGCGCTCCTGTATTTCCCCAGCACGGATGCCGACGGCCGACCGTTCGAGCAGCGCATCGCGGCAATCGAACAGCAGCTGCAAGCGCAAGAGGGGAACCAACAACTCGAAGCCGAACGCGGTCGATTGCAGAGCGAATGGAAGGCGCGCAGCCTGCTCGGCCGCGTCGGCGTGTTCATCGAGCCGGCCGTCGAGCCGCTGGGCTGGGACTGGCGCATTGGCCTGGCGGCTCTGGCGAGTTTCCCGGCGCGAAGTCATGGTGGGAACGCTCGGCATCCTCTTCAATCAAGGCGAAGGCAAGAGCGACGACCAGGAATACAGGGATCGCATCGGCCAGACGCTCCAGCGCCAGTTCACGGTGCCGGTGGCGTTGTCGGTGATGGTGTTCTTCGCGCTGTGCTGTCAATGCGCATCGACGCTGGCGGTGATCAAGCGCGAAACGAACAGCTGGCGCTGGCCGGCGTTCACATTCGTTTACATGACGGTGCTGGCCTACCTGGGTGCCCTGGTCGTTTACCAGGTCGGCCAGCTGTTTCTCGGCTGATAGTCGGAGTGATTCGCGTGGAATGGCAGCTGACACTGACCGTTTGCCTGGTAGCGGCGGCGAGCGCCTATCTCGCATGGCGCGGCTGGCGCGTGTGGCGTGCAAGCCGGACCGCCTGCGCGGGCGGATGCGGCTGTTCCAAGACGAGCGCGGCAGCCCCGAGCACCGAGCTTATTCCCGCGGAAGAGTTGATGCTCCGGCGACGCGAGTGAACGGTTCGTAGTTCCACCTTCAGGCGGCTTCCCCTTCGCCTGAAGGCGGAACAACGAACGAGTTTTTCTTTTTTCGCTTGACACGGCGATCGGATCGTTTACGATCTACCTTGGCGATCCGGCCTCTTCTCTGTTCCGGCCCCGCTGCGCGACCCTTCGGGGAAGTTCAGCGGGGTTTTTTCACCTGCGACCCAGCTCGGCGCCGAACTCGCCGTGATACGGCATCGGCCTTTGCTCCTTCTCCGTGTGCCGGCGGTGCCGTAGATAGCGCAGCTCAAAAGTGCCGTGGCGATCGAATGTTTCACTGCGGTCGTACGCGTTATCGGCGTCGCCCTTCGCCTCTTTCCAGCTAAGGGGATAGGCCCCGGCGTGACGCATCAGTGACAGCCAGACTCGATCGGCCGGAAAGTAACTGCGCAAGCCCGCCTCGTCCGCCTTGCGCGGCTCGAAGCCGAGGAACTTGTCCTCCAGCGGCAGCGTCTCCATCATGCACAGGAGGAAGCCCGACAGCAGATAGCCGGTCACCGCGCCGACCGCGGGACCGCCGATCTGCTGGGCGATCGTGTTGAAGTCGATCATCGCCTTGTTGAGGCGGTTGGTGATCAGGCGCAGGCCAAGCAGGGCCAGGCTGAACAGGGCGGCGAGGACGATGCAATCTTCATAGCCGGCGAACCGCCCGTCACGAAAATAGGCATCGAGCTCGTCGGCGACCGGTTCCCAGAAGCCGAAGGCGATCAGGCCGGCGAGGACCACCTGGATCAGCATGGCCACGGACGTGAACAGGCCGTTGCGGTACTGGAAAAACGCGACGACGGCGATGACGATGAAGGAAAAGAGCAAAATCATGAACGGCACTCATTTCGCGACGCGCAGAAGCTCCTGCATCAACGTCTCGCCGTCGAGGACCAGGCGCGTCCCATCCTCGAACAGCGTTTTCAGGCCGAACTTGACGGCCTCCTGGCGCACCGCGGTCAGGTCGATGTTGGCCTTGATGAGGTCCCGAATCGTGTCGTTGATCACCAGCAGCTCGAATATGCCCGTGCGCCGGCGATAACCGGCCCCGCCGCACTCCTCGCAGCCGGCTTCCTCCTCACCGTCCGCGTCTTTCTTGCCGTTGGCCGATTCGGCGGCGCGATACAGGAAACGCACCCGGTCGGCATCGACGTTGAGTTTCTTGATCGTGTCGGCGTTGGGCCGATAGCGAACCCGGCACTGCGGGCACAGCCGCCGCACCAGGCGCTGGCCCAGCACCGCGGTCAGGGCGCTGCCGACCATGAACGGCTGCACGCCGAGGTCGAGCATCCGGCCCAGCGCCGTGATCGTGTCGTTGGCGTGGACCGTGCTGAAGACCATGTGCCCCGTCTGGGCGGCCTGGCAGGCGATCTCGGCCGTCTCCTTGTCGCGGATTTCGCCGATCATGATGACGTCGGGGTCTTGCCGCAAGATGCTGCGCAGCTCGCCGGCAAAGGTCTTGCCCGCCTTGATATTGATCTCGATCTGCGTGACGTTGTCCAGGCGGTATTCGACCGGGTTCTCGACCGTGATGACGTTCAGGCTGAAGCGGTCGATTTCGTGCAGGGAGGCGTAAAGGGTGGTGCTCTTGCCGGAACCGGTCGGGCCGCACACCAGGAACAGACCGTGCGGCTTGGTGACCAGGTCCTGGATGAGCACGCGGGTGTCGTCGGGCATGCCGACCTGGCTCAGGTCGCTCATCTGCATCGCCGAATCGAGAATACGCATGACCAGCTTCTCGCCCGAGACGCTGCCGGCGGTCGCGACGCGGAAATCGACCATGCGGTATTCGTAGTCGCCCGGCGCGGTCTCGCGGCCGATCTGGGCGGAGAAGCTGCCGTCCTGGGGTTTGCGCTTTCGGTGATGTCGAGATTGCACAGTACCTTGAAGATGTTGATGACGGCGTCGCCCATGCTGCGGCGAATGGCTTGGCGTTGATCATGATGCCGTCGATGCGCAGGCGGATGAGCATCTGATCCTGCGTCGGCTCGAGGTGGATGTCGGTCGCGCGCTTGGCGATCGCCTCCCAGACCATTTCCTGAGCGGCCTTGTAGCCGCGCGATTCCTGGACGCGATCGAGGCGCCGCTGGTCGATTTCATCCTTGCCCTGCGCGCTGCGGCTCATGAAGCGAATCGGCAGTTTTTTCGCCTCGGTCGCCTGCGCCGCCTTGCGGGACAGGTTCGGCGCGAGGCGTTGCAGCAATTCCGTCAAATGCCGCTTGGTGAGCAGCTTGTCGGCGTCGCCCACTTCCTGGTTGCGATAGTGAATGTACAGGTAAGTGATGCCAAAGACTGTTCCCCAGAAGACGATGAACGAAAAGGCGAACACCGGGAGGACCCAGACAAAGAGAAACGCGAGGACGCCGGTGCCGAGGTAGGCCGAGTTCCACCGGTCGGCGTCCATGCCGGTGTTGTTCGCGTCTTCGTCGAGCCAGCTCGCGAGGCGGACCCAGCCCCAGAAGCTGAGCACGAGGATGCCGAGTTTGATGGGACTGTAGTAAAGTCCTGGGCCGCGCGGAAACGACGGGGCCGCCCACAGCGCCGACGCGGTGGCGCCAAAGACCAGTGTGGTCAGCAGCAGGCGGCGGAACAGCACGTTGCGAGTGCGAAGATCCATGTCGCGTAAAATTACAGAATACCCGGGGCCGATACCTTGATGCCCTTGAGGGCCATCTTCAGCTGCTCGGGGTTGGGCGCAACTTCCAGGGCGGTTGCCTTGTCGATGTCGCCGCGCTCGACCAGCTGGCGCAGGTTCTCGGTGAAGTCGACCATGCCTTCGAGGTAGCCGATGCGGATGGCGTCGGGCAGCTTGTTGTCCTCGCCCTTGGTGATCAGTTCGCGGACGTCGGGTTGACGATCATGATCTCGTTGGTCGGCACCGCGGCGCCTTGCTTGAGGCCCTTGATCAGCTTCTGGGCGACGACCGCCTTGAGGTTGTTGGCCAGGGCCTGGCGGATGGCGGTGTGCTTGTCCGGCGGGAACAGGTCGAGGATGCGGTTGATGGTGGTGGCGGCGCTGGCGGCGTGGATGGTGCCGAACACCAGGTGGCCGGTCTCGGCCGCGTGGATGGCCGCCTCGAACGTGTCGACGTCGCGCAACTCGCCGACCAGGATGACGTCGGGGTCTTCACGGACGGCGTCCTTGAGGGCCTTGTGCCAGTCGCATCACGTCCAGGCCGATCTCGCGCTGGTTGATGTAGGACTTCTTGTCGGTGAACGTGAACTCGATCGGGTCCTCGACGGTGAGGATGTGCAACGGCTCGCGGTCGTTGATGTAGTCGAGCATGGAGGCGATGGTCGTGGTCTTGCCGGAGCCGGTGACGCCGGCGAGGATGACCAGGCCTTCGGGATAGTTGCACAGTTTCTCGATGTGTCGGCGGCAGGCCGAGCTCCTCGAAGCTGGGGATGGTCGATGTTGACGCGGCGGGCGACCAGCGACAGCCGGCCGCGCTGCTTGAACAGGCTGACGCGGAAGCGGCACTCGTCGTTGCCGATGACGTAGGAGAAGTCGACGCCGCCTTCTTCGTCGAGGATCTTGCGTTGCCGTGGGTTGAGCAGCGGCAGAAAGCAGCCGTTCCATGTCCTCCTGCGTGAGCGGCTCGCATCTCGGTGCGGCGGATGTCGCCGCTGGAGGCGCATCATCGGCGGCTGGCCGACCTTGAGGTGCAGGTCGGACGCCTGCAGCTTCATGACCATGCGGAAGAGCTTGTTGACTTCCGGCTCGCGCCGGCCGTTCTTGCCGTCCGCGGGCGCCTTCGCCTCGATCGCCTCGTCTTCGGGGATCTTGACAGCTTCGTCAACGGCATCTGTGGACATGCGCTCACCTCGGCTCAGGGGCAACGGACGGACCCAAGGGCTTACTTATTCTATCAAGATTCAAGCCAACCGCATCGGCACGCCGCGCTCGGCCAGGTAGCGCCTTGGTCGCCGTGATGCCGTATTCATTGTAATGAAAGATGCTGGCGGCGAGCGCCGCGTCGGCCTGGCCGTCGGTCAGCACCTGGTACAGGTGCTCGGGCGTACCTGCTCCGCCGCTGGCGACGACGGGAATGCCGACGGCGTCGGCGACGGCCCGGGTCATCGGCAGGTCGTAGCCGGCCTTGGTGCCGTCGGCGTCCATCGAGGTCAGCACGATCTCGCCGGCGCCGAGCTGTTCGACGCGCCGCGCCCAGGCCACGGCCTCCAGCCCGGTCGGCACGCGGCCGCCGTTGATGTGGACTTCCCACACCGTCTTGGCCGTCGCGCGCGCACGCGGCGTGGGTCGATATTCACCACGGTGGCGCAGCGGCCGAACTTGCGCGCGACCTGCGTGACGAGCTCGGGCGTGCGGACCGCGGCGGAGTTGATGCTCACTTTTTCGGCGCCGGCCTGGATCAGCCGCGTGGCGTCGTCCAGCGTGCGAATGCCGCCGCCGACCGTGAACGGCATGAAAATCTGCTCCGACGACGCGGCGCACCACGTCGAGCATGATGTCGCGGCCTTCGTGGCTGGCGCTGATGTCGAGGAAGACCAGCTCGTCGGCCCCTTCTTCCTCGTAGCGCCGCGCGACCTCGACGGGATCGCCGGCGTCGCGCAGATTGAGGAAATTGGTCGCCCTTGACCACGCGGCCGCGGTCCACGTCCAGACAGGGGATGATGCGCTTGGTCAACAACGGCGTGTCCTCGGTTCGGCCCTGCGTTCAATTTAAACGCCCGGCCGCCGCAGGTCAATCACCGGCGCTGCCCTTGCCAACGAAAGAAACCGGAGCGCATCCGTGGCAACACGGACCGGAGCCCCGGTTCAAGGTGGAGAACGAAACCTGCTCGGGTAGGATAAGCGATAACGGGCAAGGTACTGTGCCCTCGCTCCGTCATGGTGGCCCGCTCGCTCCGCGAGCGGACGTTCCGGAAACCGATGCCCGCTCGCTCCGTGATCGGACGTTCCGGAAACCCGCTCGCGGAGCGAGCGGGCCACCATGACGGAGCAGCAGCATCAGTTGGCAGCGCCGTTGGCCATCACCCACAGCATGTAGGCGACGCGCTGACGGAGTTGTCGCTCACGCCCGTCGTGCCGGACGTGGTACTCGCGCCAACTATAGAAGATTGCAGCCACGGCCAGCGCACAAACGTTGCAATAGATCAATGGCATTACAGACTCGTTTCGACGGGAAAGGCCTCGAATTGGTCCGCTGAACAAATCTAGCTCATCGTCCGCGTCGAGGCAACTCGGCCGGATGCCGAATATGCTGGAAGCATCAAGCCTGTTGATCCACCCCTGGCAGCCCGACGGCGCCGACGTGCGCGGCTGGTCCCGGTCCATCGCCGATGGCGCGACCTGGGCCATCCTCGGCCGCGTGCGCTGGCTCGGCCCGCCGGAGCGATCGTGGTTCGATTGGTTGCGCGGGCAGCGATTGGAAGTCGTTGAGACGGAAGACGCCGCTCTGTTGATGACGGTGGTACGCCCCTGGGGCCTCGGGCGCCTCTGGGATCTCTACGACGCCGAGGAACGCCGGGTCGGCACGATTGCGTATCCCGTGCTGCTCGACGGCGAAGGGGGCCGCCGGGCCTATGTCGACCGGCAGGCGCCGACGGTCGGCAGGATCCTTGGCCCGGCGTCGCAGCCGCTGGCGGAGTTCACACGCCGGCCCGACGAGGTCACGCAGCTGCGGTTCGCTGCCGACCTCGAGGCCAACCCTTTCCTGCGCATGCTGCTCGTGGGCTGCGTGCTTACCCAGGAATCGGCGCCGGGTAAAAACACCGCCAAGAAAAACAACGACCCGCTCGGCGGCTAGGGTCGCTGCTGGTCGTTCTGGAGTGCGATGAGAATCGCCGGTTTGCAGTATTTCTCTTGCTGTTGATGCCGGCCGGCTACTCTTCCGCCTCGCGTAACGCCCGATCGATCTTCTCGATCGTCCGGACCGCTGCGACCACTTTTGCGTTTTCGATGCGATTCAACGTCTCGGGCCGGATACCGGCGCGCTGGGCGAGATCAACCTGGGTCAGCCCGGGTCAGCCCCAGACGACGCCGTCGTCGACGGAGTTTGCGAGCCAGGCTGGCGACCGCGTATTCCACAGCCGGCACGTTCCCGTCGGCATTGGGCGGCGGCAGGAGCGGTTCCCACTCGTCCGCCTTGCGCAGCAGCCGGTCGAACTCGGTTTTCTTGCGAGCCATGCGCTCTACCGGCTCCGCCGAAAACTAAGCTCCATCGATTCGGAATCCTGCTCGCTTGCCGACAGGCTGCTGCCCGCGATGGCGACCTTGAGGTCGACCTCGACCACGCTGCCGGTGCCCAGGGCGACCAGGGCCTTGCCGGCCACGCGACCCTGGACGGATCCGTCCCTGGCGGCGGCCGCCTTGACGATTCCGTCAACGGCAATCACCGCCTCATCGCGCTGTCGATGCCGGCGTTTGCCCAGGTAGGTACACGTGATTGCCAGCGACGTGGTCCGCAGCGGGGTTGAGAAGTTCCACGTCTCCAGCGGCTTGATTTCCCGGTTCGGCAGTGGCAACGCACTCATGCGATAGAGGCGGGTCAGCGACTCGTTTAGCTTGGTCACCTGCTCCCGGCTCGAGTCCGGCACATCGTCCATCTGCACGTCGCCCAGGCTCGGTAGTCCCTGGGCATCGACCGCCCAGCTCGAGCGGACGTGCGTTAGCAGCGTCAGCGCCTTGCGAATTGTGGGTGGGGGCGGCAGCGCGTCCTTCGTCATCTGCATCTTCGCAATCGCAAGTCGAAGCTGGCTTCCGTCCCGACCGCCGTGCATCCAGTTTTCGAGCAGGTCCGCTTCGGACCGCAGTTGTACCGGCTCGGCGTCGCCCGCCAGGTAGATGGTCGACGTTGCGGTCAGGGAAACCTTGCACGTTCCCTCCGGCGGCTGATGGCGCAGCAGCGCGGGCTGACGCTCCAGCGGCGGGTTGAGTAATTCATACGGGTCCACGGGCATCCAGCGCGGCTGGTTCGAGCCGTTGACCACCACCGGCTGAATCCAGTAAACGTGATCCTTGGGCAACGGTGGCAGCGCGATGACCGTGGCGCCCTTGCCCGCGCGATAGGGGACGCGAAATTCCGTGCGCGGGCCGTCGCCCTTGCGCGGCGCGGGCGGCTCCAGCGACTCCGGCTTCGGCGCCGCAATCTCGCCGGTCCAGACGAGCAGCTTCACTTCGCGAATCCGCGCGAGCGGGTCGAAGCAGCTCACGGAGATCGGCAGCTTGACCTGGGCATCTTCGCGATAGGCCTCGCCGAGACTGCGTTCGACCAGCCGGCCATCGAGCAATTGATGCACGAAATCGCCCGGAACGGCAAAATTGATCTGCGTGCCGCGAATGACCGAGACCGCCACGCCGACGACCTGGCCGAGCGCGTTGACGACGGGCCCGCCGGAATTGCCGGGGTGCATGCCGCCATTGACCTGAAGATTCGCGATGGCGCCGCTGTCGTCCTTGCGCACGCTGGAAATGGATGATTCGCTGATGGTGATGTTTCTGCCCAGCTTCTTGCCGAACGGGAAGCCGAAGATGTAGACCTTTTGCAGTTCGGCGACGTTACGGCTAGGCGAAATCGCCAGGGGGCTCGGCCGCTCCGATTGCGGCACGTCGACCGCCAGCACCGCGAGATCGGATTGGCGATCGACCGCGACGAGCTTGCCGGGGAAATTCTGTTCGTTGGCTTCGCCGCTGTGCAGCACGACCTCGATGCTGCGCGGCGGCTGGCTGTCGCGTTCGCGCATGCCGACGACGTGGGCATTGGTGAGCACAATGCCCGGCTCGACGGCGAAAAAGCCCGTCCCTTCGACCAGAGTCTTGCTGGCCAGCTGGACGCGCAAATAAACCGTTGCCTGCTTGACCTTCTGGACGGAAGTCGCGTCGATCGTGGCACTGGGTTCGATCGGCCTCTCCGTTGGCCGTGTCGTGATCGGGACATCCTTCTTTTCGACGCTGTCCACCCGCGCGCCCCGACCGAGCCAGAACGCCAGTGTGGTGCTGATGGCGAGAAGCAAAAGCACTGCGAACCCACCGCCCACGAGCAGGAGGACAAGCACCACAAGGCGGCCCTTACTGCGTGCCGCCGTTGGCGGGGCCGCTGGCGGGGGCGGTTGTTCTGAAGGAACGAGCAGCGTCGCGACCGGGGCGGCAATGGCTGGCGGCGGCCGCGTCACGCGCATCGCCACGGGCGGTTCGGCTGTGACCGGCGTTGCCAACGGCGGTGGTGAGACAATTGGCGCTGCCAATGGCGGTGGCGGCGGCGCGGGAGCGGCAAAGGTGGTCTTGCAGCCTGGGCAGGCGAGCGTTTTCCCACGATGCTGTTCGGTTAGCCGCAGTTCCGCCCGACACCCAGGGCAGCGGACTCGCCATTCCATGGGGATCTCCCGCGATCGCGATGGCGTATTGCAGCTATCTTGTCACGCTGCGCGGATCACGTCAAGATCCTGCGCGATGCTCGCCCGGCGGCGCGCTTTCGGACGCCAGCTGGCCGCGCAGCCCCGCGAGTCCCTCGCTGCCGACGTGAATGTCCTGGGCGCCGACGCGCAGGTGGAATATATCGTCGAGCGGCTGGTGACTCACAAACGTCACGGTCGCCCCGGGAATCAGTCCGAGGCTCTGCCAGTGGCGCAGCCGGTCGGGACTGTCGTCCTGCACTTCGCGAATGACGACGCGGTCGCCCGGCTGAAATTGGTCCAGCGGCTTGAGATCGCGCTGCTCGAGATGGCCGTGCGCGGTCGGGATGGGGTGGCCGTGTGGATCCTCCACCGGCTCGCCCAGGTAGGCCGCCAGCGCCTCTTCCAGGCGCGGCGAGATGGCGTGCTCGAGCGCCTCCGCTTCGGCGTCGACCTCGCTCCAGTCCAGCCCGAGCACGCGCGTGAGGAACAGCTCGACCAGGCGGTGCCGGCGAATGACCCGCCGGGCCTGGGCCACGCCGGTCCTGGTGAGCTGGGCCCCCTTGCCGACCTCGTAGCGGATGAGCCCCGCCTCCGCCAACCGCCGCAGCATGCCGGTGACCGAGGGCGCACGCACCTTGAGCTCGCCGGCAATGTCCACCGGCGACACCGTTCGCTCGAACCCGCCGAGCGTATGGATCGCCTTGAGGTAATCTTGCACGGCGGCGGTGACGCGGTCCTTCATGAGGTCCCCACGCGGAGGCGAGCGCCTTTCGTCGATGTATTCTATCGCCGCCCCGACGCGTCAGCGAGTCGCCGGACTTGTCCCGGCGGTGTGTCCGGCGTGGACAAGCCGCGCCGCTCCCTAGAACAGCTGTGCCAGCGCCCAGGTCAGCCACAGGCTCAGGCCGAAGGCGAAACGCAACCCGACCTGGAGGTTCATCCACCACAGCGTGTAGTTGAGCATCGCGCTCACCGCCAGCAATGCCTTGCGCACCTCGTCGGCGACCATTTTCCGCGGGTTGATAAAGCCGAATGTGACGACACGCACGACGTGGGCCGTGCTCGAGCACAGCCAGTATTCGGCCTGATCGAAGTACTTCTCGATCATCTCCCGGTCGACGACGGCGACCCGACAAAGCGTGTAGATGTCGAACGCAACCATGGCCAATCCCAGCGGCACAACGATCGGCAGCGCGAGCCAGAGGTGGCCGAGCCGCTCGACGGTGAGCCCATCCTCCGAGTGGCCGGCGTCGGGCCAGATCCAGCGCGACGCGATCAGCTGCACCAGCATCAACAAGAGCGCGAGTAGCGCCGGCAATACGGTGCCCCATGTAAGGAACAGCATGCGGTGCTCGTGGAGCAGTTTCAGCAGCCGCGGCCAACGCGTTGGGCCGGCCAGGGCGAGCTTGCCGATGCTGCGATATTGCTGAAAGCGGAGGTAGGTGCCGATGAAGAAAAGCAGCGAGAAGTAAAAGTCCAGGAAACGAATCAGGTTGAGGTGCAGGAGATCGGTCATGGCATTGACAGCTAACCATTCCGCCATGATGAATCAAGGCAAATCCAGTCCTTTGCGCCACAGCCATTCCACCGTCAGCAGGCCGATCAGCAGTCCCAGCGTCCACCAGACCAGGGCGCATCCTGCCAGGCCCGGCTATCCTGCCGGGTTTCCCGAGGATGCACCTTCTGTGCCAGCAAATCGACCACCTGCGCGACATCGGCCGGCGTGAACACCTGTCCCTGGCTCTGGTCTGCCAGCGCGTGCAAGAGCTCCCAGTTGGTCGATAGATCGACCAGCTCGCCGTTTTCCTCCGGCAGCACGGCAAAGACCGCGGCCGTCTTGTCGTTCGCCGGCCCCGCCAGCTCGGGGATGTCGAGCTCGACCCGGTACGTCCCAGCCGGCAGCTCTTGCAGCTTCCCCACGAGCAGCCTCGCCTGTTGGGGATTCGCCTGTAACGGCACCGTCGCCGCGACCTCCTCTGTTTGATTCGGCTGCCGTCGTAGAATCTTTGCCCGAGCCTGGCCGGGGTGCCGCAGCGGTGCCGCTTCTTCGCTGAGCGCACGGCCAATTCGATCGGTTGGCCCGCCTGGTAGACCGATTCGCGGGTGCCGTAGCGCACCAGGTGGTTGCCGGCCGGCAACAGGCGTTCCGCGGCGGCCCAGCGCACGAGCTGGCCCCAGAAACGATGGTGATACACGTCGCCGGCGCGGTAGCGCCAGCGCCACGTGCTGTCGAGCCCAACGAAAACCACCTTGCCGAAACCGTAGCTCTGCTGCACCAGCAGCCCCGTCTCCGCATCCGGCGTGTTCGGCGTCGGGGTCGCCAGCACGGTCGCGCCGGGCTGCCGCGTGCCGACGACGCTCCAGAAGTGCGGCGGCAACTCAGGCCAACCCGCGGCGCCGGCGTCCGGATCGAGCCGCAGGAACGGCGCTCGCTTGCCGGCCTCGGTCAATTGCAGCGTGAAGCCGTCCTTCGATTCGAAGACGTGCGCGTCGCGGATCGGCAGCATCTTCACCAGCGGATCGGTCGCGACTCCCGGCTGGCTCGTATAGCCGAGCGGCAAGGACCGTTTGCCCGCGACCAGGATCAGCGTCCCGCCGCGCTCCGCGACGTAGCGATGCAAGCGCTCGCGGTCGATCGACGGCAGCCGGTCCGGGCCGACGTCGCCGAGAATGATGCAGTCGAAATCGAGCAGCGTATCGGCGGCGCCCGGCTCCGGCAGCTGCAATCGCGGCAGCCCGGCTCGCTCCAGCTCGTCGGGCTTGACGAGCCCGAGGCGCGGCGGCGCGAAGAGAACACGATCGAGCCGCACCGTCGGATCGCGCCGCAGCGCCGGCGAGGTAGTAATACTCCCACCGGGCTTCCTCATCGATGAGCAGCACGCGCGCCTTGTCCTCCACGACGCGCACGACGTGGGACCGCTGGTTATTCTCCAGCGTGATCTCGCCGCCCTGGCTTGCGGTGGCGTGCACCTTCAGCGCGTGCGTGCCCGCCTGGTTCATCGGCACCTGAAACTTCACGTCGTAAACCGCATCGCCGCCGGGATGCTTGATCTTGTGCCGATCCTCCGGCCGCACCGCCTTGCCCGGCACCTGCAGCTCGACCGTCAGCTCCTGGGCCGGCAGGTGCATCGCCTTAAGGCGCGCGGTGACGGGTAGCGTCGTGTCCTTGAACACCTTGTCCGGCGCCTGCACATCCAGCACCAGCAGGTCCGGCGGCGGTCGCTTCGAGCCGATCGCGACCGGATAGATCGGAATACCGAGCTGCTGAGCGAGACTGAGCGGCAATGGACCGCGATTGTGACGGCCGTCGGTCAGCACAAGGATGCCGTGCAGAGGCGCTGATCCCGCGGTGCCGCCCGGCCGCAGCGCCTGGCGCAGGTCGGTCGCATGGCTGGTGTTGCCGCCCGAGAACAACGCATCGAGTGCCGCGGGATCAACGTCCCATCGCGTCTCGTGAAATGCGACCAGCTCGACCTGATGCTGCCGGCCAAGACGCCGCAGGAGATCGATGCCCGCGCTCGAAAGGATGCGCCGGGCGATTTCCTTGCGCGACCAGCCGGCGACCTCGGTCGGACTGCCGCCGAGGGCGCGGGCCAATTCGTCAGCTTCGTCGGCGCTCCGCTGGACATCGGCGACATCCATGCTTTGCGACAGGTCCATCGCGACGCACACCCGGCTCGGCACCATCTCGGTTTCGACGTGCGCAAAGGTTGGCTGCAGCGCGACGATGATCCAAAGCAGCAAGAGCAGTGATAGCCGCAGCCCGAGCAACCCGCCGCGTGCGGTTTGCGGATAAGTTGAAGCTCGTAATGGTAAAGCCAAACGACGAGTCCCATCGGCACGAGCAGCAGCAACGTGAGCAACCCGAGCTGCCAGGCGAACCCAAGATCGGCCCCGCGTGGCGTGAGCAGCAGGTAGGCATCGTCCGCGTTAAGGGGGATCCGCATCATGAGTTATTCGGGTAGATCGCCGCGCAACTCGCGGATCGCGGGCACGCCGATGTCGAGCGTGCCGTACTTCTGCCGCAGCTCCTCGGTAATCGCCTCGCCCTGTTCGCGAAGGCGGCGGGCGACCTCGGGGTCTTCATAGCTCTGTCGAGGCCAGCAGCTCTGCGGCAGAAAAGCTGCGCCGAGCCGCCGATTTCAATCACACCACCGCGCGTCGCCTTAGGCAGCCAACGCGTACTGCTGCTCCGCCTGTCCCGACGCCCGCACCGCTGGAGCGGAACGAGTCTCCCACGTTGCGGAGTGCGCTGACGCAACGGCCGCGTCGAAAACCACCAGGTTTCGTCGTGCCCGGTCGTTGGATGGATCGAGCCGCAGGGCGTTTTCGAAGGAGGCACGCACAATCTCCGGCCGGATGCCTAGTTCGGCCTGGGTGATTGCCGTCCACTCGGCGAGTTCGCTCTGAATGCTCGGTGGCGCATCTTTGCGGGATGCCCGGTCGCACACGGCAAAGCATTCTTGATAGCGGCGGCTGACCAGGAGGTGGTGCGCCAGCAAGTAATACGGCAGGAACACCGGGCAGCCATACTTGATCGCGAGTTGCAAATCGGTGATGGCCCCGGGGCTCGACCCGTACAGCAGTACGCCACGCGCGAGCAGCAGCGATGGGTCGCGCGGCTCCGTTTGCAGCGCGTGCGAGTAGCAGTCGATCGCTGCCTGGATATTGCCCAGGCCTTCTTGACACACTCCAAGCAACGCCATGGCGCTGACGTACGAGACCCGGTCCATGCCGCCATCGTCGCCTTGTTTAATCCTGGCAATGGCAGTTTCAAGTACCGGGATCAGCCGCCGGCTTAGCTTGGGCTTCGGAGGGGGCGGGGCGGCTGAAAGCAAGAGGTGAGCCGACCGCACAACGGCCGCAGGCGGAAAGCGTTCCGGTGCTTGCACGATATCGTTGGCGCGACGCCGCGCCTGAGCCGCGTCGACGGCATCGAGCGCGGTCAGGAAGAACGTTAGGTAATTCCCGTTGTCGGGTTCAAGGCGCGTGGCGTGCTCAAGGAAGAGAACCGCCGACTCGGCATCGCCGGCCTCGCGCCAGATCGAGCCGCGGAGAAAGCTCACCAGCGCAGTGCGCAGATGTTGCGCCACCGGCGCAGAAGCTCCAGCGCCCGATCCCAATCGCCACGCTGCCGGGCCTCGAACGCATCGTTCAGTCGCGTCTGCGCCTGCGGGTTGCCCTCTTGCCCCTCACCGGCCGGAGGCTCGCTGAGCGAGTAAAGATCCTCGGAGAGTCCGCCGACTCGCTTCCGTTCGACCTCTGAAAGTGCTTCCCAGGCTGCGTCGCTTGCGTCGCGGATAGCGTCGGCTTCGGGTGAGTCCTCAAGGCCGGCCTGGTTGAGCCGGTGCAGTTCGCGAATGGCGCGGACCACCGCCCGGTAATTCGCACTCATCGCCAGCGGTTGGCGTGCCATGGTTAAGTCTCGTCAACCTGCCAGTCGGGGCGGGTAGCTGCCAGGTCGCATTGGTACTGGGCAAGCGGCACGGCCGTGGCCGGCGTAATACAGCCGTGTGTCGTGCTGTCCGGCGTCAGTTCCAATCCTTGTGCAAAGGGCCCGGCTGAAATGGGCCCGTGCCGGTTCGGAAACAGTAGATCCTTCCCGACGCACGGGCGCCTGGTACCTTGCTCCGCAACCGCTTTGGGATGCGCCAGACCGGTAGCACGCGCCAACTCGGGGCAACCGACATTCCCTTGCCGTTCAATCGCGTTTCCGTGCTGGTCGACGTCGATATCGACTCCCGTCCGAACCCCCAGCCCTTTCGCAGTCTGCTCGACGGTGGGCAGGCCGTCATCGTCGCGCGTCATCGCCCGATACACGAGCGGCATCTGCAGCTCCAGGGTGATGCGTTATCACCCTCCATTATACGAGGTGCTTCCGCCTCGTCACAGATACCTGCGGCAGCTTGGCAGATTCCGGTTCACCGCTTGATCTGCTCTGAGCACCTCGGGGATCCAGGATGACCTTTCCGCGTTGCTTGCTCCGTGCGGGCGGTATAGACTCCACGTACGAGGGCCAGCCATGCAGACCTTTAGGCGATCGGCAGGTGAAAGCGTACCCTCGCTTGCGCGTCGGGCTTGTGTCAGTCACAAGCCCGACGCGCAAGCGAGGGTAAGTAAGTTAACTCCTGCCGCTCGCCTTAGCGACCGCGATTCGCCTCGCCACCGGCTCCGCTTCGAGGAGCTACCGCGAAGCGTCGTGCCGTTCCCCGAGCACATCGTCGCCGGGATCGCCCGATGGCAGGCGCAATGGGGCTACGGCGACGACTATGCCCGCGATAGCCTGGAGCAACATACGCTCGCCTGGTACTTCGACGGGCCGCACGTCGCCTACCGGTCCCTTCAAGGTGTCATCGGCAATCGGCTTCGAGGAGGTCATAGCGTACGAGCGCCAGCCCGAGCCCGGCGTCAAAGTGGTGCAGCGCGGATGAGCCGACAGCACACGCCGTTACGCCACCCAACCCGAACACGCCTCCAGCAAGGCTAGCGTCCCCCGCACAGCCGGCAAATCGGGCACGACCCCTCCGATTTGCGAGGTTTGCCGGCCTTGCCCCATCCCGAGCGCTGGTTTGTTTCGCCGCGCAACCATGTATCATATAGACGAAGCGCCGCCGCCGTGCGGAACGGCCGCGCGACGGGATGTCAACCGCCATGACCATGCCATCGATGCAAGCCATCCGGGACTACTACATCGCCAGTACCGCGGTGGTGGCGGGCAATGTCGTGCTGGGGCCCGGTGCGAACATCTGGTTCGGCTGCGTTGTGCGCGGCGATCTGGCCGCGATCACCCTCGCGCCGCGCGTCAACCTGCAGGACGGCTGCATCGTCCACACCGACTCGGACGCGCCGTTGACGATCGAGGAGGGCGTCGTCGTCGGCCACGGGGCGATCCTGCACGGTTCGCGCATCGGTCGCGATAGCCTGATCGGCATGGGGGCGATGTTGTTGTCGGGCTGCGAGCTGGGCGAGGAGTGCCTGGTGGCCGCCGGCACGGTGATCACCGAAGGCCGGCGCATCCCGCCGCGGTCGGTGGTGATGGGCGTGCCCGGCAAGGTCGTGCGGCCGCTGAAGTCGGAGGAGCTGGAGCGCACGCAGGCCATCTGCGCCCATTACCTGGAGATGGCGCAACGATACGTGCGCGGCGCCTATCCGCCGCCGTGGCTGCGCTAGGTCGAGACTACCGATGAGCGTCACCGTGGAATCCACCCGTCCCTCGCCGTCCGCGGTGGAGATTGGCTTGAGCACGCCTGCCGACCGGCGCAGCGACATCGACGCCAAGCACCAGCGCATTACCAGCCTGTTGCGTGACGGCGGCTGCGACGGCCTGCTCATCCTGCGTCCTGAGAATTTTGCCTGGTTCACCTCCGGCGCGCTGCCGCGCGGCGTCCTGGAGCCGGCGGCTCGTCCGGCCCTGTACATCAGCCAGGAAGGACGCTGGCTCCTGTGCTGCAACGCCGACACACAGCGCCTGTTCGACGAAGAGATCGACGGGCTCGGCTTCCAGCTCAAGGAATGGCCCTGGCACTGGGGCCGCAGCCAGCTGCTGGCCGATCTGACGCAGGGACGCAAGATCGCCAGCGACGAGGCGTACGACCAGTGCCAGCCGTTTGCCGAGCCGCTGGCGCGCTTGCGGCGCGTGCTGTCGCCCTACGAGATCGCCTGCTACCGCGTTCTGGGCGAAACGCTGAGCCATGCGCTGGAGGCGACCGGCCGAACCATCCTGCGCGACGAAACCGAGCGCGAAGTGGCCGGCCAGATCGGCCATCGGCTGCTGCGGCACGGCGTACACCCGGTACACATATCGGTGGCTGCCGACGGCCGATCGCGCGTATCGGCAGTCGGCCTACACCGCGACGCCGATCAAGGACTATTGCGTCCTGAGCGCGACGGCGCTGAAGTACGGGCTCTGCGCCGCGCGAGCCGTTCGATCGTGTTCGGCGAGGCCGACGAGCAGTTCCGTCAGGAGCACGATGCCGCGTGCAAGGTGAGCGCGACGTATGTTGCGAGCAGCTGGCCCGATTCGTTGCCGCGCGCGATCCTGGCGAGCGGCCAGCGCATCTATCAGCACGTGGGCGCCGAGGGCGAGTTTTACCTCTGCCCGCAAGGCCACGTCATCGGCCGCGTCCCCGTCGAGCTGACGTTCACGCCGCAGGTGGAGGAATTGCTACAGACCAACTGGGCCGTCTGCTGGCACGCGAGCGTCGGGGCGGCGTTGAGCTGCGACACGTTCGTGATCACCGACGAGGGCCCGCGCACCGTCACGGCCGCCGATCGCTGGCCGCTGAAGCGCATCAAGATTCAGGGAGCGGAGTTCGTGCGTCCGGATTTTCTGGTACGCGAATAGACGTGGTTCGGCTGGCATGGAGAAGCGATCGCATGAAGCGGTTAATCATTGGCCTTTATGCCGTGCCTGGATTGCTCACAATCGGCGCTTCCCTGGAACTGATGGAACAGACCCTTGTGATTCTTTGGGGCGGCCTGGCTTACGGTGTCACCCTGGTTATTACCTGCTTCTTGGTGGGATTCGCCCGCTACAAGGGGCAGCGGTTCCGGCCCGTGCTCGCGGCGGCTATCGCATCTCTAACCGTCATCGCCTCCGTTGCGACCCTCCACTGGCCGTTGCGCCGGATACCTGCTTTCACGTTCCTCTCTCGAGAGGCTGGCTCATGACGTGCGCGCCGGTCAATCATTCGTGGGACCGGCGCGGATCGGCGTGATTCGCGTCGCTGAAGCAGAGGTGACGCGTTCCGGGATCGTGTGTCTATGGGTGGATGTGAACCCAGGCGGGAAAACAGGGTTTGTGCAGTGCGCTCCGGATCACGTTCCATTCAACCTCTGGTCGGTGGTCAGCCTGGACGATCGCTGGCAATTTATCGCCGAGGATTAAGCCATTTCATCGCTTGGCTCCGGCGGGAAGCTGCGCGCGAGGATGCGATTGCCGATGCGGCGGCCGAGCATCTCGTCGACGATCAGCAGTGGGCCGGCGAACCACGGCAGCAGTGCCTGCCGCCGGCGCTTGACGATGAGCCGTACGATGCGGTCGACGCATTTATCGACGGGCCAGATGCGAAACGGCGGCGGCGGCGGCTCGGGCCAGGGTTGGCCGTCGGGGCCCAGGACGTGCTGCCGTAGGGGCGTGTCCACGAAGGCCGGCGACACGACGCCGACGTGGACGCCGTGCGGGGCCAGCTCGACGCCGAGGGCTTCGTAGAGCCCCTGGACCGCGAACTTGCTCGCACCGTAAACGGCGTACGACGGAATACCGCGCTTGCCGGTCAGGCTGCTGATCGCCACGAGCGAGCCGCGCGTCGCCTTCACGTGGGGCAAGGCGAAGTGTGTGGCGTACAGCGTGCCGAAAAAGTTGACGCGCACCACCCGCTCCATCGCGTCGAGCTGCGACCCGTCGAAATACGCTCGCATCGACAGCCCGGCCGAGCAGATCAGCACATCGAGTTTGCCGAACTGCGCCACGGCCGTGTCCACGGAGCGCGCGACCTGTTCCGCATCCGTCACGTCCGTGGGCAGCACAAGGCCCTTGCCGCCACGGCTCTCGACTTCACGCCGCACCTCGTCGAGCGCATCGCAGTTGCGTGCGGCCAGCGCCACCTCGGGGCCGTCGCCGGCCAGCCGCAACGCCACGGCCCGGCCAATGCCGGACGAGGCGCCGGTGATGAGGATGGTTTTCTTGCGGAAAAACTCCATGCGGCCATGATACGAATCACGTCGGTAGCGGAATTCGCAAGAATTCCGCCGGGCCCACAGCGGAATGCTTGCGAATTCCGCTACGAGCGAAACGGCCGTCAACTGGGCGGCGGCCCGGCATCGGCATCCTTGATGCCGGTTTCCGGCGGCGGCAGCGGCGGCAGCGCCGTGCCGGGCTCCTTGATGCCGGTCGGTGCCGGCGGCGCGCCGCTGCCGGCCGACGGGACGCCGAATTCGTCGTCGTCATCCCACGAACGCTCCCGCCACGCGACGATCTTGGCGAACTCCATCTGCGGATCATAGCCTTCCTTGCGATGGCGCAGGTCAAAGTAAAGCAGCGTTACGCAGACTGCGGAAAGGGTCTGCACCAGAATTTGCACCAACGTCGAGACGAGGTGCACAACGGCATAATTCGCGTAGTTGCTTACCCGCGCTGGCATGAGCGGGTTGGGCATCCCTGGATCGATTTCGACGTGCGGTAGCGCCACCGCAAGCACGATGTTAATGACCCCGCCTGCAAGTCCGAGGCACAGACCCAGTAAGAGAATCAGGCCGAAGACACGCCAAAAATAATTCTCGGTCAGGGCCTTGCTGCGGTTCAGCGCATCCATCCCCGACAGGTTTTCCACGACGACGACCTGACTCATCATCGACCAGATCACCGCCAGGTAAATCCCGGGGATGCAGCAGGCGAAATACCCGAGGGTGATCAGGATGCCCCCGAGGATTCCCGTACCGAGCAACGGCAAGAAGCGACCCAGCGCAAACTGAAAGGCCTCGCCCAGGTTGACGGTGCCGTCGAGATACTCCTGGACGATGAGCCGCAGCATTGCCGCGGAGCCGATTGGGCCCAGAACCACCATCGGAAGCAAGACGAGCAGCAGCAGGCCAATCTGATTGATGGCCAGGTCGGGTAACGCCAATTGTAAGATGAGAGTCGGGGACAGCACGATCAGCTCGATCGCGAAGAAGTACGGCAGCCGCTTGAAGAAAAGCTGCACACCGCGTGCGATGATGTCGCCGAGCGACATTTCGCCAATGTTGATATCCATAGGTCCCTGGGCGCATGCCCGTGTTGGAGAACGTCGACGCGATGGATTGGCCCGGATTGTTACTGAGTGGCGATTATCGAGCCCGTACGCCGACACTGCAAGGAGAATCTGCAAAAAAAAAACTGGCGACTACCGGCGGCGTCTTACGCCGTCTCCATCCCTGCCGCTCGCTGCAGTCCGAAGCGCTCGATCCCCATCTCGCGCAGGCGATATTTCTGCACCTTGCCCGTCACGGTCGTCGGGAACTCGTCCACGAACACCACGTAACGCGGCACCTTGTAGTGCGCGATCCGCTCGCGGCAGAACGTGCGCACTTCCTCCGCGCTCAGCGCCGCGCCGGGCTTGAGGCGAATCCACGCCGACACCTCTTCGACGAAGCGCTCGTCGGGCAGGCCGACCACCTGCACGTCGGCGATCAGGGGATGCGTGTACAGGAACTCCTCGATCTCGCGCGGATAGATGTTCTCGCCGCCGCGGATGATCATGTCCTTAATGCGGCCGGTGATGCGGTAGTAGCCGTCCGCCGTCCGCACCGCGAGGTCGGCGGTGTGCAGCCAGCCGTCGGGGGTGATCGCCGCCGCGGTTTCGGCCGGCTTGTTGTAGTAGCCCTTCATGATGCCGTGTCCGCGCGCGATCAACTCGCCCGGCTCGCCGTCGGGCAGGTCGTCAAGCGTGCCCGGCCGAACGATGCGCACCGCCACGCCGGGAATAGCTCGGCCGACGGTTGCGACCCGATGCTCGAGATCGTCGTCCGGCAAGGTCTGCGTGATGCCGGGGGACGCCTCGGTCAGCCCGTAGCAAATCGTCAGCTCGCGCGTCCCCATCCGCTCGACGACGGTCCGCATCACCTCGATGGGGCACGGGCTGCCCGCCATGATGCCGGTCCGCAGGCTCGACACATCGAATTCGGCGAAGCGCGGATGGTTCAGCTCGGCGATGAACATCGTCGGCACGCCGTACAGCGCCGTGCAGCGCTCGGCCTGGACCGCTTCCAGCGTCGCCAGCGCGTCGAACGATTCGCTGGGAAAGACCATGGCCGCGCCGTGGACCGCACAGGCGAGCGTGCCGATGACGCAGCCGAAGCAGTGATAGAGCGGCACCGTGATGCACAGGCGGTCGCGCGGCGTGAACCGCTGGCGGGCGCCGGTATAGTACGCGTTCATCAGCAGGTTGCGATGCGTAAGCATGGCTCCCTTGGGGAAGCCGGTGGTGCCGGAGGTGTACTGGATGTTGACCACGTCATCCGGCCGCACCGCCGCTCGCCGTGCGTCGACGACGGCTTCCGGGAGGGTCCCGCCCTGGTCGAGGAACGCATTCCAGTTCAACATGCCCGACGACGCCTCGGGCTTGATGCTGACGACGCGATGCAGCTTCGGCACGTCGGCGCGGACCTCGGCGAGCATGGCGAAGTAGTCGGACGACTTGAAGCGATCGGTCAGAAAGAGCGTCGTGATGTCCGCCTGGTCGAGAACGTAGCGCAGCTCGTGGGCCCGATAGGCAGGGTTGATGTTGACGAGCACCGCTCCGACCGTCGCCGCCGCGAACTGCAAGATCACCCACGGCGGCGCGTTGGTGGCCCAGATGCCGACGTGCTCACCGGGCTCGATGCCGAGGGCCAGCAGGGCCCGCGCCGCCCGCCGCACCTCGGACGCGAAGTCGGTGTAGCGGAGCCGGTACGCGAGTTGGGGGAAGACGAGAGCGTCCTGATTCGGGCATTGCGCCGCCGTGCGCTCGAGCGCCTGGGCAAAGGTCAGGCCGTCCACCCAGGGGGCCGGGTTGTCGCTCATGGTGTGTCTCCCGCGGCGCAAACTAAGCTCCCGGGCGCGCCTCGCGGCGAGTTTGCACGAGACCTAGCTGCGCTACAACCCGGACGGACGTTCGCCGAGCCCGCGACGCAAGCCAAGGGCGATCGTTGCCCTTGGCTTGCGCCGCGGGCTCCGTGAACGGTTCTCACAGCACGCCGAGGTTGTAGTCGTGCTTGCGCGAACATCTTCTCGTGCTCGCTGTAGACCTTGCCGTCCACGTTGAAGAGATACCCCAGCAGTGCCGCCCGTACCCATAGGCCGTTGTGCGATTGCTCGAAATACATCGCCCGCGGGTCGTCGTCGATCTCGAACGGAATCTCCGGGTCCCGGCCGTTGCGCGGGAACGGGTGCATGATCGCCGCGTATTCTTTCATCGCGGCGACCAGGTCGGTGGTCAGGTGGCAGGCGCGGATCGCGTCCTCGTCGTACTCGTCGCCCTGGTCGTGCTCGTGCTGAATGCGCGTCATGTACAGCACGTCAACGTCGCCGATCACGTCCTCCAGCCGATTGCCCTCCTGCACGCGCACCTCTTTCTCCAGCAGATACTCGCGCAGGTCCGCCGACAGCTCGAGCTTCGGATGCGGCGGGTAAATGAACACCATCGTGACGTTTTCATACAGCGCCAGCAGGTTCGCCAGCGACCGCACCGTGCGTCCTCGGCCGATGTCGCCGCAGAAGCAATACGTCTTGCCGTCGAGCCCCTTGGTCAGCCCGCGGTGCTTGCGGCGCAACTCGTCGAAGCGACGCCGGCGCGACGAGTCCTTCTTCGACTCGAAGCTGAAGATGCGCTGCAGCGTGTAAATGTCGAGCAGCGCCTGCGTGGGATGCTCGTCGGCGCCGGAACCGCCGTTGACGATCGGCACGCCGCGCAGCCCCTGGCGGTCGGCGTCGCGCAGGCGGTCCTGATCGTTCATCAGATACGCGCACGCCTCGGCGAAATGCGGGTAGGGAGCGCGCATGATGATGACGTCGGAGTAGCTGCTGAACATGCGAATCGAATCGAGCGGCGATTCGCCCTTGGCTTCCGACGACACGGCCGGGTCGCGCACTTCGTCGCAAGTCATGCCGACAATCTTGCAGGCGGTGCTGAACGACAGATACGTCCGCGTCGAGGGTTGCGTGAAGTAGAGCATCGCGCGCTTGTAGCGCAGCAATTCCGACAGAAATTGCAGGCCTTCCCGCGATTCGCCCAGCTCGCGCATCTTCGTCGTGATCTGGCCGAGGCGCTCGAGCAGCGGTCGATCGAACTGCTGCGAGAAGATGACGTGGCGCAGGCGTTCGTCGCGCTGGAATTCGGGCAGCTTCATCATGATCGGCCGGTCCAGGCGCTGCTCGAAGTCCGCCCAATCCTGAAACTCGTGCAGGCTGGCGGCGCGGCCGGCGATGGGCTTTTTTACAGGCGGCGCGGACGGCGCGGACGGCACGGGATGGTCATTCGCGACCGGCGTGGCGCACGTTCGCTTCGGTTTGGCCTTGGTGGGTCGTTTCATTGGTTGGCGCGAGCGTTCGTGCCGCTGCCGTGGCGCGGAACGGAACTGGGGGTCTCGTGTGCAATCGGCAGCACGGCGTCATTCTACGGCCCAGGTGCCGCGTCGAAGAGGGCGTACTTGACAGCGGCCAGCCGCGTAGCCCATAATGACGCCATGCGGTTCATCGCACAGCTTCTGTTCGCTCACTTGACCAGCGTGCTCCTGCTGTTGCCGTGCGGATGGTGTTGCGCCGGACCGATGCTGCCGGTTTCCGCCGATCAGCCGGCGCCGCGACCGGCGGCGACCTGTTGCTGCAAGCCATCCCCGCCGGCCGCGCCGGACCAGCCCGCGCCGCCGATGCGGTGCGTTTGCTCCGAGAAGACCAGCTTTCCCGCGACGCCGCGCGTGAAGGTGCCGCCGGCGCTGGCGATTTCCGCGCCGGTGCTGCTGGCCCTGGCCGTACCGCTGCCGCAGTTTGACGGCGATCAGAACACGCACCAACTCACGAACGGCGCATCCCTCCATCTGTTGCATTGTGTCTGGCTTTGTTAGCGGCTCATGCGCTGCGCGCATGATCGAGGACGAACGCACGCCGTTCGCCCGTCCGCTGTGATTTCCGTGATCGATTTGCCAGATACGAACTTTTGATGGAGAACCCACCATGTTCACGAAGTTGCTTGCCAGCCTGGTCATGTCGGGCGGCCTGCTGGTTTCGGGCCACGCGTTCTACACCGCGACCGGCAGCTGCTGCCAGAGCGGCGCCGATTGCTGCTTCCCGGGCTCGCCTTGCTGCGTCGAGGAGAGCTGCTGCTATCCGGGGTCGGATTGCTGCTTCCCCAGCTCGCCGTGCTGTGATGCGGAGGGCAGCACGAGCGCGAAGCCACGGTGTGAAACCGGCGCGAGCTGCTGCGAGCGCTGACCCGCCGTTTCAACGTCGGGAGGGCGCGACGGCCTGCCCTCCCGACAACTACTGGAAAACTCTCGCGGGTTCACCGGTCAGGCGACGAGCGCCGATTTTCGCGAAAGGTTACTTCGCCAACCTCCGCGGCGCAAGTGGCGAAGTGGTCGGCCGTCCCAGGTCATTTCTGCTGTCGCGGGTGCAAATGGCTGATGGTATATGGCAGTCCAGACGCAAGGCATGGTTCTGGCTTGACGTTGAAGGACCGTGAACGTGTGCTAGCGCTAGTGGATTGTCACGCCAGGTCGCGGTCTTCGAAGAGGATGAGGCCCACCAGCAGCGCAATTGCGGTGTACGTCAGCGCGTACAGCGCCACGTTGAGCGTATAGACGCTGTACGCGACCGGGTCGAGCGGGAGGTCACGAATGATTGACGAGCCCACGTCGAACAGGTCCAGGCCAGGCAGGATCGTCTCGAAAAGCTGAGCGATGAAGGAAACCAGGACGTACTGCTTGCGCGTCACCTCGGTCATGATCGGCGTCAAGTGGCCGAGCAGATACACCAGCAGGCACATGGTCAGGTTCAGGATCATCGGCACGCGCGTCGCCAGCGCCACGGCGACCGCCGTCAACACGACGACCTGGCAGAAACCAATGGTCAAGCCGGGCAGGACCGCGCCGGCGTCATTGATCCACAGCAGCACGCCGCGGAGCAGCTGGCCCACGTCGGCGTCGGACAGCGTGGTGTCAACCCACGACAGCACCCACGCCGGGTCGCTGGTGTCCACCTGGTTGGCGGGGTTGCCGCTGTCGTACCAGATCTTGTACACGAAGACCCAGACGAGAACCCAGCCCATGAGGACGGTCATGAACAGGGCGGCCAGCGTGATGCCGCTGAACTTGCCGAGCAGGAATTGCCGGCGGGAAATCGGCTTGCTCATCAGCGTGACGGCGGTGCGGCCCTCGATCTCTTCGGTGACCGACGTGCAGGCGGCCGCCACGCCGAAAATGGCCGGCCCCAGCATGGTGAAGGCGTAGCACAGCTCCTTCACCATCTTGAGGTCCTCGCCGAAGGTGAAGTAGGGGATGAACACCGAGACGATCATGATGGCAGTGCCCACGATGGTGAGCATCCAGAACATCGGCTGGCGCACGCCTTCCTGAAAGGCCGCCAGCGCCACCGCCCCACCCTTGGGCCAGCAGGCGAGCATCAGCATGAACGCACCGACGAACAGATCGAAGCCGAGTTGCAGCTGCAGCACCGCCATGTAGAGGCGGCCGGCCCGCGCCAGCATGACCGGCTCACTGTAACGGTCCGCCAGCCCGGTGAAGACGAGAAAAAGCATGCCGACCACGCCGCCGAGCAGTGGCAAATTCTCCCGCAACGGCCGGCGGCTGAGCACGTACATCCACGGCAGCGCCGCCAGGGCCTGGAGGAGAAACATCCCGGCGCAGATGCCCGCCAGTGTCAGAAAGCCGCTCGACATGGATGACCCGGCCCTCGCGTGAATCGCCCAGTAGGTCAGGCTTTCTAGCCTGACTGTCAGGCTAGAAAGCCTGACCTACGCCTCAATCCGAAAATCCGCGAAACCCTGCGGCGTTTCGTCCGTGACGTTGGTGCCCGTTATGTACCCATCCATCGCTTCCCGCACCGCTTCCAGGTAGCCGCCGACGGCCTCCGGCTCGCCCTCCACCACCAGCTCGACCCGGCGGTCAGGCAAATTCCGCACCCAGCCGGTCACGCCGGCGCGCCGTGCCAGGGCGCGGGCCGTCGCGCGGAAGCCGACGCCCTGTACCCGGCCCGAGTAGATCACCCGCCGGCTCACGATCATGGCTTCGCCCTTCTCCCTGTGTACGCCGCACAGCCGCTCACGGTTCGCGATAGGTCGGCGTCGCGCCCCAGTGCAGCTTGTCGCGCAGCGTCTGGTAGAAGCTGCGCCCCGGCACCTTGACCAGCCCGAACGTCACCGGCGCCCGACGCACCAGCAGGCGGTGGCCGTCGGCCAGGTTGGCCCATTCCTGGCCGTCGATGGCGACCAGCGCCGTCTGCGTCGTGTCCAGAAGCCGAATTACGAACTGCTTGTCGGCGCTCTCGACGATCGGCCGATACGTGAGCGCGTGCGGGCAGATCGGCGTGATGACGAAGGCGGCCAGCTCCTGTTCGAGGATTGGCCCGCCCGCCGAGAGGTTGTGGGCCGTCGAGCCGATCGGCGTGCTGAGGATCAGCCCGTCGCCGCCGAAGCGCGACACGGTTTCGCCGTTGACGTCGAGCTCGAGATTGATCATGTGGGCCGGCGGATTGGCATGGACGGCCACCTCGTTCAGGCCGAGGATGGTCTGCTCCAGGCCGGCGTGCTGGAGGACGCACTCGAACATGAGGTGCCGGGTGACGCGAAAACATCCGGCGCACACCTGGCCCAGGCAGCCGTGCAGCTCTTGCGGATGAATGTCGGCGAGGAACCCGAGCCGGCCGAGGTTGACGCCGAGCACCGGCACCTGGCGGTAGCCCATCTGGCGGGCGGCGCGCAGAATGGCGCCGTCGCCGCCGAAGACGAGCGCGAGGTCCGCGGCCGGCAGATCGGACAGGTCGCGTTCCTGGCGGAGGTCGACCAAGATCACGTCGGTCTGTTCGCGCAAGCACGGCAGCCAGCGTTCGACCTCCTCGGTGACGCCGGGCTTGTGCGCGTTGCCGAGCACGTAGACCTTCATGCACGCCTCCAGGCCGCGCGGTTGCCGACCCGCTCCTATCATAGTCGCGGTGGCACGCGGTGAAGAGGCGTCGACAATGAATCAAACCAGGGCGGCGACTTCGCCGAGCGAGAGAATCCGGTCGAACGCCAGGCCGACCAGCCAGTTGCCGCGCTCGATCGGCGTTGCGTGCCGGACCTCGGCGGCGAGATCGAACGTGAAGCCGAGCATACGGTTGGTCATCTGCAGGCAGATCAGCTCCCCCACCGCCGGGGCGTGGCGCAGGACCAGGGCGATTCCCCCCTGCGAGACGTCGTGGACACGCGCCTTCTGAAACGCCGTGCGCGGCCGTTTGGTCACGACGACTTCGGTAGTTGCGCTGGTAGCGCGACGAATCGTGATGCGCCGGTTGATGAGGGCGCCAAAGACAGCGGCCTGTTCGGTCGACGCGGAGGGAGTGCTGTCGGGCATCAAGGATACCTCGCCGTTTCGGTTGATCCAAACGTAGGTCACGCTGCCGTTGGAGTCAAAAAGCTGTCGATTCTCCTTGCATCAGGTTTCGCGATAGAATAACCCTACACGGTAAGGACCTCGGCATGAAGGTTCGCCAAATCATGAAGCTCATCGAGGCCGACGGCTGGTATCGAGTCAAGGCCAAGGGCGGCCACCGGCAATACAAGCATGCCGTGAAGCGCGGACGTGTAACCGTACCCGGGCAGATGAGCGCTGAGCTGGACAAGAAAACCGAGAAAGCATCCTAACGCAAGCAGGTCTCGCAACGTAGCAACGTAGCCGGAAAGCGAAACGCAAGCATGGAAACCTATCTGATCGTGATCGGCCGAACCTCGACCGGCTACAGTGCCCACTGTCCCGATGTGCCGGGCTGTGCCAGCGTCGGAAAAACCGTCGAGCAGGTTGTCGCCAACATGAAAAAGGCTTTGGAGCTGCACTTCGAGGGCATGGCCGAAGACGGCGACCCGCCTCCAAGGGCTCGCGGCGTCGCATGCTACCGCAAGCTGGTCAAGCACCTGGACGTGGCGCAGTTTTTCCTGGGCCACGTCCAGATCGACACGAGCCGATTTACGGCGGCAGTTGGCGCGTCCTGACACCCGTGTCAGCGTTCATCGCTGCCCGCGAGGTGGAGCATGTCGAGAATCGCCGCCCGCAACTCCAGGAATTCGACGCTGTTGCGCTGACGCGGCCGCTTCAGCGCCACCTCGATGATGCGCTCGATGCGGCCGGGGCGCGGCGCCATGATGGCAATGCGGTCGCTCATGTAGATCGCCTCGTCGATGTCGTGCGTCACCAGCACCATCGTGGTGCCGCGGGCCTCCCAGACGCGCAGCACCTCGTCCTGCATCCGCATCCGCGTGAACTGGTCGAGCGCCCCCAGCGGCTCGTCGAGGAGCAGCACCTTGGGATGATTCACCAACGCGCGCGCCAGCGCCGCCCGCTGGGCCATGCCGCCGGAGAGCTGGTGCGGATAAACGTCGGCGAACGCTTCAAGGCCGACCAGCCGCAGCAGCTCCTCGACCTCGTGGCGCCGTTGGCGGAGCACGCCGCGCGCCACCAGGCCGGCCTGAATATTGCGCCGGACCGTCAGCCATGGGAACAGGTTATGGTCCTGAAACATCAGCCCGCGCTCGGCGCTGGGCTGGACAATTGGCTCATCGCCGACGCGGAGGTCGCCGGAGGTCGGCGCCTCCAAACCGGCAATCAGCCGCAACAGCGTCGATTTGCCGCAACCGCTCGGCCCGATCAGCGACACCATCGCGCCGGCCGCTACCGTCAAGGTCAGGCGGTCCAGGGCCAGGACCGGCGCGCCGTTCGGCGCGCGGAAGGACTTGCTCACGTCGCGCATGCACAGCACGGAGCCCTCGGTGACGCCTGGCCCGCCGGTCACCACCGGATCACCCCCTGCTGCCATTTGAGCACGCGATCGCGAACCTTGAACAGGAGCGTGAGGATGCCCGAGAAGAACGCGGACATGATGAAGAGCACGCCGTACACCTTGTCGTACTCGGCCCCGCCCTTGCGCCACAGGAGGTCGTACCCCAACCCGTGCCTTACGCCCACGGTCTCCGCGACGATCATCGTGAGGAACGATACCAGGAGCCCCATGAGCAGCCCGATAAAGATGGTCGGCAGCGCCGCGGGAATCGCCACGCGGAAGATCAAATATCCCCGGCCCGCGCCCAGCGTCCGCGCCACGTCGAAGTACGAGGCGGGAACATTCGCGATTCCGGAGCTGGTGAGCATCGTGACGGGAAACCAGACCGCAAACGCGATCAGCGCCGCGCCGGCGACGAACGAGTTGCTGAACAGGACCATCGCCAGCGGCACCAACGCGGTCGCCGGGATCGGGCCCACCGCTTTCATCACCGGCATGCCCCAGTAGCGGACGTTCCTGAACCAGCCCATGAGCACGCCCCAGACCAGGCCCAGCGCGACGCCGGCGCAGTAGCCCGTCATCAGCAGCCGCAGCGAATCGTAGGCGCTGATGAGCAAGCTCGTCCACTCGTCGCGAAGACCCTGAAGCACCACGTCGGGACAGGGGAAATACGGCAGCGGCATCCATGCGAGCTTGAGGGTAACGAGGTCCCACAGGGCGAGCCAGACGATTGCGCCGGCCACGAGCGGCCCGAAATGGCAACCCCAGTCGTGCAGCGGCGGCCATGCCCACTGGAGCACCGCCATCAGGAGCCCGGCGGCGAGCAGGATCTCCAGCAGCAACGGATACAGCCGGGTCGGCAGCCCGGTCTGCTCATTGGGCAGGACCAGGTGCACGACCAGCGCCGCCAGCGCCGCGATGGCGGGCGCCAGCACCGCCGCCAGGGCGCGGCCGCCGCGGCGCGGCGGTTTAGCGGCCGGCACGGACAAGGGTCGTCACTCCTTCCGGCGATTGCACCGGGTTGAGGCGAATCGGGCGCACCGCCAGCCAGTCCGCGGGCAGCGGCCAAACGCTATGATCGGTATCGCAGCAGCGGCCCACGCGGCAGCACGCCGGCAAGCGCGCCAGCGCCGTTGCGAGCGCCGCGGCGTCCATCGGCGGCGGCTTACCGCCGCCGGCGATCTTCTCGACCTGCACGCCCTGGATCCATTCGTCGGTCACGCCGTCCAGATCGCGCCACGCTTTTTCCGCCAGTTCCGCGGGAACGGTGGATGCCCTGAGGAAGCCGGCCTTTTGCATGTCGTGCGCGACCTGGTCGAGGTTCTTGCGGCACTTCGCCACGCCGGGCGAATAATCGAGCTTCGCGATTGCCTGCGCGTTGACCGCCGGCGATGCTGTCAGATACTTCTTCTCAACCGCGAGCCTGGCGGCGGCGCCGGGATTGGCGCCGACCCACTTGGCGGCCTTGAGCAGCGCACGCGTGACCTTCGCCGCCCCGGCTGGGTTGTCCCGCGCGAATCGGCCGTTGACCACCACGGCACAGCAGAACTCGTCCTTGTAGTCCGCATCGATCGCCTGATCGGAAACTGCGCGGACCTTCTCGCGAATGCTCAGCATCGTGCCGATCGGCTCGGCGCTGGCCACGGCATCGATCTGCCCCTGCTCCAGGGCCAGCTCCGCCACGTCCGGTGGGTTTACGACCCAGTCAACGTCCCGCCGGGGATCCATCCCGTTGACGGCCAGCACGCGGCTGGCGTACAGGTGCGGCGGGCTGCCCATGGTGGAGATGCCGATGCGGCGGCCCTTGAGATCGGCGACGGAGTGAATGCCCGTTTTCACGCCGGCCTGGATGCGCAGGCAGCCGGTGTGGATGCCGCCGGTGACATACACGTCGAGCCCCGATTCGATCGGTTTCATCGCATACATAAGGAGCGTGTGGTTGGCCTGAAAGCGACCGAGGCCGAGACCGGCCTGCAAGCCGTCCCAGTCGGTCTTGACCAGCTCGAACGTCGAGCCCTTCTTCGCGATAGAAGCCCATCTCCTGCGCGACGAAGATGGGCGGCTCGCAGGTCAGCCCGATGTAGGCGACCTTGAGCTTGAGCGCCCCGCCGGCGTCGGGAGCGTCCGTGCCGCCACGGCAGCCGGCGAACAGCACGCCAAAGCCGCTCGCCAGCAGCAAGCCCGCGCCGGCGGCCAGCGCGGGACGGGCGATGCGCGATAACACGGCATTCATTGCAGCACCTCTTCTCAGCGAGCCGGCATCATTTTTCCAGGATTTTCGCCTGGTTCGCCAAGATTTTTGCCTGGTTGGCCATGATCTGCTGTTCCTGATTGGCGATGATGCCGGCCTGGTTGTCGATGATCTTGTTCTGGTTGACGAGGATCGCCTCCTGATTGGCGAGGATGCTCGCCTGATGGGCAAGCACCTTATCGATTTTACTCTGGTTGGCGAGGATGCTCGCCTGATTGTTCAGCAGCGATTCCTGGTTCGCCAGGATCGCGGCCTGATTGGCGGCCACCTTGTCGAGCTTGGTCTGGTTCGCCTCGATCCGGCCCTGATTCGCCAGGATGCGGGTCTGATTGCTCAGGATCGTTTGCTGATTGCCGACGACTTCATTTTCGGACATGGTGCGCCCTCTCTCGTTGAACACCGGTTGCGGTGGACTGGACTGGCATCGTACAGAACGCCGCTGCGCGTCGCAACTGATTTCCGCAAGTTTCGCAACGTTGCTTCGTAGCGGAATTCGCCAGAATTCCGCCTTGGGGAGGGCGGAATTCTGGCGAATTCCGCTACGAAGCAACGCGTCTGAAACTTTCCTGTAGTTTTCGCCCGCCGAAGCGGTAACATGGCCGCCAGAGATCCAACCCGTTGATCCACCGCAAGGACACGACCATGGCAAAACCGCTGAATCTCGGGATGATCGGCTACGGCTTCATGGGCCGGGCGCACTCGAACGCCTATCGCCGGGTGAATAATTTCTTCGACCTGGAGTATCGGCCGGTGCTCAAGGCGGTCTGCGCCCGCGACGAGACGAAGGTGAAGGCGTTTGCCGAGAAATGGGGTTACGAGTCGATCGAGACCGACTGGCGCAAGCTGCTCGCGCAGCGCGATATCGACGTGGTGGACATCTGCACGCCGAACAACACGCACGCGGAGATCGGCATCGCCGCGGCGCAGGCGGGCAAGATGATCCTGTGCGAAAAGCCGCTGGCCATGAACGCCGCCGAGGGCCTCACGATGGTGGAGGCCGTCGAGAAGGCGAAGGTGCCGAACATGGTGTGGTACAACTATCGCCGGGTGCCGGCGGTGACGCTGGCGAAGAAGCTGGTCGACGAGGGCCGGCTCGGCAAAATCTTCCATTATCGTGCCAATTTCCTGCAGGACTGGACCATCTCGGCGGACCTGCCCCAGGGCGGCGCGGGTCTGTGGCGGCTCGACGTCGCCGCCGCCGGCAGCGGCGTCACCGGCGATTTGCTCGCCCACTGTCTCGACACGGCGCTCTGGCTCAACGGGCCCATCAAGGACCTCACCGCGATGACCGAAACGTTCATCAAGGAGCGCAAGCACACCTTGACGGGCAAGGTGGAGAAGGTCGGCATCGACGACGCGTGCTCGGTGATGTGCCATTTCGACAACGGCTCGCTCGGCCTGTTCGAGTCGACGCGCTACGCCCGCGGCCACAAGGCGCTCTACACGTTCGAGATCAACGGCGAGAAGGCGTCGATCAAGTGGGACCTGCACGACCTGCACCGTCTGGAGTATTTCGACCACCGCGACGAGGGCAAGCTGCGCGGCTGGCGTTCGATTCACGTGACCGACGCGGGCGGCGAGCATCCCTACATGGACAAATGGTGGGTCCCGGGCCTGCAGATCGGCTACGAGCACAGTTTCGTACACCAGGTCGCCGACTTCCTGGAGGCGCTGAGCAAGGGCCAAGCCGTCCAGCCGGACTTCCGCAGCGCGTACCAGACGCAGCTGGTGCTCGATGCGATCCTCGATTCGGCCAGGAGCCATCAATGGGTCGAAGTGAGCAAGGGTTAGCATCCGAAGAAAAACACCTTTCCGGCTTTTCCGACCTGGGGGCAGTATTTACCCCGAAGGGGTTCGATCTCAAAGCCCAGGGCAAGCGGAGCGCCGCCCTGGGTCGGAGAGCAGCAAAGGAATCCCTACCCCGAAGGGGTTTCATCAACTGGCCGACCCAACGATGATGAAACCCTTTCGGGGTAAACGCCAAGTCGGAAAGTATTTCGCGCTTGATTCCTAGCCGCCTAGCCGCGCAGGTGCTTGCTTTTGGCCGTTGCCATGACCAGAATGGCGGGCAGCCTCGAATGTCCCAGTCAGCTCACAAGGTGCAAAGGAGACGGACGGTGAAAACGCGACTGCTGGTAGTGGCTGCTCTTGCCTTCGGATTCGCCCTCGTCCAGCCGGGCGTGGACGGCGGCGAGAAAAAGAAGGACGAGCCGTTCGCGCCGGCCAAGCCGGGCCCCGAGCACAAGCTGCTCGCCCAGCTGGACGGCACGTGGATCGCCAAGGCCAAGATGATCACGCCCGGCGGGTCCATGGAGTCCACAGGGGTCCTAACGCGCAAGACGATCATGGACGGCCTTTACGTTCAGGAAAGCTATCAGGGCGACATCGCCGGTAGCAAATTCAAGGGCATGGGGGTGCTCGGTTACGACACAACCAAGAAGAAGTACTGCACCGCCTGGATCGACAACTTCGGCACCGGCATCATGACGACCGAGGGGACCTACGACGCGGCGACAAAGACCTGGACCTACCTGGGCGAGGAATACAGCGTGGCGGTGGGCGGCCAGATGAAGACGCGCGACGTGCTGACCATCGTCAGCGACGACGAAGAGCGGTTCGAGATGTACCGCACGCCCCTCAAGGAGGGCAAGGAATTCAAGGTGATGGAAATCACGTATACCCGCAAGAAAAAAAGTTGATGCCGGCGCCACAACCGGACGAAACACACGACGCGCCGCGAATCCATGGATTCGCGGCGCGTCGTGTGTTTTGCCTTGCTTCGGCGCACGCCAATGATCCTAATTGGCCTTTCCCTGCCTCCCGCCTGGACGCTAGACTGTTCGGTGTCCCGCCCCCTGCTGCGGAGAATGCCGATGCCAACGGAAGTGCCGCGGATTCTGCTCGAAATCCGCTATTACGAAGCGGCTCAGGAGTATCTGCGCAAGCTGCCGCCGGAGCACTTCATGGAATCGACGCCACAAGCGACTCAGCGGAAAATCACCCTGGAAAGCCTCGACCTGCTCCATGCGCGCCGGCCGGAAGTGCAGATTTTCAACGAGCTGCTCGTCCAGTATCCGCTGCCACGGCGGAAACGGCCCGGGCAGGTCGTACCGGACAACATGGTCGTGATCCATTCGACGCCGATCAAGGCAGAAGGAAGCTTCGACGTGCCCCTGCAGCCGGTGCGGCCATTCTGGGTGCTGGAATACGTGTCGAAGAGCAATCGCCGCAAGGACTACGACGACAACATGCGCAAGTACGAGCACGAGCTGAAAGTGCTGTACTACCTGCTGTTCGTCCCCGACCAGCAGGAACTCACGCTCTACCACCATACGGGGGCACGATACGTCTCGGTGCATCCTGACGAGCACGGCCGCTATGCAATTGCCGAGGTCGACCTCGCGGTTGGGCTGCTCGATGGCTGGGTGCGTTTCTGGTACCGCGGCGAGTTGCTGCCGTTGCCCGCCGACCTGCAAGCCGCCTTGGACCAGGCGCACCGGGAGATCGTGGAGGCGAATCGCCGTGCCGACGCCGAATCCCGTCGCGCCGACGCCGAATCCCGTCGCGCCGACGCCGAAGAGCAGGCCCGCATCACAGCCGAACACGAACTGGCCCAGCTGCGTGCCGAGAACGAGCGGCTGCGCGGGCGGCAGACGGAGAAGTCGTAGCGTAGCGTTTCTCGTCGGCGAGCGGCGCCGTCGCAATGAAGTCGATTCGGTGGGAAACGCGCGTCACCCCTGGACGACGATCCGCCGCATCTGCACCTCGTTGCGTCCCGACTTCGGGTACGGCCGCGGCTCCGGTTGAGCGAAATCGTTGAGGTCCACCGATCGGGCGCGGAACTCGTAGGTGCCGGGCTGCAGATTGCGCAGCGTGACCGCCCACAGGCCCCAGCTGTAACGCAACGGCCATTCGCGCGGCTGGCCGGTCTGGCGGTCGAAGCCCCACACGTTGTTCGGCAACACGCCATTGGGCAGACTGCCGGCCCAGCTCTTCGGCGCCGGCTCCAGCGCGCACGGCTGCCATTTCGCGGTGCCCCAGGCCGGATCGTCGTCGCGCAGCGGCACGTTGCGGTCGACATCGGTGCGCAGCCAGTATTCCACGCGCTTCAGCCCGGACAGGCCGACCATCACGTTGCCGGTCACGACGATCGGCTGGCCGGCTCGGTGGGTCTCGGTCAGCGTGTCGATGTACGCCGCGGTCTTGAGGTGCGATTCGACGTCGTTATTGCCGTTGTTGTAGGTATCGTTGGCTTGGTAATTATTCGTAAGCACGATCCGCTGCAGCCATTTGATCGACTTGAACCCGTGCGCCCACGGCACCACCATGCGCACCGGGCCGCCGCGCACCAGCGGGATCGGTTGGCCGTTGAGCTTGTACGCCAAAAACGGGCCGAGTTCCCACGGCGGCGCTTCCATCGCCTGCGTGTAGCTCATGGACGATTGAAAGAGCTGCTTGGGATCGTTGTTGTGGAAGCCCCAGTAATAAACGCGGCGAATGTTGTTCATCCGGCCGACCAGCTTCAGCACATCCCGCAGCGGCACGCCTTCCCACAAACCCTGTCCGAGCGGCCGGGCGATGTTGAGGCACTGCATCGCCTTGAGGAAGCGCCGGCCGTGCTGCTGGCCGAGCTTCTCCAAGAGCGGCAGGTCGACAGCGTTGTCCCCAGCGAGCGTGCGCGGCGTGGCGATCTCGGTGGTGCCGTCGCTGACAATCTCCAGCCGCCAGGTCGCCGGCGTCAACCGGGCCTGCACGAGCGCGTCGCCCTTGAGCGAATGCGGCCGGGGCGTGCCGCGGCTGACATCCTGGAAATCGGGCGGATTCGTGAGGTAGTTGCGTGTCGGGCTCGCGGCGGGCGGCGGATTACCTTGCTCGGGAGCGCCCTCGGCGATACCGGCAGCGGCGACAAGTGCCCCGGCGCTGCCGGCGAGGCGCAGGAAGTCGCGTCGATCCACCGGCAACTCGCACTCCGGCGCCGGCTTCGGTTGGTCGGACATGATGAACCTCCCGGATATAGTGGTCGATGGTCAACTCGCCGCCCGCGTCGGTGTCACTGATGCCGCAATAGCCACAGCGTCCATGGTAGCGTGCGCGCACGTGCGCGTGCTTGGGATGTGCCACGGCCGCTAATCTCAAGCGCTGAGCAACTGCCTGGATTGCTTGTCGAGAGTCTCTTCGAGATTGACAATCTCCGCGTTGAGCTTGTCACTCTGGCGCGCAATTGGGCATTCTCGGCGTCCAGCGACGCCAGAGCGGCCCGCGCCTTGCCAACGGCTTGGCCGGCGCCATGCAGTTCGTCGTCGGTGTCGAGTTCTTTCTTGCCGCCCTCGTAGAACGCATGATCCGCTCCTGCAAGCGTCTCTCCCAGCGCAACGCGCACGTGGAGCGCCCACCAGCGATTATAGCCTTGTTGATCCATATGGAACGCTCTCCCGGTTTGTCAGGCAACGGGCCACCTGCATCGTTCCCCCGCCCTGCGTCCGGGCGGGTCGCATGCACCCATTCTATCCGCCTGCCCGCCATTCGTACTTCTGAAAGCACGCGATGCACTGCTGCATCGCTGGGCCGCGTTGCCGTTTCATCGCGTGTGCTCCTATTCAGGCTGCCGGACCTTGATCGTTCGGCTGCGGATGACTCCCGTGCTGGAACGGACGCTCACCATAAACTCCCCCGGCTCCGCGGCACGTACTTTCCACAGTACGAGGGTCGGACCCAAGGAAAGGGGCACGGGTTGGATTTCCTTGCCTTCTTCGCAGTTGAGACCCGGTGGCAACACGAGAGTAAGGGCCTGGCCCGCACCTGGGAAGTCTACCTGAGCGGTAATGGTGATCAGCTTGCCGGGTACCAGCGACCCGCCCAGGGCGAGCGTGAATTCCGTTGCCCGGCGCACCGAGCGGATAACCACCGGTTCGAGCGGCACGTCCCGATGCCCGCCGCTGGCTCCGGTCTTGACTCGGCTCATCCTGTCGATCACCTCCATGCCGTCGATGACCCTACCGAAAACAGCGTAACCCACCTTGTCGGGCGTTTTGGCTCTGTCCAGGAAGCTATTGTCCTTGAGGTTGATAAAAAACTGCGAGGTAGCGCTGTCGGGGACGCTGGTGCGCGCGATGGCCAGGGTGCCGCGGACGTTGGACAGGCCGTTGCCGGCTTCGTTGGCGATGGGAGGGCGGCCGGGCTTTTCCTTGAGATCCTGCCCAAGGCCGCCCCCCTGGATCATGAAGTTGCCGATGACCCGATGGAACACGAGACCGTCATAAAACTGGGCGTCAACGTATTGCAAATAGTTCTTGACCGACAGCGGCGCCTTGTCGGCAAATAGCTCCAGCCGCACGCTACCAAGCGAGGTTTCCATGACGAGCTGGGGATTTAGTTCCTGCGCCGCGCACGGCAATTGCAGGAGCAGGCCCAAGACCACTGCGAGAAAAGCGCGGCCCATTTGTACAACCAATGGCGCCCGGTAGGCGCGGGTCTGTTCAAGGTCGCTCATGGATAGTCCTCGCAAATAACCGCCGGTTCGGGCACCAGCACCAATTGGTTTTTCGGCCTGCGCACGAATGAATGGCGGGCGACGGGTGCCATGCTTTCGCGGCCCGTCGCTCGCTCAACGTCTTATCCTCGGCTTCCACGGCCGCGAAAGCATGCGTGAGCCCGCCCCCATGCTTTCGCGGCCAGGGCGGGTGCTTGGGTCGAGAGTACGCGTCTGATTGGCCGCGAAAGCATGGCACCCCGCTCTTCGATAATAATTGTCATTTCGCCGGCGCCTTCAGCTGCGTAATCCACTCCTGCAATAACTGCACGGCTTGCCGATCGACAGCGCGCGTTGCCAGCGGTGGCATGTGGCCCTTGTCGCGATGCGCGATGCGATGCAGCAGCACGGAACTCTCAGGATGGCCCGGCACGACGAGCGACGCGTTCTTGAGGCCGTAGCTGTCGTGTACCGGCTTGGCGTTGACGATCCGCATTTTGTCCAGCGGCGTCGTAAACTCCAGCTCCATCTGCGCATTGCCGCCGCCGGCCTCGACGTGACACTGGCGCAATTGCTGTGCAGATACGACCGCGCCCGCAACGTTAGGTCTTGCTGTTTGTCGTATGGATCGACCAGCCTGCGGTACTTCTCGGGGCTCACCGTCAGCAAGGACGTTGCGGTGACCGGCGCTCGCTGATTGCGCGTGGCGGTGAGTTTCTCGATATGCTTGTTGGCTTCGTCCTCGCTCATGCCCCGGGCCTTGGCGTCGTCGCGCAGGCGATTGCGGACCTCGTCCCAGTAATTGACCTTGAGCAGGCCGAGATGCTCGAAAACACGGAGCTGGTTGTCCTTGACGCCGCCGTAGTCGTGCACCTTGTTGAACTGCACCTCGGTGAAGCCGAGCACGTAATTGGCGGCCCGGCTGTGGCAGACCATGCACTCGGTCCGGCTCGGGTAGTGCCACGTCTGCTTGCGCTCGCCGTCCGGCGTCTTGATCAGGAAATCCCGGTCGATCCCTTTCGCCTCGACCAAGGTGCCCTCAGTCTGCTCGTCGTTCCACGCGTAGGAATAGCCGTACCACTCGCCGTCCTGCTTGGTGAGAAAGCGGGTTTCGATCCACTTGCGCGAGGCGGGATTGTCTGGCTCCAGGTCGAGATAGAACGATTTGACGATTGTCGTCAAGTCGGGGAAATTCCAGCCGCGATTCGTGTTGGTGTCGATCGTGCCGTCCCTGGGAAGGTGGAGCCAACGTTCCTTGGCGGCGCCGTCGGACCAGAGGACGGCGTTGACCGAGTAATGAATCATGCCGTCCTGCATGACGTGGCCCTTGACCGACTTGAACAGGCCGCTCTCCGAGAGCTTCTTTGGGAAGATCGCCGGCGGCCGATCCTTCGGCGTCCGCTCCAGAGCGTAGAAGCCGCCCTTGTCCTTGCCGCGGTAATCGACGATCAGCAGCTCGCCCTGGGAATCGGTGCCGAACCCGGTGATCGCCAGGGTTGTATCAGTCAGTTCCTTGTGCCAGATCGGCTTCGCGCCGTCGTGCCTCATGCCCCAGATTTTTCCCGTCGAGTAGTCGCCATAGATATACGCGCCGTACAGCTCATATGTAGTGCGCGGAATCGTAGGATAACCCAGACCGTAGTAGACAATGCCGCCGGTGAGCGAGCGGAACTCGGAGTGCGGATGCTCGATGGTCGGCGGCGTGACGAAGTTGGGGCCGCGCTTGCGCTTCTCGTAGAACGGATGGCTTCCCTCGTTGACGCTCCAGCCGTAGTTGTCGCCCTTCTTGACGAGGAACGCCTGCTCCCACACGTCCTGGCCGTTTTGGCCGACCCAGATATGGCCGGTCTTGTGGTCGACCGTAAGCCGCCACGGGTTACGCAGGCCGAGCGCCCAGATTTCGGGGCGGGCGGGTTTCTCCGAGGGCTCACGCCCCTCGGCTCGCCAGTTGACGAACGGGTTGTCCTTCGGGACGGAGTATTGCTTGCCGGGGTCCGGATGATCGACATCGATCCGCAGCACCTTGGCAAGAAGCGTGCTCATGTCCTGGCCGACGACGTTGGTGTCGGAGTCGCTGGTGCCGTCGCCCGAGGTCACGTAGAACATGCCGTCGTGGCCGAAGCCCATGCCGAGGCCGTCGTGGCCGTCGGACTGCCACGCGATGATGACCTGGGCCGACTTGGCGATCGACCTTGTACGGCGGCTTCGTCTCCATGGTGTAGCGGATGACCTGGGCGCGCTTGTCGGCGGACGGACCGGTGCTCGGCCCCTTGGCGCCGAGATAGAAGTAGCCGTTCTTCTGCGAAGTTCGGATGGAACACGAGATCGTAGGCGGTGCCGTCGAAGGTCAGCAGCGTCTCGAGGTCCTTGGCCTTCGGATCGTCCTTGAACCGGACGACCTGCGAATGGCCGCCGGGCGAGCGCTGCTGCACGACGATCAGCAGGTCGCTGCCGGGCTGGTGCGTGATCGCGATCGGATAGGTGATCTTGAGGTCGGGATAAACCTTCTTGACGCGATAAGGATTCGGCGGGTCGGGCGAGCCGACGACGCTGCGCGGTGGTCACCGGCGACCACTGCTCGATGCCGTGCGGCAGGGCGCCGGCCTTGGGCGCTTGGCGGGGCCGACGAATTGCAGGGTCGCGTAGTCCTCGAAGTGATGGAAGTCGGGATACTTGAGGCTGCTGAGCGGGGCGCACGTCGACAGTTCGGGTCCCTCGAAATCGACGGAATAATCATAGCGGCACAGGGCGAACTTCCATTTCTCGCCTACATCGGGCCGGCCGCCGGTGCGGAGGAAATCGTTCCAGGGAATCCGGCCCTCGACCGACCAGCCCTCGTCCTTGTCGGTCCACTTGTTGAGCGTGCCGCGCAGGTGGACCTTGGCGTCGATGTGGAAATCGCCGTCCTTGATGAAGCGTTTGTAGCCCCCCGCCCCGCGGCGCGGCAGGAACATGTCCATGACGGTGCCGGCGGCGTTGACCTGGAATTCGTAGTAGCCGGGCTTGTCGTCCGCCGGCTTGAAGAACAGCTCGAAGACGTCGTTGTCCCAGGTCATGCCGTCGTGCTCGGTCACGTCGGCGTACAGGTCGGTGTCTTCCATGTCGGCGAAGAAGTAGAGGTATTCGCGGTCCCAGAGCAGCTTGGCCTTCGTCTTCGTCTTCGCAGGCCGGGCCTGGTCGCCGAGCCAGGGCAGCCCGAAGTTGTCGATGACCTGGGCGTGTTTCCACGCGGGGTCGGTGCCCTTGCCGGTGACCTTGATGGGCGTATCGGTCCAGCGGCACTCGAACTCGATGGGCGCTTTCTTCGACACGGGCTGCCCAGCAGAATCGGCGGAGAGCATCGCCCATGCGCCGGCGGGTACGAGGACGGCGGCGGTACACAGGATAATGCGGCGGAAGCACAGGGTCATGGCGGGTCTTCGCTGGGTTGGGATGTCGCGGCGAGAAAATCAGCGTACCAAAAGATGGAGTGCAAGCAAAGGAAAACTCAGCCGGCATTGGCCGACGCGAACAGCGGCCATAGCCTTATCCTCTGCGACGACACGGCCGCCCATCCTGGAGGCTCGACATTCATGTATTACGCACGTCACCGGGCGATTATCGCCGGGTTGCTGGCATACGCCGGTGCGCTCGAACAGCCAGCCGGCCCAGCCGCCCCACCCCGATGCAGCGGCGCTGTGCAAGCTCGCCCAGGTTGCGGCCGATGCGAAAATGCCGGGCGGGCGATTCGACGACGCCGTTCGTGAGCAGCTCAAGTCGCTGGTCGCCGGCATGACCGATGCGAAGGTGCCGCGGACACGCAGCAGCTCCTCCCGGCCCTGGAGCAGGCCGCGGCGCACTACGGGAGTGACCATCTGCTGCTGGCGGAGCTCAAGCGTCTGGGCGGCAAGGCGACGCTGGAAGTCATCGCGCCGGCCTGGCTGCGCTCGATTGCCGGCGACGCAGCCCTGCCGGTGTTTGGCCGGCTCGTCGAGCTCGAGCTGAACGAGCGGACCGACGGCCATGCGGCGCCGATTCCCAAGAAACTCGCGGAGCGTGTGACCGACGACTGGCTCAAGCGATTGGCGGGGCAGAATCAGTTGCGGCGGCTGGAGCTGTCCGGCACCGCGATTACGAGCGCCGGCCTGGTCCATCTCAAGGATCTGACCGATCTCGAACGGCTCAACGTCTGTCTGACGGCCGTCGACGATCGCGGTTTCGAGCACCTCGCCGGCCTGACGAAGATGCGGCGGATGGTCGTCTGCTCTTCGCAGATCACCGGCACCGGGTTCAAGCACCTGCAAGGCATGAAGCAGCTCGAGTCGATCAACCTGCACTCGTCGCCGGCGAGCGATGCCGGCCTGGAGGCGATCAGCAAACTCACCAGCCTGCAGCGCCTGGAGATCGTCCACACCAAGGTAACCGACGTGGGGCTGAAGCAGCTCGCGGGCCTGGTGCATCTGCAGCAGCTGCACGTACATGGCCCCGAAACGACGGCGCGGGCCCTGCAGTTCCTCGGCCGGCTCAAGGAACTGTACCAAGTCGACGTGTACGACCGCGCCGCGAGCAACGAGACGCTGGAACAGATCGCCATGCTGCCGAAGCTCCGGCTGCTGATGCTCGTCAACGGCGTCTTCGATGACGACGGCGTGGCGAAGCTCGCGACGGTTGCGACGCTGGAGGAGCTATCGCTCGATTCGGCAAAAGTAACCGATGCCGCGGTGGCGCACCTGGCCCGTTTGCCGAAGCTCCGCAAGCTGCACCTAGGCCGTACCGGCATCAGCGCCGCCGGCCGGCAACGGCTGCAGACCTTGCTGCCGAAAGTGGTGATTTCCTTCTAAGTCACAGTCCGTGATACAGTGGCGCACGTAGCTCTTATCCGTGTCATCGGTGTGATCCGTGGTTCATGTTTTTTTGACGTACGGATCCGGTTTGCATCAGCAATGCCATTTCTACCGGCTGCGCCGGCCGTCTCGACAGGAACGGCCCCGCCCGGCGCTTTCCGCAGGGGCGCCGGAAAAATGGGATTGCGAAACCCTTCCGATGCGGGAAAATGGGGGGTAGATGACTGATTTGACCTCGGAGCGCGCCGCTTTTTTGCCGCCGGGCAGTACTTTTGCTGAAGCCGCCGCACCGTGACCACGATTCCCGTCCGACCTCAGAGTGGAGTGGCCGATCCATGGCGAAGCATCCCAACGACAAGAATCCGTCCGACGAACCCAAGAAGCCGGCGCCGGCCGATCCCAAGCAGACCAAAATCGCGCGGCCGGCCAGCAAACCGACGATGATCCAGCGCGACGAGGACGACGAGGCCAAGACCCCCGCCGTGCCGAACATGTCGCTGGAGGAGGCCGAGGACATCCCGGTGCTGGAGGCGGCCGAGGAGGCGGACGTGCTCATGCTGGAGTCGGTCGAAGAGGACATTCCGGTGCTCGAGGCCGCGGAATCGCCGTCGGCGGCCGAAATGCTACCCGTGGAGGACGAGGACGTGCTGGCGAAGGCCGGGGCCGCGCCGGTGCCGGGCAGCAAATCGCACGTGACCGCGGAGCTGGCGCCGCCCCAGGCGGGGGACGAAGTGCTTGGCGGCGAGGAAGCGGTGCCGGTCGTGCAGCCGCCGTCGTCCGACGTGATCGGTGCGCCGGTCGAGGAGATCGCCGAGGCGGAGGCCGTGTCCGACATCGCCGAGGCGGAGCCGGTCTCCGACGTCGCCGAAGCGGAGCCGATGTTCGACGACCTGCAGGCCCATCCGGTCGGCGTAACCGGTGCGGATGTCCCTGGGGCCGACGTCACCGGCGCGGAGCACGTCCTGGGCGACGACCTGGCCGAGGCCGAGCCCGCATCGGCAGCCAGCGGCGGTGGGACGCCGGCCGGCTCCGACGTGCTCGCCGCCGAAATGGGCTCCGAGGCGGTCATCGGTGAGGAAGCGCTCATCCCCGGTTCGCGGCCGTCGGCGCCGTCGATTCGCCAATTCGCACCGAGGCCGACGACGAAGCGGTCGATCTGGGCGCGGACCCCTCGGCGGCCCGCAAGAAGAAGGCCCGCGAGCTCGAAGCGACCGAAGAAGTGATGGCGGCCGAGGGCCTCACCGGTTCGTCGGCAGTCAAGTGGGACGATGTCAGCGACGCTTCCGATCTGGTGCGCTCGGCGCAACAGGAAGAGACGGTCGCGTTCGACGCCATGGACGAATCGTCGGCGGTGAACCTGGGCGATCTGCCGTCCAAGCCCAAGAACTCGTCGGGCATCGACGCCGTGGCCGAGGCGCTCGAATCGGGCATCAATCTCGAGCAGGAGCCGGCGGCGGCCCCGAGCGTCGAGTTCGACGATATCCTCGCCGACGAGGCGGATGCGCCGCCGCCCAAGAAGCCGGCGCGGGCCAAGAAGAAGTCGGACGAAGCGGAGCCCGTTGCCTCGGAACTGACCGACGACGAGCTCGAAACGCTGGGCAAGGGCAAGAAGAAAAAGAAACCAACGGCGGCGGAGATCGAGGAGGAAGCCGCGGCCCTCTTCGGCGACGACGAGGAAGAGGCGGTGGCGGCCCCGGTCGACGACGAGGTCGCGATGCCGGCCGAGGACGACGAGGCCGTGGCCGTGCCGGCGGGCGAAGACGAAGAGGAGGCAGTCGCGGCGGCGGTCGACGACGAGGACGAGACGCCGCCGAAGAAGAAGGGCAAGGGCCGCGCGGCCGACGATGCCCCCAAGATCAAGCCACTGGCGCCTTCGGGACCGGGCTGCTTCGGCCGGCTGGTCGGGGCGGGGTTCTTCACACTGCTCGGCGTGCTCTTGACGGTCGGCGGTGTCGCGGCAATGGCGTTCCTCGCGCCGGAGATGCTCGACGAATACTACAAGCAATATTCGAACGCGCCGCCGCCGCCGCCGCCGAAGGTGGTGCAACTTACCCCGACACAGAAGGCCTACGAGGCGCTCGCCCAGGGCGATTACGACAGCGTGCTTAACGACCTTAAGGACGAGACCGACCCTCCGGTCGTGGCGGTGCGCGGCGAGGCCATCTGGCTCAAATACGTGAAATTGAAAACCGACGCCAAGGAGCCGCTGAAGGAAAGCGACAAGGAGGTCCAGGACGCGGTGAAGGACCTGCGGACCGGCAACAAGGATGTGCTCGCCGACCAGATCCTGCGTGCCGCCCGTGAGCCGGACCTGCAGAATCAACTGGCCCAGGCCAAGGTTTCCGCCGACGCGCTGACGAAGTTGCAGACCAACACCGAGGCACAGCGCAAGCAGGCCGACGCGCTGGTCAAGGACATCGGCGGCGCCCTCACCGACGCCAAGGTGATCGACGATCCCAGCAAGGTTTCCGGCGCAAGCGTGCGCCAGGTCCTCAAGGAGCTTGGCGAAACCCAGACGAACCTCGCGGGCGTGAACAAGCTGCTGAAAGACGCCGACGTCAAGGACGCCGGGCCCAAGGGCGTCGCCGAGCTGGTGGCGCAAGAAGGATTCCGAGGAGAGGCTCAACGAAGTCAACAAGGTGCTGGCCGACGGCAAGGTGAAGGAGCCCGGCGCCAAGGGCGTGCAGGAGGTGCTGCAGGATCGCGTCAAGGTGACGAAGGATCGCGACGAGCTCGATGCCGCCACCAAGGCGGCCTACGACGAGCTGGTCAAGGCCAAGGTGGTGCCGGCCGGCGGCGATCCGCGCAAGCAGCTCGTGGACGGCGTCAAGCTGGCCCGCGAAAAGGGCGAATCGCCGCTCGGCGTGCCCTTGACGCATATCGGCGCCTCGCTCGCCGGCATGGGGCTCGGCGTCGGCCGGCTGGTCGAAAAGGGCGTCAACGCCAGCCTGCTGGCGGCCGAGCTCGGCGTGTACAAGGCGCGTGAGCCGTTCATCGAGACGCCGGCGGAGAAGCTCGACACCTATGCAATGCTGCTGCAGGATCGCAATCGCAAGGATCCCAAGCAGCTCACCGCGATCCTCCGCGAAACCGAGTGGCTGCTCACCGGCGACGCCAAGGTGCCGGCCGAGGCGAAGGCCAAGGCGCTGTACGTCAAGGGCCTGGCACTGCGCAACGAGGCGAAGTTCGACGAGGCCAAGCAGGCGCTTGAGGGTGCCGTCAAGCATCCCGGCACCAAGGGTACGGCATGGGAAACGCAGGCCGGCCAGGCGCTCGAAGAGCTGACCGACGCGCGGGCCTACTACCTGCCACAGATCGCGGCGCTGGAGGCCGCGGGCAACCTCAAGGGTGCGCTCGACGAAACCGACCTGGCTCTGAAGGTGCTGCCCGGCGACGGCCGGCTGCTGGCCGAGCGCGGCCTGCTGCGACTGGAGTCGCTGCGCGGCAAGCTCAAGCTGGACGCCCCGGGCCAGGCGGAGATCCGCAAGGACGCTGAAGCCGCCGTCAAGACGGACAACGGCGCCGCGGACGGCGCCTACCTCCTGGGCCTGCTGGACGAATCGCTGGACCAGTTCGGCAAGGCTGAGGAGCATTTCCGCCAGGCGCTCAAGGCGCACAAGGGCAGCGCTGATGAGGCGAGCCGTTACCGGGTCGCGCTGGCCCGCGTGCTGCTCCGCGATCGCCCGGCAGTCGCCGCCCCGCCGGCCGCCGAGGACGCGCCCGAGAAAAAGAAAACGGAGAGTCGCGTGTCACCGCCCACGGCGCCGGTCTACATGCACCCGCTGACGGCACTGGTCGTGTCGGTGGCGATCGGCCAGGCACTCGATGAGCCGGAGCCGGAAAGCGAGAACCCGGAGACCGCCAAGCGGATTCGTGAAAGCATCGAGCTGGCCAAGGACTTGACGGCGTCGAAGGACGCGAAGATTCGCGAGCAGGGCTATGCGGTGCTGGGTCAGGCCGTCGCCAAGGCCGGCATGCAGCTCACCTCGGACACGTGCCTGGAATTGGCCAAGGATCTGCTGAGCCGGCCCGATCCCCGGGTCCGCGGGATGGGCTATTTGCTGATGGGCCAGGGCTTCGCCAGGCAGGGTCGCCGCACCGAGGGACTCAAGCTCTACACGCGCGGTCTGGAGCTGGTGCATCCGGGACTGGAGAGCCGTGAGGTCACGCGCATGGTCGAGGAGCATCCCGCGTTCCAGCACCCCGACGCCGCCAACAAGCCCAACCCGCTGCTGGCGGAGAAGCATTTCGGCCACGGCCTGCATCTGTACTGGGCCAGGCAGTACCCCGAAGCCGAGGTGCAGTTCAAGCAGGCGATCGACTATTTCAACCAGGATGCTCGGTACGTGTATTTCCTGGGGCTCGCCCAGCTCGCGCAGAAGAGCCTGCTGAAGCGCGACCAGGCGTACTATTCGTTCGAGCGCGGCGCCCAGCTCGAGGCGCAAAGCCGGCCCGGCATCGCCGAGATCAACATGAGCCTGGAGCGCGTGCAGGGCGAGCTGCGGCAGCTGCTCAATTCCTACCGCTTCAAGGGCGTGGTGGCGGGGACTCCCTGACGCAGGCGCGTGCCAGAGCCTGCGCCGATCACGGCCCCACGGGCTTGCGTAGTCGGCGAGGACTTGCGATGAGTGAAGAAAAACTCCGGGCGACGGTGTTGGGTCTTGCTACCGAATTTGCGAAGCGAGGTCCTGGTTGGGCCCAGGAAGGTGTGGTCCTGCGGGCCGTTCGTGAGCGGCTCTCGAACGGCAATGGCACGGGCCCGGACTTGACCGTGCAGCAGCGGGTCCTGAAGGCTTGGCACGATTTATTCACGGAGCAACAGCTCGCCTGGGGTTACGACCTCGCTGGTGATACTGCTTTGGCTCTTCATGGGCCACTGACGGAGCCGAGCGGCGCAGACGAACATTGGGCCGGTCGAGCGATGAGCGCGACCCGCCCAGTTGCGTTTTCCTAGTTGCAGTGTGCGTGACTTTGCAGCAAGGGCTGTAGCCGCGTTCGTGAGAACGCGGGCAGCAGCAAGGTCCACGCGGCCACGTTGCTGCAAGCGCGCGCTCAATTGCTGGCGTGGCTGCCAGTCGCTGACGGCGGGGGAACGGTGTTGCATGGGCCGCCTGCGGTGTGGCACGCGGAGTCGGCGCCATGTCGCTACTGCGAATTGTGAAGGCGGATGGCACGACGTGTCGAACCATTGCGCAATGGGTGGAGGTCTGGTTACCGAGGCAAGAGCGTATTCAACCGCAGCCTCACGAGCAGATCGTGCAGCGCCGCGCTTCCCCGCGGCGCTTCCGGCAATGCGGTCGCGTCGTGTGCCTGCAGGAGGCGATCGCGCAGGCGGTCATACTCGCTGCGGTGGAAGCTGAGGTCCGCCTCGGTCAGCCGCTCCTTCTCCGCGCCGCCGACCTTCCGCTGGATCAGGTCGTCGAGATACGGCAGTTTCGCCGTCTCGTTGAGCCGAACCAGGTTCGCCTCGACCACGCCGGTCTGCATCAGGTGGATGCCCGTAAGCAGCACGCGGTACACGTACAGGAGCGGTTTGACCCGCGGCGGATTCTCTTTTGCGAAGAGCTTGTACTGCGTTTCCGCGAACCCGCGGTAGTGGTGGGTATGGTGCCGCGTGATGCACTGGGCGGCGATCTCCTTCAACTCCGCGTGTTCCGGCGTGGTGTGAACCACCAGCGGCGACAGCACCTGCTCCAGCACGTAGCCGTTCTTTTTCAGCAGCAGGCCGAAGAACTTCCGGAACGTCGTGCGTCACCAGGTCGATTTCGAGCCCGTCGTGAACGCCGGACTTTTCGATGGTCGCCGGTCCGATCCGCAGTCCGACGACCTCCCGCAGCGGCAGCACGTGAACACCGCGCAGGTCGAAATCCGAGTCGGGCGACGGAAAGCCGTACAGGTGCGCCCCGCTGATCGTGGCGAAGACCAGCGGGTACGGATGCTGCTCGATCTGCTTTTTCAGTAGCGGCATCGGGATCATGGCAAGCCCTCCGACAGGGCCCGACGCCGGGCGCTGACGAGGAACGCGTTGGCACGCTCGTAGTCCGGGCGCTGGGGCAACTTCGTCGTCTCAAAAGCGGCGTTGAACTCCTGGTGCAGGTTGAGCCGCCAGGTCTCCACATCGTCCCACGGCACCTCACCGCGCCGGATCGCCAGCAGCCGGTCGCGGTGGTCGTCCACCCTGACGGACACGAAACCGTGACGAAGCACGCCGATGCCCGACAGCAACAGTCGGATCAGGTGCATGACGTGTTTCCACTTGACGTTCCCGTGATGGCGGATGTCGGCCTGCATCTTCTTGAATTGCGACATGACATAGCCGTTGTAGGTCTGGTAGACGATCCGCGACAGGAAGCTCGACCTCATGACGAGCAGTTCCTCGGCGAGCGGAGTCGCCGTCTCGACCAGCGGCGTATAGAGGCACTCCAGCACGTTGGGGTTCGCCTTCAACGCGAGCACGAGGAACTTCTGGAGTTCCCAGTACGCCTCCTGCGTTTCGTGGTTCTCCAGTTGCTCGGGAACGCCGTAGAGCGACCAGTGCAGGTCGGCGGTCGGCAGGTAAACGCCTCGGCGATCCACGTCCGATTCGGCGTCGGCGAGCCCATACGCCTGTGAGCCGATGACGCAGCGATAGATGACCCGCGCGTACAGATCGGCCTGAGCGGCATGCGCACTGTCGCCGATCTCTCCCTCCTTGACTTGCGCCAGCATCGTGACTTCACTCCGCTTGAGCGCGGCCTCGAAACCATCGGGGAAGCGAACGCGGTAGGAGTGCTCATGGTCGGCCGGCGACTTCACGACAACGCCCACGGTGCCGCGCAGGTGCAGGACCAGGCCCGCGGAGCCGGGGATGTCCACAAGGGTCACGACCTGCGTGCCCACGGAGAGAATCAGGTTGGGATGGTCATGCACGCGCTCAGTCACTCGTGGTTCTCCGTGATATCAACAACCGACGACTCAGCGCCAGCACATCCAGGAGCGCCTGATCCGCCGCCGCCAGGTTGCGCCTCTCCTGCAATAGCACATGGCTCAGCCGCACGCGCGGCAAGAGCGCCGCCGGCTCCCGGGCGATCACGCCTGCAAGCACCGCTCGCGCCGCCACGAATTCGCGCTGGGCCAGAAAGTCCGGCGAGTAGAACTAATGCGAGATAAACGGGGCCGGGCTGGGGGCCGGCACCCGCACCAACAGGACCAGCACCAATCCCGCGGCCGGCACCAGCGCCAGGTAGCCCACGATCCCTTGAAGCGCAAAGGCCCGCGAGTTGGCATGGAGCCATTTGGTCAACCCGGCGTGCGCCTGCTTGCCGGCTTGCGCAGCCGGGCTGCCGTGGGCGACGAATTGACGCTCCGGCCGGCGGAAGGACTCCGCGACGATTGGGCGATTGGTGCGGATGTGCTGGCGCAAAACGTCGAACTGGGCGTCGGTGTGTTGGGTGAGCAGAATGGTCAATGTTGCGCCGGCGATGAACGCCGGCACGGTGCGGAGGATGTTAAAGATGCCGGCCGCACGCAGCGTTTCCTCGGTGCTCAGCCCCTCGAAGGCGGTCAACAGGGCGGGACCGATCACCAAACCGGCGCCCGCGCCCCACAACGCCATATAGGCCGCTTGAAGGCCCTTCGCGGTGTAAAGATCGACCGTCGTGAACGCCGCCGTCCCCCCCGCCATCACCGCCAACCCTTGGTGGACCGGAAACGCTCGCCAGATCAGCACCATGCCGACGGAGATGATGAGGCCGTTGCCAAGGCCTTGCCCCAGCCGTAGCGGTGTCATCCAGATAACCTCGTTAACCAGGGCGCAGGCGGTGCCAGCCAGCGTGAAGCAAGCGACTCCCAGCAAGTAGGCATAACGCAAGCCGAGCCGGCTACCGGCAAATTGCGTCAGCGCCATGCCCGCCGCCGTGCCGAGGAGATAGGCCCCAGTGATCCACTGGATGCGATAGCGGTCGGAATCGAGGGCGTCGATGAAATCGGCGCGCGGCACCACGAGCATCGTCGAGTGCAGCGCACTGGCGAAGACGCCGGGTACGACGGCCAAGAGCACCCGGGCGTGCCGGCGCATGGCGGACCAGAGCTGACCGGCCAGGTTGACGTCGGTCACGGTTGGCGCTCCGCGAGGCCCATGATCTCGGCGAGCTTGCGGTTGGCTTCGGCCGCCCAGGCCGCGTCGCCGCCGCCGTGCTCGATCGCCGCCGTCACCGACAGGCCGGGCTTCAAAGACTGCCAACGTTCATCGCGCTCGATGAGGATCCTCGTTGGCACCCGCTGCACCACGTAGGTGAACTCACCCGAGGAGATATCGCGCGGGATGAGTGAGAAGTTGGCGCCGGTGGCCGAGCCGATCCAGACCACCCGGCCGCGGAACGGCTTGCGAAACGCGTCCATTTGCAAATCGGCAAAGTTGCCGGGGCTGACCCCTTCCAGCAGCGTCTCTTCCAGGTTCACCGTCACATAGAGGAGTTCGGGATTGTACATGCTGAAGATCGGATCGCCGGCGCGGGCGTAGTCGCCCCGGTAGCGCCACTTCTTGGCGATGACCGCATCATAGGGAGCAACCACCTGCGTGTAACCGAGGTTGACCTGGGCCAGCTCCACGGCACGGCGCGCTTCGGCGACCTGGCGCGAACGCTCCGCAACGAGCTGCCTGGCGGCAACGATCTGGAGATCGCCCACCTTGGCCAATTCGACGGCGGCGGTCGCCGCGCCCACGGCATGTTTCGCGGCTCGAAGCTGTTGCCCGGCAATGCTCGCCTGCTTGCGGTTCGCCTCGGCCTGGGCAAGCTTCGCCTCGGCGATCTGCACGTCGGCCTGCGCGGTCTTGAAACCCCTGGTCGCTTCCTGGTATTTGCGTTCGGACACGGAACCATCCTGGAAAAGGGACTGGTAGCGAGCGAAATCCTCCTCGGCCAGCGCGAACGTGGCCCGCGCCGCATCGACGGCGCGCTGTGCGGCCGTCACTCCTTTGTCGGTGTCCGTGGTAATCATTTCCAGAGCGTCGCCGGCCTTGCGCTCGTCTTCCCTGGCAATGGCCAGGCGCATCTCGGCGATGGTGATCCGTTTCGGCACCTCCTCGGCAAGTACCGCCAGGTCAGCCTCGGCGCGTGCGAGCCCAGCCTGGGCGGTGACCCATTTCGCCTCCGCCAGGTCCAGCTCGCGCTGATACGTGGACGGATCGATCCGCGCCAGCAGTTGGCCTCTCTTGACCAGGTCTTGTTCCAGGACGAAGACCTCGACGATATTGCCGGCCACCTGCGGCGCCAGGTTGACAGGTTGATCAGGTGCGATAAACGCATCCTTGCTGATCGAGTGCGTGAAGCGACACGCCAGCCAATCGGCAGCCCACACGCTGGCGGCGATGGCAGCGACCGCGGCCAGGCCGATCACGATCGCCAGCCGCAGGCGCCGCTTGCGGGCAGATGGCCTAGGGGGCGCGGGGGATGGGCGATTCATGACAGGGCCCTGCAGTTGCGGAGAAATCGGACAGCACCGGCAAGCCGACGGTTCGACAGCACTAATGCGACGATGCGCTCCGCTACGCCGTCAGCGGCGCGCCGAATCTCACGTTTCAAGTGTACGAGGTTAATCCAGGTCAAGCCGCCGCCGCCCCTGCCGCCCCGATCTGCCTTGATGTAATATAACGTGGGCGTTATAATCGTTAAGGCGTGTCTCGCCGTGCTTTCGAGGCATGATTTGTGAACAGTGAACCAACTCCGCTTCCGATGCGGGAGCGGCTGACGCTGTTTCTGGAGCGGCTGCATGCGCAGGAGCCGGCTGCGGACCACGACGCGGCGATGGCGCTGATCGCGACCACGCTCCTGGCCGTGGAGGACGAGTTCAGCGGCGTCCCGTACAACCCGGACGAGCCTGGTGGCGACGGGCGCATGTATCCACCCAAAGCTCTATTCCGCTATACCGCGTGGGAGCGTCAGCGACCATGACTCCTCTGGCTAATCTGGCGGCGCAGCTGCGAAAGGCGCTGCCCCAGGCGCAAATCACTGTTGCCGAGCCCGCTGCCCCAGGCGGCGTGGGATTTCTCGATGTCGCCCATGCCGGCAATGTTGTCGCCGTCCAGTGGCGGCAGAGCTGGCACTTTGGCGTGTCGTCGCCGGAGAGCCACGGTTATGGCGAGAAACCCGATGAGACCTATCGCACGGCCGATGATGCGGCAGCTCGGATTGTTGAGCTCCTTCAGTCCGGCGGGCGAACGGAACCGCCACTCGAGGTCACGCTACGGAAGCTGCGCCGAGATGAAGCTCCCCCAGGCGGCCCTGGCGGCTTTGCTTGGCATCAGCCAGCCAGCCGTCTCGCGATTGGAGCGCAATGTCAGCCGCATGATGGTTGCCACCTTGCGTGCGGTCGTTCACGCGATGGGCGGAAAACTGGTGCTCCAGGCGCGGTTCCCCGACGGTGTCATTCGCGAAATTGCTCTCGACGACAACGCGACCGCATCGACAGATTCCGATGTCGCCGTCGCGAGTCGATAAGCCATGCATCATGCGCGAGAAGGGGCGTGCTTGCCATCACGGCGCGCCTGCCGAGCCCGCTGCCGGACGATTACGTATTGCTGCCATGGGCATCGGTAGGGAAATGTCCGTGCTTGTCTGCGGCGCCCGTGTCCGCCGTCGCGCCATGGCAGGGCATGCTACCGCATGCGCGGCCCACGATGTCGGTGGATAACCTCAAGCAGCGATTGACTTTTCGGCCGGAAAACCCGATGATTACAGGTGGAGGCGTCAATGCCTGATTTGGCGGAGGTGGTGGCCGCGGGGCAACGGAAAGATGCCCTTCTGTTACTGTACATTCCAAGCGCGGACAGGGATGGTGCTGCTCTCGGAAGGGAAGTCCAGAAGCAGTGGGTACGGGAGGCGCTCCGATTGCTCGGCCGAGAACTTGAGGGTGGCACGGCCTTTCCTCGGGGTCTCGGCGTCTGGAAGGACAATGCACGGGGTGGCAACCTGGTTTGGGACAAACCGGTGATTGTGCAGTCCTACACGACTGAGGAAGCGATGGCCGAGAAAGGCCGTCAGATCATTGCCTTCGCATTGAGAATGGGGCGGGAGACGAACCAGGGCGCAGTCGCCCTCGTGTTCAATGATACCTTCGTACTATTTGAATCGCCAATTGACCCGAGTTAGCCGTGGCTGAATCGTTCCTTGAAATTGCCGAACGGATGGGTGGTCGTGTCGTTGGCAAGGTACCCCATGTGCGGGGCGGCGCCTTCGGAATGGCGCGCGTCGCCAATATCATCCATGACCAAATTACCCCAGCGCAGGAGACACCTCCGAAACAGCCGGCAGCATATGTGCACGATGAGGTATGCAAAGTTCCTGTAAGTAACGTGACACAGGCAGCGTTGGAGGAGATGGCTCGAATCGCGAGTACGCCGGAGCGTCCCGTTAGTGCGGTGTGTGTCGCCGCCCAACTCCTGGAAGAAGCAGTAGCCCGCGCAAAGGCGGCGCGGTAAAGGGGACGGATAGTACCAATTCCTCGATTGGTATTATCGAGGTGCGTCGCCTTTTTCTTCCTCCGAGCCGTAGCGGGCCAGCGAATTGGTGAATGGCGCGCGTTCCCCCCGTTCAGGCCGCACAAACGCGCGTCCGAAGCAACCCTGAATGACCCGGTTTGTTGTCCGAAAAGAATCGTGTATGTCCCCGCCCCGGACCGCCCCGGATTTCTGCACCCTGTATGTCCCCGGATTTCTGCCGGCACTTCCGGCGCCGTCCCTGACGGCTGGAAGCGCGGCGCCTGTGGAGACCGCCATGAAAAAACGGGACGCAAATGCACTGCGGCGGATCGCCGCAGATGTCCTTGACAAGGTCGTCGGCGAACAGGGGCTCGCCGACGAGCAGCGGCATGACTACCTCGTGTCCATCGTCCGGCAGTGGCAGACCTACGACGGCAGCGCAGAGCTTTATCTACCGGGCAAGGTGCTCCCGTTCCGGCTGACCGCGACCCCAGCGGGGTGGAACGTGTCCGGCGAACCGCAGCCGGATTGGCTCGAAGCCAAGCTGCGTTCATGGAGCGTGCCGCCCGGCTCGCTCGCCGACGTGATGGCTCAGCTCAACCGCGGCCAAAGTGCCGAAGTCGTGACGGCGGACGGCACCCTGTTGCGCCTGTGGACGGACCCACGGAAGCAAGAGCACGGCGTCGAGCCCCTGCTCGATGAGTCGGCGCCTGGGCCGCCTGCCGACGGGATCCTGGACGTTGGCGAGCTTGCCGCCCGGCATTTGGAGTATCGGCTCGGTGCGGCGCCGGACGCGGACGAGCGGGCGGTGCTAGTCGAAGCCCTGGTCCGGCAATGGAAGCACTACCGGGGGCAGGCGTGCCTGTTCGTCGGCGACGATGTGCAGTTCGTCCTCGTCCGCAGGACCGACCCGTTTGGCCTGGGCTTCCACGTCGCCAGCACCCAGGTGCCGTTTCCGATCGCGCATGCGCTAGCCGACCTGGGCTTTCCGGCCGAAGCAGTCCCGGAGGTTCTCCGCCGGCTGAACTTCAGCGAGGAGGTGGAGTATCAGGACGAGCGCGGCGAGCCGTGGCTTCTCTGGTACGATGTTCCGGAACGCCGCCTCCGCTGCCGGCCCCGCGACGCGGTCCCAGGCGCGCCGGCCGCGGCAGCACCTCCGACCCGACGCTCCGGCCGCCCTTCCCCTTGGGCCAGATCGAGGTCTCACCGTGGGCGGCTACCGCTTTGGCCGCGGCGGGCCAGACTATCGCTCCCTACTTGCGCCGGCACGCCGCTGGCGACCGGGGCGACGTGAATGAGTTTACCGGCTGCGCAAACCCCGATCCATTCCAGCGCGAGGTCTTGAGGAGCGTCTACTACAGCGCAGGGCGCGAAGCTCCTGGTGAACACGCTGCCCGACCGGACCCGCACCGTGGTGTCCTACTCGGACCCCCGCCAGGCCGCAGCACTCGTGCGCGCAGCCCAGTCTCATCGCGACTGCTGACCGCACGGCGGGTGCGACGCCCATTGGGTAGAGTCGAGCGGTGACGCGGTAGTTTAGGTGCAGCATAACAGTTGCCGGCCCTTTCGTCTGCCGGTGCCCGACGAGCTACACCATGCCCCGTTTCCACCGCCCGCTCATCGAACCGGACGTGCGGATTTGCCGCATCCGGCTCTCCGACGAGCTTCACCCACCGGCACACGGACCAACACCGGTCCTTCGCCGGGCGGTACAGTTGGTTGCGGGACGCCCGAGTCGTTGATGGAGGTGATAGGCAACATGGCCACTCTCCGGACCCGTAGTCCCTGCCGCAACGCACCCGAAGTCAGGCTCCTTTCCTCCACCGGCGTTACCCGGCTTCCACGGTACTATGAGCCTGTCCGACTCCCCAGACGGCCCGGCCTGGCCCTCGCGAGCCGCCGGTTGGTCGCACGCGACCACCGCGCGGGGTCTCCCGTGTTGCGTCGATTCTCCATGTACAGGCATGCCCATGCCACTACCCCGGCGGGACCGTCGCGGGGATCGAGTTGCTCCCCCGGTTGCGACGACGGCGGCCTTCCCCAAATGTCCGCTGGGTCGGCTCCCGCAGTAAAATCTTTTCGAGGCCTGCTCGGCATTCACTCACGTTTGGGCCTGCCTGCTCGCGGGGTCGCCCAGCGACCCTTTGCATCGAAGGCTCCGGCAGCTTCGTTACCTCGGCTACCGCTCCGATTGCTACTGGCTGGAGCAACAGTTGCCACGTGGGAGTTGCACCCACTGAAGAACGACACCTTTCACGGCGCACGGACATACACGGTTTTCCCGCGAGTACTCTGCAAGTCCGTAATCCTGCCTGCACCGTGACTCCCACACTCTGTCGCTGCCGGCGATCGCATTGCTTACGGCTACGCGCGGCGCGGTGGTGATTTAAGGCCGAGGAGGCTGCGGCAGGCGTTGCGCACCTTGCCGGCCCAGCGCAGCGCAGATGCGGCCTGACGCTTGCTTGTGTGCAAAAGTGGGTACCGTGGATCAACAGCAAATCCCGTAAGAAATCGCAGTCCACGTCGGCAACGGCCCAGCGAAGCGTGGTGCGGCAGCACTTGAACCAGCAGATCTTCAAGGTCGTGGGTCTTGGTGATCGCGAGCCCCAGTTCCTCAAGCAGCGCCTTTAGGTATTTCTCGGCGGACTGCTGGCAGTGGAAGCAGATTTGATCATGAAGCGGCTCGGGCCCGGCGGCGAGCACTTCGGCGGCTCGGAAGTCGTCCTCTGCTTTGCGTATCCACTCGCGCGTCATTCTTTTCATAGAGGATTTTTCCCCTGGTCATGATCTCGGTCAGGAATGACTCGCGCTCGGTCAGCCGCCACTTTACATGCGCCGGCGTGAGAACGATCAGGTCCATCGGGAACTGGGTGGGCACCTCGCACCGAATCTTGAAGCCCTGGTCGAGCTCATTCGCGCCGGCATGATGACCAGGATGTCCACATCGCTGTCGGCGTGCGGCGTGCCGTACGCGTAAGAACCGAACAGGATGATCTTCTCGGGTTGGAAGTGCTCGGCGACCCGGCGGGCGTAACGGCGGATCACGCGCCATGGCACGTCAGCCCCCCGGTACCAGCGCACCGGCGCCGCGTTCGCACGGGTTTCGCGTGGCAGCTTCATGAAGTGATTCTACCGAAGCGCCAGAGAGGCAGCCAGCAAATGGCGCAGGATGCGTTGGGGGCATCGGGGAGGTTGCCAGCACCAGGAACACGAACACCACCGCCAGGGCAAAGACAAAGAGGGGCTGGTTGCCCACCTGGAGCTGCAGGAACCTTAGCTCGCTCCGGTCCGACGCCATCGACTCCGGCAACGCCCGCCACTCGGGTTTCGAGAGGCCGACCAAACCGGCAAGACACCAGCGCCCGACGTTGTGTCGAACCGTGGCAATCCAATTCAGAGCCGCATCGCATGACATTGCAGCAATAGGTTACTATTACAGAGTAGCGTGCCAACGCCCTTGGCAATCGAACTCTGCAAACACCAATGCCGACGCTATAGGATTGCTTCCAGGATTATGAGTGGCAGTTCAATCCACCTCAATCGAAGTCGCGCTACCTGGATTTGATCTGGACCGATGCGCTACTCATGACAGGTCGCTCCGGTTGCGGACAAATCGGACAGCACCGGCAAGCCGACGGCATACGCCAGCCGGGCCAGGGCCGTCTGGTAATCGTACTGGGCTGTGTAGTAGTCCTGCTGCGCCCGTGTCAGGGCCAGCTCGCCGTCGACTACGTCGGTCGGTGTGGCGTCTCCTTTCGCGAACAGTCCACGGACCACGCGCAGATTTTCGGTTGCCCCGGCGACCGCCGTCCGCGCCAGATCAATCCGCTGCCGGGCGTCGTCGATCAGCAGGTAGGCGGTCTGCACCTCGAAGGCGATCTTGTCGCAGATTTCCTTGCCGTGGGCCACCGCAGCCCGCGTTTCGGATTCGGCGATTTGAACCTTGCCGATGCGCCGGCCTCCTTGAAAAAGCGGCATCTCGATGTTCAGCCCGACCGCCGCCAGATTGGCATTCCTTAGCTCGTTGCTATCCAGGTGAAGGCCGACACCACCCGCATAAATCTTGGGCAAGAAATCCGCCTTGGCGACCTCGGTGCCGTATTGGGCTGAGCGGATCGCGCAACACCACGCCGAATTCCTCGCGGTGATCCGCCGCCAGTTGCAAAGATTCGGCCAGGCCTAGGCGGAAGGCTGGCTCAAGAGTACGATCCACCACCTGCGTCGGCGCGCTCACGTTGATGCCGATGGCCTGGTTCAGGGCGGCGACGGCGATCCCTCGGCGGTGCGGGCCTTGACGTGGTTGAGCCGCATTTCGGCGAGGAGCACGTCGGCCCGCAATACATCATTGCGGATGCCGGTGCCTCGTTTCAAGAAGTTCCGCGCATCGCGCAGCACCGCTTCGGCCCGGCGCACCGCTTCGGCGGCAACCACGCCCAGGGCCCGCGCCGCGAGTACCTGAAGGTACGCGGCGGTGACATCGAACGCGACCGTTTGCCGGACGCGTTCATACTTCAGGCGCGTAATCTCGACCTGATTGACCGCCTGGCCGTAGTGCCCGGTCGTGCGGCCAAAGTCCCAGAGGATCCACTGCACGTTCAGTTCCGCGATGCCGAAGCGGTCGGCCGGCGAAGCAATGGCGACGACGCCGGTGTAGGTGGGGAGCGTGGGCACCACATAAGGTGTGTTGCCGTTCATCGGTCGGTACGAGGCGGTTGCCTGCGGGAGGAAGTCGGCGAAAGCGACCGTGCGGCCGGCCTGTGCCTGGGTCATGCGCTCGGCCATCACTTCGAGGTTGGGACTGGTGCGCCAGGCGAGGTCGATTGCTGCTTCGAGGGTGAGCGTACCGGGCGGAATACCGTGGCCCAATGCCTCGGCAATCGGCCGCCCGGGTCCTGGATTACACGCAGGGGAGCCGATTCGTCGCAAGGGGTGGCAGGGGTTCACCGCTTCGGTTGCGGCGGATCGCTGCCGAAGTCGAAGTCCCGGTTCGGCTCCTGCTGGGCCTCCGACTGCCGGGCTTGCCTGCGTCGACGTTCGGCCAACCGCTCCAGGCGCTTGCGGGAGGGATTCTCGGGGTTCGGGATGCCCTTCATTCTCAGCTCATCCGCCAGCGGACGCACCTCGGCGCTTCGAGCGGAGTGACATTCTCCGGATCCCGAGCGATGCTCAACGGATCCCACTCGGCCAGCCGAGCGGTGCCCGTCCAGGAACAATGCGGACAGCAGACCGCGACGAGCTTCGGCCGCGAGCGCGCGTACCGCCAGCTCAGCCAGGCCGGCAGGAACGCCAGCAGAAACGAGACCAACCACGCGAGCATACGGAGCAACTGCGTCTCGCTGAGGCGCAGCCCCAGCCCGCTGCCCAGCGCCCCGGCCAGGCCGAGCAGGGAATAGATCAGCACGGGCCACAGCATGGTCGTCGCCACGGCGCCGGCAATCAGCAAGACCAGGGCATGGCGCGGCATCCGGGCAGCGCCACGCAGCGCGTAATCGAGCGGCAAAGAGGCCTGGCAATCCGGACAGGCACTCGGTTGAAGCGACGCGGCCATCACCACCCTCGCTGCGGAACGGCGTGCCCCTGACTCCAGGTGGACCGCTTCTTCAGCACGGCCATGATGATACCATCCTTGTTGTCAGGATATGCCTCGGAGGCAAACGACGGCAACGGCTTATCCCGCCAACGTTGGTTGGATACAATCAGTCGTGACACGGTGCCGAAAACGTCGCAACCGGCAAGCGCATCCGTGACCTGCCCATCACGCTCGACAAGTTGCTGTGAGGATCACGCCTTGCGAACTTGCTCAGGCTGCGGCCGTTTCCGGGCGCAGTCCTCAAACAGACGGACGATGAGCGCGGTCCAGCCGGTCTGGTGATTCGCTCCGAGGCCGCGCCCGGTGTCCCCGTGGAAGTATTCGTAGAACTGCACCAGATCGCGCCAGTGCGGGTCGGCCGCGAAGCGCCGCTCCGGCCCTTGCCACGGGCGAAACCCGCCCGCGTCGGTGTGGAAGAGCCGGGCCAGCCGCTCGCCGAGTTCGTGGGCCACCTCCGTTAAGTTCATCAGCCGGCCCGAGCCGGTGGGGCACTCCACCCGAAGGTCATCGCCGTAGAAGTGGTGGTAGCGCTCCAGCGCCTCCACGAGCAAATAGTTGATGGGGAACCACACCGGCCCCCGCCAGTTGGAGTTGCCGCCGAAGTCCTGCGTGTCCATGGCCCCCGGTACGTATGCCACCCGATACTCCTTGCCGTCCGTCTGGAACACATACGGCTTATCCTGGTAGACCTTCGACAGCGAGCGAACGCCGTAAGGCGACAGGAACTCCGTCTCGTCCAAAAGATAGCGCAGCGCCCGCTCCAGGCGCGGGCGGCTGGGCAGGGCGAAGAGCAGCCTCCGCCGGCCCACGTCCCCCTTCCGCTCCAGACAGGCGATGTACTTGATTGCTTCCTTGCGATATTTCAGGAACCATTGCGTCCGATCGCTGAACTGCGGCAGGTGCGCCCGCATCACTTCCTCTTCCAGCACCTCGACGGCCAGGAGGGGGATCAGGCCTACCAGGGAGCGCAGCCGCAGGGGCATCGAACGGCCATTGACCATGAGGTGGTCGTAATAGAAGCCGTCCTCCTCGTGCCACAGGCCGTTGCCGCCGAGGTTGTTCAGGGCATCGGCGATCTCGACGAAGTGCTCGAAGAACTTGCTGGCGATGTCCTCGTAGGCCTGGTTGTGCCGGGCCAGCTCCAGCGCCATGGCCAGCATGGTCGTGCAGTAAAAGCCCATCCAGGCGGTGCCATCCGCCTGCTCCAGGGAATCGCCGGTCGGCAGCGGCCGGGAGCGGTCGAAGACGCCGATGTTGTCCAGCCCGAGGAAGCCCCCGGAGAAGACGTTGCGCCCGGTCAGGTCCTTGCGGTTGACCCACCAGGTGAAGTTCAACAGCAGCTTCTGAAACGCCCGCTCCAGGAACGCAACGTCGCGGTCGCCGTTCGCGCCGCTAATCTTGTAGACGCGCCAGCAGGCATAAGCGTGTACCGGCGGATTGACGTTGGACAGGTCGTACTCGAACGCCGGGATCTGGCCGTTGGGGTGCATGTACCACTCGCGCAGCAGCAAAAGGAGCTGCTGCTTGGCGAAGTCGGGGTCGATGCGGGCAAATGGCAGCATGTGGAAGGCCAGGTCCCACGCGAAGAAGGCCGGGTACTCCCACTTGTCCGGCACGCTCAGCACGTCCCGGCTGTAAAGGTGGCGCCAGTCGGCGTTGGGGTTCTGCCAACGGCTGTCCGGCGGCTTTGGCTGATTACGGTCCCCACGCAGCCACTCGGGCACAATGTACTGATAGAACTGCTTCGACCAGAGCAGCCCCGCGTACGCCTGGCGGACAATCCGGCGCTCGTCCTCGCCGAGGTTCTGCGGGATAACGGCGGAATAAAACTCTTCCGCCTCACGGACGCGCTCCTCGAAGACGCCGTCGAAGTCCGGGCCAAACACGTGCTCCGGGGCCTCGGCGGCGGCGAACAGGCGCAGGCTAACCGTCCGCTGCGAGTTGGCCGGCACGTCCAGGACGTAGTGGACCGCCGTCTTCGTCCCCGTAGGCTGCGGATTCACCGACCCGCTCTTGCCTTGCACGATGTGCTCGTGAAAAGCGTCCTTGACGTGCGGGCTGGTGTTCGCGACCTTGAACAGGCGCTCCTGGTTCGTCTCGTTCTCGGTGAACAACCACGGCGGCAGTTGGCCGTCTGGACCCGGTGCGGCTACCAGGCGGAATCGGCCGAGCGTGGCGTGTTCCGCCTCGACCGTGTCCGGCCCAACCTGCTCCAGGTGAGGCCTGGGCCAGCGGCCCTCCTCGTAGGCGCTGCCCCAGGACCAGGTGTTGCGAAACCAAAGCGTCGGCAGCAAGTGCAGCCGTGCCGCCGCGGGGCCGCGATTGGCGACTGTGATCCGGATCAGGATGTCCTCCGGCGCGGCCTTGGCGTATTCGGCCAGCACGTCGAAGTAGCGACTCTCGTCGAAAACGCCGGTCTCGATCAGCTCGAACTCAGGCTCTTTCCGGCCCCGCCGGCGGTTCTCCTCCAGCAGCTGGACGTAGGGGAACTCCGCCTGCGGGTACTTGTAGAGCGCCTTGAGGTACGAGTGCGTCGGCGTGGAATCGAGGTAAAAGTAGCACTCCTTGACGTCCTCGGAGTGGTTGCCCTCGGGATTGGTCAGGCCGAACAGGCGCTCCTTGAGGATCGGGTCCTTTTCATTCCAGAGGGCCAGGGCGAAGCACAGCCGACATTCGCGATCGCAGATGCCGAGCAGGCCGTCCTCGCCCCACCGGTAGGCGCGACTGCGGGCCTGCGCATGTGGAAAGTAGGTCCAGCAATTCCCGTCCGGCGAGTAATCCTCGCGGACGGTGGCCCACTGGCGTTCGGACAGGTACGGGCCCCAGCGTTTCCAGTTGTGCGCCCGCTGGGCGTCCTCTTGTAAGCGCCGTGACTCGACATCGGTATGGGGCTCGTGGCTCACGGCGTGTCTCCGCCTTGTTCGCGCTCGCTAACTGAAAAAATCGGCCGCCTGCGGGCAGTATATAGTAGAGACCGCGGTTCGAGTGGACGCTGCCCATGAGCAAAGCCGGCCTGGCGACTGTTCTCCATGATCTGCGCCGCTCGGCGCTGCGCAGCGCCGAAGCCGGACTCACCGACGCCGCGTTGCTGGAGTCCTACGTCGCCACCGGCAACGAGGCCGCTTTTGAAGCTTTGCTGGTCCGGCACGGCGCCATGGTCTATAGCGTCTGCCGGCACGTCTTGCGGAACGAGGCCGATGCGGCGGACGCATTCCAGGCCACCTTCCTCGTGCTGGTACGTACCAAAGTCACGCTGAGGGTGTGGGAGTTGCGGTGACTGCCGCCAGCAATCCGAATCTCGCCGCGGCACAACAAATGAACACTGTCCGCGTGCTACGCTCAAACCACCTTGCACGCTTCCGGAAAGTCAAGACCTGGCAAGGCTACCGCCAGGCTCGCAACGCCATCGCCGCAATCCGGCGCAGCTCCGCGCGGCTCGCACCGCTGGCGGCCTGGACGGCGATTCCCTGAATAATGGTGACGACGTAGCGCGCGAGGTCAGCGGGGCGTGCATCGGCAGGCAGATCGCCGTCCACGATCGCGTGCTCGAAGCGCACGCGGATCGCCGCCTCGCTCGCCAGGCGGCGCGCAATCAGTTCCTTGCGGACCGATTCGGCTGCCGCGCCGCACGCCAGCGCCCCCTGTACGATAAGGCACCCGCGCGGGTTCCGGCGGTCGGTCACCAGGTCGATGGCCGCGTCCAGCAGGCGTTCGGCGACGGCGCGTGCCGTCGGTTCGTTGAGCGCGGCGCGGACGCCGGCCGCCGGTCCCTCGGCGTAGCGGTCGAGCGCCTTGCGAAACAGCGCTTCCTTGCTGCCGAACGCTGCATAAAGGCTCGGGCGGTTGATGCCCATGGCCCGGGTCAGCTCCGGCAACGTCGTGCCCTCGTAGCCCTTGCGCCAGAATACGCGCAGCGCACAGTCCAGGGCCTGATCGACATCAAACTCGCGGGGACGTCCCCTCGGCACGGCGAAGTCCCTCCTTTTTGTACTTACCGATACATTATACCACTTGTCCCGACCCGTCCAGGCCGCTATTATGTACCGACGAGTACACAACAGGCCGCCGAGCGGTCGATCCATTCACAGGAGCAAGGCCATGTCCAAGAAGCTTACGGGCAAAGTCGCCGTCGTCACCGGCGCGTCCAAGGGCATCGGTGCCGCCATCGCCGGGCAGCTGGCCGACGAGGGTGCAGCCGTGGTCGTCAACTACGCCTCCAGCAAGGAAGGTGCCGAGCGTGTGGTCGCTGCCATCACCGGCAAGGGCGGCCGGGCGATCGCCGTCGGGGCCGACGTGGCCAAACCTGCCGACATTCAGCGTCTGTTCGCCGAGACGAAAAAAGCGTTCGGCCGGCTCGACATCCTCGTCAATAACGCCGGCATCTACGAGTTCGCGCCGCTCCAGGAAGTGACGCCGGCGCACTTCCACAAGCAATTCGACCTGAATGTCCTCGGCCTGATCCTCACCACGCAGGAGGCGGTCAAACACATGGGCCAGGGGGGCGGCAGCATCATCAACATCAGCTCGGTCGTCAGCACTGCCGGGACGCCGACCGCGGCGGTCTACAGCGCCACCAAGGCCGCGGTGGATGCCGTGACGCGGTCGCTGGCCAAGGAACTGGGCCCGCGCAAGATCCGCGTCAATGCGGTCAATCCCGGAATGGTCGAGACCGAAGGTGTGCATGCCGCCGGGCTCTCCAGCAGCGACTTCCGCAAACAGATCGAGGCGCAAACGCCGCTCGGCCGAATCGGCCAGCCCCAGGACGTCGCGCCGGCCGTCGTCTTCCTGGCGTCGGACGATTCCGCCTGGATCACCGGGGAAACCCTCTTCATCACCGGTGGATTTCGGTAGGCCTTCCCCAACGACCCGGGTCAAACCACCTTGCACGCTCCTCAAGGTCGAGGCGCGGCGAGCGCGGAAAGAGCTTGCGCGTCGCCGTAACCGAGGTTGCAAAGGAAACTCGATTTCACGGTCGTCCCCGCGAAGAACGTCTCGTCCACCTTGGCTGCCCGCTGCATGCGGTGAGGCAGCGGTGAAGCAGCTCATCTACGTTCGCTCCCGGGCCTGGTCGATGTTACGCCGGTTCCATTCATCGACGACTTGCCGAAACGCCGCGATGTGCGCCGGCGTCGTCCCGCAGCAGCCGCCGACCATGGTGACGCCGGCTTCGAGCAGCGGCCACAGCTTGTCGGCCATCTCCTGGGGCGTGCGTGGATATTCCCAGCCGGCAGCCGTGCGGCGCGGCGTGCCGGCGTTGGGGCGGATGAAAAGAGGGCGGTCGGTCTGCCAGCGGAGGACGTGAACGATTTCGAGCAGGTCGTCCATGCCGATCTCCTTGCCGCAATTCGCACCCACGGCAGCGACCGGCGCGCGTCCCAGCCCGCGCACAAAGTTTGCACAAAGCGATCTTTCCAACGCGAGATTCCCCGATTGTCCGAAAGTGTACGAGGCGAGAAACGGCATGCGCTGCTCCTCGAGCGCAAGCATGTACGCAAGGAACCCGGGCGGGACCGCGCGCTCGGCCGGCAACGTTTCAAGCAGGAAGCCATCCGCCGATCGGGCAAGGTCGACCAGAGTCCGGCATTGTTCGCGGTCGGGCGGGGTTTCCGAGCCGCCCAGGCGAGTGCTATCGGCAAGAACTATCGGCTCGGGATTGGGAAATATCCGCGCGTTTTCCAGGGCGGCTTTCCAGATGTCGCCCAGGCGCGCTTGCAAATGGTACTGGGACAGCGCCTGGTGATTTGCCAGGAACGTGTTGGTCAGCAGCACCTCGGCGCCCGCTTCGAGGTACGCGGCATGCACCGCCGCAACTTTTTCCGGATGCGTCAGGTTCCACAGCGCCGAGCATTCGCCGTCGCGCAGGCCGAGCCGTTGCAGCTCGGTGCCCATCGGGCCGTCCATCAGGATGACACGGCCCGAATGCAATGCGTCGAGGAGGCGGTTCATGGCAGCGCCTTGTTTACGTTTAACGCTCGCAGGCTGCCACGCGAACGTCGCGCGCAGCCTGCGAGCGCTAAACGTAAACGGTCGGTCAATGCGTCACGACCGAATCGAAGACGCGCACCTTTTTCCAGTTCTCCTTGCCCGCCTCGATGAACTGCTTGTGCCGCTCGGCAATCTGATACTTGTCCTGGGCGGCGCTGTCGCTGAAGACGATGTGCAGCGCCACGTCGAAGTCGCGGTCGTTGACCTCGCGCTTGTAGTCCTCCGCCAGCGTGCCGACGGCGAAGAACACTTCCCCGGGGTGCTTGCTGAGGTACTTCTTGCACAGTTCGACCAGCTCCTGTTTCGCCTTGGGCGAGTTGTCCTTGAGCGTGAAATACACGTCGTGCGCTAGCATCATTTCTCCCTTCCTACCGGCCTCGCTGGCGCCGGGCGCATGAGGCCCAGATAGCTCACCGCCGCCAGGGCCGCCACCAGGCCGATCACAACGGTCTTGCGCATGTTCGTCCCCTTTCGAGTAAAGAACTCCGCCAGATGTCGCGCTTATCTTATTCCACGATGCCGCGGCGTCCGCCTTGACTTACGGGCGCAGCTGGTCGGCGAACTGCTTGCGGAGCTTGGCGACCTTCGGCGCGATCACCGTCTGGCAATATCCCTGGCGCGCGTGGCCGCGGAAATATCCCTGGTGATAATCCTCCGCCCGATAGAACGTCGTCAGCGGCACCACCGCGGTCACGATCGGCCGACCCCAGATCTTCTCCGCGTTCAGCTCGGCGATCACCTGTGCGGCGATCTGCTGCTGCGCCGGCGAATGGTAGAAGATCGCCGAGCGATACTGCGTGCCGACGTCGGCGCCCTGGCGGTTGAGCGTGGTTGGATCGTGGGTCGCGAAAAACACCTCCAGGATCGCGCGATAGGAAATGACGGCCGGATCGAACGTCACCTGCACCGCCTCGGCGTGCCCCGTGGTTCCAGTACATACGTCCTCGTAGGTTGGATCCGGCACGTCGCCGCCGGCGTAGCCCGACTCGACGCGCTCGACGCCGCGGAGCTGCTCGAAGACCGCCTCGAGGCACCAGAAGCAGCCGCCGCCCAGCGTTGCCACATTGTCCCCTGGATTTTCCGCCATTTTTTCACCCCAGTTTCCCGAAATGCCCGATTCCGCTGCCCTCGCCTTCAAGCGATCTTAGCACAGTCATCATCAATTCATGACACCATTTCAGGAGAAATTACGGTAGAGTCAGGACAACGTGGACCGCGGGCCGCTCGTCAACGGATCGTTCGCCAACGGCTCGTCCCAGGAAGGACCATGCTGCATGAGCACTGAGGTGATTCACCATGCCTACAACGACGTGGTCGCGCCGCATTACGATCTTGACCCGCAGCAGGTGACCGGCCGTTCGCTGGACCGCGCCATCGGCCAACTTCAACAACATCTCTTCTTCGGCGATGTGCCGTCGCCGGTGCTCGATGTCGGCATGGGCACCGGCCTGTTCCTGGCCAAGCTGAAGGCCCTCGGCGGCGAGCAAATGTTGCCATTCGGCCTGGACCTCGCGCAGAACATGGTCGCCAGCGCGCGGCAAACTGCCCGACCTGGTGGCGGCGGTCGACGACGCGGCCAATCTCGATGTGCATTTCCCCGGCCAACAGTTCGACTGCGTGGCCACCCATTTCATCACCGGCTTCGTCCCGATGCGCGTGCTGGTGCCGAAAATCTGGCACCGGCTCGGGGACGGCGGCTACTGGTCGTTCGTCGGCGGCACGAAGAACGGCTATCCGGCACTGCAGGCTGCGGCCGACTCGCGACTGCTCCGGTGGTGGTTCGGCGCCGCCGCCAACCCCATCGACGGCATGTTCTGCAATCCAACCGACCAGGACGAGGTGGTAGGCACCTTCGAGGCCAACGGCTTCGCGGTGTGCGCGGTCGAAACCTTCGAGCCGGCGCTGCAGTTTCGCGACTTTGCCGAGTTTATGGAATTCGCCTATCAGGGCGGCTGGCTCACGCACATCGTCGAATCGATGGGCATGCACAGGATGGGCCCGCTGGCGCGCTGGCTGCTGAACCGGCTCTATTTCCCGATCCACGACCACCACAGCATCGTGATCGCGCTCGCCCGCAAGGTGAGCCCGCCCCGTTACGGATAACGTGCCCGATAAGGAGCAAGCCGATGCGTATCGCGATTATTGCCGAAGTCTTTCTGCCCAAGATCGACGGCGTGGTCAACCGCACGCTCAACCTCGTGCGGCAGCTCACGCGGGCCGGCGACGAGCTGTTGATCGTGTGCCCCCAGGCCGAGGGCTGCACCCGGTGTTCGGTCCCGGTCGTGCCGGTGCCCAGCTTCTCGTTTCCGGCCTATCCGGAATATCGCGTCGGTATGCCGGACCGCCGCCTGGTGGCATCCTTGAAGCAATTCGATCCCGAGGTGATCCACTACCTCAACCCGTTCGCATTCGGCTTTAGCTGCTCCGATATGCTGCGCACGGCCCGGCTGCGAGCGCCGACCGTGTATTCTTTCCACACGCTGTACGGCGAGTTCGTCAAGCAGTATCGCGGGCTCGGCCCGTTGTCGAAGCTGCTCTGGTGGCTGACCCGCGCCTATCACAACCGCGCCGACCTCAACCTGACCGTGTCCACCGCCATGCTGGAAGAGCTGGCGCGGCGCGGCTTCCAACGGGTCGCCCTGTGGCCGCCCGCCGTGGACAGCGACCTGTTCCATCCCAATCGCGGCAGCGCCGTGATGCGCGCACGCCTCACCGGCGGCCGGCCCGAGCGCCGGCTGCTGCTGACGGTCTCTCGGCTCGCGCCGAGAAGAACGTGAGTTTCCTGGCCAACGTGATCCGGCAATTGCCCGGTACCTGCCTGGCCGTGGTCGGCGACGGCCCGGAACGTGCCGCCCTCGAACGCCGCTTTGCCGGCAGCGACACACGGTTCCTGGGCTACCTGAAGGGCGAGGAGCTGGCGGCGGCGTACGCGTCGAGCGACGCGTTCGTCTACGCCTCCGAGACGGAAACGATGGGCAACGTTGTCCTCGAAGCGATGGCGTCGGGCCGCGCGGTCGTCGCACCGCGCGCGGCGGCATTCCGAACCTGCTCGCCGACGGGATAACCGGCTTCCTGTACCACCCGCGCGACCTGCCCGGCGCCGTACACCTGACGGAATCTCTGCTGGCGGATGCGGCGCGGCGCGACCAGGTCGGTGATGCCGCACGCGCGGCCATCGAGGCGCGCAACTGGGAGGAATCGGTCGGCCAGGTTCGGGAGGCGTACGCCGAGGCCATCCGGTCCGCCCGCCGCCCGCTCACCCGCTGGACCTGGCGCGATCGCATCGCCCAGGGCACCACCGCAGCTCTCGTTTCAGCATTTCGGTCGGTGCCCGCCAAGAAGAAACGCCTCCAGGCCCCGCCTGAATCCACCGCTTGCCGCTGAGGATATTTGTCGTTTTCGCGCTGGCGGGCACTAATCTATTGGAGAGACCCAGGCCCAGCGGTGGAGACGACGCGCCATGGCCGACCGTGGCTTGCAAACGGTTTTGCAGCACGCGCGCAAGCTCGTGACCGCCGAGATGGTTGTCGGCCTGTCCGACCACGAGCTGCTGCAGCGCTTCGTGCAGAGCCGCGATGAAGCCGCGTTTACTGCCCTGGTCGAGCGGCACGCGGCCATGGTGCTCGCAGTCTGCCGAAGAGTGCTCAAGCACGGGCACGACGCCGAGGACGCCAGCCAGGCGACATTTCTCGTGCTGGCCCGCACCGCAACGTCGATCCGCAAGCACACCGCGCTCGGCAGTTGGCTGTATGGCGTGGCGAACCGCCTGTCGCGCAAACTCCAGACGGGGGCAGCGCGCCGCCGAGCCCGCGAGGCGCGCGCCGAGTGCCCGACCATGTCCAGTCCCGACCGCGAGGCGAGCTGGCGCGAGGTGCTGGCAGCGCTCGACGAAGAGCTCATGGCTCTGCCAGAGAAGTTCCGATCGCCGCTCGTGCTGTGCTACCTGGAGGAGCGCACCCGCGACGAGGCGGCGGCCCAGCTCGGACTGCGGCTGAGCACGCTGCGTGGGCGGCTCGATCAGGGCCGCGACCGCTTGCGATCTCGCCTTGCTCGCCGCGGAATAGCTCTGTCCGCCGCCTTGCTGGTGCCGGCGCTCGCGGAGGCTTCGGCAAGCGGTTTCCTGTCGCCGGGGTTTATCGTATCCGCCGTCCACGCAGCCCTCGGACGATCCGCGGGCATGGAGGCATCGCGCCGCCCTTTTGGCGGAAGGAGCCGTGAAGGCCATGACCCCGAGCAAGCTGAAGATCGTCGTCGCCCTCTTCCTGATCCTGGGCTTCGCGGCCGGTGGCGGCGCAATCGCGCACCGAATCTCGGCGGCCAATCCCGATGGGCCGCCCGAATTGGCGCAGGTCGTCGCTCAACCAGAGCCCAAGAAACCCGCAGCTGCCGAGGGCCGCGTTGATCTGCACGGCGACCCGCTGCCGCCCGGCGCCATCGCCCGCCTCGGCACATTGCGGTTCCGTCCCGGGGGTTACCAAACGTCCGTCGCCTTCACACCCGACGGCAAGCAGCTCCTATCGTACGGTCCCTGGAGCGGCGTCAGCTTGTGGGACGCCAGCTCGGGCCAGGAAGTGCGCCGTCTCGATGCCGGCGACCGGCTCGCCGCGGCGCTGCTCACTCCCGACGGGCAATCCGTGGCAACCGTCGAGGGCGAGGGCCAAAAGCAATTCGTTCGCATCCGCGATCGGGCCGAGCTGAAGGTCTCGCGTTCGTTTCCGGTCGGCTATATGTATTTGCCGCAGCTGACCCCTGACGGCAAGCTGCTGATCGCGCTGGGCGGCAGCGGGGGCAACCAATGCACCGTCGAAGTCTGGGATTTGCAAACCGGCAAACAGGTACGTTCGTGGAAAGCACACGAAGAGCACGTTTGGTGCATCGACCTGTCACGGGACGGCAAGACGCTCGCCACCGGCGGCGCGGACAAGACCATCCGCATTTGGGACGTGACCACGGGCCGGCTTATCCGCGAGCTGAGCGGCAACCCAAACGTCATTGGCCGCGTCGCCGTCTCGCCGGACGGCAAGACCGTCGCGTCGCTCGGCATGACGGAGGTCAAATTCGGCAACGCGTCGATATTCCCCTGGGACAATCGCATTCGCATCTGGGACGTCGATTCAGGCGCGAAATGCGTCAGCTCAAGATGGAGGCGAAAGGCGACGTCCACGGCCATCCGCGCGGCTTCTCCATGGTCGCATTTTCACCGGACGGCACCTCCCTGATCACGGGGGGCGCGGACGGCCTTCTTCGCTGCTGGGACCCGGCCAGCGGCAACGAGCAACGGCGGTTCGCGCTCGGCTTGCCGGGGGCCGCGGCGGTGGCGTTCGCGCCGGACGGACAAACGCTCGCCCATGGCGGCAGCGCCATTCGCCTTGTGGACATGGCCAACGGCAAGGAAAGGTCGCCGCATTTCGGGCACGTGCACTCGCTCTTCTCGGTCGCGGTCTCGGCGGACGGCTGGCTCGTCGCCACCAGCGCGGAGCGGCACCTGCAGTTGTGGGACGCCCGCACGGGCAAGCCACGCGCGCGGTTGGATGGTCACGAGGATTCCATCACCATGCTGCGGCTCTCCGGCGACAGCCGCACGCTGCTCTCGGCAAGCCGCGACAAGACGCTGCGTCTGTGGGACCTGGGCACCGGCACGGAGCGGCGGCGCTTCGACGCGCCGAATGCCAACCTCGCCAGGCAAGCCGTCACTCATGACGGCATGACCGTGGCGCTGGTCGATAAGGACCAATCGATCAGTCTGCTCGACCTGGCTACGGGCAAGGAGCGCCGGCGACTCCCCGGCGGCGACGTGGGTGTTTCCGGTGCTGCTTTCACGCCTGATGGCCGGACGCTGATCGTCTGGCACGCCGACCACCAGGCCCGCGTGTGGGACGTGGCGGCCGGCACAAAGATTCGACAATTCGAATTCGCCTACAGCCGCTCTCCGTCGCCAAGGCCGATTGAGCCTGGCGGCAGGGGCGGCAGATACGGCTGGTCCTATGCCGCGGCCGTGTCACCGGACGGCCGGCTTATCGCATACGGCAGCCAGGACAACTTCCTGGCCGTTCACGATGTCGCCACGGGTCAGACGGTTCGCACGTTGGAGAACGTGCCTGACGGGGCCGGCACGCTCGCCTTCAGCCCCGACAGCCGTACGCTCGCCTGGTCCGGCTGGCGGCGCCCGGCGATCCATCTTCTGGAGCTGGCCACCGGCAAGGAACGCCTCCATTTCGATGGCCACAAAGGCCGCGTATCATCGCTGGCGTTCGCGGCCGAGGGCGGCACCCTCGTTTCCGGCAGCGAAGACACCACGGCGCTGGTGTGGGACTTGAACAACCTCACCGGCAAAGCTGAATTGCTCGACATCGAGGCCGCATGGCGCGATCTGGCCGCCGGCGATGCTGACGTGGCGTTTCGGGCCATGCGCCGCTTGGCGTCGTCTCCGAAGGATGGCGTTGCGCTATTGCGGCAGCGAGTTCTTCCGATCCCGGTCCCGGACGAAAAGCGCCTGGCGAAGCTGATCGCCGATCTCGACAGTGAGCAGTTCGATTTGCGTGCGACCGCTCAACGGGAGCTGGAGAAGCTCGGCGAGCTGGCCGTGCACGCCTGTCACAACGCGCTCAAGGGCAACCCTACCATTGAGCTTCGCCGCCGCCTGGAAGGGCTCGTCGAAAAACAAGCCCGCGAGTTGTGGAACCCAGGCCCCGAGCGTCTGCGCACGTTGCGGGCGGTGGAAGTACTCGAAATGGCCGGAACGCCGGACGCCCGCGCAGCGCTGAAGACGCTCGCCGAGGGTGCGCCAGGGGCCCAGCTCACGGACGAAACGAAGGCCAGTCAGGTCCGGTTGGCCAATCGTACCGTTACGGAATAGCGGGGCCGATGCGCAGCGACTCGAAGATCGCCTCGTAGCCCGCTGGCGTATTCTGCACGGCGTCGACGCCAACGCGCACCTTGGCGTCGAAGTCGATCTGCAGCGGGGGCAGCTCCTTCCAGCCGTCGCCAGCCTGCATGTACGAAGCGGTGACGGTCGTCCCTCGGCGCGCCAGCCGGAGCCAGGCGGGCTTCGTTTCGTCGAGCGTCCCGTCCTGGTTCCGCCAGTGGCGGGCGACCGTTCCGCCGGAGCGCAGCTGAAAGGATGGAAAGCAGCGCCATTGTTCCGACGGGAGGATGCGCATGCGCGCCCGTTTCAAAATGACATAGTTCTTGTCGTCCTGCCAGACCACCAGCCCGGCCCCGTAAAAGGCCCACTGGCCCGGTATCAGACAACGCGGATCCGCCGGGAAGGCGCCGGCGACCTTGACCTGCGCGTGAAAGTCGCCGTCGACCTCGCGCAGCAGACGCGGCGCATTCATCTTGCTGATCTCGGCGGACAGCGCGTGCGGCGTGCCGGGGATGACGATGCTCAACCGGCCGAGGTCGGCGCGGAAGGTGCAATCGCCGTCGGGATCTTCGACGGTGCCCCACTCCTTTTCCAGCTTGACGCGTTCGCGGTCCACGCGAACGGGAAGAGCCATAGCGGCTGCCGCGATCGGCAATAGCAGGACGGCGAGCGTGAAGCGGTGCATGCCAATCCCTCCGCCTGGGCTTCTCCGTTCAGTCTATTGGGTTCACGTCCACGACGCGGGCCGACGGCGACCTCGGGCGAAGTGCCACACAAATGAAGACCAGTTTCCTTTGGCGTCGGATCAGGGTGTGGGGTTGAGCCAATGCAGTTGCAGACCGTGGCTCTCAAAGGCGCGGAAGTCGTGGTCCAGGGTTACCATCTGGAGGTCTCCCGAGATGGCGAATGCCGCGAGATAGGCATCCATCCATACTTTGGGCGCTGCGGCATCCGTTGCGGCCAACCGGTGCCAGAGCGCAGCAACGCCAGCGGGTTCCTCCCGGTAGGCGACCGACCTCGAAGCCATGAAGCGATCGAGCGTATCGAGGGCGTCGCGGTTGGTGAGGCCGGTGGCGTTGCAGAGTCGTAAGAACGCCGGGGTCGAGGCGAGGCGCAAGAACGTCTGCTGGGTGGCCCGGCAAAACAGGGCCGGACGGGCCTCGGTGGCCGACCGATAGGCCGCCACGGCGAGCCGGTGATGCGGGTGGTCGGCGAACGCCAGCGCCAACCACACGTTAGCGTCGAAGAGAAACGCCGAGTCGGTCGAGGTCTTCTTCTTCCTGGGATTTTTGGATCGCGGCATAGATTTCTTCGGCACTCATCGTGGCGATCGGGGCTCCGGAGACGCCCCGGATCGTTGGCAAGCCCGTTTCCGCATCGGTCGAGATTGTTGGCCGCGGCACCGGCGCCGCTGCCGACGACGCCAGCCCCCGGCGCAGCAATTCCGCGACGGCTTCCTTCAGCTTCCGTCCCTCCCGCAAGGCGCGGAGCTTGACCGCTCGCACCAAATCATCGGGAAGATCGAGTGTTGTCTTCATGCGACCATTTTGCTGGTTTCCCAGGTTGCTGTCAAGCATCCGCCGGGAGACTGGGAGACTGACCGGAACAGTGCCGCTCCCACGAAGCCTGACTCACTACGGCGGATCGGCGGGGCTGACGTGCAGCGCCTCGAAGATCGCCTCTAGGCCTGCTTGCGTATTCTGGGCGGCGTCGATGCCGACACGAAGCTTGGTGTCGAAGTCGATCTGCAACGCGGGCAACTCTTTCCAGCCCTGGCCATCCTGCATGTACGACGCGGCGAGAGTCGTCCCCCGGCGCACCAGCCGGAGCCAGGCGGGCTTCTTTTCGTCGAGCGTCCCGTCCTGGTTCTGCCAACGTCGCGCAACAACGCCGCCGGAGCGTAGCTCAAAGCTTGGGTAGCAACGCCACTGCCCCGTCGGTAGGATGTGCATGCGCACCCGTTCGAACGGACATAGTTCTTCTCGTCCTGCAATACCAACAACCCGGCTCCATAGAAGGCCCAGCGCCCCGGCATCTCGCAACGCGGGTCCGCCGGTAGTGCGCCGGCGACCTTGACCTGCACGCGAAAATCGCCGTCGATTTCGCGCAGCACCCGTGGCCCGTTCATCTTGCCGATCTCGGCGGACAGCGCGTGCGGCGTGCCGGGGATGACGATGCTCAACCGGCCGAGGTCGGCGCGGAAGGTGCAATCGCCGTCGGGATCTTCGACCGTGCCGCACTCCTTTTCCAGCCGGGCGCGTTCGGCGTCCACGCGAACCGGGAGAGCCGTGGCGGCTGCCGCGATCGGTAGCAGCAGGACAGCGAACGTGAACCGATGCATGGCAAGTACCTCATTGTGTCGCCAGCCGGCCGAGCGTGCTGCGCACGGCCTCGGTCATCCAGGTGCCCGCGGCACCTCCCGCTAACGTCTCGACCAGCTTGCGCACCGCTGGCGTGTTGACGGCGGCTAGCACCTCCAGCGCCCGCTCGACGCGGAGGCGCTCGGGCGTCATCACCGGTGCTCGCGCGAATGGACTCAGGAATCGTTCCGCTCGTCGGCGGACCTCGGTCAACGTCGCCTTGGCCAAACGTTCCCGGACGCCGCCGATCGCGCCTTCGCCGAGCTGTTGCAAGTCGTCGCTCGCGTTATCGCGGACGCCGGCGTCCTCGTCATCGAGGTCGCGGAAGATGCGGTCGAGCACGGCAAGATCGGCCGCCCGCACCGGACGCAGCGCTCCTGTCAACAAGGCGATGGTGGCCTCCGGGTCGGCGGCAAGGGCGGCCATCGTCTTGATCGCCTCCTTCGCCGGCTGCACGCCGAGGCCGTCCCACGACTTGGCACGTTCGGCGGCCGACAGCGGGCCAACGGCGCCGCCCAGCTTCCGGAGCGACACATCCCAGACGAACACCAGATGGTCGCTGCCGCCGGACAGCACGCGGTCGCCGTCCGCGGTCAGAATGACGGCAATCGCGCCGCCGCGGTGTCCCTGAAAGTGGGCGAGCACCTGGCCGGTGGCGGTTTCGTACACGGTCACGCCGCCGTCGCTCTGGCAGCTCGCCGAGCGCCGGCCGTCCGCGGAGACAGCGAAGCTCAGGATGTAGAAATGCCCGCCCTCCATTGGCGGCGGCTGCTCGAATTGCAGGACCCGGCTGGGTGTCGCGAGGTCCCACATTTCCGCCCGAGCGCGGCCGACCGTGCCGCACAGCACCCGTCCGGCCAGGGCAAATCCAGCGGCGCGGGGAAACCAGTGGAGCGTGCACGGAATCTCACCCACGACCTTGCCGGCCGTCAGGTCGACGATCGGCGTGGCGGTGCCCTTGTCGAAGCGAACCACGACCGTCTTGCCGTCGGGCGCGACCGCGGCACAGGTCGGCCGGCCCGCCAGGGGAATGGTCGTCCGCCTGGCCGCCGCGGGCCAATCCCAGACGACGAGGTTGTTCGCCTCACTGGTCAGCAGCGATTTGCCGTCGGGGGTGAAGTCGAGCAGCCGGCCCTTGACCTCCAGTCGCTTCGGTGGCGTGGCAGTGCGGTCGGCGAGCCGAAAGAGGTCCACCGTCCCGTCGCGGGTGGCCGCCAACAGTTCGCCAGCGGGCGCGAAGAGCACGTCGCCGTGGCCGTCGCCACCCTGGCAGCGCAGCTCACGGCCAGACGCAAGCTCCCAGGCATGGACGCCATCCCCGCTGCCGGCCGCCGCATGTTTACCGTCGCGCGACACCTCGACGCGCCAGACCGTCTCGCGTGGCCCCTGGGGCGGCAGCACCGGCCGCCACGTGCGCGCGTCCCACAGCCGAATCAGCGAATCCTGCCCGGCGGTCGCGACGAGGTTGCCGTCCGGCGAAATCGCCACCGCCTCGACCCACGACTCGTGACCGTCCAGGTCCGCCACGAGCGCCCCCGTCTGGGCGTTCCAGACCGTCTGCCGGCCGTCGCGCCCGGCCGATAGCACGTTTTGCCCGACGTTGACAAACTTGACCGCACACAGGTCCTGCCAGGGGCCCCTCTTCGGCGTCTTGCCGTGCTTCTGCACCGACAGCCGCTCCTTGCCGGAGGGCAGCTCGATGATCTTGACGGTGCCGTCCTCGAGCCCGACCGCCACGGCCGAGCCATCCTCGGCCACGTCGAACATTTGGCCCTGGCGGACCCCCAGCGGGATGGTGACCGGCTCGGAGACGCTGTCCCTGGCCGGGTCCCAGATGACGATGAGCTGATCGGGCTTGTCCTCGATGTGGACGAGCACCGCCACCGCCTTGCCGCCGCGGATGAGCTGCAGTCCCGTGCATTCTCCGGGCGGCAGTTTGGCGCGCGCGGCGACCAGCTTGAGCTGCTTGCCCGACGTACACGCCTTGGCCTCGAACAGGTCGATGGACTCGGTCGGCGCACGACCGCCGGAGCGGAAGGCGGCGAGGCGCATGCCGTCGGGTGCCAGCGCAAAGTGCTCGTAAGCCTCCGGAGGGGCCGTCGGCTCGGCAGCGGCTTCCTTCTTGCCGCCTAGCGCGGATTTGGGGGGCGGTGGCTTATCGGCGGGATCGGTGAAGGACCAGATGCGAAAAGCGTCCAGCGCGCGTGCCTCGGAGGTGCTTTTGTGCAGCACCGCGAAGCTGCGGCCCGGCCCCCAGCAGAGCGCGCCGATCTGGTGTTCCGCGATCGGCACCGAGCGCACCTCCTTGCCGGTCGCAACGTCCCAGACCGACAGCCGGTCCTCGAAGTACATCCAGTTGCCCCAGGACGCGAGCTGCTTGCCATCGGCGGAGAACGCCAGGTGCGCAACGCGCACGCCCGGCCGCAAGCGCGTCTCCCCCAGCCGCATGTGCGCGCCTGGCGGCAGCGGGTGATCGTCCGCGACGGGGACAGGCGGCGCCGGCTTTTGGTCCTGCGCTTGGAGCATTGCCGGCAAGCCAAGCAGCAAGAGGAGCAAGGTGAAGCGGAATCGCATGCGAGAACTCCGGTTTAGCTGTCGTAGTCGGCAAGCAAGCGCTTCGGTGCGCTCAGGCGCCACGATTCTTCCAGGAGAGCGTGAAGAGGTCATCGCGAAAAACGGACGCGAGCCGCACGAGCATCAGGGGATACTGGAGGTAATGGTCCGTAATGTAGAAGGTTTGCGGATCGGCGCTCATCCGCATCGCGCGGTCGCGCTCGTCGATCTTGACGACGATCGAATCGCCATCTTGATGCAGCCGGACAAAAAGCTTGCCGCGCACCTTGAACGCGGGCGTCCCATAGGACGTGCCCTCCTCCACACCCGGCAGCGCGAGCGCGAGCTGCCGCACCGTCTCGAATGTAACCGGCGTCGGCTGGCGCGAACCTTGCTTGCGCATGGCCATGCGTGTCCTCTGCCGGAAGGCACTGTCAGTGCTTGACCCGATAGGTGACCAGCACGCAGCCGTTCTTGAAGGCCTTGCACTCCCGCAGCTCCAGGTCGATCTGGCGGCTCATCGGGTGGAAGAGCGGGATGCCCGAGCCCAGCAGGACCGGGTGAATGTTCAGTCCAATCTCGTCGATCAGGCTGGCCTCGAACAGGGACCGCGCCAATTCGCCGCCGCCCATGAGGCAAATGTCCTTGCCGTCGCGCTGTTTCAACTCGCGGACGAACTCGACAGCGTCCGCAACGATCGTGACGCCGGCGCCTTCCCTGAGCGTGCGCGAGCACACATAGGTCCGCACACCGGGGTACGGCGCAGCGCCCTGACTGCTGCGCAGCGCCACGTCGTAGGTCTTGCGCCCCATCACGACGGTGTCAATGGTCTTCCAGTAGTCGGCCATGGCGGCGGCCGCCTCCTTGCCCCACATCAGCCAGTCCACGGCGTGGTCGGCGCGGGCAATGTAATTATCGAGGCTGGTGGCGCCGCCGAATGTGACCTTGCGCATGCTTCACCCACTTGGCAATCAGCCGGCGCGGCTCATGCAGGCCAGCGCCGCCGCCTGGTCGGTTGCCGTCTCGAGACATGGCCCCGACGAGCCCGGCTCGATCAGGCCGGACACCCGCAGCAGCTCCCGCAACATCATGCTCAGTCCGCACAGGATCAGGCGGTCGCCGGGATCGCCGAGGCGGCTGCGCAGGCTGGTGAGCGGCCGGCAAATCGCGTCGGAAACCGTCTTGACCGCGTGCAGATCGACGACGACGCGGCGAGTGCCGGCGGGCGCGTTGGCGATGGCCATCAACATCTCCACGCGAAGCGACTCGGCCAGCTCCTCCTCGAGGACCTGGTGTGCGGTCACCGTCAGGACGACGGCCCCCTGCTCGGCATGGACCTTCAGGTGGCGGTAGTGCGTCTCCCCGAGATCGGCGGCGACCATGCGGCCCGGGCTGGTGACCACCAGGGTCGCGTCGCCTTGGCCGTCGCCCATGTCGAAGCGCAGGCGCGTGCCGCCGATCTGGAACGTGACCCCGGGCGCGATGTCCTGCTCCACGACGCGGTGGTTGTTGACCAGCGTGCCGCCGCTGCTGCCGGCGTCGGTCAGGCGCAGTCGGCCTCCGTCCAGGCAAACGCGGCAGTGAACCCGCGACACCTGCGGGTCGGTCAGCTTCATCGCGGTATTTTGGCCCCGGCCGATGACGAGCGTTTGCCCGTCAAGCAGGGGAAACGTGCGCCCGTGATCGGGCCCGGCGACGACGATCAGTTGCCCAGGCATTGGCGGCCTCGGAAAGGGTGGTTAGAGGTAGTATACCCGCTTCGCCCCCCGTGCATCAAGAAACAGCTATCCATTGCGAAGAAAATACGCGGTCCGGGCCGTTCCGTCATGGCTCGGCATCTTCCGCGAACACCGATCGGCAGCAGCGCTCCCATCGCGGCCGGCACCACGCGCCGGGGTCGAACGAAAATGCAATCCCAACCACGCGGCCGAGGAAACGTTCCCGCGGCACGCAGCCGAAGTTGCGCGAATCGAAGCTGTCGGCGTTGTCCCCGAGCACGAAATAGTGCCCCGGCGGCACCAGGTCGCCGCTGACTCGGTCGCCCGGCACGGCCACGATGCGCTTGACGAGCCGCCGGCCATCGACGGGCGCTGAGAACACCACCACGTCGCCACGGCTCGGCTCCGCCCAGGCCAGCAACCAGACGTGGGTGCCGGGAACGCGCCATCCGTAGGCCAGCTTGTTGGTCAGGATGCGGTCGCCGTCCCGCAGCGTCGGCTGCATCGACGTGCCCGCCACCCGGCCCAGGTCGGCCACGGAGCAGCGCACCACCACGCCCAGCGCCAACACGACCACGCCGACCTTGAGCCAGCGCCGCTTGCTGCTGCCCGGATGCGACTGCATAGCTCGGCCTCGCGATCAATGGTGATGAACCACGAACGGCAGCGCAGCGCGGCGGCGTGGACGAACCAGTCGATCCAGCACGTGTGGGACCTTGCGGCGCAAGAAGGCGGCCAACTGCACGAGCATCAACGGCAGCCCGCGACTCGGCCCCAGACCCATCTGCAACGCCGCCTTGATCGGCGTCGAGCCGTGGTGACGGCCGACACCGTGATAGCGCAGCCGGCGGAGCGCCTCCAGCGGCCGGCGAAGGTAGTAAGCGAGCGGCTGGCCCGCGCCAATCCCCCAGCACCACAGCACCGCCTGCTCGACCCACCGCGGCACCACGCCCGTTGGCGCTCCTGCGGCCTGTGCGTCGAGCAAGCGGCAGGCCAGGCCGACGATGCATGTCACCCAACGCGCGAGGTGCGGACGTTCCCGCCAGGCACAGGTCCCAGTCGAATTCCGCCGGCAGCGATTCCGCACAGGAGGCGATGTCGCACAACCACAGCGGCCGAGCCATGCCGTGGCGGACCAGGTGTAATCACATCAGACGCAGCTGGTCCTCCGGCCCCAGCACCCGCACCGTTAGGTCGCCGAGCGCCGCCAGCCGCGAACGGCCCAACACCGCGTCCCAGGTGCGATCGGCCAGATCGGGCACGTCGGCGTGCAGGTCCACAGCGCACGGCAGGGCGCACCGGACAGCGCGGCCATGGCGCTCGGGAGGCGCTCGGCCGGCACGCAGAGATCGAACGTCGTCGGAGGGACGCAAACCAGGATCAGGATAAAGCCGGGCCGACGACCAGCCCTTGATGAGGATCGGCTCCACGCCGGCGGCGTGGAAGCGCGGCAACAGCACGCGGATGGCGTCCTTGCGGCGAACGGCCCGGAGCGTCTGCAAGCGATAATGCTGGCGCAATTCCCGAGCCGATCGCGGGGTCAGCACGGTGGTGGAGGCGCAAGCGATGCCAGCCCAGCCCACCCACGCCGCCGGCCGCGAGCAGCGGGACCACGGCGTCTACGTCGGCCGGTGACAGCGCAAGCGGCCCCGGCGAGCGCCGCCACGCGCCGGCAAGCACCGCCGCCACCGTGCTGCCGCGGTTGGTCATGAGGATCTCGCAAGCCGCGGGATGAGCGCAGCGAATCCCGCAGGTTACGCCTACCCACCCGCGGGATTCGCTGCGCTCATCCCGCGGCTTGGAATTCATTTGGGTGCAGCTGAAACGCCAACACGGTTTTCTCACGCTGCCACCGTCAGCTTCATCGGTTGATTGGTCAATACCTTGCGGCGTTGTCCCTTCTTCAGGCGAGCGCGATTCTGCCGTTCAAACCAGTTCACAAACTTTTGCCAGTCGCCGTTCAGTTCGATGCAGCGCAGGTGGAGCAACGCCTCTGCCTTGGCGCGGGTCCACCGCATGCCTGCACAGTCGAAACGCTCGCCGACCAGGTAACGCACGGCACCTTCCACCTGGCCTGTGGCGATCACCAAGTCTTGCGCCATCCACTCCCCGTAACGCAGCATCGATAGGCGTGGCTGTAGGTAACCAATCTCGCTCTGCAGAGCTGCACGGCGACTCTTCGTTCCAGGTCCACGGTTTGCTGTGTCGCGTAACAACTCCTGCAGATGCTGCACCAAGGTCCGCGCCCGCCCTGCGTACAGCAGCGCCTTCAGCTTTTCCACCCAGGCCTTCAGGGCGTCGGTGCCTTCCTTGTGATAGTGACGCCCCAGCCGCCATAGCCTCTCCACGACGTGACAGACATCCAGCGTGAAGATGGCCTGGGGGAATAACGCCTCGAAGTGCTTCTTCAGGCTCTTCGCCCCGTCGAGGACGATCTGCACCCGCTTGGTCGTCTCCGGTCCGAAGCCACGCTTGGTCGCTTCCGCACGCGCCCACAATGCCGCCGCCTTGCGACCCGCAAAGGTGGCATACAGTTTCTTGTTCAGCGGCCCGTGCAGCAAGCCGTCCGCGCCACGCTTCAGCGTGTACATCACTACCACGCTGACTTCCTTGCCATTCTTGCTCTTGTCGCCTTTTTTCCGTCGTTTCTTGCTGCCACGCGCTGCCCGTTTGGCTCGGCCCCGGTGACGTTGGCAGCCGCAAGTGCAACCCGACCCATGGCGCGGCTTCCGCTTGCCGCGACGCTTCGCCAACTCCGTTTCGGTGGCGATGGGCGGACACTTGCCATCGACTTCGATCACCAGAACCTCGCCATCGTCGGACGGCGCGGGCAATTGCTTCATGAACGGCGCCGCCTCGCGTCCCATGCCGAGCACCACTTGCTCGATGGTCTCGGGGGCCGGCGCCCAGTTCAGCACCGCCTTGCACACCATTTGCGTCGCTTTGAAACTCATGCGCGTCGCCAGGCGTGCGACCCATTGCCTCACCCACGGCGACAACCGATCGCGGGTCAGTCCCAGGACCACGTCGAGCGGAAACAAGCCGCTGCCGCCGGCCCGCGACATCAGATACTGCCGGCCATAGGTGACTTCGCCGTAGAAGGTCTTCAACGTCCGCTCGGCATAGGCGTTGCCGGGCCGGTACTTGTCGTTGGCCAGGAACGGCTGCACATCCAAGCGTTGATGCCGTGCGGTGAGGAACACGCGCAGCAGACAGCAGCCCAGGACGGCGATGCGGACGAGCAGTTCTTTCTCGAAGGCCGCGAATGGCAGCTCGCTGGTTTGGCAGAACTGCAACAGTTCGTCGAGGATCGCGTGGGCCTGCAGCCGCAAAGTCTCGGCGGTCACTGGACGCACAGGAGTGCATGGCTTAGATTGTCTCTTCATGGAGCAGACTCCGTACCGCTTTGTTCAATAACGGTAAGGATATGCTCCATGTCCTTTTTCAGCTGCGCCTCACCTGAATATTCGCGAAAAACGGGGCGATTCGGCCGAAAAACCTAGGGAAAACGCTTGTAGAACCGCCAGTTGCACCCAATTCATTTCTGTTTGACCCCTTACCCGCAGACGCCCGCGTTCATCGAGACGCCGGTACAAGCCAAACCGGCGCAGCAGGTGCCTTGCACGCCTGACGTCGCGGCCACGCAGCTTTGTCCACGCGTACGGCACGGCGGCGATTGTGTCGAATGCGATCCGCCGCCAATGGTCACTGGTATCGTCACATTGACCTGCGCTTGCACCGGCGGCGGCGGCGGATCGACCGCGCCGGACAGCGACTGCGCCACGGTCTTCGTGGCCACGGTCATGATCAGCGGCAACAGCGCGGCGCCGGCTGCCAGCTTCTTCAGCGCATCGCGGCGCGAGATGCGGTCGGCGGCTGGGGCGGGCGCCGTCTCCAGCAGGTGGCGACGCGCGAGCTGCTCCAGCGCCAGCCCGACGACCGCGGACGCCGATGCGATCCCAATTTCCTTCGCGACGATCCGCGCCAGCTCGTCCACCGACGTCTCTCCGTCGCAGTGCCGCCAAACCGCCCGCGCCGTCGCGTTGAGACAATGCGCCTTGTGCCGGTCCTGGTCGTAGACCAGCGTCTCCTCCGGCAATTCGCGAATCGTCAGCCTGTCCTTGCGGGCGCACGGCAACACAGGCGGCCTCCTTATCCAGGAATCAACTCCAAGCCGCGGGATGAGCGCAGCGAACCCCGCGGGTCGAAGCCGAAACTCGCTGACGCACCATCCAGCACCGACAGCAGTTGCCGGGCCGTCTCGTCCGCGTCACCGCGAACGCCCTTGAGCACCCGCGCTGTCGCCACGGCCTCTTGCAAGAGCCGGAGCGAGCCCTCCGGATCAATCTGCGCCGGCAGCGTGTCTTCCAGCAGTGCCACCACCGCCTGGCCGGCCGTCAGCGAACGCGGTCGCCAGCTCGCGCCGCACGGTATTTCGCGATCGCTACCAGGCCGAGCGGCAACGGCGTTTCCCCGGCACGGCCGCCGAACGCCTCGGGCCCGCACCGGCGCGATGCGCTGCCGTCCTGCGACCGGATCGACAGCGGCCGGGCGAACGGATGAACGAGGCCGTGCGGATCGAGCACGGCATATTCGTCGGAGTAGTACCTTGCGCCGGCCCGCAACAGCGCCGCCACCAGCGTGCTCTTGCCCGCGCCGCTCGCGCCCGGCAGCATGATGGCTCGATCTCGCCAGCCGACGACGCCGGCATGGACGAAGACGCGGTTGGAAGCATACTCGCCGACATAAAGGTGCATGTGCGCTTCGAGCGCTCGCAGCACCACGTCGAGATGGAACGATCGGGCCAGCAATGTGAACCCGTCATAAAGGAGGTGGAAATGCCGCACGCCCGAGTCCCGCACCGCGCCGCCGATCCGCAACGAGAACAGGCGGTCTACCAGCGGCGAGCCACAGGGCTCCCAGCCCGGCGGCAGCAGCTCGTGGACGCGCTGCAGCACGGCGGGTTCATTGGTGCGCACGCCGATGCGCCGCCCGAACGCATGAATGCTGAGTCCGTCCGCCCAGCCCAGGCGGTCGACCTTGTGCATTCACGTGGAAGCGCTTGGGTGACGCGCGGCAGACAGCGCTCGGTCATGCCCATGCCGCCGTGCAAGGGATTGCGGTGATGGCGCAAGTATACCGCGAGTCAGGGCCCTGGCGGAATACGAAAAGCTGTCACCGGCTTTCGTGCTTTCGTCCAGGTGAGCCCGCCAGATCGTGTGTCCGGCTGCGGCACCGATTTTTCACTTGCCGTTGATGGCGGGGGCGCGAATACTAATAAGCGATACAACTCTCCTGATGCAGTTCGCGTTCTGACGGAGGAATGCACCATGGTAGGGACCAGATTGGGCCGGCGGCGTGCGGGGCTGCTCGCGGCTTTGCTGTTGCCGATGGTCATCTTGCTGCAGAGCCTGGCCACCGTCGATGCGCAGTTTCCGAAGCCGCCTGGCGGGTTCAATCCACCGGGCGGTGGCCTGCCTGGCGGGGGCAAGTTTGGGCCGAAGACGAACACATTTGAATGGCGCTGCTCCAAATGCGGTGCTGTGGTCGCCACCACGAACAATGGCATCAAGCCGAATCTCTCTGACTGCCCGCGGTGCGGCGCCCACTTCATCAACGGCGGCAAGAGCACGCTCACGCCCCCCCGAACCTGCCGCCGGCCGGCCCTGGCCCGGGCACCATGCCTCCCGGTGGCCCGCCGCCACTGCAGCCGCCCGCGGCTGGTCCGCCGAACCCGGCACCGCCCGCCAATCCGCAGCCGCGCGACGCCGGCCCCGTCGACCCGCCCGCGCCCAACGACCCCCCTGTCGCGGCAGGTGACCAGGCGGCCGCACCGCGCCGGCTGTGTTCGTGGTGCCCGGCGGAAGTGAACGCCGGCACCGATTATTGCACGACTTGCAAGCTCAAGATCGGCGCTGTCATCCTCGCCGGCGGTGTCGTCGCAGGCGCCCTCGTCATCGTGCTGACTGCCGCTGTTCTGTGGGCCTGCTTGCGCGGCCGTCAGCCGACGGCAAAACGCTCCAGGAAACGAGAGGACTAAACACAGTGGCCCACCAAAAACTACAGGCGACCGCGGCGCATGGCTTGTTACACCGACGCCAGCTGCTGAAGTTCGGCGGCCTCGCGTGCCTGGGGCTGCACCTGCCACGCCTGCTGCAGACGCAAGCGGCGCAGGGTGCGCCACCCGCCGGCCGCGTCCAGTCGTGCATCCTGCTCTACTATTACGGCGGGCCCAGCCATCTCGACACCTGGGACCTCAAGCCGAACGCGCCGGCGGAGATTCGCGGCGAATTTCGGCCGATCGCGACGTGCGTTCCCGGCCTCGCCATCGGTGAGCATCTGCCGCGCATGGCCCGCATCATGGATCGCGTCGCCGTGGTGCGCAGCCTGCATCATCCCATGCGCAATCACAACTCGGCCGCCGTCGAGTCGCTCTGTGGGCGGACGCCGCTGCGGGGCGACCTGGAATTGCTGGCGAACGATCCCAACAGCTTCCCCTGCTTTGGGGCCGCCCTGAGCTTTCTGCTGCCCGGCACCGCCGACATGCCGATGCACGTGGCGTTGCCGCACGTGATGCACAACGTCGTGGTGCTGCCGGGCCAGAACGCCGGTTTCCTCGGAGCGGCGTACGATCCGTTCCAGGTCACGCGCGACCCGAACGATCCGAATTTTCGCGTCGGCGAATTGGAGCTGACGGCCGATCTGTCGCCGGCACGGCTGGAAGATCGCCTCTCGCTGCTTTCCCGCCTGGAGGTATCGCCGCGGCCCGGCTCAGGCGGCTCGATGCACGTGTTTCAACGGCGAGCATTCGAGCTGCTCCGCTCCGCGAAAGTACGGCGGGCGTTCGACGTGGGACAGGAATCCGCCGCCACCCGCGAGCGCTTCGGCCGGCACACGCTGGGGCAGAGTCTGCTGCTGGCACGACGGCTGGTGGAGTCGGGCGTGCGGTTCGTCAACGTCAACGACAAGATCCACAACGGACAGCTCGCGAACTGGGACAGCCACGAGAATAATTTCGGCCGTCTCAAGAACGACCTGTTGCCGCCGGCCGACCAGGCCTTTTCCGCGCTGATCGAAGATCTGGAGAACCGCGGTCTGTTCGCATCGACCCTGGTGGTCGCCGTGGCAGAATTCGGCCGCACGCCGCGCGTCAACGGCAATGCGGGCCGCGATCACTGGCCCGATTGCTTCAGCATGGTGCTTGCCGGCGGCGGCGTGCGCGGCGGCGCGGTCTACGGCTCCAGCGACCGCTTCGGCGCCTACCCCGCGACCGATCCCGTCACGCCCGGCGACCTGGCGGCGACACTCTTCTGGCGTTTCGGCCTCAATCCCGCAACCGAAGTGCGCGACCTCACGAGCCGGCCATATCGGCTTGCGGAAGGCGAACCGCTGACCCGGCTTTTCAATTGAATGGCGTCAGGCATCGCTGGCGAAGGGAAACCGCGGCTCAACATTGCCATCATCTCTTTGAGCAGCCCGGCCGCGCAGCTGGCGAGCAATTCGCGGTTCTGCTCCTCGGGTCGATCAAAGCGACTCACCACTGAATGTCACCTATCCAATTGGCCGGCGTCTAGTGCTCCGTCACAGCTAAAAAGTCGGGTCGCCGCAACGGAACGCCTAGCGATCGCTGCGAAGTCTCATCCGGGTGACCCGACAATTAAGGTGTGACAGAGCACTAGGCTGAAGCGGCGAAGCGCTTTGGCTGCCCTGGCATTATTCCCAATCGCGAATGCAGCAGCGGCCTACCTCGATCACGCTCGCGCAGAATGAGCTAGACACTCGGTAGTGGGCGAAACCGAACTGACCGCAACCAGTTTTAACCACCCGCCCGTTCGAGGGCGTCGAACAGGGCGTTCGGCTCGGTCGGCTACGTGAACACATGCGCGGCCGGCGACCTCGTGGCGGCTACAACCGACATCGCGGCGCGCCACGGCGCTGTGCTAACCTCGGCGGATGGGCCCGCGGTTGCTTTGCTTTGCAACCCCCTGGCGACAGCCCTGCAATCCATCTACCCGAGGCAGTTCCGTGGCCGAGATCCGCTCCCCCGTCATTTCCTTTGGCCTCGATGACGGCGAGGTTCCGCAAACGCGCTGGCTGTGGCAGGGAATGCTCGCCGCCGGCAAGCTGACCCTGCTCACCAGCTTGTGGAAGTCCGGCAAAACGACGCTCTTGACCCACCTGTTGGGCCGGCGCCGGCACGGCGGCGACTTCCTGGGCCTGCCGGTCGCGGGTGGCGTGTCGCTGATCGTCTCCGAAGAGCCGCGCGACCTTTGGCCCCAGCGTTTTCACCGCCACCGCCTGGGCCAGGAGGTCGCCGTGGTCTCCCGTCCGTTCACCGGCCGGCCCAGCTATGACCAGCTCAGCCGGCTGAATGCCGAGATCATCGGCCTCAAGGCGGAGCGCGGCCTGGACCTGGTCGTTTTCGACTCGCTGGCGATGTTCTTGCCTGAGCGCGACGAGAACAGTGCCGGCCGGATGGTCGCCGCCCTGGCCCCCTTTATCGCCCTGGCCGAGGCAGGCCTTTCGGTCTGGCTCTTGCACCATCCGGCCAAGGGCGAGCCGCCGTTGGGCCAGGCGGCGCGCGGCTCCGGCGCTCTGTTGGCCTCGGTCGACATGTTTCTGGAGATGCGTCATCCCGGCGGTAACCCGTTTACGCGCCGCCGCAAGCTGTTCGGCTGGTCGCGGCATGAGGAAACCCCGCGCCAGATGCTGATCGAGCTGAGCGCCGACGGCGAGCGTTACGAGCGTCTGGCCGACGCGGGCGACGACTTCCATGGCCACTGGGATACCATCCACGCGCTGCTGGCGGCCGCTGCGGAGCCGCTGACGCAGCAGCAGATCCGCGCCGCCTGGCCTCCGGGTATGCAGAAGCCGCACGGAACGACGCTGTGGCGTTGGCTCGACCGCGCCGTCGAGCTGGGCCTGGCGTGCCGCGTGGGCGAGGGGACCAAGAGCGACCCGTATCGCTATGGCGTGGCAAGGTGATGGGGTGCCGAGCGATGCTTCGGCATGTTACAATGATCCGAAGGTGGCCGGTACTACCGCGCCTTCATGGGCGGTAACAGGTAGGGGCATCGCGCCGGGGCGCCATCGCATGTACTCCCCTGGAGTGGAAGACCACCTCCGACAGGAGATCGATGCGGTAGTCAACGATGTTGACGCCCGGACCTTTATCGTGAGGACCGGGAGCCGGTCAGACCTCCCGGAGCCCCTTGGCGACTTGTGGGCGAGCAGGTGGGGGCCAGCGGAACTGCGGCACTTGGCCGGCTTGTCGCAAGCCGCTCGTCAGGACGAAATTGCAGTCCGGGCACGAGGATATCTTGAAGATGCAGCCGTCACGTTGGAGCGCGTGAACTATGCGGCCGCGCAGGCGGGCGATCCCGACCTGCGATTACAAGGTCAGGTCGCTCAGGCCGTGGGCGCGGACCTCGTGCGATTCAACGCCGAGGTCCTCAGCCGGTCGTTATCCTCGTTCACTGGCAAGGTGAGGTATCGCCCGATTACCAACGTCGATGTTGAGACCACGAAGGCCATCATCGAGGTGACGAGCCAGGTGGATGCAGGTGGCAAGCTCGCTCAGTTGCAGGTGTTGCTCGGGATGGAGGCGAACCCCCACGGGAAACCAGTCCTCCACTTCATGCCGAATGCTAGCCACGGCGCCGAAGCGGCCCTGACCGCCAGCGGGTCCCACGGCGTATACCGAGATTTGCCAGCGCTGCTGGCGGCACTGCACGCACCGCCTTGAACGTCGCGCGAGGAGGGCCAGATGCACACGATCACCGTCTACCCGGAGCGCAACCCCTCCCTTGAGGAGATCAAAGGTTTTATTCGCTCGTTCGCCGACGGGGAGTGGGTCACACCCTCTCGCGGGGTCATCGAATCTGATGATGGGAGGATATATCTCGATTACGACGAACACTACCGGGAGTACTTCGACAAGTACCTAGAAGAGCAGCAGCAAGCGGAACTGACTGCTCGATTGGGGTTCTCTCCAAGGCTGGCGCTTCATGTGCATGTGAGCAATGCCTACGAGCACTCAAGGGAGCTTGCCCGAGCGATTTGTGAGGCCCTCGTAGAACAATGGGGCGGAGGCTGGAGTGATGGGGAGGGGAGCAACGGTGTAGGGACCCGCTGAACAGGCGGCTTGATACCGACCGGTAAACTTGCGTCCGTAATTTCCAGGAACCGATCCACGACAACGCGGTCGCCCCGGTAGAGCGAGCAGCGCCAGTCACGAAGCGGAATGAAAGGATCGACTTGCGACATAAGCGCTCCCGGGTAGGCGTTCCCACATCATTATAGCGCTGCGGCTTCGTGCATGACCGTTTCGTTCCACGCAACGAAATGCAACAGCCGCGCCGCGGATCGCGTCGCAAGCAACGGCCCGGACGCCGCCGACGATGGTGATGACGACGATCCTGAGCCACAGCGTAAGAGCCGCGGCGACGGCCCTGGCCGGTCTTGGTGAGAAACCACTTGCGACATAAGCGCTCCCGGGTAGGCGTTCCCAAATCATTATAGAACTGCGGCTTCGTGCATGACCGTTTCGTTCCACGCAACGAAATGCAACAGCCGCGCCGCGGATCGCGTCGCAAGCAACGGCCCGGACGCCGACGACGATGGTGATGACGACGATCCTGAGCCACAGCGTCAAAGCCGCGGCGACGGCCCTGGCCGGTCTTGGTGAGAAACCGTCATTGTCGCGGACGGCAGTCCGGGCGGCGAGCGAAATTCGGCAGGTGGTGGAAACGCCAGCGCGCACGCGGCAACGCGGCCGAACCGGGCGTGCAGCGGATGTCCCAAAAAAGAATCTTGGATGTGCCCGATTTTCGCCGACGGGAGAAAACTTTGAACTCCACTTGACCTCATTCGCGTGGCCGGTCTGCTGCAGCACATCGTTCGGCTTGAATATCCTGTATTTCCCCTTGCCTTCCTCGCGGCGATCATTCCCGGTCTTCGCCGTTCCTGAGCAGGGCGCTAGGATCGAAGATCGCATTGAAAGGCACGCCGCTGAGTTCCCGATCGGAGCGGCCGATCGTTGCACGGACGTCTGCTTGTCTCTTGCTCGTGTCGATCCGAATCACCTTTCCGGGGACGGGTTGGTTCGGCAGGTCTGGCGACAGCGGCCAATAGACAGCCACAGACATCCGCGGCCGGATCTCGGACGCGGAGAAACGTTTCGCGGCGCCGATCTCGTCGGAGTAGACGCGGAACACGCCCTTGCTTCCGCCGGTACTGTCGTCGGGAGCCTCAAGAACGATGCTGCGAACGGGGCCTGACCGATCGCTGGCCTGCGCTGCGCGGACGCGCTCGAACAGCTCCCCCAGATGCGTTTCAAACCACGTACGCGGGTTGTTCGAGCGCAGTCGGATGCGCCACTCCCTGCGCTTGATGCCCTTATTTTTCATCTCGATCTCGTCGACCGCGGCGCACTGGTAGAACATGTTAATCGTGCGCTGGATGTCGTGCGCGAGATCGTCGAGATCCGGCGAGTTGAACCCGACCGGGAACCGCAGCGGCGGTGCTGACTTCAGGAGCGATTCAGTCTTGCGGAAGTAGATCTCCCGGATATCTTTGTCGCCGTTGCAGATGGAGCAGAGCGTCTGCAGGTTGGACGGATCGTGGGTTCCACTGGGTTCCACTATGATAGCGAGACCTGATGTGGTCGACCTGTAGCCGCCGTGTGTTGCCGCAACACAGGCAGCGCCCATCACGGCGGATGACCTCCCCCTTCACCTCTTCGGACGGTTCTGCGTCCGGGAGTGGCGGGGGTATGGCGATCACACTGCCCGGCCGAACCGCTCCACCCGCGCCCGTCGCGCGCTGGATCTCCCCTTCGACCAGATGCCGGAACCCTCCGAGCAGAAGTTCCAGGGTCGGGAACATCGCGCGCAGAAGCGCCGCTCGTCTAGGTAGATCGGTTCCAGGTTTTGCCGCGTGGCGCGGGACCCCAGTCTTCGGCAACAGCGATCTTCGCCATTGGCGTGAGGTCGTGTTCCTCACGATGCTCGAACGGGAAGAACGGTGGCGACTGCCCGCCGGTTTGCGCGAGGTGTCGAACCAGTTGGAACAGATTCATGCCGAGTCCGCTCGCGTGCATGCGCTTGTCGGTGAAGGACTTGTTCCGCCAGTCTTCGATCTGCGTCTCGACCGCGTCGTACTGGAGCCCTGGGTCTGCGAAGCGACGAAGATCGTCTTTGGCGACCTGCTTGAGGAACCCGTCGTAGTGTTCCTTTTCGTCTCCGTAGACGAGCACCATCGGGCGCACATGCTCCGTGTCATCCGACCCCGACACCTCAACGTCGAACTCGGGCACGTACCAGCCGAGCGGAAGCAGTTCGAGGAAGGACGCCGGCGCGATCTCGCCCGACTCCATCTGCCTCGCGAGCCGTCGGATCAGCTCGATCGACACCAGCTGCAGCGGCAGTCTTTTTCGCGGTTCGGACTTGGCTTCGCCGGTCCCCTCGCCCCACAGTTCGTCGAACTCCGCCCACTGAATGGCCTCGCGCCAATCGTCCATGAAGAGCACGATGTTCGCCGTTGCGGTCCCACCGAACTTCGGCCCTCGCAAGGCGCGGCCAACCATTTGGCGCAGCAGGATAGGGCTCGTCGTCTGTCGCGTGAGGAACACGGTCTGGAGCTTTGGAACGTCCGTGCCTTCCGTGAGCATACGCACGTTGATGAGGACATCCAACTCGTTATCGCGGAACTTCTTCAGCACGGCGGCGTTTTCGTCACGCGATCGGCGATTGCGGTTCTCGACAGAGGCTGGGCCGGCCTCGACGCGCGCGAACACGGCACCGGCTTTTACCCCGTTCTCCCGCAGCTTCTCGCACAGGTACTCACACTGGAACCATCGATCCGCAAAGATGATCGTCTTTCCGAATTCTTCGCGGCGGTCGAGATAGGTCTTGCAAATCGTGTCGTTGCGCTCCTGATTTTTCGCGAGTTCGGTGATGATGTCTTCGGGCACGTCCTGGTAGGTCGCGCGCCACCGTTGGAACTGCACGGCGTCAAACTTCGGTGTGAACTTCGTGTTGCAGGGGATCGGGATCGGCTTGGCAAGGATGCCCGCAGCGATCAGCCTCGATGCGCTCGCTTCAAACAAGATCTTCTGCGGGAAGAGCTTTACCAGCCATCCCGCCCGCTTGTCGTCGTTGTGCATCGGGGTCGCGGTGAGTCCGAGCAACTTCATCTTCGGCGCTTCCCGGCGCAGCGCGAGGACGAACTCGGTGTAGGACGGGGCGGGAGCGTGGTGCGCCTCGTCGAACACCACCATCAGCTTCCCCTTCGCGGTGTCGAGGAACGCGCGCAGGGCAGCGTGCTTCTCTCGGTACGCGTGTACGGCAGTCTGCAGCGTGCAGATCACCACGTCGTCGTCTCGCGTGATGGCTGCAATCTTGGTATGCCCCAGCGTCCCCGACACGACCTTAGCCCGTAGCCGCTCCTTCGGCTCGTGGATCCAGCCGACTTCCATCTCCTCGGCCCCGTCGTCGCGCTTCCCGAAGCTGTCCAGCGCCTGCTCCAGCAGGTGGTGCGTGTGGGCGAGCCACAACACCTTGTAGCCGTCGCTCAACGGGTTACGGCAAAGAAACCGCACGGCCGTAAATGTCTTGCCTGCTCCCGTCGGCAGCACGAGCAGTCCCCCAGCATCTGGGGTGGGCGCGGACTCGTACCATGCCCGGAGTTTCGCGAGAGCCTGCGTCTGATGCGCGGCCTCGGCTCGCTTCGAGCGATGCTTCCTCGCTTCGTTGAGGTCGTAGTCACGGTCCCATTCGTTGACGGCACTCATTGAATCGGTCTTTCTTTAGGAACCGGACGTGCGAGTTTCCCCGCAGCCGGCTCGAGCCTTTACGAACGCCCCTCGCGGGACACAGCCTTCTCCACCACCAACCCCTCAATGTAAACCTGCCGATGACAGTTGGGTGTCGCAGCGCCAGGTTGCTGATTGTGTCGTCGCCGCCCTGGGCACGCCAGCGTAGGTGAGGGACATGCCATTCCCCCGCCAGCGGTTTACCGCACACCAGACATTTCCCCGCTTGCTGCATCCAAGAGTATTGTACCGTCCCCCGGGAAAGACAGGCGGACGCGACTCGATAATAAAATTCTACAATTCGTATTATCGAGGCGCGTCCCAGTCCCGTCCCCTTTCTTCGCTCGCCCACGCAGGAACGCAGGTCGACATAATATCGAGCTGCGTCCAGCTACGTCCCGTTTTTCCTCGCGGCAAGGCGCAGAACCGCCGCGGCGTCGCGCGGGTGGAGCTGGTCGATGACGATCCGCGGGACGGAGCGGAGGCCGACGTTGGCTTTGAACGGGAGTGGGTGGCGGAACTCGACGGCGCCGCGGAGGATGAGGAGGCACGGCCCAGACGCCCACTCGTCGTCCATGAACTCGCGGTAGACGGCGAACAGCGGCGAGCCGAGGCGCGGCTCCTCGTCCCACTCGCACAGGCAGTGGGTGAGCGCGGCCGCGCCCACGAAGGCGCCGAATGTCAGGGGGTACGGCTTGGTGACCCACTCAGGCGGCACGCGGTCGTCGGGGGGCCGCATGTCGGCGCGAGACGCCAGCGTGGATCAGGACGAGCCCGCGGTAGGTGGTGCCCCACGAGCGGTTCTCGACCATCTTCAGGCCGCGAACGACGGCGGTGGCGTATGGCTGGCGAATCGAGAGGTAGCGGCAGGGCGGCAGGGCCGGCGTAGTCATTGTGCATCCTCGCAAGGTTGTGGCAGCGCTGCCAGACTCACGGAATAAGCAGGTTCTGTGGATACTTCCAGCAATCCTTGCTTGTGCCACCGCTCGCCGTAATCGATCTCATTCTCTCCTCGCGGGGCGGTTCGCCGATCAGAATTGGCTCAATCTCGAGCATCCCGGAAAGGAAATGGCCGCGCCCCCGAATCTTTCAGGAGCGCGGCCGGGAGAATAGTTTGTTGCGGCCCGCTACGGTCGCGGGGCCTTGCCGAGCAAATCGGCCAGCGTCACGTCGCCGTCGAGCCACTGCCGGTGCATCCGCCGGACAGCGTTCTCCACGATCTGGCGGCGCCGTACGGCCGACGCCGCGCACATTTCCTCGACCATGCGGTTCGCCTCCGGACTGAATCGCATTGAGGTCGCGTGGAATTTACCGACCTGCTTCACCCCGATCTTCGCGGCCATACACGCCCCCTCTCTAGCGTCAAAACTGCCCACTCCTATGATACCGGAATTGCTATCGAGGTCAATCCGCGACCCAGAAGGCCGCGTCAGTCTGACGCGGCCTTCTGCTGTTTCGGATTGGTATCGGCGACAGGTGGTTTTCAGAGGTCGGCGAGTTCGTCTAGCAGCCGACCCATAGAGTGATCGGCCAACCGCTCTTCTAGCTGACGAATGGCCTCATCGAGCTTTGGGAGCATTTTCTCTCCGGTTTCGATGATCTCGATTTCGAGTTTGCCAATGTACTGTGCCGCCGTGACGCGCTCTTGCATCGTGCAGTCCGTGGTCGGGCGCCAAGAAATCGCCTCGTAAGGGTGATAACAGTGGGTATGTGTGTTGAACTCACCAAGGCAGAGACGCCATTTCCCAGCGTACTTGGCGATGCCGATGCACCGGCAATCCTGATCGTCGGGATTCTGGGGATCGCTGGACTGGTCGCGGCTATACACGTAGCAGACTTCACGCGGCTGCTGTAGGGCGATCAGCTTCTTTTCGATCTCGCGCCAGAGTCCGGTAAGGTGGTCGAGACGCTCGTCGGTCTTGGACCGAAGTGCCTTGCTGCGGGCCTCGAACTCGGCCGGTGTGGGCTGGGAAGCCTTTGGCTTCCCGTTTCTGGCAACGTAAGGCTTCATCTGGTACTCCTATTCCCCCTCGCTCTTGTCGGAGTCGAAGGAAAAAGAAAAAAGTGTTGAGCGACCGTTTCGAGCCGCGCCGCCCGATCAGGGTCAGCAGCGGCGGATCGCCGATACCAGCGTCACTCTACCAAGGCGCGGCGCGGTTGTCCACGATTTTTTTTCGCTGTGCCGCTCGCTCTTGCGTCGGTCAGCGCGGGAATCCCGCCTGCACTTCCCACGCGAAACACTCTTTGATGTCCGCAATAACCTGTTCGGCCGATCGGTCGTTCATGGCCGCAAGCGTAACTCCGTCGCCTTCGGGGAACGGGCTCGCCCCATAGCCTTTGCTGCGGAATTGCGTCATCCCATTGGGGTCTGCCATGCAGGGATGATCGGGCGGAAAAACGTAACCCGCCTGAACAGGCCATTTTCCTTTCCAAAAGATGTTCGCCGTGACAAACACCTTGCCATCCTCGTTCTTTACCTCATGGACGTACCAGACGATCATGACTCCTACCCTCCGAACTAACCCGGCCGAACGGCTGTGGCAACGCTACGGCAACGCCGCCACAAGAATCTCCGGACCGTGTTTCAGTAAAATGTCCTTCGGCATCTGTACTGAAAAGGAGAGGTCATGTCCATCGTCCGCGATCCAGCCGAGCTTGAACGCGATGGGATCAAAGATGCGTGCTACCTTTGCGGCCAGAAGATTACATACCCTTCCGTATTGTGGATGGGTCATGAATGCCAGTTCATTGTCCTTCATCCTGCCTGCGTGCTTGATCTTTTCGTGAGGTTGGCGCGTGACCTGCACCAGCTTAAGCAGGAAGGGGATGGATACCCATTCGAGCCGTGAAGGCGAAGTGTGCCGTGGGCCAGATGATCAGTTCTTCGCGAGGCTGAGCAGGTGTCACTGCATCTCGTGGGTGACGGCCTGCAAATCGACCCGGCTGCTGTTGCACCGGGAGCAGGGCGAACTGCCGGCGACCGCCCGGCGAATCCTCGCGGGGCTGGTGGAGTACCTGGGCGAGTTTACGCTGGTCGAGTTCAAGGGCCCGTCGGACGCCTTGCGCCGGCGACTTCCAGACCTTCCTGTCCTACGCCTTGCTCTACCGCGCCCAGAACGACGCGCTGCCGGCGGCGGACAGGCTGCACCTGCTCGTCCTGGCTCCCCGACGGACCAAACCGTACCGCGAAGAGCTGCGGGTGGCTGGGTGTGATCGCCCAGCAATCACAGGATTTGCCCAGGAAAAGCGGGCGTCGCCTCGATTTCAAGCATTCGCAGATGGCCATCGTAGGTGATTCGGAAATAGTCGAGACAACCGGCGTGTCCCACCAACGCAAATTCATCCTTCGGGTCGGCAAAATCGACAAGCGCAATCTTGGCGGGCCAGCGGAAGGTCTGGCTTCCGTCGGTCAGCTCGAGGGCGATTTCACCGAGGATGACGGGAACCGCTTGTCCGCCAATGCCTTCCACTTTCCAGGTTTGGGTGGGGTTCATCGTGGCGCCGATTATCCGGCCCACGGAGAGTGGAAACAACGTATCGTCCGACCCGGCGTCAACCAGGGCCCATATCGAAAGGGCCCCAGTGGCGCCGATGACGCGCAACGGGACTTCCGGCCGATGCAGTACACCGGTGGGCACCGTCGGTGACGGCGTGGTGTGATATTGCCGATAGGGGAATTTCATCCCTGGCGCCCCACGAAACGCACGTCGGCTTTGGGGACCTTCGCGAAAACCGGCTGCGTTTCGCCCGCTGCGGTTGCGGCCTTGGCCGCATCCTCAAGCGTGCGTCCGCTGGCGACGATGCGCGTTCCTTCGTGATTCCAGGCAATCCACTGGCCCGCGTAATCAATCGGAACCACACGCGAGTCGGCAAACGTTGATTCGTTGCGCATACCATTACCTGTCATGATGCGGCCACCCCCGCTTATCAATCGTTCCATTATATGCTCGGCAGTCTCCGATGTGGCTTACGGCCTGGCGGTGAGCAGCCACGACCCGGATGCCACAGATCGAACTCCCACCAGAATTCTATAAAGCTAACCTGCCGACGGATGTTGTAGCAATTCGCTGACCACCCGCGCCCTTGAGGCCGTTCGTGAGAACCTACTGTGGATTTCGTACCCGACCTGCACGGCGAGCCGATTTACCTGAGCCTTCCACAGGCGGACCATCCGCCCGACCCGGATGATATTCGCTGGGCTGAGCTGGACGTGGTGCCGGCGCTCGAGGAGCTGGCGCATACCCTGGAGACCGAGAACCGCCTGGACCTCGCGCCGCTCGCTGCGGCCGGCGAGGGCCTGGACGATTCCGACCGGCCAGCGTGGGGCGACTTCGTGCGGCGCCTCGGTGTTCAGGCCGCCAGGGACCTCGACTTGCTGAGCCGCGAACCCGCGCCGGACGGTCCGCCCGGGAATGTCCTGCGGTTTACCGGCTGGTCAGCGGGGGCGGCCAAGGAATGTACCTTGATGGGAGCTGTCAAGGCCATCAATGACCAGTGGTGCGTGCCGCGGCGGCTGTTGCTCTACCGCAGCAACACGTCGCACCTGCGGGACGGGCCAGGGCTCTTATGGCAGCGCGTCGCAGTCAACGTTGCCGCCTTACACACAGCGGCTGCCATTCGGTTTGCCGGTGGTGAGATAGCGACGTTTCTGGTGAGTGGTTACAGGTTTGAGAGTGGGGGAGGAGGCGGCATATTCGACCCGTTCACCCAGTCGGCCGTGCTGCACCTTCCGTGCTTTGTGCACGAGGCGATCGAGTCCGAGTTGGTGGCGCAAGGCAATCCGGCGTTCGTGCAATACCGGCAAATCGAGAATCCGGTATTCGCAACCGGTACGGCCTACGTGCAGTACGGGACTGGGCGGTGGCGTGCGTACCGCGATCGCCGTCGTCTGGTGCAGGCGATCCTCGACCGCGTCTTCGCCGAGGAGGTTCGGCACGGCATGGATCGGCACCGCATGCTGGTCGCGGCGAGCCGTGCCCATGACTCCGATTTCAACTACGTGTCAAACGGCTTGCTTACTCCCCAGGGCCGGTTGCGCGGGTTATTGCAAAGCCGCGCCGGTGTGCCGGACGAAGCGGTGGAGTTCCTGGACACCTGGGTCCAGCCGGGCGCAGCGGTCATCGAATTATCGGGGCAATTGACCGCCGCCGCCTGCGCTGAACCTTGTGTGCTCTTGCAAGAATGGTGGCTGCGCCTCGCCCAGTTGCAGGAGTTATCGCGATCCAGCAACGCGCCGGTGTCGCTCGGCACGCCCGCGCACCTGCTTGCGTGTATCCTGGGGACGCTCTTGCTCGGGGAGCATCTGCATCTTGGCTGTGCCATGACCGAGAAAGCCGCCTTCGAGCCGGACAGCGCGGGGCTTGCTGCGGCAGCGTCGCAGTTTTTGTGCCGTAGTGCTCAGGAGCTTCGTGTGGCAATCAAGGCGATCTACCACGCGAACTTCAAGTTCCCCATCGACGAGCCGCCGTTTGCGGAAATCACAGCCGAAGGTTGGTTGCATGGACGTCCGGACTGGTGTGTGCCGCTGGGCGTCCGAGGGACAACCAGAGAACCGGTAGAATGATCTGCACCAGGGGGCCAGGGGGTCGTCGATCAGCGGCGTTTCAGTGCCTCCTGGGCGCTGATCGTCACCGGCGCCCCCGCGGCACCCGCCGCGAGCGAATGCAGCACCTGGCGAGCTTCCGGCGTTCCGAGCCGTTCCAGGAGCTCCACCGCCCGATGCAGGCGCAAATGGTCGCCGCGCAGGATGCCATCGGTTAACTTGGTGCGCAAATCTTCGAGCCGCCGCCTGGGTTCCGCCGGCAGGTTGCCGGCCAGCGCCGTGTCGAGATCGGGCACAAGGTGCGCGCCGATATTGAGCAGCTCGCCATGCGCTCGGTCCCGCACCTCATACTGGTTGTCGTCGAGTTGCGCGATCAGGTCCGCGATGCGTTTGCGGTCGAGCGGCGCGGCCGGCTTGAGCTGAGCCTTGAGGAAAGCGTCGGTCGCGCTGGGTGAGGCCAGGAAGTCGCCCATCGTCGCGAACGCCTTGGCGGCGTCGCTGTCGGCGAGTACCTGCCACCACGCCTCCAGGTCGGCCGGCCTCGGCGCCTTCGCGGTGGTGGCGCGATGCTGGATCTTGCTGAGGTTCCAGAGCAGCGCGGTCGTATCGGTGCTCGCCGAGGCCAGCCGGTTGCCGTCGGGGGAGAACGCGACGGCGTTCACGGCGCCCGTGTGTCCCTGGAAGACGGCCAAGCTCTTCCCGGTCAGCACGTCCACGACGGGAACCGTGCCGTCGGGGTGAGCGAACGCCAGCAGCTTTCCGTCCGGCGAGAACGTGAAACCGGCGCCCACCTTGGTCGAGGGCGGGGGTTCGACACCCAGGAGGACCGCAAGATTGTCGCGCGTCTCATCCTCGGGGGTCATGGGCATCTTGCTGCCGTAGGTGCGGCGCGGCTGCCCGGTCGCCAGCTCATAAACCGTGACCGTGCCGTCGCGCTGGCGCAGCGCAAGGCAACGCCCATCCCGCGAGAACGTCCCTTGCATTGCGAGCCCACCTTCGGGGCGGAGCGAGCCGATTTTCTTACCGGTGACGCTGTCGAGCAGGACAATCGCCGTGGCTGGATTGGCCTGGAAAGCGAGCACCTTCCCGTCGGGTGAAAATAGCATTCGGTTGGCGTCGAGGCCGCCGATTCCTCCCGGTCCAAAGCCTCCCGGCCCGCCGCCGAATCCTCCTTTGACTGCTTTGCCCTTGCCTTTGCCGGCCGGGGCCGCGGGGTTGGGATCGCCCGGAGTGACCTGGAGCGTGCGCAGCAGTTTGCCGCTGGGCACTTCGTAACAGGCGATCTGTTCCTTGCCGTTGTCGCTTTCCAGGCTGACGAACAGCTGACTACTATCGGGCGCGAAGGCGATGGGCCGGCGATGCACCGGAGTCACGTCGACATCCAGGGCGATCTCAGCCATTTCGTTGCCAGTGGCAGTGTCAAACAGGACCGCCTCGCGCGACTCGGCGGCGCGGGCCTTCGCGGGGCTGGCGAATCGGGCGACGCTCACGCCGAAGCGGCCATCCGGGCTGATGATGATTGGGGTGCCCGGATTCGGCGGCAGTTTCAGATTACTGCTTCCCAGTTCCATACCCGCCGCCGCATCCCAGCTGTGGGTGGATTTGCTGTCCTTCGTGAACAGCCGGTTTCCGTCAGGCGTGAACCAGAGGGCCGTCAGCGCCGCCGTGTGGCCCAGGCTGGGACCGACCTCCTTGCCGGTCGGAAGATCGACGAACTGGAGCACGCCGGAGGTGCCGACGATCATGATGGTTTTGCCGTCGGGTGAGTAGACAGGACCGCTGACGATCGCGCTGGCGCGTACCTTCGCCTTAACCGTCTTGCTCAAGGCGCCAAACGGCGTCACGGTCTCGGGCGGCTCTGCCGCGGCGAAGGCGCCGACCGCATTGACCACCTTACCGGTTTGCCGGCGCTGGCCCAGTCGAAGATGCGCACGTAGTCGTCGCTGCAGAAAGCAGTCAGGTACTTGCCGTCGGGCGACTGGGACAGGCTGGTGATCTTGACGGCCGAGACTGCTGAGCCGTTGCTTCCCGGCATTGACGTTGAAGCGGCGGATTTCCTTGCCGGAGGGAAACGCCCAGAGGCAGATGACGCCGTCGCTACTGACGGAGCAGACGCTGTTGCCGTCGGGTAGGAAGGCGGCGAAGAGAATCGTGCTGTCGTGGCGGAAGCGCAGCGTGCCGAAGCGGGCGACCGCGCCCGGCGGCAGCGTATCGCCGTGGCCGTCCTGGGCACGGGGCTGGTTCTGGCCGGCGTCGGCGGCGCTGAGTGCGACAGTCAGTAGGGTGCAAAGCAAGCAACCTTGAAATGGACGCATGGCACATCCTCGGCGGAGAAACGGGAACATGAGTTACTGAGCGATAGCACTCATGGTGTGATGAATCGGTCCCCGAATGTTCAAAGCGTACCGCTATTGCCAGCAGATTGCCAGGAAAATCCGCGCTACCATCGGCTAGTGCGGCGGCACCGGGAGCGGCGTGGCGTTCCGGGTGTTCAGTTCAAATCTCCCCTTCGCGGCGCCGCCGAACCGCGGTACAAGGAAAGCCGCTGGAGTGCCCCAGGCGGCGCTCGCAGCAAGAGCCCATGATCATGACGGCTCGCTCCGTTTCCAGTGTCCGCCGCGGTTGATGACGCCGCGATGTTCCTTGAGCAGCTTCGAGAGCGACGAGCTTTCGCTCAACCACGTCCGCTGAACAAGTGAGGCTGCTCGCGATAGAATGGATGGGGATAGGTACGCCAATATGGAAGTAGCAACCATGAGTTCGCCCAACCCGAGGCAATTACCCACGCTCGCGGTTAGCGATTTTGGCCCCGGACAGGACCATGTTGCCGTGCCATACCAGAGCGGAAGGATCTTCGCGATCCTGCACAGGAACGATCCGGCTCACCAGCATCTGCCCAATGTCGATTTGGACCCAAGTGACCCCTATACCTATGTCTTTGTTCATGGTGGAGTGGAAGTCACGCGATTCGAGAACCTCCTGACCGGAACCCAGGAGATCCCGGAGCATGTCGTGGCGGAGTTGCTCATGCAAACCTATGGCAGCAACCTGGACCGAATGCAGATCCGGATGTGTAGCTGTTACGGGAACTTACCAGATCGGGCCGCCCGGGCCCTGGGAGCACGTTCAGCCGTAGGCATGAATGGCGTACCAGATAGTTCATCCGGAGCAGAACTCATGGCTGCACTCACCGTTGTCAAGCTAAAGCCTCTGGTCCATTTCCGTGAATTCCCCTTCGGAACCATCACGGACCCGAGCATGCGCGAATTCATGAGCGAGTGCCCGTGGCAGGACCAGGACAAGGTGCTCGAGGTATTTGCACTCGGGTCACATCCTCGCCATCACGATGGGCGCTGACCTGCCCGATTGGTTCTCGCCGTCGCTCAGGGCCAATCCGATCGTCCACGGGCAGCTCGAAGGGGGAGCTACGCCCATGGGAGATGGCGTATGGTTCTGGTACGCCGGCTTGATCTACTTCGTGGAGAAGTATAACGTGCGGCTTCCCGAGGAGTTTATCCACCACGCCGCCGAGCAGGGCTGGCAGGTGACGCAGCCGCTCGACCCGAATAGTCGATACGTCTACTCTTATTTCTCGGAGCAACGGTAGCGTCGGCCATGGATCAACCGCCACTACAGCGCCTCGGCGACTTCGAGAGGCTCCGCGAACTGGGCCGCGGCGGCCTGGGCGTCGTCTTCGAGGCACGCCAGCTCTCGCTCAACCGCAAGACCCTCGAAAAAAATCTTGTGCACTTCGTGTCCGTTCCGTCGCGCCGTTCCGATGGATTGGATAAGCGGCAGAAAACTCGTGAATGTGCGACCGCGGCTCGCCGTTGAGCAGCGGCGATGCTTGGCAAGGCAAAAGGAGCTCGACATGCGGCAAATCCCGGTGACGACGGCAGTTTGCACCCTCATGCTGGCGACCGTGTCGGACGCGCTGGCGGATTGGAAGTCGCTCGACGCCAAGATCAAGGAAGCGCCGGTCGCCGTGAGCTGGGCCAAGAACCGGCTCGACGTGTTTGCACGCGGCACCGACAACGCGCTGTGGCACAACTGGTGCGACGGCGAGCAGTGGGGACAGTGGGAGTCGCTCGGCGGCAAGATCCGCGGCACGCCGACGGTCGTGTCCTGGGGCCCGGGTCGATTGGATATTTTTGCCCGCGGCAACGATGACGACATCTGCCACCTGTGGTATGAGGGCAAGTGGGGCGAATGGGAGTCGCTCGGCGGCAAGACCGAGCATGACATCGCCGCCGTGTCCTGGTCGAAAGGACGGCTGGACCTGTTTATACGCGGCACCGACGATGCACTCTGGCACCAGTGGTTCGACACCCGGTGGGGCGAATGGGAGTCGCTCGGCGGCAAGCTCAATGGCGCCCCGGCAGCGGTATCCTGGGCGCCGGCCGCCTCGACATTTTTGCCCGCGGCACCGACAACGCGGTCTGGCACCTGTGGTACGAGGACAAGTGGGGCGAGTGGGAATCGCTCGGCGGCAAGACGGAACATGCGATCTCGGTCGTGTGCTGGTCGAAAGAGCGGCTGGACCTGTTCATACGCGGCACCGACGACGCGCTCTGGCACCAGTGGTTCGACACCCGGTGGGGCGAGTGGGAGTCGCTCGGCGGCAAGCTCAAAGGCGCGCCGACAGCGGTATCCTGGGGCGCCGGCCGGCTGGACATTTTTGCCCGCAACACCGATGACGCGGTTGCACACCTGTGGTATGAGGGCAAGTGGGGCGAGTGGGAGTCGCTCGGCGGTAGGACGGAGCATCCGATCGCCGCGGTATCCTGGTCGAAGAACCGGCTCGACCTGTTGGTGCGCGGCACCGACGACGCCGTCTTTACGCAGCGGTGGGACGGTTCCGCCTGGCGGCCGTGACACCGATCCCTGGCGCTCTGGCAAAACCCGGCTCTTTGATTGAATGGCGTCAGAGGCCGCCGGAGAGGGCAAACCGCGGCTGAACCTCGGGATTGACGACATGCCGGGGCCAGCGGCCGCACAGCACTTCCACGGCGTTGCGTGTTCCGCGGACCTTCGACTCGCGCGTCGATTCGACCGAGCTGCCGGCGCAGTGCGGCGTAAGGATCACGTTGTCCAGCTCGAGCAGCGGATAGTCGGGCCGCGCTCCCGAAAGCGAAAACACGTCGATGCCTTCGAACACGTCAAGCGCCGCCCCCGCGATCCGTTGCTGCCGGAGCAATTCGACAAGGGCAGCCTCATCCACGATCGCGCCGCGGGCGGTGTTGATCAGCACCGCGCCCGGCTTCATCAGCGCCAGGCGGTGCGCGTCGAGCAGATGCCGGGTCAGCGCCGTCAGCGGCAGGTGGATCGACACGAAGTCGCTGGCCTGGAGCAGCGGTTCCAGCTCGACCAGCTCCACGCCGGCTGGCGCCGCGATGGGCTGATACTTCGCCGGATTGCGCACCCATGCAAGCAGCCGCAGGCCCAGCGCCCGCGCACGCCGTGCCACCGCCTGGGCGCTGGCGCCGAAGCCGACCAGGCCGAGCGTCTGGCCGGCGATACGGTGCACGCCCGGATGGTGATGCGCCGACCACTCCGCGCGGCCCATCGCGGCGGTCATGTACGGTAGCCGCCGCGCAAACGCAAGCAAGAGCGCGAGCGTGTGCTCGGCCTGCTCGTCCAGGCAGAAATCCGGCACGTTGCTAACGACGATGCCGTGCCGCGTCGCCGTCTCGACATCGACCCGATCCGTGCCGGCGCCCAGGCGCGCGATGACCCGGCAACGCGGCAGACCTTCGATGACCGCAGCCGGAATGTACGACGACACGACCAGCAGCACGTCGCAATCCGCGGCGGCGGCGAGGATCTCCGCCGGCCGCTGCCCTTCGATGGCGCTCAATTCAACGTCCAGTCCGGCCCATTCCAGGCGCTCGGCCGGATCGATTGGGTAGGTGACCGCGTTGAGTCGAACGGCTTTGAACACGGGGACCTCCAAGGTCTTAATACCATAGCCATCCCCAAGCCCGCAGGCGGGTCTGCGAGCCTGCGGGGTAACCGCGCAGGCTCGCAGACTCGCCTGCGGGCTTGCTCGCCGGTGCGCGCCGGGCTAAGATGAGTCTCCTGTGCAGCCCGTCAGCAAAGCCCGCCGCCGCGTCGCGTGACGCACGCCCGTCGCTCGCTCCGCCGCAGGACTGTGCGCATGAATCCAACGCCCCCGCCGGCTTCCACCTCGCAGCGCCTGATGACCGCGGCGCGCGTGATTGTCGTCAGCAGCGTGATGTTCACGTTCATTTCGTACTGGCGCACGGCCGCCGTCGTCCTGTGCGACCTGGCCAGCACCGCCTACTACATCGGCGGCATCGTCGAGAACGCGGTGGGTCCGTCGGCGCCCTATTACATTCTCGCAGTAATGCTGTTCAGCTATGCCGTCCGTTCGGTCTACATCGAAAGCTGCTCGCTGTTCGTGCGCGGCGGCGTCTATCGCGTCGTCAAGGAAGCGATGGGCGGCTTTTTGGCCAAGCTCTCCGTTTCCGCGCTGATGTTCGACTACATTCTCACCGGACCAACCAGCGGCGTCTCGGCCGGCCAGTACATCATGGGCCTCGCGCTGCTGTTCGCCCGCAAAGCGTCGCCGGAAGCCTATGATGCGCTCGGCCTGAACAACCTCGACCCCGGCGGCACCGGCGAGCTCGTCAAACGCTGGGGCGCGGTCATCCTCGCTGTCGCCGTCACCCTGTACTTCCTGCGCCAGAATCTTATCGGCATCCACGAATCCAGCGACAAGGCCCTCAAGATCATGATCGCGACCACCATCATGGCGGCCGTCATGATCGGCTGGTGCGTTGTCACGCTGGTCGTGAACGGACCGGCGAACAGCGTGCCCTGGCAGCCCGACTTGAATCCGAAAGTGGAGCACGAGGAGATCAAAGCCACCGAAGCGCCCGATCCGGGCCGCTACACGAGCGACGAGGAAAAAGTCTGGATCCGCGACCCGGAGCGGCCAGACCGGCTGGTGCCCGAGCTCGAGAATGACGCGCCGGTGCCGCGGTACAACGAGGCGCTCAAGGAACTCGGCATCCAGCAGCAGGACGACCCAATCGGTTTTTTCAATCGGTTCGCCTTCGCGGACATATTTCGCGCCGTCGGGTTCCTCGGTCTGTTCATCGCTTTCGGGCACTCGATCCTCGCGATGTCCGGCGAGGAGACGCTTGCCCAGGTCTACCGCGAGGTCGAGGCCCCCAAGCTGCTCAACTTCAAGCGCGCCGCATTTATCGTGTTCGTGTATAGCCTCGTCCTGACCGCCGGCATCAGCTTCCTGGCCGTGCTGCTGATTCCCGACGAGGTGCGCATGAAATTCTACCAGGACAACCTCATCAGCGGCCTGGCCCGGCACGTCGTCGGGCCCGACGTGCTCAAGCTGTGCCTGGAAACCTTCGTCGTCGTCGTCGGCTTCCTGATCCTCGCCGGTGCGGTCAACACCGCGATCATCGGCTCCAACGGCGTGCTCAACCGGGTTGCCGAGGACGGCGTCTTGCCCGACTGGTTCCTTCGGCCGCACCCCCGCTACGGCACTACCTATCGTCTGCTGTTCCTGATTGCCATGCTGCAGATCGGCGTCATCCTCGTCAGCCAGGGCCACGTCGTTGTGCTCGGCGAAGCGTACGCGTTCGGCGTGGTCTGGAGCTTCGTGTTCAAGGCGCTGTCGATGGTCGTGCTGCGCTTCAAGGACAAGACGCCGCGCGAGTACAAGGTGCCGCTCAACCTGCGCATCCGCGGTGTCGAGATTCCGATTGGCCTGGGGCTCATCTTCCTGGTCCTCGCGACCACCGCGATCATCAACCTCTTCACGAAAGAGGTCGCCACGGTCGGCGGCCTGATCTTCACGGCCGTGTTCCTAACCGTGTTCATGGTGACCGAGGCGGTCCACGAGCGGAAGCGGCGCGGCGCCAAGCACCAGCACCAGGAGCAATTCAATCAGCAGAGCACCGAGGTGGTCACACGGACCGCGCTCGGCCTGACCCGGCGCTATTGCAAGCTGATCGCCATTCGTTCGCCGCAGAATCTGTTCATGCTCGAGAAGGCCTTGGAGGACACCGACCCGGCAACGACGGACGTGGTCGTGATGACGGCGAAGGTGGCGCCCCTCGACGCCTCGCCCACGACCACGGTGAGCCTGGACAGTTACGACCAGCATCTGATGACGGCCGTCGTCGAGCGGGCCGAGAAGATCGGCAAGCCGATCACGCCGCTGATCGTGCCGACCAATAATCCCCTGTACGCTGTATTGCGTACTGCCAAGAACCTGGGCGCCCAGGAAGTGGTCATCGGCGCCTCGAACAAGTTCACCGCGGACGAACAGTTCGATCTGATCAGCCTGTACTGGATCGAGCTGAACGGCGGCCAGATGGCGCCGCTCACGGTGCGCGTGCTGAGCAAGGACCGTGACCTGCACTTCGACTTTGGCGGCGGCAACCGGATTCCGCGCCAGGTGGAACGGCGGGCGCGCTCGGTCGCCGACCTGCGCCTGGCCGGAATCGGCATCGGCCGGGTGCTGCTGGTTCATGAGGATTCCCAGGCCGGCCTCGATCTCTTTCAGGCGGTGCTGACGATGCTCGACCCGTCGGTGACCCTGGCGCTGGTCGTGGTGGCGGCGCCCGATGAGTCGAACGGCGCGGCCACGGTGCCGGCAATCCGCGCCCAGGCCGAGCAACTGGGACGCAAGCTATCGGTACAAACCGTCGAGGGCGACATCGGCGCCGCGGTGGTGCAGCGCGCCACCGAAGGGCCGTTCGACGCCGTGATCGTCGCGCTGCCCGGTGCGTCACCGCAGGCGCACAGCCTGCGTCTGCCGGACTGGGTCGAATATGTGCTGCGCAATGCATCGTGCCGCGTCTTCCTGGTCTCACCGCCGCCCGTGCCGCAAACGCTGGTGGCGGATTGACCGGCGGTACAAGATTTCCCCAATACCTGACCCAAACAGAATCCCAAACTTTGCTGGGGTGATAAAATGAATCGGCGCACGACCAGAACGCCGGTCGCGCTTGGCTGTCGCCCATCGGTTTGGAGTACGTCTTGTGGGGAGGAGGTTGCCATGAACCAGCAGAATGCATTTGCCGATGCCCTTGACGCGGCCGAACAACTCGATCCCGACGCGCAAGCGGAACTAGTGGATCTTTTGCGGCGCCGTCTCGCGGAGCGCGGGCGCGAACGTGTGGCAGCCACCGTGGCGCAAGCCCGCCGGGAGTTTGCGGCTGGACAGTGCCAACCCATGACCGCAGCGGAGTTGGTGCGTGAGGCACAATCGTGAGACGCGCACTGTTACGCTCGCCGGCATTCGCGCGCGACCTGCGGAGGTGGCTGAAGGCACACCCCGACACGGCGGTGTCCGTCGAGGCGACGCTCGAGCAGTTGTCGGCTGATGCAGCCCATTCATCGCTGCGAACACACAAGTTACGCGGCGCGTTGGCGGGTTGTTGGGCGTGCAGCGCGGGCTACGATCTGCGTATTGTCTTCGAGTATACGCAGCACGAGGGCGAAGAGGCCATCCTTTTGCTGGCCTTGGGCACCCATGATGAAGTCTACTGATGGCAAATCAACATTATCGAGCTGCGCCCCTTTGCTTGTTTAAGTCTTTATCTGTACCACGGCGAACGGAACGCGGCCGATGCCGCCCACAAACTTAGGATGCCCCCGATGAGCTGTTGCAAATAGAGGGAGCCGATGGGGGACATGTGGCTCGCGTATGGTGCGGTCCTCGGCGGCCCGCTGATGGTTGTTCTTGCGCTTGGAGTTTTTCGGCGACGTGGTAGCAAGTCCACGCCTTTCGCTACAATTTGGACATCTCTCACTCCTGTTGGTGTCGCCATTGCGTTGCTTGGTTGTATCGTTACCTCAGCTGGCTTGGTGGCTGGCTCGGCGTCACTTCTTGCCGACGAGGGTTTCCCGTTTAATGGAGACCAGGATCTCTTGATCTTCGGTGGCGCCGGGGCAAGCATCGGCTTCTTCGCGGTTTTATTTTTTCATCGACCGTTGAATCGGTCTCAAGAATCTGCCGCACCACTATGGCATTCGGTCACTCCTTCTGGCGCCGTCATCATGGCGCTTGGTTTTATGGTCATGGCGGCTGGCGTTGCGCTGTTCGTCCTGTCTGCGGTCTACCGCGCCTTTTGCGAATAGATTCACCAGCGTGACGGCGTCGGCATGACTGCAATCCCTGCGCTTTGAGGCAGCGCCGCATCATGGATCGTGGTTTTCCTATTCCGCCGGCGCACTGGCTCGCGGTATGCTTGCCCCATCGTCGCAATCCCTTGCACGGTGGCACGCACCTGAATGCGGAAGATCGACCACCTGGTCGCTCGGTTTTCAATACCTTCATTCTCGCACATCAGCGTCACGTTCTATGTAGGCGTCATCACAGATGTCCTGCAGAGTTGGATCGTCACGGTATTTGCCGAAAAGCCCAGCCAGTCCTTTGCGGCCGATTTCCAGCGTAACCAGTTCGCCTTGCTCCACGCGTTTTTCAATCACGGCTTCGAGCGCGGCGAGCGACCCAATGCGTGTCGAGCCGGTGGCGCGCACATCGGGCGCGCCAACAAGCGTGGCCTCGAATTGGCCGTCGGACGGATGAACGATTACCGAGAACGTCATGACAAGCCCCACGTGGCCCAGAATCACAAACACCGTTCCCGGCTGATGCAACTCCCCGAGCTTCTAGCCCAGGGAATCGAGGTTAATGGCACGACCGGCCCTTACCTGTGCAACCAAACCGAGGATCTCGTGGCCGCCGCCCGACGGCCATACCTTTTCGCCCAGCGCCTCGAGCCTTTCGAGGTCAATCGGCTGCTGCGCTGCGTCCCCGGAATGCTGCACCATGCGGGTAAAATCCACGGCGTCCTGCATGCGCTTGTCGAGGTGGCGCTTGCGATTGAGCATGGCCCCGTACTTGTTGGCAAGCGCCTCTTCCAGCGACGGAATGCGGTAGCGTAAGCCCTGTTCCTGGTTTACCACCCAGGTCGGATTGGCGAGCGTTTCCTCGATGTCGGGCCGGTGCGGGTAGGTGACGTCGATCACGGAAGTCGTTTCGCCGGGAACGAAGAAGGCCGTGACGCCGGTGAACTTGCGCACCTCCAGCTGGGGGTACAGCGACCCGATGGCCTTCACCGCACGGGCGTGATTCCGGCCGGCTTTCACGAGGAGATCAACGTCCTGCGTGTTGCGCGGCTTGCCCGTCCAACCCGCAATGCCGTGGGCGCCGGTCAAGACAAACGGAATGCGCTTCTGGGTCAGCGTCTTCAGGATCAAGTTAAGATCGACCGGGGACGCCGCCACGCGGTTGCTCCACTGGAGTCGATACTGCCGTTGCAGGAAGAAGACTTCCTGCACGCCTTCGTCATGGCCCAGGTCGCGTCGGGCGGCCTTGACAGTCTCCCATGCCGGATCGCTGGTCGCCACACGGGGCGCTGGTTTTCGTTGCTCGGTTTTCAATGCCTTCATTGTCGCACGTCGGCGTCACGTTCCTTGTAGGCCTCATCGCAGATTCTTCCATTGTACCTAGCCCGCCCGATCACGGTAGGCGTTCCGCCCCGAAAACCGGGACCGAAATGGGGAGACGGAAATGGGACGGAAATGGGGACGTAGCTCGATTATGCGAAATAGCAAATCACTATGATCGAGCCGTGTCCCGTGATTTGAAAAGGGTGCAACTGGCGGTTCTACAAGCGTTTTCCCTAGGTTTTTCGGCCGAATCGCCCCGTTTTTCGCGAATATTCAGGTGAGGCGCAGCTGAAAAAGGACATGGAGCATATCCTTACCGTTATTGAACAAAGCGGTACGGAGTCTGCTCCATGAAGAGACAATCTAAGCCATGCACTCCTGTGCGTCCAGTGACCGCCGAGACTTTGCGGCTGCAGGCCCACGCGATCCTCGACGAACTGTTGCAGTTCTGCCAAACCAGCGAGCTGCCATTCGCGGCCTTCGAGAAAGAACTGCTCGTCCGCATCGCCGTCCTGGGCTGCTGTCTGCTGCGCGTGTTCCTCACCGCACGGCATCAACGCTTGGATGTGCAGCCGTTCCTGGCCAACGACAAGTACCGGCCCGGCAACGCCTATGCCGAGCGGACGTTGAAGACCTTCTACGGCGAAGTCACCTATGGCCGGCAGTATCTGATGTCGCGGGCCGGCGGCAGCGGCTTGTTTCCGCTCGACGTGGTCCTGGGACTGACCCGCGATCGGTTGTCGCCGTGGGTGAGGCAATGGGTCGCACGCCTGGCGACGCGCATGAGTTTCAAAGCGACGCAAATGGTGTGCAAGGCGGTGCTGAACTGGGCGCCGGCCCCCGAGACCATCGAGCAAGTGGTGCTCGGCATGGGACGCGAGGCGGCGCCGTTCATGAAGCAATTGCCCGCGCCGTCCGACGATGGCGAGGTTCTGGTGATCGAAGTCGATGGCAAGTGTCCGCCCATCGCCACCGAAACGGAGTTGGCGAAGCGTCGCGGCAAGCGGAAGCCGCGCCATGGGTCGGGTTGCACTTGCGGCTGCCAACGTCACCGGGGCCGAGCCAAACGGGCAGCGCGTGGCAGCAAGAAACGACGGAAAAAAGGCGACAAGAGCAAGAATGGCAAGGAAGTCAGCGTGGTAGTGATGTACACGCTGAAGCGTGGCGCGGACGGCTTGCTGCACGGGCCGCTGAACAAGAAACTGTATGCCACCTTTGCGGGTCGCAAGGCGGCGGCATTGTGGGCGCGTGCGGAAGCGACCAAGCGTGGCTTCGGACCGGAGACGACCAAGCGGGTGCAGATCGTCCTCGACGGGGCGAAGAGCCTGAAGCCGCCATAGCCTCTCCACGACGTGACAGACATCCAGCGTGAAGATGGCCTGGGGGAATAACGCCTCGAAGTGCTTCTTCAGGCTCTTCGCCCCGTCGAGGACGATCTGCACCCGCTTGGTCGTCTCCGGTCCGAAGCCACGCTTGGTCGCTTCCGCACGCGCCCACAATGCCGCCGCCTTGCGACCCGCAAAGGTGGCATACAGTTTCTTGTTCAGCGGCCCGTGCAGCAAGCCGTCCGCGCCACGCTTCAGCGTGTACATCACTACCACGCTGACTTCCTTGCCATTCTTGCTCTTGTCGCCTTTTTTCCGTCGTTTCTTGCTGCCACGCGCTGCCCGTTTGGCTCGGCCCCGGTGACGTTGGCAGCCGCAAGTGCAACCCGACCCATGGCGCGGCTTCCGCTTGCCGCGACGCTTCGCCAACTCCGTTTCGGTGGCGATGGGCGGACACTTGCCATCGACTTCGATCACCAGAACCTCGCCATCGTCGGACGGCGCGGGCAATTGCTTCATGAACGGCGCCGCCTCGCGTCCCATGCCGAGCACCACTTGCTCGATGGTCTCGGGGGCCGGCGCCCAGTTCAGCACCGCCTTGCACACCATTTGCGTCGCTTTGAAACTCATGCGCGTCGCCAGGCGTGCGACCCATTGCCTCACCCACGGCGACAACCGATCGCGGGTCAGTCCCAGGACCACGTCGAGCGGAAACAAGCCGCTGCCGCCGGCCCGCGACATCAGATACTGCCGGCCATAGGTGACTTCGCCGTAGAAGGTCTTCAACGTCCGCTCGGCATAGGCGTTGCCGGGCCGGTACTTGTCGTTGGCCAGGAACGGCTGCACATCCAAGCGTTGATGCCGTGCGGTGAGGAACACGCGCAGCAGACAGCAGCCCAGGACGGCGATGCGGACGAGCAGTTCTTTCTCGAAGGCCGCGAATGGCAGCTCGCTGGTTTGGCAGAACTGCAACAGTTCGTCGAGGATCGCGTGGGCCTGCAGCCGCAAAGTCTCGGCGGTCACTGGACGCACAGGAGTGCATGGCTTAGATTGTCTCTTCATGGAGCAGACTCCGTACCGCTTTGTTCAATAACGGTAAGGATATGCTCCATGTCCTTTTTCAGCTGCGCCTCACCTGAATATTCGCGAAAAACGGGGCGATTCGGCCGAAAAACCTAGGGAAAACGCTTGTAGAACCGCCAGTTGCACCCATTTGAAAAGGACTTTCGCTTCGGCCACGCATGCGCAGCATCTGGTCCGACCAGGGCGATTGCGGCGCCGTGCTGGGGGTCGCTCCCTGCCCGACCGTGCCGGCCGTCGTTGCGACAATGTCGCCGACTGGCACTTTTTGCAAACAGCGGTGTGGCCGCGTAGCGGCATCCTGCGGTAAGATGCGTACAGGCCGATGGAACCAGCAATAGGACTCGCAGTCACCGCGCAGTCGAGGAACTGGATCATGCTCACGTCCGTGGAAGGGGTCTACCGCGACGGTAAGGTGGAGCTCCTGCAATTGCCGGCCAACATCCAGCAGGCCCGCGTCATCGTCACGTTCCTGCCGGTTGAAGGCCCCATCGACTTGCGGGCCCGCGGCATCAGCGACGAAGAGGCGGCCGAGTTGCGTTGGCGGTTCGGGGCAGGCGCTGCCGATTGGGATGACCCGGCCATGGACGTTTACAATGACTACCCAGCGCGGTGACATCGTCCTCGCGATCTTTCCCGATTCGAGCCGGCGAACCGGGAAGCCGCGTCCTGCGCTGGTGATTCAGGCGAATGATCTCAACACAGGGCTGGCGCAAACGCTCGTGGCGATGATCACCAGCAATTTATCCCGAGCCGGCCACCCCAGCCGGGTGAACGTGTCGCTTGCAACGCCGGAGGGCCGCAACACGGGTCTCCGGGCCGACTCCGTGATCATGACGGACAACCTCGCAACGATCGACGACCGAGTCATCGATCGGGTCATCGGAGTCTGGGCAGACATGACCGCGGTGGACGCGGCCTTGCGGCATACTCTCGGACTTTGAGGTGCGCCCATTGTCCGCTGGCCGCCGGGGCTGTAAAGTCAAACGTGTTGCCTTGCCCGTGTTCAACCCAGCCGAGGCCATTTTCATGCCTGAGCGTCTGATGAAACCGCTGCCGGCGGTCGTGTGTTTCCTGTTCGGACTTCTGGTCGCGGCCCCGCTGTGGGCCGACGAGGCCGCCGAAGTGCGCCTGAAGAAGGACGTCACGTTCCTCGCCTCCGACGAATGCGAGGGACGCGGCGTCGGCACCAAGGGGCTCGATAAGGCGGCCGAGTATGTCGCGGCCCAGTTCGCCCAGGCCGGACTCAAGCCGGGCGGGCCCGGCGGCAGTTTCTTCCAACCGTTCCCCTTCAATCGCGGCTCAGCGCTGGACGGGCCCGCGACGCTCGCGCTCCACGGGCCGCTCGGCCAGACCATCAAGCTCAAGGCCGGCAGCGACTTTCAGGTGAGCGGCCTGTCCGGCTCGGGTCAGGTGTCCGCGCCGGTCGTTTTCGCCGGCTTCGGCGTGACCGCGCCGAGCATCGGCTACGACGACTACGCCGGTCTGGACGTCAAGGGCAAGATCGTCCTGGTGCTGCGCAAGGTGCCGCGCTCGAGCAACAAGGCCCTCCCTTTCGATGGGCCGCGCAAGGACCAGCACGCCGAGATGGAAACCAAGCAGGCGTTCGCAGCGATCAACGGCGCGGCGGCCGTCATCATGGTCAACGACGCCACCGAGCTCGCCGACGGCGACAAGCTGGTGCCATACAACCAGACCGTGCGCGTCGCCACGGCGTTCAGCCTGCCGTTCGTGCAAATCCGGCGTGCGCTGGCCGAGGAGATGTTCACTGCCAGCGCCGGCCAGGGCCTGCGCGAGGTCGAGCAGGCGATCGACCGCGATCTCAAGCCGCGCAGCACCGCCCTGCCCGGTTGGAAGGCCACGCTGGACGTGAAGGTCAAACGCACCGAGCTCGCGGTCAAGAACATTGTCGGCGTGCTCGACGGCTCCGGACCGCTCGCGAATGAAACGCTCGTCATCGGCGCCCATTACGACCACCTCGGCTACGGCGGCGCCGGCAGCCGGTCGCCGAACGTCAAGGCGATCCATCACGGCGCCGACGACAACGGCTCCGGCACCACGTCGCTGATGGAGCTGGCGCGCCGCTTCGGCAGCGACAAGGACCGCCAGGGCCGGCGGCTCGTGTTTATCGCGTTCACGGCCGAGGAGTCGGGCCTGATCGGCTCGAGGTTTTACTGCCGGCGCAGCCCGCTGTTTGCGCTCAAGGACACGGTGGCGATGGTCAATCTCGACATGGTCGGCCGGCTGCGAACCGACGACAAGACGGGCAAGGACAAGGTGCTGATCGAAGGCTCGGGCACCGCGAGGAACTTCGACAACATGCTCGAATCGCTCAATCCGGGCTTCCAGCTTTCGAAGAAGCCCGGCGGAAATGGGCCGAGCGATCACGACTCGTTCTACAGTCAGGGTATTCCCGTGGTTTTCCTCTGGACCGGTTATCACGAGGACTACCACAAGCCGTCGGACACCGCGGACAAGATCAACGTCAAGGGCATGGCGCGGATCGTCGATTATGCCCAGAAAATCATCACCCAGCTGGCAACCGATTCCCAGCGACCCGAGTACGTCGCCATCGCGCCGACGTTCACGCCCGGCGCCGCCCGGGGACCGCGGCTCGGGATCATGCCGGATTACGAGGCGGAGAAGCCGGGCATCGTCGTCAGCGCGGTCGGCAAGGGCGGTCCGGCGGAACAGGGCGGATTGAAGGCCGGCGATCTGATTGTCGACATTGCCGGCCGGCCCGTGACGAACATGAATACGTACATGGCCGTCATGGCCCAGCAGGTCGCGGGTCAGGCGATCGACGTGTCCGTTGTGCGTGACGGCAAGAAGCTGCTGCTGAAGGTGACGCCGCAGAATTAGTGTAGCCGTCACGCTCCGCGTGACGGGTTCCTCACGCGGAGCGTGAGGACTACACTGGCCGCATGGGCACCGTCGATTTCTATGCCGCATGCGAGCTGCCGCTGGCCCGCGTGCAGCTGGTGTGCTTCATGCTCGCGATGGGCACCACCCTCGCCGTGCGCGACTTCGTGACGGTCGTGCGCCGGCCACGCTCCTTCCTCGCCGGTGTGCTCGTGCAGCTCCTTGTGCTGCCGTGGCTGGCAGTGCTGATCGACCTGAGCATGCGGCTGCCCGAGACGATCGCCGTCGGCCTGGTGCTGGTGGCGGCGATGCCCGGCGGGGCGCTGTCGAAGCTATTCAGCTACATCGGCCGAGGAAACGCGGCGCTGTCGATTTCGCTCACCGCGTTCACGACGGCGGCCAGTCTGGTTACCGTGCCGGTGCTGCTGCAGCTCCTGGTGGCCCATTACATCCGCGCCGATTTCGCGATGCCGGTCGGCGATATCCTGGTATTCGACCTGGGCCTGTGCTTGCTGTTGCCGGTGCTCGCTGGGATGGCGATCCGCCGCTGCTGGCCTGAGCGCGGTGCGGCACTCGCCCCGTGGTGCGTGCGCCTCGGCCTGGTCGTGGTCGCGCTGATGGTCACCGGCTCGCTCGCCGGCGGGCGCATCCGGCCGGGAGAATATGGCTGGGGTGCGCCAGTGGCGATCGTGTTGTTCTGCCTGCTCGGCCAGCAGGTAAGCATGCTGCCGTTCTATCTGTGCCGATGGCCGCGCGCGGACCGGATGGCGGTGGGCATCGAGGTCACGATGCGCAACATGAATCTGGCGCTCTTGCTCAAGGCACGCCTGTTTCCCGAGGAGGACGCGCTGGGCGATGGGGTGCTTTTTGTTGTGCTGTTCTACGCCGCGACAGCGATGGCGGTGGGGCTGCCGCTGGCGCTCAATCATCGCCGGCTGTCCCGGCGGGAAGCGACGCTGAAGGCGCAGCGCGAGGCATGAGAGGTCGCGAAGGCAAAAATGTCGAATATCGAACGAACAAGTCCAGCCGCCGCCGCCCTGGCTGGGCAGAATGGCTTGCAACCAACTGGTACGGCGGCGGCCGGCTGCAACACCATTGTTAAACCCGGCATTGGCCACATGAAGCTCGGCGCCAATGGCACCGCAACCGACGGCAACTCGCGGCTGGCTAGGCGGGCTCAGGGACGAAGTAACTTACCAAGAATGTCAGAATCGTCGTGATTGCTGAAGCGATCTCTGGCGTTATCTTTGTTGAGCCCGTCAAAAGGAAGCTATTGATGATCCAAACGAGAAGAACTGACAGGGCCCCCGCGAGGGCACCTGCACCGACCTTACGCGTTGGAACGTAAGATGAGCCACCACCGCCCGGTGCTGGGTTGGCCTGTTGTCCGGCTTTCGGTGAATTAGCGTGGCCGCCATTGCTCATGAAAACCTCCCTTTCCTTGCAGATCAACAAACGAAGATCTGCCGATGCTTGAGGCCGTTGCGCCTCAGGCCCCTTCAATCGTGCACTTCGCCGTTCGCGATCTTCGCCAGGGCCTTCTCCCGTTGGCTGGGATTCTGCAGATTCTTGGCGATGGCTACGGCCGCCTCGGTCTGACCGACTTTCGCCAGGAGCATCGCGGCCTTATACCCACAGTCTTCACGGCTGCTGGGGTTTTGGATTCTGTCAAGTGCTTTCCTCGCCGCCTTGCCGTCTCCGGCCTTGGCGGCGGCGACCGAGAGGACGACGTACGCCTTCTCTTTCTCGGAAGGATTGGCGATCAATTCGGCGGCTTCCAGGCGCACGGCAAGCCCCTTATCAGGAGTGGTCGCACCGGACTTCAGCAGCGCGAGTTCCTTTTTCAGAACCTCCATCTCCGCCCGCAGCAACGCGATTTCTTTCTTGAGTTGGGCCAATTCTTGCGCCGTGGCCTGGGCAGGTGCGCGCGAACCGAACACGATAAGGACGACGAGTGCCGCTCCACCTACAAAGTGCGTCTTCATTGTTGGCCTCCGATTTTCGAGCCGTTTGCGTGTTCGGCGGTTATTATGGCAGCCCCAGCGCTGCTTTCAAACAACAATTCAGGTTATCTCCACGCTGTCGCCGTCTGCTGCAGCACCTGCTGCGGCCGGTCGCGCCACCCGTCGCCTCAGCCAACCGCCGGAGACTGCTGCGGGGGCCATGACCGCGATGGCGCTGACCTGCGACCAAACCGTACCCTTCCCGAGGGTCGCCACCAGAGACGCGGTCGCCCCAAGGGCCATGATGACCGCCACTACGGCAGCGTGGGCCACTGGCCGGCGGCCGGCGATCCAACCGCTCAAGTAACCCCCGAGGATCGCGAATGCAACGCCGTACGCGATGGCCCCGACCATGAACGGGACCGGCGCCTCCCCGTGCGGCGGCTGGCCGGTGAGTTGGAACAGGGCGAAGCCCGAGGCCGCGAACACCGCGTACCCCAAAACCACCCCCAGGATGCTCCGAAGCACCACTCCACCTCCGCCTCTGAGGTCGAACAAAGATCGTTCAGCGTTCTCGACGCTGCTCGGGGCCGTTACGCGCCCGCGACCACCGCGTACCCCTCAGCCCAGTGATCCTGATCGACACGGTACTCGTCGACGTGAAACCCGTCCGGGGCGTCCACGAAACCAGGCAGGCGACCCAGCCGTGCGACTGCCGCATGAGCTTGCTCAGGTGAGGAGTACACGCCGATGAATTTGACATCCTCAACGCCGTCTTCCCGCGTGTGCACGTGCTGCAGCACGAAAACGCTCGCCATGGTTAGCCTCCCGCTCGTCATTCGAACGCCCGGTCGCCCCACTTCTTGATCTTGTTGAACTCGCTGCCGGGGCCGGTTGGGTAGTTCCCGGCACCGTATTTATCGTCGAGCAACCGCTTCGCAAAGTCACGACCGTTCTCGGTCGTCAGCGGCCGTTCCCCCTGTGCCCAACTCGGCACGTCATCAGCCGCCTCTTTGCCGCTCAGCCCCGACTTCTTTTTCTTGCGCATCGTATACGCCCGGTCATAGCACCCGAGAGCCCGCGCGGCTGAGGTAATCATACCAGACCGCGCCTCGGATCGCCCTCCACCGCCGAACCGGTGAGTAGCCTACCCGGTCAGTCCAGTTATCCGACCCGTCGGTCAGTCCTGCTGTGTGTGGACGGTGCGGGCCCACCCCTCGACATGCGACATTCGCTTGTTCTGCATTCGACATTTTCCTTTCTTGCCGCGTCGCCTCCTCGCTTTACAAGCAACGCAACTTCGCGTATCTTGGGGACATACCTTCGGGGACCGCAGCTGGAACACGAAACGCCAAACCGGAACATCCCGCGCCATGACAAAGAAACTGGTTGTGCTCGCCGGCCCTGACGAGGGACGGGTTTTTTCGCTCGGTAGCGAAGTGCTGCTGCTGGGACGCAGCCGGGCTACCGACACCTACCTGCTCGACCCGCACGTCTCGCGCGTGCACTGCCAAATCGTGCCCGAGAATAACCGCTACGTCGTGGTCGATTTCGACAGCGCCGGCGGCACGTTCGTCAACGGCAAGCAGGTCAACCGGCACGAACTGCAGACCGGCGACCTCGTCCGCATCGGCATGACGCACCTGCAATACGTCGAGGAGCAGGCCGACATGACGCCCACCGCGGCGCCGGCGGCGCCGGCCGCCGCCCCGGCGAAGGGCAAGACCAAGGTCAATCGCGTCACCAAGGCCGAACGCGCCGGCGCCTGGGCGGATGCCCTGGTCGGCCAGGTGTTCACGCACTACAAGATCGGCCGGCCGCTGGCGCACGGCCACACCGGCTACGTGTTCCACGCCAGCGACACGCGGCGCAATCTGCCGTTGGCGCTCAAGGTGCTCCACCCGCGCTATGGCAAGGACGAGAAGCTGGTGAAGAAGTTCGTGGAAGCGATGAAGACGGTCATGCCGCTGCGCCACCCCAACCTGATTCGCGTCTACTCGGCCGGGCGTAACGGCGATCACCTCTGGGTAGCGATGGAATACGTCACGGCGGGCGAGAGCCTCGCCGCGCTGGTCGGCCGCAGCGCCCACGCCGGGCGGGTCGACTGGCGCGTCGCGGTCCGGCTCGGCATTTACCTGGCCCGCGCCCTGGACTACGCCCACCAGAAGAAAATCATCCATCAGAACGTCGCGCCGCAAAACGTGATTCTGAGCACCAAGCAGATCAAGCTCGCCGACCTCATGCTCGCCAGCGCGCTCTATGCCGACCCGACCGAGCCGATCTCGGCGGCCGGCACGCCGTCGGAATCGCTGCCGTACATGGCCCCGGAGCGGACCGACGGGCCGTCGGCGACGGTCGACGCCCGGACCGACATCTACAGCCTGGGCGCGACGCTGCACGCGGTCCTCGCCGGGCATGCGCCATTCCGGGCCGAGACCGCCGAGGAGCTGATTGCCAAGATTCGCCTCGACGCCGTCCCGAGCCTGACTGCGGCCCATGTCGATGCGCCCGAAGCCCTGGATCCGATCCTGCGCCGCGCCCTGGCGAAACGGCCGCAAGATCGTTACGAATCGGCGAAGCAGTTTCTGAAGGACCTGGAAGGCATCGCCAAGGCACAGACCGTTCCCCTGTGATCGTTGCGGGGCTGCCCGATGCTGCTGAAACTCGATGATGCTCTGACGCGCCTGGGCCGCGACCCCGACGCCGACCTCGACCTGGCGGAGGTGGCGCTGCTGCTGGCGCCGACGAGTATCCGACGCTGGATGTCGACGGCCATCTTGCCGAGCTGACCGCCATGCGCGCGAGGCGCGGGCGTATCTGCGCGGCTCGCTGGCGGCCCAGGTCCATGGCCTGTGCCGCTATCTCTTCCACGAGATGGGCTTTCACGGCAACGTGCGCGATTACTACGATCCGCGCAACAGCTATCTCAACGTGGTCATGGAGCGCCGCACCGGCATCCCGATCAGCCTGTCGGCGGTGACAATCGCGATCGGCCGCCGCGCCGGACTGCACGTGGTCGGCGTCGGCCTGCCCGGGCATTTCATCGCCAAGGCGGTGGACGGCGGCGGCGAAGTGCTGATCGACCCCTACCACGGCGGGCGCGTGCTGACGTCCGCGGACTGCACCAACCTGGTGCGCCAGGTCACCGGCCTGGCTTTCGAGGCGTCGCCGTTGACGCTGCAGCCGCACCCGCCCGGCCTGATTGTGCAACGGATGCTCAACAACCTCAAGGCCATCTACCTGGGCCAGAAGGACTGGGCCCGCACCGCGCGCGTGCTCGAACGGCTACGGCAGCTCGATCCGTACGATCTCGGGCTACGCCGCGACCTCGGCGTCTGTCTCGCGCGGCACGGCCAGCCCGGCAAGGCGCTCGACCATTTACAGGCCTATCTCGACGCCGAGCCGGAGGCGAGCGACGCCGCGACGGTTGGGGAAATTCTGTGCGCGACTCGGCAACGGCTGGCGGAGTGGAATTGAAGTGTACTCCTCACGCTCCGCGTGAGGATCCGCTCACGCGGAGCGTGACGGCTACACTTTACTTCTTCTCCTCTTCCGTCCGCAGCTCCGCGATGGTGTGCGCCGGGAATAGCTGGTAGCCGACCGCGACCTTGCCGAACAGGCCGCTGAGCGTCGCCGATTTGCCGCCGTCCAGCTCGACCTTGGTCAGCAGCGTCAGCGTGTGCTTCTCGCCGCTCTGCAGCGTCACCTCGAAATCGAACGATGTTTGCTTCTTGTCCTCCGCCTCGACATGGCGCAGCGCGGCAATCTTCGCCAGCTCGATCTTGACAGTCTTCTTGAAATGGAGTTGCGGCATGAGGCGCGCCGTGCCGTCGGCGAGCTGGTACAGCGCAGTCAGCTCGGCGACGACATGGCGAGTCCTGTCCTTGTCCTCGCCGACGATGACGGTGGTGCGCTCGGTCACGGCGGGGATTGGCTGCGGCGCCGGAAAGCGCACGCCGATGACGCCGCCCTTGGCATTGCCGCCCTGGAACTTGACCGCCGCGAAGCCGAGCGCGCCCAGGTCGGCATCGCCCTCGATCGTGAGGCGGTTGATGCCGGGAAACTTCGTGGTGCCGAGCAGCGTCACGTCCTTGCTCTCCGTCGCCACCACCGCGGTGACGGTCTTCTTGGCGTAATCATAGTCGAGCTTGCGCAGGCTGGCGACCGGCACTAGCGTGAGGATGCCGGCCTGGTACGTGGTCGAGTGCTCGTCGCGAAACTCGAGGCACTCCGGACCTTTGCTGCCCGCGGCGGGCATTCGGCGGATGCCGGCGGTCAGGCGCCAGCCCTTGAGGTTCACCTCCTTGTTCTGCGCGTCGACAATGACGAGCGGCGCGTCGGCTTTTTTCTCGCCTGCCGGCGCGGCGAGGCCGGCCACCGCGACACTGATCAAAGCGCACCCGATCCAGGCACAGCGATGCATGAAGATCCCCCCAAACGACGCACGTTGTTCTCGCTTCATGATATCCGCGCCCGGCCGCTAACAAAGCGCAATATCGATGCCCAGCTCGTGCCGGCCGATCCTGGGTTCCTCAGCCCCGAGGATCAGGCCCGCCGCGAGCAATTCTCTCACGGCGGCCCGCTTTATTGTGATGGATGCTTCAAGAACGCGCTGGAGTGCGCGTCGCCAGCGACATGATCGACGATCACATTCGATCAGCCCATTGGCGCAAAATGTGAGCTTCCCAGTGTTTCCCAGCAGCGAGAAATGAGCTCGATCGGCAAGCGGCCGATTACGTCGACGGGGGCGCGGCGACGACGCTGACGCGACGGCCGCCCGCCTCGAACTTCACCACACCCTCGGCGAGCGCGAACAGCGTAAAATCGCGGCCCAATCCGACGTTGCGTCCCGGATGGAAACGCGTGCCGCGCTGCCGCACGATGATACCGCCGGCGCGGATCGTTTGGCCGCCGTATACCTTGATGCCCAGCCGCTGGCTGTGCGAGTCACGGCCGTTCTTGCTGGAGCCTTGACCTTTCTTGTGCGCCATGATGCAAATCCTCGCAGCTTTCAGCGTAGGTCATGCTTTCTAGCCTGCTTATCAGGCTGGAAAGCCTGACCTACGTTATTTCTTGTCGACCTTCGAATCGTCGGCCTTCTTGTCCAGGGCTGTTGTACGACCCGAGGCCCGATAAATCCACTTTGCCGGCGAGATGAACTCGACGTCGCGCGCGTCCACCGAGTAGCGGTCGCCCTTGCGGCGGAAGTTGAGCTGTAGCGTCTTGTACTGCGTGATTGCCGGCAAACCCGGGGCCGGCCCGTCGACCTGTACCGAGCCGCTCGACAGGCCGTTGACGAAGATGCTGAAGCTGGTCGTCTCGCCGAGATCCTTGACCTTCGGATCGCGCTTCTTCGGATCGGCGGCGGTCGCGTCCCACACGGCTACACCGGTGATCGCGAATGGGAACGCCTCGTCCGCCGGCAACGACGGCGGGATCGGCTGCTCAGAGATGGTGACCGAGTTTTTGATTTTCTGATAGCCGGTGGAGTCTTCCACCTTGCGAACGGCGTCCACGACGGCCGGCAGCACCTCGTCGGTGTAGTTGGCCGGGTTGTCGAGGGTGACCAGCTCGAAGCGCGGCGCGAACTTGTGCGGCTGGCCGGTGCGGTTGATGACCTGGTACCAGAGATACCAGAAGACGCGCGTGCCGCGGCCGGGATAGTTGACCACGATCATGCGCGGGTCCTTGAAGCGGAAATCCATCGCCCAGACGTCGGATTTGTCCAGGGCGGAGATTTGCGCTTTGACCTCGCGTTCGTTGAAACCGGTCTGGGACGAGACGGTGGCGATCGCCAGGCCCAGGATGAGGATCGCCAGGAACCCGCCCAGGCGGGGCGGGGAGAAGGTCGATCGGATTTGCATCGCTTGTACCTCACGCGCCGAGCGCAACTTCACTTGGCGCGACGACTATACGTCGAATAGGGTGACGGCGTCAATGCCGTTGGGCCTAAAATCACTGTATCGCCCGGCAGACGCACCGCAAGGCCGGCTTGTCAATGAGCGGGTTTTTGGTAGGTTTTTGAGAGAACATCTGTCCAGAGAGCCGCCCCTGAGTTCGCGAGCATGCCGGAAATCGTCGACTGGCACGGCGAAGACCCTGCGGAAGTGCTGACACGCCTTGGCCGGGCGCTGGCCGCAGGGAAAATCGTCGCCCTGCCCACCGAGTCCGTATATGAGGTAGCGGCCGCCGCGCTGCTGCCCGCAGCGGTCGCCCGCTTGCAAGACATGGCGAGTCCGGCGATCGTGCTCACTGGCGGCGCGGAGGCGGTGGACTGGCTACCGTATTTGCCCAGGCCTGCAGGACGACTGATCCGCAAAGCCGGTGCCGGGGCATGGAAGCTGGTTGCCGACGGCGGCGCGGACCACGGCTTGCTGAGTCGTGTGCCGCCGCCGTCGCGCACGGTGCTCTGCCCGGAGCGACATCTGGCGCTGCGCTGGCCTGATCATCCCGTCTGGACATGGGCGACGCGGCGACTACACCAGCCGTTGGTGTCCGCGGGCTTCGACCCGCCGGCGATTACAGCGCAGCAGGCAAGCGACGCGCTGGGCGAGCGCGCGGACATGATCATCAACGGCGGGCCCTGCTCGACCGGTGTGCCGCCGACGCGGGTGCGCGTCAGCGGGTCGGCCTGGCAAGTGGAACAGGTGGGCGGCCTGCCCGCGGCGGTCGTCGAGGAATTGCTGGCATGCCGGGTGCTGTTCGTTTGCACGGGCAACACCTGCCGCAGCCCGATGGCCGAGGCGCTATTGACGCGTCTGCTGGCGGATCGGCTCGGCTGTCCGATCAATCAGCTGCGGCAGCGCGGTTTTCTCGTGCAATCGGCCGGCCTGGCGGCGATGATGGGGGCGCCGGCGTCCAGCGATGCCGTGCCGGCCGTCGCCGAATTCGGCGCCGACCTCGCCGCTCATCGCAGCCGGCCATTGACGTGGGAGATGCTGGCGCAGGCCGACCACGTGTTCGCCATGACCGACAGCCACCTGGCGGCGCTCGAAAGCGTCGACTTGCCTGGCCTGCCGGCGCCGCAGCTACTCTCGCCCGACGGCCGGGATGTATTCGACCCGATCGGCGCCGAGCCGACCGTGTACCGTGCCTGCGCTCAGGAAATACTGATGCATTTGCAGAAGCGTTTGCCGGAAATTCAACCATGACCATGAGAATCGCGATCGGCAGCGACCATCGAGGCTTCGAGGCCAAGCGGCGTTTGCTCCATGCGCTGCAAGGGCTGGGCCACGCGGTCGTCGACCAGGGGACCGCGGCCGGCGACAGCTGCGACTACCCCGATTACGCCTACGCGGTCGGCAAGCTCGTCAGCAAGGGCGAGGCGGACCGCGGCATCCTCATCTGCGGCACCAGCCTCGGCATGTGCATCGCCGCCAACAAGGTGCGCGGCGTGCGGGCCGCGTCGTGCCAGGACCTCATCACCGCCGAAATGAGCCGCCGCCACAACGACGCCAACGTCCTGTGCCTGTCGGCCGACCTGCTCGGCGCGGAGTTGATGGACCAGATGGTCCGCACCTGGCTCGACACGCCGTTCGAGGCCGGCCGGCACGCTCGGCGGGTCGAGAAGATTGCGCAGATCGAGGCGCAGGAGTACGGGCACTGAACCCACGCCCAAGCCGCGGGATGAGCGCAGCGAATCCCGCGGGTCGATGAACTGGAAATGGAGAGCGCAATGCGTGCCGCGAGTTGCTGCGTCCTGGTCGCTTTCATGCTGGCCTATGCCACCGGTTGCCCAGGCCAAAAGGCGCCGGAACCCGGCTTCATCAGTGTGGATAGCACCGACAGCGGCGGCGGCGAGCCTCCCGCAACGGACCAGGCGCGTGCAGGCCGCGATTGGCCCCGGTTCCTCGGCCCCGACGGCACCAGCGTCTCCACCGAGAAGGGCATCATCACCCCCTGGCCCAAGGAAGGCTTGCGCATCGTTTGGCAGCGCCAGCTCGGCACCGGCTATGGCGCCCCTGCGATCCAGAACGGCAAGCTCTACATCTTCGACCGCGTTATCGAAAAAACCGCGACCAGCAAGCGCGACACCAAGCTCGCCCGCCTCAGCTGCGTCGACGCCCGCAGCGGCAAGGAGCACTGGAGCTTCACCTATCCCACCGCATATAAGGATTCATACGGTTACAATAATGGCCCCCGCTGCTGCCCCGTGCTCGACGGCGATCGCGTCTACCTGTACGGCGTCGAAGGGATGCTGCACTGCCTCGACGCCGCCAACCGCCAGACGATCTGGAAGGTCGATACGCAGAAGGAATTCGGCGTCGTGCAAAACTTCTTCGGCGTCGGCGGCACTCCGGTCATCGACGGCGATCTGCTCATCGTCCTGGTCGGCGGGAGCCCCCCGGCAGCGATCCGCGCAAGTTCCTCGAGCTCAAGGGCAACGGCAGCGCCATCGTCGCCTTCGACAAGCTGACCGGCAAGGTCCGCTACAAGATCAGCGATGAGCTGGCCGGCTACTCCAGTCCGACGCTCGCCACCATCGGCGGCCGGCGCCTCTGCCTGACGTTCTGCCGCGGCGGCCTGTTGGCGTTCGAGCCGCAGACCGGCAAGATCGACTTTCACTTTCCCTGGCGCTCGCCGGACGTGGAGAGCGTCAACGCCAGCAATCCGTTGGTCGTCGGCGATCAGGTGCTGCTGTCCGAATGCTACGGCCCCGGCGCGCTGCTGCTGAAGCTCACGCCCGGTAAGGCCGACGTGGTCTGGTCCGACGCCAGGAAGCCGCCGGGCAAGAAAAGCCTGATGTGCCACTGGATGACGCCGATCTATCACGACGGCTACGTCTACGGCTCGAGCGGCCGGCACACGCGCCAGGCGGAGCTGCGCTGCGTCGAACTGGCGACCGGCAAGGTGATGTGGTCCGAGCCCGATCTGACGCGCTCGTCGCTGTTGATGGTCGACGGCCATTTCGTGTGCCTGAGCGAGGACGGCGTGCTGCGCCTGCTCAAGGTCAACCCGCACAAGTACGACCTGGTTTCCGAGCTGGAAGTGGTCGATCCGCAGACGAAGCAGGCGCTACTGGAGTATCCGTGCTGGGCCGCTCCGGTGTTGTCGCACGGCCTGCTATACGTGCGCGGCGAGGAGCGGCTCGTGTGTTTGGAGCTGATTCCGCATAAGTAATTTGTTGTGTTTACGTTTAGCGTTCGCAGGCAGCCTGCGAACGCTAAACGTAAACGGGTTTGGCCCCCCGGAACCGAATCATGACCCGCGCTCTCCTCTCCCTACTCATCGTGTTCGGTTCCGCGCCGGCGCTGCGCCCAGGAAGCGGTGAGCTACGCCAAGCACGTCAGGCCGTTCCTGGCGAAATATTGCCTGGAATGTCACAACGCGAAATCGGCCAAGCTCGGCCTGAACCTGGAGACGGTCAAGGCGATCCGCGAAGGCTCCGACGGCGGCAGCGTGCTGGAGCCCGGCAAGCCCGACGAGAGCCGCATCGTCCTGCTCGTCGAGGGCAAGGACAAGCCGCCGATGCCGCCGCCATCGGCGAAATTTCACCCGAAGAAGGAGGAGATCGGCGTCCTGCGCGCGTGGATCGCCTCCGGGGCGAAGGACGATAGCGCCGAGATTCGGATTACGCTTCCGGACATCAAGCCACGGCGCCTGACACCAGGACCAGTCGCCGCTCTGGCATACAGCCCGACGGGCTTCCTCCGTGCCAACGTACTTTACGCGGCGCGTCATGGCAAAGTCGCGTGGTACTTTGATGGCGAGGGGGACCCAAATCCGCACGCCTACTACGACAAGGTCAGTGCGATAGCCCCCCTACTGACAAAGCGGGGTGCGTCAACCGCACCTCCGTGCCTGGCGGTTGCCCTGGGCGAGCCCGGACGTCCGGGCACCGTGGACTTGTTGTTGCGCAACCCGCGTACCGGGAGCGGACCGTTGTTCCAATCGCTTCCGATCAAGCACGCTGATTCGATCCTCGACATGGCAATCGACCCCAATGGCCGAATTCTGGCGACTTGCAGCTACGATACGCAGATTAAGATATGTGACCTAGGAATTACGCGTAATGACGACCCGAGCATCGACCTATTCGATTCGGCCAAGGTGCTATTCACCCTCAAGGAACACAGCGATGCTGTTTACGGGGTCGCCTTTTCGCCCGACGGCAAGCAACTCGCCTCATGCTCCGCCGACCGCGCTGTAAAGGTCTTCGACGTTACCACCGGCAAGCTGCTCTACACCCTCGGCGAGGCAACCGACTGGCTGTACACGGTGGCGTGGAGTCCCGACGGCCAGTACCTTGCGGCCGGCGGCGTCGACAAGAGCATCCGTGTCTATTCACCCGGCCCCCAGGGCGCGAAGCTTCTGCACTCGGTCTTCGCCCATCAGGAGCCAGTACAGAAGATTCTGTTCTCGAAGGACTCGAAGTCCCTGTACTCGCTTGGCCAGGGCGGCACGTTGAAATCGTGGAACGTCGAACGCATGGTCGAGCGAACGGTGTACGACCGGCAACCCGAAACGGTGCTGTGCATGGCGCTGCGGCCTGACGGCAAGCAAATCGCGCTAGGTCGCTACGATGGCGTGGTGGTGCTGCTCGATGAGGCAACGGGCAAAGTGCAGGCCCAGATCGGCGCTGCTCAGCCCGAGAAGAAGCAGCCGCCACTACCCGAAAAGAAGGCGGCGCCACAGATCAAGCAAGTCAACCCGGCCGCGGTCGGCGCGGCAAGACGGTCACGGTCACGTTGAACGGTCAGGGTCTCGACCAGATTACCGGCATCGACACGACCATACCTGGCGCGAAGGCCGGCTTGCGTCCAGGCGGCCCGGACGGTCGGGCGGTGGAATTGACCATTCCCGCCACAACCTCACCCGGAAGTTATCAGCTCCAGTTCAAGACCGCAACCGGCGCATCCATCGCGGCGACCGTAATCGTCGACGCCTACGACGCCGTCGCGGAGACGGACGCCGGCGGCTCGCCCCTGACCGGGCAACACATCACGCTGCCGACGACGATCGCCGGCAGCATCGACCGGGCCGGCGACGTGGACTTTTTCCGCTTCGAGGCGAAGAAGGGCCAGCAGCTCGGCGTGCAAATCGTCACCGCGGCGGTCGGCTCGAAGCTCGAACCGACGCTGCAGCTCACCGATTTGGCGGGCGGGGTGCTGGCCGAGAACGGCAGCGGACACCTCGGCTACGCGTTCGCCGCGGCCGGCACTTACGCCATCGGCGTGCGCGACCGCGACCTGCGCGGCGGCGCGAACATGCATTATCGGCTGCACCTCGGCGAAATCCCGGTGGTCACGGCGATCTTCCCGCTCGGCCTGCAGCGCGCCACCGAGGCCGACGTCCGCGTGCAGGGCGTCTTTCTCGGCGCCGAGCGCGTCCGCGTCAAGGCGCCGGCCGATGCCGCGGTCGGCAGCAAAGTCGCGGTGCCGTTGACCACGCCGCGCGGGATGCCGCTGGGCAACCTGCAGCTCACCGTCGGCGAATTTCCCGAATCGAGCGCCGCCGCCATCCCGGTTCCCGGCACGGGCAACGGCGTGATCGGCACGCCCGGAGCCGCGGAAACCTGGAGCTTCCACGCCAAGAAGGGCCAACGGCTCATCGTCGAGGTCGCCGCCCGGCGGCTCGGCTCGGAGCTGGATTCGTTCATCGAGATTCTCGACAAGGACGGTCTGCCGGTGCCGCGCGCGGTGCTGCGCTGCCAGGCCAAGACGTTCGTCACCTTCCGCGATCACGACAGCGCCGGCAGCGGCATTCGCATCGATGCGTGGACCGAGCTGGCGACCAACGACTTCCTGTACGCCGGGGGCGAATTGCTGAAGATCCAGGACTTGCCGCCCGGTCCCGACGCCGACTGCACGTTCTTCAACACCGCCGGCCAGCGGCTGGGCTTTCTCGACACGACGCCGACGCACCACGCGCTGGGCACGCCGATGTACAAGGTCAGCATCCATCCGCCGGGCACAACGTTCCCGCCCAACGGCTTCCCAGTGTTCACGCTGTTCTACCGCAACGACGACGGCGGCCCCGGCTATGGCCGCGACTCGCGCCTCTTCTTCGACCCGCCGGCGGACGGCGAGTACCGCGTCCGCATTCGCGACGCGCCCGGCCTGGGCGATCCCGGTTACGCCTATCGCCTTACCGTCCGCCCGCCGCGGCCGAGCTTCAACGTGCGCTTCAACCCCACCGCGCCGTCGATCTTCAAGGGCAGTGCCACGTCAATTGCGATCGCCGTCGACCGCCTCGACGGCTACGACGGCCCGATCGCGGTCCGCTTCGATAACGTGCCGGCCGGCCTGTCGGTGCCGCCCACCGTGGTTGAGGCGCATACCTTCAGCACGACGGTCGCGCTGTTCGCCGACGCCGCCGCACCAATCCCGACCAAGGCGCCGCCGCTCAAGCTGGTCGGCGAAGCCCTAATCGACGGCCAAAAGCAGGTGAAGGAAGTGCAAGGCGAGACGCCGAAGCTGCTCGATCCGGGCGATCTGGTCACGGTCACCGACGAATCGGAGGTGACACTCCGTCCCGGCGAGCAGGTCAAGCTGACCGTGCGCATCGAGCGCCGAAACGGTTTCGCAGGCCGAGTCCCAGTGGAGGTGCGCGGCCTGCCGCACGGTGTGCACGCGCTCGACATCGGGCTGAACGGCATCCTCGTCAACGAAAACGAAACACGGCGGACCATCGTGATCTACGCCGAGCCGTGGGTGCAGCCGGGGGCGCATCCTTTCGTGGTGCTGGCGCGCCGTGAGGGGAAGAACACCGAGCACGGGGCGCGATCGGTGCTGCTGAAGGTGGCGGGGAAGTGAGCCGCGAGCTGCGACTCGCTCGCACGCTTGATACAATGCAAGAAACTGGGAGGCATGCCTTTCGATTTCCAGAGGAACAAGGATGACACATTCGGGTGCGTTAGCCCAAATCGAGGACGCCATTCGGCTACTGTCCTTCGACGAACGCCTGTGGCTCCTCGAGCGGTTGGTCCACGGACTGCGGCACTGGCCCCGGGGCACTCGCCCGGCCATCGATGCGACATTGGCAGAGATGGCCGCGGACCCCGAGATACAGGGTGAACTTGCCCAAATTGCGCGGGAGTTCGCTCCGGCCGAAATGGACGGACTGGAGCAGCTCTGATGGCCATCGCGCGCGGCGAGATCTACTTTGTGAACCTGAGTCCAGCGCAGGGTCGCGAACAAGGAGGCTCTCGGCCCGTCCTGGTGGTCTCGACCGATGCAATCAATCAACTCCCGTTAGTCGTGACCGTCGTGATTGGTACCAAAGGCGCGAACCTCGCTCGCGACTACCCGACCAATGTCCGCGTGCCGGCTGCGGAAAGCGGCTTACTGCTGGAAACGGTATTCCTATGTTTCCAGCTTCGCTCGCCGGACCCGACCCGATTCCCCGCCGCGCCGTCCGGGCGACTCTCCGGATCGTACCTTACCATGGTCGATGATGCCGTCCGTTATTGCCTTGGCCTTTAGATAAGCTCGCGCCTCTTTTCGCCGAATGTAACGCCTCCTTGTACTCCTGGCGTGTCTTGGGGTCGTTTCGCGACGGACAGCGTCGTGGTTATTTCTCGACCGGCTGGTGCAGCGCCATCGATTGGAAGCCGACGCGGCCGGGACCGATGAAGCGGTTCAGCGCCAGGTTTGAGCCGCCGAACAGGCCGGTGCTCAGCGATGTAAGATTTGTTTCCAGCGTCACTGAGTGGTCCTTGTACACCCACGCGCCCGGCTCGATGTCGATCGCCTCGCCGGGGCCCAGCTCCTCCTCGAAGACGTTGCCGTAACCGTGCAGCCAGAGAACGCCCTCGCCGTGCTTGCAGAAAAACTGGTCGATGACCATGCCCGAGCCGCCCCAGAAGAGGTTCTTGAACCCCTTCACGGTGGTACACGAGAAGCCAACGTGTTCCGTCGCGGCAATGAATTGATGCTCGCGCACATCGAGCCCCTCGCCGGCGCCCAGGTGCATGGCGAAGACATGGCCGACTGCATCGCGGCTGAAGGCGATGCGGCCCGGCCCCTGCGCCTCCGTCATGAAGATCGGCATGCCGGCCAGGAAGCGCTCGAAGGCGCCGCCCAGCGATTTGACGCGGATCTCGACGTTCGGGTCCTTCCAGAGCAGGATGTGGTGCTCGAAGTACACCGGCCGATCGTCGAGCTCGAGCTGCAGCACCGGCACCAGCTCGCCGTCGATGTGATAGGTAATCCCCGCGATGGTCTGCTGTGACGCAGCCGTGGGTAGAAGCCGTGGAACCGCCATTGCCGTACCTCCGGTGAGAACGGCATGCTCGCCCCGGCGGAGCACGCCAGCGGCGAGCATAACACATCGGGCCGGCAGTGCCAGGAAAATCCAGGTCACGAAGTCCGCGCGGTCTGCACGTCGCGAACGGCGACGGCGAAGACGATCCACGCGGTGCCGGCGAAGATCAGATCGATCGCGACGCACAGGCCGATGAAGAACAGCCCCGAGAACGGCCATTGCACCCAGAGGAGAATCCCCAGAAGAATGTTGACGGCCCCCGCGAGCATGGATGCGCCCCAGGCTGGATGGCCCACGCCGACGCTGCCGACGAACCGGAATACGCCGACGACGACCAGGTAGATCGCGATCACCAGGGTGATGTCGACCGCCGCCTGCATGGGTGCGAGGATCATGTAGAGCCCGGCGATCAGGTACATCACCGCGAACAGCAGGTGCAGGGCGATGCCGCCCCAGCGCTGTGTGGTGAACGCCTGGGCCGTTTGCAAGCCGGCGCCGACCACGAAGAAGATGCCGAGGATGAACGTCATGACCTCAGTCAGGGCGACGGTAAACCCCAGGGCGCAAATTCCAAGGAGGGTCTGCAAGATTCCCAGGATCAGCAGCCATACCCAGAGGTGGCGAGCGCTGTTGATCGTCGCGGGACTCGACGGCATGCTGGACATGGTACGTCTCCGTTGTACAAGATTGGTTGGCGGTTTGCAACCCGCCAGGAGACACGCAACTCCTGTGCCGAGGGAGTGCCCATTCACAGTCCAGCCAGCGGCGCGGTGGCGTCGCCGAAGCGGCGCCAGCCACGCCCATGCGGTTCAAGAGCGCCAGGTGCAGGCTGCACAGCTTGCGGTTCTCGTCGCCGCGTTCGGTGAAGTCGAGGACGCGGCCAGTGGCGAGCGCGCCGCCGAGGCCGCCCACCAGCAGCACCGGCAGCTTGCTCGAATCGTGCCGGCTTCCCGACCACATGTTCGACAGGAACATCAGGCACGAATTGTCGAGTACGGTGGAGTCGCCCTCGCGCATCTCTGCCAAGCGACCGGCGAGATAGGCGAGCTGGCTCACGTAGTAGCGCGTCACCCGTTCATAGGCCTCGGAACTGTCCTCGTGGGACGTGGGGTGATGGGCCGTGCGAACGTTGAGGAACGGATAGAAGAGCCCGGAGAGATCGCGGCAGAGCAGCAACGTGGCGACGCGCGTCCGGTCGGTCTGGAAGGCGAGCGCGATGATGTCGCACATGAGCCGCATGTGTTCGCGGATGTCCTCGGGTAGCCCATTTTCGGGCCGGCGCATCGCGTTGGCATTGGGACGCGTGCCGCCGGACCCCTGCGTGCGGTTCCGCTCGATGCGCCGCTCCACCTCGCGCACGCTGGTGAGGTATTCGTCGAGCTTGGCCCGGTCGGCGTGGCTGACCTGGCCGTTGAGCGCCGACGCCTGGTCGCGGACGCGATCGAGAATGCTGGCGCTGCGCCGGCTGCCCTGGTTATCGAAGAGACTGTCGAACGCCAGCGACGGATAGACCTCCATCGGCACCGGCGAGTTGGCGTTCTGCCAGGAGATGTGCGAGCTATACGCCATCGAGAAATTCGATTCGTGGTACCCGGTGATCGGCTGTTCGCATCCCAGGACGAGGCTCGGCTGCGTGGTGACGTCGTCGAAATGGGCGGCGAGCACCTGATCCATGCTGGTGCCGCCGCGCAGCACCGGTCCGCGCTGCAGGGCCGCCCCGGACAGGATGTTGCCGGTCTGTCCCGGATGGATGCCGACGCCGGTCGCCTGCTTGTTGAACAGGCCCGAGATGACGTTCAGCTTGGGCCGCAGTGCGGCGAGCGGCTCGAGGCTCTACTCAGCTCCATGGCAGCGCCGGCGCCGCGCGCCGACCAGTTCGGCGGGCTGATGCCGTTGCCCATGAACAGCGCCGCAAAGCGCTTCGGCGCCGTTTCGGCCTCGCCGGCCGCCGAGCCGGTGCCCCAGACGGGCAGCGATTCCAGCCAGGGAAGGGCCATCGTGACGCCGGCGCCGGCGAGGAAGGTGCGGCGGGTGATCGAGTTTGAGTGCGCGGTCATTGCGTTAATTCCCGCTACAGCGTAGGTGATGCTCACGCACGCCCACGGCCGAAAGGCCGTGGGGTTAATCCGCGGGCACGTTACCCCACGGCCTTTCGGCCGTGGGCGTGCAGGTCGTAAGTGTCATAAGCTTCCATGCCGGGCTCGTCCCAACCATTCTCCTTGGCGGACCGGGCCAGCTGGAGCCGCAGTTCCCCTTCTGTCCATTCGGAGTCATCATATTCCATGGAAGCCGCTCACTCTCTGATGTTTCCGAAAAAACTGCTGAAACGCATTGAAGTCGAAGGCGCCAGGATCGGCCGTGCGTAGGGAACAACCGCCCTCAGCTACCCAGCCGCGCTCCTCGTCTTTTACCCATCCGCGCCGGTTCAGAAAACAAGGACAAGACTCTAATCTCCGTGGGGGTCAATGAGGAACTTGCGGGGGCAGTTCAGGCGGCGGCTCTCGTACTTTGACTGAGGTTCGGGCTTTTTGGCGCGGGCGCGTCCGTCCACGGTAGCGAAATCTGAAGGGGCATGCTGGTAACTGGCTTGTCATCCAAAAAAATGTGCATCCAAAAAAGCCCGCTGGCCGTCACGTCGATCGACCCTTCGAACGGAAGGTTCGCACCACCGTATGGCTGTGGCGTAAACGGCAACGTCTGTTCAGAAAACACTTGCAGCTCCCCGGTCTGGGTTTCCATGATTAGTCGGATTGTATGCTCCCCCGGCGCGTCACCTGTTTTAAAAGCCACCATGCCCGATACGGGCACGGTGACGGCCTGCGCCGCCGACGCAGCGTTTGATGGTGCAGCCGAACTAGCGACCACACTAATCTGGTCGATTATCCGAATGGCGCTCAGAGTGCCATCGCGTCTGTCCTCAATGATGGATTCGCAAAAAAAAGCGGCGGCGATGTAGGGGCCACCCTGACGCCGCGGGTTGCCGTTTTTCACGGAATTCTTGGATCGTGCCATTGCTTATGACGCTTTAGGTTTGCGCTCGACAGACACCGTCGTGGAAGCCGAAGAGCGGTGCATCTTGAAATGGGAACTGCCATAGCGAATGATCAGCTGTGCCCGGCTTTCCGCAGTATCGCAACTCTCAGAAACTGGCGGCGCGCACTGGCTGCCGATCCGGATCGGTCTGTAAAAGGAGCAGTATTCTTGCCCAAGCACCGCGAATGCGTCAGCAATGGTGCGAATCGTCTTATTCGCTTCGCCATCGAGTAGCTGAGTAACCCAACCTTTGGATTTTCCGAGCTGCGCGCAAGCTGTGCGCGACCGACGCCGGCCTCTTCGAGCAGCGACTCAAGGAGTTCCGTGACCTCATAGATCGCACGCTCCTGTTGATACAGGCGCATGTGCTTTGGGTCCTCAACGTAGTGTTCCACAAGAGTTTTCTTCATCACTTCCCTCTTGCAGCATCGCTCTGCTTTTTGCGGTCCCAGTATTCTGCCTCCATGTTCTGTGCCCGATCAATCTCCGCCTGCGGCCATGCGCCCAGCTTTTTCTTTGCACCAGGCTTGATAAATCCATGCGTCAAGATCCAGCGGTTACCATCGCGAAAGCAGGGAAACCGAATCTGGATATTCCTGACCTCGTGTCTGAACGCGCATAGCTCACCCATTTCCTTCTTGAACCTCTTTGGCACAACGCGCCCGTTGTCAGCCATCCGCTGGAAAAGAAACAGGAAGCGTGCCCTGGCGCTGGCTTGCGGGTCGTCTTTCCCCTTTTCCCGAATCTCCTCCAATTCCTTTTCGAGAAAGTCTTTTGCCGGCGCATCGCCAGACCGGCGCACGACGCATTCCACAGTGCCCCAGCGACCTCGCGCGATGACTTCCGTAAGGGCGTGCACGGCGGCCACCTTATAGTTTAGCTATATCTAAACCTGCAGTCAAGGCGTTGTTTCCGCGTTTCTCTTGTCTCCGCCGTCAATCGGTCTATTGTACCAAACTGGCTTCCCACGTAATCCAATACTCATCGTTCCCGGGGGTCATCGCGTCCGCGCTGATTCAGAAACTGCGGACTCGTGACGATCGTTTCTACCAGGCTGCCGAACACGTAGCCGTCGGCCGTCAGCCGGCTGCGCATCGTGTCAAGCGCTTGCCTGTCGGAGAGCATCAGGCCCCGGCCTAGCGCGTACGAAAACAGCTTCCGGCACAGGTTATCGACAAAATCGTCCTGCCGTTTCTCGTGCAAATAGTCGCGCAGGCCTGCCAGGCCGTTGCGATCCTTGCCGTCGGGGAAGGTCGCATCCGTTGCGACCGGTCGGCCGCCAAGATCCTTGGTACGGCGTTCGCCGATCGGGCCGAAATCTTCGAAGACCAGGCCGATCGCGTCGAAACGGCGATGGCAGGCGGCGCAACTCTTGTCGGCACGGTGCCTGGCGAGCACCTGCGGCAGCGTCAACGCGCCCAGGTTCGCCTCATCCTTCGGCAATTCGGGAACGGTCGGCGGCGGCGGCGGAATCTGCTCGCCGAGCACGCGGCGAACCACCCAGTAGCCGCGCTTGACGGGACTGGTGCGCAGCCCCGGCGCGTTCTTCGTGAGAAACACCGCCATCGGCAACAGGCCGCCGCGGCCATAACGGTCGGCGTCCTCGATGTGGGTCCACGGCTCGGTAGGTCCCGCGAGCCGAGCGGGACTTGTAGCGGTCCGGCTCAGCTCGCCGGACCTACCGGGCTCGGGCATGTCATAATGCTTCGCCAGCAGCGGGTTCACGAAGGTGTCGTTGCCGTAGATCAAGTCAAGCACGGACCGGTTGCGCTGCACGACGTTGATGAAGTAGCGGACCGGCTCCTCGAACATCGCTTGCCGCAGCTCGTTGGTGAAGCTCGCAAAGCGCTGGCGGTCGACGCTGTTGTGCTCCTCGAAGCGGCGGAAATCGAGCCAGTTGCCGGCAAACTCGGTCGCCAGGCCGCGCACCCTGGGGTCGCGCAGCATCCGCCGCGTCTGCGCCAGCAACACGTCCCGCTGATGCAGGTCGCCCTTCGCGGCGTGCCCCAGCAGCTCGGCATCGGGCATGCTCGCCCAGAGGAAATAACTCAGCCGGCTGGCCAGCGCATGATCGGGCAGCGGCTGTGCGTCCTTGCCCGGCGGCGCGGCGCGAAACGATAGCAGAAATGCGGCGACAGCAGCACGCTGACGAACGTATCCAGCAGCGCTTCCTCGTGCCCCAGCTCGCCCTTCTTGCGGAGCTTGCGATAAAACGCCAGCAAATCGTCGCGTTCGGCTGCCGTTAACGGCCGGCGGTAGGCGCGCTCGGCGATTTGCACCAATGAGTCGAGATGGCTCGGCTCGGCGGCGACTCGGCGCGCTCGACCTTGCGAATCTCCGCCGACATGCCGGTGAAGTAGCCTTCGATCGCTTGCAGGGCCTCATCGCTGGCCCCGCGTTTGCGTGCCTTGGTCAGGTACGCCCTGGCGAGCCGATCCATCTTGGCCGCGGACGTGGCGTCCCGGTCCTCGGAGCGGGCGAAATCGAACTCGGCCTCGCCCATGAATCGCGGCGGCTCCGCACGTTCGAAGAAGATGAAGTCCCGGTATTGCCGCATCGGCGCGCCGGTGATGAAGTCCAGCTCCTGCCAGAGCGCATCGAGCTCGCGCCGCTGCGTGTCATTGAAGATCAACTCGCACAGGGGTTCGTCATCACGGAAATATCCCTGCATCAGATGGAAGCCTGCCGTGAGCGGCCGGCCCTTGCCCGCCGCGCTGGCGTCGAAATAGGGGCCGCGGTCGGTAACGACGAAGGTCCCCGGAAACACGGCACAGAAGCGTTCGAGGGCCGCGCGCAGTGTTTTCTTCTCCGCGTCGTCGGGCGTGGTCGGGAACATATCCGTCAATGCCGCATCCGTGTCGTTGAGCTTGCCGACGAGCTTCTTGAGGTCGGTAACAACGTCCCCGGAATAGGAACGATGCCGGCTCGCCAACTGCCGATTACGCCAGAGAACGAGCGGTTGGCTGCCCGCGGAAATGCCGGGAGCGCTCAGCTTCTTAACGTCCGGCTTGAGCGGCTGGCGCAGATGCGCGACCAGATCGCGCAGCCGTTCGCAGCCGAGGCGCGATTCGGGTCCCGCTCGGCTCGCGGGACCTACGGGGGCCGGCAATTCCTGCCACCGCTTGCGTACGGCAGCCAGCGGTCCCACGTCCGCTTCCGGTTCGCTCAGCGCCGCCCAAATCATCGCCAGGTACGGCGCGCTCAGCCCTGCCTCGGTCGCGAAGGCGCTCGAGCGGCGCATCGGGCCGGCCGCGCTGGGCGCGATGCAAATACGAGTAAGCGGCCAGGAAGTAATCGGCGTGATCGACCTGGTGGCGCTGGTAGAAGTCGATGATCCGCTGGACGCAGTACTTGTCCCGGTCGGTTTCGGTCACGACCGGATGCGGCGCGAAGACGAAGCCGCTGGGTTTCAGCACGACGTGGTCGGCGACCAGCCGCGCCGCCGCCAGGTATTTCTTGAAGAGGGCGGGCGACATGGCGAGCGATTCGCCCGAATTGTCGAAGCCGGCCTGGTTGGCGGGGTCGACGGGAAACTCGCGCGTCGGCCGAATATCGACGCCGGTCAGGTCACGAATTGTGTAGTCAAATTCGGCGTTGCTCAGACGCCGTGCCAGCACGGGCCCGGGGTCGCCGGCGTTGCGTTGCGCCTCGTGGTCACGCAGTTCCCGAATCCAGGCGACGACCGCGGCGCGCTCTGCCGGCGCCGGCCGTCGCGACGCATTTTCGGGAGGCATCTCCTCGGCGTCGAGCCGTTCGAGCACCTGTTCCCATTGTGCCGCATTCTGGGCAATCGCCGCCACACTCGCATCGCGGCTGAGGTCAAGCCCGGCCTTCGGCTTCTTCGCGCCGTGACACGAAACGCAATAGCGTTCAACGAACGGCCGCACCTGCGTCGCGAATCGGCGTTCGAGTGCGTCGGCGGTCGGCGGATCGACCGGGGCTTGTCCCTTGTTGTTTCCTTTCACGCCCGATCCGATTTCCGACGCCTGCGCGTCCGACGTTCCGATTGGCGGCAGGATGTACCATGCGCCGCTGCCAACGAGGCCGAGAACGATGAGCGCGACGGCAATGCGGCCTGTGGGTTTTCTGAACATCGAATCTCAGGGATGATCGAAGGGCGGGGGCAGGCATGTCTGCGATCATTGAGCTTACCGTGATGATCCGCCGTGTCAACCATGAATTTCCCATCGCCGATTGAGCGGCGACCGAACCCCGCAGTACGGCGCGTCGTTCCAGTTCCTGCGATCCGGCGGTCCGGAAGCTCACGGCGGGCACGGGCGCCTGAGCACCAGGGCGACGGTGCCGTACAGTTCGCCTTCCAGGGCGTGCAACTCGTGTTCGATGTCTTCCCACTCACCGAGCTTGCTCGTCCAACGGCCGGTGGGCAGCTGGCGGGCTGCGTGCGTCGGCACGCCACGTACGTCAGCGAAAAGGGCGAGCTTCTCGAAACCGGATTCCGGATTCTCGTTGTCGGACGGAACGAAGGCGAGCGTGCCGAGAGCCATGACAAATGCGGCGAGCGTCTCGTCGCGGAGCGCCAGCGGGCCAGAAGCGTGCGACATCGCCGGGGCCGTTCGTCGGCCACCACCAGTTTGCGTTATCGCTCGCTGCCCAGGCGATGCAATTGTATTGGCGGTCGCGCGGGCTTACTACCCGGTAGGGCGAGGCGCAGCCCGGGAAACATCTCCTCAAGCAGGGTCATGTTAATACCCGTTTTGCCGCGCCCAGGCGAGCCATCGTTCGGCAACCTTCTGAATCTTGCCGCCTTCCGCGGGCGGCACAGGCTGCACGCCAGTGATCGCAACCAATGCGCTCGAGAGCGTCCGTCCAGGGTCTGCTCCATGTCGCGGAACACGAATGGCAGAGCGGCAGCGCCGAGGGCAATCAGTTCACGGTAAGCGGGGTGCGAAACGCGCGCGGTCGACGACGACAGGAATCCGGTCTGCTCGCGCCAGGTCGCGAGCAGGCGCCGCACGCGCTGTTCAACCGTCTCCTCCGGAAGAGCCTGCGGCGTATCGCGAACGGGGATGGTGGACATGGTATCCTCCTCGGTGGCTGGCGATGCCGACCCTGTTCCGATTATACTCAAACTCTGGGGCCGCTGAACCAACGCCTGCAATCGACTGTTGCCGGCAGGTTCTTTGCGGGATCGATACGCGTAATTGACCATGGTCCGTGAATGTCGGCCTTCCCATGAAAATCTGCATTCATCGAGGGGCGAGAGAAGTCGGCGGCACCTGTGTCGAAATCGAATCGCAGAGTAAGCGCATCGTTCTCGACATTGGGTTGCCTCTGGATGGCACCGATCCGGACGAGATGCCGCTGCACCCGGTTGCCGGCTTCTTAGAACCGCACGCGTCCCTGCTCGGCGTTTGCATTTCCCATCCCCATCAGGATTATTACGGACTCGCCCATCGCCTGCCGAAGGAAACTGTCTTCCTGATCGGCAAGGCTGCTCAGGCGATCCTGGCGGCCGCCGAACTGTTTACGCGGTCCGGCTTGCGGCTCCAGAATGTAATTCACCTGGAAGACCGCAAGTCAATCGCGCTCGGGCCGTTTGTGCTGACGCCGTTCCTGATCGACCATTCCGCCTACGACAGCTACGCCATCCTACTCGAAGCGGACGGCAAGCGCCTGTTTTACTCGGGCGACTTTCGCGGTCACGGGAGGAAACCCGGCACCTTGCAGAGGCTCGTCCGCAACCCGCCTAAGAACGTCGATGTCTTGCTCATGGAAGGCACGACCATCGGCAGGCCGGAGGCCGCCAGGAAGTTCGCCTCCGAACCGGAACTGGAACCGCGAATGGAAGCCCTGTTTCGGCAAACCACGGGCATGCCTCTCGTCTGGTGTTCCGCCCAGAACATCGACCGTATCATAACCCTGCGGAAAGCGTGCATGAGAACAGGCCGTCAACTCATCATCGACGCATACACGGCCCACATCCTCGAAGCGACCGGCAATCCGCGGCTCCCGCAAGCCGGCTGGGACAACATCAAGGTCTTCCTGCCGAGGAGCCAAAAGATGCAGATCTTCCACAACAAGAGATTCGCGCTCACCGATCGACTGCGACCCTGGCGAATATACCCGCAGCAGCTCCGCGCCGCGGCTCCCCGATCGGTCATGATCTTTCGGCCGAGCATGGTCGGAGACCTGGAGGCCGCGAACTGTCTGGAAAATGCCTGCGTAATCTGCTCGTTGTGGAAAGGCTACCTTGATCGGGATCAGAGCAAGCCCCTCCGCGAATGGCTTGCGCGACGCGGGCTTTCCCTGTACCACTGCCACACCTCGGGCCACGCCCGAAGTGATACCCAAGGTTGCCGAGAGCAAACGCCGCCCACTGGCGCACGAAGGCGTTCGTATCATTCAGCGCCGCAGTCAGGGCCGGGATCGCCTTCTGTGCATGAGGCGCGAAGCCATAGAGCTCGTGCGCCGCCCGTTCCCGAACATGCGCGTTTTCGTGCTTGAGCCTTTGACTAAAAACGGGACGATCGCGGGGCCCATTTTGTGCAGAGCGTGCCCCGCCCCGCGCCGTACCTCGGGATGATCGTCTCCCATCGCGTCAAGCAGCGCGGGAGCGATCCTGAGCCCCATGCGCGTCAGGGCATTCACGGCTCGCTTCCAGTTTCGGTCGGCCGTTTCGGCGGTCCGCAACTGGTCCAGCCAATGGGCTGCCGAATGTCTGCAGTGATTGCGGCTGCGTTCGCTCATCGTGGTCCCGTTGCGCTGTGCCCGAGGAACTCATTCACCTCGGCAGACGTGATCCGAGCGGCGTTCTCCAACACGTTGCAGAGAAAAACCATACGAAGTGGGATTCGATGCGGGCGATTGGGCTGCTTGACGATGATGACATCGCCAGGATTCGTGCCCTTCCTGAAGTGAGTGACCTCAGCACGTTTCTCACGAATCTTCAGAAGGGCGGAAAGGCCGCTTAGTCGGAAATACTGAGACCCTGCTGTTCGCGCAGCCTCTTCAAAGCGGCGAAGGTCTTCCGCAACTCCCAGTATTCGCCCATCGTGAACACCTGAGCGACGTTGCCGCGGTCCAGCAGTTCCTTCTGGAATTTTTCCCGGATCGCTTGCTCGGCCGCTTCTTGTTCCGGTGTCTGCACGCGCGGGCGATGCACACGCGGGGACTTCTTGGTCATGATTGGCACCTCCGGCTGTTGAGTCTTGATACAACAACCGAGCGGTCCATTCCAGTCGTCCAGATGCAATCCGCGCAGCCGCCTGGTTCGTCTAGGGGGTATACGGTCCGACACAACCGCCGGGGGTGTTCGTCGGTGCGCCTCGGCAGCTTTTCTCTTCATGAGGGTCTGGAACCATGTCGTCGAAGTGGAGACTGCGGAGCGGCGTCATTACGCTGGCACTGGCGTTGATCGTCGGCTGGCGGCTCACCGCCGGAGCGCCGACTGGCGACGAGAAGCGGCAGGCCCTGTACAAGGCGATTACGGCCGGCAACTTCAAGGACGCCTACGACGGCCTGCGCACGCTCGCCCTCGACCCCAAGGACGACCCGCGCCAGGTCGGCAAGGACCTCACCCAGGCGATCGTCTGCCTGCAGCGGCTCGGCCGGACCAACGAAGGCGACGCCTTCCGCGACGCTGTCATCGCGGCGCACAAGGACAACTGGCGGCTCCTTGCGACGGCGGCCAAATCGCTCACCGATAACGAGCACCAGGGCTTCATTGTCGCCGGCAAGTTCAAGCGCGGTCACGGTCGCGGCCAGGGACGCTATGTCCAATCCCTCAAGCGCGACCGCGTTCAGGCCTTGCAGCTCTACGAACAGGCGGCCAAGCTGATCGGCAACGAGGGCGACAAGCAGGCGGTCGGCGACTTCTACCTCCAATTCGCCGGCGCTTTCCTGACCGGCGGCGGCCCCTATGAACCGTGGCGCTTGCAGTACCTCACCGACCTTGCCGAATTGCCCGATTACGACGAGGGATACTTCGGCTATTACGCCGGCACCCGCGGCGCCGCGGTCGACGACAAGGGCGATCCGGTCCTCTATTACGTGCCCAAAAGCTACGAGAAAGCGGCCAACGACGGGCAGCGCTGGCGCTGGCTGCTGACGGCGGCGGCCGAGGCGAATCCCGGCCTGCTCAATCAGGTGGATATGACGTTCGCCGACTTCATGCGCAGCCAGCTCGGCGTGCAGTCGATGGCCCAGTACGGCTTCGGCGCCCGCGTCGATTCGGATGCCGACAACAAGAGCGGCACCTACGCCCTGCACATGCTCGCCGAGGACGAGACGATCGCCCGCCTCGCGACCGGCATTCGCCGATTCAAGGTCGCCGACGAGTTCAACTGGATCAAGATCTACGAGCGCATCACCGGCCGCGGCAAAAGCGACCTCGGCGCCCAGGCCCGCGACAAGCTCGCCGCCGAATTCGAGGATCGCCGGCAATACGTCAAGGCGTCGCTCGCGTGGAAGCAGGATATCCAGGAATACGGCGCCGGCAATAATAACTATCGGCAGCAGCGGCTCGACCAGATCGTGAGCAACTGGGGCCGCTTCGAGCCGACCAACACGCAGGCCGCCGGCAAGTCGGCCGTCGTCGACTTCCGCTTCCGCAACGGCAATAAGGTTTCCTTCGAGGCCCGCGCCATCCACGTCGGCAAGCTGCTCGCCAACGTCAAGGCCTACCTGCAAAGCAATCCCAACAAGCTCGACTGGAACAAGGCGCAAATCGCCAACGTCGGCTTCCGGCTCGTCGAGGAAAACGAGAGCCAGTACGTCGGCGAGAAAGTCGCGAGCTGGGACCTGGAGCTCAAGCCGCGGCCCGAGCACGTCGATGACCGCGTCACGGTCACCACGCCGCTCGCGAAGGGCGGCGCTTACCTGGTGACGGGGCAGATGGCCGGCGGCAATCTCAGCCGGATCATCGTCTGGGTGGCCGACACCGCCATCCTCAAGAAAATGCTCGACGGCCAAACCTACTATTTCGTCGGCGACGCCGCCAACGGCCGGCCGATCGCCAAGGCGAACCTGGAGTTCTTCGGCTGGCAGCAGCATTTCACGCCGCCGAACCAGTTCCGCGTGGAGACGCGCAGCTTCGATACGACCTGCGACGACGACGGCCAGGCCTTCGTCGGCCAAAACCAGGCGCCGCAGAATTTCCAGTGGATGATTATTGCCCGCAAGGCCGGCGAGAAGGGCGAGGATGGGCGCTTTGCTTACATGGGTTTTACCGGCATCTGGTACGGGCAGCGCTACGACCCGGAGTACAACCAGACCAAGGTGCTCGTGATTACCGATCGCCCTGTATATCGGCCGGCACAGACGGCACAGTTCAAGGCGTGGGTGCGGCACGCCAAGTATGACGAGGCCGACGTGTCGAGCTTCGCCAACCAGCCGTTCAAGGTCCGCATCATGAACCCGAAGAACGAGAAGGTGCTCGAGAAGGCCGTCCAGGCCGACGAGTACGGCGGGTTCGCCGACCAGCTGGCGCTGCCGGCCGGGGCCACGCTCGGCATCTATCACGTCCAGGTGCTGGACCCCAACGACACAATCAAGGGCGGCGGCAGCTTCCGGGTCGAGGAGTACAAGAAGCCCGAGTACGAGGTGAAGGTCGATTCGCCCAAGGAGCCGGTCCGCCTCGGCGAGACGATCACCGCGACCATCCAGGCGAAGTATTATTTCGGCGCCCCGGTCACCAACGCCAAGGTCAAGTACAAGGTGCTGCGCTCCGCCCATTCGGCGTCGTGGTATCCGCACGGCACCTGGGACTGGTTCTATGGCCGTGGCTACTGGTGGTTCGCGGCGGATTACGCGTGGTATCCCGGCTGGAATGAATGGGGCATGCGCCGGCCCGTGCCGATGTGGTGGGGCCGCGGCACGCCGCCGCCGGAAGTGGTGATGGAGAACGAGGTCGAGGTCGGCCCCGACGGTACCGTCCCGGTCGTCATCGACACCAAGCCCGCCAAGGAAATGCACGGCGACACCGATCACTCCTACACGATCACCGCCGAGGTGACCGATCAGTCGCGGCGCACCATCGTCGGCACCGGCAACGTGCTGGTGTCACGCAAGCCGTTCCAGGTCAACGTCTGGGTGAATAAGGGCTTTTACCATGTCGGCGACACGGTCAAAACGACGGCGTTTGCCCAGACCATCGACCAGAAGCCGGTCGAGGGCAAGGGCGAGCTGACGCTGTATCGCATCACGTACGACGACAAGAACGAGCCGGTCGAGAAGGCGGTGCAGACCTGGAAGCTCGACACCAACGTCGAGGGCCGGGCCACCGAGCAGATCGAGGCGTCGAAGGCCGGGCAGTATCGCCTGTCGTACAAGCTGACCGACAGCAAGAAGCACACGATCGAGGGCGGCTACCTGTTCGTCGTCCGCGGCGAAGGCTTCACCGGCGGCAAGTATCGCTTCAACGACATCGAGCTGACCAGCGATCAGCGCGAGTACAAGCCCGGCGAAAAGGCCAAGCTGCTGATCAACACCAACCAGGAGAACGGCACGATCCTCCTGTTCGGCCGGCCGACCAACGGCGTCTACCTGCCGCCGAAGATCATCCGCCTGGAGGGCAAGAGCACGCAGCAGGAAATCGATGTCGCGGTGCGCGACATGCCGAATTTCTTCGTCGAGGCATGCACGATCCACGGCGGCGGCGTGCACACCGAGGTCCGCGAGCTGGTCGTGCCGCCGGAGAAGCGCGTGCTCAACGTCGAGGTCACGCCGTCGCAGGCCGAATACAAGCCCGGCCAAAAGGCGAGCGTCAAGATCAAGCTGACCGACATCGACGGCAACCCGTTCGTCGGCTCGACGGTGGTCAGCGTTTACGACAAGAGCGTCGAGTACATCTCCGGCGGCTCGAACGTGCCGGAGATCAAGTCGTTCTTCTGGAAATGGCGGCGGCACCACCAGCCGCAATACGAATCGAACCTGCAGCGCGGCTCATGGAACCTGCTGCGCCGCGGCGAGATCGGCATGAACAACCTCGGCATCTTCGGCGCTCTGGTCGTCGAGGAGATGACCAGCAAGCGGCGCGACGCCAAGGGTGACGGCGATAACGCGACCTACAGGCTCGCAGGCGCTCCCGGCGGATTTGGCGGCGGGCGAGCCGAGATGGAAGGCGCGAATCGGCAGATGATGCTGCAAGACGGGCTCGCCAAAGCCGGCGAGCAGCAGCTCCGCGAGCGCGGGGCGGTCGATCGCGATGCCGCAGGCCAGGGTCAGGGTCCGGAGGCGACGCCGACGCCGACGGTTCGCAAGAACTTCGCCGACACCGCGTTCTGGACGCCTGTCCTCACCACTAACGCGAAAGGTGAGGCGGAGGTCGATTTCGCTTTCCCCGACCAGACGACCGGCTGGAAAGTCCGCGTCTGGGGCATGGGTCACGGCACCAAGGTCGGCGAGGGAACCGCCGAGGTCGTCACCAAGCGCGACCTGATCGTCCGCCTGCAGGCGCCGCGCTTCTTCGTCGAGAAGGACGAGGTTGTCCTGTCGGCCAACGTCCACAACTTCTTCAAGAACGACAAGCAGGTCGTCGTCACGCTGGAGCTCGGCGGCGGCACGCTGGTGCCGATGGCCGGGGGCGATGCAGTCCCGCTCCCGCCCGGTGGCGTAGGCTCGACCCAGCAGGCCATGATCGCCAAGGGAGGCGAGAAGCGCTTCGACTGGCGGGTCAAGGTCACTAACGAGGGCCAGGCAGTCGTCCGCATGAAGGCGGTCTGCGACGAGGACGCCGACGCGATCGAGATGACCTTCCCGTGCTATGTGCACGGCATGCTCAAGATGGAATCGTTCACCGGCGTCATTCGGCCGAACAAGGACCTCGGCACCGTCGTGTTCAACGTGCCGGCCGAGCGGCGCATCAACGAGACCCGGCTGGAAGTGCGTTACTCGCCCAGCCTGGCCGCCGCCCTCGTCGACGCCCTGCCCTACCTCGCCGACTACCCGTACGGCTGCACCGAGCAGACGCTCAACCGCTTCCTGCCGACGGTGATCACGCAGCAAACGCTCTTACGCATGAAGCTCGATCTCAAGGAGATTCAGAAGAATCGCACCAACCTCAACAGCCAGGAGATCGGCGACGACAAGCAGCGGATCGCCAAGGGCTGGAAGCGCTTCGACCGCAACCCGGTGTTCGACGAGGCCGAGGTCGCGGCCATGGTCCGCGAGGGCATCACGCGTCTGGCGGCGATGCAGCTCTCCGACGGCGGCTGGGGCTGGTTCTCCGGCTGGGGCGAACGCTCCTTCCCGCACACCACCGCCGTCGTCGTGCACGGCCTGCAGGTGGCCAAGGCGAATCGCGTCCAGCTCCAGCAGAACATGCTCGAAGCGCGGCGTCGCCTGGCTCCAATCGTACCAGGCCAACGAAATCTTCAAGCTCAAGAACGCGGCCACCAAGACCAATCCCTACAAGGAGCACGCCGACAACCTCGACGCGTTCGTGTACATGGTGCTGGCCGAGCAGAACATCGCCAATGCCGAGATGCGTGATTTCCTTTACCGCGATCGCACCGAGATCTCGGTCTATGCCAAGGCGATGTTCGGCCTGGCCCTGGAAAAGCAGCAGCAGGCCGACAAGCTCGCGATGATCCTCAAGAACATCGAGCAATATCTGGTGCAGGACGAGGAGAATCAGACCGCCTACCTGCGGATGCCGGTGAACAATCCGTGGTGGTACTGGTACGGCGACGAGGTGGAAGCGAACGCCTACTACCTCAAGCTGCTGGCCCGCACCACGCCGAAGGACGAGAAGGCGTCGCGGCTGGTCAAGTACCTGCTCAACAATCGCAAGCACGCCACCTACTGGAACAGCACGCGCGACACGTCCCTGTGCATCGAGGCGTTCGCCGAGTACCTGCAGAACAGCGGCGAAGATCGGCCGGACATGACCGTCGAGGTCTGGCTGGACGGCAAGAAGCACAAGGAAGTGCACATCGACACGTCGAACCTGTTCACGTTCGACAACAAGCTGGTGCTGGTCGGCGACGCGGTCGAGACCGGCAAGCACACGCTGGAGATCAGGCGCAAGGGCACGGGCCCGGTATACTTCAACGCGTACCTGACCAACTTCACGCTGGAGGACTTCATCACGAAGGCGGGCCTGGAGGTGCGCGTCGATCGCAAGTACTATCGGCTGATCCGCGACGACAAGGACATCAAGGTCCCCGGCTCGATCGGCCAACCGCTCGGCCAGCGCGTCGAGCGTTACAAGCGGATCGAGCTGAAGAACTTTGACGGCCTCAAGAGCGGCGACCTCGTGGAAGTGGAGCTGGAGATCGACAGCAAGAACGATTACGAGTACCTGATCTTCGAGGACATGAAGCCATCCGGCTTCGAGCCGGTGGAGCTGCGCAGCGGCTACACCAACACGGGTCTGCGGGCATACACGGAGTACCGCGACGAGAAGGTCTGCTTCTTCGTCCGCAACATCGCCCGCGGCAAGCATTCGGTGAGCTATCGGATGCGTGCCGAAACGCCGGGCCAGTTCAGCGCCTTGCCGGCTCACGGCTACGCGATGTACGCCCCGGAGCTGCAGGGCAACTCCGACGAGATCAAGCTGCGCGTGTCGGATTGACGCCGGCCGCGAGCCCCTCGTTTTGTAGTCGTCTGCTATACTGAGATGGCTGACCCGGAGCATTCCTCATGCGTCGCTGCCTCACGTTGCCGTTCATCCTCCTGCTCGTCGTGCCGAGCCTCGGCCGGGCGGGGCTGTATTACTCCGGCGAGAATTACGCGGCGCTGCCGGCGCAGTGGCGTGGGTTCTTGCTCGACCAGCGAACGCTGCGCAACATCGCGAGCAAGCCGGGGGCCGGCCAGGATGCGAGCCCGCTGCGCGTCAAGTATCTCAAGGAAGCCGACCGGCTCCAGCAGCGGCTCGACAAGGAGCGGCAGTTGCCGGCGGATGACTGGGCCGATCTCGGCGCACTGTACGTGCGTCTCGGCGAGCCGGCGAAGGCGGTGGAAGTCCTCCGCGCGGCCCAGCGAGCGCATCCGAATCACTTTGCGATCACGGCCAACCTCGGTACCGCTTACCAACTGGGCGGCGATCTGTCGCAGGCAGCCGGCGCCCTGCAGCGGGCCGTCCAGCTCGCACCGGGGAAGTGGCTGCAGGCCGAGGAATTCCATCTCAAGCTGGTCCGCCTGCACCTCAAGCAAGGGGCGGCGGTGCAGAGACTCGATGACCTGTTCGCGGTGCGTTACGTCGGCCCAACGGGCGAATACGAGCCGGGCCGGCTTGCCGACGAGGAGCGTAAGAAGCTGCCGGCCCGCGCTGTCGCCCTGGCCCAGCAGCTCGCCCTCTGGCTGCCGGCCGACAGGCGCTTGCTCTGGCAGCTCGCGGAGCTAGCCGCCGCTCACGGCGACGTGGCGAGCACGCGGCGATGACCGATGGGTGCGTCGTGCAGTTCGGCATGACGACGGCGGAGCTACGGCGGCGCCGGCGCTTGCTGCGCGACGCGGCCAATGCGCTGGCGAAGGCGGCTCCCGCCGGCAAGGCCGACCACCTCAAGCATGCCGCGAGCCTGGCGTTTCGATCGCTGCGTCCGCTGGTCAACAGCCTCGACACGACCGCGCTGCCGCCGATCAGCGCAACCGGCGTCAACGCCTTACCGTGGGAGCTGTTCGCCGAGACGCGCGTGGAGAAGCCTTTCCGCCCCGCGTTCGCCGATTATCTGAAGCAGCTTGAGGGCAAGCAGGTGTCGTTGACGGGCTTCATGTATCCGCTGCGCGACGACCCCGATGCGACGACTTTCATGTTCATCGAGAACCCGGTCGGCTGCTGGTACTGCGAGATGCCGGACACGACCGGCGTGGTGTACGTCGAGCTGCCGGCCGGGCAGGCGGTCACGGTCCGGCGCGGCCTGCTGCGCGTGGTGGGCCGGCTCACGCTCAACGGCGCCGATCCGGAAGATTTCTTATACACGATCCGCGACGCGCGGATCGGTCCCGTCGATTGATGTGGCACCGATGGCCCGCTTTCTCTATGGTGAAGAGATCGGGCGTCCATTATTCCGCACCAGCCTGCGCACGGAGTGCCGTTGTCATGGCGGACATCGTCTTTGTCAATCCCCGCTTCGAGGTTTCGTACTGGGGCCTCGAACACGCCATGCCGCTGTTCGGCAAAAAAGCCAACATGCCCGTCGGTTGTCTGGCCCTCTTGGCCGCGCTGACACCAAGGGAACACAACGTTACGCTGGTTGACGAATGCATCGAGCCGATCGATTTTGACCGGCTGGGACGGGCCGACATAGTCGGGCTGACCGGCATGGTCGTGCAGCGCGACCGCATGCGCGAGATCCTCATTGCGCTGAAAAAACGCGGCGTGATGACCGTGGTCGGCGGCCCGTGGGTGAGCGTGCAGGACGACGCGTTCGGCGACCTGGCCAACGTCGTTTTCGTCGGCGAGGCCGAGGACACCTGGCCGCAGTTCCTCAACGAATGGGCCGAGGGACGCCATGCCCGCCGCTACGAGCAGGCGGAGCGGACCGACATGACCCGGGTGCCGACGCCGCGGTTCGATCTGCTCAAGATGGACGAATACCTGTTCGGCAGCGTGCAGTTCTCGCGCGGCTGTCCCTTTCAGTGCGAATTCTGCGACATCATCGTCACCTTTGGCCGGCGCCGCGGCTCAAGACCAGCGCCCAGGTGCTTATCGAGCTGGAGGCGCTGCGTGCCCAGGGCTGCCGGGTCGTCTTCGTCGTGGACGACAACCTGATCGGCAACAAGAAGGCGGTCAAGGTGCTGCTGCGCAACGTCATCGAATGGCAACGCGCCAACGGCTACCCGCTCAACCTGTTCACCGAGGCGTCGCTCGACCTGGCCGAGGACGCCGACTCTTGCAGCTCATGGTGGACGCGAACATCGGCTGCGTCTTCGTCGGCATCGAGAGCCCCAACGAAGCGTCGCTCAAGGAAACGAAGAAATACCAGAACGTCCGCAAGGGCCACACCATTCTGGACCGGGTCCACACGATCCAGGCGGCCGGGCTCGAGGTCTGGTGCGGCATGATCGTCGGCTTCGATCATGACGATCCCAGCATCTTCGACGCCACCGTTGAGTTCCTGCGCGACGCACGGATAGCGCACGCGATGGTCGGCCTCCTGAATGCCATTCCGAAGACACCGCTGCATGCCCGGCTGGCGCCGAGGGCCGGCTCGACACGGCGGAAAACTCGGACTACGGCACCAATGTCATTCCGTTGAACCTGAGCCGGGCGGAGCTCCACGACGGCTATGTGCGCGTCATGACCGAGCTGTACGAACCCAATGCGTTCTTCGACCGGGCCGACGACCTGTTGTTGAAGTTCCGGATGCCGCACCTGACGGCCCTGGCGAAATACCGGCGCAAGCGTCCCTGGCAACGCCTGCACCGCAACGCGCGGACGCTGGTCGAAGCCGGCGTGCTATTGACCCGGATCCTGCGGGCGGTGCCCGATAAGACGCTGCGGCGCGTTTACCGCGAGCGCGTGTTGCGGATGTTTCGGACGCGGCCCGAGCCCGATCTGCTCATGCACTACGTCATCAAATGTGCGTTGCACTTCCACCAGTACACCCTGGCCCGCGACATGGCGACCGGTGAAGCGCCCATCCTCGCCGTCGGCGGCACCGGTGCGCTGGTACCCGCGCCAGTTTAGCGGGCCTTGCGGTTCGTGACGGCCGCACGCCAACTTGACGTCAGAACGACAGACTGATTGGCCCAGTTACCTTTTTCTGCTCGCGGCAATAATTTCATTTCCGATGTGAAATAGATTAAATCCGGTTATTCTCTTGCATAGGGTTGACCGTGGCTGTTTAATGACCCTGTCCTTTCTTGTTGAAGCGGCGTACCGGATAAGCCGATTAGCGCAGGAAAAGCGACCATGCTCACCCTTTCGATACGTCGCCGACGACCGCGATCGGGCGTGACGCTGACTGAAATCCTCGTCGTTATCGCCATCGCCGCCATCCTGATTGCCATCCTGGTGCCGGCCGTCCAGAAGCTGCGCGAATCCGCCAATCGCACCACCTGCAGCAACAATCTGCGCCAGCTCGGGATGGCCGCGCAGAACTGCAACGCTACCAATGGCCGGTTGCCCCCCGCATTTGGGTTTTTCCCGGCCGCAAGCATCTACAACGGCACCTCGGCGCTCGGTCCGGTGTTCTTCCACCTGCTGCCATTCGTGGACCAGCAGGCGCTCTACCAGTCGGCACGGTATCGGCCAAGCAGCAGCCCGCAGCAGGACTTCCTGTTTTACACGGCCAACGGCGTAAACAAGACGCCGCTGCCGATCTTCACCTGCCCGTCCGATCCGACCAGGCCGGGCGGGGGCGTCAATCCGGCGACCGGCTATGCCACCGGCGCCTATGCCGCCAACTATCTCGCGTTCGGCACGGTCAACGATGATTTCGCATCGGCCGGCACCCAGGGAAAAGCCAAAGTGCCCGACTCTTTCCCCGACGGCGTGAGCCAAACCGTGCTTTTCGGTGAGAAATATGCCGTCAGCAAGCTGCCGGCCGCGTTCAGCCCCGACGGCAACGCCTACGCGGGCGGCTGCCATTGGGACTACTTCCAGGCCGACTGTAACAACCCGCTATTCGCCTATTACCTCCCGCGGACAAAGCAGATCGACGCCAACGCGGTGGGCCCCACCAGCGCCAGCGACCCACGCGACAGCCGATTCCAGGTGCAACCGCGGCCGGATCGGTGCGATCCGTGCCGGCCGTCGACGGCGCACGCCGCGATGAATGCGTGCATGGCGGACGGCAGCGTTCGCCAGCTGACCGGCGACATGAGCCGGTTCGTTTGGTGGGCGCTGGTCACGCCAGCGGGCCGTGATATTGCCGAGTAACCGAGAGTTTTTTCGTATTTTGCGTGTCGCGAAAGGAATTCCCAATGCACATCGGTAGCCTGCTTCCGCGGTTGTCGCGTTCCGGCAGCCCGCTGCGCAGCTGCGGCACTGGCCGCAGTGCTGTTTTTCGGCTCGGCCGGCGTGGCCCAGCTCGGCGTTAATACACCCACGATCACGGTGGCGCAAATCCAGGGCGGCACCACGGGCGGGTCGCCCGCCCAGGTGACGGTCACGATTTTCCCGGCGGCGACCACCGCCGTAACCGTTCAATACGCCACGAGCGACGGGAGTGCCGTCGCGGGCACCGATTACGTGCCTACGAATGGCACGCTCGTATTCGCGCCGGGGTCACGACCCAGACCGTCCAGGTCACCGTGACGACCAGTAGCAGCACGCCGCTCTATTTCAACTTCACCCTGAGCAACGGGTGAGCAGCTGAAAAGTAGGTGGAAAACTGCTACCCTAAAGCCAGCTGGCGTACTGCCTTGGAAATCCCGTCGTTTTTCGCTGGAGAACCACCATAATCGACATCACCTTGACCCCCGAACAGGAAGCGCAAGCCCAACGCATCGCGGCCATCATCGGCAAGAAAGCCCAGGAGGAAGCGCTGCACATGGCACGCATCCTGGCTTCCAAGCCCGATGCGGAACTCGTGGGCAAAGCCGAGTTCCAGATTCGCGAACGGGCCCACGACCTCGCGGCCCACGCCCTCCAGACCGCTCTCAACGAGCGGAAAAAAGGGGCTACCAAGGGTCGAGCATGATCTGTCCGCACTGCCAAGACGATGCGGGTTTCGTGGGCTATCGGGAAAAAAACATCGGCAGCCTAGTCGGCACGATGCGTTTGTCGCGTCCCTACTACCATTGCGAACATTGCCACCACGGCCTGTGGCCCTGGGACGAAATCTTGCGGCTGTCGCCGGAACGATTGACGCCTGGCGCTCAGGAAATCCTGTCGTTGCTCGGCATCTTGAACAGCTTCGGCAAAGCGGCCGATCGCGTGCTCGAAGAAGGCCACGGGCCTGCGCTTGAGTGAATCGACCGTGGAACGAACCACCGAAGGCGCGGGCGAACGGTTGGGGCAACGGCTGGCCGATGGCGAGGTGTTTGGGCCGAAGGTTCACTGGCAATGGCATCCGGACGCCGAGGGCAAGAGCTGCGCGTATCTCGGTGTCGATGCGACGGGGATCATGATGCAAGGCCCCGACGGCGCCCAAGCCGAAGGGCGGATGGTCGATGTGGGGATGATTTTCAATCCGCAGCCACGGGCGTCGGCGGACGAGGACATTTGCAAGCCGTGCGACGGGGTGCGCTACCTCGCGGGGCTGTACACGCTGGAGGAGTTGGGCCTGCAGATGCGTCGTCAGGGAGCCCAGGTGGGCATGGATGCGGCGGAGCGTTGGATCGCATTGACGGATGGCGGCAGCGGCCTGGAGCATTTCATCGACGTGAACTTCCCGCGGGCGGAAAAGATCGTGGATTTTCGGCATGCCAGCGAGTACGTCAATGACTTCGCCAAGGCGTATCGTCCGAACGAAGCGGGAGCCCAGCTGGCCGAGACCTGGTGTCATCAACTCAAACACGAGGGCGGCAAGGCGCTGTTGGCGGTCTTCGAGGGACTGGACCGCAGCGCGATGACCGCCACGGCGCAGCAGCAATATGACAAAACGCTCACTTACTTTCGCAACCAAGTGCATCGCATGGACTACCCAACCTACTTAAGTAAGGGATGGCAAATCGGGACCGGGGCGGTCGAGTCGGCCTGCAAGACGGTGGTGAACCAGCGTTTGAATAGGGTGCAGCTGAAACGGCAACATGGTTTTCTCACGCTGCCACCTTCAGATTCATCGGCTGATTGGTCAATACCTTGCGGCGTTGTCCCTTCTTCAGGCGGGCGCGATTCTGCCGTTCAAACCAGTTCACAAACTTTTGCCAGTCGCCGTTCAGTTCGATGCAGCGCAGGTGGAGCAACGCCTCTGCCTTGGCGCGGGTCCACCGCATACCGGCACAGTCGAAACGCTCGCCGACCAGGTAACGCACGGCACCTTCCACCTGGCCTGTGGCGATCACCAAGTCTTGCGCCATCCACACGCCGTATTGCAGCATCGATAGGCGTGGCTCTAGGTAACCAATCTCGCTCCGCAAGGCTTCGCGGCGACTCTTCGTTCCAGGTCCACGGTTCGCTGTGTCGCGTAACAACTCCTGCAGATGCTGCACCAAGGTCCGCGCCCGCCCTGCGTACAGCAGCGCCTTCAGCTTTTCCACCCAGGCCTTCAGGGCGTCGGTGCCTTCCTTGTGATAGTGACGCCCCAGCCGCCATAGCCTCTCCACGACGTGACAGACATCCAGCGTGAAGATGGCCTGGGGGAATAACGCCTCGAAGTGCTTCTTCAGGCTCTTCGCCCCGTCGAGGACGATCTGCACCCGCTTGGTCGTCTCCGGTCCGAAGCCACGCTTGGTCGCTTCCGCACGCGCCCACAACGCCGCCGCCTTGCGACCCGCAAAGGTGGCATACAATTTCTTGTTCAGCGGCCCGTGCAGCAAGCCGTCCGCGCCACGCTTCAGCGTGTACATCACTACCACGCTGACTTCCTTGCCATTCTTGCTCTTGTCGCCTTTTTTCCGTCGTTTCTTGCTGCCACGCGCTACCCGTTTGGCTCGGCCCCGGTGACGTTGGCAGCCGCAAGTGCAACCCGACCCATGGCGCGGCTTCCGCTTGCCGCGACGCTTCGCCAACTCCGCTTCGGTGGCGATGGGCGGACACTTGCCATCGACTTCGATCACCAGAACCTCGCCATCGCTGGACGGCGCTGGCAGTTGCTTCATGAACGGCGCCGCCTCGCGTCCCATGCCGAGCACCACTTGCTCGATCGTCTCGGGGGCCGGCGCCCAGTTCAGCACCGCCTTGCACACCATTTGGGTCGCTTTGAAACTCATGCGCGTCGCCAGGCGTGCGACCCATTGCCTCACCCACGGCGACAACCGATCGCGGGTCAGTCCCAGGACCACGTCGAGCGGAAACAAGCCGCTGCCGCCGGCCCGCGACATCAGATACTGCCGGCCATAGGTGACTTCGCCGTAGAAGGTCTTCAACGTCCGCTCGGCATAGGCGTTGCCGGGCCGGTACTTGTCGTTGGCCAGGAACGGCTGCGCATCCAAGCGTTGATGCCGTGCGGTGAGGAACAGGCGCAGCAGACAGCAGCCCAGGACCGCGATGCGGACGAGCAGTTCTTTCTCGAAGGCCGCGAATGGCAGCTCGCTGGTTTGGCAGAACTGCAACAGTTCGTCGAGGATCGCCTGGGCCTGCAGCCGCAAAGTCTCGACGGTCACTGGACGCACGGGAGTGCATGGCTTAGATTGTCTCTTCATGGAGCAGACTCCGTACCGCCTTGTTCAGTAACGGTAAGGATATGCTCCATGTCCTTTTTCAGCTGCGCCTTACCTGAATATTCGCGAAAAACGGGGCCATTCGGCCGAAAAACCTAGGGGAAACGCTTGTAGAATCACCAGTTGCACCCGTTTGAATATGGGCGGCATGCGTTGGGGCGAAGCCGGCTCTGACGCCGTCTGCCATCTGCGCACTTTTCTGCAGTGATCCAGACCAGTGGGATGCGTTCTGGTACCACAAGCCGCGGAAACCGCAAGCGCAAATCGCCGCGTAGCGCCCGAATCCACCGACGAAACTGACGCTTACCCGGCGCTCACTCGTCCGCGAACTTCAGCGTCTTGAGATAGGCCGCGGCGCTGTCGGCGAGCAGGTCGCGGTGCAGGTGCGTTGGGTCGGCGAAGAACGCCTCGGCGGCGCGGCGGTCGAGCATGTGCGAGCCGAGCAGGTTCAGCGCCTTCTGCTCGTCGTAAATCGCCTCGGAATAGATCAGCCGCCGGCTTTCGCCAGCCTGGCCGAGCCACTTCGCGAAATACTGCACCGCGATGTTGTCCTTGCGCGGCAATTGCGATCCCATCACGATCACGCGCAGCTTGCCCCATTGCTCCGCCGTCAACTGCCGCCGCCATTTGACCACCTGGGCGTGGTAGGCGTCGATCTGCACGCGGGCGGCATCGTCCAGGTTCTGCTGGAACAGCGGCGCCAGCGACCGCGCAAACACTTGGACGCCCGGCAAGTCGAGGCGGCCTGCTTCCACCGTCGCGTCGACGAACTTCACGCAGCGCCTCAGGATCTGTTGCTGCCGGCCCTGCGCCTTGCCGAAGCCGTACTTCGGCAGCGCCGCTTCCGCTTTTTCCAGGGCCTGCGACCATGCCGCTAACTTCGCTCGTGCCGGCGCGCTGAGCGGTCCATCCGGCTGCGTAGCCACTTCCAGGTACAGCCCGAACGGCGCATGCGCGACGGCCTTGAGATGGTGGTAACGGCTGAAATCGAGCGCGATCTCCTCGCGCTCCTTGCCGCGCAACAGGGTCAGGTGATCGAAATCCACGATCACCACCGGCCCGGCCTGGGCGAGCAGATCGGCACGCGCCCGGCGGTAGGCGTCGCGGAACTGGTCGTTGAGCTGCTCGAGCGCCCCGGGTTTCTCCTGGGCCAGGCCGCCGCATGGGGCACACACGCACAATGCAACGGCCAGGACGAGTGGCAGGCGGCGGATCGGCGGGGGCATGACGGCCTCGTCAATGGTTTTTTTCGAATCAGAGAATGCGAATGAGAACAAGCAACTGTCGAGGGAGCGCGTCAAATAATGTCAACCAGATACGATACGATGTAGATTTCCACTTGCGCAAATCGCTCGCGTAACGTGGCCTTGAAATCGACGAAGAATTGCCGATTTTCGGGAGTCCTCAACGTCGACCGTGAAGCGTCTCAATTCATCCTCGAAGCGCGTGCCTTCATAAAGCCACAACCCGAGGACGGTGTGCGGCGCGATGGTCAACCCGCCAAAGCGGGCGACGACTTCCTCGCGTGTCTGTTCCAGTAGCTCGCCGCTAACCGGTTGCCCGTCGTTCAATCGCACGGGCAGATGAATCTCGTAGCGTCTTTTCTGCATAGTCGAAACCCCCGCGTTCCAACTCCTCGCAGGTGACGCCCAGCGATTCGAGCAGTTCCAGGGCCGGTTCCGGCACGATGAAAAGGTTGTCCGGCAGGCAGATAACCCGGCCGCGCAATGTAAGCGCCTCCAGGGCCTTGGCTCGGTCACGGCGCTCCGCAATGTGGATTTTCACCATGTGCACGGCTGGTCCTCCTCGAAAAAGCCGCCCTTGCTCCCGCTGGATTGTACCGCGTGCTATGGTCCGCTGTAACGGTATTCCGCGCGGCACCGTGCCAGACGGATCAATCCCGCGCGGGCTTCTTGCCTTCCAGCTCGTGAATTTCGCGGATCCAGATATTGCGGAAGCGGACCGGATTGCCGTGGTACATCAGCACCAGCGGCAGCTTCTCCGCATGCGCCCGATACTCCGGCGGCCGATCGTAGGCGGTTTGCCCGAGCACCTCCACGTGGTTCTGAACCAGCATGCCGTTGTGCAGAACCGTGACGATCGCCGGGCGCGTCAGCTTGTCGTCCTTGAAGCGCAGCGCCTCGAAAACGATGTCGTACGTCTGCCATTCGCCGGGCTTGCGCGACGCGTTGACCAGGGGCGGCCGTTGCTTGTAGACGGCCGCGCACATGCCGTCGAGATAGGTGGGGTTGTCCCACGAGTCGAGCACCTGCACCTCATAGCGCGCGTCCATGAAGCCGATGCCGTTGTTGCCGCGTCCCTGGCCCTTGCCCTTGACCTCGCTGGGGCTGGCAAATTCGACGTGGAGCTGGCAGTCGCCGAACGGCTGCCGCGTCTTGACGACGCTTTTGGCGATGCCTTCGCCGTTCTCGATCACCCACTTGTCGCCGCCGGTCCAGGCGTCCAGGTTCTTGCCGTCGAACAGCACGATCGCATCGGAGGGCGGACTGCCGTTCATTCCCGGCGTCACCTGCTTGGGCTGCTCCCAGACGATGCCGCTTTCGTACACCTTCTCCTGGCCGGCACTGCCCCAGCCCAGGCCCACCAACACGATCGCGAGGCCGCACATTCCCAGGATGGCTCTTAGCACAGGCTTCATCGTTGCGCTCCTTAGCAATAGCTAGCCCATGTTTAACAAGTGTCGCCGTAAGTCCTTGCTGCGTAAGGGCTGATTTTTGGATTAGTCACTACATTGTCGTTTCATCGCCCGCGGGCGGCGCCGGCGGCCGATGGTCGGCCAGACCGATGGCGTTGAGTACCTGGCGGGCGCGGGACGAACCCGGTGTCGTGCCGCTACGGAGCTCTTCCGCAACGCGGAATTGCACGTAGCGAATCGTCTGCAATGCTTCCAAGGCCGACTGCGCCGAGAGCGACAGGCCAGCATCTTTCAAGGCGCGCTCCAGCATCCGCTCGATCAAGAACGCCAACGCCGCCACAAAAATGTGTGCCTTCACCCGCCGCGCCGTGTGATGCCAGATCGGCCGCATGCCCAGCGGATCCTTGAGCGAACGAAAGCCCCGTTCCACCTCGCTTAAGTCCTTGTAGTGCGCCACCGCCTCCGCGGGCGTCATCGCCGTCTGATCGGTCTGGATGAGGTAGCGCCCTTCATACTTCTTTTCCCGAGGTAAATTCACTGGGTGCTCCGCGATCTCCAATTGTCCCTCTTTGAACTCCCACATGTAGTAACGATAGCCGTGGTTCTTTTGCAACGCCCGCTCGGCCGCCGCGCCGATCTTGGCCGGCTGCTTCAACTGGCCCTTGGCCACGCGCGCCTGCACCTTCGCCAAGGCCGCACGCACCCGCTCCATCGCTTTGCTACGTTGCCGCTCTTCATAGGCCCGACGCTCGTCGCTATCGACCACAAACACTCGCACGCCGGCACGGTCGCAGGCGACCTCTTGCACTCGTGTCCGGGGTGGATTTGGTTTCGCCCGCGCGGTGATCCCATTGGGGCAGTCGACCCACTTCGTTTCGTCCACGCGATCAATCAACGCCTCCGCCTCCGGATTGCGGCGACGCGTCATGCCCACCAAGTAGCCATGTTCCGCCGCCGCCTGCAGCATGGCCAGATTGCTCTCGGTCACCATGCCGCGATCACCGACAAAGACGATACGCCGAAGGCGAAAACGCCGGGCCAGGTCTTGGATGACTTCCTTGACCGTCGTGCTGTCACGCGTGTTGCCCGCCCACACGTGATGTGCGATCGGCCAACCCGCCACCATCACCACGCCCACCACCACCTGCACGTTCCGCGGCTTGCCGTCGCGACTGTAACCGTGCTTGGCCAGCGTCGGCGGACCATGGCCTTCAAAATACGTACTGGTCAGGTCGTACATCACCAGGTCCGCGTCGAACTCGAACAACGTCCGCAGCCGCTCATAGAGCGCCACTTCCACGGCGTCCTTGTTCAACCCCAGATGATCCAGCGTGCGATACCAACGCTGCAGTTGCCCCAAGTCGACCTGGACGCGGCCTTGCTGCTTCCAACAGGGTACGTACCGGCGACCATGCCGGTCGCACACGTAATCGGTCTCCAGCCACGCGGCCAAACCGTGCTCGCTGGCCGGCCGCACCAGGCGGTTGGTGATCAGCACCAGGACGCGGCTGACCCAGTCGTCGGCGGGGTCTTCGCTCGGCCGCAACTTGGGCCAACGCCGACCAGCATCGAGCCATTGCCAGAGGCCCAGTTGGTCGAAGAAGTGGCGCACGACGAGCATCGGTCCCCAGGTACTGGCGTCGAGGATTTCGATGGGTCCCTCGGCGCCGAGTTGCTGGGCCAGGGCCTGCGGCCCTTCCTCGCCGGTGAGAAAGCGATTGAGCAGCGGCAGGACGGCTTCGAGGGTGTCGCGTCGCCCGAGGTTGGCGATGACCTTTTGCTTGACCTTGCCGTTCTCGCGCACCGAGCCGACGATGCGGACATACTCGTGGACGGTGCCGTTGGAGGACGGAACTTTGACGGAGCGGATGAACATGATGTTATCATCAACAAATCCACCGGTCCGTCAACCGGATATTCGATGAAATGCGGACAAAACAGCTAAAATGTTTGTAATGATTGTCACTACGGTTTTCTGAAAACTGGACCTCCGCGCGTTGAAAATTAAGGACTTACGTCAAAAACTACCCCGACACTTGTTAAACATGGGCTAGTGCCCAGGTGCCACGCATTAAGCTTTCTCTAGTTTCGTAGCCCCAGTGAGGATTTCGGCAAGATAACCAGGGTCTACAGCGGCTCCCTTGCGTTTACGGGCCATACTTGTTTTACGTGGATTTTGCTTGAGCAAGCTTAACGCGAGCTTGCGGAATAACGACAGGTTCTCCGCCCCGTGGCGGTTCTCCACCCGGCTCGCATCCTCATGAAAGCTCACATCCAATTGCCAATGCAAGTTGTTCTCGATTCCCCAGTGGTTGCGCAGCGCCGCCGCATAACGCCGCGCGGCCATGCGCCGACTGCCAATGAAGTAAACGACCTCCGTCGTCTGCTGCCCGTTGACCGTCCGTTCGCGGCGACACATCCCCACTGTCCGCAGGTGCGGCCACGCCGCGCGATCCCGAATACCGCTAACGTCTTCGACGATCACGCAACCGCGTTCCTCGACGCGCCCGTGTCCACGTTCCGTCGTCGTACATTGCCGCACCCGGCCCGCCGGCAACGCGCCGTCGAGCGCTTTCATCACGGTTTCTTGGATGTCACTCATCAACCGTTCTTGGTTGGCTTTCACCACCAAGACGTAATCGCCACCGCGGTCCAGGATCTTCTTGGCGATGTTCTTCTGACATCCGATGGCGTCGATGGTCACCAGCGCGCCATCAAGGTCCAGCAACTGCAAGAGCTTCGGAATGGCTGTGATTTCATTGCCTTTACCCTCGACGGCGACCTGGCCCAGCGAAACCTGGGCCTGGGTGGCCCAGGCACTGACCACATGCAGGGCGCCCAGCTTCGAATTGCCCGAGCCGCGCAAAGTCTTGCCGTCAATGGCGATGTGCTCGACGCCGGATAAGCCGGCAACGTCTCGCAACCAGGCCAGGCAGCAGGCTTCCAGGACCCGTGGATTGAGGATCGCGAAGACGCGTTCAAAAGTGTCGTGCGACGGGATGCCGCCAGGCAAACGTAAGAAGCGTCGAAACCAGGTTTCGCGTTGCTGCGCAAATTGAACGATGTCGGGCCAGTCGTCGCAGTTGGCGATGACGCCGCAGAGGGCCATGACAAGCAGGTCGATGAGCAAGTGCTTGGTACGGCCGGCGACACGGGGGTCATAGATGCGCCGGAAGTGTTTCTTAATCGACGCCACGGAAGGGGTAGCAGCCATGCGTTCCTCCGGAAAGCGGGCGAATATCCAGAGAATCCTATGTCTGTACACTTGTCAACGTCAATTCCGCTGCAACAATTCGGGTGGAGTTTGACGCGTGGCCCCTGGGCTAGTGCCGCGTCAAGTCTAAAAGGGTTTGCTTTGTAGCCGCATTCGTGAGAATGCGGGCGGTCACCCGCATTCTCACGAATGCGGCTACCCCAACATCAAGGCAACTCTCACTCTAGGAGGATACGCCCGAATCACAAAGAGTGTCGCCGCTACAGCCACGCGCGTGCCGGTCAGTCGGCACACGCGAATAGTGTGGGCTCGACATGGAAGTACTTCGCAAGTTTTCCGATGTGCAATCGAGTGAGCTTTCGCCGTCCGGCCAGCACGGCGGAGATGGTCGATTCGGCTATCCCCGCGCCGGCAGCGACTTCCGTTTGCGTAACCCCTTTCGCTTCGATCAGGTGGCGCAGCATGACCGAATCGGAAACCGGCTTGATCTCGACGTGCTCGGCTTCGTAGCGCTCGACCTGGTCGCTCAGGACTTCAAGGTAATCCTCCTCGTCCTGATCGAGACTCTGCTGGTCGAGGAGCAGGTCCATGACAGCCGCCGCTTCGCCGAGTTCCAGATCGGTACGGATAGGACGTAGCGGGAACTGGCGAATGAGTTCCATGTAGCGGTCACGCTTGGCGGCAGGCTTTGTGCGCGCGGTCATCGCTTTCCTTCTATCTTGTCGTTGCGGCCGTCTGTATTCGGTCGCTTCAATCCGGCGGGCTCGTCGTGGCGGCGGCCTCGTCGCTTTCCATGCGGAAGCGGTGCCACACCATCGGCCGCGTGAACAGCGGCGTGATGTGCAGCACGACCATGCCGTTCTGGAAAATGCGCACACTCCCCGACGACTGGCTCACCACCACGGCCACCGCGCGCGTCTTCTTGGTGATGGCGGCCGCCGACCAGTGGCGTGTGCCCAGGCCGCCCGACAGCGTGATGCCCTCGGCCGGCGCGTCGATGTACATGCACGCCGCCTCGGCGACGCCGTCGCGGCGAATTACCAGCGCCCTCGAGCTGGGCCAGGTCCTTGATCTGCTCCCGCACTCGCCGATCGCGGATGTCGCGCTCCTTGCGGCTGTAGCCCCGGAACGGATTGAAATTGAGCGCCCGCGACATCGACATCACCTTGTCCGTGTCGCCGACCACGAACATCGTGCCGACCGGCTTGCCCTCGCGTCCCTCCCGGCCAATCTCGGTCGCGAGATCGACGACCGCCCGCAGCACCTCCAGCGGCACGTGCAGGTCGAGCTTGCGCAGGTCGGCGGCAGTGAGCCGTTCGAGGTGCTCGCCCAGATGGATCAGGCTCAGGGTGTCGATCGGCTCGGGCCGGCCCTGGTCAACGCCGATGCCGTTGTACAGCGCCACCACATGCGCGCCGCTGCGCAGCTTCTCCTGGGCGACGGCGTCCAGGAGCGCCAAGCTCATGCGCTCCTGCGTCGGCGTCGGGCCCGCGTCGATGTCCAGCACCTGCAAGAATCCCTGCCGCTGCAGCTCGTGCGTCAGCACCCGGTCAGTCGGGCAAACGAGCAGCTTGTCGGCCGGCAGAATCTCCAGCACCTCGTCCCAGTCGAGATCGGTCTCGGTCAACAGCAGCACCGCGTCGGCCGGCAAATCGTCCACGATATGCCGGGCGGTTCGTAAGAGCATGCTGGTTTGCACGGGTAAAGGCATAACGTCGGCAGCCTGCCTGCGGAGCAACGGACGACAACGAGTAGATTGTTTTAGCGGATGCGCCCCGCACCTGCATAGCCCAAATGCGGAAAAACCTTGAAAAAAAGCGGTTTTACCGCGCTCTTGCGGCATGCCCTTGCCACGGGACGCCCGTTCGGCAGAGAATGACAGTAGGTCAGGATTCCGCAGTCACGGAGGAGCCATGCAAGAAACCATCCTGCTATCCGTCGGCCACACCCCGCTGGTGCGCCTGCGCCGCGTCACCGAGGGGCTCAAGGCGGCCGTTTACGCCAAGGTCGAGTCGCTGAACCCCGGCGGCAGCGTCAAGGATCGCGTCGGCCATGGCCATGGTCGCCGAGGCCGAGCGGCGCGGCTGGCTGCGGCCCGGCGGCACCATCATCGAGGCCACCGCCGGCAACACCGGCGTCGGCCTGGCCCTGGTCGCCGCGGTCAAGGGCTACCGCTGCATCTTCGTCCTGCCCGACAAGATGAGCAACGAGAAGATCGGGCTGCTCAAGGCCTACGGTGCCGAGGTCGTCATCACGCCGACCAACGTGGCGCCCGACTCGCCCGACAGCTACAACGGCGTCGCCGACCGCCTGGCCCGCGAAATCCCCGGCGCCTGGCGGCCCAACCAGTTCGCCAACCTCGCCAACCCCGAGATCCACTTACCGCACCACCGGCCTGGAAATCTGGGAGCAGACCGAAGGCCGCGTCACCGCCTTCGTCGCCGGCGTCGGCACCGGCGGCACCATCTCCGGCGTCGCCCGTTACCTCAAGGACCAGAACCCCGACATCCGCATCATCGGCGCCGACCCGGAAGGCTCGGTCCTGTCCGGCGACAAGCCGCGGCCGTGGAAGGTCGAGGGCATCGGCGAGGATTTCGTGCCCAAGACGTTCAATAGCCAGCTCGTCGACGAATGGCTGCGCGTCTCCGATGCCGAGTCGTTTCACGTCGCCCGCGCGCTGGCCCGCCGCGAGGGCATGCTGGTCGGCGGCTCCAGCGGCACCGCCGTCGCCGCCGCCCTGCGCTACGCCCGCCGGCTCGGCAGCGACGCAGCTGGTCGTCGCCCTCGTGTGCCGATACCGGCCGCAACTACATGAGCAAGTTCTTCGACGACGCCTGGCTGGCCACGAACAAGCTCACGACCAACGTCGAGCCGTGCCGCACTCGATCGGCGACCTCATCCGCAACCGTGGCGGCCGCGAGCTGGTGACGATCTCGCCGAAGGCCACGGTTGCGGAGGCGATCGGCCTGATGCAGACCAAGGGGATATCGCAGCTGCCGGTCTTGCAAGACGGCAAGCCGGTCGGCAGCATCCAGGAGGTGACGCTGGCCCGCGTGCTGCACGACCACAGCGACCCCGATCACAGGTCAAGGTCGGCGAGGTGATGGCCCGGCCGCTGCCGACGCTTGAGACGACGGTGCACCTCGACGAGGCGTATCGGCTGCTGCTGGCCGGCAACACCGGCGTGCTGGCGGTCAACGACGGCCAGGTGGTGGACATCGTGACGCGCATCGACTTGATCCAGTACTGGGACCAGACGCGCGAGAAGACGTGAAACAGGTATGCCATCGCCGCCCATCAAGAAGGCGCTCATCGTGATCGCTGAGATGTACGTCCTCTCGATCTAGTTATTTTTCCGTTGCGGGAACCATCGGACGGTGGTAGCGTGGGCATTGTCCTTTCTCGGGCCACGGTCGGCAATCGGTCGAACAGGTTCCCTCCCAGGCGCCTCGCGGTGAAGAAGCTCATCCTGCGTTCGTTCCAGAGTCCCGGCGATGTGCTCATGCTCACCGCTGCCGTCCGCGATTTGCACCGCGCTCATCCCGGCCAGTTCCAGACCGACATGCGCACCAGCGCCGACGCCCTTTGGGAGAACAACCCCAATCTCACGCGCCTGCGCGAGGGCGAACCCGGCGTCAACCTCCTCGACATGCACTACCCGCTTATCGATCAGTCGAGCCAGCGGCCGTATCACTTCATTCACGGCTATGTCCAGTATCTCGAACAGCAGCTGCGCCTCCCGATCCCCGTAACGCGCTTCCAGGGCGACGTGTACCTTGCCGAGCAGGAGAAGCTGCTGCCCGCCGGCCTGGCGGACTTCGGCATCCGCGACGGATTCTGGATTGTGGTGGCCGGCGGCAAGTACGATTTTACCTATAAGTGGTGGTCAGGATATCAGAAGGTCGTCGATCACTTCCGCGGCGTCATCCAGTTCGTCCAGTGCGGCGAAGTCGGGCACTGGCACCCGCCGCTCGACGGCGTGATCAACCTCATCGGCAAGACCAGCACGCGCGAGTTCATTCGGCTCATGTACCACGCCGACGGGGTGCTGTGCCCGGTGACGTTCGCGATGCACCTTGCCGCCGCGGTGCCGCCGCCGCCGACCGCGATCGGCGCCCGCGCCTGCGTCGTCATCGCGGGCGGCCGGGAGTCGCCGCACTGGGAGGCGTATCCGCAGCACCAGTTCCTGCACACCGTCGGGGCGCTGCGCTGCTGCGCCCAGGGCGGTTGCTGGAAATCGCGCTGCCAGCTCGTCGGCGACGGCGACGGCAAGGATCGCCAGAACGTGTGCGAGCAGCCGGTGCAAATCACGCCAGACCTACGCATCCCGCGCTGCATGGAGATGATCACGCCCGACAACGTCATCCGGGGTATTGCCCTGTATCTCGACGGCGGCGCGATTCCGCCGGCACCGCACGTCAACGGCTCGGCCCGGAGGCTCCCCGTGGAAACGCCCGCAACCAAAGCCCCCACGGCCATCGTAGCCGACGCTGCGAGCGTCGGCACCGAACGCCTGCCGACGCAAGCTGCCCCGGCCACGACCGCCGTAGCCGACGCTGCCAGCGTCGGCACCGAACGCCCGCCGACGCAAGCTGCCCCGGCCACGACCAACGCCCTGCTCAAATTCCCCCACGGCCTTGGCGACGCCGTGCAGCTCACCACGGTCCTGCAGCACCTGAGGCGCCATCACCCCGACTGGAACATCAACGTCGCCGCCCTGGTCGGCAAGCACAGCGCCTTTCACGGCCTCTGCCGCCAGGTGTACGTCCTCGACCGCGAGCCGCCGCGCGGCGCTACGACCGCGTCCTCGACCTGGAATGGCACGAGTGCCATAGCTGCTTCGCCAACTGCCCCAGCACCAAGGCCGAGCGCTGCCTGCAGGGAGTCTTTCGCATCACGCCGCGGCCCGAGCTGTGTACCTACAAGATTCAGCGCAGCGACAAGGCCAACGACCTGGCCCGCGCCTACCTGGAACGCATCTGCGACGGCCCATCGTCGGCCGATGCGCGCTTTCCGGCAGTGCTGATCCATTACGAGGGGAATAGCTCGGGCGAGCTGAAGAACATCCCCGTCGCGATTATCCGGCAGCTCTGCGACCGGATCATCGAAGCGGGCTATGTGCCGATCATCCTCGATTGGGACTATCGCACGCCGTTGGCGGACGGCAAGCGGATTCACAATCCGAACACCAAGCACGAGCTGTGGGGCTGGACCGGCACCGGCGACGCCAAGACGCTGGCCGCCCTGACCGCGCTGTCGTCGCTGATGATCGGCGTGGACAGCGGCCCCTTGCACGTTGCCGCCGCGACGGACACGCCCACGATCGGCGTGTGGACCGGCCATCATCCGCTGCACTATTTCGGCCACGCCGACAACGTGACGCACCTGGTCCCCGAGGACCACGTGCGCCTCCTCCGCGGCGATCGCAACGCGGGCGCCAAGTATTTCCGCGAACGCTACCGGTTTCAAACCTACCGGGACCTGAGCGCGGCGCTCAATGCCGCCGTCCGCGAAAGCCTCAAGCGTCTTGACGACAGCCTGAGCTACACCCGGCGCTTCTGGATCAGGAACAACAACGCCGAGCAAGACCTGGTGGTGGTTCAGGACGTGGCGGAGCAGGACTCCTACCGCATCGACGAGCTGCCGATGCCCCGGCCGGTGGTCGTGGATGTCGGCGCGCACATCGGCTGTTTCGCGCCGGTTCCACGACCGCAACCCGCTCGCCCGGATCATCGCGGTCGAGTGCTGTCCGGAGAACATCGCGGCGCTGCGAAGAATGTCGGCCAGATTGCCACGGTGGTGCAGGCCGCGGTCACCTATGAGCCGGACGTGGCGCTCTTGAACGCGGTGTTCCCCAATTGCGTCACCACCGGCGGCTCGACGATCATTCCGCGGCAGAACCTGCAGGAGAAGTTGGCGGCCGGGGCGCTGCCCGCGAACGCCGACGGCGTGACGAACGCGGAATACTGGGCGGACCTGCGGCCGATCGAGACGGTGACGCTGGAGCAGCTGGCCGAGAAATACGGCCTGGAGCGCATCGACTTTCTGAAGCTCGATTGCGAGGGGAGCGAGTTCTCGATCCTGCAAAACACCACGATGCTGGAGCGCATCGGCGTCATCGTCGGCGAGTACCACGACCGGGCGCGATTCCTGAAGCTGGTGGCGGAGCGCTTCGCCGATTGGGCGCTGCGCATCCTCAAGGACGGCGAGCTGGGCGTCTTCTGGTTAACGAATCCGCGGGCCGTAGGTCAGGCTTTCCAGCCTGACGCGAGGGTGACGGTTAGTCAGGCTGGAAAGCCTGACCTACGAGCGGAGGCGACCCCGTGAACGACCTGAATTCCGCCGCCCCGCCGAAGGTTGTGAGCGTCGACGAAATGGCAGCGCTCGCCGCCGAGTATCGCGGCCGCGGCAAGACGCTGGTGTTCACCAACGGCTGCTTCGACCTGCTGCACGTCGGCCACGCCGAGTACCTGCGCGAGGCGGCGGCGCTCGGCGACGTGCTGATCGTGGCGGTGAACTCCGACGCCAGCGTGCGCCGCTTGAAGGGCGCGGGCCGCCCCGTGATCGGCGAGGCCGACCGCGCCGCGATGCTGGGGGCGCTGGCGTGCGTCGGTCACGTGGTGATTTTCGACGAGGACACGCCCGAGGAGCTGTTGCGCCGGCTGCGTCCCGACGTGCTCGTCAAGGGCGGCACCTATACCGCCGATGAAGTGGTCGGCAAGGAAATCGTCGAGTCGTACGGCGGGCGGGTCTGCGTGACCAGCCGTCGCCCGGGAGTCTCGACAAGTGCCATTTTGGCGGCGGTACGCCGTGGATAGCGACGGCGGCGCTTGCCCCGGCTGGAACCTTTGATTTCGTGCAGCGCTTATTGACGGGTGGCACACAATGGTACAGCGTGCACAGCCGATCGTCGACCTGGCCGAGGGCATTTGGAAGCCCACGCCCATTTACCCGAACATCAATGCGTTGAATTTCACCAGCGATGCAGGTGCAGTGACCGCCGGTAACCCGCAGGGCGATTATTTCATCGTCGCTCTTCGGCCCATTTCATCCCCGCCGCCCGGGCGGGGACCCCAGACACTTTTCGTCCGGGCCATGAGTACCGCGGCCAATGCCACGATGACGGCTTTGCTGATGCAAAACGGCCTTGTGATTGCGATTCGGGACGTTCCGCTCGGGGGCGCATTCCAGACCAACGCGTTCCCGCTCAGCGCGGTCGAGATCGGTATGATTACCAATTATAGCCAGCTTCAGGTGGAAATCATCGTCGGCATGCCCCTGGTCGGCGGCGGGAGCCAATTCCCCGGCTGCAACCAGCTCCCGAACGGGGGAGCACGGTTCTTCAGCTTCATTGTTACCGGTGTTACCAACGGCACGTGCAACGATTGCACCAAGCTGAACCGGCCAAGCGTCCTGGTGTACCAGGGCAGCTGCCAATGGCTTGGGGCCGCCTTTTTCTGCACCATACCCCAGGCGGGGGCGTATTTTTTCGCCTATGACCAGCCCACCAGCAGCTGGTTGCTCCAATTCGATACGGGCAGCGTCAAGTGGACGGCGCCGGCGGCAGGCTGGGACGGGCAAAGTCCGCTGACGTTAAGCGTGAGTGCAATTGAACCCAACCCCAACTGCGCGAACTTGCCCAGCCAAATCACGCTTACACCCATTAACTCCACCGGGGGCAGTTCCAGCTCGAGCTCCTCCTCAGGGCCTGGGCAAGTGCAGGTGAGTTGGATCCAATTCCAGGCCCCGGATCACGTGGGCAGCACGTCGACCTCGACTGTGCCCGTTGGCGGCGGAACTGGCGCCGGATGCGGATGCGGCTGCAGTTGCGCCGGCTGCAACACTCCGGAACCGCTGCCGATGCTGGGCCCAGGCCCGGCGCCACCACCACTTTTTGGACCCCCGGGCATTGGCCTGCCGCCGATAAATGACCGCCTCGGCCCGCCGCCGCCCGACCCGAAGCCGCCGTCAATCTCGAAGGCCCCGATTCGCTATGCCACCGGCGAAATCTACCTTCCGGCCACCGACCTGCATAGCAACGGTGGCGGCTTTCCGTGGGGCCATACTCGCAGCTTCGCCAGCCGGCTTTCCGAAAACACGAATGCCGGTAACGGCTACAACTGGCGGGTGAAAGATTGGCCCTATCTGGTCATGCAGGACTCCGGCACCGTGGTCGTCATGGGCGCCGCCAATGCGGCTCTTTGGTTCGACCCGTCCGGGAGCGGCTACCTGCCGCGATTCAATGTGCGCCAGACGCTGACCTTTGATGCGGCAAATAACGTTTACAACTTGTACGAACTGGACGGCAGCATCACGCAGTTCGACGGAGGCAGCGGTGTTTTTCTCAATCACACCGACGCAGGTGGCAATACCATCGCCCCGGTCGGCTACACCGCCAACGGTTTCAATTTCACCGAAGTCCAGCGCACCACCACCGTGGGGACCACGACCGCCGTCGAGTCCTTCATATACGAATACGTCGACGCCACTGCCGATTATCCTGTCCTCTCAAGCGTCACGCTGCGCCGCAGCGTTAACGCCGGCGCGTGGACGTACGTTACCACGGCGGCCTATACGTACTATGCCGACGGGGACCCCAATGGCGGAACAAACGACCTGCAGACCGTCGAAACGAGCACCTGGGGCGACGGCGAATGGGTAACTACCGGCACCACACTCTATCGGTACTGGCTCAGCACCGGAAGCTCCAGCAGCTCGTCCAACTCGTCGAGTTCGTCGTCGGACAGCAGCTCGTCGAGCTCATGGGGCCCGTCCTGGAGCAGTCATCGGCTCAAATATGTCGTGCTGCCCGCATCTTACAACCGCCTGGCCGCCGACCCCAACGTCAGCAATCCCTTAACCGCGCCCGATTCGATCGTCGCGCAATACGCGGACAACTACTTCGCCTATGACTCTGAAGGCCGTGTCACGAGCGAGAGCGTCAATGGCGGGACCACCACCTTCACATATGCGTATGCGCAGAGCGGTAATCCCAACGGCTTCGATAGTTGGGCCACCAAAACCGTCGAAACGCAGCCCGACGGTAGCCAGAACATCATCTACGCCAACTACGCGGGCCAGACGATGCTGCAGGTTCTCCAGTCCGGCTCCGACCAGTGGTGCAACTATTACCAGTACGATACCGCCATCGCTGATATGATCCTGCACGCGATGCCGTCGGCCGTGACGGGATTCGACGAAGCTTACGCGGACCTGGTGAACGGCGGCGCGTACCTCAATAGCAACGCGGGGCTCATCCAGCTGTACCAGTACCATGCGCCGACCGGGTACTTGTCCGCGGAGTCAATCCAGCAGGGCACGTTTGGCACGCCGATATTGCTGCGCCAATACGAGTACGTTGCGTGTACGCCCACGCCGTCGAGTTCGTCGTCGAGCTTGTCCTCGTCCAATTCGCCCTCGTCTTCCTCCTCATGCGCTTGCGCCCCAGTCCCGGTGTATTTTCTCGCGGCCGTGATCCAATACCCCTCCGACGGTCAATTATCGTCGTCGTCTTCCTCATCGTCGGGCCCATTGCCGCAGATTTTCACGACGTACAGCTACACGTGGTATCCCGGCACCTGCCAGGTGCAGCAGCGCATCACCACGCTTCCCGTCATCTCGACGGCGCAGAACGGCTCCGGCGTCGCCAACACCCGCGGCGAGTATTACGACATTTACGGCAACCGCACCTGGCAAATGGACGAGCGCGGCATCCTGACTCGGACCACGTACGACATCCCGACGGACGGCATCACCGAGCGCATCGACGACGTGGACACCACGCAGGTGTCGGACGCGCCGCCCGGCTGGACGACGCCCGCCGGCGCCGGCCAGCACCTCATCACGGACATGAGCATCGATAGCCAGGGCCGCACCACGCAGGTGCTCGGCCCATCGCACACCATCGCCCTCAACGGTACGGCGACGGTGATTCGCCGCGCCAGGTGGCTGGTTTACCAGGACGCGACGCAGCAGGTGTGGCTCGCCGCGGGTTACGCCACGGTGCCGCCCCGAATTACACCTGCACGCTCGAAAACCCGGTGTCGATCGCCGTCTATGACGATGCCGGCCGGCCGCTACAACAGATCGCGGCGGTCCGCCCCAGCACCAATGGAGCGCTGCAGCCAACGGATAGCTTCCCGCAATCAACGTATACGGGCTGGACGGTGATGCAATACGGCAGCAATAACCGGCAGGCCGCCGGGCTCGCGTACAAGCTGATTCCCGCCAGCGGCTCGGGCACCACCGGCACAAACTACGATCAGACCAATTTCGGCTACGACGTGATGCAGCGGCCCAATCGCAGCCAAACGCCCGGCGGCACGATCAACCGCACCGTCTTCGACGTGCGCGGGAACTGCGCAATCGATCTGGGTCGGCACGGACGACACCGGCCCCACCGACAGTGACCCGACCGGCGGCGGCGCAGCGGGCAACAACATGGTGATGGTCACCGCGAACCAGTACGACGGCGGTGCGCCCGGCGGCGACAACAATCTCACGCAGGTTACGCAATACGTCGATGGCAGCACCACGCGCGTAACGACGTTCCTCTACGACTGGCGCAATCGCCGTACGGGCACCGACGGCGAAATCGACTTCTACGAGAAGAATTACTTTGACAACCTGGATCGCATGACCATGACCGAGCGCTACGATACGTCCCTTGCGGGGAACCTGATCGTGCGCAGCGAAATGCTGTTCGATGACCTGAGCCGCGTCTACCAGACCGTCCGTTACGGCGTCGATCCGACGACCGGGACCGTCGGAAACTGGATGGTGGACAATCGCTGGTACGACCAGGCGGGTAACGTGATCATGGAGTTACCTGCCGGGTCGCAGCTGTTTTTCAAGCGGACCTTCGATACCCTTGGACGGATGGTCGTGCAGTACAGCGGCTTTTTCCTCGGCACGATCACGTACGCCGAAGCGGGCGACGTGTCCGCCGACACCATACTCGAGCAGACCGAGTGGACCTTCGATGCGGCCAGCAACCTCATCCAGACGACCATGCGTAAGCGTTACGATGACGCGACCGGGACCGGTCCGCTCGGCTCGCCCACGAGTGCCCAGCCCTTGGCCCGTGTGCAATACGTCGCACATTATCCCGACGCCCTTGGGCGCACCGTCGCGGTCGCCGATTACGGCACCGACGGCGGGCCGCCGCTCAGTCGGCCCGATACGATTCCGAGCCGGTCGGACACAGTTCATGTGACGAGCACACAGTTCGACAGCGCCGGCAACGTACAGATGACGACCGATCCCGCGGGCGTGGTGACCTGCTTTCAATACGACAACCGGGCCCGCGAGGTGCAGCGCATCGAGAACTGCACGACGGGCGGCAGCTCCAGCTCGTCGAGCAGCTCGTCCAGCAGCAGCTCTTCCGCGGCTTGTCCCGCGTCCCTGGACACGAACATAACCACGCTCACGGCCTACAACGCGGATGGCAACGTGTCGCAGAGCACTGCCGTCAACACTCAGACCGGCAACCAGGTGACACAGTACGTCTACGGCACCACCCTGATCGATTCGGGAATTGCATCGACCTTGCTCAAACGCTATGACATCCTTCCCGATTCGGTCGGCGGCAACGACCAAATCGCGTACACATATAATCGCCAAGGCGAGCTAAGTACCACGACCGACCAGATGGGCACGGTCCACGAAATCGACTATGACCTGCTCGGCCGGCGCGGCCAGGACCGGGTGACGACCCTCGGGACCGGCGTCGACGGCGCCGTGCTGCGCATCGAGACGGATTACGAGGTCCGCGGCATGGTGCAAACCGTGACCTCGTACGACAACGCCACAGTGGGCATGGGCAGCATCGTGAACCAACTGCTCGAGGTGTACAATACCTTTGGACAGCAGATCGCCGAGTATCAATCCCACAGCGGTGCGGTGGTTGTCGGAACGACCCCCGCGGTTCAATACGGGTACGCCGACGGAAGCGCCAACACGGTCCGGCCCACGAGCATAACCTATCCAAACGGCCGAGTGCTCTATTACAGCTATGGCGCTGGCGGCAGCATCGAAGATGCGACCAGCCGTATTGCGGTGCTCGTGGACAATGATGGTGTCACGCAACTCGCCGCCTATTCCTACCTCGGTCTTGCCGACGTTGTTCAAGTCGTTTCACCCGAGCCAGGTCTTACCTATACGCTGATCGGCATTGAGGGTGGCAACGATCCGGATACCGGCGATATCTA
>CAWIDK010000013.1:0-1009860 GCA_963834865.1 uncultured Gemmataceae bacterium
GGGCTGATGCTTGAGGAGGCGCTAACCTGGGAGAGGCTCGACAGGATGCAGGAGAGGAACGAAATCATCGCCGATTTCTCGTGCGGTTCTGGTGTCTTCCTTGTGGAAGCCTACAAGCGGCTGGTTCTGCACTGGCGCAGTCGAAATGGATGGAAAAGACCCGGCAAGAGCGTCCTCAAAGGCTTGCTGTCCAAAGTCCACGGCATCGATCTAGAAAAAGGGGCGGTAGACCTTGCGGCCTTCAGTTTGTGCCTTGCGCTATGTGACGCCCTGGAACCGCAAGAGATTCGCAACAGCATCAGGCTGTTTCCGGTGCTCGAAGGGAAAACGCTGCACCATTCCTGCTTCTTCATGGCCAAAGAAAACGGTCTCATGAAGCAGGCGATTGGCGCGGTCGTGGGGAATCCTCCATTCAAGTCGAACCTCACGACGCCCGGAGCCAAGAGAAGCCACGAGCGATATGAGGCCGATTGCGGCTCTCTGCCAGACAAGCAACTCGCCTACCTCTTCCTGCACGAGGCCACCGGGATGCTCGCGAAGGGGGGTGTGGTTTGCATGCTTCAGCAATACAACTTCCTATACAATCAACAATCGCTAGGTTTTCGCCGCAACTTCATTGCTAAGTGGGATGTCCGAGAAGTCCTCGATTTCATTTCCGTGCGCGGTCTTTTCCATAAAGGCAAAGCGGACACCAAGGTGGTTGTTGTCGTGGCCGAGGCCGCAGAACCTCCTAAGGATCGAAAAATCCTGCACGTGACATTTCGCCGCAGCGGTCGGGTCGATGCTGAGCAAGGCTTCGATCTTGACTACTACGACCTTCACTGGCTGTCGCGCCAACTGGTCCTTAGCGACGATGCCGTTTGGTGCACGGACCTTGTCGGCGGTGGCCGGGTGCTCGGATTCGTGAACAGGCTGGCGAGGTTCCGAACACTTCTTTAGCCGCCGTCTGCGCCGCCACGGCCGCATCGTGGTGCTGCCGCACGCGATTCACGTGTCGCCGCGCCGGTGGCAGCAGATCGGCGTGGTGCGGCAATCGTTCCGTGGCACGGATAAGAAGGGGATTGCTCTTATCCGTGCCGGCGGTGTCATCCGTGGTTCATTTGTTAGCTCACCACCGTCAGCGATCGCAGCTCGCGCGGCAGCGGGAAATTGACGTGCTCCTCGCGGATCGTGCGGCTCTCGATCGTGGCGCCGTAGTTGCGCTCGAGGAACGCCACGCATTCCTGCACCACGTCCTCCGGCGCGCTGGCACCGGCGGTGATCAGCACGCGCTCCATGCCCGCCAGCCACTCCGGCGCAACTCGCGCACCGCGTCGATGAGATACGCCGGCTTGCCCAGGCCGCGCGCGAGCTCGGCGAGGCGCAGGCTGTTGGAGCTGTTCTGGCTGCCGAGCACGATGACGAGGTCGGCCTCGGGGACGAGGTCCTTGACGGCTTCCTGACGATTCTGCGTGGCGTAGCAGATGTCGTCGCGCGACGGGCTCGCGATGTGCGGAAAACGCTTGCGCAGCGCGGCAATGACGACCTCCGCATCGTCGACGCTGAGCGTCGTCTGCGTCAGGTACGCCACCCTGGCGTCGTCCGGCAGGTCGAGCGCCGCGACTTCCGCCGCGTCCTGCACTAAGCGAATGCTCTCGGGGGCCTCGCCGATCGTGCCGAGCACCTCGTCATGGCCCTCGTGGCCGATCAGCAAAATCGTGTAGCCTTCGCGCGAAGCGGACCGCTTCCAGGTGTACCTTGGTCACCAGCGGACAGGTGGCGTCGATCGCGTGCAGGTCGCGCTCGAGCGACGCCTGGCGGATGGCCGGCGCGACGCCGTGCGCCTATAAAGGACATGGGCGCCGTTGGGGATGTCCTCGATGCGATCGACGAAGACGACGCCGCGGCGGCTGAAACGGTCGACGACGTGGCGATTATGGACGATTTCGTGATAAACGTAGAGCGGGGTGCCGAACAGCTGCAACGCCTTTTCGAGACTATCGATGGCCATGTTGACGCCCGCGCAGAACCCGCGCGGGTTGGCGAGAATGATCTTCATTCAGGGTTTCCTCCTCATAACCCCATCATCCGCGGGGCGGGAAATCCGAAACGCCGCTGCGCGGAAATCCGAAATCCGAAGCACGAAATCCGAAAAAAACTCAAGAGTCAGAAATCTGAATGACCAAAACGGCGCCGCCGGGTTTCGGGCATTGGGATTTCGGGTTTTGAATTTGTTTCGGATTTCGTGCTTCGGATTTCGGATTCCCCGCCTTGCGGGCGCTATTTGCCGAAGGTCACCTTGCTGGGCGTGATGATCTTCTTCTCGCCCACGGTCTTGACCACGCCCTCGACACTGCCGTCCATGGCCTCGGTGCAGATCTTCTTGTGGTATTTCTTGTCGTTGGTGGGGTCGAAGTAGTAGGTGACGTCCTTATTGTCCTTGTCCTTCGCAACGATGACGGTCATGCAGCTCGTTTCCACGCCGAGCTCGCACTTGGCGCAGCAGATCTTGCCCTTGAGGGTCACCTTCTCACTCTTGTCGCCGGCCTCGACGCCGGTCAGGGCCACGGCAGCGAAGGCGACAAGCAGGATCGAAGCACACAACAGACGCATGGTATCCTCCTTCAGGAGACGGTAAGAGTTCAACGCGTTGCGACCGGGAGCTAGTATAGCGTCGCGGGTCCGCACAAGAAATAGAAAACTCGCGACGGCGGGTTTTTTCGGCCTACGCCGGCCCCGGCTTCAGCGCCGACGGCGGCACGTTGGTCCGCGGGATGCCGCGCGCACGCCGGGCCGCGTCGAGCTCCAGGACGCCGAACGTCGCCTCGTGCTGCGCGATCACCTGGCCCAAAAGGTGCAGCAGCCGCTTGGCCGTGTAGAAGTTCATCACCACGCGATGGGTCGTCTGGATCGGCTTGGTGATCTGCGCCTGCGTGTTCAGGCCGAAGCTCAGCACCATTTCCTCGGCCGTCAGGTTGATCTGGACGAAATTCGAATAGATCGTGGAGGAGCCCGATTCGTCGGTCTGGATCGCCGCAGCGGGTTGTGCGGCTTCCGGTTTCATTTCGTCGGCCATGGTGTTCTCCTTCGACATGGGGTCAGTCAGGTTGTTGCGACGCCGGCAACTCGGCGGAGCGGGGCGGCACGCTCTCAGGTCATTCTAGGAAGGCCGCGAGCAAATGACTCGGTTGGTGAACAATCTGCGTTCCATCTGGAGCGCTGCAAGGAGGTGCGTACGAACGAGCAATGAAAATCGGGTGAAATTTCCGACTCCCTTTCATCCACGCGCACGCCTCCAGTCTGTATAATCAACCCGTCGCGGACCTTGCGCCGTCCGCTCGCCCCGCACTCGATTGATTGCACCCATGTTTTCCACGCTTTCGGTCTTCCTGGACTTCAATCTGCCCAACGCGACGACGTGGTTTTATTTCTCGTTGTTGCTGGCCGTTGCCCTGTTCTTCAAGTTCGGCCGGCTGCTGAGCATTCGCAACGGCAACGTCATCATGTTGTTCCTGCTCGTGCCGGGACTGCTGGTCCTGCACGGCACGCGGCCGGGGGTTGGGCCGGCGGTCGAGCATCCGTCGGTCCAGGCAGTCGCCCTGATCGGCCAAAGTGCCTTGCCGTGCGATCCGCTGGCCGTCACCGTGCGTGTCGGTGCCTTCGCGCAGCAGCCGCACGCGGCCTTCGAGGCGGCACGCTGGCAGTGGTTTGGCTACCTGTGGCTGATTTGCGGCTCGGTCTATCTTTTCTGCCGCTGCCTGTTCGATCTGGCCCTGGTGCAGCGACCGGCCCTGAGCGCGAACCTCAGCTTCGGCGGCCTCGCCTGGCTCGCGGCGGCGCTGCTCATTTGCCTGATCGCCGTCGCGTTTCGCCCGCCGTCTGAGCGCCCGATCGCCCCGCTCGCGCAGGCGTCCCCCGGCACGCTCGCCGCGCTGTCGCCGCCACAAGGGCCGGCGGAATTCGTGCTGCAGCAGCTGTTCGAGCCGCCCGGCTGGGTGTTCCGGCTGTTCGCTATCCTGTGCCATGTCGCCATACTCGTGGGGCTCGTGGTCATCGGCTGGCGGCACTTCGGCGACGCATCGGCGGGCATGGCCGCGGCGACCTTCTATCTCATGCTTCCCTATACCGGCCTCTATGTCGGCCAGGCGGATCAGGCGTGGCCCGCGGCGCTGGTGGTCTGGGCCGTCGCCGTGTATCGGCATCCGATCCTCGCGGGCACGCTGCTGGGGCTCGCCACCGGGACCGCGTTCTTCCCGCTCGTGCTCTTGCCGGTGTGGACCAGCTTCTACAGCGGCCGCGGCACCGGCCGTTTCCTCAGCGCCTGGCTGCTGACGCTCGGCCTGTGCCTGGCCAACCTGGGCGTCATCCTGAGTGAGGCGGAGACGCTGCCGCCCGCACTCCACGACGGTTTGCTGGCCTGGCTGCCCTGGCGGATGCCGGCCACGGAAGGGTTCTGGACCGGCATACACGCTGCTTACCGCCTCCCGGTGTTCATCGCGTACCTTGCCTTCATCCTCGGCACCACCGTGTGGCCCTCGCCCAAGAACCTGGCTCAGGTGATGGCGCTGTCGGCAGCGGCGCTGATCGGTCTGCAGCTGTGGTACGCCGACCAGGGCGGCATCTACGTGCTGTGGTATGCGCCGCTGATGCTGTTGCTGGCGTTCCGTCCGAACTTGCAAGACCATCGTCCGCCACCGATCAACTCCGCGACCGACTGGCTCGCCGGAGCCGTGACTGGGCTTTCCGCGCACTGCGCCGGCTTGCCCGGATTCCCGAGCCCGCCCAACTCTACCGTGGTTGAGAGCACGCAAACTTCCGAAGTCTCCATGACTTCGGAAGTTTTGGGCAAGCCGCCTTTTCCTTTCGCGCCGCCCTCGGTAAACTCGCCGCGCTTTCCACCGCCGCGAAGCTCGCTTGCGGTTTCGCGTTTGGCGCTTGCGATTTCGAGGATCGATCCCATGCCTCGTTTCGTTCCGTTCGTCGGCGCGCTCGTGATCGTGGCCCTTCTGGTTGCCGGCCCCTGCTGGTACAAGCTCGACTACGACCAGCATTACCGCAACTTCCACGTCGTCGACCCCGGCGTGCTCTACCGCAGCGCCGAGCTGGACCTCGACGGCCTGAAGCACGTCGTGCGCGAATACGGCATCCGCACCATCGTCGACCTGCGCGACGGCGAAACGGCGCTGGACCGGAGCGAGGCGGACTGGGCCACGAGCATCGGGCTCAACCACGTTCGCATCCCGCCGCGCTCGTGGTGGGCCGTCGGCGGGCCAGCGCCGGCCGAGATCGGGCTGGCGGAGTTTCGGCGTGTCATGCGCGATCCCGCCCAACGACCGGTGCTCGTCCACTGCTTCGGCGGCATTCATCGAACCGGCATCTACTGCGCAATTTACCGCATGGACTTTCAGCACTGGAACCGGCTGGATGCCATGGCTGAGATGCGCACCATGGGCTACACGATCCTCGACGAGCACCAGGACGTCCTTGCGTTTCTGTTGAATCATCGGCCACCTGCCCCTTGACGGAAGGGCGCGTTCCCCAAAGATTGAAGGTAGAGCACCGTGCTCGACCTTCCCTGCGGAACCGTCCCGGCATGCCCAAGCGCACCGACCTCCACAAGATCCTGCTCATCGGCTCCGGCCCCATCGTCATCGGTCAGGCGTGCGAGTTCGATTATTCCGGCACCCAGGCGTGCAAGGCCCTGCGCGAGGAAGGCTACAGCGTCGTCCTGGTCAACTCCAATCCCGCCACCATCATGACCGATCCGGAGACGGCCGACCGCACCTACATCGAGCCGATCACCTGGGAGGTCGTCGCCAAGATCATCGAGCAAGGAACGGCCCGACGCCCTGCTGCCCACGCTCGGCGGCCAGACCGGCCTGAACACCGCCATGGACCTGCACCGCCACGGCGTCCTGGAGAAATACGGCGTCGAGATGATCGGCGCCACGGCCGACGTCATCGACAAGGCCGAGGACCGCGAGAAGTTCAAGGAGGCGATGCTCAAGATCGGCCTCGCCGTGCCCGCAAGCGGCGTGGCCCGTTCGCCTGGCCGAGGCCCAGGAGATCCGCGAGCAGGTCGGCTTGCCGTGCGTGCTGCGGCCCAGCTTCACGCTGGGCGGCACCGGCGGCGGCATCGCCTACAACCGCGAGGAGTTCAACGAGCTGATCGCCCGCGGCCTGGATCTCAGCCCGGTCGGCGAAGTGCTGATCGAGGAATCGGTCATCGGCTGGAAGGAATTCGAGCTGGAGGTGATGCGCGACCGGGCCGACAACGTCGTCATCGTCTGCTCCATCGAGAACTTCGACCCGATGGGCGTCCACACCGGCGACTCGATCACCGTGGCCCCGGCCCAGACGCTGACCGACAAGGAATACCAGCGGATGCGCGACGCCGCCATCGCGATCATCCGCGAGATCGGCGTCGAGACCGGCGGCAGCAACATCCAGTTCGCCGTCAATCCCGACAACGGGCGACATGATCGCCATCGAGATGAACCCGCGCGTCAGCCGCGTCGAGCGCCCTGGCCTCCAAGGCGACCGGCTTTCCCATCGCCAAGATCGCCGCCAAGCTGGCCGTCGGCTATCGCCTCGACGAGCTGCACAACGACATCACCCGCGAGACGCCGGCCTGCTTCGAGCCGACCATCGACTACGTGGTGACCAAGATCCCGCGCTGGGCGTTCGAGAAATTCCCCGACGCCGACCCGACGCTGACCACGCAGATGAAGTCGGTCGGCGAGACCATGGCCATCGGCCGCACGTTCAAGGAATCGCTGCAGAAAGCGCCTGCGCGGCCTGGAGACGGGCAGCTTCGGCCTGGGCTGCGACCAGAAGGACCTGTGGGGCACGGCCCGAATCAGCCGACGCTGAGAGACGATCCACAACCGCCTGGCGACGCCGAACGCCGAGCGCATCTGGTACATCCGCTACGCCCTCAAGGCCGGGCATGGCGATCGAGGACATCTACCAGCAGCACGAAGATCGACCGCTGGTTTCTCTACAACATCCGCGAAATCGTCGAGATGGAGGAGCGCCTGCGCGCCTGTCCGGGTCTGGCGGCAGCGGGCGCCGAATCTGCTGCTGGGAGGCGAAGCAGTACGGCTTCTCCGACCGGCAGCTGGCGACCATCTGGCACACGAACGAGCGCGAGGTCCGCCGGGTCCGCAAGGCGCACGGCATCGTGCCGGTGTACAAGCTGGTCGACACCTGCGCGGCCGAGTTCGAGGCGTACACGCCGTACTACTACTCCACCTACGAAGCGCCTGTCGTACGACGATGCAGGACGACGACGTCCAGATGGCTACGCTCCGCATTCCGCATTCCGCATGCCTGCATCCGGAGGACGAAACCCGGCCGCTCGCCGGCAAGGACCGCATCATGATCCTGGGCGGCGGGCCCAACCGCATCGGCCAGGGCATCGAGTTCGACTACTGCTGCTGCCAGGCGGCGTTCGCCCTGCGCGAGGCCGGCTACGAGACCATCATGGTCAACTCGAATCCCGGAAACGGTCTCGACCGATTACGACACCAGCGACCACCTGTTCTTCGAGCCGCTGACCGCCGAGGACGTGCTCAACATCTGCGATCGCGATGCAGCCGCAAGGGCCTGATCGTGCAGTTCGGCGGCCAGACGCCGCTGAACCTGGCCCGGGCCCTGGAGACGGCCGGGGCGCCGATCATCGGCACCAGCGTCGACAGCATCGACATGGCCGAGGACCGCGAGCGTTTCCAGGAACTGGTGGAGCGGCTGGGCTCGAAGCAGCCCGCCAACGGCACCGCCCTGCGATCTGCAGCAGGCGCATCCACGTGGCCCGGCAGCATCGGCTATCCCGGTGCTGGTGCGGCCCAGCTTCGTGCTGGGCGGCCGGGCCATGGAGATCGTCTACGACGAAGCCGGCACTGAGCCGCTACGTCGACCGGGCCATGGAGGTGTCGCCGGGCAAGCCGATCCTGATCGACAAGTTCCTGGAGTCGGCCATCGAGGTGGACGTCGATTGCCTCAGCGACGGCACGCGGACGCTCATCGGCGGCGTGATGCAGCACATCGAGGAGGCCGGCATTCACTCCGGCGACTCGGCCTGCGTCATCCCGCCGCACAGCCTGCCGGCCGGCGGTGGTCGACGAGATCAAGCGGCAGACGCGCGACCTGGCCCGCGAGCTGAACGTCAAGGGCCTGATGAACGTGCAGTTCGCCGTGACCGGGGTCCGACGGGGCCGCGCCGACGGTCTACGTCCTGGAGGTCAATCCCCGCGCCAGCCGGACCGTGCCGTTCGTCTCCAAGGCGACGGATGTGCCGCTGGCCCGTCTCGCCGCGCTGGTGATGGTCGGCAAGACGCTGGACGAACTGGGCGTGCATCGACGAGGTGGTGCCGAAGCACTTCTCGGTCAAGGAGAGCGTGTTCCCGTTCAACAAGTTCCCCGGCGTGGACATCATCCTGGGGCCGGAGATGCGTTCGACCGGCGAGGTGATGGGCATCGACGACGACTTTCCCGATGGCGTTCGCCAAGAGCCAGCTGGCGGCCAACAGCGCCGCTGCCGCTGACGGGCACGATGTTCATCTCGCGTGGCCGACCGCGACAAGGCGGATGTGGTGCCGATCGGCGCGGTCGCTGGCGGAGATGGGCTACCGCCTGATTGTCCACGCGCGGCACGGCCAAGGCGCTGCGCGCAGGCGGGCATCGCGGTGGAGGAGATTCCCAAGCTGCAGGAAGGCCGGCCGAACCTGATCGACCTGATGAAGAACGGCCAGGTCGCGCTGGTGATCAACACGCCGAGCGGCAAGGGCGCGCGCACCGACGAGGGCAAGATCCGCGCCGCGGCCGTCATGCATCGGCGTGACGTGCATCACGACGCTGGCCGCGGCGCAGGCCGCCGTCGAGGCGTGCCGGGCGCTGCGCCAGGGCGAGCTGACGGTCAAGCCATTGCAGGATTGGTTTGCATCAGGCCACGCCGCGGGATGAGTCTTCGAACCCCGCGGCGAACGTCGCGCTGTACAACAACTGGCAACGGATCAAAGACTGGAACGAGAATTCGCGCTATTTGCAAAAGACCCAGTTCCAGGCCCAACAACTTTTTGACGCCGTTACCGATCCAGTAGACGGGGTGATGCGATGGATACGAGCCCGCTGGTGATGGACGAGATCGACGCAGGGGCGGAATTCCTCAAACGCCTGCACGCCTTCCGGCCCGTGACGGCCCGTGACGGCTGCTTGCTGGCTGCGCGAATCCGACGACGTGGAGAGATACCTCAACGCAGCGCTCGACGGGTTGACCGTCGAGAATACGGCCATCGCCTACCGTGAGGTTCTGCGCATCACCCAGGAGATGACGGACCGCTATATTGATCCATTCAGGGTGAAACTGATCAGCCCGGACCACCCTGTCGCCAAGGCCATCGCGGAGATATATCGAAAATACGCCAGGCGGTTTAACCCCCGGTTCAACGGTCGCGTTTTTGCGGGCACGGCCCCTGCGGAGGTGTACATCTACCCGCAGTTCGCGGGCAAACCGTAGCCGATTTCTCGCACGCATTGCATTCACGAAGGCTTGCGCTGGCTCAAAGAGAGCGGGCCGTTTGCACCTGAAACGCCATGAAGAATCGCGAAGTCCAAAGCCGCCGAGTGCGCGTTTGCGCAGTTTCGCGTATTTGCCCAAGTGGTTAGGTCGCTTGGATAGTCACAGCACCATAACGTGGAGTACCGGGGAGAGATGCGGAGAGATGCCAGCCGGGTGACATTCGAGTTTTCTGCATATCATCCCATGACCTTGAGGAGTACGACGGCGACCCGAGGATTGATGCCGTTCACTCATTGTGGCAGGCCACAACGCCAGTGAAGCCCGAATACGGCAGTCAAAACTGGCCGGTTCAGGCAAAGTTCAAGCTCTTAGTTCGACTGGAGCACCCTGGAGCACCCAGTCGCAAAAAAGGAGTTTTTCCCAGGCATCTTGAAGGTAGACAGATGGCCACAAGGCTACAGGGGAAAATGCCTTTCCGGCGAGCAAGTCAGGAGGCTGGCGGAAATACTTTGCCAGAAGAATCCCAGCCAATCGACCAGCATTCGCGCGGCGTTTCATTGATGTATGCGTCGGATGAGCCTTTTATTGCACATTGTCCAGCTCTTCCAGCAACAGCCGCTGCACGTGGTCCATCGGCGCCATGCCCTTGGTCTCGCGCATCACGGCGCCCTTGATCGCATCGGCGGCCTTCAGCTTGCCCTTCTTGAAATCGGCGACTGCCTTCGCATTCGCCGCGATCGCCTTGCGGATGATCTCGCGTAGCTGTGCTTCGTCGGGCCCTGCCTTGAAGCCGAGCTTGTCGATTGCCGCGCGGGCCGTGCCACCGTTGAGCATCTCGGTGAAGACTTCGCGGGCGCGCTGCTTGTTCAGCGGCATCGCCTTGACCTCGCGAATCAGCTCACCGAGATGCTGCGCCGTAATCGGGCTGTCCTTGACGCCGAGCTTGCGCTCGTTGAGCGATTGCAATAGGTCGTTCGCGATCCAGTTGCACGCCTCCTTCGGGTTGCCGCAAACGGCGGCGACCGCCTCGAAGTACGCCACCAGCGCTCGCCCACTGCGTGACAGCACACCCGCATCGTACGCCGACAGGGCGTAGTGCGTCTGCAGCCGAGACTTCTGCGCCGCGGGCAACTCGCCCAACTCAGCACGCGCCTGCTCCAGAACGGCGTCATCGACGGTGACCGGCACCAGGTCCGGCTCCGGGAAGTAGCGGTAGTCCGACGCCTCCTCCTTGCGGCGCTGGATGTCGGTATGGCCGAGCTTGTCGTCCCAGCCGGCCGTCGCCTTGCTGACCGGCATGCGACGGCCGGCGCGCTCTTCGCGCACCGGATAGATGGTGTAGTCGCGGAATGTCGTGCCGTGCTCGTGATCGATCACCCATTCGCGGCCGGCCAGCTTTTCCTGCAGCTCATGGAACTGGCGGTCGGCCTCGTACTTCAGGGCGCGCTCGACGCCGCGAAAGCTGTTGAGGTTCTTGATCTCGATGATCGGCGACGCGACGAACCCCTCACCCCCAACCCCTCTCCCCAGGGGGGCGAGGGGAGCCGCAGCGAGCGGCACATGGACATTGACGTTGGCATCACAGCGGAGGCTGCCTTCCTGCATCTCGCAGTCGGACACCTCGATCTCGCGCAGCAGTAGGCGAATCTCCTCGAGATACGCTTTCGCCTCTTCGGGCGTTTCCAGGTCGGGCTGGCTGACGATCTCCAGAAGCGGCGTGCCGGTGCGGTTGAGATCGACCAGGCTGTCGCTGCCGCCGCCTGCCTCATCGTGCAGCATCTTGCCCGCGTCCTCCTCCAGATGGGCGCGGATGATGCCGATCTTACGCGCCGGCCGGCGTCTCGATTTCGAGCCAGCCGTTGCTGCTGAATGGCAGGTCGTACTGGCTGATCTGGTAATTCTTCGGCAGGTCGGGATAGTAGTAATTTTTGCGATCCCACTTGGTGAACCGGGCGATCCGGCAATTGAGCGCCAGGGCCGCCTTCAGCGCAAGCGCGAACGCCCGGCGATTCAAGACCGGCAACGACCCCGGCATGGCGCAGCACACTGGGCACGTCGCCGAATTCGGCGGCAGCCCAAATTGCGTGCTGCAGCCGCAGAACAGCTTCGTGCGCGTCAGAAGCTGCACATGCACTTCCAGGCCGATGATGGTGCGATATTCGGTTCCGACGCTGCCCATAACCGTCCTCTTGCTGCCCTGGCCGCCGGCGCTGATGCGCTATAGCTCACTCGCTTCGACATATTCAGGTCGAATGCGATACCCCCAATCGCCCGACTCAACTTCTTCCGGAGTCCGCAGAACCAAATCGTAGGAGTGCAGCAGGGACGGCTCATCGCGAAGATGCTCTTCGAGGAAGTCCACGATGCGATTCCACTCCTCGAACCGCGCTTCCTCGTGTTCGTCATCGTCCGGCGGAAATGGGCCGACAACAATGATGCCGACCCTGTAGCGCTCCGCATCCGGGTCGAAATACAGCTTGTACTGATCTGCATTCCAGCCCCTCGAACGCGCGTAGTTCGTGAGCAGTTCCGCGAAATGACGCATGATGCGTTTCATCAGATACTCGTTACCATGGCCTGGGACCTCTCACGTATTCTACAGCACTGGCCGCCGCCGGTGCCAATCGGTCGCGGCCTCATGCATCCGGGCGATCCGCAGCAGCTTCTCCTCCGCAAACGGCGGCGCCATGAGCTGCAGGCCGATCGGGAGGCCCGCTTGCGTGAAGCCGCACGGAATGCTCACCGCGGGTAAGCCGGCGAGGTTGGCGCTGATCGTATAGATGTCCGACAGATACATCGCCAGCGGGTCCGCGACCCTCTCGCCGATCTTGAACGCCGCGGTCGGCGAGGTCGGGCCCATCACCACGTCGCACTCGGCGAAGGCCCGGTCGAAATCCTCCTTGATGAGCCGCCGCACCTTCAGTGCCTTGAGGTAATACGCGTCGATGTAGCCGCTCGACAGCGCGTAGGTGCCGAGCATGATACGGCGTTTCACCTCGCTGCCGAAGCCCTCGCCGCGCAACGTGCAGTACATGTCCACCAGTCCGTCGTACTGGGCGGCGCGATGGCCGTAATGTACGCCGTCGTAGCGCGCCAGATTGCTCGACGCCTCGGCGGTGGCGACGAGATAATAGGTCGCGATCGAGTATGGGCTGTGCGGCAGCGAAATTTCGCGCACCGTCGCGCCGAGTCCCTCGTATACCTTGAGCGCCTCGCGCACCGCCTGCTCGACCTCGGCGTCAAGCCCCGCGCCGAAGAACTCGCGGGCCACGCCGATCGTCAGCGGCCGAACCGGCTCCTCCAGCGTGGCGGTGTACGCGGGCACCGGCCGATCCACGCTGGTACTGTCGCGCGCATCGTGACCCGCGATCACCTCCAGCAGCAGTGCGGCATCGCGAACGTCATGACCGAATGGGCCGACCTGATCAAGCGAGCTGCCGTAAGCGACCAGCCCGAAACGCGAGACCCGGCCGTAGGTCGGCTTGAGGCCGACGAGCCCGCACAGGCCCGCCGGCTGGCGAATCGAGCCGCCGGTGTCGGTGCCGAGCGCGAGCGCCGCCTCGCAGGCCGCGACCGCAGCCGCGGAACCGCCGGACGAGCCGCCGGGGATGCGTTCCAGGTCCCACGGGTTGCGTGTGACCTGGAAGGCGCTGTTCTCCGTGGACGAGCCCATCGCGAACTCGTCGAGATTGGTTCGGCCGATCAGGATGGCGTCGGCGTCCTTCAGCCGGGTGATGACATGGGCGTCGTAAGGCGGGAAGTAATTCGCGAGGATCTTGCTGCCGCAGGTGCAGCGCTGGCCGCGGGCGCACAGCACGTCCTTGACCGCGACCGGCAGCCCGGCGAGCTTGCCGAGCGTTTGGCCGGCGTTGCGCCGGGCGTCCAGCGCGCGCCTGGGTGAGGGCGGCCTGCTCGTCGACGGACAGGAACGCCTTGACGCGATCCTCCCGCGCAGGATCGTTTCGTGGAAGGCGGCGATCAGCGCCTCGGCGGTCAGTTCGCCGCGCGTGAACAGTCCGGACAGCTCGCCGGCGGTGCGCTCAAAGAGTGCAGTCATACGCGTGTCTCGGCGGCAGGTTGTGAAGCGAAGTGCAGCCAACGCGCGGCTTAGTCGAGCACGGCCGGCACTGCGTAGAAGTTGCCGCGCCGTCGTGGAGCATTGGCCAGGGCCGCGTCGACGGACAAGGACGGCTGCGGCTCATCGGCGCGAAAGACGTTGGCGATCTCCAGCGCATGCGCCAACGGTTCGACGCCGTCGGTGTTGAGCTGCTGCAGCTGGTCGACGTACGCGACGATGCGGTTGAGCTGGCCGGTCATCACGTCCAGCTCCGCGTCGGTCAACTCCAGCCGGGCAAGGTTCGCGACCCAGCGGACCTGTTCGGCACTCAGCGACATGGTATGGTCTCGTATCGTTTACGTTGAGCGTTCGCAGGCCGCCTGCGAACGCTCAACGTAAACGAGTCACAGGTTCGGCATCTGGAATGGCTTGCGCTTGACGGCGCGTTTGACGAGGCCGCTGCGGATTGCCGAGACGCAGACGCGGACGGTCTTGACCTGGCCGTTAACCTCGATTTTGATGCGCTGCAGGTTCGGCTTGAACTTACGGCGGGTCTTGCCGGTGACCTTCTTACCGACGCCGCCCAGGTACTTGGCCTTACCGCGGCGTGCGTACTTGTAACCGAGGACCGGCTTCTTTCCCGTGACGGCACATTGCATGCCCATGGCGTCACCTTCCTTATGCAGAGCAGCACTTGCGTGCGTTTCGATGCGAAAACAATCATCTTAGCGGCATGCGTGGCGGTGACAAGTGAAGGTGTTGGGCCCTCGGGCTACGTCCGCCGGCGCGGACAAAGGCAGCGAGTCTCCCTCTTGTGGAAAGTGGGATTGTGGGCTACGATAACTTATCCCGTCTCTTTCCACCGAGGTGACCGACCAATGGAAGGCGTTGTACGTAAGACTGACAAGAAAGCACGCCTGACGCTATTCGGCGATTTTGCCGACCAGCTGGTGATCGTCCAGCGCGTGGGCAACGACGAAATTCGCATCAAGAAAGCCCGGGCGGTCCCGCGCCGTTACTCGCTCGCCGAACTCGTCGCGGGCATCACGGACGAGAACCGGCACGATGAGGTCGATTGGGGACCTCCGCGAGGTGCCGAAGTATGGTGAAACAATTCACACCCGACCGTGGCGATGTGATCTGGCTCGAATTTGACCCACATGCCGGCCGCGAACAGGCTGGCCGGCGGCCAGCCCTTGTGCTGTCGCCGGCGACCTATAACCGGCTGAGCGGTCTGGCAATCGTCTGCCCAATTACCAGCCAGTGTAAGGGCTATCCGTTTGAGGTGCCGATCCCGGCAGGGCTGCCAGTGGCGGGCGTGGTCTTGGCTGACCAAGCCCGCAACCTGGACTGGCGTGAGCGCAAGGCGAGGCGCATCGGCGTAATGACCGAGGAGGTTCTCGCGGCAGTCGTCGGCAAGGTCGTGACGCTGATCGACCCGCAGCAGGATTGATCGCAACCGCGCCTATCGAAGGCACGGTACGTGACCGTCGCAGCACTCCACCTCCAGCGCAATGTAGCCGCGCAGAATCGCGCATGGGCAGCGGTCGTAGAGCGGGCCCAGATACAGCCCAGGCGCGACCTCGCGCAGCTCGTCGTGGGTGTTCGCGAGCACCGCGGTGCCGGGCGGGTACTCCATGAGCATCGCCGGCCGGCCGTCCACCCAGCTCGGGCCGATCACGTACTGCGATTCGACGGCGCGGACGCCGCCGAGCCAGCGGTTCACGAAATGGCCGTCCGCAGCCGCGACCTTGCCTTTCCACACCGCGTTCGAGCACAGCACCTTCAGCCGCGGATGGCGTTCGTCGGTCGAGTAAAGCTGCCGGCCGCGCGCACTGCCCACCAGCGGCGTGCCCACCACGGCCTGGCGGAACAGCGCCTCGAGCTGGCACGGAGGCATGTGCTGCAGGTCGTGCATGGTCAGGCAACCGCCGTCCGCGCCGCGGGCGATAGTTGCGATGACAAGAACGGTGCAGGCCGCGGAAGACAGACGTAACGCCGGCATGGAAATGTCTCCGTCGGGCAGGCTTCTCGGACTGGCAGGCCGGAGGCCTGCCCCACGGGTTGTTCGGCGCGGCGGCACGATCGCTGGAGCGGTTTTCCCCGCTTTTCCCGCTTGCGCCCACCGGACGCTCGAGCGCTTGCGCCTTTTCGTGAAACCTTGCCGCGCTTGCCTTGCTTCTCAACGCCGCGTGGGTATAGTTCAGCAGGAGCCCATTCTCCGCCGATTTCCCCATGACTGCAGCGGACGCAGGCCTGCCCATCCATGTCCCGGTCTTGTCGGCCGAGGTGCTGCATTACCTCGATCCGCGGCCGGGCGAGACGGTCGTGGACGCCACGGTCGGCGCCGGCGGGCACGCGCTGCTCCTGGCGCAGCGGGTCGTGCCGGGCGGGCGGCTGATCGGGCTGGATCAGGATCCGGGAATGCTCGAAAGGGCCGAGCGCCGCTTGCAGGGTTTGCCGATTCTTCTGCGCCACCGCAACTTCGAGGATCTGCCGGCGGTGCTGGGTGAATTGGGCGTAACGGCGGTCGATATGCTGCTCGCCGACCTGGGCTTTGCATCCGACCAGCTTGCCGACCCGGCGCGGGGACTGAGCTTTCAACAGGACGGACCGCTCGACATGCGGCTCGATCCGACGCGCGGCGAACCCGCCAGCGCGCTGCTGCGGCGGCTGCGGGAACGCGACCTGGCGGAGATTTTCTGGCGGTATGGCGAGGAGCGGTATAGCCGGCGCATGGCGCGGAAGATCGTGGAAACGCGCGAACAGGGGGACCTGGCAACGACGGCGCAGCTTGCGGACCTGGTGCGGAGCTGCGTGCCCCGACCACGCGGCCATCGGCACGCGATTGATCCTGCGACGCGCGTGTTTCAGGCCCTGCGCATCGCCGTCAACGACGAGCTGGGAGCGCTGGAGCGGTTGCTGGCGGCGCTGCCGGACTGCATGAGGCCGGGCGGGCGGGTGGCGATCATCAGCTTCCACTCGCTGGAGGATCGGCTGGTGAAACAGGCCTTCCGAAAATCGCCCGAATTGTTTACAGAGCTGACCCGAAAACCGGTGCAGGCGGGCGAGGATGAGCACCGCCGCAACCCCCGGGCCCGCAGCGCCAAGCTGCGTGCCGCGGTCCGAACGGAGGCACAATGACGCGCGAAACCAAAGTGGGCGTGGCCGTGGCGACCACGTTCCTGTGCCTGGTCAGCCTGGTCGTCGCGTCGAAATTGCGCCGGCCCGACGACCTGATGTCCTATGACCCACAGGAGCCGCCGCCAAACGGTGTATCGTCACCCGATCCGCCAAGCCCAGTTGCGCAGGGTGACGTGAAGCCGCCCGAGCCGCCGCCGATCAAGCCGCCCAGCCTGAACATCCAGAGTCCGACGACGTCGTTTCCTCGGCTGATGCCGGATCCGGCGACTCCCGCGCCGCTGGTGCCGACCGCTCCGCCGATCGTGCAGGGTTGGCCGGAGAAGAAAGTGGAACCGCCGACGCCGCAACTGAAGGTGCCGTCGATCACGCCGGACCCCTTGGTGCCGGTGAACGCCAAGGCGCAACCGGGCAGCCTGCCGGACCCGCTGGCGCCGGCGCCGACTGGGCCGAGGCCGTTGGTGGGTCCGCCGGAACCGCAGCGCCCTGCGTCCAAGGTCGTGGTGCAGGAAACCGAGCCAAAGAAGACGCCGACGACGGTGGTCGACCCGCTCATCAGCGCACTGCCGACGGTGCCGGCCATCGAGAAGAAGCAGGACCCGCTGGTGGCAATACCTGCACCCGACCTGGGCAGCCCGAAGAAGGATCCGATATCGCTCCCGAACACCGTGGTACCGAACCCCGTGGTGCCGGCGCTGACCAGCAATCCGGGCTCGACTGCCAATCCGCCAGTCGCGGTCAAGGATCCGCTCATTCCGGCCGCGCCGCCGCCGCTGACGCCGCCCATCTCACCCCCTGCCGCCACGTCGAAGCCGATCGTCATCGGCGCGATCGGTGCGACCGGCAGCGAAGTGCCGATCACGCCGCCACTGACGCCGATGGGCCCCAGCCCCGTCGCATCGCCGCCGGCCGTCGGCGCGAGCCTGGCGGTGCCGGCGATCACAGGCCGCGACTTGCCCAAGGTGAGCAGCCACTCCGACGACGTGCACTACACCGCCGCAACCGACAAGTCCTTCGCGCAGCTAAGCAAACAGCAGTACGGGACCGACAAGTATGCCGCAGCCCTGCTGGAGTACAACCGCCAGCATCTGCTAAACCGTTCGGATGCGAATCTCCAGCAGAACCCGCCGATCCTGCAGCCGAATCAGGCGATCTTCTACCCGAACCCGAACGTCCTGGAGAGTCAATACGGCCGATTCATCGCGACCGCAGCGGTCGGCGGCCCACCGGTGGTGAACATCAGTCCGCCCATGCCGTTTACCGGGTCGAACCCGCCGACGGCCGACGCGACGCGGACGTACACGGTGCCGCAGACGCAACACATCTTCGCGATCGCGCAGCAGACACTCGGCAGCGGCAATCAATGGACCGAGATTTTGCGGCTCAACCCGACGCTGCGAACCGACCAGGACATCCCGGCCGGCACCGTGCTGCGTCTGCCCGCCAACGCGCGGGTGAACTGACACGAACAATCCGAACAGGCGCACCCGACTCAGGCGGTTTGGGGTCGGGTTTTTTCTGCCCGAAGACGTGCGGGTCAGCCGATACAACTTTTGACTCGCCCCGGACACTCTGATTTGACTTCAGGGAGCCAACCCAGTCCCGGGGCGAGTTGTTTGCTTGCTTGTGTCGGTTGCTTCCTCTAGGCGGGGAACATCGCCTCGATGGTTCGCATTGGCAAGCACAAATGGTCTGAGTGGTCTTCGAGCGTGACAAACCCAAATCTGTGATAGAATGCCGTCGCTGGCGCGTCAGCGGCCCACACGTCCACGCCGAATATACCCATTGCCTCGGATGCTTTCATTGCAGTGAAACAGAAGAGCCTGGCCGAGGCCCAAACCGCGGCAGGACATGTCAACGCCCAGACGGCCCAGGTGAACGGTTGGCACTGGATGCTTGGGCAATCGTTTGCGCAGTGCCGCAGGCAAGAAATCGGAGACGAACGATCCGGAAGCGACGGTGTAAAAGCCGCAGACAATGGTTTCATCGGGGCGGGTGGCGACAAACGTCCGGCCGAGGCGCTTTTTCTCGTATTGGGTGGCCAGCGTTTTCAAAAAGAGGTCGAGTGGACCGTCATCACAGCGAAACGCCTGCCGGTCATGGGTCTTCGCCAGCCTTTCAATCGTCCAGGTGCCCATACTCCCTCAGGAATTCCTTCGCGGCGCGACGAGCGGCCTTGTTCGGCTTGGGGGGGTTTTCGAGCATGTCGATAATTTGTACGGTCTCGCGTTCTGTCAACTGGACCGGAAAATCCTCCTCGTGAAATCGCAGATCCCTTTCCGCGATTACCTTCGCTTTCCGAATCCGGTACTCGGTCTCGTCGATCTTCTCGATAATGAGGGTCGCGTTCGCAAAGCCCGGCAGGGCGATTCGCCCCTTGCTGTCCGCTGTTCGCACGATCTCTTTCATCGCATGCCTCCTTCTCTCGGCCATTATTACGAGCTGCGACACGGTGGTCAAGTGGGAATATCCCACATGGCGCACGCGCGCGGCCGTCGCGCCCGCTCGCCATCCTCAAGGGTTGCCAATCCGTTTTCCACAAACGAACACCGCCGCCACACTGCCCGCAAACGTCACCCCCTCGAACGGACTCCAGCCGCACTTGGTTCGCAGCGCCTCGCGCCGGATCGTCGTCGGCCGGCGCAGGTCGAGCACCGTCAGGGAGCCCACGTAGCCGGGCAGCAAGCGGCCCCATTTCTCGGGACGGTACGGGTTCACGAACGTCCCCGGATTGGCCGCGCAAATCGCCGCGATGCGCTCGGGCGTGAAACCCTGCTCGACCAGCAACCAGGTCACGAACGGGCCATACGTGTCGAGGTGCGGCTGGCCGGAAACGCCTTGCGCCTTCTCCGCAATCGTGTGCGGAGCGTGGTCCGTGGCGAGATAATCCGCCGTGCCGTCGCGCAGCGCCTCCAGCATCGCCCGGCGATCGGCGGGACTGCGCAACGGCGGATTCATCTGCATCCACGGCCGATTCGCGGCGGTGATCGACTCGGTGTCGAAGAACACATGGTGCGGCGTGACCTCCGCGGTCACCGGCAGCCCCTTCGCCCGCGCGGCACGAATCAGCGGCAGGCCGTCGCCGACCGAGTAATGGCACAGCTTGCCCGTGAGCCGATGCTTCTCGATCATCGCCAGCGCGAAGCGCGTCGCGCTCAATTCGCACGGGGCCGGGCGGCGCTCTTCGTGGGTCGCGGCGCCCTGGTGCTGCTCCAGCAACACCGGATCCTCGCAATGGAAGCTGACGTTGCGGTCGGTGTAGGCCGCGAGCGTCCGGTCGAGTTCCTCCAGCGACGAGAAGTACAGATCGCCGACGCTCGGCCCCATGTACGCCTTGTACGGCACGTCACGCCCCAGCGGCCGCGTGCCGGGACCGATGCCTGCGTACAGCGTGAACGCGACCGGCAGGTTCTGGCCCACCAGCAGCCGTTCCTTCGCGGCATAACTGGCATCGTCCACGGCGGCGGCGGGATTATTCGGCATGTCGGCGACATGGACGACGCCGCCGTGCAGCGCCGCCGCCGAGGCGGCCGCGAACGTCTCCTTGTAGTTCTGCCGCCCCGTGACGTCCTCGCGCGCGTGGATGTGGATGTCGCCCATCCCGGCGAAGATCAAGCACTCTTCGCCGAAGACGTGCTGCGGCTTGCCCAGGCCCGAGCCGACGGCGCGAATCACGCCGTCCTCGATAAGGATCTGGCCGTGGCGCACGCCGTCGATGTCGGCGAGCATTCCTTCGATGATGGTGCTCATGGATTATCCGCGCGAAGCACAATGTTTAGCGGCGGCTCGAAGAGCCGCGCGGCTCTTCGAGCCGCCGCCAAAAGTATCTACCCGCATTCGGTATAAGACCCCCCTTGGTCCGCAACAAGCCCCGTGCAGCGGGTCGCGCTGGCCGGGCACTTTCTCGTCTACTCAGTCCGCATATCACGTTTTCACGTTATTACGGGACACCCCTCCGACTGAAACGCGGGAAGCCGGTTTCGGCGGAACTGCTGGATTCCGTGGCGAATGCGTCCGCATTTCACCGACGGTTCCCGCCATCCCGGCTTTTCGCGCATACGGGCCTCCCTCGCCGGCGCGCGGTCTGGTAGCATCGCCAGCGTGTGGTCTGACCGCCTGCATCAACGCCCGCGCCGGCCTGGCCACCTCGACCGGATGGTCCTTGCAACCTAGAACCTCGTCGTTTACATTGGAGAAGAGTTCGGGAAGTGGTCGGGAGAAGGGGAGGCCGACACAGGAATCGATGGTGCAGGTCGCGGAGGCGTTCTGGACACTCGCAGACCGGTGGTCGCCGATGCCCTCGAATTCGCTCGGTCAATGGATGGGAGTGCGGGCCGCCGCTTTGGACGAGATCGAAGCGGCCCACGCAAATGTTGGCGGAACCGAGCGAGGCAGGCGCTATGCGACTCAGCAGATCAACCGCGCATACGCGATGCTGCTGTCAGCCGAGTTTCAAGGCTTTTGCCGAGATTTGTATTCGGAGTGCATGGATTACGTCGTAGGGACTGCGCCGGCTGTGACGCGGGCTGTTATCCGGACCCAATTCCTATGGGGCCGGTCGCTGGATCGCGGGAATCCGCAAGCGGGCGGGATTGGCAAGGGCATTGCATCACGTTCGCAAGGAAAAACCGTCATTTCAAGCTCGCAGCGAGCACTTTTAGGAGGTACTCATCATTCCAGCCTGCACATTTGCGCTTGCAGGATACGCCCGCTCTGCATGTTGGTTCATTCAGTAAAAGCGACGCGGACAACCTGCGAATCAGTGCCATGTTTTCCTGGCCGTGCCCTTTGTGCAGACGACTTTCGTCCTCGCGGAAACTCATATCCAAGACCCAATGGAGCGAGGTTTCGATTCCCCAATGATTGCGCACGGCGCCGGCAAACTTCTTCACCCGCGGCGGCAGACTCGTGATGAAAACGCGTGTCTCGACGCTGGGTTCCTTGTTGCCTTCTTGCCGCTCGCTGTACACCATGCCAATACTACGCAGGTCTTGCCAATCGGGGTGACGCTCTGCCAACTCTTCGGGCACGCGGATAATATCATAGATCCGCGTCTCGACGCGGCCATGCCCCTCTTCCTTCGTGCAATGCCGGTGATGTTCCAGGCCTGCGAAGTTGTTGTCGAAGCCGGTCAGGAACACAGCCCGGATGTCATCGTGCAAGATTGGCTGGTTGTCCTTCACGGCCAACACATAGTCGGCGTCCGCCGCGCGGATGGCGGCAACGATGTCTTTCTGGCAGCCCATGGCGTCGCTGGTCACGATCGCCCCGGAAATCTCGAGGTTCTTGATCAGCTCGGGCATCGCGGTGATTTCATTCGACTTGCTGTCGCAGGCCTGTTGCCCCAGGAGTAGACGATTTTCAGTGGCCCAGGCACTGACCATATGCAGAGGTCCTTTGCCCGCTGCTTTGTCGAAAGATCGTCGGGCCGTCTTGCCGTCAATGGCGACGACACGGCCGAGCGTGGACTCGGCAACTGCCTGCACCCACTTGACAAATCCGTCCTGTAAAGCGCGCGGATTGAGCAGCGCGAAAACACGACCAAAAGTGTCGTGGGAGGGTATGCCATTGGCCAGTTCGAGAAAGGTCCGCAGAAACTCGAACTTGTTGACGCCGTATTTGGCAACCTCGACCCAGGAATCGGCCCCGGAGATGACCGCCAAGATGGTGACGGCGATGATCTCCCAGAGGTTGTGTAACCGCAAATGTTCCCGGCGTGGGTCCGCAACGTCGGCAAAGCACTCGCGCATGGAAACGGTTGTGGCCTTGGACATGATTCTTCTCCTCCGTGAACGGGTTCCGTCCGAGAAGAATCATTCGCATGTACACTTGTCCAAGTCAAGGGCTCAGATTAGAATTCCACGGTGATGAAGGTAGTGCGATTGCCTTGGCGGGATTGGTTCTGATTTTGGGCGTTTCGCACTGCCTTTTTGGGATGAAGTCTACGCCGTCCATGCCTTGAATGAGCGGCGCAGGGAATTGCTTGATGAATTGATGAGGTGGCGGAATGCGATCGCTCATAATGACTTCGATGCCGCGATCTTCGGACCCAATCCAGTGCTGCACCTCGGAGAGGTGCAGGCGTGGCGGCGAGCATTGAGTTTTCTTTGTCGATCGTTCGACAGCGTCATGCGTAACCACATAAGCGGGATGCTCGGAGCGGATCCTTGGCCGCCGTAACTCGGAGATTGTGATGCCAGCCGTTCAAGTTGGTGACATGGTGCGGTTCCGCCTTGGGACCAGGGATGTTACGGGCCAGGTCCGAGAGGATCGTGGCCCGATCGGCATTGGAGGGAGGCGTCTTTACCTGGTCGCCTATGAGATGGGGAAGGGCAATTGGTATGGTATCGAACTCCCTGCGGATGAGATCCAAGTGATCAAGCCGAAGAAGGAGCCGGCTTAATTATAGACTGCGGCGTGCGCTACCTGCTGTCGGAGCTCCGCGGAGAGGGTTTGCGACCGCAGATCCTGTATGTTCCCGGTCTCTGTTCCCGTGCCCCCGCTCTTTTCGATGAAGTCTGACTAATCCGTATGGCAAGACGAGTTTCTTTACGGCACCGGTCGCAACAGATCGATTGCTGGTTGAAGGTCCCGGAACGCGGACGCGATCAGAGAAAGCACGTATCGCCAGCGAGTCGCTTGAATACAAGGAGGATTGGAGTACACGCACGTTTCCACGCCCACGAGCCTCGCTGGCTCGCTTCCCCGATGGTGGTCGTTGGGACCATCGGCGATCTTCCAGACGCTTCCTCCGCTGATGCCGCCTAGATCCTTCGGGAATCGCGCACGAACACCACCTCGGTACACGAAATCCACTACCTTTCCGTCTAGTCCGCGTGTTTCATCGCCGTCAGCGTCAATAAGAAAATTGTGGCGAGGATCGAAGCAGCGGAGGGACGTTGGCCTTTTTTCAGGCATGGCCGCCAGATGGAAGAATTTGGTTACCCTCAGAATTGATTTCTCATCGTACGACAGCATAGTCGGAAAGCCGAATACCGTGAAGAGGGCCGCATCGATGTCGTCATCGAACGAGACATCGTCAAGGCGAAGACAGCGGCGTGGCTCGATTTTTTCGGCTGTCGAGGCCTTGAGGCGCATCGCAGCAACGTCGATCTTGTCGTCGTCGGCAAGAGCGGTTTCGCCTTCCAGCGGCAAGATGGCACTTGGCCCCTTGGAATCCGCTGGCAGTATGCAGAGGTTGGAGGCATTCGCCTGGTTGATGACATGCGCGGCGGTGATCACGAACGACTCGGTGCCAAGGCGAAACAACGTCCCACTGCCGTGGACGCTGAGAGTCGATCCTCGCACGATGAGGATCGCTACGGAAGCCCCCAAGGCACGCTCCCACGGGACATTCTTGTCGTAGAAACCCGCCACTCGGCTGTGGTCGTCCTCGCTGAATTCCATGCTTGCACCTGTATGGCAATGGGCGAACCTCGGCTCAATCTATTTCCTTATGCCTGAAAGATTCAGTAATTCCTCAGCCACCACCCGAAGGTCGTGTGTCACTTTGTCAATGTCATCTTTTTTCGCAAGGAAGTGACGGTTGTGAGCCGAGCGGTCGCCCAAGCTCTTGATGAGCGGAAGGCCCCGCTTCGATTCGCGGCCAAGATTAAGAGTTGCATCGGCCATGATCTTGTCTACCAGATGGCTTAACCAGATGGCTTAACATTTGGAAGTTGCCGCTACCGTCCTTGATTTCGCTTGCTTTACCCTTCGCTTCGTAAACCTCGATAATAAGAGTCTCGACAAGCCTGCGGATCATTACGCAGCAGGCATCGAACCATTGGCGTTCATAGGTTCCATTTGCCTGCAATACCACTCGTTCGATATAGCCCCGCGTCCCGTTCACTACGGACATAGGCAAGACGTGCTCGTTCGCCGGGATCGGGCTTGCCTGAATACTCTCGATCTTCGGCAGGACCACTGATTGGCAAAGCAACTGGAGTTCCCTCAGTGCGTCGGCCCGCTGCTTGGCGTTCAAGAGGTCCGTAGACTTCAAGATGCGCAGCGTTCGGTTGAACTTTTCGAGGTCCCCCGGTTGCAGGTCAAGGCTGTTCAGTAAAGGGCGTACTTTACCTTCGGTGGTCGTGACGGAGACGGTCACGGCATGAAATCTGTTTCCATAAGGGTTAGTCCCCTCCAGAGACTTCTTGTTGCTGGCGGCAACCCTTGCGATCTTGCAGGCTCGCTCCGCGTCAATCACCAGGTTTTTCAGCAGGGCTTGGGCTTCGTGGTCCTTCATTGAATGGTGTGTCCTTGTAGACGTAGACCTTGTCGATCTTGCTCCGGTGTAGCTTGGCTTGGTCGCCATCAACCTTTTGGACCATCCGTTGAAGCTCCGTCCGAACGGTACTTTCGGACAAGCTATGCCCCTTGTTGTCCTTCAAGTGGACAAGAACATCCGCACTCGTGCGGGTCTGCGAGAAGTACCCCTCTTGCTTCAGGCCGAGCAACAGATTCGCGACGGACGGCCCGCCCTTCGTTCGCCGCTGCCGTGGTTGCTTGAGCGTTTCCCCGTTCCCGTTCGTGCTGCCGTCCCCGCCAGCGCTAGCTTTCGGTGCGCCGTGCGCAAATCTTCACGTTCGCCCGCCGGGGCTGTCTCCGGGACCGTGGACGCCAGACGGGCCGGGGCGTTTAGGAAAGCCCCAAAAGTCTGCGTTAGGTGCTGGATTTGCTCGCCTGCTTCTTGGGTTCCCTCGACGCTGATTCTCAGCTTCTCGATTTCGATGCTGATCTTCATCTTGCGGCTAGCCACTGTTCCCTCCCTTTCGGTAAGGCATAGTCGTTGGGCCACTTACATTGACAACCTCTCGCCGCCCCAGGTTCGCCCCCCTCCCGTACTACACAATCGTACACTCTTCAATGGTAAGCAAGTGGCGCGGTGACTGCAAGGTCAGTACCGGAAAAAAAGATGGGCAAGGAATCGAATCCCCGGCCCCGTCGGCCGCTGATCTCCGCCCGATTTCTTCGAGCCCTTGCCTAGCATTGCCCTATTCCCGTCCCCGTGTACGGCGGGGGAGCGACCGGTGGAGCGCCGAGCGAGCTGGGCCTGGACCGCGGCAGCAAGCTGCCGGATCGGAAGGGCGGCGAGAAGTGATAGCCGGCCGTCCGTCCTGACTGCAAAGCCCGGTGGCGGCCACCGGGCTTTTCCATTGATATGCCATTGGTCAATCGGGCGATGCCTTCTCGGCGCCGCTGACGTTCAACGCTGGCTTCAACTCTCGGATCAGCTCAAGCTCGCATTTTTGAACGTCCCCGACTAGGTCGGCCGTCAGCCAGGCGACCGCCAGGTTCTGCTTGATGTATCGGACTGTGTCCTCGCCCGGCGCGAGCCTGAATCTCCGACCGATGCTGCGTCGAAACACGCTCTTGTCAACGCACACTTTGCCGGCGACCATGACGCCGCAGCTGCGCTGGAATTCGTCTGCGGGCCGGAACTTCGCGAGTCGTGTTTCAACGTATTTCGGGTTGAGATGCTGGCCCCAGATTCGTCGTCTAAGGCCGGCGCGTCCGGTCGCCTTCCCGACGTACAGCACGTCGCCGGGCTCAATCCCGTACCAGACATACAGCCCTTGCTGCGACGGAATGTCGTCGCGCTTGAGCGTGGCGGCGTTGTGCCGGTTCTGGAAAAGCAGTTCCTTCATTTCCGCGGCGGTCATCTGGTTCACGGTGGTTTCGCGTCCTGGATCGCCTGCTCGATGAACTGGGCGGCGTCGTCTGCGAAGCGCCGGCCGCTCCTTGGGTCGAACGCCTCGACAGCGAACAACAGCCCTTCCGTCCCCGCTTGCAGGAGCGGCAGGAGCGTCGATGTTTCGCCCGCGTGTCGGCGGGCGGACTCGACCACCAAGCGCAGGTTGGCCCGGACCAACCGGTCGCGCACTTCGGAGTCGCCCAGCTCAATCAGTTGTGCCAGCTGCGCCTCTTCGGCCAGCGTCAGAGCCGGGGCCGCCATTGCAGTCCGGCACCATGGGTCCACGTCGCTTTCGTCGGTAGGGGTGAATTCCATCGGCGGGCCCTCCGGTCGGTCAACAAGCGCCATCGCTGCCCCCATTCTCTCGCCGACCGGCCGCCGGGTCAATGTCCGCGTTGGCAACTTTTTGATTGTCGGCAGCACTCTCCGCGGATACCATTGGCGGCATGGGCGCCGTGCCGATGCCGCTCAACTTTCCGTCACGCAGATCGCGACCAGAGCACCGAGCGGGCTAGCGCGAGCTCGTTGAGAACTTGAAGCCATCCCTTGCATGGTTCTGCTTCATCAAAAAGACCCCGGCATGACGCCGTACCGTATCGCGGTCGCGGAGGGCGACCCGCAGCCAGAGAGGGTGAACCGCCATGTTCGATCCGACACTGAATGGTGTGATGGCACAGGTCGATGCCGGCAAGATCGTTCTGCCAGCCATGCAGCGCCCCTTCGTCTGGAAAGAGGACCAGATCACGAAGCTAGTGGACAGCCTTGTCCGAGGCTTCCCCTTGGGCACCGCGCTCCTCTGGAAAACGGCTACGATGCAGCGCTACCGCCGTTTCCAAAAGGATGTGCAGCCCGACGCCGGTATCACTGTCGATTTCGACAGCGATGTGTCGACCGAGCGTTACTTGGTGCTTGACGGTCAGCAGCGACTCACGAGCCTGTTTGTCGCGATCGCCGGTACGTATGACGGCAAGAAGTTATTCGTGAACGTGCTGAGCGGAGAGAAGGGCGAGAAAGACCCGGGCGATGTCTATTGGGACTGCCGCTTCTTGACCGAAAAGGAAGCGAAGGACTTAAACGTATGGCCACCGCCGGCTGGCGCGAAGAATGGCACCGTAGAGCGTGCCGTTTTCGTGAAGTTCCAGGACCTCACGAAGCTTCACGCTGCTAAAGCCGGCGTCATCGCGACTCAGCGCACTGCCGAATTGGGCCTGGACCCGACGCAGACGACTCGCATGACGACGAGCTACCTTCAGGGCGCGACGGTGCTCGCCAGCAAGACGGCGCTTCAGATCCATCTCATTGATGAAGATGCGGCCGAGCCGATGCCGATCGAAGAGATCCTGGAGGTCTTCGTTCGCGTGAACTCAGGCGGGACAGTTCTCCAGAAGTCAGACCTTCTTATGAGCCTGCTGGATCTCAAGTGGAACAACGTCCAACCTGACCTGTACCGAGGATTGAAGGAAATCAACGAGGCGCGGCCGTTTACCATCACGCGTGACGACTTGCTCAAAAGCGTTTTGTTGGCCAAGGGTTCCGAGACTCGGTTCGACAAGCTCGTTGCTAATCGCGGCCGTGTAGAAATTCTCGCCAAGGAGCTCCCGCAACTGCTGCCTGCTGTGCAGGCCGCGTGGAAGTCCATGACGCTCTTACTGATGGACGACTGCAAGATTACCTGGGTGGAATCGCGCCAGCCCCTGGAGAATCCGGGGTTTCTCGCGTTTCCGCAGGACGCGAGGCTGCGAACTTGGCCGGTTGACATTGCAAAAGAGGGGCCTTTCCTGCCCAATGTTGGTGCGAACCGCCACTACAGGAAAGGATTCCCCCATGAAGCAGTCTACCCTGGCGGCCATGCTGCCGGCAATCCCGGATCTGCGCGATGTGCTTGAAGTGCTGATTCGTGCGCTGCCTCAGTTTCTGAAGCTCATTGCTCTGATTCGACGCTTTCGCCAAGAACCGGTCACGCCGGTGCGCGCCTGTGCGTTTGAAAACGAGTTGGCGGCGATTGCACGTGAAGCGAATCGAATCATCGTCGAGCACGAATTCAATGGCATCGAGCCACAACGCCGCGACGAGTGCCCGTTGCGGCTGCGGTTTGCCGGCGAGGTCTACCGTCGTCGGCCCAAAAGCCGCAAGTGGGTCGGCAGCTTGTTCGGTGAGATCGAGCTGCATCGCTATTTGTACCAGCCCGTTGAGCCCGGCGAGCCAGCACTGGTTCCGCTGGAGAAACAGTTGGGTATCGAAGCTGGGCTGGCGACCGCGGCCCTGGCGGAACGCGTCGGTGTGTTGTCGGTGGACCACGAGCAGGACCAAGTCCGCACCCTCCGGCAGCGCCAGCACAACGTCTGCTGGTCGGTGCACAGTTTGCGTAAGGTGACCGCGACGCTGCGGGATGGCTTGGCCCCGTTTCGCGAAGAAGCGCAAGCAAACAAGTTGCTGGAATTGCTGGACAAAGCCTTGGCGTCGAAAGGCAAGCATCCGCCGACGCTGGCAGCGGGTCGAGATGGCATTCACGTGCCGATTCGCAAGCAGGGCTATCACGAGGGCAGCACGGCGACGGTATCCGTCTGCGACCGGCGTGGCAAACGTCTAGGCACCGTCTACCTCGGACGGATGCCCGAATCAGGCCAGGCAACGCTGTCGGCACAACTGACCGCGTTGCTGACCAAGGTGCTGACGCGATGGCACGCCGCAGGGCGGCGCGCGCCCCGTTTGGCCTACATCACGGATGGTGGCAGTCACCCAAAGGAATACTACCAGAAAGTGCTGCGTCGCATGGACGATCCATGGCATCCAGGGCGGAAGCTAGCCTGGCAGTGGGTCCTGGACTTCTGGCATGCCTGCGGCCACGTCAATAAAATCGCCCAAGCGTTGTTTGGAGCCGGAGCCAAGGCTTCGCACTGGTTTGCGAAATGGCGGCACTGGCTGCGTGACCGCCGTCAGGGCGTGACCCAAGTATTAAGGTCGATGATGTGGCACTACAACAACGGTCGCAAGCTCGGCAAGGCCAAGACCGAGGACTACTGGACAGCCTACCGCTACATCCGCAAGCACGCAGTGTGGATGAAATACTGGCAGTATCGGGGACAGGGGATGCCCATTGGCAGCGGTGTAACCGAGGCGGCCTGCAAGACGGTGTTCAGCGAGCGCCTGAAACGCTCGGGCATGACTTGGGGCTGCGAGGGTGGCCAAGTGATTCTCGACTTGCGCGTGTTAGTGTTGAGCAAGATCTGGCGTGAGGTGCACGAAAACTACCTACGCTCGAAACCACAGCCTACGGTGGTACAATCGGCAAGTCAACGGGTCTCCCAGGGCCATATCCTCAAAAAAGCTGCATAACAGCGGGGCATGGCGCGACGCCACCCGATTACCTCGGAGCGGTTCTTCAGAGGCGGCCACAACACGCTGCTTCCGTTTGTTCTATATTTCGTCGTGAACCCAACCCCGAGCCCGGCAGAGAAGCGTCGCCTCGTAGTGGCGGTGTACACGGCACTGATGAGCGGTGTTTTCGCAGGCGCCGAGGCGCGAATGGGCGCCTTCGCGCGGGGAGAGTGCGTCAGGGGGACACCCTTCGCGCTCAGGAAGCTCACGCGCCTCGTCGCCGGCCAATACGGCATTGGCTCGCTTGAGGCACTGCTGTCGCGACACTTGGACCTGGCCCTAAACATTGCCCACGGCGGGATAACACTCGACAATAACTCGGAAAACCTGCAACGGGACCACATCTTCCCTCGTGCGACCCTGGAGAAGCAGGGGACACCACCAGAGCGCACGAACCACTACGCGAACTTCCATTTCCTCCGCGGCAAGGACAATCTCAACAAGTCCGACACGCCGCCGCATGAGTGGTTCAAGAGGCCGGGCGATCAGCCGGCATACTCGGACGACGACCTGAAGGAGCGCCTCCTGACGTGGGATCTCCTGCCAGGTGCCACGCATTAAGCTTTCTCTAGTTTCGTAGCCCCAGTGAGGATTTCGGCAAGATAACCAGGGTCTACAGCGGCTCCCTTGCGTTTACGGGCCATACTTGTTTTACGTGGATTTTGCTTGAGCAAGCTTAACGCGAGCTTGCGGAATAACGACAGGTTCTCCGCCCCGTGGCGGTTCTCCACCCGGCTCGCATCCTCATGAAAGCTCACATCCAATTGCCAATGCAAGTTGTTCTCGATTCCCCAGTGGTTGCGCAGCGCCGCCGCATAACGCCGCGCGGCCATGCGCCGACTGCCAATGAAGTAAACGACCTCCGTCGTCTGCTGCCCGTTGACCGTCCGTTCGCGGCGACACATCCCCACTGTCCGCAGGTGCGGCCACGCCGCGCGATCCCGAATACCGCTGACGTCTTCGACGATCACGCAACCGCGTTCCTCGACGCGCCCGTGTCCACGTTCCGTCGTCGTACATTGCCGCACCCGGCCCGCCGGCAACGCGCCGTCGAGCGCTTTCATCACGGTTTCTTGGATGTCACTCATCAACCGTTCTTGGTTGGCTTTCACCACCAAGACGTAATCGCCACCGCGGTCCAGGATCTTCTTGGCGATGTTCTTCTGACATCCGATGGCGTCGATGGTCACCAGCGCGCCATCAAGGTCCAGCAACTGCAAGAGCTTCGGAATGGCTGTGATTTCATTGCCTTTACCCTCGACGGCGACCTGGCCCAGCGAAACCTGGGCCTGGGTGGCCCAGGCACTGACCACATGCAGGGCGCCCAGCTTCGAATTGCCCGAGCCGCGCAAAGTCTTGCCGTCAATGGCGATGTGCTCGACGCCGGATAAGCCGGCGACGTCTCGCAACCAGGCCAGGCAGCAGGCTTCCAGGACCCGTGGATTGAGGATCGCGAAGACGCGTTCAAAAGTGTCGTGCGACGGGATGCCGCCAGGCAAACGTAAGAAGCGTCGAAACCAGGTTTCGCGTTGCTGCGCAAATTGAACGATGTCGGGCCAGTCGTCGCAGTTGGCGATGACGCCGCAGAGGGCCATGACAAGCAGGTCGATGAGCAAGTGCTTGGTACGGCCGGCGACACGGGGGTCATAGATGCGCCGGAAGTGTTTCTTAATCGACGCCACGGAAGGGGTAGCAGCCATGCGTTCCTCCGGAAAGCGGGCGAATATCCAGAGAATCCTATGTCTGTACACTTGTCAACGTCAATTCCGCTGCAACAATTCGGGTGGAGTTTGACGCGTGGCCCCTGGATCTCCTGCAGCCGGGAAAGTTTGCCGATATGCTGAGCCAACGCACTCGGAAGATTCACGAGAGAGCCCTTGCACTGTTCGGGATGACGGCGACCGAGTTTGACGCGCTTTTCGCGCAGCCGGCGATGGTCGAGGCAGTGGCATCGGTACCATTGGAATGATGTCGGCCGAGTTTGACGCACTTTTCGGCATGGAAAGAAGACCGGGGACATTCAGGGAATCGTGAATGTCACCCGCCCACGTCGCCAAAGGCAACACATTCGAGCTTGGTAACCGCCAGGCTCGTGCTAGCCCATGTTTAACAAGTGTCGCCGTAAGTCCTTGCTGCGTAAGGGCTGATTTTTGGATTAGTCACTACATTGTCGTTTCATCGCCCGCGGGCGGCGCCGGCGGCCGATGGTCGGCCAGACCGATGGCGTTGAGTACCTGGCGGGCGCGGGACGAACCCGGTGTCGTGCCGCTACGGAGCTCTTCCGCAACGCGGAATTGCACGTAGCGAATCGTCTGCAATGCTTCCAAGGCCGACTGCGCCGAGAGCGACAGGCCAGCATCTTTCAAGGCGCACTCCAGCATCCGCTCGATCAAGAACGCCAACGCCGCCACAAAAATGTGTGCCTTCACCCGCCGCGCCGTGTGATGCCAGATCGGCCGCATGCCCAGCGGATCCTTGAGCGAACGAAAGCCCCGTTCCACCTCGCTTAAGTCCTTGTAGTGCGCCACCGCCTCCGCGGGCGTCATCGCCGTCTGATCGGTCTGGATGAGGTAGCGCCCTTCATACTTCTTTTCCCGAGGTAAATTCACTGGGTGCTCCGCGATCTCCAATTGTCCCTCTTTGAACTCCCACATGTAGTAACGATAGCCGTGGTTCTTTTGCAACGCCCGCTCGGCCGCCGCGCCGATCTTGGCCGGCTGCTTCAACTGGCCCTTGGCCACGCGCGCCTGCACCTTCGCCAAGGCCGCACGCACCCGCTCCATCGCTTTGCTACGTTGCCGCTCTTCATAGGCCCGACGCTCGTCGCTATCGACCACAAACACTCGCACGCCGGCACGGTCGCAGGCGACCTCTTGCACTCGTGTCCGGGGTGGATTTGGTTTCGCCCGCGCGGTGATCCCATTGGGGCAGTCGACCCACTTCGTTTCGTCCACGCGATCAATCAACGCCTCCGCCTCCGGATTGCGGCGACGCGTCATGCCCACCAAGTAGCCATGTTCCGCCGCCGCCTGCAGCATGGCCAGATTGCTCTCGGTCACCATGCCGCGATCACCGACAAAGACGATACGCCGAAGGCGAAAACGCCGGGCCAGGTCTTGGATGACTTCCTTGACCGTCGTGCTGTCACGCGTGTTGCCCGCCCACACGTGATGTGCGATCGGCCAACCCGCCACCATCACCACGCCCACCACCACCTGCACGTTCCGCGGCTTGCCGTCGCGACTGTAACCGTGCTTGGCCAGCGTCGGCGGACCATGGCCTTCAAAATACGTACTGGTCAGGTCGTACATCACCAGGTCCGCGTCGAACTCGAACAACGTCCGCAGCCGCTCATAGAGCGCCACTTCCACGGCGTCCTTGTTCAACCCCAGATGATCCAGCGTGCGATACCAACGCTGCAGTTGCCCCAAGTCGACCTGGACGCGGCCTTGCTGCTTCCAACAGGGTACGTACCGGCGACCATGCCGGTCGCACACGTAATCGGTCTCCAGCCACGCGGCCAAACCGTGCTCGCTGGCCGGCCGCACCAGGCGGTTGGTGATCAGCACCAGGACGCGGCTGACCCAGTCGTCGGCGGGGTCTTCGCTCGGCCGCAACTTGGGCCAACGCCGACCAGCATCGAGCCATTGCCAGAGGCCCAGTTGGTCGAAGAAGTGGCGCGCGACGAGCATCGGTCCCCAGGTACTGGCGTCGAGGATTTCGATGGGTCCCTCGGCGCCGAGTTGCTGGGCCAGGGCCTGCGGCCCTTCCTCGCCGGTGAGAAAGCGATTGAGCAGCGGCAGGACGGCTTCGAGGGTGTCGCGTCGCCCGAGGTTGGCGATGACCTTTTGCTTGACCTTGCCGTTCTCGCGCACCGAGCCGACGATGCGGACATACTCGTGGACGGTGCCGTTGGAGGACGGAACTTTGACGGAGCGGATGAACATGATGTTATCATCAACAAATCCACCGGTCCGTCAACCGGATATTCGATGAAATGCGGACAAAACAGCTAAAATGTTTGTAATGATTGTCACTACGGTTTTCTGAAAACTGGACCTCCGCGCGTTGAAAATTAAGGACTTACGTCAAAAACTACCCCGACACTTGTTAAACATGGGCTAGAACAGTGTCGTCATGGCAAAGAGATCGAAGAAGAACGTCGGCCACCTGGTGCCTGCGGACCAGCTGCCGGACCCGACGCAGCTGCTGGCGGACCTGCGGGCACTCATTGACGCTGGGCGTACGCACGTCGCCCAGGCCGCAAACGCCGGCGTGGTGTTCCTATACTGGTCGGTCGGCGATCGTGTCCGCCGCGAAATCCTCGGGGAACAGCGGGCAAATTATGGCGAGCAAATCGTCTCGACGGTGTCGAGACACCTGACGGCCGAGTACGGCCGTGGCTTCGGCCGACGCAACCTTTTTCAGATGATCCGATTCGCGGAAACATTCCCGGCAACCCGCGTGTTCGCGGCGAGTGTCGGATAGAATGATTCCATGACTCGAAAGCCCGCAACTTCGAATAGCGCCGTCCGCACACGGTCGGCTGCAGCCCCGTACCGGTGGGAATACGGCAAGCTCATTCCGTCCGCCGTGATCTGCGACTTTGCGCCAGATCGCCGAGCAGTTCCATCCAGAGAAGATCATCCTGTTCGGCTCCTACGCCTACGGCAAGCCGCACAAGGACAGCGACGTGGACATCCTCGTGGTGATGCCGGCGGGTGACGAGATCAACCAGGCGGTCCGGATTCGACGGAAGACAAATCACCCGTTTCCACTCGATTTGATCGTTCGGACCCCCGAGGACTTGCGTTGGCGTCTCGAGGAGGGCGACTGGTTTATGCGTGAGGTAATCAGCAAGGGATCGGTGCTGTATGAAAAAACTGACGGCCGCCTGGATCCGAAAAGCCGAAAGCGATCTCCGCGCCGCCAGAAGTCTCGCCAAGCTTAAGCCTCCGTGTCACGATGAAGCGTGCTTCCATTGCCAACAAGCGGCTGAAAAGTTCTTCAAGGCATTATTGCAGGAATGGGGTCTCTCCGTCCCCAAGATTCATGCGCTCGACAAGCTGCTTGATCTTCTCCTGCCCCACGATGCCACACTCGGCAATCTGCAGAAACGGCTGGACCGGCTGACCCAATATGCGGTCGATTACCGCTATCCAGGATTTCACTCCGACGCGCAAGACCAAGGTCGCGATCAACATGGCCGAGCGCATCCGTCTCGAAGTCAGAAGCCGACTCGGCCTACGGACCAAGCGGTGAATTGCAAGGCGCCCCGCCAGAAGGAACGGGGCCATCAGCCCGCCTGGTGCTTACGGCCGGGGACGACCTGGTATAATCACGTTGTGATGTTGAAAGACGGCTTGAGTGCGTAAGGAGGTAAGCTGTGCCGTTCGTCCAAGCGGAATTCGACGGGCGTGTTTTCGTACCCTGTCAGCCTCTGGAACTGGCCGTCGGCACGCGCGTGGAGGTGATTGTGCCGCCGCCCAAGATGACGGCGGACCAGCTCAAACAGTGGGAAGAAGTCGCACGCCAGATCGAATCCAGCGCGCCGCATTTTCCGACCGTTGAGGACGCGCTGCGCTACTCCAGGAAGCGGCCGTGATCTTGCTCGACAGGGAAGTGCTGCTGATTGATCAGCTTCGCGGGTAGCAATGGGGTACCGGTTGCAAGCCCCCCAATCGCTGATCGAAGCGGCAAAAACCAGTGCCCGACGTTGTGCGGAACCGTGGCAACCCAACTCTAAGCAGCATCGCAACACATTGCAAAGCAAGGGCTTGCGCTTGCAGGGGTGCGTGCCAACCTCCTTGGCAAACGAACTCCGAATACCAATTCCGACGCGAGGATCGCTTTCGAGATTACGAGCGACAACCAATCGATCAATGTCGCGACACCTCGGTTTGAACCGCGCCGAGACGCCACCATTTGCTCACCCCTCGGGGCGAGCCGCAACAGAAACCTTCAAACCGTCACCGCCGCAGGCAGCGGGAGGACGTAAGCGGCTTCAATGCTGACGTTGCCCAGGTTTGTACCGGCCAACCGAAGCGGTGCCAGCCAGGGACCAGGCGTGGCCCGATAAATGTCCAGAATGGCCTTGGCGATCGGCTCCTCCGGGCCGACGAATGTGATCTTCAGAGGCTTGATCCACGAAAATCGTGGCGCGGCGTAGATGGCCGGATGCAAGCGACGATACGCCGCAGCGAGCCCTTCGGTGTCCACGAGCGGCGACACGATGTAAAAGCGCCAACGGCCGCGCTCGCTGGTTAGCAGCCAGGCGGCACCCATCACCGGTAAGCCGCCCTGTCGAAGCCGTTCCACCAGCTTATTACCGTCGTCGATCGCCGCATCTACCAGCGTATCCGTATCCATCGAAGCACTCCGTCCGGGTGGTTCGTAACCGCATCATACAGGGACTGGGCCTGCGCTTGGGTTTTCTGCTCGTATCGGCTCGTTTCTTCCCAATCGTTGACAATGCCCCAGTTGATCAACAAGACACCGTTGGCCGCCGTGTCCACCTCCAGCGTCAGCTCGAGCTCGGCCAGCGCCAGCAACGCTTCCATGTCATGCGTCCAGCACTTCTCCGAATACTTTCTGTCCCGGAAGATCGCCCCGGTCGCTTCAACGTGCGCCATGATGCACGCCTTGAGGCCGCATTCCACGGCGTAGCCGGCCAGGTAATAGGCACCGGACCAGCGGCCGGCAGCTAACAGCGCGGCCGCGTCGAGCACGCGATCCTCGGCGAGTTGGCGCAATTCAATACGGTTCAAGTTCACCGCCTCCGTTGGCGAGCCCGATTGGGCGAAGGCCGCTCGCCTTCGCTCCCTTCATGATACTGCCGGCCCAGAAATTGGGAATCGGGCCGTCAGCGCTCACTGGTCGGGCGTCGGCTCCAACCCTGCTGGTGGTACGTCCGCCTCGGCATCTTTTCGGATCGAATGACCCGTCTTCAGCCCCGCCACGAACCACACCAACGCGACGGCACCAAGGGCGAAGACCGTGTCGCCGGGCACGCGCAACCAGCGCAACGTCTGCATGACCTCGGTGTGCAGGAACTCGGGACTGCGAGCGTACCAGTAGCCCTTCTCCAGGGAGTCACAGCACGGTCACGACTTCTTGTCGGTCCCGGTGGCCGGTTTTTGCCAGCGGGCCAGCCGTTCCGTAACCCACCTGGCGTTCTCCTGGGACATGGCGGCCGGAGGAGCGGCGGTATAGGGAAGATAACGTAAGTACCGGCCACGCTGGTACGCCTGGGCGAACAGGCCCGGCAGGTCGAACACCACGTCGGGATCGGGCGGCTTCAAGGGAAGGCGAATGCACGGTAACGGATCGCGCAGCTTCCAGCGATACACCTCGCACTCGGGACGACGATCTCCGCGCGCGACGAAGGCGTAGTAGTTTCCCGCCGGGAGTTTTCCTTTCACCGGAAGCCGGAGGCCACCCAGCAGCAAATCCAGCTCTACCAGGTGGACTGGCTCCTGAAGCAACTCGTGGCGTTTGATCAGGTAGTCGCGACGGCCCTCGCCGGACTTATTGGTGGGAGAAAGCAACTCCAGCACGGCAATAAGCGAGGCGTCGGGGCGGTGCAGCACCTTCAGATACGCTTCGGGTTCCGCTTTCAGATACTTGAGTTGCAACGTGACCGGCTCCCTGGCGAGGACGGCGACGCCCGACTCGGGCACGAGTTCGCTTGGCAGCGGATGGGATTGGCTCACCGACAGATCGGGGAGCATGTCCTTCCGCTCGGCTTCCTCGTCGACCACGCTCAGCCGCTCGTCGATGCGGACCTCGTAATGGTCGGGCAGGTGATCGAGCAGCCAATCGCGCCAGTAGGTGATGAAGCTCTGATGAAAGTCGCGCCAGTAAGCAGGGCTTTCGAGAAAGGGGTCCATTCCTGGAAACGGTCCGGACATGATGTACCTCCTTGCAAACACGATAACACAGATGCCAGGCGGAGACCAGCACCGCCGGGACCGAAACCCGATTCCCTGCGTGCTCGTCGTAACCGCCCATCAGCGCATCGCTTATGCGGTTGCTGGCGGCACTGGCATGTCGTTGCATGTGTGGCACGTCTGGCGGGTCGTGGCAGGTCGGGCGGCGCATGCGAAAAATAGGGTGTCCCTTGCCAGCCCGAAACGACCTTGCCTGGAACGCCATCATTGCTCGTCGCCGTATTTCCGGCGCAGCCGATCCAGCTCGACGCGCAGTTCCCGCACCGTCTCGGCATACGCCGGATCGTTGTACACGCTGCGCAACTGCTGCGGGTCCTTCTGCCGATCGAACAGCTCCCACTCCGGGTCGAGATCGACGTTTTTCGCACCCTTCATGCCGAGCGCCTTGCCGTAGTAGAAGACCAGCGTGTAGCGATCGGTGCGCACGCCGTAATGCGCCGGCGCGTTGTGCGACGGGTCGAGGTGCATCCAGTAGCGGTAATACATCGTCCGCGGCCAATCCGGCGGCGTTTTGCCCTCCAAGAGCGCCTTGTAGCTGCGGCCCTGAACGTCGTTGGGAATCGTCACGCCGGCGACTTCCAGGAACGACGGGGCGTGGTCGATGTTCAGCACCAGGTCGGTGTTGACGCTGCCGGGCCGAGTCACGCCGGGATAGCGGATGATCAGCGGCGTGGTCAACGACGGCTCGTCGATCAGCCGTTTGTCGAACCAGCCGTGCTCGCCGAGGAAGAAGCCCTGGTCGGAGGTGTAGACGACCAGCGTGTCCTCGCTCAGTCCCTCCTGCTCGAGGAAATCGAGCAGCCGGCCGACGTTCTCGTCCACCGCGGCCACGCACGCCAGATAGCGCTTCAGATAGTGTTGGTACGCCCAGCTCCGGAGCTGATCCGGCGGCAGATCGCGCGGAATCTTCAGCTGCAGATCGCGGTCCTCCATGTCGCGGCCGATCGTCATCTTCGTGCCCTGGATCGCCTTCGCCCGGCCCTTCAGGTCGTCGCCCAGGGTCGGCGGCTCGGGCAGCTTGTCGTCCTTGTACAGGTCGGCGAAGCGCTTGGCGGGGTCCCACGGCCGATGCGGTGCTTTGTAGTGACAGAACAGCACGAACGGCCTGTCCTTGTCGCGCTTCTTGAGCCAGTCGATCGACAGATCGGTGATGACGTCTTCGGAATAGCCGCCGTTGAAGGTGGTGAGCTGCTTGGGCCCGCTGCCGATGATCCGCAGCTTGGGATCGTGATACTGCCCCTGGCCGGGCAGGATCGCCCAGTAATCGAAGCCGGCCGGCTCGCCGCCGAGGTGCCATTTGCCGATCATGGCGGTCTGGTAGCCGGCGGCCCGCAGCAGATGGGCAAGGTGCCGGCGCGTCGGATCGAGGGCGTCGTTGAGGGTGTAGACGCCGTTCTTATGGCTGTACTGGCCGGTGAGGAGCGCCGCCCGGCTCGGCGTGCAGATGGAGTTGGTTACGCAGGCATTCGTAAAGCGCATTCCCTGTTTGGCAAGCCGATCGAGCCGCGGCGTCTTCGCGTACCTGCCGAGCCAGGAGCCATAGCAGCCGATCGCCGCGCTGGCGTGATCGTCGCTCATGATGTAGAGGATATTGGGCGGCTTCCTGGCTTTGCCCTGCGCGGGCGGTTGCCGGCAGCATGGCGAGGAGCACGGCGACGACAAGGAGCTGGTTGCGCATCATGGGATCCCTCTTGCCCGCATTCGGTATAAGGCCTCGCTTGGTCCGCAACAAGCCCCGCGCGGCGAGATCTTGCTGCTGTGTACGACATGGGGGTACAATTCTTCGGTGCTGTCGAGGCCCGTATGCCTCTTGAGGGCCGCGTTAAGGTTTTGAGCCCGAAGCGCCAGCGAGGGCGAGGCCGCCCTCGCTGGCGCTTCGGGCTCAAAGACCTTTATCCGACCGTTACGAGGCTCAACTCGCCAAATCGACGACCGCGCCGTCGACGATCACTGTGCGCACCGCCAGGTTCGATTCCCACACCAGCGCATGCGGATCCGCAGCGTCGGCGTCGGGCAACGGCAGCACGACCAGGTCCGCAACCTTGCCCGGCGTGAGGCTGCCGGTCTCTTCATCCCAGCCGAGCGCCGTTGCGCCGTCCAGCGTCAGCATGCGCAGCAGCGCGTCGCCGCCCACTTCGGGATAATGCGCATGTACGAAACGGGCCTCGGCGAGCATGTCGAGGTCCGGATTGGACGCGAGGCTGTCCGTGCCCAGCGCCATGCGCACGCCACGGTCCAGCAGCATTGGCAATGGGTGCGGCGGATGGCCGAAAGCGGCGTGCGTGCGCGGGCAGTAAACGATCGTCTGGTTGGGCCATATCGGGCCATCGGGCGGCAAATAATTGCCGTGCACGAGCAGGACGTTGGGCACCTTGCGCGACAGCTCGATGACTTCAGCCGGGTTGGCAACCAAACCGTCGGGGGCCCACACCTTCAGCTCTTGGAGAAAGTCCACAAACGGCCCCGCATGCTCGCGAAGCAATTGCAGCTCGGCCTGCGACTCCGCGAGATGAGTCGCCCAGGGTACCTTAAGCCAGGAGCTGGTCCAATCGGCGGCCCGTCGGTACAGATCGCGACGGACGCTGTACGGGGCATGGGGGCTAACGCCGGGCCGGCAACGATCCGCGGTGCCGGTTCCTTCTGCCTCCCACCATTCGGGCGGGATGGCATTCAGCAGCCAAGCCTGCGCGGCCTCCCAGGCGGCGTCGGCGCGCTGGCGCGGCAGGCCCAACAGCTCGTAGAAGACCACCGACCGCAGCGGCGCCGCCGACAGCTGCGGCCAGCTCGCCCCGCCGGTACTGATGTCGCCCAGCAGCGTCGTGCCGCTGCGCAAGCATGCGGCGATGCCGGCGGCGATCGCCTGCTGCACCTGCTCCGGACCGGCGGCGCGGCGGCCGGCGATGACGCAGCGCAGCCACGCGGGCAAATCCGGCGTGGGCGGACATCGGCCATGCAGCATCCCCAGGTCGAGGTGCGTATGCGCGTTGACGAATCCCGGCACGATGGCGGCGTTGCCGACGTTGAAGTCGGCCGGCCCATCCGGCGCGACGCCGAGGATGCGGCCGGCGGCGACAGTGAGCCGGCCGTCGCGCACCGGCGGCGCGTCAGCCGGGAAGACCCAGCGGGCCCGGATCGTCCACGGCTCGTGCGGTGGCGGCGAGAAATTCATGCGCTCGAGCGTCCCCCGGGCTGCGGGCTCCGTCTTTTCTGTGATATAACAGCAGCGGAAGAACGACCTTGCCTCGGCATCGAGGGCCGGCCACCATGACTCCCAGGGGACTCCTTGCGTACCTCGCCGGCCTGCTGCTGCTGGTGGCGGGCCTTGGGCTGGCGGGACTGATCCTGCTGTTCGCCGTGGCGCTGCCGCCCCGCCCGTGGCCTGAAGCGCCGATCCTGCTCCTGGTCAGCGCCGTCGTCGTGTTCGGTGCCAGCCATTTTCTGGCCGCCGGCGTCTATCGCATGCTCGTTCATCTGTACCACGCCGTTTCGCGTACCGATCCCGCCGGCGACCGTCCTCTGCGCGGCCGTACACTCTATGTCCTGGGCCAACTCGCCATCGCCATGACGGTGCCGACGACGATGCTGTTCGCCAGGTTGACCGTGTCCGAGGAAGGGCACCAGGACCGGCAGATGGGCCTGGTGCTGATGGGCGTCCTGCCCGCGGGGTTCCTGCTGACGCTGGCGGTCGTTGCCTTCTTCGGCGGCCTGGGCATCATGCTGCGCGACCTGTTCCTGCGCAATCGCGAGATCGTCGAGAAGACGGAGATCGAACGCCGCCGCCGGCTTGAGGAACACGAGGAATCGCAGACGGAGGTCATTCCGCTGGTGCGACCGGCCGCGGACGAGTTGCGCGAGCACATCAAGGAAGATCGGTAGGATCGGCTCGCCACGCGGGTCGCGCTCCCTTTTTGACTTTCGCCCCGTCCAGACCTAGAGTTCCGCAGGCAGAGTCTTCGCTCATTCCTCATGGTAATGCCCACTGGACCGGGCTGGGAGCGCCGATTGGTGTCGGGGCGAGCCATTCGATTGGTGTCGGGAGAGGTGCCGTACCCGGGCTATAAGCTCATTGGTCCGATCGGCGCGGGTGGCTGGAGCGAGGTCTGGAAAGCCTCGCAGCCCGAGGGGGGCGTCTGCGCACTCAAGTTCATGCCCTGCGACCCGGGCATGGCGCCGTCCTACGAAGTTCGCGCCCTGCAGGCCCTGCGCGATCTCAGGCATCCCTACCTCCTGGAGACACGCAACATCTGGTCGTGTCCCGGTTTCATCGTGATCGTCATGGATCTGTGCGACGGCAGCCTGCTCGACCTCCTGGGGGTGTATCTGCGCGAGCTGAAAGCGCCGATGACCGGGAGCCACGTCTGCTATTTTCTCGGCCAGGCGGCACAGGCGATCGACTTCCTCAACGCCCGGCAACACCAGCTCAACGGTCAGCGCATGGCGGTACGGCACTGCGACGTCAAGCCGAGCAACCTGCTGGTGCAAGGGGAAACGGTCAAGCTGGCCGACTTCAGCCTGGCGGTGCCGACGACAGCGACGATGTGGTATCACCGCCGCAACGGCACGCCGCGCTACTGCGCACCGGAGGTATTCCAGGGTTGGCTCAGCGATCGCACCGACCAGTACTCGCTGGCGATTTCCTATTACCAGCTGCGCACTGGGCTATTTCCGTTTCCCGACACGCCGGCGAAAATAAACGCCGGCTACGTGCCGCCGCCGCCGGACCTGACGGAAGTAACGCGTCCGGAGGGCGAGATACTGCGGCGGGCGCTAGCCCCAGTGCCCCAGGATCGGTGGAATAACTGCGTCGAGATGATGAAGCGCCTCGCCGCCAATTGCAAGACGCGCAGCTTTGCCGGGCTTTAGGCCGTCCGATTCAAGACACGATTGGGGAAATCGGTTCCGGCGCGGACCCGCGGGATTCGCTGCGCTCATCCCGCGGCTTGGAGTGCATGGCGCGGCGATTGCGCAGCATGATCCACGCGGTCGGCGCGATGATCAACACGACTCCCAGCAGCTTCACTTCGTCGGGAACGTGGCCCAGCACCAGCGCGTCGAGGATCAGGATGAAGATGACCTGCGTCAGGCTGACGACCGAAACCCGCGCCGGCGCCGGCAGCGAACGCCTTGGTCAGAAAGAGCTGGCCGATCGTCGCGGTCACGCCGACGCCGAGCAGCATCGCGGCCACGGGCCAGTCGATCGCGGGCGCGGACGAGGGCCCCGGCAGGAAGACCAGGGCGGCGATGCTGAACACGACCGAGACGCCGGAAAAGTGTACGACGACGACGCGCGGGTCGAGGTCGCGCAGGCGGTGCAGGCCCATCATCGCGAGCGCGGTAAACACCGACACGGCGACTGCGACCAGGGCGGTGGGATTGACGCCGTCGAGGTCGGGCCGCTGCACCAGAATGACGCCGCAAACGCCCGTGATCGCCGACAGCCAGACGACGCGCGACGGCCATTCGCCGAGCAGCGGCCAGGACAGCAGCGCCACCCAGATCGGAAACGCGTTCTGCAGACAGTTCGCCTCCGCCGGGGGCATGTGCGTCAAGCTGTAGAAGCTGCCGATCAAGCTGCAGCTTCCCGCGATGCTGCGCATCCATAGCACCGGCGGCCCCCAGAAGACCAGGCGCACGCCGTCGAGCCGCGCCCAGGCCGCGAGCAGGACCAGCGGCACCACGGCACGGACCAGGGCGATGATCTGCCAGGGACAATCTTTACCGGCCAGGTGGGTCAGGATGACCATCCAGCTAAACGCGCAGCAGCTGGTGAGCATCCAGAAATAGGGTTGCAGCGATTTCCTCTTCTTCACTTTCGAGCGGGCCCCCCCGGAGAGTGGTGTTGGTTTATTGTAGCAGCTTCACTCCGGCCGCGGGGTGCCACCATCGGGGCTGCCGCCAATCGCGCGCACGTTGAACTGCTGGCGGTCGATCTCCTGGCCGTCAGCGAACACGACAAAATCATAGCTCCCGGCGTGCGGCATGGGCAAGGACGGCACCGGCAGGAAGAAGTTCACCTTGGCCCGCCGATCGGGAAAATGGATGGTGGGCCCGGCCGCGCGTCCCAGGGTCGTATCGTTGCCAAGATCGCGGATTTCCAGCGTGATGGCGTAGTCGCCCACGCCGTCGGTCATCTGCAGGAATGCCGTGAACGGCACCGTTCGGGCCGGATAGCTCGCGACGTTGAATTGCTCGAAGATGCCGATGATGCTCAGCTTCCCGGTCATCGCGTCCACGATCACCTGATCGCAGAGCAGGATGGCCTTGCATTGCGGCGGCGGCTTCTTCTTTTTCTTGGCCATGATGAATTACGGCTTGGTAGCCGCATTCGTGAGAATGCGGGCGACGTCACCCGCATTCTCACGAATGCGGCTACCCAAAAATCAAGGCTTGATGATGCACTAGTCGCCCTTCTTGTCCAGGTACAGATCAATGGCATGCGCCATCGTCACCAGCGCCGGCCCGTACGACTTCAGCGAGCCCGCGAAGCTCTTGAAGGTACGCTCCGCCTCCTTCTGGTAGCGATCCTCGCCGGTCGCGATCCACAGCCGCACCAGGTTGCGTGCCGCCATGCTGTTGCCCGAAGGCTGGGCGCCGTCGTGCTGGTCCTTGCTGCGCGAACAGCTTCTCGTGATCGGTCGCGGTGAAATAATAGCCGCCGGCCTTCGCGTCGCCGTGGAAGCGCATCATCGTATCGGTCAGCGCGCTCGCCTCGTCGAGCCATTTCTTGTCGCGCGTCGCGTCGTGCAGATTCAAGAGACCGTGTACCAGAAAGGCGTAGTCCTCCAGGAAGCCGTTGACCGCGGCCCTGGGCGACTGGCCCGGTGCGGCGCCGTAACTCCGCAGCAACCGGCCGTCCTTGGTTTTCTGGCGCACAGCGCGAATGCCGCCGCCTTCGCCGCCGTCTCGGTGTACCGCGGCTCGCCCAGCGCGCGGCCGGCGACGGCGTAGGCGCCGATCATCTCGCCGCTCCACGCGGTCAGCGCGATCTTGTTGAGGAATGGCCGATCGCGCTGCGAGCGCGCCTCGAACAGCTTCTGCCGCAGCGGCTCGACCTGTTTGCGCTGCTCCGCGGTCTTCTGGGAAGCGGTGCGCAGAATGTGGTATTTCTCCTCGAAATTGGGTGCATCGGCCTGGTAGAACTTCTGCACGAGAAGCCGATCGGCCTTGTCCGGGAGCGCCGCGGCCAGCTCCTGGTCGGTCCAGACGTAGCAGCGGCCTTCCTCGTGGTGCGTCTCGGCGTCCTGCGACGAGTAGAACGCGCCCTCCGGTGATGTCATCTCGCGCGCGACATACGCCAGCGTCTCCTCGACGATCCGGCGATAGTTCGCGTCCTTGGTCGCGCTGAATGCATGCGCGTACAGCTCGACGAGCTGGGCATTGTCGTAGAGCATCTTCTCGAAGTGCGGCACCGTCCAGGTTCGCTCGGTACTGTAGCGATGGAAGCCGCCGCCGATCTGGTCATAGATGCCGCCCGCCGCCATCTGGTCGAGCGTGAGCCGAACCATGCCGATGAGCTTGTCGTCACGGGTGCGGACGCCCTCGTGCAGCAGGAACTCCAGCCGGCACGGCATCGGAAACTTCGGGCCCTTGAACTTGCGTTTCGGCGAGCCGAACCCGCCGTACTCGGAATCGAATTCCTCCTTGAGCGCGTCCACGACGTCGCCGAGCAATTCGCGGTCGAGCTTGACGATCGCGACACCGGGTACGCCGGCATTGGCCAGCGCGAACTGGGTGCGGTCGGCGAGATCGGCAGCCTGTTTCTCGAGAGCCTCGCGCTTCTCCTTGTATGCGTCGCGCACGGCCGCCAGGATCGTCTTGAACCCGGGGTAGACCTCGTCATCCTCCTTGCGATCCTCGCGCGGCCAGTAGGTGCCGCCAACGATGGGCCGGCCGTCGGGCAAGAGGAACATCGACAGCGGCCAACCGCCGCCGCCTGAGCGATGGGTCTGCAGCGCGGTCATGTAGATCTGATCGATGTCCGGCCGTTCCTCGCGATCGACCTTGATACACACGAAGGAGTCGTTGAGGATCTTGGCGACATCGTCGTTGTTGAACGATTCGCGCTCCATGACATGGCACCAGTAGCAGGAGCTGTAGCCAATCGAGAGAAAGACGACCTTGCCTTCCTTGCGAGCTTTCTCGAACGCCTCCGGGCCCCAGGCGTACCAGTCGGTGGGGTTGTGGGCGTGCATCAGCAGGTACGGACTGGTTTCCCTGGCCAGGCGATTGGTGTGCTTCGGCTTGCCCTTGCCCGGTTCGCCCGCCGTGGCGCAGAGCGTGACGAGCGCCAGGAGGAGGATGGCGCGGAGAAACGCAGGGGTCATGACGGATTCCTGGGAAAAAGCAAACCGCTTGGCAAACTTCCGAAGTCTCGGAGACTTCGGAAGTTTCTTGGATCGACGACGCCTACTTCACGTCAACCTTGAGCGTCCTGGGGGGCAGGCACCGCTTCGCGTCACAGGCCTGGAAGCGCACGCTGACCTCGACCGCCGCATCGGTCCTGGCGAACTCGACCGGGATGACGACCTTGTCTTCATAAATATTGAACGTGCCGATGGTGGCTTCGGTGTGGGGCGTGCCGGCGGGATACTTAACCTTGGCCGGCAGCGCCTTGCCCGCAGCCTTCACCAGCACGACGGTTTCAGCGCCGGCCACTTCGTCGTTGCCCGTCGGATTGGCGTAGATATGCCAGCCCTTGTCGATCTTCACTTCGACGACGACGAGCTGCTTGTCGTCGGTGGCTTTACCGGCGCTCGCTTCAACCTTGACCGGAACGAGCTTGCCGCCGGCCGTGCCGCCTGGGACCAGGACAGCGGCAATCGCCAGCCCGAGCCCAACCATCACCGAGTAACGCACCATGAAGAATCCTCCGTTGGACGAAGACAAAAGCGGTGTCCGCCTGGCGGTTCAAGGCAGCTTGAGCTTGGTCGTCTTGGGAATGCAAACCTTGTCGTTGCAGACCATGAACCGCACCTGGATCTCGAAGGGGCTGTCGAGTGCAGCGATTTCGGCGGGAATCGTCACGCTTTCCTCGTATGCCTTGAACTTGCCTATAGACTTGTCGGTCAGCTCTTTGCCGGCCGGGTAGCTGACCTTGGCGGCCACGGGCTTGCCGGCTGCCGTGATCGTGACCTCGGTCGCCGCCTTGTCCACTTCCTCGTTGTCGACGGGGTTGGCATAGATGTGCCAGCCCTTGGCGATGCTGATCTTGACGGTGATGGTTTGCTTGCCGCTTTCATCCGGCTTGCCCGCGGTGGCGGTCACCTGGACGGGGTTGAGTTTGCCACCGGCCAGACCCGTCGGAACGACAAGCGCCAATGTCATCAGGATCAGGCCGAGGCCGGTCCACCAGATATGACGTGTCATGCCCAAGCTCCTGCCAAACCGCGACATCCCCATCGGCTGTCCATTATAAGACGCTCCGGCGGCGGGAGCTATGGCAACCATTTTCAACTATCAGCGAGCCGAGCCCCGCAAGGGGCCGGGCTAATACACCCGGCCCCTTGCGGGGCTCGGCTCGCCTACGCAAGGCCCCCAGCCTAGAGCGGTGGCGGGGCGGTCGCCGTAATACCAGTCGCGGTATGATGATGCGGCGGCACATGCCCGGCCCCCAGCAGCTCGTGATACCGGCGATGATGGTGATACGCCAGGCCGACGAACGCGATGCCCAGGCCGACGATCGTCACGCACGTCAGGAACACCAGGCAGAAAACGAGCGGCCGATCCATCGAGCTGACATGGACGAGGTAGGGCTCGACGATCGTGGGGTTGCCGGCTGCGTCCTTGGCGAGCGGGGCGTGGTCGTTCTGATAGCGGGTGCCGATGCCGACCGCGGTCAGACCCAGGCCGATGACCGCACCGGCCGTGATGATGGCGCCACACAATGCGCGCATAGCCGTTCCTCCTTTAGAAATTCATGGTGCGCAACAGACCGCCGCAGACCAGCAAGATGCCGGCGGCGATGATGAAAAAGCTGCTGCAGCCGCAGCCGGGCCACATGCCGTACGAGCCACTGGGCCCGAGATTGCCGCCGCCGCCGCCGAAGAAGCCGCCAGAGCCGAACAACGGCCCGCCACCTGTGCTCATAGGTCTTACTCCTGGATGGTGCGTTGGATACTCACCTTTACTACTCCAAAGCCGCCGTTCGCCTTACCGGGGCGGCGCGATGCGTCCTTCGTCGAATGCCTTCTTGCCGGCGATGGCCTGCGGGACCCACTCGCGCATCTTGGCAATGCGGTGCTCGTCGCTGGGATGGTCCGACAGCCATTCGGGCGGATGCTCGGCGTTGGCCATCCGCTGGGCCATGCGTTCCCAGAAGCGGACGGCCTCGTGCGGGTCGTAGCCGGCAAAGGTCATCAGGAACAGGCCGATATGGTCCGCCTCGGATTCCTGGGCGCGATTGAAGCGCAGGTTGCCCAGCGTGCCGAGAATGCCGCCGCCGGACTGCTGTTCGCGCGAGCCGCTCACTGGAGTGGTGTGCCAGGGCGTGAGCAATTTCGTGCGACAGCACGGTGGCAAGCTGGTCATCGTCCTGGGCCACGGGCAGGATACCGGTGAACACGAAGACCTTGCCGCCTGGCAGGCAAAAGGCGTTGACCGTTTTGTCATGAATGACGTTGGCTTCCCACTGAAAACGATAGCCGCGCAGGCGGAGGTTGATCTCACGCTGCAACGGCTCAATCTCGGCCACGCGCGCGATGTTCATCGTGATGGTCCGCACGCGCCGCACGGCCGGGTTGTCGGGGGGCAGCAGCCGATCGTGATACTGGTCGATGACCTCGTTGTAAGCGCGAAGGCCGACCGCGAGCTCTTGCCGGGGTGACAGCGCCAGCGGCTGCTCACGGCCGCCGGGACCCTGGCCGGCCGGCGTGGGGCGCTCCGCCACGTCCGGCGGCGCGCAACCGATCGCCATCGCTACGGCGAGAGTCCAGGATGTGAGGATCACCCACCAGAGACGGTGTCGCGGCGGGGGCTCGGTCCAGGCCATGGGCGGCTCTCCGGGACGCGTCGTGAATCCGGTCGACGCCGTGATTTAGCAAATCTCGCGCCGCAGATCGGTCCTATAGGTCCCGCCCGGCAGGCGGGACCTACAGCGTCGCTCAGTGGGAAGACAGGCGCTTGCGCTGGGGAAGCTGAATGCTCGCGCGGACGACGAATGGAACGAAGTACCCGCGGGATTCGCTGCGCTCATCCCGCGGCTTGGGGGCCTTTATTTCACAACCACAACGATGCCCTTGAACTCCTTCACCGGCCCATAGAGCCGGCCGAACAATTCCTGCACAATCCCGCGCGACCAGGCTGGCCTCGCTGAGCTTCTCCTGGCCGAGCGACTCGGCGTGCGGCCGCACCTGTTCGGCGAGGATCGCCTCCTTCAAGTCGTACCAGCTCGCGCGAGCGGAAGGTGGGGTTGATCTTCTCGACCACCTCCATGCCGGCGTAGTCGGGCAGCACCTTGGCAAGCGTGACCGGCGGCAGCTTCACTTCGAGGACGTTGCGGGCCGGGTCGTAGCGCAGGTCTTTCGGCTTGAGCTGGCCCAGGTCGATCTCATAGCGGAAGTCGACCGGGACGGTGAGCTTGACGCGGTTATTGCCGAGCCAGCACGTGTCGCCGCCTTCGGCATGGATGCTGCCGGAGAATTTGTAGACCTCCAGGCGGGCGCTGCTCTGGGGCACGCCGAGGGCGATCTTGACGACCGTTTGCGTCTTGGCCGCCGCGAGCACCGGTTCCAGCGCCAGGTCGATGAACGGCTCATAGAACCCGTACTTTTCGAGCAGGCGGACATAGGGGATGGCCTTGTAAAACGGCTCGTCGGCGCGGATCGGCGCCGGCACCAGCAGCGCGAGCCCCAGGCCCAGGCACGCCATGGCGCGGCAGATTATCGACTTCAAGGGACACCTCCTTCGCAAGAGTTGCTGAACCCCGCTTCCTACTTTACTTATTCGCTGGGAATGCATGACTTATTTTGTTTGCGCCCCCACGCGTTGGAGGCATGGACCGTTTGTGTGTGCAACGGGAGGCGCAAGAGGGGCAAAAAGAGGACCGCCCGCGACCCCGGTTAGCTGGTGAGGTTGCGGGCGGTTGTCTGTCGATGTCGGCGGTTGACGCAAGAGCGGGTGATGGGATTCGAACCCACGACAGCCACGTTGGCAACGTGGCGCTCTACCACTGAGCTACACCCGCACGAGGGGTGACGACCGGACACGCGCAGAGGGTCATCGTCTCCACCGAATTATAAAGTGGCGTTGCGGGTTTTCAAGTGGAGCGCTCGGACAATTTTCGGCGCCCCGTTGTCGGTTGGCCGTGCGCCGTGTGGAATAGCCACGCGCGCAACCGCAAGCGAACCTCGACGCGACCGATGCTCCTGGAAAGATTACCGATGTCCCTCGCCACCCCCAAAGCCGCCGAGCCGTCCGACACGCAGCCGTTGGACCTGCCGTCCCGCCGGCGATCGGACACGCATTACTGGATGTGGGTGCTGTGCCTGCTCGGGCTCGACTATTTCAGCACCCTTGCGTACCAGCCGTCGTTGACCTTCGAGTTCACCGGCCGGCTCGGGCCCCTCGCCACGGCCCTCGTCGTGCTGGTGACGCTGCTGGGCGCCTTGCCGGTGTACTGCTACCTCGCCGGCCGTTCGCCGCGCGGCGAAGGATCGCTCGGCCTGCTCGAACGGCTGGTCCGCGGGTGGCGCGGCAAGACCCTGGTGCTGGTGCTGCTCGGCTTCGCGGCCACCGACTTCACCATGCTCAAGGCGATCTCGCTTGCCGACGCCTCGGTCCACCTGCTGCGCAACGACCTGCTGCGCGACCATGACGTGCAGACTTTTTCCCAATGGCTCAACGGCCAGCTTCCCGAACCGATCGACGCGCAGCTCGCCGTCACGCTGGTCCTGGTCGTGGTCGGCTTCGTGTTCTGGTTCCTCTTGCCAAGGGATTCAACCGCAACGTCCTCGTCGTCGCCGTCCCCCTGGTCGGCGCGTACCTTGTGCTCAACGGCCTGCTGCTCGGCGCCGGCATCCGGCGGCTCGTGGAACAGCCGGCGATCCTCGAAACCTGGTACGGACAGCTCCAATCGGGCGATTGGGGCGATTGGGGTATCCGTGTTCCGTACTGGGCACACGACAACTGGGCCAGCATCGTGGCGCTGACCTTCCTGTTCCTGCCGAGCGTCGCCCTGGGCTTGAGCGGCTTCGAGCTGAGCATGATCATCATGCCGCAGGTCAAGGGCAAGGCGGGGGAGCCCGGGTCCCAGCCCGTCACGCGCATCCGCAACACGCGCAAGGTCCTGGTCAGCGCCGCCCTGGTCATGTCGGTGTACCTGCTGGCCGCGGTGGTGGTGACGACGCTGTTCATCCCGCCCGAGCAATTCGCCGAGGGCGGCCAGGCCAGCAACCGGGCGCTGGCGTACCTCGCCCACGGCGGCATGGTGACCGAGGGCAGCGGCCCGTTGGCGCCGTTCTGCGGGCACGTCTTCGGCACCGCGTACGACCTCGTGACGATCCTGGTCCTCTGTCTGGCCGGCACCAGCGTCATGACGGCGTTGGCTGTCCTGATGCCGTCATTCCTTTTGCGTTTCGGCATGGAGTTCCGTTGGGCCGACCGCTGGGGATTGCTGCTGGTGGCCTTCGCGGCAATCAACCTGGTGGTCACGTTCGCCTTCGATGCCAACGTCGAATACCAGCGCGGGGCCTACGCGACCGGCGTGCTCGTCATGATCTCCTCGGCGAGCGTGGTCACGGCGCTCGACAAGCGCAAAGCGCTGCATACCGCCCAGCACGGCGTGCTCCGGCGGCTGTTCGGCCGAATGGATCTGCTATACTTCACCGGCTTCGCGGTCCTGTTCGTGCTGACCACGATCGCCGTCATGGTGCAGACGCCGAGCGGCCTGGGGATCGCGCTCTGTTTTATCGCGGCAACGGTTGTCATGTCGGTCGTCTCGCGCGGGCTGCGGGCCGACGAGCTGCGCACGATCGGCTTCGAGTTCAAGGATGACGAGTCAAAGTTCCTGTGGGACAGCCTGCGCCTCGCGGACTTTCCCGTGCTGGTGCCGCACCGGCCGGGCCATCAGTCGTGCGCCGACAAGGAAAAGGAGATGCGCGCCCACCACCAGCTCACGTCGCAGGTAGAAATTGTCTTTCTCGAGATCGGAATGGGCGATCCGAGCGATTTTTTTCAGCGTTTGCTGGTCGAGGTAGTCCGCGATGAGACGCGGATCATTATTCGGGTGAACAATTGCGTCAGCGTGCCGCACGCCATCGCGGCGGTCGCGCTGGAGATGTCGCGCAGCAGCGTGCCGCCGGCGCTGCACTTCGGATGGACCGAGCTGGACCTGCTGTCGGCGAGCTGGAGCTACCTCGCGTTCGGCGAAGGCAACATTCCGTGGAAGGTGCGCGAATTGATCCACCGCGCCGAGAAGGATCCGGCGAAGCGACCGCGCGTGATTGTCGGGTGATTTCTGGGTGCATGGCGCGAGATCGCTCATTTTCCCGCGCCAATTTTCTCGGCCTGTGCAGCGGAACCTTTCACCGCACAAGCTCGTCGAATAGATTGCCACGAGGCGATGAATCGAAAGCCACGGTCTCCGGCAATGGGTCGGGGACGTACCGCCAATGGGTCGATCCGGGGAGAATGGTCATGGTGCGTGCAATCGCGATCGCGTGTGCGTTTCTGGCGCTGGTCGTGCTCGTCGCCGGCAGCGACGCCGGCGCCCAGAAGAAGAACCAGATGGTCAAGGGCACCATCAAGCTGGTCGACACCGACAAGAACCTGCTCGTCGTCAATCAGAAGGTCAAGAACGAGACCGTCGATCGCGAGCTGAGCATCCTCGATTCGACCGAGTTCGTCATCACGACGAAGACCGGCGAGAAAAAGGAGCTGTCCGGCAAGCTGGGTCTCGCGGCGCTGGAAGGAAGCGAGGGCTCGTCGGTTCAGGTGAAATGCGATAAGGACGTTAACGTGCTCAAGGTCACCGTCAAGCTCAAGTAGCGCCGCCGCCCCGCAGACGCCGCGACCGACAAGGACCACGGACGCCCCAAGGGTCGTCCGTGGTCCTTGCAATTCTTATACCTTGACCATCCTCTTGTCGAACTGGATCGCCCGCGCGGAAGAGGAAGGCGACGATGCTCCCCTTGTGCGGTTGGAGCCAGTTCAGCGCGATCGTCCTGAGCGGGCCTTCGATGCGGACAAGCCGCAGCTGCGATTCACGCGCTACCCCCAGTCCGCCCCGATCAGTATAATGGACGATAATGCTGGCCTTGACGATCAGCGATGGGGTGGGCTCGCATGACCAGGCCAAAGAACAAGTCGACGCCGCACAGCGGTGCTAACGGCACGGCGGCCAAAGCGGGTTCAACGTACTTCCTATCTGTCACGGTGGAAAATGTCAGGTGCTTCGGGCCGGCGCAGACATTGGACCTGTCGGATGGCAGCGGCAAGCCGGCACGATGGACGGTGATTCTGGGCCTTAACGGCACTGGCAAGACAACCCTGCTCCAGTGTCTCGTCGGATTCGCACCTCTGCTAGGTCGAGGCATCGCTGACGACGGCGATCGGCTCCAGCGTTTCTTTGATCTCCCGTTCGAATACGTCCCGTCACTTCGGCGGGCACCACAACTTCCGGCGCAATTGTTGACCAGCGTCGCGGTGTCGCATCGCCTTGTCAATGCGCCGGACTCGGTTGCGTCAGGCGAGTTCCACGTTGACGAAACTGGCTCCACTGGCAAGGGCCACCAGGATCTGAAAGCGCTATGGTGTTGCGCGTATGGCGCAGGCCGACGCATGGGAACCGTCGCTCTTGGCGACTCGCTGAGCGACGATCCTTGCGCGAGTCTGTTCTCTGACAAGGCCGATCTGCGGAACCCGGAAGAATGGCTACTGAGACTTGATTATGCCGCCATAAAGCCCTCGCATACTCGAGGCAAGCGCCAAGCCCGTCTTTCGCAGGCAAGAGAGTTGTTGCTAAATATTCTTCCGGATGTACATGACATACGGTTTGTCACCCCGGAAAGTGCGAACCCAACCGCCCGGGCCGAATTCAAAACGCCCTACGGTTGGGTTCCGCTACGGCAGCTGGGTTATGGCTACCAGACTCTGATTACGTGGATCGCCGACCTCGCCAATCGGATGGTGGAGCGCTATCCCGATAGTAGCGACCCGCTCGCGGCGCCGGCGGTTGTGCTGGTCGATGAGATTGACCTGCACCTCCATCCGCTCTGGCAACGCACGCTGATGGACTTCCTAACCAAGCGCTTCCCCAACACACAGTTCATCGTCACCGCGCACAGTCCGCTGGTGGCCCAGGCCGCGGCGGACGCCAACCTCGCGGTGCTGCGCCGCGAGGCGGATCACGTCGTCATCGACAACGACGTGGACCGCATCCGTGGCTGGCGCATCGACCAGATCCTCACCAGCGAGTTGTTCGGTCTGCCAAGCACCGCCCTCCCGAATTCGATCGTCTGCTCGATGAGCGAATGAAACTGCTCACCAAGCCGAAGCTGACGCAGGCCGATCAGCGGCGATTGCACGAGATCGAAACACAAATCGGCGAATTGCCGACGGGGGGAACGGCGCAGGAAGTGAAGGAACGCGAGGAGATTCGCAAGACGCTCGATCTCCTAATGAAAGGGTCGCCGCCCTCGCCATGATTGCCATCGTCAAGCATGCCGCGCTGGCGATCCTGCTCAAGAAGGGGGCGCCGGCAACGCGGAAGTTGTGCGCCGATTACACTCGCGGCGTGCGGTCCTTCGACTTCGACGCTTCCATTTACGCGGCCCCCGCAGTCAAGAACGCCCTCCGCGCAGCGCAGCACACCAAGTGCGCCTTCTGCGAGTCCATTTTCGCGCACACCGGGTACGGTGACGTCGAACACTTCCGACCCAAGGCCGGCTACAAGCAGCAGGACGCGGACGAGCTCAAGTGCCCCGGCTACTACTGGCTGGCCTACGAATGGGGCAACCTCTTCTATTCCTGCCAGCTGTGCAACCAGCGCTTCAAACGAAACCTCTTCCCGCTCAGGGACGGCCGGCGCCGCGCCCGTTCACACACCCACCAACTCAGCAGGGAAGAACCGTTGCTGGTGGATCCTTCCACACGGGACCCGTCCGCATACATCGGCTTCCACGAAGAGTACGCCTACGCCGTCGGAGGATGCCGTGAAGGCGAGTGCACGATCAAGGTGCTGGGCCTGAATCGCCAAGAGCTCGTAGAGGTCCGGCGGGACCGTTTGCAGCGGCTCCGGGTTCTGGTGCAGCTCCGCGACCTGCTCCGTGACAAGATCGCCACGACGCTCACACTGGCGCTGGCCGAGCAGCTGCGCAGCGTTCAGGAGACGCTCCAAGCCAGTGAGGCGCCCATGGGCGAGTACGCCGCGATGGCGCGCGGCTTTCTCGGTTCGCGAGTAGGTGCCGTCTGAAGTGACTCGGCGGGCCAGAGAGTACTGGAAAACGGCACCAGGACCCTGGATGCTAGACACGGTTTACGGTTTTCGGCCCGTGTCGTATTTCCACCTATCACCGTACAACCCTGGCAGGGTCGCTTTCACGCGCCGCGCCACGTCCAGTCGGCTTGGAGTTCGACGAAGCGCAGCCAGCACAGTTGTAGATGATTACACCAATGATGATTAGGCCAACTACGACCATCACCTTGCTGCCGCAGCCTTGCTTCTTCTGTGGATTTTGGACTTGCAGTGGCAGAGACCCCTCGTAGTGAAGCGGTTGTCCGCTATCCGACAAGACCCATGTCTGCCCGCACTTGTTGCAAGTCCACTGGTACCCTTTGCGAGCGTGTTTGGGAAATCGTATCTTGCGCCGACAGTAGCATTTTCCGGCCAGGTGTGGCATAATTGGGTCCCGAATGCTGGTGATCTCGCCAAGCCCATCATAGTCAAATCTTGATCATCCCCTTGTCGAACTGGAACGCGCGGCGCGGAACAGGAAATCGACGATGCTCCCCTCATGCGGCTGCAGCCAGTTCAGCGCGATCGTCTTGAGCGGGCCGATGTTCAGCCGATCGATGTGCGTCGCCTCGGTGAGCTGGCGCTGGAACTTCGCGTCCTCGGTGATCGCTGAGCAGACCAGCGTCGGGCCGATCTTCTCCAGCATCTGATTCTGCGGGCACTCCACCACCGTCACGAACGGGAACATGTATTCCTTCTTCGCGATCGCCTTGTCCGGACCGTCGCACAGGATCACCGTCGGCCGTAGGTAGTCGCACCGCTCCTTCTTCACCAGACGCGAGCCGTACTGCGCCGTCATGTCGTGGACGCCGGGCTCCTTGAGGTCCTGATCGATCTGGACGTTGATGGCGTCGGCCTGCCCCTTCACGGTGAAGGCGGCGATCGCGCTCGTGGGATCCTCCGGCGGCAACGGCATCACCGGGCCGATTTTGGCCGCGATGGCCTCGGCGATCTTGCGAGCGTGCCGCGGCGCCCAGACGCCGGAGCAGTTGATGCAGCCGCGGCCCGAGTTGATGAACACGCTGTCGGCCATGATGTCGACGTACTTTTCCCAGTTGTCGACCTGGTCCTCGCCCAGGAGGATCTTGCTGAAGCCGGGGCCGTGCGCCTGCACGCGCGGATTGCCCTTGTACTGCTCGACCGTGGCCGAGCCGCCGAAGATCAGGCTGCGCGGGCAATGGGCCAGCACCGCGGCGCCGACGTCGCCGAGGCCGGGGTAGATGGCGATCGCCTGCTTGGGCACTCCCGCCTGGATGAACGCCTGCGTCATGCGGTAGGGAGTCCACGGCTCCTGCGGTCCGGGCTTGAGCACTAGGCCGACCTGCATCGGTATGATCGGCAGCCAGAGCGTGTGCACGCCGGGCGAATTGCTCGGCAGCACCATGCCGAGGACCGGCGACTGCGCCTGGTAGCTGACCGGCACGCCGCGGGCCTCGACGCCGTAGCCGCGCGACAGGATGTCGAGGTCGAGACCGCGCGTGAGCGAGTCGAGGATCTTTTCCATGTTGCCGAGCACGAACTGGTTCTTTTCCATGTTGAACTTGCACATGTGCTCCGGCAGGCCGGTGGTCGCCGACTGCATGCGCGCGAATTCGTCGGGCGATTGCGTGCCGTCGCCGAGCGGCAGCGTGGCCTTGGCGTAGAGCTCGCCGGCCTTTTTCATGATGCCGAGCAGCTCCTTGATCGGGATCTCGCGCAGGACCTCGCGGGCACGGCGGGCGAAGCGCATGTCGCGCTCGACCAGGCCGCCGTTGGCCCGGCTGACCTCGGCGAGGACTTCGCCGGAGTCGAAGTGAACGACCTGGTCGAGGTCGAGGCTCTTGTACGGTTCGCCCCAGCGCGAAATGGGAATGTTTAGCATAGATGGCTCCAGGAGGGATATCGTCGTTGCAATGCGGTTATTTCACGGCCGTGCGCAATCTCACGCACCCAGCGTGCGTCTTCGCCCTCGAACGGCGGGATGGGCGGCCGCCCATAGTTCACTTGTTCGTCGTAATGCCCGTCCTGATACGTCCGGGCCATGCACGGGCGTAAGTTCATCTCGACCTGCAAATCGGCTCGTAGCGGGACAGGAAAGTTCGGGAATGGATCGCGGACCGTGAACGTCCAGATGGCAGCGGCGGGAAACTCGCGCGCACGGCATACCAGGAGATAGTATTGTAGTTCGGCGGGTTCAAGCTCCCCCAGCGGCGGCTTTTGGCCCGCGCGCAACAGGTTCACCTCAATGAAATTGACGCCGCATGAAAAATACTCGTCCCGCTTGGCGAGATATTCGTCGTGATTGCCGCCTGGCGTCTTGTTGGTTGGGCTGAGCAATTCCAGAACCGTGACGACACGATGATCGCGCGCATCCATGATCTTGAGGTATGGTCTACCCTTGTGGTCGCGGATTGGCAGGGTGATCTTGCGGGGCACGACGGTCGTTAGAGCGGCCGCCGGCGCCACCTTACGCCGCGTTCGGGAAACGAACACGTCTGGCTCGCGCTGACGGCGTTTTCGGCTTCGCGGCTGCTCAATCCAGACGTGGCGATCCGTCGCAGCAATATAACCTTGCGGCAGTCGGCTATTGAGCTCAGCCTTGATTGCGACGATGAGCGTCGCATGGAAATCCGGCCAAATGACCGGGTCCTCCAGGTACGGGTCCATTCCGGGGAATGGCGAATGTATCATCGCCGCCTCTGGGTCAGGTGAGAATCAAGTCACCGAGACGCAACGCATTTCAGTATACACCAACCACCGTCGTCGCTGCGATGCCGCGGAACGGCTTGACGCCGCTGACGCCATCCCACGGATACTTCGCGCTGGGCTGCTCGCGCACGCCCTCGTCACGCTCCTGGAAGCGCGGGATGAACAGCTCCTTCGTCAGCGTCGTCAGCATCACCCGCCCGTCCTGGCCGTACGGCACGACCTGGTTCGGGTCGTCGAAATCGACCACCTGCACGGCGGCACGCGGCTGCGGCGCATAGTACGTGATCTTGTAGCCGTCGTCGGGCTTCGGCATGTCGCACGCGGCCAGGCCCATCAGCGTATTGCCGTAGGTCGGCGCGATGTAGACGCCACTGCCGAGCAGCTCCTCGATGGCAAAGCGGATCCACTGGCTGGTCATCTCGGTGCCGCCGCAGAAGATGCCGGTGATGCCCGTCTCCTTGATGCTGGTGCCGTCCTTTTCAAGCCGGCCGGCAAGGGCGTCGAGCAGCTTGGGTGTGGTGAACATGCACTTGATGTCGTGGCCCGCGGACAGCACCGTCACCGCCTGGTCGATGACGTGCTCCTGGTAGGCCTTGAGGTGTTCCATCCAGCCCTTCTTGATGATCTTGACGACCCAGCGCGGATCGAGATCGACGCAGAAGCAGATGCCGCCGCGATACTGACCGAGGTGCTCGACCGCGAGGCGCAGTCGCCGTGGGCCGGAGGGGCCGAGCATGAGCCAGTTCGCTCCCTTGGGGAAATACTTATCGGGAAGCGTCGCACTGAACATTTCGTAGTCGATGCGGAAGTCATCGACGACGACGCGGCTCTTGGGGATGCCGGTGGTGCCGCCGGTCTCGAAGACGTAGGTGGGGCGGTCCCACAGAGCACGCGGCTGCCAGCGCCTGACCGGGCCGCCGCGCAGCCAGTCGTCCTCGAAAAGACCGAACTTGCGCAGATCGTCGAACGATTGCACCTCGCGGCGCGGATCGAAGCCGAGCTTGCAGAGCGGATTCTTGCCCGCGGCGGCGTCGACCCAGAAGGGGCTGCCGGTCGCGGGATTGAAATGCCACTCGACGATCTCCCGGACATGCGCGTCGAGCTGCGCCTGGGCCTGCTTGGGTGTCATGCTCATGAGGGTAGGTCTTCCGAAAAGAGGATCTTCCAGTTGTCCGTGGCGATTTCCTTGAGCCGCGGCGCCGCCAGGAAGTCGCCCGCGGTTTCCGTGAATTTACGAACCAGCACGTCCTTTTTTAGCTGCGGGATGAGCACGCGCAGGTCGTCCAGGTCTTTTTCCCGCGCTAAACAGCTTGCTGAGTAGGACGTCGTAGACGTCGACGAGAAAGACCTGGAGCCGGCCGAATGGAGCAAGCGAATGAGCGCGATCCTGCCAGCCCCTGGGATAATAATGCGGCTGGACGTGGCCCAGGTGCAGGCCGTACCGCTGCTGCAGCGAATCGACCAGGGGGTGGTCGTCGCGGATCTCCTCGGGCACCTCGCCGACGACGTCGATGTCGTCGGTGTTCCGCGCCAGATATCCCGGCAAAATCAAGGCGACGGAGCCGGCAACATAGATCCGGTGGGTTCCGCGCAGGCGACGTCCAAGGTCTTCCAAAAACTGACGCACTTCGTCCGGGTCGGTCTTGTTCATGAGGCGCCTTTGAATGGACGGGAAACCAACCTCATCGAACGATTCGCCGCATATTTTGCGAATTCGCTCGCCCTCGCTCGACGCAACCAACCATCTTTCCACCTCGGAATCACCCCAATATGCCTTGAGCGCCTCAACGCTGTCGCGAATGAGCAAGCGCGTTCGATAATCAAGCTGCTCTTCGCGTGCTTGCTCGCGGACGGCATCGGCCAGATCGCCCGGGTCGATTTGCGGCGCTTGCGGACCAGGGTCCAGAGATCGAGCGTCTGAGTCGACATCGCCACAGCTCACTTTGTTGCCGCGATCGCAAACAACCTCGACCAGGTGGACACGTACAGCACGTCGTTCGCGACCACCGGCGTGCTGTGAATCGCCTCGCCCATCTCGAATTTGCCGAGCGTCTTGAGGGTCTTGCCGGCCTGATACACGACGATTTCGGCGCCCTCAGTCCCGAGGAAAACCTTGCCGTCGACGTAGAGCGGCGAGCCCCAGATCTGGTCCTTCAAATCCTCCTGCCAGTAACGCTGCCCTGTGTTCGCGTCCAGGCAGTTCATGTAACCGCCCTCCTCGCTGACGTAGACCAAGCCGTCGTGTACGGCGCATGTGCTGATGGTTCGGCCGAAGTGCGCGCGCGGCCCTTCTTGGGCGGCGGATTGATCGGGCCGCCGAACGACCACACCAGTGCCGAGCCCTTGTTGGCCGGGTCCTTGCCGTCGAGGCTCTTCGGCGAGACATCGCCCTTGCCGCCAACGTCGAGACACAGGAGGTAGCTGTAACGCGGCGGCATGGGGTGATCGCCGGGGTAGACGCCCAGGCCGATGAAGCAGCGGCCCGCATGGACGACCGGCGTGGCGACCATGTACGGATTGAAATCCTTGTCCGGATTGGGGCCGGCGCTGCGGATTGCAGTCGCACTTCCAGATCAACTGGCCGCTCCTGGCGTCGAAGCTGTAGAGCCAGCAATCGCCGCCGGGGAAGATTACCTGCTTCTTGCTGCCGACCACCGCGACGGCGGGGTTGGACCATTGGCCTTCGATGATGTGCGTACCGGGCAGGTTGCTCTGCCAGGCGGGTTGGCCGGTGCTCTTATCCAGCGCGATGAAGCTGGGGGCCTTGGGCGAGGCGATCGTGCCCTCGTCGTCGCTGCCGTTGCCGGTCACGATCATGACCAGGTTGTCCACGATCAGCGGCGAGCAATTGCAGCAATGAAACGGCACGACCTTTTGCTTCGCCATCAGGTCGTAGCTCCAGATGGTCTTGCCGGTGGCGTTGTCGGCGCAGATGACCTCGCAGCCGGGCGTGACATAGTAGTGCCGTTTGCCCTCGACGCACGGCGTGGACACCAGGCCGAAGCTGCGCATCTGGTTGAAGATCGCGTCGTTGGGGATCTCGTGGACCGCTTGCCAGAGGAACTTGCCGTCGGCCTCGTTGAAGCACATGAGGACGGCCTTCTGCCCCTTGACAGCCTTGTCGCGCGGGGTGCCGTTATTGGTGCCGAAGAAGACCTTGCCGTCGGCGACCACCGGCCCACCGTAAGACTTGGTGCCGAGGTCGGCCATCCACTTGACGTTCTTGAGCTTGCCGTCTTCGACACACCAATCAGCGGGAATGTTCCTGGCCGTGAGGCTGACCATGTTGCGCTGGGGGGTGCCGCCGAACATGGGCCAGTCGGTGGATGGTTTCGCTGGTTGCTCTGGCTTGCCTGCGACGGGATCGAGCGGTTCGACGATTGCGGCCCTGGCGGCGGCAGCCTCCTCATCGGCGACCAGGAGTTCAACCGTAAAGACAGGCACGGTGGTCACGAACACCGGACGGGGGCCAAACAGCCGATCCCACCAGTCGGCGATGCGATAACGCAGCGGCACCGAACCGTCGGGCGCCTCGACCATGAGCATGCACGCCTCGACGCACAACACCAGGCCGGCGCACAGGGCGAACCATTTATACCATCGGCGTTTCATGGATGTTCCTCAGGCGGCATGCAAGCCGCGGGATTCGCTGCGCTCATCCCGCGGGTCGGAGCGGGCCCACCCGCGGGATTCGCTGCGCTCATCCCGCGGCTTGCGTGGTTGCTTACTTCTTCTTGCCCGCGCCCTCGGCGATGGCGTACAGCTTGTTCTCGGTCATGACGTACAGGACGCCGTTGGCTGCGACCGGGGCGGCCCGGACGTGGCCGCCCATATCGTTCTGCGCGCAGCTTCTTCTGCTTGCCGTGCGCGAAGACGAGCACCATGTCCCCGTCGTTGCCGAGGTATATCTTGTCATCCGCGTAGTACGGGGAACTCCAGGTTTGACTCTCCGTGTCGTGCGTCCAGTAGACCTTGCCCGACTCCGCGTCGAGGCAGTGCAGAATGCCCTTGAGCTCGGCCGCGTAGCACAGTCCGTCGTGGATCGCGCAGGTCGACATGGTGCGGCCAAAGTAGTAATTGCGGCGCAGCTTCTTGCGCTCGGCCGGGTCGGTGATGGCCCCGCCGTAGTGCCAGACGAGCGCCGAGTTGGGGTTCTTCTTGGTCGCGGGCGGCCAAACGGAGTAGTCGGTGACCAGTTCGGGCGAGACATCGCCGCGCTTGGTCATGTCGATGCACCACAGATGGCCGACGCCGGGGTTGTGCTCCGGGTCCTGGCCGACGCCGATGTAGACGCGATTCTTGTAGATGGCCGCGGTGGCGATGAAATCGCTGCGGGTGCCCTTGCCGGCGAGTTCGTACTCGGAATCCTTGGGGTTACAGTCGAATTTCCACAGCAGCTTGCCCGTGGCCGGATCGAACGCGCGCAGCCAGCCGTCGCCGCCGGGGAAGATCACCTGCGGTTGGCCGTCCACGACCGCATAGGACGGGTTGGACCACTGGCCATGCTGGATGAGCTCACCGCGGTTGACGAGCCGCTTGAAGAAGTCGAGCTGGTCGCCTTCCTTGGCGACCTGAGTGACGCGGATGGTCGGCTCGTTGTCCTTCCACAGCACGTCGCCGCTGTCGCGGTCCACCTTGATGAAACTCGGGGCCTTCGGCGCGGGAACGTTGATGTGGTCTTCGTCGACGCCGTTGGCGGTAATGACGAACAGTTCCTTGCCCACGAGCAGGGGTGAGCAATCGGTGATGTTGTGCGGAAAGACACCGAGCTTGCCGATCATGTCGAGCGTCCAGTGCGGCTTGCCGGTGATGACGTCGGCGCAGATTACCTCACAGCGGTTGGTCGTGTAGTAGAGCCGGCCGTCAGCGACGAACGGGCTGGAGCACAGGCCTTCGAGCGGCCAGTCGCGCACCTGGCCGCCGCCGAGCTTCTTGGAGGTGTTCTGCCAGAGGAACTTGCCGTTGGTCTCGTCGAATGCCATCAGCACGCCGAGATCGAGCGGCTTTTTGGTTTTGGGGTCGACGTCCTTCTTGTTGCGCGGATTTTGGTTGTTGGTGCCGATGAATACATGGCCTTCCGCAACGATCGGGCCGCCGTAGGCCTTGCTGCCGAGGTCGGCCGACCACTTGACGTTCTTGGCCTCGCCTTCGTCGACGTTCCATTCGGCGGGCAGCGCCTTAGCGTGCTCGTTGGCCATGTTGCGTGCCGGGGTGCCGCCGAACATCGCCCAATCGTATTTGCTGCCCTTGGGGCCGCCGGCATCGACGGGGTTCGGAGCGGCGCCCGGGTTGCCGCTCTGGAACAGGTAGAACGCGCCGGCGACAACAGCGACGGCAAGGATCGCGGCGGCACCGCGCCGGAGAGAGGAAAAAGACGCCATATCAGTGATCTCCGTGGATAGTTTTCCTACTTCATATTAGGCGTGATCCGCACATTGTCGTAATACACCTCGGTCCCCGGCCCGCCGTTCTCGGGGATGCCCTGCGCATAGCCGTACAGCGCCGGCGCGCCTTCCGTATTCGGGTAGGGATCGGTTAGCTCGACGGTCCAAGCGCGCGGCTCCTCCTTGCCGCGCTCCCAGCACTTGCCCTTGATGATCCCCGCGCCGTTCTTGACCTCGGCGGTCAGCTTGAGACGATACCACGTATCGGGCCGCCATGGGAAGTCGATGGTGCGATCGACGCGCGGCAGGGCCGACCAGGTATTGAGCCGCAGCTTCTGGATGCCGCCGGCGAGGTAAAGGGTGTAGCGATTTGCCACCACGCCCATATCGGGAAGCTTGGTCGCCATTTCGGTGCCCATCACGTCGCACTCGATGGTGTAGTCGTGCATGTCGGGGGTACCGATGTAAGCATTGCCGCGGTACACGAGCGGGCTGGGATTGTTGTTGACCTTCGACAACACCTTCTCGCCGCTCTTGAGCGTGACGACCTTGAACTTGCCCTGCGTGTTGACCCAACCCCCGGGGACCGCGCCATCGGGAATCTTCTCGAAGTCCTGGGTGTAGGGCAACGTCGGCGCGACGCGCACGCGCGCCTTGCCGGTGAGCTTGCCGAGCTTGGCGATGACGTATCCCTGCTGACTCGCCTTCTTCGGCGACGCCGTCAAGACGCCGTCCTTGATCGTGCCGTCAAGGGGCGGCGGCGGTTGCTTGGCTCCCGGCGGCAACGGCGGCGTCAGAATCTGCCAGTCCTCCGCCTGGACCTCCTCGACGAAGTTACCGTCGGCATCGAAGCCGCGCACCTTGAATGTCACGCTCTTGCCCGGGTGCACGAGCGCTTCGGCCGGCAACACTTGCAAGTGCGCCACCAGGCCCTTGCCCGTGGGAGCCAGTTCCTTCGCCGGTACTGTTGCCGTCTTGCTGAGCGGCTGCTTGCGGCCAATGCAGTAGGTTTCCTCGCTGGTCGAAAAATAAACACGGCCGTCGCTCACCGCCGCGCTGCCGTTGATCTCGACCTCGGCGATGTCGTCGGCCGAGGAGAAGAGCTGCTTGTGTAGCTCCTCGCACTTTTTGGCGCCCGGCTTGAGGATGTGGAAGACCGAATTGACCTCGCCGACATAAATCTTGCCATCGGCGAGTACCGGGCTGCCGCGCACGTCGCGGCCATAGCTGAATTTCCACAAGATCTTGCCGTTGGCCGCGTCCATGCAGTAGAGCCGGGCCGTGTCGTCGGGCATGTACAGCTTGCCGTCGTGGATGACCGGCGAGGCATATCGGGCCTTCACGCCGTCTTTCTTCCAGACCAGCTTCGGTTCGCCGTCCTGGACCTGGGCGGCATCGACGCAGATGACCCGGCCCTGGATGTTATTGTCCGGGTTCTCCTCACCATGGCCGATGTAGACGAGACTGCCGTCGACCACGGGCGCGCCGTTGATGGCGTTGCCGGCGAATACGTAGCCCCAGGCGGAAACGCCGGTGCGCGCCTGCATGCCATAGACGCCACCGTCGGCGGCGCCGGAGATGATGAGCCGCTGGTCCTTGATGGTCGCGCCGACCGGCGCCGAGTAGTAGGTGTTCTTCGGCTGGCCGCCTTGCTCGGACCACCAGACGACCTCGCCGTTGTTCTTATCGAAGGCGATGAACCGGTTCGCGCCCTTGGCGTAGTCGCCCCACTCGGAATTGACCATGCCAAGGACCATCACGTCGCCATCGACAAGCGGGCTGGTGACGCGGCCGCCGTAGCCCGTGAAGCGGCCGTACTCCTCGGTCATCGAATGCTGCCAGAGGACCTTGCCGTCCTTGTTAAGCGCGATCAGCATGCCCTGCGTGCCGTGCGCGTAAACATTGCCGGTGACCGGATCGCCTGCCAGGTTGGTCCAGCCGAGCCGGGTGGTCACGATGTCGGTGTGCCAGACGTTGAACTTGTACTGCCAGATCACCTTGCCGGTGTCGGCGTCCAGGCACATGACTCGCTCCTGGATCGACTCGGCCTTGTCCTTGATCTCGCCGTTGGGCCGTTTGATCTTTTCGGAGGAATAGTTGATGAAATAGACTCGTCCGTTCATTACCAACGGCGTGGACCGGCTGCCGTAGGGCGCCTTCCAGACAAGGAACTTGGAGTCGGGGTCGTTCGCATCGGGCGACCAGCGGTCGGGCAGGCCGGTTTCGGATGAGTAGCCGTTTTCCTGCGGGCCGCGCCAGTTCCACCAGTCGGAAGCCTGCGTGAAGGGCAGGGCCACGATGAGCAGGGCGCAGGCGCCCGCGAGCCAACCGAGGTGCCGTCGTGTCATGGGAGACCCTTTCGTAGTGCGCTCTGCCGAGCCGCGAGCGTAAGCGAGCGGTTGTCGTTCGAACCCTCTGACTTCCTCATTTAATGTTCTATTTCTTTCGCACGCGGCGGGCCTTCATCTCGAAGCGCGGCAGGGCGCCGGGCGCAGCCAGCGTCACCTCGGCGCGGAACAACAGTTCGTCGCGGATCGCCGCGGCGACGCGGCCGGCCAACCCGCCGCCGGCGTCGGTGCTCGGCTCCACGTCGACCCGCAACGCCGCCAGTGGGGCCGACGCGTCGACCTCGACCTGATACTCCACCACCTCCGGGAATCGCCGTAACACGCCTTCCAGCGCGGCCGGGTAAAAGTTATTGCCGCGGATCGCAATCATGTCGTCGGTTCGGCCGAGGATGCCGCCGTCCAGCCGGCGAAACGTCCGCCCACACGGGCACGGCTCGGGGTCGACACGTACCAGGTCGCCCGTGCGATAGCGTATCAGCGGGCTGCCCCATCGGCCGAGGTTGGTCAGCACCAGCTCGCCCGGCTGACCCGCGGGCACCGGCTGGGCCGTCGTGGGATCGATGACCTCCGCGACGTAGTCGGCCTCCAGTAAATGCAGACCGCCGGGGCGCTCGGGACATTCGATCGAAAGCGGGCCCACCTCGGTCATGCCGCTGTGGTCGAAGACGCGCGCCCGCCAGGCGTCTTCGATGCGGCGGCGGGTGGCCGGAATGCTGCCGCCCGGTTCGCCGGCGACGATCAGGCAGCGGACCGCCGATCGGTCGACGCCCTGCTCGCGCGCGACCTCCGCAAGGTGCAGCGCATAGGTCGGCGTACAGAGGATGACGGTCACCCGGTTGTCGAGCAGCATCCGCAACCGGGCGCCACTGCTCATCCCGCCGGCCGCCAGGCAGAGGCAGCCAAGCCGCTGGGCCGCATCGAATGCGGTCCAGAAGCCGAGAAACGGCCCAAACGAGAACGGGAAGAACAGCCGATCCGCCGCCGTCACCTCCGCGACCTGAAAGATCTGCGTCCAGCAGCCGAGCATCCAGTCCCAACTCTCCGGCGTGTCCAGCCAGCGCAGCGGGGCGCCGTGCGTGCCGGAGGTCTGGTGCAGGCGGGTATAGCGCACTTCCGGATAGGTCAGGCCGGTGCCGTAGGGAGGATTCGCCTGCTGGTCGGCGAGCAGCTCCGGCTTGGTGGTGAACGGCAGCCGGGCCACGTCGTCCACGCCGCGCACGACTGCGTCGCCCAGCCTCGCGGCATAGAAGCGATTCTGCGGCCGCACCTCGTCGAGCATTCGCGCCAGCCGCTCCCCCTGGAGCCGCTCCAAGTCCGGGCGGGGACGGAATGCATCGTCGAACGCGGGCATGGATGTTATCGTGCCTCTTGCCCTTCGCGTCGAAGCTCGCTTGCGGTTTCGCGAGCGCGACTCGCGACTCGCGAAACCGCAAGCGAGCTTCGACGCGAAGGGCGCCTACTTCTTGTCCCGAACGTCGTAGCAGAAAATCAGCTCGCAGTCGCGCACATACAGGTAGCCGTTGGCGACGGCGGGATACGACCACACCTTGGCAGACCGGCTCGTCGCGCGTGTCGACGGGAACTTCGACAGCGCCGGAAATCTGAACGTGCTGACCAGGTTGAACTCCTTGGGATCCGCCTTCGCCAACCCCACGTCGCCAAGGTCGGTCACCATGTACAGCATTCCGTCGGCCCCGATGAGCGTGCCGCTGCCGTTGCAGGGCAGCTCCGTGCGGTCCTCCCACGCGATCGTCCCTTTGAGAAAATCCTGGCACGCCCAACCACGGCCGTCGGAATAGCCGTACACGTGATCGTCGATCAGCACGACGCCGCCGTGGTTGCATTTCATGTTCTTCTGACTGGCCTTGCTGTAGAGCTCCTTGGGTTTGTTGTCCTTGCCGATCTCAAACAAATGGCAGACGCCCCGGGTATCGCCGACGGCCTGATAAACGAGGTTGCCCTTGATCAGCGCGGTCGACGCAATCAGATACGCATCCTTGTCGAAAAGCTTTGCCGACCACAGGACCTTGCCATCGCCGGCAGCGAAGCCATTGAGGTAGCCGGCCGGATTGTTACGATCGTAGCTCGTCTGGATGTACTGGCGCTCGCTGTTGATGTCGGCCGGCATCACCGACGTGTACGGCGCCGCCTGCTTCAGGTCGGTGCTGCGCCACACGACCGCGCCGGTTAGCTTGTCGAGGGCCGCGAGAGTGCCCTGGGCGCCGCCGGGCGTGACGATGAGATGCTTGCCGTCGACGAGGGGCGACTCGCTGTAGCCCCAGCCGGTCATCATTTCGCCGCCGAAATCCTTGATGAGATTCTTGCGCCAGACTTCCTTCGGTTGCGCGGCGGCAAAGTCCACGCAGATCAGGTCGCCCTGAGAGCCGAGCGCGTACAGGCGATTGCCGTCAATCGTTGGCGTGGCGCGGGCCATCGCCCCAATTGCCATTATCCTCGGCGTTGACGATCGGTCCGATGCGCAGGGTCCACAGTTCCGTCCCCGTGACCGCGTCCAGCGCGAGGACGATTTCGTCGTCGCCGCGGCTGCCGAGCGTGTACAGCTTGCCGTCGACGATGGCCATGCTCGAAAAGCCGAGGCCGGCGTTCTTGAACGACCACGCCAGCTTGGGGCCGTCCTTGGGCCATTGCTTGAGCAGGCCCTTTTCGGTGGAGACGCCGTCGCGTTTGGGCCCACGGAACTGCGGCCAAGCTGCCGCCGCCACGAAGGAGCCGAGCAGCAAGAGGATGACACCGACGCGGGGCAGCCGTTTGGTCATGCAGGCCTCGGGAAGAACGGCCCCAGCGTGGGGCGTGGTAGGGCAGGCGGGCAAGGCAGCGCGAGCGCCGCCCGTGTTGCAGTATACGCGCGCGACGGTTACACGCCAAGAACACACGCCGCGCGGGTTCGTAGTTCCGCCTTTAGGCGGCTCCGGGGCCGCCTAAAGGCGGAACTACGAACCCGCGGGGCTCGAAGACTCGCCCCGCGGCGTGGGGTCTATGCCTCTTCGATATGCCGTACCGCTTCGGCGCCAGCCGCACCACCGTTCCCGGCGCCAACTCCACCTGGACCGCGTCCAACGTCACGTCGAGCAGCCGGCCGTGCAGTTCCTTGCCAATCGCCTCAATGCGCACGTGACGGCCCGCCAGCCCAAGCCGCGAGCGCCACCGCGCCTCCAAGGTCGCGAAATCGCCTTCGAGCAGCCGGCCGTACTCCGCGTCGAGCTGCCCGATGAGCCCCACGGCCACCTCGTCCGTGGCGAGCAGCTTGCCGGACACGCTGAACAGCGACCCCGCCATCGGCAAGTCCGCTGCCGCAAACGCCGCGGGCGGTTGCGTCACATTGAGACCAAGGCCGACGACGCTCGCGAGCGGCAAATCGGGATCGCCGCTGTTGCGCTGCTCGATGAGGATGCCGCAAATCTTCTTGCCGCCGACGAGCACATCGTTGGGCCACTTGATCTGCGCGTGCAGCCCAGTCGCGGCCCGCACCAATTCGCAGACGGACACCGCCGCCCACGCTACCAGCAGCGCGGGACGCCGAAGCTCCGCCGGCGGAAACAGCAGCACCGACATCAGCACGCTGCTGCCCGGCGGCGCCTGCCAGGTTCGGCCGTACTGCCCCCGCCCCGCCGTCTGCTCTTCGGCGAGCAGCACCAGGCCGTGCTGCGACGGATCGGTGGCGAGAGTCAAGGCGAGCGTATTGGTGCTGTCGAGCTGGGGAAAGACGAGCACGCGGCGGCCGAGGTAGCGCTGGGGGAGGGCGCGTACATGGTGTGGGGGGAGCGCATTCGGCATGGCGGTAGTCGTCAGATATCGATCTGGGTGCCGATCTCGACGACCTGATCCAGCGGAATTCCGTAGCGTTTCTCCTCGTGAACGGCGTTGCGGTTGAGGTACGAGAAGATGGCTTCCGGGATGCGGTTGAAGGTCGCCTCATCCTTGACCACAATCGTCTCGTGGCCGACGTAATAGGTGGTATCGGGGGTGTTGAGCGCGATGCCGTGGGCGCGGGTCACCGCCTCCAGCGCCGGCAGCAGCAGCGGTTCCTCCATGTAACCGAAGGACATGACGATTCGGTAGAAGCCGTCGCCCAGATCCGTGAGCCGCGCACGCGACGCCTCCGGCACGACCGGGACCGCCGCCTGCTCCACGGTCAGCAGAATGACCGTCTCGTGCAGCGAACGGCTGCGCATGACGTGGTGCACCAGGATCGGCGGGACGTGTTCGGCGCTGGGCGAGAGGAACACCGCGGCTCCGGGAACGCGCGACGCGAGCCAGCGCCGATGATCGGCCGGGCCGTGTCGAGCGTCGAAAACCGGTTGGCGTATTTTTCCATCAGATTGGTGCGGCCGCGACTCCAGATCAGCATGCCCGCGATCAGGGCGGCGCCGATCAGCATGGGCACGTAGCCGCCGTCGAAGAATTTGAAGAGATTCGCCAGCAGAAAGGGGATATCGAACGCCAGGAACAGCACCAGGACCGCGCCGGCCTTCCACCGGTTCCAGCCCCACGAGTACCGCACCACGATGTAGTACAGGACGGACGTGATCGCCATCGTACCGGTCACCGCGATGCCGTAGGCCGCGGCCAGCTTCACCGACTCGCGGAAGGTCAAGACGAGCGCCAGGCAGCCGATCGCCAACATATTGTTGACTTCGGGGATGTAAATCTGCCCCTCGGTGTGATAGGCAGTGTGCTTAATCGTCACCCGCGGCAGGTATCCCAGCAGCATCGCCTGGCGCGTCAGCGAAAAGGCCCCGGAGATGAGGGCCTGGGAAGCGATCACGGTCGCGGCGCTCGACAGCGCAACCATCAGATACCGGGCGAGTCCCGCGGGCACCATCAGGAAAAACGGTTCCTTGGCGGCCTCGGGATCGGCGATCACGAGCGCCCCTTGCCCAAGGTAGCACAGTGTCAGCGCCGGCAGCACCAGGGCGGTCCACGCCAGGCGAATGGGCCGTACGCCGAAGTGACCCATATCCGCGTAGAGTGCTTCACCGCCGGTCACGACCAGGACGACCGAGCCGAGGATCAGCAGCCCCCGGATGCCGTGGCGCAGGAAGAACGCCGCGCCGTGATGCGGCGACAGGGCCCCGAGGATCTCGGGCTGCTGCCCGATGTGATACACGCCGAGCGCCGCCAGCGTCACGAACCAGACGGTCATCACCGGCCCGAACAGCCTGCCGATGCTGCCGGTGCCGCGCCGCTGGATCGCGAACAGCGCCACGAGAATGCCGCAGGTAAGGGGCACCACCAGCGGTTCCAGGGATGGACTGGCGACCTTCAAGCCCTCGACGGCACTGAGCACGGAGATCGCCGGCGTGATCACGCCGTCGCCGTACAACAGCGACGCGCCGATGACGGCCAACAGCGCCATGCCGGTGACCCGCCCACCACGGGACGTATGCGTGCGGAACCTGTCGGGGACAATCGCCAACAGGGCGAAAATGCCGCCCTCGCCATGGTGGCTGGCACGCATGACGAAGCACAGATATTTGACCGTAACCACCATGACCAGCGCCCAGAACATGAGCGATAGAATGCCGAACAGATCGGCCTTGGTGGCCTCGTCGCCGCCGGCGGCGATCAGGCACTCCTTCAAGGTGTAGAGCGGGCTGGTGCCGATGTCGCCGAACACGACGCCAAGCGCACCAGAACGAGTGCCGCCAGGCCGGCGCCCTGGCCTGCCTGGGCCTCGACGGTCGCGATTACGTCGGTGGGCGCCGGTTCCGCTGAATCCGTTTCGAGTGAGGCCATTCGCGTCTCCGTGGCTGTGAAACAACCACCATCGTATGCATCGAACAGCCGGCGATCAAGCCTGCCTGTCTTCCTGGATGCGGCGCAGCGGCATGATGCATTCCCTTATGCGACCGCTGCGGAGTTGCTATGCTGTATGGCGGGGCGCATTGCAGCTCTGACCACGAGGACTTGCCGATGAAGATGCCCAAGAACCTGGGGATGCTCTTGCTGGCGATCTGGCTCATCCTGTTCGCGCTGTTTTTTTACGCACCGTCGCTGGGATTTACCTTTGCGCACAGTGGCCACGTGTTGGCCGTGCTCGCGGCCGTTGTCGGCGTCCTGCTGCTGATCCAGCGGTGAGGGGGACCAGTACAGCCTGGGCGTGACGCTGTACGTGCGGTTGACGGGCGCGACGCCGTTCGCTGGACCGCCGGACGAGTGACATCTCGGATGAAGGCCCTCTGATCGAAGCGCCATTTCCCGCGGTCCTGGCTGCCGTCCCATGCCACTTGATTAGCTGACGGGTACAATGCACGGCACGGACGACCCGGTTGGAGGATATGCGCGATGTCCATCACGATCGACTTGCAGGATGAGCAGCCCAGCGGCTCCAGCGGCAGGCTGCAGCGCGTCAGATGTCCCTCCAGGAATGGGTGATCAGGGTCCTGAGCCGTGCCCCCGAGTTCCCCGATCAGCCCGAGGCCTGGCGCGAGTTGAACGCACGACGCTTCCAGTTGATCCACCAGCGGCATCAGTGCGGCCTCATCCAAGCGGAAGAGGCCGAACTGGCCGAACTCCAGGCCACCGCCGACAACTGGCTGGAGCCCCACGATCAGCAGCGCCTGGAAATGCTCGAACCCTACAAAGCGCGGGCCCGGCGCCTAAGGCAGCAGTCTGATGAATGAAGCCATCACGGCTTCGGCGTCGAACACGTTCAACCGCAAGCGACCGAGCCGGGAATGCGTCTCGATTATGACAACGTGGTCTACGCCTGCAACCTGTGCAACTCGACGCGCCGGGAAGTACCGTTATTACCAGGGCAGGAACCAGAATAACCGGCAAACGCCCTTTCCCACAGCCAGTGGATAGCCAAGCATGAAAAGCCCATTTCCCGGCATGGACCCGTTCCTGGAGCATCCGGCATACTGGTCGGATTTCCATTTCACGTTCATCAATTACTGGCGCGAAGCCATTGCCGATGCTTTACCGCCGCATTACGAAGCCACGCTTGGCGAACGTGTCTACCTGGTCGAGCATGATCCCGACATGCGGAAGCTCGGTTTTCCCAACGTCGCGGTCACGCATGACGACTCACGTTCCGCGCCCCCAGGCATCTCAGGCGGGGTAGCCACCTTGGAGCCGGTGACCATTCCGTTGGCAATTCTGGAGGGGCCGCGCGAGACTTACATCGAGATCCTCTATCAACCGGATCACAGCCTGGTGGCCACTTTGGAGTTGCTGTCGCCCGCGAACAAGGAGCAACCCGGCCGCACCGAGTATCTTGCCAAGCGGCGTGCGCTGATATATCAGCAGGTTCACCTGGTGGAATTGGACCTGCTACTCGGCGGTCGGCGTCTGCCCTTGCAGGAACCGTTACCCGCGGCAGATTATTACTATCTGGTGTCGCGCGGCGATCGGCGCCCGGATTGTGACGTATATCGCTGGAAACTCGATCGGCCGCTGCCGACTCTGCCCATTCCGCTGGCGCGCCGGACCCGGACATCCTGGTCGATCTGGGCGCCGTATTCGCCACCGCGTATGTGCGCGGACGGTTCTTTCGACGCATCAACTATGCGGGACCCGTACCCGCCGTTGTAAGTAAACAGGATCACGCCTGGGTTGAGAGCGTAAAGCAAGCGGCGGCCCGGTAGCCTTACACGCGGTTCGATTGCTACGGCTGCGTTTTTCCCTCGATCAGCGATTCCGCCTCGCGAAGGAAGGCCACCTGACCGGCGTTGATGGATTGGCGATCCTTGGGAAACATGTCGCGAGCTTGCTCAAGCCACGCCCGGGCTTCCTGCGGATGCCCCAGGTGATGGTGGCACATCGCTCGCACCATGAGATCGACGGGGTCGAAGGCATACGTGCGGATCGACACCCGTCGAGCAGCGACAAGGGGACCAGCCGGCCTCTCAACATTCATCAGGATCAGCAAGCTCCAGGGCGACATCAGCATGCCGGCGGCCTCGGCGAACATCGGCACCTTGGCTCCCTGTAGCGTGGCCAGCGCGTCCGCATATCGGCCCAGGCGAAACTGAGCCAGGCCGGTGAGGACGGGCCGCCGCGGCTGGTATTGACTGGTCTGCGGCGCCAGGTTGCCGCTGCCCCCCGTTGTCGGTTCGTCGCTTACCCCCGCTCGACCCCTGGCCTCCAGCCAGCACAGAAGGAGTTCGTATTGCTCGCGCGGGCGATCCGGGGCCATGACGACGGAAACGGCAAGCTGCCAGTCGGTAAACGGGCTGCCGCCAAGCCAGTAACGCTCACCCGTGAGCCGTGCGGCCTCGAGCTCGTCCCGCATGGCCAGGTCCCAGTGCTCGAGCTTGGCATGAGCGGCCGCCCGCTTGCTGTAGTTCGGCCAGGTCGGCTCCGCCGCGACGAGACGATCGAGCAGCGGCAGCGGCGTCAAATTCTTGCCTTCGGAGTCCTTGATTTCCTGCCGGAGCCAGTACAGCGGGTCGGTCACGGCGAAGCGCAGCGACTGGGCAACCGGGTTTGCATCGAGGAGCTGGGCCAGCTCCAGACGCGCTTTCTGCCAAGTCGCCTCGTCGAACTTGCTGAATCGGCCGCCTTCATCCAGTTTGCCTCGCGTAATCACCTGACACCATTTCTGCAGAAGCTCGGCACTCAACGAGGCGTCCGCTTTACGGAGAATCGTCAGATTGTCGAAGCCAAGCACAACCCAGGTTTGCAGACTCTTGACGAAGCGGCCCGCCATGTCGATCTTCCTGTCCGCTGCCAGATCAACGATGTACAGATCCCCCAATGATGCAAAACGACCGTCATCGGCGAACTCACTCAACCGGGGATGATAGTTGCGTCCGCGAGGCAAAGTCAATCGTTCGCCGCTGACGGCGTCATAGATGCGATTGCCGATAACAACCAGCCTTCCGTTGCGCGATGCGCAGAGGGGGCCGGTCAGCGGCGCGGGGTCAAAACCGAATTCGAATCCTCCGTCCGCTCCGATTGGCTTTGGCAAGTTCCTGACGAAAACCTTTCCCTCCCCGGCATCAGAATTCCTTAGCAAATCCACCACGAACACGTCCTCGGCGATAAAGCGGGGTGGGCCATAAGGATTAAATCCGCGCGCTGGCTCGCCGGATAGATCGATCGTTCGGTACACCTGCCAATCGGCGGTATTCCACCAGCCAACCGCAAACTTGGAGGAAATCAGAGCCGCTCCGCCGCCGGGGCTGAATGCCGCGTATTCCCCGGGCAATCGTTTCCTTGGACGATTTTCCTGGGGACACCACACATCAATCTGGTCATCGTGAGCGATCAAAACAGCTCTGCCGTCGGGACTGACGTCGATCGACGGAGGTTCTCCTTGAAAATCCAGCTTGCGGATCAACGTGCCCGCCCGCGCGTCCCAGAAGAAGACATGACTTGTCACTAGGGCCGTCCCGAGAGGGTCCGAGGCTGTGCAAGCTGTCACCAGGAGCGACCCGTTTTGACTGAGCCGAGGTTCACAAACACCGCCGGCATGGCTGGTGGTCGCCGCTCGCAATTGGCCGGTTGCAACGTCCCAGAGTCGTACGACTCCGTCGCCGCCCGATACAAATTCGAAAGAAACGCTTGGGGTGTCTGCGGTGGCTGGCATCGGTGAGCTGGGAGCCGGCCGCCTTGGCCACGCCGAAGTCGATCACCTTCGGCACCGGGCGGTCGTCGTAGAGGGCGACCAGCACGTTGTTCGGCTTGATGTCGCGATGGATGACGCCCTTCTGGTGCGCGTGCTGAATCGCCTGGCAGACCGGGATGAACAGCTCCCGCCGCTCGCGGGGGGAGAGCTGGCGCTCATCGCAGCAGCGGGTGATCGGTACGCCCTTGACCAGCTCCATCACGAAGAAGGGGTCGCCCGAGTCGGTTGCACCCGCGTCCAGGACCTTGGCGATATTCGGATGATCCATCAGGGCCAGCGCCTGCCGCTCGGCTTCGAAGCGGGCCAGGACTTGCCTGGAATCCATGCCCAGTTTGATGAGTTTCAGCGCTACCAGACGCTTGACCGGCGCGGTCTGTTGCGCCATGAACACGGCACCCATGCCGCCCTGGCCGAGGGTTTCCAGGAGCTTGTATTTGCCGCCGATGATCGAGCCGACCCCTTCGCTGGGGCGCCGGTAAGACGTGGTTTCACCCAGGGCGGGACCGGCGGGGCATTCCTCCCGTGGCGGAATGGCTTCGGCCACCTGCGGCTGAGCGGCGTTCGCATCCACCGGTCCGATCGCGGCGAGGGGCCGGTCCAACGCCGAGGCGGGATCATCGTGGGCCTTCAGCAGAATCTCGAGCCGCTGTCGCAAGCCGGCGTCGGCGCCGCACTCGCGCTCCAGAAACGCCTGTTGGGCCTGCGGATCGGGCAGGTCCAGAGCGGCGACGAATAGGTCTTTCACGCGGCGGGGGTCGGCGGCCATGAGGGCATCCTCCGGGGGTCTTTCCCAGATTAGCGCAGAACGGCCCGCGCGCGTCTCACTAATTCCGAAGTCTTTCTTCGCCGCTCAGCGCGGCGGTCAGGACGGCCCGGGCATACGCCCAGTCGCGAAATGCCGTTGCCCGGGAGATACCGAGCGCGTCGGCCGCCTCGTCGATGGACAGGCCGGCGAACAGCCGCAGGCGGGCGACCTCCGCCGACGCAGGATCGTCGGTCGCGAGCTTGATCAGCGCCTCGTCGACTGTGAGCAGGGTGTCCGGGTCGGGCAGGACTACCCGGTCGGCCTCGGACAGGGCAAACCGCGGGGCGCCACGGCCTCGTTTTTCGGCCCGCTTCTGGCGCGCCTGATCGACCAGGATGCGCCGCATCGCCTCGGCCGCCGCCCGAAAGAAGTGACTCTGGCCGGCGAACGACGTCTTCCCGGCCAGCCGCAGATACGCCTCATGCACCAGCCCCGTGGCGTCGAGGGTTTGGCCGGGCTTTTCTCGCGCAGCTGCGCCGCGGCGAGCCGGCGCAGCTCGTCATAGACCAGCGGCAGCAATTCCGCGGCCGCATGAGCATCGCCGTGCGCGAGGTCGGACAGAACGCGGGAGACTTCGCTCATCGACTCAACCCCAAAGGCTCTTAGCGGCGGCTCGCAGCGCAATCAATGCAACAAATCAGGAGCCGTTGCCGCAGTGGTATTTACGCCGAAGGCGTTGCATATCAAAGCCCAGGACAAGCGTAGCGCCGCCCTGGGTGCGGAGGTGCATAAGAGGATTTCCTACCCCGAAGAGGTTTCATCAAACGTGGCCCGCCTGTTGATGGAACCCCCTTCGGGGTAGGGAGAAGCTATATTACGCTCCGTAACCCAGGGCGGCGCTACGCTTGCCCTGCGCTTTGGTATGCAACGCCTTCGGCGTAAAAGACACCTGCCGCCCCTTCCGGGGCTCCCGATGGTGAAACGCGGACGCATTCAGCACGGAATTCAGGTGTTGCGGCGAAACCGGCTCCCCGCGTCTCAATTGCAGGGGTGTCCCGTAAGAACGCGAAAACGTGAAACAGGCAGCGGGAGGTGTTGTTTGGCCACTACGGCGTGGCGGGGGTCTATGGATGGGCCTCCCCCTCACCGCCGACCCCTCTCCCCCAAAGGGGCGAGCGGAGAAACACGTCCATCCAATCGCGCATCACCACGCGAACGTCCGCGCCGTTGCACTCGACCGCGAGCGCCCCGCGATGCCGTGGCGTCGGCTCGAATTGGAAGAACCGCCAATTACCGGGCAGCGACGACGGCGGCACAAAGCGGCGCAGCCGGCCGCGATCCAGCTCGAACGCGAACGCGTCCAGCGGGAAGCTCAGACCGTGGCCGGTCGCCTTGACGAACGCCTCCTTCAACGTCCAGATCGCGAAGAACGCCGCCTGCCGCTCGGCGCCGTGCAGGCCGCGCAGATGAGCCACCTCCGCGGGGGCAAAGTAACGCTCGGCCAGGTCGAGGCACTCCATCCGCCGGCCGCCGTCCTCCACGTCGATGCCGACCTGCCGTCCCAGCGCGGCCGCGCACACGATGACGCCATGGCTGTGACTCAGGTTGAACTGCACGCCCGGCACGCCAATCGGTTCGCACAAAAGCGGCTTGCCGAACGCGTCGGCCGTGAAGCGCAGGGCCGCGGGCGACATGCCGGTGTAGCCGGCGAGCACCGTCCGCGCCAGGCCGCGCGCCAGCAGGTATTCGCCGCGCGTGCGCTCATGCACGAATCGGCCGTGGCGCTCGCGTTCATCGGGAGCCAGCAGCGCCTCGAAACGCCGCAGCATATGTGGGTCGGTGACCTGCTCGGCATGCAGCTGCCAGACATGGACCTCGTTGGGACCGAGCGCCTGGTACGGTATTGGACTGGACGTGAACACGGCACAACCGATTTGTGAAATGGCTGGTAAGCGCGACGCACGGCCCTTATTGTATACCATTGCCCGCCCATGCCGGGCAACGGATCATCGTGGAGGATTGCCGTGGAACTGCTGGAGATGACCTGGCCGCAGGTGGCGGCGCTATCCCGAGACGTGCCGGTCGTGGTGCCGATCGCGGCGCTCGAGCAGCACGGCCGGCACATGCCGCTGTTCACCGACAGCCTGCTGCTGGGCGAGGTGCTGCGTCGCGTCAAGGAGCCGCTGAAGGGTCGCGTGCTGTTCGCGCCGTTGATGTGGCTCGGCAATTCGCACCATCATCTCGATTTCGCCGGCACGCTGTCCGCGTCGCCGCGCGTCTATCTCGACCTGCTGATCGATCTGGCGGAGAACCTGATCACGCACGGCTTCCGCCGCATCCTGCTGCTCAACGGCCACGGCGGCAATATCGTGCCGTCGCACCAGGCGATGTTCGAGCTGCGGCAGAAGCTCCGTGCCCGCGCCGACCTGCTCCTCTTGTCCGCCACCTACTGGACGGCCGGCACGCGCAGCGGCCCGATCGACCCGTCGCTGAAGCAAACGCAAATGGGCCACGCGTGCGAACTCGAAACGTCGATGATGCTGCGGATTCGTCCGGAGCTGGTCGGCGATTATCGCGCCGCGCCGGACGTGCCGTGGGGCCGGGCCTTCGCCCCCGCGCAGCGTGCGTGGATCACGAAGGACCGTACTGAGCCGGGCCACATCGGCTTTCCGCAGCACGCCTCGGCCGAGAAGGGCGAGATCCTCTTCCGCGCGTTTGCCGCCGACGTGGTGGCGCTGCTCGAACGGGTCATCGCCTGGGACGGACGCGCATGGGACGCATAGGCGAGCGCTCGGGGCTGTGGCGGTACAGCGTGTGCGGCTTGTTGCTGCTGGCGACCATGCTCAATTACATGGACCGCCTGACGCTGTCGCAGCTGGCGACGACCATCCGGGCCGAGTACCAGTTGAGCCACGCGCACTACGGCGGGCTGGAGGAAGGCTTCGGATATGCTTTCGCAGCGGGGGCGTTGTTCTTCGGCTTCCTGGCCGACCGCCTCAGCGTTCGTTGGCTCTATCCCACCGTGCTGGTCGGCTGGTCGCTGGCGGGCATAGCCACCGCGGCGGCGCCCGCCATTGGCGCTACCCTGTCAAGCTGGCTCGGTGGCGATTTCGACCTGGGCGCCGATCCTACGGACCCGTCCTACCTCGGCTTCCTCGTGTGCCGGATCGGGCTCGGATTCTTCGAGGCCGGCCATTGGCCCTGCGCTTTGATCACAACGCAGGTGATTCTCACGCGCAAGGATCGCTCGTTCGGCAACAGCATCTTGCAAAGCGGAGCGGCCCTCGGTGCCGTGCTTACACCCCTTATCATTGTGACGCTACTGCCACCGACCGACGCCGCCGACCGCTACCCAAGCGGCAGCTGGCGCCTGCCATTCGTGGCGATCGGCGCCATCGGCATGGCATGGGCGGTCCCCTGGCTGGTGCTCATCCGCGGCGGCGATCTCGACCGGCGTCGCTTCCCGCCGGAGCCAGGCGGCGCCCCAGCCCACAGCGCTGCTGCCCCGGCCTGGCGTTCGCTGCTGCTGATGTGTGCGGCGCTGCTGATCGTGGTCGTCAGCATCAATCTCAGTTGGCAGTTCTTCCGCGCCTGGCTGCCGATGTTCCTTGAGGAAGACCGCTCGTACACGAAGCAACAGGTCCAGTGGGTGACCGCGGCGTATTACATCGCCGCCGACGTTGGCTGCATCGGTGTCGGGTTCCTGGTCCGGTGGCTGGTCGACCGCGGCTGGGGGGTCCATCGCGCCCGCGTGTTCATGTTCGCGGTCTGCGCGGGACTGACCATGTTGAGCGTCGCATTCGTCATCCTCCCCGCCGGCCCGCTGCTCGTGGGATTGCTGCTGGTATTCGCTGCCGGGGCCCTGGGCCTGTTCCCTAACTACTACTCGTTCGCCCAGGAGCCGAGCCGAACGCACCAGGGCAAGATCAGCGGCAGCCTGGGGACGATCGCCTGGCTCGCCTCGTCGCGGATGCAAAAAGTGGTTGGCAACAACATCGACGCGACGAAGTCGTACGCCGACGGCCTCGTCATGGCGGGATTGACGCCAGTGCTGGCGTTAGTCGCGATCCTGGCGCTGTGGCCGCGCACGCGCGACGACCGGGGCTCGTAGTTCCGCCTTTAGGCGGTCGTTGTGAAAACCGCCTAAAGGCGGAACTACGAGCCCCGGTCTTCGACCGGCCGCTAGACGGGATTTACGCGTTATAATGAAGTAGTCCCGTACGTCTTCGCGAAAGGACGCACCCATGGCCGACGCATTGATCATTTCCGCGGCCCGCACGCCGATCGGCAAGTATCTCGGCGCTCTCGCCGACGTGTCCGCTCCCGAGCTCGGCGCCGTCGCGCTCAAGGAAGCCCTGCGCCGCGCCAATGTGCCGCCCGAGCGCGTCGACGAGGTCATCGTCGGCAACGTCGTGCAGGCCGGACTGGGACAGAATCCCGCCCGGCAAGCGGCGCTCAAGGCCGGCCTGCCCGACACCGTCGCCGCCCTGACCGTCAACAAGGTCTGCGGCTCGGGGCTCAAGGCGGTGATGCTCGCGGCTCAGGCGATCCGTGCCGGCGACGCCGAGGTGATCCTCGCGGGCGGCATGGAAAGCATGAGCCGGGCTCCCTACCTGCTGCAGAATGTCCGCCAGGGCTGGAAGCTCGGCGATCAGCAAGCCGTCGACGCCATGGTCCACGATGGGCTGTGGTGCGCGTTCGAAGATTGGCACATGGGCTGCGCCGCCGAGCACATCGCCGGCAAGTGCGGCATCGGCCGTACCGAGCAGGATCGCTTCGCTGTGCAGAGCCATCGCCGGGCCGCCGCCGCCTGGCAGCAGGGCGCGTTTGCCGCGGAGGTTGTGCCTGTTACCGTCGGCAGCGGCGCCAAAGCGAAGAGCGTCACGCAGGATGAGGGCTTCCGCCCCGACAGCAGCGTCGAGGCGCTGGCGAAGCTGAAAGCGTCGTTCCGCGACGGCGGCACCGTGACGGCCGGCAACGCCTCGATGCTCTCCGACGGCGGCGCGGCCTGCGCCGTTGCCTCGCCGGCCGCCTGCGAACGTCTCGGCCTCAAGCCGCTCGCCCGCATTGTCGCGTACGCCACCAGCGGCATCGCCCCGAAGGACATCTTCCTCGCCCCGATCGGCGCCGTCCGCCAGGTGCTCGCGAAGGCGAAGCTGACCATGAAGGACATCGACCTGTTCGAGCTGAACGAGGCGTTCGCCGCCCAGATGCTCGCGTGCAACCAGGACCTCAAGATCGACGAGGCCCGTCTCAACGTCAACGGCGGCGCCATCGCGCTCGGGCATCCCATCGGCGCCTCCGGCACGCGCGTGCTGGTGACGCTGCTCCACGCCATGCAAGCGCGAGGCGCAAAGCGCGGCCTGGCATCGCTCTGTCTCGGCGGCGGTAACGCAGTGGCAATGATCGTCGAACGAGTCTGACGCATGCGCACCCTCGCCATCGGCGACATCCACGGTTGCCTACGCGCCCTCGACGGCCTGCTGGCGATGGTACGTCCGCAGCACGACGACCTGCTCGTGACGCTCGGCGACTACACCGACCGCGGCCCCGACTCGCGCGGCGTCATCGAACGGCTGCTCGCGCTGGGCGCCGCGTGCCGGCTCATCTGCCTGCGCGGCAATCACGACCAGATGATGCTCGACGCCCGCATCGACCCGGTGGCGCTGGACACCTGGCTCCCGTTCGGCGGCCGCCAGACCCTCGCATCGTATGCGCTGGGCGGCGGGCCAGGTCAACTTGATGACGTGCCGGAGCGGCACTGGCAGTTCCTTGATTCGACGCGGCCGTTCCACGAAATCGACACACATTTCTTCGTGCATGCCAATGCCCACTACGATATTCCCTTGAGCGAGCAGTCCGACGACATGCTCTACTGGGAAAAGCTGGAAAAGGACTATTCGGCTCCGCATCACTCCGGCAAGATCATGGTCTGCGGCCATACCGCCCAGAAATCCGGCATGCCGCTCGACATCGGCCATGCGGTGTGCATCGACACATTCGTCTACGGCTCCGGCTGGCTGACGTGCCTGGAAGTGGAGACAGACCGGCTCTGGCAAGCGCGCCAGTCCGGCGAAACGCGTGCCGGTTGGCTGGGCGAGCCGTTCGACGGTGTAGAATAGGCCCAAGCCCGCAGGCGAGTCTTCGAGGCTGCGGGGTGCCCACATGGATTGGAACTCCCATGACCACGTGTATTCCCTTTGTGCCGCCGCTTGAGCACGGCGACCACCTGACGCGCGCCGAATTTGAGCGCCGGTGGGATGCAACGCCCAATCTGAAGATCGCGGAGTTGCTCGACGGCATCGTTTACATTCCGCAGACTGGCTCATTCCTGTACCACGCCCGGCCCGCCGCGCATCTCATCGCCTGGACGGGCTTGTATGCCGCCGCAACGCTCGGGGTCGAAGGCCGCTGCCACGCCTCGCTCCGGTTGGACGAGCGCAACGAGCCCCAACCGGACTCACTGCTGCTGATCCAGCAAGCATACGGCGGGCAAACGCCAGTGGACGCCGACGGCTTTCTGGCGAGCGCCGGACTGGATCGGCAAGGTCACTTCGAGCCACGCCAGCTATGATTTGCACGTCAAACTCCCTGAATACCGCCGGCACGGTCTGCAAGAATGTCTGGTCTGGCGTGTTCGCGACAAGGCGATCGATTGGTTCGTGCTGCGTGGCAATGAGTATGAGCCGCTTCGTCTTTCCAGCGCGGGATACTACAAGAGCGAAGTTTTCCCCGGCTTGTGGCTCGATCCGTGCGCTCTCATTGCAAGCGACCTCCCAAGGGTGCAGCATGTTGTGCAACTCGGCCTTGCTAGCGCCGAACATCGGCAGTTCGTGGAGCGTCTAGCACGGCAGACAGTTCGGCCTTAGAACATTGAAGCGAGGCCACATCGCCATGACCCGCAACCGAAAGCTTCGCATCGTCATGTACGGCACGCTAAGCCTGCCGGTGCTCCTCTTCCTGCTGCATCCCTATACGCGGCAAACCGTATTCGGGCCGAAGATCGCGGACGTGCCGCTGTGCTACTGGCAGGATTCTTTCCGGAAGCGGGCGGAAAACGGCACCGAGGCAGATTCGCTCACGACCAAAGTGCTCCGCTGGTTGGGCGCAGGATCAGGGCCCGCAATTTACGGGTTTTCCGGAAGGAGCCGATCGGCTCCGCATTCTCTTGACCTTGGTGGACGACCCCAACCCGCGTGTGCGGGAGAGCGTGGCCGACCACCTGCGCCCAGCGTTCTCGGCAGATGAGTGCTTGCCGGTCCTCGTCCACTTGCTCGACGACCCCGAAGCGCGGGTCCGTACCGCCGCGGCGGTATCCCTAAGTCGCTTCAATCGTGACGCCGTCGCGGCCCTACCGAGGCTCCTCGAATCGCTCAAGGACCCCGATGGTTGTTGCCGAATGGCAGCGGCGTGGGCCGTCTGGTCGGTGGGCGAGAAGAAGCACCGCGAAGTCGTGGCGGTATTGCGGCAAGGCCTGAGCGACGGTGATCTCGTGACGCGCATCCAGGCCGCCCGGGTCATTGGCGACCTTGGGAAGGATGCGATCGAAGCTTTCCCCGAACTCGCCGAACTCGCCGTGCACGATGGCATTCCCGCCGTTCGGCAGACGGCGGTCATTTCGCTCAGGGCATTCGGCCCGTCGGCGGTCCCGGTTCTGGCGAAGATGCTGCGCGACCCGGTCGCCGAAGTCCGCATGATGGCCGCCGACGCGCTGGGCGGCATAGGCCCCAACGCCTCGGACGCGATTCCGGCATTGCAGGCCGTGCTGGGCGACAATAATGCACAGATGCGCGAACACGTGCGCGAAGCCTTGCGTCGCATCGACCCCGAGCAGTTTCCCGCAGTCGCGGCCGAGCCGAAGTGAGATGAGACACGTATGACGATGGCCCGCAAGCGCCTGTTCCGCATCGCCGTGTACGGCACGCTGGGCCTGCCGGTGCTGCTCTTCCTGCTGCACCCCTACTCCCGTCAATCCATATTTGGGCCGAAGATCGCGGACGTGCCGCTGTGCTACTGGCAGGAGAGCTTTCGCCATCATGCCGACGGCGACGGCAATCCTGATTCGGTCACATTGAAAATGTTGCGCTGGCTCGGCTTCAACCAGCGCGACCCGGCACGGGGCTTACCGGATAAGCGGGCCGATTTGCTGCCGCTCCTGCTGAGCCTGGCGGACGATCCGCAACCGCGTGTGCGCGAGATGGTCGCTCACCATTTCGGTAGAGGATTTACGCCGGACGCGTGTGCCCCGACGTTGTTGCGTATGCTCGACGACCCCGACCCCCGGGTTCGCCGCGCCGCGGCCGGCACAATCGGCGGTGTCCGGCCCGAGGTGATGGCGGCACTGCCACGCTTGCTGGAATTGCTCGAGGACGCTGATACCGGCTGCCGCGTGCAAGCCGCAATGGCACTCTCGCGTATGGGACAGAAGCAGCACAAAGCCGTCGTGGCGATCCTGGCGCAAGCGTTGAGCGACTCAGTCTGGCACTTCGACGCCGCCCTGTGCCTCGACGGGATGGGGGACGATGCCGCCGACGCTTTCCCCGAGCTCGCGGCCTGCGCCACGACCCACCCCGATCGTCATACTCAGTTGGCCTGTGTGGCGCACTCGGCGCTTGCGGCCGACCTGCCATCCCCGTCCTCGGGAAGCTGCTGTTAGACCGCGACTCCTATATCCGGACTACAGCCGCCTACGCTTTGGGCCGCATCGGCCCCGACGCGAAGGAAACCCTGCCGGAAATCCAGGCCTTGTTGGGCCATCCCGACGGGGACGCTCAAATCGTGAGGGAAGCCCTGCACCGTATCGATCCCGAGCAGTTCCCGGGACCCAAACGCGAGCCGGAGTGAGCGGAGACATCCCATGACCCGCAATCGGCGGATCCGCATCGGCGTAAGGCTGGGCCATGCCCGCGCGGAATTGCCTGAAGACGAGGACATGCTGCCTGTGATGCTGAGCCTGATGGATGACGACGCAAACGAACTAGCCCATGTTTAACAAGTGTCGGGGTAGTTTTTGACGTAAGTCCTTAATTTTCAACGCGCGGAGGTCCAGTTTTCAGAAAACCGTAGTGACAATCATTACAAACATTTTAGCTGTTTTGTCCGCATTTCATCGAATATCCGGTTGACGGACCGGTGGATTTGTTGATGATAACATCATGTTCATCCGCTCCGTCAAAGTTCCGTCCTCCAACGGCACCGTCCACGAGTATGTCCGCATCGTCGGCTCGGTGCGCGAGAACGGCAAGGTCAAGCAAAAGGTCATCGCCAACCTCGGGCGACGCGACACCCTCGAAGCCGTCCTGCCGCTGCTCAATCGCTTTCTCACCGGCGAGGAAGGGCCGCAGGCCCTGGCCCAGCAACTCGGCGCCGAGGGACCCATCGAAATCCTCGACGCCAGTACCTGGGGACCGATGCTCGTCGCGCGCCACTTCTTCGACCAACTGGGCCTCTGGCAATGGCTCGATGCTGGTCGGCGTTGGCCCAAGTTGCGGCCGAGCGAAGACCCCGCCGACGACTGGGTCAGCCGCGTCCTGGTGCTGATCACCAACCGCCTGGTGCGGCCGGCCAGCGAGCACGGTTTGGCCGCGTGGCTGGAGACCGATTACGTGTGCGACCGGCATGGTCGCCGGTACGTACCCTGTTGGAAGCAGCAAGGCCGCGTCCAGGTCGACTTGGGGCAACTGCAGCGTTGGTATCGCACGCTGGATCATCTGGGGTTGAACAAGGACGCCGTGGAAGTGGCGCTCTATGAGCGGCTGCGGACGTTGTTCGAGTTCGACGCGGACCTGGTGATGTACGACCTGACCAGTACGTATTTTGAAGGCCATGGTCCGCCGACGCTGGCCAAGCACGGTTACAGTCGCGACGGCAAGCCGCGGAACGTGCAGGTGGTGGTGGGCGTGGTGATGGTGGCGGGTTGGCCGATCGCACATCACGTGTGGGCGGGCAACACGCGTGACAGCACGACGGTCAAGGAAGTCATCCAAGACCTGGCCCGGCGTTTTCGCCTTCGGCGTATCGTCTTTGTCGGTGATCGCGGCATGGTGACCGAGAGCAATCTGGCCATGCTGCAGGCGGCGGCGGAACATGGCTACTTGGTGGGCATGACGCGTCGCCGCAATCCGGAGGCGGAGGCGTTGATTGATCGCGTGGACGAAACGAAGTGGGTCGACTGCCCCAATGGGATCACCGCGCGGGCGAAACCAAATCCACCCCGGACACGAGTGCAAGAGGTCGCCTGCGACCGTGCCGGCGTGCGAGTGTTTGTGGTCGATAGCGACGAGCGTCGGGCCTATGAAGAGCGGCAACGTAGCAAAGCGATGGAGCGGGTGCGTGCGGCCTTGGCGAAGGTGCAGGCGCGCGTGGCCAAGGGCCAGTTGAAGCAGCCGGCCAAGATCGGCGCGGCGGCCGAGCGGGCGTTGCAAAAGAACCACGGCTATCGTTACTACATGTGGGAGTTCAAAGAGGGACAATTGGAGATCGCGGAGCACCCAGTGAATTTACCTCGGGAAAAGAAGTATGAAGGGCGCTACCTCATCCAGACCGATCAGACGGCGATGACGCCCGCGGAGGCGGTGGCGCACTACAAGGACTTAAGCGAGGTGGAACGGGGCTTTCGTTCGCTCAAGGATCCGCTGGGCATGCGGCCGATCTGGCATCACACGGCGCGGCGGGTGAAGGCACACATTTTTGTGGCGGCGTTGGCGTTCTTGATCGAGCGGATGCTGGAGCGCGCCTTGAAAGATGCTGGCCTGTCGCTCTCGGCGCAGTCGGCCTTGGAAGCATTGCAGACGATTCGCTACGTGCAATTCCGCGTTGCGGAAGAGCTCCGTAGCGGCACGACACCGGGTTCGTCCCGCGCCCGCCAGGTACTCAACGCCATCGGTCTGGCCGACCATCGGCCGCCGGCGCCGCCCGCGGGCGATGAAACGACAATGTAGTGACTAATCCAAAAATCAGCCCTTACGCAGCAAGGACTTACGGCGACACTTGTTAAACATGGGCTAGTAAGCTACGAAGCTGCCAGGGCATTGTGGCGCATCGACTCGGCGCGATTTGCGCGACCGCAGCGGCCGGCACCGAAGGCAGAGGCGAAGTGAAAGCGAAACCCATATGGCAATGACCCGCAAGCGACTGTTCCGCATTGCCGTCTACGGCACGTTCAGCGTGGTCGTGCTGGTCTTCCTGCTACACCCCTATGCTCGGCAGACGGTGTTTGGGCCGAAAATCGGTGACGTGCCGTTCTGCTACTGGCAGGACGCCTTTCGACAGCACGCCGACCCGCAGGGCTTTCGGGATGCGCCGATGACCAGGGTGCTGCAGTGGATGGGTTTCGACCAGCACCAGGAACACATCTTTGGGTTCCGCAATGCCGACATGATTCCGGTGATACTCAGCCTGGTCGATGACCCGCAGCCACGCGTTCGTGAAATGGTGGCGTATCAGCTAAGCCCGCCCTTCGCGACGGACCAATGCATGCCGGCCTTGCTACACATGCTCGATGACCCGGAGGCCACGGTCCGCGCCGCCGCTGCTTGCTCGCTGGGGGCATTCCGCCGCGAAGCCGTCGCGGCGCTGCCGCGGCTGCTGGAACTGCTGGATGATCCCGACGCGAACTGTCGGGTGAACGCCGGCATGGCGATTTGGCAGCTGGACCCGCAGCAGCACGCCAAGATCATGCCGGTCTTGTGCCAGGCGCTGACAACCGCTCCCAACTATCAAACACGCATCAGGGCCATCCATTGCCTGCTGCAAGTAAACAAAGATCGCACCGATGCCTTCCCTTTTCTCGTCGAGTCCGCTCTCCGTGATGCCAACGTTGGGGTTCGGGGCACCGCCGCGTCGGCGCTGCCGGTATTTGGCCGGCCGGCGATTCCCATCCTCACGGTGGTGCTCCGCGATGCACATCCCTCGATTCGCGGAGCTGCCGCAGACGCCCTTGGCATCATCGGCCCTGACGCCAGAGAAGCGCTGCCGGCATTGCAGGCCCTGGCCGCTGATCCCAATCCATATGTTCGCGTGCCCGTGCTAAACGCTCTGCGCCGCATCGATCCGGAGCAGTTCCCGGCGCCCAAGGACGAACCCGAGTGACCGGTACGACGCCTTGTCGAAGATCGACCCGGAGCGGTATCCTGAGAAGAAGACCGACCGCTGACCGCCCTCGCTTGCGCTTCGGGCTCAAAGAAAGGACTCCCCCCATGGCCACCGTCACCGACAACGCCGCCCGTGAACGCTGGGAAAAAGAGAACGCCCACGCGCCGTTGCGGCCGCAGCCGCCGACCACGGTTAGCGGCGTGGCGATCGAGGCGCTGTACACGCCCGAACAGCTCGGCGATTTCGATCCGGAGACCGACCTCGGGTATCCCGGACAGTATCCGTTCGTCCGCGGCGTCCATGCGTCGATGTATCGCAGCCGGCTCTGGACCATGCGCCAGTTCGCCGGCTTCGGCACCGCCCGGCAGACCAACGAACGCTTCAAGTTCCTGCTCGACAAGGGGCAGACCGGCCTGTCCACCGCGTTCGACCTGCCGACGCTCATGGGCCTCGACTCCGACGACCCGCGGTCGCTCGGCGAAGTCGGCCGGCTCGGCGTCGCTGTGGATACGCTCGACGACATGCAGGCGCTCTTTGACGGCATCGACCTGGCCAAGGTGTCCGTGTCGATGACGATCAACGCGCCGGCCCTCGTCGTCATGGCGTTCTTCCTCGCCAACGCCGAGGACCAGGGGGTCGCGTGGACCGAGCTGCGCGGCACCACCCAGAACGACATCCTCAAGGAGTTCCACGCGCAGAACGAGATCGTGTTCCCGCCGGAATCGTCGGTGCGTCTCGTTTGTGACGCGATCGAGTTCTGTGCGCGTGCGGTGCCGCAGTGGAACACCGTCTCGATCAGCGGCTACCACATTCGCGAGGCCGGCTCGACCGCCGTGCAGGAGCTGGCGTTCACGTTGGCCGACGGCTTCCATTACGTCGACACCTGCCTGGCCCGCGGCATGGACGTGGACAGCTTCGCCCCGCGGCTCAGCTTTTTCTTCAACGCCCACAACGACGTCTTCGAGGAGATCGCGAAGTACCGGGCGGCACGGCTCTTGTGGGCCGACATGCTGCGGCAGAAGTACGGCGCCCGCAAGGAAGCGTCATGGAAGCTGCGGTTCCACGCCCAGACGGCCGGCTGCGCTCTGCAGGCGCAGCAACCCGAGGTGAACCTGATCCGCGTCGCGTACCAGGCGCTGGCGGCGGTGCTGGGCGGCTGCCAATCGCTGCACACCAACAGCATGGACGAGACGCTCGCCCTGCCGTCGGAGCACGCGGTTACGCTGGCGCTGCGCACGCAGCAAGTGCTGGCGCATGAGACAGGCGTCACCAACACCGTCGACCCGCTCGGCGGCAGCTACTTCGTCGAGACGCTGACGCGGCAGATGGCGGAGCAGGCTCGCAGCTACTTCGAGCAGATCGAGCGGCGCGGCGGCATGATCGCGGCGCTGGAGGCGGGCTTCTTCCGCCGCGAGATCGCCGACGCGGCCTTCGCCTACCAGCGTGACGTGGACGCCCAACGTAAACTCATCGTCGGCGTCAACGCGTTCGTCGAGAAGGATGAGAAGCCGCTGGAGACGCTGGTCATCGACGATAGCGTGGAGCGCGAGCAGACGGCCCAGCTGGCGGCGATCAAGGCGCGGCGCGATCGTGAGGCCGTGGGTCGCGCGCTGGCCGAAGTGCGCCGCGTCGCCGCCACGACGCAGAACCTGATGCCGGCGCTGCTGGTCGCGGCGCGGCGCGCTGCTCCGTCGGCGAAATCATGAGCGCGCTCGCGGACGTATTCGGGCGCTATGATGGGGCGGCGACGTGGTGAGTTTTTCCATCGCGTCGAAGCTCGCTTGCGGTTTCGCGACAACCGCGAAACCGCAAGCGAGCTTCGACGCGATGGAAAAGAACCAGCCCCGCCGGCAAGCCGGCGGGGCTGGGTATCTTTGCAACGAGGGGCACCTGGGAAAAGAAGCTTCTAGCGAGATTGCGATCATGTGGCGGTCTGATGCCGCGTGAGGCGGCGACCGCTTGATAACATCCTTAGAAAGGAGGTGATCCAACCGCAGGTTCCCCTACGGTTACCTTGTTACGACTTAGTCCCAATCAAGGATCTCGCCTTCGGCCACTCTGAAGTGGACTTCGGGCGTCTTCCTCTTTCGTGGCTTGACGGGCGGTGTGTACAAGGCTCAGGAACACATTCACCGCGGTGTTGCTGACCCGCGATTACTAGCGATTCCAACTTCACGGAGGCGAGTTGCAGCCTCCGATCTGAACTGGGGCGTGTTTTTTGGGATTTGCTCCCCCTTGCGGGCTTGCGTCCCTTTGTTCACGCCATTGTAGCACGTGTGCAGCCCTGGGCATTAAGGCCATGAGGACTTGACGTCATCCCCGCCTTCCTCCGGTTTGACACCGGCAGTCTCTCTAGAGTGCCCAACTAAATGATGGCAACTAGAGACAAGGGTTTCGCTCGTTATGGGACTTAACCCGACATCTCACGACACGAGCTGACGACAGCCATGCAGCACCTGTACTGGGTTCCGGACTGGTTACCGTTGGGCAACGCTTTCACGCGCCTACTCCCCAGCGCTTTCGCACATGTCAAGCCCAGGATAAGGTTCTTCGCGTAGCCTCGAATTAAGCCACATGCTCCACCGCTTGTGTGAGCCCCCGTCAATTCCTTTGAGTTTCAGCCTTGCGACCATACTCCCCAGGCGGGGTACTTAACACTTTTGCTTCGGTTGTGAGACCATGATTGACCCACGACCTAGTACCCATCGTTTAGGGCCAGGACTACCGGGGTATCTAATCCCGTTTGCTCCCCTGGCTTTCGCGCCTCAGCGTCAGAAAAGGTCCAGTGCGCCGCTTTCGCCGCCGGCGTTCCTTCTGATATCAACGCATTTCACCGCTCCACCAGAAGTTCCGCGCACCCCTACCTTCCTCCAGCCCGCCGGTATCGAAGGCCCTTCCACGGTTAAGCCGTGGGATTTCACCCCCGACCTCGCGAGCCGCCTACGCGCCCTTTAAGCCCAGTGATTCCGAACAACGTTCGCACGGTTCGTCTTACCGCGGCTGCTGGCACGAACTTAGCCCGTGCTTCCTCCAGGGATCGATCAAGCCTTTCGGCTTTGGTCCCCCTCGACAGTGCTTTACAACCCGAAGGCCTTCATCGCACACGCGGCGTCGCTCGTTCAGGCTTGCGCCCATTGACGAAGATCCTCGACTGCAGCCACCCGTAGGTGTCTGGCCAGTGTCTCAGTGCCAGTGGCGCGGGTCGTGCTCTCACACCCGCTAGCCATCTTAGCCTTGGTGGGCCGTTACCCCGCCAACAAGCTAATAGCACGTGAGTCCCTCCCGAGGCGAAACTCATTTCCCGGCAAGAGGATGCCCCCTCGCCGAATCGCTGGGAATTACCCGCTCGTTAGAACGGCTATGCCCATCCCCGGGGTAGGTTACCCACGCATTACTGCCCCTTTCGCCACTTCCCCCACCCATGTATTGCTACACAGGTGAGATTCGTTCGACTTGCATGCCTAATCCACGCCGCCAACGTTCGTTCTGAGCCAGGATCAAACCCTTCAAAATAGCTGCTTGCACCCAGCCCTTGCGGGCCGAGCGTGTCATCCCCAGGATCCGTCACGAGCTAGCGACGTGGTGGGGTGAAAAATCAAGCACGGAGTTCGATCTTGGATTCGGTCACCTTGTGACATGACTCAAAGAACTCAGATGATGAACTTGCGCTCACCACCTGCGAGATTGTGTCATGCCGTCAAGGCATCCCACAACCCCGCTTTTGGCTCCATTCTTCGGTGCACCAAGTTGTCAAAGATCGAAGGAGTCGCCGCCAAAGCGGCGTCCTGCGCCGTGATTAGCAGCGCAAAGAAAGTATACACACCACGAGGCGCGATTGGCAACCCTTTGTGAAATTTTTTTGGGGAAAAAGAGTTCGGCCTCACAAGATGGGAGCTGGTGAGGTCGTCGATAAACGGGGCCCGGCGCTTTTTCGCGGACGCCGATAGCCACAACTGCTACACCGATTATGTCCGCAACGACGGCGGCAGTCAAGAAAAACCCTCGATTTTTCGCGAGTTTTCCGCATGGCCAGATCGCGCGTGTTGATCCTGCGTGCCCCCGGCGCGAACTGCGATCAGGAAACGCAGTTCGCGTTCGAAGAGGTCGGCGCTCTCACCGATCGCGTCCACATCCAGCAGCTGCGCGAACAGCCACGGCTGCTCTTGCAGTATCAGATCCTCGCCGTCCCAGGAGGATTTACCTATGGAGATGACGTGGGCGCAGGCAAGATCCTCGCCGGCCAACTGACCCATTTCCTCGGCGACGTGCTGCGTCAGTTTCGCGATCGCGAACGCCTGATCCTGGGTGTTTGCAACGGGTTCCAGGCCCTGCTGAAGGCCGGCCTGCTCATCCCGCCGGACGAGGACGGCCCCCTGGCGACGCTGGCGCACAACGAGTCCGGCAAGTTCGAGGATCGTTGGGTGCAGCTGCAAGCGAACCCCGACCGCTGCCCGTTCCTTAAAGGCTACACCCGCTTGTATTTGCCGGTGGCGCACGGCGAGGGACGGTTCGTGGTCCGCGAGCCGTGGCTGCTGAAGGGCCTCGAGCAGACGGGTCACGTCGTCCTGCGCTATGTCGATTCGGCCGGCAACGCGGCCGGATATCCGGACAATCCCAACGGCTCGCAGGGCGGGGTGGCCGGCATTTGCGACGCGACCGGGCGCGTCCTCGGGCTCATGCCGCATCCGGAGCGGCACGTGCTGCCGACGCAGCATCCGCAGTGGACCAGGCTCGGCCTGGCGCCGGAAGGCGACGGGCTGCGCCTGTTTCGCAATGCGGTCGAGGTCTTTTCCTGAGACACCCGAGAACCGCGACGCGCGCGACCCTTCGGTGAGAAGCTCGCTTGCGGTTTCGCGCGAGGCGGAGCGCGAAACCGCAAGCGAGCTTCGCTGCAACGGGGAACGCCATACATGTTCGACGCAAACGAGGAGCAGGCCGGCCGGCGCCTGGTTGAGCTTGGACTCCAGGAGGATCTCGGTGCCCCCGGCAACGTCACAAGCCAAAGCATCGTCCCCGCAGCTGCAGGGACAGGCTGCTTTCGTCGCGCGCAGCCCCTGCGTCATCGCGGGCATGCAGGCAGTCGCCATGGTGTTCCACGCCATCGACCCAGGCGTCGCCCTCGATGTCGTACACGGCGACGGGAAAGCAATTGGCGCCGGGGATACGCTGGCACATGTGCGCGGCACCATGCGGTCGATCCTCGCCGGGGAGCGTCTCGCGCTGAACATCGTCCAGCACCTCAGCGGCATCGCGACCCTGACGCGGCGCTATGTCGACGCCGTCGCCGGGCTGCCGGCGCAGATCCTGGACACACGCAAGACGCTGCCCGGCTGGCGGCTTTTGGCCAAATACGCGGTCCGCTGCGGCGGCGGCACCAACCACCGCATGGGGCTCTGGGACGGCTTCCTCATCAAGGATAACCACCTGGCCGCCCTGCGTGGCGCGGCGTCGCCCATTGCGGAAGCGATGCGCCTGGCCCGCGCACAGGCACCGATTGGTGTTCCCGTGGAGATCGAAGTCGACACGCTGGAACAGTTCGACCAGGCTCTCCGCGCCGCGCCGGACATCGTCCTGCTCGACAACATGAGCATCGAGCAGATGCGTGAGGCGGTTCAGCGGCGCAACCAGCGTGCACCGGGCGTGCTGCTGGAAGCGTCCGGCGGCGTGAACCTGCAGACGGTGCGGGCGCTTGCGGAGACAGGCGTGGACCGCATCAGCGTCGGAGCGCTGACGCACTCGGCGCCGGCGCTCGATATCGGGCTGGATTATGAATCGGCCGATTGATGCTCTCACGCCGCGGGGCGAGTCTTCGAGCCCCGCGGCGTGGGAATGAGCGTCGCTTACGGGAATGCGAACATGCCGCCGAAGATCGTGCCCGCCTCGAACACCAGGCCGGTGACGCTGAAGCGCTCGGGGTACAGCATCAGCCGCGTCGCGTCGCCCGGCAGACACTTGCCGGCACTGCTGTCGGCGCAATGACACACGTCCGAACCGATGTGATAGGGCATCATCAGCAGGTCGTAGTAATAGGTAACTAGCTCGATCCCCGGGCTAATCACGCCCAGGTCCCAGCCGTAGCGCTCGAAGTTTTTCTGCTCGAACAAAAGCTGCCCGTGCATCACATACGACGGCTCGACCAGGCGCACCATCGGCGGGCTTTTCCGGCCGGTGTAGCGCTCGGTGGAAACCGGCTCCTCCTCGGGAAAAAAGATATTTCCCTGACCCGGCTTGCGCCGGTATTCATCCCGCAATGATTGGTAGAGCTGCTCCTCCGATAAGCGCTGGGTGAGCTGGTCCAGCCCCGGCGGTTCGGTCTTGATCGAGATGTCGGCCTCTTCCTCGGCACTGCGGATCTTCATGCCCGGCGGCACGCCGATTCGGCCTGGCCCCTCGTATTTCGGCTCCGGCAGCTTCTCCGGCACCGGCTTGAACTGCACCGTTTCGAGGTTTTCAACCACGCGGGCCGCCAGCGGCATCTGCGGCGTTTCGCCGGCCTGGTGCCAGTTGATCGGCCCCGGCATGACCGGTTGCGCTGGCGCCGCTCCGGCGAACATCAGCGCGACGGCGAGGCTAGTCGTCGCCGCCGTCGCCGTGCGTCGTGCGTGCCGAGGTGTAGTTGGGCGCTTCCTGCGTAATGAGAATGTCATGCGGATGACTCTCCTGCACCGACGCCCCGCTCACCATGATGAAGCGGGTCTTCGTGTGCAATTCCTCCATGTTTCGGGTGCCGCAATAGCCCATGCCGGCCCGCAGTCCTCCGACCAGCTGGAAAATGAACGGCGCCAGCGCGCCCTTGTACGGCACCCGCCCCTCGACCCCCTCCGGCACCAGCTTGCTGTTCGCGGTGCCCGGAACCGTCTGCTGCCGATAGCGATCGCTTGAGCCCTGGCCCATCGCGCCGATCGAGCCCATCCCCCGGTACGTCTTGAAGCTGCGGCCCTTGTAGATGATGAGCTGTCCGGGGCTCTCCGCCAGGCCCGCCAACAGGCCGCCCAGCATCACGCTGTGCGCCCCGGCCGCCAACGCCTTGCTGATGTCGCCCGAATAGCGGATGCCGCCGTCGGCGATGATCGGCACCCCCGTGCCGGCGACACCCTGGGCACACTGGGCGATCGCCGTGATCTGCGGCACACCCACGCCGGAGATAATCCGCGTGGTGCAGATCGAGCCGGGCCCGATGCCCGCCTTGATCGCGTCGGCGCCGGCCTGAACCAGCGCCGCGGCGCCCTCGGCCGTCGCCACATTGCCAGCAATCACCTCGATTTCGCACCGCCGCTTGACGTCGCGCACGGTTTGCATCACGTTGCTGGAATGGCCGTGCGCGGCATCCACGACCAGCACGTCGACACCGGCGCGGATCAGCGCATCGACGCGCTCGAGATCGCCGACGCCGATCGCCGCCCCGACGCGCAATCGGCCGCGCCGATCCTTGCACGCCGCGGGAAAGTGCATCATCTTGTCGATGTCGCGAATGGTGATCAGGCCTTTCAGTTTATAATTTTCGTCCACCAGCAGGAGTTTCTCGACTTTATTTTCCGTCAAAATCCGTTCAGCCGCTTCGAGCGTCGTATGTTCCGGGGCAGTGATCAGATCGTCCTTGGTCATGACCTCGCTGAGCCGCTGCGAATTGTTCTTGAGGAAGCGCAGGTCGCGGCGGGTGATGATGCCGCGGAGCTGGCCGTTGACGGCGATCGGCACGCCGCCGATGTGCTGCTCTTCCATGATCTGGCGGGCGGTGCCGACGGTTTCATCCGGCGGCAGGGTGATCGGGTCGGTGATGATGCCGTTTTCGCTGCGTTTGACCTTGTCGACCTCGCGGGCCTGGGCGGCGACAGGCATGTTGCGGTGGATGATGCCGATGCCGCCTTCCTGGGCGAGGGCGATGGCCAGCTCGCTTTCGGTGACCGTGTCCATCGGCGAGGACACGATCGGGATGTTAAGCGGGATGTTGCGGGTAAGCTGGGTACGCACATCCGCGTCGCGGGGCAGCACGTCGGAATAGCCCGGTTCGAGGAGCACGTCGTCGAAGGTGATGCCCTGGTAGTTGGTCCGGTCTTGCATCGGTGAAAACTCTTAGGTGGGGAAGGGACGCGCCGACTATTCCCACCATTGTAGGCGCACGACCTCGGTGGGGCACGTTTCCAACGTGCCAGCATGCTGCCCACTGCTCACGCCATGCCCGGCAAACGCAGATCGCCGAGCTTGCCGAGGCGCCGTTCCCCCAGCTCGGGATGCCATCCGTGCGGATCGAACAGCAGCGCGTGCAGCCCCGCCTGGCCGGCGCCGACGAAGTCATTGGCGTAGTCGTCGCCGACATAGACGATGCGTTCGGGCGGCAGCGCGAGCGCTTCGGCAAGCCGGCCAAAGAATCCCGGTGCCGGCTTGCGCCAGCCGACCTCGGAGCTGATGACGACGGTTGCGATCGGCGCCAGCGCCTCAAGCCCGGCCAGCACGCGCCGCAGCCGGTGGTCGTAATTCGACGCCAATGCGATTGCGTAGCCCGCATGCCGGATGCGGGCGAAGAGTTCCGCGGCGCCGTCTTCGCAGCGCCAGGCTTCGGGACGCGCGAAGTGCTCGTACAGCTGTGCGAAGCAGGCCGCCGGTTCGGCGACGTCGTCGAGCACTGCAGCGACGATCGCCTGCCAGCGGCGGCGCTCCCGTTCCTCGCTGACGGCGAATCCGTTCGCGGCGTCGACCTGTTCCTGCTCCACGAACGCAACACGGAACCGTCGCCGGATGTCATCAAGATCAATCCGGCTGCCGAATCGTCGCCCGACTGCGGCATATACCTCCGCGGCCGGCGGGTCGGGATGGATCAAGGTGCCGACGGCGTCGAACGCGACGGCACCGATAAGCTCGTGCGGCATGCCTTCCATGATACGTACCGGCGGCCGGGAGCGGGACGCTTCCATGTCGCTCTTATCCGGTCATGGTATGCCCCCTTTGATGCGGAGAGTCGGCCTCTCAGCGACGTTTTGGAGTGCGGCGCTTTGACGCCGCTTTGGTTTTTTCTTTGCAAGCCGGGCGGACCGAAAGAGACAAGAAACAAAAGCGGCGTCAAAGCGCCGCACTCCAAAGCGCCGCCGGTCACTTTTTTCCGGTCGTCGGCGACACCGTCCACGCATCATCTGCGTGTCAGCCTCCACGATGTCCAGCCCGCGCGTACCGCGTTGCGCGAACATGGCATGCTTCAGCAGCCGGCCCAGCGGCGAATCGAGCGCCTGCTTGCCGCCGCTGCGCTCGACGGCGCGCTCCAGGCCGGGCTGGGCGAGGCAGGTGAAGTCGATCGGCTGCCCCACTCCAGGGATCGCGATCACAACCAGGTGCTCCAGGCCGACTGTCCTGGCGTTGACCGGGAATGGCCCGATAGGGATGCTATGTCCTTTGGTCAAGATGCGGTTGTCGCCACTCAGCGCATTTCCGCGTCGGGGAAAGACGGGGGTGATCTTGAATTCGCTGTCGATAAACAGGACGCTCACGTCCAGCGCGACGCCGCCGCCCTTGGTGAGCCGCCAGCCCACGAGGTCGCCGGGCTTGAGCACCAGGCCGCGCGGTCCCTACGTGAGCTTTTCGCCGGTGGCATCTTTCTCGTCCTTGAAGCGCAGCATCTCGACTTGCAGCTTCGCCGTATCGTCGGCGGCCGTGCCCGAGGCCAAGCGCATCAGGTTGCGGGCGCGGGCGATCCTCTTGTCGTAGGGACAGGGCTCGACCTCGGCTTCGGCGAGCCGGCTCTTGCGGATGCGGACATGGCCGGCGACCTTGTCGGCGTCGGCGAGCACGATCTTACACCGTGCTGCTCCCATTTGCAAAGAAATTGGGACATCCATCGGCGGTAAAGGCCCTGGCGCGGCACTCAGGCACTCAGGCCGCTAATGGACAGACAGGCCGAAATCGGGTACAATGCGAAAATGATGGAAATACCGTGATTTCCGCGCCATTTCCGCCGTCCGGGAGGGGTGGCAGAGCGGCCGATTGCACCGGTCTTGAAAACCGGAGATGCCGCAAGGCATTCGCGAGTTCGAATCTCGCCCCCTCCGCTTGCCGGTTCCCCCAAAACAGGTGCGCATGTCCGCTCCCCGCTGGTTCATCGCTCGTGACAAGGAACGCGTCGGACCGTTCGCGGCCGGCGATCTCACGCAACTGGCACGCTGCGGCCTGCTCAAGCCGAGCGAGCACGTGTGGATGGAAGGAGCCGCCAAGTGGGTGGAGGCGGCCCTGGTGCCCGGACTCTTTCCGCCGCCCGGACAGAAACGCTACTGGCTGACGCTGGCCGGCGCGACGCGCGGGCCGTACGCCCTCGACCAGATCCGCGGGGCACTTGCCATCCGCCAGATCACGCTCGAAACCCCGGCGCGGGCGGAGGACGGCAAGGAGTGGCAGCCGCTCGGCCAGTGTCCCGAGTTTCGCAACTTCGTGCCGTCCACGCTCAGCCCGTCGCGGGCCCAGCTGCTGACCGGCACCCTCGACCTGGAAGAGGCCACCCTGCACCTCGCCGGCAAGAGCGGCGACGCGATTGCCAAGCTTATTTGCACCTTGATGGATCTCAACGCGCAATTACGCGCACAACGCCGCCCTGGTCGAGCATCTCGATACCAGCATCCAGTCGCTGCAGCGCAAACGCGAGCAAGAGCAGCATGCCGCCGCCGAAGCCAAGAGCTAACTTTTCACCGCGACGCGGCCTGGGAGAGCGGCAATTCACCGCCGCTTTGGGACGCCCCGCACAGCGGCGATGAATCGCCGCACTCCAAAGCCTGGCCGAACCATTTCGACTTCGCCGGCTGGAACAGGTAAACGCACGCCAGGTGGCTTGGCAACATTATCCCGAGCACCAGGACGAGCATCTCCAGGGCAAAGTACACATCCGGGTCAGCGAGCGCTGTCTGCGGCGCGGTGTCGTTCAACCCGTAGACGTAGTTGATATTGACCGGCACGTTGGGATTGTTCGCCGGCGCCGGCGGCCCGGGAATCAGCACGTAGCACACCGACAGGTCTGCCCACGCCAGCACGGTCCACAACGCGAACGCCCGGCGGTCGTAGCCGAGCCGCCACACCAGGCCGAGCAGGAAGAAGGGCAGCCAGAAATGAAAGAAAGACAGGGCCCGCAGGAACCAGGGCTTGCGCTCGTCGAACATGTACGCGGTCATGTTGATGAGCGGATGGCCGAAAAGAATGCTGAGAAAATCGGCGACCCAGACCATCTGCACCAGGAAGATGCCGACGAGCGCCGCGGACGCCAGCAGGGACGACTTCGAGCCAGACCGCCGCGACCGTCATGACCAGGGCGATGTCGCAGAAGTACAGGAAGTTGGTTGGGCCGTAGTTGCGCAGGTAAACCGGCACGAGCACGGCGACGAAGCTGGTGTACAGCAGCTTCAGCCACAGCGGCAGGCGGTTCGTTCTTGCGACAGTCGCGACGGACACGGCGGGCCTTCCTTTCCGGGTGGGTGGTCGCATTATTGTAAGCTGGCGAAGTGGGCGATTACAGGCAAATCGCCACGATGCCGGGCCCCAAACTGCCGTAGTCTCGGAGACTTCGGAAGTTTTTCCTTGGTCCGCACGGTCGCTACCATCGGCGCATTCGCTAAAGTCGGCAGGGCCGGCGGGCCGATATTTCTCGACGGGGAGATGGGCGGCGCGAGCCCGTGGGACGACAGTCCTGGATGCGGGGGGAGAGACGCATGAACGCGTTACGGTCCTTGGTGATGACGGCCGGCGTGCTGGCGGTGCTTGCCGCGACGAGCGGTTGTATCAGCCCGTTGAGCATGGGCATCTTCACGCCGATACCGGTGCCGCCGTGGGTAGCGGAGCACATCGAGGAACGGCTCAAATACAACACCATCGACCACAAGACGCCGGTGCTGCCGCCGATTCCGCCGGGGTTCCGGCCGCTGTGCGAGGACCCGCCGGATCGGGCGGAAATCCTGCGGACGATGCCGCGGGTGGTGCGTGGTATTCCTTACGTGTATGAGGAGTTCAGGGAAGACTTCGAGTTCACGGTTGAGAAGCTGGTCGACAAGGTCGATCCGCCGCGGTTCTTCCCGCTGATCGGCCCGGCACAGCTGCACCACTGCCACTGGAAGTGCACCGTCTACTACAACGAAACGCTTGAGTCGGGCTACCCGTTCCCGTTCCAGGTCAAGCGGCGGCGGGCCGAAGTGGTCTACATCGACAAGGACCACCTGCACCTGTGCGTGCCCGCTCCGGATGCGATGAAGAGCGTCTACCGCGACATGAGCGGAGTACGGCCCTAGGCGGGAAATTCGAATATCGAATATCGAAATCCGAAACAAACCCGAAATCCGAAGCAGCAAAACCAGCCAAGGGCCGTTTTGAAATTCGGATTTCGAGTTTGTTCGGATTTCGACATTCGGATTCGGATTTAGCAATTAAGGAATACTCCATGTCCAAGCGATGGATCACGGCCTGGTATCTCGCCACGGCGGCCAGCCTGGGGGCGGCGGTCGCCGTGGGGTTGGGGCAGAGCGGCGAGCGGCCGTTGCAGAAGATCTTCGGCGGCGCACCGGCCAAGAGCAGCGCGGCCAAGCCGGCCGAGGAGCTGCGCCGCAAGGCCGAGATCGACATCGAGCTGGCCTGGCTGGCCGACCCGATTACCTTTGCGTATTTCCTCGAAGCCCACGTCGAAGGTACCACCCTGTCGGTGCGCGGCTACGTCCCCGACCAGACCGTGCGCGAGCATGCCCTGAAGCTGGCCCGGCTGCACACGACATTTACGGTCGCCGACCTCATGAAGGAGCATCCCAGCTTGCTCGTCCGTCCCGCCCGGGAAGTGCCGACGCAGCTGCAAGCCGCCGTCGTGTCCACGCTCCGGGAAGCGCTGCCCCGGCAGTACCAGCACCTGCAGATCGACTGCGCCGCCGACGGCACCGTCACCTTGCGCGGCCCGATCCTGTCGGCCGAGGACAAGCTGGCGGCCAGTCATGCGCTGCGGCGGCTGTACGGCTGCACGAGCGTGCACAATCTGACGCAGGTGCGCGGCGCCGGAACGTTGCGCAGGCCAATCCGTCGCCGAGCCAGAAGAATGACCCAAGCCCGAGCACGCCGCCGATCGTGGCGTTCGGTCCGCTGGTGTCCGACAAGGACAGCGCAGGGGCTGAGGCGAAGAAGGCTCTGCCGGCCGGCACGGAGGTTGTCCAGGGCCCGAAGCTATTGCCGCAGGAGCCGGTAGTGAAGAAGGACGAGGCGGTCAAGGACCCGATTCAGCCGGCGGTTGCCGTCCCAATGGAGAAAGAGGTGCCTGGGACGAAGGCCAAGCTGGCGCTGTCCGCGGAGAAGACCGCGAAGCTGCAGAAAAAGATCCTGGAAGTGTGCCCCGGGGCGAAGGATGTCAAGATTGAAATCACGCCGGCGAACAAGTTGCTCATCGAGCTGACGGTGCGCAGCGACGACCAGATCACGCCGTTCGCGGGGAAGCTCTACAGCCTGCCGGACCTGGTGGACATCCGCGACGACGTCGAATTGCACTTCACGGTTGGTCAATAACCCCAGAGACGCGGCCGAGCTGTGTCCGGCATGCCGTTTTCTCTTTGGTTCGCGGTGGCAATCTGCCATAATAGCGAAGTGCCCGCCTGGGTTGTTCCTGCTGCTTCGCCGACGCCCAAGGGCCGGGCCATGGGGAAGAGCCATGCCGATTACCGTTCCGTGCCTCAAGTGCAAGACGAAATTCCAGGTCCCCAGCAAATTCGCCGGCCAAAAGGTCCGCTGCACGTCGTGTGGCTGCATGATGCGGTTGCCGTCGCGCGAGAGATCCAGGCCAAGAAGCAGCGCGCCGCGGCGCCGGCCGGCAGGTCGGGCACGCCCTCCGGACCCGCCTTCGCGCCCCCGCCGCCACCGCCGCCGACACAGGCGACGGACGAGCTTGACATCGTCGACATGATTGAGGACGTTCCGGAGCCGTTTGGCGTGCCGGCGCCGGCCGCCGCCGCCCAGGATCCGCCGGTGCTGTCGTGCAGCCATTGCGAGGGTCTGCTCTATTACGACCCCAATTTCGCGAACCAAACGGTCGCCTGTCCCCACTGCGGCAACCATCTGATCATGCCGGAGCTGTAACGGCGGGCGCGAGGTCAACACCGATGCCTTACGACGTGATTACTTTCGGCGAGGCGATGATCCGGCTCAGCCCGCCGAACTTTCGCCGCCTGGAGCAGACCCGCAGCCTCGACGTGCAGGTCGGCGGCGCCGAGCTGAACACGGCGGTCGCGCTCGCCCGGCTGGGCCGGCAGACCGCCTGGGTGTCGCGGCTGACCGACAATCCGCTCGGCCGGCTCATCGCCAACCAGGCACGCGAGGCCGGCGTCTCGACCGAGCACGTCGTCTGGACCAGTGACGATCGCGTCGGCCTGTACTTCCTCGAATTCGGGGCCGCGCCGCGCGCAGCAGCGTGCTGTACGATCGCAAGGGCGCCGCCATCGCCCAGCTCCAGCCGGGCGCCGTAGCCTGGCCCAAGGTCTTCGCCGGGGTGCGCTGGTTCCATGTCACCGGCATCACGCCCGGCCTGAGCGCTGCCGCCGCCGAGGTCACTCGTGAAGCCCTGCAGGCGGCGCGCGCCGGCGGAGTGCAGACGAGCGTCGATCTCAACTATCGCGCCAAGCTCTGGACGCCCGAGGAGGCCGGCAAGGTGATGGCCGAGCTGATGCCGCTGACCGACGTGCTGATCACGACCGAGGAAGACACCGAGCGCGTCTTCGGGATCACGGGCCGCGATTACGCCGAGGTCGCGACCCAGGCCGCCCGGCGCTTCGGCATGCGCGTCGCGGCGATCACGCTGCGTGAAAACCCGCTGGTGTGGAAGAACAGCTGGACCGCCATCGCGTACCAGGCCGGCAAGCTATTCCGTACACGGACCTATGAGGTCGAGATCGTCGATCGCCTCGGCGCCGGCGACTCGTTCGCGGCCGGGCTGATCCACGGGCTGCTCGACGGCGATCTGCAAAAGGGCCTCGACTATGGCGTGGCGGCCAGCGCCATCAAGCATTCGATCCCCGGCGATTTCGCGTGGATCACTCGCGCTGAGGTCGAGGCGCTGCTCAAGGGCCCGGGACTCCGCATCAGCCGATAAAACTGGGCCTTCTTCCACTACTCCGGCGCGGGCGTCGATAGCAGGTACACGGCAAACGACGCCAGCCAGTGCTCGCCGGCGTAGTCGCCGCTGGCGACGTGCGCCAGCGCCGCCTCCGCATGCCGTGCTGCCGATGCCACGAGCACCTTGCGTGCCGGGTCGTCGGCCGGCAACGCCGCGGCGATGCTGCGCATGCACCATGCCCGGCTCAGGTTCAGGCCGTCGAGATGCACGAGCTGTGGGTCCGTGCGGTCGGTTACCGTCGCCGGCGCCAGGAGGTTCTTTGGCTCACCCTGCGCCAGGTTCGGCAGGAATTTTTGCAGCCACGGCTGGAACTCGGCCGGCGGCAGCACGCGGCGCATCAGGTCCGCCTCCATCAGGCTCGGCGAGAAAAAGTCCGCCCCGTCCGGCTCCCATTTCGCCGGCGCGTCGGCATCGCTGGCATAGTATGCACGGCTGCGTTCCTCGAGGCGTGTGCGCAGCGCCTCGTGGTCCGCCGTCCGCGCATAGTCGAGCGCGAACGATAGGCCGAACGCCGTGTTCGGATGGACGCCGTTGCGGATCGGATAGGTTTGCTTCGGCAGAAACGCCAGGTAGCGCGCGACCAAGGTGTCCGTCAGCGGCTGCAGGTTGCGCGACCATTGCTTACCGTCCGCGTCGTCCCAGGTGCGCAGCTCCTCGGCGAGCTTCAGCAGCCAGGCCCAGCCGTAGGTCCGCTCGAAGGATTGACGATTCGGCTGGGCGAAGTAGTCGGCCTCGGTTTGCAGGTTCTTCGCGGTCAGGTTTTCGGCCAGGGCGGCGCGGATCGCCTGCTTGTCGGGCAGGTCGGGAAAGCGGCGCAAGAGCCGCACCAGCATCCAGTGGCCGTGCACCGACGAGTGCCAGTCGAAGGATCCGTAGAACGCGGGATGCATGGCGTGCGGCGTCTTCACGTCGCCGGCGCCGTTGAGGACGTCGCCGGGCTTGTTGGGAAACTCCTTGCGAATGCCCTTGAGCGCCAGCCGGGCGAACGCGGTCGCATTTTCTTGAGTCAGCATGGGTCGCTTCGGTGCAGAGTCTCCGGTTCCGGGGTGTGCCGGCGGCAGCGCCAAGACGCGCAGGTCAGAGCAGCGGCAATCATCCACAGGCACGATCGCGACATGGCCGAGCTCCCCTCCGCGCAGGTACCGCCCCTATTCTGCCGCCCCCGGCGCGAAACCGCAAGCGAGCTTCGCGGCGATTGCATGGATTGCGCAAGCTGGATCGACCCTCCCTCGTTGACGGCGGTCTTGACTTCGGCAGGCGTTTCGAGTGTCGTACCACTCGGCTCGGCTTGGAGCGTTCGGCGGCACCGTGCGCAGCGCCCCCATTCCCCCAGGAGCATGCGATGAGCATTTGGCCGTGCAAGCTGCTCGCCCGGGGAAAGGCAGCATGCCCGCCGGGACGGCAGCGTTCGCCCGTCCGTCTCGCGGTGGAACTGCTGGAGGACCGCCTCACGCCGACCATCACGTACCACGGCGGAGCGCTATTGCCGCACGTCCAGGTCCAGGCCCTTTATCTCGGCTCCGATTGGGTCAATCAGTCGTCCTACAAGCAGCAATCGCAGGCCCTGGACGGCTTTCTCCAGACGATCGTCAACAGCTCCTTCATGGACATGCTGACCACGGCGGGCTACAACGTCGGCCGCGGCACCGCCAGCGCCGGCGCGTTCGATCCGCTGAATATCAATAAGGCGGCGGTGCTGAGCGACAGCACGATACAGGCCGACCTGCAGCTTGCAATTAACGCCGGGCTCGTGCAACCGCCCAACGCCAACCGCCTGTACGTCGTCTACGTCGAGGACAACGTCTCCATCGGCATGGGCGACGGGTCGGACAGCCTCGACGATTTCCTCGGCTATCACGGTGCCTTTGGCGGCCACAATCCCGCTGGTCAGCCCGCGGACATCCGTTATGCAGTCGTTCCCTACCCCGGCGGCACCATTGGCAATTTGAGCGTTGCCGGGGTGACGCCGTTCCAGAGCATGACCGTGGTTTCGTCGCACGAAATCGCCGAGGCCGCTACCGATCCCGACGTCGATTACGGGGCGCTCGGCTGGTATGACGACACCGCCGACGACGAGATCGCCGACGTCGTGAACCAGGAATTCGTCACGCTCGACGGTTACGCGGTGCAGCGCGTCGCCGACCGGAACGACCAGGGCATGACGCCGGCCGGCGCCGCGCCGTTGCAGCCAGTCTCTTTCGAGCTGCTGGCGAGCGGCGAGCTCTACGAACACACCGCGGGCGGCTGGACCGCCGTGTCCAGCGGCGTGGCGTCCGTCAGCAGCCAGGGCATCGACAATAGTGGCCGGGCCATGGTCAACGTCGTGCTGACCAATGGCGTGGCCTACGAGTACCACGACGGCGGCGAATGGGTGCGTCTCGATTCCGGGGTGAAGGCGGCGCGGGCCGGCCAAGGCGTTTCCTACGTGCTGCTGACCGATGGCCGGCTCTACGAGTATCACGACGACACCGGCGTCTGGAGCAACGTCATCGCCAGCAACATTGTGTCGATCGACGCCGGCGCCGACCGCTACGGCGTGAACATGGTCGATGCAATCACCAGCACCGGCATCCTCTACGAATACAGCGACACGAGCGGCCGCCACGTCCTGTGCAGCGACGCCGCATCCGTCAGCGCCGGCACCGAGGGCATATCCGCGGTCGTGTTGCAGAGCGGCCGATCCTACGAATACTCGGAAACGACCGGCGGCTGGACGTATCTGGCCGACGGCGTGGCCGAGGTCGCAGTCGGCACCGACCCGACGGGAGCGGTCATGGTCGACCTGGTCCTGACGAGCCACGCCGCGGAGGAATACCGTGCGGGCATCGGCTGGAAACCGTTGACGACCGGCGCCGCCGCGGTCGGCAAGGCGCGGGCGGGCCTCGTGGACGTGGTGTTCACGAACGGCAATGCTTACGAGCACACGAGCAGCGGCTGGACGGCGTTGACGACGACGGTGCTGGAGGCGGCCTAATCATCCGGCGGCGAGGCTCGCATCGGCCGCTGCCCTCGCTGCGTCGGGCCATCCCGCATAAACTCTCCGGATACGATCGCGTCCGCTTGTGCGCAGCCGTGATCGCGGGAGGCTTCCTCATGACGCAGCCGGCGCCGGTCGTGTTTCTGCTTGACGTCGATAACACGCTGCTCGACAACGATCAGGTCGCCGCCGACCTGCGCGAGCACCTCACGGTGGCGTTCGGTCCCGAACGGCAGGAGCGCTACTGGACGATCTTCGAGGAGCTGCGGGTGCAGCTGGGCTACGCGGATTATCTCGGCGCCCTGCAGCGTTATCGGGCCGAGAATCCGCGTGATGCCCACCTGCTCGAAATCTCGTTCTACCTCGTCGATTATCCCTTTGCCGACCGGCTCTATCCCGGCAGCATGGACGTGATCGCTCATCTGCGCGGTCACGGGCCGACGGTGATCCTTTCCGACGGCAACGTCGTCTTTCAGCCGCGCAAGGTGCAGCGTTCCGGCCTGTTCGACGCGGTCGAGGGCCGGGTGCTGATTTACATCCACAAGGAAGCGGAGCTGGAAGACGTGCAGCGGCGCTATCCCGCGGAACATTATGTGCTGGTCGACGACAAGCTGCGCATCCTCGACGCGGTGAAGAAGACCTGGGGCCCCTGCCTCACGACGGTCTTTCCGCGCCAGGGCCACTATGCGCTCGACCCGCAAACGATCGCCGACTACCCGCCGGCCGACATTACGATCGAGCGCATCGCCGACCTGGCACGCTACGACCTGCCGGCGCTTCGTGCCGCCGGCAGCCGTAACCATTGACATGTCATCTGGGCCTCTCGCACACCATTGGCAGCCGCCGCTGATCAAGTAGTTTCCTTGCGATTTTGCCAGCATATCCGGCAGCGCCGAAAAAATCCGCATTTCTTGTGCAACCGGTGTCCGGTTTGGCCAAGAGGCGTCGCTTCCTGATTGTGCAACGGATGACGCGCCTGCGATGCTCGGAGCGGTGGCAAGCCAGGCCCGTCGTTCTCCCGTACTCACCGAGGAATTCCGCTCGCTTTGCGATACACAGCAAGGAGACTACGATGCGGCAGTTGCTGTACCTGTTGGCGGCATTGGCGTTGACGGTGACCCTGGCGACGAGCGCGCACGCCCAACGCGGCGGCGGCCACGGCGGTGGCTTCGGCGGCGGCCATGGTGGCGGACATGGCGGCGCGTTCGGTGGAGGCTTCGGCGGGGGCTTCGGCGGGGGAAGCGCGGGGCACCGGCTCGGCTTCACACCGAATCAGCAGCACGTATTGCCGAGCCAGCCGGGCGCTGTGCCATCGCTGCAGTACACGACGCCGTCGTACCATACGCCCGTATACACGGGCAATACCGTGACCATCCCGATGTCATCGCACAACTATGTGCCCGCCTACACCAGCGCCACAGGCAGTGTGGGGACCACCGTGACGCTCAAGCGGCCGGCCTCCAACACCACCTCCGTGTCGCTGGCTTCCCGCCCCTCCAGCTCCGCCGGCGCCACGGTTTCGCTCGGACGGCGGCCGAACCAGCCACTCGGCGCAGAGGGTGCCGCCAAGAAGGTGCCCACGGGGGTCGGCACCCTGACCGGCTCACGACAAACCGCGCTGACCTCGGTTCAGAAGATGCTCAACCGCGGCACGCTGCGCCTGACCGGCGACGATCGCAGTCTGACCGTGCAGCAAGTCGCCGATCTCGCGAGCTTCCTCAACTCGCCGCAGTCGAACTACCTGACGCAGACCGAACGCGGGGTCCTGACCAAGATCCTCAACGGCCAGCCGTTGACCCAGGCGGAGCTCGGGATCGCCCTGAACACCATCGGCGAGAATGGCATGAACCAGTTCGCGGCAGCCGCCATCGTCCAGGGCGCCCTGGACAATATCGGCGCCAGCAATCCGAACGTGCCTGGCAACAACCCGGGCAGCAAGGGTGGCATCCTCGGGGCGATCGCCAAGGCCCTGCAGGCACTGCCGAACAGCGGCTCCGGCGGCGGCAGCTCCGGCGGCGCAGGTGACTCCGGCTCCGGCGGCGGTCCGGCGCTGGCCGATGCGGGCTCCAGCGACGCGGGTGCCGTCGGTGCCCCGGTCGTGGACAACAGCAGTGTCGCCCAGCCCGGCACGCCCGCCGCGGCCAGCGGCGATGGTTCGCCGGCCGGCGATTCGGCGGTGCGGCAGTTCCGCCGTTACCTGCAGGTCAAGAATGACTCGGCGGCCAAGCTGACGGTCTACGTGCAGTACTCTGCGCAAATGAATGACAGCACCTTCCAGTGGTTTCCGACGCGGCCGGGTGGCGACCAGGCCGTCGGCTTCACGCTCGCCCCGGGCTCGACCATCGACGTGGATCACGACGGCTGGCGCGTGAAGGCCGACCGCGTCCGCATCTGGGCCGTCGCCGACGATGGCACCGAGGTGACCGACTACCGCGACCAGGACCTCTGGCTCGTCGCCGAGCAGCACGGTGACCGCGCTTATTATGCACCGGACCCGGAGGCGTTTACCTTCACCTTCGGCCGCTGATGCATTTTTTCGCGGAGGCCCGAATCGCGATCCATCGTCGGCGATGGAGCACACGGGCCCGGCACTCCGGTAGAGATGCCGGGCCGGTCGCGCACTAGGTCTGGCAGACCCTGCCAGATCAGGCGGTTGCCATGAACATGTACGAGACATCCGCGCGAGCCAATTCACGGCACTTCGCTTGGTCCCTCGCGTGCGGCGTCATCCGGCCGCGTGCCTGGGAAGCGGCCGTTGAGCCGCTCTTGCAGCCGCACGCACGCCGCCCGCCAGCGCCGCCGCACCGTCCGCTCGTGAACGCCGAACAGCTCGGCCACCTGCGGCTGCGACCAGCCGTGATAGTACACCAGGCTGACCACCTCACGCTCCTCGGCGGGCAGCGCCTCAACCGCCACGTGGAATTGCTGCCATTGATCCAGGTCGTCCGGATCGTCCGCCGTCGCCGGTGGATCGAGACCGGCCGCCGTGTCGCTATCCTCCGCGTCCCGCGACCTCAGTCCGGCGCGGCGTGCACGGCTGGCCTGGCGAGCCAGGTCCAGCAGCTCGCGACGCATCTGTTCCGCGGCCAGACCGAAGAAGTCGCGTACCGACGCCGGCCGGACCGCCCCCAGCGCGCAGCAGCCGGAGCACCGCATTTTGCTGCACGTCGCACGTCTCGGCCCACTGGCGCACGCTGGGGAATCGGCCGAGCATCTTGCGGGCGAGGCGTTCGAGGCGGTCGCCGGTGCTGCGCAGCATCTCGTCGCGCGCGGTCAGGTCGCCGGCCTGCAGCCGGTCGAGCCAGCCGTGCAGTTGGGCGGTGTGCAGAGATGTCGGGTCCATGCATGCCTCACGTCCCAGGGATCGCATTGGTCGGGTGGGATCAGTATAATCCGCGGCATCAAGAAAATCCGTCTTTTTGCCCCATGAGTAACGATAGCCCCGCAGACCGGCCCGCTAAGCGAACGGTCTCGTTCGACGAGATCGCGTGCCGGTCGGAAGATTTCGCCGGAGCGCACGGCGCAGGTTCCGGTCCGTCCATTGGCGGGTGCATGCATTCGCGGCCAGATACGTCGCCATTGACTCGTTCTCAGAAGCCCGTAGGCTTGTAGGGCGGGGCCTTTCTAGGCTTAGCGCCCTTGAGCCGCACCCAAGCCGAATGGCTGGCGCCCACCGTATCCAGTGATCCCCAAGAAAGAAGCTCGTCGGCGATCTTGATCTGCGCCACATCCGTATCAGCTTTTCGTTCCTCGCAAAGGCGCTGAAAGTGCAGGAGCTTCGCCATGTTGAGTTGTGCGACAAGCTGCTCTAGGCGAGGGTTAGCGAAGCCGTATAGCTTCGCCCAGCAAGAATACCATTCGGCAACGGTTCGTGTCATCGGTTCTGCCAGAACCTGTTGTGCCAAACGGATTTTTTCTGCTTGGCTCGTGGCACTGTGCTCCTTGCAAAGCAATACCCACCGGGTTGTCTTACCGAAGTCATTCCGCAATTGCTCTTTGAGTTTTCGGAGGATTTTGCTCATGGCTGCTGTCCCTTGTCTTTGATGGTGAACCTCTTTCCGGGTAGTCCGGCTCCCGGTTTACCGGGTGGTGGGTTACCGACATCACCAGGTTGATCGAGCGGGTCCATCATGGCTGGATCGGCGCGTGGTCCGTAACGCATCTGCGTGTAATTCGGCTCTTGGTGCAACCGATGCTCCGCAGCGTCGCCAATTGGATCTTCCTCGGCGTAATCCTGCGGGCCAGTTGGTTCTTGCATCGAACTGGGAAAGCCGAGAAGATAGGCTTGCGGATCGCCGGGAAACTTCACGACGGCACTATCCTGCGTGTGAGCGAAAGGCCCGCTCCCCTGTTCGCCAGTGGGATTGAACAACAACTCTCGGACGTGGTTGCGGAAGGTGTCGTTGTCCATCTTCTTGTCCACGGGTTGCACGATCAGGCTATTCTCCTTCTTCGGACGGATGTTTCCAAGTTCATCTCGCTCCTGCCCCGCACCGACCACGGGATAGAAGGACAGCCCACGACGACGGATGTTCGCCTTGAGCAAATCGTTCGCCTCATTGTTGAGCCGCCGCCTCTCCGCTTCGGAGTATGTCTTACCGCTCGCGTCCAACAGTGTCCCACGCCAAGCCGTAATGATGGCGATAGGCTTATCCACATCCTGCGGCTCGAATTTGCCCATTGAATGATCGAACGAGCGTCTTGCGGTCATCTCGTTAAGACGCAACCTTGCGCATGCCTCCCGGTTACCTGGCAGATTCGGCCTGTTTTCGTCCGCCACGTATTGCGAGGGCCACGCAGGGTACTTCGCCTTGACACCTCCCGCCCCGATTGTATCATGCCGCAGCGTTTGCGAGGGGTTGGCATGAAAAAGATCGTCGCCCCGTCCGCGCTGCTGCTGACAACCGCCCCCTGAGCGGATGTATGTCGATGGCAAATTGCAACCCATCAAATCCCGACGGGTTCTTGCGCCCTACGGTGGCGTGGTAACGGACAGTCAGTGCGTCAACGAGCATTGCGAAAATGCCGCCAAGGCTGGCCGTGGCGAATGGCCCATGCCGCCGCTGTTTTGGTACATGCACGCGGCGGTACACGCATGCGACCTGCCATTCTCCGCCGTAACGGACACGCTTCTGCTGCCGATCACCGTCCCGTACACGCTGCTCAGCCCGCAGGCACTGACTGGCTTTCCGAACGCGAAACCGATCAATCCGCCGGACGGGCCAGTGCTCAACCTGCCGATAACTGCCAGCAGATTCGACTTCTCGGTTCCGCCGTTCAGCGAAATGGAACGCACAGCGGCCAAGGTACCATAGTCCCCCCGCATCGTCAAACGAACGTCATTTCAGCGAGTCGAGCGGCCGCAGGCGCATTGCCCGCCACGACGGGATGATGCCGCCGACGGCGCCGATGAGCACGCTGAAAATCAGGCCGGTGACGGCGACGGTCAGGTCCACCGTCAGCGTGAGCACGATGCTCTTGCCGCCGCCGCCGGCGCCGCTCGAGACGATGCTGGTGGCCGTCACGCCGTCGGCGCACAGGTAGCCGAGCAGCACGCCCAGGCCGCCGCCGAGGATGGCCATCAGCAGCGATTCGAGCTGGAATGAGGCGAAGATCTGCCAGCGCCGATAGCCCATCAGCCGGAGCACGCCGATGTCCTTCATGCGCTGGCTGATGGCGGCGAACATCGTGTTCATGATGCCCAGCACGCCGCCCACCGCCATCACCCCGGCAATGACATAGATCGCAAAGCTGAATTGCTTGTTGGTGTTTTGCAGCTTGCTGTAATAGACACGCTCGGGGCTGGCCTGCAGGTTACGTGAGCTGCGGAAGTTCTTGAGTTCCTCCGAAGCCACCTCCGCAATCGCCGCGTTGGCCGTGCGCAACGTAGGAGGTGTAGCTCGGGGGATTGTTGCGGCCAAAAGTATCCTGAACGATCGTGTGGCGAGCCCAGATTTCCGAGCCAAAGGTGTTGGTGCCGGGTTCCATCACGCCGACGACGACCCAGAGCCGATTGTTGCCGATTTCGACCACGTCGCCGGGCGTGAGGATCGCCTTGCCGACGTTGGCGCCGAACGCCTGGGCGACGCCGTGGCCCAGCACGATCTCGGTGGCGTCGGCGGTGACCGCAGTGCCGTCCCGCGTGACGGTGACTTTGCGCGCCCCGGCGGCGCTGGGCCAGGTGCCTTCCGCCAGCGAGATTTCATGAATCGCCGCCGCGATCGGCATGTTAACCATGCCGCGCATCTGCACGAAACGGCGCTGCCGGCCGCCCGCGCTGGCGTTGGGGATCTTGTAGACGACGACGACGTAGACCTCGCGACTGACCATGAACTCGCCGTCGCGCTTCTCGATCATCGCCTGCAGCTTGTCCGGCAGTTCCTCGGTGCTGATCATGGGCAGATTGCTGAACGCCTCGTCGGTGGCGCCGTCGGACAGGATCAGGACATTGCCGGGATGGCCGCTGCCCGCGGTCACCCGATTCATGCCGGTGACGAAGGCGAGCATGCCGGTCAAGGCGCCGGTGACGACCGTGAACACCAGTGCCGTTACGAGCGTGGTGAGCCAGCGGACCTGCAGGTTGCGGAGGTTATAGCGCGGCGGCACCTTGCGGATCGGCAGCGTCCACAGGATCAGTGGGAGCATGGCGAGCAGCAGGGCGACCACGAGGATCGCCACAAAGCCGGCCTGCCACGGATGTTCGCCGACCCAGCTCGAGAAGAAGCGTGCGAGGCGCATCAGGCCACCCTGGCAAAGACCTCGGAAACCTTGACCGACCGGGCATTCAGCGCCGGCACGATGCTGCCCAAAAACGCCGTGACGCTGCCGATCGCCAGGCCCCAGAACAGCGCGTACTCCGGAATCCGGAACACGGGGAAGAACCCGATGGTGAACGGAATGCCGCCCCAAGTGAGGTTGAAGAACAGATAGGTCGCCAGCGCTGCCGCCAGGCCGCTGAGCCCGCTCACGAACAGGGCCTCGCCCAGCACGAGCAGCAGGATCTGGTTGGGACGAAATCCCAGCACCTTCATCACCGCCATCTCCGCGCGCCGCTCGCGCACGGTAATGCTGATCGCGACGGCCATCACCATGGACATGATGACCAGGATCATCGGCACCAGCAGCAAGCGTACGAACGCCAACAGGTCCTTGAAGGGTTCCAGGAACGCGCTGATCCCCGACGACGCCGTCTCGACCTTCAGCGGGCGGTCGGCAAACGCGCTCGAATTCTCGATGATGTTGCCCACCCGGTCGAAGGTCGGCCGATCGGGCACACGCAGCCAGATCAGCGCCAGCCGTTTGGCCGACAGCTCGTGCTGCCTCCCCTTCTCGCGCGTATTTCTCGAATGCCGCGTCGAAATAGTCCATGCGCATGATTGCGCTCTGGTTGTAGCGCCCGTCCGGCAAGACGCCGACAATCTCGACCTCCAGGTCGATGTCCTTGAAGTTGATGCTCGTGAGCTTGACGCGGGCGGTGCCGTTTTTGCGAAACGCCGATTCCTGGCCGATCGAGCGGAGCTTCTCGCTGCCGATCAGGACCGCCTCGGGTTTGCGCGGGTCGCTGATCTTCGCGATCAGGGCCGGGTCGAGGCTTTGCAGATCGTCCATCATGGTCACGATGTGCTCGGGCTTCATCGTAAAGAAGAACACCAGGTTCTCCGGCGTGAGCTTCTTGGGGTCCATCGAGCCGGCGTAGAACGCCCAGGGCATGAAGTCGTCCGGCCCATAGATGCCGTGCAGCTCGGGCAGGAATTGCGGGCGGGTCGGATCGAGATAGTTGGCATGCGTCATCGGCAGCTGGCTCGGCACCTGCCAGCGCTCGCTGATGATGAGCTTGAGGTCCTTGCTCCGTTCGCGCATGATGAGATCCATGAAGAACAGGATCGTCCAGATCATGGTGACCAGGAACACCAGGAACATGGTCACATTGCAGGTGAGGATTGTGCGGACGTAATTGCGCCGCAGGTTCTTGAGCATCAGCAGGAACAGGCGAAAGTTCAGGACGACGAAGGCGACGCCGACGACGAGCACGATGGTCGAAATCACCGCGCACGCCAGCGTCACCGGATCGGCAATCAGCTCGCTGAAGAATTCCATGGCAGGCCTGGTCCTTGCATGAAGAGGGCAAGCCCCAGGGCGAGTCTTCGAGCCCTGGGGGTAAATCCATAGACCCTCCGGGCTCGAAGACTCGCCCTGGGGCTTGGAGATTCATGCGTGTCTCTGAATGCCCACATCGCCGCCGCCGGGCACGACGGCGGTGCGGAGCGCAATGCTCGAGCTCCTGGCGGCGGAGCTGCTCGAGCATCGCCGCGTCGACGAGCTGGCCCTTCTCCAGATGCACGACGCGCTGGCGCGATCCGCCGCGCGGGTCGTGCGTGACCAGCAGGATCGTCTTGCTCAGGCCCTTCTGCAGCTCGACCATCAGGTTCATGATGTCCTCGGCCGAGCGCGCGTCGAGGTCGCCGGTCGGCTCGTCGGCGACGATCAGCGTCGGATCGGTCACGATGGCGCGGGCGATGCCGACGCGCTGCTGCTGGCCGCCGGACAGCTGGCCCGGCCGATGGTGCAGGCGGTCGGTCAGGGCGACCAGGTCGAGCGCGTTGAGTACCTGCTGGCGGCGCTTCGCGGCGCTCAGCGGTAGCAGCAACAACGGCAGCTCGACGTTCTCGTAAGCGGTGAGCACCGGGAGCAGGTGATAGAACTGGAAGATGAACCCGATGCTGCGCGTTCGCCACGACGCGAGCTGCGCCTCGGACATCTTCGAGACCAGCGAGCCGCCGATCCACAATTCGCCCACGTCGGGCCGGTCGAGGCCGGCGATGAGGTTGAGCAGCGTGGTCTTGCCGGAGCCGGAGGGCCCCATGATGCCGAGGAACTCGCCCTCGTCGACCTGCAGATTGAGGTTCTTCAGCACCGTGATCGTCTCGCCGCCGCGCGAAAACGACTTCGACACGTTGCGGATCTGCATGATCGGCTGGCTGCCCATGCGGTGCTCCTGTCCCAAGCCCGGGGGTGAGTCCGCGAACCCCCGGGGTTCGCGGACTCACCCCGGGGCTTGATGCCTTCACCACTCACTGCTTCCGGTTGAAAAACGTCACGCGCGCCCCCATGTCGGGACGCAGGTACTGGCCCGCCTCCGCGGCGGGAATGTCGATCTTCACCCGCACCGACACGGCCGCCTTGGCGCGATCGCCGATCGGCATGATCCGCGAGACGAAGCCCTTGTAAGGCCGATCGGGATAGGCCTCGGCCAGCACCGTGCACGCCTGGCCCTTGAAGACCTTGGCGATGTCGAGGCTCGGAGATCGACAGGTCCACTTCCTGGTCGGCGAGGTCGGCGAGGTCGCAGATGCCGGCGGGCAGGCCGCTGTTGGTGAACGCCGCCGGGTTGGTGAGATTGCCGATCTCGGCTCGCTTGGCGAGGATGGTCCCCGTCACCGGCGCCTTGACGACGCAGTTGTCCAGCTGCCATTTCGCCTTGACCAGGTCGGCCTTGCACTGCTCGTGGTCCGCCTTGGCCGCCGCGATCTGCGAATCCGCGGCCCCAGCACAAGGAGCTTGTGCGCCAGATCGAGCCGCTCGGTGATCGACTTGCGCGACAGGAAGGCGAAGTAGGCGATCTCATAGTCTTCCTGCGACGCCGACTTCTGCCGCCACAGCTGCTCGGTGCGATCCGATTTCGCCTTGAGCTGCACCAACTGCGCCTTGGAATCCTCGAGGTCGGCCTCCGCCTGCTTGATCTCGTCCTGGCGATACTTCCACAACAGGTGCCAGCGCGCCTCCGCGGCGGCGGCCTTGGCGACCGCGTTATCGTGGTAGGACTGATACTCGGTTTTTTCCAGCACCGCCAGCACATCGCCGCCCCGGACGTTCTTGCCCTCGTCGAAGGTCAGCTCCATGATCTTGCCGGTCACCTGCGGGCTGACCTGGATCGTGTGGACGGGGGTGACATAGCCCTTCGACGTCAGCGCCACGACATTGTCCGCACTGGCCTTCCCCGACGACGACGCCGCGGAACCGCTGTTACCGGAGCTGTCCTTGGCGAGCAGCGCCAACCGTTCGTCGACCGCCTGCTTGAGCGTCGCCTCGTCCACCGGGGTCATGGCGTCGAGCGCCAGATAGAGCGTCACGAGCAGGAGCAGGCCGCACAGCACCCACGGCAGCCAGGACGATCGGCCGGCGCTGGGCTCGTCAGCGCTATCCGAAAGCCGCAGCGACCGGACGCGATCGCTGAGCGCGGGCCGGCTGCCGTTGACGTGCGGCTCGCCGACATGCGGCTCGCCGATCACCGCCGCATGGCTGGCATGGCTCGTCTCGTTCATGGTTGGTTCCGTTTGGGTTGACCGTTCCACAGATAGCTTCGCAGCAAATCGATGCACATTTCGATGATTTCGTCGGCGTCGACCGCGGCCGGATCAGCGGCCGACTGCATTGCCAGGCCGTGCAGGATCGCCTGCACCAGCGTGGACATGGCTCGCGGCGACACCGCGCGGCGCTGGGTCGAGCCGCGAGGTCCTGGGCGAGGTGTTCGGCGCCGCGCTCGCGCCAGTGTTCGTACAGGCCGGCCAGGCGCTCGCGGAAGTCGGCGCGATGGCTGATCTGGGAGAGGAACGTGTACTGCAGGGCCGGAAATGCCGGCTCCTGCGGCGGCTGCTGCATCACCACGCCAAGCAGATGGCGGATCACCTCCAGCCAGGTCATGCCGGCGAACGGGTGATTCTCCGGATCGCCCTGGCGTTGACACATCAGCCGGATCAGCCGATCGAACACCGCTAACAGGATGTCTTCCTTGGTGTGGAAGTAATACATCAGCTGGCCGCGGCTCATCTCGACGCGGTTTTCGATCTCCGAGAGCGAGAGATTCTGAATGCCCTGCTCGGCGATGACCGCAACGGCGGCATCGACAATCTGCTCGCGCCGAACTCGTGCGATATCCGATGTCATGGAGAGAACTCGTAAGCGGCTAGACCGTTCGGTCTAGCAGTTTAGACCGAACGGTCTAGAGTGTCAAGAGGAAAACTTGAATGGTTCGGTCGATATTGCGGCTGTTTACCGGTTACTGAAACATGCTTACTCCAGATACGCCCGCCGCGCCGCTTCGGTGTAAGTCTGTTCCAGATCGATCAAGAGCCATCGGTCCGTGAGCGCTAGCGGAATGGCCGGCACTGGCGCACCGACGACCAATGCGCGATACCAACCATCCAGAAACTGGCCGCCTTCGGGAGTCCGGCCGCCAGCGTTCCAGCTCACCGCATGTGGCGGGAAGCCCGTTGGGAAACGGCATTGCATCTCGCCCGCCATCGCCTCGATGAACGAGAAACCGAGCGGACGGCGATGCACGTCCACCAACAGCAGGTGAACGCCGGACCACAAATAGCCCAGGTAACGGTTGCGGTAGAACTCGCGCGCGGCGGGACGATCTTTGTTGCGCGGCGAAACCAGTTCCATGGCCGCGACAAGCTGACCGTGGTAGAAAACATGGACCGCCGCGGCCGGCTCGGAAGGGAGCGTGGCGATGGCGTGAAAGTCGGGCTGCGGCGCGTCGACCAGGGCTCCGCATGATTGTCCTGCCGTTGCGGCGCCATCGGCCGGTGCGCTGCGAACCCCGATATCCGGCCGGCCCGACTCGGTCCCGATGCTCAGCCCAGGGACGGAACCCAGATAGGCGCGATAGCCCGCCGGCAAGCGGTCCTGCAACCAATACAACAGGGCGTTGATCCACAGTTGATGGACGCTATCCCAGCCACGGTCGTCGGTCCAATCGTGCAGCGGCATCGGCGCAGCCTCCCCTGTGATTGTCTGCGGGTCAGCCGCTGGAGACAAGGGCGGCTTGGGCGAGCGACAGGACATGCGCTGCGTTGGCGAGCGCCTCGGGGGCCTTTCTTGACAGGCGGGGGCACCCTGTTAGAATGGCGCAGGAGAGCCGTCGTCAGCCGCATCGGGGACCCACCACCATGCACAAGTGCCAACGTTGCCAGAGCCCCGCGACGCTGCATATTACCGAGATCCTGGGCCCGAGCCAGTTCGAGGAAGTGCATCTTTGCGAGCAATGCGCCACCAAGTATGCCCAGGAGGGCCCCGTGAAATCGGCGGCCAAGGGCGCCAAGGAACTGACCGCGGAAGCCGACGAGGGCCTGTTCAGCCAGCATGCGTGCCCGCAGTGCGGCATCAAGTTCGTGGACTTCCGCAACTCGGGCCGCCTCGGCTGCCCGCATGATTACGCCTCGTTTCGCGAGGATTTGCTGCCGCTACTCGAAAACATCCACGGCGAGACCAAGCACTGTGGCAAGACGCCGCGCCGCTATCCGCAGGCCAAGAAGACCGAGGCGGAGCTGACGCAATTGCGCAACCGCCTCAAGCAAGCGGTTACCCGCGAGGATTACGAAGAGGCGGCCCGCCTGCGCGACCGCATCAAGCAGCTCGAGGAAGCGTGAAGCGGAAGGAGCGACGTGTGAAGTGCGAAACCGAAGCGTGCGACTCGCCGGCGACGGTCCACCTGACCGAGATCGTCAATGGCAAGAAGAAGGAGCTGCACCTGTGCCAGGCGTGTGCGGAAGAGAAACAGATTCTCAAGAAGCAGGAGCTGAACCTCAACGTCATCCTGCAGACGGTGATCGGCCAGAACGTCGGGGCGTCCACCGAAGAGCTGGCGCGGTTGACCTGCCCGGACTGTGGCATAAAGTATATGGAGTTCAAGGCCGAGGGACGCCTCGGCTGCCCGCACGATTACACCGTCTTCCGCGACGCGCTGCGGCCGCTCCTGGAGCGCATCCACCGAGCCACCCGTCACCAGGGCAAGGTGCCGGCGAACGCCGTCCGCTTCGCCGCCGTGCAGGCCGAGCTGCGCGACCTGCGCCAGGCCCTGCGCCGCGCCGTGGAAGCGGAAGCGTACGAAGAGGCCGCACGGCTGCGCGATACGATCAAGCAGAAGGAAGCCGCCGATGAACCTGGATAGCCTGACCCAATCCAACGGGGAGTGGCTCCGCGGTACCGGTCCGGAGTGCGACATCGTCGTCTCCAGCCGGATTCGCCTGGCGCAACCTGTCGTCGTTTCCCTTTACCAGCCGGGCCAGCGCGCACCAGAAGGCCGAGATCGACCAGCTGCTGCGCGAACGGGTCGCCAAGCTCGAGCTGGAGCCGCGCCTGGAATACGTCCACCTGAACGGCCTGGCGCCTCTCGATCGGCAGCTGCTCGTGGAACGGCAGCTCATCAGCCGCGAGCTGGCCAATTCGGAGGGCCCGCGCGGCGTCGCGGTCGCGCCGTCCGAGACGATCAGCATCATGATCAACGAGGAAGACCATCTGCGCCTGCAGGTGATCCGCAGCGGCTTCGCGCTGGATGAGTGCTGGCAGGCCATCGACCGGCTCGACGACGCGCTGGAGCAGCGTATCCACTACGCATTCAGCGACGACTTCGGCTACCTCACCGCCTGCCCCACCAACGTCGGCACCGGCATGCGCGCCAGCGTCATGCTGCACCTGCCGGCTCTGGTCCTGGCCAAGCAGATCGAGAAGGTCTTCCGCGCTGCAGAAGATCCACCTGGCCGTGCGCGGTCTGTATGGCGAGGGAAGCCGGGCGTCGGGCGACTTCTACCAGATCTCCAACCAGGTGACGCTCGGCAAGAGCGAGACCACCATCCTTACCGAGATCCGTGACGTGATTCCGCAGATCATCGCGTATGAACGGCAAGCGCGCAGCACGCTGACGCGCGAGAACCGCGAGGCGCTACACGACAAGGTGCGCCGCGCCTTCGGCACGCTGCAAAATGCGATGATGATCACCTCCGAGGAAACCATGGACCTCCTGTCGAGCGTCAGGCTCGGCATCAATCTTGGGTTGCTCGAGGACATCTCGATTCCGACCGTCAACGAGCTGTTCATCCACACGCAGTCGGCGCACCTGCAGAAGCTGATCGGCGCGGCGCTGGACACCGAGGAGCGCAATTCGGCGCGAGCGCGCTACCTGCGCACCCGGCTGCGGGAGATGGGGTCGCATCTGAACTAATCGCGCAAATGGGCGTCGTTTAGCGGCGGCTCGAAGACCCGCCCGTGCGGCTCTTCGAGCCGCCGCTAAACGTGCTGTCAACGACTCGGGGCACGATTGGCAGTCCAGAGGATCGCATTCGCGATTAGCCGTAGGTAGCTCTCCTCCTCGAAATCTTTCGGATGCCCCAGCGACGTGTAGAACACGCGGCCGCCCTTGTACAGGCGTGTCCACGCAACCGGCTCGGCGTGCTCCGGAATCGTTCCCGTCAACAGCACCTCCACATCCTTCGCCACGGCCGGGTTCTTGTAGAGGCTGCCGGCCGATTGGTACGGCTGGAAGCCCTTGAGGATGGGGTGGCCCTTCGCCGCCTCGGCGATCTTCACCTCCGTGAGCGGTCCTTCCTTGTAGTGATTCTGGTAATCGCCGCCGAAGACCTCATGGTCGAGATCGAGCCAGGTCTGGATCGCGTGGCTCGCGGTACGGATGCCGACGAGCGGCTTGCCGGACAGGCAGTACTTCTTGATCCGATCGAGCTGGTCGCCCTCGAGTTTCAGCCGGCGCGTGAACAGCACGGCGACATCGCAGGTTTCGAGATTCGCCAGGCCCGGCAGGTCGGTTTCCGACTTCGCGAACGCCCGGCTGCACTTTGCGGCGTAATGTTTTTCCAGGTGCGCTGCAGCCTGGCCAGCGACGCGTCCGACTTGTATTCGGCCGAGCCGGAAATGAGGCAAACCTTCAGCACGCCCTTGGCATCGCCGGCCCAATACGACGCTGGGGCGGCGCTCAATGCCAGGAGAGCAAATGCCACGGCTCCCGTCAGAAGGCTGCGCTGCCGCGTCATGGATGGCTCCCGCTAGATGGTGGTGTGTGCTCGCTCGGTGCCGCAACTGCATTGCATTGTAGTCAGGTCTCGTCTGAGTTTCGTTTGACCTGGGCGGCGCAGCGCTTATGCTGATGCTGCACGCCCCAACCTGGACTGACCGCGAAAGATCCACGTGATGATCGAACCAACCTCGCAAGCCGCTCCTCCCAAGGCCGCAACCACGCCGGGCCTGCCCACGGCGGAACTGCAGGTTTCGAACTTCGGCAAATGGATGGCGCTGTTGGCGGCGCTGCTAGGTTGGCTCTTCGACGGCCTTGAAATGGGGCTGTTCCCGCTCGTGCAGCAGCGTGCCCTGCCGGATCTGCTGCCGACGGGCGAGGAACGCGATGCCTGGATCGGGATTATTACCGCTGCATTCCTCATCGGCGCGGCCACGGGCGGCGTCCTTTTCGGCTGGCTCGGCGACCGCCTCGGCCGGGTGCGGGCCATGATGCTCAGCGTGCTGACCTATGCGCTGTGCAGCGGCCTGTGCGGCTTTGCGGGCGCGGCGTGGCAGGTCGGCGTGCTGCGTTTCGTTGCCGCCCTCGGCATGGGGGGCGAGTGGGCGCTCGGCGTCGCGCTCATCAACGAGCTATGGCCAGGCCGATCGCGCGCCTTCCTGGCGGGGCTGGTCGGCGCGGCGGGGAATGTCGGCTATCTGCTGATCGCGGTGGTCGGCGTCGCGGTGCAGCAGCACGTCGAGTCATTGCACGATGGGTTCCTGGCGGCCGGTCTTCCTGAGGACTGGCTGGAGCCGCTCTTTCGTCACGACGCCTGGCGATTCATGATGATGCTTGGGGCGCTACCGGCCCTCTTGACGTTCTTCATCCGCCTGTTCGTGCCGGAATCGACCCGTTGGCAGCGCGAGCAGCGCAAGGGGAGCACCGCGAACTGGCTGAGCCGGGACCTGCTCGGCGTGCTGGGCGGAGCGATCGGCGCGGGGCGCTGATCTGGCTGTGGGCGCCGAAGAGGCCCGAGTGGGAATTTAGCCTCGGCCTGCGCATCGCCGGATCGGTCATGTGCCTGCTCGTCATCGTCTCGGGTTACACCTACCCGGTCATTCGCTTCCTGCACGCGCATGCGCCGCAAGGACCCGTCGCAGCCGAATTGGCGCCCGACGCTGCGCCGCATGCTGCTGGCGGCGTGCCTGAGCGGCGTGGCGCTGCTCGGGACCTGGGGCTCGGTGCAGCAAGCGCCGACCTACGCCGCCAACGTCGCCAAGGTGGAACGGGAGGCGCTGCCGGAAGACAATCGGCCTCCAGCACAACCCGCGGCGCAGTACACCCAGAGCGCCGCCGCCTTCGGCGCCGTGATCGGCACCATCCTCGCAGCGCTCATGGGCGATTGGCTTGGCCGGCGGATTACCTACTGTTTGATGTGCGTCGGCTCGCTCGCCATTATCCCGCCCTTTTTCCTGCTGACCGACAGCTTCGGCATGGGACTGGTCGTCCTCGCCGGGGTCATGGGCGGCATCACGGCCGCCTTCTACGGATGGCTGCCGCTTTATCTACCGGAGTTGTTCCGTACCTCGATGCGCGCCACCGGACAGGGCTTCGGCTTCAACTTCGGCCGCGTCCTGGCGGCCATCGCCGTCTTGCAGCTCGGCAACCTCAAGGCGCTTCTGGGCGGCCTGCCCCATGTGTGTGCGTCATTGAGCCTGATCTACCTCGTTGGGGTGGTGCTTATCTGGCTCGTGCCGGAGACGCGCGGTAAACCGCTGCCGGACTGAGCATCGCCTACGGCACCGCGCTCAGCCCCGGTCCAGTCAGCGTACCCGTCGCGATGGTGCCGCCGTCGACATGGAAGATTCCTGGAAATCGCCCCGCCCACGGCGCGTTGGCGGCCGGGACGTACTGGCGGGCGTTGGATTCGATCGCCGCGACGCCGGGGACGTGCGCGGCCAGGCCGGCGGAATGAATCAGCGACGCCCCCGCGCAGGTCAGGTCCTGCACGCACAGGAACATCCCGAGCTTCTGGGCCGCCGCCGCCAGCAGCAGCGATTGCGATTGCCCCTTGCACGCCTTCAGCGCCGCGCCGGTGTAGCCCATTTCGCGCCAGCAGCAGGCTCTCCAGATCGATCAGCGATTCGTCGATGACCACCGGCCGAATCCGCGACGCCTCGTGCATGACGTTCTGCCGGTTCGCCTTGAGGTCGCGCACCGTCGGCTGCTCGATGTACTGGATGCGCGCAAATCCCGCGGGCGCCGCCTCCCGGACCTGCCGCAGGAAGTCCAGCAGATACGCGACGCCGCTGCACTTCTCGTTGAAGTCGAGCGAGTAGCACCATTGCGCCACGCCGCGGCAGCGCTGCGTCTCGGCGGCGACGCGATCCACGTTCAGCACGCGATTCACGTCCCACGTCAGGTCGTCGCCGTTGAGCTTGATCTTGAGGTGCGTCAGGCCGTCGTGCTCGATCCACTGCGGCAACGTTTCGGGCAGTCCGTCGCCGATGGGCCTGGCGACGTCCTTGTTTTCGAGCGGGTCGAGCGCGCCGATGAGGTGGTACAGCGGCATCCGCGGCTGTGGACTTTTGTGGACGTAGCGATCCAGCGTCTCGCCGCGGAAGTCGGCCCCGAGGTAATGGCCGAGGTCGTGGTTCATGAAATCGGGGCCGTAGGTGTGGTAGCAATTGAGGCCGTGCGCCTTGCCGAAGGCGTCGTGCAGGGCGGCATCGAATGGGCTAGCGCAGACGAGCGTGCACAGCACCGGGATCGGCTCGGCACACGGAACCGCGGCTACGGCCTTGGCGTATTCGTGCTCCAGCGACCACGTCAGGTCGATCGGATGGCCGAATTCGCGACAGCTGCGCGTGATCGCGGCGATGCGCTCGATCAGCGTTTTCATCGCGGCGAGTGTCTGGTCGTAGCCGAGCGTCTTGGAAGGAAAGGACCAGATGTTGCCGAGCGGCATCGAGCCGAAGCCGCGGGCGCACTTGCCGTCGCGCGTGGTGACAGCGCATTCGACGTTGACGATCGTCACCCGGTCCGAGGCGACGCCGCCGAACTTGATCGGCGTGCGATAGCGGTAATCCTCGTAGGCGCAAGACAGCTCATCGATGCGGATGTCGGTGCTTTTCATGGTGCTTCCGTCTCCAGCTGCCGGCGTGCGTGCTATTGTAGAAACGATTTAGCCGGCGGGCTGGGCCGCGTTGGAGTCCCGGCTTTAGCCGGTTTGCTCCGGCTAAAGCCGGGACTCCAACGCGGCCCAGCCCGCCGGCTAGTTGAGGGAGGCGGGGGAGCCAGCGTGGACGGGGCGGTCAATCGTCAATGCGGTAAGGCGGCAGCACGGTGATGCCGTCGAACCAGGTTCCCTTCGAGCGGGTCTTGTACGGAAATCCGTGCTGCTCCAGCATCTCCAGGAACGTGAACTGGTCGTGTACGGTCTTGCCGTAATTGAGGCACCAGTTCACGTAGGTTAAATATAGCTCCAGTGCCGGATATTTGGCATTCGGAGCGATCAGGCAGCATTTCTTGACGAACGGCTTGAGCGACTGCTTCTTCAACGGCTTCATGGTATTTCACCTCCCTCTTCGGTTCTAGGTGACGGAGGCGTTCACCGCCACAAAAATTGAGTTTTTTTGGCGCGGATTTTTTGGGACAGGGTCCGCGCGTGCCGCTCGCACGGAATGCGCGTTGCGGGCAACCCGGGCAAGGGCCGCACAACCCGCATCCTTGTCGCAGCTGGCGGAAAAGCTAGCGTATCGGGGGACCGTGATCGCGACGCTTGACCGACGACCGGAAAACCGAGGAGAAGAAATGTCGAATTCTCCGCACAGTAGCGCCGACGGCGTTGCCTGGGACCTCCGGGACCTGTATGCCGGCATCGACGATCCGCGGCTCACGCAGGACCTGCAAGCGGCACGGCGCCAGGCCGAGGCGTTCGAGGAGACGTTCCGCAGCCAGATTGCCGCGCTGAAGCCGGACCAGGCCGACTTCCTGCTGCACGCGGTCCGCGATCTGGACGGCCTCTACGAGCAGATGGATCGGCCGCTGGTCTACGCCATGCTCCTGCACGCGGCCCGCACCGACGAGCCGCGGCACGGAGCGCTCCTGTCGCGGACCCAGGAGGAGCGGACGCGGATCAACAAGCACCTGATCTTCTTCGACCTGGAGTGGGTCGCCGTGCCCGACGCGATCGCCCACGCCCTGACCAGCCACCCCGCGCTGGCGCACTACCGGCACTATCTCGAGCGAAAACGCGCCTGGAAGCCGCACTACCTCAGCGAGCCGGAGGAAAAGGTCCTCGACGAGAAGGCCATCACCGGCCGCAGCGCGTTCAATCGGCTATTCGAGGAAGCCACCGCCCGGCTCGTGTTCACGTTGAGCGACGGCGGCGAGCAGCAAACACTCTCCCTGCAGCAAATCCTGGCGCACCTGTACGACCCTGATCGGGCCGTCCGCCGTGCGGCCGCCGCGGGTATCTCGGCGGGGCTCGAAGGCAACGCGAAGCTGCTGACGTTCATCTTCAACACGGTCGTGCTCGATCACGACGTGGACGGCCGGCTGCGCCGCTTCGCGGCCCCGATGGATTCGCGCAACCTCGCCAACGAGATTTCCACCACCGTGGTCGAAGCGCTGATCGAGCGCCGTCGAGCGCAGCTTCCCGCTGGTGCAGCGTTACTATCGGCTCAAGGGCCGGCTGCTAGGTCTCGACCAGCTCCACGACTACGATCGCTACGCCCCCTTGCCGGGCGACCCGCCGGCGTGCAATTGGCCGACCGCTTGCCGCATCGTGCAGGAAAGCTACGACGCGTTCAGCCCCGACGCCGGCGCCGTGATCCGGCAGTTCTTCGACAAGCGCTGGATCGATGCCGAATTGCGGCCGGGCAAGCGCGGCGGGGCGTTTTCGTCAAGCGCGGTGCCGAGCGTGCATCCCTACATCCTGCTGAACTTCACCGACCGCCTCCGCGATGTGATGACGCTGGCGCACGAACTGGGCCACGGGCTGCACCAGTACCGGTCGCGCGGCCAGGGCTATCTCCAGTGCGACACGCCGTTGACCACCGCGGAGATGGCAAGCGTCTTCGGCGAGATGCTCACGTTCCGCCGGCTGCAGGAGCTATATCCCGAGCCCCGGCTGCGCTTGGCGATGCTGTGCAGCAAGATCGAGGACGCCTTCGCGACCGTGTTCCGCCAGGTCGTGCTGACGCGCTTCGAGCAGACGCTGCACCGCGCTCGCAAGGAGCAGGGCGAATTGAGCGCCGAGACGATCAACCGCCTGTGGATGCAGGCCAACCAGGCGATGTTCGGCGATGTGGTGCAGCTGAGCGAGGGCTACGCGTGGTGGTGGTCGTACATCGGTCATTTCATTCGCTCGCCGTTTTACTGCTACGCCTACGCTTTCGGAGAGCTGCTGGTGCTGGCGCTGTACCAGAAGTATCGCCAGGACGGCCCCGCGTTCGTCCCGCGTTACTTGCAGCTGCTCGCCTCCGGCGGCGTCGATGCGCCGCACGTGCTGCTCGCCAAGCTCGGCGTGGATGTGACCGATCCATCGTTCTGGGAGCTGGGATTGCGGCTCTTGACCGACATGGTCGCCGAGGCGGAACGGCTCGCGGGGGCTCACATTGGGATGTAGCGCGTTAGCCCGGGCACGCGGTCGAAGTCGGTGTCGTTGCTGGCGATGTTGGTGAGGCCATTCGCCTCCATCACTGCAACGATCAGGCCATCGTTGCTGAGCAGCCCGACCCGCTGGCAGAGGACCGCTCCGGCGGCCAGGAGAGCAGGAGCGATCGTTAGCACCTGCATCTTGCTCTGGAGCACATTGTCGAGTGCCTGTCGGAAACTGACGAGTTTCTGGACTTCGGCGGGGTTCGTGCGCAGGCGGTTGCCGATGCCCTGTGCAGGCCACCCCAGGAGGCTGATTGCCTCGATGCTCATCAGACGGTGGGCTAGTTCACTGAGCACGTGGGTGGCGGTGAAGCCGACGAGCTGTCCTTTCTCGATCCGCTCGACCAATCGCGCACAGGCCGGTCCATGGATGGGATGCGGCTGAAAGTAGTAGGTCAGGACGTTCGCGTCGACGAAGACCGACGCCCCTGCAGCGAGGTCGTCAAACGTCATGGCTCCTCCGACGGTGGCGGATAGTCGAGCTCTGGGTCCATCGCGCAGAATTCGGCCAACTCCGCATCCCCGGTCCATCCCAGAATTCCGTAAGCCCTGAGCAGCGGCGTGTCCCCGGGCTGGATTTGCAGGAGCACCCGCTCGTGCTCCTTGAGCGGCAACGGCTGGGTCGGTCTGAGGACGCCGTCTTCGTATACAGCTTCGACGGTAATGGCCATGGCGGCTGCTCCAGGGACCGAGGGTGTCGCAGAATGCATTATACCCGGCGTCGGGGTAGGAGCCTTGGTTCGACGATTGAAATGTTGAAGTTCGCGCACTGGACGGGACCGCGCCGATTTGGGATCATGGGCGTGGGGTGCAACGCGGCCGGATGAGGGGGCGATCACATGCTGAATTTCTACGGCTCGAGCCAGCGTTTCTGCGATGGCCTGGCGCGACGCGATTTCCTGAAAGTCGGCGCCCTGAGTGTCGGCGGCTTGACGCTCGCGGACCTGCTGCGGCTGCGGGCGGCAGGCAATGCCCGCTCGTCGAGCAAGGCCATCATCATGGTCTACCTCAACGGTGGGCCGAGCCATCTCGACATGTATGACCTCAAGCCCGACGCGCCGGTGGAATATCGCGGCGAGTTTCGGCCGATCCGCACCAACGTGCCGGGCATGGACCTGTGCGAGCTGATGCCGCTGCAGGCGCGCATCGCCGACAAGTTCGCGATCATCCGCAACATGCGCTTCCAGCAGCAGGGCCACACCTCGCCGGAGCTGTACACCGGTTTCCTCGCCGGCAATCGCCCGTCGATCGGCTCGGTGGTCGGCAAGCTCCGCCGCGACCGGGGCGTCATCGATGCGATGCCGCCATACGTGGCCCTGGGCGACGCCAATCACGTCGGCAGCCCCGGCTTCCTCGGCAAGGCGCATGAGCCGTATGTCCCCGGTCCGCGCGCCGGCAATCTCGGCCTCGCCGCCGGTATGACGCTCGGCCGCTTCGCCGATCGGCGGATCCTCCTGCAAGCGTTCGACGCCGTGCGCCGCGATCTCGACCCCGGCAATCTCGCGGCGATGGACGCCTTCAACGAGCAGGCGCTGGAGATGATCACTAGCAATCGCGCCCGCGACGCCTTCGACATCGGCCTGGAGCCCGACCACATTCGCACGCTGTACGGCCGCGGCACCGAGTATCTGCAGGCGCGCCGCCTGGTCGAGGCGGGCGTGCCGGTGGTGACGCTGACGCCGCAAAACCACGGCCTGCTGACGCGCTGCAACGGCCAGTGGGACCATCACGATCACATCTTCGAGTGCCTGCGGATTGTGGTGCCGCAACTTGATCGCTCGCTGTACGCGCTGTTCACCGACCTGCACCAGCGCGGCCTGGCCGACGACGTGGCGGTGGTGATCTGGGGCGAGATGGGCCGCACGCCGCGCGTCGGCACACAGCGCGGCACGGTCGGCGGCCGCGACCATTGGCCGCAGTCCGGATTTGCCCTGCTGGCGGGCGGCGGATTGCGGACGGGCCAGGTCGTCGGCGCCACCGACGCGCGCGGCGAGAATCCGCGTGGCGGCGCCTACACGCCGCAGAACGTGCTGGCGACCCTCTATCGCGTGCTGGGCATCGACCCGGCGACCACGCTGCCCGACCACCAGGGCCGGCCGATCTACCTGCTCGACGACCGCCGGCCTGTGACGGAGGTACTGTGAGCAAGTGTGCGAGGACCACGACAATGCCACGGAAAAAGAAGCCGAAACCGGGCGGGAAGTCAGGCCCAATGCGCAAGACGTTCGTCGCCGAAATCCCAACGGACGACTTCTTTGACGGGAGGCCCTTGACCGACCTATGGAATCTCCAGGAGGCGGTCGATAATTTCGTGTACCGGCTTGAGAAGGATTGCTTCATGACCTGGGAGGCCGTCGTCTGCCACGAGCAGGGCGTGCCCCTCACGGGCCGGCAGCAAGAGGCGCTGGACGGCCTCATCAACTTCGGCGACCCTGCCGACGACCAGATCCTGTACATCAATGAAATTGCACGGCCCAGCGAACCCTGGCACGTAATACTCAACCGGCTCTTGCCCCAGCTGCTGATCGAGCCGTTCAGGACATTCGACGTGCAACAGGAAGTAAAATCGGACGGCTGGAACCGGATCATGGCGGCGCTGGACGAACATGCCCACGGCCTGTCGCTGCCGCCCGGCGTGGCCTCATACAGGGAAGTCGTACCTGCCGACTTACGGCACAAGCTGTGGGTGCAATACTGTTTCGCCATCCTCGGCGGCTTGGGTCAGGACGACGACCTAACCCTCGAAGAGGACGACCCCTGGCGGGTGGATGAGTTCATTCGGCGCTTGCGGCAGTGCAAAGAGAGCGTAGCGCACTTCGGCCTGACCCTGGAATCGCTGCTCACCAGGGTCATTCTGCCCGAACGAGATCAGCCCCTGTTCGTCAAACTGATGCACGCGAAACTCGGCCTGAGTTCCGCGGCGGAACCGCTCGTCGACCGCTTGTAGCGTAGAGGGCGACCGAGAGGCGGCACTGGTGAACGGTGATCTTCTCGTGCTCGTCGCTGACCGACAAATGGAAGCGGCCGTGCGCGGGATCCTAGGCCGTACACGCTCGCTGGGCATACGCGAAATGGATTTCGACCTACGCATCCGAGGAAGGATCCCGGTTGTTGCAGGGAAGGGGTGGAGTACATAAGGGCTTTTCTCGGTAAGTATCATCGTGCGATGCTGCTGTTCGATTACGAGGGATGCGGCCGGGCGGAACATACGGCTACTGATCTTGAAAACGAGCTGGAAAAGCAGCTTCGCGCAGCTGGTTGGGAAGATCATTCTTGCGTGATCGTGCTGGACCGTGCTGGACCCCGAGTTGGAGGTGTGGGTGTGGAGCGATTCGCCGCACGTTGATCGCCAGTTGGGGTGGAGCCAACGATAGCCGGACCTGCGGGCCTGGCTTCGCGAGCAGGGGCTAATGGCCGCAGGCCGCCCGAAACCGGACCGGCCAAAGGAAGCTCTCCAAGCTGCCCTGCGAGTGGTCAAGAAACCTCTTTCGTCGGCAGTGTACACGCACCTAGCAAAAAAGGTGAGCCTAAGCAAGTGCAAGGATCGGGCCTTTGTCAAACTCAAGACGATTCTGCAGTCAGGGTTCCCGATGACTTGATCATGGCCAGATTTCGGAAACCGTGGCACGAATCGGACGCTACCTTGCGAGGTGCCGCGCGCCGCCTTGAAAATGCAGTCACCCAGCAACGGGCGCACGCCTCGGCGATCACGCGGTAGCCGGCCGCGTTGCAGTGACCGTCGGTCGGCCAGAATAGGCGGCGCTCCCGCTCGCCGGCGATGAGCTCGTCGGTCGTATCGACGAAGGGAATGTCGATGTCCCGGCAGACCTTGGCAAGGTGCCGCTGCTGGGTACGGTGCGCTTCGTCGCTAAACGAGGCGGGCAACCTCACCTTGGCACAGCCGCCGAGCTTGACCTGTGCGGCGATGTAACCCGGATTGGCAGCAACGTGGAAGGGGATGTAGACCACGTTCAGGCGGACGCCATATTCTCGGCAAAACCACGCAATGAACCGCAGGCAATATCCCGCCCCGCCGCGCACCTCGTAATTGAGCCGTAGCGTCCGCTCATACATCGGCAGCGTCGCCGGCAGGTAATGGTTAGCCTTCCCGGCCCGCATCGCGTTCTCCAAATCGGCATCGAGACCCTCGATGAGCGGCGCACTGCTGAACCGGTTCGCCGGGGAGGGCACCGCGGCAAAGAAGGGGAACGGGCCCTGGTGAACACGGCGCGGCAGGACCCAACCGCGCAGTAGCAACGACACCGCCTCGACGGCGCACGGCGTGTAGGGATTGAGGGCGGGAAAGGTGCGCTGGTACACAGACTCGAGGCCCCCCGGCGGCGGTACCGGCTCAGCATACGACACCGCGGGCAGGTCGTTGTAGCAAATCACAAGGAAAACCGTGTGCGGCCGGAGCAAGGGAACGCCGTCGCGCACCAGTCGGAGGTATTCGGGGAAGTTGGCGCCGGCGGCTCCCAGGTTGAGAACGTCGGGTGCCGGCTGGCCGGTGAGCAGGCCGGCGAACTGCCGTGGCAGCGTGTCGGCGTCGGACGCGCCACAGCCTTCCACGAAGCTGTCGCCGATAAACAAGATACGGGGTCGATCGGCGGGCGGCGCAATCTGGAAATCAGGCCCGCGGAAGCCATAGAGGTTCAGCGTATGATGGAACGATAGGCCATCCGGTTCGCACTCCCACTGAGTAATGACGTTGCACAGCGGCTGTGGGGGCGCCTTGGCGATCTCGGTGGCGAATATCGGCGGCACGTTGTAGTCGGCGCGGTTGAAGAGCACTCGGGCACCGGGAACAAGAAGCGGCAGACAGCCTCCTGCACCACGCAGAGCACCGCGAGGATCACCCCAATAAAGACGCCGCGGCGCCGACGGGAGCACCGAGGTGCCGCGCCGGTCGTCTGGGTCGCCGCACCCTCCGCCTGGGAAGAGTTGCTGTCGGGATGGCTTGCCATGAGCGGTCGAGACCTTTCAGGGGGTTGTGTCATCGCGCCCGGTTCAAGGTGGCCTAAAATGGCTGTTCGCGCCGGCCCCACCCCGGTGATACAATGTTAACGTCGCGAAACTCACCGACTCAACAACACGATGCGGGTTGCCCCACAACTGCTCGTTTTCGGCGGACTGGCGCACCCAGATGACCCCGTCTTTCTCGGCGTAGACACGTTTCCAGGTTTCGCCCCGGTCAAGGAACCCAGCCAGAGGAACCAGGCTGGGGCCGGGACGATTGACGGTCAGGATGACAAAATCAATGCCGCGCTCTTCGAGCCAAACGCGCCCCCGCGGGCTCACCTGGACAATGTCCAGGTAATCCCGCGTAACCTGGTCAGGATAGGCCCTATGGCTGTCGATGAACAGCGGCGGCTGTCCAGCCAGGTGCCACGCCAAATACTTCGAATTCTCCAGGTCGTTGAACATGCGACCGCTCAGGCGATGCGCCTTGACGAATTCCACCAGGCCTACCGGCCGGTCAGCCTCGAGGTGGGGGTCGTCGCACAGCAAGAGGGCATAGGCGCGCCCGCTGATCTGCAAAACGAGCCAACTGACCAGCCCGAAACGCACCACCCACCGCATCGCGGCCGGGACCGGAAGCTGTGGATCATTGGCGTCCGGCCCCATCCGGCGCCGTCCACAGATCATTGGCCACAGCCGCTCGGGCGCCAGCGTGCGGCTGTTGGCCGCCAGGACCGTGAGACTGCCGATGGTCACCAACCAGCCGTTGCGACGGCCATTCGCGTACAGGGCGCCCAGAATGACGAGCCAAGCCAGATGCGACCAGCGACGCTGCGCGTTCATCGCCCACGTCGCGCCAGCAAGCGCCAGGAGCAATCCCTGGATGGCGATCTCGCCCAGCGGCAGGGGCGCGAGTTGCCAGAGCGGCGCAGGATTCGGCAATGCGCGGCCACTGGTAACTGCTAACCGTCTCGAAGGCCCGCCAGTATGCGAAGCCATACGGGTTGATGCACACGGACAGCGGGGCCAATAGCGCCAGCAGCGCCAACGCCCGCGAACGCTGATCCGCGTGTGCCTGAACGAGTTCGCACGCCGCGGTGGCAGCGAGGAGCACAAGGCCGACGACTACCGCCGCATCAAAGTTGGCCCAGATCACAAACAGCGCGAACACTGGCACTGCGGCCAGCCAGGCGCTTCGCGGCGCGGGGGCATTCTGGCCGGGCACCGGCGGCCCGGACCAGCGGATCAGTAGCGCCAGCAACCAAGAGAGGAACAGGGCCGTAAACAAATCGGGCCGGGCCTGATAGCAGTGGAAGTTCGCGATGATAGCCAGGGCAAAGGGTAGAATCATCAACGACGAGACGCCCCCATGCCGCGCCCACAGCCGCCAGACCAGGAGATAAGGTAAAGCGACGAAAACGGCGGTGAAGCCCAGCACGACGCAAGCAAGAGTCGGTTCGGAGTCGGCGGTGGTCAAGCCATGAAACACGAGCTGGGTGAGCCAGGAGTGGTCGATCCAGGGCTCCGAGGCGCTCCACAGGAACAGGGTTTCCCGAGGGACGTCGCCGTTGGCAATCATCCAGCGCCCGACCGCCGCCTGCGCCCAGAAATCCGCATCGCCGGCCAACGGGCGCCAGGTGGCCACTACGCACAGAACCAGAATCAAGAAAAGGTAGAGCCTGGGCAACAATTCCAGCTGCTGCCAGCATGACTTCTGCAACCGGGGACACACATGCGAACCCGCCGCCAAGGCTTCGTGTGCAAGAATTTACATAGAACGTGGGCTATTCTAGCCGACCGGTCGCCGTGCAACAATCGAAAAAACCACCGGGCCCCTTGTGAGGTGATTCGCGATGACCGAGCCGACGCCGCTGACCTATTTTCTGAAAGAGCTATTCCCCAAAGCCGGCGCCGAGTTGCTGCGGCTGCTGGAGGGTGCGGCCGAGAATGCGGGCCTGTTGCGCGGCGATTACTTCACTATCCGCGACTGGCTGGAAATCGCGGACTACGGCGATGCCGAGGGACTCGTCGCGCTGTTGCTCGCGCTCATGCTGGCACTGGAGGAAGGCAGCCTGTGCGTCGAGGCGACCGCGGAGTCAATCGCTCGGCGGCTCGTCGATGTGGTCGGCGCCGACGAGGCGAACGCGTGGGCACGGCGAATCCTCGACGATCTGGCGGCCGAGTGCTTCCCGCGCCTCATCGGCGCCACAGTGCGCGATCATCGGCCGGTGGTTCTGCACACGATCGGCGACAAGCGCTACCTTTACTTCCAGAAGTTCCTCAAGGCCGAGCTGGATTTTCATCAGCTCCTGCAGCAGCGGCTGAAGCAGCTCGTGCCGGCGCAGCCGCCGAAGAACCTGCCGGCCATCCTGCACGAGGTGCTTTCCGCGCGGCCGTTGCTCGTGGCGGGCCGGCCACTTCGGCTTGACAGCGATCAGCTCCTCGCGGTTGGCACGGCCCTTTTGCGCAACCTGGCGATCATCTCGGGCGGGCCGGGGACAGGCAAGACATCGATCGTGCTGACGCTGCTACGTTGCCTGATCCGCTGCGGCTATCCACCCGAGCGCATCGCCCTCGCCGCTCCGACCGGCCGGGCCGCCCAGCGCCTCGGCGACGCCCTCCGCACCGGGCTCGATCAGCTACCCGGCGTGACCGAGGACGGCTCGCCCGATCAGCGTCTGCGTCTCCTGAGCGCGAGCACGCTGCACCAGCTTCTGGCGTATCGGCCATCGCGCAATCTCTTCGGCCGGCATGCGGAAAATCCGATCCCCGCCGACGTGGTCATCGTGGACAAGGTGTCGATGGTCGGCTTGGTGTTGATGGCGCAGCTGCTGCAAGCGCTAGAGCCGGGCGCGAAGCTCATTCTGCTAGGCGATAAGGACCAACTCCCCTCGGTGGATGCGGGCGCTGTCCTCGCCAGCCTGGTGCCTGACGGCCGTCTCACCGAGTTCGGTCCGGAGCTTGCCGGGCAGCTCAACGAGTGCTTCCCCGACCTCACCATCCCGGCCACCGAAGCCCAGCGGCCGTTGCGCGACTGTGTGGTGTTGCTGCAGACGAATCATCGTTCGCAAAAGCAAATACGCGACGCGGCCTACGCGATCAATCGCCGGCAGGTTGAAATCCTCGATCGGCTGCCGCTGGTGGTGTTTCCCGACGGTATGCCGCCCGGCGCCGCCTGGGATCACGTCGAGGCCGCGGGCGGCTGCTGGCTGCTGGAACAGACGCTCGGCACCCCGGCCGAATTGCGCAGCTTCCTCGCGTCATGGACCGAGCAGGCGTATTTCCGCAGCACCCAGGACGGCACATCGCTGGCGGACCTTGTCGGCGCCGTCAAGTTGCCCGACGTGCTCGACGGCGCGGCGACGCCAACCGACGAGCTACGGCGGCTCTTCGTGCTGCTGGAGCGTTTTCGCCTGCTGACGCTGGTGCGCGAGGGGCCGTGGGGTTCGATCGACATCAATCGCTTCCTCGATCAGCAGCTTCGGCCACGGCTCGACCCGGACGCGCGGGGCGGCCTGTTCGCCGGCGCCCCGGTGCTGATAACGCGCAACGACCCGGTCCGCCAGCTCAACAACGGCAACGTCGGCCTGGCCCTGCGCCGCCGCCACGGCGAACTCCGCGTCGTGTTCGCGCGGCCGGGCGGGCTGGTCGCATTCGCGGAAGAGGCGTTGCCCGCGCATGAGCTGGGTTTCGCGCTGACGGTCCACAAAAGCCAGGGCTCGGAATACGCCAACGTGCTGGTGGTGCTGCCGCCGGAGGGAGGCCGACGCCTCTTGACGAAGGAGCTGGTCTACACGGCAATCACGCGGGCCAAGGCGCTCGCCGTGCTCTGTGGCACGCGCGAGGTGTTGCGGTTGGCGATTGGGCGGCAAATTGTGCGCGAGGCGGGAATGCTGGAGACGCTGGCATAGATCAAAACTCGCTTGCGGGTCAGCCGCTCGTCGATCACGTGGTAGCTAACACTGGCTAACCCGCAAGCGGATTCGCTTTCAAGCGCCGACGGTTTCGGCTTCCGTCCGCTCGCTCAGGATTTCATGCTTGATCTGCTGAGTTAGCTTGAGCACGTAGGCGATCTCGCGGAGTGCGGCCTCGGCGTCGTTCCGAAGCCGGGTTTCAACATGCCGCATCCGGCTCGGGCTGGGCTCGTAGGCATGCGGCGTACGGAAATCAGTCCGGGTCATGGCGGGCTCCTGTTTTCGTTTGGTCTGCTGGGTCGCGTTCTCGACGGGGGTGAAGGAGCAATCGCGGTGCCATGGCCGAATTATTTCCGGGAGGATCTTGCAAGATTAGCTATGATAAGAGGTTAAATAACGCGGACGTTCGGATTGCATGGCCGGACCGATAGTGTACGAAAATGTAATAAGTGCAGAAGTCCACGCGGAACACTCCCTTTTGTACAAAAGGACACTGGCCTATGCGGCAAGCTCCCCCTAATGCCCAGAATTCGGCCTTGAGTGCCACAGGAACGTCGAATCTCTCGAATGTCCCTTGCTGGCTGGCAAAGCGTTGTGCCAGGCATGGGACGGCATGTATCCGCACAACCCGGTTCACGGAAGTGAGGGAGACGATGACGACGAAGATGCCTGACAGGCTGTTTCTACTCGGCAGCGGTAGCGTCAAGCGATTGTTGGACGCCGGTTTGCCGGCGGCCGCTGTGCGGGGCCGGCGGCCGCTCGCACAAGCACTCGATCAAGCGTCGCCATCGGCCTTGTGGCTGGCAGGCCGGCACGGCGCGGCCGACGAGTTGCTCCGGGCAGCGCTCCGATTGCCGCCGCGACGGCGCTCCCGACTCGGCGCCTGCTGACGCTCCATACGCCCCGAACCGAAAGCATACAACCGCTCGACGATCTCTTTGACCCTTTCGTGTGGAGCCCAGGCCAATTGGCGCTGTTGCCGATGGCGGAGCTGGCCGAAGTCTTGACGGAGGAAAGGCGAGGTGATTTTTTCATTGGCGGTTACGCGGATGTGACGAACGAAGCAGTCACGCTCGTGCGCGGCGACCTCCGCCGCCTATCCGTCCCGTTGTCGATGTTCGTCGCGTCCGGATCGGGCGCCGTTCCCGATCCGTCACGGCTCGCGATCATCGATGGCGGCAACACGGTGCAGCTCGGCGACTACGAAGCGGCGGCGGACGCCATTCTGTACGAAGCGGATCCCGATTACCGCAGCAGCATCTTGGCGAAACGGCGTGCCGACGACACGACATTCGGGGCTTGTCTGCGCCGATTGCGGTTTCTACGCGGCTTGAGACAGAGTGATTTCGGCGACGTGGCCGCGAAGACGATCGCCCGCATCGAACGCGGCGCCACCGCGGCGCCGCATGGTCGCACGCTCAACCTGATTGCGGAGCGGCTTGCGGTTGAGCCGGGAGAGATCACGAGTTATTGAGCGCGGGCGGCGCGAAGACAAGTATTGCTGACTGACCACGACCACCATCATCGTCTTTGGGTTGGCTAGCCATAGGCACACTTCGTATAAACCAGGCGGTATTCGCGTGATGGCATGGGGCGATTGTGGCGGCGGGCGACGTGGCGCCAAATTCCTTCAGCTGCCGGACAACCCGGCAGCGGTCGCTTCCAGCGCCGCCCGCAACGCGGCCGCGGCGTGGCGCGGATCGGTGGCGGCACAGACGGCGTGGCTGACGGCGATGCGGCGAGCGCCGGCGGCGAGCACCTGCGCGACGTTGTCGGCGCTCACGCCGCCGAGCACGAAGAACGGCAACGTCGTCTCCGCAACCGCGTGACGCACGAAATCCAGGCCGGCAAGCTGGTCGAAGTTCTTGGTTCGCGAGGCGAAGGTCGGGCCGACGCCGAGGTAGCTGGCTCCCGCCAGGACGGCGCGACGGACCTGGTCGAGGTCGTGCGTGCTGACGCCGATCAGGCCGGCCGGGCCGAGAATGCGCCGCGCCTCGTACACCGGCAGATCGTTCTGACCCAGATGCACGCCGTCGGCCTCGGCCAGCACCGCGATGTCGGGGCGGTCGTTGACGATGAGCAGCGCCCCGCAGGCGCGCGTGATCCGCCGTACCTCGGCGCCAGGGCCAGCAGCCGGCGGTCGTCAAGCTCCTTTTCGCGTAGCTGAATCATTTGTGCGCCGCCCTGGCACGCCTCGCGGACGGTCCCCAGCAGCGAAGCGCGACACAGCGCTTCGGTCGCGAGGACGTAGAGCCGGCAGTCAGCGAGACGGGCGCGCACGTCCTGCCCCAGTACCAGCGTTCGTTCCAACGTGTAGCTTTCATAGCGCAGCCGCTCGACGGCCTGGGCGAAGTCGATGCTGAACAGCTTGCCGAATTCTTCCAGGCTGCGCAGCGCCTCTTGCAGCCGCTTGCCGTTGGCCTGGACCACGTCCGCCAACGAATCGCGCTGCCATTCGCGCTCCGTGCTCAGGCCGGTGCCGACATCCTCGGTCGTGTCGCGCGCACCGAGCAGCAGTCCGACCGGCAGGTATTCGAGCGCGGCGGCCAGGTCGTGGCGGAGTTGCTTGAGCCGGCCGGTCAGAAACGGGTCGTTGAGGACGAAGCGGGCATGGTCCTCCAGCACGCGCAGCGCTTCGCGGGCCCGGTTGGCGGCGGCGTCGAGCACGCGACCGGCGTCCACTTCTTCGGCGGGTGGCGCAGGTCCAGCGGCTCGTCCAGCACGAGCGGGGCTTGCGGATCCAGGTGCCGTAGAAGTTGCGCCGCGTCAAGGCCTAGCTCGCAGAGTCGTGTGCGCAGGGACTCGCTTTGCTCGACCAGTGCCACGAGCACCTCATCGGTCGATAGCGTGCCCTCGGCCGAGTGCAGGGCCGCCAACTCGTGCCCGGGCCAAAATGTCGTGCGTCTCGGGCTGCAGCGACATCGCCTCGGTGTCCGGCGGCGCTCCCTCGATCAGGCCGAGTGCCTCACGAAACGCTTCGCGGCGAAGGCCGGCCGCAGCCAGCAGCACGGCTGGCTGTCCCTCTTCCTCGGCGAGCAGGCCAAGCAAGAGGTGCAGCGGCGCAACCCGGTCGGCGCCGGCCCGCCGGGCGTAGCCGGCGGCGCCTGCAGGGCGAAAGTCAGGGCAGGCGTGTGTTCGTAACGCATAGAAGGCACCTGCTGCGGGACCCGCGGGACTCGAAGACTCGTGCCGCGGCGTGGGAGCTGCCATTACTCATCCTATTTTCGCCAAATTTCCCGTTCCGCAAAGCTCTGTCCGGCCGTGGGGGACGGGGCAGTTTTATCGCGAGGATTTGTGCATGGCCCGGTGGGCGGGGTCGATGACAGGAGCAGCAGAATCGGCATGGCCTGCGCGGAGACAGGTAAACGTCTCCGGCGGCCTGGTCAAGGATACGAGACGAAAAACATGCCGCGCACCATTCGCACCCCACGACCCGGCCTATTCCTGCTCGCCGCTTTCGCCGCGCTCGCCGTGAGCGATGGCGTCGTGCGAGCGCAGCAGCCGGTCGTCACCATGCCCGCCATGACGGCTGCCGTAAGCCCGCCGCCGGCGCTGTCGCTGGAGGAATGCGTCCAGCTCGCCTTCCAGAAACAGCCCGCACTCGCCGCCGCCCGCGCCAGCCTGGCCGCCGCGGAGGACGGGCGCAACGCCCTGTACAACATGCCCCGTCTCGTTCAGTGCCTGACGCGCGAGATGCCGCTGCGCCAGCAACAGGCCGAGCTGGGCGTGACCATCGCCAGGGCAACCCTGTGGCAGGCGGAGTGGGAGACGCGCTATGCTGTCACCCGCAACTATTTTTCCGTGATTTACGTCCGCACGCAGCGGGAGCTGCTGGCGAAGGTCCTCGCCGACGTTGGCAAGGGTCAGAAGCGCGCCAAGCAGCTGCTCGACGCCGGCGACCCGGACGTCAAGGTCACCAAAATCGACCTCGACCTGTTCGACATCAACCTCGCGCTGCTGCGGGCACGCGAGGCGGAGGCGAACGTCGGCGAGCAAAAAGCCCTGGCGGCGCTGCGCGAGGCGATCGGCATCAGCCCAGGGCACGGCCTCGAGATCGTGCAGAGCGCGCTGCCGGAACCACTGGCGCAGCTTGACCGCGATGCGTTGATTCAGCTCGCCCTCGCCAACCGCGGCGAGATTGCCCAGGCAAGCGCGGCCATGCAGGTCACGGAGCTGGAGGTTGCCGCCCAACATCGCAAGCATTTCGGCCTTAAGGTCGGCACTTTTGCCAGTGCCGGCGACGTGCACGCCCAGCCGGTTCCGCAGGGCGTGGCCAACGGCGAATATCGCCCCGGCGGGACTGGCCCGGAGATGCCGGCAATGCTGCTCGGCAAGCACGAGGATCGCGTAGCCCGCGCCGCCGACCTCAGCGAACGTGCCCGGGCCGTGGTCGACAAGACCGTCAACCTGGTCGCGCTGGAGACGGAGAACGGCTATTTGAAGTGGCTCGAGGCGCGCGACCGGCTCAAGCATTTCAAGGCGGCCCTGCCTCACGCCCGGGACGTCGAGAAACGCTCCTACGATCGCATGAGCGACGGCAAGATCGCCGGCAGCGAATACATCCAGGCGGCGAAGCTGCAGGATGAGATTCAGGGGCAGTACAACGAGGTGCTCTACGCACACGCCCTGTCGCTGGCCGGTCTGGAACGGATGACGGCGGGTGGCTTCCGCGTTTATCCGCCGGCACCGCATCGGTAAGGAGTCTGGCTCACCTGCTCCGGTCGCTGACGCTCCCGGCTCGCCGGGAATTCTGAACGAGGACCCGCTCCCATGCAGCGTACACTTTGCGCCGTGTTCGGCATTCTGATTGGCCTGGCCGCCGCGCTGGCGGTGCCGAGCCGCAACGTCCAGGCCGGCGGCGCTGCGGTGCGCGTCGGCCTGCCGCGGACCTTTTTCAATGACGTGCCGCCGATCCTCGTCCAGATCGCCACCGAGCCGTTCAGCGCGATCATCCGCGATACGACCGGCGTTGGCGGCGAGCTGGTGGTCGTAAACGACGCCTTCACCGTCGGGCAGCAGCTCGCCGACCACACGCTGCAGCTGGCGGTGCTCCACAGCTTCGAGTTCGGCTGGGTGCAGCAGAAGCACCCCCAGCTGCGCCCGCTGATGGTCGCGGTCAACTCGCAGGGCTCCGTTTCCGCGTACGTGCTGGTGCGCAAGGATAGCGAGCTGACGTTGTTCGCCGAACTCAAGGGCAAGGAATTTTCGCTGCCGAAGCGCACCCGCGAGCACACCCGGCTTTACCTCGAGCATCAATGCCACGACGACGGCAGCTGCGGGTCCAGGGACTTCTTCGGTCACGTGGTCGGCTCGGCCAACGTCGAGACGGCCCTGGACGATTTGTGCCAGGGCAAGGTCCAGGCGGCGGTGGTCGACGCGATTGGGCTGGAGTTCTACAAGGACCTCAAGCCCGGCTGCTTTGCGCGGCTGCGCGTGCTGGCCGAGTCGGGCGCGTTCCCGCCGCCCGTGGTGGTTTATTACGCCGGCGGCGTTGGCGACGACGTCATTACCCGCATCCAGGACGGTTTGCGAAACGCCCACAAGACGGAAATGGGCCGCGAAATGATGAAGATGTGGAAGCTCACGTCGTTCGAGCCGGTGCCGGAGAATTACGCCCAGGCGGTGGCGGCGTGTCTGAAGACCTATCCCGGTCCCGACGTGAAACACTAGCCGTTGCGGGCTTGCCGTTTAGCGCACGCTCACCGCGCCGATCGGCGAGCGAACGCTAAACGGCAAGCCGCCAGTCACCTATAATGAAGGTAGCCTCCGGCAGCCGCCCTCACGTTGACGTGAGGGGCGAAGGTCGGAGGCTTCTTCGCATTTTTGCCTGGCATGGCCGCCGGTCCTGCTGACCTATCTGCCGCGCCGTCCGAGTTGCTAGAATGCTCTTTCGAGATGGGACTTCGTCGTTTGCTGGAGACGGTTGATTCATGGCTGATGAATCCATTTTGCCCGCGTCGATCGTGGAAGAAACGCGCCGGCGGTACCTTACCTATGCCCTGTCGGTGATCTCCTCCCGTGCCTTGCCGGACGTGCGCGACGGCCTCAAACCCGTGCAGCGGCGCATCCTCTACACGATGCACCACGAGTTGCGTCTCACCGCCGATGGGCGCACGGTCAAGTGCATGCGCATCTGCGGCGACGTGACGGGGAAATTCCATCCGCACGGCGATGTCCCAGTTTACGATGCCCTCGCACGCATGGCCCAGGATTTTGTCATGCGTGCCCCGCTGGTTTTCGGGCAAGGCAACTTCGGCTCGGTCGACGGGGACCCGCCGGCACACGCCCGCTACACCGAGGCCAAACTGACCGCCGTCGCGGAACTATTGATGGCCGAGCTTCGCCAGAAGACGGTGCCGATGCGGCCCACCTATGACGGCTCTTTTCAAGAGCCAGTTGTCCTGCCAGCGCAGTTTCCGCACCTGCTAGTCAATGGCACCGCCGGCATCGCCGTCGGCATGGCAACGAACATCCCGCCGCACAACCTCGGCGAGGTGGTCTGCGCCGCGATCCATCTGATCGAGAACCCCGACGCCACCACCGCGCAGCTCCTGGATCGGATTAAGGGCCCGGACTTTCCACTCGGCGGCCGCATCGTCACCGACCGAGCCACGCTTCGCCAGATCTATGAGGAAGGCCAGGGGAGCATCAAGGTGCAGGGCGAGTGGAAGGTCGAAAATCATGGCAAGAAGTGCCAGCTCGTCATTACGTCGATTCCCTACGGCGTCAACAAAGGCAACCTCGAGCAGCAGATCGGCGAGATCATCGCGGCGCGCAAGCTGCCGCAGCTCACCGACCTCACCAATGAGACAAACGAGAAGGAAGGGCTGCGGATCGCCCTGGACATGAAGCCCGACGCCGATCCGAACGTCGTGATGGCGTACCTTTACAAGAACACGGAGCTGTCGAACAATTTCGCCGTCAACATGACGTGCCTGGCCCCCGACGAGACCGGCGTGCTGCAGCCGCGCCGCCTCGGGCTCAAGGAGATCCTGCGTTATTTCCTCGATTTCCGCTTCGACACGGTGCGCAAGCGCTTCGAGTTCGAGCTGGAGCAATTGCGCAAGCGGATTCACATCCTCGAAGGCTTCAAGATCATCTTCAACGCGCTGGACCGGGCGATCAAGCTGATCCGCGAAAGCGAGGGCAAGGCCGACGCCGCGGACAAGCTCATCAAGGTCTTCAAGCTCGACGAGATCCAGGCCGACGCGATCCTCGACGTCCAGCTCTACAAGATCGCCCAGCTCGAGATTCAGAAAATCCTCGACGAGCTGGAAGAGAAGACCAAACAGGCGGAGAAGATCGAGGCGATCCTGCGCTCGAAGGCCAAGCTGTGGAACATCGTCAAGGACGAATTGGGCAAGGTCGGCGAGGAGTTCGGCGATCGGCGGCGCACCAAGGTCGGCTCGTCGGACGATGTGCTCGACTTCGACCCCGAAGCCTATATCGTCCGCGAGAACACCAACGTCGTCCTAACCCGCGACGGCTGGATCAAGCGCGTCGGCCGGCTCGCGTCGGTCGAAACCACGCGCGTCCGGGACGGCGATGCGGTGCTGGCCGTCGTTGCCGGCAGCACGCTCGATCACGTGGTGTTCTTCGCCGACGACGGCAGCGCCTACACGATGCGCATCACCGAGGTGCCGGCCACCGCGGGCTACGGCGACCCGATCACCAAGTTCTTCAAGCTCGACGACCAGGTGCGCATTGTCGGCGCCGCCACGACTGACGAGCGGTTCATTCCGGCCGAGGTGCCCGCGCAGCAGAAGGACGACCCGGCTGGCCCGTACCTGCTCGCGGTCACGCAGCAGGGCATGACCATGCGGACGGCGTTTGCCCCGTTCCGCGCCGCGTCGACGAAGCTCGGCCGGCGCTATATCAAGCTGAACGAGGGCGATCGCGTCGTGCTGGTCACCGTGCTGACCGGCGACGAAAAGAACCTGTTTCTGGCGTCGGCCGACGGCCATTGCCTGCACTTCGCGGTACACGAGATCAATATCCTGTCCGGCGTCGGCAAAGGTGTCATCGGCATCAAGCTCGAGGACAGCGACACTTGCCTGGGTGGCCGGCTCATCACCCGCGGCTCCGAAGTGCTGGTAGTCGAAACGTCCGGCGGCAAGACGATGGAGTTCACCGGCCGTTACGAGGTCGTGTCGCGCGGCGGCAAGGGCTTCGAGGCGGTCAAGCGCACCAGCTTCGTGCGCATTGTGCCGCCGCCGATTGAATTGGTAGACTGGGACCAGATCGAGGGCAAGGGCGAGCCGAAGAACGGGCACAGGAATGGCGGCAACGGGGAACTCTTCGAGTGAATACGATGTTTGTCTCGAGGTGAGGGGAGTAGCATCATGGCAACAGTTAATCCACCGCGGGCAACGGCAGACGATCTCATGCGTACCGAGGGCAAAGCCGAATTGATCGGCGGAAATGTGGTGCAGTATATGCCTACCGGCATGCGTCCCAGCGAAGTCGCAAGTAACATTCACTTCAGCCTGCGGCGCATGCTCGGCCGCGCGGGCATAAGGCGTTTAGCGACAATCTCGGCTATATCGTCCCGGAGCTGCCCTCAGGCCGCGAATCGTTTTCGCCGGACGCGTCGTACTATGACGGGCCATTGCCGGCGAACCTGATGCGCTTCGTTGAGGGACCGCCGACCTTCGCGGCCGAAGTTCGGAGCGAAGGCGATTACACGCCCAGCGCCGCCCTGGAAATGGCTGCCAAGCGCGCCGACTACTTTGCCGCCGGCACGTTGGTGGTCTGGGACGTCGATCCCATCGCGGCGACGATTGACTGTTATTGCGCGACCACACCGGACCAACCCATCCGATTCACGAGAGGTCAATACGCCGATGCTGAGCCCGCCGTCCCCGGTTGGCGGATTGCGGTCGCCGAGGTTTTCGCTTGACACGAAGTCTGTTAGAGGAGCCTGGATTCATGGCCGCCGAACTCAAGACCAGGAAAGAATACGATGAAGCCAGTATCAGCGTTCTCGAAGGCCTGGAGCCGGTGCGCGTTCGGCCCGCGATGTACATCGGCGCCACCGACAAGAAGGGTCTGCACCATCTCGTCTGGGAAATCGTCGATAATGCCGTCGATGAATACCTCAACGGCCATGCCGACACCGTGACGGTCACGCTCCACAAACCGGGCGATTCGGTGACCATCAGCGACAACGGCCGCGGCATTCCGGTCGGGATGCACCCCAAGCACAAGCGGCCCACGCTTCGAGCTGATCCTGACCACGCTGCACTCGGGCGCCAAGTTCGGCGAGGGCGATCACTATGTCCATTCCGGCGGCCTGCACGGCGTCGGCTCGTCGGTGGTCAATGCCCTGTCACGCAAGCTGGTCGCCGTCATTCGCCGCGACGGTTTCGAGTATCGCCAAACGTTCAAGCGCGGCAAGGTCGCCACGCCGCTGGAGAAGGTCGGGCCCTTCCGCGGCCACGGCACGCTGATCACGTTCGAGCCGGACCCCGAAATCTTCAAAGTCACGCACTTCGACGCCGACTGGATTCGCCAGCACCTGGAGGACATGTCGTACATCCACCACGGGCTCGCGATCCATTTCCATAACGAGCTGACCGGCGAGAAGCTCGACCTGTCGCATCCCGGCGGCATCCCGGAGTTCCTGCAAAAGCTCGTCGGCGAGACGCAGGCGCCGACGATCCACCCCGCGGCGTTTCACGTCACCAGGGACAACGGCGAGAAGTTCGAGGTCGCGCTGCAATGGACCGAATCGACCAACGAGACGTTCCGCAGCTATGTCAACGGCATCCGCACAATCGACGGCGGCACCCACGAGGCCGGCTTCAAGAGCGGCATCGTCAAGGCGGTCCGCAGCTTCATGGAGACGCATGACGTCAAAACCAAGGGCGTCGACATCAACGCCGAGGACATCCGTGAAGGGGTGGTCGGCATCCTGTCGGTATTCATTCGTAATCCCGCGTTCCAGGGCCAGACCAAGGAGAAGCTCAACAACCCCGAGATGAACATCACCGTCGAGGGTTTCGTCCGGCCGGCGCTGGAGTCATGGCTCAACGCGAACATGACGGCCGCGGACCAGATCGTCTTCCGGGTCATACAGGCCGCGCGGCGCGGGCGGCGTCGCGCGAGGCGGTGCAGGCAATTCGCCGCAAATCGGCGACGCAGCGCCGGCTCAACTTGCCGGGCAAGCTCGCCGACTGCAAGGCGACCGACCTGGACGAGACGGAGTTGTTCATCGTCGAGGGCGACTCGGCCGGCGGCAGCGCCAAGCAGGGCGCAATAACCACACCCAGGCAATCCTCCCGCTGCGCGGCAAGATCCTCAACTCGGAGGGGCTGGGCACGAGCAAGGTGCTGATGAATACCGAGCTGGCCGCCCTGGTCACCGCGATCGGCACCGGCGCCGGCGCCGACTTCAACCTCGGCGGCCTGCGCTACGGCAAGATCATCCTGCTCATGGACGCCGACGCGGACGGCTACCACATCACGACGCTGCTATTGACGTTCTTCTTCCGCCACCTGCCGGAACTGATCAAGAAGGAGCATCTGTTCATCGCCCAGCCGCCGCTGTACAAGATCGTGGTCGGCAAGGAGAACATCTGGGCCCGCGACGACGCGCACAAGGAAGAAATCCTGGCGGGCCTGCGCGCCAACGCCAAGCCGGAGATCACGCGGTTCAAGGGCCTGGGCGAAATGTCGGCGAAGGAGCTGGCCGAGACGACCCTTGACCCACGCAAACGCACCATGCTGCGGGTGACCGTCGAGTCGCTGCTCGAGGCGGACAAGACGTTCGTGGAATTGCTCGGCAAGGACCCGGCGGCGCGCTATCGCTTCATCATGGAGTCGGCAACGCAGGTTGGGGCCGAGGACCTCGACGTATGAGCGCGAACCGTTCGTGGGGCAGGCGTCCCGCCTGCCACGGTTGGCAGGCGGGACGCCTGCCAACGATGCACAACCTTTCATCATCCCTTAATCACCCCCGTGGTATGATTTACGCCGAGCGGGCAGGCGGGACCGAGCCGGAGAGGGTTTGCCGTGCGGGTGTTACTGGTCGAGGACCACAAGCCGCTCTCGCGAGCGTTGAAGCGCGGTCTTGAAGAAGAGGGTTTCGCCGTCGATCTTGCGGAAGACGGCGAGGAGGCCGACTACAAGGCCCGGGCCGCTGGCTACGACGCGATCGTGCTCGACCTGATGCTGCCCAAGAAGGACGGGCTGAGCCTGCTCAAGGATTGGCGACGCGACGGAATGCTGACCCATGTGCTGTGCCTGACGGCCAAGGACACGACCGACGACAAGGTGCGCGGCCTCGACATCGGGGCCGACGATTACCTGACCAAGCCGTTCCAGCTGGAGGAATTGCTGGCACGACTGCGAGCGCTGATTCGCCGGCGGCACGAGATCAAGGACCCGATTATTCGCGTGCACGATCTGGAGATCGACACCTCCGCCCGCACGGTTCGCCGCGGCGGGCAGGCGATCCACCTGACGCCGCGCGAGTACGCGCTTCTGGAGTTCATGGCGTTCCATCGCGGCAAGGTGGTCACGCGCAGCATGATCTGGGAGCACCTGTACGACGAGCACGACGAGAACACGTCCAACGTGGTCGATGTCTATATCCGCTACTTGCGGACCAAGATCGACAAGGGCTTCGAGACGCCGCTGATTCTGACGCGCTGGGGCGAGGGTTATCTCCTGCGTGGCGAGTCCGACTGAGACAACGATGAAATCGATCCGCCTGTCCCTGGTGATGTACTTCCTGGTGCTGCTGACCGTGGCGCTCGGGGCGGTCTGCTGGCTCGTGTATCAAACTGCCGCCGCCGCACTGCAGGAGCGCCTTGAAGGGTCGCAACACCTGGTAAAGGAGCAATATCGCGCCCACTGCGACGAGGTTCTGCGCGGCCTCGATCACCGGCTCTCGCGCGAGGCCCAGCGCGTGGGCGCGATGGTCCGGCCTCCTTTGCACATCGAAGGTCTGTACCCGTTTGGCGTCATGGGCGCGCCGTTCATGTTCCAGCCGCACCTGCATATCCCGCTCTGGTTGGCTGAAGGCATTCCCGGCCCGCGCAAGGCGGACGGGTCGCACAAGGATTTGCTGGCCGAACGGCTTTTTCGCGACCGCGCGACCCAGATCGACATTGAAGCGGCCGAGGATCTCATCCCCGACCCGCAACAGCCCGACCACAGCCATGAGTTCTTCCAGATCTACTCCGCGGATGGCAAGGCGCTGAAGCGGTCCCAGTCGCTCGGCAAATATGTGATGAAGCTGCCGGAAATGCACGACGCGGATCAGCCGTTCGATTTTGTGACGCTGGAGCCAGGCGGTCCCAAGGTTCGGCGGGTGACTGTGAAGACGGCGATCACCAAGTATCGGTTCGGCGGCTTGCCGCCGTGGATCTGGCGGCGCGGCCCCGCCAAAATGGCCGGCCCGAACGCCAAGGGTGGTCCGGGGCCACCTGCCTCCGGCCCCGCGCGACCATTCGTCGTGGCAGGCGACGCACCCAGCATCTTTGTGCAGTATGCAATTGAGTTGCCACCGATGGAGGCCCGGCTCGCGCAGTACGCCGACGAGCGCGACCAGCAACTCGCGCAGCTCGAAGCCGACACCGCGAGCCAGCTGCATGCTGTGCAGCGCAAGCTCCTGTGGATCGCCCTCGCGACGTTTGCCGCCACGCTTGCCGGCGGCTACGTCCTCCTGCGGCTCGGCCTGGCGCCGATCGACCGGCTGTCCGACGCGGTCAGCGAGGTATCCGAACGCGATTTCCGCCTCAATCTCGATCCGCACCAGCTGCCCGGCGAGCTGCAGCCTATCGCCGAGCGGCTGTCGCAGACGCTGCGGCAGCTCGGCTGGGCGTTCGATCGCGAGAAGCAGGCGGCGGCCGACATTTCGCATGAACTGCGCACGCCGCTCGCGGCGCTGTTGACCACGGTCGAGGTCGCGCTACGCAAATCGCGCAGCGCCGCCGAATATCGCGAGATCCTCGAGGAGTGCCGCTCCAGCGGGCGGCAGATGTCGCACATGGTCGAACGGCTGCTCGCCCTGGCCCGGCTCGACGCCGGCGCCGAACGGGCCCGGCCACGCTCCGTCGATGCCGGCGAATTGGCCCTGCAATGTGCCGACCTGGTGCGCCCGCTGGCGGCGCCGCGGGACTGACGCTGACGGCCCACGTCGAGCCGCCCTTGCCGGTCGACATCGATCCCGATAAGCTCCGCGAGGTCGTGACGAATCTGCTGCACAACGCGGTCGAGTACAACCGGCCGGGCGGGGCGATCGAGATGACGGTGGCGCGGTCCGGCGACGACCTGTGCGTCGAGGTACGCGACACCGGCATCGGCATCAGTCCCGCGGTGCGCGAGCATATCTTCGAGCGCTTCTACCGAGCCGATCCGTCGCGCCAGGCCGACACGCCGCACGCCGGCCTCGGCCTGGCGATCGTCAAGAGCTACGTCGACCTGCTCGGCGGCACGATCACCGTCGAAAGCGTCCCGCAGGCGGGGACGAGCTTCCGCATTCGGCTGCCCGTGCCGCACCGTTCGCCGGCAGCAACTGCAGTGATGGCCTGACCAACGGCGGTCAGGTCCCGGTTTGCCCGAGGTACATCGCCGGTACATCGAATCGAGGCCCCCGATGGCGTCTGTGCTGGCTTGCCGCCGACCGAAGACGAAGGCCGCGCGCTACCGCGCGTCCGATCCGGACGTCGACCTGATGCTGCGGGTCCAGTGCGACGAGCCCGGTGCATTCACCGAGTTGTCGGAGCGCTTTGGCAGCCGCATCTTCGCCCACCTGTTCCGCATGCTGCACGATCGTCAGGAGGCCGAGGACCTGACGCAGGAGGTTTACCTGCGTTTGTACCGCTCGCGGGGGCGCTATCAGCCGCGGGCCAAGTTTTCGACCTGGCTGTTCCACGTCACCAAGAACGTCGCGCGCAACGCTCTGCGCCGCCGCCGGCGCCACGCCTGGCTGCGTTTCGGCCCGGTCCTGGAGCGTGAAGAGGAAGGCGCCGTTCTCCGGCAGCGCAATCAGCCGGCGTTCGAAGCGCCGTCGGCCCGGCTGGAGCGCCGCGAGTTGGCTCAGGCGGTCCGCGGCGCCGTCGCCGGCCTGGCGGGCCGCCAACGCACCGCGCTGGAGATGCACCAGTTCCAGCACCGCACCTATGCCGAAATTGCCGACGCCCTGGCGCTGACGCCGGAGGCGACCAAGAGCCTGCTCTATCGCGCCCGGCTGCAGCTCAAGGATCATCTCGACGCGCTGATGTAGTGTCACGCCGCGGGGTGAGTCTTCGAACCCCGCGGGTAGTGCCGAACCCGCGGGGTTCGAAGACTCACCCCGCGGCGTGAGCGTCAAACTGCGCGAAACCCTTCCCCGTCTGTTCCGGTATAACTAGCCGCGCCGCGTCATCGGCACGTGCCGGCGCCGGCCGCCCCTTGCCGCGCGGCCCCGGTGTCGTCATACTGCCAGTGCGTGACTCGGTTCGACGAAACCGACAATGCCGAGAAAAGGGGAATCTGCATGCGCAAGCGAATGACGCTGGCCGCTCTGTTGCTCCTGACGCCGGGCTGGGCCTTCGCCCAGACCGGTCCCGAGCACGTGCTGCCGGCCAAGAGTCAGCTTTATTTCCGCTGGGACGGCGCCGGGGCTCATCGCCAGGAGTTCGAGGCGACCGCGTTCGGCAAGACCATGCAGGGCGACACCGGCAAGTTCCTCGTCGAGCTGTGGAGCTACGCCAAGGACAACATTGAGCAGCTGATCGACCAGAAGAACCCGGAGGCCGCCGCCATCTTCAAGGATGTCACCAAGGCGCTGCACACCGTCGTCGACAGCGGTGTGGTGGTCGGCGTCGAGCTGGACCAGGTCAATCCACCCAGGGTCAATGCCGTACTCGTCTTCCCGGGGTCAGGCGGCGATGCGGGCACCCTCTTGCCGTTGATCCAGAAGGCCGCCGAGGTGACGGGCGCCGACATCAAGAAGGAAACGATCGGCCGGCGAACCGTGCAGCGGGCCGAGATCCCGATCCCCAACGCGCCCCTGAGCCTCTACCTCGGCTGGTGGAAGGAAGGCAAGGATGCGGTCATGCTGTTCGGCACCGCGGACCCCATCGAGTACGTCAAGACCATTGACGGCAAGAAGACCGGCCTGGCCAACCACCCGTTGTTCAAGAAGGTGCACGGCTTCAAGGAGTTCACCACCGGCTCGCGCGGCTACCTCGACATGCACGGCCTGGTCGGCCCCTTCGCGGAGCTTTCGCCCGACGCGTCCAAGCTCGTCGACGCGCTCGGCGTCAAGGGGCTCAAGAGCGTCACCTTCGTCTCCGGTTACGAGGGCAAGGGCTTCCGCGGCGTGACCGAGGTGGACATGCCCGGCCCGCGCACGGGACTGCTCGAACTGTATAGCACCCGGAAGATCAGCCTCAAGGATCTGCCGGTCATGCCGAGCGACGCGACCAGTTTCAGCGCCGGCTCGATGGAAGTCGGCAAGGGCTATGACGTGCTGCTGGGCCTGGTCGAAGCCGGCGTCCGCATCTTCGCGCCTGACCAGGCAGACAACATCAAACCCGCCGTCCAGGCCATCGAGCAAGTCGTCGGCGTCAACTTCCGCGACGACCTCTTCGGCTGCTTCGGCGACATGACCGTCAGCTACTCGTCGCCGGCCGAGGGGCCGTTCGGGCTCGGATCAACGACGCTGTTCAAGGTCAAGGACGGCCCGAAGCTGGTGCGCTCCATTGAGACCCTGATCAAGAACATCCCGCCCATCCCTGGCGTCGAGGTCAGCCTCAAGAAGAAGACCTTCCGCGACGTTGAGATCATGGACGTGTTCATCAACGCGAACAACTTCAACAGCCGACTCGGCAGCTTAGCGGTCTACAAGGATTGGCTGGTCTACTCGCAGTATCCGCAGGGCGTCAAGGGCTTCGTCCTCCGCAGCCACGGCGAGCTGCCGGTGTGGAAGGCGAACGCCGAGCTGACCAAGGTGCTCGACCAGTTCCCAACCAAGGAGTTCATCGCCATCCAGGTGTCCGATCCGCGGCCGATGATCGAGGGCCTGCTGGCGTTTACGCCGATCGTGATCGACCTGGCGAACAAGCTCACGCCGTTCGTGCCAAACCTGCGGCCGTTCGATCTCGACCTGGTGCCGCACGCGCAGCAGGCGACACGGGGGCTATTCCCGAGCGTGTCGATCACGACCGACGACGGCAAGAAGCTGCGCACGGAATCGCGCTCGTCGGTTGGGTTGCCATGATCCGGCGTGGAACCTGAAACAACACTGAACCACGGATCACACCGATCACACGAATAGGAGCAATTCTGTTCTTATCCGTGCGATCGGGTGTGATCCGTGGTTCATTTTCTTAGACAGTATTACTCGGTGGCGCGCACGCCGCGCTTACGCGGTTGCGCGCAGCACATGCAGGAGCGTCTTGATCTGAAACGGCGTCAGGGCCGGATTGATGGACAGAAGGCGGGCGACCAGGGCGGTAATGTGCGGGCAGGCGAAGCTGGTGCCGGTCCAGAGCTGGTAGCCGCCGCCCGACTTCGGCGCCCGTACGTAGATGCCGCAGGCGACGAGCTCCAGCGTCTTGCCCGTGTGAAACTCGAACGTCGTCGGCTCGGGAAAGCTTTCGTTGTCGACCGCCAACAGCGATGCGAAGACGGCCGGGTAGCTGGGCAGGCCCATGTTGTTGCCGGCGGCCACCAGCACGATTCCCTGACAGTAGGCCTGATCGACCAGGCGGCGCAGCGGCGTCGCAAAGCGGTCCTGCAGCGTGCCCAGGCTCAGGTTCACCGCCTGAATGCGCGGCGAGCGCTGCTCGAGCACCCACTGCAGGCCGCGCACGAATTGCTCGCCGGTGCCCGAGGCGCTGCCGCCAATCACGCGCACGCTGATCAGGCGCGCCTCCGGAGCCAATCCGTGAATGATGCCGGCACAGGCGGTGCCGTGGCCCACCGGGTCGAGCGCGGCCGCGGCCAATTGGTCGGCCGGCAATTCGCGGCACACCAGCCCGGCGGGGGTCGGCGCTACCTCGACCGAACGGACCACCACGCCTTGCAGGTCCGGGTGCGTCACGTCGATGCCGGTATCGAGCAGGGCGACGTGCACGCCCTGGCCGGTGGCGGCGCTCATGGCGGTGCGCAGGCCGGCGACGTCGAGCAGTTGATCGAAATCGAGCGTGCTCATAGGCGATTCCGGGTCATCCCTCGGTCAAGGTGTGACGGTGCAGCAGCAGCGCGATGAAGTCGGCGCACAGGGCCTGATCCTTCTCCGGCAAGCCTTCCAGCTCCTGCAGCGCCCGCACCCACGGCTCGCTCGGCAGTCCCGCGTCGGGCTGGCCGCCCAGGCTCGGCACCAGCTCCGGAGCGCCCGGCGCGATGGCGGCCGCCAGATCGTTGGCCGCGAGCTGGGCGAGCTGGCGGCTGCGATCCAGGTGCCGCAGCAGCACCGCCTCGATCGCCGCAAACGCGCGCGCCTCCGCCATCTCGCGCTGACTGAACGGCCGAAACGGCGGCTCACCCGGCCGGTTGACGTAGGTCGCCACCCCGCGCGTGCGGCTGCCGGACAGGATTGGCACTGCCAGGTAGGTCCGCGTCGCGCCGCCCACCTGCCGATCAATCTCGGCGTAAAACTGGGAGGGACGCTCCTCGGCGAGATCGCCCACCGCCATCATCTGGCCGGTGCCAAAGACGTAGCCGGCGATGCTGCTGGCGATCGGCACGCGCAGGCCGCCGAGCTTGGCGGCCGCGGGGCTGGACGACACGAAGAAGCGCAGCACCTGGCCGCCGTCCGGAATCAGAATCGATCCTTCCGCCGCCCCGACCGCGGCGACGGCGCGGGCCACGACCTCGCCGAGGAGCTGCGGCACCGCGTCGACGGAGCGCTGCAGCCGCTCGCCGACTTCGCGCACGGCGTCACGCCAGGAGCCCGGCATCGCAGGCACAGGTTCGGACATGCGGGACCCTCCAGCTTCGACGGTTCGTAGTTCCGCCTTCAGGCGGTCCGGGAACCGCCTAAAGGCGGAACTACGAACGATTCCGTGGCACAGCAGGTCGGCCTGCGCCACCGCCTTCGTGGCTGTTCTACCAGCTGGCCGTTCATCGCCAAGGCGTCACAGATTGGCGCGGTCGGCCCACCTCGGCGTTTTCTTGACAGATTCGGCCGCGCCGCGGTTACTCTTGGATGGCGAGTAGCGCGTCCGGGTCGATCTGCGATCGACCGCTAAACAAACGGCCGCGGGGCGCAAGCCGGATGCCGGCGTGCGTTTGCCAGGCATGATGGTTGGCTCGGTGGGAGAGCCAACCAGGGGCACCCAGGAATCCGCGGCGCGACGAGAAAATTTACTTGTCCTCACCGCGGGCCGCGGTAGGATACGTAGGCTTTTCCAGAAGCCGCCACCGAACGACCGTCGGCAGCCCGACCTATCGATGCCGATGCCGCGCGGATGGGTGCCTCGCCAGGGATGGGTGTGCCGTTTGTGGGGCCGGCGTCCCGCCTGCCCCACGACGCTGAACCGTTCGACCTGTTCGATACCCTTTGCGATTCCCGACGAGGAGGCACGGTGTGACCACCGCAACCAAAAAAGCTGTCTTGAGCCTCGATGTCCTCCCCGCCGAAGCCAGCGGGTGCTGTTCATCAAGTGCCGCTGCCCGGGAGCCCGAGCCGGAAGGCGAGCGCATCCCGCTCGAGCGCTTCTTCGAGCGCATCGCGTGCATCACCATGAAGCTGACGCTCGGCTGCAACCTGCACTGCAGCTACTGCAACACCGAGACCGCCTCGCCGAAGACGCCGAAGATGTCGATCGACCTGTGGAAGCAAGTCGCCCGGCTGCTGATCGAGAACTCCAAAGAACGCCACGTCAGCATCGAGTTTCACGGCGGCGAGCCGCTCTTGCTCGACGACGATTGGCTCCTCGAAGCCGCCCGGTTCACCTTCGACCTCGCAAAGAAGCATGGCAAGTTCGTGCAGGTCCCGATGGTGACCAACGGCACACTGCTGACCGCGGACCGCCTGAAACGGCTCAAGGACGCGGGGGTCGCCATCTGCCTCAGCTGCGACGGCCCGCCGGAAATCAACGACCGGATGCGCGGCAGCGGCCACGCGGTGTTCCGCGCCATCCAGCTCCTGCAGGAAGCCGACTATCTCCGCGGTGTCATGACCGTGATGAGCACCGGCAACTGGGACCGCATGACCGACGTCATGGACTGGTACCTGCGCATCGGCCTGCAATGGTACGCGATCAACTTCCAGCAGCCGCAGGGCCGCGGCATCGACGACCTGCTCCTGACCGCCGACCAGATCTTCACGGGCACGCGGCAGGTGTTCGAACACATGGCCGACAATCAGGTCGCGGTTTATGAGCAGAAGCTCGGCCAGCAAGTTGAGCGCTTCGTCGAGGGCCGCGTGCTCGGCGGCACGGGCTGCTGGGACTTCGAGTGCCAGGCTGGGCGCAGCTACGTGGCGATCGACCTGCACGGCCGGGTCCATGCGTGCGGCAGCGATATTTCCCACCATATCCTGGGGCAAATTCAGGATGGCTACATCGACCGGGAGCGCTACGACCAGAAGCTGGCCCGGCTGCACCACAAGAGCGACTGGGTATTGCGCTGCTTCGATTGCAACGCCCGGCGCATCTGCGACCACAGCTGCCCGACCTCGGACTTCAACAGTCTCACGTACAAGGAAGCCGAGTGCCAGGCGACCAAGAAGCTGTGGAACTATTTCTGCGAGAACAAGGATCGTGTCCGAGAGGTCTACCGCATCGCGGCGAAGCGTGGCTTTATCAAGCCCAAGCCGTGGGGGATCATTCCACCCATGATGCGGATCTGACGGGTCAATACGGCCCCGCCGGGCCGTCCCCAGCCCCTCTTCCCTGGCTTGGAGTACCGGCTTTAGCCGGTCTTTCCGGCTAAAGCCGGGACTCCAACCAGGAGGAGAGGGGTTGGGGTGAGGGGTTCGGCGTGTCTCGGTGGGTTGCCCTTCCTCGGGGGAAGGGTGAAACGTGATGCCGTCATTGGAGGCAGGCATGGCAATTTTGCGTGCGATGGACGGGAACTTCTACGAGATCCCGGACGAGCAGGTGGCGAAGTACAAGATTCCCCAGGAAAAGCTTAAGGAGAAGCTTGGGTCCCAGGCCCAGGGGGCCGAAGGTCCGCCGCCCGAGGGCGGGGGGGACCGGGTGGTGGGGGATCGCCGCTGGTGCAGGTCCACATCCACTATGCGGGTGAGGGCCAGGGCGGTGGCGGGGCCGGCGCACGGCCGGCGCCGAGGGAGCGGTCCAGCCCTACAATTGGTGGAACTGGCGCAACTGGCACAACTGGAACAACTGGCGCAACTGGCGCAATCACTGGGATTGATGCCAGCCCGAACGTCCACTCACCCGAGCTGCAAGCACCGGCTTGCGGCTCGGGCTTTCCCGTAGGTTGGGCGGAATCTTCGGAGCCCACCACGCCGCGTCCACGGTTTGGTGCGCTTCGAAGACTCCGCCCACCCTACAGGTAAGACTCCGGGGTCCGTAATCCGAGGAGCCTTCTCGCGATGAGCAACGAACCACCGCCGGACGCGCCCGATGGGTTCTCCGACCCGCCGCCGGATCACGGCGAGGGGCCGCCGCCGGATGGTGGCGCCGGGCCGCCGCCGGGCGGGATTCGGTATTTCTTCTATTATCTGACCTACCTGTTTCGCCACCCGTGGGTGGTCCTGTTCGTGCTGATCACCACCGTGCTGATGGCCATCCTCGGCATGCCGGTGACGTTTCTGCCGATGGTGATCCTCGAGCACTTCGACGATAGGTCATACGTCTACTGGTACCTCGGCTTCGTGCTGGCGTCGATCGTGGTCGGGGCTGTGGTGCGTCTGGCCGCGACTTACCTCGGCGCGTGGCTGGGCGAGCGCGTCGTCTTCCTGCTGCGCAAGGACGCCTTCGATCGGCTCGAGCGCCTCAACATGCTCAGCGTGTTCTCGCGCGGGCCGGGCGAGTTCGTGCAGCAGCTCGACCGCGATGTTTATTCCATTCGCGAACTGCTCGAACACACGTTGACCCAGACGCTGGTCGATTTGACCCAGGGCGTCGCCATCGTGGTTGCGATGTTCGCCATGGCACCGCTGCGCACCGCCGTCGTGCTCGCGATCTTCCTCGTCCTGGGCGGGTTGATTCGCTTCTTCAACGTCTTCGTCAAGCAGTACGCCGAGCGGGCCCGCGACCTGGCCGAGAACATCACCGGCGCGCTCATCGAGTGCATCGGCGGCTTCCGCGACATCCAGGCGAGCGGCCGATTCCCCCGCTTTGCTCGGCGCTACCAGGACCAGGTCGCCGAGAGCGCCCGCGTCAACGTCTGGACGCGCATGTGGGGTGAGATCGCCGGCCTGATCCCGTGGCTTAGCTCGTCGGCCATCGTGCTATTCGTCTACGCCGTGGGGCTCGGGCAAATCGAATCGCGGGCCGAGTTCGGCGAGATCATCACCTACACCATGCTGCTGCGGCAACTTTTCCCCAGCGTCATGGCGGCCGCCCAGTGGACCACCAGCCTGTCGATGACGATGCCGAGCCTGATCGGTTTGCGCAGCATCCTCGATCAACCGGACCCCAGTGCCGGCCGCACCGACCTGGTGCCGCTGGAGCCGCCGGTCCGCGAGATCATCTTCGACCAGGTGTGCTTCGCGATCGACGACCAGCCGCTGGTCGAAGGCCTGAGCTTCACGATTCCCGGCGGCAAGCTCACCGCCATCGTCGGCCAGAGCGGGGCCGGCAAGACGACCGTCTTCCATTTGCTGTTGCGCCTGCTGGAGCCGACGCGGGGGCGCATCCTGATCAACGGGCACTCGCTGAGCGATCTGACGATGGCGTCGGTCCGCGCCAGATCGGCTTCATCCCGCAACGGCCGTTCATCTTCAACACGTCGCTGCGCGAAAACCTGCTGATGGCGGCTCCGGAAAGCGCCATCGCGCCGGGGCAGATCGAATCCGTGCTCGCGCTTCGCCCGGCTCGACGAGCTGATCGAGAAGCGCAAGCATCAGGGCGGGCTGGACGCGGGGGCCGGCTACCTGGGCAATCGCCTCTCCGGCGGCGAACAGCAGCGCATCGCGCTGGGCCGGCTGTTCCTGCAATCGCCGCAGGTCATCGTCTGCGACGAATACACCGCCAACATCGACGTGAAAACCGAGAAGCTGATCCACGAGACGATGCGCACGCGCTTCCACGATCGGACGCGCGTGGTCATCACGCACCAGCTGCACACCATCCGCGGCGCCGACCACATCATCGTGCTGGAGCATGGCCGGGTCGTGGACACCGGCACCCACGAGGAGCTACTTGCGCGGCCGGGAACCTATCGCGACTTGTGGAGCGTGCAGCAACTGGGGTAGCCGGCGTCAAGCGTTGATTTTGAGGTAGCCGCATTCGTGAGAATGCGGGTGGACGACCCCGAATTCTCACGAATGCGGCTACGAGTTAACCCCGCTTTTGAGACTTTAAAAAGCACCACCCGCAATCCGCACATTCGCCTGCTATCGTGACCGCGTGTTGGCGCAGGTGGAGGGGAAGGTCATGCAGAATAATACGGTTTCCTTTGCGGTCCTGGGACGTGTGCTGGAAGATCTCGGTTTTGTCAGAAAAAAAGTCGGGGGCCCGCAAGTCGTGTTCGAGCACGCGCCCTCCGCTACCGTGTTTCTTTTTGCGCTTACAAGCCCCGCGATGAAGTCGCCCAGGGCGATCTTATCGGCGTGCGGAAAATCCTGGATGAAAAGGGCGTGATCGAGCCCGCCGACTTGGAGGAGCGACTCCATCAGCCGTCGGCGTAACGCCTCCGACGCGGCCGGGCGATTTCCGATAGGTTTGTCTATCCGCTTGTCTATCCCTGCCCCGGCCGGCGGGTACAATTGGGACATGGGCGTTAACAGGAGGTGGCATTGAAATGCCGGGGGAACGGCATGACCGAGCAGGAGTGGCTGGAATCCACCCATCCGACCGATCTCGCTCGATGGGTTAAGGGCGTCAGGCGGCGAAAAGCCCGCCTGTTCGCCTGCGCTATCTGTCGGTCAGTATGGGACGAACTGACCGCGGCACCGGCCAAGGAGGCCATCGAGGTCGGTGAACGCCATGCGGATGGGCTTGCCGCCGCCCCGGAACTCGACCGTGCAAGGAATATCGCCGGGCGGGAGTCGATGGCGATCTATGCACTCTCGGAGGCTATCGACGGGGAATGGCAGCAGCAGTTGTTGGAGCAGGGGGCCGCGTTACGGGCTGCTTGGGCGGCTTTCGGGCCAAACCCCACCTTCCAGGAATTGATCTGGCATCAAGGGAGTACGCAGGAGTTGCAGTGCTTGCTCTTGCGAGACCTGATCGGCAACCCATTCCGCCCTGTGGCGATTGATCGCACCTGGCTCACCTGGAATGGCGGCGCGATTGCGAAGTTCGCTCAGAGCGTTTATGACAATCGAGCCTTCAGCTGCCTGCCCATGCTAGGCGACGCACTGGAAGAGGCTGGCTGCGACAACCTTGACATCCTCGTTCACTGCCGGGGAGAGGGGCCACACGTCCTAGGCTGCTGGGTGGTCGATTTGCTGCTCGGCAAGACGTGACCGCGCGGCAAGAGACCCCGCTCGGCGCCCGTTTCGTCAGACGCCACCAACTCTACGACGCTGGCGTTGTGACCAGACGCAGCAGAGGCGAGCGGGATAAGGGGACGCAGCTTGCTCTGTAGAAAACCTTGCTTTGGCGACCCCTGCCGGCTTGTCCGGCAGGTGAAGCAGCTTGAGCAGCTAAGCGGGAACACCGCCTTTTTACAACGACCCCTGCCGGCTTGTCCGCAGGTGAGGCAGTTTGGGCAGCTAAGCGCGGACACTGCCTGTTTACCACGACCCCTGCCGGCTTGTCCGGCAGGTGAAGCAGTTTGGCAGGCTGATGTAGCTGGCCAAACTGCTTCACCTGCCGGACAAGCCGGCAGGGGTCGCAAGGACACTCGGCCTTGGTTTGCTAGCCTGGCAAACTGCTTCACCTGCCGGACAAGCCGGCAGGGGTCGGCTATCGGGGTTTTCTACAGAGCAGGACGCAGCTCGTTTCACAGCTGAAACGCGTCCGTTGAGCCCCGTTGGTGCCCTTCTTGCCTCTTCGCGCGGTGGCTTGTTAGGGCGGAGGTGAACATGATCGAGCTCACTCTTGACCAGGTGCAGGCGCTCGCTCAGGCGGGAAGCCCACCTACCGTGATCGACCCGACAACCCGGAAAACCTACGCCCTCGTGCCGACGGATGCCGGGTCTGCCTCGCAGGCGACAGAAAGACCTCACGAAACGCCGGCCCCTCCCTGGAAGTACCTGGTGGTGCGCAAGCACCCGTGGAGGAAGCAGCTGTACATCAAGGGCCGGAACATGACGGTTCGGCACCTCGTCGGCACCGTGAAAGCCAACCGCTTCACTGAAGAACAGGCGGCGCAAGACCTGCACCTGCCGGTGGAGGCGATCCGCGAGGCTCTGGCGTATTTCGAGGCCAATCCCGAGGTCATCGCGCTGGACCACGCCACCGAGATGTATCTGCTTTCCCTGGAGGGGGCAAAGGCCGTGGCCCTGAATCTGTACCTCGATGATTGCGCAACTCGGACCTCCGTTGTTGATAGCTGATATCGTCGCGCTGTCAACGTTTCCTGGCCGCCGGTCCCGCTGAATGCCTGGTCGGGCGGCGGCACCGTCTGCGCATTGGTGCAAAACGTAAACATGAATGTGACTCACGCGCCTGTCTCGCCGTCAGCCTTGCGCAGTAGTCCCTCCTCGATCAGCTGCCGGATCAAGCCGACCTTCCCCTCATCGTTCAGGGGCCCGGGCAGCGACGCCACCTCGAACGCGTCGCGGTCGAGGATGAAGTGCAACGTCGCCTCCAGCGAGCGCGGCAGCGTCAAGCTCTTGCCGTGGTAGAGCAAATGGAGCGTGTCGCCGCGCGTCGTCAGGCGGTAGAGCCATGCGCGCTTGCAAACACGCGTCTGCGGCGTGATCGGGCTGCCGCCGGTCAGTGCCGTGAAGTGCCCCTCCATCAGCGGTAGCCGCGTCATGATGAAACGCTCGGCCAGCATGTCGAGCATCGGTTCGGCCGGCAGCTTGCCGTCGGCGAGGCCGCGCACCAGGCGGGCACACTCCGCTCGCGCCTCGGCGGCCGCCGTGCCGTCGAGCGCGAAGCCGATCGGCAGCGCGTGGCGAAAGCGTGCGTCCTGTTGAAACAAAGCGCCGAGCGCCTCCATGAACAGGTCCGCCCAGGTGTAGGTCTTGATGCCGAGCGTCACGTGCAGCGAGATGCTGTCGGACGTCACCGCATCGTGGATGTGGCCGCGCGGGATGTAGAGCAGGTCGCCGGCACGCAGCACGAAATCGGCCGAGGGCTTGCCGGGGTCCGGGCCCGGATACGGATAGGGATTATCCGGCAGGGGAAGCTGGATGGGACTGCCGTAAAGCCGCCAGCGCTTGGAGCCGGCGGTCTGCAGGATGAAGACGTCGTGCGTGTCGTAGTGGGGGCTGAAGCCCTGCGAGGACGGCGGCGTGAGGTAAACGTTCGTTTGCGTGGGATGGCTCAGGGCTTGCTCCACGGCGGCGCACAGGCGGGCGAGCGGCGTCCAGCTCCGGTGCAGCTGGTCGATGGTGATGGTCGCCCCCTGCTGATACTCGGCGAACAGCTTGACCAGCTCGATGACGCCGCCGACCGGCACGCCTTTCACTTCCACGGTCGTCGTGTACCGCGGCGGCGGCACGGAGGCGCTGTTCTTGACGAGCTGGACGGTCGGATGCTTCAGGTCGTGCGAGGAGAGGATCCGATCCATGTCCGCCAGCGTCAGCACCGTGCGATAATACGACTCATCGCCGCGGTGCAAGACGAGCGGGCGCTTTTCCCAGTATTGGCCGAAGAACGCGTCCGGCGTGGTTGGGCTCAGCAGCCATTCCAGACTCAGGGCGGGCTGATTCATGGTCAGCTCCGAATGATCTCGTGGACGACGCGCCCGGCCACGTCCGTCAGGCGGAAGTCGCGGCCATCGTAGCGGAAGGTGAGCCGGGTGTGGTCCAGGCCCATGAGGTGCAAGAGCGTCGCGTGCAGGTCGTGCATGTGGACCTTGTCGACCACGGCGTGATGGCCGAACTCGTCGGTTTCGCCGAACGCGAAGCCCGGCTTGACGCCGCCGCCGGCCAGCCACATCGTGAAGCCGTACGGGTTGTGATCGCGGCCGGTGCCGTTGCGCTCGGCGTACGGGGTGCGGCCGAACTCGCTGCCGAACCAGACGAGCGTATCCTCGAGCAGTCCGCGCCGCTTCAGGTCGGCGAGCAGTCCCGCGACCGGCTGGTCCACGGCGCGGGCGTGGTCGGCGTGGCGTGGCAGGTCGGAGTGCTGGTCCCAGGCGGGGTTGTCGGTATTGTCACCGTAGGTGATTTGTACATAGCGAACGCCCGCCTCCGCCAGCCGGCGCGCCATCAGGCACTGCCGGCCGAAGTTGTCGGTCGCGCCGGTCGCCGATGCCGTACAGCCGTAGCGTCTCGGCCGTCTCGCCGGATAGATCGAGCACGCCCGGCGCATGCGTCTGCATCCGAAACGCCAGCTCGAAGGAATTCATGACCGCGGCCAATTCCGCGTCGCCGGGATTGCGCGAGCTGCTCGGCGTTGAGCGCCTCGAGCAGCTCGAACTGGCGGCGCTGTTCGGCCGGCGCGAGCTGGGGATTGGTCAGGTTGCGGATGCGCGCGTCGGCCGCGGGAATGCCGGCCCGGCCAATCGCCGTGCCCTGGTAGACGGGCGGTAGAAAGGCGTTGGAGTAGTTGCGCGGGCCGCCGTTGCCCATCGACGGGCAAATGGTGATGAATCCGGGCAGGTTCTCGTTTTCGCTGCCGAGGCCGTAGGTCAGCCACGACCCGACCGCCGGCCGAACCAGGTTGATGGCGCCGGTGTGCAGAAACAGCGTCGCCGGTCCGTGGGCGATCCCCTCGGTGTGCATGCCGTGCAGGAAACAGAACGTCGTCGACGTGCCGGGCGATGTGCGGAAACAGCGCCGAGACATATCGGCCGGAGCCGCCGTGCCGGCGGAACGCCCAGAGGTTGCGCATGACGGGGTGGGCGATGACGGTGCCGGTGCGGACCAATGTGCGGGCGTCGTCGAATTCGATCAGCCGGCCGTGGTCGCGTGCCAGGCGCGGTTTGTAATCGAAGGTGTCAACGTGGCTCGGGCCACCCTGCATGAAGATGAAGATGGCACGGCGAGCGCACCGTGTGATGTGGCGGGCGGGGTGCCAGCGGATTGGCGGGCGAGCCGTGGGCGAGTCCGGCGAGGGCGAGGTAGCCGAAGCCGCAGGCGGTATTACGGAGCGCCTGGCGGCGCGTGAGGAGCGGAAGACTCATGCAGCGACTCGCGTCATCTTTGTCCTTCGTGTCGAAGCTCGCTTGCGGTTTCGCGAGCGGCGTTCGCAAAACCGCATGCGAGCTTCGACGCGAAGGATGCACGTCATCCTCATCTTCAGTTAACGTACCGAAAATCCACGCACGCAAACAGCACCTGGTAGAGCCGCTCCCATCCCGCCGTCCGGTCCAGCGTTTCCCGCACATACTCCAGCGCCAGCGCACGTTCGCGCACCGTGGGCAGCCGGCCCAGCGCCGCACGATACGCCAGCTCCAGCCGCGCTTCGTCGGTGCCGTCCACCGCGAGCGCTTGCTGCGCTGCCGCATGCGCCTGCGCCAGCACGAATGGGCCATTCATCAGGTACAGCGCCTGCGTCGAAACCGTACTGACGTTGCGCTTGCCGAGCACGAGATTCGGGTCGGCGAAGTCGAACGCCTCGAACAGCTCCAGCAGGCGATTGCGAAAGACCGGCGTGTACACGCTGCGGCGAACGTCGTCGAACACGTAGTCGCGTTCCGCCTTTGGGCCGCTCTTGATGGTCGGCCCGCCGATCTTGCGGTCGAGCTGGCCCGCGACCAGCAGCATCGTGTCGCGAATCGCCTCGGCGTCGAGCCGGCGGCGGTTCATCCGGCTCAGCAGCCGATTCTCCGGATCCGCCGCCAACGCTCGCGGCCCGGCGGTGCTGCTGAGCTGATACGCCCGCGACAGCATGATCTCGCGAATCAGCTTCTTGACCGACCAGCCCTCTTCGACGAAGCGCACGGCGAGATAGTCGAGCAATTCCGGATGCGACGGCCGTTCGCCGGTGCTGCCGAAGTTGTCCACCGTGCGGACCAGGCCGGCGCCGAACAGGTGGTGCCAGACGCGGTTGGCCATCACGCGCGCGGTCAGCGGGTTGTCCTTCGACGCGATCCACAGGGCGAGCTGCCGACGGCCGCTCTCGCCGGCGGCGATGACCGGCGGCGGGCCGAGCGTCGCAACCTGCAGCACGCCGCGCTTCACCGTCTCGCCCGGGCTGCGGACATTCCCGCGGATGCAGATATGGCAATCCGCGATCTTCGCGGCGTCCGCCACCGCCATCGCCGCCGGCCGATAGGGGGCGGCCGCCTGCAGTTGTTTGAGCTGCGCTTCGAGCTGCTTCAGGGCCGCGTCCTTGGCGGTGCGAGCATCGTCGACCTGCTTCTTCAACGCGGCGATGGCGGCGGCGTGCTGCTGGACCTGCTGCGCCAGGTTGAGCGACATCGGCAGCGGCGTCTCGATCCAGCGCGAGACGTTGTCGTGGATCAGCGTTTTCGTGCTCTTGAAGATGCCGGCCAGGGCATAGTAATCGGCGGTCGGGATCGGGTCGAACTTGTGATCGTGGCAGCGAGCGCAGCCGATGGTCATGCCGAGCATCGACTTGCCGATGGTGTCGAGCTGCTCGTCGATGACGTCCATCTCCAGGCTCGGCTTGTCCTGCCGTTCGTAGTTGGTTGGGCCGAGCGTCAGAAAGCCGGTCGCGATCAGAAAATCGGCGCCTGTTCCGGCGTCAGATAAGGCAAGAGATCGCCGGCGATTTGCGCGATCAGGAACTGGTCGTACGGTGTATCCTGGTTGAAGGAACGCACAACGTAATCGCGATAGCGCCACGCTTCCTTGAAGAGAAGCGAGCGGCCCCCGCCCGACGACTCCGAGAATCGCGCCAGGTCGAGCCAGTGCCGGCCCCACTTCGGGCCGAATTGCGGCGAGGCGAGCAGCTCGTCGACGACCCGTGCGAACGCGTCGGGCGAATCGTCGTGCACAAACGCGTCGATCTGCGCCGGCGTCGGCGGCAGGCCGATGAGCGCGAAGTACGCCCGGCGGATCAGCGTCGGCCGATCCGCATCCGCGACGGGTCGGACGCTCTTGTCCTCGAGCCTCGCAAGCAGGAATCGATCGATCGCGCCGCGCGGCCAGCTCGCGTCCTTCACCGTCGGCAGCTCGGATCGCCCCGGCGGCTGGAACGCCCAGAACCGGCGCCCGGCGGCGATGTCGATACCCTTGGCCGTCGTCCTGGCCGGCGCCTCGACGCGCGGATCGGGAGCGCCCATCGCGATCCATTTCTCGAGGTCGGCGATGACCTCGGGCGGCAGCTTGCGGTCCGGCGGCATCTTCAAATCGCCGGCACTGTGGCGCACCGCCTGGATCAGCAAACTTGCCGCGGGCTTGCCCGGCACGATCGCCGGCCCGGTGTCGCCGCCGTCGCGCAGGCCGTCCTTGCTGTCGAGATACAGGCCGCCGCGGTGCTTGTTCGCCTGGTGCGAATGGCACGCGTAACAATGCTCGAACAGCACGGGACGGATGCGCTTTTCGAAGAAGTCCACGCCCGCATCCTGGGCCGTTACCGGCGCCGCGAGGGGAATGAGAGCGATGCACAGGAAGAGCAGCAGGCGCTGGCACATGGCGCGGATTCGCGGGAAGCGAGCGATTGCGGGAATCGGCACGTCAAAGTGGAGTTTATCGGACGAAGCGTGGCCGCGTCAATCAGGCGACTGCTCTGGCACGCCGATCGGCGCGTACGCTACACTGGGGCCACGCGGAAAGGAGGCCGGCCGATGCTGCGCTGCGAGCGCTTGCGGAGCGAGCGAGACTTTCACGATCGCCAGGCCCTCGGCCGCGCGCGTGCTGCGGCCGCAGGATTTGGCGTTCGCCGACGACGCGTACCTGGGCCATGCGTCGTGGATCCGCCCCGCGTTCGACCGGCTCGGCGAGGTCCGCGGCCTCAGCGTGCTCGACCTGGGCTGCGGTCACGGCATGGCCTCTGTGGTGCTGGCCCGGCGCGGCGCCCAGGTCACCGCTTGCGACCTATCGCTCGGCTATCTCAAGGAAGCACAGGCCCGCGCCCGTGCCAACGGCGTCACGGCGAATCGGCGCTCGCCGACGGCGAACACCTGCCGTTCGCGGACGGGGCGTTCGACCGCATCTGGGGCAGCGCGATCCTGCATCACCTTCGACCTGCGCTGCGCCGGGCCTGAGCTGCATCGCGCGCTGCGTCCCGGCGGTGTCGCCGTCTTCTGCGAGCCGTGGGGCGAGAACCGCTGGCTGCGCTGGGCCCGGCGCCACGCCCCCTATCCCGGCAAGGAACGCACGCCCGACGAGGACCCACTCGGCTGCCGGCATCTTGCGGCGCTGCGGCCGTTGTTTCGCAGTGTGGAAGTGACGGGTCATCAGCTGCTGTCAATGGCGTCGCGCGTCCTTGGCGGCGGCCGGCTCAGCGCGACGCTGCGGCGCTGCGATACGATGCTGCTGCGACGCTGGCCGCATTTGCAGCGCTACTGCCGTTATGTGGTGCTGAGCCTAAGAAAATAGGGTGAGGGGGGTGCCGACCCGCGGGGTTCGAAGACTCACCCCGCGGCGTGGAGGTTGCATGAAATACGCCATCATCATTCCCGACGGTTGTGCCGACGAACCGCAGGCGGCGCTGGGCGGCAAGACGCCGTTGCAGACCGCCCACAAGCCGAACATGGACCGCATCGCGCAGATGGGCGTCGTCGGGCGGTCCGACAATGTGCCGCCGACGCTGACGCCGGCCAGCGATGTGGCGACGCTCAGCCTGTTCGGCTACGATCCCCTGCAGGTCTACACCGGCCGCGCTCCCCTGGAAACCGCCGCGATGGGATTGCGACTAGGGCCGGGCGATTGGGCGATCCGCTGCAATCTCGTGCACGTCGATTGCGAGGAGATGCGCGACTTCACGGCCGGACACATTGCCGCGGAGAACGGCCGAGCGCTCATGGAAGCGCTGCAGCTGGAGCTCGGCGGGCCGGCACGCTTCGAGGGCTTGCAGGGCCGGCTCGAGTTCCATGCCGGCGTGAGCTACCGTAACATCCTGATCTATCGCGGCGCAGATGCGCCCTTCTCATCTGCAACGCGAACGCAGCCGCCGCATGACGTTCCCGACAAACCCATCGCGGAGCACTTGCCCAAGGGGCCCGGCGCGGCGCTCCTGCAGGACCTGATGCGCCGTAGCCGGGACGTGCTGCGCGACCATCCCGTCAATCAGGCGCGCCGACAGCGCGGCGATAAGCCGGCAACGCAAATCTGGCTGTGGGGCCAGGGCGTCGCCCCGTCGATCCGGCCATTCGCGGAGACCTACGGCAAGCAGGGAGCGATCCTCAGCGCCGTGGACCTGGTGCGCGGCGTCGGCATCCTTTTGGGCTGGACGCGCATCGACGTGCCGGGAGCGACCGGCTATCTCGACACCGATTACGCCGCCAAGGGCCGTTACGGCGTGCAGGCGCTGGCCGACCACGATCTGGTGTGCGTCCACGTCGAGGCGCCGGACGAGGCATCGCACGAGGGCAAGGCCGACGCGAAGGTGCGCGCCCTGGAAGAGATCGACCGACACATTGTCGGCCCGCTGCTGGAGGCACTGCCGGGCCACGGCGAATGGCGTATCCTGGTATCGCCGGACCACCGTACCACGCTGCAAACGCGCGCCCATGCCTACGGAATGGTGCCGTTCACGATCGCCGGCACGGGCGTCACGCACAACGGCAAGCCGTCATACGACGAGGCGCAGGCGGAGGCGTCGGAGTTCGCGTTCGCCAAGGGACACGAGCTGATGCGGTGGTTCCTGGGGCGTTGAGGCGACCGCGCTGTCAACTTGACGGCGGTTGCTCCAGAAGTTGTCGCAACTCCTCAAGTTCGTCGGCCGTGGCTTGCTGCGCCAGGACCCGACGCATCAATTCCGCCAGACGATCCGCACGCCGCTGGAGGCCGTCGGCGCGCTGCTCCGCATTCTGGGCGCGCCACATCGCGTCCCTGGCCTGCTGGGCAGCCTGGAAACTTTCGGCGTAGAGTTCCTCGAAGCTGCGGAACGGTCGGCCATCAGGGTGAACGACGACCATCTCCGGGCCGGAAAAGTCGAAGCGGATACCCAGCCGCGGGCTGACATAGCCGTCGACCATACGCACGCGCACCAGCACGTCGCCGCGGCGCACGAATGCTTGCAAGAAGTTGTTGTCGGGGTTGTAAACGTAGTATTCCTCGACGCCATAGTCGTCGTAGAAGGCGAACTTGGCCACCATCTCGGGGGCCGTATTGCCGGGCGAGAGGACCTCGAACGCAACGGTAAGTGGGATGCCGTTTTCCTCCCACTGCTTGTAAGACCGCCGATCGCCCTTGGGCCGGCCGAACACCGCGAACACGTCGGGGGCAGCATTGATCTCGGGGTGGTGTTCGACCGGATACCACAGCAAATTGCCGCCGACGAAGACATCCTCACGGTCGTGATAGATTGCGGCGATGTTCCCCTGGAGCACAGAAATCCAGCGGAACTGCTTGGTGTTGTCGGCCATCGGTTTGCCATCGCTCTCGGGGTAATCGATCACGCGGGCCGGCACCGTGGGGGTTATCACGCTCATGCGATGCTCTCCGTTTATTGCTCCAGGTCCCAAGAGGGTACCGCGCCGGCCCCGGCAACGGCAATGGCGGCTGGGCGACAGGCGGACGCGGATATTCTACGACGGTTCGATCGGTTTTGCGGGGCGGGATGGGTAATTGATTGGACAATACGCGAGCCGGCCGTTAAGATCGAGAAACCCGCCAATGCCCCGTATGAGTCGTTGTTTCCTGGAGATCGGCAGCGATGAACCCCTCGTCCAAGCCCGTCGCCCCCGGCGAGCAGAGTCCAACCGTTGATCATGCCGGCAAGGCCGCGGGCGATGCGGCGGCGATCAGCACGAATGAAGCGCACACGCAAACGACCTGCGATCACGAATCCGGCTTGGAAGCGCCCGCGGCGGAGACAATCTCGCTGGTGGGTCAATCGTTCGACGATTTCGCAGTGCTCGCGGAGCTGGGCCATGGCGCCACGGGCGTCGTGTACAAGGCCCTGCAGAAGAGCCTGGAGCGGATCGTCGCGGTCAAGGTGCTGCACGCCGGCTCGATCGGCAATGCGACGCTACGGGCGCGCTTCTTGATGGAGGCGCGCGCCGGCGCTGCCCTGGTCCACCCCAGCATCCCGACGATCTATCAGACCGGCGAATGCCAGGCGGGCCCCTACTGTGCGATGGAGTTCGTCGACGGCCAGACAGTGGCGGCGCTGATCCAGGGTCGCCGGGTGTCGATTCGCTCGGCACTCGGCCTCGTGGTGCGCGTTGCCGATGCCGTCGCGCACGCGCATGCCAAGGGCATCATCCACCGCGACCTGAAGCCGGGCAACATCATGCTGGGCCGCTCAAAGCACCCGATGGTCATGGATTTCGGCCTGGCCAAGATGCTGACGAAGCCGACCGGCTTGACCCTGCACGGGCAGATTCTGGGCACGCTGGCGTACATGGCGCCGGAACAGGGACGCGGCGACCTGGCACAGATTGGTTTGCGCACCGATGTCTACGGATTGGGCGCCACGCTGTATCGCCTGCTGACGGGCCGGCCCCCGTTCAACGAGAGCAAGCCGGCGGATACGCTCGTCCGGGTCGTTTCGGAGGAGTTGCCTCCCCCCGTGCGCACCCTTCGGCCCGAGGTTTCGGAGCGGCTGGAGAAAGTCTGCATGACCTGCCTCGCCAAGGATCCCATGCAACGGTATCCAAGCGCGAAGGCCGTGGCTGTGGAGCTGCGTCGCTTGCAGACCACGTCCGCCAATGCCCCCGACAGCTTGACGTGTTGGGCCGATGCGGAAGAAGCCGAGGGGCCAACGGACCGCGGCGGTGAAGTGGGTTGATGGTTCTTGCGAGCCCAGCTGCCGGCACGCGTGGTGTACCTTGCCCGCCCAGCGCAGCGCGGATGCCGCCTACATGGGCGTATTGCGGTCAGCGCAGATCCTGCAGCGCGTCCCAGCTGACATAGCCGACCAGGCCGCAGGCGATGATCGCGAAGACGTCGACGGTCGGGCTGATCCGGCCGAAGGGGATGCCCACGGACAGGTCGAGCACGAACAGCACGAGCACGACGCCAGAGGCCCCCAGAGCGCTCCAGCACATCCATTTTTCCATCGACAACCCTTTCAGGGCACCGAGTTGCATGCCGGTCCGGGAACCGCCGCCATGAAGAACCCGCCGCGCCGGGCCGCGATGTCCGCTATATCATCGCATATTCATATCAAGGCACCATTGTAGCGGCCGCAAATCGCGCTGCAACCGCCTCTTTGGGCGGCGCGGCAATTCCGTCTTCCCGCACACGGCGCACACATGGTAAAAAGGGCATAACCGGAACCCGCTCTGCCAAAGGAGTCATCGCATGTCCCTGCCGCGCCGCCCCTGGTTGTTTGTCGCCCTGCTCGCCGGCTTCGGCCTTCCTGGCCTGGTTTCCACCGGCCAGGCGCAGGAGAAGTTCTACCGCCCCGACCTGTCCGCGAGCTTTCTCGACAGCACGCTGCGCACCGACTGGTATGGCGTCTACCTGCAGAACAAGAAGATCGGCTATGTCCGCAATGAACGCAATCGCGACGGCGACAAGATTGTCGATGAGCAGGTAATGTCGCTGAAGCTCCTCTCTTTCGGCAAGAAGGTCGAGATCTCGCAGGCCCAGACGCTGACCTTCCAGGGGACCGCTCCTTATCGCATGCTTGGGGCCAAGCTCGTCGAGAAGAACGGGCCGATCGCGACGACGACCATGTTCACCTGGAAGGAGAGCGACCGGACCTACGAGTCGGTACACGAGGCTGCCGGCGAGAAGCGCCGCGAGGTGCTCAAGGACATCGACTTCACGCTGGCCGACGACGCCGCGACCGAGGTGTGGGTCACGCAGGAGCCCAAGCTCGGCGCCGTCATCCGTTCACGCCTGTTCGACCCCGCCGAGGGGAAGATGGATGTGCAGATCAGCAAGATTCTGAGCAGCAAAGAGAGCCTCGCCGGCGGCGTCAAGGTGCGCCTCGATGAGGTCGAGACCGAGTCGAAGATTCGCCAGATCAAGTCGATCAGCCGTTACGACGACCAGGGCGTCACGCTGTCGGCCACGGTGGCGATTTTCGAATTGCGCAAGGAGACCGAGGAGCAGGCGAAGAACACCGAGTACAGCCAGGACCTGTTCGTGATGGGCATGGTCAAGATCGACAAGGGCATCGGCGAAACTGGCAAGGTCGCCGAGCTGGTCGTGGAGGTAGACGGCAAGCATGCTGAGGCTTTCGAGGACGGTCCGCGCCAGAGCGTGGTGCCCGGCAAGGACGGCACGCGCCTGGTTCGGATCGGCAAGCAGTACGGCAAGGAACAGAAGGCGACCGCGGAGGAGATCAAGGAGGCGCTGGCCGAGACGAACACGTATCCAATCACGCATCCGAAGGTCAAGGCGTTGGCCGACAAGGCCACCGCCGGCGCGCGCACCGACGAGGAGAAGGTCGCCAAGCTCGTCGCGTTTGTACACGATTATGTCAGGCCGCACCTGTCGGCCAACGCGCCGAACATCCACGACCTGATCGAGAAGAAGAGGGGCGACTGCAAGTCGTATGCGCTCTTGTTCAACAACCTGGCCCGGGCGGCGGGCGTGCCGGCGCGAGGTGTCGGGCCTGCTCTACGTCGGCGATGATTACAAGGCCTTCGGCGGCCACGCGTGGAACGAGGTGGTGCTCGGCGGAGTGTGGGTGCCGGTGGACGCGTCGATGGGCGAAACCGAGGTCAATGCGACGCACGTCAGCTTCGGCACCGAGCACCGGGCGACGAAGAACCTGCTCAATTCGCTCGGCCAACTGTCGTTCCGCCTCGTCGAGACCAAGAGCGCGGAGTAGCGACTCATCTTGCTTGCGTTTGGCGCTCGCCCGCAGCGCGGAGGAGCAGCCCCCCGGCACTGCCGGCGAGCGCTAAACGCAAGCCCGGGCCCGTGTCAGAATCTGCGCGTGATCGAACGCCAGCCGCGGTGGCGCGTCAAGCGGGAACCAACCTACCTCAGCCGCGTCATCCGCAGCTACCGGCCGCACTTCATTCGGATCGACCCGTGCCAAATACGCCACGCTGATGGTCCGGCCGCGCGGATCGCGCCCTGGATCGCCGAACGTGTACAGCTGCACCAGCTCGGCCGTCTCGACGCCCGTCTCTTCGCGCAGCTCACGCCGCGCCGACGCTTCCAGCGTTTCGTCCATATCGATGAAGCCGCCCGGCAGGGCCCACGCGCCGGCGAAGGGATCGTTCTTGCGGCGAATCAGCAGCACGCGCGGGCGCGGCTCGCGCGTGACGATCACGATGTCCACGGTCACCGACGGGCGCGGGTACTCGTAGCAGTAACGTTTTTTCGCAGGCATGAGCGATCTCGTGGGTTTCTTGCTCCCCTCTCCCCACCGGGGGAGAGGGGCTGGGGTGAGGGGGACGTGTTTGCAGACGCCGCCCCCTCACCCCCCAACCCCTCTCCCCCGGTGGGGAGAGGGGAGCCGGAACGCGGGCTTGACGGCGACGCCGACTTCGGGTATGCAGCGGCCCATTCTCCAGCAAAATCGAGGAACGAGCCATGCGCGCCCGGCATTACGTGGTCGTACTGGCGCTTGCCGTCCTGGCGCCCGCGTGCCAGCAGCAGGACCTATTGGTCGCCACGCCGAACCTGCTGTTGCACGAAAATCCCGAGAACGTCTTCGGGGCGTGTCCGGCGTGCGCCCAGGGCCCGGACATGGACGTATTGTACGCCACCGATCGCGGGGCCACGTCAACCATCGACGGTCTCGTCTATAACCACGACCGCGCACGCCGGCTGGCCTTCGGCACCGCGACCGTGGCCCTGACGCCGGAGCCGACGTGGAAGGAGCTGATCGCGGCCAGCACCCGCGAGGAGCGTAAGGAAAACTACGCCCTGCATCGCGCCACCTGCAAGGAGCTCGGCAGCTTCGATCCGATGCTCGAACGGCTGGAGCCGCAGGGCGGCGGCGTGCAGCTGGCGTCGGCGGCGGTGGCCGGTTTCCTCGACCAGCAACGGAACCTCCACGGCCTGCTCGCCGAGCGGCTCGCCCAGGTCGCGCAGAAGGACGTGTACATCTTCATTCACGGCGTCGACAACACGTTCGACGACGCCGTGTTCCGGGCGGCCGAGGTGTGGCATTTCATGGGCCGGGCCGGCGTGCCGGTGGTCTATTCCTGGCCGGCCGGCTTCGGCGGCGTCCGCGGCTATGCGTATGACCGCGAGTCCGGCGAGTTCACGATCTTCCACCTCAAATATTTCCTGCAGATGGTGGCGAGCTGCCCCGGCGTCGAGCGCATCCACGTGATCGCCCACAGCCGCGGCTGCGACGTGGCCGTCACCGCGCTGCGCGAGCTGCACATCGCCTACCAGGCGCAGGGCAAGGACACGCAAGCCGAGCTGAAGCTGTGGAACCTGGTGCTGGCCGCCCCGGATCTCGACGAGGATGTGTTCATGCAGCGCTTCGTGGCCGAGAACCTGCTGCGCGCCGCCCGGCGCACCACCATCTACACCTCGACGACCGACAAGGCGATCGAGGCGGCCGACCTGGTGTTCGGCAGCCGCCAGCGCGTCGGGGCGATGGAGGCGCACGACTTCAGCCCGAGGGCCCGGCAAGCGCTGGCGAAGCTGCCGACCCTGCAGTTCGTCGATTGCAAGGTCACCCATTTCTCGACGAGCCATGATTACGTGTTCGCGCATCCGGCGGCGCTGTCGGACCTGATCCTGGTGCTGCGCGACGGCCGCGGCCCCGGCGCCGCCAACGGCCGACCGCTCGTGCAGCCGGTCGAAGGTATCTGGGAGTTGGGGAACGATTATCCGAAGCGCTGACCGATACGGGTGGCAGCGAGCCGCCGGGCTTGTCCCGGCGGTCCACACGGCGGGGACAAGCCGGACAAGCCCCGCCGCTCGCCCATATAATCACTGCATGACACTCGACTGGTCCCCCTTTGTGCAGCTGGTGCAGCGGCATCAGCGCTTCGTGCTGACCACCCACGTGCGGCCCGATCCGGATGGGCTCGGCTCGCAGCTCGCCCTGGCCGATGTGCTCGAAGGCCTCGGCAAGGACGTTCAGCTCGTCATCGCCAGCGACTGGCCGCCGCGCTACACCTTCCTCGATACCGACCGCCGTATAAAGCGTTTTGCGCCGGGGCCGGCGTACCAGAATGCCGAGGTGCTCGTCGTGCTCGACACGGGTACCTGGAACCAGCTCGGCGACTTCGGCCCATTCCTCAAGGCGTCCACGGCGGCCAAGGTCGTTATCGACCACCATCTGTCGCAGGACGATCTCGGCGCGATCCGGCTGCTCGACACCACTGCCGAGGCGACCGGCCGGCTCGTCTACGACGCGGTGCAGGCGCTGGGCCGCCCGTTGTCGGCGCGGGCCGCCAGCGCGCTGTTCGCGGCGCTGGCCACCGACACCGGCTGGTTTCGCCACAAGAACACCACCGCCGCGACTTTCGACCTGGGCGCGCGGCTCATACGGGCCGGCGCCGATCCGACCTGGCTGTACGAGCAGATCTACGAGCAAAGCACCGTGCCCCGCGTGCTGCTGACCGGCCTGGTCCTGAGCCGGATGCGCGTCGTCGAGAATGGCCGGGTCGCCTACAGCGAGGTACACAAGGCCGACTATCCGGCGACCGGCGCGATCCCGCAGGACACCGAGGACATGATCAACTACACGCGGTCGATCGCTGGCGTCGAAGTCGGCCTGTTTTTTATGGAACAGCCGGCCGGCGGTGTTAAAATCAGTTTCAGGTCGCGCGGGCGGGTCGATGTCGCCAGGATCGCCGAGCAGTTCGGCGGCGGCGGTCATCGCCTCGCGTCCGGCGCCAGTCTGCCGACCACCCTGCCCGAAGCCGAGCGCCGCGTCCTCGACGCGGTCTGCCAGGCGCTCCCGCCGCTGCCGTAGCCTGCAAGACTTCCGAAGTCTTGGAGACTTCGGAAGTCTGACGCCCAAAGCCGCTCAACCGCGAGCGGCCCCGCCGATTGACAACCGCTCGCGCGCCGCTAGGATATGCTGACGTGCGGGCTCCCACCCTTGCCCGCATCGCGGAGAACCCCTTACCATGAGTCACGAGCCACCGGGCCGCCGGTCCTTCCTGGCCTGGGCCGCCACCGGCCTCGGCGCCCTCTTCACCGCCGTCCTCGGCGCTCCGGTCGTCGCCTATGTCATCGACCCGCGCAATCGCAAAGGCGCCGGCGGCGACTTCCGCGTCGTCGACACCATCCCGCTGACCGAGCTGCGGACCGGCATCCCGGTGCAAGGCGTCATCCGCGCGGTCCGCCGCGACGGCTGGACCCTGCATCCCAACAACGTCATCGGCCGGGTGTGGATTATCCTGAAAAAGGACGCCATCGCTTCCGACTTTACGGGCACCGACCCCGCGTTGCTCGACGTGTTCACGACGATTTGCCCGCACCTGGGCTGCTCCGTGAACCTGAACCAGGACCCGGCGACCGGCTTCACCTGCCCCTGCCACTCCGCGACCTTTACCGTCGCCGGCGCGCGGCTGGCCCCGAACAGCAACCCTGCCGCGCGCAATATGGATGCGATGGAATGGAAGATCGAGCCTGACCCCGCCAATCCGCAGCGCAAGGAACTGCTGGTGAAGTATCGGAACTACAAGTCGAGCATCAAAGAACAGGTGGTCGTGTGACCGCATCCTTTTTCGACTGGCTCGATCATCGCACCGGCTATCGCGACCTGGTCGCCGCCATGCTGCTCGAGGAAATTCCCGGCGGCGCGCTGGCGCTATGTCTGGGGCAGCACGCTCGTTTTCGTCTTCGCACTGCAGCTCGTCACCGGCATCCTCCTGATGACCGCCTACAGCCCCGGCGACACTTCCGCCTGGGCCAGCGTCCACTTCATCCAGTACCAGATGGACTTCGGCTGGCTGATTCGCGGCCTGCACCATTTCGGCTCACAGACGATGATGGTCCTCATCGCCCTGCACATGCTTCAGGTCGTCATCGCCGGCGCCCAGCTACCGCCGCGCGAGGTCAACTGGTGGCTGGGCCTGGCGCTGTTGGGCCTGACGTTCGGCCTGAGCCTGACCGGCTACCTGTTGCCGTGGGATCAGAAAGGATACTGGGCCACCCGCGTCGCCACCAACATCACCAGCAACACACCGGTGATCGGCGAATTCCTCAAGAAGCTGCTCGTCGGCGGCGACGACTACGGCAACCACACGCTGACACGCTTCTTCGCGCTGCACGTGGCGGTGCTGCCGCTCGGGCTGATCGTGCTGATGGTCGCGCACATCGCACTGTTCCGGCGTCACGGCATCACGGCGCCGCCAAACGCCGAGGGCCAGGAGATGTTCTGGCCCGGCCAGGCCTTCCGCGACCTGATCGTTTGCCTGGCGGTCTTCGCGGTCATGGTGCTCCTGGTCATGTATGCGGGCCACGGCAGCTCGATCGACGACTTCGCTCCGGCCAACGAATACGAGAAATGGGCCCACGCCGGCCAGCGGGGCCTCGGCGCCAACCTCGACGCGCCGGCCGACCGCGACACACCCGACTATCCCGCCCGACCCGAGTGGTACTTTCTGTTCCTGTTCCAGTTGCTGAAATACTTCGAGGGCGAGCACGTCCTCATCGGCACCTTCGTCATCCCGAACGCGGCGATGGCGCTGCTGTTCATCCTGCCGCTGCTGGGTTACGGCGCGATGCGCAAGTGGGGCTACCTGGGCGGCATCGTCGTCATCCTCACGCTCCTGGCGGCCGTGGGCGTGCTGACGTTGCTGGCCCTTGCCGACGACTCGCCGCGTTACGCCCCGCTGGTCGCGCAACGGCTCGGTATATACGATCCGAACATCGCCGCGGAGGTGGGCGTTGCCAAGGCGAAGGAAATGGCCCAGGAGAGGGCCAGGCTCAAGGCGGAGGATTTCGTCGAGAGGGTGGCCAAGGCCGAGAAGCTTGCGCACTGCGCGGCGAACCTGGCGATGGCCGGCGTGCCCGACGAGGGGGCGCGCGCACTGTTGCGCAACGATCCGTTGACGCACGGGCAGGAGGTGTTCAAGTCGAGCTGTGCCAGCTGCCACGTCTTCACCCCGCGTCCGGACGAGAATCTCACGAGCTTCCCGCGCACCAAGGATCGCAAGGCGAGCGACCTCGGCAGCTGGGGCACCAAGGCGTGGATTCGCGGCCTGCTGCACGATCCAGCCGATCCGAAATACTTCGGCGGCGTTGAACAGCTCACCGGCATGAAGGCGTGGAAAGACAAGCTGCTGGCGCGGCGAAAAGCTACGTAAGAAGGACCCCGCCGCCGCGGACAAGAAGATCGCCGACCAGGAAGCGGGATTCGATGAAATCGCGGCCTGGCTTGCCGAGCAGAAATTGCCCGAGGCCCAACGCGACAAGAAGCTCGCGGAGAAGGCGAAAAACCTGTTCGCGGACGACACGTTGTACGGCCCAGGCAATTGCGCCTCCTGCCACACCGTCGGCAAGAGCGGCGGCGAGACGGCGCCAAACCTCACCTTTTACGGGTCGTCGGAATGGATCCGCGGCATGCTTCTCGCCCCCGGCTTCAAGACCCGCTATGGGATGTATTACGGCGATCACGACAAGCTCGCCGGCCTGATGCCGGCGTTTTACAATCCGGAATCGCCCGGCGCCTATCAGGCCGTGCGCGAGCGCAATCCGGGGCTGCCGGATAACATGATGATGCAGATGAGCGATACGGATCGCGAAACGGTCATCCGGTTTTTGCTGCGCGATTTCCGCGTCGTCTTCGGCGGCCAGCCGATCGCCGCCGCACCAAAATGAGGAATTCTCTGGTTCGCGTCGAGGTCTCGCCCGCAGCGGGTGAGCGCTCAACGTAAGCACAGTATCAACCCCTGGGAGAAAGCACGATGAACAAGGTACGCGTGTGGACGGCCGCCGCCATGGTAACAGCGGTCGTCGCCCTGGTCTATGCGGCCGGCACCGGCAGCGCGGGCGACAACAAGGAGATCGTCGCCGCGGTCGACAAGATCGCCGCTGCCGTCAAGAAAGGCGACATGGCCGAAGCCCGAAAGCTTGCCGAGGGCGCCAAGAAGTACGACCTGGAAGACGTGATGGACCTGTTCAAGCCGGTGAAAAAGGGCGGGAGAGGCTGGACCGGCGCGAAGCCGACGGACGGCATCGAGCTGAAGATCCGCGAGGTCGCGCGCGACGGCGACAAGAGCTTCGCCAAAAACGCGCCGATCTACGAGGAGATCGCCAACATCTCGGCCGCCATCACCATCATCGCCGAGGCGAAGGCGCCGGAGAAGGACATGGGCAAGAAGATCAAGAAGAACTGGATTCAGTGGTCGCAGGACGTGCAGGAAGGCGCCCAGGCGCTGGCCAAGGCCGCGAAGAGCAAGGCCGGCGCGGACGGCAAAATGGCGATGACCAGGATGAACAACGCCTGCAACGCCTGCCACTCGGACTTCCGCAACTAGGCAGGACGCCTTGTTTACGTTTGACGCTCGCCGGCGGTGTGGAAGGGCCGGCCCTCCCACACCGCTGGCGAACGCTAAGGCGATCGGCAGGTGCAAGCGTACCCTCGCTTGCGCGTCGGGCTTGTGTCAGTCACAAGCCCGACGCGCAAGCGAGGGTAAGGCAGGTGCAAGCGTACCCTCGCTTGCGCGTCGGGCTTGTGTCAGTCACAAGCCCGACGCGCAAGCGAGGGTAAGTTAACTCCTGCCGCTCGCCTAAACGTAAACACCGCCCGCCGCGCAGAAACGCCAGTGCGCGCCGGGCGGTATTGACCGCATCATGGCTGTGCCGGCTCAGCTCCACGAATACGCCGCCGGCGTAGCCGATCTCGCCGAGCGCCTGCAGGATCGGCGGAAAGTCCATCTCGCCGTCGCCGAACATCAGGTGCTCGTGCACGCCCTGGCGCATGTCCTCGATGTGTACATTCCACAGCACGCGCCGCCAGCGCCGGATGTGCTCCGCAATCGGCAGCTCGCCCTGGCAGTGCAGATGGCCGACGTCGAGCGTCAGGCCGAAGTTGGGCTGCGTTACGCACAGCTCGAGCATATCGAATTGGACCATGCTCTCGATGAACATTCCCGGCTCCGGCTCGAACGCGAGGCGGACGCCTTGTGATTTGGCGTGACCGCAAAGGCTACTGCATTGCGCCGTCAGGCGGCCCATCAACTCGCTTTCCGTGGCGGGCTCGTCCGGGGCGCCGGACCAGAAGCTGACTGCGTCAGCTCCAAGCAGCGCGGCGATATCCACGGCTCGACGGAGGAAATCATTACGTCGCTCGGCATCCGCCAGGCGCGCGCTCAGCAGCGTCGGCTGATGCTTTCGGCGCGGGTCGAGCAAGAAGCGAGCCCCCGTCTCGACGACGCAGCGCAGGCCGAGCCGATCGAGCTGGCAGCGCACCCGTTCGGCGTTTCTTAGATTGTCCGGCTCGAACGGATTGAGGACGTGGTGATCAAGCGTCAAGGCGACGCCCTGATAGCCCAGCTCGGCGAGGATCGTGAGGGTGTCCTCGAGCCGGTGGTGGGCAAAGCCGTTGGTGTTGTAGCCGAGGTACATGGAGTAAACCCCGGCGAGCCGGGAGCGTAAGCGACCGGAGTTTTCCGCCACCGAAACACTCCGGTCGCTTACGCTCCCGGCTCGCCTCACGGTTGTTGTTCACGGCACGGCTTCGATGTACTCGATCTCGGGGACGTGCTTGCGCAGCTCTTCCTCGATGCCGTGGACGACGCTCATGATCGAGCTGGGACAGCCGCCGCAGACACCGCCGAGCCGCAGCCGGGCGACGCCGTCGGTGACGTCGAGCACCTCGATCTGTGTGCCGTCCATCGCCAGCGCCGGCCCGACCTCGCGGACCAAGGCCTCGACGACGCGTTCTTTCAGGGACATGGGGCACCTCTCCGGTGATTATACAACCACGTTCGTCCAAGCCGCGGGATGAGCGCAGCGAATCCCGCGGGTGCTTCGCTCCGACCCGCGGGATTCGCTGCGCTCATCCCGCGGCTTGAAGGTGTATGGTCATTACGCCAACTCCCACTGCTCTCCCGCCACCGGCCGCACGCGGCCCTCGTGCTGCAGCTTCAGCAAGCCCGCGAGCAGCTGTCCCTGCGCCAGGCGCCATAGCGCGTCCGGGACACGATAAAGCTGGAGCGTCAGCGCCTCCACCGTCGCCGGTCCCGCCGCGAGCGCCCTCAGGAGCTGCGTCTCGCGCTTGGCCCGGTGCGCCAGCGCCTCGTCGATGACGTCGTTCGGCCGAGCGCTGACGTTGCCGTGGGCGGGCAAGAGCAGCCGCGCCGGCAGGGTGCGCAGCCGACGCAGCGAGTCGAGATAGACCGTGAGATCGCCGTCGGGCGGCACAATGACGATCAACGTCTGCGTCGACACCATGTCACCGGCGAAGAGCAGGCCGTACGACGTCTCGAAGAACGCGAGGTGCCCCGGGGCATGGCCGGGCGTGTGTAGCGCTTCCATCTGCCACAAGCCGCCGGTCCACCCGTGCCCAAGGTCTGGATGGAATCCCAGGTCGACCCGATCGCCATCGTTAAGCAATCGATCGACGAAGACGCGGCCGGCAAGTCGCTCGGCGGTGAGCGGATGCGCCATGATCGGCACGCCGCAGTGGCGTGCGCACAGCGCCGCGGCACCGACGTGATCGGGGTGGTGGTGCGTCAGCACAATCGCGCGGACGGGGCGATTCACGCGCCGGCGTGCGTCGAGCTGCTCGAGGAGGATTTGTTGCTCATTCGTATCGGATGCGCCTGGATCGATGAGAACGTCCCCGATCAGGAAAGCATTGGTATGCGTTGCTGGCGGAAGCGCGTGCGTTTTCAGCGGAATGCTCTGTACATCGGGGGCGAAAAAGATTGCCGGCAGCACATCGCCGGCTCGCCCCGTAAAAATGGGGCCGAGCCGCTCCGGCGCCTCATCGATTGGCTTGCCGCTCAGCGTCCGCAGGATCGTCACAGCCGGTGGCGTCAGGAGCAAATCGGCTTGTTCCCAGCCACGGATGAACGTGCTCGCCGACGCCCACCGCCCCTCGTCCAGCTCGCCCGGCCAAACCGTCGCCTGCTGGAGCGGCGGCAGGTATGCCGTGAAGAACGTGGTGGCGAAGCGCATGTGCGAAAAGGGCGGCGTCGTCAGCTGGCCGATCGTGCGAAAATCGTCGGCGTGAATCGTCAGTCGCCGGTCGGCGAGCAGCTGCGCAAAGGACAGTCGGCCGTCGAGCAAATCGCGCCGCAGCCGATCGAGATCGTCGCCCGCAGCCAGGAATGGCCGCGCGATCAGCACGCCCGCTTCCTCGAAGAGTTCGCGACAGGCGGCGATGCGTATTGCGTCGTGGGTGGGCTCGGCAACGCCGGCGAGCGCGAGATCGGCCGCGTCGAGCCGGCCGCCGGGGAACGCCCAGAAGCCGCCGAAGAACTTGAGCTGCGCGCCGCGGCGCACGGCGAACACCTCCGGCGAACCGGGGCCGGCACTAAGCAGCACACTGGCGGCGGGGGTGATGGGAGTCACGCGATTAATACATCTCGTAGACGTGCTCGCCGCCGTGCGCCGGGTTGCCGGTTAACGTCCGGCTGCGCGGATTGACGACCAGGTCGAGATGCTCCAGGGGGATTTGCCCGATCAGCACGGGGACGCTATCGGGAACCTCGAGCACGTCCATCGTGCAAGGCCGTCCCTGGATGGTCAGGCGAACGGCTTCATACATGGTCGCCTCGTGTGGTCCGACTGAGCTGGTGACGTGGCGCGTACCGCTCTTCTTCAGGCCGAGCTCCTTGATCAAGCGGGTCGGCAGCGACAAGAGCGTCGCCCCCGTGTCGGCCAGCGCATCGGCGACGACGACGCGGCGCGCTTGGTCCGCGGGCAGCTGCCCTTGCTCGACCGCCCATAAATCCTTCAAATTCTCCAGCGTTGCTTCGGTGGTTACACGACCCATGGCTGGCTCCTTTGGATGGCACTCACGACGACCAGTACAGCTCGGAGATAAGTTCGCCGTTGTGGGCGGGATTGCCAGTCACCTTACGCGTACACGGGTTGACCACGAGGTCGAGGTGTTCCAAGGGAATCTGCCCGATCAGCACGGGGACGCCATCCGGAACTTCCATGACGTTGATTTGGCATTGCCGTCCCAGAATGGTAAGGCGAACCGCGCTGTACATCGCCGCCTCGACTGACCCGCCGGCCGTGGTGGTACGCCGCGTGCCGAATTTCTTCAGGCCCAGCTGCTCGATCAAGTGCGTTGGCAGCGACAGCAAGGTCGCGCCCGTATCGGCGAGCGCATCGGGCACAACGACGCGACGAACCTGGTCGTCCGCAAGCTTGCCATTGGCAACTTCCCATAGGTCGCCGTTGTTTTCGAGCGTCGCTTCTGTGGTCACCCGCCCCATGGTGGTCTCCTTGTCGTTTTGCACGCTACTCAGCATTACCTTCGTCTTCCTTCTTCTTCTCCTTGCCCGCCGCCTTGGGGCTGCCCTGCGTCAGGCCCTTGTCGACCGCCTCCAGCAGCCGCTCCATCGCGAACGGCTTGCGGATGTAGTCGACCACGCCGAGGTATTCGGCGTAGGCCTTGTGCCGGCTGCCCTCGTTGGCGGTGATCATGATGATCGGCGGAGCGTCGGGCTTGTCGCGGAAATGCTCGAGGACCGGATAGCCGCCCATGCGCGGCATCATCATGTCGAGAATGACCAGGTCCGGCCGATGTTGGTAGACCGCCTGCTTGCCCTGCTGGCCGTCGCGTGCCTGGATCACCTTGTGCCCCTGGTGCTCCAGCACGGCGCGAATGCCGTCGGACAATTCCATGTCGTCGTCCACGATCAGGATCAGCTTTTGCTCGGCCATGGTTGCTCCCTTTCCCCAAAGTTGCGCTGCTGGTGTTCAAGGTAGCATCCGCGGCGAACAGGTACAAGCCGGGGCCTGTCGGTAGTGTAGCCGTCACGCTCCGCGTGACGGGTCCGCACGCGGAGCGTGACGGGTCCGCACGCGGAGCGTGACGGGTCCGCACGCGGAGCGTGACGGGTCCGCACGCGGAGCGTGACGGGTCCGCACGCGGAGCGTGACGGGTCCGCACGCGGAGCGTGACGGGTCCGCACGCGGAGCGTGAGGAGTACACTGGCTGTGCGGCGATGCGGGCGGCGGCTACAACAGCCTCCACCCTCCGCGCCTGCTCCGGCGGGCCATCCGCTTCCATCACCCGGAACCAACCATGGACCTTGATCCGCAGCTCCTCGACGACTTGCAGCAGACGCTTCAGACCGCGGGCCCCGACGCCGCCATCGACCGCCTGTGCGCCGCCCTCAAGGCCCGCCAGGATATTCACGGCCTGTTCTACGCCTTGCTGATGAAAAAACGCCACCAGCTCGGCGTCTCGCCGGTGCCGACCGGCAGCAATCAGGACTTGCCGGCGTCGGTCCATGCCGCCTTCGAGGACGGCATCCGCGAGGCCGCCCGCACCGCCGGCCAGCTCAGCCTCGACGCCGGCAACATCCCGCAGGCCTGGGCGTATTTCCGCATGCTCAACGAGCCCGGCCCGGTCGCCGAGGCGCTCACGAAGCTCGAGCCGGCGGCCGACCAGGACATCCAGCCGCTGATCGAGATCGCCCTGCACCACGGCGTGTTGCCCGACAAGGGCTACGAGTGGGTGTTGCAGCGCTACGGCATTTGCAGCGCGATTACCATGCTCTCAGGCGAATTGCAGATCAGCACCGAGGCCCGCGCCGCCTGTATCCGCAGGCTGATCCGCGCCCTCCACCACGAGCTGGTCCTTCGGCTGCGCAGCGAAATCGCCCGGCAACAAGGCTTCGAGCCGACGGCCGGCACGGTCCACGAATTGATCGCCGGCCGGGATTGGTTGTTCGCGGACGACTTCTATCACATCGACCTGTCGCACCTGAACTCGACGGTGCAGATGGCGACGCAGCTCGACGCTGGCGAGGAGCTGAAGCTGGCGCACGACATGTGTACGTACGGCAAGCGCCTGTCGCCGCGGTTCCGCTTCCAGGCCGACCCGCCGTTCGAGGACCAGTACGCCGACTACGACTGGTACCTGGCGGCGCTGACCGGCGAGGACGTCGAGGGCGGCATCGCCCACTTCCGCGCCAAGGCCGAGGCCGCCGATCCCAAGGAGGTCGGCACGTTCCCCGCCGAGGTGCTGGTCAACATGCTGCTGCGGCTGAACCGGACCGCCGAGGCGCTGGAAGTGTCGCGGAAGCTACTCGCGCCGCTGGGCGAGGTACGGCTGTCGTGTCCGAGCTTTGTGGAATTGTGCCAGCGCACGGGCAACTACGGCGCCCTCGCGGAGGTGGCGCGGGAGCAGGGGAACGCGATCAATTTTGTGGCGGGGTTGATTGCGGCGCGTGGGGCGTGATGCAAGCCGCGGGATGAGCGCAGCGAACCCCGCGGGTGCTTCGCTGCGACCCGCGGGATTCGCTGCGCTCATCCCGCGGCTTGCAGGCATGATTCATGTCATCCCTCCCGCGCCATCTCGGCCTGCTGCACGCCACCGCACTCAACGTCGCGATGATCGTCGGCGCCGGCGTCTTCGTCACGATCCCGCTCATGCTCCGCGAGCTGCCCGGCCCCTACGCCCTCCTCGGCTGGCTCGCCGGTGGCGCGCTGATGATCGCCGACGGCCTGGTCTGGAGCGAGCTCGGCGCCATGATGCCCGGCTCCGGCGGCTCGTACCGTTACCTGCTCGAAGCGTACGGGCCCTCGCGCTGGGGCCGGCTCATGGCGTTTCTGTTTGTCTGGCAGTTCCTCCTCAGCGGCCCGCTCAAGATCGGCTCCGGCCTGATCGCCCTCGCGACATTCTCCAACGGCCTCGATCCCGCGTTCGCCACCTTCAACGCGCGCTACACCTGGGAGCTCAAGGCGGCCGACGTCGGCGTCACCGTCAGCCCGGCGCGACTGCTCGCGCTGAGCGTCGGCGTCCTGATCCTCGGCCTGCTCTATCGCCGGGCGACGGCGCTGGGCCGGCTCACCGTCGCCGTCACGCTGGGCGTCGTCGCGGTGATCGGCTGGATCATCGTTGAGGGACTGCTGCACTCCGATCTGGCGCTGGCCCTGGACACGTCGGCGGCCCCCCCGGCGACCGCCGCGGGCCTGGGCAAGGCGACGATCGATCCTGGCGATGTATTCCTATTTCGGCTACTACAACGTCTGCTACGTCGGCGACGAGGTGCACGATCCCGGCAAAACCATCCCGCGCTCCATCCTGCTGAGTGCCGTCGCGGTCTGCGTGCTGTTCGTCGGCATTCACCTTGCGCTGCTCGGCACGGTTCCCTGGACCGCGGTGCCGACAGATGAGCAGGAGCTGAGCGACTACAACCTGCCGGCCGAGTTCGCGCAGCGGCTGCACGGCGATGCGGCGGCGGCGCTGATGTCGCTCCTGCTAATGGGCAGCTGTTTCGCGGCGGCGTTCGCGGGGCTTCTGGGCTATTCGCGCATCCCGTACGGCGCGGCCCACTATGGCCACTTCTTCCACGTATTCGAGCGCGTCCATCCGGCGCATCGCATCCCGCACGTCTCGCTGCTGGCGGTCGGGGCGCTCACGCTCGTGTGGACCTTCTTCGATCTGCAGACGGTCATCGAAGCGATGGTCACGCTGCGCATCCTGGTGCAGTTCGTCGGCCAGGCGATCGGCGTGATGCTGCTGTGCGCCCGCCAGCCCGAGCGACCGCGGCCGTATCGGCTCTGGCTCTACCCGCTGCCGTGCCTGGCGGCGCTGGCCGGCTGGCTGCTGCTGTACGTGTCGTCGGGCGGGCTGTACATCGCCCTTAGCGCGGTGACACTGGCCGCCGGCGTGGTCGTGTTCCTGGTGTGGTCGGCGCGGGCACGGACCTGGCCGTTCGCGCTGGAAAGGGAATGAGATGCCTTGGCGAGCCGAGCCCCGTAAGAGGCCGAGTTACATAACCCGGCCCCTTGCGGGGCGCGGCTCGCCGGAACAACGTGGCGTCGGCTTATTTTTTCTTGGTCGCGTCCTTGAACGCATCCTTGAATGCGTCCTTGAGCTTGTCCTTGAAGGGATCATCCTTGAACAGGTTGGCATCCTTGTCCTTCACCACCACCATGTTGGTGCCGCCGAACCATCCCAGGTACCAGCCGAGGCCGCCGGTGCCGCCGGGCACGATGCAACAGCACCCCAAAAACAGGACGACGCCGCCAATGATCAAGAGCATCTTGTTCGAGCCGGCTTTCTTCTTCGGCGGCTTCGTGTCGCCGCCGCTATCGCCGGCGCTCTCGCCAGCGTCGCCGGCGTCGCCGTTACCTGTCTTGAATGGATTTTCTTCCTCGTCGCCGCCGGCAGGCACGGGGATGCGTTCGCCGCATTTCTTGCATTTGACCGCCTTGCCCGCCGCTTCATCGGGGGCGCGATACGCGGTCTGGCATTTCGGGCATGTTACCGGGATCGGCATGAATAAGAACTCCCCAAAAGCGAGCGGATGACGCTGCCCACGCGGTGGATTGGGTGCGTCGTGGCCGCTCACTCCAGTTTGACGGTCAACGTGAACCCCATGCCGCCCGGCGGCGGCGCACCCAGGCTGGTGGCCTGGATCGTAAACTCACCGGTCACGGCGGGCGTGTAGCGAATCTGCGCGTCGGGGAAACCGCCGCCGTCGTCGTCAAAAGCGACTTGCTTGCCCTGCGGATCGAGCAGGAACAGGTACGGATCGCCCCCGCCGACCTTGTTGTTTGCCTTGAGGTCGATGACGTACTTTTTCCCTGCTTCCAGCTTGACCTTGTAAGCCTTGGCCGCCTTGCCGTTGGCGATTTTCGGGTCCTTGTCGGTCAGCGTTTCTTTCTTCTCGAAGATCGTGGGGCCGCCGGCGACGACGCCCTTGTCCTTTTGGAAGACATCCTTTTGGAAGACAAACTTCTCCTTCGGCATGTTGTCTAGTTCCTTCTGGACCTTGGCGGCGACGTCCTGGCCCACGCCGTAAAGATAATAGCCGACACCGCCGACGAGGCCGGTGCACACGCAGCAGAACGCCAGCACGCTGCCGCCGATAATGATGATGAGCTTCTTGTTAGAGCCGCCCTTTTTCGTTGGCTTGCGCTCATCGCCACCGCCCGCGTCGTCATCGCCGTCGCTCATCTTGCCTGCCTTGACGGGCCTATCCTCCTCTTCCTCACCGCCGGCCGGAACCGGCACGCGTGCGCCGCACTTCTTGCACTTGATCGCCTTGCCCGCCGCCTCATCGGGGACGCGATAGGTCGCTTCGCATTCGGGGCATGTTACGGAAATCGGCATAATGAACGAATCTCCTCGGCCCCCGGAATCTTCACCGGGAGCCAGCCACCGGGATATCGCGTCAGTTTACCCCACCTAACCAAACCCCGGCAAGGGACCGGTGCGAAAAATCAATGAAAAACGCCGCTGGCGGCGTTGCCTGGGCAACGCCGCCAGCGGCGTGATAGTGTAGCCGTCACGCTCCGCGTGACGGGGTCCTCACGCGGAGCGTGAGGACTACACTACAGCAGCGTGATCTTCTGGCGATTGCCGGTCACGCGCTTGGTCGCGTTGCGCGTGTCGAGGATGTGGTTCGCGTTGTCCACCAGCCAGGCGTAATCGATACAGGTGTGGTCGGCGGTGACGATGACCAGGTCGCACTCCTTGAGCAATTCCTCGCTCAACGGCGTGTTCTCCATCGTGACGCCGTGCTCCGAAAAACCGGGAACGTAGGGATCGTGATACACCAGCGCGGCCCCGTCTTCCTGCAGCAGCTTGATGATCTCGATCGCCGGCGATTCGCGGAAATCGCCCAGGTCGCGCTTGTACGAGACGCCAAGGATCAGCAGCCGCGACTTCGACGGCGCCACGCCCAGCTGGTTGAGCACGCGGTGCGTCTTCTCGCGGACGAACTCGGGCATCTTGCGGTTGATCTCGCCGGCCAGCGCGATGAAGCGCGTGTTGAAGTTGAACTCGCGCGCCTTCCACTCCAGGTAGTGCGGGTCGAGCGGAATGCAGTGCCCGCCGACGCCTGGGCCCGGGTAGAACGGCATGATGCCGAACGGCTTGGTGAACGCCGCGTCGAGCACTTCCCACACGTTCAGGCCCATGCGATCGCACAACAGGGCCAATTCGTTGACCAGGGCGATGTTGACCGCCCGGAACGTGTTCTCGAACACCTTGACCATCTCGGCCGCGTTGGCGCTGGAGACCGGCACGACGCTGGAAATGGTCTGGGCGTAAAAGGCGACGGCCAGCGTCTGCGAGTTGGGGCCGACGCCGCCGACGACCTTGGTGGTGTTCTTGGTGGTGTAGCGGGCGTTGCCCGGATCGACGCGCTCGGGCGAATGGGCGAGGAAGAAGTCGCGCTCGACCTTCAGCCCGGAGGTCTCGAGGATGGGGAGCATGATTTCTTCGGTGGTGCCCGGATAGGTGGTCGATTCGAGGCTGATGAGCTGGCCGGGCCGCAGCACCTTGGCCAGCTCGCGCGTGACGTTTTCGACGTACTGCAGGTCGGGATTGAGATTGCGCGTGAGCGGCGTCGGCACGGCGATGACGATCACGTCCATTTCGGGGACGCGGCTGAAGTCGGTGACCGCCTCGAGCCGGCCGGTCTGCACCAGCTCGCGCAGCTCCTCGTCCTTGACGTCGGGGATATAGTTGTCGCCCCGGTTGACGCGTTCGGCGCGATCGACCAGCTGCTCGACGCCGATGACGTGGTAGCCGACCTTGGCCTTTTCGACGGCGAACGGCAAACCGACGTAACCGAGGCCGACGATGCCGACGACGGCGGAGCGGTTCTGGATGCGGTCGAGGGCCGCGGCGACGCGTTTGGTGACCTCGGCCTCGGGCACCTCGGCGTGGAGGCGGAGCTGAACGCCGCGGAAGCCGCGGCTGATGTGGGGTAGGCCCATGGGTTTAGCGTCATTCCAGCGCCGGGACGGCTGCGTCATCGCTCACAACTCCTTCCATGGTGGTGGCGGCCTGCCCTCCATGGCCGACGGATCGCCCGGGTGGCCTGTCGCTGCGCACAATCCTTCACCCCGGCGAACTATAGAAAATCGGCCGGGACGGCACAAGGCCAATCGAGGGACCCATGGGGAGTATAGCTCACACAATCGGCCGGCGCCGTTGCCAGCAGCACTCGTCCACGCGGGCGGCAAACCCGGCAACCGGCCTTGCAGGCGCTGAGGTCAAAGAGGACCGCGGAGTTCTCGACCCGCGCCAACCGGCCGGCGAGCAGCGTCATCCCGTCGGGAGAGATCGTAATGGAGTAACGGTCGCCAAACGTGGTCTTCAACTCGCCGCGGCCTTTCCCACTGGTCGCGTCGAAGAGACGGATCACGCCGTCCGCGCCGGCAATGGCCAATGTCTTGCGGTCCGGCTTGAGCGCGAGACCGGGGGGAAAGCCTTCGTGCTTCCAGCCGTGCCGCTGGCCAGGCGCTCGCCTTCGGCGGCAGACCATTTCTCCGGCCGCGTATTGCCGTGCTTGCCGTAGACGTCCCAAATGAAGAGCGGAGCGTCCTGGCTGCTGGCGGCGAGTAGCGCGCCATCCGGCGAGAAGACCGCGTTGCGGACCTCATGGACGTATCCGTCGAAGCGGTGTCGTTCCTGTCCGGTGGCGGTTTCCCACAAGCGTGGCACACGGGCGCTCGCCGTGACCAGGGTGCGGCCGTCGGGGAATAGGTTAGCACGTTCACCTGCCCTTGCTGGCCTTGGAGCAGCTTTATTTCGGCGCCGCTCTCCACGTCAAAGAGCCGTGCGTCGCCGGGTTTGCTGTATTTCGCATCCATCGTACCGCTCGCGGCGAGGACCGTGCTGGTCGGGGAAAAAGCGATGGCCCAGACCTCTTGCCACGGCGTTGGGATGCGGCGGAGCAGCCGACCTGTGGCGACGTCCCAGATACGGATGTGCGAATCGCTCCCGCGGATTTGGGGATCAGAGGCGGTGGCTAGGCGACGCCCGGCTGGCCCAATGGCGCGCGCGCCGATTTTCGCTTAACGATGGCGGACACGCGGCAACGTCGCGGCGGCTTCGCAGGTCAGACGTGCGTTCGGTTCGCCAGCGGCGAGCATCTCGAGCAGTTGGCGAGCCTCGGCCGCGGCGGTCTGCTCCAACGCCTCCAGAGCGCGCACGCCGCGGAGGCGCTCGGGGGCCGCGGGGTCGAGCTTGGCGAGCAACGCCGCCGCGCGGCGTTTCGCTTCGAGGCTCATGCTGCCCCGAGTCGCTGCGCTCAACGCCGTCTCGATGCGGTCGCCCAGCCGTTCCAGCTCGGCGGAGGCCGCCGCACGCACGTTGAAGTCGTCGCTGTCTAGCTCTTGAAGCCACTGCCGCAGTCGTTTGCCGTCGACGGCCTCGGCCGGCCGGCAGCGCTCGCGGAGCAGGGCGACGGCTGGGCCGGGGTTGCGGACCAGCCGGCGGATAGCCGCGAATGCCGCCTGCGCGTCGGGGCCGGCCAGGGCTTGCCACAGCCGTTGCCGCTCGTCATCGGTCCACGACTCGGGCGGCGCCTGGCCGTGCTTGCCGTAAACGTCCCATACGTAGGCCGGCGCCTCGATGCTGGAGGAAGCCAGGCGAGTGCCGTCGCTGGAGAAGACCAGCGATTCGATCTGGTGGCGGTGGCCCGTGAAATGGTGCCGTTGCTTGCCGCCGGCTAGCTCCCAGAGCCGCACGCCGGCCGCGTCGTCGGCACCGGTCGCCAGCGTCCGGCCATCAGGTGAAAAGGCGAGGCAGTTGACGCCGCCCTTGTCCGGAAAAAGCATCGCAGCGATCTCCTTGCCGCTGCGTACGCTCACGACGCTGACCGCCTCGCCTCCCGGGTTCGAGGAGGGCGGCGCCGTGACGATGGCGAGCATTTCGCCGTCCGGCGCGAATTGGAGCCGGTACGCCGCACCGAGACGCGGCGTGAGCCGGTGCAGCAGCTTGCCGCTCGCGACTTCCCAGAGCCGCACGTCGTGGTCATCGGCTTCACGCTGGCCGAACGGGGCCGCGCTGAAATACCGACCGTCGGGGGAGGCCGCCAGCAAGTTCGAATTACTCGGGTCCTTCAGCTCCTGGATCGGCGCGACCTTGCCGAGGTCCCAGATGCGGACCACGTTGTCGCCCCCGTATGTGAACAGGTGTTGGCCCGCAAAAAAGTGGCGGCCCACGTAACCGTCGGCGACGCCGAGGCGACGGACTTCCTTGCCGGTTCGGGCATTGACCAGCAGTAATTCCTTGGACCGGGGAACGGCCAGCAGCCCCTCGTCGGTCGACATCGAAGCCGCGCCGAGGTAGTTCGACTCCGCCGCCGCACACGTCCGCATGACGCGGCCGGTCGTCGCGTCCAGCACGACGTGACGGTTCGTATACGCCCGCAGCTGGTTGCCGTCCGCGCTGAAGCCGTGGAGACGGAGGCCGCTGGGCGGGTCGGCCGAGGCTGGCAGGCGCTCGCTGCTGGCGACGTCCCACTGGCAGATCGCTCCTTCCCAGGTCGAGGTCAGCAGCGTTCGCCCGTCGGGCGAAAACGCCACGTGGGAATAGTGGGTCTTGCCGGTCGGCAGGCGGCGCGATTCCTTACCCGTTGCGACGGCATGGATGGCGACGTGATCGCCGCTCCCGCCCAGCGCGAGGTAGCGGCCATCGGCCGTGAAGGCCGACCCGGTGAAGTCGACGGCCGTTGCCACGCGGACGACTTCACACTGCCCCGCCCAGTCGCGTAGCAAGATGCGCTCCTGCGCGTAACCGGTGCAGAACAGATGACGGCCGTCCGGCGCGAAGTCGAGGTGGTCGATCTGTTTGAGGGGCACCATGACGTTGCTGCGCCGTTTGCCCGTGGCGACGTCAAACACTTCGATGCGACCGGCGTCCGACGCCACGGCCAGCACGGCACCGTCGGGAGTAAACGCCAGAGTTTCGCCGGAAATGTTGTTCTGTGTCCTGGCCGCGGCCTTGAGCTTGAGGCGAGCTAGCATCTTTCCCTGCTTGAGGTCGAATAGTAGTACCTGGTCAAACTGCGGCCGAACTGCCGCCAGGGACGCCTGCGGCGTGATCCGCGCCCAGAGCATGTGCTGGAGCAATACGTTCGCGGGGGCTGCGAGCTTGCACGTGCGAAGATCCTTACCGCTCGCGATGTCGAGCACGTGGCAAATGCCTGCGCAGTCGAAATAGAGGAAGTTGCCGTCGGGATCGAACGTCAGGGCCGGCGCGAAGAAAGCAAGCTTGACCGGCATCCGCCGGCGCAGCTTGCCGGTGGCGGCGTCCCAGAACTGCAGCGACTGTTTGCTCAGGGCGGCGTTCCCCGCCGCGCTGACAATCGTCTTGCCGTCGGGGGTGTACGCCAACCATTGGACCTGGCCGTCCGTTCGGAGCCGAGTGGAACCGACGCGCGCGATCGCCTCCGCCGGCAGCGGGTTGCCTTCGTGATCGACGCGGCTATTGCTTGCAGGTTGCGCGAAGAGGGGCGCCGCCCAGGATGAGCGGCAGCACCAGCAGCGCGCTGGATCGCCGGAGCGTGCGATAGCATTGGCGCATGGTCTTCCTCCGTGAGACGGCTTGCTTGTTCAATCAGCGTATCGAGACCGCGCGCATTTGTAGCCGTTCCAGCGCGTCGCGTGCTTCGCGGGTCTGGCGTGCCCCGGCGGCGCCCTGCGCCAGCGCTTCCAGCAGCGTCCGCGCTTCCGCCGCGGCGCTCAGCTCCAGAGCCTGCACCTGCGGCAGGATGCGCGGCTCCTCCGGCGGGAGCGCATGCCGTGTCTTGAAAAGGTGCTCGAGACGGCGGCGCGTCTCCAGGGGCGGATCGCTGCGCAGCGCCTCGAGCACCGCCGACTCGATCGAGACACCCAGCCGCTTCAATGCGCTCGTGGCGGCCTCGCGCACTTCATAGTCGTCGCTGTCGAGGTCGGCGATCCAACCGCGGAGCCGTTTCGCATCGGCGCTCACCGGCTTGAGCCGGGCGGCCAGGTACGGCACCGCTTGCTTTGGCGCGCCGGCCAGCGCCAGACGGCGCGATACGCCTTCGCCGCGTCGGCGCCGGCCAGGTCGGACCAGCATGCGTCCAGAGACGGCACGGGCAGCGCCGCCGGCTGCGGCAGGCGCGTCATGTCCCAGAGCAGCACGGTCGTGTCAGCGCTGGCACTGAACAGCGTCTTGCCATCCGGAGCGAACTGCAGTGCCCAGATCAGGCCGCGATGGCCGTCGAATTCGCCCAGTGACTTGCCGGTGGCGGCGTCGCAGAAGCGAATGCGGCCGTCGGTTGCGCCAGTCGCAAGACGCCGGCCGTCGGCGCGAAGGCCAGGCAGGTAAGCGCAGCCGAGCCGGCGATGCGCCCGCATGGCTTGCCGGTGAGCGCCTCCCAAAAGTGCATGTCGCCGGAGCAAGCGCTCAGGCCCGCCACGGTTCGGCCGTCGGGAGAATAGCCCAGGGCGATGATGCCCTGTCCCACCGGCGCCAGCGGGGCCAGCTCGCAGCTCGTGGCGACGTCCCATTGCACGATGGGGCGGTCCGGAGCGCTGCGGTTGTACGCCGCCAGCCGGCCGCTGTCGGGCGCGAACACACCCTGGTATTGCGACCATGGTTCGATGCGCGGCAAGCGACCGTCGTGCGGCCCCGGCTCCATGTCCCTGGACACGTCGAGCCATGCTAGTCCCTTGCCCGTCAACGCGTCCATCAGCCGGGCGCCGTCCACCAAGGTCCAGGCGACGGTGCGGCCATCGGGGGCCAGCGCCCAGCTGGTGCCGGAGCGCTTTTCGGGCCCCTGCACGCGCCGCACCAGCTCGCCGTTCGCGGCGTCCCAGACCGTCGCCAGGTCGCCCCAGATGCCAAGGCAGGTGAGCATCTTGCCGTCGGCGGTGAAGGCGAGCTGCGGTTGGCCGCGCATGGGCCCGTGCCACCGCACGCGCTGGGTCTGCGCCGCCACATCCCAGACCTGGATCGTCGCGTTCATGCGATAAGTCGCCACCGTGCGGCCATCGGGAGCCACGGCGAGATCAATGATCGGACTGTCGTCGCCGTGTGGCGGATGGCGTTGCTTGCCGGTGGCCACATCCCAGAGCTGCACGGTGTCGAAGCCGGCCACGGCCAGTGTGGCGCCGTCGGGCGCGAGCACACACGGCCAACCGGCGTTCCAGCGCGGCGGCGCGAACCGGAGCAGCTCCTTGCCGTCCGCGACCTGCCACACCTCCACGACGTCACGTGTGGAGCGCATGTCGATGCCGGCGGCGAGGCGCCGGCCGTCGCGTGAAAAGTCCAGGCGTGCCACGCGCGCTCGCACTCCACCAAGCGTCGCGGTGTCCCGGCGCCGCGTCGCGTCCCACAGGCGGACTGTGCCATCGTTGCCGCCGATCGCAAGCGTCTGGCCGTCCGGCGCGAACACCAGACACGTGATCTGCGCGGCATGTTCGATGGTGTCGAGCGGCCTGCCCGTACTGGCTTCGCGCAGAACAACCGTGCGCGCGTCCTCCGGAACCGCCGCCAAAGTCCCGCCGTCCGGGCTGAACGCCGGAGCGGGGTCGCCGGCACGGCCGCGGCGGTCGTACAGTCGCTTGCCGGTGAGCAGGTCCCAGAGGACGATGCAATCGGACTGCGTGTTCGCGGTAACGAGGAGCTTGCCGTTGGGCGACGACAATAGGCTCCCCACGCCGCCGGTGCCGCCGTGCTCCTTCATGTCGAGGGAATAGACTTTTTTGCCTGTGACGGCGTCCCAGACGTGGACGTGGCGCCGGTCCCCGCCGGCGCTGGCGAGGAAGCGGCCGTCGCCGGAGAAGTGGATGAGCGGAAACGGACCGGCGCCGGCCGGTACGACGGCAGTACGGTTTTCCCAACGCGGCGTGCCGGTCGCCAGCTCGTGGACGCGGACCGTGTCGCCGTCGGAGGTCGCGACCAGGCGGAAGTCGGGCGACCACGCGCTGCCGATGCGCTTGCCGGGGCCGAGGCGAAAATACTGTCGTTCCTTGCCGGTCACGAGGTCCCACAGCGCGACTGCCGCATAGCTGTCGCCGCTCACCGACGCCAGCGTCTTGCCGTCAGGAAAAAAGGCCACGTCGAAGATCGGCCCGCCATGGCGCAGCCGGGTCGTGCCGAGCCGGCCGACCGCCGCTGCCGGCAGTGGATCGCCATGCCGGTCGGTGCGCGGCGGCGCCTGGGCCGCGGCGGCTGCCGGCAGCAGACAGCCGAGCAGTGCGAGCGGCAGCGCCGGCCTGGTAAAGATCACGGCGTGCACCTTAGAGCTTTCCGTGAAGCTGGAGGATGAAACCCGCAGAGTAGTGTATTCAGGACTTGGGGAAACAGAGGATTATGCCGGCGGTGCGCAGGGCTACTCGGCTGCGCAGCGCTTGCTCATGCATTGGGAAGAAGCTCGCTAGGCTGGCTCTTCCTCCGACGACCGGCGGGAGAGAGATGCGATGTTCAAGGTGAAGTCCCTGGTTTGCTGGAGGAGCGCTTCGTTGGTTTCGCGCAGCATCGCGAACAAATGCCGCGTTTCTTTCAGGAGCTGTTCCGCGTTTTCACTGAGGCGGCCGATTTGCTCGCGAGCAGCTGCTGACATGTGATAACTCCGCCCTGCGTGCCTTTCGATCCCGGCATCCAGTCTTCCTCCGCTTAACGCGAGCCTACCGTGGCCGACGATCAATGTGTGCAAATGGGATGCCGTCGTGACGGCGCACAGGCCCATGCGGTGGCTTTCGGTGCCGAGCCGTCGGCGGCGTCGTGGTAGCGAGCAGGGGTGGGCATCGAGCTGTGGAAACGCCTGCAATACCTCGCCGGCGGCAAGTTGTATTATCTGGGCACCAAGGCCGGTACGGAAGTGGACGTCATCATTGCCCGCGCCGGCCGGCTCATCCCCGTCGAGGTGCAATGGACCGAGCATCCGACGGCCAGCGATGCGCGACATCTGGTGACGTTTCTGGGGGAACACCGGAAGCGCGCCCGACACGGCTACGTCATTTGCCGCTGCGCCGCCCCGCTGGCGCTCACCGACCGGGCGACCGCATTGCCGTAGTCCGTTTTATGAACGCGTGCAAGACTACTGGCGCAAGAGTTGTCCCTCCGGTAGCAAGGTGCTATCATTAACATCATGAGCCAGGCAGTCGCACTCTCTGACGAAATCGTACTCGACGCGCGATTGACTGCGGCAATCGCCGAACGGTCCCTCGCGGCCCAGATCGAGTTTTGGGCCCAACTGGGGCGAGCCATTGAGCCGTTGCTTGATGGCGACCGTGCTTTGGCCTTGCGACGCGCCGGTGCTGTCCGGCCGTTGTCTGCATGCCTTGCAGCGGTTGATACCGATGGGGGGCGCCGACAGGTTGCCGTGTATCTCGATTCGCGACCTTTTCCCCATTACGAGCCGGCGCCCGACGCACCGGATCTGCTAGTTCGGATCGACGAAGACGGAACCCGGACCATGGGTCGCTTCGTCGGTCGCGAGTTTCAAGCCGCCAACTGACCGAATGGACCTTTCCGTATTTGATCAACGGCCTGTCGTGGTGGCGATCGCCGGACCGAATGGTGCCGGCAAGACCACTTTTTTTCATTCGCACTTGGCCGCCGCCGGACTGCGATTCATCAACGCCGACGTGCTGGCCGCCGAACTCAATCAGGCTCCGTATGAAGCCGCACGACGTTCCCGACGACAAACTGCTTGCGCGCTTCCCTCGAACGCTGGACAATCTGGAATTGGCAATACGTCGCTTGGCGCATGTGCTGATTTACGACAACAGTGACCTCGGCACGCCATTTCGTCTAGTCGCCGTTTTCGATCATGGTCATCTGCGCCATTTGGCGGAGCCTGTCCCCGAGTGGCTGCGGCCATTGATCGAACCGTGAGCTTAAGTGGTGAAACTTGGGGTCTGTGGCCTGGCTTGCTGCGCAAGTTGCGCGGGTTGGCGCTGGGTCGGGCGGCGGCGCTGATGGCGCTCCATCGCCAGCTCGGCGATGCGGCCGACGAGCGCCGGATAATCCATGCCCTGCGCCGCGGCAGCGGTGGCGTATTCGCTCGACTGTTCCAGGCAGCAGCTCGCGTTTACCCCGATAACATAGATGTCGCCTGTCTCGGTAACGCGCAGGTCGAGTCGGCCATAGTCGCGCACCCGCAGGGCGCAGTAGGCATCGAGCGCGACGGTATGCAAGCCCGCACGAAGCTGGTCGGGGACGTCCGCGACCACCGCCCGCGTGGCCCTGCATTCGGCGCTGCGCTCGTTCCATTTCGTGGAGTCCACCTCGAGCGGGGGGAATGCGACTGGACTCTGATTGCCGAGGACGCCGACGTAGAAATCGCGGCCGTCGATGTGCTCCTCGACCAGCGCGATGTCGTGGGCCTTCTGGTGAATTTCCAGGATGCGTTCCTTCAGCTCGCGGGTGGTGTACACCAGCGCGCCGGCGCCGGTGCCGCTGGTTGAATCCATGCGCGTTGGCTTGACAGACAGCGGCATGCGCAGCTTGACGGCGGCCTGCAGATCGGCGTCGTGCGCGACCATGGCAAATGCGGGACAGGCAATCCGATCGAAAGCCAGGAGCTTCCTGGTCAATGCGTGATCGTCCTGCAGGTAATTTTCACCGGGGCCGGCCCCAGTATACGGCAGGCCGAGGAGGTCCAGGGCGCCCACCACGGGAACGGCGCCAAGGAGATGGTCACCGACCCGCGTCAGCAGGTTAAAGACCAGCTCGGGCCGACGGCGCATCAGGCCCGAAATGAGCTTGCGGGGCTCGGCGTGGACGCCGAAGACCGAAACGCGGTGTCCCGCCTTTCGCAAGGCGGCGGCCGCCTGGCCGACCACGATGTCGGCAATCTCGCCGTCTTCCCGGTCGAGGTATGCCAGCACCGTGATCTTCATGGGTTTCTCGCGGCAGCACGCCTGGGTCCATCCGCGCACGGGATGGACCCACGATCTGGACTTGTGAAAAAGTGCAAATGGAGTGCCAAGGCATCGGGCAGCACGGCGCCGGCTCCGACTGGGCGTTCTACAACGGCGGTAACCGCTGGACCTACGGCATTTACGTGTACAAGGCCGCGAAGCAGCACGCCAGGAAGTTTCGCGTGTCGTGGCACTGGAACAACGTGGCCGGCGACCCGTATTACGCGCTGAACTACCGCGAGGACGACTACGCCTGGTGCAATGCGAGTCCCACCGGCGAGCTGATCCCGTCGGTGCAATTTGCTCGGCCAGGTAGACCACTCGTTGACAAGATCATCGCTTGTCCGCAAGCACGCGCTGTGCCTCCCGGTGAAGTGTCTGAACCAGGAGCCAATCTCGCCACAGCCAGTTGGGCGGCACGACTGGTCCGCCCGGCGGCAGCTGCCGATTCTTTTCCGCCAGCCACTGGTCGGCCTGAGCAAACCACTTGCGGGCCGCGGCCGTGTGATCGCGCTTCTCCTCGGCCACCGCTAGCACCAGCCAGTTGAGGACCTTGACCGCCTCGAAGTCGTTCGGGCTGGGATCGTTGCTCAGGCATTCGACGGCCGCGGCATGGTCGCCGGCACGGTAATGGGCCAACGCGAGCACGTGCACCGAGAAGGGATAGTGCCGGTTCGGCGGCGCCGTCAGGGCCAGGCGTTCCTTCGCCCGCCGCACCACTGCCGCCGCATCGGCGAGCGCCCCGGGGCCAGGACGCAGCTGTGCGCCAGAAACACCGCGTCGTCGATGGCTTTGCTTGGGCCAAAGCGTCCCTGCATTTGGGAGCACAACTGCAGGTAACCTGGACCGTCTTCGAGCTGGCAAAGCAGGCAGGCGTACGCAAACCAGAGCTTCGGATCTTGCGGCTTCAGCTCGACCACCGCGGCGTAATCGGCGGCCGCCGCTGGCCAGTGACCGAGCCGCGCATGGGCGTCGCCGCGCCGCTGCCGGTCGGGCCAGAAGTTGGGGTCTTTCAGCAGCAGCGCGTCGAGGTGTGTGATTGCCTGGGCCCATTGGCCTTGCTGGATCGCGAGGTCGGCTTCGCGGCGATGCGGTGCATTCAACAATTTCTCGGCTTCGGTACTGACGAGGTTCGCCTCCAGCCAATCCGTTTCGTACATGGTCGTGGGTTCGCCCGGCAGCGCAGGCCGGGCCTGGTCGAATTCTGCACGCACCAGGTCGAACAATTGCCGTGCCTCCGCGGGCTGGCCCAGATGGTGATACGCCATCGCCAGGTAGAATTGGTTGAGGTCGTGCCGCCAACCGCTGTTCATGGACCATTGCAACGTTTGCACGGCCTGTTCGAATTGGCCTGCGCGGTACTGGGCCATCCCGAGCGCATGCACCCACCAGCCGACCGGAAATTTCGCAACGGCGTGCTGCGCCCGGCGAACGACCTCGGCCGGATCAATCGGCCCATCGGCCTGCGCCTGCAGGCGCGCGCGATAACGTAGGCCACCTCCGGGTTCGGTTGCGCGCGGCACCGGGTCAGCTTCGCCTCGGCAAAAGCCGGGGCCGCGTCGCGCCATTGGCCGCGCAGCAAATGGAAGCGAGCCTTGCCGATCAGCAGGCGACTGTTGCCGGGGCGGCGCTGCAACGCCTTGTCGAGAGCCGGCTGCCACTGGGCCAACTCCTTGCATGCGCGACTGCCCCCGGAAATAAACGCATTATCCTTGGGCAACCGATCGAGCGCCGTGAGAAAGTCGGCGGCCGTCTGGTCCCATTCCTTGAGCATGGCATGGCAGCGGCCACGCTCCAGCCAGGCGTCTGCCGAGCCGGGCAGTCGTTGCAGCAGCACATCGTAGTCGGCAATGGCCTGGCGCCATTGGCCCCGGCGCGCCAGGAAGGCGGCGCGCTCTCGCCGCAGATTCGTGTCACTGGCGTTCCTGGTAACGGCCTGCGTGTAGTGCGCTTCGGCTCCGTTCCAATCGTTCATCGCAACCAAACGCCGCGCCAGCACCGCGGTGGGACTAGCTACCGGGCCGCCCAACGGGAATGCTTTCCGAACGGCCATTTCGTTGCAGATCGCCCGGAAATCCGTGTGTTCCGCCATGGGCTTGAAAACGGCGTCGCGCGGCACCCGGCCATTGTCCAAATAGCCGGCGTCCAGCGCGTGCTTCAAGGTCGCGGTCGCCGCGTCGGCCACGCGCCGCCAGCGTTCGCGCTGTTCCGCAGTGGGCTCCATGCCGAGATCCGGAAGCAGCGCTGCGATGTCGCGGGCGGCCTCGAAGAGCCGGCCGGCTCTGCCCTGCCACGCCTGGCTCAGCGAGCCGAGCGCTAAGGCGGCATCGTCATTTCGCCCCAACCGCTGCTGGAGCCGGGCCAGCTCCCTGCACGCGTCGTCGAGCGCTTACCGATCGGCGTATCCCTTGGTGCCTGCTGCGAGACCTGCGCGAGCTTTTTCGAGGGCGCGTGATTTGAGCTTGAGCGCCGCCTCAAAGTCGGTGGCCGCCTGCTGCGGCCGGCTCAGACCCTCATAACATCGTCCACGTTCCAGACAAGCTTGGGCGTTGTCCGGATCCGCGGCGATCGCCTTGTCGAGGATAGCCAGCGCCTTGTCCCACTGCTTGCGGTGCATGAACCCGCGATAGCGGCGTGCTTCGAGCGCGGTGAACAGTTTGGACGGCGCGTCCTCGAATAGGACCAGCGCCTCCTCGAACAATTGCTGATAGACCAGGATGTCGCGATAGCCGGTGGCGTGCAGCTTCGCCACGTCGTAACCAATGAGGGCATCGTGGCCGGGGTCCGGTGCCGTCAGGAAGCGGTCGAGCCATTGCCGGGCCTCCTTGGGATGGTTGCGCCGCTGCTCGATCAGCGCCAGGAGCAGCTCGTTGCGGCCACGCCAGAGGGGTGCAGCCGCCATGGACTGGCGCAAGGCTTTTTCGGCTTCGGCAAACTTCCCCGCGCGATAATAGAGAAGTCCGCCGGGCGCCGATCGGCCGGTCCGCGAGAAATCGCTTCAGGTCCTCGGCCAGCGCCGGCCGTGGCATAGCGCCGGCGCGGCTCCCGGTCGCACGCCTTGAGCACAATGGTCTCCAGGTCGCGTGGGATGTCGGGGTTGCGCTTCCGCGGCGCCACCGGCTCCTCGTGAGTAACCTGGTGGATCAGCCGGTTGCGATCGGTTTCAGCGAAGGCCGGCTGCTGCACGAGCAGCTCGTAACGCGTCAAACCCAGGCTGTAGATGTCGCCCCGCGCGTCGGCCTGGCCGGTGAACCGCTCAGCGCCTTGGCCAATCCGAAGTCCGTAACCCACACGGTCCCGTGGTTGTCGAGCAGCAAGTTGGCCGGCTTGACGTCGCGATGAACGATCCCCTGGCTGTTGGCGTATTCGAGGGCTTCGGCCACCTGCAGACCGATGCCGGCCACGCTCTGGTAAAAATGCTTGCCCGAGTCCGCCATCGGGAGCTGTCCTGTCTGACCGGGCAAGCGCATCGCGGATTGCGAGACCGCCGCCGCGCCGTCGGCCGCAGCGCCGGCTGCGGCGCTACCCGACGCCGGCATCTCCACTGAGGACGAGCGCTGCCCACTACCGCTATCCTTCTGCTTCCAGCCCTCTCCCGGCTGAAAGATTCCTGTCATAAGGGAGCGTGCGACGTCGGCAGCCGGTGGGGCTGGCTTGTCGGTCGTCGGCGCTTGCGACAGACCGGCGCGGCGTCGCCTGCTTGCCCGTTGCGGTACTTTTGGCCTTCTTCAATCGCTGGAGCTCGGCCAGGACCTGGTCCAGAGCGCATCCCTGGATGAACTGCATCACGTAATACGACATGCCCTCGTGCTCGCCGACGCCGTAGACGGGGACAATGTTGGTGTGGTGCAAACGAGCCGCGGCGCGAGCGTCGCGCTGGAAACGCTTTTTCTGCTGCCGGTCCGCCAGCGCCTGGGATGGCAGCACCTTCAAGGCCACGCGCCGCCCCAGCGATTCCTGCTCCGCCTCATAGACGACGCCCATGCCGCCCCGGCCGACCTCGCGAAGAATGCGGAAATCCCCCAGCCGCTCCAACCGCGGCGCCCCTGCGGCAGCCCCCGCATTCCCGGTGAAGGCGCCCGTCAAATCGCCGGCGGCCGGCCTGAGATCCTCCACCATCACGATGGCGTCGAACAGGTCGCGAATCTCGTCCGCCAGCGCCGGGCAGCGGGCGATGTACTCGTCGGCTTCGAAGTGCTCGCCGCGCCGAAGACGCTCACGCCATTCCTCGGCCAGCTGCTCGATGGTGTCAGGTTCCGGGTTCGGATCGCTCATAGGTCGCTCCAGTTGGACGGCAGCGCACGCCGCCGCGGAGTGTAGTCGTCTCGCTCCGCGAGACGAGCCGAATTGCCTCGCCGCGCACGACGCGAATCCGCGAGACGAAGCAAATCGTCTCGCGGAGCGAGACGACTACACTCAGCCGCCGGCGACTCACGGCCGCCGGCTGTCAAAGCCTGGCAGACGGCTCATGATCTCCTTGAGCTGTTTCATGGCCCGGACATATCCTTGACCGGCGACCTTCGGCTCGACGCCCAGCACGAGGGCCGCCTCGGCATTGCTCAGGTCCTCGAAATGACAGAGGATGAGGATTTCGCGCTCCATCGGGTCCATGCTGTTGAGTGCGTCCTGGAGGCGAATCTGCATCTCGGCGCGGGTCGCGGCCTGGGTCGTGGACGTGGCCTTGCCGAGCAGCTGGGCCGCCAGGGCGACGGAGTTCACCGCGGGCAACGCCCCACGATACACGGTGATCTCCTGCCTCGTTTCCTCATGCCGGTCGCCCAGCTGTTCCTCGCACAGCAATCGGAGCCGCTGGCCGGCCACCTGCCGCAGCCAGAGATAAAACGGCAAGCCAGTGTGCCCCTGAGATTCTTCGATACGCCGGCAGAAATCTTGATAGACGAGCTCCAGCACTTTGCTGGAATCCACCCGGCCGCGCAGCGGGATCGAGGCGCACCCGCACCATCCGCCGCAGGCCGCTCCTTGTGCCGGGCAAACAGCTCCGCCAGCGCATTGGGCTCCGCGGGCACACGTTCCAGGAGCTGGTTCGTGCCGCTGGAGTTCTCATGCCGTGCCATGGGAATCATGATAACTCATGGACGGGTCGTATGCGCAATGGAATCCGGACACCGCGGTCGGTCGCACGCTGCCTTTTTCTTGCACGCCGGCCGGCGGGCAGTTATCATATAGCCTGGCAAAACAGTAGATGCAGTGACACGCCTGCTCGCATCCCCGGCGCGAGCCTACCGTGGGCGTGCACTGCCAGTAAGGAAAATCATCATGTTTGGGCTGAGCCGTCTATTCCGAAAAACGCAAGCGTCCACGCAACGCCGCTGTCGTCTGCGCCTGGAGCCGCTCGAGGATCGCTGCACTCCGGCCACGTTGACGTACTCGAGCTACTTCGGCGGTAACGAGAGTGATCACATCAATAGCGTGGCCACCGATGCCGCGGGCGATATTTTCGTGGGCGGCGTGCTCGATGACGGCACGTTCCCCGGCCCGGGGCCTATCGGTACGGCCCCGATCGCCGTGGCGCCCGCCGGCACCAACGGTTTTGTGTCCGAGCTGAACCCGACGGCCACCGCGGTGATTTTCACCGATTTCATCGAGACGGACCTCAACGGGGTCACCGGCATCGCGGTGGATTCGTCCGGTACCGTCTACGTGACCGGCGTCACGGACCAGACGAGCCATTTCGCCACCGCCGGCGCGGCGCAGGCCGCTTTCGGCACCGCGGGCAACGAGGACGCCTTCGCCATGAAGCTGGCCGGCACGACGGGCGCCCTCGATTGGTGCACCTACATCGGCAACGCCACGGTGGACACCGGCAATGCGATTGCCGTCAACGGCGCCGGCGACGCCATCGTGACCGGCGAGACCACCGCGAACGGCGCCGGCAACTTCTTCCCGGTAAAGAACCCCTTGCCGGGACAAAACGCCTTGCAGAGCAATGCCGGCACCGACGCCTTTGTGACCGAGGTCAATGCGACCGGCTCGTCGTTTGTGTTTTCCACCTACCTGGGCGGAAATGTAACCACCCCGCTGGCCGGCGCCGGAACCTCGGACAGCCACGCCTATGCCATCGCTCTGGACAAGTTGGGCAATATCTATTTGACCGGCTACACCGAGGCGCAGGGCACCGTTGTCACGGCCAACTACACCGGGACGGACGGTTTCCCCGTCACGGCCAATGCCTACCGAACGGAGCCGGGTGACATCGCCAACGCATTCGTGACCGAGCTAAAGGCCCCCGACCCGATTCAAGGCTCACAGATCTTGTACTCGACGTTCCTCAGCAGCCCGGCCAACACCACCCTCGAATTCGCCGGCTACGATCAGGGGAACGGCATCGCGGTGGACAGCACGGGCAACATCCTGGTCACTGGCGAAACCAGCTCGATAGATTTTCCAACGAAAAACGCCTTCCAGCGCGTACTCGACGGCGACGGCGGGTCCAATGGCAACGCCTTCGTGACCAAGTTGAATCCGCACCTTACGGGTGCCGCCCAGCTCGTTTATTCCACCTTCGACGGCGGCAGTGCCGTCGGCCAGGCAAACGCCATTGCCGTGGACTCGGCGGGCGATGCTTTTATCGCGGGGACCTCCAACTCGGAACTCATTTTCGACAACGGCAACTGGCCTGTCGTCAATCCCTTCCAGAGCTTCCAGGGACCGGGCGGATTCGTTGCCGAGTTTGGTCCCACCGGCGCCGTGGTGTTCAACAGCAAGGACGGAAACCGATTCGGCAGCCCCCCGGTTGATGCGATCACCGTTAGCCCCTTCGGCAACGTGATCTTCGTGGGCGATGCGCAAGATACCAAATTGAGCAATACAACCAATGCCTACCAGCTCAACTTCCCCGGCGAGACCGACAACGGCTTCATCGCCATGCTCAGCGGCGCCAGCGTTCCCAAGACTTTCAACGGCGTGGACTCGGACGGCGACCAGTACACGGTGACCCTCTCCGGCCCCGGCGGCATCAACGTCATTCAGGACGATCCCAACGACACCGGCACCGGCCCCATCCAGGCCATTTACCTCCAGGGCACCAACTCAAACAGCACCCTGAATATCACCGTCACCAAGACGGTTGGCGACGGCATCGTGGACGTTGGCAGCATTAGTGGCTCGGGCCTGTATCAGATCAGTGCGGCGAGCGCGGACCTGACCGGCGCGGGCATCGACCTCACCGGTCAACTCAGCTACCTGACGCTCCACGACGTTGACAGCGGCGCCGACATCATTGCAGGCGATCTGCCGACGCAGGCCACCACCATCCATGCCCATGTCATCGACGGCACGGCCATCAACGTCGGCGGCATTCTCAGCCTGCTCAAGGCGGCCAGCATCGACGGGGAGACCATCACCACGCCGCGACTCACGACGCTGAACGTCACCGGCGACACGATCCTGGGCATCAGCGGCAACTTCGCGGCCAACCTGACGCTCACCGGCACCGGCACGGCCCTGGGCACCGTCACCATCGCTGGGAACATGAACTCGTCCGATATTCAGGTCCAGGCCGGCAGCATCGGCACCGTGACCGTCGCCGGCCAGGTCACCGGCGCCGACATCCAGGTCCCGGCGGGTGGTGTCAGCTCGATTGTGGCCCAGGTCATCAACAGCGGTACGACGATCAACGTTGGCGGCGTGCTCGGCTTGCTCAAGGCGGCCAGCATCGGCGCGGATACGATCACGGCCGAGCGCCTCACGACACTCAACGTCACCGGCAACAAGACGCTTAACATCAGCGGCAATTTCGCGGCCAACTTGACGCTCACCGGCACCGGCACGGCCCTTGGCACCGTCACCATCACCGGCCAGGTCACCGGCGCCGACATCCAGGTCGAAGCGGGGAGTGTCAGCGCCTTTCAGGCGGCAGCGTTCCTCAATAGCACGCTGTTCCTTGGCGAAGGCAGCTTCGCCTTCGGAGGCGCCGGCGGTACGCTGACGGCCAATCAGCGCCTTGGATCGTTCACCATCACCGGAACCACCGCGGCGTTCGCCAACAGTGACGTGGCTGCCTACATCGTGGGCACGGTGACGCTGGCGTCGGTGCAAACGGCCAACAGCGGCACCGCCTTCGGCATCGAGGCGCAAAAGTCGATCGGCCAGGTACACGTGAAGTCGCCTGTATTTACCTATAACCCCACAGGAGCAGCCCTTCAGAGCGACGGCAATTTCGAGGTGCAGGTGATCTGACCTGTGCGCCCGATCGCCGGCAGCGGCCCGCGCGACCGGGCTACTTCGATCCCGCGTTGCTTACCAACGAGAACTCCCATGATTCCTGACGAAGATGCCGCATCGTACACGGAAGCGGAGTGCCGCCCTGAACAACCCGCCGCCCGCGACGGTCATGGCCTATCGTGCGGTTTATGGAGAATATCCCAAAGGCTGGCCGCCGGCGCTCTGATGCGGCGAAAACCTACAACACCGGCGGGTAGGTGATCGTTTTCAGCATCTGGGAGAAGGGCACCGGGAACGTTTCGTAGTTCGGCTGGCCGCGCTCCGGCATGCCGTTGTGCGTCACCTGGTACGGCACCCCGGCCTGGAGCTGCGTATAGTTCAGGTACTGGCCCGTGGTCGGCGAGACATAGGCCACGTCGAAAAACGGATCCATCGCAATCCAGTGGCCGGCAATCAGCACCTCGTCGGTCGCGTGGGTTACATTGTTCGGGGCGAACAGCCCGACGTAGCGCGCCTGCAAGCCGAAGGCGGCACACAGGTCGGCGTAGACGATTTGCGCTCCCTGGCACAGGAGCGGCACCGTCCGGAGGACAATCGCTTGCAGGAACCGCGTGTAGGGATTCTGGTTGATCCAGGTGGAAGGCGTGGTTCCTTCCCATAGCCGCTGGTAAATGAAATCGCGCAGGTCGATCGCCAGCGTTAGCGGGTCGGTGAGCTGGGCGAGGCTGGGGTCGAGCCGCAGCGTGACGGCACGGATGGCGGCGAGCTCGGCGCCCAGGCCCACCGGGTCGGCGGTCATGGCCCCGGCCGTCGTGAAGCCGGTCGTATTGAGCTGGTACTGAAGACTGGTACTCGCTGCCGCCGTCGTATTGCGGCCGCCCAGGCGGCCCGCCGCCGCGTTGACGGCGCTTGGCACGCTGAGCACATTGATGCCGCCGGCCGTGCCGTCGACGCTGATGCTGTTGAAGCCGGACATGAACACCTGGTAGAGGTTCTGATCGTCCAGATAGGTCCCGGTCCACCCGCTGGCGTCAAAGGTGTTGTTGCCGGGGCCCGCAGTCAGGAAGGCTTGATCGACGGTGCGGGCGCTGTTGGGATTGGCCCAGAAGTTCTCGACCTGAAAACCCGCAAAGTCGAGCGCGAAATGCCCGGAACTGACGAACGACCCTTGCCCGTTGTTCTGCACCGTCAGCGTTTCGTTCCAGATCGAGCCATTGACCCGCAACACGTCCTGGGCGCCGGCGCTCGCGCTCCCATTGACACTGAGGTTGGCAAACCCCTTGACCGTGTAGACCGGGCCGTTCGGAACCTGCGTCAGGTACAACGGGAGAATCGTGTACAAGCTGGTCTGCTGGGGGGTGAACGTGACGATGTCCCAGCCCGGCGTGCCGTTAATGGTGGCCGAGTCCTGGCTGCTCTGGTTGGAAACCGCCGTGACCACCAGGAAGCCCTGGGCGGTGTCGGTGTCGCCCTGACTGTCGGTCAGGACGGCGCCGTCGGGGCCCACGGTAAACGTGCCGGCGCCGGGCGGGTCGGTGAATGTGACCTGGTCGCGCCCGCCGTTGCCCACGACCGTGATGTTCTGCAGGTTTTGCAGTTGCACCCTGAAGCCGCCGGCCTGGAAACTTCCGCTGGAACCCTGCAAATTGGCCTGATCGTTGCCGGCGGTCCCTGTGAGCACGGCGGTATTCTGGCCGGCGCCGCCCGCGAGGAGCAGGAGCGGACGGGTGCCGCCGGTGGGCAGGGCGCTCACGGTGACCGCCAGCGCATCCCCGCCGTCGGCGCCGAGCAATTCCAGCGTCCCGTTGACGGGCCAGCTGATCGTGTTCAGCACCGTGCCATTGTCCTGAGTCACGACCACTGCGGCCGCCTGCAGCTGCACGTGCAGCGTGCCCGCGACGGCCGGCAGATCGACGACGGTCGTGCTCGGTGCGAAGCGGTCTTCCAGCGATTCCACGTGCAGCCGGGTGCGGCGAGTGCGCCGCGCGTTCGTGTGATACAGGGCCACGCGTCTCTCCTGCGGCGAGCATCTGATCGGGTCGAGGAATTATGACTCAGGCAGCGCCGCGCGAACGGGAAGACGATCGATTCGCCACCCGAATCCGGGTCGCCGCGCTCGTTGCAAACGGACCACCAAGTGGCGCCGACGGCGGGTCGCGCCGGTTGTGCAAGTTTGGGCGTCTGTGCGCTGCGCCGGTACCCGCGGGACAGCCGGCAAGACTATCCCGCGGGTTGCCGGCGCGCTCACAATTGCGGTGGGTAGGCGATGTCTTGTAGCAATGCCTGCAGCGGAATCGGAAAAGATTCATAGTTCGGCTGGTCGCGCTCGGGCATTCCGTTGTGCGTCACCACGTAGGGCACCCCGGCCTTCAGCTGGCCATAGTTCAGGTACTGCCCGGTGGTCGGCGAGACGTAGGCGACGTCGAAGAACGGGTCCATCGCGATCCAGGTGCCGCCGATCAGCACCTCGTCGCTCGCGTGGGTGGCGCCGTCAACCGTCGCGTACATGGCGACGTAGCGGGCCGGGATGCCGAACGCCTCGGCCAGGTCAGCGTAGAGGATCTGCGCTCCCTGGCATTCGATGGGCACGTCACGCTGCACGATCGCCTGCACAAACCGGACGTACGGACTCTCGTAGAGCCACGACGGATCGGTGGTGCCGACCCACAGGCGCTGGTAGATGAAATCGCGCAGGTCGATCGCCAGGGTCAAGGGGTCGGTGACCTGCGCCAGGGCCGGGTCGAGCTGCAGTGTGACCGCCTTGATCGCCGCCAGATTGGCGGTGCCGGTGAAGAACGTCGCTCCCAGCGTGAAGTCCGTGATGTTCAACTGGTATCCGACGCTCTGCCTGGTGAGAACGTTGACACCGCCGTTCGAGCCGTCGACGCTGATGCTGTTGAAGCCGGACATGAACACCTGGTAGAGGTTCTGATCGTCCAGATAGGTCCCGGTCCAGCCATTGGCGACAAACGTGTCGTTGCCGGGCCCGTCGGTCAGGAAGGCCTGGTCGACCGTGGCGGCGCTGTACGGGTTGGCCCAGAAGTTCTCGACCTGAAACCCCGCAAAGTCGAGCGTGAAATGGCCCGGACTCACGAACGACCCTTGCCCGTTATTCGGCACCGTGAGCGTTTCGTTCCACATCGAGCCGTGGACCTGCAGCACGTCCTGTCCGCCGGCGTTCCCATTGACATCGAGGTTGGCAAAGCCGTTGACCGTGAAGACGGGACCGTTCGGAACCTGCGTCTGATAAAAGGGGAGAATGGTATACATGCTGGTCTGCTGCGGCGTGAACGTGACGACGTCCCAGCCCGGCATGCCGTTGATGGTGGCCGAATCCTGGCCGCTCTGGTTGGAAACCGCCGTGACCACCGGGAAGCCCTGGGCGCTGTCGACGTCGCCCTGGCTGTCGGTAAGCACGGCGCCGGCGGGGCCCACGGTGAAGGTGCCGGCGCCGGGGGGATCGGTGAACGTGACCTGGTCGAGGCCGCCGTTGCCCACCACGGTGATGTTCTGCAGGTTTTGCAATAGCAGAGTAAAGCCGCCGGCCTGCAAGCTCCCGCTGGAGCCCTGCAACGTGGCTTGATCGTTGCCGGCCGTGCCGGTGAGGGTGGCGGTGTTCTGCCCGTTGCCCCCCACGAGCAGCACCTGCGGGCGCGTGACGCCCCTGGCCAGGGTGCTGAACGTGACGGCCAGCGAATCGTCGCCGTCCGCGCCGACGAGTTCGAGCGTTCCCTTGCCCGGCCAACTGATCTGGGAAGCGACTAACCCGTCGTTGTCGCTGAGCAACACCGCGCTTTGCTGCACTTGCACGTTCAGCGTATCCGGGACATCCGGCAAGGCAACGATCGTCAACGGCTGGGGCGGGCCGCTCGGTGTCAGTCGATCTTCGAGCACCTCCATGCGCAGCAAGGCCCGGCGGCATCCACGCCGCTCGCTGCCGCATTGCGTAACCACGTACCGCTCCTTAGGTGAGCGAACTAATGGACGGATGACCGGTCTGCTTTGGGGCGAGGTGAATTCAGCGTGGCGCAGACATTCCTGTCGACCAGCTCAGACAAGAGACGCCTGTCTACCCACGCTCCGCTTACGACATATCTTCGGCAGTTTACAGGATGAACTTCGACAAATCCTCGCGCTCCATGATCTCGGCCAGCTGGCCGCGAACGTAGCGCGCGTCGATCCGCACACGCTTTTCCGCCCGGTCCGGGCCCTCGAAGCTGATCTCCTCGACCACCCGCTCCAGGATCGTGTGCAGCCGGCGGGCGCCGATGTTCTGCGCCGTGCGGTTGACCTCGAACGCGATGTCGGCCAGCGCCTCGACGCCGTCGGCGGTGAACTCGAGCTGCACGCCCTCGGTCGCCAGCAGCTCGGCGTACTGCTTGGTCAACGCGTGCTTCGGCTCGGTGAGGATGCGCAGGAAATCCTCACGCTTCAGATCGGTCAGCTCGACGCGAATCGGGAAGCGCCCCTGCAGCTCCGGCATCAGGTCCGACGGTTTCGACGAATGGAACGCCCCCGCGGCGATGAACAGGATGTGGTCTGTCCGCACCGGCCCATGGCGCGTGTTCACCGTCGTCCCCTCGACGACCGGCAAGAGGTCGCGCTGCACGCCCTGCCGCGACACGTCGGGCCCGTGTCCGGACGACGGGCCGCACACCTTGTCGAGCTCGTCGAGGAAAACGATGCCGTGGTTCTCGGCCAATTCGACGGCCTGTTCGTTGACGGCCTGGCGGTCGATGAGCGCTTCGGTCTCCTGCTCCATTCAGCGCCTTGCGCGTCGCGGATCGGCAGCTGGCGGTTCTGATTGTGCTTGGGCATGATCCGTTCGAACATGCTCTGGAAATCGACATCCATGTTCTCCATGCCGAGGTTCGAGAAAATCTGCACCGGCACCGCCTTTTGCTCGACGTTGATCTCGACCGGCCGATCCTCCAGCTCGCCGGCGTCGAGCCGGGCCTTCATCTTCTCGCGCGTCCGGCGATGGCGCTCGTTCTCCTCGGGATTGTCGGGGTCCCAGCTATTGCTGCCGGGCACGAGCAGGTCGAGCAGGCGTTCGTCGACGCGCTCCTTGGCCTTGACCTCGACCTGGGCACGCTGCCGTTGGCGGACCATGCCGACGGCAAAATCGGTCAGGTCGCGGATCATGCTCTCAACGTCGCGGCCGACGTAGCCGACCTCGGTGTACTTGGTGGCCTCGACCTTGAGGAAGGGAGCGCCGACCAGCTGGGCGAGCCGGCGGGCGATCTCGGTTTTGCCGACGCCGGTGGGCCCAATCATGATGATGTTCTTCGGCGTGACGTTCTTTCTGAGCTCGGCCGGCAGCTGCTGGCGGCGCCAACGATTGCGGATGGCCACCGCGACCGCGCGCTTGGCGGCGTCCTGGCCGACGATGTACCGATCCAGCTCGGCGACGATTTGACGGGGGGTGAGATCCACGGCAGCCTCCAGGCGTTTAGCGGCGGTTCGTAGAACCGCGCTTACTCCAGCACTTCGATTTCGATGTTCCGGTTGGTGTAGATGCACAAATCCGCCGCGATGCCGAGGGCGGTGCGGACGACGTCGGGCGCCGACAGGTCGGAATGGGCGATCAGGGCGCGGGCGGCGGCGAGCGCATAAGCCCCGCCCGAGCCGATGGCGGCGACGCCGTCGGTCGGCTGGATCACGTCGCCGGTGCCGCTCAATACCAGCAGATGCTCGCGGTCGGCGGTGATTATCATCGCCTCGAGCCGGCGCAGCATGCGGTCAGTGCGCCAGTCCTTGGCCAGCTCGGTCGCGGCGCGGGACGCTGCCCTGGTGGTCCTTGAGCTTCGCCTCGAAGCGCTCCAGCAGCGCAAATGCATCAGCGGCGGCCCCGGCGAAGCCGACGACGACCCGGCCGCCATGCAGCCGGCGCAGCTTGTGCGCGTCGCTCTTCATGACGGTTTGGCCGAGTGTCACCTGGCCGTCGCCGCCGACGGCGACCAGTCCCTTGTGCCGCACCGCCAGGATGGTGGTCGAACGGGTTCTGGACAAGCGTGGTCTCCTCGCAATGGGGCGCTGGTGAGTCCCCTCTCAGGGTAGCCGAAAACCTCACGATGGACCATGCGCCTCTGCCGAAGGAAATAGGACATCCGCCAGGTTCCGTCTCGTGTCCACTTTCCCGCCGGGTCCCGATCACGAATAATGGAGGGTAGTGGGTTTCGTGCCCGACCTTCTTTTGGAGATGATGCCATGCTGCGGCGAACGAGCTGGAAATACCTGGGCCTGATCCTTGCCGGCTGGCTGATCGCCGCCGCGCCGGCATGGGCGCAGGGCAAGAACGACCCGCCGCGTAAAGTCAACGACGAGGCGGGCCTGTTCAGCAAGGAGGCGATTCGCGAGGCCGATCGCGAAATCGCGGCCATCAAGAGCACCTATCACAAGGACCTAATGATCGAGACGCGTGAGAAGGGGCCGGCGAAGGAAAAATACCGTGCCTGGGCCGCGGAGCAGGCCCGCGAGCACCGCGTGGAAGGGATTTACATCGCGATCACGAATGAGCCCAAGCACTTCGAGATCATGGTCGGCAACCAGACCCTCAAGAAGGGACTGTTCACCGCCGAGAATGAGAAGCATCTGCAACAGCTCCTGCACAACGAGCTTGGCAAGAATCCGGACCGCGCGCTGCGCGACGCGGTCACGTACATCCACGCCAGCTTCCGTGAAAACTCGCCGCCGCAGGGCGCCGCCGTACCGCCGGCCCATGAAGCGGCCGAGCATCACGCCGGCGGCACGTGGTTGGGCGGTCTGCTCGGCGGCATCGGCGGGCTGATCTGCCTGGGTCTGGTCGTCGCGCTGGTCGTATGGGTGATCTTCGGCATCATCCGCGGCTTGACGGCGCGCCCCTACGCCGGCGGTCCGGGTTATGGTGGCGGCGGCGGTTACGGCCCTGGATACGGCGGCTACGGCGGCGGGGGCGGCGGCTTCATGTCCAGCATGCTCGGCGGCATGCTCGGAGCGGCCGGCGGCATGTGGGCCTACAACACGTTCTTCGGCGGTCACAGCGGCATGAGCACGCCGACGTATCCAGCCGCGACGACCAACCCCGTTGCCGGCGACCAGGGCGCTGCCGCGGCGCCGGAGCCGACCGACGTCGGCAGCGGCTACACCGGCGCGGGCGGCGACTATGGCGACGACGACAAGGGCGGCGCTGGTGACGGCGGCGGCGGTGACGGCGGCGATGCGGGCGGCGGCGACTGGGGCGGCGGCGACGCCGGTGGTGGCGATTGGGGCGGCGGTGGCGGCGGCGATTTCGGCGGCGGCGGTGATTTCGGCGGTGGCGGCGGCGATTGGTAGGCCCCCCATGCCTTCGCATCGAAGCTCGCTTGCGGTTTCGCGCCCGCGCAAACCGCAAGCGCTTATGCTAACCTCATGACCACGCCCCTGCGCATCGGCACCCGCGGCAGCCCGCTGGCCCTCTGGCAAGCGCACCACGTCAGCGCCCTGCTCCGCGCCGCCGCCGCTGACGTAGCCGTCGAGCTGGTCGAGATTCAGACCGCCGGCGACCAGGTGCGCGACGTGCCACTGGTACAGCTCGGCGGCGAGGGCGCCTTCACCAAGGCGATCCAGCAGGCCCTGCTCGAACAGCGCGTCGACCTGGCCGTGCACAGCCTCAAGGATCTGCCCACGTTCGTGGTGCCCGGCCTGGTGCTTGCCTGCGTCCCGCAGCGCGGCCCAACCGGCGACGCGCTGGTATCGCTCAAGCATTGCTCCTTCGACGCGCTGCCGGCGGGGGCTATCGTCGCCACGAGCAGTCTGCGGCGCAAGGCCCAGCTCCTGCATCGGCGGCCGGACCTGAAACTGGTGGACATCCGCGGCAACGTCGACACGCGCCTGCGCAAGCTGGCCGAGCAGGACCTCGACGCGACGATCCTCGCCGAAGCCGGTCTCGTGCGGCTCGGCCTGGCCGACCGCATCACCGCCATTCTCGACGATGCGTGGATGCTGCCCGCGATCGGCCAGGGCGCGCTCGGTCTCGAATGCCGCCAGGCCGACGCCGCCACCCGCGCGGTGCTGGCGAAGATCGACCATGCCGAAACGCATGCGGCGGTCCTCGCCGAACGCGCCCTGCTCCGTGGCCTCGGCGGCGGCTGCCACGTTCCCATCGGCGCGAAGACGGTGCTGGCAGACGGCACGCTGACGCTGCGCGGCACCGTGCTCTCGCCCGATGGCCGTCGCCGGATCGACGCGGAGCTGGCGCGATCGCCGGGCGACGCTGAAGCGCTGGGACAGGAGCTTGCCCACCTGTTGCGTGCGCAGGGTGCAGACGAATTGCTGGCGATGTAAGATCCAAGCCCGAGGGCGAGTCTTCGAGCCCTCGGGGTTAATAACCCCGAGGGCTCGAAGACTCGCCCTCGGGCTTGGATCGGGTTGATGCGCCCCGCCGCCGGCGCAAGCGATAATACTTCCACCCCGGCACGAAGAAGCCGACCGCACTGGCGACGCCGAGCAGCAGCGGGCTCCACGGCGGGCCGAGCCATGCCATGACGATCGCCAGCACGAAGGCCAGCCCCGCGTACAGGTAGAACTCGCCCGACAGCATCCCTGCCTCGAACAGAAAGACCATCCCCGCCGCGATCGCGACCACCGGCGTCAGGCTCAGCGCCGGCCGATCGAGCATCACTTCCACGACGAACGTGCCGATCGAAGCAATGACGCCGGCCGCCCACGCATGGGCGAGTTGCCGTTCGACGAACGTGACCGGGCCACCCCACTTCCGCCACTGCCAGAAAAACACGCCCCACGCGATCAGGCTGATGCTCCACACGAGCAAATACGTGAGATGCTCGCGATAACCGAACCAAAACAGCGCGCTCGTCAGCACGCAGAGCAGAAAGATCTTGAGGCTATGCACCATCCACAGCACGCCCCAGTTCTCCAGCACCGGCGCGTGATGCGTATCGCGGAAGAGGCGCGCGACAAAGTAGTGCAAACTGCTCGACCGTGCCGAGACCGGCTCGCCCGCAAGGAACGCTGCCAGGTCGTGCGCCAGGTACGCAGCGCTGGCGTAACGGTGCTCGGGCCGTTTCTCCAGACATTTGCGGCAAATCAGCTCCAAATCGGTGTCGATCTGCGGATTGAGCAGCCGCGGCCGCACCGGCTCCTCCGAGCGGATGAGCAGCAGCGTCTCGACCACCGACGCGGCGAGGAACGGCGGCCGGCCCGTCAACATCTCGTAGAGGATCGCCCCGAGCGCGTAGACGTCCGACGCGGCCGTCGCCGGCTTGCCCTCGGTCTGCTCGGGGGCCATGTAGCTCGGCGTGCCGACGATCGCGCCGGTGCCAGTCAGGCTCGCGCCGCCCTCGACGCGCTTGGCCAGCCCGAAGTCGGTCACCAGCGGGCAATCGTCGTCGTCGATCAGGATGTTCGACGGCTTCAGGTCGCGGTGCAGGATGCCGTGCTCATGGGCGTGCTCGACGGCCTTCGCGATGGCGGCGAGATACGCGGCCGCCTGGCGCTGCGGCAACGGCCCCGCGGCGATCCGGCCCGCGAGCGTTCGGCCCGGCACGAACTGCATGCAGAAGAACGCCTGGCCGTCGTGCTCGCCGACCTGGTAAACCGGAATGATGCTCGGATGGGCCAGACCCGCGGCCGCCTGCGCCTCGGCCCGGAAACGGCCCTGATCGATCGCCGACGCGTGCGGTCCGCGCAGGATCATCTTCAGCGCGACGAACCGCTTCAGCTCGCGGTCCCACGCCTTGTACACGACCCCCATCGCGCCGCGGCCGATCTCCTCCACGAGCTGGTACGCGCCGAACTTGCGCGGCAACGGCGCGTGCGCGACCGGCGTCGCCGGGCCCGTCTGATCGACCGTCGCCGCCCCGTTGGAGGCGCCACGCCGTCGACGAACTGGCCCACCGCGAGGAGCTGCTTCAATTCGTCGGCCAGGTCGGGGTGCTGGTGCGCGACCGCCTCGAAGTCAATCGCCTGCCCCTGCCCTTGCTGCCGCAGCAGGCCTTCGAGGACCTGGGCCAACCGTTCGTCGCGTGGGGGGGACGTAGGATGTGACATCGGATCTGAACCGCCGAGACACCGAGACGCAGAGAAGATTCCCAGCAACCCATCGGTATTGTACCACTCTCGCTGCTCCGTGCTTTCTCTGCGTCTCTGTGCCTCTGTGGTTCATTTCTTCTTGTCGTCGTCGGGCCGGTGCAGCTCAATGTCCGGCTTGTCCTCGTGGGCGGCGGGCTCCTCGAACTGCAGATCGAGGCTCTGAGCCAGCGCGTCGAGCTCGAAATCCACAGGGTCCTTATCCCACCCCTGCGGCTCCTTCGGCGGCGCGACGGGCGGCGGCGCGACGGGCGGCGCTTTGCTCACTGCCGGCGGCGCAACGGGCGGCGCCTTGCTGACCGGCGGCGCGACAGGCGGCACCTTGCTGACCGGCGGCGTGGGCGGGGCCGCCGGCGCGGCGGGGCGGAGCTGAACGGTGGCGGCTGCGGCGGCACCGCGACGTTCGCCGCGAGTGGCTGCAGGATGCGCTGGCCGTTCACCTCCAGCACGAAGTGCGTCGAGCCGCGCGGCATCGTGAAACGCAGCACCGCCGGCACGCCGGTGTCGCGGAAGTCGCGGATCACCTTGCCCTGTGGATCGAGGATGCGGCCGCTCTCCGCGACGCGGGCATTGCGGTCCACCACCTCGGCGAAGATCTCCTGCAGCACGCGCATCTCCGCCGCCATCTTGTGGTCCCACAGATCGACCTCGGTGCCGGTGTCGAGATCGTCCAGCTCCTCGAGCTGCTTCTCGTTGACGTCCGTGCCGACGCCGATCAGCACGAACTTGACCGGGCGGCGCTTACCGGCGGCAACCTCACGCGCCAGCTGCGTGCTGTAGCGCTTGACCTCCTCCAGGTCGAACAGCTCGCCGTCGGTGATGAACACGAAGAATCCCCACGGCGCGTCCTTGAAGCGGTCGACGAAATAGCGCACCGCCGGCAATAGCTGGGTGCCGGTGCCGAAATCCTGCGGGCCCTTGAAGACGTGCTTTTCCGCCTGGTCCGCGGTCAGGTCGCCGATCGCTTCGATTTGGCCGCCGTTGTTGCCGGTTGCCCAGTAGATGCACGTGGTGCCGCCGTCGGAATCGATCTTGCGGGCGAGGTACGCGCATAGGCTCTGCGCCACCGGCGTGACGATGTTCTCGACGCGCGGCTTGGCGAAGATCGGCGAAAGCACGCCCCCGCCGGTGTCCTGGCCGTACAGCTTACGCATCGAGCCGGACCCGTCGAGGGCGATGCCGGTCTGCGTCCCCTCGCGCTCGGGCTCCATCAGGATCGACGCCCACACGCGCAGGCTGCCGTCGGGCTCGGGATAGACGTTGACCTCGCCGAACGGTTCGACGACGTTCTTGAGCTGTGTCATGTTTTTCTCCTCCCAGTTTCCAAGCCCGAGGGCGAGACTTCGAGCCCTCGGGGTCATGACCCCGAGGGCTCGAAGACTCGCCCTCGGGCTTGAATGCGCATGATTGAAATAACCTCTTAATGACTTAAATCCTGCTGCACTCGAGTCTCCCCCACCTCCAGCACGAAGTACGGCGTCCCCGCCGCGACCTCGAACTCCAGGAGCGCCGGCAACCCGGTGTCGGAGTAATTCTTGACGACGTTGCCCTTATCGTCGAGTATCTTGCCCGCGTCGGCGACGCGCGCGTTCTTGTCGACGACCTCGGCGAATATCTCCTGCAGCACGCGCATCTCGGCGGCGAGCTTGTGATCCCACAGGTCCACCTCGGTGCCGGTGTCGAGATCGTCGAGCTCCTCCATCTGGCCCTCGTTGACGTTGGCGCCGATGCCGATGAGCACGAACTTCAGCGGCTTGCGCTTGCCGGATTGCACCGCCCGGGCGAGCGTCGTGCTGTAGCGCTTGACCTCGTCGAGGTCGTGCAGCTCGCCGTCGGTGATGAAGATGTAGAAACCCCATGGCGCGTCGGCGAATCGGTCGACGAAATAGCGCACCGCCGGCAAGAGCTGCGTGCCGGTGCCGAAATGCTTCGGGGGGCCGAATACGTGCTGCTCGGCCTGGTCGGCGGTCAGGTCGCCGACCACCTCGATCTGGCTGCCGCCCGGACCGGTCGCCCAGTAGATGCAGGTAGTGCCGCCGTCCGCGTCGAGCTTGCGGGCGAGGTAGGCGCACAGCTTCTGCGCGACCGGCGTGACCTCGTTGGTGCTGTGTTTCTTCTTGCCGAACAGGCTGGCGAGGAAGCCTTGTTCTTCCTCGATGCCGTACAGGCTCGCCATTGAGCCGGAGCCGTCGAGGGCGATGCCGGTTTGCGTGCCTTCACGACGCGGCTCCATGAGGATGGTGGCGGTGACGCGCAGCTTGCCGCCGGGCGCGGGGTGGACATTAACTTCGCCGAATGGATCGACGACTTTCTTGAGCTGGGCCATGAGGACTCTCCGCAGGGTTCGGACCGTCTACCGGATATTTCGCCCGGTACGCCCGATTATTGCCGGCCTCGGCGCAAAATGCACGCGGAGAAATGAAAAAAGCTGCCGGTTGCGCATCGCCGAGAAGACGAACCGGCGCATACGGCGGGGCGCACTCGGCGGATGCGCGACGGGGCGGGTTGACAAGCGCGAAGCGAGGCGGGAAACTGGCATCAGCGGAGGAACCTATTGATGAGTGCTGAAACGCGCCTCGATGAAGTGCTGTCGCGGTGGCAGAACCACCAGGCACGCGGCGAAGAAGTGTCGGCCGCCGAGCTTTGCCGGGAGTGTCCCGAGCTGCTGCCCGAGGTGCGACGCCGTTTGCGAGCCCTGCAGCAACTGGACCAGATGGCCGCGTCGACCGACTCGTCCCTGGCCGCCGCGCCAAGCATTGCCATGGGCACGCCCAGACCCGCGCCGCTGTCCCCGGCTGGCGACGAGATACCGGCCAGGCCTGCCGATGCGCCCCTCCACACAGCGGCGGCATTCGCGACGCGGTACGCGGCCATTCAAAGTATCGGTCGCTTCCAGGTCCAGAAGTTGCTTGGCGAAGGCGGCTTTGCCAAGGTCTACCTCGCCTACGATCCGGAGCTGCAACGGCAGGTGGCGCTCAAGGTCCCGCATGTGAGCTACGATCGGCTCGACCTGCTCCGCCGCGAGGCGCGGCTGGCCGCCAACCTGCGCCACCCGGCGATTGTGCAGATCTACGAGATTTGCTCCCACTCCACCGGCGATCCGAAGAACTCCGACCCGCCGGTGTACCTGGTGATGCAGTACATCGAGGGCGTGAGCCTGGCCAAGAAGCTCGAAGCGGAAAAAGTCAGCCGTGATGAGGCCGTCGATCTGATGCTCGCCGTCGCCGACGCCGTCAGCTATGCGCACGGCGAGACGGTGCTGCACCGTGACCTCAAGCCGCACAATATTCTGCTCAACGTCAACGGGCGCCCGTACGTGACGGATTTTGGCCTGGCCGTCCGGCAGGCGACGCTCGCCGCGCATGTCGGCGAGGTCTATGGCACGCCAGCGTACATGGCGCCCGAGCAAGCCAACGGTCACGAGCTCACTCCCGCCAGCGACATCTGGAGCCTCGGCGTCATTCTCTACGAAATGCTCGTCCGGCAGCGGCCGTTCGGCTCGCACCCGACGGAGGTGCTCCGCCGCCTTGCCACCGAAGCCCCCGTTCGTCCCACCGAGCTCGACAGCACGGTGCCGCAGGACCTCGAGCGCATCTGTCTCAAGTGTCTGGCGCGTAATCCGGCCGACCGCTATGCGTCAGTGCATGAGCTGATCGTCGATCTGCGCCACTGGAAGACGCGGCGGGCCGTCGGACCCAGTGAGGGCGACCTGCAGCACGCGGATCGCTATTACAAGCAGGCCATGGCGAGCATCGATGCCGGCGATCTGACGCCGGCGATGGATCGCTTGCAGAATGCCGTGCAGCTCAATCCCGATCTGGCCGCCGCCCATTACCTGCTCGGCCTCTGTTGCCTGCTGTCGGACCAGGAAGTTGCGCGAGCGATCGTTCCCCTGAAAAAGGCCACGGAACTCAACCGTGACCATGATGCGGCCCATTTTCTGCTGGCGAACGTCTATTACGAATTGAACGCCTTGCAGCTCGCCGCCCTCCATGCCGACCAGGCCCTGGCGACCAAGCCCGCCGACCAGACTTACCGGGATTATCAAAAGCAGGTGCGTCAAAAGCTCGGCGCACCGCCCGCAAGCGACGTGGGCCAGGAGGTCGCGGTCCAGGCGGAAATCGCGCCGCCGCGCCGGCGGTATCTCGCGGAGTTGGCCGGTGCCGTCTTCCACCTTGCCAAGGCGCGCCAGCTCACGCTCCGTCACTGGGCAACGCTGCACTATCCCTGGCGCGCGATCGAACGGCATCCGTTCACCGGCGCGCTGCTCATCGCCGTCGGGCTCTACGCGTTGTGCATGCTGGCGCAGCTATTCGCCTACGAGCATCGGCGCGCGGTCCAACTCGCCGTGGTATATGTGATTGTCTGGACCGGCCTTTATCTGCCATTCGTCGTCGCCCGAATGCTGGAAAGAACCTATGTGCGCTTGCTGCCGGTCGTCAACATGCCCGAGGACGCGTACCGGCGTTTCTTCATCCGCCAGGTGGCTGAGATCCTGGGCGCCAGCTGCACGGTGCAGACGCCCAAGGGCAACCGTCTGCGGCTATCCTGGGAGCAAGACCGGTCCCACCTGCTGACGGCGGTCGCCGCGTTTCTCCCGCTCATGGGGCTGCAGTACGTTTGCGCCAACGAGCCCCTGTGGCCCCTCAACCCGCCGCGGATCGCGCTGTTCGTTTCCGCGGTCATCGAGGTTTATGTGCTGCTGTGGATCTTCCCGCTCGGGCTGTCGAGCATCTTCTTCATACCGCGCTTTGCGAGCATTCCCTTGCGGTATTTCCTCGGCATGCCCGACGCCCTGTCGCTGGCATCCGTCGGCACGTTTTACGTCCGGATCGGCTGGCTCGCGTGTTTCGGCTATTTCTTCTTCATGCTGCAGCACTACCTGTTTCGAACCTTTGAAGTGGCGCCGGCGGCCAGCGTTGCCTACATCGCCGTGGGCGGTTCGTGGGTGATCGTCGCCAGCGTCATTTCCCAGTACCAGCTCCACAAGCTGCTGCAACAGCTGAAGGCGCAAGATCCTGGAGTACAGCTACCATGTGGAGGACGCATTCGAACGCGTCATGAAGAATCCGAGCGAGAAGGGCTTCGCGCATCTGCGGGCTCATCAGCAGTTCATGAGCAGTCTGCATTACCTGAGCACGCGCGGCCTGACCCGCGCCGACCTCATGCATTTCCTGCTGATCATCGCCCTGCTCGTGGCCATCACGCTTGCCTACGCTTACCTTGTCGCCCACGAGCTCTGGTGGGTCTGAATCGCTCATGCACGTGCCCAAAAGCTGTTTGATCCTCGGCAGCGGCATGGGCGGTCTTGCCCTCGGCGCTCTGCTGGCGCGTGCCGGCGTCGCCGTAACCGTGCTCGAAGCGCACCCGTCGTTCGTCGGCGGCTACGCCCACAGCTTCCAGATCGACGGCTACCAGTTCACGGCCGGTCCACGTTATCTGTGGAACTTCGCCAAGGGACAGATCGGCGAACGCTTGCTCGCCAAATGCGCCCTGCAAGAGTGCGTACCGCTGGTCGAGCTGGATCGGCAGGGCTTCGATCATATCTACGTCGGCAATGACGAGCCCATCCGCGTACCCAACGGCTGGACCGCGTACGCCGAGCTCCTGACGCAACGCTTTCCCGAAGAAGCCAGGGGAATCCACCAGTTCTTCGCGTCTTGCCGGCGTGTCTTTCGTACCTTCGAGGTCATCGACGAGCTTGGCCTTTATCTCGAGCCCTGCGCAAGCTCGTGCCGGTCTGTCTCTGGCGCGCCCCCTGGTCGACGGCGTGGATCCTTCGACACCGGCGTCTGACGCTCCAGCAATTATTCGACAGGTGCTGCCTGAGCCATCGTCTTCGCGCCATCCTGTCCGCCCACGGCGGCATCTTCGGCTTGCCGGCGGAAGAACTCTCCCTGCACGCGTTCGTCGCAGCGACCCTGTTCTACCATCGCGGCTGTTATTATCCCGCGCACGGCATGGAAAGCCTTATCGGCGGCCTAACGGCGACGATCGAGAGTCATCGCGGCAGCATCCTCCAGGGTCGGCGCGTCGTGTCGGTGGAAGCCGACCGGCACGGCGTCCGGAGCGTGCGCACCACCAACGGGGAGGATTTCGCGGCCGAAGTGGTGGTCGTGAACTTTGATCCTATCCAGTTTCAGCGAATGCTCCGCCATCCTGAAGTGCTTGGGCGTCGCCGCATCCCAGCCTATCGGTACTCGCGCAGCGTCAGCTCGCTGTTCCTTGGCGTCAGCCGCGTGGAGCGATTGGCGCCCCATTTTGGGCGCTGGAATAACTGGTACCTGGCGACGGCCGAGCCCGTGGTCGACCTCTACGATGCCGACCCGCGGCAAGAGCCGAAGATGATGTATCTGAACGCGCCGACGCTGGTCCAGGGGACCAACGGCGATGCCCCGATTGGTGGCGCCACCGTGACCGCATTCGCCCCATGCAGTTATCGAATGATGAGCGAGGCGACGCGCCGCGGCGAAGGCGAGGCGTTGCGGGGCGAGCATACCCGGCAATTGCTCGATGCCATCGAACGTCGCTTCATTCCGGGGCTGCGCGACAGCCTAGCGGTCGTTCATCTGCGCACACCGGACGACAACGAACGCCTGTTTCAGGCTCCTGGTGGCGCGATCTACGGCCGGGCGATGGACCCGCGCGAAGTGTGGACGAAGGTGCCGTTCAAGGGCATGCTGCCCAATCTCTACTTCGTCGGCGCCTACATTTCGTTCGCGGGCATCGCCTCGGTCATCCATGCCGCGTGCCGGGTGTACCAGGAGTTGACGGGCGACAAGGTTTGACCGCCCGGCCTCTTGCGAGCGAGGTCTTGTCACGCGCCCTCGGCTTACTAAGATAATAACTCCTTACAACGGGGGGGCAGCCACCGGAACACCGCGGCAATGGTCGGTGTTCCTGTCGTTTTCGTTGACGCGTTCGGGGAGTCGTCAGTCATGGCCGAAACAGTGGTTCTCGTCGCCCAGGAGCGCCAGAAGTACGGTACGCACGCCTCGCGCCGTCTGCGCCGTACCGGACAGGTGCCGGGCGTCGTTTACGGGCACCAGCAGGCGACCGTGTCGATCGCGGTGGCCGGCGACGATCTGGCGCGCACGATCCGCCACGGCGCCCGCATCATCGACCTGAAGCAGGGCGAGGCCGTGCAGCGGGCGCTCATCAAGGCCTTGCAGTGGGACCCGCTCGGTCACGACATCCTGCACGTCGATTTCACGCGCATCTCCAAGGACGAAAAGCTCGAATTGCCGGTCCGCATCGAGCTGCGCGGCACCGCTCCCGGCGTCACCGCGAGCGGCATTCTTTCGCAGGCCTTGCACGAGCTGACCGTCGAATGTTTGGCCGACAGCATTCCCGCCTCGATCCGCGTCAACATCGGCGCGCTGCAGATCGGCGACGTGATCCATATTCGCGATTTGACGCTGCCGCCGGGCGTGACGGTCAAGGCGGACCCGGATGCGGTGGTCGTGCAGATTCTCGCCCCGATCGTTGAGGCGGAAGCGGCCGCCGCGGCCGGCGAGACCGCCGAGCCCGAGGTGATCGGGCGTCCCAAGACCGAGGAGGAAGAGGCAGAGTGACGACGATATGAAACTGGTCGTGGGCCTGGGCAATCCGGGCAAGAAATACGCCGGAACCCGCCACAACGTCGGCTTTGCCGTGATCGATGCCCTGGCGGGCGGGCCCGGCGTCGGCGGTTTTCAGGATCGCTTCGACGCCGAGATCGCCGAGTGGCGCGAGGACGGCGACAAAATCCTGCTGATGAAGCCGCAGACGTTCATGAACCTGAGCGGCCGATCGGTGCGAGAGGCGGTCGACTTTTACCGCCTGGAGCTGCCGGATCTGCTGGTGGTTTGCGACGACATGAGCCTGCCGCTGGGCAAGCTGCGCTTCCGGGCGCGGCACCCACGGCGGCCACAATGGCCTGCGCGACATCCAGGCCCATCTGGGCACGACGGAATACTCTCGCCTCAAGGTCGGCGTCGACACGCCGGGCGAACACGGCGAGGCGATCGATCACGTGCTCGGCAAGTTCCGCTCATCGGAACGGGCGGTGATCCAGGAGGCGATCGCGACAGCGGTCGAGGGCGTCGTCCTCTGGGTACACCAGGGGATCGCCAAGTGCATGAATCAGTACAACGCGTAAATAGGAACGAGCGAGCCGCCGGGCTGGTCCCGGCGGTGTGGACGGCGGGGACAAGCCCCGCCGCTCGCTTACGAGGGATTCTGCGATGCCAGCCAACGTTTACGAGTGCATGTTTCTTCTCGACACGAGCAAGGTGGCGGGCGATGTCCCCGCCGCCGACCGCTCGATCCGCGGCATCCTCGAGCGCAACGGCGCCGAGGTGCTGGTGAGCCGGCCATGGGACGAGCGCCGCCTGGCGTACCCCATCGGCACGCAAAAGAAGGGCCTCTATTACCTCACCTACTTCTCGGCCGACGGCAAGAGCCTGACCGGCATCGATCACGACTGCAAGCTCAACGAGATGATCATGCGTCAGCTGGTGCTGCGCATCGATCCGAAGATGGTCGAAACGATGCTGGCGGTGGCCAAGGGCGAGCACGCCACCGCCCTGCACAACATGCAGGAAGAGGCCGGCGAAAACGGCGCTGGTGCCGTGCCGCCCATCGGCATTCCGGACAAGGGCGAGGACGGCGGTCCGCCGCCGCGGCGCGGCAAGCGCAACGAACCTCGCGAGTAGGAACCGATTTTAGTATCATGGGTATAGTGTTCGCGAACCACATCCATTGATGCACCGGCTCTGTCCGGCCCCCCGGAGGATTGCCCCATGGCCAACCTCAACAAAGTGATGCTGATCGGCCGCCTGACCCGCGACCCCGAGGCCCGCACGTTCTCTAACGGCGGCAAGGTCGCCAAGTTCGGCTTTGCTGTCAACAACCGTCGTAAGAATGCGCAGACCGGCCAATGGGAAGACGAGCCCGTGTTCCTCGAATGCGAAGTGTTCAACCGTGGCGAGAACGGCACGCTCGCAGACCGCATTGAGCAAACGGTACACAAGGGCCACCAGATTTTCATTGAAGGACACCTGAAGCTCGATCAGTGGAACGACAAGACAACCGGCGACAAGCGCCAGCAACTCAAGGTCGTCGTCGATAACTTCCAGTACCTGGAGCGCCGGGAAGACGGCGCTGGCGGCGCCCCGGTGCAGCGTTCGAGCGCCCGCCGCGATGCGCCGGCCGGCCGGTCCGCAGGACGACTACGATCCGCAACCCGAGCCGGACATGGAACCGCCCATGGCAAACCGCCCGGCCGAGGAAGACATTCCGTTCTGACAAGGGCGAAGGACTGTGCTTTTTTTGGAGTGCGGCGCTTTTCCGCCGCTTTGTTTTGATTGTTTTTCTGAAACCAAAGAAAAAAAGCGGCGGAAAAGCGCCGCACTCCAAAAAAAGCACAGCCGGGGTGAGGGGAAGACCATGGCGACGAAGAAACAGATCAAGACGCGCCAGCTGCTCAAGGGCAAGAACGGCAACCTGCGCCTGGTGCTCACGGAGGACGTGACGCACCTCGGTAAGCAGGGCGACCTCGTCGAGGTGCGGCCTGGATATGGCCGCAATTATCTCCTGCCGCAGGGCCTCGCGACGATCCCCAGCGAGCACAACATGAAGCTGCTGGAGCGCTACAAGGAACGCGTCCAGCAGGCGCGCGAATCGAAGGTTGCCGACCTGAAGGTGCTCGCCGAGCAGATCCAGCGCGTGCCGCACCTTACGGTCGAGGCGAACGCCAACGAGGAAGGCCACCTGTACGGCTCCGTCGGCGCCGCGGACGTCTCGAAGACGCTCAAGGGCAAGAACCTCAAGGTCGAGCCCGAGATGGTTCGCCTCGAAGGCGTCATCAAGGTGTGCGGCCTGTACGAGGTGAAGCTCAATCTCGGCTACGACATCGAAGCCCAGGTCAACGTCATGGTGGTGCCGGCCAAGCAAGAGGAGAAGAAACCGGAGGAGAAGAAATAAGCCCCTGCAGGGAAAGCTTCGGATTTCAGATTTTCCCCTAGCAGGAGGCTTCCCATGGCAGGCGATTACGGCGACGTTGAGCGGTTGCCGCCGCACAACCGCGAGGCGGAGCGCAGCATTCTCGGGAGCATGCTCCGCGACAACAACGTCATCCCCGACGTCATCCCGCGTGCGGGCCGCGGATTTCTACGTTTTCGGCCATCAAAAGATCTTCGAGGGCGCTGCCATGCTCATGGAGCAAGGCAAGGCCGTCGACTACATCACGCTCGGCGATTGGCTGAAGGAGAAGCAACTCCTCGAGGACGCCGGCGGGCATTCCTATCTCGTCGACCTCTGGGACGCCGCCCCCGGCAGCGCCGGCAACGCTCGCCATTACGCCGACATCGTTCGCCAAAAGGCGATCATCCGCAATCTGATCCACGCCTGCAACGAGCTGTCGCAGCAGGCCTACGATCAGTCGCTGCCCGCGACCGAATTGCTCGACGCCGCCGAGCGCCGCATCTTCGAGATCGCCGAGCTCGGCATCACCGGCGAAACCAAGACGCTGCAAGAGGCCATCAGTGAGGCGTATGTGCGCCTCGACCAGCGCAAGCAGCGCGGCGACGTCGAGTACAGTGGCGTGCCCACCGGCTTCGTCGATCTCGACAGCCTCACCGCGGGAATGCAAAACTCGGAGCTGATCATCGTTGCCGCCCGGCCATCGGTGGGCAAAACATCATTCGCCCTGAACCTGGTCCGGCATGTCTGCGTCGAGGAACGGCTGCCAGTCCTGTTCGTCAGCCTGGAGCAGGCGCGTGTCGAATTGGCCGAGCGGCTCCTCTGCTGCCAGGCGCGCGTGGACAGCCATCGGCTGCGCAAGGGCCATCTCAATCAGGAGGAAATCACGAAGCTGTTCGAGGCCGGCGACGTCCTCAGCCAGGCGAAGCTGTTCATTGACGACACGCCCGGCCAGAGCATGCTGCGCATCGCCGCCAACGCCCGCCGGCTCAAGCTGCGGCACGACCTGCGCCTGGTCGTGATCGACTACCTGCAGCTGATCGACCCCGACGACAAGCGCGACAGCCGGCAGGAACAGGTCGCCGCCATTTCGCGCCGGCTGAAGTTCCTGGCTCGCGAGCTGACCGTGCCGGTGATCGCGCTGGCCCAGGTCAATCGCAGCTCCGAGGATCGCCAGGACCATCGGCCTAGACTGAGCGACCTGCGTGAATCGGGCGCGCTCGAGCAGGATGCCGACACGGTTATGCTCCTGCATCGGCCCGATTATCACGAGGCAGGGCTCAACGAGGGCATCGTCGAGGTCATCGTCGGCAAGCAGCGCAACGGCCCGACCGGCGACGTGACGCTCATGTTCATCAAGCAGTACATGCGCTTCGAGAATTTCGCGGTCGAGCACGGCGGCGGCTTCCGCGGCACCGGCACCGGCGTCTGACTCGCGTTGCCCCCGACTTGACCGGTCGGTTACAATCGCACCTGTCCGCCCGGCTCAGGAGAATGACCCCATGCGCGTCGGCATCGGCTATGACACGCACCGGTTGGGAGCGTCGCGGCCGCTCCTGCTTGGCGGCCTGCGCATCGACCATCCGCGGGGGCTGCACGGACATAGCGACGCGGACGTGGTGCTGCACGCGCTGACCGATGCCCTGCTCGGCGCTGCCGGGCTCGGCGACATCGGCGACGCCTATCCCGACAGTGATCCGAAATACAAGGACGCCGACTCGGCCGTGTTCGTTCGGGAGACGTTGGCACGCGTGAACCAGAAGGGCTATCGCGTGGTCAACGTGGATGTGACGATTCTTCGCGCAGGAGCCGAAGCTCGGCCAAAAAACCAAGGCCCAGATGAGCCGGCACCTCGCCGGCCTGCTCGGCCTCGACGCCGACGCGGTCAACGTCAAGGCGAAGACCGGCGAGAAGGTCGGCAGCATCGGCCGCTGCGAGGCGATTGGCTGCCAGGTCGCCGTGCTGATTGACAAGGGGTGAGATATGGAACATCGCTTGCGCGTCTACAACACGCTGACCCGGCAGAAGGAGCCCTTCAACCCGCTGGTGCCGGGCAAGGTCGGCATGTACCTCTGCGGGCCCACGGTCTACAAGCCGAGCCACATCGGCCACATGGTCGGCCCGGTGATCTTCGACACGGTCAAACGCTACCTGACCTATCTCGGCTACCAGGTCAACTGGGTAGTGAACATCACCGATGTCGACGACAAGCTCATCGTCCGCGCCCGCGAGCTGAACACCACGGTCAAGGACTTGGCCGAGCGCATGACGGCCGATTACGTCGCGTGCCTCAAGAAGCTCAACGTCGGCGGCGTCGATCGGATGCCGAAGGCGACCGAGCACATTCCCGAGATGATCGAGATCATGCGTGGCCTGATCGCCAAGGGACACGCGTACGCTGCCGGCGGCGATGTCTACTTCGACGTAACGAACGATCCCGACTACGGAAAATTGTGCAACCGCGACCCCGAGCAGCTCGAGGCCGGTGCCCGCATCGAGGTGACCGACAAGAAGCGCAACCCCGGCGACTTCGCGCTGTGGAAGGGCGCCAAGCCCGGTGAGCCCGCGTGGGAGAGTCCGTGGGGGCCCGGCCGGCCCGGCTGGCACATCGAGTGCTCGGCGATGAGCATGAAATACCTCGGCAAGACGCTCGACATCCACGGCGGCGGCCTCGACCTGCAGTTCCCGCACCACGAGAACGAGCTGGCCCAGTCCGAGTCGTTCACCGGCGAGACGTTCGCGCGCTACTGGATGCACAACGGCCTGCTCAAGATGGGCACCGCGAAAATGGCCGGCTCGGTCGGCAATGTCGTCAACGTCGTCGACCTCTTGCAGCGGCACCAGGCCGAGACGGTGCGCTTTCCTGCTGCTGAGCACGCACTACCGCAGTCCGATCGAATACAGCGACGATCGGCTGCAGGAGATTCGCCGCAGCCTCGATGGCTTCCATCGCTTCTTCGAGCGCTTCGAGCGGATCACGAAGAAGAGCTTCCATGCGCTGGAGCGCCGCCGGTGCGCCGGCCGCTTGCCGCGGCGCGGAGCTCGGCGTCGAGCTGCGCGAGCAATTCCTGGCGCACATGGACGACGACTTCAACACCGGCGGCGCTGTCGGTGCGCTGTACGAATTGCTGACAGCGCTCAACCGCTTCGCCGACGCTCGCAAGCTCGAATCGGGCAACGCTGCCGCGGCCGATTTGCAGGCGTTCGAGCGCGGCGTGCTGATCCTGAAGGAATTGAGCCAGATTCTCGGCGTGTTCGACCGACCGCCGCCGAAGCAGCAGGATACGGCGAGTGCGCCGTTACTCAATGGGCTGATGCAGCTACTGATCGACCTGCGCAACGATGCCCGCAAGACGAAAAACTTCGGGCAGGCGGATTTGATCCGCAAGCGGCTGACCGAGCTGGGCGTGACGCTGGAGGACCGGCCGGGCGGCACGGGGTGGCGCGTTGGTTGATGGATCAATCGAGAACCCCGGTTGTCTCGCATCGGCCCGATTTGTAAGGTCGATTGCTGTTGGCGACATCAGGAAGAATTGAGCCAGCATCCCCGTGAGGACCGCGACCATGGCTCGCCGTCGCATGCTGCTATTCGGATTGCTCGCCACTTGGGCTGGAGTCGAGGCTATCGCCTGGCTGCTCGCCTGGCTGATCATGGCCGGAAAGTGTCATTATTGTCAGGGCGAGCCTGAAGGGTTTGAAATGCTTCGCCGGTTGCTCGGGCTGTGAGTTCGGCTAGGGGTTGTTAATCATGGCCGGCGCTCCGGATGAATGCGGAACAATGCCGCGCAGGACGAAAACAAACCATGAACGACATGACGCCGATCAAGTACGTGGGATTCCATGACGTGCCGCGGATCTTCATCACGCGGTATCGAGGCGAGACTTACCTGTTCGACTGCCCGTTGGATGAGGAGCGAGAAGACGATTCAGACTCGTACAACGTCTTTATGATTCCGGCGATGCAGAAACGCACGCTTGGCGCTCGCTCTGCCGTCCCTGCCGGGACTAAGGCGCTGCATTGATTGCGCAGCAGCAGCAAATAATCGAGTACTCGGACACTTACGCGTGGCAATCGCCTAACCGCACGCCCTCGGATGTCTCTCGCCAAGAAGGAGCCATGTCAACCATCGCGCCGCCTTCTGTTCGCCGCATCCTCGGCGTCGATCCCGGCCTGCGTATCACCGGCTACGGCGTCCTCGAAGTTGCGCCGAAACGGCCTCGCGTCTGTGAGGCCGGCATCATTCGCCCCGCCGACGACGGCGCGAATGACCTGGAATCACGCATCCATTCTGTGTACAAAGGTATAGTCGAAGTGGTTCGCCAGTTTCAGCCCGAGGTCATGGTCGTCGAACAGCTCTATGCTCATTATCTGCATCCGCGAACCGCGATCCTTATGGCCCACGCTCGCGGCGTCATTTTCCTGGCGGCGGCGGAACATGACTTACCGGTCGTTAGCTATGCCTCGACGCGCGTCAAGAAGACGGTGACCGGCCACGGCCGAGCGGGCAAGGACCAGGTGCAGCGCACGATCCAACGCGAATTGGGATTGGCCGAATTGCCGAGCCCGCCGGACGTGGGCGACGCCCTGGCCATCGCGCTGTGCCATTACTATCAGCAGCACTGGCTGATCCCCGAGAAGCACAACCCATGATTACCAGGATCACCGGCATCATCAACCGTGTCCTCGACGAGGAAATCCGGCTGCAGGTCGGCGCGCTGGAGTACCAGGTCCTCGTGCCGGAGTTCGTCCGCCGCATCCTGCAGCACCGCCACGGCGAGGAAATCACGCTGCACACCACGGAATACTTTGAGGGCAACCAGAGCCAGACGCGCATGGTGCCGCGGCTGGTCGGCTTTCTGCACGAGATCGAGCTGGATTTCTTCGAGCTGTTCTGCACCGTCGACAAGGTCGGCGTCCGCAAGGCGATGAAGGCGCTGGTCCGCCCGATCCGCGAGATCGCCGACGCCATCCAGCGGCAGGACAGCAAATGGCTCACGTCGCTGCCCGGCGTCGGACCGGCGACCGCCGACCAGATGGTGGCGACGCTCCGCCGCAAGGTGACGCGCTTTGCGTTCGCCGAGCCGGCCGCGGCCAACGGCGAGGCGCCGCCCGCCGCGACGCCGGGCGTGGACGGCAGCCTGATTGAGGATACGTATCAGGCCCTCGTCAACCTCGGGCTGAGTCCGCTGGAGGCCCGCGAACGACTCGACAAGGTGCTGGTCGGCGGTGCGACGTTCGCCAGCGTGCAGGCAATCATCATGGCGGTATTCCAGCAGCAAGCTAGGTGAATTTCATGGCCAAGCAAGCCGTCGTAACCGGCCCGGCTCCGGACGATGACGATCGCCAGCGCGACCACGCGCTGCGGCCGCGCTTCCTGCGCGAGGTGATTGGGCAAAAGGCCGTGGTGCAGCGGCTCGGCATCGTTCTCAACGCATGCAAGAAGCTGAAGGAACCGCTGTCGCACATCCTGTTCGACGGGCCGCCGGGCCTGGGCAAGACAACGTTCGCCACCGTGCTGCCCAACGAGCTGGGTACGACGATCCAGTTCACGAGCGGCCCCGCGTTGACCAAGCCGGCCGACATGCTGCCGTTTCTGACCAATGCCGCGGAAGGCTCGATCGTGTTCATCGACGAAATTCACCGCATGCCGCGCGTGGTCGAGGAGTTCATCTACCCAGCAATGGAGGATTTCCGCGTCGACATCGTGCTGGGCGAGGGGATCAACGCCCGGACGATCTCGATGCCGCTGCGCCGGTTCACGCTGATCGGCGCCACCACGCGCAGCGGTATGCTGTCGGGGCCGATGCGCGACCGCTTCAAGATGCACGAGCACCTCGACTATTACACCGTCGAGGAACTGGCGCAGATCGTCACCATCAATGCCAAAAAGCTGCAGACGCCGCTCACGTCGGAGGCAGCCCAGGAGTTGGCACGCCGCAGCCGGGGCACGCCGCGCGTCGCGAACGCTCGGCTCTGGTGGGCGCGTCATTTCGCCGCCAGCGAGGCGGACGGGCAGGTCACGCTGCCGATCGCCGAGGCGGCGCTGGCGATGGCCGAGGTGGACGGCATCGGTCTGGACAAGCAGGATCGCCGCTACCTTGAGACGATCATTGGCGTTTTCGAAGGCGGCCCGACCGGCGTGGAGGCGCTCGCCGCGACGATGAACCTGCCGGTCGACACACTCAGCGATGAGATCGAGCCCTATCTGCTGCGCGACCAACTCCTGATTCGCACGCCGCGTGGCCGCATGGCGACGCCGCGGGCGTATCAGCATCTCGGCAAGCCGTACAGGCCGCGCGCGGACGGCACGCCGCAGAAGAGTTTATTCGACGAGCCCGGGTGAGCGAGCATCGCGAGCGGCGGGGCTTGTCCCCGCCGTGTACACCGCCGGGACAAGCCCGGCGGCTCGCTACGCGTGCTGCCGCTCGCCGTCGACAAACACTTGCCGTACGCGCAGATCGCGATCCAGCGCGACCAGATCCGCACGCTTGCCCGGCGCCAGGCTGCCCAGCGTGGCGTCGACGCCGGCGATCCGCACAGGCGTCAGCGTCGCCATGCGCACCACAACCTCCAGCGGTACGCCGGTCATCTGGTGGAAGGTTCGTACGCAATGATCCATACCGACCACACTGGACGCGAGGGCGGTGCCGTTGGGCATCAGGCCGACGCCGTCGCGCTTGAGGATCGGCTCGCCGCCGTCGAGCGGGCCCATCATGTACGGGCCGTCCGGCATGTCGAGGGCGCGGTTGCAATCGGTCACCAGGGCGAGCCGGTCCGGGCCCTTGATCTTGTACGCCAGCAGCAACAGCTCGCGCTGCAGGTGCTTGCCGTCGGCGATGATCTCGGTCGTCAGCTCGTCGAAATAGAGCGTCGCCTCCAGGACGCCGCCGCGCATGGGATAGGTCTGGGTCAGCCGCAGCCGGGCCCGGTCGGACATGGCGCAGAACAGGTGGTCGATGTGGCGAACGCCCCAGCCGACCGCGGCCGCCATCTGCTCGAACGTGGCGTGGGAATGACCGGTATTGCAGCGGATGCCGCGCGCCCGGCAAGCGCGGACGAACCCTTCGGCGCCGGGCAACTCGGGGGCCACCGTCGCGGTCGTGATGGCGTCGGCAAACGCGAGATATTGCTCATACTCGGCGGGCACCGGAGGGCGGATTCCGACACCGGGATGGGCGCCGCGCGCTTCGTAGGCGAAATAGGGACCGTAGAAATGCGCGCCGAGAATGCGGCGCCGCCGGTGCCATCGCGCTTCAGCCGGCGGCAGTTTTCCAGGAACGCCAGGAGCTGGTCATGCCGGCCGACCGTGGTCGTCGGCAACACGCTGGTCGTGCCGTGACGCGCGTGGGCCCGGCAGATGGCGCGGAAGGCGGCCTCGGTGCCGTCCATGAAATCGTGGCCGTCGCCGCCGTGGACGTGAAGGTCGACGAAGCCCGGCGCGAGGTAGGCGCCGGCGAGGTCGATCGTTTCGTCCGAGGCGGGGAGCGGCCCAGGTGGACCGAGTGCTGCGATGTCGGCGCCGTGGACGAGCAGCCAACCGTCAGGGAGCAGGCGATCTTCGAGAATCAGGGTGCCGCCGGTGAAGAGGAGCGTGCGCATGGAGGGGTCCGCCGTTTCCTCCCATCATAGTGAAGCTCGCTTGCGGTTTCGCGAGTCAGGCGCGCGAAACCGCAAGCGCGCTTCGATGCGAGCGATGATCGGCGGGTGTCACGCCACTTTCTGTGCCTCGCGGTCGGCGCACGACCTCTTCGGGGAAAAACTCCGTTTCGACCCGGCCCAGGCCCGCGCGGACGCCCAGCTTGACGAGCACCCAGCGCCGCAGCGAGCGCAGCGGCTTCGCGACCCAGCGGTGCATGCGAATCCACCACGGCCTGGGCGGCGCCGTCGCGGCGCCGCAACGGGCCATGTGCTTGCCGAGATGGTAGCGGTCCGAACGCTGCAGCATCCATAGGAGCAGCCGCATCGGTAGCGCGTTCGCGGGCCACCAGCGCTTGAGGCAGAAGTTGATCTGAAAGTCGAGCAGGTAGAGCCGCCCATCGTCGCCGACGAGGATATTCTCGCGCTTGTGCAGGTCCACGTACGCCATGCCGCGGCGGTGAACGTCTGCCAGGAGCTGCTCCAGCGCCGCCAACGCCTTGGCAGAGACGGCGTCGCCGCGGCCGAGCGGTCGGCCCGCGATGAAGTCATGCGCGACGGCATGCGGCAGGATGCGGCCCGCGGCCCGGACAGCGCCCACCGCGGCCGGGATGCCGGGCAGCCCCGCGAGCACGCGCAGGGCATGCGCCTTGCGCCGTGCCAGCCATCGGCCGAGCCACCCCATCGGAATGATGCCGATGCGCTGCTGGCGATTGAATTTGCACACGACCTGCTTATCGCTGCCAGCGTAGAAGGCAGTCGCGGCCCAGGAGTCGTGTTTGACCACGCGGATCAGGCGATACGTCTTGCCGTCGATCTCGACCTGCGCGGGCGGCTCAGCGCGGCCCAGCGCCCGCAACAACGGCGGTCGTGGGCGGACGGCGGGATCGATCGCTTCGGGACCGTGCGCCATGCTCTGCCTCGGCGTGCGAGTCGGCCAACCCCGCGCCAATGCGGGGGCGGCCGTCATGCCGCCGATCAGACAAAAGAGCAAGGGTGATTTCTACAATTCGCGACAAAAATCGGCCGCGCGCCGGCGCGAGCCCCAAAGCTGGAAAGGCCGGGAAGACTGGCGCGATTTATTATTTAAGCAAATACTGCTGCGGAATGCCTTCCAGATGGTTCGGCTCCAGGGTCTGGGCGGTCTCGAAATCGGCCGCCGCCTGGGCGAAGTCGCCGAGCTGATGGTACGCCTGGCCGCGGTTACGGTAGCCGGCGGCGAAGTCCGGTTGCAGATCGACGGCGCGCCGAAGTCGGCGACGGCCTTCTTGTGGTCGCCTATCGAGCCGTAGACGCTGCCGCGGTTGTTGTAAAGCTGCGGGTCACGTGCGTTGTACTTCAGCGCCGCGTTGCAATCCTTCAGGGCCTGCTCGAAGTTTCCCTTCTTGCAATAGGCATTGCCGCGGTTGGTGTACGCCAGCGGGTTCATCGGCGACAGGCGGAGTGCCGCGTCGAAGTCCTGGATCGCGCGGGTGTACTGGCCGATCTCGTGGAACCCGATGCCGCGGTTGATGTAGGCGTCCACGAAATTCGGATTGAGGTCGAGGGTCTTGTCGAAATCGTTGATCGCCTTGTCCACCAGCGAAATCGCGAGGTACAACAGAGCGCGGTTGAACGGCACCCCGGCGTCCTCGGGCTCCAGCTCCATCGCCCGGCTCAGGTCGGCGATGCCCTGCGCGGTCTTGCCCATCTTGTGCAGCACGATGCCGCGATTGAAGTACGCCGACCCAGACTTCGGATCGAGCTTGAGCGCCTCGGTGTAGTCGGCGACGGCCTGCTCGAAATTGTTCATGGCAGTGTGCGCCACGCCGCGGTTATAGTAGGTGCGCGCGTCGGGCTTGAGCGACAGGGCGGCGGTGTATTCCTCGATCGCCGCATCGTAGGCGCCCTCATTGAAGTAGGCGTTGCCGCGCTGGCGGAAGCCGGACTCGTCGGTGGGTTCGGCCGGCGGCAGATCGTTCGCCTCGTCCGGCGTGCCTTGCTCGGCAACGTCGACGCTCTTGGGCGTCTCGGGGCTCTCGGGCACCGCCGAGGAGCAGCCCATGAACAGCAGCGAAAGCAGGAAAGGAGTGAGCTTGCGCACGGCGATGTCCTTGGCAAAAGAGGGATTCTAATGTCTCTTAACCAGATTCGGCCGGATGCGCCGCAATCTTCGGTCAAAGTGGGGCAATTCCGCAAACGCGCGAGGTAGCGGGTTTGCCGAATTTGACAGCGGCGAAAATCCGATTAAGCTGTAGCGGCCGTGCGCTTGATAACGACCCCGGCCCCAGGAACATGCCATGCCTTGCTTCAACGAACGACGCGATCGCCTCTTACAGGCGGTCCAGCGCGAGGGGCTGGACGGCCTGCTCGTGACCAATCCGGTCAACGTCACGTACCTTACCGGCTTTAGCGGCGAGGCCAGCTACCTCGCGTTGACGCAATCCCATGCCGTCCTGGTCAGCGACGGCCGTTTCACCGAACAGATCGCCGAGGAGTGTCCCGGCCTCGAAGCAGAAATTCGCCCGCCGACGCAGACGATGCCCGCGGTGACGGCGGCCGTGCTGGAATGGCTCGGCGTCCGCTCCCTGGGCTACGAGAGCGCGCACCTGACCGTGGCGGATTATCAGACGCTGGGCGAGCACGCCAGGACTGTCGCATGGGCCCCCGGCGCCGATCGCGTCGAGCAACTTCGGCAATGCAAGGACGCGGAGGAGGTGGCGGAGATCCGCGCGGCGATCCGCATCGCCGAACGCGCGTTTGCCATGTTTCGTGCGATGCTGCGGCCCGACGATCGCGAGAAGGAGTTGGCCGACGCGATGGAAATGTACGTGCGGCGCGCGGCGCCAAGGAGAGCAGCTTCCCGGCCATCGTCGCGGTCGGAGCGCGGGCCGCGCTGCCGCATGCGCCGCCGACGACACGGCGCGTCGACGAGGATCCGCTGTTGCTCGTGGACTGGGGCGCGAGCGGCGCATTCTACAAAAGCGACTTGACGCGCGTGCTATGGCGGCGGCACAATGGGGCCGCCTCCGAAACGGCTGCGGCGCCAGGCAAGTTGGCGCAGGTCTATGAGGTCGTGCTCGAGGCGCAGCGCCGCGCCATCGCGGCGGTGCGGCCCGGTGCGATCGCGTCCGACGTGGATGCCGCGGCCCGGTCGTACATTGCCGAAGCGGGCTACGGTCCCTATTTCTCACATGGCCTGGGTCATGGGTTGGGTCTGCAGGTCCACGAAGCGCCGGCGCTGCGGGCCACCTCGAAAACGGTGCTGCAGCCGGGCATGGTCGTGACGATCGAGCCGGGGATTTACCTGCCGGGTTGGGGCGGCGTGCGGATCGAGGACGACATCCTGGTTACCGATGGCGGTGCCGAGGTCCTAACGAGTTGCCCAAAGGATTTCGCGTCAGCCCGGCTGGATGTTTGAATGACTGGGGTCACCCCTCACCCCCGGCCCCTCTCCCCCGAAGCGGGGGCGAGCGGAGGACGGGGTAGCAAAGGAGACGCTGGTGGCTGATGAGGCATCCAACAACCCGGGGCCATTCGACATTCGCACGATCAAGGTCCTGGTGCGGCTGATGGCCGAGCACGACCTCAATGAAATCGATCTCCGCGACGGCGCCGTGCGGGTGCGCCTCCTGCGCGGCCACCTGGTCGCGGCCCCGGCAGGCCACACGACCGCGGTCGCGGCCCCCGCACCGCCGGCCGGTCCGGCCGCGCCCGCGAAGGAAACCGCCGCTCCGGCAAGGAAGCTTCTCGAGATCAAGAGCCCCTCGGTCGGCACGTTTTACGCTGCGCGAGCCGGGCGGACCGCCCCTGGCGCGGGTCGGCGACCGCGTGACGCCGACGACGCCAGTCGGCGTGGTCGAAGCCATGAAGACGTACAACGACATCACGGCCGACTGCAGCGGGGTAATCGTCGAGGCCCTCGTCAAGAACGAGCAGCCCATCGAGTTCGACACCGTTCTGTTCCGGGTCGATCCGGGGGCTTAAGCGATGTTCCAACGCATCCTGGTGGCGAATCGCGGCGAAATCGCCCTGCGCGTCATCCGCGCGTGCCGCGACCTCGGCATCGAAGTCGTCGTCGTCTACAGCCAGGCTGACCAGGGCGCTCCCTACCTGGCGCTGGCGGACGAAGCCATTTGCATCGGCCCCGGCCCCGCGACCGAGAGCTATCTCAAGATCGACCGCCTGATCAGTGCCGCGGAATTGGCCGACGTGCAGGCGATCCATCCGGGCTATGGGTTCCTGTCGGAAAACGCGCATTTCGCCGAAGTTTGCCGGGCCTGCAACATCGAGTTCATCGGCCCCCCGCAGGAAGCGATGCACCTTCTGGGCAACAAGAACGAGGCCCGCAAGCTCGCGAAGAAAGCCGGCGTGCCGGTCGTGCCCGGCAGTGCCGGCTTGATCACGAACGAGACCGAAGCGCTTGCGGTGGCGCGCGAGATGGGCTTTCCGGTGCTCATCAAGGCGGCGGCGGGCGGCGGCGGCCGTGGCATGCGCGTCGCCCGCAACGACATCAGCCTGCAGGCCGGGCTCAAGGCCGCCCGCCAGGAAGCGGAGAAGGCGTTCAAGGACGGCAGCGTCTACATCGAAAAGTACATCGAGCAGCCACGCCACGTCGAGGTGCAGATCCTCGGCGATCGGCACGGCAACATCGTGCATCTCTGGGAGCGCGACTGCTCGCTGCAGCGCCGCCATCAAAAGCTGGTCGAGGAATCGCCCGCCCCGAACCTGCCGCAGCCGGTGCGCGAGGAGATTTGCGCCGCCGCCGTGCGCCTGGTCAAGACGGCGAATTACTACAACGCCGGCACCTGCGAGTTCCTTGTCGATCGCGACCATCGCTTCTACTTCATCGAGGTCAACGCCCGCATCCAGGTCGAGCATCCGGTCACGGAGCTGGTGACCGGCATCGACCTGGTGCGCGAACAGATCCGCATCGCCTCGGGCCAGAAGCTGCGTTTCACGCAGGACGAAATCGTGCACCGCGGCGTCGCGATGGAATGCCGCATCAACGCCGAGGACCCCGACGCCGACTTCCGTCCCTGCCCGGGCACGATCACGCGCTGGCAGCCGCCCGGCGGCCCCGGAGTTCGCCTCGACACGCACGTTTGTGCCGGCTACCGCGTGCCGCCCAATTACGACTCGATGATCGCCAAGCTGCTCGTCTATCAGCCGACGCGGGCCGAGGCGCTGGCGGTGATGCGGCGGGCGCTGGCGGAGTTCGTCGTGGAAGGCATCAAGACGACGATTCCCTTACAGCGGCAGATCATGAACCATTCCGCGTTCATCGAGGGCAGCGTCGACACCACGTTCATCGAGCGCACCTGGCTGCAGAAGAAGCAGGGGTGACCTCGACACGAAGCTTTCACGGCGTGATTACTTACTCTCGATCGCTACGCGGCGTCTTGCCCAAGCGCTGCAGACCGGCCTGCGCCTCCTCCGTGAGCTGCGCTCCCGGCGCACCGTCCGCAAGCTTTTGCAGTAGCGCGCGACACTCCGCGGTCCCGGCCATTTCAAGCACTTCCATGGACCGCAGCAAACGCAGACGTTCGGGACTCGGCTTCAAGGTCTCAGCCGCTTGTTTGTCCATCAACGCCTCCAGGCGCCGACGCAGCTCCAGGGATGTGGCAGCCTGGTGCCCGGCACGACAAGCAGGGAGCGCAATCTCGCCCAGCTTCGCTATTTCCTTCTGGGCGGTGTCGCGTACTTCGAACTGCTGGCTGTCCAAGTCGCCGATCAGCTGCGCCAGTCGCTTTTCATCCGGCCGCGGGACCGCCGTGAAGTGCTGACGCAACAGGGCAACGGCATCCTTGGGCGCCGCCGCCAGTCGGCGCAGCGCTGCGTATGCCGCCCGCGCATCCGCGTCGGCGAGAGCTCGCCAGGCGGCGTCACGATCCAGTGCTGCGTTGTTCGCACCGACGGTTCCCCGCAGGTTCCATACGAGCGCGGTGGTGTCCTCGCCCGCGGACACGAGCGTTTGGCCGTCGCCGGAATAGGTCAGCGCGGTGACGGTGCCCTTGTGCCCGTCGAGGCGCAGGTGCTCCTTGCCGCTGGCGACTTCCAGCACGTGGACGGTCGGATGCTGCTGATGCGACCACGCCACACAACGGCAGTCGGGGCTGAACAAGAACCGATCGAAACGCGTCGTCCGATCGGTAGTCAACGCTTCGTCGATCAGGCGAACGAGCTTGCCGGTCGCAATCTCATGGATGGCGAGGGAACCGCGCGGGCTGGCGTAGGCGATGAATCGGCCGTCCTGCGAGGCGACCGCGCGGCCCGCCTGACGCATGGGGCTCCGGATCGGCGCGGGCCCGGCCTCGGCGAACGTGAAGTGCCGCACCTCTTTACCGGTGGTCAAGTCCCAGACGTGCGTTATTTCGCCGTTCCAGACGATCAAGCTTCGACTATCGGCAGTAAACGCGGTGGTGAGCACATCGGGGTCGTCGCCGCCCGGCACACGCTGCCGCTCCTTGCCCGTCTCCGTCTCCATCAGCCGGATCGACTGGTCGTCGTGCACACACGCCATGAGGCGCCATCATGGCTGAACGCCAACGGCCAGCGCATGTTCGACACGTCGATGTGCCGCCGCTCCTTACCGGTGTCGAGGTCCCAGACACGCACGATTCGATCGGAGCCCATTGACAGCAGGGTCCGGCCGTCGCGCAGTAGTTGCATGTACCAGATGTTCTTGACGTGTCCTTCCAGCCGTTGCAACGGCCGACCGGTGGCGGCGTCCCACAACTGGATCGGCCCTTCCGCACCTGTGGCCACGGTGCGGCCGTCCGGCGTGACCGCCAATCCGAGGACGCGGAACAGGTGCCCCTGGCGTGGCTGCTTTTCCTTGCCGGTCGCCCAGTCGAAAAGGCGGATCGCGCTGCCACCCACGGCGAGGGTCTGCCCGTCGGGCGAGAACGCCAGCGTCGACGCACTGGCATAGCCAAGCGGGTACTGCCGCTCCTGCTTCGCGGTGTGCGCGTCCCACACGCGCAGGATTCCGTCGATAGTCACGGAAACGAGCTGCTTGCCGTCCGGCGAATACAGAAGGTCGTTGCAGCCCTGCGAAGAATCCGACGAAGAGCCTCCCGCCGCCTCCAGGAGCCCGACGACTTCCTTGCCCGTGTTCACATCCCAGAAATGGATACAATTGTCCGACTGAAAAACGCTGGAGGCGCCGCGCTTCGCGATGTGTAGCTCGACCGATGCCACGCGCTTGCCGTCCGGCGACACGGCGAGCCGGTTCACGGGCTGCGCCAGCCCGGTGAACTCGCGCATGAGTTTGCCGCTGTCCGCGTCCCAGACGCGGATTGCATTGCCATCGTCGGCACCGGCAAGAGTCGTTGCAGTGGCAAGGGTCGTTCCGTCGCGGGATAGAGCCATGCGGGCGACGCCCTCGTGGGCTTTCCACGATCGGATTTCCGTGCCGCTCGCCAGGTCCCATATGACGACCGAAGTGGACTCATTGCGGTCGTTCCTCATTCCCAGCACCCGTTTGCCGTCGGGAGTCAAGCTGAGGGAGTGGACCTGCGCGTCTGGAATTTCGCGCGTCACCTTCAGGTCGGCCCGATTGCGGACGCGGATGAAATACTTGTGATTCACCGCTTCGATCGTGATCAAGTATTGCCCGTCCGGTGTTAGCAGCGCGTCACCGAGAACCTTGCCTTCCGGAACGAAGCGGCTCAGCTCCTTGCCTGAGGCGGGGTCCCACATCGTGACCCCCTCCCAGCGACCGTAGGCAAACAACTCCTTGCCGTCCGGCGTGAACGCGATCGCCATCACTGCCCCGCCGGGACGAAAGCGTGCCGTGCCCAGCCGTGCGACCGCCATCGGCGGCAGTGGATCGCCATACAGGTCACCGCGCGCGCTGCGCTCTTCGCGCTGCGGCTGGGTTGCTTCCGCTGCGGCGAGCTCTGTTGCGGGTATGGATTCGTCGTGCCGCGCCGTTGCTTGACCGATGACCCCAGCACCTACGCCCAGGCCCATGATTGCGAACAGCGCCAGCGCCATGAAAATCTTGCCTGGCGTGACCGTGCTCGCCGCGCCATCGGCCAGCAGTCGCACCGCCGCGGAAGCCGTGCTGCGCCCCAGCGCCGCGTGGATCGCGACCGTGGCGAATGCCCCGGTTGTCGCGGCGTTGCCGGTGCACTCGGTGAGCGCCGCGAGCAGCAAGGCGCCCGACTGCGTGATGCCGCGTCGCGCCAGTTGGGAACGCAAGGGGCGGCGTCCCAGCTCGAGGCGGCCGCGCAGCGTGGTGATGGTCAACCCGAGCTGATGGGCCGCCTCATCGCGCGTGCGTTCGTCGAGGTAGCACAGCACCAGCGGCGCCCGATATTTCTCCGGAAGCGCCATCAGCGCTTGGTCGAGCGCCGCCTGCACGTCGCCCCAACTTGTGTCCGGCGTGACCTCACCGCAGCGCGCTGTAGGCGCGCTGCTCACGTGCCTGGCGGTGCGCCTGGCCGATCCGCAGCTTCTGCGCGATGCGAAAGGCGACGCCGTACAGCCAGCTGGCCAGCGCAGTCTGCTTGCGAATCGACGCGGCACTGCGGGCCAGCACCAGGAAGGTTGCCTGGCTGGCGTCCTCGGCATCCTGACCGTGCTTGAGCACACGCCGGCAAACCGCCAGCACCATCGCTGCGTGCCGCTGAACCAGGGCCGTAAACGCAGCTTCGTCCCGGCTCTCTACGAAGCGCTCCAGGAGATCGCGATCGGACAACTCAGCAGCCGCATCAAGCGTCGCGAGTCGGCGTGCGTGCTCCAGGACCGTGTGCAATCCCTTCTCTGCCATGGCGGCGCACCTCGTGGAGTGAGCGTCATCGACGGACTCGCTATTAAGATAGTGCCCGCCCAATCGCGAAACGACAAATCCGCGTGCCCCGGCCGTCGCCTTTGAGCTACAAATCCACTTCCTCTTCCCTGCCTCCCGCGTCTACGGTGGAGAAATCGCCAGGGATCGTCAACAAGCACCCTTCGACGGCCTCGCGGAGATTGGCCAGCAGGTCGTCGCGTGTTTCGCCTTCGGTAACGCAACCAGGGATTGCAGGAACCTCCGCCGTAAAACCGCCGCCTTCATTTTCGTGAATGATTACTTTTAGCTTCATGGCTTACCTCCGATAGGGCGGACGGGTGGGCTGCTCACAGGTCGTCGTCTGTTAAGTCGGCGGTCCTCATGATACTCTGCTGCGTCTTCGGCTTGAGCATCTTACTGCCATGCACCGGCACCGGAATGGTTCCTGGCCGCCCCGCTTTCTTGTAGATGTGGTGACTGCTCGTGGAGGCTCGCGCTCGTGAGTCGGCTGCTGAACCATCATACCGCGCTTCAGCCTGGCAGGTCGAGGCCGAGCGCTTTGTGGGACCGCGGACTGAGAACATGCGATCGGCGTAAGGAGTGATACAATCGACGCCATGTCCGCTTCGCAGAATCCTTCCTTTGCCACGACACACTGGAGCCTGGTTCTGTCGGCCGGCGAGCGCGTATCACCGGAGTCAAACCAGGCACTGGCCGAATTGTGCCAGCGTTACTGGTATCCGCTGTATGCCTACATCCGCCGGCGCGTCGGCGACGCCGATCAGGCGTGCGATCTGACGCAGGAGTTCTTCGCCCGGCTGCTGGAGAAGAACGTCCTCGCCGCCGCCCAGCCGGAGCGTGGCCGATTCCGCGCATTCTTGCTCACTGCGTGCCGGAACTTCCTCGCCAACGAATGGGACCGTGGCCGAGCGCACAAGCGCGGCGGCGGGCGGACGCCGTTGCAGCTCGATTTCGCCCAGGGTGATTCACGCTTTCGCCTCGAGCCGGCCGACCGCTGGACGCCGGAACGCCTGTACGAACGGCAATGGACCCTCACTTTGCTCGAGCGTGTCCTCGACGGCCTGCGCGGAACAACTCGCCGAGGGCAAGGGCGAAACGTTCGAGCGGCTCAAGACGTTCCTCGCCGGAACGCCGCCGGGGACCTCACAGGCGGCGGCCGCCCAGTCCGTGGGGCTAACCGAAGGCGCATTCAAGGTGGCGCTGCATCGGCTGCGCCGGCGTTACCGCGACCTGATACGCGAGGAGGTCGCGCAAACCCTGGACGCCGGCGCGGACGTCGATGACGAAATTCGGGCGATGTTTCAGAGTTTGGCATGAAACGCTGTAACGTTTCGCGAGCTTCGCTGTAGATAACGGGTAGCAGTGGAGAGTGGAGGTCGTGCCATGTCCAAGAGGCCGCGCCGTCCGGTACCTAAGCGGTGTCCCACCTGCGGCGGCGAGCTGCCCCTCGGTGCGCCCCAGGGGCTGTGTCCGCGCTGCCTGCTTCAGGTCGCCATTGAGCCGGCGATGTCCGAGACGCCATCGCCGCCGACCGCGGCCTACACGCCGGCAGTCGCGGCTCCCAGCCCGCAGGAGCTCGCAGTGCACTTTCCGCAACTGGAGATCCTGGAGCTGCTGGGCAAGGGCGGCATGGGTGCCGTCTACAAGGCCCGCCAGCCGCATCTCGACCGCCTGGTCGCGCTGAAGGTCTTGCCGCCCGAAGCCGCCAACGATCCGTCCTTTGCCGAGCGCTTCGCGCAAAGCGCGAGCGCTGGCCCGACTCAACCATCCCCACATCGTTGGCATCCACGATTTCGGCCAAAGCGACGGCCGCTATTACCTGTTGATGGAGTTTGTGGACGGCGTCAACCTGCGCCAGGCGATGCGTGCCGGCCACCTCACCCCCGCGGAAGCGCTGCGGATCGTGCCGCAGCTCTGTGACGCGCTGCAGTTCGCCCACGACGAGGGCGTGGTTCACCGCGACATCAAGCCTGAGAATATCCTGCTCGACAAAGGCGGCCAGGTGAAGGTCGTCGACTTCGGCCTGGCGAAGCTGCTTGGGCTTTCCGCCGCGGACACAGGCCTGACGGGCACGCGCCAGATGCTCGGCACAATGCATTACATGGCTCCCGAGCAGCTGGCGGCGGCACGGACAGTGGACCATCGCGCGGACATCTACTCGCTGGGCGTGACCTTCTACGAGATGCTCACCGGCGAACTGCCGCTGGGCCGTTTTCCGCCGCCGTCGCAACAGGCCGATATCGACGCCCGGCTCGACGACGTGGTGCTGCGGACGCTGGAGCGCGAGCCGGCCGATCGCTACCAGCACGCCAGCGAGGTCAAGACGGCGGTTGAGGCGATCGTGCGCGAACCGGCGTCCGGGGCGCCCCCAGCAAGAACATCCGGGGGCGCGCTCGGTCGCCGCTGAGTTGGAACGCTGGCTCGCCGCAGTATTTCCACGAGCAAGAGCATCCGTGGGCGCGCGCGATCGCCCAGTGGATGTGGACAGCCTTTTGCGTCGCCGTGTTCCTGATTGTGCTTATGCCCGGATATGGCGTCGTCGACCGCTGGTTCAGCCCTTACCGCGGTGTCGCCGAAAGCACGGTCAGCCTGCTGCCCAGGGAAGCGGCCGGCGGCGGCCCCGCAAGCTACCGCCGGCTGGTCCTCACGGAAATGATCGAGAGCAAGTGCTCCGGCTGGGTGCGCGACGGCACCCCCTGGTCGGGCGACGGCCGGCGGGCCGAACGCACCAGCCACCGCTTCGTCGTGCAACTCGACCTCAACGACGGCACCAGTCGTCAGCTCTTCATCGATGCCCTCGACGGCATGAGGTGGAGCCGTTTCGGCTTCGACGACGAGAAAGAAAGTCACGCCGCGTTCGACCGCGCCACCGCCCTCGCATGGATGCGCGAGGACGGCATGAAGAAGGAAAAGCAGGCCAAGGATGACAAGGAACACAACATCAAGACCAGAGCGAATGACGAAGCATCGGAAACGCTGCAGCAACAGACACGCTTCTGGGTGGACCTAATCCACCAAGCGGCCGCCAGTGAAACGACGACACCGCAGCACCTGGACCGGCAAACGGTCGGTCGACTATCGCGTGTGGTCGCGCAAATGCGCAACCAATGGATCAACGACAAGAAAGAGCTCCCGTTTCATGACGACTGGGTCGGGACAGAAAAAGTCTCCTTCGACCCAGTTGGCAGCTTATCTTGCTGTTCGTGGCTCTGCTTCGGCGCTCTCATGCACTGGCTGTGGCATACCGGTGCGAGGTTCCTGTCTCGCAAACTCCCTGGATGAAATGCGGTAACGTTGCGCGGCGCTTGCTGTAGAACACGGTAGCCCTGGCGACGGGAGGTCATGCCATGTCGTGGAAATTGCTTGCCTTGTGTGCCGGCCTGACACTCCTGGCAGCGTTGCTGGCAGCTCTCGGCCTGATAGTGATGCTCGTGCTTCGCCGCCGGCAGGGGCGCGACCCAGGCCAGGATTACGTGGCGTCGGTACCGCCAAGCGGGGTAGACAGGCCGCCCTCTGAGCAGCGCTGTCCAACCTGCGGAGGCGCGTTGCCGCCCGGTGCGCCCAGGGGCTGTGCCCGCGCTGCTTGCTTCAAATCGCCATCGAGCCGTCGCGGCCCGAGGTCCAATCGCCGCCGACGGCAGCGTACCACCCGGGAGTCATGGCTCCCAGCGTGCAAGAGCTCGCGGCGCACTTTCCGCAGCTGGAGATCCTGGAATTGCTCGGCAAGGGCGGCATGGGCGCCGTCTACAAGGCCCGCCAGCCGCACCTCGACCGTCTCGTCGCGCTGAAGGTCCTGCCGCCCGACGCCGCCCGCGATCCCGCCTTCGCCGAGCGCTTCGCGCGAAGCGCGGGCGCTGGCCCGGCTCAACCATCCCCACATCGTTGGCGTCCACGACTTCGGCCAGTCGGGCGGACTCTATTTCCTGCTGATGGAGTACGTGGACGGCGTTAACCTGCGCCAGGCGATGCGTGCCGGCCAGCTCACGCCCGCGGAAGCGCTGCGGATCGTGCCGCAGCTCTGCGAAGCGCTCCAGTTCGCCCACGACGAGGGCGTGGTTCATCGCGACATCAAGCCCGAGAACATCCTGCTCGACAAGCGCGGCCGGGTCAAGGTCGCCGACTTCGGCCTGGCGAAGCTGCTTGGCCAATCCGCCGTGGACACGGGCCTGACCGGCACCCAGCAGGTGATGGGGACGATGCACTACATGGCCCCGGAGCAGTTGGCGGAGCGCGGACGGTGGACCATCGCGCGGACATTTACTCGCTCGGCGTGACGTTCTACGAGATGCTGACGGGCGAATTGCCGCTGGGCCATTTTCCGCCGCCGTCGCAGACCGCCGGCATCGACGCACGGCTGGACCACGTCGTCCTGCGGACGCTGGAGCGCGAGCCGGCTGATCGCTACCAGCACGCCAGCGACATCAAGACCGAGGTGGAGTCGATCGTTCGCGAACCGGTGGCCGTGCCGACGCCGGAAAAATATTCCGTGGGCGGGCATGGCACGCCGACGCCACCGGGTTACGCGCTATGGGTTGGAATCCCGACCCTGGTGCTGGCGGGGCTCTATGTGCTCCTCGTATGCGGTATCCACTTCTTCATCAGCCTGCAGGCGGGGCCCGACGACGTGCCCCCCGTGCGGCTGTTGGGGATCCTCTTGTGCGTCGGTATCGTGCTGCTTGGCACGCTATTCGGCGCCCTGAACCTGGTCTGGCTGGTTCGCCGCCAGCAGGTCTTGTCGGACAGCGGACACCGGCCGGCGAACCGCACCTGGCCGCCCGTCACGCGGAAGGTGTTGTGGACAGCCGTTTGCCTCACGCTGTACCTGATCTTCTGGACGCCCGGCTACGGCATTCTCGACTGCTGGTTCTGGCCGTATCGCGGAATGGCCGAGAGCACGGTCGCCCTCGAACCGAACCTTGTGGGTCGGCCGGTCAAGGATGAAAAGGGAATCGGCGTGGCGTTGATTCTGCCGTATCAGCGACTGGCGGTTACGGAGAAGATTACCGTCCGGCGCCTGGGCCTGGCGCGATGTCCGCGCGACTGGCGGGGCGATGGACCACGCTCCGAACGCACGCAACATAAGTTCATCGTTGAGCTCCACCGCAATGGCGGCACCAGCGACCGGATTTACATCGACGGCCTCGACAACTTCCGTTGGCACTACAAGCCTGCCCACCCGGGATTAAGTCCTCCTTATCAGATGTTTGGCGTTGCACTCGATACGGCGACGGCGCTGGCATGGATGCACATGATGACGAAGCCCAAGCACAACGTCAACGATGCGCCGCCGGAGGAGCTGCGCATGCAGGCCGGATTTTGGGCCATGCTGGTCAATGAAGCTACCCTGCGCGACACACCCGCGCCGCCCATCAAGGACCGGCCGGGAGCGGGCCGGCTCGTTCGGCAGGTATGTGAGATTCGTAGCCTGTTGGCGAACAATCACCAGCCAATGCCGTTTCGTGATCAGGACTGGATCGAAACGGAGAACTCCTCGTTCGAGCCGGAAATCGCCATCGGTTGGGTAGGCATCCCGGTGATGCTGGCGCTCTGGTGCGGCGGGTTGTGGTGGCTGCGTAGACCAAGGGGGCCATCCGACTGATGCACGAATAGGGCGTGTGACTCGTGCGGCCGCCGCAACCCCTCGTTGCTTTAGGATTTCCATGTGGCAGTCAGACGCCATATGATATGGCGTGTGACAACGCCGCTTCCAGCGCCGGAGACATCGCCATGGGCCTGACGCATGTCACGACGAAAGTCCAGAACCTCGACAAGACGGGCAATCCCTATGTTGCGGAATTCCTCGTAGACACGGGCGCCATCCACTGTTTGGCCCCGCGTGATGCCTTGCTGGCGGCCGGCGTGCAGCCGGAAGGCAAAGCCGTCTACGAGCTGGCCAGCGGCGAACCTGTGGAATATGAGTACGGATTTGCCCGCCTCGCTTTTGCCGGCTACGAAATCGTGTCCACGGTGATCTTCGGCCCGGCCCACAGCGAGCCACTGCTCGGTGTCGTGGCGCTGGAGAGCGCCGGCGTCATGGTCGATCCCATGTCGCGAATTCTCAAGCGTCTGCCGGCGCTGCCGCTGAAAGTAATACGGCGCGAAGGTCCGACTTAGGAGACCTGGCCCCCCCGAGCCGTCCGCGGCTCGCTAGCGCTTCCGGCGGTCGGCGCCATATAGTAACCGCAAAAACCGCGACCCCACGCCAGGAGTCCTCTCCATGCCGTACCAGCACAGCCAGGTTCCCGCCGGCGCCAAGATCGTCAAGTCCGGCGACAAGTTGCAGGTCCCCGACCGGCCGATCGCCCCCTTCATCGAGGGCGACGGCACCGGGCCGGACATCTGGCGCGCCTCGGTCCGCGTATTCGACGCGGCCGTGGAAAAAGCCTACGGAGGCAAGCGCAAAATCGCGTGGATGGAGGTCTTCGCCGGCGAAAAGGCGTTCACCAAGCTCAACACCTGGCTGCCCGACGAAACCGTCGCCGCGTTCCGCGAGTTCCTCGTCGGCATCAAGGGCCCGCTCACCACGCCGATCGGCGGGGGCATTCGCTCGCTCAACGTCGCGCTGCGGCAGATGCTCGACCTCTATGTCTGCCTACGGCCGGTGCGCTGGTTCAAGGGCGTGCCGTCGCCGGTCAAGCATCCCGAGAAGGTGGACATGGTCATCTTCCGCGAGAACACCGAGGACATCTATGCAGGCATCGAGTTCGAGGCCGGCAGCGACGCGTGCAAGAAGTTCCTCGCGCTCTTCAAGGAAGCGTTCCCGAAGGAATACGGCAAGATCCGCTTCCCCGAGACGACCGGCATCGGCATCAAGCCCGTCTCGCGCGAGGGGACCGAACGCCTGGTCCGCTCCGCCCTCGAGTACGCGATCCGCGACAAGCGCAAGAGCCTGACGCTGGTGCACAAGGGCAACATCATGAAGTTCACCGAGGGCGCCTTCCGCAACTGGGGCTATGCCCTGGCCGAGAAGGAATTCGCGCGAAGGTCTACACCTGGGAGCAATGGGAGCGCACCAAGAAAGACAAGGGCGAGCCGGCCGCGAACGCCGAGCAGAAAGCCGCCCTGTCCGCGGGCAAGGTGCTGGTCAAGGACGCGATCGCCGACATCACGCTGCAGCAAGTGCTGACGCGGCCCGACGAGTTCGACGTGATCGCGACGATGAACCTCAACGGCGACTATCTCTCCGACGCGCTGGCGGCCCAGGTCGGCGGCATCGGCATCGCTCCGGGCGGCAACATCAATTACACGACCGGCCACGCCGTCTTCGAGGCCACGCACGGCACCGCGCCGAAGTACGCGGGCCTGGACAAGGTCAATCCGGGTAGCGTGGTGCTTTCGGGCGAGATGATGCTGCGCTACCTCGGCTGGACCGAGGCGGCCGACCTGATCATCAAGGGCATGGACGGCGCCATCGGCGGCAAGACGGTGACCTACGACTTCGCCCGGCTCATGGAGGGAGCGAATGAGGTCAAGTGCAGCGAATTCGCGACGGCCGTGATTGCGAAGATGTGAAAGGGATCGATGCTCTGGGCGTAATTCGCATGAGCAACTCCCTGAATCTCACACACTCGCCGCCAACCCCTGCACGTACCCAGCATACTGCAGCTCCGCCCGCAATTCTTCCTTCATCCGCATATTGCGGATACGCCGGTTCGCCTGCTCGTGCGGCGGCAACGCCGCCAGCGCCGGCGCGACGAAGCGCGGCGGCGGCGCGCCGAGGACGCGGGCCAGCGCGGTGTAGAAGTCGCGGCGGCGCACCGGCTGATCGTCGCACACGTTGTAAATGCGGCCCGGCGCGGCGTGCGCCTCGGCGGCGAGGATCACGCGGCGCCGTCCTCCACATGGATCAGGTTCAGCCATTTGTCCGCGTCGCCGACGATCGGCTCGCCTTTCTCGATGGTCGCGCGGCGCAGCAGCCGGCCCGGGCCGTAAATGCCGGAGAAACGCAGGATCACCGCCGTGGGAAGTTGGGCACGCAGCACCTGCTCGGCGGCAAGCACGATCCGGCCCGATTCCTCCTGCGGCTCCGTGACGGCCTCTTCGTCCACCCATTCGCCATCCGTTTGGCCGTAGACGCTGGAACTGCTGACATAAAGGAAGCGGCCCGGCGGCGGCAGTTGGGCGAGCACGTTCGCCAGGCCGTCGACGTAAACCGCACGCATCAACGCGCCGGAAGTGCGATCGAAACCGACGGCGTACAGCACCGTCTCCGCCGGCGGAAGCCGCACCAGGCTCGGATCGAGGACGTCGCACACGACGGGCTCGACGCCCGGGATGCCGACAGCGTCGGCGCGGCGCGTGGTAGCGCATACGTGCCGGCCCAGCGTATGCCACAGGTGCGCCACGCGCCGGCCGAGGTAGCCACAGCCGATGATTAACGTGGTCACAGCGCGGCTCCCTCGATCAACGCAGCAATGTCGAATGTAGAACCGCCCACCTCGCGTGGCACCGATTTGCCGATGGTGCTACAGTGGAAGTGGAGGTTCTTCTCCAGTTTACCGGCCCGTCCACGGTGGGCGAGCCGAACCGCTCCGGTAGGACGCCGGCGGCTTGCTTTCCTCTCCGAGAAATGACTCATGGATGCCCAAGGCAACGGTAACGGCAAACATCATCCCCACCCCGTTTACGAAAATTCGCCCACCTATCAAATGGCGGTCCGGCAGCTCGAATCGGTGGCCGAGGCCGTCGATCTCGATCCCAACATCCTCGAACGCCTGCGCGTCCCCAAGCGGGCCATGGTCGTCAGCCTGCCGATCCGCATGGACGACGGCCATACCCTCAACTTCACCGGCTTTCGTGTGCAGCACAGCGTGACCAGCGGGCCGTCCAAGGGCGGCATTCGCTTTCATCCCGCCGTCGACCTCGGCGAGGTCGCGGCCCTGGCGATGTGGATGACGTGGAAGTGCGCCATCATGAACCTGCCCTTCGGCGGCGCCAAGGGCGGCATCGCCTGCGATCCCGAACAGCTCACCGCCGGCGAAAAGGAACGGCTGACACGGCGGTTCACCGAGGAGATCCTGCCAATTCTCGGGCCGCGCAAGGACGTGCCGGCGCCGGACATGGGCACCGACGAGCAGACGATGGCGTGGATGATGGACACGTACAGCGTCGCAGTCGGCTTCGCCTGTCCGGAGATCGTCACGGGCAAGCCGGTCGAACTCGGCGGCTGCGTCGGCCGGCGCGAGGCGACCGGCCGCGGCGTCGTCTTCTGCATCATGCAGGCGCTGCGCGAGCTGAACATCAACCCGGAAACCGCCACCGCTGTCGTGCAGGGATTCGGCAACGTCGGCTCCGTCACCTGCCAGGAACTCCACCAGCGCGGCACCAAGATCGTGGCCGTCGCCGACCGCTACGGGGCGATCGCGGACCCGCACGGGATCGACATCCCCGCGCTGGTGCGGCACTGCGGCGGCGGCAAGCTGCTCAAGGAATTCCCCGGCAGCCGCGAGATCGCGCCGGCGGAGCTGCTGACCACGCCGTGTACGATCCTGGTGCCGGCGGCGCTGGAACGGCAGATCACGGCGGCGAACGCGAGCAAGCTGCGCTGCCGGGTGCTCGCGGAGGCCGCCAATGGGCCGACGACGCCGGACGCCGACGCGATCCTGGCTCGAGCGACATCTTCGTGATTCCGGACGTGCTGTGCAACGCGGGCGGCGTGACGGTGTCGTACTTCGAGTGGGTGCAGGACATGCAGCAATTCTTCTGGGACGAGTCGCAGGTGATGCAGAAGCTGGAGGAGCTGATGCTCAAGGCGTTCCGCCAGGTCCGCAGCCGGGCGAAGGAGCGCAACCTGCCGATGCGCACGGCCGCGTTGAGCCTCGGCGTCGAGAAGGTCGCGACGGAAAAGCTGCGGCGCGGGCTTTATCCGTAAGCGCCCAATATCTTGAACCACGGATCACACGGATCACACGGATAAAACTCGTTTCTTATCCGTGTGATCCGTGCATGCCCTCAGCTTTTCGACTCATCGCCGGCGAGCAGCGCGCGCAGCCGTTTGAGTCCGCGGTGCAGCAAGCCGGCGACCGCGGGCTTGCTGGTGCCGAGCAGCTCGGCGACGTCGGCGAGGGTGCGGCCGCGCAGATGGTGCTCCTCGATGACGCGGCGCTGGTTCTCGGGCAGCGTGCCGACAGCGCGCGCGATGCGCAGCATCCCTTCCTCGCGGACAACGTGCTGGCTCGGCGTCGAGTCGATGGCCGGCAGCAGTTGTTCCAGCCGCGAGACCGACTCCTGCATCTGCACATCGAGCGAGCGTTCGCGGCGGACGTCGCGCTTGGCCGTGCGCAGCTTGCGGATCTCATCGTTGAGGTTGTGGGTCAGCGCCTCGCGCAGCCAGACCGCCTTTTGCGCTTCGTTGCAGTCCTCGAGTTGGCGGCCCGCCTGGAACGCCTCCAGTAGCGTCTGCTGGACCACGCCGGACAGATCGATCTTGACCTGCCAGCGCACATCGGCGTGGAGGCGCGCCAGCAATGACAGGAAGTCGCGGAAGCGTTCCCAGTCGGCGCTCATGGTAGGCCTCCACGCCGCGGGGTGAGTCTTCGAACCCCGCGGGTTCACGGGCAACCCGCGGGGTTCGAAGACTCACCCCGCGGCGTGATCACGGCGGCGATACACGAAATTCCTGCGGATAGCGTGTCCGCATCGCCTGCCAGTTCTGACGCAAGTTCAGCATCGGCGCCGGCTCGAAGCCGCCGCTGTCGCGATTGAGCGTCTGGCCCGAGAGCAGTTCCGTCAGGCGCAGCAAATCGTCGAGCGGACGCTCGTCGGGCGCCAGGTCCCAGGCACGGCCGGCGCCGCTCTTGCCGCGGATGCACAGGCGCCGGCCGTCGGCGCTCAGGCTGGCGCGGACGATCGGTTCGGCCTGGGCCAACAGCGGGCTGACTGCCAGGCCGGTCGCAGCGTCCCAGAGGCGCGCCGTGTGGTCCTCGGCGATGGTGACCAGCCGGCGTCCGTCGCCGCTGAAGGCGACCAGGCGCAGCGGCACGCCGTGCTGCAAGGGCGGACCCGCGGGATGGGCGGTCGCCACGTCCCAGAGATACGCGCTGCCGTCAGCGCTGCCCACCGCCAACCGTTTGCCGTCGGGACTGAAGGCGGCGTGCGTCGCCGCCGACGCGTGCTTGAACGGCCCCGCCCGCGACTTCCCGGTCACCACGTCGAACACCTCGACGACGTGGGCCGGCTTGACCACGACGACAGCGCGCCCGTCGGGCGATAGCGCCAGCCCGCGCCACAGCGCCGCCGCCGGAAGCGGCTTGCTCGACTGTAATTGGCCCGTGGCGGCGTCCCACACCTGCAGCAGAATCCTTGCCGTGAACGACCGCCCGGCTGCCGTCCGGTGTGAACAGCACCTCGTGGACGCCGCCGGCGTGGGGCAGCACCGGCGTCAGCGCGGCATTGCGGATTACGTCCCAGACCTGGGCGGTCGTGTTCGTGGCGAGCAGAACGCGCCGGCCATCGGGCGCGAACGCCAGGTGCGTCACCGGAACCGGCAGCTTCCACGGACCCGCCGTCTCCTTGCCGCTGGCCGTGTCGCGCAGCGCACCGCGCCGTCCCTGTCCACCACGGCGGCCACGCAACCGCAGGGGCTCACAGCGATGGTCCCCGGGTCGCTCAGATGGGCCAGCGGTTGCAACGGTTCGCGCGGCGCCAGCTCCCAGACGCGGACCGCACCGTCTTCCGCCAACGTCGCGAGCAGGCGGCCATCGCCGCTGAACCACGCCCAGGTGACCATGCGCGGATGGCGCAAGAGCGGCGTCAGCGCCTGGCCGGTCGCGGCGTCCCAGACCCGCGCTGCCCGGTCGCGCCCCGCCGTTACCACGCTGCGGCCGTCCGGGCTGAAGGCGGCATAGTAGACCTCGCCCCCGTGCAACAGCGGCGGCGCCACGGCTTGACCGGTCGCGATCTCCATCACGCGCGCCTTGGAGCCGTCCAGCTTCAGGACGCGCGTCGCGTCGGGGGAAACTACCCCCTCCCCGTTGATGCGCACGCCGGTCACGTTGGCGACCTCCTTGCCGTTTGACAGGTCCAACAGGTGCGCGACCCGGCGGCCGCCCACGGCGACGACGGATTTGCCGTCGCCGGTGAGATGCGCCGAACGGATCATGACGGAGGGAGTGAACGACAGGTGCTTGGCGGTTTTGGCCCCGGACAGGTCCCAGACGTGGATTTCGCCGGCCTTTCCTGCTTCGCCGCCGCACGCCGCCAGGCGCCTGGCGTCGCGGCTGAAGCTGGCGTGAGCGATCGGCAGGGTGTGCTTGAACGGTCCGCCGGCCGCCGCACCGTCGATGGTCCGCCAGACGCGCAGCGTATGGTCCGCGCCGGCGGTGACGATGCGGGTGCCGTCCGGGCTGAACGCCGCGAAGCTCACCGGCTTGCCGTGCCTGAGCGCGACGGCGGCCGCGGACCTTGCATTCAGATCCCAAACTGCCACGTCGCCGTTTGCCGTGATCGTCACCAGGTGCGAGCCGTCCGGGCTGAACGTCGCGCGCCGGACCTCGGCCTTGTGGTCGAGCGTCACGGCGGTTTCGCCGGTGTCCACACGCCGGACGCGGGCGCTGTCCTTGTACAGGAACACGACGCGCCGGCCGTCGGGGCTTACGGCGGGCGGTGCTTCGTTATCGAACCACACCTGCACGATGCGCGGCACGCGGTGCAGCACCCCGGCAAGGCGGACTCGGTGCGCATCCTCCGGGGCAGCGTCGCCCGCATCGAGGCGCAGAGCTTCGGCATACCAGACCAGCGCGCCGAAGAGATCGCCGCTGTCCAGGGCATGCGTGCCGCTCGCGACATAGCCGGACACGAGCAGCCGCCGGTTGGCGCGCAGGGTCTTCTCGCGCTCGGCCAGCGCGGTCAGCGCGAGGTTGCGTGCCTGCTCCGCCGCGTCGCGCGCCAGGCTCGCCTCATCGGCTTTTTCCTTTGCGGTCGCCGCGTTGGCCTCCGCTGCGAGAGCGCTGCGATCCGCATCCGCGCGGGCGGCGTCGATGTGCCACGCCGCTACGAGCGACCCGGCCGAACCAACGCCATCAGACCCGCCACCGCGGTCAGCAGCGCCGCGGCTAGCCGATTACGCCGCGCCCAGCGCCGCGCTCGTCCCACCAGACCGAGCCGCCGCAGCGAAATGGCATCGCCGGCCCGGAAGCGCTCCAGATCAGCCGCGGTGGTCAGCCCGCTCCGGGTCGGGTGCGCCTGCTCCGGAGCCATGTACGACGCGGTGCCGAGGATCGTGTCCGACCGCGTCAGCCCGGTGTCGAACTCCTGCCGTTTGGCGAGACCGAAGTCGGTCACCATCGGCACGCACCCGCGGGATTCGCTGCGCTCATCCCGCGGCTTGTCTGCGGGCGCCGCGGTCAGGAGAATGTTAGCCGGCTTCAGATCGCGGTGCAGGATGCCGTGCTGATGGGCGTGGTGAACCGCCCGCGCGACGGCCGCCACGAGCTCGGCGATGCGTTGCGACCGTACGCGCACCTCGGCGCACGGCGCGATCCGCGCCATCGCGAACGGCGAGGCAGAACTCGTCGAGGCGCCCGGCGAGACTGCCGCCCTCGATCAGCTTCATCGTGAAGTAGGGTCGGCCCTTGATTTCGCCAACGTCGTAAATGGGAACGATATTCGGATGGTCGAGGTTGGCAGCCGCTTCCGCCTCGATCTGGAAGCGCTTGAGCACGGCGGCGGACGCTGCCCCTCCCGCGAGGACCATCTTGAGGGCGACATCGCGGTTGACGGTAAGCTGGCGCACCCGGTACACGACGCCCATGCCGCCGCGCACGATCTCGCCGAGCAGCTCGTAATCGCCCACGCGGTCCGCCGGCGGCGCCGTCGGCGGAATGACGGCGGTCGACTCTGGGAGCGGCTCGCCCAGCCCGGCCAGCTCGGCGCGATTGTCCAGGAACTCCTTCAGCTCGCGGGCAAGGTCGGGATGCTGGGCGAGCAACTGCGAAGGGTCGGGAGCCTGGCCGATCTCCTCGGCCTCAAGAAACTCCGCGAGGGCCCGATTGAGCCGGCTCTCTCGCTCCGCCGTCGTACCATTGCTGCGCGTCACGCCCATTTCTCCCTGGAGCAGGAGAAGCTCGTCTATCCGTTAAGTATAGCCTACGCGCAGACGCGCCCGCGGTCCGACCCCGGCCGGCAAGCTTAATGCGAGCGAAACAACCATGCGTTAGTAGATCGCACCTTCCCTTGCGGATACACCACGATTAAAGCTGTAATCACAATCCACGTGTCACCGTTGCGTCCTGGCCTGGCACACGGACGGCGCCGCATCGTCGCGCATTGAGGATGCGTTGCTTGCGCCTTCCATTGATTGATGCGATGATCGCGCCGTCCCAGTCGCCAATTTCCCGCTTCCGACACCGCAGCCCTTTTTTCCCCAAATAAAATCGAAAATAGGATTGACACCGGACTAGAACAGTTTACACTCATCCGTGCGAACGAACGGTGGACTAGGGAAATAGCACCCCAACCTCTCTGGGGGGGGCGAGTTTCAGGGTAGACCGACGCGGCGAGGGCCAACCAATGTTGGCGCTTGCCACGTCGGTTTTTTTGTTGATCCAGCTCCGAATCGGTCGCCGCACACTCGAAGGATTCGCACCATGAGCAAGCACCGTCCCCACCCGCGCAAGCGAACCTATCGTCCGTTTGTGGAGCGGCTCCCCGATCGGGAAGCGCCCACCGGCCTTGCGATCGGCCCCGGCGGAATCGCCGGTGCAATCGCCGGTGCCGCGGCGATCAGCGTCCTGGCCGCGGCGGCGCACCCCACCGCGGGCAATTCCACGTGGCCGCAGGGCCATGTGCTGACCCCGCAATCGCTCGAGCCGCAGTATTCCGCGGCACCGGCTCATCCCGCGGCACACCAGAGTGCCGAGCCCGCCGCGATTGGGGCCGAGCCTAGCGCCCATGCCAGGACGGTATCGACCGCGGACCCGTCGTCGGGCAAGCCGGTCATCGCCAAGGTCGTCGACGATCCGCTGGAACCGCCCCCTGAGGCCCCGGTGTCCATCGGTCACGGACCGCACGCGCCGCTCGACGCGGCAGGTGGCGGTGGGGGCGGCGGTGGGGGTGGCGGTGGGGGAGGCGGCGGCGGCGGTGGCGGCGGCGCGGGTTCGCCCGCGGCGGCACCGGACATGCCGGGCGGCAACGCCCCGCCTCCGGCGCCCACCAGTCCACATGCGGCCCAACCGGCGCTCAGCTTCGCCCCCAGCGCCAACGCGGCCAGCGCAGGCAGCGCAGGCAGCGCAGGCGGCGCCGCGAGCCCGGCGACCCAGGCCGGCGGCACGCCGCAGTCCACGCCGGATTCGTTCCAGGCGCCGGCGCAGTCGCTCACCGGCGCCCCGGTGACCTTCGAGACTCAACGAGGGTCAGGCCGGCCCCGCTTACAGCCAATATTCCTTCGACTCGCGCGGCCCCGGCTACAACCTTTTCGTTAGCGGCACCCAGAGCCAAATTGTGCTCCCCCGGCAGCAATGGGCAGGCGCCGCGCAGATCACCCTTTCATTCGCCGGCGCCAATCCGGCCGCTGCCACCGTGCCGCAGCAGCAAGAATATTGGAACAGTAATTATTTCCTAGGTAATCAATCCTACACTGATATTCCGAACTACGCCGAAGTCGACGTGCCGAGCGTCTACCCCGGGATCGATCTGCAATACGTGGGCACCACGAGCGGCGAGTTGGAATACAATGTCGTTGTCAATCCCGGCGCCGAGCTGGCTACCGTCCGCATGCAATATGCCGGCGTGACCAGCGTGGCCATCGACGCGGCCGGCGAGCTGGTATTGACGACGGACGCCGGCACCACGCTGGTGCAGCACGCCCCGTCGCTATACCAGGTCGCCGCCGACGGCTCACACACGCCGGTTACCGGGAACTTTGTGCTGAACGACGACGGCACCGTGGGCTTTGCCGCGGGCAATTACGACACAACGAGGCCGCTCATCGTGGACCCGACCCTGGATTACAGCAGCTACTGGGGCAGCAGCGGCACCGATACCGGCAATGGCGTCGCCGTCGATGGCAACGGCAATGCCTTCATCACCGGCCAGACCCCCGCCCTGTCGGGGTTCGCCACCAACGTCTATGTCGCCAAGTTCAACGCCAGCGGCAATAGCCTGCTCTACGTGGATTACCTGGGATCGGCCAGCGGCTCGGGCAATTCCCAGGCCAACGCCATCGGCGTCGACCCGGCCGGCAACGCCGTCGTCGTCGGCACCACGATGGCCAGCGACTACCCGACCACCTCGGCGCGCTGCAGACGACCGCGTCGTTCGGCGGCGGCTTCGTCACTCGCCTCAATGCCACCGGCGACGCGCTGCTGTATTCCACGTACTTCGCGGGCACGACCCCCTACGCCGTCGCCGTCAATCCCCTGGGCCAGGCCTTCGTCGCTGGCTATACCCAGGGCGGCATGACCACGACCAGCGGCGCCTATGAGACCAGCCTGCCGGGCTTCGGCTCGGCGTTCGTCAGCGAGTTCAGCGCTGACGGCACCACGTTAGTGTATAGCACCTACCTGGGCGGCACCGGCATGATGGACAGCGCCTGGGCCTACGGCATCGCCCTCGACACCGCCGGCGACGCTTTCGTGGACGGCTCGGTAGAGAACGGCTTCCCCACCACCGCCGGCGCCTATCAGACCAGCTACGGCGGCGGCACAGATGACGCGTTCGTCACCAAGGTCAATCCCACCGGCACCGGCCTGGTCTACTCAACGCTGCTGGGCGGCTCCGCCCTGGACCAGGCGAACGCCATCGCCGTCGACCGCGCCGGCGATGCGTACGTAACGGGGGAAACGTTCTCCTCGGGATTCCCCACCACGGTCGGGGCTTATCAGACGAGCCTGGGCGGCGGCGGCGACGCCTTCGTCACCAAGCTGAACGCCACCGGCACCGGCCTGGTCTATTCGACATTCCTGGGCGGATCCAGCAACGACCAGGGCAACGGCATCGCGGTCGCCCCCGACGGCACCGTCCTCGTGGCCGGCGTGACCGGCTCGTCCAATTTCCCGCTCGATAACCCCCTGTCGGGCACCGGCACCGATTCCTCCGCCAGCCAGGCCTTCCTCACCAAGCTCAACGCCGCCGGCACCGGGCTAAGCTATTCCAGCTATCTCGAAACCACCTACCTCGGGGCCACCAGCGACGCCACCGCCGTTGCCATGGATTTGTACGGTAACGCGTTCGTCACCGGCGACACCAACGGCAATTTCCCCGTCACCAGCGGCAGCTACCAGACAACCTACGGCGGCGGCAGCTCCGACGCGTTCGCGCTCAAGGTCGACGCCAACCTCGAAGCGCCGGTCATCACCGCCATCTCGCCCGACACCGGCTATTCGTCCACCGACTTCATCACCGACACGTGGAGCATCGCCGTCGAGGGGACCGCCGCCCCGAGCATCACCGTCCGCGTTTACCTCGATAGCGTGCCGATCGGCACCACCACCAGTAACATCTACGGCTCGTGGTCGTACAGCTACACCGCCACCGCCGACGGCACGTACGCGTTTACCGCCCGCTGTGAATCGGGCAGCATCATCAGCCCGCTGTCGGCGACCCGGCTCGTCACGCTCGACACCACCGACCCGACTGTCACCCTCAGCGTGCCGGCCACCAACACGACCCTCGCCCCCATCGTCGATGTGCAGGCGTCCGACCTCTACGGCATCCCCGCCAGCGCCACCGTCACCCTCAACGTCGACCTCCTCGACGACGGCAGCTTCACTGATCTGGGCGACACCGGCTACGCCACCGGCACGCTCGTCAATGGCTTCGCCGCGATCTCCCTGCCGATGAGCGCGACGGGGACGTATCGCGTCCGGGCCCGCGTCACCGACACCGCCGGCAACCAGGGCACCAGCAGCGCGGCCACCTTCACCATCACCACCGCCGGCAGCCCGTGGACGCTGACGGACGCCGTCATCCGCACCAGCGAGCTGGTCGACGGCAACCCCGACCTGCAGCTCGGCGACCTGCAAATCAGCGAGCCGCTCGACCTGGATCGATCGCCGGGCACCAGCCAGTCGCTCGATCCCGCGTTGATCTACAACTCGTCGATGGTCAACGTCGAGCCGATCGTGCAGGCCACGCTGCTGACCGACAGCAGCGCCTCGTTGCCCGCCACGATCACCGCGACGCTGACGTGGAACGGCACGGCCCAAAGCCCCGTAACTTTCTCGACGACGGGTTTCCATCCCGGCGACGCGCTGACCTTGGCCGTCCAGGACACCAGCACCGTGACCGGCGTGACGCGCGACGACTGGAGCCTGTCGGTGGCGATTCCCGGCCACAGTACGGCGACGGCGAGCGGTACCGCGTATGTGGTGGCCGAGGACTCGAGCCCGTTCGGCGCCGGCTGGAGTTTCTCGAACCTCAACCAGCTGGTGGCGTTCTCGGCCAGCGGCAGCGACCCGGCCGGCTGGCTCTGGGTCTACGGCGACGGCAGTACCGAGTTCTTCGTGGGCACGAGCGGCACGCTCACCGGCCCGCCCGAGGACACCGGCGTGCTGGTCGTCAATGGCGGCGGCAGCCTCACCTACACCGCCGCCGACGGCAGCAAGATGGACTTCACCTCCGCCGGCCAGCAGACCGACTACATCAGCCCCGACGGCCTGTCGTCGATGACCTACAGCTACACCAGCGGCCTGCTCACCGGCCTGACCGCCCTCGACGGCGGCGTCGCGACGCTTACGTACTTCTCTGGCCTGGTGAGCAGCATCGAGGCGCCGGGGTCGCGCTATTGGACGGCGACCATGTCCTCGGGCAACCTGACGCAGCTGGAACAGCCCGACGGCAACAACGTCGACTTCACCTACAGCAGCCACCGGATGACCGACCTGACGCAGGGGACGCTCGCCAAACACTGGGCGTACAACAGTGCCGGCCTGCTCACGACGCTGCGCTGGGGCAGCAGCATGAGCCCGAGCACGTCGACGCTCGTCAGCGCCAACAGCGCGGGCCTCGGCGGCCTGGTCGCCGGCAGCCCAGTCGCCGTCGAAACCGACCCGCTGGGCAACGCCACCCGGTACGGCCTAGACGACAAGGGCCGGCTGCTCTCCGAGCGCGATCCGAACGGCGCCCTCACCCAGTGGACGCGCAACAGCGCCGGCCAGGTGACTTCGACTACCGACCCCCTGGGCAATACAACCACCTATACGCTGGACAGTCTCGGCTACGTCACGGAAGAAACGTTCCCCGACAGCAGCACCATCCAGAATACCTACCAGACCGCCTTCCACGCCCTGCTCACCACCACCGACGAAAACGGCAACAAAACCACCTATACATACGATGCCCTAGGCCATCTGCTTACCATCACCGATCCGGTGGGGAACGTCACTACGAACACCTACAGCGGTGTCACCGGCCTGTTGACGTCGACCGAAAATCCGATGGGGCTGTATACAACTTATGCCTATGACAGCGATCGGCGCGTCACCAGCGTGACCACGGTGCTGGGCACGACAAGTTACACATATGACAGTACGACCGGGAATATCGCGACCATCACCGACGCACTAAGTCACACCAGCACGCTGTCGTATGACGACAACGGCGACCTGACCGGCGAGGCCACGCCCGACGGCTATGACCAGTCGTGGCTCTACAACAGCGCCGGGCTGCTCTCGACCTATACGAACAAGGGCGGCGCGGTCGAGACGACCGCCTACGATCCGTTCGGCCGCGGCCTGGTGGCCACGACCACCGATGCGACCGGCACCACGGCGGCAGCGGTAACGGTAAACACCTACAACGATGCGGGCAAGCTTATCGCCGCCGCAGATCCCGTCGGCAACGTCACGCAGTACACCCTGGACTCCATGGGCCAGACCGTGGCCACGACCGACGCGATGGGCAACGCGTCGCGCAACGTGTTCAACCTGGACGGCGAGTTGACCGATACGTTCGATCCGACGGCGCGCACACGCACTATGTTTTCAATAGCCGCGGGTGGGTCACCGCCACGACGGACCCCATGGGCAATACGTCGTATACGGCCTACGATGCGGTCGGCAACGTGACCAGTACCGAGAACGCGCTTACTCACATCACGACCTACACATACAACGGGAATAATCAGGTCGTTACCGTCACCGATCCCCTAAGCGAGGTGACGACCACCGCCTACTGGGCTGATGGCAAGGTCAAGAGCGTGACCGACCCAACCGGCTCGGTCACGAGCACCACCTACGACTACGCCAGTAAGGAAATCATCACCACCGCCGCGGCCGGTACCGGCGTCGCCGAAACGACGACGCAGACCCTGGACGCGGTGGGCAACGTCGTTGCCGAGGAGAACGCGCTTGGTAACACGACCACCTACACATTCAACACGGTTAACGAGCTGACGGCGACCACCACCCCCCTGAGCGAGACAACGACGCTGACGCTCGACCCGATGGGCAACACCACCGCGGTGACCGATCCCAGCAGCCACACGACGAGCTACACGCTTAACGCGCTGGGCCAGACTACCGCCGTTACCGACGCGACCAGCCTGACGACGCACAACGTCGTTAACGCCGACGGCGCGACGGTGGCGACCATCGCCCCGGCGGGCGGCACGAGCTACAGCATCGTCGACCCGGCCGGCCAGGGGACGGTTAGCATCGATGCCGACGGCAACCAGACCACCGAGCAATTCGACGCCGCCGGCCGCGAGGTCTCACTGACCGATGCCGACGGCAATAGCACCATGTTTGCCTACGACCGTAACGGCAACCAAATCGAGGAAATCCAGCCCGGCGGCGCGACGGTGACCTGGGCCTACAACGCGGACAACCAGGTAACCGCGACCACCGACCAGCTCGGACGCAGCGAAACGTACAGCTACAACGCCGGTGGCGAACTGACCACCGAGCTGTGGAAGAATTCCGGCGGCGCCACCGTCAACACGATTACCTACAGCTACAACGCCGACGGCCAGCTCTTGACGGCAGGCGATGATAACGGCACCTACACGTATACCTATGACGCCCTCGGCCGTATGTCCACCCAGACCGACATCTGGGGCCTGACGCTGACGTTCGGCTACGACCTGGCGAACAACCTGACGACCGAAACCGACAGCCTTGGCGGCACCGTCACCAACACTTACAACACCGCCAACGAGATCACCGAGAAGCAGTTCACCGACACGAGCAGCAATGCGCTGAGCGTCGGCTACAGCTACAACGCGGCTGGGGAACTGACCGAGCAATTGCGCTACAGCGATGCTAGCGAGACGACGCTGATCGGCACGACCAGCTACGGTTACGACTACGCGGGCCGGACCACATCGATCACCGACAAGAACGCGGGCGGCACGACGATCGATTCCTACAATTACACGTACAACACAGCCGGCTTGGTGGCGACGGAGACGAGCACGCTGGCGCCAAGCGCGACGTATACCTACGACCCGGACGGCCAACTCCTGAGCGATGGGGTGAGCAGCGTGACCTACGATGCGGACGGCAACCGCACCAACACCGGCTACGCGACGACGACCGGCAACGAGTTGACGACCGACGGCACGTGGAACTACAGCTATGACGCCGCGGGCAACATGACCGAGAAGGTCAACAGCAGCAGCGGGGTGATATGGCTATACTCGTACGACAACGCGAACCGTCTGGTGGAAGTGCAGGAAAAGCCGAGCAGCGGCGGCGCGGTCGACTACCAGGAGAACTACACCTACGACGTTCGGGGCAACCTGATCGTGGATACGGTGTATCCGACGGGATCGGGATCGTCGACTATAACGCGCCATGCCTACGACCCGAACGGCAACGCCTGGGCCGACCTGACGAGCGGCGGCACGCTCATCACGCGGCGGTTGTATAACGATGCGGTGGATGCGCTGCTGGCACGGATCGACGGCAGCGGCGTGGCCTGGTACCTGACCGACAACCTGGGTAGCGTGCGCAACATCACAAACAGCGGCGGCAGCCTGATCGACCACCGCGACTACGACGCGTGGGGAAACCTGACGTACGAGTCGGCTCCGAGCTACGGAGACCGCTACGGCTGGACGGGGCGAGAGTTCGACACCGACACGGGCCTGCAGTACAACCGGGCGCGGTGGTACGATCCGGCTACAGGCCGGTGGCAAACGCAGGACCCGCTGGGGTTTGGTGCCGGCGACAGTAATCTGTATCGGTATGTGCGGAACCAGCCTGTCAGCACGATTGATCCGAGTGGGATGGCTGGCTGGGGCTGGGGAAAAATAATTGCGCTGGCCAGCCCGTTAGTCGGTGTAGCCGCCCTTGCGGCGTATGAGATATACGAGGCTTCTCATACTGTCACCACCGCGGCAGGGGTCGCAGGCACTCTTGCCGTGCAGGCGCTCATTTGGGGCCATGTCAACGGCCCCGCCGCGCAGAATTTGACTAGTGATTCGTTTCAGGCCGCCGTGCAGGCCCCGCTGACGCTCGCAGACAGCTTAGGCGCCGGTGACTTGAACCAACTCCAGACCAACCTCTTGACCCGGCTGTCCAACCAAGGAGCAACGATCGTGGATCCGCCTCCGCCGCGGCTTGTAGTTATTATCACCTACAGCGTCGCGCAGCCTCAAATCGTCCCGCCTGCGGTTAGCCGCTCGGGAAACGTTAGTTTTACGGTTGGTTTCTTTTGTCAGGTAACCACCCGATTCCCAGGGGCCGCGCAGACCACGCAGACCCTCAACCTTACCTCCGTTGCCGGGTCTTACAACGAGCCGAGGTTCATGACGCGGGACTTTAGCCGCTAGACCCCGCTAGAGCTAGACCTCAGCGTGAAACTCCTTATTGTCGCAGAAGTGAGCCCATCTAACATGTGTCGAAGAAAGATGTACCTTGTCGGGTCATTGGCGGCAGTGATTCTAACTGTGGCGTTTTATATTTGGATCCCCGGCGACCGTGTGCAGCCAGAAACCTATGAACGGCTCGTCAAGGGGATGAGTGAAGAGGAGGTCGACGCTATACTTTCACCTGGAGCCTTGCCAAAGACGATCCACCGGCCAGGCAGAAGTCGGAAAATCGCCAGCGAATTAGGAGCCGTTGGCGTTGGGCGGGAGATAACGCACAAGCAACTACCAACTTTCGACGCTGAGATTTACGACAAGAACACCGGAGAATTCCTCGGCAAAGCGAGAAGCTGGGAAGGATGCCGATATTCGGTAGCAGCATCGTTCGACGCAGACGGGAGGCTGAGCGGCAAGGACCTATACGAATATGAGCGGCCGCCGGTAACCGAGACGGAGCTGTTCTTAAGCCGAATGATCGTGGCGATCCGCAGTCTTTATCACGCTCACTGAGAAGTTTGCTGAGAAGTTTGGAGAGAAGTTTGGTGACAGTGTCCATAGGTCAAATCGTTACAACGCTTTACAGTGAGATTGCGCGGTAGGGCGAACGCGGCATCGCTAGGAAAGTCGCACGCATCGAGGAAAGCATCCAATGAGCACCGAACCCGGACGGCCCTCCGACTCCGATCCTATCGATCCGCGATCAAGCTTCGTTTATGACGACGGGGGAACCACCACCCACTGGACCGCCGACCCGGATGGCGTCCATACTTTTCAGTATGACGCGGACGGCCACGCGGCCAGCATCACGCAACCGCCACCGCCGCCGATTCGGGCGCCCGAGGGGCGGGCGCTGCCGGTGCATTTGCAAACATTCGAGTTTCGCCTGACCGCGTCCGAGGCGCAGGAGCACTGCGTCGCCGTGGGCAAGCCGCGCTCGGGCCATTACATCGCCGCCACGCGCTGCGTGCGGGCCTACCTGACGCGCGCCGGCGATCCCAGTGCCGCCAGCAGCCTGATCGGCGGGATCGAGGTCCACGCCGAGCTGCGCGGCGGCGACCTCGTCTGTGCCGCGGCGCTCAGCGACTTCGGTCCCGGCGACCTCGTCGTCGTGCAGGTCAAGGTGGTGCTGTACGAGCGCGGCGGGTAGAACGGGACAAGAAAGAATCTCGCGCAAAGGCGCAAGAACGCCAAGGAAGAAGTCGTGCCGGTGTGGCCGATCGCGGCACGTCGTGCCGGTCTGGCAGGTCGTGGCAAGTCGTGCCGGTGTGGCTGGTCGTGGCAAGTCGTGCCGCTGTGGCTGGGCGTGGCAGGTCGTGCGTGGCGGGCGGCGCGGGCCGGAAATAGGGTGTCTCCAGCCAGCCAGGTACGACCCGCGGTTCAGCCGACCGCCGCGCCGTTGCACAGACCGAAGCGCCGGCCAACGTAGCGCCCGACATCCCCTGGAACCGTGCCACACGAACTCGGATTTGCGTCACAAGAGAGTGCCGAACACCCGGTTGCGGCGACGGACTACATTGCCAACCGCCGTGGCAATCGAACTCCACACCGCATCGACCTGTCAACAGTCGGGGACAGTTTACGCAAGCGAGAAATCGGGGAGAAATCGGGGACAGTTTACGCAGGTGATTGAGCCACCCAAGCTTGTGGAATAATTCGCGCGTTTGTCCACCCGTCGCCACATAACGAAAGGGGTTCATGCGTATGGCCAATACCAACCCTCGTCCGGACCCACGCGACAGCACCGTCCACACCGGCTCGCCCGGCGAGCAGGTGCTGGCGCACGCGCAGGCGGGACGTGAAATCGTCCAAGATTTCGTTCCGCTTGCAGATAGCCTCGAATGGCAGCTTGGGCAAGAATACCTACGGCAGAGGGGCAACAAGGCGTTCCTCTCCGACACGGCGCCGGTGCCGTTTGTGATCAACAACGAGGGCACCCTCTCCCGCAATGCGGCCAACGTCTTCTTCGCCGGCTTGCTCGCGGCCGAGGCGGACGGAACGCTCGAAGACGACATCGTCGTGCTGGAGCTGGGCATCGGCGTGGGGCTGTTCGCGCGCTATTTCCTGGACCACGTGCGGACGCTGAGCCGGCAGCACAAGAAGGATTACTACGAGCGGCTCACGTACATCGCGGCGGACCGCTCGCCGCGGATGCTCCAGGACGTGCTGCGGCACGGCGTGCTGGCGGAGCATCCGGGCCGCTACCGCGTGCGCCAGGTCGATGCGCTCGAGCCGGAGACGGTGCTTGCCGATGTCGGGTTTGGGGTGACCGGTGCGGCGGCAGCAGAGGTGGGGCACGTTTTCAACGTGCCAGCGAAAGGCGAGCACGTTGAAAACGTGCCCCACCACGGGAAGCTGCGCACGGTGTTTCTGAATTACCTGCTCGATTGTTTGCCGGCGGCGGTGTTGGAGCTCGACGGCGACGAGATGCGGCAGCTGTGCGTGCGCACGTGCGTCGGCCGGAACGTGCGCCTGGCGGATTACACCGACCTGACCGCCGAGCAGTTGCGCAAGCGCGCCAAGTCGAGCGAGCCGCGTGCGCGCGACGAGTTGCTGGAGGTGTATGGGCTGTTCGCGTCGGAGTATGACTATCAGCCGGTCGCGACGGCGGCGCTGCCTTACGGCGAGTTCGCGGTGACGTATGGCCGGCGGATGACCAAGCGGCTTCTGCACAGCTACGGGGCGATCCAGTGCCTGGAGAAGCTGCTCGGCATGCTCGTCGACGGCGGCTTCATCCTCGTCAACGACTACGGGCAAACCCAGATCGCACGCGATGACGAGATCGAGCACCAGCGCTTCAGCCTCGCGACCGCCGTGGGACTCAACTTTTCGCTGCTGCGCGAATACTTCGGGGAAGGCAAGCGCTGCCGGTATGTCGAGCCGGCGGGCGAGGAGGGCCGCGGCATCCATGCGCGGCTGCTGGCCCCGAAGCTGGCGCACGAGGTATTCGAGCGCTTTTACGAGCGCTTCGGCGAGGCTGCCCACCAGCGCCTGCAGGAGCCGATCCAGCAGGCGCGGGCGTGCGCCAAGGCGGGGCGGTTCGAATTGGCCGCGGGGCTGTATGCTGAGGCGCTGCATTTGCAGCCGCGGAACTGGGTGCTCCTGTGCGAGGTGAGCCAGTTCTTGACGTTCTCGCTGCGCGACCCAAAGCGCGGGGCGGACATGGCCAAGGTGGCGCTGGCGCTCAATCCGAGCTGCTCGGCGGAGTTGTGGAACGCGCTGGGCAACGCGCTGTATGAATGGGGCCGCACCGGCGAAGCGCGGTCGGCGTACGAGAAGGCATTGGCGGTGAACGCAACCGACGTGCGCGCACGCTACAACCTGGCGTGGGTGCATGCACGTGAACGGGAGTATCCGCAGGCGCTGGCGCGGATCGCGGAGGCGCTGGCGCTGGACAAGACCGGCGAGTATCGCGACCGGCTGTTGCAGAAGCAGCAGGAAGTGGTGGCGCTGCAGGCGCGGCGGCACCAGCAGGAGTATTTGTTGCTGATAAATCTGGTGAGCAAATACGCGAAGCCCGAGAAGGAACGGGAGAGCCCGGCATGAGTCCCGGCAGGGACGAAAGGTAGTAGCCCAGGACGTAAGTCCTGGGTTAGGCGGCATAACCGAGGGTGGAGTCCCGGCAGGGACGGCAGAGCGAGCGCGTGGCGTACATCTCTGCCGTCCCTCCAGGACTTCAACCGGCTCTCCGTCTCGTTAACCCAGGACTTACGTCCTGGGCTACTATCTGCCGTCCCTGCCGGGACTCGGAAGAGGAAGAGGTCGCATTATGGCCAACAACACGCTATCCATCACGTCACCGCCGGGGCTTGTGTCGCTGGTCATTCCCTGCTGCGGGATGCTGGAATATACGCGCCTCTGCGTGCCGAGCGTGCTGCGTTTTAGCCGGGAGCCGTTCGAGCTGATCTTTCTCGACGTAGGCTCGCTTGACGGCACGGCGGAATATCTCGCCGGGCTGCGCGATGGGCTGGCGAGCCGGCTGCGCGTGGAGGTGTGCCGGGCGGCGACCGACCTGGATATCTCGACGGCGTGTCAGGAGGCGCTCGCGAAGGCGCGCGGCGAATTCATCTGCTTGCTCAACAACGATACCGTGGTGACCGGCGGCTGGCTCGACGCGCTGACGGCACTGGCGAAGGTGTCGGACGCGTTCGGCATGGTGGGGCCGATGTCGAACTACGCGGCGCCGCCGCAGCTGGTGGAGACGGTGCCGTATCGGCTCGGTCCGAAGAAGGGGGCCCGGCCGGGCGAGCCGCTATTGGACGTGGACGGGGTGCAGCGATTCGCGCGAGTTCGCGGGCCAGCACAAGGGGAAATGGCTCGAGACGGAACGGCTGGGCGGGTTCTGCTTGCTGCTGCGCCGGGCGGTGCTGGAGCGCGTCCGGCCGGGATTGAACGAGTGGACCGACCTGAGCCTGTTCGACACGGACATCCTGAGCGCGAAGGCGCGCCAGGAAGGCTTCACGCTGGTGTGCTGCCGGGACCTGTTCATCCACCATTTCGGCACCCGGACCTTCGCGCACGGGGCGCCGCAGCCGACGGATGTGAACCGCAACGGCGGTATGAGCCATTGAGCCGGGAGAAACTTGGGATTGGCAGTGAAAGTGATCGGCACCGCGAACGCAGCTTCGCCGGACAAACTGGCACGTACCGAGGAATGCACCATGAGCACCGAACCTGAACGCCCGTCCGATACGGACCCGACGGGCCCGCCAACAACCTTTGTATATGACGCCGCGGGAACCACAACCCGCGGGACCGGCGAACCGGATGGCGTCCATACTCTTGACTACGACGCGTGCGGCGACGCGGCCAGCACCAGGCAACCGCCGCCGCTGCCGATTCGAGCGCCCGAGGGGCGGGTGCAGCCAGTGCATTTGCAAACATTCGAGTTTCGCCTGACCGCGTCCGAGGCGCAGGAACAATGCGTCGCCGTGGGCAGCCCGCGCTCGGGCCATTACATCGCCGCCACGCGCTGCGTGCGGGCCTACCTGACGCGCACCGGCGATCCCAGCGCCGCCGGCAGCCAGATCGGCGAGGTCGAGGTCCACGCCGAGTTGCGCGGCGGCAACCTCGTCTGTGCCGCGGCGCTCAGCGACTTCGGCCCCGGCGACCTCGTCGTCGTGCAGGTCAAGGTGGCGCTGTACGAGCGCGGCGGGTAGCGCGGGACAAAAAGGAATCTCGCGCAAAGGCGCCAAGGGCGCCAAGGAAGTCCTGCCGGTCTGGCAGGTCGCGGCAGACCGTGCCGGTCTGGCCGGTCGTGGCCGGTCGTGGCAGGTCGTGTCGGTTGTGGCAGGTCGTGCGCGGCGGGCGGCGCGTGCCGGAAATAGGGTGTCTCCAGCCAGCAAGGAACGACCTGCGGTTCAGCCGACCGCTCGCCGGTGCCGTGCCATCCGGGAACGTGCGGCCAGGGCCCCTGTGGTTATCCGAGGGCGTGGCCGGCTGGCCAGGCGGGCAGCTAGATCACGGTGCGCGATTTGGCCGCACGTCTTCTGTGGGGCACGTTTTTTACGTGCCCGGTTTTCCTCGGGCACGTAAGAAACGTGCCCCACAAACGCTGCCGAATCGCGCACGGTCATTTAGGTGGGGCTTCCCAGCATCTGATGGACCAAGGCCTTACGGCAGAGAGCACTTGGCCACGGGCCGTGGCCATCCAGCTCCGGCGCGGTGGCCATCGAGCTTTTGAGCGTCGATCTTGAAAGGCGGCCGACGATGGATGACGAACCACGCTACCGACTGGATCGGCCCGAGGTGCGAGGGGAGCAAGGCGGGCCGGAGCCGCCGCTCTCGCTGTGCATGATCGTCAAGAACGAGGAGGACAATCTCGGCGCGTGCCTTGCCTCGGCGGCGGGGTTGGCGGGCGATATCGTCGTCGCCGACACCGGGTCGACCGATCGCACCGTGGAGATCGCGCGCCAGTACGGGGCGCGGGTGTTTTCCTGTCCCTGGGTGGATAGCTTCGCGGCGGCACGCAACGAGAGCTTGCGGCACGCGATCGGGAAGTGGGTGCTGTGGCTCGACGCGGACGATCGGCTCGACGCGGCCAACCATGCCCGATTGCGCGCGCTGCTCGCGGCGTTGCCGGACGCGAACCTGGGGTTTGTGATGAAGTGCCTGTGCTTGCCGGACCCGGTGTCGCGGCGCAGCACCACCGTGGACCATGTCCGCCTGTTTCGGCGGCATCCGGCACTGCGCTGGCGCTATCGCGTCCACGAACAGATCCTGCCGAGCCTGCGCGAGCTGGGCGGCGACGTGCGCTGGTCGGATGTCGTCATTCACCACACCGGCTATCAGGACCCGGCGCTGCGGCAGCGGAAGCTTGAGCGCGACTTTCGCCTGCTGGGTCTGGAGCACGCGGAGAATCCGGGCGACGCGTTTGTGCTGTTCAACCTCGGCATGATCCTGCACGATTGGCACCGCTACGATGAGGCGCTGCCGTACCTGCGCGAAAGCCTGCACCGATCGCATCCGACCGATTCGATCGTGCGCAAGCTGTACGCGCTGATCTCGCAGTGCCAACGGCAGCGCGGGCTGTTGGAGGAGGCGCTGGCGACGTGCCGGGACGGCCGGCGACATTATCCGCAGGACGTGGAGCTGCGCTTTCACGAGAGCGTGCTACTCAAGGTGCTCGGCGACGCGACCGGAGCAGAGGGCGGCCTGCTCGATTTGCTGTACGCGCAGGAGGGCGCCCATTTCGCGAGCGTCAATTCGGCCCTGCGCAATGGCACGGCACAACCTGGCGGTGTTATGCCGGGAGCAGCGGCGCAACGGCGAGGCGGAATCGCACTGGCGCGGGCGCTGGCGGAATATCCCGAGTATCGCCCGTGCTGGATCGGCCTGGCGGAATTGTGCCTGGACCAGGGTCGCTGGGCGGAGTTGGAGAGCATCCTAACCGAACTGGGGCCGGCGACCGATTCGGCGATTCTGCGCGGCCGCGCCTTGTTGGCGCAGCGCGAATTCACGGCGGCGCGAGCGGTGCTGGAAGACGTGATCGCACAGGAGCCGGCAGCGTTATTGCCGCGGGTGGTATTGAGCCATGTGCTGCTGCAAGAGGGGCGCGACCTGGCCGCGGCGGAGCGGGCACTCGTGGATGTGCTGGCGCTAAATCCGGAGCACGCGGAGGCACGGCGCAACCTCGCGATCCTGCGGCGGCAGATGGAGCGAGGCAGCCCTCAAAGGAATTGATCTCGAGGTAGGCGCACGGCGATTCATTTAGAAGCCGGCAGGGGTCGCTACCTATGTCTGGGACGGGCGCGACCAGAACCAACGACGGCGCTTGACGCGGTCGAGCAGCACCGCGGCGATGAGCACGGCACCCAGGACGACCATCTGCGGGTTGCTGCCCACGTTCAGCAGGTTCATGCCGTTCTGCACCACGGCGATCAGGAGCGCCCCGATCAGCGTGCCGAAAACCTTGCCCTCGCCGCCCGAGAGACTGGTGCCGCCGATGACGACCGCGACGATCACGTACAGCTCGTAATTCTGCGCGTAGGTCGGCGCGGCACTCTTGAGCTGGGATGCCATGATGAGCTTCTTCACCGCGAGGCGTCCTTGAATGTGAATTTCGGCAATCGGCGCCTGGATGCGGCGCCGAGGCCCTGTTATCATGGACAGGGTCCATCTAGTCCAAAACGCCCGTGGGGCGGCAATCGGTCGAGGCCGCCTTCTTCGCCCTGGACGCCCCAAAACGGGGCGGGCAAGAATCTTTGATAGATTCTGGCGCGGCGCCAGATGTATTCTTGGAAGGGGTGCTGCATGGGGCCGCCGTCGACGCGCTCGAGCCTGTTGTTTCGCTTGCAGTCCACCGGCGATGACGACGCCTGGGCGCAGTTCGTGCGCCTTTACGCGCCCTTGCTTTACGACTACGCCCGGCGGCATGGCTTGCAGGACGCCGACAGCGCCGACCTGACACAGGACGTGCTGCGGGCGATCATGACCACGGCCGATCGGCTGGGCGAGATTCATCGCCGGGGATCGCTGCGGTCGTGGCTGTTCACCGTGGCCCACCACAAGGTGTATGACGCCCAGGCACGGGCCCGCCGGCAGGAGCGCGGCAGCGGCGACAGCGGCGTGCTGGCCCGGCTCGCGGCTGAGCCCGACCGGGCCGACCACGGCAGCTGGGAACAGGAATATCGGCAGCGGCTGTTCGCCTGGGCCGCCGAACGGGTGCGCCAGGATTCGTCGGTCAAGGCGTGGCAGGCGTTCGCGCAGACGGCGGTCGAGGGACGGCCGGCCTCGGAGGTGGCGCGGGCACTGGGGATGACGGTGGCCGCGGTGTATCTGGCCAAAAGCCGCGTGATGGCGCGACTGAAGGAGCAGATCCGGCAATGGGAAGAAGGCGATTTGAGCGGCCTGCGTGCCGTGCTTGTGAGGAAGACCGATGACGACACTGCCCCCTGTCTGTCCCGATCCGGACAGCCTCAGGCGTCTGCTCGATGAGGAATCGCCCGCACCGAACCAGACCGACCTGGTCGCCCACTTGCAACACTGTGCGCAATGCCAGCAGCTGCTGGAGGGCCTCGTCGCCGGTCGCGACTCGTGGTCGGAGACCAGCAATCTCTTGAGCAAGACCCCACCGGCCAGCGTGACGGAACCGGCACTGCAGCGGGTTCTGGCCCAGCTCGAAGGCCGGCCCGACGGTGAGGCCCCCGTCAAGGCGCCCGCCGAGGTGCGTCTCGATTTTCTCCAGCCACCGACCCGGCCGGGCACGCTCGGGCGGCTGGACCATTATGCGGTCGAGGCCGTGGTGGGTCGCGGCGGCATGGGCGTGGTGCTGCGGGCGCTGGACGAGTTGCTGCATCGCATCGTCGCGGTCAAGGTGCTGGCGCCGCACCTGGCCAGCAATGAGGCGGCACGCAAACGATTCATTCGCGAGGCGCAGGCGGCCGCCGCCGTCAGCCATGACCACGTCGTGACCATCCACGCCGTCGAACCCCGGGACACGCCCTTCCTGGTGATGCAGTACGTGGCGGGCCAATCGCTCGAGGAGAAGATCGCGCAGACGGGGCCCCTGGAGCTGAGGGAGATCCTGCGCATCGGCGTGCAGACGGCCCAGGGCCTGGCCGCGGCGCACAAGCAGGGGCTGATCCATCGCGACATCAAGCCGGCCAACATCCTGCTGGAGAACGGCGTCCAGCGCGTCAAGATCACCGACTTCGGCCTGGCCCGGGCGGCCGACGACGCCAGCATCACGCAGTCCGGTGTGATTGCCGGCACGCCGCAGTACATGGCCCCGGAGCAGGCGCGCGGCGAGGCGCTGGATTCGCGCGCCGACCTGTTCAGCCTGGGCAGTGTCATGTACGCGATGTGCACCGGGCAGCCCCCGTTCCGCGCCGCCACGGTGCTCGGCGTGCTGCGGCGTGTTTGCGACGACCAGCCGGCGCCGATCCGCACGGTGAATCCGGCGATTCCCGAGTGGCTCGAGGCGACCGTCTTTCGGCTGCTGTCCAAGGAGCCGGCGAAGCGCTTCCCGTCCGCGGAGGCGGTGGCGACGGCGCTGGAGGAAGGACTCGCCCGCGTGCAGAAGCTCGACCTGGGCCAGCCCAGCGCGCGGTCCGCAGTGGCCACGGTGCGGCGGCCGCGGCGGCGCTGGGCGTGGGCGGCGCTCGGGCTGATCGTGATCGCGCTGGGCGCCGCCGCCGGGTTCTATGGGCTGTCCCGCCGCGAACCGTCGCCCCCACCGTCGCCCCCCCCGTTGACCAGGCCGCCGGTGATCGTCGGTACGGGGCGCATCGATGGCGTCGAGGGGCACACCGACGGCATCGAGGAGGTCGCGTTCTCGGCGGACGGCAGCCTGGTTGCCACGGCCGGTGGCGACAAGATCGTCTGCATCTGGGATGCGCAGACCGGCGCCCTGCGGCACCGGCTCAAGGGTCATACGGGCGCGGTCCACGCCCTGGCGTTCGATCCATCCGGCGGCTTCCGTCTCGCCTCGGTGGGCGAATGCGCCGAGGTGCGACTTTGGGACGCGGCCGCCGGCGAGTCGCGCGGCATGTTTCCCGGCCATACGTTGGCTCTCTACGCCGTCGCTTTTTCGCCGGACGGCCGCACGCTGGTAACCGGTGGCTTCGACCGGGAGGTACGCGTTTGGGATGTCGCGACCAAAATCGGGCACTCCCTGCCCGAAGAGGGTCGCACCGCTCTGGTGCGGCGTGTGGCCTTCGCGCCCGGCGGACAGACGGTCGTCTCCGCGGGCCATCAGCTCACCTTCTGGGGTGCCGCAAACAGCGTGCGGCAGCGCTCGGTCGGCTTTCACGAAACCTCGGCGCTGGCATTCGCGCCCGATGGCCGGCGGCTGGCCGCCGCGAGCTGGCAGAATGGTGTCGTGGCGTTGTTCGACCCGGCCGATGGGCGGCAGACGGCGCTCTGGGATCCGCAGCATGGCAATGTGCATTGCGTCGCGTTCGCGCCCGATAGCACCGTGCTCGTGGCCGGCGGGCAAGACGGCGCGGTCAGCGTCTGGGACCCGGCCGATCAGTCGCTGCGCGCCCACTGGACCGCGCATGCCGGCACCATCACGGCGGCGGCATTTGCACCCAGGGGCATGCGGCTGGCGACGGTCGGTGACCGGGCGGACCACACCCTCAAGCTCTGGGACCTGTCGGTGCTGGCGCAGCTACCGCAGCCGGAGCAGCCGCCGCGGCTACCGTTTGTGCCGCTGACGGCAACCCTGCGCGGGCACACCGGCCCGGTGCGAACCGTCGCTTTTGCCCCGAACGGCACCGTGCTCGCCTCGGGCAGCAACGACCAGACCATCCGGCTTTGGGACGTGCGTACCGGCAAGGGACGCGAGCCGTGGCGCGGTCAACCTGGTGAGATCAACGGACTAAGCTTCGCGCCCGACAGCGCGGTCCTGGCGGCGGCGAGCGGCGCGGGCAAGAAGCACGTCGCCATCTGGCTGTGGGACGTGCCGAGCGGGGAGAAGCGCGGCGAGTTGGTCGGCCACACCGACGAAGTGCTGGACGTGCGTTTCTCACCGGACGGCACGCGCCTGGCATCGAGCGGCTATGACCGCACCGTCCGCGTCTGGAACGCGGCCACCTACGAACAGCTGTTGAAGCTGGACGACCCCGAATCGATCGTCCCGCGGCGGTCGCCGTTCTCGCCGGACGGCCGACTCGTCCTCGGCGCCAGCAAGCATCTGGCCCTATGGGATGCGACGACGGGTGAAAAGGTGAAGGTGATCGATGCACCGCAGAACACCGACGCCCAGTTTGATCCGCAGCGGCCGCGCCTGGCCGCGGGGACCTGGCACAAGGGCACGATTCGGCTCTTCAGTCTGCCGGAAGGCGCGCTGCTGCGCGACTGGCAAGCCCATCGCGGCGACATGCACTCCCTCGCCTTCTCCCCCGACGGCACGCTGCTGGCCAGTACCGGCGCCGACGGCACGACACGCCTCTGGGACCCGGACACGCGCCGGCAGCGCGCCATCCTGATGGGCCACTGCGGCTCGGTCTACGGCGTGGCATTTTCCGCCGACGGCAATTACCTGGCGACCACGGGCACCGATGATTTCAACGTCTTGCTGTGGGACGTGTCAGCTCTGCGGCAAAAGTAGCCCCGCGAGCCGCCGGGCTTGTCCCGGCAGTCTACTCAGCGCGGAGGTGATTTTTTCCTTTTGCTGCCGTCGCCGCCGCGGTATGATCGCGCTGGTCCCGGCCCATGTCTCCAACCCACGAGCGCGTTATGAGCCGCATCATTGGGGCAATGGTCTTCAGCTTGCTCGCCGGAATCTTGCTGGCGCTGGCCGCGACGCCGGGCCGGGCCGGCGGCGACAAGGACAAGGCGGCGGCGCCGACCTGGAAGGCGTTCATGCCGGCCGATGCCTACCAGCAACTGGTGCGGCGTTCGCTGGAGCGCATCCACGCGCTCGCCAAGGATGCGACCGGCTCCCTGCGCGGAAGCAGTGATCCTGGCGGGCTACACCATCAGCGCCAGAGACGCCGCGGGCGCAGGCGGTTTGCGCGAGCGGGCGCTCAAGGTCGCCGCTCTGGCCGCCAACAAGGACAGCGTCGAAGAGGCGCAAGCTTGCGTCGGAGTTGACCGCCATCAAGGGCGATGCCAAGACGACGACCACTCCGATCGATTGGCCAACGGCGATCGGCGACATCGGTGAGCTGATGACGCCGGTCGCGAACAAGGCCAAGGGCGGCGAGGGGATTGCGGCCGAGCTGCAATACACGGCCAAGCTCAAGAGCCAGAATGGGATCGAGGCGTTGCTGGTGGCATTGGCGACCAAGCCGCTCACGGCCACGAACGCCGGCAAGGTCGCGAAGGAGCTGGAGCTGGTTGGTTACCGGGTGGCGACGATCGGCGCCTTGACGCGCCGCCGCGGCCCGACCAAGAACAAGGACGACGCGAAGCTGTGGGACGACCAGGCCCTGGTGATGCGCGACGGTGCCGTGGAGCTGGCCGACGCCGCCCGCAAGAAGGACACGGCGGCGATCCACGCCGCCAGCAAACGTTTGGTGACCACCTGCCTCGAATGCCACGCCAACTTCAAGTAGCCCTCACGTCGGCTCGACGACGCCCTGGCCCAGACCGACGCCCGCCTCGCCGTCATCGATCCGATCATGGCGTTCCTCGACGACAGCGTCCTGTGCGCCAGCGATCAGAGCGTCCGGCGAGCACTGTCGCCGCTGATGCAGCTGGCCGACAAGCATCGCTGTGCCGTCCTCATGCATCGCCACCTGAACAAGCAAGGCGGCAGTCAGGCCGCCTATCGCGGTCTCGGCTCGATCGCGTTCGTGGCCGCATGCCGCAGCGCGCTGCTGGTGGCGCGTGATCCGCTGGCGCCGGGCCGCTGCGTGCTGGCCCAGTCTTCGTCGGTTGGCACGATCAACTCGCCGCGGCGCTCCAGCGTCTGGCGGAGTTGTGCGGCTTCCTTGCGCCAGGAGCGTCGCGCCGCCGCGTTGCCGCACTCGAGCAGGACAAACCGGGTAGTCACGAAGGGCAGCCGCTTGGCCGTGATTTGCAGGTACGCCGCCTCGGCTGCGTTGTGCCACTGGTCGGAAACGTCCCAGATCGCCAGGAGGCCGACCGTATCGAGGAAGACTGCGTTCACGGCTGGTGCTCGTCATGCCGGGCCGCAACGTCGCGCTCGCCCGAGTCGAAGCGCTTACCGAGGAGGGCATACACGTCGTCCAAACTGGGCCGTTCGGCTTCCGCTTTCACCGAGCGGACCTCGAATTCGACTTCACACGGGTCGGGCAAATCGACCGGCTCGGTCGGCCGAAACACCCCATTGGCGAATACGGCGTGGATCGTTTTGGCCATGTCTCGTGTCCTCCCGTGCAACGCACATCACACCTACCTGCGTTACCGTCAGTGTAGCGGCGCCCAGGAAAAAGCCAACCTTCCCGGGCCGGGAGCCGAGTTTCTGAGAATTTACTGGACACGCGTTCCCCAAGCGCTCATGATTATAGCCGCCAATGGATCGGCCTCTTTCCGCCATGAGGGTTTCGCCATTTGCGGGGCCGGCGAGTCATGATGATCGATCTTTCCTTCCCGCTGCTCGGATCATCGCTGCCCTGCGACCACGGTTACGAGCTGTACGCCGCGCTATCGCGGCTGCTGCCGGCGTTGCATGACGGCTCGTTTTCCTGTCGCATTTCCCCGGTGCGCGGGATGTATTCTGGTGAGCGCTTGCTGCACCTTGACCCGCGCTACTCGCGGCTCCGGCTGCGCTTGTCGCTCGATGGCATCCCACGGCTATTGCCGCTGGCCGGCAAGCCGCTGGAGGTCGGTGGTCATCGCTTGCGCCTTGGCGTGCCGCAGGTTTGGGCGTTGGTGCCAGCGCCGGCACTGGCCGCGCGGCTGGTCACGATTAGTGTGGCCAAGCCAGAGCGGGCCCCACCGGAGCCGAGCGAATTTCTTGACGCGGTTCGCCGGCAGCTAGACGCGCTCGGCATCGCTGGCGAGGCCGGCATACCGCTCGTTGAAACCGGCCCCCACGCGGGCAAGCCGCGACGGCGCGTACTTCGCGTCCGGGAGCGGCGGATCGTGGGTTTCCCGCTGCGCGTGACCGGCCTGACTGCCGAGGAGTCGATTCGGCTGCAGGAAAGCGGCCTCGGCGGCAGAAGCAAGATGGGATGCGGGTTTTTCTTGCCGGTGAAGGAGGGACAGCCATGACGATGGATTCAAAGCGCCTGTGGGCGAAGAGCAAGAAGGACGAGGAACCCGAGATTCCCTCGCTCTTTCTGCGCGGGCACCTGGAGGACGTATACACCGCGGCAGAACGAGTGCTTGCAGCGACAGCCGACGATCAGCTCATGGCCCTGGGGCTCGACCCCGCGACCTATCGCGCTCAGCTCCGGCGATGCGTCTTGCTTGCCGCAGCCATACACGATCTCGGCAAGGCGAACGATCATTTCCAAGGGATGATTTGTCGATCGCGTGACGTGCGCACCAACCCTCAGGGAATTCGGCACGAATGGGTCACAGTGCTGATGCTGAAAGGGCTGCGCGGCTGGTTGTTACCGGCGGTCGGCGGTAGCGAAACGGATTTCGCCATCGTCGAATGGGCGGTTGCGGGACACCACCCCGCTCACGATCATTCGAGCCCGCCACGGAGCAACCCGTCGGGGGCAGGCACAACGGTAAAGTTGCGTTCAGGCGAGGGCGACTTCCGCGCGATCCTGAAATGGGTGCAAGCAACGTTTCAGCTTGGCGATCCTCCAACGCTGGAAAGCGTCCAACGCAACCTCGTCGGCAACGACAACGTGTTTCTCGAACTTGCAGGCTGGGCGAAAGCGGCTCGGCGGATTTGGGAGGAAAACTTCAAGAAATCGCGCGTGTGGCCGCTCGTTGCCGCCATCAAGAACTCGCTAATCGCGGCCGATGTGGCGGGGTCCGCATTGCCGAGGCAAAAGCCGGCCGATTCCTCCTGTTGGACATGGATCACCCAATCGTTCGCCGACAAGCCGGCAGTCGGTGAGTTGGACGCCGTGGTCAACCATCGCTTGAACGGCGCCACGCCACGGCAGTTTCAATCGGACATGGCCGCGTCAAGAAGTCCTGTGACGTACGTCAAGGGCGGCTGCGGCGATTCGCTTCGCCCTGCGCCGCCGGCTCGCAGGCGATGAAGCCACAAACCGGACCTGGGATGAGGACGAGCGGAACAACGCTTGGAAGGACTGGACCTTCGAAGGTTGGGACAGCGAAAAAGGGAAGACATTCATCGACGACGATCTTCTGGGCTTCATGACCGCGGAAGCAGCCAAGGAGGAAGCTGAGGGCGGGTCGGGAAAAGGGTCCGCCAACGTGCGCCGTGCCGTCCTTGAAGTAACGCGCGCCGTCTCCCTCACACCGTGGCCTGGGGACGTGACGTTCAACGCCGCGTCGCCCGGTGCGACACCTTCCGCCCAGAAGAAAGGCAGTAACCCCGTTCCCTACGGTACCGAAGTTCACGCAACGCGCTATCAGTACGGCATTGCCCTGACTCCGGAACGGCTGCGCGATAAGAGCCGCGCAGCCAAAGCGTTGACCGCCCTGTGTCAACTCGGCACCGTCGCGGGCAATCACGGCCGATTCCTGTTCGACTTCTCCCCAGATTCCGTCGTGTTCCGGATCACCGACGATCCGGCGCCGCGATTCCTTTATTGCTTCGAGAGTTCTGACGACGGCAAGACGATTGACGCTCCGCAGTTGCTAGAACGCGTCGAGGAAGGCGACATCGACGCCAAAGAACTCGTTCTCGGCGGCGCCATCGCCAAAGGCGCGACCGGAACGAAGTTGCAAGCCCTCGGCGCCTACGTGGGCGCAGACGCGCAAACCGGCGTCAAGGGGGCGATGGCGGAAGCGGTCCGGCAGATCAACGCCAAACTCGGGATCAAGGGGTAAACCATGCTCGGCCTTCGTGTCACGGTGCCCATCGCGTGCTTTCGCAAAGGGCTCGCGCGAGAGTACCTCGAAACCGAGTCGCTACCGCCGCCGAGCACCTGCTACGGGTTCCTGCTATCGCTCGTCGGCGAGCAGCAGCGGCGTCGGCATATTGGTTGCCGCGTCGCGCCGGTGTTGCTCAATCGCCCCAAGACGAGCGTTGTGCTACGGACGGTGTGGCGTGTGAAGAAAACGCCGCTCGGTTCGCCCGGAAACACGCGCCCGGATTATCAGCAGTTGCTCGCGCCGGTTGAGTTGGTCCTTTGGCTCGATTCAGCCGACGAGCCGAAGGACGGCGTCACCTTGGAGCAACGGGTTCGGACCGCTCTGGCAAATCCTAAAGATGTTGATCGCTTCGGCGGCCTGTCGCTTGGCGAGAGCACGCATCTCGTCGATGAGGTTCAACTGCTGGAAAAGTACCTGCAAAGCCGGCGGTTTCAGCAACGCTCTCCCGCGCCGCGGGGCCAAGTGTTTCTGCTCGCCGAGCGCGGCCGGCTGACGCTGCCGGTCTGGGTCGATCACGTCGGTTCAGCGGGTACTCGGTACGTCACCGGAGATCTGGAGGACATGCCGCTGACCGGGCCGCCGCGCGAGCGAATGCCCCGAATCGAGTCGCCGGACGAGGAAATGTCATGATTGCCTCGCCGCGCGGGCGGCTTCGATCTCGGCCAGCACCTGCTGTTCGCTCAGCGGCGGCGCCGGCAATGCCGCAAGGTGGTCGGCCGCGTCGAACAGCCGGTCAGTGCGCCGGCGACGAATCTCCTCGCGCAACAGGCGTTCCAGGGCCTCGGGTGTCAACAAACCGATTGCTTGTGCTTCCTGGGCCAGCGGGTCCGGCAGCGTCAACTTGAGCTCCAGAGTCGTCATGCGTTTTTCCTTTCGAACACCGCTGATCCTGGACCGTCCCCGCAATCAACCCGCGGGCCTGGCCTGCGCCAGCACCGCCTCTAGCCCTTCGGCCACCAGCTTTGCCCGGCTGATGCGCCGCCTCTTCGCCAGCGCATCCGCACGCCGCAGCAGGTCGGCCTCGATGCCCAGCGAGATCACCTTGACGCCCTTGCCGGCCCGCGGCCGGCTGCGCGGCCGTTTTTGCGTCGCCTCTTCCCAGGTCGCCTGCTCCGCGGGCGTCATCGGTCGAAACGTGTCGGCGACACCTTCCTGGTCGAACTCCGCCGTGGCCCTGGCCAGCTCGCTGGTCGTCATTTCCCAGTATTTCTTGGCGCGTTTGCTCACGATTTCCTCCTGCAATTGCCATCGCCCACCTTCAGCCGGTGCGCTTGGCCTTGGTCGCGGGCGTGAATTGCAGTCGATAGCCGACGCGATCCAGCGCCTTCGACAGGCTCTCCACGGACAGGTCCTTGCGGCCGGCCAGCACGTGACTGAGCATCGTCGGCGAAATGCCCGCGGCCTTGCAGAAATCGCGACGTGTTGGGAACTGCAAGACCAGCCGCTCCAGTTGATCGCGATATGTGAAGCTCGGCGGCGCGACCTTGCCCTCGGCAATGCCCAGCCGCCCGATGAGGTCCAGGGCGATGCGAAACACCGGCGACCGGCTCGATCTCTTGCGGCTTACGCCGCGTGCATCGAAGAAGGCAAGGACCGCGCTGATGGCAAAATTGCGGAAATCGCACCAGCCGGGTTTCGTCTCCGCACGACGACGCAAGCGGTTCACCAGGGTGCGCTCTCCAGCATCCAAGTCTGTCAGGGAGATAGTCTCGCCATAGAGATTCACATAATCATGATTCTTCACGACCGCGCTCCTCACAAATTCCACGTGAATTCCGACGCGCAGATAAATGCACTTTTGCTGGAATATCTCGCACGCATCGGCCAGCAATGCCCGCAGACGGCGCACCTGCCGGCTTGTCACGGCGACGGTATGTCGCCAGGACTCGTCCCGCACACGTTCCTTCGTGTCGGGGTCTTCGTACCACCCGGACTCGGTTGCGTTGCTGTATGATCCACCGCCGAACTCCGCAAGTTGTGCCTCCAGCCAATCCCAGCATTGCAGCTCGTGCGGCTTGCCGTCGGACAGGTTCTTGTCGCGCCGCAGCGGAATCAGAAACGAACACTCCACGAGCCTTTTACGCGCCACAAGTTTGCATCCCGTCCGCCTACTCCTTCGCGTCACGTATTCCTTTTATCAGACAAGTGACCATTGGTCAATATCCCGGAGCGACCGCCCATGATCCCCCTGCCCATCCTCGATTCCCACTCGCCGGAGCGACCGCCCATGATCCCCCTGCCCATCCTCGATTCCCACTCGCCCCCCGTGCGCGTCATGGCCCTGCACGCCCTGGCGTAATGTCCGCGCCTCTTTTACCTCGAAGAAGTCGAGGAAATCCGCGTCGCCGACGATCGCGTCTACGCCGGCCGCGAGCTGCATGCCAGCCTCGCCGCCGACGAGGACGGCGAGGCGGTGCAGGTCGAGCTGACCAGCGACACGCTCGGCCTGACCGGCAAGGTCGATTGCCTGCGCCGCCGCGACGGCAGCCATCTCCCCTATGAGCACAAACGCGGCAAGCCCGCCAAGAACGCCGACGGCAAGCCCGAAGCCTGGCCGTCCGACCGGCTACAAATCATTGCCTATGCCGTGCTGATCGAGGAAGCGTTCGGCCAGCCCGTGCCCGAGGGCCGCGTTCGCTACCATGCGGCCAACGTCACCGTGCGCGTCCCCATTGACGAGGCGGCCCATGCCGAGCTGCGCCAGGCGATCGAGACGGCTCGGCAGCTGCGTGGTTCGCTGGAGCGGCCGCCGGTGACCGAGAATGAACGGCTGTGCGTGCATTGCTCGCTGGCGCCGGTCTGCCTGCCCGAGGAAGTCCGTCATGATCGCGATCCGGAGCGGCCGGCCGTGCGGCTCTTTCCGCCCGATCGCGACGGCACCACCCTGCACGTCGTCTCGCAAGGGGCCCATGTCGGCCGGTCCGGCGATGCCCTGGTGGTGCGGCCGCGCGAGGGGCCCCCGACCAAGCATCCGATCCGCGGGCTGGATAGCCTCGTGCTGCACGGCTTCGCCCAGGTCACCACGCAGGCCCTCCGCGCCTGCACCGAACACCAGGTGGCGGTGCATTGGCTGACGACCAACGGCTTCCATACGGGCAGCCTGGTTGCGACGGCCGGCCAGGTGCAGCGCCGCCTCCGACAGTATCGCGCCCTGAGCGACGAGGCTGTGTGCCTGCGGTTGGCGCGGGCGCTCGTGCTCGCCAAGGTCGAGGGACAGCATCGCTATCTGTTCGCGCCTCGCGTGGCGACGACGCGGCCCGCGCCGGCCTGCAGCCGCACCTGACGATCTTGCAGGATGCGCTCGCGTCCGCTAGCCGCGACACGGATCGGGACAGTCTCGCGGCCACGAGGGTGGCGCGGCGGCGCACTATTTCGAGGGGCTGCGCTCGCTGCTGGTCGAATCGGTGCCGGCCGAGCTGCGTTGGGCGACGCGCAATCGCCGGCCGCCGCTCGATCGCTTCAACGCGCTCTTGAGCTTCGGCTATGGGCTCTTGCACACGGCTGTGATGCGGGCGGTGCTGGCGAGCGGGCTGGAGCCGGCGCTGGGGTTTTTCCATACGCCGCGCAGTGCGGCCTATCCGTTGGTCCTTGACCTTATGGAGTTATTTCGTATGCCGCTGTGGGACCTGGTGGTGATCGGCGCGCTCAACCGCGGCCAGTGGGACCCCGCAGCGGACTTCGCCGTGACGCGCGCCAAGGTCTGGCTGTCCGAGGCGGGCCGCAAGAAAGCGATCGGCCTGTTCGAGGCGCGCCTGGAAGAAACCTGGAAGCACCCCGTGGTGAATTATTCATTGAGTTACGCGCGAGCGCTGGAGCTGGAGGCCCGGCTGCTGGAGAAAGAATGGACCGGCGAGCCGGGGCTCTTTGCCCAGGCCCGCTTGCGCTAGTGCCGTGTCAAGTCGCGGAAGAGGGGTTGTTGGTAGCCGCATTCGTGAGAATGCGGTCGACCACCCGCATTCTCACGAATGCGGCTACCCCAAAATCAACGCTTGACGATGCGCTATCGGTTCTGCTTCTCCCCTCGCCCCTACGGGGGAGAGGGGGTTGGGGGTGAGGGGGTCCGCAATGCACGGGGCACGTTGGTGGCTCGTCTGCTACGATGTCCGCGATCCCAAGAGGCTGCGCAAAACGGCCAAGCACATGGAGGGCTACGGCGAGCGGATGCAGTATTCGGTCTTCCGCTGCTGGATGACGATGCGGCAGGTGCAGTGTCTGCGCTGGGAGTTGACCGAGTTGTTGACGGCGGACGACGACGTGCTGCTCATCCCTGCTCATCCCCTTGTGCCCGCGCTGCGTGGAGGGCATCCGCAGCACGCACACAGCCGTCAAGGATCCCGACTGGCCCGAGACGCCGCCTGGCCACGTCATTGCGTGAGCGCAATCCGATTCACGCATCCGCGGCTGTTGTGTGGCAGTGGAGCCATGATTGGCTCCAACGCCCGCCCTGAGCGAGCGTTAACGTTCTTTGACAATTAAATCGATGCTTGAGTTCCGGCCAAAGGTCGCCCGTGAGAGCAGTTGGAGCCGAAACGGCGTTGATTCAATGCTGCAATGGAACGCCGTTTCTTTCGACTCACACGCATACTTGAAAGGAGGTGCGGTAACATCAAGCAGCCAAACAGCTTGGAAGGCCCGGTCCGCAAATCGCCATGACGCCGTTAGGCGTTGAGCACCTGATCGGTTGGCAGCCGGTCGCGCTGGCAGTGCCAACACCGCAAATCGCCATGACGCCGTTAGGCGTTGAGCACTCGGTATTCCTAGCATCGAGAAGTGAGCGCCACGCCGCAAATCGCCATGACGCCGTTAGGCGTTGAGCACCGGATCATGAAGGTCAATCCCGGCAGCGCCGTCGGCCCGCAAATCGCCATGACGCCGTTAGGCGTTGAGCACCTCGACAAGCAGAAGGCGGAGCGGGAGGCACCGGCCCGCAACCGCAAATCGCCATGACGCCGTTAGGCGTTGAGCACCCTGAGCATGTGGCGCCGTCACCGCGGCTGGAACGTCCGCAAATCGCCATGACGCCGTTAGGCGTTGAGCACAAGGCCTGCCAGCGCGGCTCCGTCAGGGTCGGCGCCGCCGGGCCGCAAATCGCCATGACGCCGTTAGGCGTTGAGCACGGAGTCCCGTCCATGAGCAATTGGCATCTGGTGAAGTCCCGCAAATCGCCATGACGCCGTTAGGCGTTGAGCACCCCTACTTCGGCATGCGGATCATGAAGGTCAATCCCGCCGCAAATCGCCATGACGCCGTTAGGCGTTGAGCACTTGTCCGCCGTCAGCTGCCGGGGCGCGATGGCCGGCGTGCGCGCCGCAAATCGCCATGACGCCGTTAGGCGTTGAGCACTTCACGATGTAGCCCAGCACCGTGAGCTTATCGTTGCCCGCAAATCGCCATGACGCCGTTAGGCGTTGAGCACCGTCGCGTATCCAGTCCTCCTCAGAAACCCAGCCGCGTCCGCAAATCGCCATGACGCCGTTAGGCGTTGAGCACGAGGCGGACCTGGGGGACGCGATCGACGCGTGCGAAGCCGCAAATCGCCATGACGCCGTTAGGCGTTGAGCACCTCGGGATCCCAATATCCGCCCGGCCCGGTGCACGTTCCGCAAATCGCCATGACGCCGTTAGGCGTTGAGCACCATCCCAATCCAGTCGTCGAAGTCGCCTGGCGGAAGCCGCAAATCGCCATGACGCCGTTAGGCGTTGAGCACTTGACGACGGCCCAGGTCGGCGAACTCCAGGAGCCGGCCGCAAATCGCCATGACGCCGTTAGGCGTTGAGCACGAGAGCGTCCAGCCGGCCGACGTGGTCGAGGCGATCCGCAAATCGCCATGACGCCGTTAGGCGTTGAGCACATCGACGGCAGCAGCATCAGGACTCCACCCACGGCGGCCGCAAATCGCCATGACGCCGTTAGGCGTTGAGCACACGCTGTAGTCGCCCGCGACGGGCACCACGGCGCCGGCCGCAAATCGCCATGACGCCGTTAGGCGTTGAGCACTCGGACATCTCCCTGTGCAACTCGGCGCTGCTATGGTCCGCAAATCGCCATGACGCCGTTAGGCGTTGAGCACACGCGGCCTACCACGAAGCGCTGCGGCTCGCGGGCCGCAAATCGCCATGACGCCGTTAGGCGTTGAGCACCGCGAGCGTAAGGACGCGAAGACCGACGCCGACGTGCCGCAAATCGCCATGACGCCGTTAGGCGTTGAGCACTACGACGTGAGCGTCATCGTCGGCGACGTGCCGCCCCGCAAATCGCCATGACGCCGTTAGGCGTTGAGCACAGCCGCAAAAATGAAAACCCCGGCCGGGCTACGCGCGCCCGCAAATCGCCATGACGCCGTTAGGCGTTGAGCACTATCTCGCACACGAAGAGAGCGCCAAAAAGTCAATGCGCCGCAAATCGCCATGACGCCGTTAGGCGTTGAGCACCCGAGAACGAGACGCAGGTCACCTCGGCTGTCCAATCCCGCAAATCGCCATGACGCCGTTAGGCGTTGAGCACCTGGCCGAGTCGGTGCGCACAACCTCGACGCTGGTCCGCAAATCGCCATGACGCCGTTAGGCGTTGAGCACCCAAACGCTTTGGGCTTCCAGTTCTGGGAATGGATTCGCCCGCAAATCGCCATGACGCCGTTAGGCGTTGAGCACGATACTCTGGTAGATCGGCGTCCATTTCGCGAAGTGCCGCAAATCGCCATGACGCCGTTAGGCGTTGAGCACGCAGCCGGCTGGACATAGAGGAGCTGGGCAGACGTCGTCCGCAAATCGCCATGACGCCGTTAGGCGTTGAGCACGCGGCCACCGTGGCCTCGCTCAGGCCCAGCGCGAGCCGCAAATCGCCATGACGCCGTTAGGCGTTGAGCACAATCCAACCGTCGTGCCATTGCCGCCGCTACTGGCTCCGCAAATCGCCATGACGCCGTTAGGCGTTGAGCACTTCCGAATCGAGATCACGCTACCGCGGTTCGCCGCCCGCAAATCGCCATGACGCCGTTAGGCGTTGAGCACAATCCGTGCGCTGCTCCCGAAGCGGCCGAGGATGTACCGCAAATCGCCATGACGCCGTTAGGCGTTGAGCACTGTTCGGCCATGACGACGCCAGAACAGATGTTAGCTCCGCAAATCGCCATGACGCCGTTAGGCGTTGAGCACATGCCGAGGCAGTTGATGGCCTTGGCGCTGTATTGGCCGCAAATCGCCATGACGCCGTTAGGCGTTGAGCACCAGCTTCAGCCGGGAAATGTCCGACTCGCCGATCTTGTCCGCAAATCGCCATGACGCCGTTAGGCGTTGAGCACAAGATCGGAACGCGGTCGTCGTCGGCCGGGCGTTCCCGCAAATCGCCATGACGCCGTTAGGCGTTGAGCACCTGGCCCACCGTCGCCCCAGGTCCTCGGCGACGCGCCGCAAATCGCCATGACGCCGTTAGGCGTTGAGCACTCGCCGTGTGCAGCGGCCTCGGCCGCGGTGCCGTGGGCCCGCAAATCGCCATGACGCCGTTAGGCGTTGAGCACCCCAGTTGTCGGACTCGGCAACGGGGCTGCATCGACCCGCAAATCGCCATGACGCCGTTAGGCGTTGAGCACCCGCCGTAGGCCGTGCGGTTCGCCGCCGTCGCGATCCGCCCGCAAATCGCCATGACGCCGTTAGGCGTTGAGCACATTGCGATCACGGGCACGTTCGGCGTGGTCCGCTTGACCGCAAATCGCCATGACGCCGTTAGGCGTTGAGCACATGCCCCAAGACTCTAATGGTAAGCTCCCCTGGGTCCGCAAATCGCCATGAAGCCGTTAGGCGTTGAGCACCGCCAGCCGGCCCAGCGCTCAAGGGCATTGCATCACGTTCGCAAGGAAAAACCGTCATTTCAAGCTCGCAGCGAGCACTTTTAGGAGGTACTCATCATTCCAGCCTGCACATTTGCGCTTGCAGGATACGCCCGCTCTGCATGTTGGTTCATTCAGTAAAAGCGACGCGGACAACCTGCGAATCAGTGCCATGTTTTCCTGGCCGTGCCCTTTGTGCAGACGACTTTCGTCCTCGCGGAAACTCATATCCAAGACCCAATGGAGCGAGGTTTCGATTCCCCAATGATTGCGCACGGCGCCGGCAAACTTCTTCACCCGCGGCGGCAGACTCGTGATGAAAACGCGTGTCTCGACGCTGGGTTCCTTGTTGCCTTCTTGCCGCTCGCTGTACACCATGCCAATACTACGCAGGTCTTGCCAATCGGGGTGACGCGCTGCCAACTCTTCGGGCACGCGGATAATATCATAGATCCGCGTCTCGACGCGGCCATGCCCCTCTTCCTTCGTGCAATGCCGGTGATGTTCCAGGCCTGCGAAGTTGTTGTCGAAGCCGGTCAGGAACACAGCCCGGATGTCATCGTGCAAGATTGGCTGGTTGTCCTTCACGGCCAACACATAGTCGGCGTCCGCCGCGCGGATGGCGGCAACGATGTCTTTCTGGCAGCCCATGGCGTCGCTGGTCACGATCGCCCCGGAAATCTCGAGGTTCTTGATCAGTTCGGGCATCGCGGTGATTTCATTCGACTTGCTGTCGCAGGCCTGTTGCCCCAGGAGTAGACGATTTTCAGTGGCCCAGGCACTGACCATATGCAGAGGTCCTTTGCCCGCTGCTTTGTCGAAAGATCGTCGGGCCGTCTTGCCGTCAATGGCGACGACACGGCCGAGCGTGGACTCGGCAACTGCCTGCACCCACTTGACAAATCCGTCCTGTAAAGCGCGCGGATTGAGCAGCGCGAAAACACGACCAAAAGTGTCGTGGGAGGGTATGCCATTGGCCAGTTCGAGAAAGGTCCGCAGAAACTCGAACTTGTTGACGCCGTATTTGGCAACCTCGACCCAGGAATCGGCCCCGGAGATGACCGCCAAGATGGTGACGGCGATGATCTCCCAGAGGTTGTGTAACCGCAAATGTTCCCGGCGTGGGTCCGCAACGTCGGCAAAGCACTCGCGCATGGAAACGGTTGTGGCCTTGGACATGATTCTTCTCCTCCGTGAACGGGTTCCGTCCGAGAAGAATCATTCGCATGTACACTTGTCCAAGTCAAGGGCTCAGATTAGAATTCCACGGTGATGAAGGTAGTGCGATTGCCTTGGCCCAGCGCTGCATCATGCCGTCGCCGCTCCGCAAATCGCCATGACGCCGTTAGGCGTTGAGCACTCGTTATTCGTCTTGTTGCCGTCCATGTGATCGACCCGCAAATCGCCATGACGCCGTTAGGCGTTGAGCACGCAAAGCGGAGACATAAACCGGACCTTACGGATGGACCGCAAATCGCCATGACGCCGTTAGGCGTTGAGCACTCCGAGCACAAGAAGCAGCTCAGCCACGCAGCTTCCGCAAATCGCCATGACGCCGTTAGGCGTTGAGCACTCGGCGGCGCTATTTACTTTCTGTTTGGTGGCAATGTTCCGCAAATCGCCATGACGCCGTTAGGCGTTGAGCACATATCGTTCCCGGTGGGACTAAACGCCGTTAGGCGTTGAGCACTGGAGTGCCACTTCAGGGCCACGGGCAACTTGCAGCCGCAAATCGCCATGACGCCGTTAGGCGTTGGGCACACCAGAAGACGATCTACCCAAGCGTCAGTGTTGCCCCGCAAATCGCCATGACGCCGTTAGGCGCTCGGCACAATTGCGACCTGGAGCCGGCGACGGTTCGAGCGGCATGCGCGGCCAAGTTGCGCCAGAATGATTGAGCGGGCGTGCTCAATGGGAGCTCGCCGGCCGGCTGCGCGTCGAGGTGTGCCGGGCGGCGACCGACCTGGATATTTCGGCGGCCTGCAAGGACGCGCTCGCGAAGGCGCGCGGCGAATACGTCTGCTTGCTCAACAACGACACCGTGGTGACGCCCAAATGGCTCGACGCGCTGACGGCATTGGCGAAAATGTCGGACGCATTCGGGCTCGTGGGGCCGATGTCGAACTATGCGGCGCCGCCGCAGCTCGTGGAGACGGTGCCGTATCGGCTCGGTCCGAAGAAGGGGGCGCGGGCGGGCGAGGCTGGTGGACGTGGAGGCGGTGCAGAGCTTCGCGCGATTTCGCGGGTACGAACCGCGGCAAGTGGGTCGAGAGCGAACGGCTCGGCGGCTTCTGCCTGTTGATTCGGCGAGCGGTGCTGGACCGTGTCGGCCCGGGCCTCAATGAGTGGACCGACCTGAGCTTGTTCGACAGCGATATTTTGAGCGCGAAGGCACGGCAAGCGGGCTTCACGCTGGCATGCTGCCGCGATCTGTTCATCCACCACTTCGGGACGCGCACCTTTGCGCACGCGCGCCGGCGCCGCAGCCGGCCGACGCGAACCGCAATGGCGGCATCAGGCACTGAGCGCTCGCGTTGGAGTCCCGGCTTTAGCCGGAAAAGACCGGCTAAAGCCGGGACTCCAACCCGTTCGCCCCTTGGTCACGGCGATAGCACCCTGGGAGAAACCTCGATGTCATGGCACGATCTTGTCGGCCCCGTTGCCGGCGGTCCCGATCCAGAGCTGATGGCCGCGCTTGCGGAGCGGCCGCGCGATGCGGCGCGTCGCCCACGATCGGTTTCGACCTCTTGCTCAAGGCGTACCGGCAGGTGTTCTGCGACAAGGACAACGTCTGCCTGGTGGTCAAGGACATGGGTGTCGGGACGTTCTACCAGGGACAAACCGCCCAGGCACAAATCGAGCAGGTGGGCAAACTGCCGCACGCGCCGGCGATCGAGTACATCGCCGACGAGCTGAGCGATGTCCAGATGGCGGCGCTGTACCGGGCCTGCGACGTTGTTGTGCAGCCGTATCGCGGCGAGGGCTTCTGCCTGCCGGCGGCTGAGGCGATGGCGAGTGGCTTGCCGGTGATCGTCACCGGCTTCGGGCCGGTGCTCGACTACGCCACCGACGAAACGGCCTATCTGCTGCCGTATGCCGTCGTGATGCTCGGCGAGAAGCGGATCGACAACCTGGAGACGGTGGACACGCCGTTTTTGGTCGAGCCGGACGCCGATGCGCTGCGAGTGCTGTTGCGGTATGTCTACGAGCATCCCGAGGAGGCGCGCGAGCGCAGAGCGCGGGCGCGCGAACATGTGCGGACGCGCTCGACGTGGGCCCATGCGGCGGCGATTGCGGAGACGCGGAGCTGGACCCACAGCACGCGATGAGCCGACAGAACCTAGCCGTGCTGCTGCGGGAACATGGACAGTAACAAGTTCGCTAACCCAACGGCGGGCCGGCACGTGGCGAAGTGGCGAAGTTGCCGTTTTCTTGGGCGCAACGACATTGCCGACAATGGCATGCGTCACCGGGGCACTTCGCCAACGCTAGGGACGAGATTGGCGAAGTTGTCGCCGATGGGCGAGTCGGGCTATTGGTGTGGGCAAGTGCCTACTGGAAGATGGATCCCTTGACCGGCGGCGACGGCGGGGCGTTGACGCGCTGCTGTTCGCCGACGAGCCATTGCTGCCAGCGCTGCCAGGTCCAGACGCCGTCGCCCTGGAAGTCGGTCCCGGCCGCATCCATTTGTGCCAGGCCTTGCTGAGCCATTGCCAGCGCCTGCCGCGCCGCGGCGACGACCTCGCGCTGGCCGTCAATCGTCAGCAGGTCGGCCTTGAGCACGAGGTTCCTAAGCTGGACGATACGCTCACAGGCGATCAGCCCCTCGATCTTGCCGCGGTTGCGATCAAGCAGCCCCTGGTAGAGGTGCAGCGCTTCGAGGTATTCGCCGCGGTCGTGATGGCACTCCGCCATGCCGAGCACGGCGCGCCGGCCCAGTACGCTCTCCAGCGGCGTCAGCACGCGCCGCGCCTCGCGTTCGCGCAGCTCCTCGGCGATGCCCTGGTAGGCGGTCAGGGCGTCGCGCAGCCATTTGTGCCGTGTGTTCTTGTAGTGCAGCAGGTGCTCCTCGAGCTGGAGCTGCTGTTCCTGAGTCAAGGCGCCCTGGAATTCCTCGCGTTCCTTCACTTCCTTGCGATACGCCTCGTCGGCAAACCGGCGATAACACTCGGCGAGCTGACCGCGCAGCAACAGTGCCCGCGGATTGCTCGGGTACAGGCCGGTCGCCTTCTGCAGGTAAAAGGACGCACGGTCGAAATCGAGCTTTTGCAGCTGGACATAGGCCATTTCGTACATCGACTTCTCGTGGGCCTCGCGGTCCACCGGCACGATGTCAAGGTTGGGCTGCAGGATCTCGGCCGCCTGGTCCCAGCTCCGGCGCTCGGCGGCCTCCAGCGCGAGCTGGTAGCGCGCGTTCGCCGCGAACGGCGTGGCGGCGTACTGCATGCTGCGGTAGTAAGCCTGCTTGGCTTCCTCTTTGCGGTTGGTCGCGCTGCGCAGCTCGGCCAGCCGGAACCAGCCCTCGGCCAGGCGGACGTCCTCCTGGTCGAGCTTCTCCAATTGCTGCAGCACCTTGGCGGCACGATCGGCGTCGCGGGCGAGCAGGAAGCAGTTCGCGCTGTGCCACAGCGCGTCGAATGCCTGCTTGGCAACCCGCGACCTGGCGGATAGTTCCCAATATTCGCCCGCCTGCAGGTAGTAGGTCTTAACCTCCGCGACGGGCGGCTCGGGCGCGGCTTGCAGCTTGCTCGCCAACGCCTCGGCGGCCTGCGCGATCTTCTCGTCGGCCTGGCCGGCACTCACCAGCTTGCGATACAGCTCCGCCACCATCTTCATATGCTCGTAGTCCTGCGCTTCCTGGAACTGGCCCAGCGCCTGATCGAACAGCCCCCGCGCGTCGGCGAGGTCCATGTAGGGATTGCGGTAGTCGGCCGGCGATTGCAGCCCGGCCAGGCGCGCCGCCAATCTTCCAGGCCCTGCGCCACGTCCGGCATCGGCCCAAACAGCCGTAGCCCGCCGAGACGGAGGCCGGCAGCCTGGCCTTCGACGCCGCCGAGCAGGAGCGCTTCCTGCCAGGCCTTGACGGCGCGTGGATAATCGGGCAGCTCGAGCTGGGCGCTGCACCAGCCGACGGCGTACAGCACGCGCGCCTTGCCGCCGGGCACCTGGGCCGGGTCGCGCAGCAGCTCTTGCCAGAGGGCGAGGGCCTTGGGCCACATCTGTTCCTGCTCGCAGAGGCGAGCCGCCAGCAAACGGGACTTGGCGCGGAGCGGTCGCGCGACCTTGGCGCCGATGCGGTCCAGCTCCTTGATCGCCTCGGCGCGCTGTTCCTTACGCAGCAGCAGCTCGGCGTGCGCGAACCGGGCCTTCGCCACGGCGTCAACGTCGCGGTCGTCGGTCAGCTCGACCACCTTGCGACTGGCGGCGAGCGCGGCCTCGAGGTCGGGCACGGGGAGCTTGAGATAGGCCTGCATCAGAAGCTGATAGCCGTCGAGGAGCTGCTCGGCGCCGTTGTCAATCGATCGAGCCATCAGCTCTAGCGCGCGCGCCACATCGCGATTCTGCGCATACAGGGCCCAGCCAAGCCGATACTCCAGGGCCGGCAGATCGCGCTCGTCGGCGCCGAGCTGCTGGGCGCGTTCGAGGTATTCGACGGCGCGCGGCCACTGGTCGCGTGCCGCCTCGGCGGGACTGGCGAGGGCCTGGCGAAAAGAGACGGAGCCGGCAAGGAAGTAAACCTCGGCGGCGCGGTCGCCGAATTCCGGCACCTGCTGCAGGACGCGTTCGGCCAGCCCGACGAGGCTGCCAGGCTCCTGGTTTTTCTGCAGGCCCTGGCGCAGCGCGTGCACGGCGCTGTCGAACTGGCGATTTTGCGAGGGATGGCGGATCGGGGAGCTGGCGGCGACCGCGACCACCGCCGCCAGGCCGATCAGGAAGGTCGGCACCTGCCACAACTGACCCGGGGTCAGCCGTGCCAGGCCGACGCGGCTGCCCGTGGCGGTCTGTTCTGTCGTGCTCATGGCTTTGCCGGCACCCCCAATGTCCAGGCTTGCGCCCGTGCCGGGAATCCACCTTCCCGGTAGCCGGCTTCTGGCACAACGGCAGCGGCGTGTCAAGTTCAGAGTGGAGTGGTGAGTCGTGAGTGGTGGCGATCAAGCCCGAGGGTGAGCGCAGCGAACCCTCGGGGTTCGAAGACTCACCCCGAGGCTTGGACGTTACACACCACTCACCACTCACCGCCACTCACCACGCGGGCGATTCTGCTCTGGACAGATCGCGCCTTTTCGCCTATATGCCCCGCTCCGAATTCCACTCGCCTCAGGGCAATGAACCGCGGTCGCCGTGGTCGGCCTTCCGCTGAAGGCCGACCACGGCGAGGGCCGTCGGGGGACGGTGCGCGGCCATGCTGCGGGGTCGACGCCTCGGGGAGGATTGCAGCCAATGTTCGGGTTTGCCGGAGCAATCGGCTTTTCCTTCAAGGCACTGGAAGACGCGGCCGATAACAACGAAGCGAGTGGTCTTCTTTATCAATGGTTTCCGCCACGGGGGACCGAACCTGCCCTTGCTCGCAAGGCACGGCGGGCGCGGTTCAGGCGGGGCCGGGCAGACGGTTTTGAGGGAAGTGGAACCTGGCAACGTCCGAAGGTTCCTCAGCCGCAACGGGGACGAGGCAAGGATGCCGGGGGAAAGGCGCCTTGCGGCCGGAACGGGGATTCCGGACTCATCGACGACGGCGGGGGAGTCGCGCGGCGGCGGGGAGGCAGGGACCTCCAGCGCCGGCCGCCGGATGGGCGTCGCTTGCCCTCATCACGGAGGAATCCATGGTGACGCACGTGGACGTGGACGTCCCGCAGCTCTGGCGTGACTATCGGGCGGCGCCGACCCTCGAGCTGCGCAACCAGCTCGTCGAGCTCTACCTACCCTTGGTCCGCTACAATGCCGAGCGCATCTGGGCTCGATTGCCCGAGGGCGTCGACCTCGACGACCTGATCAGCGCCGGCGTGTTCGGCCTGATGGACGCGATCGACGCCTTCGACCTGGAGCGCGGCGTCAAGTTCGAGACCTACTGCGTGCCGCGCATCCGCGGCGCCATGCTCGACGAGCTGCGGACGATGGACTGGGTGCCGCGCCTGGTGCGCAGCAAGCACACCAAGCTGGAGGAGGTCCGCAAGGCGCTCGAGGCCGAGCTGGGCCGGCCGCCGCGCGCCGAGGAAATGGCGGTCAGGCTCAGCGTCTCACTCGAGGAGTATGAAAAGATCGCCGGCGACGCCACCGCGGTCAGCCTCGTCAGTCTGAACAAGAAGTGGTACGAGACCGACAGCTACAAGGACGTGCGCGAGATCGACATCCTCGAGGACAAAAAGGCCGAGGACCCCACCCATCGCCTGCAGAACCGCGACCTGATGCGCCTGGTCACGCGCGGGCTCAATCGCAACGAGCGGCTCATCATTATCCTCTATTACTACGAGGACATGACCATGAAGGAGATCGGCGCCACGCTCGACCTCAGCGAGTCGCGCGTCAGCCAGATGCACTCCAGCATCGTCGCCCGCCTGCAACAACAGCTCGCCAAACGGCGGCCGGAATTCAGCAACTAAATCGCCGTACGCGATGCGTCAGCGTTTGTGGGGCACGTTTTTTACGTGCCCGCGGAGAACCGGGCGCGTAGGAAACGTGCCCCACAGAACAGGCGCTGTCGAATCGGAGCGCGTCAGCGACCGGAGGACTCTGGTCGCTGACGCGCTTCGTTTGTATGCCATGACCGCATGCTCATTGAACTCGCCATCGGCGACGCCTACGGTGCCGGCTTCGAATACGCGGCGGAGCACATCGTTCGCGCGCGCAACGATCTGTCGGCGTACATCCAGCACCCGCGCCACTCACTCGCGCCGGGACGCTACACCGACGACACGCAGATGACGATCGCCGTCGTCGAGGCGATGCTGTCGGGGCAGCCGTGGACCGCCGAGCTGCTGGCGTCGAGCTTCGTCGGCGTGTTCCAGCGCGACCCGCGCCAGGGCTATTCGAAGCGCACGTACGCCGCGCTGCACGCGGCGCGCGATGGCGCGGACTTTCTGGCTCGCCTCGATCCGATCAGCGACACGAGCGGCGCGGCGATGCGTGCGGCTCCCCTCGGCCTTTATGCCACCGTCGACGAAGTACTGTCGCGCTGTGCGTTCCAGGCGTCGCTGACGCACAACACGCCCGACGGCATCCGGGCCGCGCAGGCCGCCAGCCTGATGACGCACTACACCTACTATCGGCTCGGCCCGAAACGCGCCCTGCACACTTTTCTGTCGCGCCACCTGCGCGGCGACTGGGGCAGCGCCTGGCGAGGCAAGGTCGGTCGGCCGGGGCTCGCAAGCGTGGTCGCCGCGCTGACCGCGCTCGTGCAGAGCGATCGCATGAGCGATCTCTTGCGAGTCAGCGTCGATTTCACAGGCAACGTCGACACCGTGGCCGCCATTGCGCTCGCCGCCGGCTCGTGCAGCACCGAGATCGAGCAGGATTTGCCCGCGGTCCTGGTTTCGGGACTGGAGCGCGGCGAGCACGGGTACGACTTGCTCGTCGATCTCGATCGACGGCTGCGCGGATGGACCACGTGACGGCTGAATGGACAGAGCACGAGGGAATGGAGGCGCGGCGCATGGACTGGATCGTTCGCTGGGCCGGCGGCAGGCCGAAGCTCGATCGCTGGAGCGCACGCGATTTCTCCGCCACCGTTGAACGCGGTGCGCAGCCCGGCGACAACCGCGACGCCCACGAGCGTGTCGTCGCATTGGAGGAGCCGGGGCCGCCGCAGTCAGACGGCGTGTTCCGCCGGCTCGCTGCCGCCATCTTCGCATGCGATATTTTTCCACCGGTCCTCGTCACAGCGCTGCCCCAGAATCGTCCGCTGCGGCCCGGCGATACGGTCGTGCTGCAGTATCAATTCTTCCTGGGCGTGGACGTGCTGCTCGGCGCTCGCGTGATCGAGCAATTCGATGGCGAGCGGGATGGAACGTGGCGCGCAGGGTTTACCTATCGCACCCTGCAGGGTCATCCGTTCTGCGGCGAAGAGACATTCAGCGTGGAGAAAAACCTCGCCACCGGCGCGATCCAGGTTGCGCTGCGATCGTGGTCGCGTCCTGCCATTTGGCCGGCGCGTGGGCCGGCCGCTGGTGCGCCGCATCCAGCTCGCGGCGGGCCACGCCGCGCTGGACCATCTCGAATCCCTCGCCACGCTGCCGGCGATCAGTTGCTCCTGACGACGATGGCAAGCGGGGCGCGAAGCGTCGCGCCCCGCCCTGGTTACACCCCAGCGTCCAGTATCTGGAAGGTCAGCTCCGGCACCTTCCGGCGGTGGATGGCGCTGGCCACCTCGCCGCGCAGCAAGCCATGGGCACGCTGCAAACGGCTCAGCACTTCGCCGATCCCAATGGACGCGGGCCCTGAAAACGTCAGTGTCACCAGCAACCGGGTCGAATCCGGCGCCGGCACGACCGATTGCACCAGCAGGTCCCGCAAAACGTCGTCGCCGCACGCGCCGGCCAGGACGATGCCAAGCGTGCGCTCGACTTGCCGGCATAGCTGCAGCGCCTTGCGGTTGATCACCTTGCCGTGGAAATGCCGCGGCAAGAAACGCGGGTCGATGCCGTCCTCGGGTCCGCGCTCGGCGGCGAGCCACGGCATCGGCTTCTGCGAAAAACGTCGTCGCATGGACTATGAACTCCCACGAAGGAAACTCGGCGCGCACGATGAACGCCGAGACATTGAATCGTTTCACGGTAACGGCGTGGGAGCCTCGCTGGCGGCAGGATTAGCCGCGTGTCGGCAGGAGGCTCGCACGTTGCGATGCAATCGGTCGCATTTCGGCCTCCTTTCGTGGGACGGGGGAAGTGGGCAACAGAATCATAGCCGCGCCTCAAGCCGAAATCAACTCCTTCTCGATCTCCATCATCTTCGCCATTGCCGCGCGTCGAGCTTTCTTGCTCGGCACCAGCTTTTTCAGCCTCTCCAGAGCGTCCTGATGTGAGTAGATGCCTTGTGTTCCTAAATCTCCCAGGCTCAGGAAGCGTTGATACATCTCGACCGCAGCAACACGCTGGCCGGTCTTCGCCAGGCAACCGGCAATCCGAAACAGGCAATCTGCCAACAGGCCGGATGTCCAATCCGGTCCTTCCCAGCACTCGTTTGCGTCCGCATCGGGATTCCTGAGCTCGGCCAGGCCGCGACGAAAGAGTTGCGAATACAAACCCATCGCGTCGGCGACACGACTCAAGGCCTCCAGAGCACCCGCCTTGCTCCAGAGGGCCAGCGGGCAGTCAGGAACAATATCTAGCGACTTCTCGGCCGCTTCCAGGGCACCCTGGTAGTCCTGCAACTCGTACCTCACCCCCGAAAGGCGGGCCCATAGCCAATGGTCGTCCGGCTTTCTGTCGAGTTGCTTTTCGATGAGCCCTTGTGCCGACTTCCAATCGCTAGCTCCGATCAGCTCTTCGATCTGCGCTCCAATGCGGTTCGCTTTCATTGTTGCGTCCTCAACCTTTTGAAAGGCCGACGCATGTCGCCCTTCTCCCCACCCTTGCGGTCCTTCTTCTTCCGTCGCTGCCCTTTCTGGTGCTTCGGGCGCGTTGACGGCCGGATATGCTTGGTGTGTTCTTCGGCCATACGCGAGCCCGAACCGCCGTTACCGGCGTGATACGTCGACCGTTATCATTCTATGCGTAGGGAAAGACCAAGGCTCACGCAAGCGCCTTAAGATGGGCATGCGGCGTCAAGTATGAACCGCGTCGAACATCACGAATGCCAGCGGCCCGAACGCGAGCACCGGCAGCCAGGCGGCCAGCGCGGGGAGAGGTGCTCGTTGTTGCCCAGGTACTGGCTGGTGATGCAGGCGCCGAAGAAGACGGCGCACAGCACCAGGCACATGCCGGCGCTGATGAACACGTTGCGCGTCTGGTCGCGCAGGATCACCCCCAGGCCCATGAACACCAGGATCATCCCCAGGATCGGCCGGGTGAGCCGTTGATGAAACACCACGGCCAGGGCGGCCTGCTGCGGATTGCCCGGGCGGTTCATCTCCTCCAGCAGGTGCCAGGTCGTCATGTACACGAACCAATTCTTCGAGCGGATCGCATTCTGGAAATCGATGTCGCTGTACAGGAAGTAACGACCCTCGTCGATCGGGTCGAGGATCTCGTGGTGCGCCCAGTTCTCCAGCACCGGCGGCTGCGTGCGGGTCAGCAGCCAGCCGCCGGTATGCGGCCCGTCGGCGGGCGGAACATAATAGGCGAGCTCGGCCTGCAACGTGGCGAGGGCGTCGCGGCCGAGGTTGGGCGGGATGACGCAGAAGAACTTCTCGACCGTTTCGGTTTTCTTGTCAGCGAGCAGCCCCGAGATATGGATGCGGTTGCTATCGTAAACGCTCTTGACCTCGATCTTCTTGCCGCCGTCGAGATTGCTGCGATTCTCCACTAGGAACACGTCGATGTTCGGCAGGACGAACTCCTGATTGGCCACGCTCGTGACCAGCATGGCGCAGGCCGACAGCAGCACCGGCGCCACCACGCGCCGGGTCGAGACGCCGGCCGACAGCAACGGCAACAGCTCGTTGTTGCGCTGGGTCATCGCCACCGTGAACATGGCGGCGAGCAGCACGATCGCCTCGCACAGGCGGTCGAAGATGCGCGGCGTCATGTTGGCGTAATAGAGGCAGATGTGCCGCAGCGACTCCCCCATGCCGTTGTGCTGCTGGGTGAAATCGTCGAGGTTGGTGAACAGATCGACGACGATGAAGAGCCCCATCAAGCTCACGAGGCAAACCACGTAAGACTTGACGTAGCCATAGATCATACAGCGATCGAGGAGGCCGAGCATGTGCGCGTCCTGCGTGACAGATTCTTAGAAGCCCGGCCCTACGCCGCCATGGACTCGGTCCGGGGTCAGGACCGACGGTTGTGGATCGCAAAACTGGTGCCTCCACTCCGCCCTCAATCGGCTGAGGCGCGACTTGTAGGGCAGGACGTACTGAGCAATGTAGTCATTGGCCGCCGTCGCCGCGTAGTCGCCGAAGCCGTGCGCCTTAAGCTCGCTCATCGCCTCGCTGCAGGTCCAGCCCTCGTACTCCATGCGGTAGATCGCGACCATCACGCCGGTGCGGTGCAGGCCCGCCCGGCAGTGAATTAGCGCGGGGTGGGTCTCGGGCTGATCCATGATCGCGAGAAAAGCTGCGATCGCCGCGGGCTGCTGTTCGGGCGGATGATTGGGCGGCAGCAGGTCGAGGCTCAGGTTGATCATCCTGGCGCCGAGACGGTTGCACAGCTCCGACTCGCGTGTCGCGCTCAGGTCGAAGTAGCCGGCCGGCAGGTTCGGGTCGGTGTTGTCTTCCATCAGGTTGATGACGGTGCGGATGCGATGGGTGCGGATCGCGTCGGCGAAACCGGCCGCCGTCATGCAGCCGCTGCGATAAAACTTGCCCTCGGTGACCGGGCGTAGGCGTTTGGCGTAGGTGTACTGGTAGCGATAGTAGACGAACGGCACGCCGATCATCAGGGCCAGCAGCACCAGGGACATCACCCAGGCGGTTGTTTTCGAACAGCGCACAGGCACCTCGCGGAATCTCGGCTGCGCGGGACCTTCCATGCCCCGGCTCACCGGATCATGGCGATTCCGCGCAAAACTCGCAAGAGCAGTCATCGCGTGCGCGATTGGTAACCTGGCGCAAATAACCCATTTTCCGCGTTTTGTGATAGGCGCCTCATTCGCGTGGGTCCGCTGAAGCGCCTTGCTCGGCCCGGTTTGGCTTCAATTCAACTCTCGACTCCTCGTCTCCCTTGCGTCGGAGTTCCTCAACCATTTCCTCGATTTGAGCGATGAACTTGTCATGGTTTCCTGAATGCTGCCGGAACAAAGCCAACGCTTGGCTCCCCGCTTCATGGGCTTCCCGATGCCTGGCCTGTCTGCTTAATATCTTGGCGAGGATCATGAAGTCATCCGCCCCCAGACTGCGTTCGGGACCGGGGAGACTGAGGTTGATTTGCAGCGCTTTTCTGATTGCCGCCTCGGCTTGAGCGAGTTGCCCCTCCTGGAGATACAGGTCCGCGAGATAGTTCAGTATCGACCCTGTTTCTCGGGACAGGTTCGGTGATTGCCCCGTCATCTCGATCGCCTGAACGAGGCATTCGATCGCCTGCGCCGGCTTCTTCAGCCGTCGCCAGCGCACCGCCGCACACATCAAGGCGTGCCATGTTGCCTGTGCCATGACCGGTGCTTCCCGTCTTCATCGCGCCACGTGGTGAGATATTGAAGCTTGGAACGCCGTAACGCGCCCCGGTCACGTGTACCGTTGGTTCGGCGTCACTGGATTCGCACGCGCTGCTTGGTCTCGACGACGAGCGCCTCAATGATTTCAACCGGCACGTCGCCGTCGAATGTCTGGAGCGCAAAATGTCCCGCGGCGTCCCAAAAGACAACTTGCGCGGCGACGGCTGCATTGCCGAATCGCTCTCGGTGCAGCCGAAGCCCCGCGTAGCCGTCCTTTCGATCCTCGACGTAGGTTGTCCAGTAACGTTCGTGGCCGAACTGTATTTCCATCGTTTTGACCTACGGGCCGCCGTGGCTCACCACTAAACGATCGTCTCACGCAAGTGAAACACGCTCCGCTGCTGCCAGTCGAACAGGATCAGCTCCGCAGGCTCGCCCGGCTGCAGGTCGCGCACGGGCAGATCGAGCAGGGCGCGCGGGCGGGCGGTCGCCATGTCCACGGCGTCGGCGAGCGATACCTCCTCCAGCGCCAGGATCGTCGCCAGGCAATGGTCGGTAAACGCCCATGACCCCGCCAGATATTGCGTCCCCGGCACGACGATCCTGCCGTCGGCGCGAATCTCAAAATCCTGGTCCCAGTCGCGATAGTGCCCCGGCGGCAAGCCGGCGAGCGGGCTCGCGTCGCACGTCATGACGAGCCGGGCCGGAGTCTTCACCCGCAAGAGACACTTCAGCACACTCGGCGGCAAGTGCTGGCCGTCCGCGATGAAGCTGGCCCACAACCGATCGGCGGCGAGCTGTTCCCAGATGTAATTCGGATGCCGCGGCAACAGCGCATGGGCGCCGTTGCCCAGGTGCGTGCTCAGCCGGGCCCCCGCCGTGATCGCGGCCTGGATGCAATCCGCATCGGCCGCGGTGTGGCCGATCGCGACAACGATGTTGCTGCGGGCGAGCTGCTCGATGAACGGCAGGGCCCCGGGCACTTCCGGCGCCAGCGTTACCAGACGAATCCGGCCGGCGGCGGCGTCCTGCAAGCGGCGGAACTCGTCCCAGCTCGGCGGGCGAACGTGCTGGCGGGGATGGGCGCCGCGCGGGCCGTCCTCCGGCGAGATGTACGGGCCTTCGACGTGAATGCCCGGAACCGCTCGGGCCAGCTCGGCGTCCTCGTCACACGCTTGCCGTAGCGTTGCCAGGCCGTGCGCCAGTGACGCGAACGGTGCGGTCACCAGCGTCGGACAGAGCTGGGCGATGCCGTGCCGGCGGCACACCGTCACGACATGCCGGACCTGCTCGGCGGTCAACGTCGCGGAGTTGAAGCTGATGCCATCGCAGCCGTTGATCTGCACGTCGCAGAAGGCGGGCGCGACCCAGTCGGCTTCGAGGTCGGCGGCCACGTCGGCGGCGGCGGCCACGGACCGGATCACGCCGTCGACGCAGGTGATGTCAAGCGCTTGGCCGGTGCGATAGTGGCGGGCCCGGACGCGCATGGGATTCCTTATGGCAACATGCTCTTGATCATCCAGCCCGCGACGCCCGCGCAGCCACAGAACAGCATCAGCACGGCGACGCCGAGGCCGATGAACAATCCCTTGTGCTTACCCGTCACGATCGGCTTCGGTGCGATCAGCGGGGTAGCCGGCCGCTGCGGGGTCGGCACCAGCTCCACGTCGAACTCCATCCGCGGCGGGGCAGCGACGACAGGAGCCTCGCGCCACGGGCCGGGCCAGCTTCACTGCGGGCGCGAGCGGGACCACAGCGGCAATGGGGACCGCCGGCGATGAATTCGGCTTCACCGGGGGCGACACCAGCGTCGCTTCCGTCGCCCCCATCTGCTCCTCCGTCTCCAGCCAGGTCAGGTAGCTCCGCATCTGGGGCGGCTCGGGGGCGGCCTTTGGGCGGCCGACGAGCAGGAATACCTCCATCGCCTGTGCCGCCCGCGCCGGCGTCGGATAACGCTGGTCGGGCTGCTTGGCCATCATCCATGCGACGATCTGCTCCAGCCCTTCGGGCACGGCCGGGTTGAAACTGCGCAGCGGCTGGGGCGTCTCGGTGGCGTGCCGGACGATCTGTTTGAGCAGGTTGCGATCGGCAAACGGCGTCTGGCCGACCAGCATCTGGTACAGCATGCAGCCGACCGAGTAGATGTCGGCCCGGATGTCGCTGCGGCGCGGGTCGCGCACTTGTTCGGCGCCAGGTAATCCGGCGTGCCCAGCAGCATCCCCTCGCTGGTCAACGCCGTCTCGCCCTCGGAGTCGACGGGCGCCGTCTCGTCGAAGAACTCGCGAGCCAGGCCGATGTCGAGGATCTTCACCGTTGGCTCGGCCGCATTGCCGTCCGGACCGCCGGTGGCCAGGAACACGTTGGCCGGCTTGAGGTCGCGATGCACCATCCCCTGTTCATGGATGTGCTGCAAGCCCAACAGCGTCTGGTGCGCCAGCCGGCACGCTTCGGACGGCGGCAGCATCCGGCGGCGGCGCAGCAATTCCTCGATCGTCTCGCCCTCCAGTTGCTCCATCACCAGGTAGTGCACACCGTTGGACTCGCCGATATGGAAGGAGCGGACGACGTTGGGATGCTTGAGCCGCATCGCCAGCCGGGCTTCGCGCTGGAAGCGTGCCAGCAGCAGGGCGTTCTTGGCGCGCGACGGCGGCAGCACCTTAATCGCGACGGCCTGGCCCAGGGCGTGGACCGCCTTGAACACGCCCGCCATGCGGCCGCGGCCGAGCCGTTCGAGGATCTTGTACTGGTTGAGGAAGAAGTTCTCGGCATGGCCCTGGCCGAGTAACGCGGCCTGGTATTCGGTCACGTAGCCCGAGGCGACCAGCCACTTCAGGAACGCGGCGAGCTGGTCAACCTCAGTGCCAGCGGTGCGTTCCCAGCGCTGAAACATCGCGCGCATTTCGTCCGCGGTCATGAGCCGGCCGCGGATGAGAAAGCCGCAAACGTTCTGGACTGAAAAGCCCACACTGCACCTCGCCCCCCGACCTTGCCGCTCCGCCGGCCGGCCCCCGCCCCGCTGTCGGCAGCGCCGGCCCCTCTGTGCATCATGTTACAGAACCGGCCGCGGGCACGTGAGAACTGCTTACAGAAATGCAGCGTGGCGGGTGAGCAGGTTGCTTTCCGGCGACACGGCATCGCCTACGCTGTGCAAAGGTTCAAGAAATCCGCGGCCAACTCCGCCGCCAGCGCATCGATCTGCTCGCAGCGCCGCCGCCACTCGGCCGCGCCCAGGCCCGCTGGACAGGCCGGGGATGACACCTCGATGTACGCTTTTGCCTTGGGCTCGGTGCCGCTGGGGCGTAGGCTGATGCGCGCGTCGTCGCCGAGATGCATGATCAGGAAGTTGCGTGCCGCGCGGTCGGTCGCGCCCTTGAGCGGTCCGAGCCTGCCGTCCTCATCCTGCAAATCCTCGATTTCCGTAACTGCTCGCGAACCGATCGCTGCCGGCGGCGCTGCACGTAGCCGGTCGAGCAGCCGCGCCATCTTGGCCCGGCCCTCCACGCCGGGCATGACGATCGTGCGCAGCTCGTTGCGAAAGTAGCCGCACTGCCGTTCGATCTGCTCGAGATACCCGAGGACGGTCTGTCCCTGGCGTTTGCGGTCCAGTGCCAGCTCCGCAAGGAGCAGCGCGGCGCCGGCGGCGTCCTTGTCGCGAATCTGCGGCGTGAGCAGGATGCCGTGGCTCTCCTCGCAGCCGAGGACGAAATCGTCGGGCGATCCCTCGATCTCCTCATACGCGCCGTGCCGTTCGAGCTGCCAGAGCACTTCCGCGATGTACTTGAAGCCGACGAGCAGGTCCTCGACGACCTGAGCGCCGAAGAGCCGGCCGATGCGCGTGACCAGCCCGGTCGTCACGAGCGTCTTGCAGACGATCGGCCGGCTCGGCATGACGCCGTTCTCGGCCAGCTTCGCGAGCTTGAATTGCGTGAGCAGGGCCGCGATCTGGTTGCCGTTCAGGAACTGCCACCGGCCGGCGTCATCGGGAGCCATCGCGCCGAGCCGGTCGGCATCGGGGTCGGTCGCGAGGACGAGATCGGCGCCGAGTTGCCGTGCGAGCGCTTCGGCCCGATCCATCGACGCGGGGACCTCGGGGTTCGGCGATTGCGTGACATGGGGAAATTGCCCGTTCGGCTCCATCTGCTCCTCGACCGGCCGCACGCGGAAGCCCTGGGCCAGCAGCACCTCCATCGCGGTCGTCGCGCCGACGCCGTGCAGCGGAGTGAAGACCACCTGGAACTCGTCGAAACGCGGCGGGCGCACGACACTCTGGCGGCGCGACAGCTCGATGTACGCGCGGTGCGGCCCATCGTCGAGAAAGCGAATCTTGCCGGTGCGGACCGCCTCGTCCCACGGCAGCGTGCGCATGCGCCGACCTGTTCGGCGAGGTCGGCCATGATCTGATCGTCGGGCGGGATCGGCTGGCCGCCGCGCTCGTCGTAGAACTTGCCGCCGTTGTCGTCGGGCGGGTTGTGCGACGCGGAGATGTTGAGCCCGCCGTGCGCCTCGAGCGTGCGGATCGTGTACGACAGCTCCGGCGTCGCGAGGTAGCGCGGACTGTGCTCGGCCGGCAGGTGCACCGTGATGCCGTTGGCCGCATAGACGCACGCCGCCTCGCGGGCAAACCGGCGCGACGAGAAGTGCAGGACGGGATTGGGCAGATCGGGATTGTACTGCTTGCGCCGGTCCTCGAACTGCCGCACGTCGTAGGCGATCACCACGTGCAAACCGCCCTTCGCAGGGAAGCGCTCGCGCAGATACTCGCAGTGCCCCTGTACGGAAGTTGCGAGGGACCAGGCATTGAAGCGATTGGGCCCGATGCCGACCGCCCCGCGCCGGCCGCCGGTGCCGAACGGCAGGATCTGGTAGAAGCGATCGAGCAGACCGGCCCACTGCTGCGATTCGATGAGCCATTCGAGCTGCGGCCGGTACGCGGCAAACGCGGCATCGGTCAGCCAACGGCGCAGATGCTCGCCGGCGTGGCGTTTCTCGTCGGCGCCGGCTTCGACGGCGGCGCTGCCGTTCAGTGCTCGCTCTAGCAGGTCCATGCGGGGCATTATAGTGGCGGCTGCCGACGGTGGTATTCGGGCAGGGAGTCTGGTAAGGTAACAGCACCGAGTGCCGGGGTCGTGTGGCCGTGAAAGAATACGACGACGAATCTGAATTGGTGACGTACGTATGGAACCACTACGAGCATTTCTGCGCTCCGGTCGAAGTGAAAGCGAATCGTGCAGCTCACGTAGAGGCCCACTTCGCCGTCGGAAGCGAGGCCTTCGCTGCGTATGTTCGTAAGCGCTACGCGGACGATCCTGCGGTGATCGACGAGTTCGTTGATGGCGTTGAAGGCTTCCGCCGTCGCGTGGCGCAACGCATTCTTCGCGAGCACGGTCGTGAAGTGTTCGTCAATCGCTGCCCTCGCTGTAACCGCGTCGCGCGAACGCCGAAGGCTCAGCAGTGCCTGTGGTGCGGTTTCGACTGGCACAATCGCAGCGCGTGAAACGGAGAAATGATGACCGCCACGAGAGCGCCAAGGAAACGCCCGATTGCACGCCCGCTCGTCTTACTCGATCCCGAGCGTGACGACGATGATGGGCTATGTGTCGTGGTGCCGGCCGCGGCCGCCACGCTGGCGGGATTCCGCGAGTGGACCTCGTCGGACGTGTTCCCGGAGCGCGGCAAGATCACCTTTCTCGGTGGGGAGATCATCGTCGACATGAACGCAGAACGACTCGGATCGCACAGCGCGGTGCGGCGCCGTGTCGCTGGTGGTCGGCAATCTCGTCGAGAAGGAAGATCGGGGAACATTCTATCTCGACGGTGCGCGATTTGTCCACGAGTCGGCGGACATCTCGAACGAGCCGGATGGGATGCTCGTGCTCTGGGAAACGTTCACGAGCGGCATCGTTCGCGATGTTCCGACCAAGGACGGCGACGACTGGATCGAGCTCGAGGGAACGCCGGATTGGCTCCTCGAAATCGTCAGCCCCAGTTCGGTGAGCAAAGATACCGTCAAGCTGCGCGAACGATACCATCGCGCCGGCGTGGGCGAGTACTGGCTGATCGACGTACGCCGCGACAAGCTGGACTTTACCATTCTCATTCATCACGCCGACGGCTATCGTCCGGCGCCCAAGAAGGGGGGATGGCAAAAGTCCAAGGTCTTCGGCAAACAGTTTCGGCTGGTCCGGTACTCCGACCGCCGCGGCCGGCCCAAGTTTCGCCTCGACGTGAAATAATCCTTGGCCGTCCGCATTGGGGATTGTCATGAGGACCATGTCACCAGGTGCGCTACGACCGATGGGGACCGATGGAGACGGACGATGACTGCCACAAGAACGCAAAGGAAGAAGCCCCCAATTCCGCAGCCTGGCGCGGTTCTCGACGCGGAATCCGACGACGGGTACTGCGTCGTAATTCCACCGGACGCGACAACGCTGGCTGGATTCCGCGAGTGGAGCTCGTCCGAGGCGTTCCCGGAGCGCGGCAAGATCACCTTCGTAGGTGGGGAGATCGTCATCGACATGAGCCCAGAACGCATTGACTCCCATAGTGGTGTCAAGTCGCCGGTTTGCGTCGTGGTCGGCAGCTTGATTATCGACGACGATCTTGGCAAGTTCTTCATCGAGCGCACTGCGCTTTGTGCATGAAGCGGCGGGGGTATCCAACGAGCCGGAGGCCCTGTTCGTTAGCTGGCGGGCGTTGACCGAGAACCGAATCCGCAAGATCCCTACCCGGGATGGCGACGACTATATTGAGTTTGAGGGGACTCCCGATTGGGTGCTGGAAATTGTCAGTCCGAGTTCCGTTTTCAAGGACACGGTACAGCTTCGCGAACGCTATCACCTCGCCGGCATTACCGAATATTGGCTCATCGACGCCCGCGAGGAGCGGCTGGATTTCACAATCCTGATTCACCATGCCGACGGCTATCGTCCGGCGCAGAAGAAAGCCGGTTGGCAGAAGTCGAAGGTCTTTGGCAAGCAATTCCGCCTGGTTCGATACGCCGATCGGCTTGGCGGCCCCGCTTTCCGTCTGGAAGTGAAGTAGCCTCGTGCCCGCACTCACCTACGACTTTGACGTGGTTGTCGTCGGCGCCGGCCACGCCGGCATCGAAGCCGCCCTCGCCGCCGCCCGGCTCGGCATGCGCACCGCGCTCCTGACGATGAACGCCGACACCGTCGGCCACATGAGCTGCAACCCGGCCATCGGCGGCGTCGCGAAAGGGCAGATCGTCCGTGAGATCGACGCGCTCGGCGGCGAGATGGGCAAGGCGATTGACGCGGCCGGCATTCAGTTTCGCATGCTCAACCGCGCCAAGGGCCCCGCGATGCACTCGCCGCGCGCCCAGGCGGATAAGAAGCAATACGCGGTGCGAATGAAGTACGCCGTCGAATCGCAGGCGAACCTCACGCTACGGCAGGAGATCGTCGAGGCGATACTCATCGAGCCCACGCCGCGGGCCGAAAGGCCCGCGGGTCGCCGCGTCCTCGGCGTCAAAACCCGCGGCGACACGTTGTACCGCGCCACGGCCGTCATCCTGACGACCGGCACCTTCCTCAAGGCGCTGATGCACATGGGCGAGGCGCAGATGCGCGGCGGGCGGGCCGGCGATCCGTCGGCCGAGGCGCTGAGCGATAGCCTGCACGCGTTGGGCTTCGAGCTGGCCCGCTTCAAGACCGGCACGCCGTGCCGGCTCAATGGCCGCACCATCGACTTCCGCAGCCTGGAGGAGCAGCCGGGCGACGCCGAGCCGCAGCCGTTCAGCTTCGCCACCGAGCGAATCACGCAGCCGCAGCTCCACTGCCATATCACCTACACGAACGAGGCGGTTCACGAGCTGATTCGCGCCAACCTGCACCGGGCGCCGATGTATTCGGGGCAGATTTGCAGCCGGGGACCGCGCTATTGCCCGTCGATCGAAGACAAGGTGGTGCGCTTCGCCGACAAGGACCGGCACCAGATTTTCCTGGAGCCGGAGGGGCGCCATACCTGGGAATATTACTGCAACGGCATCAGCACGAGCCTGCCCAACGACGTGCAGCAGGAGATGCTGCGGCACATCCCGGGCCTGGAGCACGCGGAGGTGTTGCGCTGGGGCTACGCCGTCGAGTACGACTACGCCCCGCCGACGCAGCTGCACGCGACGCTGGAGACGAAGCCGGTCGCCGGCCTCTACTTTGCGGGCCAGATCAATGGCACGACCGGCTACGAGGAGGCGGCCGCCCAGGGCTTCATGGCGGGCATCAACGCCGCCCTCAAGATCAAGGGCGAGCCGCCACTGATCCTCGACCGCAGCCAGGCGTACATCGGCGTCCTGATCGACGACCTCGTGACGAAAGGCGTCGACGAGCCGTACCGCATGTTCACGTCGCGGGCCGAGTATCGGCTGCTGCTGCGGCACGACAACGCCGACCGCCGGCTGAGCCCGCTCGGCCGGCGCATCGGGCTGGTCAACGACGCGGATTGGGAACGCTTGCAGTTCAAAGAGCGAGGGATCGCCAGTTTGACGCATTTCCTGCGCGAAGCCAAACACGAAGGCGATACCCTGGAGGTATGGCTGCGGCGCACCGAGACGCGCTGGGAGCAAATCCTCTCATGGTGTTCCGCGGAGCTGGCTTGGTATTCCCCGGCGGTGATTCAGCAGGTGACGCTGGAAGCGAAATACGCCGGCTACATTCAGCGCCAAGCTGCGCAGGTCGAGCGCTTCCAGCGCATGGAATCGAAGCCGATTCCGGCACACTTTGACTATGCCGCGATCCCGCAATTGCGCCACGAGGCGCGCGAGAAACTGGGACGCATCCGCCCCGGCAGCCTGGGCCAGGCGAGCCGGATCAGCGGCATCTGTCCCGCCGACCTGGCGGTGCTGCTGTATTATCTCGATGCGCCGCGAGGTTCGCCATGAGCGACCCCAGCAACACGGCTTCGCACCAACCGGAAGGCTCCCAGACCCTTGACGCCGAGCAATCTGCAGCAATGCGCTTGCACGACGATTCCGGGCTGGCTAACATCGTTGCCAATGAACGAAGTTACCCGCATCCTGTCGGCCATCGACCAGGGCGACCCGCGCCGCCGAGCAGCTCTTGCCGCTCGTCTACGACGAGCTGCGCAAGCTGGCCGCCCAGCGCCTGCGCAAGAGAAGCCCGGGCAGACGCTCCAGGCCACCGCTCTGGTGCACGAGGCTTATTTGCGTCTGGTTGAGGTCGATAAGGGCCAGCAATGGAACAGCCGCGGTCATTTCTTCGGCGCCGCCGCCGAGGCCATGCGCCGCATCCTGGTGGACCGGGCCCGCCACAAGGCGAGTCGCAAGGCCGGCGGCGAACAGGCACGCCACGACCTCGACGGCCTGGAGATCGCCCTGCCGGAAATCCCCGAAGATCTGATCGCGCTGGATGAAGCCCTGAACAAGCTGGCGGCGACAGACAAGAAGGCGGCCGACCTGGTCCATCTCCGGTTCTTTGCCGGACTGCCCCTGCCCGAAGCAGCGCAGCTGCTCGGCATTTCACCGCGAACGGCGGACCGCTTGTGGGCGTATGCGCGCGCCTGGCTCCATCAGGAGATTCAAGGCGATGCCCCGAAAGAGGGCCGGTAGCGGAATTCGCCAGAATTCCGCAGCGCCCTGAGCGGAATTCTGGCGAATTCCGCTACGCGTCGCTGCCGATTCGCAACATTCTTGAAATCCGTGGCGTGATTCGACCGCGAATTCCGCACTGGAGATTAGAGAGGCAAGTGCAATGAACGAACGCTCGATCTTCATGGAAGCCCTGGCGCAGCAAACCCCCGCGCAGCGCTCGGCCTATCTCGACGAGGCGTGCGGCGCCGATGCGGCGCTGCGGCAACGGGTCGACGCGTTGCTCGCATCCCATGAGCAGGCCGGCAGCTTTTTGGGAAAGCCGGTGCCCGAGCGCCTCGCCGAGAAGCTCGCGGTACCGGAGCGGCCGGAAGAAACCTGCGGAGCCCCGGCGGCACAAGACCAACCTCGCCCATCCGACGACCATCCCGCTGGGTCCCAACCCAGCGCCGAAACGTTGGGCAGCCGGATCGGGCCCTACAAGCTGTTGCAGGAGATCGGCGAAGGCGGCATGGGCACCGTCTACCTGGCCGAACAAAGCCAGCCGGTTCGACGCATGGTGGCGGTGAAGATCATCAAGCCCGGTATGGACTCGCGGCAGGTGATCGCTCGCTTCGAGGCCGAACGCCAGGCCCTGGCCCTGATGGACCATCCCAACATCGCCAAAGTTCTCGACGCGGGCACAACAAGGGAGTTCGAGCCGCGCACGTCAGTAAGCGGTCCGCCCCAACCGCTTACTGACGTGCGCGGCTCGGGAAGGCCCTATTTCGTCATGGAGCTGGTCAAGGGCGTGCCGATCACGAAGTTCTGCGACGAGCGCCGCTTGACGCCGCGGCAACGGCTGGAGCTGTTTGTGCCGGTGTGCCAGGCGGTCCAGCACGCCCATCAAAAGGGCATCATTCATCGTGACCTCAAGCCGTCGAACGTGATGGTCTGTCTGTACGACGGCAAGCCGGTGCCGAAAGTGATCGACTTCGGCGTGGCGAAAGCGACGGGTCAGAAGCTGACCGACCGGACGATGTTCACCGAGATCGGCCAGGTGGTCGGCACGCTGGAATACATGAGCCCGGAGCAGGCGGAGCTGAACCAACTCGACATCGACACCCGCAGCGACATCTACAGCCTCGGCGTGCTGCTGTATGAGCTGCTGACCGGCTCGACACCCCTGGAAAGGAAGCGGCTGAAGTCGGCCGCGATGCTGGAAGTGCTGCGGCTGATCCGCGAGGAGGAGCCGCCCAGGCCGAGCACACGGCTTAGCACGACCGACGAAATGCCGTCGGTGGCGGCAAACCGTGGCCTGGAACCGAAGAAGCTGAGCGGCCTGGTGCGCGGCGAGCTGGACTGGATCGTGATGAAGGCGCTGGACAAGGACCGCAACCGGCGTTATGAGACGGCCAATGGCTTTGCGCAGGACATTCAGCGTTACCTGGCCGACGAGCCAGTGCAGGCCTGCCCGCCTTCGGCGTGGTATCGATTCCGCAAGTTCGCACGGCGGAACAAGGGCGGCTTGATAACGGCGGCGGTGGTGGTCGTGGCCCTGTTGGTGGGCACCGTGTTCAGCACCTGGCAGGCAATCCGGGCGACGAACGCGACCGCAGCCGAGCGGAAAGCGAACGAGGACCTTGGCGAGGCGTTGAACGCGGAAAAGACCGCCCTGGGCAAGGCGACCGAAAGCGCCCGCATTGCGGACGAGAATCGGCGGGCGGCGGAAGAGTCGCAAAAGGCGATGCAAATCACCCTCGCGGACATGAATACGACGCAGGGGCTGTTTGCATCGGAGCGGGGCAAGCCGGATCAGGCCGCGCTTTGGTTTGCCAACGCCGCCCAGCTGCGCGCACGGACCCCGAGCGCGAATTGTCCAACCGCGTGCGCATGCGCAACTGGGGCAGCAGCAGCCTGATCCCAGTGGCGGCCCTGACCACGGCCACGGCCGCCCGCCTCCGCACGTTGGCCTTTCATCCGCGGTCGGAGTTTCTGCTCGCCCTCAGCGCGGCGGGCGAGTGCATCGTCTGGGACGTGCGCCAGGACGAGGCGATGCCTCTGCCGTGCGGACCGCGGACCATCGGCGGAGCGGTCTGGAGTCCCGACGGCAGCTTGCTGGCGCTGGGCGACGCCGGCGGCCAGGTCGAGATTTTCGCGTTCCCGTCCGGCAACGTCCTGCACCGCTTCGCCCACCGAGGGCCGATCCGGGCGCTGGCGTTCAACCCCACGGGCGACCGCCTGGCGGCGGGCAGCGATGTGGTGCGCGTGTGGAACATCCGCACGCAGACCTTCGCGGCCGGCGAGCTGGTGCATCCGCAGCCAGTGGAGACGTTGCAGTGGAACGCCGCGGGTAATCGCCTGGTCACGGGGTGCCGCGACGACAAAGCCCGGGTCTTCGCCGTTGCCGATAAGGAGGTTGGCCCGGAACCGCTGTTCGCCCCGGTGGCGCACATCGGGTGCCCTAACGAGAACGATGCTCGCGCCGGCGGCGCGTGCGGTCCAGCATTCGTCGACGGCGGCCGGGGCCTGCTGACGCGCGATCGTGCCGTGGCCGCCTGGTGGGACGTCGAGACGGGGAACCTCGTTCGTGCGTTACCGGCACCGCAGCACTTTCTAACTCTCTACACGCTGGCGGCCGACCCAACGGGGCGGTATGCCGCGCTGTGCTTGCAGGCTGGTCGAGTGTGGGACACGACGACCGCACAGCCGGTGGAAAAAGCCGTCCTGCCGATGACCCATATGTGCCTGTCGGCCTCGTTCAACGCCGATGGACGCCTGCTGGTCACGGCAGGCCTCGGTAACATCTTCTGGCTGTGGTCGCTTCCGGAGGGACGGTTGCTGGCGCGGAAGGACCTGCACGAACGGATCCTTGCAACGGCCCTGTCCGCCGACGGTCGGTTGCTTGCCGCCGCCATGGGCTCGCTGCAGGTGAAGCAGTTCATTCGCGTGTGGTGCGCTCCCAAAGTGGGACTGTCCCGTCCCGCTCCGCCGGTCCGGACCGCGACGATGCCGGGTAGGGGGAGTATCCGACTGAGCCGGGACGGCCGCTATCTCCTCTCCTTCGGCTCGTACGCCGAGACGGCTCAAGTCTATGAGGTCGCCACGGGCAAGGCGGCCGGCGCCGCTGCGGGCGCCCGGCCTCATCGTGGCCGGCGACTTCGCGCCGGACTCGCGCTGCGTCGCCCTTGCAAGCACCGGTCGCAACTCGAAAGCGTTGCCGGCCGAAACGGGCGGCGATGTCACGTGCTGGGACTGGCAAACCGGCAAACCGGTTTTCGACCGCCCCGCCTTGCCGGCACCCCCCAACGACCTGTGTTACAGCCCCGATGGGACCCGCCTGGCGGTCATCGGCAACCAGGGGCAGGTCGTCCTGCTCGACCCCGCCACGGGCCAAGTCCGCGCGAACTTCCAGTCCAGCTCGACCACGCAGAAGTCGTCCCTGCCGGCCAGGCTGCTCGGCTCGCACCGGGTCGGCTTTGACCCGACCGGCAAACACCTGTTGGCGTGGGGCGTGGACAAGGAGGTCTGGGTATGGGACCTCGAGACGGGCCAGGGGCGCACGCTGGCGGCCAAGGACACGGCGGACAGAACGGTTCTGAGCTTCTCGCGCGATGGTCGGCTCTGCACCTCCGGCGGCGTCGTCTGGGATTTCGCTTCGGGGCGCGTGCTGGCGATGCTGCCGTCCCACCCGGCCACGGTATTTGCCAACAAGTTCAGCCCGGACGGCGAGCGCATCGCCACCGCGTGCCGCGATGGCACGGTTCGGCTGTGGGACTGGCGAACCGGGCGCCTTTCTTGTCCCGCGTTCCAGCACCAGCGGGAGGCCTATGACATGGTCTTCACGCCCGACGGCCGTCGGCTCGCGACGATTGCCTGGGACCGAACGGTGCGGCTGTGGGATGTGCAGACCGGTCAGGCCATTGCCCCGCCGCTGGCCGTGCCCTGGGCCGGCTGGCAGCTCGAGACCGACCCGGGCGGACAGTTCCTCGCAGCGTGCGGGGAGTTTGCACCTCTGCGGGTCTTCGATTTCCAGGACATGTGCCGGCCGGCCGACTTGCCGCTAAACGACCTGGTCACCTGGTGTGAGCTGGTTTCCGAGCAACGCATCCACGAAGGTGGCAACGTCGTGAACCTGTCCCCCGACGAATGGCTCGAGCGCTGGCGGTCGTTCCGGAAGCGCCAGCCGGGGCGCTTCGATTCGCTGTGGAGCGCCGAGTCCCGGCTTGCATGGCGGCGCACCGAGGCCGACGATCGCGCCACGCGGGCCGCCACCCTGGCCGCGTCCGGCCGCAAGGACGACGCAATCGTGGTCTACCGTCAGGCCGTCGCCCTATGGCCGGGCGATGCGGTGCAGACGAAGCTCGGGGATTTGCTGGCCGGCAAGGGCCAACTGAAGGAAGCCGTCGGCGCCGATGAGACGGCCGTTCGCCTGAAACCTGATTCCGCGCTCTACCACTACAACCTCGGCAGCGCGCAGCAACGGGCTGGGGCAATTGACCAGGCGATCGCGTCCTATACGAAAGCGACCCACCTCGACCCGGATTTTGCCCAGGCGCACTGCGACCTCGGGAATGCCCTGGTCTTGCAGGGCCGGTTCGTGGAAGCCCTCACGGCCCGGCGGCGCGGGCATGAGCTTGGCTCGAAGCGCCCGGATTGGAAATACCCCTCGGAGCGCTGGGTCAAGGAGTGCCAGCGGCTCGTGGAGCTGGACGTAAAACTGCCCGATCTCGTCGCAGGCAAAATCGCACCGGCCAATGCCGCCGAGCGTCTCGAACTGGCCGCCTTCTGCCAGCAGCCGTGCAAGCAATTGGTCGTCGCCGCCGTCCGTTTCTTCACGGAGGCATTTGCGGCGGAGCCGGCCCTGGCGGACAACCCGCGCACCTTCCGGCGATACAACGCCGCCTGCGCCGCGGCGCTGGCCGGCTGCGGTCAGGGGAAGGATGTGGACAAGCTCGACGGCGCGGAGCGTGCCCGCCTGCGCCGCCAGGCACTGGACTGGCTGCGGGCGGACCTGGAGGCGTGGCGGCGTCTGCTGGACGAGGAGCCCGACAAGTTCCGCCCGGTCATCGCCAAGCAGATGCGGCACTGGCTGGACGATCCCGACTTCGCGGGGGTGCGCGGCCCACAAGCGTTGGCCGAACTTCCCGAGGCGGAACGGCAGCCATGGCAGAAGCTTTGGGACGATGTCGCCAAAGCGCAGGCGAAGATGACGCCGGCGAAGAAAACCGGCGCAGGATTAGCTCCGTCGGCGATGATCGAGCCGCGAACAGCTGCTGTTGCTAAAGCGTGCAACAGAGACCGCATACGCCGGCGCCGGCGCTTGTCATTGCTGGGGAGGCGAGCCATTGTCCTTGACCTTCTTTGCCAACTCCACTAACTGCTCGGCCGACAGCCCCTGGACACGCTGCTCGGGCGTTAGGCCCTCCAAACGCTTCTCTACCGGCAGTTTTTTCAGCAGCTCATCGATGGTTTCACGGGCGAATTCCTCGAGTGCGGTCGACACGGCTCCTAGCTCCTCCGGCACGTCTATCCCACATCCCGATTTTATCTGTGCCGTGCTGGACTGGATAGGTAGGCTCAAGCCCGTGCGGGTCGGCCGCGGCGCGGTGAGCTCGGAGTGCGCACCGCAACGGATGGCATTTTCTTGAAATCCGTGGCGTGATTCGGCGCCGGATTCCGCACTGCTGATTAGAAGGGAGGCTAAGCCACGAGCGAACGGTCGCTCGTCATGGCGCTTCCCGCAACCCCCCAAAGGAGCCCCCCATGTTTTTGTCCTTCTTGCGGAACCGAGCTCGATCCGCGCAACAGCCCCGTCGCACGTCCCAAGCGGGTCGCAAACCGGCCGCATTCCGCCCGCGGCTCGAGCGGCTCGAAGGCCGCGACGTGCCCAGTACGCTGACCGTCACGAACAACTTCGACAGCGGCGCCGGCTCGCTCCGGGCCGAGATCGCCGCGGCTCAGTCGGGCGCCACGATCGTATTCGCCCCCAGCCTTGACGGCCAGACTATCAAGCTGACCAGCGGCGAGCTGCACGTATCCCAGAACCTGACCATCCAGGGACCGGGGTTGAGCAACCTGACGGTCAGCGGCGGGGGCGTCAGTCGAGTGTTCGAGGTGGACGGGGCCACGACCACGGTCAGCCTTAGCGGGTTGACGATTGGCCAAGGGGACGGTGTGGCCGGCACGGCATTCGACGGCGAGAGTGGGGGCATTCTCAACTTCGGCACGCTGACGGTCAGCGGCTGCGACGTGGTTGGCAACACCGCCAAGAATTCAGGCGGCGGCATCTACAACGCCGGCACCCTCACGGTCAGTGGCAGCGAGTTGCTTAGTAACGTTTCCACCGACGGCGGCGGGATCTTTAACGCCCAAGGCGGCACGCTGAAGGTGAACAGCGAATCCCTCCTCGGGAACTACGACTACGGCGACCTCGGCAACGAGGCCTACAACGACGGTGGCGGCATCTACAATGCCGGAACTGCTACCATCGCCAACTCCACACTGGACTACGATTGGACGGATGGCAACACGTACGGAGGCGGCGCCATCTACAACGTCGGTACGATGAAGGTCACCGGCTGCACCTTCACCGCAGACGGCTTCCTCCCTTTCCCTAACGGCGATGACGGCACCGGTGGCATTTACAACGCCTCGGGTGCCACGCTGACGGTCAACAACAGCGTTTTCGTCAACGTCTACCCGTACTGCATCGACGGCTCGTACACCGGAAGTGGCAACACGTTCTAACGCCCCAGCATGGGATTCTTGAAAAAGCGGTCGGTGAGGTGTTGCCACCAGGCAGACGAGTCACCGGCCACTTCGGCATCGGAGCGGATGCCGGATTTCCGAATACACATGCGGACGGTGAGGTATCGTCGCCACGCGAATCCCTCACCGATCGAGTCAAGTCCGGCGCTCAGTCTGCGCCGGGGCGGAGAGGTTGTGGTCACGAAATTCACTACACTATTCTCGATTCCGCAGGGGAGGTTTGCGACCGTCATGGGGCTGTTGTCTTTCGACCAGATGTTTCAATGCGCCGATACGTTGCGACAGCCGGCGCCGATTGCCGTGGCCGGCGGTGCGGACGCGACCGTGCTCCAGGCATTGCGGACCGCCTGCGATCGCGGCTGGATCGCGCCCCTGATCGTGGGGGTCGAAGCCGACGTTCGCCGGACAGCCGGCGATTGCGGCGTCGGGTTGCACGGTTTTACTCTTGTTGATGCTGGCGACGCTGCCGGCTCCGCGGTCGCGCTGGTGCGGAGCCAACAGGCCCGTCTGCTGATGAAAGGGCAGATTTCGACCCCCTCCTTGATGAAGGCGTTGCTCGATCCAGTGACGGGGCTGCGGACAGGACGGACGATCTGTCAGGTCGTTCTCATGGAGCTTGCGCGCGGCGAGCGCCGCTTCTTGCTGGCAGACACCGGCGTCTGCATCCAGCCGACGTTGCTGCAAAAGATCGACATTTTGCAAAGCGCCGTGGACCTGGCGCATACGCTCGGGGCCGAATGCCCGCGCGTGGCGAGCGTGGCCGCAACCGAGACGACGGTCGCTTCGATGCCTGAAACGCTGGATGCCGCCGAGCTCGAGCGGCGCAATCGCGCCGGCGAGATTTCCGGTTGTGTGGTGCGTGGGCCGCTCTCCTTCGACCTGGCCTTTGACCCCGACGCCGGCGTCAAGAAGCAACGGCAGGATCCGGCGTTTGGCGTCGCGGACATCCTGCTCTTTCCCAATCTCCTGTCGGCGAACCTGACCGTGAAAGCCATCATGTATACGGCCGACTGCCGGTTTGGCGGCGTCCTGTGTGGCGCCGCCTGTCCGGTGGTTTTCATGTCACGTTCAGACACAACCGCCACGCGCCTGGACTCGTTGGCGCTGGCCTTGAATTTGCTCCGTGCGTTTTGAGCCGAGCAATTCGACGAATTGTTTGCGGACGAGCGCCGTATTGGCGTCAACCTTGGCCTTGTAGGCCGCCACCGCCGCGCGGTCCACGTCGAAGAAATTCTCTTCCGGGTAATCATGGCCGAATACATCCAGGAGCAGGGAGCGGAACTTCCCTGCGGGTAGGCCCGTCGCCGTCTCGCGTTGCTGCCGGTAGGCGACGGCCTGAGCGCTGGTCAGGGCGCAGAGAAACGGATGGACGCGGGGGGAAAGACGCGCTGGTGGGACTGGATCCGCTGGATCGTTCGATCCAGCGCCAGCGGTTGCCAGATTTCGTCACCCAACACCAGGGTTGCGGGGTTCCGGCCTCGAGTCAGCGGGAAGAGGTTGATCAGCCAGTCTCCGAGGTGGACGACATTGCTTCGGCCCTGGCCGAAGAGGGCGATGTCCTCCTCGTAGCGCGCGAACCAGGTGTCCAGGCGGTCGAGGAGCGCGGCCATGCGCCCGCGGTCGATCTCTTCCCGATACTGGGTTCCGAAAATGCCGACCGCGCGCGGTATCCGCTCGAGCAACCGGAACAGCTCATCGGTGAGGACCGGCTGAAATACACTGTTGCCGATACCGAGCACCAGAAGGTCGAAGTCTTCATCCGGCACGTCCCACGGCACGTGACCCTGGATGCCGTTGAACCAGGCGTGGTAGACCTCGGCTGCGGGCGGCAGCGTCATGTTGACGAGGTGATAACCGAGGCGGTCGCCGAAGTTGCCGAGGTGGAAGCAGGAGAGGACAAGGACCTTCGGCGTGTGCCCTGCCGGCGGCGTATCGACCAGCTCCCCAGTAGCGATTTCGAATTGGACAGCCCCGGGGGGCGCGCGGAGCCCGGGACGTTGATTCAGCTCGTTGTGCGCCCGTCCTTCCTCGAACTGGCCGATCGCCGCCAGGGCCAATCCCAGGTTGTGACGGGCTTTGACATCCTCGGGGCGGATCCGCACCACGTCGCGAAACCAGGCAATGGCCTCCAAGGGCCGACCTTGCTGGAGGAGCACGTAGCCGAGATGGTGGCGTGCCTCGACGTGATCCGGCTTCAGCCGCACCGCCTCGCGGTGGTGTATTTCGGCCTCGCGTAGCCGGCCCTGTTGACCCAGGGCAACGCCCCAGTTGTGGTGGGCATCGGCGTGCTGCGGCTGCCAGCGCAGGGTCTGCTGGTAATTGACGGCCGCCTCGTCGTGCCGGCCGAGCATCTGGAGGGCCACGCCCCGGTTGTAGTGAAAGCCGGCATTGTCGGGCGACAACCGGATGGCCTGATCGAGGCGCTCGATGGCCAGTTCGTTCTGCCCGGCCTGATGAGCCAGCACGCCCAAAAGGTTGTGCGCCTCGGCATGGCCGGGCTCGCACTCGACGAGTTGACGACAGGTCTGCTCGGCCTCCGCGCGGCGGCCGGCCTGGAAGTGCTCCAGCGCCAACGCCCACATCCGTCCCACCGCCGCGGGGCTCGGGCCGGCATCCGCGGCGGGCAAGGCGGCGGCGATCCGTTCGCGGCGGAAGCTGGCCGCCGCCGCGGCGCCCTGCTTATCGTCCCGAAGCAGCAGGCCGAGGTTGTGGTCGGCGTCGGCATGGTCCGGCAGCAGTTGCAGCGCTTGCCGATAACTCGTGACCGCCTCGGCATTGCAACCAAGCATCTGGTAGGCGACGCCCAGGTTGTAGTGAATGGTGCCATCGCGGGGATTGGCGGCCACGGCGCGACGGAGCCAATCGATCGCGCGATCGTTGCGCCCGCCCTGGTGTGCCAGCACGCCGAGCAGGTTCAGCGCATTGGCGTTATCGGGATCGCATTCGAGGACCTGGCGGCACAGCAACTCCGCCTGCTGGAGATTGCCGGCCTGCTGCGACTGCAAGGCGAGGACGAAAAGATCGGGAAGCGCCGTCATCGAAAAGCTTCCGATGAGGCCGACGCTGGCGCCACCGGCAGCTGTGACTCGCGTTCGGCGACTGAGGTGTTTTCAGAGCGGGCGATCGGATTCGAACCGACGACGTCCAGCTTGGGAAGCTGGCATTCTACCGCTGAATTACGCCCGCGACTTCTGCCATCCTAGCCGCATTCTACTCGGTCGGCCATGGTTTGCAAGCTTTTTGTTTCCTCCTGCGGGGGGCCGGGGGGCCGGGATGCGTACCTGAGCTGACTCATGAGATTCTCCTAACCCTTGATGTCCGCAGCCAATTCGATAGGATCGATCTCGGCCAACCGTTGAGCGATGAGGGCCGCATCCTGCGCGGGCGGCTGCCAAGCAAGTGAATTGATGCTCCCTTCGAGGATTCTGCCATGTACCACCGGTTGCTAGGCTCCCTCGTTGGCTGCCTGCTGCTGGCCGCCGCGCCGCTGCGCACTCAAGATACGATCAAAATCACTATCGAGGCCGGCAAACACGACCTCAAGAACGTCCCCGTTTGCGTGCCGCTCAGCCTGCCCAAGGCCGTTGCGACCATCACCCATGCCCGCGTGTCCGCCGGCGGCCAGGAGCTGGAAGGCCAGCTCACCGCGCCGGGGATCACGACGGAACAGCTCGCGCCCACGGCGGCAGGGCTGATTCGCCGGGACCTGCACGTCATCCTGCCGGCGCTGAAGAAGGGCGAACCGCTCATGCTGGCGACGAAGCTCGTCAAGGAGATCGTTGCGCCCGACACGACTGGGTTCTTGTGGTGGGAGCAGAAAAGGGACGAGCAGACCGACCTGATCTTCGATGTCCTCAGCGGTATCAAGCGCCGGCCCGTCCTGCGCTACATGCACGCCGCCTATGATACCAGCACGCCCGAGAAACGCAACCAGACCTACAAGGTGTTCCATCACCTCTACGACCCCGAGGGCAAACGCCTGGTCACCAATGGTGGGCACACCGATCCGTACACGGACGAAAAGAAGCTGCTCTACCCGCACCATCGCGGTCTCATGTATGCCTTCAACAAGATCAGCTATGGCGAGGACCTCAAGAAAACCGCCGACACGTGGCATGCCAAACCCGGCGACACCAACCAATCGCATGACACCGTGCTCATCGAGGAGGGCGGCCCGGTCCTGGGACGGCACCGGGTCCGCATTACCTGGAGCGGCGCGAAGGACGACGTCTTCGCCACCGAGGAACGGGAGCTGACCGCCTACAACGTCCCCGGCGGCATCCTGGTCGAATTCGCGTCGAAGCTGAAGACGGCCGGCGGCAAGGTGCGGCTCGACGGCGATCCGCAACACGCCGGGTTCCAGTTTCGCGCCGCCAACGAAGTCGCGGAGAAGACCGCGAAAAAGACCTACTTTCTGCGCCCCGACGGCAAGGGCGATCTCGGCGCAACGCGCAACTGGGACCCCAAGACGAAAGAGGGCCCCGTCGACCTTCGCTGGGACGCGATGAGCTTCATGCTGGGCGAGCAGCGCTACACCGTCGCCTATCTCAACAGCCCCCGCAACCCCCGCGAGTCGCGCTTCAGCGAACGCGATTATGGACGCTTCGGCTGCTATTTCGAGCACGAGCTCACCGAGGACCATCCTCTCATTGTCGACTACCGCGTCTGGCTCCAGGACGGCGAGATGACCGGCGACCAGGTCCAGGCGCTGTACGATGCATTTGCCCAGCCACCGCGCGGGGTGGTAAAGAAGTAGGCCTACTTTTTTGACAAGCCCCTGCCTGCAAGCCAGAATAGAGCGACGGACGCTCGTTCCCGCACCGCCCGATCAGTGGCTTTCTCCAACTGAAGAGGCCCCGGCATGCCCGTGGACCAGCTGAGGCGCAACATGCAAACCATCGGCCAATATGACCTCCTGGAGAAGGTCGCCGAAGGGGGTATGGGCACCGTCTACAAGGGCCGCCATCGTGTCACGGGCGCGGTCGTCGCCGTCAAGGTCGTGCCGGCGCACATCGCATCCAACCCGATTTATCTCAAGCGCTTCGAGCAGGAATACAACGCCGCCAAGGCCCTGGATCATCCGAACATCGTCCGCGCCCTTGATTTCGGCCGCGAAAATGACGTGCCGTTTCTGGTGATGGAGTTCGTCGAGGGCGAGTCGCTCGGCCAACGGCTCGACCGCGAGCAGCGGCTGGAGGAAGCCGAGGCGATCGACATTATCGCCCAGGTGGCCCAGGGCCTCGACCGCGCCCACGCGCTGGGGCTGGTGCATCGCGACGTGAAGCCGGACAACATCCTGTTGACCGCCGACGGTCAGGCCAAGCTGACCGACCTGGGCCTGGTCAAGGAAATCGACGCGGACCTGAATTTGACGCGGACAGGCCGCGGCCTGGGCACGCCGCACTTCATGGCGCCGGAGCAGTTCCGCAACGCCAAGAACGCCGACGCCCGCTGCGACATTTACTCGCTGTCGGCGACGCTGTACATGACGGTCACCGGCGAGTTGCCATTCGAATCCGCCGGGCCGCTCGACGCATGGATGAAGAAGGTCAAGAACGACATTGCGCCGCCGAGTGAGCTGGTGCCCACGTTGTCGACCCGAGTCGACTGGGCGATCCGGCGGGCAATGAGCGCGGACCCGGCGCAACGGCCGGGAAATTGCCGCGAGTTCGTCGAGGATCTGACGGGCCATAGCGATCGGGCGCCGACGCCGTTGGAGGAGGAGCCGTCGGTCACGGTGGCGAATCTCTGGCATCTGCTCTACCGCGACACCGTCGGCACGTTTCACGCGACGCGCGAGACCACCGAAGGCGTCCGCCGGGCGCTGAAGGACGGTTCGCTCGGCGATGCCGCCGAGGTGCGCCTGTCGCGCAGGCGCAGGGTCCGTTCGAGGCGGCGCGCAACTTCCCGGAATTTCGCGACCTGATGCTGGCGGTGCCGGCAAGCCCCGATCTGGCACTGCCGCCGGAGGATGATTTCGCCTCGGACGAATTGGAAGCCGAGCCCGCGCCGATGTCGGCGCCCATGAAGGCCGCACCGATCACCGCGCCCGCCGGGCCGCTCATTGACCTGGGCCAGGGCCCTACGTCGATCGACTGGCTGGTCTGGCTGACGCTGGTGGTGCTGGCCGGCGCCGGCGCCGTGGTCGGCTATGTGGTGCTGCCGGGCCTGCGCTGGCGGTGGTTCTGACGCATGCGCCCCTCGCCCCGTTGGGGGCGAGGGGCAGGCGCTTGGCCAGGCCGAAGTCGGCGACCTTGGGCGCGCCGTCGGCGGTGAGCTTGCCATGCGCGTCACCTTCGCCGATGATTCCCTTGCCCGAATTTCCCGTAACGAAATGTACCCTGAATGTCACCCTTGGGCCCCTGCGAATCCTTCGTCTTTGGCCATCAGCCGAACCTACCGCCGATAGGATGTCACGGCCACGACAGGAATCCCAGGTTGCCGATGGCGCCCGCCGGGACAAAGCCGTCACGGTCCATCGTTTTGCCGTGAATGCCGATCAATAGGCCTCCGTTGCTGGCGAAGTTGGTCGGGCCGCCACCCTGCCCGCCGAGGGTTGCCGACGTGTAACTGTCGGCCGGGTTGAGCCGTTCGCCGTCCACCCTCATGTACACGAGCGTCAGAGCGTCGATGATGCCGCCGGTGCGCAGGTTGACGCCCCCCAGCGCATAGCCTCCTTTCGCCTTGAGGCACTGCACCGGCCTGTGGATCGCGCCGTAGGCCTTCCCGACCTGCTCGGCCTGCGCAGTGAGATAGATCGGCTGCAAGAACCCGACGTGATTGCCGTCGTCTTCGCCCGCGAAAAAGCCAATAAGGATTCCGCCCGCCGCATGATTCTCGTCGAACGGCACATTGGCGAAGGGCCCGCCGATTGACGCGTTCGTCTTGTAACTGCGCTGGGCCGTGATCTGTCGAATTTTGGCCCACACGGGGGCATTCGGCGCCAGACTGCCAGCCCAGGTGTTCGGGCCGAGTTGCTGGGCGACCAGCCGCTGGAATTCCTCAGCTGTCTTTTTGTGGGCAAGTTCCGCCGGGTTCTCTTGCAGGGGTTGGACCACGACCGCCGGCGGCCTGAAACCGACGGGCGCAAACCGGCCCGGACAGCAGCAGCCGAGCGAAAAAATGGCTCCCACGGTCATCAGGATCGCCGAGCAAATTGCTGTGTGGGACATGAAGCACCTCCGGACACACCCATCACGTCGTGCATCGCTGTAGTGACCATATTGATCGGCTCGTGCGGCCTCGTCAAGCCCCGTGGCGTCAGGCAGCCATGCCGACGTTTCGGCCGGTCGCCTTCACGAGCTGCATGCCGCTGGTCGGGCACACCGGCGTCTGGCGGGAGCATCGGACGGCGGTGCTCCCCGACTTCCAGGGGGTCGGCATCGGCAATGCGCTGAGCGAGTGGCTGGGGGCTCACATCAAACATGTGGCTTTCACGGTCCGGTTGGTGGCGCGGCGAGCGTTTGCAAGAATAGCTCGACCTGTTCGCGCTCTTTCTCCGATAGTCGCTTGTACGCTTGCGCCGCGGCCATTCCCTCTCCGCCGTGAAGTGCTACGGCGTCAGCAACCGTTGCGGCGCGGCCGTCGTGCAAATAAGGCGCCGAGTCGCGCAGGCCCCAGAGCGGCGGCGTGCGCCATTCGAGTTCATTGGCAGCGCGTGGTTGCTTGGACTTGTCTTTGGAGGCGATTTCGAGCACCGTGTAGGACCCGGAATCGCTCAGCTCGTGCCCCATGTCATGGAGCAGGAGATCGCTATAAATGCCGTCCACGTCGCCGAGCTTCGGCCGGTGGCAGACCGCGCAACCGACACTCGCGAACAACTGGCGTCCGCGCTCAATCGCGCCGGCCTGTTCCGTCGAGTCCGCAGGACGCACGCTCGGCCGGGGCAATGAGGCGACGAAACGTGTCAAGGTGTCACACTGCTCGCGCGTCAGGTCGATTCCCGGAGCCTTGTAGTGGCTCTTCCAGGGCGGCGCCGCGCGGGCGAACCCCGGAACCTCCAAACCAAGTTCGCTGGAACACGCCTGGAGCGTGAACTCGGGCAAGCTAGCCACGCTGGCTTTCCAGCCAAATCGGCCGGCGCGGCCGTCTTTCAGGCGCGCATGCGCCCTCTTACGGGCAGCACTTCGGCTCTCCGCCTGAGCTCAGAAGATCAACGCGCATCACCAGAAGCCTTTGCTTGTTCGGCGGCAACCTCGTCCAACACCTTGTCCGGAATCGCATCGATGAGACCCGCGCCAAAAAGCGGCGGTGTGTTGCGCTTCGATTCGATCAGCGTCAACGTGCCAGAGCCTGTGAACTTGCTGCGACGCCGATTCGAGTCTTGTTTGTTAGACCGTTCGGTTTCCGTTTCATCCTTTGGAAAAATGAACGCTTTCCACTGGGCGAACTCCGGACCAACCCCAAATCGATGGAGGGGAAAAGACGGCTGCGTACGCAAAATCGGGTGGATTTTGGCCAACTCGTCCTGCGAAGGAATCTCAAGTTCGACTTCGCGGCCCGGCTCGCCCACGACGACCTTCTTCGGCGCATCGGCAGGCGGCAGTGGGTGCTCCGGCAAAACACCAGAAAGCATGGTCCGGATTCTCTCACTGACAAAGACGGTAACCAGGCTGACGTTCGTCTCGTTGTTTCCTGCTCCGCCGATCCCTCCTAGCCGGTGGCAGGCGGCGGCACACGATTGAGCGTTGTATACCGGCCCCAGTCCATCGCCAGCGTGGCTCCGGCGATCACCCGCGATCCATTCGTGCCTGAACAACTCCTTGCCCCGCTCCAGCACATCTTTGCGTTCTGTGCCGACTTGGCTGAGGCGGTCGGCGCAGGGCGAGAATCCAGGGTGTCGTCGGGTTACGCTGAACACCCGTCACCCACAAATCAGCAACACTGGCCGAGACCCCTTCTTTGTCGTTGTCCAGACCATGTTCAGTTGCGGTAGGCGTGCCAATCGATTCAACGACGGGAGCCGGTTCAGTTGCGGCAGGTGCGCCAGTCAATGCAGCAACCGGAGGTTCAATTGCGGCAGGTGCGCCAGTCAATGCAACGACAGGACCCAGTTCAACTGCGGCAGGTGTGCGAGTCCATTTGAAGACAGGCCATGCAAAGACCAGCACGAGACTGGTGACGATTGCCGCGAAGGAGATTCTCCTCAATGCCATGATGGACCCTCCTCGTCGATGAATGGCTCGCTACCTCGGAGTGGCAGGAACATCGATCGGACGCTATTGTAAAGCAAGGTCGCCACGAACGCTAGTCCCCTCAAACAGAGGCTGATCCATGATCCATCGCTTCGCGGGCATCATCACCGCGTTGTCTCTTGTGGCTCCTGCCGTGGTGCAATCCACCGAGAATGATGATCTGAAATCGGCAATTCACACGATTCGCCAGGTTGGTCCCGATGGAAAGGGAAGCGCGGAGGCCGCCGGGGCGTGGAAGGTGCTGGTCAAGACCCCGATCGAGCAGTTGCCGCTGCTTCTCGCCGGGATGGACGGGGCCACGCCGTTGGCTCGCAACTGGATTCGAGCCGCGGTGGACGAGATCGTTGATCGCGCAGAGCGAGGCAAGAAGCCGCTGCCGACCGCTGCCCTGACCCGCTTCCTGGCTGACGCCAGTCATGATCCGCAGGCGAGGCGGCTTGCGTTTGATCTGCTCGTGCAGCAGGACAAGACCGCCAGTGATCGGTTCCTGCCGAAGATGGTGAACGACCCCAGCCCAGAGCTGCGGCGCGATGCCGTGGGCCGCGTGCTCGACGATGCCGAGAAGCTCTTTAGCGCGAGAAGAAAGCCGAGGCCCGGTCCCTTTTCCAGCAGGCGTTCGCCGCCGCGAGAGACAAGGACCAAATCGACAAGGCCGCCAAACGGCTGAAAGATCTCGGTCAGCCGATTGATTTGGCGAAGCACCTCGGTTTCGTTCTCGATTGGAAGCTCATTGGCCCGTTCGCCAACGTCGCGCAGAAAGGTGCCCTAACGCCCTATCCTCCGGAGCAGGCACTGGACTTCAAGGCGGAATACGACGGCAAGGCGGGCAAGGTCCGCTGGAAGGACTACGTTGCGAAGGACGAGAACGGCATCGTCGATTTGAATATCGGCGTCGGGCAGCACAGCGAGGCCGTCGGCTACGCGGCGACGGAGTTCACAAGCCCGGCCGCCCGCGACGTGGAGGTCCGGATTGGCTGTTACACCGTCTTCAAGCTTTGGGTGAACGGCGAGCTCGCGCTGCACCGGGCGGACGCCTACACCGGGATGCAGTTCGACCACTATCGTACAAAGATCCGGCTGCGCGAGGGGAAGAACACGCTGCTGATGAAGGTTTGCACGGATATCCCGCCGCCGCAGGTGCCGAAGCTGTGGCGTTTTCAGCTTCGGGTGTGCGATGCCGACGGCGCGGCCATCCTGTCCACGACGCGGCCATGAGTCAGGGGTCAGGAGTCAGGAGTCAGGAGTCAGGAGTCAGGGATTCCCATGCATCGATTCCTTTGTGCCGCCGGCGTGACTGCGATTCTCGCGAACTCTCTCGCCGCGGACTGGACGCATTTTCGGGGCTCGGACTCCACCGGAGTTGGCTCGGGTGACCCGGTGCCGCTGCCGTTTGGGCCGAAGCAACATCTCGCCTGGCAGGCCGATCTGCCTGGTCGTGGGCTTTCGAGCCCCGTGCTCGTCGGGAATCGCGTCTTCCTGACGGCCTCGAGCGGCCAAAAGCAGAACCGTCTGCACGTGCTGGCTTATGATGCCAAATCCGGCCAGAAGCTTTGGCAACGGACGGTGTGGGCGACCGGACCCACACACTCGCACCCCAAGACCTGCATGGCCGCGCCGACGCCGGCAAGTGACAGCAAGTATCTGGTCGCGCTCTTCGCCACAAATGATCTGATCTGTGTGGACCTCGACGGCAACCTGCAGTGGATACGCTCGCTTCACGATGAGAACCCCGGCGCGACCGACGGAAGGGGGTTGGCGTCCTCGCCGCTGATCATTGGTTCGACGGTCATTGTTCATTGCGAGAACCAGAACGCGTCGTTCGCCGCGGGCATCGATCTCGTCACAGGTAAGAATCGCTGGCGGCAGGATCGCCCGCACGAGGTGAACTGGACATCGCCAATTGCAGTTCCGAGCAAGACTCAAAACCACCGGCTCGCCTTGCTCCAAGGTTACAACAGGCTCAGTGCTTGCGAACCGCTCACCGGGAAGGAAGTGTGGGCGATTGAACGCAAGTGGCACCCGATCGCCTCCAGTGTGATTACCGGCACATTACTGCTCGTTCCAGGTGAGGAGAAGCTGTGCGCATACGAATTGCAGGCCGACGCGGCGCTGCCAAAGCTTCTCTGGGAACAAGCAAGGCTCAACCCGACGACGGCGAGTCCGGTGGTTTTTGACGGAAAGATCTACGCGCTCAGGGGCTCGATCCTCACGGTGGGCGAGTTAAAGACGGGCAAGGTGCTCAGTCAGCTTCGGCTCGAGGGCAACTTCAGCTCCTCGCTCGTGGTCGCGGGCGGCCTGCTCTTCTGCGTCAACGAGGACGGCATCGTTCACGTCGTGCGGCTCGCCGAAAATCACCCCGTGCTCGTCGATAGCTGCCCATTCGAGGAGACCATTCTCTGTACGCCCGCGGCGACCGATGGAGCACTCTACCTGCGCAGCGATAGGCACTTTTGGAAGATCGGGAAGTGACGGACTGGAGAATCCCCAACCGCCAGCGGACCTTTAGACCACCCGCAGGGAACGATTGCAGGGGCGAACGGCGTGCAAGATCCAGCGGTTGGCCGTACGGCGGAGACGCGCTGACTATTGAATGTAAGAGCGTTACTTGATTGGCCGAATTCATCTTCAAGACGGTTATCCGTCGGAAAAAATGGAACCGCGACGTTTCGTGCCGTCCGTCCCATCGTCCTCCGCGCAATCCGAGGTCGCGAGCGCGCGGAGGTCGCCCGTCAGCGCCTCGCTGATTCCTTCGTCTGTCATGACTACCTGGCGCTGGTCGCAGGGGCATGGCGCCAGGGTGGCAGGTCGTGCGCGTCGTTGCAAGTCGTGCGCGTCATTGCAGGTCGTGCGCGTCATTGCAGGTCGTGCCGGTCGTGCCGAAAACCGAGTGTCACCGGCCAGCGCGACACGACACGGCTGTAAGAGCGTCCCCGCGAGAATACTGCGGATTGAGCGATTGCCCGAAACATGGTGGGTAGTGGGCGCGTGGCTCGTGCCACTGCGGCAAGCCCTATATCGGAGAAAACTTGCGGCGAGACCGTCGCGCCCAAGTTAGGTGGGTGCGAGGGTCTCGCGCCCACGAACGTTCAACGGGCTATCGCCCGCGCCAGGTCGATGTCCTCGGCCGTCGGCTGGTGGAAGAAGACACCGCTGCTCTCGTCGCGCCCGTTGAGCCCGCGCACGAACAGGTAATAAACGCCGCCCACGTGCTGCAGGAATGGGAACGCCGGGCCGTGCGCTCGCGTCAGCCAGCGATACAGCGCGTGCAGGTACAGGCGATACTGGCGGTGATAGTCCGCCTCGTCCATGCAGGCGCCAGGTGCTCCGGCGTGTAGCCGGCGAGCAGGTTCGTCTTGAAATCGACCAGGAAATAGCGGTCGCCGCGGCGGAAGACGAGGTCCATGTAACCCATCACGAAGCCTTCCTCGCGGCGGGCACCGTCGGGAGGCTCGGGGAACTGGAACTCCAGCTCGTGCAGGCGGTCCGCGCGCGGGACCTGGGCCAGCGTTCCGCCAGCGGCGGCCAGCGGCGTGTGCAGGCGCTCCACACGAGCTGCGCGACCTGCTGCTGGGCCGTCTGGTCCAGCTCCTCGCGTGCCTTGCCGCGCAGCTTCGCGACGTTGGCGCGGACCTCCTTTTCGATCAGCCGCCGGGCCGGCGTGCCGTCGAGCAACAGCTCGGCCGGCAGCGTGCAATGGCCGACCTCGGTGTAGTCGATCGCTTCCAGCACGTTGTGGACGATGTCGCCGAAGACGGGGCCGCGCAGCGGGTCGTCCGGCTCGGCGACGCCGGCGGCTTCGTCCGGGGCGATGCGGCTGCGGTCGCCGTAGCTGGGGCCGGCGCCGATCGGCGCGACGTGGTGCCGGCTCATGCTGGAAAAGGAGCGCACGATGATGCGCCGCCATTCGAGATTCGGGTCGAGCGCCGGGAACAGCGGGCCGGTGAACGCCAGCGGCGGGCGCGGGTTGCGCGGCACGTCGCCCTCCGGCTTGGCGCCGCTCAGCTCCGGCAGCCGCGGCGGCGTAACCATCTCGGCAATCAGCGGGCCGAGCTTGTCCGGGCAGGCCTGCTTCAGCGCGGGCAGCAGGATCGTCCCGGCCGGCCCGAGCCAGTTGCGCGAGCGATTGCCGACGTGCACCATCGGCACATACAGCTTGAACATCGGCCGGGTCAGCGCGACGTACAGCAAGCGGCGCGACTCCGCCATCGCTTCCTCGGCCATCTTGCCCTGCGCGTCGCCGTCGGGGCAGAAGTCGAAGACTTTGCGGCCCTGTTCGTCGCGGTAGGCCGTCACCGGACCGAAGTTCGCGCAGGGTGAAGCCGCCCGCGAGGAAGACGATCGGGAACTCGAGGCCCTTGCTGGCGTGGATGGTCATGATGCGGACGCGGGCGCGGTGCGTGTCGGCCGGCGGCTGCTCGGCATCGCCCTGGTCGCGCTGCTTGCGTTTCTCGCGGATCCAGTCGATCAGGCCGAGCAGGTCGCGGTTCTCGCCGTGGCCGACGCGCTCCAGCGTGCCCATCACGTGCCGCAGGGCCGCCAGCCGTTGGGCCGCGGCGTCGTCGTCCAGCGCCGGCAGCAGCAGGCCGGTTTCTTCGAGCATCGACTGGAACAGGGCGGACCATTGCCGGGCCTCGGCAAACTCCAGCCAGCGCTGATAGAGTTGGCGGGCGGGGTGGGTCAACGGCAAATCCTGGCAGCGCACCAGCTCCGCCGGCCGCACGCGAAAGAAGCAGGTCAACAGCGCCTTGCGGAACGCCGAGCGCTCCTCCGGCCGGGCGAGGCAGAGGAGCAGCGTTTCGAGCTGCAGCACCTCCGCAGACTGCCAGAAACCGGTCTGGCGATGGAAGCTGTACGGAATGCTAAGGTCGTCGAGCGCGGTGGTGAGCGGCTCGGCCTCGCTGCGCTTGAAGACGAGGATGCAAATGTCCGACGCCTCGAGCGGCCGTTCGATCTGCTTGTGCTTGAAGGCAAGCGACGGCTGCGCGCCGGTGCCGTGCAGGAGCCGCTGGACCTCGCGGGCCACGAAGCGGGCGTATTGCTTGCGTGCCTCCTTGAGCCGTTCCCAGGGGCGCAAGTCGACGATCGTCATTGCCGCGCGATTGGTCAGGTCGGTGACGATGCACGTCTGGCGTTCTTCGTCCCTGGGCGCGTGGACATCGAGGTAGCGAATGCCGGTCTCCTTCGGAAACCAGTCGCCGTCGAGGAAGAGACAATTGAGCGCTTCGAGCAGGTCCGGCGCCGAGCGCCAGTTGGTTTGCAGCGGAAAGAACGCGGCGCCGGCCTCGCCGGTCATCTCATTGCGGGCACGGATATAGGTCGGCAGGTCGGCGCCGCGGAACGCGAAGATCGCCTGCTTGGGATCGCCGACGACGAACAGCCGGGCCATGCTCGCGTCCAGGAAAATGCGGCGAAAGATGCGCCACTGCAAAGGGTCGGTGTCCTGGAACTCGTCGACGATGCCGAAGCGATAGCGTTCCCGCAGCCGGTTGACGAGGTGCGGCGCATCGGGGTTGCGCTCGGAGTCGAGGCTTTCCTCGACGGTGCCGATCATGTCGTCGAAGCTCTGCAGGCCACGCTGGCGCTTGTGTTCGACAAGGTGGCGGCGGAGCGCCCCGACGGTGAAAACTTCGAGCTGGCCAGCCCAGTTCGCGCCGGCCTCGTCGAGCCGCTGCCACCAATCGGCAACCGCGGCGGGCCGAAGCTGATGGTCGCTGCGCGGGTGATACTTGGCGGCCACCTCGCGAACCCGCTCGTCCCAGATCGTGGCCGTGGCCCGGCTGAAACCCGCCCGCTCCAGCACGTCGCGCAGCTTATCACCGAAGTGCGTGCGCCACAGCTTGCGCTGCACCTCGCGCAACATCGGCGGCAGCAGGTCCACGTCGTTGACGAGCGCGGCCCGGAAGTCCTGTCCCTGTTCCAGCGCATACTCCTGCAAGAGGCGCTGGCAGAAGCCGTGGATGGTGAAGATCGGCGCCTGGTCGAAATGATCGAGCGCCGGCAGCAGCAGGGGCCGGCGCTCGGGCTGGTCCCGGACGGAGCGCTCCAGCGTGTGCCGCAGCCGGGCCTTGAGACTCGCCGGTCGCCTTTTCGGTGAATGTGACGAGCAGGATGTTCTCGAGGGCGGTGTCGGTCTCAAGCAAGAGGCGCAGCACGAGCTGCTCGATCGTGTAGGTCTTCCCCGTCCCGGCGGAAGCCTCGATCACCGCGTGCCGGTTCAGGTCGATCGCTTCGATGGCCATGACGAACGTCCGATTCGTTCAGCGAGCCCGTATTCTACCGCGTTTTGGGCGCTTGACCAAGATTTTGGTCTCTGCTAGGCTGTTGACTATGGCCTGGGCAATCACCCTCAAAGAGTCGGTCCTGGATGACCTCCGGTGGTTCGGCCGTAAGGATGGGCGACGGCTGCTCCAGGAGGCCGAGGAGATGTTGCAGGCTGACCCGCTCGCCGAGACACGCAACCTGAAGACGCTCCGGGCAAATCCAGTCGCCCAACGCGAACTGCGGTTGTTCGGCAAATATCGTGCACTCTTTAAGGTGGACGAAGCCGCAGCAGTCGTGACCATCGTCGTTGTCGGAGAGAAGCGGGGTGAAAAGTTGATCGTTCAGGGAGAGGAGTTCAAGGCACATCATGAAAGTGATTCCGCTGAGTAAAGCCAAGGCGCGCCTGAGTCATTATGGACGAGTATGTCGCAAGGAGCCGGTGATCGTAACCGTCAACGGCATTCCCACATTTCAGCTCGTGCCGCTGGGCGAGGATGACGACCTGATCGACCAGCTGCTTGAGCACAACCCAGCGTTCCGGCAGTTGCTGCGAGCACGTCTTATGGAGCCAACCGTGTCGGCTGCGGAAGCGGCCAAGCGCTTATGAGGAAACCGGTATGGACGATCCTCGTTTCGATTGCGAGCACCTCGATCCGGCCCGCCGCGCTTGCTACGGGGCGGCCGTCGACGAAATGCTGGACGCCCGGGAGCCGGCGACGGCAGCCGCCGACCCGCGCGTGCGTCCGCCGTCGGCGCTGCTTGTGCTCGTCCGGCGGCAATCCCTGCCGGTGGGCGGGACTTATTACCTGGCGAATCTTCGGGACGGGTGCCGGCATCCGCTGCGAGTCGGTATCAACGCGATCGGTCGCGCCGCTGAAAACGATATCGTGCTCGAGTCGCCAAAAGACGCTTGCGGGGCGAGGCCGAACGTCATCTCACGCCGGCACTGCGTGATCCTGGTGCATGCCAGCGGTGGATGCGAGCTGTTCGATACCGCGTCGCGGAACCAGGTCCAGGTCAACCGCCAAACGGTGACGCGCGCCGAGCTCAACCCCGGCGATTTGCTCACGCTGTGCGACCAACGGCTTCTGCTCGCCTGGGCGGGGCCCAACGGCGAACAACTCCCGGAGGCGGAACCGGAACGCGCGTCCAAGCAACTTTCGCTGAACGAGGTGCCGAAAGAGTGGCTGGAGACGGCGTATGACAAGGAGTGGCCCTTCCCTGAGTCCGCGACAGATTGACTCGCCGTCGCATGAGGAATGACACGATGCCTGCGAACGCTCGGCTGCTGCTTCTGGCTAGTTGTACCTGTCTCGGAGCCGGCATCGTGCTGACAGCGCAGTCGCCGACCTTCGCGAAGAAGACCTACACCTACAAGACCGCCGCCGACCTGCCGATCCAGGCCGATGTCTACCGCGCGGACGATATGCAAGCCCGGCCGGTCGTCGTCTGGATTCATGGCGGCGCGCTGATCATGGGCAACCGCAATGGCGTGCCGAAGAATATGGTGGAGCTGTGCCGCAGCGAGGGCTACGCGCTGGTGTCGATCGACTATCGCCTCGCGCCGGAGGTCAAGCTGCCGGCGATCATCGCCAACGTCGAGGACGCCTTCCGCTGGATTCACGGCGACGGCGCGAAGCTGTGCCATCTGGACGTCAAGCGCCTCGTCGTTACCGGCGGTTCGGCGGGCGGCTATCTCACGCTCATGACCGGCTTGTGCGTCAAGCCCCGGCCGACTGCCCTGGTCGCCTACTGGGGCTACGGCGACGTGGACGGCGACTGGTACACCAAACCGTCGGAGCATTATCGCAAGCAGCCGCTCGTCAGCAAGGACGAGGCGTACAAGCAGGTCGGCGCCATGCCCGTCACCGGCAGCGAATCCGGTCTGAAGGCCCGCGGCCGCTACTACCTGTACCTGCGGCAGAACGGCCAGTGGACGAAGGAGGTCACCGGCTTCGATCCGGCCGAGCGGGCCAAGCTCGATCCGTACTGTCCCGTACGCAACATCACCGCCGCCTATCCACCGACGCTGCTGGTTCACGGCACCGAGGACACCGACGTGCCGTACGAGCTATCCGCCAACATGGCAAAGGAACTCGCCCGCCACCAGGTGCCGCACGAGCTGGTGACGGTACCAGGGGCTGGCCATGGATTGGCCGGCGGCGAGAAGAAGCTCGTCGAGGCGGCCAACGAAAAAGCGCTGGCGTTCATCCGCACGCATCTGAAGACGCAGGAGTAGATGGTCTACGGCTCCGTGGTGCTCGTGATGAAACGGCCGGTTGCAACTCCTCAATCGTAACCCATGAACTGGACATCAAGCGAAATGCAAGTGCATGTTCCATTTGCGCAGTATGCTCCGATAGGAGGAGCATCTGCATGCCGTTCGCCTTCTTCGCACTGGCCGCGCGGTCGCCGAGCCGGCAATTCGCGTTCCGTCGCGTGGTCGTCGTCCACCTGCTGCTGCTGGCGGCGGCCTTTCTGGCGCTCAGCATTCGTGGTCCGCACAAGTCCGCGGAATTCCTCGGCCACGTCCTGCTCGTCGCGGGCATCGTCGAAGGCGCGGTGTTGATCGGCTGGCGGTTGACGCAGCTGCCCAAAAGCCAGGCCCTCGAATTCCTCCTGGTCAGTCCGCTGCGGCCGCGCCGGCTCTTCGTCGCCGAGGCGCTGGTCGGCCTGGTCCAGCTCGGGCTGGTCACGTTGTCGGGGCTGCCCGTGCTCGCGTTGGTCGTCGTCGACGGGTTGCTCGATCCGTTCGATCCGCTGCCGCTCCTGCTCGTGCCGCTGGCGTGGGGCGCGGTGACGGGTCTGGGGCTGACGACGTGGGCCTACGAGTCGAGTTGTTTGCGCCGCGTGGGCGAAAAAGCGATGATCAGCCTGATCGTCGTCTATCTCATCGTCGGCGTGCTGGCGGGCGAAAACCTCGGAAGCTGGCTCGCCGTCTTGCCGACCGAAGCCGCGTCGTTCGTCCTATGGGCCGTCTTCCGCTTCCACACGGGCAACCCGTTCGGCGTGATGCGTGCCTGGTTCGACTGCCCGCCGCCCGCGCTGGCCGGCGCTGTCCTCGAGATCACGCTCGTCGGCGCGGGGCTCGCCCTGGTCCTGCTCTGCCGCGGCGCTTGCCGGCTACAGCCGCATTTCCACGAATTCCACTACCATCCGCGCATCGGCCCCGACGACACCGCGCGACCCGCGGTCGGCGATCGGCCCTTGACGTGGTGGGCGGTCAAGCGCGTTGCGCGCTTCTCGGGGCGCGTCAACCTCTGGCTCGCCGGCGGCTTCGGCTTGCTGTACGCGCTTTACCTCGTCGCCGGCGATGCCTGGCCGCCGTGGCTGGGGCGAACCGTGTTCGTCATGTGCGATCAGGCGGGTGGGGTGCCGGCGCTGACGACCGGCCTGGTCCTGCTGGCGGCGGTGCCGGCTGCGTTCCAATACGGCCTTTGGGACTCCAGCATCCAGGACCGCCGGCGCCGGCTGGAACTGCTGCTGCTGACCGACCTGGAACCACTCGACTACTGGCACGCGGCGGCCGGCGCGGCGTGGCACCGCGGCCGAGGCTATTTCGCCATCGCCTGCATCCTGTGGCTTGCCGGCCTCTTGGCGGGCCGGCTGACGCTGGCACAGGCGCTGGCGGCGGCAGCTGGTGGTGTAATCCTGTGGGCACTCTACTTCACGCTCGGGTTTCGCGCCTTCTCGCGCGGCCTGCACGCCAACGGGCTCGGCATGCTCCTGACGGTCGGCCTGCCGCTGCTGGTGTTCGGCGCCGATCGTCTCGGCTGGCAGGCCGTCGGCACGGCACTGCCGCCGGGGCTCGTTCACGGCGCCGCGACGGAGTCGATCGGACTGGCGGCGGCGCTCGGTGCGGTGGCCGCGGCGTGGCTGACCGTGGCGACGGCACGGCGGACGCTCCGTGATGGTGACGCGGAGCTGCGGCGCTGGTACGATCGCCATGCCGGCGTCGCGTGATGTACGCGCCGGCAAGGGAGCCGTAGCGATGATTCACCTTCGACCGATGCTCGCCGCCGATCTGCCGTTGGGCCTGCGACTGAGCCGGCAGGCGGGCTGGAACCAGACCGAAACCGATTGGCGGCGAGCACTCGATCTGCAACCCGACGGCTGCTTCGTCGCCGAGTGCGACGGCGTGCCGGCGGGCACGACGACGACCTGCCTCTTCGGCGACGTGGGCTGGATCGCGATGGTGCTGGTCGACGAGCGTCTGCGCCGTCGCGGCATCGGTCTGGCGCTGATGCAGCACGCGCTCGCGTTCCTCGACGCACAAGACACCACCACGATCCGGCTCGATGCGACGCCGCTCGGCCAGCCGTTGTATGAGCAGCTCGGTTTCGTCGCGGAATATCGGCTGGCACGCTACGAGGGCATTTTGGAACCGGTCGCCGCCGTGGACGCGGTCGAGGGAGCGATGCCGCAGCAGTGGGAAGCATTGGCGGCGCTGGATGCGGCGGTCACCGGAACCGATCGCCGATCGCTGCTGTTCCGCCTGTTCGCCGATGAGCCCGGGGCGGTGCGCCTCATGCGGAATGGCGACGATCCGACGGGATTCATGGCAGCGCGCACCGGCAGCCGCGCTATCCAACTCGGTCCGTGCATTGCGGCGCCGGACGTCAGTCCGCTGTTGCTCGTGGACGCGTGGGGCCGTTATCCCGGGCAGCGCGTGTACATCGACATTCCGGTGGAGAATACGACCGCGACTCGCCTGGCCGAGACGCAGGGCCTAACCGTGCAGCGCTATCTGATGCGTATGTGTCGCGGCACCCGGCGCCGCGAGCGCCTCGACTGGCTCGCGGCCAGCTTCGGACCGGAGAAGGGGTGAAGAGGTTCGTCCGGTTCGCGATTTCAATCGGGCGCGAACCGCTGCAGGTCGGGAATGACGTCAAAATGCGGGTCGATGGTATAGACCTGGCACTGAATTCGCTTCGCGACCGCCGCCAGACACAAATCGCTCAATGGCAGGTCATGTCCACCAGCAGCCAATTGCCTTCCCAGGTTTGCGGCCGCGCACCAATCGTCCCATGCAAGGTCGAAATAGCGCGAACCCTCCAGCGCGGATGCGACCCAGTCCGCTTCTTCGGTCTTCTTGAAGCCAAGGAGCGTTTCCGCAAGGATCGGACCGACAATCGCCGCACGATCCTCCTTGAGAAGTTTCCGCACAGCCGTCTTGTGCGCGGAGGCTTTTCGAGAAAAGAACGGGCCCCAGATACAGGTGTCAATGAGAACCAGATTGGCCATTTTGGGCGTCCAATTCCAGCTTTTCTAGTTCCTGCCAGTTGTCGTGCATCTCGACCTGCCCCGAAAGTTCAATAAGCTGCATGCGTTTGGCGTAGCGAATGTACTCCACCAGCGCCCGGCGCAGCGCAGTGGAAGGGTCGTTCTCCTTGGTCAGTTGCTGCAACTCCAGAAGCTCTTTTTCCGACAAATCCAGGACGGTGGTCATGGAAAACTCCTTTCTCATGCTGCGTTGATTGTGGCGGCCGCGACAGGTTTTCGCAAGGCCGCTTCGCTGTCGCTTTAGCTCTGGGAACTGGGACGGCGGCTGTTTCCGCACTGGGTCGGCTTCCACCCATCGCGCTGCATTGCATCGCGGAAACCCAAAGTTATCTAGCGGGCAGGCCACAGAGCGACATTGCGGTGCGAGGCGCAGGTGGAGTTTCGAGCGGCCGCCCGGTTTTCGGCTTGCTGCGAGGAAGGCATCGCGTTCCTGTTGGATGCCATCGGCCGGACGCTGGAGGCAGCTGTCTCGCAGGCGCTTCTATGGCTGGGGACGCATATTCAGCCGGCCGCCATCCAGCGTGAAATCGTCCGGCCCGAACACCTGGCGAACTTCGGTCTCGCCCTCCCAGCCCGGCCAGTGTTGCTTGTGAAGTTCCATGAAACGCAATGTGGCCTCGATCGCCGTTGTCGAGCGTTGGGGAAGTGCTGGCTACAGCATCTTGGCTGCATCGCTGGCGGAAACTTCTTTGGTACGCGCCTGGGCGTGCACCAGCTTGCGGAAATCCGGGTTGTGTTCGAGAAGTTGGTCGATCAGGTCGTCATCCTGCTCCGCCACCGGGACCAGTTGAAACAACGGAACGCCGTTGACGGTCACGACAATCGGCTCTCGGTAGCACAACATGCCATAGTGGCTCAGATGAGCTTTCGCTTCACTCACCGGGATCGTCTTCATGGTGTTTGGTGTACTCCGTGCCTTGAACCAAAAGTGCGTTGCCGCGCTTCTCCCCGACCAGGACAATGGTCACCTTCTCGGCATCCGCATCGACGTTGAACAGTACCCGATATTTGCCGGATAAACGCAGTTCGCGCTGCGCCACGGGATTTGGGCGAAGGGTCTTCATGTTCCGCGTTTCGGCTAACGGGTCAGTCTGCAACTGGCTGGTAGCGGTTTCCAGGAGAAGGCGGCCAGTCTTCTGACCGAACCACCGCAGGTTCTCAATGGCAGCCTCGTTGAGGGTGACGGTCCATGCCATGGCCCCTTTACCCTAGCAGGTTCCCGAATTGCGGTCAATCAAGGCGACGCCGTGGCAGGCTAGTAGCGATCGGCGGCTTGACACGAGGCGCTGGTCGTGGTTTTCTGAAGGCGGCGAGGGATCGCGAACGACTGGGCGGCATACGTCGCAGACAGCCCAGGGCGGCAGTTTCTCGTTTGATGGACGCTATCGCAAACACCGTCACGACGACTGCAAAGGAGCTTTGCCATGGCACCGCTCGACCCGGCCCACACCGCCCTGCTGGTGGTGGACGTGCAGCGCGGCTTCACGGAACTCTGTCCTGACGAGCTGCCGGTGCCGGGCGGGCTCGCGATTGTGCCGAATCTCAATCGGCTGCTGGAAATCCCCTGGGGCCGCATCGACGCCAGCCAGGACTGGCATCCGCCGGACCATCGCAGTTTTCGGGGCCAGGCGGACAATTTGTATCCGCCGCACTGCGTCGCCGGCACCGCGGGAGCCGAGTTCGTGCCCGGCCTGCGAACCGAACGGTTCCACGCCATCTGGCGCAAGGGCTATCAGCCCGACTTCGAGGCGTATGCGGTGACGGCACAGCATCCCGGCCTGTTCGCGCTGTACCGTGCGGCCGGCGTCGCGTCGGTCGTGGTCTGCGGCCTCGCGACCAACATCTGCTGTTTCTTCGCCGCGCACGACCTGCGCCGCGAAGGCTTCCGGGTGGTGCTGGCCGAAGACGCCAGCGCCGGCATCGACGTGCCGGCCGCCGGGCTGTGGCAGGCCAGGGCGGGAGGAAGGGCGAGCGCTGGGGATCGAGTACATCGGCACCGCGGAACTGCTGGCGGCCCTCACGCCTACCTGACAGCGATCGAGCAGTCGTTTTCAACGTCGCCGTAGCTGCGCACTTCGATGCTGTAGGTTTCTTGCCGCGGGGGATACCACATGACGGCGACGAAATCCTTTGCCGGATCCTGGCCGCGATCCTCGGCGACGAGGCGGCCCTTGGCGTCGTAGACCTTAACCTCGACGTCCACGACCGGCTTGTGGTCGCCGATAACAATGACGCATGCGCGCTGGCCGGCGACAAAGGTCTTGCTGAACCGCAGGCTGCCGGCCTCCTTGGCGCTGCCCCTCGGCACCTGCTTCTGTTCCCACGACGTTCCGTCCACAGGCCCGCCGCGGCTGAACGGCACCAGCGAAAGCAGGATCAGGCCGACCGGGAACAGCTTACGGGCCATGCGCAATACCTCGGGCTAGCGAATCGCCATTTGCAAAACACACGGTGCCGCGCTCTGATTGCGCACCTCGAGGGTGTAGGTTGCAGGCGTCGGCGGGAACCACTCCACCGCGGCGTCGTCGGTGGAAGGGCGGCGCTGCAGGCCGCGCTCGTTGAACTCATCGCGGGCGATGCAGTTGCCGTAGGGGTCGTACGCATACGTCGCCAGCATCACCGGCTCCTTGCTCGTCGTCGAGGCGATGGCAACCGTGCGCTCGCCGGCCTTGCAGAGAATCAGCGAAGTGAGCGAGCCGTACGCGGCCAGGGGAACGTTCATGCGCGGCGGCTCCGGCTGCGTTGGCGACGTTCGGCCCCAGGGGGTTGCCAGCAGGAAACCGAACAGTGCCAAGCAGAGCCAGTGCCTCATACCGCCCACCTCGCGGGGATTGTCCAGGGTTCCGGGTCGAAGACCGGGATGAAGTCCCAGGTATCTTATCCAGGCTCTGCTTTTTTTGGAGTGCGGCGCTGTTCCGCCGCTTTTTTTTCCTTTATCCGCACACAAAAAGCAAAACAAAGCGGCGGAACAGCGCCGCACTCCAAAAAAAAGCAATGCAGGCCCAACGGGAAAGCCGCGTTGACCCGCGCGGCGCTTTGGCGTAGCATCCCGCCCCGCACCCCGGCTTGGCGCCGGGGCCCGCCCGCCCCGGCGGTGGACTCCGAGGAGCCTATGGCCTGGCGCAAATGGATCGTGCGCGGCGTGGTGTACGGCATCATCGCCCTGTGCGGCGGGGCCGGGCTCGCGTATCAGCGCTGGACCAATCCGGCCGCGGTCCGCGAACAGGTGATTGCCAAGCTGCACGAGCTGTTTCCCGGCGCGGACGTGTCGGTCGATTCGGCCCGGCTACGCATCCTCGGCGGCATTCAGCTCAACGGCCTGCGCTTCAGCCGGCACGACGACCCGGAGCACCAGGAGTTCCTGCAGGTCAGCTCCGCGGTCTTCTATCACGACAAAGAAAAGCTCCTCGACGGCGAGCTGGCGCTGCGCAAGATCGAACTGCACAAACCGCGGCTGCGCGTCCGCCGTGACAAGGACGGCAACTGGAACGTGCAGGGACTGACCGGCCCGCTGCGGCCCGATCGGCTGCTGCCGACCGTGGTCGTCCATCAGGGAACCATCCTTTTCGAGGATCGACTGCAGGAAGCCGGCACGCCGCTGATCGAAATCGGCAACGTCAACATCACGCTCATCAACGACCCGCTGCCAGTGATCACCCTGTGCGGCGCGGCCAGCTCGGCGGTGCTCGGCAAGCTCGAAGTGCAGGGGACGCTCCACCGCGAGCCGTTGGAAATCGCCGGCACCTTCAAGGCCGTGGGCGTGCCGCTGACCACGGCGCTGGTGCGGCGGTTGGCCGGCGACAAGCATGCCGAGCTGCTCGAAGGCCTCGCGGTCGAGGCGTTGGCCGACGCGCATGGCGAGTTGGCCTACCACAGCAGCCCGACGCAGCCGCTGGACTATGACGTTCAATGCACGCTGCGCCACGGCAAGGTCCGGCATCCCCGATTGCCGCTGCCGCTGGAAGAGCTGTCCGCGGTGATGCACTGCGCCGGCGGCCGGCTCCGGCTCGACGGGCTGGAGGCCCGCTCCGGCGAGGTCGAGATCCACGCCGCCGGCAGCGGCACACTGCCGGCGCTCGACCAGGATTTCGAGGCGCGGCTGGAGGTCAAGCATCTGAGCCTGGACGCTCATTTGTGCGACGCGCTGGCCGAAAAGATGCGCCGCCTGAACGACGCATTCCAGCCCCACGGCCCGGCCACGCTGTACATCGCCTGCGCCCGCCATGGCGGCGCCTGGACCGGCCTGGCCGACGGCACGCCAATGCGCGTGTCGCTGCGGCCCGAAGATGTGTCGATGTGCTTCGTCAAATTTCCTTATCCGATCGAGCACCTGGCCGGGGCGCTCGACTTCGACTTCGCCACCCGCCAGCTCCGCGTGGACCTGGCCGGGTTCGCCGGCGCCCAGCCGGTGCTGATCAAGGGCACCTGGCAGGGCGAAGGCCCCGATGCCGAGTGCCGTTTCGATATCGCGAGCAACGACGTGCCGATCGACGAGACGCTGCTCAAGGCGCTGCCCGAGGCGCAGCAAAAGCTGACGCGCTCGTTCCGCGCCACCGGCAAGGCAGACATCAAGGCGCACATCCGTCACGAGCCCGGGGCCGCGGAGTTCCGCAACGAGTATCACGTCCGCGTCCACGATGCCACGCTCCTGTGGGATTCGTTTCCCTATCCGCTTGAGCAGGTCCGCGGCATCCTCGATATCTTTCCCAAGCACTGGGAATTCCGCGAATTCCACGCCGCCCATCATGGCGGCAACATGGACGCTCATGGTCACTCCACGCTCACGGCCGCGGCGGACGGCACGAGGATTCAGGGCATCGCGCTGGAGATCATCGGCCATCACGTGGCGCTCGATGACGACCTGCGCAAGGGGCTGACGCCGTTGCCGAAGCTGCTCAATGCCTGGGATAAATTCCGCCCCAACGGCCGGCTCAATTTCATCGCGGCGGTCAACCATCCGACCAGCCTGAGCTACGACCTCGACGTTCACGTCGACGCGCAGGGCTGTGCCGTCGAGCCGGTTTTCTTCCCGTATCGGCTGGAGCAGATCGGCGGGCAGTTCCATTATCACCACCATCGCCTCGAGCTGGCGCAGCTCAAGGCGTGGCACGGCGACACGCTGTTCACCCTCGGCAAGGGGAGCGTGGACTTGCCCCCCGGAGGTGGCTATTACGCCGATCTCACGCGCGTGCAGGCGCGCGACCTGCAGCTCGACGAGGACCTGATCAAGGCGCTGCCCGGCAAGCTCAAGGAGGCGGCGCGGTCGTTGAAGATGCACGATAAGGTCCAGGCGCAGCGCGGCTGGTCATTGCCCAGAACGGCAAGGGCGGCTTGCCCGACGTTTACTGGGAGGACTGCCAGGCCTGGTTCAAACGGGCGTCGCTCCACGCGGGCATCGAGTTGTCCGGCGCCAGTGGCACGGTTGCCTGCGTCGGCCGGCACGACGGCGCCAAGCTGCTCGGGCTCAACGGCCATATCCTGCTGGACCAGGCGGCGGCGCTCAAGCAGCCGTTCCACGACGTGCAGATCGACTTCCAGGTCGCCGACAAGGCGCCGGACCGGCTTGTGGTCGGGGTGCGGGCGCCGCTGTTCGGCGGCGACGTCGCCGGCCAGCTCCGCATCGACTTCAACTCGACGGTCGACTACGAGGTCAACCTCACCGCGTCGCAGATCGACCTCAAGGAATTCGGCAAGCACAACCTCGGCCCCAAGTCGGCAATCGACGGCCTGGCGGTCGCCAAGCTGCACCTGACCGGCCAGGGCAGCGGCCTGGAAACCCTCGACGGCCACGGCTCAATCAACGTCCCCACCGGCAAGCTGTACAACCTGCCGCTCTTGCTCGACCTGCTCAAGTTCCTCGGCCTGCACTGGCCCGACCGCACGCTGTTCGAGGAAATGCACGCACTATTCGGCGTCCACGGTACGCGGGTGCATCTGCGCAAGCTCGACCTGCTCGGCAGCGCGATCAGTCTGTCCGGCGAAGGCGAAGCGGATCTTTTCGGCAGCGATCTGCACGTCGATTTCTACCCGACCTGGCGCATCGAGCAATTATTGCCGCCGGCTGTGCGTCCGGTGCCGCCGGCGATCAGCAAGAGCCTGTTGACGATTGAGATGCGTGGCAAGATCAGCGAGAACTCGGACAAGGACCTGAAGTTCAACAAGCGCTGGGTGCCGATCCTGGTCGACCCGGTGCTCAACCTGCAGCAGCGCCTCAACGGCGGCGAGCCGCGCGTGGAGCGGAAGGAGTGACGTCCTCGCGTCCTCGTTCCCACGCTCTGCGTGGGAACGCACGTCCGGCCGCTCTGCGGCCCGTCGTGACAGCGCCCACCGGCGTAACGTCCATCGCCAGGAGCCGGACGGGACGCGGAGCGTCCGGACGTGCGTTCCCACGCGGAGCGTGGGAACGAGGAAAATGGGCTCAAGATTCGGGAACGGACGGTCGATCCAACGATAAGGGATGGTTTCTGCTTCCGGGAGGCGCGCGTGTTCGGCTTGCTGCACCGGTCGATCTTTTTCGAGCTGACGAAGGTCTTCCTGCTGGCGTTCGTCGGCCTGACGGGGCTGCTGCTGCTGGCCGGCGTCATCGCCGAGGCCACGCGCAACGGTCTGGGCCCGGCGCAGATCCTCGCGGCCATCCCGCTGCTCATTCCCAGCACGATCCCCTACACGGTGCCGACGACGACGCTGTTCGCCGTCTGCATCATTTACGGGCGGCTCGCCGCCGACAATGAAATCCTGGCGCTGCGCGCCGCGGGCGTGCACATCCACCACGCGATCCTGCCGGCGGTGGCGCTCGGCGTCATTGCCAGCGTCGCGACGTTCGTGCTGTTCCTCGACCTGATCCCGTACACGCACTATATCCTGCGCAGCCAGATGGCCGGCGACGTGCGCGAGCTGATGTACGGCATGCTCAAGCGCGAGTCGTGCATCCGCCATCCCAAGCTCAGCTATGAGATCCACGTCACGCGCGTCGATGGGCAAAAACTGCGCGAGGCCGAGTTCCGCCATCGCGACGGCAAGGGCGGCTACGACATGATCGCGCTGTGCGCGAGGCCGAGCTGCTGGTCGACATGGCACACAAGAAAATCTACGTGCGCATGAAGTATTGCCACACCGTCGACACCAACGGCAACGTCACCAGCTTCGTGGAAGAGCGCGTCTGGCCGCTCGAGATGCCCGACGATCTGACCGGGCAGGGCAAGGCGCGTCCCTCGGACATGACCTGGTCGGAGCTGTTTGAAGGCCGCGACACGATCCTGGAGGACCGGGCCAAGGTCGACACCGAGATCGCCCTGCACCAGACTGCGCAATCTCCAGGTGGCGCCGGACCATTTCACCGAGCACATCCGCGGCAAGGAATTGGAGCGCCGGCAGCTGGAGATCAAGCTCAACAGTATCGACGCCGAAATCTACCAGCGGCCGGCGTTCGCGTTCGGCTGCCTGTGCTTCGTCCTGGTCGGCTGCCCGGTAGGCATCTGGTTCAGCAAGAGCGACTATCTCAGCGCGTTCATCACGTGCTTTCTGCCGATCGTCATCATGTACTATCCGTTAATGCTGTGCGGCATCAACATGGCGCGCTCGGGCAAGCTCTGGCCCGTGGTCGCCATCGGCGGCGCCGACGCGCTGATGCTCTTCGCCGCCTTCGTGATGCACCATCGGCTGGCACGGAATTAGGGCGATCGGCAGGCGAAAGCGTACCCCAAGCCCGCAGGCGAGTCTTCGAGCCTGCGGGGTACCCGGCGTAACCCCGCAGGCTCGAAGACTCGCCTGCGGGCTTGGGTGCTGCCGAACATTCGTCATTTCGCATTTTTTTTTCCATTTCCTGTTGACAACCGCCGGCGCGGTCGATATTACCCCTACCCTCTCAGGCATAATTTCGTGGCGGCTCGGCCCGGCCCAGTCGGGGAGGTCGGGGAGCGGCTTTTCGGGGGAAGGGGATACCTATGGCGCGCGGTAAGCAAACCAGGCGGGAGCGCTTTCGACTGCTGCATTCGCGGTGGGCCCAGGCGGCGGCGGGACTGGTCCTGTGGGCCGGCGGCAACTCGTTGAGCGCCCAGGCGGCCCAGCCGCCCGAACGCGGCGAAATCGTCCAGTATTATCTCAACAAGCACACCATTCAGCTGCCCATCCAGCTCGACGATCAATTTCGGCCGATCTTGCAGGAGATTCGGCTCTACTCCAAGGAAAACCTGTCGGCCCCCTGGGCGCTCCAGGACAAGGCGACGCCGAATCAGACGACGTTCACCTTCAAGGCGCCGCACGACGGCGAGTACTGGTTCATGATGGTGACCGTCGACCGCGAGGGCCGCTGCGCCCCGGCGGACATCAGCAAGGAAGAGCCGGCGCTGGCCGTCGTGGTGGACACGCAGCCGCCGCAGGCTGAGGTCACGATCGTGGGCAATACGGCGGAGGGGCGCCTGATCCAGTGCGACGTCCACGACGCCCACCTCGACGCCACCCGGACGCGCGTGCAATACCAGACGGCCGACAAGGTCTACCGCGATCTGGAGCGCGTGCCGGATCGGCCGAACGTTTACTGCATCCCGGCGCAAGCGAACATCACGGGTCAAATCCGCGTGATCAGCGCCGACCAGGCCGGCAACCAGGCCACCCGCGACTGCAACCTGGCCCAGCTGCCGTCCGCGACCGGTGCGGCGGCCACCGCGCAGGTGCCGAAGCCCACGTCGGCGGCGACGGTGACGCCGGTGGTTGCGGAGCAGAAGCTCGCCGAGCAGAAGCTCATCGGGCCGCAAATGCAGGTGCCGGCCTCGACCATCGGCGAGGCGATGCCGGCGAACGCCGCTCCGGCCGCGGCGATGCCGCCGGCGGAAAAGCTGGCGCCGAAGATCTTGCCGGGCGCCCTGAGCACCAGTCCCAACCTGAGCACGAGCCCCAACGTGTACACCTCAGGCGTGATCACGGTGCCGCAGGGTCCGCCGCTGCCGTCCGGCCCCGCGCCGGGCAGTGCCGCCGCGCCGATTCATAAGACCGCCGCCGTCGATCCGCCGGCCGGTCCGCAGTTTGTACACGCCGATCCCGCTCTGCCCGTCGCCCCGTCGGCGCCGCCCAGGCGCAGCCCGCGGTGCAGCCGCAGATGTCCACGGCGCAACCGCCGACGATCGCCGCGAAGCACGAAGGGATGCCGGTACACCACATGCTGGTCAATAATACGCGGGTGTTCCTGGAATATCGGATCGAGCAGGCCGGTGCCAGCGGCGTCGGCAAGGTCGAAGTCTGGTGCACGCGCGACAAGGGGCAGACCTGGCAGAAAATCAACGAGGACCGCGATCGCCAGAGCCCGGCCGAGGTGACCTTGCCCGGCGACGGCATTTACGGCCTGACGCTGGTGGTCAGCAACGGCCTCGGTTTCGGCGGACAGCCGCCGGCGCCGGGCGACACGCCGGACTGGTGGATCGAGGTGGACACGACGCTGCCGGTGGCTCAGATCACGAGCGTGCGGCTGTCGACCGACGACGGACCGGCGGTGCACATCGGCTGGACCAGCATGGACAAGAACCTCGGCAGCAGCCCGGTCGATCTGTCGTACGCGGTCAGCCGTCACGGCCCGTGGGTGGCGATCGCCAAGGGTCTCAAGGGCGACGGCCAGTTCCGCTGGGTGCCGCCGCTGGACATTGGCGCGCAGGGCTTCTTCCGCCTGACGGTGCGCGACCTGGCCGGCAACACCACCATCACCGAAACGACGCAGCCGGTGGCGCTCGACGACCTGTCCCGGCCGCGCGCGTTCATCGCCGGTATCAGCACCGACGCGTCGGTGACGCCGGTGTCGGCGCCGAAGAACAGCGGCCATTGACGGCTCGAGCCAATCGAGGCGCGCCGACCGGCGTAAGCCGGCGGGTAAGGACTTTACCCGCCGGCTTACGCCGGTCGCTTTGCGCAGCGGCGCCCGGCGGTAGGATCGGGCGACGGGATCCTCTGCTACAAACCGAGCAGCCCGTGCAGCGCCCGCTGGTACGGCAGCGCGTAGGCGGGGATCAGCAAGAAAACGCCCAGGTACGCGGCGCGGAGTCGTCGCGACGGGGCCGGCACCTGCGCGACGCCGAGGATGACGAGCATCCAGCCGAACGGGATCACCGGAGCAATCGCATAGGTGGTGTAGACGAAGAACACCAGTAGGCCGTGCCGCAGTCGTCCGAGCCAAAGCCCGCCGGTGGGCCACAGGAACAACACGGCCAGGCTCCCCTCGATGGCGACCGTCCACCAGGTCATCGCCGCGGCGACCGTCGGCAGCCGCTCGGAAACGGTCAGCGGCACCGTGTCCACTGCGCTGCCGTTCAGATAGCCCTTCAGCAATTCGCGTTGCTGCTCCTGGTTGGTCGACCAGCTTGCCAGCGGAACGTCGGCCAGGGTACTCGCGACGTACTTGAAACGGCCGTCGAACAAGAGCGTGTGCTGGAAAAACGAGCCATCGGTATAGGCGGGCGTCAGCACTTTCCACGCGACGGCCAGGGCCATGCACAGGCCGAGCAGCAGCCGGGCGTTGATGGCGAGCACCCGGTCGCGCCGCTCCTCGGGGGCCGCCTGGACGAAGCCGAGCGCCAGACACCAGTAAGTCATCAGGTACTTGTGGTTGTCCGCAATGTGCCAGGTGAGGTAGGTGCCCATGCCGACCAGCGCGGCCAGGGCGAACCAGTAGGCCGGCAAGCGCAGCAAGGGCCGGTAGAGCAGCCCGCCGAGACAGAGCAACCTGGCCAGGAGGAGATGGTATTCGACTCCCGGGCAGTATATGGCCAGCACCGGCAACGTCAGGTCGGCCACCAGGCTGCGGCGCGTCATCGTGAACGGCAACGCCGGCAGGGCGACGATCCCTCGCCGGCATGACGCGAGTGCGGCGCGTGCCCAGCGTGGGACCGACGCCGCGACCCGGGGCGGTGCCGCCGGGCACTTCGGCCGCTCGCATAGCGGGGACGAAACGGACATGCGTGCCCTCCTTGGCTAGCTTCCCGTGCAGGCTAATTGGTAGGTCCGGCGAGCCGAGCCGGACCCGGCGGTCGTTGGCGCGACGGGACCGGCTCGGGTAGGTCCGGCGAGCCGAGCCGGACCCGGCAGTCGTGGGCGCGACGGGTCCGGCTCGGCTCGCCGGACCTACCGGTCGCGAACCGTTTCGCGCATCTTGGCGGCGTGGAGCTGGTGGGTCTGCGCGTCGAACGTGGTGCGCCACAGCTCGACGCGGATGGCGCGGTAATCGATCGGCGGTCCCGCTGTGGGGCTGTCTTGCCCACCGGACGCGACGGTGGCGCAGGGCCGCTGCGCATCGTGTACCCAGGTTAGCGCATCCAGCTCGTCGGCGACGCGTTCCAGGTTGTCCGCGGTCGGCGCCGTCCGCGCGACGGCCGTCTCCAGCAGCCAGGGGTCGTCCGCCGGGATCTCGCAGTCCTTGGTCAACAGGTACACCTTGACGAAGCGCGCATGCCGCGAGTCGGGAGTGGCGAACATGCCGAAGCCGCCGCCGAGCCAGGGGCATTGGTCACAGCAGATAACGCGGGTGATCTGCACCGCGGCGACCACACAGAGCAGCACGGGCGCTGCCGCCATCCCAAGAGAGTTGCCCAACCAGGCACGAAGACCTGGGCGTCCTGTCGATGTCATGGGCTTGCCTCGTTGCCGCCAAAGCCTCTCACGGAATCATCGGCATCAGCCGCGGATTTCTGCACGGCGCCGGCAGAATCGCAGCTGGGAATCAGCGCGGATTCGGCACCAGCGCCCGCGGCGCCGGCATAGGCCGCAGCATCCCACCGGCGCACGGTCCGCGCACGATTCGGCGAGCGTGAAGGGCTCCAGTTGAACGGGATCGGTGCCGAAAAAAGAAGTCGTGGAGATGCTCACTCCAAAACTACAAACCTAGGGGACCCCATGAACAGAGTCCTGCATCGCGCCCTCGTCGTGCTGATCATTGCCGTTGTCGCGGTCGGCGTGTTCAAGCCGCTCCATTCCGTGCGCGGGCAGCAACCCAGCAGTAGTCCTTCCACGGGGAAGGAAGGGATATCCGGCGAAACCGTTACTCAAGAAATATTCAAGATTGAGGCGAAGCAGATAACCGAGCATAATTCTGAGGATCATAAGTGCGGCGGCCGCGGCTGCGCCGGCTGCAACGAGTGATCCATTCGTAGTGCGAGACTCCTGCAAATGCGGGTGAACCACGGAGGGCCCCGGCGTGTATCCGCGACTCGATTTCGGTGCGGTGGCGATCGACAGCTACTGGGCCTTGCTGATGGTGGGCATCGCCGTCGGCAGCGTGGCCGCGCTGCGCCTGGCGCTGGCGGCACGCCTGAGCGTCCGCCATTTCACCGTCCTGATCGCCGGGGCGGTGCTGGCGGGGCTGCTCGGGTCGCATTGGCTCCAGGTCTGCGTCGAATGGGATCGCTACCAGTCGCGCCCGCTGGCGATCCTGGAGTTCTGGAAAGGGCGGGCGTTCATCGGCGGCCCGATCGCCGGGTTGGCGTTCGTCGTCGGCTACGCGCTGTGGCAGAAGCTGCCGGGCTGGCGAAGTCTCGATTGCCTGGCGCCGGGCCTCGCGATCGGGCATTTCTTCGGCCGGCTCGGCTGCTGTGCCTGCGGCTGCTGCCATGGCTGCCCGACCGACACCTGGCTGGGCGTGACCTTCACCAGCACGGCCGTCGATCCCGCCGCGTGGCGCGGCGTGCCGTTGCACCCAACGCAGCTCTACGAGGCGGCGGGCCTCTTGGCGATCTTCTACTGCCTGCTCTGGCTGTGGCGGCGCCGCTCCTATGACGGCCAGGTGGTGCTCGCCTATTTCCTGACTTACGCGCTGCTGCGCTTCAGCGTCGAGTTCCTGCGCGGCGATGCCATTCGCGGCTTCGTGATCGGCTGGCTGTCGACCAGCCAGTTCGTCGCGGCGCTGATGTTCACCGGCGCCCTGGCCGCCCTGGTGCTGCGGTTGTGGCACCCGCGTCGCGCCGGCGTAGCGGAAGCGGTCAGCCTGCCCGCAACGGCGCTGGCGATTGCCGCCACTCCGGGCGGGAGTCATGGGCCCACCGATTGCACGAGCTTGTGCGCTTAGCTTGAAGAAACCGGCGTAGGCCGGCGGGTAAAGTCCTTGCCGGCCGCCCTACCCGCCGCCTTACGCCGGTCGCTTTGCGCAGCGGCGGCCTTAGCCACCGCCGTAGCGGTAGGGCTGGTAGAAATTGGGCTGGTAGCGGTAGGGCTGGTAGAAATTGGGCTGGTAGAAATTGGGTTGGTAGTTGCCTGGGGTATTCGACGGCTGGTTGGAGTACCCCGAGTTCGGCCGGTACTGGCCGAATGGGCTGTTGTACGGGCCGTTCGGCTGGTACTGGTAGCCGAAAGGGCTGTTGTACGGGCCGTTCGGCTGGTAGTACGAGTAGCCTCCGTAGCCATTGTTGTAATAGCCCCCTTGGGCTGCGGCGCGCGGCGTCAGGGCTCCAAAGAGCAGCACGATACTCAGCACGCTCGCCAAGAATGTAGTCTTACGCATGATGCATCTCCTTTTCGGGCGGTGACCTCAATCGCTGTTCTCGACTTCACGGTGGGGTAATGTGCAAAACCCGTGCCGTTCGTCGGACTCGGGCCCTGCTTGACCTGGTGTCATTTGGTGACTGCTGCCCAGGCCCGGAAGCCACGTCTCCAGCCAAGGTATGGCGGCGATGGCGGGTGCAGGATGCCAATATGGCAGCCTTGTTGACCAAATGGACGAAGGCGATGCGATGGGATGCAATCGCCGACCAAAACCACAGACGAGGCACCCATCGCTCATTCCAGGCGATGGCTGCCTCTACTGAAACCGTGCCATCATTTTTGGGTCCACCTATCGTCAGCCATTGGTGAGTACCGCCAACCAGGCGTCGATCACGACTGCACGTCTAGGCTTGGCCGCGTGCCCTTGATCTCAAGCAGCCGGTACATGCGCTCGTGCAAGCGGTCCACGCGGGCGGCGCTGCGGAGCAGGTGGACATACTCGGCCGGCTTGAGCAGACCAAGCCCCGAGACAGTGCGCACCCACGCCTTGTCCACGTCGGCGAAGTCGCCCTGGCGCTGCTGACGGTCTCCCTTGTTTTGCAAGCTCTTCTCGAAGCGCTCGGCCGCAATCGCCAGATTGGCAGCGTTGTCGATCAGCACGGCCCGGTCGGCAACGCCGCCGCCCAGGGCGTACCTTGCGGTGTGCTCCAGGTCGCGCGTTGCCCCGGTGAAGGTGTGTGCCTGCCGCTCTGTGATCTGGCCCGCGCGCTTGCTGTCGCCGCTCGCCAGGGCATAATACAGCTCCTCGTTCGCCCGATCAACATGGTCGGCGGTTCGCTGCATAATCCGGACATCCGGCGCGGCTTTCCGCACCACGGCTACGAGCTGGCGTAGCTTGCCGTCCAGCTCGTCGAGCTGCTTGAGCAACCGCTCTTGGCCTGACGCGGACTTCAGCGTGCGCTCGAACTGGACGACGGCAGCGATTGCCTCGTCCGTGAGTTTGTAGAGATCGCGGTCCTTCTGCGTGGCGGGATCGAAAATGACCTCCTCCTGCAGCCGCTCGACGTCCACCAGCAGCTTGTGAGCCTCGGCGCGAACGCCATCGACGAATGGCTTGGAAAGCGGCTTGTCGGCCTGTCCCGCCGGCTGCATCGTCAACAGCGTGAGCAGCGGCAGGGCGAGCAAAGATGGCAGAAGGGAGTACATGCGTGCTTCTCCGGGGCGGTGTGTTCAATCAGGCATCTACAAGGGGGAAGGTGCAAATCCAGTGCCGCCGCCAAGACGATCAACTGCGCCACGCCCTGGCAAGTCTGGGTCGGGTTCGCGCATCCGTTATTAGCGCGTGCGGCAACATTCGTTGCGTCGAACCCCTCCCCAGGGTCCAGATCAACAATGATGGACGCTCAATTTGCCGCTGCGGTGTCCAGGGCTCAGATCACTCTGAAGATCAGGACGACAACCAGGATTATGATTATTAATCCCACGATGCCGCCAGCTCCCCTGCTGCCGCGGCTATAGCTGTAGCCTCCGCCTCCGAAGAGGAAAAGGAGGATCAGGATAATGATGATGATTTCCAACATGATGCGTCTTCCTTTTTTGGCGTATTCAGTTCAAATCGGGGCAGTACAATGTTGCACTGCCGGGGCTCACGATTCTCGCCGCGCGGGCAACGCGGTTGGGCTGCGTCGACGCGGAAGCGACCGCCGCTACTTTTGCGACTGCTCGCTGGCAGTCTTGCTGTGCTTCTGGCTCATGTCGCTGTGCTCCTGGGCCGTGCTGGCGTGCCCAAGTAACAGCGTTATCCAAATGCGCCTTTGTAGGACAGATCGGCCGCTTTCGAACTGGACGGCGAGAAAGCGGCGGATCCCGCCCCAACACCGACGGGTTGACAAAGGGTCTTCATCTCGATTGCTTCATTGGGCAGCTCGACGACCTGGACATCAATGGTCATTGTCTCCTGGGCAGAGGAGTAGAGTGTGCCGGACGTGGGCGTGACGTCGCGATAATGTCGACCATACGCCACACGGATGTGATTGGTGCTGGCCAATACCCCATTGGTTGGGTCGAAACCTTTCCAGCCCGCATTGGGAACGTACAGCTGCAACCAGGCGTGCGAGGCGTCTGACTGGGCCCGGCTCGCCCCTTTACCGGAAGTTACGGTGTTTCCGGTGTAGACGTAGCCGCAGACATAGCGCGGGAATGCCAAGCAACCTGGCCATGCAGATGAACAAATTAGCGAAATCTTGGCATACCCCTTTCTTGCTCGTGAACACCTCGTAAGGCGTGGTCTCCAGTCGGGTGCTCCCGGGAAAAAACTCGTATTCGCGGAACAGGGTGAGGTTGATGGCAAAGAGCGTTTCCGTCAGGTCGTGGTTGTTGCGCTCCACAAACGACATGGCGTAGTCGTACAACTCGCGCAGTTGCGTTTCGGGTAGTTCAACGGGCGCCAAATACGGAGCAAGCATCATGTGCTCCCACGGCATCCAGACCAAGGGAAACGACGGACGGATCGGTCGGTTAGCGAAGGCGAATGGATACGCGCCGTACAGGGTGATCGTGGACTCGGCCGCGACGGTGAGCTCGTTGTAGCAGTGGCTGATCTCGAACCGACTGGCCGAGTTGCCGAAAACATCCTCGAATTCGACAATCGGAACATCGGGAACAATCGACAACCGAAAGCTCTGAACTCGCTGATAAACGTCGTCGATCGGCCGTAAATGGACCCAATGCCTGCTGCGCTGAATGGGCTGATCGTAACGATAGCGAGTGGTGTGCTTGACAGCCAGATGCCGACACTCAGCCGGGAATGTCTCGAGAGTCGCCATTGCACGCGTTCCTTCCAATACCAGAGGTCAGACAATGACGGTTAGAAAAACAAAGCTGTTACACACAGACGTTTCTCCCTCCGATTCATCTCCTCGGTGGGAAAATCAGAAGTCAGATGTTCCAAGTGTCTTATGATTTCACCGCCTCGGACCTGGTGACGATGAGGTAGATTGCATGAACCGTACCGGGCAGCCAGAGTAGGAGCGTCAGAATCAGGTTAATCCAAAAGTCCCTGCCGAGGCCCACCATCAAGAACACGGCCAACGGGGGAAGAAAGAGTGCCACGATGATAAGGATGAGGGTCCACATGATTTGCCTCCGTTCGCAAACCGGGTCAAGTATCTCCGCACGGCGCCTCAACGCGTATTGGGGCATTCGTCAATCGGTCTCGGTAGCGGTCAGCGTTCATGTCTGGGTCAGACGCACGCTGAAATGAGCGTCGTACTGGTTGATGACGCCACGCTGTTAGCGATACGCCTCATGGCTATCCGGGGAATGGCCCTTGGGCGGCGCAAGAACGGCCTGGCCATTCGAGGCCACTACCGGCGTAATCAAGTTAAGCGGCGCCGGCACTGGTCCCAGGGCCGTAGCGGCATTCGGTTGGAGGTTCACCACCGCCAAGGGAACACCCGCCGGCGGCAGATCCACATGCCGGGCCGAGCGACTGATCATGCCCAGCCCCAAGCCGATGAGGACCATGGTCAACCCCGTCACCAGGAAACCGGTACACCAGTAGTAGGCACCTTCCGCAGGTGGGTTGTTGATTAAGTAGACGTACCAGACCCCGGCCCAAATCACCGTAAACGCCCCTACGGTGATGTAGATCAGAGCGGCACGCCCCGCCGTTGCTAATTGACTGAAAGGCCACATGTTCGTTGCTCCGTTTGTGTTGACGATCCTTCCGCTTTTTCCGTTGCGTTGCTCAGCCACTGTTACCGTGTCGATGACCCCGTTCACCGTGGTTCTGGAACATCCTGTTGTTGTCCTTGTATTGTCTGTCAACGCTCACCTTGCCTTCCATGACCTCCTTCTCAGCCTCCATCCAGTCATGCTCGTGATGCCCGTGCCAGCCGCCTCGCTGTACGAACTTTTCATGGGCCCGTTTGGCGATGGCTTCACGTTCGGTTTCGGTCATATCTTCTCCTTGCGTAGCACCTGTGACACTACTTCTGCGAATGCACGTGTGCAATCTTGCTGTGTCGGTCCGCATCTTGGCTATGCTTGTGAGCCGAGGTTGCGTGCTTCTGTGCCTCTTCGTGGTTGCCGTTACTATGGTTATGAGCTGCTTGACGGTGGTGACGCGCCGCCGCCTCATGTTGGACGGCGGCATTGTGATGGTGCTCGGTGGACGTGTGTTTGGTTTTCTCTGCCATGAGACCTGGCTCGCTGCCGCTCCACACTTCCGTGGGAGCGCTGCCAGCGAGCAGGAACACTTGCACCACGGTGCCGGTCGTGAACGCCTGCACGATGGCGCCGCTAGCCGGCTCGATTTCCGCAGTCGCCTCACGCACTGCCATCCCGGTGATTCGTTTGATCTCCTGCCGTAGCGAGGCAGACGAGCTGGCGAACAGCTGCCGGTGGAACTCCTGCACCTGAGCGGCGCCGGCTGGATTTGCCGACAGGGCCTTCTCGGCGGGCGACAATGCTTCATGCAGCGTGATCACCAGCGTACCCTCACTGAGGACCACGGTCACCGACTTGGGTACGTGGTTGCCTGTTCGTCGCTGCTCGAAGGCGATTGCCGCCTGGGCGATCTGCTGTGCCATGGTCGATTTGGACTTGTTCATTGGGTTGGTCCCTCCTGGTTGCGACCGTCCAGCGCAATCACGAGCGAAAAAAAACCGGCGTGGTCGAACACTCAGATGAGGTAGTCGACCACGCCGGTATACTCGTCAACGGACCCCCCGGCACGGCCGGGTTGCCCTTCAGCTAGTCATCCGACGACTTCAACGACATCTTTAACGGAGCCGCTCGAAATCCCGCTCACGCTCCGCACTTTCCTTTATTCTACGGCCCGCGATGGGGAAAGCAAGGGGAAAGCAAGGGGATCGTTGTCCCGCGCCCGAAATCATCGATGACTCATGTGATGGGCCGCAATTCCATGCGCATCATGCGATCGATCGGCCAAAAGACCATGATCAGCCCCGGCCCCTTGGGCTCGCGCAGGGCCCGACCCAGACGGAAAACTACACCCCGTTCGTATTCGTTCAGGACACGAATGCACGTCAACAGGTACAAGGGGACCAGTGCCAAAGCAATTCCTAGAGCGGTTGCGGTTTCGATCATCCACATGATGGCTGAATCTCCCAAAGTGGCTTCCAATCACGCGCTGCACCTGCCCAAATCTCAAATTCGTCAATTTTTCTTGCCGAGGAGCTGCTGTGAAACGACGCCGCCCGTTCGCGATCGGGCGTGGCGGCGCCCGGTGAATCAGGGCCGGTCGCCGGCTGGGCTTCGGGTGGTCGCGTCTGCCGGTCGTCGCCGTTGATCGAGCGCATGGTTACGTCGCTTTCATTAGGCTCAATAGCGTTTTTGGATCTTCGGGGCCGCCGTGCTGATGTTCCCGTCGCTGTCGGACACCACGAAATAACTGTGCGCAATGCGCGCCGACGTGATGTCCGCACCGACAAGCACGTTGACGCGATAATGCCCCCGCCATAACCGACAGACCTGCACGCGGAGCAAGTCACGCGGCTCGCCGAGGGCATGGAGGACCTGCTCGCCGAGGAGGGTGTCCAGGTTATCCTGCACATCCTTCGCGATGGTGTTCTCGACCCTGGGTTGCGATACCGGTGGCAGGTTCAAGTACGGTGACCCCATGGTGTCAGTCTCCGGCCGTTGGCGCTTGCCTTCGGCACGTCGGGCCAAAAAAAAAACCGACGGGATCCACCACCTAGGCGATGGTCGATCACGTCGGCTTACTCGTCAACCAGCCGCCCGACGGAGCCGGGCTGCGTTTCATCTAGTCATCCGACGACTGCGCGTACGACGGGGATCTGAACGGTACCGACATCCCCTGTCCTATTACAAGATCATCATAGGGTTCCCAATGTGGAAAACAAGGGCTAATCGCCCGTGGCCCCAACACGCCGAATTTCGCCGGGTGCCTTTGGACGAATAAAGGGGCCGTCACCCGGGCGCCTGCTGGTAGCGGTTGCCGCGCAGGACCGATGCGGCATCGTTGAAGCGCACGCCGTACTCATGAAACGCCGCGTGCGCCGTGCCGGCCACCAGCTGCCGCAGGTAGAACGGCTGGCTGACGACGAAGTGATGAATGCTGTGCGTGCTGCCGACGTTGAAGCTGAAAAGATTCAGAGGCAGCAGCCACCACGCGTTCAGCACCTGGGTCTCCTGCAGTCGATTTTCCACATCTCCGAAGTAGTGCATGCACGAGGACAGGATCTGCAGGCAAACCTGGCGTAGCTGGTTGGGCAACACGTGGATGACCGCGATGGTGTTCAACACGGCCAGCACGCCCGCGAGCCAACCCGGCAACGTCGCGCCGCTCACGTAAGCAGCCCCGGCCACGGCGTTGGCCAGCAGCCAGCCGTACCACGCGAACAGGTGAAACAGCGTCACCGGCAAGAACGCCCGAAAGAGTTCGCGGCCGTTGTAGAACGGGATCTCGGCAAATTCCTTCTGCCGCAAGAGCGACGCCACGCCGGGCTCGAGCATGGCGCAGAGCTTGAGCGGCCCAAACTTCATACCATTGCCGATCAGGCGCTCCTCGAAGTCCTCCACGTGGCCTGAAGTGCGATGATGCAGCAGGTGCATCCGCCCGCGATACCAGGGATGCGGCAGGTTCCCGAGGAAGGGCCATACCGCGAGCATCAGCAGGTTCTGCACCCACGGCCTGCTTCGAAAATAGATGTTGTGGATCAGGTCGTGCTCGATCTCGCGCAGAATGGACATGCTCAGCGCGTTGATCGCGAGGCATGCCCACCAGGGAATCACGCCCTGGACGAACAGGACCGAGCAGCCTACGACGACGGCGGCGCACATCACAAAAAATCCCAGGCCGATGGCGTCCTGATGTTTCAGCAAGGGGAAGCGCCGGCGCAAGGCTCGGTCCGCTTCCTTGATGGCCAGCGTGATGGCCCGAAGTCGTTGGTGGTCACTCATATCGGCAACAGGCGGCGTCACGGCGCAGGGAATCAGCGCGGCGGACATGGTTAATCTCCTTAGGAAGGGTCACTTGGACCAACTTGGAACTGCCTGCCGCGCACCTGGGAGAAAAGCCCCTGTGCCATTACCCCGTTAACCAAAGGGAACTGCACCCGGTTAACCGAGTGGAACGCGGCAGAACTCTGAGGACGGCGAATGCACAAACGGTGCCGATCAACTAGCGACTGGAAGGCAATCGCTCTTAACTTGTTTTATTCCAAGACCATAATCCAATCGTGCCGCGAAGCTCGGTTTCCGGGCACGTCATCTCTTTGATTACACGGCGAATCAATGATACAACACTTCCTAGCGCGGCAATGTGTCGACCCTTGCAATGAATGAATGACATAACAAGCCTATGGAAAACGTCTTGCGATGCTTCTTCGGTATGGATTCGTCTCGCGGCATGCCGCTTGCTTTCCGAATCCGGCGGGATGAGAAAACGCGCAACAAAAAACCGATACGCTACACGGCTTAGCCATGAACACTTACATGAAATATCGCGCTCGGTTGCGTTCGCCACAGCGATTCCGCATTCGCGCTTGCACGCCAACTGTGGGTGCCCGGCGTTCGCCGCGCATCGGATTGGCCCTCAGCGGCGGCGGCGTGAAAGCGGTCGCTCACATCGGGGTGCTGGACGCCCTCGCTCGCGCCGGCCTGAAGTTCGACCTGGTGGCCGGCACCAGTGCCGGCGCCCTGGTCGGCCTGTTTCACTGCGCCGGCCATGAGCCCGACAGCATGGCGCACGCCTTGCGTGCCGAATTGAGCGGCAAGTCGTGGTGGCACTGGCTGCCGCTGGGCAAGTACTGGCGGCTGTCGCGCCTGCTCAAGGGCGGCCTGAAAGCCATCATGCAGCGCTACATCGACGCGCGGCGTTTCGAGGATCTGCTCATCCCGTTCTTCGCCATCTCCACCGATCTGGTCCGCGGCGAAGCGGTGGTGCACGAGCGCGGCGACGTGATCCAGGCGGTCGCCGCCAGCATGAGCCTTCCCGGCCTGGCCGCGCCGGTGCGCGACGGCGAGCGCTTGCTCGTCGACGGCGGCCTCCTCACGTACCTGCCGTCCGAGGTGCTCAAGCAACGCGGCGCCGACTTCGTCGTCGGCGTGGACCTGTCGGCAGATGACGGCGGCTCGGCGAATCGTCCCACCGGCGCGTTGGCCGTCCTCTACCGGTCCTGGGACCTGCCGTACCGTGCCCTCTGCGACCGGCAATTGGCGGCCGCCGACGTGCTCATTCGTCCGCGGCTGGCCGGGCTGGGCTGCGCCGACTTCGCCCACATGGAGGCCCTGTTGGAGCGCGGACGGGAAGCCGGCGAAATGGCCGTCGCACGCATTCGGGCGCTGATGAGCCACCGCTGAAAACTTCCGAAGTCTTGGAGACTTCGGAAGTTTGGGTGTGTACCAAGTAACCAGACCTAGGAGATTGAGTCATGACCTTCCAATCCGAACTCCCGTTCCGCGTCGCATGCGTCCTGTTCGTCGTGCTGGGCTGGGCGGTGCGCTTCGTGGTCCTGTTCCAGTTGCGCCAGCCCAAACCAGTGGTGCGCAGCGTACACACCTGCCGGGAGCGCATCGCTTACTGGATCGTGGCGGCTGCGTTCCAGCTCGGCCTGGTCTATGGCTTCACGCCGTGGATGGATGGCGCCCACGTGCCGATTCCGGACGCGGTGCGTTGGCCGCTCGGCGTGCTGTTCAATCTCGCCGCCTTCGGCCTGTTCGTGTGGATTCACCGCGCCCTTGGCCGCAACTGGAGCGGCATCCTTGAAGTGCGCGAGAACCATCAGCTGGTGACCGACGGCCCTTATCGGTGGGTGCGTCATCCGATGTACAGCACGTTTTTCCTGTTTTGCTTGGCCCAGTTCACCCTCTCGGCGAACTGGCTGGTAGGGCTGATCAGCTTCCTGACGATGGCGTTCTTTTACCTACAGCGCGTGCACGATGAAGAGGGCATGCTGCTCGGCCAGTTCGGCGACGCCTACCGCCACTACATGAAACGCACCGGCCGACTGCTGCCGCGGATTCTGTAGCACCGCGATTCTTGGCTATTGGCGAGCGGCAGGTCGTTTAACCCGGAGCCAACGGCGACGGTAGCAGGTATTACCTAGCCCAAGCCACCGTCGCCGTTGGCTCCACTATTCGCCGCCCCTTCTGCGGCAACTCCTTGTTCCGCTCGAGCAGCTGCACTCGCGCCTTTCACTGGCTGCCAGTTCTCATCGCCGAAATAGCCGACCCACGCCAGGTCGAGCACCTTGGTGGTCAATTCCAACGGCCGGTTGTGAAATCGGCAGATGTCGCGGCAACGCTCGATCAGGTCGCGCGGCTCACAACAGCGCAACTCCCGTTTCTGCACGCGATAACGCTCCAGCACATAGTCGATCATCTCGGAAGCGACAGCCGCCCCGTGGCGCTGGGCATACTGCTGGAAAATCCGGACATATTGTTCCGGCGTGGGCGCCCCCAGGTAGACGCGATAGCCCATGCGCCGCAGAAACGCCGGGTCCGTGACCAGGTCCGGACTCAGGTTGGTGGCGATGATGAGCACGTGCCGCAGCGGCAGCTGGATCTTTTGACCCGTCCGCAGTGTGAAATAGTCAATCTGGTGCTCCATCGGCGTAATGAAGCGATTGAGCAGCTGGTCGGGCGAGATGCGCTCGCGGCCGAAGTCGTCGACCAGGAACACGCCGCCGTTGGCCTTGAGGTGCGGCGGCGCCTCGTAATAGCGCTGCGCGGGCAGAAAGATCAGGTCGAGCAAGTCGAGCGTCAATTCCCCGCCGACCACGACCAGCGGCCGACGAACCCGCACCCAGCGTTGATCGATGGATTCGATCTTCTCCAGAGCGGGGTCGGCGGGTTGGTGGACGTGCGCATCGTACAGGCGAATCACGCTCTCGCCCACGTTGATGGCATAAGGCATCCAGTAGTCGCCCGGCAAGGCGCCGTGAATCTGCCGGCCGAGGCTGCTCTTGCCGTTGCCGGGCGGCCCGTAGATGAACAGGCTGCGTCCGGAGGAAACGGCCAGTCCGGCCAATTGCGCGGCTTTCGGCGCCAGCACCAGGCCCGAGAGGGCGTTGACCACGTGGTCCGGCTGCACAGGCGGGGTGTTCGCAAACTGCCAGCGCAGCATCGCCGCATAATTTTCCATGCGGACCGGCGCCGGCCCCACGTAGCCGCAGAGCTCGATGGAACGCACCGCCTGATCGCGGCCCTGGTTGGTGATCTTGTAGTGGGAGCTGGTCTTCGAGGTCTGCCAGAGCTGCTCGATCTGCCCTTCGTGGGCGAGCTTCTCCAGGAGGTCGCCCACGAGCGCCGGCGACAAATGGAGCTGCGTGCACAACCATTCGGTGGTGAACCGCGGGACCATGTACGCGGTCTTCACGACCAGATCAGTCAGCGCGGTTTCTTCCTGCTTGATGGAAGCGAGGTCCTGCGGCGCCTTCGGCGCAATCAGGTCGCCGACCCGGTGCAGGGGCGGCAAATTCCGATCTTTGGAGCCGTCACCGGTTGCAACGCTTGGGTCCATCTTGTGCATGCCTCGTCTTGCTGTTTGCCACGTCCCCCAGCATGATCATATCGCCGCCGCGTCCCGGACGCCAGCGTCTTGCGGTGTCTTCAGCTGTGAGGAATCCGCGACACGCCCGGCCGCCCGACTTTTTGCCGCAGCCCCTGGCTGGCGGGCACGCGCGCGGCCCGGACCCTCCTGCCCCAGGAACTGGATTGCTGCCACGGTTGTGTCTACATGCGATTGACGACCCGGAGTTGCGGACAGGCCGCTGGCGTTACGATGTGTCCAATCCGATGTGGAGCGCGGCCGCGGCCCGAGCATCGTAGCTTGCCTCGGGCCACACGTAATTGCGCAAACTTTCCAGCAAACGGTGCGCGATGTTCTTCAGGCTGCCAAACCACTGGATGGTAGTTTTACCGTGGGCCTCCGCCAGTCGGCGGAGCAGGCTGCCTCGTTCCAGCAGTTGCACCAGGATGAACGCAATCTGCAGCAGGTGGTAATAGGCCTGCAACTTCTCCGGATCGATACTGTAGACGTGTTCCAGGTTCAGCCCGCTGTTCTTTTGCCGGTTGAACCCTTCGTTCTCAATCTTCCACCGATAGCGACCTCCTTTGGTAGCGATGTCCACGACCGTCTTGCGATTCACCGGCAGCTGGGTGATCCAGGCGAACCGCGTGGTCGGTTTGCCCTGGGGCGTCTCCAGACACTCGATGGCCGTGAACTGCCAATGCCGTTTGCGGTCGTCTTCGTAACCGAGGTCATGCACCCAGCGATACACCTGTCGGGTGCCGCACGGCAGCGTCTGCTCCAGCACATTCTCGGGGCACAGGGGCAGCAGCCGCTGAAAATCGTCCCAGACCGCGGGCAGGTGTCCCTGCTTAAAGGTCAACACGTACGACCAATCATAGTCCGCTGCCACCTGCAGGACCCGGCCGCACGCAAACAAACTATCCCCCGCCAGCACCACCTGTAACTGGGGAAACGCCTTCTTCAGCCGGGGCGCCAGCCGGCTGAAGGCGTTCAACTCGCAGTCCTGTTTGATTGCCTCGGCATTTTGCCCCCGCGTGGCTTCCGCGTCGGTGTTGACGATGAACTCGCTGCCGACCGACAGGACCACGTCCGCCGGCCCGAGCAGCTGGGCCTCCAGCACTTGATGCAAATACACGGTCGTATCACCGTGTTTTTGGACCAGGCACTGATCGCAGTGCCGCCGCCGCCAGCACAACAGCCCGGTGCCATCGACCAGCAGCACCAGATGGCCCAGCAAACGGGCCGACTCCAGCGCCTTCATGCGGATGAGCCGCTGCACCATCCGCACACGCACCGCGGCGAAGGCTTCGGGCCGACTGTGCCCCAGGTAGTAGTCCAGGGTATCGTTGACGGGGCGAGTGTCGTGCGCCGTCTGGGCCAGGCGGTTGAGGTTGGGCAACACGCAGGTGCCGGCAGCATCGAATTCGTAGTCGAGTTGCCGACGGCTGCCGAGTTGGAACAGATAGAGGCCAATACCCCACCAGGCGAGGAAGCGGCGTTCGTATGTGATGCAGTCCTGGTTGCGCGTGTCGGGGAGGCGGTCGAGCCAGTCATTGAACTCTGGAAAGAAGTGGCGAATGGTCCGGACCAAGGCCGGACCCACGCTCACGGTCGCCCCGCCTTGCGTTTCTGGTGCCGGCTGTGGGTCCGCACCAGGGCCACGCTGAGCAGATGAATCTCCTTGAGGAGGAGTTTGAGGCGTCGATGTTCGGCGATCCATGATCGGACCTCCGGAAGTAGGCCTTTGGGGACGTAGACGCAACGAGACTTGCCGCCGTCCATGAAGGTGATGTGCTGCCCGGGATGCAGCGGCCCACCGTGATGGCAGCGACACAGGGGACGGCCACAGCGATGGGTGTAGGAGCCGAGCGTGGCGGCCAGGACGGGGGAGGTGGTGACCAGCTTCTTAAGCCGGCTGTCGAGCATGCGCCGGATCAGGGTGGGATGGTCGGGAACGCGCATGGGAGGCTCCCTGACGGGGCGACGCCGTACATATGTAGGCAATTATAGCAGAAAAGCCTCGAAAACGCCACGTGCGACAAAAAAGTTGGGCCGCAGTGCCGGTCACGCAACGTTGCGGGCCGGCCGGCACGCCCAGCCCCGGCGCGGCCAGGTGCGAGGAAAAACCGATTCCTCACAGCTGGGAGGCAAAAGACTGCCATCGGGAGATGGATGCTCCGCCGGCGACGATCACGCCAGAATACCCTGCACGACCTCGCCGGCCACATCGGTCAGCCGGAAATCGCGCCCCTGGAAGCGATAGGTCAGCCGCGTGTGATCGATGCCGAGCAGGTGCAGGACCGTCGCCTGGAAGTCGAACGCGTCGACCGGCCTGTCCGCGACGTTGTAGCAGAACTCGTCGGTCGCGCCGTAGGTGATGCCGCCCTTGACGCCGCCGCCGCACATCCAGATGGAGAAGCAGCGGCCGTGATGGTCGCGGCCGAAGCGCGGCTGATTGAAGTCGCCCTGCACGAACACGGTGCGGCCGAACTCGCCGCCCCAGATCACCAGCGTGTCGTCGAGCAGGCCGCGCGCCTTGAGATCCTTGACCAGTGCCGCCGACGGTTGATCGGTATCGCGGCACTGCACGGCGAGCTGCGTCGGCAGGTTGTTGTGCTGGTCCCAGCCGGCGTGCATCAAATGGACGAAGCGCACGCCACGCTCGGCCATGCGGCGGGCCATCAGGCAGTTCCACGCAAACGAGCCGCGCCGCTCAACGTCGGGTCCGTACATCTCCAGAACGCGCCGCGGCTCGCGCGAGAAATCGGTCAGCTCCGGGACGCTCGTCTGCATGCGATAGGCCATCTCGTATTGCGCGATGCGCGTCTGAATCTCGGGATCGCCGACCGCGTCGTGGTGCAGCCGATTGAGCGCCCCGAGGTCGTCGAGCTGGCCGCGGCGGATGGGACCGGAGACGCCGGCCGGGTTCGAGAGATACAGCACCGGGTCGCCGTTGGAGCGGAGCTTGACGCCCTGGTAGCGCGTCGGCAGGAAGCCGGAGCCCCAGTAATAATCGTAGAAGATTTGCCCGCAGGAAAGCTCCCGATCCTGCGATGTCATGACCATGAACGTCGGCAAGTCCTGGTTCATGCTCCCCAGGCCATAGCTCAGCCACGCGCCCATGCTCGGCCGGCCCGGCTGCTCGGCGCCGGTGAGGAACTGCGTGACGGCCGGGGCGTGATTGATCGCGTCGGTGCGCATCGAGCGGATGATGCAAATGTCGTCGGCGATCGAGCCGGTGTGCGGCAGAAAGTCGCACAGCCATTGGCCGCTCTTGCCCCAGCGGCGAAAGCCGGTGATGCCGGGTAAGACGAGCTGGCGCTGGCTCTGCGTCATCGTCGTGAGCCGTTGGCCCATCTGCACCGAGGGCGGCAACAGCTCGCCGCGCCAGCGTGCCAGGCCGGGTTTGTAGTCGAACAAATCGACGTGCGACGGCGCCCCGGTCTGCATTAGGTAAATGATGCGCCGCACCTTCGGGGGGAAGTGCGGCAACCCCGGCAGCGCTCCGGCGGCGGCGTGGCCATCGCCGAGCAGGCTCGCCAGGGCAGCCAGACCGAGCGTGCCGGTGGCACCGGTCAGGAGTTGGCGGCGCGTGAGGTGTAGCTCGTTTTTCACTGGCGATATTCCTGCATTTCTCCGGCCGACTGCTGAATCTCCTGGAACTGAGCCTCTGTGATAGTCTTGCCGAACTGAATGTCCTTAATGCCAAGTTCGGACAGGCGCACCGGGTTACCATACAGAACAGACGAGCGGACCAGCTAGACGAATTTGAGGTTGGGATAGTCCTCGTAATCCTTCTGATCTGGCTTCTCTTTACCATCGATCTCAAAATGGCCGTACGCCAAGCCGTCCCGAGAAAGAACGATGACATCGGCTTCTTTCCCGATGGTGTAGTGGTAACGCCCCCGATGTTTGGTGAAAATGTCCTCCTTGATCCACTGCTCGAAATCCCGGTCAGTGGGAAATCCCAATTCCGGCCGTTTATCTCCGTGGCCGTAGACAACGATCTTCCGTTCCATGATGGTGGATCCTAGGTTTAGTCAAGACTCCGTGGCGTTCCCAGGAGTCAAGCGGTCACAGCTTCCAGGGAATCTTCCGGAAACTCCGATGTCATTTCGTTCCATTGATCCAGCCTCATCCGAACAGTGTAGCACCGTTCACCATGAGCGCCGAGGTTTCCACGATCTTCGACCACTTCACCGACCACGCCGCGCCAGGCATAGAGAAGTCGAACTCGGTCACCGACGTGGAAGAGGGGAGGCGCGGGCTTCATCCGCGGGGGGGGCTTTTTCATCGACATGTTCCTTTCACCAAGGGACGGTTCCCGTCTTGCTGCTGATGTAGCCGTGCAGAACGCCATCGAACGATCGCGCGAGGCCGTCACACGCTCTGCGCCATCCCTGCACCTGGACCAGCTGCAAAATCGGGCGTCCGCCACGCAGCATCGCCGGCGCGAAATCCTGATGGGCGATGGCGTTTCGCCAGTCGTTCAACTCCTCCAGCAGGGCCCGCGGCAGAGGATTCTGCGGGCGATAGCCGTCGACCATCGGCCAGAACGACAAACCGAAACGATTGAAATCGGAACCGAGGTTCCCCGGGCTCGGGTTGCCCCGGTCAAGTTTGCGGCTCAGCACAAGGGCGGAACGGTACATCTCACGCAGGTCCGGCGACGGTACGGGAGCGACCAGGCAGAAGGCACATTCCATGTGCAGATCGCGGCAGAACGCTTGAAACTGCGAGGATAGCAGCACCGTGTAAGCCTGATTGATCTGCTGGGTGGCATAGCGCCGCCCCGGGCCGCTGCCTCCCACAGAGCGGTGCGCGTCCTCGATCTCGTCCAACGCCGCAGCTCGCCCGGTTGACCAGTTATGAAAAGCGGCGGAAGGCACCGCAGGACTCTCCCCAATTCGGCCTCAACAACCCTGCTTGCTCGTCATTATCCCCAAGAATGGCTGGAAATCAAGCGGGACACCTGTGCGTGAAGAGGATTCATGAGCAGCTCCATCGCTAGAGGGTCCACGCCGTTCGCGGCGCGCAGGCGCACGCGAGGAGTGTGAACCGGCTCGCCGCCTAGCGGGCAGTCGCCGGCTTCAGTCTGGTCGTCAAGGCCGAGGACGCCGGCACCGGCTACACCCTGAGGGCCGCAACGGCCTCTTGGCCGCGGCCCTTACCAACCCGGTGAACGTGATCGGGTAGCAAGTCGTCGAGGACATCTTCGGGGTCGTCGTAGAGGTGGGTCGGATTCGCGACGCCGCGCCGCGAAAAATCGATAAACTGACGGTTGGTAAGGTCTGCCCCACAGCGGGTGTATTGTAAATGTGTCGAGGCGCAGCATGGATCGGCCCACCGGCGACGCCAGGGATTCGCTAACATTTGAGCAAGCATTAGCTGAGCTGGAGCGCATCGTGCGCGACCTCGAAGACGGCCGGACCGGCCTCGAGGACGCCCTGCGCCGCTACGAGCAGGGCGTGAGCCTCTTGAAACGCTGCTCCAGCCAGCTGCGTCAGGCGGAACAACGCATCAACGAGCTGGTCGGGTCGGACGCCGCCGGCAATCCCGTCACCCGGCCGTTCGAGCATGCCGCGACCGTGGAGGCCGTCAAGGGCAAGTTAGGAGGATGATGCGTGCCCTTCGACCTCAAAGGCTACCTGAGTGCACGCCAGCAGCTCGTCGACGCCCAGCTCCGGGAACTGCTCGCGCAGGAACGCGGCGCGCCGCCCGAGCTGGTCGAGGCCATGCGCTACAGCCTGCTCGCGCCGGGCAAACGGCTACGGCCGGTGCTGGTGTGCATGGCGGCACAGGCGGCGGGCGGCACCGATCCGCAAGCCATGCCGGCCGCGGCAGCGGTCGAGATGATCCACACGTACTCGCTGATCCACGACGATTTGCCCGCAATGGACGACGACGACTTGCGCCGCGGTTTGCCGACCTGTCACAAGAAGTTCGGCGACGCGCTGGCCATCCTCGCGGGCGATGCGCTGCAGACGCTGGCCTTTCAGGTGCTGGCCGAGCATTACCCGCCGCGCACCGCCGCCGGCTGCTGCCTGGAGCTGGCCCACGGCGCCGGGGCGGCGGGCATGGTCGGCGGTCAGGTCGAGGATCTCGCCTGGGAACGCGATGCCGAACAGCCGACCGGCCGGCCGCACACGCTGGAAGCCCTGGAGCACATCCACCTGCACAAGACCGGCGCCCTGTTTCGGGCGTGTCTGGCGCTGGGTGTGTGGGCCGTGCAGGGCGAACGGTCTGACGGACCGGACCGGACGCTCGTGCAGCGGCTGGACACGTTCGGCCGATGCTTCGGCCTGGCATTTCAGATCACAGACGACCTGATCGACGTGGAAGGGACCGCCGAGAATACCGGCAAGCGCGTCGGCAAGGACGCGGCGCTCGGGAAGCTGACCTACCCAGGCCTGCTCGGCATCGCGGAAAGCCGGCGGCGCGGCCGTGACCTGGCGGCGCAGGCGTTGGCGGCGGTCGAATCGTTGGGCGGCGCCGGCCAGCCGCTCGCGGACTTGATGCAGTTTGTGCTTGCACGCGATCGCTGAACCTGGCTAAATAGGAAGCTCACAGCACGCACGGTTAATGGGCTTTTCTAGCGGCGGTTAGGCCATAGGGGCTTTCGCGAAAGGCGCGCACGATGGAAGCGATCGCATGCCTCTGGATGGCGATGGTTGTCGTCGGGGTGCTGCTCTTGCTTATGTGGATCAGCCAGTTCATCGTATTGATGAGAATGCCGGACGCGGCGTTTCCTGGCCGGTATGATAAGGCGTTGTGGGTAGCGACGTTTCTTGTGGTTGGGCCGCTGGCTCCCATAGTATTTGTGCTCTCCGGGGTCCGCCACATGGCCGGAGTGGACGACACGGCGGGACCGGAAGACGAAGAGGAGCCCGCCGGGGACGAGCCGAGCCAATGGAACCCGCCGCCGGCCAATCGCTAAGCTCCCTTCGCCCAGACGGAACGTGGGCACGGATGAAGCGTCACCAGCGCAGAAAGGGCGCAATTTCATGAGCCAGATTCTCCCATCGATCACCAGCCCCGTGGACCTACACAAGCTCTCCGACAACGAGCTGAAGCAGCTCGCCCAGGAGATGCGCGAGGAGTTGATCCGCGTCCTGAGCATTCGCCCCGCCCACTTCGCCAGCAACCTCGGCGTCGTCGAGCTGTGCCTCGCGCTGCACCTGACCTTCGACTTCACGCGCGATCGCGTCATCTGGGACACCGGCCATCAGAATCTACCCGCACAAGCTCGTCACCGGCCGCTACAAGCAGTTCGAGACCATCCGCACCAAGGGCGGCCTGATGGGCTACCCCAACCCGGCGGAGAGCCCGTTCGATTTGTTCATGACGGGCCACGCCGGCTGCTCGATCGCCACGTCGCTGGGGCTGAAGGTCGGCGATGAGCTGATCGGCCATCCGGAGCGCTACAGCGTGGCCGTCATCGGCGACGGGGCGCTGCCGTCGGGAATCGTGTTCGAGGCGCTGAACAACGCCGGCCATCTCAATCGCAAGCTGCTGGTGATCCTCAACGACAACCAGATGTCGATATGCCCGCGCATCGGCGCCCTCGCCAAGACGCTCGACCGCGCCCGGCTCACGTCGCTGTACCAGGACTCCAAGAAGCAGTTCCGCAACCTGCTGTCCTGGCTGCCGCTGGTGGGCGACATGGCCCGCAGCGGTTTCGACCAGGTGCGCGACGGCCTCAAGGCGCTGCTCACCGGCGGCATGCTCTTCGAGGAGCTTGGCTTCCATTACGTCGGCCCCGTCGACGGCCACGATCTCGCGGGTTTGCGTCACTGGATCAACCAGGTCAAGGACTATCCCGGCCCCGTGCTGCTGCACGTGCTGACGGTCAAGGGCCAGGGCGTGCCGCAGGCCTCGGAAGACCCGGTCACGTACCACACGCCGCCGGTGTTCGAGAAGGTCGGCCCCAACGGCGCCATCCTGTCGCTGAAAAAGGGCGGCTCCAAGGCCTACACCGACGCAATGAGCACGACGATTTACGACGTGATGCAGGAAGACCTGCGCGTCTCCGTCATCACGGCGGCCATGTGCCAGGGCAACAAGCTCGAGAAGATCCGCGCCGATTTCCCGACGCGCTTCTTCGAACGTCGGCATCTGCGAATCGCACGCGGTGGCGTTCGCCGCCGGCATGGCCAAGGCCGGCATGCGGCCGATCGTGGACATCTACTCGACGTTCCTGCAGCGCCTCGTTCGACCAGGTCTTCCAGGAGGTCGCGCTGCAGAACCTGCCGGTCGTCTTCACGATGGACCGTTCCGGCCTGACCGGCCCCGACGGCCCGACGCATCACGGCTGCTTCGATATCACGTACATGCGGCTGTTCCCGAACATGGTTGCGATGGCCCCCGGCGACGAGCTGGACATGGCGCCGATGCTGCGCTTTGCCCTGCGGCACCACACGCCGTCGGCGATCCGCTACCCCAAGGCGCCGCTGGAGCGCATCGAGCGCGGCAGCGCCGGTGGAGTTGGGCCAGGCCGAGGTTCACGAATGGGGCGCCGACGCGATGATCGTCGTGTACGGCACGCTGTTCCCGACCTGCGTCAAGGCGGCGGAGAAGCTGCGGCAGGAGGGCCTGGACGTCGGCGTCATCAACGCCCGTTTCGCCAAGCCGCTCGACCGTGGCACGATCCTGCGTGCGGTCGAGGAATCGCCGATCGTCGTCACCGTCGAAGAGGGAACGATCGAGGGCGGCTTCGGCAGCGCGGTGCTGGAGGCTGCCAACGCCGCCGGCCTCGATGCGCGTAACGTCGTGCGTCTCGGCCTGCCGGACCGCTTCGTCGAACACGCGGAGCGCGGCGAGCTACTGGCCGATCTCGGCCTCGACGCCGCGGGCATCTGCCGTACCGTGCGGCAAGCGATCGAAAAACGCTCAAAGCAGTTCAATCGCGAAGCGTACGCGATGGATGAGTAAGCCGAACGGAATCTGCATGTGCTGTGGGGCACGTTTCTTACGTGCCCGGCTTTCCTCGGGCCTCGGGCACGTAAGAAACGTGCCCCACAAACGCTCTTGGCGACACCACGCGTTCCGCTAGACTCTTGAGGGGCGACCGGTAGGAATGCTCGAGTCGCAATGTCCCCGGAGTAGGCCAATGTCCGAACTCGAACAGCGGTTGCTCAACCTGCTCATCGAGCGCTCGTTGCGCCGTGGCGTTTTCAAGCTCGCCTCCGGCGATACCAGCGATTATTACATCGACGGCAAGATGACGCTGGTGTATTCCAAGGGCGCGGCCCTGATCGGTGATGTGCTGTACGAGCGAACCAAGGACCTGCAGTTTGACGCCATCGGCGGCCCCGAGGTCGGCGCCATCCCCATGGCCACCGCTGCCGTCATCAGCTATCACCTGCACGATCGCGCCATGGAAGGCTTCTGGGTCCGCGGCAAGGTCAAGCAGCATGGGACGAAGAAGCTGATCGAGGGCAACGTGGAACCGGGCAGCCGCGTCGTCATCGTCGAGGACGTGGTTACGCAGGGCGCGTCCGTTGCCAAGGCCATCCATGCCGTGCAGGCCCACGGCTGCAAAGTCGTGCAGGTGATCGCGATCGTGGACCGCCTTTGCGGCGCCGAAGAGGTGTTTCGGCAGCTCGGCATCACCGAATACCGTCCCATCTTTACGATCAAGGATCTGTTGCGCGTCGAGGGCAGTGTCCCCCGATCGTCGCCGGCGGGTTGATTTGCCTTTTTGGAATGCGGCGGTTTGACGCCGCTTTTTTTCTTTGGCGATTCAAGAAAAACATTCACAACAAAAGCGGCGTTAAACCGCCGCACTCCAAGAAAAGCAAGGCCTCTCCGCGACTTCGGAAGTCCTGTCAACACCTGTTTGCCGCCTACTTCCCGCCGGTGATGCTGCTGATGTCCACCACCGTCAGCGGTAGCCGCAGGTTGATTGCCTTGGGCTTGCCGTTCTTGTCCGCGGCGTTTTTGTCTACCGCGACAACGTCAAAGTAGAATTGGCCCGGGCAATTAAGCGCACTGATGGGGAAGACCACGGGCAACATGGTCACCACTGGCGGCGCCGGCGGGGGGATGTCGCGCGGAAAGACCGTTTTCATCGGCAAGGATACCGGCTTCTCCTTGGCATCCAGCACCTGGATCGTCACCTCGACGTTGCATTCCTTCTTCTTGGGGTCCTTGGGATCCACCACGAAACCGGTCAGCAGGCAGGCAAAGCCGGAGGTGGCGCCGGAACGCCCAGCGCCGGCGCCTCGATCTGAATGAAGCTGAATGTCGGCGGAATGACCTCCAAGGGGTAGCTGATCGAGACCTTGGTGCCCGCGAGCTTGTCCTCGACGGTCAGTTCGACGGTGTAGCTGCCCGGCTGGAAGGTGTCGCCAATACCGACGTGCATGTCGCCCGGCATGCGGTTGCCACCCAGCTGGAGGACGGCCTCGTTCTGGTTCTTGCGCTGCAAGAGGCTTTTTTTCTTGCTATCGAAGAACTCGAGCGTGGTATCGTATCGGACCTTGTTGGTCTTGGGGTCGACCTTCAGGCCGTCGATAGCGAAGTCGATCCACAGGATGTCGCCCGGGACGAGCTTGGGGTTTTTCGCTACCGCCCGCGCCGCGCCGTTGGATCCGTAGCAGGGGCGGATGTTGACGATATCCAGCGTCTGGGCCGTTGCCAGGCCCGGGACGACGCACACAAGTGCCAGCGCGGCAATGATCCGGCTCATCAATGCTTCTCCCGACAGGTTGAAACGGTCATGGGTTGCCATTCAGGCTTCGTCGCCCATTGTGCCTGCGCACGCGTGGAAAGGCCAGAGGAATTTGCCGATCGCGTCGTTTTGTCCGTTCGGCGAACGGACAGCGATCGGCAAGAGTTGGGTTACCCGTAGGACGGCCTTCCTAGACCGTCCCTTCTAACGGGACGGCCTAGGGAGGCCGTCAACTTGGCGCGACGGCGGGTCGGCGGAGATCGGCCGGTTCAACGCGCGGCCGGGCCGACGGCCGGCTCCGGCGATCCACGCTCGACTTGCTGGGTCAGCCGCCAGGCAACCGCCTGGGCCGGCGTCGGCTGCCAACCCTCCGGCAGCGGCGTGTCCCGATGGCAGCACAGCACCTTGCCTGGGAAGCGCGGCGAAGTGCCGTGGCGATAGTCGCCACAGCGGTGCAACTCCGCCATGATGCGACGTGGACATTCCCGCGCAACGTCCAGCCAGCTTGCGTCGTTGCTCATGTCGTTCAACCTCCATTTTGGGCGGCGGGAGCGGAGGATCGCCTCCGGATTCCGCCGCAACCACGCGATGAGCGCCAAGTGAAGGTTTAGCAAAGGGGCGATGTGACTGCCCAGGAAGTCAGCGCCGCGTGCCGGCGCAGACGCCAGCGATGACGGGACTTGAGTCGCCAGCTCGTCATGACACCGACGCGCGCTCGACATGCCAGCTGCTCTCGCTTGCGGTTGCGCGCACACCCTCAATACTCGAAATGCGTCCGCACGGCGACGACGCCGACCGGGCCGCGGTCGTGGTTGTAGCCGGGGTTGGCGATGCCCTGGAAATCGAGCGTGAAGTTGATGCCGCGGCGCACTCGCAAATTGTAGTACATCTCCACGATCGTTTCCGGCTCATAGTTCAGCTTGCCGTCGCCGACTCGAACCCCAGCCCGCCCGCCGCCAGGTACTCGCGGTGTCCCGGGTTCAGGCCGTTGACGAGCAGCGCCAGACCCACCTCGTCGCGCGGCCGGTCCCAGCTCTTGCCCTTGAGCAGCATGCCAATCGAGAAAGTCTGATCGACCTCGGTGAACATCCAGGTTTCGGCGTTGCCTTCCACCCAGCCGATGCGGCCGAAGATGCCCAGCACGTTCTTGATGACTTCCTGGTCCCAGCTCACGCCGAAGCCGTAGCGAGGCCGATACGCCTGGGTCGCGGTGACGTCGGGGTTGACGGGCATCTGCTGCAGGGCGAGGCGGTAGTCCCCCATGTTGGCATTGTTGAGCCAGCCCAGCAACCGAACCGTGCCGGGCAGATCGTTGAGGATGGTCCAGCGCTGCTCGACTTCCACGACCTGGCCATGGGCTTGCAAAAGGTGCGGGTCGATCGGCGCACCGTTGGCAATCGCCGCCACGGCAAAGAGGCCGTAGCGGACTGAAGAATCGAACAGGTTGAACTCCAGGGTGCCGCCATAGGTATAACCGCGGACATTGGCGGGATAGTCCCAGGTGGGATTGTACATGAGCCCCCAGTTGAGGAACTGGGTGCGCGGGTCGTGGCTGAAGGTGTTATCGTCGAAGTCGTCGGTGGCGGTCAGCTTGCCGATCTTGAAGACGATGTTGTTCTTGTAGCGCGGCTCGGGAATCTGATTGGCGATGTCGGCCAGCTTCTCCCACTCGCCGCCGAGCTCGAAGGTCTGCTGGTAGAGGAAGCGCACGAAGTACGGCGTCGGCTGCGGATCACCGACGCGGACGGCCTCGCCGTTAGTGGCGCCGCCGAGCCCAAAGACGTCGCCGATGCCACGCCCGCCGGAGATTTCGGGGTCGATGACCAGCAGGCCCCCCTCCCACGGCAGCTTGGCGGCGAAATACAGCGTCGACGTGGCGGTCGTGCGCAGCTCATAGGCGGACGGCAGGCTGTTCTGCCCCGCGTAGGGCGAGCGGAACGGCGCCAGTCCCTGCAGCACGTCCGTCGCCTGGGCGTGGGCGCTGTACCACGGGTTGGCAATCACTGGCTCCAGGTCCGTGGGCGCCCCATACGGGACCGGGATGTTGCCGCCGACCGATTTGCCGGCGCCACCTTCCCCGGGTCCGGCCACCGTGCCAAACTCCGGAGTCTGCGCAAACGCGGCGGTCCCGGCCATGCAGCCAAGCACGATCGCGAGCAAGGCTCGGCCGCCGGTCTGCCATTTCATCGCGAGGGGCCCCAGGGTTCGTACAGGAACCGCATGTCGGTGCGCCGCCTGCCGGATTCGTAATCTCGTGAACCGTGCTCATTGCGTGCGGCCCCCGTTTTGTCAAGGCGGCTTCGCCGCGTGAAGCTGGTGTAGCCGCATTCGTGAGAATGCGGGCCAACCACGCGAAAACCCGCATTCTCACGAATGCGGCTACACCAGCTTGACGCGCACTGATTTACTTCTTCCCGGGCGGGTTGGCCTTTTCGAACTTGAGAGCTTCCTCCAGCTGCCGGACGGCCTGAGTGAGGTCGCGGACCGCGTCAGCGCGTTGGCCATGGTAATCGTGGTTGGCCTTGTTCAAGACACTGATCGTTTTCTTGAGCACTGGAATGGCTTTGGCCAACTGCATGTTGGAAATGGGCTGTGGCTCCGGTCGTGCATTCGGAGACCGTGCGCTGCTGTCCTTGGGACCATTCATGTCGAGGGCCCGCTCAAGGCTATTGTGGGCCTTGCCAACGTCGCGTACCGCATCGACGCGATGGCCGCCGTAATCGTGGTCGGCGCGTTCGAGGATCGCCCTAACTGCTTGCAAGACCGGCAGGGCTTCCCTGAGCTCGGCATCGGATTTGGCCTGCTCCTCGCCTTTGTCCTTGGGCGGGACCTTGTTGTCCTTCGTGCCTTTTTCCTTGCCTTTTTCCTTGGGCTCGACCGGCCGGCTTTTTTCCTTGGGCTCGTCCTTGTCCTTCTTGCCTTTTTCCTTGGGCTCGTCCTTGTCCTTCTTGCCCTTTTCCTTGGGCTCGTCCTTGTCCTTCTTGCCTTTTTCCTTGGGCTCGTCCTTGTCCTTCTTGCCTTTTTCCTTGGGCTCGTCCTTGTCCTTCTTGCCTTTTTCCTTGGGCTCCTCCGTCTCCTTCTTGCCCTTTTCCTTGGGCTCGGCCTTTTCCTTCTTGTCGGCCTTCCCCGACTCGCTTTTCTTCGCGTTGGCTGCTGTCGGATCCGCGCTTTCAAGATACGAGCCGGCAATAACCAGGGCAGCGAAAACGCCGAGGACTCGGAGGTGCACCATTAGTTTCTCCCCTTCGTAAGCGAACGATCACGCCCACTCGGGGTGGCGCGTGTTCTTCCCGTGGTATCGCGGTGCGGCCGCGTGCGGAGTTAAGATGAAATTGCAAGAGTACAACGAATTCTTACACGAAATGACGGGAATTGGAAAAAAAATCCTAGTTGGGTCGGCGGCAAGCAGTGCTCATTCGTCCACCAGGCCGCGCACCTCGTCGCGTAAGCGGCTCATGACGCGGGCCTTGGCGACGTAGATGGCATTCGCCGTGATGCCAAGACGCTGGGCCACCTCGTTCACCGATAGTTCTTCGAACACCAACATCTGGAACACTTGCCAGGTCGTCGCGTTGAACTCGGGTTGGATGCTTGCCAACATGCGGCGAACCAGTTGCTGGTCGTGTTCCTGGTCCCAGAGCCGGCTCAGATCGCTGTTCGGGTCCGCCATTTGTGCCAACCAATCGGTCAGGACCTGGGGCGAACGCGCGTCGAGCCGTCGGCCCTGGTCGCGCAGCAACAGACGCACTTGACAGGTCAGGATCGAGCGCAGCCAGGAGCGAAACGCTCCCGGACGGCCATTGTGGACAAACTCCTGCCGCTTTGCATTGACGACCATGAAGACCGCTTGCAGCACATCATCGCAATCTGCCGCTTGCAGCGGCGTGCGGCTCAGCCAGCCGCGCAACCACGGTTCGTAAACAGTCAGCAGCCTTTGCCAGGCCTGTCCATTGGCGGGATCCCGCAACCGCTCCAGCAGACTCTGCGAGGTATTGATCATGAACTCTCCGCAATATTCCTGTGGCACTCGCCTACTCCGGTTCCAGGTAATGGACCGTGCCAGGCGCTTGCTGTTCCAGTTGCTGGCGGCGCTGGCGCCATACCTCAGGAGGGAGCACACGGACCACCCCTTCGGCGTCCAGTTCCATGCCCGTGAGTACTTCGGTCCGCAATTGCAGGAGACCGGCCTCCTCCGGCATCGGACGCGGCACCCGCCAGCGGCGGACGCGCGCGTCGCTGCTGCCGGTCAACACCGTCGATCCGTCGGGGTGGAACACCAGCGCGTTGCCGACACCGGGCTGATTCAGGACTGGGCCGACCGGTCGGCCGGTCGCGGCGTCCCAGAAGCGGGCGAATCCCTTGAGTGTCAGGCTCGCCAACAAACGGCCGTCGGGAGAAAAGGCCAGGTGATTGAAGCGGTCGCCCTGCGCCTGGAGGGGCGGGCCGACCGGTTTGCCCGTCTGCAAATCCCAAATCTGGCCTACCCCCCACGCCCCGGTTGCTGCCCGCCTGCCCTCAGTGTCTACGCCTACAGCGCTCACCGTACTCGTGTGTTGCAGCGGCATGGCGGTCAGCTTTCGTGTCGCCACGTCCCAGTGACTGACGCCAAACCCTTTGCCGAATAGCACGCCTTTGCTGTCAGGCAGGAAAACCCAGGAACTCCTGGATTGCCCCCACAGGTCGTTGTCTTCCACCCCACCGCTGCCCTCGAGCCGGAGCAACTGGCACGAGCGGTTGTTGCCAACGATGGCCGGCGAACCGACCGGGGAGATGCACAAATAGCGAACCGGGGTGGTGGTGGACCACGGCCCGTTCAACCGTCGCCAGGTGCCCACTTCCCAAAGAGAAACCGTCTGGTCCGCACTCCCGGTTAGGAGTCGCCGGCCATCCGGGGTGAAGGCGGCCGCGGTGATTCTTTTTTCGTGCCCCGTGATTTTTCCCCGGACGGTGCCGTCGACTGCATCGAGCACCCACCCGGTTTGGTCCCAACCCCCGACAACCAACCACTGACCGTCCGGACTGACGGCCAGACAGCAAAGACCATCGGCCACCGTGAAGCCTGGTTGCTGCAGATTCTGCGGTGGTCCTTGCACCGGAACGGCAAAGGTCCGGGGCGACGAGTCATCCGGGAGAGCAGACAGTCGCACCCGGCCGTCCTTGCTGGCCGTCAAGATGGCGCGGCCGTCCGGCCGAAAGGCGGCGGCCACGACCTCGTGTTGGTGGCCGGCAATCGTGAATAGCACCGATAAGTCGGCTGTCTCCCAGACCTCCGCCCGGCAGGCGTTCAGACCGACCACGATCCGGCTGGCGTCCGGGCTCAGGTGGATGCTCTCCGCCAACATGTTGACAGCCGGCGGCCTTGCCATCCGGCCGGTCGCCGTCGCGTAAACGGCGATGCGGGCCCCCTGTCCCGGGCGATAGGCGGTGACGATGAAGTAGTTGCCGTCGCCGGAGTAGCTGGCGTAGCGCAAGCCCTTGTCGGGCGAAAGGGGCGCACCAATCGGTGTCCGTTTGGCGACAGCCCACTGTTGCAGGACGGACAGGGTCGTGGTCAGGAATCGCCCGTCGCGCGGGTGAAACGCCACCGATGTGACCGGCTCCGGGAGCGAGAGGGGTTTGCCCAGGGGCTCCCCGCTGGCGGCATCCCAGAAGGGCACCTCCCCATTCTTGCATGCGGCGGCCAGTTGTTTCGAGTCCCCAGAAAAGTTCAGGTCGTTGACCGCATCCGGGGGTTCCACCGTCAGGACACGGCGGTCTTCCAAATTCCAGATGCGGATGGCCTCCCCGCGTGGACCGCCGCTGGCCACCCGGCGGTTGTCCGGACTCCAGGCCACGGCCAAGATTTTCCCTTGAAACGGCAGCGTCGGCCCCTGGCGCCAGCCGCGGACGTCCCAGAATCTCCAGGCCCTGGTCGTTGCCCACCAGCACCTGCTTTCCGTCCGGCGACCACACCGCAAAACGGCGCCCGGAACTTTGCGGTACCGCCAGCACCCCCTGCACGGGGCACACGCGTGTCTCCCAGGCGCCCCAGTTGGTCCGCAGCAAGTATTGGAGGTCGTCGTCGTCCGCTGGTGCCAGTGCCACCGCCCGCGCCAGCCAGAGCAACCCACGACCAGGGTCCGGCGCCTGACCGTCTTCGCCTTCCGTGCAGATGCGGATCGCCCGATCGCCGAGCAACAACGCTTCATTGCTGCGCAACTGTTTCAGGGCCGCCTGGACGCGGTCTTTTTCGATCCGCAACTCACGCGCCGTGCGCTCGGTCGTTTCCTTCTCCATCTGCAGCGTGTTGGCCGCGCTGCGTTGTTCGAGGGCAAAGAGCACGGACACCACGGTCACCGTCACCAGCAACAGCGCCGCCGCCGCCGTCGACACCGCCACCGCCGGGTTGCGCCGGCACCAACGCCAGCCGCGCTCCACCCGCCCGACCGGCCTGGCCACGATGGGCTCGCCCAACCGGAAGCGGCGCAGGTCGTCCGCCAGCGCGACTGCCGTCGGATAGCGTCCCTGCAGATCCTTCGCAGACATTTCAGACAGATGGTTTCCAGGTCGCGCGAACCCCGGGCCGCAAGTGCGCCGGCCGGACCGGATCGCACTCAAGCGTGCGGCGGATCAACTCCGCGGTGGTGGCTGCCTCCACCGGTGCCCGGCCGGTTAATAAGTAGTAGAGGATTGCTCCCAGCCCGTAGACATCCGTGCGCGGGCCGAGGGCGGCCGATTGGCGCCGGCCTGTTCCGGTGCCAGGTAGCCAGGCGTGCCGACAATGGCACCGGTAACGGTCATGCCCTGCGTGTTGTCCATGCGACGGGCCAGCCCGAAGTCGGAGAGTTTCGGCACCCCTGCGGGTGTGAGCAGGACGTTGGCCGGCTTTAGATCGCGGTGGATGACGCCGTGCTGGTGTGCATAGTCCACGGCCCGAGCCAGGAGTTCGACCAGATCAACCGCGGTCTGCTCCGGGAGCGGAATGCCGCCCGTTTTTTGGGCCAGGGTGCCGCCTTCGACGTACTCCAGGGCGAGATAAGGAAATCCATCGTGGTCGCCAACGGCATGGACCTGGACGATGTTGGGGTGTTGCAAGCTGGCCCCGGTTTCCGCCTCCTGACGAAAGCGGCTCAAGTCGGCTGCGGCGGCGTGGCCGCCGGCCAGGATCATCTTGAGCGCCACGAGACGATTGAGCGCCAGATGCCGGGCCTTGTAGACGACGCCCATGCCGCCACGGCCCAGTTCGGCCAGCACCTCGTAGCCAGGGACGCAAGGGAGCGTTGGGCGCATCTCGGCCAACGCCCGGGCGCCGCACAGGTGCCGCAACAGCGCATCCGCCGGCGCGGCTTCCAACAGCGGAGTACAATCCCGCTCGGCGGCGAGGTAGGCTTCGATCTCCAGGGTCCGCTGGGGGCTCCCTTTGCCGAGGCAATAGGCCTGCAACTCTTCCGCATCGGGAGGAACGACCGGTCGTGGCTTCATGGCTACCCCCGCTTCACGCAAGAATGGGCAGTGGTCCGCACCGGCTCGTCTGCCTGCAAGGGCGCGACGCCAGTTGAAGGGTGAGCCACGCCATTTTAACCGCGTGCGGGGAGAATGCAACTCACCGGTGGGGAAATGCTCCGGGGGACTCGGAGATATACACGGTTTCCGCAGGGATTCGGAACAATCCACCGACCGCCGCAAGATTCAGGCAACGCGTCGGCTCTGGCGCACTCCGGCTACAATGCGGCAGCGCGTTCCGCTTTGGTAGTAGCAACCGACGCGGCGCAATCGCAGAGTGAAAAACGCCGTCCCAAATCTACTTTCGCGCAGTCGGGCCGATACCTTCTTTCCGTTGCTCTCCAGTGGGCCCGTTCGTATGCCCGTCAACGCGGCGCGTCTGCGCCTGGAATGTTCGGTTAATTTGCTCCTCGGCGAGATAATCAAAAACCAGTTCGCCGCAGTTGTCACAGCGCGGCACATCAAGGTGCTCCAGAACGACAGTGACTGGCTGCCCGTTGAAGACACGCGAACACTGGTACGCGATCGTCGTCCGGCGCACCTCCTTGTGGCGGCAGCGCGGACAATACCAGGGGAAGGGGCGAACCGGCGTTTCGGCCGTGGCCGGCGTTTGGGCCGTGTCCGTAACAGTCGTCGGCTCAGGCATCGTGAATACTCACTATGTAGATGGTGGGATCGTTCGGATCGTCGTCTTGCAGAACGACCTCAATGTAGACGTGGCGGCCGCCGAGCGGTAACCGAAAGTCATAGTGGAACGGCCATTCGTCCCATTCTGGTCGTGTTTCCCGGACCTGGTCGATGATACCGCCACCGATCAAGAACCTGTGCATCGCCTTGGCAACGTCCTTGATACTCAGACCGCCGAGTTCGTCGGCAATCCAGGCCAATGCCACGTCTTTCGCGGTGACATATCCCGTGTAATTCCAGTTCGCAAGAACCTACCACTACGGCGGCAGCACTGCAAGGGACCATGCCGGGTCATCGGCCCAGCGCCTCCGATGGCGTGTCGAACCACCGGTAGATCGACGGCACCACCAGCAGCGTCAGCAGGCACGATGTGATCAGCCCGCCGATGACGACGGTGGCGAGCGGCCGTTGCACCTCGGCGCCGGCGCCGGTCGAGAGCGCCATCGGCACGAAGCCGAGTGTCGCGACCAGGGCCGTCATCAGCACCGGCCGCACGCGGATCATCGCTGCCTCGAGCGCTGCCTCCGGCGCCGGCTGGCCCTGCCGGCGCAGCTCGACGATGTACGTCACCAGCACCACGCCGTTGAGCACCGCGACGCCGAACAGCGCGATGAAGCCGACGCCGGCCGAGATCGAGAACGGCAGGCCGCGCAGCCACAGCGCCAGGATGCCGCCGGTGGCCGCCATCGGGACGTTGAGGTAGATGAGCAGCGCGAGCCGCGTGGAGCCGAACGTGATGTGCAGGATCGCGAAGATCAGGAACAACGCCAGCGGCACCGCGATCATCAGACGGGAGCTCGCGTCCTCCAGATTCTTGAACTGGCCGCCCCAGGCGACCATGTAACCGGGCGGCAGGCGCACCTCCTTCGCGACCGCTTGCCGGGCCTCGTGGACGAAGCTCGCGATGTCGCGGCCGCGGACGTTGCACTGGATGAGCGTGCGGCGGCGGATCGCGTCGCGGCTGATCTGGGCCGGCCCTTCGTCGAGCACGATCGACGCGACCTCCTCCAGCGGTACCTGCCGGCCCTGCGGATCGCTGACGCGGAGCTGCTTGATCTTGGCCAGGTCGGTCCGCCAATCCGGCGCGACGCGCACCTGCATGGGGAAGCGCCGCTGACCCTCGAAAACCTGGCCGACATCCTTGCCGCCCAGCGCCGCCACCGTGTCGAGCACGTCGCGCGCATGGATGCCGTAGCGAGCGATCTGGTCGCGCTTGACAATGACACGCAGATACGGCAGGCCGGCGGTCTGTTCCGCCAGCACGTCCTCGGCGCCGCGCACTTTGCCCACGACGCGCACGATTTCCTCGGCCTTGCCGTGCAGCACCTGCAGATCGTCGCCGTACAGGCTGATGCCGATGTCGGCACGCACGCCGGCGACCAATTCGTCGACGCGGTTCTGAATCGGCTGCGAGAAGCTGAATACGTTGCTCGGCGCCCCGGTCTTGAGCGCATCCTCCATCGCGTCGATCAGCTCCTTCTTCGTGTCGAAGCGCCACTCGGAACGCGGCTTGAGCCCGATGTACACGTCGGACAGGCTGATCGGCATCGGATCGTTCGCGATCTCCGGCCGGCCCGACTTGCACACCACGGTCTGGACCTCGGGGAATTCGAGCAGCGTCGTTTCGATCTGCGTCGTCAGCTTGGTCGTGGCTTCGAGCGACACGCTGGGCAGCCGCGTCGCCTGCATCAGCAGCGCCCCCTCGTCGAGCTGCGGGATGAACTCGGCGCCGAGAGTGAGCGCCAGTGCCACGCTGGCAAGGAACACGGCCACGGCGCACCCGAACGTCACGCCCGGGATCGCCATCACGCCGCGAACGGCCGGGCCGTAGTAGCGCTTGACCACGCGAATAACCAGCGGTTCGCTGTCGGCGACGTTTCGCAGGAACAACGACGCGAGCACCGGCATCAGCGTCAGGGCGAGCACCAGCGACGTGACCAGGGCGAACAGCACGGTCAGCGCCATCGGCCGGAACATCTTGCCCTCGAGACCTGCGCAGCGACAGTATAGGTAAGTACACGATCAGGATGATGCTGATACCAAAAACCACCGGGCGGGCGACCTCCTTGCACGCGGCCCGGACGACGTCCTCGGGGGCCGACTTGCCGGGGTGCGCGTGGCGATACTCGGCAATGCGGCGCACGACGTTCTCGATCAGCACCACGGAGCCGTCGACGATCAGGCCGAAGTCGATCGCGCCGAGGCTCATCAGGTTGCCGGAGAGACCGGCGAGCCACATGCCGATAAAGGCGCCGAGCATCGACAGCGGCACGGCCAGGGCGACGATCAGGCCCGCGCGGAGGCTGCCGAGCAGGACCAGCAGCACGAGGATGACCAGGACGCCGCCCTCGATCAGGTTGGTGGCGAGGGTGTGGATGGTGTTGCGGACCAGCTCGGTGCGGTCGTAGAACGGGTCGATGGCCACGCCCGGCGGCAGCGTTTTGTCGATCTCGGCGATGCGCTCCTTGACGCGGCCGACGACGGTGCGGGCGTTCTCGCCGGTCAGCAGCATCACCATGCCGACGACGCCCTCGCCGCGACCGTCGCGGGTGACGGCACCCTGGCGCAGCATCGGCGCGAAGTGGACCTCCGCGATGTCGCGGACCCGCACCGGCGTGCCGTCGGGGTGCGCTTCGAGGACGATGTTGCGCACGTCGTCGAGGCTGCCGACCAGCGCCTCGCCGCGCACGACGTGCTGTTCCTGGCCGTGCAGGATGACGTAGCCGCCGCCCTCGTTGGCGTTGTTGCGCTCGAGCGCCTCGAAGAGACGGCCCAGGGGAATCTTGTGATCGAGCAGCTTGGCGGGATCGACGCGAACCTGGTAGGTCTTGAGCTCGCCGCCGAACGTGTTGACCTCGATCACGCCGGGGACGCTGCGGAGCTGGTAGGCGATGACCCAGTCGAGCACCTCGCGCAGCTCCATCAAGCTGTGGTGGTAGCCGGGCTTGCTGCGGACCTCGAACTGATAGATTTCGCCCAGGCCGGTGGAAATCGGGCCGGGCGCGGGGGTCCCGGCACCCTCGGGGATGCGTTCGCGCGCGGCCAGCAAGCGTTCGCCGACCTGCTGGCGGGCCCAGTAAATATCCGTGCCTTCCTCGAACACGACCGTGACGACCGACAGGCCGAACTGCGACACCGAGCGAATTTCTTCGACGTGCGGCAACCCGCTCATCGCGGTTTCGACGGGGAACGTGACCAACTGCTCCATCTCGGTAGGGCCGAGCGCCGGGGCGGTAGTCATCACCTGCACCTGGACGTTGGTGACGTCCGGCACCGCGTCGACCGGCAGGCGCGTCATCGCGTACACGCCGCCGATGAGCACCAGCAGGCCGTGCAGCAGCACGATGAATTTGCTGTTCAGCGAGAAGTCGATGATCGCGTCGAGCATGAGCGTCTCACTCCGTACGCAACGTGGCACGCAGCATTTCGGTCTTCAGCGCAAAGCCGCCGTCGACCACCACCGGCTGGCCGGCCTGGACTCCCGCGACAATCTCGACGTGCCGTGCCGTCGTCCGGCCGAGGCGCACCGCGATGCGCTCGAAGCGATCCTCGTCCCTGGGCACGAACACGAACGTCGCACCCGCGTGGCGCTGGATGGCCGACGCGGGAACGTGGACCACGGGCGCCTCCGGGCCGAACTGCACTTCAACGTCGACGAACATGCCCGGCTTGAGGCGGCCGTCCGGATTATCGAGCAGGGCGTCGACCTCAATCGTGCGCGTGGTCTTGTCCACGATGGCGCCGATGTAATGGATCTCGGCCTTGCGCGGCTCATCGAGGCCGGGGCCGCGGAACGCGATCGTGTTCCCGTGCAGCCGGCGCAGGGCGGCCAAGTCGGCTTCCGTGAACTCGGCCTCGACGCGGACCCGCGACAGGTCGCACAGCTGCAGCACCGGCGTCTGCGGGCTCGCGCGCTCGCCAAGACCTGCCGACACCGACAGCACCGTGCCGTCGAACGGGGCGCGGATCGGATAATGGCCGACCTTGGGCCCCTCTTGCACCGGGTCCATGGCCGCGACCTCGGGCCGGGAATAACCGACCATCAGCAGGTAAGTTTCCGCGAGGTGTACCTGCCCCTCGGCCGCGCGGAGCTTGTGTTCGTCGGCGCGGAACTGTTGCTCGTTCTGGAAGTGCAGGTCCTCGCGCAGGGATTGCAGCGTGGCATCGGCCGTCTCGAACGCGCCCTGGGCCGTGCGCAGCGCGGCGGCAGAGGCGGCCCCCTGGCCGGCGAGCTTCTCCTGGCTGTCGAGATCGATCCGGGCGCGATTGCGGCGCGAATATGCACCGACAAGTTGCTGTCGCCATTCGCCGATGGCGCGACCCTCGAAGCGCTTGTCCATCTCCGCGATCGCCATGCCCTGAGCAATCGCTCGCAGCAGGTCGGCCGTGTTCTTGTGGACGGTCTGCGTCCATTGGTGCTGGGCCGTGGCGAGCGTGAGCGCGAGCCGTGCCTTGGCCAGCTCGAGCTTGGCCTGGCCCAACTCCTTGCTGTCGAGCAGCATCAACACCTCGCCCGCCTTGACCTGGTCGCCGCGTCGGACGCTCACGTTGCGGACAATGCCCTCGATCAACGGCGACAGCTGGGCCGTGTTCTTATGGTCGGTGGCGACGCGTCCCGGTCGGCTCAGCATTTCCAGCAGGGGACCGTACGCCGCCGGCGCAATGCGCAGTCCGGCCGCCTTCCACTTGCTTTCCTCGAATGTGATGACGCTCGGCTCTTCGGACGCGGACGAATCGGTCTCCCCGGGCTGATGAGCGTCCGAGGCTTGCAGCCAGTCCGCGAGGTGCAGGCCGCCATAGAGCAGCGCCGCGCCAGATCAGCGCCCACAAGCATGTACAGACCGCGGACGTCGAAGTGCGGTCGCGGCAGGGACCGCAGACAAGTAGCCATGACGAGCCTCCGGAGCAAGCAGGCGCGACGGTAATCGGCACAGGGTCGGGTGGAGGACGTTAGCTGGGGCGCAACGGGCGCGCGGGCATGTGGTTCGTAGTTCCGCCTTTAGGCGGTCTTCGCGAAGACCGCCTAAAGGCGGAACCATGACCAACGCGCGCACTAGATTTGCTGGACGCCCGAACGGACGCCAAGGACAGACGGTGGTGGCGGCAATCCCGTGCGGCCGTCACTCAGGATCGCGGTCGCCTGGGCTTGCACATCGTGCGCGAGGCAATCGCTGGGCAGGCATAGCGGCACGGCTGCGAGCGTGAGTGCCGGCGACGGCCCCGGCTCATGGTTCGTGCCCGGATCGAGCAGGGTGGCAAGCAGAACGTGGGTTTCCGGATCGGTCGAGCCGGCCGGCCTGAAGGGACAGTCTTCCGAATTCAACGATAAGAAGTCGAGTTCCACGCCGAGCACGAGCACATGGTAATGCCAGGCCTCGGGCGCGGCGCGGTGCGCCTTGCTCGGGGCCGGCTGATCGTCCGCCTCGTGGCAGTGATACAGGCCGAGCGAGAGATTCGTCAGCAGCAGCCAGGCTGCGAGCGCCAATCGGAGGCTTGCTGATGCGATGCCCACCATTTCACTCCGCGTTGCCGGCTCGATATGATGAGACGCGGCGACTGTATTGATTCTACGGCGCAGATCGCCCGAGTCCAAAGAACCGGAGTGAGCTTTTTGCACTTCGCGGAGCGCGCAGACGTTATTTGCCGACGACGAGTCGCGGCAACGCCTTCTTTAGCTCCGCCACGCCGTCGTCCGTGACCTTGGTTCCGTAGAGGCGGAGACCGACCAGCTTCCTCAGCCCAGCCAGGTGTCGCAGCCCGGCGTCGGTTACAGCAGGATTATACCCGAGGTCAAGGTCCGTCAGGTTCGCCAGTGGGATGAACAGGGCCACGTCGTTGTCGGTGCAGCGGGTGGATTCGAGGTTGAGGTACCTGAGCCGAGTCAGTTTGCCGAGATGCGCGAACCCGCCAGCCCCGATGGCGTTGCCGCAGAGGGTGAGCGACTCGAGCGTCTCGACCTCGGCCAGGCGTTTCACCCCCGCGGCAGTTACCTTCGACGACTGAATCAGCACCGAGTCGAGATTGCGAAGCCGTTGGAGGTGGGCCAGACCGTCAGGGGTGACCGCCACCCGGTTCAGGTGCGCGCTCGTGACCGCCGGCATTGTGCTGACCGCCTCCAGCAGCGCGTCACCGACCCCGTCGCCTGACAGGCGCACGCACCGGACGGTGCGGAGGACCTTCCACGGCAAGGGCTGACATTTCTCGTTCGCGTTCAGCTCGAATTCTTCCAGGTGCCGCAGGCTGGCGAACTGCAGGAAATCGTCAGTTGAGAGGCTGTCCCCGTTACACGTGAGCCAGGCCAGTTTTGGCAGCCGTCGGAGGTGCGCGACGGTTTCTTGAAGCCGACCAGATTGCGCGGGCAGCAGTGCCTGGACGACGAACCCGCTCTTGTCGCGCTCCAGCTGAACGCCCAGCGTCTTGAGCGCGTCGATGGCGTCCGCCGGATCGGCCAGCGGTTTCGGATTGCTTGTGCTGACCAGGACGATGGCGAGCGAAAAAATTGTGGACTTCATCGGCAGGCTTCGTTGCGCAGGTATTCCCCAGCAGTTAGACGAGCCACCCGGCCCGACCGTTTCGACAAGGCTCCGCGATCGGTCCGTGCAACTGCCCCATTGAGCTTCACTCCTCGCGCATGTCTGCCATCCGTCCCTCGAACATTCCCAGATAGCTGAAGTACCGGCGTTCACTGATCTGCCGGCGCGCCACCGCGGCCTTGACGGCGCAGCGATCCTCGTGCGTGTGCGTGCAGTCAGGAAAGCCGCACAGGGGGACGTAGGGGCGGAACTCAACGAAGAAGCCCTCGACCTCTTCGGGCCGAATGTCCCATAGCTCGAACTGGCGGATGCCGGGCGTGTCGACCACCCAGCCGCCGAAGTGCAGCTCCAAAAGCTGGGTCGTGGTCGTGGTGTGGCGGCCCTTCTGGTTCACGTCGCTGACCGTCCGGACCAACAGGCCCAGGCCGGGCTGGATCGCATTGAGCAGGGATGATTTGCCGACGCCGCTCTGGCCGGAGAAGACGCTTTGCCGGCCCGTCAAGAGCCGCCGCAGCCGGCCCAGACCGATTCCGGTCGCGGCGCTGGTCAGGAGTGCCGGGATGCCTAGCTGGCTGTAGTAACCGATGAGCGGCTGATATTCCACCGGGTCGATCAGGTCGGCCTTGTTCAGGCACACGATCGGCTTGATCTGGCCTTGCTCGGCACTGGCCAGATAGCGATCGATCAGGTGCGGCTTCAGCTCCGGCGCCTTCAGCGCGACGACGATCACCACCTGGTCGACGTTGGCGACCAGGACGTGCTCCCGGTTCCGCGAGGCGCGGGTCAGGATGCCGTGCCGCGGCTCGACGCCCTCGATGAAGCCGTCGTCGTTGAGCGTCGACCGCACCCAGACGCGATCGCCGGTGGTGACGACGCTGCGCTCGTCGGTCGCCATCGTCTTGAGGAGCCGGCGAACCTTGCAGCGCAGGGTTCGGCCGTCGTCGGTGGCGACGACGCTGTCGAGGCCGTGTATGCGCAGCACCCGGCCCGGCACACACGAGGCATCCACGGTCGGCCTTGCCGCAGCGCCGTCCTGATCGGCGATGATGGTGCGTTTGCGCGACAGGTCGCCCTTGGCGCGAACGCGTTCCTGGTTGAGGGTGGCGTCCTCGGCGTAGCCGTGCTCGGCGAAGCCGCGCGTCCAGCCCCGATCACGCGGCGGCTTGCTTCGATTCTTGCGCAGCTCGATGCGTTTTTTCTTCTTGGCCATACGCGATCCCGTGCCGCGGCTCGGGATCGTGGGGGGAGGTTGGTAGTTCCGCCTTTAGGGGGTGCCGGTGCCGCCTAAAGGCGGAACTACGAACCTCCGGCCCACGATTAGCCAGCGCGGCGGCACGGCTATTGTACGGTCCGCGCCGATTATTTTGTTGCCGCCGCACCCTTGCGCCAGAAGTCCCCCACGAGCAGCACCGCGCCGGGGGGCAACTGGTCGCCGGTGGTTACCACGATGCCATATTCGCGAATGATAAAGTGCCAGCCGAACTCGTCCTCGGCCCACTGGAAAAACGCCCCCAGCGGAATCGGCTCGGTGAACGGATAGACCCGTTCCTGGTTTCGGTTATCCTCGTAGACGATGTTGATCCCCACGCAGAGTTCCCGCAACAGCGCAACGACCTTTTGGCCGGACACCTTTTGTTTGCCGGCCCCGGCCTTGAACACGGCCCCGGCATTGAACGGCATGTCCAGCGCCTTGCGAATCTTTTCGCCCACCGAGCCTTGCATCGGCGACGGGACCACGAGGGCTTCGGCCGGCTTGACCGCCTTGCCGGCGGTATCCCAGATGCGCACCGATCCGTCGCGGTGGAGCGACCACAGCGCCTGGCGGTCGGGCTGAAACGCCAGCCCCAACCACTTCGCTGCCGACTCGCTGTGCTTGCCGAGCAGGAGGTCCATCTCGGACTCCGCGCGCCAGCTCGGCTTTGGCTTTCTGCAATAGCGTCGCGGTCGAGCGGGCGGTCGCCTGGTCGACCGCGCCTTGTTTGACCAACGCGGTCATCCGCTCATATTCTGCCGTCGCCTGGTCCACGCCGGCCCGCAGACTCTTGAGCTCCTGTTGCATCGATACGAGGCGATTGAGCACCTTGAGGCGAGCGCGATACAACTCCGCCTCCGCCTCGCGCAACTTGGACTCGGCAACGCGAATGTCGGGGTTGCTCTTGAGCGCCTGCCCCAGCAAATCTTCGAGCGCCGCCTGGTCCTTTTTCGCCTGCTCGGTCCGCAGGTGATCCAGTTTCTTCTCGATTTGCTTCTGAATCTGTGGCGTCTGGGCCTGCCCAGGGCCTGCGACCAGCAACAGCAAACCCGCCGTGGCTGTCGTAACGTGCACGCGCATGCTATTTCTCCTTTCGTCGTTCGATTTCGTCCAGTTTCATGGCCATGACCAGCCAGTTGTCCTTCGCGTCGATTTCCACGGTCGGCGCCGCCTGCACCGCCTGCCCATAGCAGCGCACGGCCGAGGCGAGGTCGCGTTCCTCCTCGTAATAGCGGTCGCCGGCCTGCTGATACAGTGCCGCTCGTTGCGGCCGTGGCGCGTCGAACGCCTGCCACTCCAGGGCGATCGCCGATGGCGGCACCTTCTCCGTGTTGGGCGGCGCGACTGGCTTCGCCTCGCGCTGCGACTCGGGATTTGCAGGTTCGGGGATAAAGTTCGGCCCGTCATTACTGTTTGCCGTTAAGCCTGGGTCCGGGAGCTGCGGTTCCTGCTCGTGGCCTGGGCGGCTGGCAAACCACGCGGTCACCGCGACCACAACGATCGCCGCAGCGACGGCGGCCGCCGCACGCAGCCGCCGTGCCCGGCGACGGCGGCCCACCAGCGCCGTCGTGCGTCGGAGGATATCCCCGCGCAGCTCGGCCGGCTCCGGGCGCCGCGGTGGATGCTCGAGAAACTCGTCCAGCGGTCCAGGGAGGGGTGCATCGCTCATGGTTCGGCCTCGTGCAGGAGGGGGCCTTCTTGCTGTAGGTACGCAGTGCGAAACGCCGCGCGGGCCCGCGTCAGCAGCGATTCGACGGCCTTGGCCGTCTTCGAGCCAATCGGCGGCGATCGCCGCCACGCTGAGCCCATCGAGATATTTCGCGCAGGACCGCTTCGTGGCGATCCGGAAGCTGGGCCAGCGCCGCCGCGATGCGCTCCGCTTCTTCGCGGCGCTCGCGCCCAACGTCGACCGGGGCGGGGTAATCGTCGCCAAGGAGCGGCAGCGCCGTCTTGCGCCGGAAGTGGCCGCGCAGCACGTTTGCCGCGATTCCGCGCAGCCATGCGACGAACCGGCCACGCTTTGGGTCAAAGTCGCGAATGCGGCGCACCGCGGTCAGCCACGTCTCTTGCACGACGTCGTCGGCGACGTTGCGCAGCCCGGCGCAGCGCCACAGGACATACGCGTCCAGCGCAGCGTACGAGGCGTTGTACAAGGTCCGCCAGGCGTCCTCGTTCCCGGCCAGCACTTGATGATGGAGCGCTCGCTCGTCCGCCGCCGGCATGCCCGGCCCTCGGCAAGGATGTTGGCCAATCGCCTTCGGTTGATTATTCGCGCCGACGTGTAAATCCTTCGCAGAAATGTCCATCCGGAGTCCCGGTAGGGACGGCAGACAGTAGCCCAGGACGTAAGTCCTGGGGTCGCGAGGAATGAAACAGGTTGGAGTCCCGGTAGGGACGGCAGAAACGCACGCCACGCGCTTGCTCCGCCGTCCCTACGGGACTCAATCTAATCCTTCTTTGCGACCGCTAACCCAGCACTGACGTGCTGGGCTACTATCTGCCGTCCCTAGCGGGACTCAAGCACATGCTTCGCCTGCCCCTGCAGGCCCTGGAAGCGTGGCTGCCAGCTGCCTTCGGCGATGCGGCGCACGAGCTGCTGGGCCTCCTGATGCTTGCCGAGCTGCTTGAGGTTCTGTGCCCGGTCCCACAGGAGCTGCGGATCGGTCGGTTCCGCGTCGGCGGCGGCGCGGTAGGCGCGGTCGGCCAGGTCCAGCTCGCCCTGCTTCGCGAGCGTCGCGGCCAGGCTCGACCAGGGACCCGATTCGTTGGGCTGCAGGCCGACCGGCGTGGTCAGGTAATCCCACGCCAGCTCGCGCTCGCCGAGCCGCCTGAGCACCTTGGCCGCCCCCTGGCACGCCGCGGTCGGGTCGTTGTCCACCGCGCGCGAACGATCCGCCGCACCGATGACCCGCGACAGGAAGTCCGCGGGCGGCGCCAGCTTCAGCGCGACCATCGCGTCGGCCAGGCTCAGGTAATGGTCCAGCAGCGCCCCGTAATCGGTACGCGTCGCTTGCAGGTCGACTACCTCCGGCGGCTGCTCCGCCTCGATCGCCAGCGCCTTTTCGAGACACTCGATGGCCCGCGCCGGCAGGTCGCGCTGCTGCGCGAGCGCATGGCCGAGCCGCCAGAGCAATGTTTCGCGGGCCAGTTTGGCGTCCGCGAGCAGCCCCTGGAGCAGCCGGTCGGCCTCGGGTAGCTGGCCGGTTTCACGCAGGAAATCGAACGCCGCCAATGCCAGGGCCGTGCGCTCCGCCGGGTCGGCGATGCCGTCGAGCGCGGTCGACAGCAATTCGCCGGCGAGCGGCCGATCGTCGAGGTCCCAGCATTGCCGGGCCAGCGCCAGCACCGCGACGCGGCGTTTCTGCTCCACCAATTGGCGGGCGGACTGCCGCATCAGCGTGCCCCAGCCGTCGCCGGCCAGGAGCGCGTTGCGCAGGTCGGCGTCGACCGCCGGCAGCGCCCCGTCCTTGAGGGCCGCCTCGTACAGCCTGCGGAAGGCCTGGCTCGCTTCGTCCTTCTTGCCGGCCTTCGCCAGGCTGCGCCTGCTCATAGCGCGCCGCGAACCGCAGCGCCGCGTTCGCCTCGAACAACGGCCACAGCTCGGCAAGCCGGCCGTGCAGCGCGGCATCGTTCTCGGCCCGGTCCTGGATCAGGCACAGCATCGCCCAGCCGAACAGCGAATCGTGATTCTTACGTACATAGTCGATCGCGCGGCGTTTCTCCGCCTCGACACGGGCGGAGTCGCCCTTGAGGACATTCGGCTCCTGCCAGCGCTGCAGGATCGCGTGGGTGACCGCGAGATGCTGCAGGAAGTCGTCGCGCCACGAAACGCTGGCGACCGCCCACTGGCTGGCGTGCTTGCGCAGCACCGGGCTGGTGTGCAGCGCGAGATACTGGGCCAGCGGCGCATCGAGATGCTCGCCCAGGACGTTGAGGTGATCCGAGTCGAGGTTGAAGCCGCACGATGCAAGCAGGACATAGAAGCCGAGCTGCCGCTGCTCGCGCACCTGGAAGACCTGGCTGAACAGCCGCTGCGCCGCGTTGCCGTTGCCCTCAGCGACATACGCCAGGAACACCGGCAGCGCTTCCTTGAGGGTCAGCTCGTTGTCGTTTTTCTTCTCGAGCTTGAGCGACTTGCGAACGTGCTCCGAGGTGCGATACGGCAGCGGCAATACGAGCAAATCCTTCGTGTCCGCGGTGAGCGTCGGGGCCTTGCTCTCGACGAGCTTGCCTTGCTGCACGGCGAGTTCCTGACCCTTGCCGTCGAGCAGACGCATGGTGCCGTCGCCGCTCAGTATCAGCCGCGACACGATATCGCCGCCCGGCATGCGCACGACTCGTCGCTCAGCGAGCCGGCCATCCGCGGCGAACAGGAGCTGCGCCACCTGGTAGCTCGCGTCCTTCTTGCCGGCCACGCCATGCGGCACGATCGCGACGGTGCGCTCGCCGACGAGTTGCAGGTCGGCGCCGCGGGCCAGCTCATCTGTGGGCGGCAGGAACCACGGCACCATCGCCGCGAGATCGGCGCGATGGAAGCGGCTCGCGTCGCGCCGCGCGGCGAGGGCAAGCTGCGGATAGAGATGCGTCAGCGTCTGGCCATCGCAGACGACGTGCTCGCGCAGGCCGAAAGGCAGCACGGTTTCATAAACGAAGCGGCCGGTGCTGTCGAAATGCACCGTAAACGCGGGCTGGCCGGCCTCCGCGGGGAGCGTGAGCGCTTGCCAGCCGGGGAGCCGTGCCTTTTCGAGCAACTTACGCGCGGCGGGATCGATCTTTCCGGGCTTGTTCCACACGCCGGGTAGCGCCTCCGCGTCGAGCACCCCTAGCACGTCGGCCCTCATCGCGTTGAGTCCCGGGGCGTACGCGAGCAGATCATTGAATACCTCGGCTTGCGGTTGGTACATCGGCCGCTTGTACAGTAAATCGTCCAGTTCCGGCGGCATCGGGGGCCTGTCGGGCTTCGAGGGATCGGCGAACCGCGCTCCGGAGTCTGGCTGCGAGGATTCATTGAACCTCCAGGATCGATTCCCCACCCGTAATTGGCGCAGATTCTCGGACTGGTTAAGTTCCGGTAATGTTCCCAAGAAAAAATTGGTAGGCGACCCAGTTGCACTGTGGAATAATGACGGCGCTTCAGCACCGGTAACGTGCGTCGGCGCGGCGTGGCCGCTTATAGCCGGATTTAACGCGAGGACGCGCACATAGTCGGTGTTGTTAGCGAGCGCAAGCTTGCCTCGCGCATTAGCGGTGCCGCCCAGGCTCGGCAGGCCGTTGGTTGGTCGCGTTGCCGCCGGCATTGGCGTAAAGGACGAGCTCAAAAAGTGGTTCTCCATTCCGACCGGGCCGGTCGACGGCGCTGGACCGAAAGTAATGCCAAAACCAGCCGGCTGATAGTCGGTACTCGATGAGCGGGGTGGCACGGCCGTCCTCCCACCGATGACGACTCTTCCGATAGCCGGATTCGCGCCCATCTCAATTCGCGCTCCGAGGAACATATTCTCGGTCGAGCCTGCCGTGAAGCTAATGGAGTTGCCGATTTGCTTGCCTGCGCTGTCTTTTTCCCCTGGTATTTCCCGTACAGCAATCGTCTTCAGGACCGCCTTCGCCGGCAGCTTGCCCCTGGCTTGCGTCGCGGGGTCGTCGGGGTCGGGTTCGACGATTACCGGAATCCTCTCCGCCAGCGGGTACAGCGCCCAGTGATCCTTGCGGCCGCGGTCGACGTGGTACTGCGCGTACTGGTCCTCGTTCTCCAGCACCAACAGCGATGTGTACGGCGTGATCACGTACATCGACTTGCTGAGCGCGGTGATCGCGTCCTTGTGTTTGACCGGGTCCGCGGCCAGCAGGCGCTCGATCTCCAGCTTCGCCCACGTCCGCGGCAGATACCCCGCGTTCAGCGTCGCCAGCTTCACCGGCAGCACGCGCTCGAACGCCTTGCCGTCCAGCGTGCCCTTGACGACCACCGCCGTCGGCATTGTTGGAGTTCCGGCTTTAGCCGGGGCTTCTCCGGCTAAAGCCGGGACTCCAACGCGGGTGATGGCGGCGATTTCCTCGCCCTGGGCGATCGCCTGGTTGAACGCGAGGAATGACGCCTTGCCGGCCTGGTCGCGGATTTCGATGTCCATCAGCCGCGGCGTGTTGATCGTCGCCAGCAGCTCGAAGGCGCGCCACGCGATCGGCTCGTCGGGATTGATCTGCGTGAAGTGCCCGCCGGTGCGCTCGGCGGCCGCCTTCATGAGCGCGCGGTTCCAGCGCCGGCCCACGCCGACGCCAATGTACGTCGTTCCCTGCGGCAGCCGTTTGGCGAGCACGTCGTCGCGCCGCTCGCCCATGGCCGCGATGCCGCTGCCGAGATGGACCAGGTGCGGGGCCGCGGCGCGTTGCAGATGCTCGGCCGCTTCGGTCAGCGCCTGGCCCAGGTCGAGCGCGCCGATCAGGTGGGCCGATTCGAGGAACGCGAGGGCAGCACTCACGTTGGCCGCCGTCATCGGCAGCGGCTCCTTGCTGAATGCCTTGACGCCCGTGCCGGCGGCGAGCAGCGTGAACGTGTCGTCCGGCTCGGCATGGCCCAGCAGATGGCGCAGCACCTCGATTTGCACGCGGGCCAGGAGCGGGTCGCGGTCGCCGCTGGTCTCGACGAGGAACGTCCAGTCGCGCCGCCGGCCGGTGAGCTTGCCGCCGAGCGACGGGCGATAGCGGGCCATCAGGTAGCGGGCCCCCTCGTGCTCGGCGGTGGCGAACTGCACGACCACGTCGGCCGGGTCGGAGTGCCGCGGGTCGGCGACGTTGAGCACGATGTCGCGGTTGGTCGCCGCATCTTTCGCCGAGCCGAACAGCAGCAGGTCCTTTTTCTCTTCGCGCGCTTGCAGCGTGTGCGAGGGGCAGTCCCAGACCCAGCCGGCCCCGTCCTTGATCCGCGCGTGCAGCGACCAGTCGCGCACTTTCTGCAAGCTGTGCCCGGCCGGGAAGCGATAGGTCGCCTTGCCGTAAAGCGCGGGCAGGCGCTGGCTGTAGCTGAGGATGATGCGCTTTTCCTGGCGCGGCTCCAGCGGGAAGACGCGCATCTTGAAGGTGCTGCCGTCGACCCATTCGAGCAAGGCCGGATCACGGCGGGCGAAGCGGATCGTCTCATAGACGTTGCGGGCGTGCTGGCGTTCGGCCATGCCGCCTTCCATGAGCTGGCCGTTGACGTACATCGCCAGGCGCGACAGCGACGCGTCGGGCGGCAGCGGGAAAAAGAAGGTGCCTTCGAGCTGGCCCGCGTGGTGATTGAAGTAGGTCTGATCGATGGTGGTGCGCGCGAAGCCGTCCTCGATGTGGACGTCGACGTGAAAGCGGCGCAGCGTGAGCTTCGCTTCCTGGCCCTGCGGATCGATGGCGACGAGCGCGCCGCCCGCGTGATCGTTAGCGGGCAAGAGCGGCGCCTCGGCGGCGCACATCAGGTCACGCAGCCACGCGAGCCGGTGCGTGGCGCGCGGCGTGGTCCCCGCGGCGCCGTTTTCGAGCTGGTGGCCGGCGTGGAGCGGCTCGTCGCGGCCCTGCACCCGGACCTGGCCGCGAGTGACGCCGATAGCGGGCCCTTGCTTGTCGATGCGGACGGCGAAACTGGCGCTGCCGCCGGACAAGGTGGCGCCGCCGGCCTGCACGACGAACGGTTTCTGCTTATCCATGCCGGACGCGAGCTCGAGATAGACCTCGCCGGCGGTGACGGCGAGCAGGCGCGGGCCCTGCAGCTCGGCAATCGTATTCTCGTTGAGATAGAGCGTCGAGCCATCGGGCAGCGCGAGCCGCCGACGTTCGCCGGCCTTCGTTTGCACGGCGGCACCCGGCACCAGCGGCGTCACTGCGGGCGGCTCGGGTCGCGGCCGGCTGGTCAACGCACCCGCAGGCGGCACCGCGTCGTCGGCCGGAGTTGGCGCGATCGGGCCGAGAAACACGAGCAGGCTCAGCATGACGAGCAATCGGCGCGAGCAGCGAGCGGATGACATGGACGGCCCTCCGTGGATGCGATTCGGCCACGGCTGCCGCCAGGATGGGACGCGGGAGTTCGCCGATGGCCGTTGTTCGCGAAGCAGCGCTCAGGCAGTCATCGTAAGGCGCTGCACGGTCAATGGCGAGCTTGAGCGAAATACATTGAATTTTTTCGCCCCGCGGTTCGATAAGGAAGAAGAATCCATCTTTGCCGGAGGTACGGCCTGGGGGAGGACGACCGTCATGCGGACGAAACGCCGAAGCGCGTGGGTGTTGTGGGCGGGGCTGGGGCTCAGCTGCATGAGCGGCTGCCAGACCTGGTGGCCGGAGGCGGGCTTGACGCTGCCGTCGGGCAACTACCTGTCGCACGCCCCGACGTACATACCGCCGTCGCCGCCGTTTCCCCTGCCGCGCGAGACGGCGAGCCTGGAAGAGGCGGCGGCGCAGCAGTCGGCCAACCCGCCGCGACCGGTCGGCGGTCCTGGGATCGTGCCATAGCGCCCGGTTTGGCGGGGCCTGTCCGGATCCGCGGAATTCCAAAAAGTGCGTTTTTTCACTTGCTATTCGGGCGCCGAAAGCTTAATTTCCCTCCCAAGACTGCCTTCCCCACTTTGAACGTTCATCTGTTGAAAGGGAGCCAATGGCTGAAAAAAACGCGGGGCCGAGCCGAGTTGCCTGCGGGGTTGTCGCCATCCTACTTGGATGGCTGGGAATCCACAAGTTCATGCTAGGGCAAACGGTTCCCGGGGTGATTATGTTGTTGATCACGGTGCTGACATGCACAACACTGTCGATCGTGCCCTGGGTTATCGGCATCATCGAAGGGATCATGTACCTGACGAAGACGGATGAGGAATTCTACCAGACCTACGTCGTCGAAAAGAAGGCGTGGTTCTGATTCAAACGGCGTGCGCGACCAGTGCACCATCTCTCGCCTTGCCCCGCGCAGCCGTGCCGGGCAAGGCGAGATCGCTTTCCGAAGCAGCGCAATGCGATTTTCCGCGCCGCTTTTTGTTTGCACGCGGCCCCTTGGCTCCCTTACAATGATTGGAACAATGGACTCGGGGAAGCGAATTGCTGCCGATCAGCCCGGACGGTTGCCTCCCGTCGCCGGGTCGGACTGCTATCGCCGTCCTCTCGCGGCAATCCCAGCGGACTAGTCTTTCCTGCGATCGAGGTCGTTTTATGAAGCTGAGCCTGATGGTCGTCAACGCCGGTAAAGCGTCCGGTCAGACCATCCCCATTAAGATTGCGCAGTTCGTCATCGGCCGCGATCCGCAGTGCAACCTGCGGCCCGCCAGCGCGATGATCAGCAAGCGCCATTGTGCGGTGATCATCAAGGGCGCGCAGGTCTTCTTGCGTGATTTCGAAAGCACCAACGGCACCTTTCTTAACAACGTCAAGGTCGAGGGCGAGGTGGCACTCAAACACGATGACGTGGTCAAGGTCGGGCCGTTGACGTTCAAGGTGGTGATCGAGGGAACGGTGGCGCCGAGCAAGCCGACGCCGCCGCCCCGGCCGGTTACCAAGAGCTCCGAGGAAGACGAGGCGGCGGCGATGCTGCTCTCGCTCGAAGGCGGGGCGATTGTACCGCAGTCCTTGCAGGGCGAGGATGACGTCCCCGGCGGCAGCACCGTCATGGACATCCCCGCGTTCGCGCTGCCGGAAGCCGACGGCACGAAACCGGCCAAGGCCGAGGACAAAAAGAAGGACGAAAAGCCCAAGCACGACTCGGCGTCGTCCGCCGCCGCGGCGCTGATCGACAAGATGCGCAAGGGCGTGCGGAAGTAACTCGCTTGCGGTTTCGCGAATCGCTTGCGGTGTCGCGAAACCGCAAGCGAGCTTCGTTCCTCCATCTACTACACTTCACTTTCGATGCACGATGTCCCGTCGCCCGTCTGGGTCCGCCGCCAGTCTGCTGCGCTGGTTCGATCGGCATGCCCGCAACCTGCCCTGGCGCCGCACCCGCGATCCCTACGCCATCTGGATTAGCGAGGTCATGCTCCAGCAAACCCAGGTCGCGACCGTTATTCCCTACTTCGAACGCTTCCTGAACGCCTTCCCCTCGCTCAGCGCCCTTGCCGCGGCCGATGAGCAGCACGTGCTGCGCCTCTGGGAAGGACTCGGCTACTACCGTCGGGCACGGAACCTCCATCAGGCGGCGCAGCTGCTGCACGCCGAACACGCCGAGCGATTCCCAGATGACGCGGATGTGCTGCGCCGGCTTCCCGGCTTCGGCCGTTACACCGCCAACGCGGTGCTGTCGCAGGCGTTCGATCGCCGGCTGCCGATCCTCGAGGCGAACAGCCGGCGCGTGCTGTGCCGCCTGTTCGGCGTCCGCGACGATCCGCAGGAGGCCGCCGTCCAAGCGCGGCTCTGGACCGCGGCCGAGGCACTGCTGCCGGTCAAGCGCGTGGGCGCATTCAACCAGGCGCTCATGGAACTGGGCGCGCTCGTCTGCACGCCGGCTCGGCCGCAGTGTTCGCGCTGTCCGCTGTCCCGGCAGTGCCAGGCGCGGCGCTGGTCAGGAAGAGACGATTCCCGTGCGCAGCCGGCGGGCGGTGACGGTGCACGTCGACGAGGTGGCGGTGGCACTGGAGCGCGACGCTCGCTTCCTGCTGGTGCGCCGGCCTGACGGCGGACGCTGGGCCGGCCTGTGGGAATTTCCGCATCACGAGCAAGAGCCGCTCGAGGCGCCGGCCGCCGCGGCACAGCGGTTGCTCACGGACCTCGGCCTGCGCGGGGCGGTCAACGGCGAAGTCGCGACGATCAAGCACGCGGTGACGCGCTTCCAAATCACGTTGACGTGCGTGCGCGCTCGTTCGTGCGCCGGCGAATACGCTCCCGGCCCGTATCCCGAGGCGCTGGATCGCGCCCGCCGACCTCGCCGGCCTGCCGATCAGCGCCGCAGCGCCGCATCGCCAAACAGCTCGCAGACATTTGACGTTGTACAACGCGCCCCACGACGCTATCGTCCCGTCCCCGGCCGCTCCCGCTGCCGGGTTGGGGGACGTCGAATCATGCGCTCGTTCGCCTGCTTTGCCAACGTCACGTTCGCGTTGGCCTTCACGTTGCAGAGTTGTGCCACGCTCGAGCGCCGCGCAGCTCCGAGTCGCAGCGCGTCACGCAGGCGCCGGAGATCGCAGGCGAAGATCTTGACGGCGTGCCGTTTCGCCTCAGCGATTATCGCGGCAAGGTGGTGCTGCTCGACTTCTGGGGCAACTGGTGAGGGCCGTGCCGGGGCTTGTATGGCTACGAGCGGTCGCTCGTCGAGAAATACCAGGGCCGGCCGTTTGTACTGCTCGGCGTGAACACCGACGTGGACCGCGACGCGGTCCGCCAGGTCGCCCTGCAGCGGAGGCTCAACTGGCGCTCCTGGTGGGCGGGCGGTCCCGACGGCGCGATCCCGGCCCGCTGGCACATCACCGGCTATCCAAGCCTGTTCGTCATCGACGCTCAGGGCATGATCCGCCATCAACGCATTGAGCCCGGGCCTGAACTCGAGCACGCAATCGAGGCGCTGTTGCACGCAACGAACGGCTCGTAGTGACCGCCTTTAGGCGGTCCTGGACCCGCTAAAGCGGGTCACTGCGAACGGCGAATGGTTCGTAGTGACCGCCTTTAGGCGGTCCTGGACCCGCTAAAGCGGGTCACTACGAACGGCGAATGGTTCGTAGTTCCGCCTTCAGGCGGTTCCCGTGGCGCCTAAAGGCGGAACTACGAACCGCCGCTCAGCTGCAGACGCGATTGCGCCCGGCGTGCTTCGCCTGGTACAGCTTCTCGTCGGCGCGGCGAATCAGGTCCATTGGCGCTATGTGCTGCTCGCCGGCCGTCGTCGCTATGCCTGCGCTGACGGTTACGGTGTAGTACTTGTCCTCGAACTGGAACGGCGTCCGCCCGACCACCGCAATCAGACGCTCGCCCAGTGTTACCGCGCCTTCGTCAGTCGTTTCCGGCAACACCACGGCAAATTCTTCGCCGCCATAGCGTGCGAACAGCTCTTCCTTGCGAATGCTGGCCTTGATCCGGGCCGCCAGCTCGCGCAGCGTGAAGTCGCCGCCGAGATGGCCGAGGTCGTCGTTGATCACCTTGAAGCGGTCGATGTCGATCATCACCAGCGCCACCGGGCGTTTATAGCGCGACGAGCGCGCCAGCTCGCGATCGAGAAACTCGAGGAAGTAGCGCTTGTTGTACGTCTCGGTCAGCGCGTCCATGATCGTCAGGCGATAGATCTCTTCGTGATACTCCGCCTCGACGTTGCCGCCGATGAGGAAACGGTAGATGCAGTTACCGACGCGGAGATAGTCGCCGTCCTTGAGCTTGTACATGGAGGCGGGCACGTCGTTGACGTAAGTGCCGTTGGTGCTTTGCAGGTCCACCGCGTAATAGCCGTCCGCGCCGGGCTGGATGTGCGCGTGCCGGCGCGAGACGGAGTGGTCATTGATGCGGATCTCGCAGTCGCTCGCCCGGCCCAGGATGATCGGCAAATCTCCCAAAGCGTAACGCGTGCCCATGCCGGGCCCGGTGGGATAGATGTGCACCAGGCAAGCGCTGCGGCTGGTCATCGAGACCGGCCGCTCGATGGGTGTGACCCAGGTCTCGGTGACCCGCTCCGACCCCGAGCTGTGCGAATCCGTGTCGATCATGGCAGCCTGTCGCCCAAACGAGAGAGCGGGGATGTAGTGAGCCTCCTGTTGACACAATTCTAGCCCACAAATTCAGGCGATGTCAAAAAATCCGGTTGTGCCGGGCGGCTCATGGCAGCCGATTGGGCAGCGAAATCTTCATGAGGTGGCCTTCCGGCTCGTTGAGGTCCACCGGCAACGGGTTGGGCGTGATCGCGACCGTTTCGTTGTTGGCCAGGTCGCGCACCCGCAGCCGCAAGTAAACCTCCACCGGCATCTGCTCGGGCAGCTTCCAGACATAATGGCCCGTATTCGGCAGGTCGAGGCCGATGGGCTGCCACGGCCCGGCGCGCTTCTCCGCCCACTCCAGCATGATCGGCGCTTTCGTCAGGTTCTTGTCCGCTGCCTTCCAGTGCAGCACCAGGTTGCCGTGCTGCGGGTTCGGCGTCGGCGCGTACAGCTCGGCCATCGGCGGCGTCTGGTCCAGCTCGATCCGCAGCTCCGGCGCCTCGTCGGGCTGCGGCGGACGGCGGCCGATGTTGGCCCGATTCTTGACCAGCAGCGTGAACCCATAGATGCCGTCCGGTTCGCCCTCGTAGAACTGCACCAGCCGCTGCAACCGCGTCCCCTTCACGGTGCCGGCGCCGACCGCGGCGTCGTAGGCGTATTTCTCCCAGGTGTGGCCGTCGTCGCGCGTGCGATAGAGCTCGACGCTGCCGATGCCCGACGGGCCGATCTTCGACACCTCGTACTCCACCATGAACTCCGGCTGATTAATGTACTGCAGAGGCGGCAACGGCCGAGTCTGGGCAGGCGGCGGCTTGATTTCCGGCGACGGCGCCGGCGGCGGCATCGTCCCGATGACCGGGGCCGGCGGCGTCGGCGTCCACCGCGAGCTGGCGATGACCTTGGGTTCATTCTCCTGCAACGCCGGCTGTCCGATGCTCCCGGGCCCAATCGCCGCGGGTATCGTCGGGTTGCGCGGGCTGTCTGGAGCCACCGGTTGCGGATTCAGCATCGGCCGGACGGAACTCGGCGGCGTGATCGGCGGCGGCATCACGGGGTCGATGTGAGCCGGCACGATGGGCGGCGGCGGCCCGCCGAGCCCCGCGTTCGGCGGCTGGATCGGTGGGCCGAGGTCGAGCGGGTTGGACGGCATCGGGCTCGTCGGGCCGCCGGCCTGGGTCGCGCCGCCGGCGCCTGGATTGGGATTGAACGAGGCGGTCGCGATGTCGCCCGGCACCTCGGTCAGCTTGAACGACTGGTTGCCGGCCAGGTCGCGCATCGTGAGACGGATTTGCAGCGGTTGGCCGCTGCTCGGCTGGAACCGCGTTTCGCCGCTCGGTCCGGCATTGGCGGGGATGGCGGTCCACAGGCCGCCGTCCTTGGCCTGGTATTCCAGGCGGAACGAACCGCCGTCGGGGTTGTCCTCCTGAAGCTCCCAGCTTACGAATACCTCAGTACCTTGCCGCCGCGCTTGCAGCGACCGGATGACCGGCTGCTTGGTGTCGATCACCATTTTTTGATTGGGCGGCCCGGCGCAGGTTCTCGGGGAATTGCTCGCCCTTGTGGTTCACCGACGCCACTTTCAGCCAGTAGGTGCCGTCGCCCGGGGCGCGGAACACGAAGTAGTCCTTGTCCGGCAAGATGGTGGCGACCAGGTCCCAGTCGCGGCCCTGGTTCGCCGACGAAAACAGCCGCAGCTCACGAATTTCGCTGCGCTGGACCTTGAACTGCACGTCGATGCGATGATTGAGCTGGTTGGTGTAGACCACGTCGCCGGGGACCTGGCCCAGCAGCCATAGACAAGCCAACGCGAGAGTCCCCGCTCCCATGTCCAGTCCTCCCCCGGAACGGAACCGCCGTATCTCGAGCTAATGTTTGCGACAGGGCAAAGCCTATAGCGACCCCGGCCGGAAAAATCCAGCGCAATTGTGCCAGTGCGCCGGGAATTTCGACCACGTAATCTGTATCGGTTGCGCACGGTCGTTACTTGAAAATTTGCGCGGATTTCTCGAAAAAAGCTCAAGTCGATCCCGCGGGCGGAGGAATTCATGGAACCGACGGACATGCGTGAGCTCCTGGAGCAGCTGCTCGCGGGCGGCCTGAGCATCGAGGCCGCCCTGGAAAAGCTGCACGCGCCGGCCGTCGCCGATCTTGGCTACGCGCACGTCGATCTGCAGCGGCAACGCCGTTGCGGCTTTCCCGAGGTCATCTTCTGCCAGGCCAAGGCGCCGGCGTGGGTTGAGGGCGTCGTGCAGCAGCTCAGCGCCGCCGGCCAGGACTGCCTCGCCACGCGCGTCAGCGACGAGCAGGCCGCAGCGCTGGCCCAGCGTTTTCCCAATGCCGTCCAGGACCGAATCGCACGCACCTTCTGGCTGCCGGCGACGCCGCTCGCGCCGCCGATCGGCCACGTCGTGATTATCACTGCCGGCACCAGCGACCTGCCGGTGGCGCGCGAGGCGCTGGTGACCGTCGAGGCGCTCGGCTGCGGCGTTCGCCTGCTGGCCGACGTCGGCGTGGCCGGCATTCATCGGCTGCTGCGCCACCATCAGGACTTCGTCGGCGCCGACGCGATTGTGGTCGTGGCCGGCATGGACGGCGCGCTGCCGAGCGTGGTCGGCGGGCTGGTCGATTGTCCGGTGATCGCGGTGCCGACGAGCGTCGGCTACGGCGCCGCGTTCGGCGGCCTGGCGCCGCTCCTGACCATGCTGAATGCATGCGCGGCCAATGTGGTCGTCGTCAACATCGATGCCGGGTTCAAGGCGGGGTATGTCGCGGCACTGATCTCAAGACGGAAATCCGAATATCGAAATCCGAAATCCGAAACAAATTCAAAAGCCGAATGACCGAAAACGGCGGAACTCTTTGGTGCTTTGTATTTGGGATTTGTTTCGGATTTCGATATTCGGATTTCGATATTTACGCGACCTCCTGGTCCGCCTCGCGCTGGAAGAGCGGCCCGCGCGGCGCCGGCAGCTGGTGCGGCCCGCGGAGACCCGCCGGTCCGTCCCACGCGTGACTGCGGATCTCGTGCAGGATCGCATGGGCCAGCGCCACCGCGTCACGGCCGTCGGCCCCTGTCACCCGCGGCGTGCTGCCGGAGCGGACGCAGCTGACGAAGTGCTGCAGTTCCGCCGTCAGCTGGTCCTGCGCCTTGCCGTCGATGACCCGCGTCTGGAGGTGCCGGCCGAATAGCTCGTCGCGCAGCCGAGCGCGCGACGCCGGGTCGAGCCGGGCCGGGTCGAGGCCGTGGCGGCGCACCTCGTCGGACGGCTGCACCAGTGTCAGCCGGCGCTGCGCGAAGTCCAGCTCGGCATAACCCTCCGCGGACCATACCTGCATCACCCGCGACGGCACGGCGCTGGCGCGGCTGGCCATCACCTCGGCCGTGCAGCCGTTGGCAAACTCAAGCCGGGCGCTGGCGACGTCCTCATGCCCGCCGAAAACGCTGAGCCCGGACGCCGTGACCGTCCGCACCGACGAGCCGACCAGCGCCAGCAGCAGGTCGAGATCGTGAATCATCAGGTCGAGGACGACGCCCACGTCGGTGGAGCGACCCGTGAACGGGCCGACGCGCTGGGCGCGAACGAGCAACGGCCGGGTCGCCCGGCGCGTGCAGCTCCTCGAAGGCGGGATTGAAGCGCTCGATGTGTCCGACCTGCAAGAGGGCGCCGCTCTGGCGCCGAGGGCGGCCAGCTCGTCGGCGCCGGCGAGATCGGGTGCGAGCGGCTTTTCGACCATGAGCGGAATGCCGCGGCGCAGGAACTCGCGCGCAACGGCCACGTGCAGCAACGTCGGCACTGCGATGCTCGCCGCGTCCACGAGGTTCAGGAGCGGCCAGTAGTCGGCGAAAGCTTGCGTGCCGAGCCGCGCCGATCGCCTGGGCGTGATCGAGGTTGACGTCGGCGATGCCGACCAGCTCCACCTCCGACAACCCGGCCAGGATGCGCGCGTGCTCCTTGCCGAGATGCCCGACGCCGACAACCGCCATCCGCAAACGCTTCATTGCGTCCCCATTCATGTAGGACGGGCTTCCGCGCCCGTCCATCGCCTCGGACGGGCTAGGAAGCCCGTCCTACCCCGGTGCCTCCCGCACCCGCAACTCTTCAGGCGGCTAGCCGTTGCCTGGGCATCACCTGGGCAATGCGCCGGCTCAGCGTCCCGACCAGCTCGACGTTCAGCGGGTGGCCCGAACGGTACGCGACCACGTGCCCGCTCAGGTCGTGTCCGAGCAGGGCCAGGTCGCCGAGGATGTCCAGCACCTTGTGCCGCGCCGGCTCATCCGCGAAGCGCAGCCGATTGTCGATTGGTCCGCGCGGGCCAAATACCAGGAGGTCGCGCACCTGCGTGCGTTTGCCCAGTCCCTGGCTGCGCAGCGCGATTGCCTCCGCTTCGAGCAGGAACGTTCGGCACGGCGCGATGCCGCGGGCGAACGACGCCGGGTTGATTTCCATCGTGTGCGTTTGCCGGCCGATCGGCGAGCGCAAGCCGTAGTTGAGCAGGTAGCTGATGCGCAGGCCCGGCTCGTCTGCGGGGTGCAGCGCCAGCGTGGCGTCCCGCGCGGACACGATGACCGGCCGATCCACCGCCCAGATCGCCCGGCGTTCCGACTGCATCACGAAGCCCGCCTGGCACAGCGCGCGAACGAATGCATCCGCGGAGCCGTCGAGCCCCGGCGGCTCGGGCACGTCCAGCTCGACGATGCAGTTATCGACGTGCATGCCGCTGAGCGCCGCCATCACGTGCTCGACCAGGCCGACGCAGAGCGGCGGCTGCCCGAGCGTGGTCCGCCGATTGGTGCCGGTGACCTGCTCGACGCACGCCGGCAGCCGTGCGTGGGGGCCAAGGTCGGTGCGCACGAAAACGACCCCGGTCGAAGCCGGGGCCGGACGAAACCGCAAGCACACGTCCTGACCCGTCAAGTAACCAATGCCGTGGACGTCCGCCGGCCGGGCGATCGTTCTCTGATAGCGAAAGTTGACCCGTTTCACGATTGCGTCATCCTTGATAGAGGAGTCATCCCAGGTTTGGCGGCGGTTCGCAACCGTTCGTAGTTCCGCCTTTAGGCGGTTGGGGAACCGCCTAAAGGCGGAACTACGAACCGGCGAGTCGCCGCTAACCGGAGACCTTAGTTGCCCTTGGGCGCCAGCCCGCCGCTGCCGCCGACCGGTCCGGTCCGATTCTGGTCGTACGCGGCGTTGAGCGACTGCACGACCGCCTCGGAAATGTCCAGACCCTGCGCCAGGTAGAGCGGGGTCACGCCGCCGATGTCCATGCCCTGCATCTTGCGATTGATGTTGGCAAACGTGTCCATTTCCTTGGGGTCCATCGGGTCGCCGTAGCCCAGCACCATGTGGAAGCCGTTGGTGGCGCCGAAGGCCCGCACGTGGCTGGTGATCTCCTTCCAGAGATGCACCAGCTGCTCCTCGGACTGCTTGCCGACGAGGTTGCGCACCTCGCGGTCGGTGTCTTCCAGGGCGCACTTGCGATCGACGATGGCCTTCTCCAGATCTTCCTTCTTGTACTGTTTGAAGTCGCCGCGCTGGATCAGGTCCTGATACTGGATCACTTCCTTGCGCCAGCCGTCCATTTTGTCCTTGAACGGCATGACCTTCTTCTGCAGTTCTTCCTTGAAGGCCGTGGCCTTCTTGTACTTGGTGAATACGACCCCGACGTTGATCACGGCAAGCCGCGTGCCGCCCGCGGTGGATGGGGCGGCGCCGGACTGTGCCCAGAGGTGCGAGCCGAAATAGGCCGCGACCGCCAGGGCTAGCGTTCCTGCGACGAGCAAAATGGTCCGCTTGTTGTTCACAGCTCTCCTCTCCTCCTCTTCGGTTTCCCTCGATCCGCCGGGCGGTCCCGCATGCGTGCCGCGGCGTAGTCCGTCCCGGGCAGAGCGAGTGACCCGATTCCGCCAGGGAGCGCTGGGTTCTATCCCAGCCGCTCGCCGCGGTCAAGGCATCCTTTAGCCCCGCACGGTTTGGATTGCGGTCGGGTTGCTGCCCAACCTTTTCTCGTCCGCGATCGTCGTAAATGATGAGGCCGCGCAAATACGTCGGATTTCTCTTCCACGGATCGCAGCGCTGCCGTATGCTAGGCGTTTGAGAAAGCGACGAGTGCCGGCGGATTCGGCGTGTTAGAAAATCGCGGCCGGATAGTTTTATTTGTGGACTCGTCGTTCGTGATGGCTTCCCACCGGGGCCGTTTCATCCAAAGTTCCTTACGGAGGTCCAGGGCATGTCTCGTCTCTCGCGTCGCGACCTGTTGCGGCTGTCGGCGGCGGGCGTCGTCGGCTATTCGTTCTCCGGCTGGCTGAAGGCCCTTGCCGACGACACCGCCGGCGATCGGCAGCGGCGCCGCTCCTGCATCCTGTTGTGGATGAACGGCGGCCCCAGCCAGATAGACACCTTCGATCTCAAGCCCGGTCACCCCAACGGCGGACCATTCCGGGCCATCGCGACCAGCGCCCCCGAGGTGCGCATCAGCGAGCATCTGCCGCGGCTCGCCCGGCAAATGCACCATGCCGCCATCATTCGGACCATGAACACGCGCGAGGGCGATCACGGCCGCGGCACGTTCCTCTTGCACACTGGCTATTTGCCGCAGGGCCCGATCCAGTACCCGACGCTCGGCTCGCTGGTGGCGCGCGAGATCGGCAACGAGGACGCAGCGCTGCCCAACTTCGTCAGCATCGCCCCGTTCCGGGCGTTCAACCCGGCAGCGTTCTCCCCCGGCTTCCTCGGCCCGCAGTACGCCCCGCTGCTCGTCGGCGAGTCGGCCAATCCGTTTGGGCCCGGCCAAAACATGGACGTCGCCCAGGCGCTGCGGGTGCCCGATCTGCTGGCGCCGCCGGACGTGGCGACGGCCCATTTCGATTCCCGGCTCAATTTGCTCGAAGAGATGCAGAGCGATTTCGCGCCAACCATCCGAGCATCGCGGCTCGCAGTCACGCTACGGCCTATAGCCGGGCTGTCCGCCTGATGCGCACCGAGGCCCGTTCCGCGTTCAATCTCGATGAAGAACCCGCGGCCCTGCGCGACTCGTATGGCCGGAGCCTGTTCGGTCAATCGTGCCTGCTTGCCCGCCGGCTGGTCGAGCGCAGTGTGCCGTTCATCGAAGTGACGCTCAACGCGGTGCCGAACGCCCCGGCCGGCTGGGACACGCACGGCCAAAACTTCGAGCAAGTTCGGCGGCTGTCGGAGGTGCTCGACCCGGCATTCGCGACGCTGATCGCCGACCTGAACGATCGCGGCCTGCTGGAAGAGACCACGGTCGTGTGGATGGGCGAGTTCGGCCGCACGCCGCGGATCACGAACAACCAGGGCCGCGACCACTTCCCGAACGCTTGGTCCACGGTCATCGCGGGCGGCGGTGTCCGCGGCGGCCAGGCCTATGGCCGCACCACCGCCGACGGCAGCGCCGTCGACGGCCCGCGCACCATCGGCACGCGCGACTTCCTGGCCACGGTGTGCAAGGCCCTGGGCATCGACCACACCCGCCAGAACATGTCGAACGCCGGCCGGCCGATCCGCATCGTCGAGCAGGGCGCCCGGCCGATCGATGAGATTGTCGCCTGACCTGCCGAACGTGCCGTAGACCGCGCGGGGGCGGCGTTCCATTGGAGCGCCGCCCCCGCGGCATTCTGCGCCTTTCGGCAATCTCTGAAAATCGGTATCCTGAAGCGTTCGGGTCGAAGCTCGCTTACGGTATCGCGCCATGCGCTCGCGAAACCGCAAGCGAGCTTCGACCCGAACCCGGAACCACGCGGACCAGCGCGGATTGGTCATGGACTACAAGGTCGAACTCGATACCTTTCGCGGGCCGCTGGACCTCTTGCTGTTCCTCGTCAAGCACCATGAGGTCGATCTGTACGACATCCCGATCGCGCGGATCCTGGAGCAATTCCTGCGTTACCTGGAGGCGATCCAGGTCATCGACGTTGAGGGGGCCGGCGAGTTCCTTGTCATGGCGGCGACCTTGATGGAGATCAAGAGCAAGATGCTCTTGCCGCGCAATCCCGACGAGGAGGCCGCGGAGGAAGACCCACGGCTGGAACTGGTCAAGCAACTCATCGAATACAAGAAGTACAAGGAAGCCGCCGCACTGCTGGAAGAACAAGCACGCAAGCAAATGACGCGGCTGGCGCGGGTGGCGCCGGAGCCGCCGAGCCGGCCTGACCTGGCCCAGCAGCCGCTGCGCCGCGTCGAGCTGTGGGACCTGGTGAGCGCATTCGGCCGGCTGATGCGCGAGACGGCGGCGCTGCACCCGCGGCCGATCGTCATGGACGAAACGCCGATCCACGTGCACATGGAGCGGATCGCCGAGCTGTTACGCGAGCGTGGCCGGCTGTCGTTTCGCGAGCTGTTCACACCGCCGCTGGTGCGCGGCCGGCTGCTGGGGCTGTTTCTGGCGCTCTTGGAATTGATCAAGGGGTGCCGCGTGACGGCGGAGCAGCCCGAGGCGTTCGGCGATATCTGGCTGTGTACGGCCTCCGCGCCGCCTGCCACTGCTCCCCTCTCCCCTGCAAGCGAGAGGGGCGAGGGGTGAGGGAAGAGGGGAGTAAGAGGGGGTCGGTTGCCCTTGCGCAGCATCCGCTCTATGATGGGACATGATGCTTTGATAAGGATGGGGGGTGGCGTACCGGGCCCCGGCACGGCATCGTGGCGTAGGATTGGATCATGGCGAGCCCTGACCCTGCCAAACCTGATATCTTTCTGCCGGGAGGGCAGCCGCGGCGGGAGTGCCTCTCCGACACCGCGACGCGGGTCCTCGGGGAGGCGGTCCGCCTGGCCCGCGAGACCCACTGGGACAGCGTCCGCAGCCCGCACCTGTTCATGGGTCTCCTGGCCGTTCCCGACGCCAGCGTGCGCCTGTGGGGCGATCGCCTGGGCGCCGACCTCACCACGCTGCTGGGGCAGTTTCAGGAATTGTTCCACCAGGACGAAGGCGATTGTGCCCCGCTGCTGATGCTCAACCGCGAGTTCCTGTCCGATAATGTCATGCGGCTCATGCGCGAGGCGTACACGCGGGCGCTGATGAACAAGCGGTGTACCGTCACGCCGATGGACATGCTCATCACGCTGCTTACAGCCAACAACAGCATCGTCGCCGAGTGTTTCGAGCGCATCGGCGTGACAGCTGCGAAACTTACCGAGCTGGCCGTGCTTGCCGAGCAGCAGACCGCCCAGTCCTGAGCCGCCCCGTGCATGGTGGTCCGCTCGCTCCGCGAGCGGACTTCGCTCGACCCAACCCAGCGGCGAGCCGACATGTCGGTCGGCGGTACACCGTCCGCTCGCGGAGCGAGCGGACCACCATCCATTCCTCCCAGGCGTTAAACCCTGTCCTCGCAGCGGTTCGATTTTGCTGGAAAGCCGACCGCGCCGCTGGGAGTCGGTCCCTCCTGCACCGTACAATCGCGATAGTGAGATGTCCCCGGGCAGGAGATTGCCATGGTCCGGTCCTTTTCGCTCCTAGTGCTCGCGACGACAGTGCTCGGGTTGTCCGGCTGCACGTGCTGCCAGCGCCGGCCGGTGGCTGCCAGCACGGCGGTCGTGCCCGGTGCCCCGTGTCCCCCGCCGGGGGTGGCCCTACCGCCGCCACCGGCGCCGATCGGCGGCGCCCGGGAGTCCGCGTGATTCCTGGCCCGCCAAGCTTCCCCGGCCCCGGTGGTGCTGCGCCGGCGATCACGCCGGTGCCGGCGGGTGCTCCGCCGCTGACGACAGCCCCGCCGCCCGGTGTAGCGCCGCTTCCGGGCAGCGCCTCGCAGTTCACGCCGCGCCTCGAGCCGAACTGGCAGCCTGCCGAAGCGCGCACGGAAGCGCCGAGCGTCGCCCAGGCCGGGCCTGACCCGCTCCTTGGGCAACCCAACAGTAACGGCTACCGCGGCAACGGCGGCAACGGCAACACTCTTGCCAAGCCAACGCCGCCCGGCCCGAAGCTCTATCCGCCTGAAGTACAGGAGAAAAGCACCGCCGAGCCGCCGTTAATCGAGGAGAAGCGAACGCCCGGCGCTCCGCCGTCGGTCGCCGAGAAACGGAGCACCGCGAGCTTCCCAGCAGGCATTGCGCAATTCGCCCAGGCCATCCCGGGCGTCACCGGCGGCCTACGACCCGCAATTCACGACGGCCTGGATTGGCTCAAGGAGCGTGGCTACAAGACCGTCCTGCACCTGCGCGCCCGGGCGAGGCCGACGGCCCTGACCGCACCCAGGTCGAAAAGCTGGGCATGTCGTATATCAGTCTGGAGGTTTCGCCGCAGACGTTGACGCCGGCGAAGGTCGAGGAGTTCGCCAAACGCGTCCGGGACGCCGCCGGGCAGCCGATGTTCGTCTACGATGTCGACGGCGCCATTGCGGGGTCGATGTGGTATCTGTACTTCCGCACCGTGGACAACGATATCGACGAGGTGGCCCGGATCAAGGCGAACCGTCTAGGCCTGCGCGAAGACCGCGAAGGGACGCACCGCCTGATGTGGTTGGCGGTCCAGAAGTATCTGCAGGATAATCCGTGATGGCCGATCCGAAACGCAAGCTGCCCGACGCGCTGGGCGCCACCACGCCGCTGGTCTCGCCAATCTACCAATCTTCGGTCTACACCGTCCCCGATCTCGACGCGCTCGATCGCATCCTCGACGACGGCGAGTCCGGCTTCATCTATGCCCGCGACGCCCATCCCAACGCGCGCCGGCTCGCCCAGCTTCTCGCCGATGCCGAATCGGCCCGATGGGGCATCATCGGCGGCTCCGGCATGGCGACCATCAGCGCCATCGTGCTGTGCACGCTCCAGCACGGCCAACGTATCGTCGCCAGCAACCGGCTTTACGGGCGAACCGTCCAGCTCTTCTCACAGGAATTGCCGCGGTTCGGCGTCGCCTGTGACTACGTCGACACCAACGATCTCGCCGCGGTCGAGGCGGCTTTGCAGAAGCCGGCCCGCATGCTGTTCGTCGAGACGATGTCCAATCCGCTGCTGCGCGTCGCCGACCTACCGGCGCTCGCGGCTCTGGCGCATCGCCATCAGTGCCTCTTCGTCGTGGACAACACGTTCGCCACGCCCGTTCTGGCTCGGCCGATGGCAACCGGCGCCGACCTCGTCATGGAGAGCCTGACCAAGATGATCGCCGGCCACAGCGACGTGACGCTCGGCCTGGTGTGCGGCAACGATGCCGACCTCTTGCCGCAGCTGAACGCCGCGGTGAGCATCTGGGGCCTGTCCGCGAATCCCTTCGACTGCTGGCTCGCCGAGCGCGGCCTGGCGACGCTGGAGCTGCGCCTCCGAGCCGCATCCGACAATGCGGCTCGGCTGGCGAACTGGCTGGCCGATCAGCCGAGTGTCAGCCGCGTCATCTATCCAGGCCGGCCGGACCATCCCGATCATGCCCTGGCGAAGCGCGTGCTGGACGGGGGATTCGGCAACATGCTTTGTTTTGAGCTCCACGGGGGCCGAGCGGCGGCGAACGAATTCCTCCACCGGGCGCACGGCATTCCATTCAGCCCGTCGCTGGGGCACACCGGAACGACGCTGAGCCATCCCGCGACCACCTCGCACCGCTACGTCAGCCCCGCCGAGAAACGGCGCCAGGGCATCACGGACGGCCTGGTGAGGCTATCGGTGGGAATCGAGGGATTTGAAGAGATTCGCAAGGAGATGGCGAAGGGATTGTGAGAGGAGAGACCCCAAGCCCGGGGGCGAGCGAAGCGAAGCCCCGGGGTTCGCTTCGCTCACCCCGGGGCTTGTTGCACCATTCATCACTTACCGACTCGCCACCGGCACGCGCGAGCCGGTGACCTGAAGCTGCGTGCTGTACGTCGGCAGATCGTCCGCCCCGTAGAGATAGACGAGCCAGTTGCCCGACGGCAGCGTGACGCTGAAGCGGCCGGCCGTGTTGGCGGTCGCGAAATAGCGCTGGCCGGCCTGGGCGTTGACGAACGCCACCTTGGCGTTGGCCTGCGGCGTGCGGTCGTTGTGCACCACTTTGCCCTCCAGCCGCGAGTCGGGCGCCATCACGATCCCTTCGAGCTGGAGCGGCGGCAGCGGTTGCTTGAACGACGCCGGCGGCATCACGGGCGCGGACGTGCCGGTGCCCGGCGTGACTTTCTCGTACACGTTGGGCGGATAGTTGGACTGCGGATTCGGGTTCGTGATGTTCGGCGCCCCTTGCTGCGGCACGAACTGCTGCTGCACCGTCGGCGGCGCTTGCTGCGGCGCGACAAACTGCTGCTGCACCACTGGCGGCTGGGCCACGACGGGCGCCGGCGCGGCGACGATCGGCGCGCCCTGCGTGGTGGTGCAGCACGTGGTCTGCGGCTGCCAGTAGCACGACTTCTGATAGGTCGTCACCGGCACCTGGCAGCAGCGCTGCACCCAGCTTTGCACCGGGCACGACTGGGCCCGCAATTGGTACGAGGTGCACGGCGTCGCCACCTGTTGGTAGCCACAGCTACAGGGATCGTAGTAAGCGGTGTACTTATAGCTGGTCACCGGCTCGTAGTAATAGCTGGTCTGGTAAGTCGTGACCGGTTCGTAGTACGTCTGCGTGGTCATCGTGGTGACCGGCTGATAGAAGCAGCGCTGGGTGTAGCTGGTGCTGCACGCGGTCTGCTGGCAGGTGTCGCAGGGCGACGCCGCAGCCACCACCGGCGCGGCGGCCACCACCGGCGCGTATTGGACCACCGTCGGGGGGACATAATACTGGCTGACCGCGACCGGCTGGCGGTCGCGATGGAACAGGGTCGGCTGGAAAACGTTATTCCACGCCGCCGGGGCGGGCAGGACCGACACGGCCCACAAACCCAGCGCACCCAGGCCAATCATCGTGCGTCGCATGGCCCAATCTCCTTCGAACTTGGGGAGTTCCTCGGTACGGCTCGTCCCGCGGTGCGGAGTAGGCGACCCTGCCCGATTGCATCGATCCTGACAGCACGCGGATCATCTTCTTCACCTTAATTCTACCGGGGGCACATTCAAGCATTGAATGTCGCAGAATGCGGAAAATTCCTGTCGGTAGATGTTAAAATTGTCACGTCCGTCAAAATCGTCAAACCGCGCAACGTCACCGACTGGTCGAGGTGGTCCGGTCAGGCAGTCTGGGAGGGATTGTCGGGATTGCGCCAGCTTGCCCCGGCAGTGTATTTGCCGATTGTGAAGGTTCGGCAGCTGGCATAGGTCCGGCGACCCGTCGCTGCTTACGCCGCTTACGCTCCCGGCTCGGCACAAGTCATTCAGGCAGCCGCTCGACCTTCGCCTGTTCTTGCACTCGCTGACGCGTACTCATGACGCGGCGCACATATTGTTCCAGCGCACCGGTCTTTTCGTCGAAGTACGCGACGTTGAAATTCATGACACCCGCCTTCGCGTCCTGATCCAGGAATATCTCGATCTCGCGCAGCAGATGGTCCATCGTGTACCATTGCAGCCGTTCATGGCCCGCCGGATACGGCTCATTCGATTCGTCGCGCAGGAGCTGTCCGTTCAGGCGAACCTCGATGACCCGATGCTGGCGCACGCGCACGACATAGATATCGGGCTCCCCGTCGTTGATCTTCTTGCTGATGGTGAGCAGGTAGTCCGCCGGCCCGTGCTGTTGCCAGCGCTGCATCGCGGCTTCGAGCTGTTCGGGCTTGAGCTGCTGGCGCAGGTTGAAGTCGATCATGAAGGCGGCCACGCCGATACTGCCCAGCACGATGAATGCGAAGAACCAAATCCAGTAGTAATTCTTCTTGCGAGGGGCCGGCATGCTTCCTCGGCGGCTGTTTTCGGATTCGATGACCGGATTTCTTTCGGATTTCGAAATTGGGATTTCGGATTTCCCGCAAAGCGGGCTAGACATCGGCGGTGAACGTCTCGGGCGATTCCCCTTTCGCGACCACGACCACGCCCGCGTCGGTGACGATCAGGCCGCGCTTGCGGTCGCGATTGAGGTCGTAGCCGATCGTCGTGCCGGGCGGAATCTTGACGTCCTTGTCGATGATCGCCCGGCGAATACGGCTGTAGCGGCCGACGTTCACGCCCGAGAACAGGATCGACTCCTCGACCCACGCGAAGCTGTTGATGCGGACGTTCGGCGACAGGATGCTCTTGCGCACGTGGCCGCCGGAGACAATGCAGCCCTGGCACACCATGCTGTCGTGCGCCTCGCCGCGGCGCGAGTGGTCGCCGGTCGCGTCATCGCGGAAGACGAACTTGGGCGGCGGCAGCTGCGGCTGATGCGTACGGATCGGCCAATCGCGGTCGTACAGGTTCAGCACCGGATCGACCTCGATCAGATCCATGTTCGCCTGGTAGTAGGCGTCCAGCGTGCCGACGTCGCGCCAGTAGGGCATCGCCTTGCGATTCTTGTCGCGAAACCGAAAGCTGTAGATGTTGTGCTTGCCGATCATGGCGGGGATGATGTTCTTGCCGAAATCGTGGTCGCTGTTCGGTTTGGTCGCGTCCTGGCAGAGCAATTCGTACATGAGCCGGGCGGTGAAGACGTAGATGCCCATCGACGCGAGGATGTGCTGCGGATCGTCGGGGATCGTGACCGGGACCTTGGGCTTCTCCTGAAAGCCGGTGATGCGACATTCGCCGTCGATCTGGACGGTGCCGAAGTGGATGCTGTCGCGGGCCGGCGCGGGAATACAGCCGACGGTCAGGTCCGCTCCCTTGTCGAGGTGGGCGCGGATCATGTCGCTGTAATCCATCTTGTAAATGTGGTCGCCCGCCAGGATCATCACGTAGCGCGGATCGGCCTTCTCGATCGAATAGATATTCTGATAGATGGCGTCGGCGGTTCCCTTGTACCAGTTCTCGTCGATGCGCTGCTGCGGCGGCAGCACATCGATGTATTCGTCGAGCTCCCGGCTCAGGAAATCCCAGCCGGTCGCGATGTGCCTGTCGAGGCTGCGCGCCTTGTACTGCGTCAGCACCAGCACCTTGCGCAGGCCGCTGTTGAGGCAGTTCGACAACGTGAAGTCGATGATCCGGTACAGGCCGCCGAACGGCACGGCCGGCTTGGCCCGGTCGCGCGTCAACGGCTCAAGGCGGGTGCCCTTGCCGCCCGCCAGGATCAGCGTCAAGACATCCCTCACGTGGGCAGTCTCCTCGGATGGTTGCGATCAGGCGGCGAGGTCATTATACAAGCGATGCCACTGCGTCGCGACCTTGTCGAGCGCGAACCTGGCCAGGATCTCCGCCCGCGCCGCCTGACCGAGCCGTTCGCGCAGCGCGGCGTCGTGAAGCAGGGCGCGCGTCTGCCGGGCGAGGGCGACGGGATCGCCCGGCGGCACCAGGCAGCCGGTCACGCCGTCGCGGATCAGCGCACGCAAGCACGGCACGTCCGACGCCACCACCGCCTGTCCCGAGGCCAGCGCCTCCAGCGCCGCTTGCCGGCCGTGGTCGGTTCGGCTCGGCACCCAGCAAACGTCGGCGTCCGCGAGCAGTTGGGCCGGCTCAACGGCGTCGCCGACCAGGTGCGCGTTATCGATGTTCAGGCGCTCGATCATCGCCTGCAGATCGGGGCGGCGCGGGCCGGAGCCGGCGATGAAGAGCTGCACATCGGGAAAGACGTAGCGCAGGATATCGACGGCCCAGATGGCCTGACGGAAGCCGCGGCCGCGTTCCAGCCGGCCGGCACAGGCAATGCGCCGCGGAATACGCATCGACCCGCCCGCGGCGGCGCCAGCGCGCACCAGCGCCACCGCGGTCGGCAGCTCGACGCAGCGTACGCGCCGCAGCACCTGGCGATCCCACCAGTTGCGCCGGCCGGCGCGGGCGCGCTGACGACGACCCGCGGCAGTGCCACGGGCGCGACCACGGCGACCGCGCGAAGGGCGGCGAGTCGCCACACGTGGACCAGGTCGAAGCCGCCGCGCAGCAGACCGCGCAGCGCCATAGCGCCGGCGCGTCGAGCCAGCGCGTCCAGCCGAGGACGTGAACCGGAACGCCCGCCTGCTGCAGTGCCTGGGTTTGGGGGGTCGACGCGCCCAGACAGCAGACCTCGACGTTGCAGCTTGGCCGCGCGATCGCCGGCGCCAACAGCCGCAGTTGGCGGGCGCTGCCGTCACCGTCGAGCCTGTCGATGATGTGCAAGATGCGCATGTGCGACTCCTTCCGTGGAGCGTTGGCCGATCAGCGATTTGCGTACAGCTCCCGCGGCAGCACCGCGACGTACGGCAAATGGCGATACTCGTCGTTGTAATCCAGCCCATAGCCGACCACGAATTCGTCGGGAATGTCGAAGCCGACAAAATCCGCGTGCACCGGATGGACCTGCCGTCCCAGCTTACGCAGTAACACGCCGACCTTGACCGACGCGGCGCCCACCTCGTTGAGGTGCCCCACCAGGAAGCGCAGCGTCTGGCCCGTGTCGAGGATGTCGTCCAGCAGCAGCACGTGCCGTCCGCGAATCTCGGCGCGAATTTCCTGCCCGATATGCAGGGCGCCCGGCTGCGTCGCCGCGCCGCGATAGCTCGACGCCTGGATGAAGCCGATGCGCAGCGGGACATCGAGCCGCCGCACAAGGTCGGCCAGGAACATCAGGCTGCCGGTGAGCACGCCGACGATGGTCAATGGCCGGTCGCGGTATTCCGGCGCAATCTCCTCGGCCAATTCGCCGACGCGCTGATGGATCTGGGCGGCACTGAGCAACACGGGCAACGGCAGGCTCATGACAGGTCGCTCCGGAGAATGTTGCTATTGAACGCAAAACGGTCAACGCCGGAAAGGCCATTTGAGCCCGAAGCGCAAGCGAGGGCGAGCGCACTGCGAATTTACGTGAACCGGGCAACCTGTACGGCCACAGCACTGCCGCCATGCGCTTGTAGAATGCGGAACCGGCACAGTCGGATTTATGCACACGGACGCTGTGGCCGATAGAAATGGAGGAACCGGTGCACAACATCCGATCCCGGCGGCGCAAGCGGGCCACGGCCCTTTCCGTAGGCGAGAGCAAGGAGTGCGATCCATGTCCTGGTTGCGGTTGCAATGGAGAGGGGCCCTGGTGGCGCTGGCCGCCTGGGCCGGACTGGCCGCGGCGCAGTCGCCACCGGCGCAGCAAGGCTCGCCGTACCTCCCGGCGGTGCCGGCACAGCCCGGTCCCGCGGCGCCGCCGAGCTCGGCGCTGTCCACGATCACGTCGATGTCCACGCTGCCGGCCGGGGCTGCGCCCGAGCACATCGTCACCCTGCATGAAAACGGCAACGCCATTCGTTGCCGGATCGTCCAAACCTGGCAGCTCGCCGACGGCTCGACGGCTCACCAGCTGCAGTCGATCGATACCGGCGAGTTGATCACAATCCTCGACGATACGAGCGCCCCGCCCCCGCCGAGCAAGGGCCTGGCTCAACGCATCTTCCACTGGGGTCAGGCAAACCGGACCCCGCCGCCCGGCGCACCGCTGCCGCCGATCCCGAACGAGCTCATGGTCGATTCGGGACTTGTTCTTACCAGGGAAATCAATCCGCCGCCGCCGGGCGGCACCGTTGTCCCGGTCGCGTCGGGCCCGGCCAGCCCTTATTTCGTCGGCGATCCGTTCCCAGGAACGCCGGTCGGCGTGGCGTCGTGTCCCATGGACGGCTGCGATTGCACTCCCGGCGCCATCGTCGGTCCGTCGCTCAACGGCAGCACCGTCATCGCCACTTCGGGATCGTGCCCGTCATGCGCTTGCCCGCCGCAGGATATGTGCGCGCAAGGCATCTGCCCGCCGGGATCGGTGGTGATGCTGCCGGAAGCGGCGCCTGGCGAAGCGAAGACGCCGCCGCCAAATACGCTATTCGGCAAGATTCAGAGCTGGTTCGCGCCGAAATCGGCCGCATCGCCCAGCGCTCCGAAGGACACCAGGGTCGCAAGGCTGCCGGATGCGCAGGACAATTCTTTATCGATCACGACGCCGTCTTCGGCTCAGCCGGCGCGCCGGAACAGGTCAGCGCCAGCAAGAGCGGCAGCGGCGCAATCGCGCCGCCCGCCAAGCCGTTCCTGGGTATCAGCACGCCCAAGGCGTCCGGCGTCCCGAGCGACATCGCGGTGTCCAAGGACGGTTCGTCGCCCAACCTCGCCACCGCCAAGCCCGCCAACAAACAAGACATCCTCACCGCGCCGGAGAAGTTCATGCCCTCCGATGACAAGCTCAAGGCCAAGGGTGTTGCCGTCGTGCCGACCAAGAACGAGACGGCCCCGGCCACCACGGCGCCGGGCGCAACTCAGGGACCGCTGGCGGCACGACCGCGTTGCCGCCCGGGGCGCAGTCGATCCTCGCGGCCCGCAACGGCATGGATGGACCGGTCGCGTATATTCCCATTCAGCCGATGGTGATGCCGAAGCCGTGGCGGGCGCCGGTGCCGCCCGACCCCAAGATGCCCGATGCGCCGCAGCTCAACGCGTTTGTCAACGCCTTCACGCCGCCGATGCCGCCGCGCGGCCAGGAGCCGCCGCAGTTCATGAATCCCAGCGCGATGGCCATGAACGGCTACGGCCGAATGCCGTACCCGCCCATGATGGGCTACGGCCCGCAGGGCGGCATGATGCCCCCTTACGCGATGATGAACCCCTATGGTCCGCCTCCCTATGCCATGGCCAACCCGTACATGGCACCGCAAGGCATGCCATACGGTTACTACCCAGGCGGCTATCCAATGATGCCGCCGCAGACGGCGCTCGACACAACGCGCCAATATCAGGGGCCGCTGCCGCCCGACCCGTTCGGGACCAATGCCGCGCCGCCGATGGTGCAGCCGGTCAGCTACATGTACCCGCCGATGGGTTATCCGCAGTACGCGCCCATGGCCGCCCAAATGCCCGTGCCGATGACCGCGCCGGCCCCGACGGCCCCAGCGCCGGAGCCCGTGGTGCAGCTCACGCAGCTCATGGATCTGTTGCACGACTCGCCGTATCCGGCGCAGCGTGAGCTGGCGGCCAACTACCTGGCAGGCTGCGATTGGCGCACCAACCCGCAGATCGCGACGGCACTGATCACGTCGGCGAAGCAGGATCCGGCACCGACCGTGCGTGCCGGCTGCATCAGCAACCTCATGCGGATGAACGTCGCCAACGAGGCGTACAAGCATGTGCTCGCCGAGATGCGCACCGACGCCGATCCGCGCGTCCGCGAAGCCATCGAGCAGGCCATCCTCCGGCTCGAGCAGGTGCAAACCTCGGCCCGGGCCAACTAACGCGGCGCTTGACCCAGCCTTTGGAGTGCGGCGATTTATCGCCGCTTTGGGAGGTCCCCAAAGCGGCGATCGCTGTTTCACCTTGCCCAGAATCCGCCGATTTGCTAAATAATGGCACGCGACGGCATGGTGGTCCGCTCGCGCCGCGAGCGGACGTGACTTGCTGTCCACGACCTTTTTTCCAACCCTCCGGGTGCTCTCATGATCCCACTCGACCTCTCCGGCAAGCTGGCGTTGGTGGCCGGCGTCGGCGACGACCGCGGTTTCGCCTGGCACATCGCCAAATCGCTCAACGCCGCCGGCGCCCGTCTGGTTTTCGCCACGCATCCCCGCCTGGCCAACGTGGTCGAGAACATCCTCGAACGCGATCTCGACGCCGAGTCGCGCGTCCTGCCCTACGGCGCCGGCAACCTCAAGGTCGAGAAGGTCCTCCCCTGCGATGTCGCCTACGACACGCTGGACGACGTGGATGAGAAGACGCGCACCGATCGCCGTTACAGCAAGCACGGCGACTTTTCGATTGCCGGCATGGCCAGGCGCGTCGCCCAGGACTACGGCGCCGTCGACATCCTCATCCACAGCATCGCGTTTAGCCCCGAGATCAAGAACAAGGCCGCCGACACCAGCCGCAAGGCGTATCTCATGGCGCTGAGCATCAGCTCGTATTCGCTGACGGCCATGCTGCGGGCGTTGCAGCCGCAGATGGAGAATCGCCCCGACGGCGCCGCCGCGGTCGCGCTGAGCTATCTCGGCGGCGAGCGGGTGGTGCCGCACTACGGCGGCGGCATGTCGACCGCGAAGTCGGCGCTGCAGATCGACGCCAAGCAGCTCGCCAGCAACCTCGGGCCCAGGGGCATCCGCGTCAACATCATCTCGGCCGGCCCCTATGCCTCGCGCGCCGCCAGCGCCATCGGCGACATCGACGAGATGATCAACTACGCCGCCCAGCGCTCGCCGCTGCCGCGTCCAATCCGGCCGGAAGAGGTCGGGGCCGCGACGGCGTTCCTGTGCAGTCCGCTCGCGTCCGGCATCACCGGGCAAGTGCTGTACGTGGATTGCGGCTACAACGTGATGGGGGTGTAGCGCGTTTACTCGCGCAAGTACCGCCACTCGTCCGGCACCTCGATCAACCCCGGCCCGCCGCGGCCGATCGCCTCCCGCAGCGCCGTTGCGAATTCCACGGCATTCCGCGCCGCACTCCAGGCACGCCATATGCCGCGGCGAGCTGGACGAAATTGGGATTATTCAGGTCGCTGTCGCGGTAGCGTCCCTCGTGCTTGAGACGCTGCAAATTCTTCATCGCGCCGTACGCCGAATCGTTGTGAATGACCGCGATGAGCCGCAGACCATAGCGCGCCGCCGTCGCCAGCTCCTGGCAGGTCATGACGAAGCCGCCGTCGCCGCTCATGCTGACCACGACCCGCCCCGGTAGCGCCACCGCCGCGCCGACCGCCGCCGGAAAGCCCCAACCCAGCGCGATGTAATTCGACGGATAAAAGAACGACCGCGGCCGATACGCCGGGTAATCGGTGTGCATGCGATACGCCATCTCGCTGGCGTCAGTGAAGACGATCGCGTCGTCCGGCAATTCCGCCCGCAGCGTGGCGATGAGCCATTCGGGGTTCGGCCGCGTCGCTTGCCGGGCCTGCGTCCAGACCTCGCCCCAGTCGCTGCGGACGCTGGCGGGCAGCCGGTCGAGGATCGCCCGTAGCGCCTCCGCGGCATCCGCCACGATTCCGACCGCGGCGGGAAAGTTCATGCCGATCTGGCCGGCGTCAACGTCGATCTGGATGAGCTTGGCGGGCACCTGCATCTTGCGAAAGCCGGTCATCACCTCGGTGAAGCGGCAGCCGATCGCGAGCATCACGTCGGTGTGTGGCTGGAGCGAGCGCGCTCGCACCGAGCGCGCATGGCCGAGCGACAGCGCGTCGCGTTCGTCGATCAGTCCCTTGCCGTTGAGCGTCGTGATGACGGGGCAACGGAGCCGCTCCGCAAGGGCCCGCACCTCGGCCGCGGCAGCGAGCGCTCCACCGCCTGCGAGCACTATCGGCCGCTGTGCCTCGGCCAGTAGCGACACAGCCCGTGCAGTGGCCATCGCCTGGGCCTGCTTGCGCTGACCCAGGCCTGAGCGTTCGATGAAGGCCCTCATGCCAGCGTCATCGGGCTGACCGACGGGGTGGTCCGTGATCGCGTTTCCCAGATCCTGCGGCAATACTAGCGCGGCGGGGCGTGGCCGCCCAGTCGTCATGCAGTAAAAGGCCCGCGCCACCACCGTTGGGATCTCCTGGTTGTCCATGACGGTCACGGCGTATTTAGTGCAGTGCCGAAAGATACTCTCCAGATCGATCTCGTGATAATTGCCGCACTCCTGATGCAGCCGATCATGGTTCACCTGTCCCGTAACGAGCAGCACCGGGATCGAATCGCCCCACGCTTCCGCGATGCCGGTCAGCGCGTTGGTCGCGCCGGGCCCCGCGGTGGTGCAGATCACGCCCGGCTCGCCGGTGACGCGCGCGAAGCCGTCCGCGGCGAACGCCCCGGCCTGCTCATTGCGGATGAGAATGGTGCGAATGCCGCCGTGCCGCTCGATCGCGTCGTAGATGCTGGTGGTGTGCGAGCCGGGCATGCCGAACACGACGCGGACGCCGTGGCGGTGCAGTTCATGGACGAGCAGGTCGGCGCCGGTTGCCATGGTTGCAGTCATGTTTACGTTTAGCGCTCGCCGCGTGCCACGCATTCGTAGACGCCGCCACGGCACGCAGCGAGCGCTAAACGTAAACGATTATCCGCCTGTAATCCGCCGGTACGCCTCGCCCTCGTTGAGCGTCGGGCGTTCCGGCCGGCCCTGGTGGCGGTAGATCAGCCGCATGTGGTCGAGGCCAAGCAGGTACAGGATGGTCGCGTGCAGGTCGTGGACGTGCAGCCGATCCTCCACCGCGTGCAGACCGGCCTCGTCGGTACTGCCGATCGCCTGCCCGCCGCGCACGCCGCCGCCGGCCAGCCACATCGTGAAGCCGTAGGGGTTATGATCGCGGCCGTCGCCCGCCTCCGACATCGGCGTGCGGCCGAACTCGCCGCCCCAGATGACCAGCGTGTCGTTGAGCAGGCCGCGCCGCTTCAGGTCGCGCAGCAAGCCGGCGACCGGACGATCCGACGAGCGGCAATTCTCGGCGTGGTTGCGCTCGATGCCGCGGTGGGCGTCCCAGCGGTTTCCGGCGCCATTGTAGAGCTGCACGAACCGCACGCCGCGCTCGACGAGCCGGCGCGACAACAGGCACAGCCGGCCGAACGATTCGGTCTCGCGCTCGTTGATGCCGTAGAGCGCGTGCGTCTCGGCGGTTTCCTTTGACAGATCCACCGCCTCGGGCGCCTGGGCCTGCATGCGGAACGCCAGTTCGTAGCTCGCGATCCGCGCCTCCAGCTCGGTCTGCTGCGGCCGATCCATTGCGTGCTGCTGATTCAGTTGATAGAGCAAATCGAGCCGGCCCTGCTGCTGGGCGGCCGAGACGCCGGCAGGCGGGCGGAGGTTGGGAATCGGTTCGCCGCTGGCCTGCAGCCGGACGCCCTGGTACGCCGCGGGCATGAAGCCTGCCCCCCAACTCCGCGGCCCGTTGGTGACCTGTGCGGGGTTGTCCTGCATCACGACGAACGCCGGCAGGTTCTCGTTCTCGGTTCCCAGGCCATAGCTGACCCATGCCCCCAGCGATGGCCGGCCCGCGACGATCGAGCCGGTGTTCATCTGGCTGACGCCGTTGGAGTGATTGAGCCCATTCGCCCAGCACGAGCGGATGACCGCAATGTCATCGGCGCACGTCGCGATGTTCGGCAGCCAGTCGGAAACCCAGGTGCCGCTCTGCCCGTGCCGCGTCCAGCGCCGCCGCGACGGCAACAGCGGCGCATAGAAATCGCCCATCGGCGTGATGACCGGCCGAAAGCTTGACGGGATCGGCTGGCCCGCGAGCCGATTGATGAGCGGCTTGGGATCGAACAGGTCGAGATGGCTCGGCCCGCCTTCCATGAACAGGAAGATGACGTTCTTCGCCCGCGCCGGAAAGTGCGGCGCGCGGGCGCGACCGGATTGTGCGGCGCCTGCGCGAACGCGGGGTCGTCACGCAGCAGGTAGCTCAGCGCCAGGGCGCCGAAGCCGGCGCCGCTGCGCAGCAGCATTTCGCGGCGAGTCCAACCAGCGGGGATGGGGGGGTGCGTGGTTTGCATGTTGTCCATTGTAGGGCAGATTCCTCGTCACGCAACCGCCGATCTGATAAACGTAGGGCGAGCCGGTTTCGGATCGCCTGTGCTCAGGCACAAGGTACAATGAACTGGCACATACGTTTCGAGACGGAGGGTGCTGTGACGGAATCCTTGCTGCTGCCGACCGATGTGGGCGCTGCCATCTCGCTCCGCGAAATGGCCTATTCATGGGAAGGCGACCCTTCAACCACCGCACTTGAGATTGCCACACGCGAAATAAGGGATTTCCCATGCTGACCTTCTTGCCCGACCTCCTGACGCACGCCGAATGGGCCAATGCTGTGTTCTTTCACATTTGGGGCAAGTCGCCGGCCCGCGACCACGAGGACCTGCGCCGCCGCGTCGGCCATCTGCTCGGCGTGCAGCAGGGGTTCCTGTCGATCTTGCGCGGCGAACCGCCCGGAGGACCGCCGGATGGGCCGCCGCCTTCGTTCGAGGAGTTGCAGACGCGCGCGATCGCCTGCCACGTGGGCCTGCGCGACTTCATGGCGGGGCTGCAAGCCGAGGCGCTAAGCCGGACGGTGCATATCGTGTGGTTTCCCGACCCGCCGTGCATCATCACCGTCGCTGAGGCGCCGGTGCAGGTGGCGATGCACTCGCAGCACCATCGCGGCCAATGCATGACCCGGCTCAAGGATTTCGGCGGCGAGCCGAAAAACGTGGATTGGATCATCTGGCTGTGGAAGCAGAAGCCGGCGGCTCGCTGGAGCTAAATCGGGTCACTCCGCACTGAACGCGTAGCTGCACGTCTGCCGATACGTCTGGCCGGGCGCAGAATGATCGACGGGAAGTCGGGATGATTTACGGCGTCGGGAAAATGCCCGGTTTCCAGACACACCGCGCCGCGCTTCTCGTAAACCTTGCCGTCGCGGCCCTTCTGCCCAAAGAGATGATTGCCCGTGTACAGCTGAATCGCCGGCTCCGTTGTGCGCACGGTCAGGACTCGGCCGCTCTTCGGATCGCGCAGCACGGCGGCGATCGGCAGCTTGTCCTTCCCCTCACGCAGCACGTAGCAATGATCGTAGCCCAGCGCCGCCGTCTTGATCAACGGCTCGATGCGCGTGCCGATCCGCGTCGACTTGTCGAAATCCATGCCCGTGCCGGCCACCGGCGCGAGCTTGCCCGTCGGAATTTGCGTGTCGTCGGTCGGGATGTACTTGTCGGCCGCGATCATGAGGTCGTGATCGAGCACGGTTCCCGAGCCGGCGCCGGCGAGGTTGAAGTAGGTGTGGTTCGTTAGGTAAACCGGCGTGGCCTTGTCGGTCTTCGCAGTGTAGTCGATGACGATGGCGTCGCTGAGGCGATAGGTGACTGTGATGTTGAGGTTGCCGGGGTAGCCTTCCTTGCCGTCGGGGCTGGTGTAGGTGAAGCGGACGCCGTTGGGCTTGAGCACCTTGGCTTTCCACACGACCTTGTCGAGGCTGCGCTTGGCCCCGCCGTGCAGGTGGTTGACGCCGTTGTTGACCGCAAGCTTGTACTCGACGCCGTCGAGCGTGAAACGGCCCTTCGCGATGCGGTTGGCGACCCGGCCGGTCGTGCAGCCGAAGTACTGATTGCGATCTGAAGCGTAGCCGGCGACGTTGTCGAAGCCGAGGACGACATTGGCGGAGCGGGCTTCGCGATCGGGCACATACAGCTCGACCAGCGTCGCGCCAAGCGTCATCACGCGCGCCTGCAGGCCCTTGTCGGTCCTGAGCGTATACATGTCGACGGGCATGCCGTCGGCGGTTTTGCCGAACGGTTCCGGGCCGCTGACCTCGGCCCGCGCCTGGGCGGCGCAGCAAAGGCTGACGAGCAGACCGGCGAGGACGATGCCGAAGGTGAGCAAACTCTTGTCCATGGAGAGACTCCTGCACACGCGGGAATGGGAGCGTCATTCTACCCAACGGCTGCCGGCTTGTCCGGCGGCTGAAGGAGTATGGCGGCTAGGCGTTCATGGTTCACCACGGCTCCTTGCTCTCTTGCCCACCTCCGTCGCACCAGTGTGCCCACATCTCAGGCGTTTGTCCATGCATCTATCGTGATGCCGGCCTGACGGAGGATTCGCCGAATAAGCCCGGGATTGATTGCACCGGCGTGCGCATCGGGAATCGTGAGGCGCAGAGCGCCGCGGCGCATCCACTGGTGCTTGCCGCCGGGAAAAGGCCCTTCGAAGCCCAGGCGTTTGAGCCTGCGGACCAACTCACGCCTTGATACGAGGTTTAGGCTGGCCATGCACAGGCTTCCTCGGCGCTTCGGTAATGGCCAGGCGGCAGCCATTGACTAACGGGGGGTCTTCGCCACTTCGCAACCCGGACATGAGCCAAACCTCGATCGCATCGACGAGGTTTGCGCGGGCCTCCTCGATTGTGGCCCCTTGCGTCATGCAGCCGGGCAAATCGGGTGCCTCGGCTACGATGACGTCAAGTTGCTCACCCTTTTCATACACGGCGTTCTTGAGGATCTCTGCAAGATAGTCCGCGAGCCTCGCGCTGCGGGGAGATTTCTTGCACATGACCGGCCTCCTCTTCGTTATTGACGGGCCACGGCGAGCCGCTCGCGTGCCGCGGCAACTTCCCGCTCGCGCATCGCCCGATAGCGCTCTTGCCAGTCCGCGACGCGCGGCGACAGTTCCAGCCGCTTGTACCGGCCCCACGTGCGATCGGCGCGGGCGGCCTGCTCCTCGAAGCTTTCCTTGTACACGATGCGGCCCTGCTCGACCAGCTTGACGTACAGCGGCTCGCCCGGCGGCGGCTCGCTAATGTCGGCGACGATCAGCGCGTCGTCTTTGCCGTAGACCCGCAGGTAGCCGCGGAGCGATTCCTTGCCGGCGTCGTTGGAGAACTTGATGTTCGGGTTGCTCAGCGTGGCGGTGCGTTTGAACGCGGCGGCGACGGTGTCGCGATGAATCTGCCGCCACCAGTAGCCGCCGGCGCCGGGGAAGAGCATCGTCGGCTGCTACGCCCGTTTCCTTGCGGAAGCGCTCGTAGACCGCGTGCACAGTCTCCGGCGTGACCTCGTCCTCGAACACGATCGGTGCGCGGGCCCACGCCGGCTTCCGCGATGCGCCCGATGGTAGAGCACGCACTGGCCGGCGGTGTCGCCCGAATCGACGCGGATGCCGACCTGGTCGGTTTCGGGATGCGCCTGGATCACGCCCACGGCGTTGTCCAGGCCGACCGTCTCGGCATCGACCAGGTCGCACAACAGCGAGGCGTTGCCCATCGCGGTGACGAAGCGGTCCATCATCTCGTATTCCGCCTCGCCGAGCGATCGGTCGAACGACTGGGCGGCACACATCATTTCGTGGCCGATCGTGCCGATGGAGCGGAACAACTCGGGGAAGAGGAACTCGGCGGTGTCGTTGGAGGTGAGCCGGCCGCCGCCGCCGACGAAACGGGCCAGGAGCAGGACGATGTTGAGCAGCCTCGTCCGGGGCGGAGCGCAGGCCGAACTCGGCGTCGCGCGGCGTGGCGAGCTTCATGAGCCGGCCCTTGGTCGCCTATAGCACCGGGGCGAAGTAACGGCACATCGCCGGCTCCAGGTACGAGATTGCCCCGCCCGGCCCCTCGAAGAACAGGCACGGCACCCCGGCAAAAACGTCTGGCCGCCGGGAAAGCCCCACACGTCGATGGGAAGATACACGTCCTCGCCGGGATTCTGCTCGAGGACGTGATCCCACAGCGCGTGCGGGAAAGCGCGGACCGCGGCGTGCTCGCGGAACCATTGGCGGGCGAGCTCGATGTCGCGCCGCTGCAGCGGCCGATGAAACCACTGAGCGAGCATCGCCTCGTGGCCGGCCATGATGAGCTGGCCGTCGGCGCCGGGTTCGGGCAAACCCTTGCGCATGACCAGCGCATAGCCGGCGCACGCCAACGCGATGTCGGGCACGGCGGCCCACATGGTGCGCTTGTAGGTGTCGGTGCCGCCGAGCCAGCCGCCGAGCAGGAAGAAGCGGGCGAAAAACTCGTCGCGCATGGCCGCACGCTTGGCGGCGAAGGGATCAGATGCGATCATGGAGTGAGTGTATCGGGTATTGGGTTGACGTTGAAGCGAAGGGTACGCACAAATCACCCAAGCCCGCAGGCGAGTCTTCGAGCCTACGGGGTTATTCGGGCTACCCCGCAGGCTCGAAGATTCGCCTGCGGGCTTGGGGCTACGTACACAAGCGAGGTGGACCCCATGTCGCAATTGCTCGATTTCTACCGCGGCACCGGCACGGATCGCCGCGGCCAGCTGCTGTCGGAGGTCTGGAGCTGGGACGACCGCGCTGGAGGCGGTTCACGATTTCATCCAGTGGCTCTTCCCCTTGCCCGAGGCGAGCCAGTTCAACATGGCCGCGCCGGTGTTGACGCCGGCAGACATCGCCGCCTTCCATAGCGAGTCGGCGTTGCACGCGAACCTGCGGCGATCGCTGGAGCGCATGCTCTCCTTCCTCGGCCTCGCGCTGGACGACGGCAAGGTGGTCGAGGGCCCGAATTTCGCGGCGCACCGGCCCGACGTGTGGGATGAGCCGAATCACAACTGGCTGCGCATCACGCGCATCATCCGCAGCCTGCTTCTGCTGGGACTGAACGACGAGGCGCAGGCCCTGTACGATCGGCTGCACGCGATGTACGACAGTCGCAGGTATCCCATCGGGGCGGACACGCTGCAATACTGGACCGAGGCCGTGCACGGGCAGGTGCCCGGCGGCTGACCGGAGGACATGCCATGACCGACCAGGAAATGTGGGCCGAACCCTGCGAGTGCGGTCATCTCCGCAAGCAGCACGCCGACCGGGACAGTCGCCTGGAGATCGTGCCGCTGTCGATGACCGAGGCGGATTACCACGGCGAGGAGCGCGAGTTCGCCACGACCGTGCAAGGCGGCGGCGCGTGCACCGTCGCCGGCTGCGGGTGCAAGCAATTCAGCGATGCGTAGGGGTCTTGCTCCCCTCTCCCTCAAGGGGGAGAGGGGGCGGCTGGCACACGCTTCCCCCTCACCCCCAGCCCCTCTCCCCCAAGGGGAGAGGGGAGCAGCAAGCGGTCACGGTGCGACCACGCGCGCCGCGGCCCAGCGCAGCGCCGCCGGCAGCTGGCGTGTGCCGGTGCGGAGGTCGTGCTTGCCGTCCGGGTCGTAGTCCGCCGTCACCTCGATGCCGCGCTGGCGGGCGCAATACAGGAAGCTCTCCACCTGGGCGCCGACGTTGAACTCGTCGCGGCCGCCGTACGCAACGTACAACTCCAGCTCGCCCGGCTGCAGATCGTAGAGTTCCATTAGCTCCAGCGGGTTGATGCTGCTCATGCCGGCCAGCGCCTCGGCACCGGTGCCGAACAGCGGCCCAAACAGATCGTGGAAGCGCAGCACGAACAGGCGGCGCCGCCCGAGCGGCTCCAGGCCGTGCATGCGCTCGCGCATGCCGAAGTTGTCCGGGTCGAAGGGACGGCGGTAATGGCCGTGGCCGTCGACATAGCGGAGGTTGAGCAGCGGCATGAAGCCCATCGCCACCTTGATCCTGTCCTTGTGCTTGATGGCCAGGGCGAAGGTGCCCGTGCCGCCCGCCGAGCAGCCGACCAGGGAGTGCGCTTTGCGCTCGGGCCGAATCGGGAAATGCTCCATCAGGAAATTCCACACGTCGGTCATCAGGTAATCTTCGTAGCGGCCGGCGCCGAGTTCGCCCAGAACGTCGTCGGCGTGTAAATCGTCGCCCGGCAGTGAGCGCTGCCGTCGGGGGCGGCGAGGATCACCGGCGGCAGGAGCCCTTCCGCGATGGCCTGGTCGAACTGCGCGACCTGCGCCTGCAGGAAGAACTGCTCGTCCTGCGCGGCACCGTGCAGGAAGATGCCGAGCGGGTAGCGCTTGCACGGATCGTAGCCGGGCGGCAGATAAACGTACAGGTCGCGGCGCTGGCCCAGGGCCGGCGACCAGATGCGGCGATCGCTGCCGTGATTGTGCGTGAAGTCGAGAAGCTGGCCGTGCAGCGCGCGGTTGACGCGCTCGAGCTGGTGCCGGCCGAGGAACGCCGGCGGCGCCTGGCCCAGACCGATGCCGTCGACCCACAGAAGTACCATCCACCAGAACGGTTCCATCGGTGTCCACTCCCGGAGGGCCAGCGCATGGCAAGTCCCCGCTCTTATCGTCGATGGCATGGAGCCGCGTCGAGTTGAACCGGCGCGGCAAACAGCGACAGCGGGGAAAAAACGGCGGATTGTGCGAATGGTACGGCGGCTGACGTTTGGCGCGAGGTCGTTTACGTTTAGCGCTCGGGCCGCGAGCGCTAAACGTAAACAAGAATTCCGACCTAGTCCGCTTGCAGGCTCTCGCTGAGCTTGCTCAACGCCTCGCTCTCGATCTGGCGGACGCGCTCGCGGGTCAGGCCGAGCGACTCGCCGATCTCCTTGAGCGTCTTGGGCTCCTCGTCGTCCAGGCCGAACCGCATCCGCAGCACGGTCGCCTCGCGCTTGTCCATCTTGTCCAATAGCGCCATCACGTGCTGCAAGTCGTCCGCCTCGACCATCTCGATGTCGGGCGACTTGGCGTGGCCGTCCATCACCATCTCGTCGAGCGACCAGCCGGTCTCGGCCTGATCGGTCTGCGGGGCGGCGTTGTACACGCGGATGGCCTTCTTGATGATGGCGAGCTTCTTCTTGGGCAGGTCGAGACTCTTGGCGATCTCCTCGTGCGTGGGCGGCCGGCCGAGCTGGTCCTGCAGCCTGGCACTTTCGCGGCGCCACTTGGCGAGCAGCTCGACCATGTACGCGGGGATGCGGATGGTCTTGGCGGTGTTGACCAGGGCGCGCTTGATCGACTGCTTGATCCAGTAGCTGGCGTAGGTGCTGAAACGCGTGTTCATGCGCGGGTCGAAGCCCTCGACGGCGCAACAGGCCGAGGTTGCCTTCCTCGATGAGGTCCTGCAGACCCAGGCCCTTGCCGGTGTAGCTGCGGGCGATGTTGACGACGAGGCGGAGGTTGGCACGGACCATCCGGTCGCGGGCCTCGCTGTCACCGTCCTCGATGCGCAGGGCGAGCATCTTCTCCTCGTCGGCGTTGAGGAGGGCGGTCTCGTTGATTTCGCGGAGGTAGGTCTCCAACGGTGATTGCACCGATGGACCGCGCTGCCGGCGTGGTCGTGTCATGGGGAGTCTTCCAGGCGAAAAGGACCCTGATCCGTGTCCGTCCGAGAAAGCGCGGCTGCCAATCCAATTGTAAGGGGGCCGGTCCGCCGCCGCAACCGAACCAGCTGGGCAGGGTTCCGCCGCGTCCTCGGTTCTGGGGCCCCGCCCCGTTCCCGGCCTCAATGGGTATCGTCCGCCCAGGGGAATTGCCTGGACTGCGGATGGCGCTTCGCCGTCCCCCGGCTCTTGCCCCGACCGGCGCAGCGGGACCAACAGATACGCGCCCGTCAGATTGACCAGCCGGCACCAGGCGCACAGGCCGCACGACCGGCACAACGGCTCAAACACGTGGCGAGCCGGGAGCGCAAGCACGCGGAGTCGTTCAAGGTCACGGAAACTGCCCCGCATGCCGCCGGACGCGCTGGCCATGCTCCGCCAGCTGCCGATACGCCGCCGCGTCGAGCGCCTGGTCCGCGCACAGCACGGTCACGTCTTCTTCTAGCTCAGCGCGCGTACACGGCGCCATCAGTGCGACGGTTACCGACGGGTGCTGCAGCACGAAGCGATACCAGGCCGGCGCCGGCGGCGGCTGGAAGCCGGGCGGATCGTCCGGGGTCGGCTGCAACAAGGCGCCCGGCGCAGACTAGTATACGTCACGACCGGCAGGCCGAGCGCGTCGGTGACGGGAAAGATCTCCGTCTCGGCGCCGCGATGGGCGGCGTTGTAGCGGATCATCAGCATGTCGAGCATGCCGGTCCGTGCAAGCTGCGCAGCGAGCGGGCGCTGGTGGCTCGTCAGTCCAATCAACCGAACCTGGCCGCGTTCCTTCGCCCGGCAACAGAACTCCAGCGCACCGCCGAATCCCGCAATCTCGTCCCACTCGCTAGCCGCCTCGACGTAATAGAGCGTGAGCACATCGACGTAATCGCTGTGCAGCTCCCGCAACATGCCGGCCAGTTCCCGCTCGGCGTCGGCAGCCGTGCGCACCTCGAACTGCGTGCACACGACGACCTCACGCCGCCGTGGACCGAGCTCGGCAATGGCCTGGCTGAAGGCGTTGGGCCGGCCTGGCCAGTTGAGGAAGTTAACGCCTTGTGACAGCGCAAAGTGGACGTCCGCGACCTCGAGCCGGGCATGCATATGCGCGCCCAGGCCAAGCCGGCAGACCGGGCCAAGCGGGCCGAATGGCGTGGTCAGGGATAGCGCGCTCATCACCCGCCATTGTAGCCGCGATGGTAGGTCCCGCCTGCCGGGCGGGACCTTGGCCCTTCTCAGGTCCCGCTCGGCAGGCGGGACCTACTTGACCCCTCTCGGCCGGTTCGCTATAGTCGCGCGGCTAAACAATCCCAATCGGCGAGGGCGTTCGGATGGGCTTTCGCGGTGCGACGAGGCGACGCGGTCGGAGCCGGTGTTTCCGCGCATTGAGTGGGAGGACAGCCCGTGCCCGCTGTGCGGCGGCGCGGATGCAAGCCACAAGATCGAGGCGCCGGAGCCCGCCCCCGCGGCCCGCGCACGCTGGTTCCTGGTCGTCGAGTGCCGGCACTGCAGCCTGTGCTATACCAATCCGCGGCCCAGCGCCGCCTGCCTCGCCCGCCTCTATCCTCAGGACCGCCCGCTTCCGCCGGAGCAAGCCGTCGCACCGCGCCGCTGGTGGCGTGGGCCGCGCACCGCCGACCCGCTGGCCCGGCTGTGGCCGATGCTCGACCGCGGCCGGCTACTCAACGTCGGTCACGGCATCAGCTCGTTCCTGCGCCGCCTGCATCAGCGCGGCCGACCGTTCATGGCGGTCAACCTCTCGGCACCGGCGGTCGACTTCCTGGGTCGAGCGTGGGGCGTGACCGCATTGGCCGGCACGCTGCCGCATCCGGAGCTGGCCCGGCAGAACTTCAACGTCATTACATTCTTCGGCATCCTGGAGCACGTGCATCGGCCGCTCGAATTGCTGCGGGCGGCGCGAGCGCTGCTGGCGCCGGGAGGCGTGCTGATCGTGGCGGTGCCGAACATCGATAGCCTGCCGTTTCGCTGGTTCGGCGCTGACTGGCCGGGCCTGAACCTGCCGCGACACCTGACACATTTCACGCCGCGGACGCTGCGGCTGATGCTCCACCAGGCTGACCTCCGCCTGCACCGCCTGACGGCGCTACGGCACAGCGGCTGGCTGCGCACGTCGGCGCGGCGGACTAGGGCGCCGTGGGCACATTTGCTCAAGGGCAAAGCGCTGGCAAGCCTGGCAAGCTGGTACACCGCGGCACTGCGGCGCAAATGGGATGCTGGCGGTAGTTGTGCGGTAAGGTGCGCTCGACTTCCGCAGCGAGCGACCGCGTTCACGGCGAGACCTGCCCGCGGACCCATGCCCGGAATGCGCACACGATATCCACATGGCCAGTCGTGCTCGCCATCTGCAACAAGCGCACGATCACGGTGATGCGGATGCTGGGGAAACTTCTACTCGTCGCACCCATCTGTACTGGCCATCCGCCTGCATACGGCGACGTGGTTGAACGAGTCCTGGACGTGTACACCACGATCCCTTACTCCCATGGTGACTTGATCTGCGCCGCAATCTTTGATCGCCAGCGTGGCCGTTTCGTGCTCATGACCCTCGGCTAGGACGATGGGGAGCGCGTCCACCATCCGGTCATCCACTTCAAGCGGGTCGCCCCCCACCACATTCGCGATGATCTGTCTTCAATAAATCTCCAGAGTATCCTTCAGGCAGTCGTTGAGCTTGACTACCATCGCGGCCGACAGCTTGCCGATGACGCTGGTGATCCGATCCTCGCTCATCGTCGCCAATTGCAGGCAGGTCACTACAGAATCTTGAGCCAATCCCGTGGCCTGGCCTTCTGTTGTCGCTACCTCAACGAGTAGGTTGGCCGGATCGGCAGCGCGCGTGAGATTGCCCGTGATCTCGGCCACAATGATGTGCCGCTCGCTGCGGTTGTACCTATCCGCCTGGATCACGACCGCCGGCCGCTTTTTGCCTCGACCGCCGCCAGCGTGCGGTACACGTGCCAAAATAACGTCTCCGCGATGCACCTTCATGGCTGGTCGTCCTGATACGTTTCCATGCCTTCCCAGCCCAACGCGTCTAGCGCCTCGGCCCGCAGCAGGTCTTGCTCCTCGTCCGTCCAGGGCCCGGCGTCGTAGCCGGTCAAGCGTTCGTACACTTCTTCCGCAAGCAGAACGAAACGCTGCTGTGTTTTTGGGTTCACCACCCGGGGCGGGGTTGCCTCCGGACGTTCCAGGTCTTGCACTTGCTGTTGTGTGAGCCTCAATCATCGTCTTCTCCCCGACATTGCCACCCGTGACCAGCCTCGCTCCTCTTCTGCATCCTAGTGCGTTTCAGCGGTGTCCGCCACGTTGCTTGGAAATCCTGCGCGTTTTCGCGGCGCATGCATGCGACTCAGGAATTCAAGGCACGGGATGAGACGTTCATCCGGCGGACCGGCGGCGTTCTGCAGGGTTCCAATCAGGGACCCTGAATGGCCCGGTTATCCGTGGATGTCCCGGTTTATTCCCGGTTTATCGCGATAGGTGAGCGTCTTGAGCACCTGCTCGATCTTGTCCTTGAGCATCTCCTGCGTTGCGGCACTGACCGGCGACTCGGCCCCGTCGTCCTCGATGAAGTCGCCCAAGTAGCGATGGAATTGCGAGATGTGTACCGGATCCTGTCAGGAACCCTGGATGGCCCGATTTATCGCGATCGGTCGATTTATCGCGATCGGTGCGGAAGGGCGGCTTGAGTGACTACGATCCGGCGTGGGTTTTCTCCCGCCGGAGGTACGGCGCCACACCGAGCATGCCGTTGCCTAGGATCGCGCGGAGAAGGACGACCCGGAGCGTTCGCGTGTGCTACCAGCACCGGGTGGCTTCGGCTGCGTTTCGTCCGCACCCGCGAGGGTGCCGGAACGGGAAAGCGGTCGGTTCCGTCCGGCGAAGCGTCCGCTTCACCCGCGTAGCTCGGGACACCCGCAAGCCCAGGTTGCTGTTCCGGTTCGACGGCGCGTTCCTGTTGCGGTTCGCCGCCCGGCAGTTCTGGCCCGTGTTGTTCCAGCCGCCGCCCCGGATCACCCGGTCGGGGCCTGATGACCGCTCACCCTCATTCGGTTTAGGAGTGCCGCCCGAAAACGGCGACTCGACAAGCCCGGCGTGCGCGTGAACGCCACCAGGGCCGTGGCTCGCCGCTGCAACTGCCGCTCGTCGATGACGCCGGCTTCGTGCTGGCGTTCCAGGTCCGCCAACTGCCGGCCAAAGCGCCGGCGGCTGCGCGCGTTCAGCGTGAGCCGATGGTCGAACACCCGGCAACCCAGGAAGTCCATGCCGTGGCCCGTTCGGTTCCAGTAGGGCGACGCTTTCAATTCGAGCCGCAGCTCGCCGCGCAGAAACGCCGTACACGCAGCTAACGCGTCCTTGATCTCGGCCGTCGTTTCCGCCCACAGGACCATGTCGTCCATGTAGCGCACGTAACCCGCCATGCGCAGGATCTCCTTGACATATCGGTCGGACCAGCCCAGGTAGAAATTGGCGAAGTGCTGCGATGTCAGGCTGCCGATCGGCACGCCCTGTCCCAGCGCGCCCCGAAACGAGCGCACGATCCGCGCGAACAACGCGAGCAACGGCCGGTCCTTGAAACACCGCTCCAGCCGCGCCAGCAATTCGTCGTGCGGGATGCTGTCGAAATACTTGCGGATGTCCAACCTCAAGAAGTATCCATGTCGGCGGGCAAACTGCCGGCGCACCGCAAGGCGGCGATTCGGCCTTTGTCGGTGCGGCAGGCAAAGGTGTCGGCAATCAGCCAACGGTCGAACACCGGTTCGCACACGTTCATGATGGCGTGATGCACCACGCGCTCGGCGAAACACGGCGCCGTGATGATCCGCTCCTTGGGGTCGTGAATCACGAATTGCTTGTATACGCCGATGGGATACGTTGCGGCCCGCAGTTGCTCCGCCATGTCCGCCAGCCGTCGGTCCAGCACTCCGCGGAACTCGACCGCCTCGGGTCGGTCCCGCTTGCCGCGCAGCGCCTTTTGAACCGCGAGCCGGAGGTTCTCGCGATCCAGAATATGCTCAAACAGGTTTCCCGCCCGCTTCATGGTTGTCCTTCCACGCCGCGCTCAGCACACCTAACATCCGCTGGCCGTATTTCTCCAGCCGTGCATCGCCGACGCCCGCGATTTTTTCCAGCGCCGCTTTGGTCGTCGCGCGCGTTTGCACCATTTGCGCCAGCTGTTCGTTGTTGAAGATCGTGTACACCGGGACCGCTTCTGCCTGGGCGATCTCCTTGCGCAGCTCGCGCAGCCGGGCGAACACCGCAAAGTCCTCGGGCTTCAGCACGTCCTTGTAGTCGATCTTGCTCTGGGCGGGCTTGGCCCGTCCATTGCCAAATCCTTGACCCCCCGGGCCTTCCAGGTAATCCACGCAAAAGCACCAGAACGAATTGCTCCCTTGCTCGACCCAACGCCGCTCCACCGATAACACGCGATGGCTGCGCAGAAACGCATTCATCTCGGCGGTGGCGCCCGTAGCGTCGTGGATCGGTATCGTGAAAACCCGATAAGCCATTGTTTATATGTTAGTATGTACACTGTCGGCGACTAATGCACCGCCAGGGGGCTTCGCCCCCTGGACCCCCAACACCCACTCGCCAGCGCGTCCGCGGGGAGCCTTCCGCTCCGGCACGAAGACGCACCTTGAGGGTCCGTGTTGTCGCTTTCGGAGGCCGAGTAATCTCCATACCAATCGGCACACCATTCCCACACGTTGCCGTGCATGTCGCATAGGCCGAAACCGTTCACCGCGTAGGCGCCAACTTTCGTCGTGCCGCCGATTTTGCTGTCATCGAAATTTGCAAGCTTGGGAGTAATCACCTTGCCGAAATGATACGGGTCCGTCGTAATCTCGACGCCGCCCGAAGAACGGATCCTGCCGCGACAGGCATACTCCCATTGCGCTTCGGTCGGCAAACCGTACGTCTCGCCCGTAAGCCGGCTGAGCCACTCGCAATAGGCCACCGCGTCCTTGTGGCTCACGCACACGACCGGATGGTCATCGTCCTGTTTGAAACCCGGATTTTTCCAGTTGAACTTGGCGTCCTGCTTCCACTCCTTGCCGGTCCAGCCGTACGCCCCGTCGCTGCGCTCGGCTTCGGTGGCATAATGCTCGGCCTCGACAAAGCGCCGGAACTGGCCGCGCGTGACCGGATGCGCGGCCAGGTAGTACGGTTTCGTGAGCACTACCTTGTGCAAGGCTTCATTGTCGAATCGCCCCTCCTCCCCTGCGGGCGAACCCATCATGAAGCCGCCGGGGGCAATCAGGCGCATGTCGATACCGACCTGCGCGACGGTGTAGGACGCGGGCAAGCTCGTCGTACCGCCACCGCCGGGGGGAGATTTGTTTCTGCCGCTCGCCTAACGCGGTTGCCAACCGGATGGCCAGATCGCCCCCATTGGCCGGCCGGCGCGCCTGTCTGCCGATGCATGCCGCCAGCAGGTCCAGCAGCGGCGCGGGCATCTTGGCCTCGGCCAGATCGTCGCGCCAATCGCTCGGTAGGCTCATCAGCGTCAACAGGCCCGTCTGCAACTGGAACCAAATGATGCCCAGCGCGTGAACATCGTCGCGCGGATCGGGTTGGTCGCCGCGCATCTGCTCCGGCGACGCGTACAGCGGCGTGTAGGCGCCGAGGATCGTGTCGAGTTGGCGGTCCGCTGCCTTCGTCTGACCGGTGTTCAGCTTGTGGATCGCTTCCTTCGCCGCTAGGCCGCCGATGCCGAAGTCAGCGATCTTGAACGCCAGTTTGCCGTCGCGGCGGCGCACCAGGATGTTGGCCGGCTTCAGATCGCGGTGAACGATGGCGGGGCTTTGGCCGTGGGCGAACGCGACGATCCGCGCAAGCTTGAGGACGATCTTGGCCACCAGCTCGGCGGACGGCAAGCCATTTGCGTGCAGCTCGGCGAACACGCCCTGAGATCGCCGCCTTCGACGCATTCGTATTCGAGGCACGGCGGATTGCGCGCAGGTGCGTGTACAGCAGTTGCACAATGCCTTCGTGTTTGCCGGCGCTGGCGACATGGTCGAGCAGGTCGCGTTCGCGGTCGAGCGAGCGGGCCGCGCCGGCGTCGAGGCAGAACTTGAGCGCCACCGGCGCCAGCTTGGGGCGGTCGAGATGGCGCGCCTTCCACACCTCGCCGAAGCCGCCCTGGCCGAGCAATTCGACCAATTCCAGATCGCCGTGCGCCAACGGCTGGTCGCCGGGCTTGAAGCGCGGCAACCGGGGCGGCAGAAACGCCAGCAGGTCGCCAGCCGAGCGCAGCGCCCGGCCGGCGGGAACGGTGGTGCCGGAATCGTCGGCCGGCCGGCGCAGGCTGCGCCGGATCGCCGCGGGCACCTGCGACAGATACTGCACGATCGCCTCGCGCTGCGCCGGCGGCAGCTGCGGCGCCTCGTGCTGGACGGCGGCGAGCGCCTCCGCCACGGCGTCGTCCATCCGTCTCTTGGCATAACTTTCGAGCTCGGCCTTGCGCTGGCGGTCGTCAGTTTCCTTTTGCCAGTTCTCCCAGGCATCGACAACGATGTCGCCGGCGATAGGAACGCCGACGAAACCGCTGGCGAAGTTGCCGACGTTTTTGACCAACGATTTGACGATGGCGCCGAATAGGCTCATGGCAATCGCGCTCCAGGTACGAGGACGTCCGCCCTGTAATTCGCTGCAACTGCCTCCATCTTGCGCAGGGCGCGGTGACTTCAAGGCGCAAATTCTGCCGCGTTAGAATCCCGAGGTGGCGCTGCGCCGCAATTGCACATTCGGGGCGTCGGGACACTCGATGTTGTTTTTCCTCCGAAGTGGCTAAAATCCCGAGAGGCGCAGCGTGCGTCGCCCGCGCGGCGGGCCCCGGCCCGTGGGCTTCACCATGCCTACATTCATTGACGAGTCGGGCGAAACGGGCCCGGTGTCCCAATACTTCCGCCTTGCCGCGGTCTGGCTGCCGACGCAAGCGGCGGTGGAGGCATGTCGGACCGGGATTCGGCAATTCCAGCAGGACGCGGGATTGCAGGATTACGAGTATAAATCAAGCAAATCCCTCTCGGCGGAGCGGCGGATCGCCTATTTTCAAGCGGCGATGGGCCACCCCCTTTCGGTTTGCGGTAGCGTCGGTGCTCCACTGGGCCTGCGCTGTCTCGCTCGCCGTCAGTCTGCGCGGTGTTTACCTTGAGGAAGAGGCCCGCAGGACGGCCGCGTCCGGCGGCGATCGCCCGCTGAACGAACTGGTGCTGCTCGACGACAATCGGGACCGCAGGTTCCTTGCCGTGATCAAACAGAAGTTCCGGGAACTTCGTTCGGGCGTGCGTGCGGGCGCCTCGTTGGTGGGCAAAGTGAAGTTTCGTGGGTCGGGGCCGGAAGAGTTGATCCAGTTGGCCGACATGGTCTGCGGCGCGGTGGGGGACTACATCGACGGCGATGGCACCTGCTACAACATAATCGCTGCAAGGGACTTGGGGATTACGCGTATCCCGTAAGAGAACGGGGCGGGGTGGTTTGTTCACCATCCCGCCCCGTCAAGTTCGATCAGCACAAAGCCCGGAGTTACCCGAACCCTGTCCGAAGCAGGTCAATTCATAGTTATCAGCCGGATGGCCTTTACGGCCCCTGCACCTGCCCGTGAGTGCCTGCTGGTAGTATCGGTCTTTCATGGCCGCGGGTCAAGGGGGTCTGTCCACGTTTTCCCGGGATCGTCTTCCGTCAGCTTTCGTTTAGACGCCAACGGGGCAAAAACGGTTCGCGGCTTTCACCGCCACAGTCACGCATGGGCGTCAAGGCACCTGGCCGCGAACCCATGCCCGGAATGCGCGCACGATATCGACATGGCCGGTCGTGCCCGCCAGCTGCAAGAATCGCGCGATTTCGGTGATGCGGATGCTGGGAAAACTTGGGCTCGTCACGCCCCAGCTGTACTGGCCGTCCGGCTGCAACACGCCGACCTGCACCGCGGTCCCGTCAAAACGCCACACTTCGCGAACGCCCAGGGCCGCGGCGACCGCGATGCGATCCAAGATGGTGCGGCTTACCTCGATCTCGACGAACAGGTCCGGCGGCGGGTCTTGCAGCAGGTCGATCGTGAGCTTGCCGTGTACGCGCGGCTCATTGGCGATCCAGAAGCACTGATCGGACTCCAACCCGCGATCCATATCCGGACGCCGCAACGTGAGTTCGCCGCCCATGAATAACGGTAGGTTCAACTCCTCGGCCAGCGTCACCACGAAGTGGCCCAGGAGCGATTTGTAGACCTCGTGCTCGGCTGATCGTGTCATGAACTCCAGGCTCCCGCGGTCAAACGTATGCCGTAGCCGGCGGTCGGCGCACTCGTCCAAAAGGGCGTCGTACGTTTCCCAGGAGACGCGCGATAGCAAGAGGTGGTCTTTCATCCGCGCCAGCCGGGCGATCGTTTGCGATTCTTCGAGAGCGGTCATCGGTGCTCACTCCGCGTAGAGAATGCGCCCGCAGTTCTTGCACATGAGGAAATTGCCGCGCCGCAATTCGCTGCACATCTGCGCGGTGACCTCGGTGTAGCACGCCGAGCAGACGCCGCTCTGGACGCCGGCGAGCGCGTCGGCGCCCTTGGCGGCGACGAATTTGTTGTACTGCAGGCGGTAGTCGTCCGGCAGGTCCGCCTCCTGCACCTTCAGCTCCTCCAGCGCCTTAACCCTTTCCGCCACGTAGCGCTCGAGATTGTCGGCGTGATCCTGGTCGAAGCGGGCGTACTCGTCCTTGACCTTACGCAGGGCCGCCTCGACCTCCGGCAGCTTCGCGGCCTGGTCCTCGCTCTGGCTCATCAGCTCCAGCGTCTCGTCCTCGAGCTTGGTGATCGTCGCCTTCGCCTGGTTAATCTCCGCGGTCAGAGCGTCGTACTCCTTTTTGTTGCTGATCATTTCCTTAAGCTGCTTTTCGTACTTCTTGATCTGGTCCTGCGCCGACTTGATCGAGGTTTCCTTCGCGTGAATGTCTACCTTGAGGTGCTTGAGCGCGTCCTGCGCCTGCTTGAGCAGCGTTTCGTGGCGGGTTACCTTGTCCACCTGGGCCTTGCGCAGCCGCGGCTCCTGATCGGCCCGGCCCTCCAAATCGCGGATGTAGCGGCGCAGGCGGTGAATCTCCCGAAAGATGGCGGCGGGGGTGGCCATGATGTCAAACTCCTCTGCCTAAACAAAAACCGCCGGCCTTTCGGGCCGGCGGCGTATTGCTCATTGGCGGTTGCGAATCCCGTCGAGGAAGCCCTCGAGCTGCCGGCTGCGCACCGGATGCTGCAGCTTGCGCACCGCCTTGGCCTCGATCTGCCGGACGCGCTCGCGCGTCACCTTGAAGATGCGGCCCACTTCTTCCAGCGTGTAGGTGTAGCCGTCGCCCAGGCCGTAGCGCAGCTTGATGATCTCGCGCTCGCGGTAGGTCAGCGTCTTGAGCACCTGCTCGATCTTGTCCTTGAGCATCTCCTGCGTGGCGGCGCTGACCGGCGACTCGGCCCCGTCGTCCTCGATGAAGTCGCCGAAGTAGCTGTCCTCGCTCTCGCCGACCGGCCGATCCAGGCTGATCGGGTGCCGGCTGATCTTGAGCACGCGCCGCGTCTCCTCGACGCTGATGCCCGCCGCCTTGGCCGTCTCCTCGATCGTCGGCTCGCGGCCCATCTCCTGCAGCAGCTTCTTCGAGACGTTGCGCAGCTTCGACATCGTCTCGATCATGTGTACCGGGATGCGGATCGTGCGGGCCTGGTCGGCGATGGCCCGCGTGATCGCCTGGCGAATCCACCATGTCGCGTAGGTGCTAGAACTTGTAGCCGCGGCGATATTCGTACTTGTCGACCGCCCGCATCAGGCCGGTGTTGCCTTCCTGGATCAGGTCGAGGAAGCTCAGGCCGCGGTTGCGGTACTTCTTGGCGATCGACACCACCAGCCGCAGGTTGCCGCCGGACAGAGCCGCGCTTGGCGTCCTCGTATTCGGTGAAGCGCTCGCTGGATCGATCTCGACGCGCTTGCGCAGGCGTGGCCGGGTCCTCCAGCGTCATCATCATCCAGGTCGCGCAGCTCTTTTTCCAGGTTGGCCCGATCCTCCTGGCAGCCGCGCTGGCCTGTCGAGGTCGCTCGATCTGCTGTTCCAGCTCGTCCATCCGGATCGAGATCTGCTCCAGCTTCTTCATCAGCGGCTGGACCTTCTGCGTGCGGATCGACAGCTCCTCGACCAGCGTCGACGGCCTTGCGGCGGCGGATGCGCGAGGCTGACGGCGCAGCTTGCGGCGCTCGTCTTCGTCGGCGTGCGCGGCGTCGACGCTCTTGGTCGAAGTCCTCGAGGTTCTGCTCCAGCAGGTGTTCGAGCGTCTTGCAGGTTGTGCGGCATCCGCTGGAGGATCTTGTCCTTTTCGAGGTTCTCGGTGAGCGACACCTTGACGGTGCGGTCGAAGGGCAGGTCGCCGGTGTGGACGCGCTTGAGCGTCTCGACCACGTTCGACAGGGCGTAATCGCACTCCAGCACCTTGCGGCGGAAGCGCTTGCGGGTCACCTCGATCTTCTTGGCGAGCGGCGATTTCCTCGTTCGCGCTGAGCAGCGGGATCTCGCCCATCTGCGTCAGGTACATCCGCACCGGATCGTCGATGCGGCGGCTGTCCTCTTCGTCGATGAAGCTGAGGTCGAGGTCGCGCGCTGCGTCGTCGTCCTCGGCGAGCGTTGCCGGCCGGGCCGGCCTCGCGCTCCTCGGCCTCCGATTCGTCGATCAGCTCGATGCCCTGTTCCTCCAGGAGCATCAGCAACTGGTCGAGCTTCTCGGGATTGACGGCGTCATCCGGCAGATAGTCGTTCACCTGACTATAGGTCAGGTAGCCCTTTTCCTTGCCCGATTCGAGCAGGGCCTTCAGGCCCTCGTCCAATTTCAGGTCCATCAATACCTCCCGTCAGACGGAATCGCTCGGTCGGTCCCCCCGGCCAACCAGACTTCCGAAGTCTTCAAGACTTCGAAAGTCTGCTCGGCCCGGTTGCGAGTCGTTGGGGGCAGTCCGCCGGCCTCCTAACAGGATATCCATAGCGCGGGTTCTGGGGGAAGCCGTGCTATGAATCCGGGTGTTCGTTCGTCAGCGGTCGCGACAGTTGCCGCAGGCGATCCTGCAGCAGAGTCGCCGCCTGCGTGTCTCCTGCCTCGAGCCGCTCGCGCAGCGCTTGCTTGAGCTCGGTCACGCGGCGATCTATGAAGCGTCGCAAGACGCCTCGAAGTTCCGCGGGACCGTCCAGGATTTCCAATCCCCGCTCCTGGAGCTGCCGGGCCTTTTCCAAAAGGCTGGTCTTTTCATTATCAAGGCGCCCGTGCAAATGGTCCAGGTCAGGTTGCACGCCTTCGGCCTCCAGCCGATACAGGCACTCCAACAGGAGGCGTAGGCCGGCGTGCTCCAGTTCTTCGGGTTTGACCTCGGCACGCGCCGGGCGACCAGCTCGGGATAAGCCAGCAGCACTTCCAGGAGCTGCACCTCATGGCGAGGCGCCTTCGCTGCCTGCGGCATGGCCGCTTCCGGCGGTGCGTCCGGCGCCGGCGCCGGCGCCGACGCTCGGCGGGCAGCGCAATTCCCTGAATCGCATCCATAGATTCTCCTCCTTGAGATTGAGCCGATGGGCAATCCGATTGATCATCAGTCCCAGCTTCACCGAACGCTCGTCGGGAGCGGCGGCCAGGAGCGTCAGCAGTTGCTCGACCGCGCGCCGTTGTCCTTCCACTCCGCTCGGCGCCTCGCGGGCCCAGACGCGCGTGCAGCTTGAACTCCAGCACCTCGACCGCCTGCTCCAGCGCCTGGCGAAACGGCTCGGGGCCCTGCGCCGACAGCAGGTCGCACGGATCGAGCCCGGCCGGCAAGCCGGCGATGCGCAGGTCGATGTCGTTGCTCACGAACACCTCGATCGCGCGATCGACGCCGGTGTCGCCGCCCGCGTCGGCGTCGAAGACCAGCACGACGCGCTGCGCCAGCCGCCGGAGCTGGCCGACATGTCGCGCGTTCAGCGCGGTGCCCATCGTCGCCACCACATGGGCGATGCCGCACTGGTGCGCCATCAGCACGTCGGTGTAGCCCTCGACGATCGCCAGGTAGCCGCTCTTGGTGGCGGCCTGGCGGGCGTGGTCGATGCCGTACAGCTGTTCGCTCTTGGAGAACAACGGGGTTTCGGACGAGTTATAGTACTTGGGCGCGCGATCCGCGAACGGCGACGACGGCAGGATGCGGCCGCCGAAGCCGACGGTGCGGCCTTGCACGTCCCGAATCGGGAACATCACCCGGTCGCGGAACCGGTCGTAGGTGCTCTGGTCTTCCGTTCGTTTGGCGATCAAGCCGACCATCTCCAGCAGATCGGCCGACATCCTCGCCAGAGCCGCTTGCTTCACGAGCCAGTTACCGTTGCCGGGGGCAAAGCCCAGGCCGAACTTCCGCACCGTCTCGCCGGTGAGCTTGCGCTCGCCGAGGTAGACGCGGGCGGCCTCGGCCTCGGGCGCTTCGAGCAGACATGCCTGGAACTGCTCCGCCGCCCACCGCATCACGTCAAGCATAGAGGCGCGGCTGGGGCCCTGCGTCCTCGCGCAAGTTTTTCTAAAGAAATCCCGGCGCGGCGTGCGAGCAGTTCCAACGCTTCGGGAAAACTGACACGTTCCAACTCCTGGACAAAGTTGATGACATCGCCGAACTTATTACAGGCCCAGCAGCGGTAGCGCTGCCGCCTGGGGTCGACGTCGAAGGAGGGATGCTTGTCGTCGTGGAAGGGGCACAGGCCCTTGAAGGTTTGACCGGCGGGCCGCAGATTCACGTAGCTGCCGACGACCGCAACGATATCGCTGGCCGCCTTGACTTGCTGTTTGAACGCATCCCAGTCCGGCTTCACAGCTTCACCCGCGGACAAGCGCAAGGGCTGGTGGAATGGAAGCGGCGCGGGCCCGGTCCGGTCCTGAACGGATGCCGCCGATCCAGGCCATCCGCTGGACAGGCAAGCGAGGTTTGTGCTCATCGCCACCCTTCCCTGGGTTGCAGAGAGATTGTCGGTCCGCATCCGTGCGCGATGGTATCGCGGTAGAACTTCGTGCGGCTGGATTGGCGACAAGCGCCCCAACGGGTAACAACCCCGCTCCGATTGTAGCAGTGCCGCTGCGCAACGTCAATGGGCCGCCCTGCGCGAACCGACTTTGGGAGTGCGCCTCGACGGGGAGGTGCTACAAAGCGGCGATAGATCGACCCCACCTCCAAAGTCGGCCCGCTTCGTCGAGGGAGAACTTTCCGAACCGCGAGAAGTCGCCGCACTTCGGTTTGGACTCAACGCATGGACGCCGGACCATTCTTCTGCTGCATTAAAATATGAGGATTGTATGGATTATCGCAATGAATTGCGAGAACCAGACGTATTAGGCGTGCAGCATGAATACAGGAAAAACAAGAGCGACCGAGACGACCTTGCATGATCTTCTGCAAAAGTAAAATTCTGAAACACGCAAGGGCAATTCGAGGTAGTGATTCATAATACGTTGATTTCAAACGACTTAAAATACTATTGCGATGAAATAATCAATGAAATGACATGCCGAACAGCGCTGGAATCCGAGAATTATTGCCTGGAAGAAAAAGTTTGCTGGCACATGAATCGTCAAAGCTTGCCAACTTTTTCGCAAACTTGCCGATTTTTTTCTTCCTTCGACTGGCAGGTTTGGTATAAAAGGAATTGCTCTCACAACGAGTACGAATCGCTGGACCTTGCTTTGAAAGGAGCACCCCTCATGTTCCACCGCAAGGCATGGCGGTCCGACGCGGCCCACACGCCGCGCACCCGCCTTCGCTTGGAGGAGCTTGAAGCCCGCATTACCCCGTACGTCGCCACGGGTAATGCCTGGCCGCACCCGCAACTGATCACGATCAGCTTCGTGCCCGACGGCACGATCATCGGTTACAACGAGAACGGCCCGATCGAAAGCACCATGCAGAACGACTTCGACACGCTCTTCGGCAGTGCCGCGGTCTGGGAAAAGCAGTTCCTGCTGGCCGCCCAGGTCTGGGCCGACGCCACCAACATCAACTTCGCGGTCGTCCCCGACGACGGCGTTGCCTACGGCACCGTTACCGGCGATGACGAACAGGGCGATCCGAACATCGGCGACATTCGCATCGGCGGCTTCCAGGACGTGGGCCAGACGTACCTGGCCCAGACCTATCAGCCGCCGCCGGCCAACGACTTCTCGATCGCCGGCGACGACTGGTTCAACACCAGCCAGCCGTTCAACATCGGCTCGACCTACGACCTGTTCACCGTCGCCGCCCACGAGATCGGCCACGCTCTCGGCCTGGGCGAGAGCAACGTCCCGACAGCGGTCATGGCCGCCATCTACCCCGGCCTCGAGACCGGCCTGACGAGCGATGATGTGCAGGGCATCGAGTCGATCTATTCGAACGGCGATCCGCGCGCCCACGACGCCTACAACCAGGGCTCGACCCACAACAGCGCGTTCAGCAGTGCGGCCTCGTTTACCGTCAGCTCCAGCACGCTGACGGCGCAGCTGACCGGACTGGACATCACCACCATCGATCAGAATGAGTACTTCAAGTTCGTCGCGCCCACGGGCAGCAGCACGCTGAACCTGAGCATCCAGAGCAGCGGCCTGAGCCTGCTGGAGCCGCGCGTCTGGGTGTACAACTCCGCCGAGACGCAGATTGGCTACAAGTCCGGTCTGGGATTCTACGGCGACACGCTCGGCGTCACCGTCACCGGCATCACGGCCGGCAAGACCTACTACATCAAGGTGGACGGCGCCGAGGCAACGCCGCTGGGCACGGGCACCTATGACCTGTCGCTCAGCCTCGGCTCCAACGCGGTGCCGTCCGTGACGCTGCCGGACACGTTGACGCCCAACGGCAACCCGATCGTGGAAGGCACCACCGAATACCAGTACTCGTTGGGGTGGCAGGTGCCCCAGACCGTCATCCCGCCGCCGACGGCACCGACCTCCGCGCCGTCGGCACTCGCCGTCCTTAATCTGGGCCCCGTGCAGCTGCCGAGCGAGACCGCGTGGGTCCTGCACCAGGCACAGCCGCTACCTACGCCGCAGATCATGGCCGGCACCGGTCACGCAACGCAACCGACGGCCTCGGACACATCGGACGAGGTAGTGCCGTCGCTATTTCCGCCCGAAAAGTAAGCGCAAGAACTTCCGAAGTCCTGGGGACTTCGGAAGTTTCTCAAACGACGGACGGCTGCATGGTTCGTAGTTCCGCCTTTAGGCGGTTCCCCAGCCGCCTAACGGCGGAACTACGAACCGTGCAGCCGTCCGTGGTCATTTCTTTCGTTTTTCGTCACACGGTCGCGGCTGAATGGGCAAGCACCGCTTGCAGGGCGGCCGGGTCGGCGGGCTTGACCAGGTGGGCGTTGAAACCTGCCTCCAGCGCGCGGCGACGGTCGTCTTCCTGGCCATAGCCCGTCATTGCCACCAGCCACACGGCCTGGCCGAGGTCGCCGCGCAGCTGCCGGGCGACCTCATAGCCGTCGATGCCGGGCAAGCCGATGTCCAGGAAGACCACCTGCGGATGATAACTCTGGGCTGCTTTGAGGCCTGACAGGCCATCGTGGGCGATCCGCACTTCATGGCCCCACAGCCGCAGCAGCATGGCGAGACTGTCCGCAGCGTCCTGGTTGTCCTCGACCACCAGCACCTGCAATGGCGAACTGGCAGGCGGCGCGGCATCGGAACGCGCGCCCGCGGGGGCCAATGGTTCCGCTGCCTCGGGGCAGATCGGCAGGCGCACGACAAACTCGCTTCCCTGTCCCGGCCCCGCGCTGTGGGCGGTCACGCTGCCGTGGTGCATCTCGACCAGCATCTTGACCAGCGTCAGGCCGATGCCGAGGCCCCCCTGCGCTCGGTCGAGCGTGCGATCCGCCTGGGCGAACAGGTCGAAGACGTGCGGCAACACGTGGGCGGGGATGCCGAAGCCCGTGTCCTGGATCCGCACGAGCACCACATCTCCCCGCCGCTCCTCGACGACGCGGATCGACCCGCCGCGCTCGGTGTACTTGGCCGCGTTGTTGAGCAGGTTGGCAAAGACCTGCTCAATGCGCGTGACGTCGACCACGAGGCGGGCCGGCTCCGGGTGTAGCGCCAGCGTGAGCGTGTGGCGATTCGCTTCGATGAGCGGCCGCGTCGATTCGATCGCCCGGTGCAGGATGGCGGCAAGGTCCGCTGACGTTTTGCGGAGCTGAATCTTGCCGGTGGTGATCCGCGATACGTCGAGCAGGTCGTCAACCAGCCGCGTGAGGTGCGCTGCCTGCCGCTCGATCAGGTCGCGTGCCTCTTGCAGGTTCGGGTCCGGCAGCGTGAGGAGGTGCATCAGGTGCAGCGCGTTGCGGATGGCGGCCAGCGGATTGCGCAGCTCGTGGCCGAGCATGGCCAGGAACTCGTCCTTGCGGCGGTCGGCCTCGGCGAGCTCGGCGTTGCGCCGCTGTAGCTCCTCCTCCAGCCGTTGGCGCTCGAGCACCTCCTGTTCGAGCTCGCGGCGTTGGCGGATCGCCTCGCGGGCCTGGGCCTCGGCGCGCCGTTGCGCCCAGCGCAGCCGCTCGCTGAACAGGGCAATGGTCCCGCCCAGGAACAGGAATCCTGCCACCATGACGCGGTGCTGCGGCAGACTCTCGGCCAGGGAATAACGCGGCGGGAGAAACCAGTAGGCCGTGGCCAGGATCCCGAGGAGGAGCGCCAGCACCGACGGTCCGAAGCCGCCGTACCAGGCGACCGCCACGACGGCCAGGCAAAAGAAGAGAAAGGGTAGGCGGTCGCCGACCACGGGATCGACGGCCACGCGCGCCAGCAGCGCGACGGCGACGGCGAGGACAGCAATCCCGTAGCGGGCAACCAGCGAGCGAGCCGTCGGCCCCATGCGTCGTCTCGTATGGGCAGGTAGGTCCGGCGAGCCGAGCCGGACTGGTCGGACCTACCGGTCGCCAACGACTCGTCGACGCTGCGGAGGCGTCCCTGACATGATAGCTCAAGGTGAACGTGCCGGCGGGTTCGGAGCAGGTTCCGCATAGCGCAATCCCTGCGTTAACGATCGGTTACAAATTGTAAACTGCGTTGTTCCCATTCATTTACACAGTGCATTACTCGTTATCCCGCGTCTAGTTCTATCCCCGTCCTGGCAGACCACTTCTGCCAAAAAGCTGGAATCGACTCGTCCGGCCCAGCAATTGCGAGCAATCCCGTGAACGTGATGCGACAACAACGAAAGGCGCGACCGTTGGCGCGGCATCTCGTACCACGGCTGGAGGCGCTGGAGGACCGTGTCATCCCCTCGACGGTCCTCGGCTTGACTCCGGTCAGCCTGCCCGCATGGGACACGAACCTGTCAGGCTACGGCCAGCAAATCACCGTGGCCGTGGCCACGGGCGCGGTCCATTTTGCGCACGAGCGGCACGCTGCCGGCCGGCTTGACGCTCAGTCCGACCTCGGGCTTGATTAGCGGGACGCCAACCCAGGCGGGCACCGCCCACTTCACCGTCACGGCCACGGATGCGGCCGGCGACGTGGGCCGTGCCCTCTATACCATTCGCGTCAACCCGGCGCTCACGATAGCAACCGCAGACTTGCCAGGCTGGGATGTGGACCAACCCGGCTACAGCCAATCGATCACGGCGCGCGGCGGCACGGCATCGCTCACTTTCACCGTGGCGAGCGGCGCACTGCCGGTTGGCCTGAGCCTGGATCCTGGGACCGGCAGCCTCGGCGGCACCCCGCAGGCTACGGGCACGTTTAACTTCACGATCGGCGTTACGGACGCAGCGGGAGCGACTGTAACGCAATCGTACACTGTCCAGGTCGCCCCGCCGCCCGTCCTTGCGACTGCGAACCTGGCCAGCGGGGATGTCGGCACGAAATACAGCCAGGCGTTGCCGGTCACAGGCGGCACCGGCCCATTCACCTTCGAAATCAAGCACCCGCCGCCGAGCGGCCCCACCCTCAACACGCATACCGGCATACTTAGCGGCACGCCCGGCGCGGCTGGCACCTTCAGTTTCACCGTCACGGTGGTGGACGCCGCGGGGATGACGGCGGCCCAGTCTTATACGGTCACCATCAACCCGCCGCCGACAATCACGCCGGCCCACCTGCTTGCAGGCGAGCCGGGGGCCACGTACACTCAGACCTTCGCGGCCACGGGCGGCACCGCCCCCTACACCCTCCAGGCGCTAGACAGCCCGCCGCCGGGCCTGACGTTCGACCCGACATCCGGCGTGCTGACCGGCAATCCCACCGTCGCCGGGACGTTCCCATTCACCGTGGTCGTCACGGATCAGGCAGGCGCAACGGTTCGCAAGAACTACTCCGTGGTCATCGACACCGTGCTCGCTGTGCCGGTGGCCGTCAAGCCGGCTTACTTGCAGACCGTTACCGACCCAACGTTCGGCACGCAAATCACCCGCATTGCCGCGGATGCCGGCGCCCCCATCGTCACGGCGGACGGCACCACGATCGGTACCTGGAGCCGCGACGCCCGGCACAACTACAGCATCAACGAGGCGTGGAACAGTAACAGCACGCTCATCATGATTGAAAACCGCGGCGACGCCGGCGGCACACCGGACCAGCTCTACCTGAACGGCAGCACCTACCAGGTCGAGTTCGGCACTCCCAGCAACATGCCGGGCAATGGCAGTGACGATCAACGCTGGAATCAAAACCCGGATTACCCGGATGACGTCCTCCTGGCCGGCGACGGGAGCAATACGTTGTATTGGTTCAACGTGGTCACCAACACAGTTGATCGCACCTATGCCCTGCCGATTCCCATCACGTACATGGGCAACACCGACGGCAACGCGTCACAGAACGGGCAGTACATTTGCCTGGGCGATTTGACGCACTTCTTCATCCTCGACATGAACGCCTATCCGACCGAGCGCATCGGTCCGATCTTCGATCTCAGCAGCCTGGGAATCGACGGCACCGTCGACTCGTACTCCATTTCGCCGTCCGGAAACTACGTCGTCGTGACTTACAACGAGCTGGACGGCCAGGCGGGGGACTTTGAGCAGGTCCTCCAGGTCAATCCCACCACGCTGGCCCTTTCGCCGCAGCCCATGTCGGTGTCTTGGCCGGGCATGGTCGGCAATCCGGCACTTGGCTTTGTCTATGACGTGGGCCACCAGGACATGGCGCTGGACCCGTTCCTCAACAACGCCGATGTCATGATCGGTCAGGAGCAATGCGGCAACGTCGGGCTCAATATTCCCGGCATCGCCACGGTCAACAGCGATGGCATCGGGCATGTCGTGATGGTGCAGCTCAGCAACGGCGCCGTCACGTCCTTGACCGACCCCGGCAACGGCACCACCATCGCGGACGAGGCCTATGCCGACCATGTCTCGTGCCGTAATGTCGATCGGCCGGGATGGTGCTACGTTTCCTATTACAACGAGCCGGGCGACCGCTTCAGCGACGAGATCGTTGCGGTGAGCATGGACGGCTCCGGGACCGTCGAGCAGCTGGCGGACTACCACAGCGACAATGACGACAACAATCTGCCCGAGGTCAGCGTGGACCCCGATTTCGCGTATCGCTCCGAGGCGCACCCGGTGCCGTCCCCGGATGGTCAGCGCGTCATCTTCGCGAGCAACTGGCTCTACGAAACCACGGGCGGCGAGTGGATCCAGGATTACGTCGTTGAATTGCCGCAACAGCAGGCGTCGCCAACCGCAACCGCGGACGCGACGTCAACAGCGGAGGCTTCGCCCCCGCTGCTGCCGGGCCTCAGCGACGCGCTGTTCGTCGCCCTCATCGCGCTCCATGAACATGACGTAGCCGATGGTGGCCTGATTCAGGTTCTCGTCCCGCCAAGCGTTGGGCCGCGTTCGTCGTGACCGTACGGCTGGAAAGCCGACCTACCTTGGCCGCAGGTACTGGTCGAACCATGCCACCGAACGACGCACGACATCGCGGCGATGGTCGCGCTGCGCGATGCCGTGGCCTTCGCCGGCGTAGACGACCAGCTTCGTCGGCACCTGCAGCGTCTTCAGCGCGCGGTAGAATTCCTGCGACTGCGGCAGCGGACATTCGATGTCGCGTTCCCCGACGAGGATCAGCGTCGGCGTTTGCACCCGCTTGACGAAATTGATCGGCGAGCTGCGGGCGTAAATCGCCGGATCGTCGTACACCGTGGCCCCGAAGTACGGAATCATCCACTGGTCGATGCCGCATTGGCCGTAGTAACTCTGCCAGTTCGCGATGCCGGCCCCGGCAACGGCGGCGCGGTAGCGGTCGGTCTGCGTCACGGCCCACATCGTCATGTAGCCGCCGTAGCTCCAGCCGGTGATGCCGATCCGATCCTTGTCGACCGGCACCGTCCGCAGCACCGCGTTGACGCCGGCCTCAATGTCGCGCCAGTCGGTGTGGCCGATCTCCTTGACATTCGCGCGCGTGAACTTCTCGCCCTTGCCGAAGCTGCCGCGCGGGTTGGGGAAGAACACGAAATAGCCGCGGCGCGAGAGGCGCCGGGGACGGAATCCTGGTCGAGCCACCGCGGCATGGAGCACCAGGCGGGCCCGCCGTGAACGTGCACCACCAGGGGATAACGGCGGGCCGGATCGAAATCGTGCGGATATAGCAGCCAGCCCTGGACACGTTCGCCGTCGCTGAGCCACTCGAGGCTGCGGGCCTGGCCCCATTCCGGACGCAGACCGCGATTGGCGCGCGTCACGCACCGCCACTCCTCCGCGGCTCCCGCCCAAACTTCCGGCGGCTGGTCGAAGGAATGGCGGATGAGGGCGAACGTGTCCCGGCTGCGCACGGCGCTAACGCCAATGGTGCCGCCCTCCGCCGCGATCGTCTCGTCGCCGTGCCAGAGGCGCGTAATGCCGCCGTCGAGATCGACGCGCGCGAGGCCGCTGCCGCCGTCCTTGTGCTCGGTGAACACGAGCTGCCGTGACGAGGAATGCCAGGCGAGCCAGTTCGCGGAGGCCGGCACGTTCGGCGTGCGATTGACGGGCTCGCCGCCGCCGAGGGCCACCGTGTAGATATCGCCGCCGGTGGCGCCCTCATCGCTCATCAGCCCGCCGATGAAGGCGATCATCTTGCCGTCGGGCGACCAGCGCGGCACGGCGATCTGCCTGGCCGGCTTCAGAATCGACTGGCATTTGCCGGTGGCCGGCGTCAGCACGAAAAGCTGCGCGATGTACCAATGATTATCGCCCGAGCCGTCAGCAGCACTGAGCACACAGCGCCGGCCGTCCGGCGCCCAGTCGTATTCGTACACGTAGAGGTCCGGCGGCGAAACCGGCTGAACCCGGCCGGAGGCGAGATCGAGCACCGCCACCCGCTGATAATAGGTTGACGTGCCGATCTCGCCAGTCTCGACCGCGCCGGGCTGAACCGGGCCAAGACGGCGTGGGGGATTATCGGTAAAGAGAAACCCGATCTGTTTGCCGTCCGGCGACCAGCGCGGATCGGCGAGCGCACCCTTGAGATCGGTGAGCACCGCGGTTTTGCCGCCGGCCGCCGGTGCAACGCACAGCTGAAATTGCCCCGGGTTCACAGCATCGGCCAGGAACGCCAGCCGTTGACCGTCGGACGACCAGGCAAGGCCCGCAGCATGACACGGCTCCGCGCCGACCGTGACCAGCCGCACCCGCGGTTCCGGCGCACCCAGCTCGGCGATCGCTATCAGCGAATGACCCGCAGCGCCGTCGTTGCCGGCAACTGCCTCGACCCAGGCGACGCGTTTGCCGTCCGGCGCAAGGGCGGTCTCCGTGAATCGCCGCACCTTGGCGAGCCGCTCGGCCGCCGCGTCGAGCGCCGGCTGTGCGGCCGGAGCCGGCTGCGTCGGCGCACCGCGCACCGGCATCAGCAGCAGCGCGAGGAACAAGCCGACCGCGGGCACGGCGGCGAATTGATTTCGCAAGGCGTGGAAAAGCGTACGTTTCATGGGCCAGAATCCTGCGGGAGCGAATGAAGAGTTGGCAGTCTACCACGTACTGCCTTGCGGGAGTGAGCAAATTCCGCTTGCCTAGCCGAGTTCGTGAGAACGCGGGCCGGGCTATCCGAAACCCGCGTTCTCACGAACGCGGCTACTGCCAAATCCCGCATGGTGATTTAGAGCGCGCTTCGCCGGTATACAGCGCGTACCGGAGATTCGGATTCGATGTTCGCGAAGGCAGTGGCTTCAGGGATCTCGGTTACGCGGCAGTCTGCGGTTCTGTTGGGGCAACGCGTTCTTCGCCGCCTGAACCGAAAAGCGAAGTGCCTGGGTCATTCGTCTATTCTCATGGACGAGGTTCTGAACCCTTTCCACTTCTAGGGAGGAGTCTGTCATGCACGCTCGATTCCATTTCCCAACAGCAGTGGCATTGCTCATCGGCGGCGCGTGGTTCGCCTGCCTGGCGACCGCTCACCCCCCCGCCGAGCCGATGCAGACCACGGAGCCGCAGCAGGCCGAGAAGGCGAAGGCTCCGAGCCACGCCTTCTCCGGGCCGTACACCCACGACAACCTGACGATCTTCCTCGTGCACGGCGAGGACCGCCTCAAGGGACGCAAGTACATGATGCTGGCCGAGGCGCTCGAAAAGAAGCTGTTTGTCGTTCACGAAACGCAAAAGGTCAACCATCTGAGCATGGAAAACCTGTCGACCACCGACGAGGTGCTCCTCCTGTCCGGCGATATTCTCAAGGGCGGCCAGCAGGATCGCGTGGTCCAGTTCGATCAGCTCGTGCCGCCCAAATCGGGCAAGGTGGAGCTGTCCGTGTTCTGCGTCGAGCACACGGCGTCGCGCTGGATGAAGCCGCTTACGGAGCAAGACAAGACGTTCGCCTGCAGCCCCGGCCAGATTTGCTCCAACCGCCTGCACTTGGCCAATCGCGCCAAAGGCAGCCAGTCCGAGGTGTGGGCCAATGTCCGCAAGGCGCAGCAAGACCTCAGCGAGAAGACCGGCACGGACGTCAAGACCACGGAATCGGATTCGAGCCTGGCCCTGAGCCTGCAAGTCAAGGAAGTGCTGGCCGCCACCGACAAGTACGTGTCGAAGCTGGAACCGATTGTCAAGGACAAGGCCGACGTGCTCGGCTATGTCTTCGCCATCAACGGCAAGGTCTACGCGGCCGATATCTATTGCTCGCCCACGCTGTTTCAAAAAGCCTGGCCGCGATTGATCCAGGCCAATGCGATCGAGGCGTTTGCCGAGATGAAGAAGGACAAGGCCTTCCCCGCCGTCCAACTCGCCGACATCACAGCGTTCCTCGAAGACGCCGACAAGGGCACCGCGTCGGCCAAGGACGTAGCGGCCGACCAGAAGCAGACGACCAAGGAAACGGCCAAGTCCATCCGTTTCGGAACGCAATTGAAGATGCCGGCTGCCGGCGGCGCTGGGCCCGCCGCCGCACTGCCGGCATTGGAACTGCGCTCGAATTCCATCGCCAAGTAGCCGCGGCCCGTCGCCGCCGAGATGACTGGCCGTGCCGGCGGCTCAAGCGCTCGGCGGCGTCACTTCGTGAGCCCATGCCAGTCGGGCAAGGCTGATCTGTTCGGCGATCCGGACGACTTCGGCCACTCTTGAAGCCTGTGCACCCTGTGCAAGGGCCGGCAATGCACCGACCACGGTGTCGCCGTCCTCGGTGAAGTTCCCACTGCCTGTGAGATACGCATAGGTGATGGGCGGCGGTTCGTCCGTGCCCCACGGATTGAAAGTCTGAATGGTGCCGTTGCTATTGACCCACAGCACCGCATAGTCGTGATCGGCCACGAACGCGTTACTGTTGGACCAGGACCCCACCGTCAGCAGATCCGTCGGGTTATTGATCGCGCTCGTGTAACTGCTTTGACTGTCAAAGTTGATGTTGGCAGAGCTGCCGCCGGTTTCCGTCGGCAGAACGTTCTGGTCCCAACCGCCGTTCAGGTCCGCGTAGTTGTCTCCGTAGATCCCCGCGTACGCCTTCTCCATGAGCGGCGTCCACAGGACGTTGCTGGTGTTGGCGGCCAAACAGAATATTGACTTTATAATAGTCGGGCGATTATAAAGTACGCATCATGTTTGGTCGCTGGGTCGAGCCTCGGTGGAAGAAGAAGTTTGCCGCGCCGTACGTGCATCTCGTGTTCGGCGACGCCAGACCGGCAAGTCCACGTTGCTGCGCAAGCTGCTGCCGGACGCCGCGGTCTGGCTTGATTTCTCCCGGCCCGCCGAGCGCGCCGAATACCTACGCAACCCCGATCTGCTAGTCCAGCTTTGCCGGGCGCTGCCGCGATCGCGCCGCGCCGCGACCGTCGTGGTGGACGAGGCCCAAAACGTGCCGGCGATTTTCGACGCGGTGCAGCATCTCTACGATTCCGACAAGCGCCGGTGGCGCTTCGTGCTGTGCGGCAGCTCGGCGCAAACTGCGCGTCACCGGCGCGAACCTGCTACCGGGACGGAGCCTCGTGCACCATCTGTACCCTCTGCTCTTGGCGGAACGCCCGCCGCCTAACACCGGCAACTCGCGGGTTGAGGCGCCGTTGGAGATGGCTCGCCAGGCGGACGCGGCGCAGTGCTTCCCTGCCACGGACCTGGTGGAACGCCTCACATTCGGCGAACTGCCCGGTGTCGCGACCGCCGCCCGCGCTCACCGCGCCGACTGGCTGCGCGGCTACACCGTGGTCTATCTGGAAGAGGAACTGCGCCGCGAGGCGCTGGTCAAGAACTGGCCGGCCTTCGCACGGTTCCTGCAACTGGCCGCCGCCGAATCCGGCCAGATGATCAACTATGCGGCGATCGCGCGCGAGGCCGGGGTCAGCCTGCCTACGGTGAAAACCTACTACCAGTTGTTGGAGGATATGTTCACCGGTTTTCGGGTGACGGCGTTTTCGGGCAGTCTGCGCAAGAGTCTGCTGTCGACGGAGCGTTTTTTCATTTTCGACGTTGGCGTACGCAATGCCGCTGCCGAGCTGCCCTTGCAGGCTGCTGCCATCCGGGCGAATCCCGGCCCGGTTTTCGAGCAGTGGGTGGGCATCGAGCTGTGGAAACGCTTGCAATACCTCGGCGGCGGCAAGCTCCACTACCTGCGCACCAAGGCCGGCGCGGAGGTGGATTTCATCATAGCGCGTCGTGGCGGACTCATCCCCATCGAAGTGAAATGGGTGCAGCTGAAACGCCAACACGGTTTTCTCACGCTGCCACCGTCAGCTTCATCGGTTGATTGGTCAATACCTTGCGGCGTTGTCCCTTCTTCAGGCGAGCGCGATTCTGCCGTTCAAACCAGTTCACAAACTTTTGCCAGTCGCCGTTCAGTTCGATGCAGCGCAGGTGGAGCAACGCCTCTGCCTTGGCGCGGGTCCACCGCATGCCTGCACAGTCGAAACGCTCGCCGACCAGGTAACGCACGGCACCTTCCACCTGGCCTGTGGCGATCACCAAGTCTTGCGCCATCCACTCCCCGTAACGCAGCATCGATAGGCGTGGCTGTAGGTAACCAATCTCGCTCTGCAGAGCTGCACGGCGACTCTTCGTTCCAGGTCCACGGTTTGCTGTGTCGCGTAACAACTCCTGCAGATGCTGCACCAAGGTCCGCGCCCGCCCTGCGTACAGCAGCGCCTTCAGCTTTTCCACCCAGGCCTTCAGGGCGTCGGTGCCTTCCTTGTGATAGTGACGCCCCAGCCGCCATAGCCTCTCCACGACGTGACAGACATCCAGCGTGAAGATGGCCTGGGGGAATAACGCCTCGAAGTGCTTCTTCAGGCTCTTCGCCCCGTCGAGGACGATCTGCACCCGCTTGGTCGTCTCCGGTCCGAAGCCACGCTTGGTCGCTTCCGCACGCGCCCACAATGCCGCCGCCTTGCGACCCGCAAAGGTGGCATACAGTTTCTTGTTCAGCGGCCCGTGCAGCAAGCCGTCCGCGCCACGCTTCAGCGTGTACATCACTACCACGCTGACTTCCTTGCCATTCTTGCTCTTGTCGCCTTTTTTCCGTCGTTTCTTGCTGCCACGCGCTGCCCGTTTGGCTCGGCCCCGGTGACGTTGGCAGCCGCAAGTGCAACCCGACCCATGGCGCGGCTTCCGCTTGCCGCGACGCTTCGCCAACTCCGTTTCGGTGGCGATGGGCGGACACTTGCCATCGACTTCGATCACCAGAACCTCGCCATCGTCGGACGGCGCGGGCAATTGCTTCATGAACGGCGCCGCCTCGCGTCCCATGCCGAGCACCACTTGCTCGATGGTCTCGGGGGCCGGCACCCAGTTCAGCACCGCCTTGCACACCATTTGCGTCGCTTTGAAACTCATGCACGTCGCCAGGCGTGCGACCCATTGCCTCACCCACGGCGACAACCGATCGCGGGTCAGTCCCAGGACCACGTCGAGCGGAAACAAGCCGCTGCCGCCGGCCCGCGACATCAGATACTGCCGGCCATAGGTGACTTCGCCGTAGAAGGTCTTCAACGTCCGCTCGGCATAGGCGTTGCCGGGCCGGTACTTGTCGTTGGCCAGGAACGGCTGCACATCCAAGCGTTGATGCCGTGCGGTGAGGAACACGCGCAGCAGACAGCAGCCCAGGACGGCGATGCGGACGAGCAGTTCTTTCTCGAAGGCCGCGAATGGCAGCTCGCTGGTTTGGCAGAACTGCAACAGTTCGTCGAGGATCGCGTGGGCCTGCAGCCGCAAAGTCTCGGCGGTCACTGGACGCACAGGAGTGCATGGCTTAGATTGTCTCTTCATGGAGCAGACTCCGTACCGCTTTGTTCAATAACGGTAAGGATATGCTCCATGTCCTTTTTCAGCTGCGCCTCACCTGAATATTCGCGAAAAACGGGGCGATTCGGCCGAAAAACCTAGGGAAAACGCTTGTAGAACCGCCAGTTGCACCCAAGTGAAATGGACTGAGCATCCCACGCCCGGCGACGCACGGCATCTGCTGACGTTCCTGGGCGAACACCCCAAGCGCGCACGCCACGGTTATGTCATTTGCCGATGTGCCGCCCCGCTGGCGCTCGCCGACCGCGTGACCGCGCTGCCGTGGTCCCTTCTATGATCTCGCCGCAAACGTCACTTCTCCTTCGGCCGTTTTGCCAGGTCCCAGAGGATAACGCTGGTGTCTTCGGCGCCGGACGCGAGTGTGCTGCCGTCGGGGCCAAAGCGCATGAAGGTAACCGGGGCGGCGTGGCCGATGAAGGTGTGCAGCGCCTTCTTGGTGGCGAGATCGTAGACGCGGGCACCGTAGGTCGTGAACGGTTCGCCGACAATGCCGACCGCGAATTGCTTGCCGTCAGGGCTGATGGCAATCGGCCCCTGGAAGGGGGGCTCGCCCTCGGGCTGGCCTTTGGCCAGGTCGTCGCCGACCTGTCCCTGCTCGTAATCGATGGGCCAAAGGCGTCCGGTACTGGACATGGCAATCAGGGTGGTATTGTCGGCGATGGCCAGGGTGACGTTGCCGCTGGCGGTCAGGTCCTCGACGGTCGCCAGTTTCTTGCCGGCTTTCAGGTCGTACCCGACGAGCGTCAGCGTGGGCCGGCCTTGAGGACGGTGGGTCAGCGCGACCGTGACGAGCCGCGTCCCGTCGGGGCTGATGCAGGCGGTCAACGCTCCGCCGGCGACTACATTCGGGATGTCGAACTCGACAACGCGTTGCTGCGTGGCGACATCCCAGACGACGCATACGCCGGTAACCTTGCCGGCAGCCGGCCGACTCAACATGGCGATGCGCATGCCGTCCGGCGCCAACGACATGGTGACCGGCGCCGGCGGGCTCGACGGCGGCGGCAGGACGAACAGATTGTCGCCGGTGCTCACGTCGAAGACTTCAGCGAGGGCGGGCCTGGCCCAGAGCGCCCGTGTGCCATCGCCGGATAAGTTGACGACCGGCCGGACCAGCGGCTCGCCGGGAACCCGCGCCGGACGGAACGCGAGCTCCTCGTTCAACGTGCCCGTGGCGAGATCCCAGCGAAATGCCTTGCCCTCAGCGCCGGACGAATACAACTCCTTGGCGACGCCGATTTGCTTGGGAAACGCGATGCTGCGAATGGACGCGGCGTGGTCCATGGCGGGCGACAGCAGCTTGCCGGCCGGGGCGTCCCAGGCGTAGGCGAACTGCGTGGCGGTCATCGACGCGATGACGCGTTCATTATCGGCGAATTCCAGACCGGTGATCCGCGCGACGAGCAGGCCCTGGGGCGCGTCCGTGATGTCGAGCGGCTTGCCGCCCGTCGTCCAGCGCTCGATACGGTAATCCAGGCCGACCGAGGCGACCAGCTTGCCGTCGGGCGAGATGGCGACTTTCACCCCCTGGGTTTTGCAGCCCAGCAGCGTGTGCAGCCGTTTGCCGGTCTTCACAGCGAAGAGATCGATCGGCCCGTCGCCGGCAGCGATGGCGAGGAGATCGCCGTCGGGGGACAGGGCCGCCGTGCAAACATGGCCGCCCATGCCGGTCACGCGGGCCTTGAACAGCTCGCGGCCGCTGGCCACCTCCCACACCTGGGCGGTGCGCAGACCATCCGGGGGCTCGGCGGGTTTGCTTTTCGGCGCGGGGGTCGCGCCCAGGTTGGGAGCAGCCGCCGGCGGTCCATAGGTGACCAGCGTCCGGCCGTCGCGCGACAGCGTCACTTGCACCGGCGCGAGCTGGTCGGTTTCGCAGACGGCGAGCACTTCGTTCTGATCCACATTGACGACCACCGCCACGCCGCGGTTGTCCTGTCCTTTGCTGCCATAGGCCAGGGTTTTGCCGTCGGCGGAGAGCCAAACGCCGGGAGTGCCGACGATGATGACGCCGTCGGGCGGCGCGACGGCCAGGATCTGGTTACCGGTGGCGACCTCCACGACGTTGATCGCGCCGGGCCGGGCGACCGCGGCCCGTTTGCCGTCGGCCGACACGACGACCAAGCCGGGACCGACGATGCCCTTCTTGTCGAGGGGCCGGCCGGTGGCGAGATCGTAGCGCCTGATGCCGCCGGACATGGTCGGCGCCAGCAAGTTGGCGTACTGCGGCGCGATCAGACCGACCGCGGGGTTCGTCCGCAGAATCGGCCGCGTGACGCCGAAGCGGACGATGGCCCCTGGTGGCAGCGGGTCGTTCGCGTCTTTCGCGGGCTCGTCGGCGGAAACAGGTGCAGCGACGGCCAACAGCGCTGCAACGCCAAGATTTCGCGCGGCCTGCAGGCACGAGCACATGTGCATCTCCGGCGACTTCAGGATCAATTCCAAAGAGCCCATCGTAGCATGCGGGAGACCGGCTGCAAGGAAAATCGGCCCAATTCACTCGAACTGTAAGGTGGCGTTCCGATCACGAATGATCTCCACGCTCATTCCGTGAAAGCCCTCCTTTTCAAAAACAGTGATGCCATCCTTGAAGACTCTCCCGCTCACGTCCCCAAGTTCGTCCCTGCCGCACTTGGCAAGATCGTAGGCCATAAGAACAGGAAGTTTCATCTTACGCGGGGGTTTCCCATGCTCTTGAAAGAAATCGGCCTCTTGATCGATGATCTGATCAAGCACTTCGCGTCCGCTTGGCATCGTATACTCTCCTGTCGGGCCTTGAACGAGGTAGGCTTCGTCAACGTCAATATCGCCGAACTCCCACTTGCCGAGGCGAAAAGGAATCTTGGGCGGATGAGTCCTATAGAATTCCAGGGCGGCGTGCACGGTCGGCTCGCTCAATCCAACGAGCTTCACTTGAAAAGGGTGAAAGCAGGGGTCCTTCATCTCCTTGGCAATCCGCAGAACTTCCCCATAGGCCGTCCCCAGTTTTCCCTTGTCGAACTGATCCGATGCTACATAGAGGTTCCAGGGCCCATCCTCGCCTTCCTTGAGCCAGAATGCCACGACGACGCGTGTAGATTTCTCGAACTCGCGAAGGAACCTATTCGCCGCTTCGATCTGCTCCATTACCAGCGAACTCTGATCCATTGCATGACCCCATTCGCGCTATCCGCAATCGCGTTGTAAAGCTCTTCAGCCTCTGCCTGCGTCTTCCTTTGGAAACGGCTCTTCTCGCTCCATTTCGTGACAATTCCCCAGTTATTCCCCAGCGTGCTGTTTGCGGCAACGTCGGTGTCGCGCACCGATTGGAGCCCCGCAAGTCTGACCTACTTCTCGATATCGTGGGTCCAGCAATCCGCCGAGAACTTGTTGCCGCCCTCCTGGAAAAGCACTTCAGGACCCGCAGTAATACGCACGAGAATGCACGACTTCAGACCGCTTTCTACCGCGTAGCCTGCCAAGTAATAGGCCGAAGCCCAAAGGCTCGCCGCCAAGAGTGCCTGGGCGGCCAGAAGGCGCTCTTCCGCGATTTGCTGCCAATCGGCTCTGGTCACACGAATAGCCCTCTCGCTACAGAGATCTCTTGCCAAAGCTGCCGGGGCTGCCTTCAAGACCGGAAGGAAAGGGACGCATTCCAATGATGCGAATCCACAGATCAGGAATAGCGAGCCGCGTCCCGTTGCCGCTCTTTACCCAGGCGATTTTTCGATTGCTGTTAGGCGCTTTTCGATAGCAGTTAGCCGTTTTGCAATCGCTTTCAGCTGTTCATTTGCATCAACGCGGTACGCTCCAACTGTGCCTTTCAAGGCATCAACTCTGCCGTTCACAGCGGCAATCTTCCCCGTTTGCGGCCAAGGTTCCATTTTCGTTATCCGAAAGTGGAGAGGTGCGACGTATTCAATAGGTTGCCCGGCAATCGCTGCGATGTCATCTTGTTCTCTATGCAATGCGCGGAAGCTATCCACGGCCCCCATGACGACCGCGTAGAATTTGGAGGCCAGGCCGGCCACCAACCCACGCACAGTCATAGCTGAAGCAAAACGACCAAGAGTCAACGCTGCTACCATCGAATCGCGGCCCTCCAGAAAGTCCGCATTTGGCGTTCGCGAATTCCTGAATGGCGGAAAGCACTCTGACTGCCTCTGTTGCATCGGACGAGAGAACTGCTCGCTTCTTCTTCCGTTCCTCTTGCGAGGGGTTCTCTAGGCCCCCTAAATGGCGCAAGGCAAACTCCGTTGCGGCGGCGAGGCAGTCTACCGCCTCCACACGGAACGAGGCTTTCTTCCCTTCGTGCACGTTGAAAGTGCAGGGCCCAAATCCGAACTCAGGGGGTAGAGTTATGGTCCGACCACGCGGGGCCGTTTGAGGCTGCACCTCAGTTGGGGATTGCAGGGCGGCGAGGAGTTGGCCGGCATCGCGCAAGCGTTCGCCTGCGTTGGGCTTCATCCCGCGCGTCAGGGCATCGCGCAGCGACCCGGGAATGATGTCCGGTGAAAAGCGGTTGGGCTTGCGGCGGTCCGGCTTGTCGTAATTCAGGGCGTAGTGAATGACGGCACACACACTGAACACGTCGCTGGCATGCGTCGCCGGTTCGCCGTAGTGCTGCTCCGGCGCCGCGAACAGGATGGAGATGCCGCCCACCTTCGTCTGGCCCATCTCCTCCACCCGCACGGCCAGCCCGAAGTCCACGAACACAAGCCAGGCATCCTGCTGGCGAAGGATCAGGTTGCCGGGTTTGATGTCGCGGTGGACGATCTTGGCCTTATGAGCCTCGGCCAAACCGGCGATGGCGTCCGGGAAGAGCTTGCGGACCTCGCCCTCGTTCAGCGGGCCCTTTGCCGCGAGGTAGTTTTCCAACGTCGGCCCGTCGATATACTCCATGACCAGATACCAGGTGCGCCGCTCGTCGCAGTAGCCGAAGCCGTGGCCGCGTTTGTCGATTTTGACCAGGTTCGGGTGCTCAGGCAGGGTCAGCAGGGAACCGATCTCCTGGCGGAACCGCGCGACGAAGGCGGCATCCGCGGCGAACTCAGGATGCATCACCTTGATCGCCCGAGTCTGCCCCTGGCGCGTGGACTTGAATACTTGGCCCCAGCCGCCGGCGCCGAGCCGCGCTTCCAGCAACCAGCCGTCGAGGGTGTCACCCGGCCGCAGGCGGGGCGGCTGGCCGGTCTCCGAGGCCGGGTGCTGTCTGGGCGTGGCCTGCGTCGCCAACACGGTCACGCGGCGCGAAAGTTCGACCAACTCCGCGTCGTCGGGGCGGAGCTTGACGGCGCTGGTGAGGGCGCGCTGGGCGGCGGGGTAATCGTGTTCGCGCGTGGCGGCGGCGGCCTCCAGGACGCAGAGGCTGGCGGCCTTCGGCGCGGCGGTGCGCAGCTCCAGCAGCAGGGCATCCACGTTGGCGGTGTCGCCTTGGGCAATGCGGGCTGCCGCATCGCGGCGCCGGTGGACCTGCTGGGCGAAGTCGCGCGGCCTGATGCCGGTGGCCCACAACTCATCAAAATAATCGCAGACCCGGTGCATGCGCGCATAGACCGGCAGGGCTTCCTCCTGGTTCCGGGCAATGCGGCGCAAGTCCGCCTGAAAAGCTTCGCACTGGGTCTTGATCGTCTCGATGGTGTGCAATCCGTGTGACAGCGCCGGGTTGGCGGCGATGGCCCGGGCGAGGTTGTCCGGCAAGTCGTCGGGCTCATCGGCGAAGGCGTTAGCCATGTCGCATAGGCTGGCTAGGTCGCCGCTGAGCAACTCGAAGAGTTGCCCCAGCCGTTGCAGTTCGGCCGTGTTGTTCTGCGTTGCCTCAAGCAGCGATGCTTCCCAATGGTCCTGGGCGGTGTCGATGGCCTTGTCGCAGGCCAGTTCCACCAGCGCCACCAGGGCACCGCTGCCCGGCGCGACGACATTCAAGACGCCGCCGGCCACCGCCTTGGCCGCCTTGCCGTACTTCTTGATGAAGGACAAACAGGGGTCTTTCCAGGTCATAGGGCATACTCCGGGATCCAACGAAAACAGGCGGTTGGGGTATTATACGTTCGTCGAGCATCGTCCTAGTCGAAAAAAGAGAGCCTCGCAAGCCGGCTGCCCTGGGGCCGTCGATGCTGCAACATCGTGGGGGCATCGCCCAATGCCGCGGGATCGCGCGTGCCACCGGCCGTGGCACCCGTACCAATCGCGATGGCCGACTGAGGGATGCGCGGTGGAAATGTGACATTCAGAGATTCTGACGCGGCGCTTCGCCGAGATACGGCTGCTGCGTTAACGCCATGCATTCCAGCCCCTCTTGTTGGAATCGGCGCCGCGACTCAATCTGCTGCGCCTCATCGCGGCACGTCACCAGCACCGCGTAGTGTTCCCGGATGGTCGGCTTCGCCCAGACCCTCGGCGACAGCGGCGATTCGCTCGTCGCGTGGGCGGAGGCTTCCCCGCGCAGTTCTTCCGGCGCCAGCTCTTGCACCCGGTCGCGCAGCTGCTGTTGCGTCTCGGCGAGCGCGGCGAGCGGGTCGATCGAGAGCCGCAGCGTGCGGGCTTCGTCCTCGGTGACGTCGAGGACTTCCGCCTCCACTTCCATGTCGGGGTCCAGGTCGCGGCGCAGGTGGCCGCCCTACAGCTTGAGCCGGCCGTCGGGCAATTCGTAGGCGAGCAGGCTGCGGGCGAAGCCGACCGCGCGGTAGAGCGCCGCCAGGGTGGCCCGCTGGTCGTCGCCGTGGGTGCGGAAGTTGAACTCGTGCGGGACCAGGTCGCCGGCGCGGACGCGGCGGTGGGGGCCTTGATGCGGTTGCGGATTGCAGCGGACATGAAATCAACTCCTGGGAAGAACGACCATTTTCATCACGAAAGCACGAAAAAATGAAAGCACCAAAAAGACCAAGAAGGTCGGAATATGCTTCTAATGGCCGTGGACCGCATCTTTTCGTGGTTTCCTTTTTTCGTGTTCTCGTGATGGAAGCTTTCTTGCTCCGTCTTCGGTTGGGTCAGCCCAGGGGATGCCACAGGTATTCGTTGCGGACGCTGAGCCAGGGATTGCTCGGCGGGCGCAGCCGGCGCGGGGGGCGGCGGCGGAGCGGGGTCGGCGGGGCGGCGGCCCGTGAGGCGGTGGGCGTCGATCATCACGATCAGGTAGCGCAACGCCGCCAGCGCGTGGTTGTGCTCGTCGACCGGGATTTCCGCGTAACGCTCGGCCGGGTCGGCGCTGTAGCGGTACAGGCCGGCCTCGGCGAGCAGGTTCGGACAGGCGCCGTCGCGGATCAGCAGCATGCCGGACTGGATCCGGGCGTTGACGGCGGCGATGCCGGGGCGGAGGGCGTTCTTCGCCTCGCGGACGGTGAAGCCGGCGCGGCGCAATTCGCTGCGCTCGGCGGCGCCGGACGGGTCGGCGTACCAGAGGACGTTCCTCGGCAGGTGCTCGGCGTGGTAGCTGAGCGGCTGCTGGCGGCTGTAGTGCTCGTTCGTCAGCACCAGCACGCCGCCCGGCGTTTCAATTGGAGGGGTGTCCCGTAAAAAGGTGCAAACGTGAAATCGCGCGGGGCAAACCTGGGACAGGGAAGAGAACGTCCGAGCGGACTGGGGCGTATCAGCGATTGCCGAACGACAGCTGCTACACCATACCCCAATGCCGGCGCAGGCCCCATTCGGTCGCGAGGCACGCCGTGAATGCGAGGAACCACAGCAGCGCTGTCGATCCCCACAAGCCGGCGAACTGGTCGGCCCAGGCGTCCGAAACGGGATGGCGATCCCAGTCCGGCCAGCGCACCGTCTTTGCGTGGCTCTCCTGTCGCGCTTGCCCCTTGAGCTTGCCGAGCAGGTCCAGCAGCTCCGTCTCGCCGGCGCGGAGAATTTGCCCCCGGAGGCGTCGCTGATGTTCGTCAGATGATCGTGGTCCGGGGCCTTGCGCTGCAACTCCAGGTTGTCCGCGACGACCAGGAAACGCACCGCCTTTTCGTCGGCGACCTCACCCCCGTTAACGTCCTTGCCCTTGCCGCTGATCCGCAGCAGATACTCGCCGGGCGTGCTCGGGACGGGCAGCGTGCCGCGCTGCTCCTCCTTGCCCGGTTGGGGAGCGATGTTGATCTTCTGGTTGCCGGGGCCGTCGGCATGGACCTGATAGGTGGCCCCGACGATGTCCTTGCCGTTCTTCTTGAGGCCGAACGTGAACTCCAGCCGATCCGGCGTGCCCGCCAGCAGGCGGCGTGACGACTTCAGCTTGATCCAGAGATCGCCGGCATGGTCGTCCTGGTTGGCCAGCCACAAAAGCGCCTGCCGCCAGAACTTGTTGTACGCGTCGAGCGTCTGCGGCCGGCGCCAGGCCTTCCACGTCGTATCGCCGCCGAACACGAGCACCCGGCCGCCGTACTGGCCGGCGACGAGGATCGCTTCATCCCTGGCCTTGGCCAGCACCAGCGCGTCCTTGTCGATGGTGCCGAGGCTCGCCATGCCGTCGAGCGGTTTGAATCTGCCCCACAGCTTTGCGTTGTCGTCCTTGTTCGGGTCGAGCATCATGAATGGGAACGGCGCGATGTCGACATTGTCCAGCTTCGCGTCCGGCAGCTTGACTTGTACCTCGCTGTCGATCTGCTTTTCGGTGTCGAGCTTGGCCGGCAGCACCTTGGCTAGCTCCGTCTCGTTCCAGTGGCCCTTACGGAACGTGTCGATGCCGCCGAGCATCATCAGGCCGACTTTCTTGTCGCGGACCAGATCGCGAATCATCGGGATGAGCGCCTTATCGCCGCCGTCGAACTGCTGGGCCGACAGATCGCCGATCACGATGACGTTATATTGCCGCTTGTCGAGGCCGAAACGGGCGGGACCGGTCGGGCTGCCGGGGCCGACCTCGATGTGGAACGCCCGGAAGCGCTTGTCGCCGGCCAGCGCTCGCAGTGCGAAGATCGGCTCATAGGGACGTTTCCGCCCCTCGACCCACAACACGCTGACGCCTTCCTTGGTGACCTTCAGGAACGTGCTCGCCTCGTTGTTGGTGACGTCCGCCTCGCCTTCGACCGGCTCCACGCGCAGGGTAAGCTTGTACTCGTCCGGCGTGTCCGGGGCATCCCGAACAATCACGACCTCATTGTTCTTCTCCTCCTTGAGCTGGATCTCGACCTCCTCCCAGAGCACCGGCTCCTTGTCCTTCGAGCTTTGCGCGAACAGCTTGACCTTGACGCGCGTGTCCTTGAAGCCCGGCGCGTGAATCAGGCCGCGCACGGTCAGCTTGGTCTTGACCGGCACCGGCGACGGCTCGGCCCGGATGCCGGCGACCACGATATCCTTGCGCTCGCTGTCCTCCTGCGGCTTGCCGTGGCCGAACGTGTAAATCGGACAGCCGCCGCGCCACTTCCTGGCCTCGTCGAGCGTCGGGAAGCGCGTGCCGTTGTCCGCGCCGTCGCTGAACAGCAACACGCCCCGCAACTTGTCCTGGCCGGCGTGTTTGGCACGCAGCTCGTGCAGCCAGGTGCCGATGTCGGTGCGCTTGCCGTCGGCCGGCCCCTGCGGCTCCCACGGCGCCAACGTCTCGGCCGCCTGATAATAAACAATCTCGATTTGCTCGTCGGCCGCGAGCCGTTTGAGCGCGTCGGCCACCGTGCGCGACGCCAGGATACGGCGGGCATTGTCCCAGCGCGACATGCTGTTGAAGTCGTCGGGGATATTCATGCTCATGGAACTGTCGACGACGATCAACAGCTTCGACGGCTCGAGGCCCTCGAGCGTCTCCATGCCGAATGACGGCCGCAGCGCCACCAGCAGCGCGACCACCAGCGCCGCAAGGCGCAGAAGCAGCACCAGCACGATGCGGCCGGCACGAGCGCCGCGGGTGCCGAGATAGGTCCACAGCGTCAGCACGGTCAGCAGCGCCCCGGCGCCGAGGAAGGTCGGCAGCGCCGCCGTCTCCGGCAGCCCCGCGGGCCAGGTCGGATTCACGGCGCAGGTGATATCGGGCCAATTCATGCGTCCGCCTGCCGATAAAACTTATTCGCCAGCAAATTCTCCAGCGCCAGCGCGAACAACAGCGCCAGCATCAGGTACGGCATCAGGTCGAGCGGCTCGTTGCGATGCGACTGCAGCGCCGCGTTCAGCGAGCCTTGCTGGCCCAGCGTCAACAGCGCATCGCCGCCGAACAGCGGCTCGAATTCGCCGGCCGGCACCTTGGTCAGGTCGCATTCTTCCGCCGGGACGTTGAGGCTGACGCTGGCGATGCCGCGCAGCTCCCGGCCGTCCTTGGTCCTGGCGTCGAGCACGTAATTGCCCGGCGCCTTAAGGTCCCTGAGCACGAGCTGCGTCTGGCCCGGTGCCAGGGTCAGCGGGTGCGACATCCCTGGGCCGCGCAAGGTCATGAGCAACTCCAGTGCCGGCCCCGGCGGCACGACGACAACTGGATCGCCGCGACCGAGCGTGAAGTTGAGCTGGGGGGCCACGCTCTCCCCGGCGAGGTAGCGCGTCGCTTCAGACAGGAGCGCGACGTAAAAGGAATTCAGGTTTACCGTGTAGTTATTCCACCGAGGATCCTGTTCGTCGAGCGGCGTCGTGAAGAGCAGCGTCTTGCCTTGCACGCCGGACTTGGCGTCGAACAGCCGTTCGATGACGGCCGGGTTGCGTGCTGCGTCGTTGTAGGCAACGAGGACCAGCGCGTCGCGGGGGGTGACGCCCGTGACGCCCCAGTAGTAAGACGCGCCGCTGCGCACGACCATGAAGTCTGTGCGGTCGTCGTCCTTCCATGCCTTGAAGCGCTTCAGGAAGGAGTGATCGTACTTCGCGGTCGCCCAGTTCCACTCGCTGCCGCCGACGGGCGTCTTGTCGATCTTGACATCGATCTTGCCGGGCATGAGCGCGTGGGCCGCCGCCGATGCGTAGGAGTCGCGGCGCAGGTCGGCGCCCGCGGGAACAATGCCGAGTCCGCCGCCGGACTTGACGTACTCGGCGAGCAGCTTCCACCAGTTGTCCTCGGGCGCGGCGACGCCGAGCAGATAGACGGCCGCGGCGCCTGCCAGCGCATCCTTCGTCAGCCCCTTGATGGGCCGAACCTCGGGCGCATAGCCGAGCGATGTCAGTGCCTGGGCAAAGAGGCCGACCTGCTTCGGGTCATCGAGCAGCACTAGCACCTTCTGCCGTGGGCGAACGCGCACGGTGACGAAGCGGTGATGGCTGTGCGGCATCGCCTCGGGCCTGGCGTCGAGATGCACCTCGATCGCGTTGTCGCCGGGCTTGAGCAGCTTGCCCTCGCCGATGCGGAACGGGATCGTCTGCCGTTCGCCGGCCTTGATCGCGACCTGGGCTTCCTGCCGCGCATCGCCGACCTGGCAGATGAGCGTAGCCGCGCCGTCCTTGCCGGTCGCCTGCACCACCGCGTTCAGCGTGAACGGCTCACCGTCGGCGAAAAGCTGCTGCTCGGTCCCCTGGGTGGTGCGCGGCAACTCGACGGCGGCGAGGGCAAGGTCCACCGGCGACTCCATGCCCACATCGACGTACATGAGTTGGCGCCGCCGGTCTGCGCAGCAGCCCCGTCAGTGCCGCACGCAGCTTGCCGCGAAATTCCAGGGCCGGCTCACCAGGCGACGGCTCGGCCGGTGGCAACTGGGCGAGCAGGTCGCGGCACAATCGCCGGGCTGTACGCACTGATCCGGACAGGCTCGGCGGCCAGCGCTCGGTGTCGGGAAGCAGCGCGGTCAGGTCGTTCTGCAGCGCCGTCAGCGCTTCCAGCAACGCCTGTTCGTTGTAATCCTTGGCGGCCGGCGGCGGCAGTTGCATCGGCAATTCGCGCACCATATCCGCGAGCGCGCCGATCTGCCCGCGCGCCTCGATCAGCCCTTCGTAAGCCGGCGCCAGCCGATCGAGCTTGTCCACCAGCGCCGGCAATTGCCCGCCGTCCCAGCTGCCGCGCGTGCGATCGGAAAAGACCGCGACGAACCGCGTGCGTCCCGGCCGTCCCGCCTGTGCCGGCTCGGCCTGGTCGAGCTGGGTCAGCGTCTGAAGCAGCGCCTGGGATACCGGTACGTTGGCATAGCGGATCTTGAGCTTGCCGAGCTGCTGCTGCGCTTCGAGCAGCGACAGCCATTGCAGCGGCTGATCGGAGTGCCCGTCGGCGGAATCGACGATCGCGACCTGGCTGCCGGCCGCCAGCGTATCGAGCAATCCGTGCGCGTGCTCCAGCGCGTCGTCGAGCCGGCTGCGGGCGTCGCTGCTGCGGTATTCCATGCTGGCGCTGGTATCGACGAGCAACACCGCCACCACGGGCCGTTCGCCGTCAAGGCCCAGGCGCGATGGAACAGCCGCGGCCGGGCGAGGAGCAGGCACATCGCAGCGATGAGGCCGACGCGTAGGAGCAGGAGCAGCAAGTGGCGCAACCGCAGCTTGCGCTGGTTGGAGCGCTGCTGCTGCACGAGGAAGCGAAACGCCGGGAACGGCAGGCGCTTGGGCTTCTGGCGCACGATCAGGTGCAGCAAGACGGGAATGCCCGTCAGCACCAGGCCGCCCAGAAGCAGGGGGAAGACGAAGGTCATAAGCATTTGCCCACCCGCGGGCGAGTCGTTGGAGTCCCGGCTTTAGCCGGTCTTCTCCGGCTAAAGCCGGGACTCCAACGATTCGCCCCGCGGCGTGACGACTAGCCTCGTCGTTTGCGCTGCAACAGATACTCCATCAGCGCCCGGTCGAAATTGATGCTGGTATCGACCGGCACGTAATCGATGCCGGCGCGGGCACAGTCGGACTTGTATCGCCCGCGGAACGCTTCGAGCGAACGGAGATAGTCCGGCCGCATGCTCCGCGCGTCGAGCGTCAGCTTTCGATTGTCCTCGACGTCGGCGAATTCCACAACCCCCTCGAACGGGAAATGCACCTCCGCCTCGTCGAGGATGTGGAACAGAATAACCTCGTGGCCGCGGTGGCGCAGGTTGTGCAGGCTGGTCAAGATCGGCTCGGGATCGGCCAGCAGATCGCTGAAGAGCATGATGAGGCTGCGCGCTGCGCACCATCGCGGCCAGCTGGTGCAGGCACGCCGGGATGTCGGTCTTGCCGGCCGGCTTGAGATTGGCGAGCAGCGCGAGGATCTGGCCGAGCTGCGTGCGCTTGCTGCGCGGCGGCAGGGCGGTGCGAATCTTGGTGTCGAACGTCACGAGGCCGACGGGGTCCTGCTGGTGGATCATCAGGTAGCCGAGCGCCGCGGCCAGGCAAATGCCGTACTCGAATTTCGTCAGCTCCTGGCGATAGGTGTAAGCCATCGACGCGCTGAGGTCCATCGCGAGGTAGCCGGTAACGTTGGTTTCGGCCTGGAACTTTTTGAGATAGTACTTGTCGGTGCGGGCGAGGACGTTCCAATCGAGGTCCTTGAGGTCGTCGCCGGGGACGTACTTGCGGTGCTCGCTGAACTCGACGGAGAAGCCCTGAAACGGGCTGGCGTGCAGGCCCTGGAGAAAGCCCTCGACGATGAACTTGCGCGCAGATCAAGCCGGGCGACCTGGCGGATCACCTCGGGACGCAGGTATTTCTCTGCCGTGGCCATGGATGCGATGCGCACCGCCTGGAGGATGCCTCAAGCTTGATCATACACCTCGCGACTCAGGCTGTCAGCACCGGCGCCGTGTTGACCAAACAGGCGGCCGTCAGCGGCGTAGCGCTGAAGGCGCCGGCTCCGCCGGTCTTTCCGTTGAGATTGAAGGTAGCGCCAGCCTGTCCGACGCTGCCGTCCCAGGCGTACGCCGTCAGCGTGGCCGCGCCGAGGAACCCCGCTCTCGGCACGAAGCGCACACGGTAGCTGGCCGAAAGCAACAGCGCCTTGCCTTCCGACACATTGCCGATGGCTGTCCAATGGCTGCCGTCGGCCGAATATTGCCAGGTGCCGTTGCTGGTGCCGGTCAGCGCCGTCACGGCAGTCCCGGGGTTCGCCGTATTCGCCCCGTCCTGGAAGCACGCGCCGAATATCGCCTGCACCGTATCGCCCGGCGGTTGACTCCCGGTGAGGCTGTAGCTGCCCGGGAGCACCGGCGTCAACGCAGCCCCGCTGCCGCTCCACGCCGGAGCCGCCCGGCTGACGGCGGTGATGTTCAGCGTCGCCGTGGCGCTGGCGGCGCTGAAAGCACCTGCGGCGCTGCTGACGGCTGCGAAGCCGCTCGCGCCCGCAGTGCCCTCGGTCTGATCCCAGGCAGCCCACGTCACGCTCGCGCTGCCGGTCGCATCCGCGGTCGGCACGAAGCGCACGAGCGCGCTGGGCGGCAAGAGTAAAGCCAGGGTCGACGGCACCGCCTGCCACGCGCCGCCGGAAAGCTGATATTGCCACGTGCCCGGTCCGGTCACGCCGGTAATCGCAATGCCGAGGGACGCGCCCTTGACCGCATCCGTTGCATGGGCATCCCGCCGCAACGTGGCCACGCTCACCGCCGGGCTGTTGACGTTCTCGGTGATCGCGGGCAGCGAGATGCCGCCCGCGGGCGGGTTCTGCGCCGGCGCCGTGTTGACATGCAGCGTGGCCGTCAGTGGCGTAGCGCTAAACGCCGTCTTGCCGCCGGTACCGGTCTTGTTGAGGTTGACCGTGCCGCCGTCGGTTCCGGTGCTTTGGTCCCAGGCGCGAACCGTCAGGGTCGCGATGCCGGTAAAGCTGCTGGTCTTCGGCACGAACGCGATCACGTCCGCGTCGGACAGCAAGAGGGCCGCGGCGGCCGAAACGCTGGGGAAGCTCTTCCAGCCGGCGTAGCCTTGCGTGGCCGTGTTGTACAGGTCGTACTCCCAGGTGCCGTTACTCGTGCCGGTCGTGCCGGTGATTGCGATGCCAGCCGCCTGCCCGTTGTCGCCGCTGAACAGGCTGCCAAATGCGGCTCTGGACCGTTTGCCCTGCCGGTGTCGCCGGGACGCCGGGCGAGATCGGCGCCAGAGTTGCCGAACTGGCGAGCCACACCGGCGCCGCCGTCACTGGTGTGAGGGTCACCGTCAGCCCGCCGACGTTGCTGCTGAACGGCGTGCCGCCGCCTGTGGTGGCCGCATTGAAGTAGCTGCCGGCGCTCCCTTCACTGCCATCCCAGGCGGCGTAGACCAGGCCGGCCTGTCCCGTCGCAAGGCCGGTGGGTAGGAAACGCAGCCGGTCGGCCTGCGGCAACAAGAGGGCGTTGGTGGTCGACACAGGGCCGACGTTCACCCAGCCGTTGCCGTTGTTGTATTGCCAGTTACCGTTGCCGCTGGTGGCGGTGACCGCAATGCCGGGCTTGGTGTTTTTGCTCCCGTCGGGGTCGTTGTAATGGCCCGCGAGCATGGTCGCAATGCTCTCGGCGACCGGCGTGGTGGTGCTGGCCGCCTCGCTCAGGTTCGTCAGAACGGACACGATCTCGGTCTGTGCCTGCGCTTGCGTGGGCATCGGCTGGACATTGGCCACATCGTCCGTCGCGACGCTGTAGAAGGAATAGCTGTGGCCCTGTTGTCCCGTGAAGACGGCCGCCGTGGCCGTGGTCTGTGCCTGCCAGACCGTGAACGGGCCGCCGTCTTCGGCCATGTAAACGTCGTAGAACGCGATGCCCACTCCTTCGCTCGCCTGCCCGGACCAGGACACCGTGAACGACGGCGAGCTGGCAGCCGGCAGCGCCTGGACGCTGCTGGTCGGCGGCGTGTTGTCGATCGTGTAACTCACGGGCGACAGCGAAATCGGCGTGTCCGTTCCATAGGTCAGACTTGCGTCGAGCGTGATCACGGTGCCGCTCGGAATATTGTTGGGAAGGTCAAAACTAAAGAAGACATAAGGATCGCCGCCCGAACCAGAACCCGCATCCGGCACAAGCATTTGCGAACCACCAGACCCACCAGAACCGCCGGAGCCACCCGAACCTCCGGAGTCACCCGAGCCTCCCGAGCCGCCGGAGTCGCCGGAGCCAGCGGCGGGGGCTATCATAAGGGCATTTATTGCTGTATAAGCTCCCGATGCCCCGATGGCGTCGCGCAAATGGCATTGTCATATCCTCCTCCCGAATAGTTCAACAGGGTACCACTTGTCGTCGTCTGGCCGCCCTGATCCTGGGGCGTGAAGTTGCTATCGCCCGTGCTCACGCCGTTGATAGCGCCGACGATGCCGGCGGCGTTACCATTGGACGGCGCGGCCTGCACCTTCGCCACCAGCGGCGTCAGCGTGGAGCCGCTAAGGAGTTCCCCCGCGAGCCGACCCGCTGCATACGCACCCGCAGCCGCTTGCATAATGTTCGAAGCGATCGAAGAAACTGCCCTGGAGGCGGCCGCCTGGATGAATTTCCCAAGGTTCCCTGCATTGAAGTGAAGCCTGCCGGTCGCAAAGTCGTCGGCAACTTTTTCGGCGGCTTGCTCCTCCGATGGCAGCAGTGGCGCGATCGCGACCGTCGGGCCAGCCAGACCCGCGGCCGCGCCCAGCCCCCCGAGGTAGGGAGCCGCCTTGGCCAACAGACCCGCGGCGCCGCCGATGGCATCCGAAACCAAACCGCCGGACAGCTCCGTCGATGTTGCCGCAAGGCGCGCGTAAAACCTCTCGGCCAGCTGCTCGCGAAGCACGCCCTGTTCCAATTCCGTAACCGTCTCCGGGGTCGCGTGTAGGCCGAGGGCGCCTTGGTATCTGGCGTTGAAAAAATTGGAGAGCGCCGTGTATGGCGGTCCGGCAGTCGATGGCGGCGCAATAAAGTAAGGGCCGTTCGGCGGAGGCAAGGGGTTGGCCGCGAGATAGTCTGCGAACTCTTGCGCCCTTAGCACCGCCTGGGCCAGGTCCTCGCTGTATTTGGCCAAGATCGTCGGCAAGCCGAAACCGAGTCCCGAGGGGTCAATGTCATTTACGGCGTTGTTGGCCGCATAGCGGCGCAGATTGGTATCACCGCCGGCGAGACCGGACGGGTCGTTGGAAACGAACGCGCCTACCGCTGGATCATAGTCCCGCAGGCCCATCTTGAACAGGCCGCTGCCGCCGTCCGTGACCCCGTACTGTCCGACAAACGTGAACGGGTTTGCAAGTCCGGCCGATATGGTCGTAACTTTGCCGAAAGGCACGTAGGCATATCGGTTCTGATACGTACCGCCGGCGCCCGTGATCCCGACTGTGCTCCCCTGATTGTTGAAGTCGTAGTACCCGGATGCTGCCGCCGCCGTGGTTTGGCTCACCAGCCCTAAACCATAGGTATAATGCGCCGTCAAGCCGCCGCTGTTGTTGTACACGCCCGTACCCGTGAACGCTGCGACGATGTTGCCCGCCGAGTCCACTTGGTAGTTCGTCGTCGTGCCGTTGACGGTTTGCGAAATGAGGTTACCGAGCGGGTCGTAGGCATAGCTGGCGGTTGTGGCGGCACTATTGACACCCGTCAACTCATTGAGCTGGTTGTAGCTGTAGCTCGTCGTGCTGCCGCCGGTGGTTTGGCCGATGAGGTTGCCGTTGTTGTCGTAGGCGTAGGTGGTAGTGACGCCGTTGGTCGTCGAGCTGGTGTATTCGTTGACGTTATTCGAGACATACGTCGTGCTGACGCCGTTGACGGTTTCGGAAATGCGATTGCCGTCGGCATTATAGACGTATTGCAGGTTCTCAGCCGGCAAATTATCCGGATCGCTGGCGTTGGGCGTGAAGACGGCGGCGGTGAGCTGGCCATCGGCGTCGTAGGTGTAGGTCCACTGGCCGTCCTGGTTCGTGTCCGTCAGCACGTCGCCGAAGGCATCGTAGGTGTAATCGTCGAACGAATTGACGGCGTCTCCCGCGGAAGCATAGTGCGTGATACTGAGCACGTCGCCATCCGCATCGTAGGTGTACTTCGTAACGGTGCCGTTGCCGTTCGCTGCTTCGATCACGTTGCCGGCATTGTCGTAGGCGTACTCGACGATCAGGTTGCCGTTGGCGTCGGTCAATTCCGAGAGCTGGCCCAGCGCGTTGTAGGTGTAGTTGACGGTGAAGCCAGTCTGGTCAACGCTTTGCATGCGCTGCCCGATCGCGTTGTAGGTGAACTTTAGCCAGGTGCCGTCGGGGTACTCGACCTCGGTCAGCAGATCGGGCTGCGCCGCAATGCCATAGACAAACGTCGTGACGTTCCCGTCGGCATCGGTAGCGCTGGTGAGATCGCCATCAGCCGTGTAGGTGTAGCTGTAGGACGTGCCGTTCGCAAACGTTTCCTGGGTGACCAGGCCCCGCGAATTGTAGACATAGCCGATGGCGTGGCCGTTGGCATCGAGGAATTGCGTGGCTTCGCCCAGCGGATTGTAGGTCGCCTGCTCCGACGCGCCGTTGGCGTAAGTGACCGACAACAGATTGTTGCCAGAGTCATAGGCGTAGCTCGTCGTGTTGCCCATCGCGTCGGTGTAGCTGGTCAGGTTGTTGTTTGCATCGTAGGTGTAATAGGTTGTCAGGCCGAGCGGATCGGTCGAGCTGGTCAGGTTACCGTTGGCATTGTAGGTGTACGTGGAGGTGGAACCCTCCGGGCCGACCACCTTGATTAGGTTTTGGTTCGCGTCATAGTAGTACTGGGTCACATTGCCAAGCGCGTCGATCGTCTCGGCCGTAGCGCCAAAGAAGTTCAGATAGACGGTGGACGTATTGCCGAGCGCGTCGGTGACGGCGTAGCCGGCGCCGTCGAGATAGGCGATCTGCGTGTTGTCCGCCCCGCCGTTGGCCTGCGTATCGGTTAGCCGGCCCGCGGAGTTATAACTAAAGAACTGGCCTGTTCCCAGGGAATTGCTGATCTCGGCCAAGGCGTTGAACTGGGCGTTGGTTCCCGATGTCACGTAACTGTAGTTCTCCGTCCCGAACTCGCCCGCGCAGGACGTGAGTTGACCGTTGGCATTGTAGCCGAAGGACTCGGTCGCGCCGGTATTGTCGGTGATTGAAGAAACAAAGCCCTGGGGGTCATAGCTCAGATCGATGTACTCGCCGTTGGAGTGGGTGAGGGAGACGAGCTGGTTCTGCGCATTGTATCCGGCGGTGATGGTGTTGCCGTTGGTGTCCTCGACGTAATCCAGCGAGCCGTTGGCGTTGAACTGATAGATGGTTCCGTCGGTATCGACCAGCGTGTAGGCGCCGTTGGCCTGGGTGAGCGTAATCCCTTGGTCGCTGTCCTCGATCTGGTACGTGCCGTCGGGCGTCAGGCTGAAGTAGAGCGCGGGCCCGTCGAGGTTGATGGACACGTCGCCATTGGGCTCGGTAGTTGCCGAGATGTCCCAGTTCGTGGTCCAGCCCAGGCCGGCGATACTCTGGGTATTGCGGCCGGAAATGGTCGGCTGGAAGGACAGCGTGAAGGTCAAATCCATGCCAGGAGCGGGCAAGGCATCGGCGGCAATGGTGGCGGACGCAGGCACGGCGAAGTCGCCGTTGGCCCTGGCCACCTCAAAGGACAGAAGCTTGCTGACATCCGTCGTTGGCGTGTTGACTTGCGCGAGGTACGCGGAGTCGTTGTCCAGCTCCTGAACGTATTGTCCCCACGTGGTGCCAAGCTGCGCCTGAAGCGTGGGAAGAATGGCATTCCACGCCGCGTTGTTGATGGAGCTCGGCTGAAGGTCGGCTCCGAGCGTGGTCCAGTCAATGGCGCCGGTGTTGCTTGTATCCAGAACGGCGAGGCTAAAGTTGATCGGTTGAGTCGTACTGAACTGTCCGCTCAGCCAACCACCATAGTACAGCGGGACCAATTCGGTTTCGCCGGGCTGGAGGATGCCCGCCTGGGCCCCGCTGGCAAGGAACTGCACCGCGGCGCTGAAGCCGCTCGGGACCTCGTTGGAATTGTAAGCGATGCCTGCCAGCGAAGGGTCAAGCGAGAGGAACGCGCCGTCTTGGCCGTTCTGAGCCGCCGACATGACCAGCACCGGCGCGGGATAGGCGGTGGTGCCGATATTACTGTATTGCACGTAGATAAGCGACGGTTGATCATAGCTCATTTCGCTGGGGACGATCACCTGGGCGATGAAATTGCCGCCGTCGACGACCTGCACCGGCTGGGCGAGGTTGGTGAAGGTGCCGCTCGGCCCCTGCTGCGCGACGTTGCCGGCCAGGTCCTTGACGGGGGAGCCGGTCAATTGCACGGTGTACACGCCGTCGGGAGCAAGTGTCCAGTTGTCGGACGGCGGAATGATCGCATAGGTCGCCGTCAGGACCGTGGCGTCGCCGACGCCGTCATTGGTGCCGCCGATGGTCAGGTTGGTCAACGTGGCAGTAATGGGCGTGCCGCCGGGGGGAACGACCTGCACGGTGGCGCCGGCGACGGACGTTTCCGGGATGAGGATAGTGTCGGTGAATTCGATGGTGAAAGCGTAGGGGGTTTCGATGGTGGCATTGAGCGACGTGACATTCGGGGCCTGGAGCAGGTGTTGCGGGGGTAGGCCCGGGCCGCCGATGAGGAAGGAGCCGAAATTCGAACTGCCGACAATACCGCCGGGGAGACCGGGCGCCCCCGGCTCGCCGGCATTGCCCGGCTGACCGGGGTTGCCAGCTGAGCCCGCAGCGCCGGCCGCGCCTGCCTTACCGTTCTGGTCTCCGTGACCGGGCTTGCCGGGTTTGCCGCCCTTGCCGGGCTGGCCTGCGTTGCCGGTGATCATGGCGTCGCCGAGGCGCCGGCAACGCCTGGCGTGCCGGGCTGTTCGGAGCCGGCGACGGTGGTGCCGTCGTAAGCGTTGATGGTGCCGCCAGCGATATAGAGAGCGCCGGCCTTGGCGAAGCCTGCGCCGCCGCCGCCGCCGCCATTGGCGCCGTTGCCGGTGTCGCCGGCGTTGCCGCCGTTGCCGCCTTTTGCGCCATTGCCCGCGTTGCCGCCGGCGCCGGTAAAGGCATCACCTGCACCGCCGTTGCCGCCGTTGCCGCCGTTGCCGCCGACCCTGCCCGAGCCGCCTGCGCCGCCGGTGCCGCCGACGCCGCCGGTGCCGCCCTTGCCGCCCTTGCCGCCGAGGGCCTGGCCATCAAGGGTGGCTGCATAAAGGTTGATTGCGCCGCCGGCGAGGTAGATACCGCCACCCCAGCCGGTGCCGCCGCCACCACCGGGGGCGCCGTTGGCGCCATTGGCACCCTGGCCGCCGGTGCCGCCGTTGCCGGCGTTGGCACCGTTATCGCCGGGACCGCCGGTTCCGCCGTCGCCGTGGGTGCCGTTAGTATTGCCGCCGGCGCCGCCGCCGGCGCCGGAGGCGGCGATTCGGCCGCCGAAGCCGCCGAGCCAGCCCTTGCCACCGAGGCCTCCCTGGCCGCCGGCGCCGCCGGCCGCGCCGGCGCCGCCCTGGGCGTTGTCGTGGGCGAGATTAGAGGCAATCAAGGTCAACTTGCCGCCGCTGACGAAGAATCCGCCTCCCTTGGCATCGCCGCCCGCACCGCCGGCGGCGCCGGGGGCACCGTTGGCACCGAGGCCGCCGGCGCCGCCGGTGCCGCCGCGGGCGTCGAGGCCGGCATTGCCGCCGTTGCCGCCGTGAAGCGAACCGGAGCCGCCGTTGCCGCCGGTGCCGGCAGCACCGCCGTTGCCGCCGGAGCAGCCGCGTCCGCCGTTGCCGCCCTTGCCGCCGGCGCCGCCGGCGCCGCCGCCGCCACCGATAGCGAGGTTGTTTTCGAAGGGGGTGGACTTGGCGGTGACGGAGCCGGAGGCTAGGTAGATTCCGCCGCCGGCGCCGAGACCGCCGGTGCCGCCGAGGCCGCCGACCTGGCCGGAGGCGCCATTGCCGCCGGCGCCGCCGCGCGCCGATCAGCGCCGTTGCCGCCGGCGCCGCCATTGCCTCCCCTGGCGCTATGATTTTGGCCGGCGCCGCCGTGTCCGCCCGCGCCGCCGGCGCCGCCGAGACCGCCGGTGCCGCCGGTGCCGCCAGCGGCGCCGGCGCCGCCGCGGCCGCCAACGCCGCCCTGTGCGAGATCGCCGCTGACGAGGCTGCCGAGCAGAGTGACGGTGCCGCCAGCGACATAAATGCCGCCGCCGTCGGCCTCGCCGCCTTGACCGCCATTGCCGCCGGCGCCGCCCATGGCGCCATCGCCGCCCGTGCCGCCGGCGCTGCCGGGCAGGCCATTGCCGCCGGCCATGCTGGCACCGCCGTTCGCACCGGCACGGCCGTTCTTGCCCGCCGGCCCGGCGCGCGATTCGCGGCTTTACCGCCAGCCCCTCCGCCGCCGCCGGTGCCGCCGACGGCGGCGTTGCCGCTGATCGACGAGGCGACGATGTTGAGCGTGCCGGACGCGAGGTAGATGCCGCCCCCCTGGGCCAGTTCGCCGCCCTGCGCACCGGCGCCCGCCGCCCCGGTTGCTCCCTTCCCGCCATCGATGCCGGAGGCGCCGTACACCTTGTTGCTGGTAACGGCCGCGTTGCTGAGGGTGACGTCGCCGCCGTAGATGAGGATGCCGCCGCCTTGAGCCGGCGAGGGCTGATTGCCGGCCGCCGGCTTGAGATTGCCGCCCTTGATCGTGAGATCATCGAACGCCACATCGAGCGATTCTCCGGCATTGACCTGCACGATCCGGCTGTTCCACGAGGGCGCGCTGTCGCCGCCGGTGCCGGGCTCGATGAACGTGGAGTTCAGGCCCTGGCCCACAATAACGATCGTCTTGATCGGCAGCCCCGAATCGTCCTTGACCAGGATGGGAACCGATTGCGCGAATACGTCGGATAGGTCATACTTCCCAGCCGAAAGCATCAGCGTGTTCAGCGCAACGTCGCTTGCTTCAGCTTCATTGATGGCGGCTTGCAGCGTGCCGAAGCCGGGGGGCACATAGTAGGTCATCGAGGCCGGCGTGCCTGCGGTGTCCTTGGTGGCGGTGAGGGTGCTGGTCTGGGTGCCGGCGGCCGTTGTCATGGCGGCGGTGTAGGTAAGCGTCCCATCCGACAAGCTGCTTACATCGACGTTGCCGATGGTCCAGGATCCATCGACACCGACGGTGGTGGTGTAAGCCTGCGTGGTGTTGGTTCCGTCGGTCGCGGTTACCGAGATGGATGCGCCGGCCAGGCCGAGGCCCGAAACGATGCCGGAGGTCGCGCCGGCTTCGGACGGATTCGGCATCGACAGCAAGCTCAAGGGCGGCTGGAGGGAGGTGGCGACCTGGAAGCCGCCGAGCTGCGGGGCAATGCTGACACCGTACACGTCCGTGCTCGCCGCGATGGCGTTGTTGTTTGTGTCGGTAACGGAGCCACCCAGCGCTACCGTGTAGAGGCCGTTTGGCGCCGTGGCCCAGCTTCCGCCCGGCGGAGTGAATTGATAGGTGGCGGTGATGGTCTGACCGTCCCCCAGGCCATCGACGTTGCCCGAGAGGACCGTGCCCGCGAGCGTGGCGCCGATGTCGTTGGTGGTCGGCTCGTCCCCGATTGGAAGGCCCGCATAGGGAGGCTGCACCAGGACCGTCGATGCCGCCACCGCGCTGGCGTCCACATACGTGGAACTCTGGTACGCGATCGAGAAGGTGTAGGCGCCGCCCGTCGCCGCAGTGCTCGGCGAGACGGCCGTTGCTTGCAGGGTGGCGGTGGGCGGCGCCGTCTGGGTCGTATTGACCGTCCCGAAGAAAGCTCCCACGTCGGTCTTGCCGCTGACGACACGCGGCTTGCCGCGCTCATCGTCCGCCAGAAAAACGCCGGCGCCCGTGGAGTGGCCGGTCGCCGTGGTTCCATCATAGCCGCGCTCCACGGTCAGCACGTTGGTCGCGAGATTAACATTGGTCACCAGCATCTGTTCCTGATCGATCTGGATCACGTAGCTGCCCGGCGTGCTGGCGATGGCCGCCGCGGCGGCAACGGTAATGGTGGTGTCGCCCGCGGCAATCGCGGCGCTGACGCTGGTGAGGGCGCCGCCGGCGTTGCCGGCCAGGCTGCCGGGCAAGAGCGCGATGGTTTGAATCGGGCCGCCGTAGTTGCCCAGCACGGTGAGCGACGCATTGGCGCCGACCTGATTGCTGCTGGTGTTGTTCGTAAGGCCGGACAGGCCTGAGCCGCTGCCGATGAGGTTGTTGGTCCCCGCGGCGACCGTGCCATCGATGTCGGGCCCGGTGGGGGCGGTGTTGCCGGCGACGATGGTGCTCAGCAGCGTCAAGGTGCCGGCTTGATCGATGCCGCCGCCGACGGTGGCGGAGTTGCCGGTGAGGGTGGAATCGCTCACGGTCGTCGTGGCGCCCTTGGGGTTGTAGAGAGCGCCCCCTCGGTGGCGGAATTATTGGCGAGCGACGAATCGCCGAGCGTCAGCGTGCCGGTGTTATCCACGGCGCCGCCATCGCCGTTCGTGCTCGCGGCATTGCCCGAGAACGTCGAAGCGATGATTGTGGCCACGCCCTGGTTGGCGACGCCGGCGCCGTATTGCGCCGTGTTGCCGGTGACGGTGTCGCCGCTGACCGTAAGGCTGGTACCGTTACTGTAAATGCCGCCGCCGTAGAATCTGGCGATGTTACCCTTGAACGAAGATGTGCTCACCGCGAGCACGCCGGATGAATTCACAGCGCCGCCGTCACCGCCGACGGCGGTGTTGCCGGAGAACGTGGAACCGGTGACCGTGAGCGTGCCCAGAGATCCGTTATGGAGGGCGCCGCCGGCACCGCCGCCGAAGGGGTTGGCCGAGGAATTGTCGGTGAAGACGGAGCCGGTCACGATTAGCGTACTCGTGTCTGCGTCCGCGTTGGAGATGGCGCCCCGCCGCCCTCGACGGCGGTGTTGCCGGAAAGGGTGCAGCCGGTGATCGTCGCGGTGCCGTTTGCAACATCAATGGCGCCGCCGGCGGACATGGTTGCTGAATTGTCGGAGAAGATGCAATCGGTCGCGATCAGCAAGGTGCACGCAATGCCGCCGCCCTCGGCAACGCTCGAGTTGCCGGAGATCGTGGAGCCGATCAGCGTTAAACTGCCGGAGCTCTCGATGCCGCCGCCGGAGCCAGCAGAGTTGTCGCTGACGGTGGAGTTCGTCAACGTCAACGTGCCGTTGTTGTCGATGCCGCCGCCGACGCTGGGATTGATGCCGTTGCTGATGGTTACCTCGTTGCACAGGACGGTCGTGCCTTGCTCCACCGTCATGACCGAAAAGTTGGAGCCGGCGCCGCCCCCGGCGATCGTTATGCCGCTTGGAGAACCATCAATCTCAATCGACTCCCCGAGGGTGGTGTTGTTCAGGTCCAGCGTGCCGGCGAGGTTGATGGTCGCGGCGCCGAGCGCGGGATCGAAACCGATAATCACCGGCGCGCCACTGGTGTCCGCGTTGGCCTGGGCGACGGCCCAGGGGAGACTGCCGGTCACCGTTGGATCATTGCTGGTACTGGTGACGGTAATGCTGCGCGGAACCACCAGCTGGTAGACCTTGCCGCCGACATCGTCCTGAGAGTCGGTGGCGACGACGGTGAATGCAACGCCGCCGGGCGCGGTCGGCATGCCGGTGATGAGGAGTTCGCCGGGATGCGAAGTCGTGTCGAACGTAAGGCCGGCGGGAATCGAACCAGACAGGATGGAATAGCTCAGGGTCACGGTGCCGTTGCCGCCGGTGGCCACGATCGTCTGATCATAGGCCGACTGCACGGCGCCGGCCGGCAACGACGGCGGCGCAAACGAGAACACCGACGCCTGCGGATTCTGCACCTCGCAGGCGCCGATATCCACCGCGCCGGCGACAACGCGCGGCAAGCCGCGCTGGTCGGTGGCGAGGGGATGGCCGCTGGCGTCGACGGCGAGGCTGGTGCTGCCGGCGCCGATGGCGGCACTGCCTGCCAGCGGCACCATGGTGCTGGTGGGCCCGCCATAATTGCCCAGGGGGGGCGAGGAGCGGAGCGACCAGGGACTGGCTGGTGCCGACCTGGTTGCCGTCGCTACCGTTGCTCACACCAGTCATGCCATCGCCTGCGCCGATCAGGTCGTAACCGCCGGAGACGGCGCCGTCGATATCCGGACCCGCAGACGCCTGATTGCCAGCGACAATGGAGTTGTTGATGGTAGGCGCACTGCCGAGGCTGAAGACCTGAATGCCGCCGCCCTCCATGGATGCCGTGTTGCCGCTGAGAGTGCAATTGGTCACGGTCATGGTTCCGGAGTCGTCGAGGGCGGCGCCGTCCACCGCGGAGTTGCCGCTGAACGTGCTGTTGACGACCGTCAGCGTGCCGAAGTTGTTGTCGATGCCGCCGCCGGTTCTGGCCTGGGCCGTGTTGTCGCTGAAGGTGCTGCCGCTGACCGTGAGCGTGCCCTGGAAGTTTTCGATGCCGCCGCCGCCGCCGGCCGTCGTGTTGCCGCTGACGGTGCAATCGGTCACAGTAAGTACGCCGGTGTTGTCGATACCACCGCCGTCATTGGTGGTGCTGCCACCGGTGATGGTGAGCCCTTGGAGAACCACGCTGGCGCCGGTGTCGACCTGGAAGACGTTGCTCGCCTGATTGCCGCTCACCGTGATTTGGTTGGCGCCGTTGATGGTGACGGTGGCCGTCCCCTGCGTCAGCTCCAGCACACCTTGCGACAGGATAATCGTCTGGCTGCCGAGGTTGAACGCAATATTGTCGGCGACGCCGTTGGCGGCGTCCACGTTGGCCGCCGCGATGGCGGAGCGCAAGGAGATTTGCCCATTGACATCGGTGGGATCATTGGTGCCGACATTGAGCTGGGCGGCGTCGAGGGGATCGCTGACGGTGATGCCCGCCGGCGTGATACGGTCTTCGAGCCATTCCAGCGACAACCGGGCCTTGCGGAGCGGTCGCGGCCTCATGCGCTGTATGCGACGCAGCCGGCGCTCCAGCGGGAACATCTGGTCCAGGAACCGTTGCCAGGCGCACCTGGCATGGGAGAAAACCGGCCACATGAGGGTACTCCAGGAATTTCGTAACCAATGCAGGCATTCTTCCCTGTCGGCGCCGCCGGCCATCCGATCGCCAAGCGCACGGCGCGCACCGGTGACGCGAACACGCTGCAATCGCGTGTCCAAGCAAACACCTATGATGAATGGGCGGACTACTTTTTCTCTCTGCGTATCTGCTTCAGGAGCTGCTGAAAATCAGCACGGCCACGCAAAGCGCAGCAGCTCCAGGTCGAATTCAAGTTCCCGGAGATTGTCGGCATCGCGAAAAAAGCCCTGCGCGTGAAGTTTCTGCAAGAGTGCCATGGCGCGCACGGCGTAGTCCTCCGCGAGCCGGCTTTGCTCCGCCGGTGTGCGCTGGGTGTCCTTGCGCACGGGTGCGATGGACAGCGCGTAGGCACGAACCAGCGCAAACACGCCTTCGTCGGAGACCTTGGGATTCTTTTGCACGGCCTCCGCCTCGGCGACGGCCCGCTCATGGTCGTCGGCTCGGGCCAGGTCAATTGCCAGGTACAACCGGTACACCCATCGGTCGGGGACCGAATCCAAAGCGACGACGCGATCCCAATCCTTGACCGCGGCCTTCCAGTCAGCAAGGTCATCGAACAGTTGCGCCGGGTGCCATGAGCCGAGAGTGCACACGACCGTGCCACGTTGTGCTGTGGTTCACGTGCGAGCGCCGCTTCCGACAGCGTGACGGCGCGATTGAGCAGCTTGCGCACCGCGCATCGCTTGCCGGCATGGCGCAGCCCGTCGCCGGTATTCACATAGGCGCTGGCCAGCGACAGGGTCCAGTCCAGGTTTTCCGGATGTCGCTCCACGAGCGGTTCGAGCAGGCTGATGGCCCTATCCACGGCCTGCTTCGCGTCGGCACTTCGGTTGAGAGTGGCGTGGACGACGCCGAGGTTGATGTAGCTTTCCGCGAGGTGGACCTGATAGGCCTCGTCATCCGGGTGCGTGCGGACCAGCGCCGTGCGCGTCTCCACCACACGAAGGTAGTGTGCGCGGGCCTCCGGCAGACGGCGTGTCTCCAGGTACAGGCGACCTAAGTGGTGCTCGGCACGAGCCAGCTCATCTTGCAGGTGGGCATTGTCCGGCTGGTCACGAACCTGCTGCTCGCACAGTTCCCGTTCGGCGCGAAAGCGACGCTCGGCCTGATCAAAATCCCGGACCGTCAAGGCATGATGTCCGAGATGGCTGTAGCAGATCACCAGGTTGTTGCGGCACTCGTGGTCGCGCTCCTGGGCCGGCAGCAGCTCGATCAGAGCGATTGCCCGGCGAAACTGGTCATTGGCCTTGTCGTGCTGCCCCAGGAGAAACTGAATGGCGCCTGCCTCGGTGTATGCGGACGCGGCATCGCGCCGGATCGCTGGTTCCGCGTCATCAGTCTCGGCGAGGGCCGCCTGGTAATACGTCAGGGCATCTTCCACCATTTTTTGCCTCAGCTCCTGGAGGCGCGCCACGGTCGCCAGCTTGGGATCGCGAAGCTGATCGAGCATGCGCCGGAGCGTGTCGCGCGCGGCCTGATAGCGGGCGTCGGCGAGCTCACGACCGCGCCGCGCTTCGTCCGCCGCCTGCTGCAGCTTGGCATTGGCGATGACGATGCCGGCAATGGTGCCGGCGACGACCAGGATGCCGAGCGCCACGGCGCTGCGGCGGCGGGCTGGCGACGGGCCCACTTCAGCAGCCGCTCGGCCATGCCCACCGGTCGGGCCACGATCGGCTTGCCGGCCAGGAAGCGCTCCAGATCCTCGGCCAGCGCCTGCGCAGAGCCGTAGCGGCGGCGCGGGTCCTTCGCCAGGCACTTCAGGCAAATCGTCTGCAAGTCGCGCGGCAAGCGTGGCTGGAATCGGGCCGGCGGCACCGGCTCCTGGGTGCGCACCTGCTCCAGCGTTTCCAGGATGCTCGCTGCCTTGAACGGTGGCCGGCCCGTCAGGCACTCGTAGAGAATCGCCCCAAGGGCATAGACATCGCACGCCGGCCCCACGTCCTTGACGCGGCTGGCCGCTTGCTCCGGCGCCATGTAATTCGGCGTGCCCAGGATGGCGCCGGTGACGGTCTGCGCGTCCGTCACGGCGGCCGCGCCCTGGTCCTTGGCCAGGCCGAAGTCGGCGATGCGCGGGCTGCCGTCCGCCGCCAGCAGGACATTGGACGGCTTGAGATCGCGATGCACAATGTCCTGAGCGTGCGCCGCGGCGACGGCTCGCGCCAGCGTCTGGAGCAGCGTGGCGGCGTCACGCGGCGGCAGCGGCGCCACGGCCAGCCGCTGCGCCAGGCTGCCGCCTTCCGCGTACTCCATCGTGAAATACGGCTGCCCCGCCTGCCGGCCGACTTCCAGCACCTGCACGACGTGCGCATGTTGCAGCCGGGCGAGCGTGTCGCTCTCGAGCCGGAAACGCTCGAGCCGATCATGCCCCGCACCAACGCCGCCCATCAACATCTTGAGTGCCACCACCCGGCGCGGCTGATTCTGCCGCGCGGCGAACACGATTCCCATGCCGCCGCGACCGAGCAAGCGCAGGATGCCGTAGGGGCCAAACCGTCCGAGCTCGTCCGCGGCCGACGGCGGCTCCAGCGCTGCGCACGCCGCGCGCACGGCCGACGCTGTACCGTCGCCGCTCACCGTCGCCATGGTGCCGGCCAGCCTGCCAAGCGGCCGCAGTCGGCCCATCAGCTCGGCGACGACATCGCGGTCAGCATCCGCGGCGCCGTCCGCCGTCCCGGTGCCGACCGCGTGTACCAACGCCACGAACGGATCGTCCACAACAACGGCCCGGGCCGCCCGCCAGCAAGCCGGGCACTGGAGCAAGTGAGCCTCGACCTTCTCGTCGGGCGCTGCGCCGTCTTCGGCGAGCAAGAAACGCCGCAAGGTGCCGGCATCCGGACAGCCGGCGCTATCGTAAGGGGTGTCCATGGCGTCGTCTCGGTGTAACCGCACAAAAGGAATATGCGCAGAACGAAAAGAACCTTACAGAAAGATTGGCGCAAACGGCCAGCGATCGGCAGGCAAGGTCAGTCAAGCAAGCCGTCAAGCTCCTGGCGCAGCCGTCGCAGGACGCGGTGCGTGGCGACGTAAACCGCTCCTTCGCTGACGCCCAGCTCGGCCGCCACGTCGGCGGCCGCCCGGCCCACGACCACGTGCTCCCAGCACGCCTTCCACGTAGCCGGCCGAAACTGGGCCTGCATGATTGCCAGGGCGCGAGCCATCACGTGCCGGCGGTACTCGGCATCCGCAAATGCATCCACGCTATCGGGGCCGGCCACCTCCTCGGGCAGCGGCTCACCCGGCGCACCGGCGCGGCGGCGGCAGATTTCACGCCACTTGTTCAGCGTGATCGTGCGCAGCCACGCGCGGAAGCTGCGTTGCCGATCGTAGGTGAATTCCGGAAGCTTCTGCACCAGGACCGCAAAGACCTCCTGCACCAGGTCGGCCGCGTCGCTTGACTGCAGCCCAAGCCGGCGCGCAATGATAGAGAAACGGCGTAAACAGCTCGACGAAGCGCTCCCAGGCCGCCGCTTCGTTCGGCTGGTGCAAGCGTTCAAGCAGACTGATCGGCGTGCGATCCATGCCGGCGCCTCCGCGTCATCGGTTTGGCGGCCGCGCCCCGCACCGGCTGCCCCGGAACTCGACACGCTCAGTGATCTCGGCACACTGCGATCGTATCCCGCCGCCAACTCGCCGGGCACTGTGCAGGAACGGCACCCCCTGCACCCTGCCCGCGAGCGCTAAACGTAAACAAGAAAAAACACCGATCATTTCTTCTTCTTGTCGTACTTCCCAATATCCGGCTCGCCGATCGTCTTAAGCAGCTTCTCGATGATGTCCTCGGTGCTGTTGCCCTCCGCCTGGGCCTGGAAATTGGTGCTGATGCGGTGCCGCAGCACCGGCATGGCGACCTTCTTGATGTCGTCGATGGCGACGCTGTAGCGGCCATCCATCGCGGCCACCGCCTTGGCCGCCCTGCACCAGGTTGATCGCCGGCGCGCGGGCCGGCGCCCCAGTCGACCATGCTGCGTGACGAAGTCCGGCGCCGTCGGGTCCTTCGGCCGGGTCGCGCGCACCAGCCGCACCGACGTAGTCGCTTGACGATAATCGCCGACCGGCACGCTGCGGACCAGCTTCTGCAAGTTGACGATGGCGCTTGGCGCTGAGCACCTTGTTGATCTCGACCGGCTCCTCTCGCGTGGCCATGTCGAGGATGCGTTTCTCCTCGTCATAGCGATGGGTAATCGACCTTGATGTTGAACATGAAGCGGTCGAGCTGCGCCTCGGGCAGCGGGTAGGTGCCCTCCTGCTCGATCGGGTTCTGCGTGGCGATGACGAAGAACGGATCGGGCAGATTGTACGTTTCCTGGCCGGCCGTCACCTGGCGTTCCTGCATCGCCTGGAGCAGGGCGGCCTGCGTCTTCGGCGGCGTGCGGTTGATCTCGTCGGCGAGGACGATGTTGGCGAAGATCGGGCCCTTGACGAAGCGAAACTCGCGCCGGCCGGTCGATCTCGTCGAGCACCATCGTGCCGGTGATGTCGGACGGCATCAGGTCGGGCGTGAACTGGATGCGCTTGAACGACACGTCGAGGATCTGGCTGATCGAGCTGACCATGAGCGTCTTGGCCAGGCCGGGCACGCCGACGAGCAGGCAGTGGCCGCGCGTGAAGATGGCGGCGAGGATTTGCTCGATGACCTCGGTTTGGCCGACGATGACCCGGCGCAGCTGCTCGATCATCTGGGCGCGCGTCTGGCTGAACTGGGCCAGGTACTCGCTGATGCGGTCGGTGGACACCGGCAATCTTCCTTTAGCAGGGGAGGAGATTCACGTGCGCGGCCAGCGTCCATTGTAGCAGCGGCCGAACCTTAGGTGAGCGGCAGGCGTGTTCTACATTGTTCCCCGGGGATGGAAAACGATCCCTTTCGCGGGTAGCATAAGATCATGAGCACACCAACTCCCCGCTGGCAGTACCTTGTTCCCAAGCCGAAGTCGCTGTACAAGCAGCTATTCGTCAAGGACCGCTGGGTGGCGGCGCGTACTCTCTACGGCGAATACGTCGGCGAAGATGCGCGGACGGCGGAGGAACTGGCGGAGGATTTCAACGTGCCGTTGGAGGCGGTGCGCGAGGCCATCGCCTACTGCGAGTCGAACCCGCCGGAGGTCCGGGAGGACTGGGAGCGTGAGCAAGCCTTGATGGAAGCCACGGGAATGAACGACCCCAATTACAAGTACCATGCCAAGCCGCGGCTGCTCTCTCCGGAAGAACGGCACCGGATCAACCGCCTATGAGGCTGTACCTGGACGACGATTCGGTCGACGCCGTGCTGGTACGACTGCTCCAGCGAGAAGGACACGAACGTCCTGATCCCGGCGGACGTCGCATTGGTCGGCGCGGACGACCCGGTTCATCTCATGCGAGCCATTGGCGCTGACCGATCGAACGTCATGCGGCAGCATCACCCACGGATCGCACCACCGTTGACTAGGATGGTTTGGCCGGTGATGAACGCCGCGGCCGGCGATGCTAGCCAGCGCGCGGCCCGCGCAACGTCCTCCGGTGTGCCCCAGCGCAGCAGCGGCGTCTCGCGGCGAACGCGCTCTTGCCAGGCCGGCGACGCGTGTTCGCCCCAGGCGGTGCGAATCCAGCCGGGGGCCAGGCAGTTGACGCGCACCTCCGGCGCGAGCGTCAGCGCCAGCGCCCTCGTGAAGCAAATTACCGCCCCCTTCGTCAGCCCAAAGAGCTGGCCGCTCTCGCCCTCCATTCCGGTCTCCGCCTGGTCCCAGCCCACGTTCAGCAGCACGCCCTGCCCGCGCTCCTTCATGCGCGCGCCAGCTGCTCGCGACAGCAGCGCCGTCGCGCGAACGTCGACACGCCACAATTCCTCCAGCTTGCGCTCGAACAACCAACGCGCGGCGTCGCCGGTGAGCGTGTCGGCGCCAGCGTTGTTGATCCAGATGTCGACGCCGCCGGTCTGCTCCCACGCCTGGGTGACGAAGGACGCACACGCGGCCTCGTCGTGCAGATCGGCGAGCAGCGCGCTCGCCGCGCCGCTGCGCTGCCGGCACTCTTGCGCCACCGTGTCGGCGGTCGCGGCGGTGCGGCCATGCACGATCACCCGCGCGCCCGCCGTCGCCAGTTCCAGCGCGATCGCCCGGCCGATGCCGCTGGTCGAGCCGGTGACGAGGGCGGTTTGTCCCGCGAGTTCCCGCTCCGCCGATGACGGCATGTGGTCGAGCCGCCGCAGCAGATCGGCCGCCGTGCTTTGCAGAACGGGGTGGACTGCCAGCGGCGCGATTTCGACGAGCGGGTCCAGCACGAAGCGGCGCTCATGTAGCCGTGGGTGTGGCACGCTGAGGTCGACGCCCGGCTCGTGTACTTCGAGGATTTGCGTGCCGTAAAGCAGCAGGTCGAGATCGATGATCCGTGGGCCCCAGCGTTCGCCGCGCACTCGACCCATCTGCTGCTCGATCGCCAGCAGGACTTGCAGCAGCGACAGCGGCGTCAGGGCCGTTTCCAGCGCGGCGACCGCGTTCAGGTACTTATCCTGGCCGGACGGGCCGCCGACTGGGTCTGTCTCGAGATAGGACGAGACGCGCTGAACGGAGATGCCGGGCTGCGACCGCAGCAGCGCCAGCGCTCGATCGAGCTGAGCACGGCGGTCGCCGAGGTTGCTGCCCAGGGCAACATACGCGGTGATGGCCATGGCGTTTCACTTCATCAACAGCACGTAATCGGCTTCGTCCAGATCGAGCGTGAACCGGGCCACGCCGCCGGCATACGTCGCGGTCAACTCGCGCTGGCCCTGCACGCTGCGTACCCGGCGCGGCGCTTGGTCCATCCGCACGTCGACGTTCAGCTTGCGCAGCGGTCCGTTCGTCCAGTTGACCAGCGTCACCAGCGTGCCGTCCTTGTGATCGATGACCAGAGGCTCGACGTAGGGATTGGAACAGACGGCCGGACGTTGCACCGGACGGGCCTCGACACCGAGGCGCACCAGGTTGATTCCCGCTGGCGAGAAATCGACGGGATTGTAGACCGTGTGCCGCCCGCCGCGCGCCCAGGGCAGCGCCTCGAGCGCGGTCTGGGTGTACGAGGTGCCCGGCAAGCCGCCGATCGCAAACGCCTTGCCCTTGCCGTACTCGCGCACCGTGACGGCCACGCTGCCGTCGCCCCAGGCGCCCAGCGGCCTGGCGGTCGTCGGCGTGAGCTGCTGCTTCATCGCAATGGCCGGCAGCGTCAGGCGGTCGATCTTAATCGTGTCGATCGGCGTGCACACCGGCAGCTCCAGCAGGGTGCGCAGGTGATACGCGTCCTTGGTCGTGCGCACGTTCTTGACACCCAGGAGTTGGTGCAGCGCCGTTTCCGGTTCGCCGAAACGATTGAAACGCCCAAGACCCGCGCAGGCATACAGGACGCCGCCGGCCTGGACCCACGCGTCGAGCAGCGGCACGATCCGATCGTCGATCCATTCGCCGGCAAAGTGGACCACGTCGTAGTCCTTGAGCGCTCCCTCGCGGATGTCGTTCTCGGTGATGAGATCGACCGCGTGCTGGGCGTGCCGCAGCGCCAGGTAAAGCAGCTGCTGCTCCTTGCGGCACAGCGTCTGATTGACCACCGCGTCGACATTCTTGCACTGGGCGGCGAATGGGTCCTCTTTCTTGTCGACGTGGAAGCGCGACTCGTTGTAGTCGGTCGCGTCGCTGAGCACCAGCGCGACCCGGGCCGGCCGTACCTTGCCGCCGGCCTGCAGCGTCTCGGCCTCGGCGGAGTCGTAGATCGCTTCGGACAGCACCCGGAACTGGTCGCGGTACTGCCAGCTCACGTAGTTCTCCGTGAAGCGCTCCGCCGGCGCGATCCAGAAGTTGTCGATGTGCCGGGCGCCCGCGCCGACGCTGAACACCATGTTGCGGCGCAGGAAGCCCGGCTCCTGCCCCGGAGCGTGCGGCATCACGTAGAAATGGATCGGCTGGTTGTGATATTTCGTCGCGCAGCGCATCTGGGCAAATTCCCACGACAGCATCTGCGGCGGCTCCGGCACGCTGAACAGATAATCCTCGGCCCAGAACATGCTCATGCCCTGCTGCTTGAACAACTCGATCCACTGCGGGAGCGATCCGTAATACAGCATCCCATGGTGCGGCGAAAAGTTCGCCCCGGTCAGCACCTGCGGGCCGAAGAGCTGTTTCGCCAACTTGGTCAGTCCGCGGTAATGGTCGTAGCGTTCGGCATCGGCGAATTTTTGCGCATACCAGGCAAGGCGCGGGTTGCCCGCGTCGGCGGGAGTGGCCTGGGCCGGATCCTCGCCGAGCTGCTCCTTGGTGATGGCGTACATCTTGAGCCAGGCGCGGAAGCGTTCGGCAACCTTCGGATCCTTGGCATCGACGCCGCCCAGCCCGATCTCGTCGCCAAAGCTCAACACGCGCAGATCGGCCGGATCCTTGAGCTGCTTCGCCAACGCCTCGATCTCTGGGGCGGTGGCTGCATGGGCATGCAACCCAGCGGCCTTGACCTGCGGATACTTGGCGGGCAGCAGCGTGTTGTAGCCGAGCGTCGCCTTGAGCTCCACCGACCCATTCCTCGGTGCCCGCGAAGGCGCCGTAGTAGAGGATGTCCTTCGGCGGCTTGCCGCCGTTCGCCTTCCGCCAGCTTTTGCTGGCCGCGATGATTTCCCGGGCGTGCTGCTGGCTGGTCTTGACCCGGGCGTCGCTCTTCCACGTCACCTCGAGCGGGATGACGATCGCCTCGCCGTTCTGCACCGTCACGTCGCCGACAAGGTCCTTGCCCTCCTCATCGCGCGCCACCTGCACGGCGAATTCCTTGGCGTCGGGCAGGCTAAGGAATAATCCCTCATCGTGGACCAGCCGGCAGAACGGACCGATGTTGTGCCAGCCACTCCACGCGCCGGCCGCCACCGCCGGCGCTTCGGTCGCCTTGGGATCGGCCGGCGGCAGCTCGATCTTGGCGGCGCCGTACTGCGGGTGGAAGTGGCCGTTGCGGATCACCGTCAACTGCGCCGGTTTGGCGGTGGTGTTCTTGAAGCGCAGGTACAACCGCGTCGCGTCGAGTGCCTCGTTCGCGAAGGGACTGCTGACCTTGTTCGGATTGAAGCCCTGATACTCGCTCTTAAGGTTCGTCGTCAGCACGACGAAATCGACGAAGCGATCGCCGGCCGGCTTCGCGTTGGCCACCGCGATCAGCCGCAGGACGGCGTCTCCGGGAACTAGCTCGGCCGGCGTCTCCGGCGCCTCGGCGGCATCGTGATCGACGCCCCACGGCCACCATAGCTCGTCGCTCTGGGCACCGAAGCTCCAGAGCCGATCGGTTCCGCGCTTGCCGTAGACGTGGGCGAAGACAGTCTTGCCGTTCTGCACGATTTCGAGCTTGTGCAGGTAGTTGAAGTAAGGCGGCGCCTGATACTTGCTCCAGACGCGATACTTGCCGCCGTCCTTGATGGTGACGCGGCGGGTCGCGATCGAACCGGCGCTGTCCGCGGGCGCTCCGAGACAGGCGCCGTGCGTCATCCACATGCCGCCGTAGGTATGACTGCCGTAGGTATCGTTCTGGTGGGTGACGCGCCAGCCCTTGTCGTCCTGCGCCTGGAACGACTCGCCCTCCGCGACGATGATCGCGGCATGCAGGGCCGAAGGTGGAGCAAAGAGGATCCCCATCGCGAGCGGGGCAGCGGATCGGATCATGGCGGGGCCTCCTCGGAATGCGGGCGAGCCAAGTGCGATTGTAAGACGGGCGCGGGTGGACGCCCACCGCGAACGTCGGGCAAATAGCGCTGGCCGCCGTTGTTTCGCCCACCCTGCGCGGCTAGACTGAGGATTACCAGCGAATCGCCAGGAAACGCCAATGAGCCTGATCCCCACCAAACCTTTGTGCACCGCAGCCGATCTCTTGAAGGTCGTGGAGCGCCTCGGCGTGCCCGCACATCGCGTTCTTCTCAACCCTCCACCGGGAGAGGCAACCGAGAAGGACCTGCTGCGTTGCAAGCGCAAGTTTGTCGAACTCGTTGACGGGGTCCTTGTGGAGAAGGCCATGGGCTGGTACGAATCGCGACTGGGCGCCGTGCTTGTCGGCTTCCTGGAAACCTACCTGCTCGAGCACGACCTTGGCATTGTTCTCGAGTCTCAAGGATTGATGCGCGTTGCGCCGGGCCAACTGCGTATGCCGGACGTGGCCTTCTACTCGTGGGACCATTTCCCCAGGCACAAGCTGCCCAAGGGCCAGATCCTCGGTGTCGTCCCGGACCTGGCCGTCGAGGTCCAGAGCCCGGACAACACGAAAAAAGAACTGCAGCGCAAGCGCCGCGAGTATTTCGCGGGTGCGCGCAGCTCGTTTGGGAAGTGAATCCAAGGAAACGTCGGGTAGCGGTCTACACCGCGGTGGATGCCGTCACCATGCTCGGCGAGAGCGAGACGGTCGAGGGCGACCCCGTGCTGCCCGGGTTCCGGCTGAAGATCCGTGACTGGTTCGCCCGCGCCGGCGAACGTGAATAACCGCGGCACCCACGAGGCTGAGGAACGAACATGAAAATTCACGAATACCAGGCCAAGGATCTCCTGGCCGCCGCCGGCGCGCCGATCCCGCGCGGCATCGTCGCCGGCAGTCCGGCCGAGGCGCAGGCGGCGTTCGACAGGCTCGGCGGCGCCACCGTCGTGCTCAAGGCGCAGGTCCACGCCGGCGGCCGCGGCAAGGGACGCTTCAAGGACAGCGGCAAGGACTTCGGCGGCGTCAAGTTCATCAAGAACCGCGACGACGTGGCGGCCGTCGCCCAGGTCATGTTCAAGTATCCGCTCGTCACCAAGCAGACCGGCGCCGAGGGCCAGAAGGTCGGCAAAGTTCTGGTGCAGGAGGCCGCCGACATCGCCCGCGAGATCTACGTCGGCATCGTCCTCGACCGCGCGATCGGCAAGCCGGTGCTGATGGCCAGCGCCGAGGGCGGCGTCGAAATCGAGGAGGTCGCCGCGAAGAGTCCCGAGAAAATCCTCAAGGAGCCGATCGATCCGGCCGCCGGCCTGCAGCCGTTCCAGGCGCGACGGCTCGCGTTCGATCTCGGCTTTACCGGCGACGAGGTGCCCCAGGCCGAGCGGATCATGCTGGCGCTGGCACGGGTCTTCCTCGACAAGGACTGCAGCCTCGCGGAGATCAACCCACTGATCGTCACGCCGAAAGGCGAGGTGGTCGTGCTCGACGCCAAGATCACCTTCGACGACAACGCCCTGTTCCGCCATCCCGACGTCGAGAAGCTGCGCGACGAGGCGGAGGAGAACCCCGCCGAGCTCCGCGCCGGCCGAGCCGGGCTTAGCTACATCAGCCTTAGCGGCAACATCGGCTGTCTCGTCAACGGAGCCGGCCTGGCGATGAGCACGATGGACATCATCAAGTATCACGGCGGCGAGCCGGCGAACTTCCTCGACGTCGGCGGCGGCGCCAACAAGGACCAGGTCACCGAGGCCCTGCGCATTCTGCTCAGCGACGAGCGCACGCGCGCGGTGCTCATCAACATCTTCGGCGGCATCATGAAATGCGACATCATCGCCGGCGCCGTCATCGCCGCCTTCCAGGAAGTCAAGCCGAAGGTACCGTTCGTGGTGCGCCTCGAAGGCACCAACGTCGCGCAGGGCCGCAAGATGCTGGAGCAGAGCGGGCTGAACCTCACGACGGCGACCGACCTGACCGACGCAGCAAAGAAGGTGGTCGCGGCGGCGAACAAGTGAAATGAGGGGAGGGGCAATCGTGGCTACGGTTTCCAACAAGCTCATGACGGCCGAGGAGTTCTGGGATTTCGTCCAGCGCCCCGAGAATCGCGACCGCAGGTTCGACCTGATCCGCGGCGAGGTCGTGGAAATGAGCAGGCCTGGAAAGCTGCATGGAGTCGTATGCGCCGCCATCGTAGTCATCTTATGGGCCTACGCGCGCCAGCGCACGCAAGGGTATGTGTGCGCGAACGACACGGGCGTAATCGTCGAGCGCGACCCGGATTCGGTGCGCGGCCCCGACATTCTTTTCTTTGACAACGTCAATTCGTTCGAGAAGGTTGACACCAAGTGGGGTGACGTTCCTCCGCGATTAGCCGTCGAGGTGATGTCGCCCAATGACACGACGAGCGAAATGAATGAACGTGTTGCCGATCAGCTGAATTGCGGGACGCCGCTCGTTTGGCTGGTGGACCCCGAGGCGCGCAAGCTAACAGTTTACCGTGCGAACAAGCCGTTGTACGTCCTGAAGGAAACGGACGAAATCGCCGGCGACGACGTGCTGCCCGATTTCCGCTGCACGGTCGCGGAGTTCTTCAAGCTTCCGGGCCAGTAGTGAACCGCCAAGAGCTGAAAATGAGCGTCGCGAATGGCAGAAAATCTGGCAGGCGCAATCATGCAGGCCCCGCGCTTTTTTGGGGGCGTGTATGCCTATCTGACCTGGACCGTCTTACGACGCGGCTGCCGAGGGTTGTCGCAAGCGGCGCCTCCGAATCGCTGCTGGTGACCGGCGATAGCCGCCGCGTCCTTGCGAAATTCCCTGACCGGCTTTTTCAACAGTGTGTCACCTCACCACCGTACTGGTCCTTGCGCAACTACCAGATCGATGGGCAGATTGGGTTGGAGATCGCGTTTGCTGACTACCTCAAGAGCCTTGTCGAGGTCTTTCGGCACGTGCACCGGGTGCTGCGCGACGACGGAACGCTGTGGCTGAACATCGGGGATTCATTCACGTCCGGCAACCGGACCTGGCGAGCCCCCGACAAAAAGAACCCGGTGTGCGCCATGAACGTACGGCCGCCCACGCCTGACGGATTGAAGCCGAAGGATCTAATCGGAGTACCGTGGCGATTGGCTCTGGCCCTGCAAGAAGCCGGCTGGTTTCTGCGAGCGGATATCGTGTGGAACAAGCCGAATTGCCAGCCGGAAAGCGTCAAGGACCGGCCGACCCGTTGCCATGAATACTTGTTTCTGTTCAGCAAGAGCGAGCGGTATCAGTACAATCCCGAAGCTGTCCGAGGCCCGAACGGCAGGAATCTGCGCACCGTCTGGGATATCAACACGCGGGCGCTTAAAGAGGCCCATTTTGCGACCTTCCCCCAGGAGCTTGTGGAGCCGTGCCTCCTGCTTGGATCGCGAGAGTGACATGGTCCTTGATCCCTTCATCGGCTCTGGTACCCTTGGCCTCGTAGCATTGAACCTGGGGCGCCGCTTCGTTGGGATCGAGCTCAATCCAGATTATGTGAAGATTGCCGAGAAGCGCCTGAGCGGCGCGATTGTATATGAGTGATCCCATACTGGTCGCCCCAGGTGCGTCACGGCAAGTGCAGTTTCACCAACTGCTGGTTGCCGCACGCAAGGACTGGTTGATTGATGGCTTGGCCGATGCCTTGCTGCAGGCGGACCCAAAGGTACTCAAACATCAACTGCTTGAGTACGTCCCACCTGAGGCGCAGCAGATCCTTGCCGGCGCGGGCATTCGAGACGAATACGTGTTCCCAACGCCAATTCTCCTTGAGATCAGGCCCACGCTGGTTGGATATTACCGGCTATTGCTCGGCAGTCCACAAAAGGCCTTCTATGGGCCCCAGACGAGAATGGCGCCGTTCAAGTCGATGGCGCGCAATGGTACACTTGGTGAACGGCAAAAAAGCCTGCTGCCCGCCTTCTGCCGTGCGTTGAGCGTCGTACTGGCGGACCTCGTAAGCCAATTGTCGCCGGCGATCACTGCTCGCGACGTGACCGAACTACAGCTTCTCACTCTAGGGTCGTTCTTTCAGGGCGCCAATAACAACGTTATCGGGAAGGAAGCGACTCGAGATGTCTTTTTGGCTCTCTCAGAAATCGTTGAGACGTACATCACGGAACGCCTCAACCAGTGCCTGGTCTTGAAGAATGCGTCAGGACGGCGAGTTGTGTTGTCCCTGGGTAGCGACCCTGACATTCGGATCGAAGAGGATTTCTCCGGTTCGCTACGCAAGAAGATTGCGATTGAAATCAAAGGAGGAACGGACCGGAGCAACGCGCACAACCGCGCCGGCGAAGCCGAGAAATCGCATCAAAAAGCAAAGCAGGTCGGCTACCGGGATTTCTGGACGCTGATTGCCATGAAAGGATTGGACACGGCGACGCTTCGCAAGGAATCGCCAACCACCACTTCGTGGTTCGATGTGGCGCAGATCCTGGGGAGAACGGGCTCGGATTGGGAGGAATTTCGTTCCCGCATTGTGGACGCGGTGGGTATTCCACTCAGGAAGAAAAGGCGGAGGTAGGTGTTCACAAGAACTGGCAATGAACGGCTACGAACCAAGGTGACCTAATGAGCATCCTCGTCGACAAGAACACTCGGGTCCTCGTGCAAGGTATGGGCAAGGCTGGCACCTTCCACGCCCAGCAGTGCCGCGATTACGGCACGCAGATCGTCGGCGGCGTCGCGCCGGGAAAGGGCGGTACCGTCAAGGAAGGCTTTCCGCTCTTCAACACCGTCGCCGAAGCGGTGCGCAAGACCGGCGCGAACGCAACCATGGTGTTTGTGCCGCCGGCCGGCGCGGCCGACGCGATCATGGAGGCCGCCGCCGCGGGTATCGCGCTGGTTGTCGCGATCACCGAGGGAGTGCCCGTGCTCGACATGGCCCGGGCGATGCGCTTCCTGAAAAGCTGTGGCACGCGACTCGTCGGGCCAAACTGCCCGGGCGTCATCACGCCTGGGCAGTGCAAGATCGGCATCATGCCCGGCTACATCCACAAGCCGGGTCCGGTCGGCGTCATCAGCCGCTCGGGCACGTTGACCTACGAGGCGGTCTGGCAGCTCTCCAACCTCAACCTCGGCCAGTCCACGTGCGTCGGCATCGGCGGCGACCCGGTACACGGCACCGACTTCGTCGACGTGCTGGCGCTGTTTCAGAAGGATGGGCAGACCGAGGCGATCCTGATGATGGGCGAGATTGGCGGCGGCGAGGAAGAGAACGCGGCCCAGTTCATCAAGGAGCACGTCACCAAGCCGGTCGCCGCGTTCATTGCCGGCCAGACCGCACCGCCGGGCAAGCGCATGGGCCACGCCGGGGCCATCATCTCGGGCGGCAGCGGCAGTGCCACGGACAAGATCGCCGCGCTGCGTGCGGCCGGCCTGCTCGTCGCGGACAGCCCCGCCGACCTGGGCGTCACTCTGCAGAAGGCCATGAAGAAGTAAATCCGAAATCCGAAGCTCGCAATCCGAAACACTCTACCGATTTGATCATTTTGGGTTTCGTGCTTTGGGTTTGTTTCGGATTTCGAGCTTCGGATTTCGGATTTTCGGCAAAGCAAGATTCGACTTGACCCGTACGCCTCCCATCGTTATCGTTCCGCCGCTTCACTGTCCCTAGCTTGAGCGAAAGAGATTGTCTCAGGTTCCCCGCGATCGGGACTGGACCTCGGGGGAGGTTCCGGGCTCTGTCGTCGCGGGGAAACCGGGCTTGCGCGACCGGCCGGCTGACGAGGGTCGGCTCGTCGCGATAGGGGAGAAGGCACCGGACATGACAACCGAATCCGCTAGTGTGGTCGTCTCGCGGGGAAACGACCATCGGGGGTCTGACGAGAGAAGGAGGCCTGGGGTGGCTAGCAATCGTGCCATGACTCCGTCGCGCCGGCCCCGGCCGGGCTGCTGGCTCGGCCTGGCGCTGGCCGCGCTGCTGAGTGCCGTCGCCGCCGCGCCGGCGCAGGAAGCGGTGCGCGCACGCGACGTCCTCAAGACCGCGGTCGACACCTACAAACGGGGCGATTACGAGGCCGCCTCGGTCCTGTTCATCCAGGCGCAGCAGCGCCAGGGCGAGCTCAACGCGACCGAACGGCTCGACCTGGAAACCTTCGGCACCCAGAACCTCAATGCGCTGCGCGGACGGCAGGAAGGCGCCGCCCAGCTGCACGGCGCCGAGGCCGCGCTCAATCGGGGTCAGACCGCCGAAGCCGCCAAGCTGCTCAAGGCCGTCGCGGTCAACCAGTACCTTAGTCCAGCCGATCATCAGACGCTGGCGAACTTGAAGACCCGGCTGCAGGCCGGCGGCGCGCCACCCGGTGCGAAGGCCGATCCCACCGCGCTGCTGACCGCCGCGCGCTGCCCTGCAGCAGGGCGACCTGAACGGCGCCGAAAAGCTGGCCGACGACGCCGAGAAGGCCGGCGCAACCGCGTCAATACTGCGGCCATGGGCCGAGACGCCCGCCAAGATCCGCCGCGACATCCAGGCCGCCCGTCTCCGGCAGACCCCGCCGCCGCCGGTGGTGAAGGGCCCCGCCGAGATGCCCGACAAGAAGGACAGTGTCTGGCCGCCGCAAGGCCTGAAGAACATGTTCGGCAAGGAAACGATGCCTGCGCCGCCGCCGGGCGACATGAAAGACGCCGGTGTAGCGCCGAAATCGCCGTCCCCGCCGGTGCCATTGACGGTGGCGCAGGGCCCGATGTTGCCGCCCAGTCCGTACGGGCCAACGCCGGACCTGAGCTCGTTTGGCGCGCCGCCGCCCGTCGTGCCGTCGGTTCCGCCGCCTGTCGGCAGCGCCGGCAATCCGCCGGCCGCGCCGCCGCCCCTGGTGCCGCCCGTGCAGCCGGTGCAGCAAGTCCAGGCGCCGGCCAGGCCGACTGGCCAACCCATGGCGGACCCGAAGGTCGCGGCCCGCCAGATGCTGGCCGACGGCTACAAGGCGCTCAACGCCGGCGACCTCGAAACGGCCCGGACGATGGCGTTCCGTGTCCGGGAAATGAATGTCGAGCTAGGTGCCACGGAAATGGGCCCTGAGCAGCTTCTGCAGGACGTGCAGAAGGCGGCTGCGATCGCCGCCGCCAAATCGCCCAAGACCGCGACGCCGGCCGACTCGCATGCCCTCGTCAAGGAAGGCCGGGCGCTGCTCGCGCAGGGCAAGCTCGAAGAGGCGGAGTTCAAGTGCAACCAGGCGGCCGCCGTGCGCAACGCGCACTGGGGCCTGTTCGAGGACTCGCCCGAAAAGCTCCGCAGCGACGTGCAGCGCACTCGTGCCGCACATAACCGCGAAGAGTCCGACCGGCTCCTCATCGAAGCGCACAAGCTATTCGCCCAGGGCAATATCGACGAGGCCAAGAAAAAAGCCTGGCGCGCTCAGGAGCTGCACGGCGCGTACAGCCCCTTCGATTTCGGCGATCGGCCGCAAAAGCTGCTCATCGAGATCAGCAAGGCCGAGACGGTCCGCGCCGCCGACGCCCGCCGCGCGGAGCTGAAGCCGGCGACCACCGCGCCCACCGCGCGCAGGGCACGGACAAACTGGTAGCGAGCGTGCCTATCGACCAGGCCAAGGGTCCGGACCCGGCCGTCACGGCGACGCGCACCGGGCGGTTGCCCTGGTCGCCGAGGCCCGCGAGCTGGAGCGCCGCGGCCAGCTTGCCGAGGCGCTGCAAATGGCGCGTGAGGCCAAGAAGCTCAGCGTGATCTTCGCGCCGGGTGAGGATTCGCCCGGTAAGATCGAGCTGGACCTGTCCGCCCGGTGCCGCAATCAGATCCAGCTCACGCTGCAGCAGGTCACCGAATCGATCAGCACCAAACCCGGCGACGTGGCCCGCCTGCAGAAGGCGCAGATCGACCTGGCCGGCGCCCGCCTGATGGCGGTGCAGTTCGGCCTGGACCCCGCGCCCATCGAGCAGCAGGCTGCCTGGGTGCAGCAGGCGGCGCTCGGCGCCGTCCCCGGCGCGGTCGCCAGCCTGCCGTCGCCGGTGGCGCAGGCCGACTACCAGAATCCCAGTAATCCGGTCGCCGACGCCAAACACAAGGAAGGCCTGGACAAGCTGGAGCGGGCGCGGCTCGAGCTACGGAATGGCTGCTGCGCTGTCGCCCGCAAGCTGGCCGAGGACGCTTTCGCAAACGCGAGCTATGGCGTGGAGAAGGAGGCCGAGCTCGTCCTGCACACTATCGACGCCGAGGAACACAACCAGCGCCTGCTGGCCGCGCAACGGACGTTCGACGCCGGTGTGGACGCGTATACGCACGGCGAGTTCAAGCGTGCCGCGGCCATCCTCGGCAGCGTCGAGCTGGCGCTGTTGCCGCCGCAACAGCAGCAGCGGCTGCGCGAGATCATGTCGACGCGCAAGCTGCAGGTAACGCCGATCGCGCAGGCCGACAACAAGGTTATCCTGACGAAGGGCAGCCAGGACAGGACGCCTGGCACCGCCGTCGCCAGCGACCAGGCGGACGATCCGCTGGCCAGCGCCAAGGCGATGGAACAGGTCCAGTTCCAGCAGATGTACGCGCGGAACACCCAGGCGACGAAGAGCGCGATGGAGCTGTTCCGGCTGGGCCAGAAGATGAAAGCAGTCGAGCTGCTGACGGACCAGCTGTCGCAGATCGAGGTGCTGAGCCTGTCCAATGAGGCCAACAACCGTCTGCGGGCGCCGCTGGAAAAGCGTCTGTCGGAGTTCCGCACCATGATGGCGCAGGACCTGCTCGCCGAGCAGAAGAACAGCAAGGCGCTCGCATGGGACGAGGGGAAGTACCAGCACGACATCCAGAAGCGGCAGGGTGAGGTCGCCGATCTCATCAAGCAGTGCTCGGCCCTGAACAAGGAGGGCAAGTACAAGGAAGGTCTCGCTCTGGCGTACAAGGCCAAGGAGCTCGACCCCGACAACGTCGCCGCCACCGCCTACATCATGATGACGAACATCCTTATCAATCAGCAGCACGGCGATCAGGTGAAGGACGAAGTCGAGGACTATTTCCTGAAGCAGCTCACCTTCGGCCCAGGCCCGACACCCACGGATGGCAACCCGTTCTCGATGACCAAGGAAGCCTTGAAACGCCTCGAGGCACGCAAGAACTCGCCGTCGTCGTGGATGGAGCCGCGCAAGAACCCCAAGGAGCGAGCGATCGAGTATCGGTTGGAGCAGCCGATCCAGTTCGGCTTCCGCGACACGCCGCTGCGGGAGGTGATTGCCACCTTGAGCGCGCTCAGCAACGTGCCGATCTTCGCGGAAGATCTCGCGCTGCAGGAGGCAAACATTGCTCTCGAGCATCCGCTGACGATGGACGCCAACGGCATGTCGATGAAGTCCGCGCTCAACATCCTCCTGGGCAAGATGCGGCTGACCTATGTCATCAAGGATGAATCGCTGATGATCACGACCGTGGAGAAGGCGCACAACAAGTTCCGCCGTGCGGTCTACTCGGTCGCCGACCTGATCGTGCCGGTGGAGGATCATCCGGTGCCGGACGTGTTCAACCTGCAGAAGGTGCTGGAAAAGCACCTGGCGAGCCAGTACGCCATGCAGAACTACGTCGGCGCTTCGCCGCTGACCACCCAGCCGATGGGTCTGCCGCTGGCCCCGCCGGTCAGCGCCTACGGCAGCGGTCTGGGCACCGCGTGGGGGACATCGTCGCAGAGCCAGGCGCAATCCGGGCCGACCCCGACGCCGGCGCAGATGCGGCGACCCGGCGCGACCATGGAGGACCTGCTGATCGACCTCATCAAGGGGACCATCGCGCCGCAGAGCTGGAAGGACATGGGCGGCCCAGGCACCATCCAGTACTATCCGCTCGGCATGGCGCTGGTGATCAACCAGGCCCAGGAAGTTCAGGAGGACGTGGAGAACCTGCTCAAGGCGCTGCGCCGCTTGCAGGACATGGAAATCGCGATCGAGATGCGCGTCGTCCTGGTCGCCGAATCGTTCTATGAGCGCATCGGCATGGACTTCGACGTGAACCTGCGGACGCCGATCAACCCGGGTGCGGAGAACCAGCTAATCAACAGCTCGTTCACGCCGTTCGGCACCGTCAACCGCAACCTGAACTTCAACGGCATCCTCACGGGGCTGACGCCGGCCGGCACGTTGACGCCGGACCTGAACATCCCCATCACGAACAGTAGTTACAACTTCTCGGTGCCGCCGTTCGGTGGCTACACCGCCCCCGGCGTGGACGGCGGCCTGTCGCTCGGCATCGCGTTTCTGAGCGAAATCCAGGTGTTCATGATCTTGGAAGCCGCCCAGGCCGACAGCCGCACCAACATCATGATGGCGCCCAAGATCACCGTGTTCAACGGCCAGACCGCGTTCATCAACGTGACCGTGCAGCAGTTCATCAACCTTGGCATCACCGCCTTCCCGATCAACGGCCAGATCCTCTTCCAGCCAAACAATATCCCGGTCCCGTTCGGCACGGTGCTCACGGTGACGCCGGTGGTTTCCGCCGACCGCCGTTTCGTGCGGCTCAACCTGATTCCCAACATCAGCAACAACGGCGGCGGCAACGGCGGGCTGATCAACGGCAACCAGATCCCGGCGTTCCCGGTGCAGATTCCGCTTCCCAACATCGTGGATGGGCCGATCGGCCTCGGTATCCAGACCGGACAGCCGGTGATCTTCAACACCTTCTTCCAGCAGCCGACAATCTCGACGATCACCATGAACACGACCGTGAACGTTCCGGACGGCGGCACCGTCCTCCTGGGCGGCATGAAGGTCATGACCGAGGGCCGCAATGAAGCGGGCCCGCCGATATTGAGCAAGATACCGTACCTGGACCGCCTGTTCCGCAACGTCGGCTGGGGCCGTGACGCCCAGAGCCTGATGATCATGGTCACGCCGCGTATCATCATCAACGAGGAAGAAGAGGGCATCTACACCGGCGCCATCGCCCCGATTCCGCGGCCGTAACGCGCCGAACAACCACGGATTTCAGCCACGGATGACACGGATAAGAAGATCGCTCCTTCTGATCCGTGTCATCCGTGGTTACGTTGCCGTCGGCGTCCATTCCCAGTTACCGCGATAGCGGCACGAACAATTTCGTTTGCGTTTCCCAGTGGCAGTCGCCAAAATGTCTGTAATTCATGCACGCCATGATTTTTGGTAGGCACCCTCCCGCACGGCGTTGGCGGCCAATGCACACGACCCCTGCGACGTTACTCGAGCGCGTTCGCAACCCGGCCAATCAGGAGGCGTGGGAACGGTTTGTGCAACTGTACACGCCGTTGCTCTACTCCTGGGCGGGCCAGACGGGCTTGCGCGACCAGGATGCGACTGACCTGGTGCAGGAGGTCTTCGTCCTGTTGTTGCAGAAGCTCCGCGAGTTCCGTTACGATCGTGACGGCAGTTTTCGCGGCTGGTTGCGGACCGTGCTGCGCAACAAGTGGCACGAGCTCAACCGGCGGCGCGTCCCAGCGCCCGTGGACACGCGCGGCGAACTGCTGGGCGAGTTGCCGGATCGAGCCGAGTGCGCCGACCTCGACGAAGCGGAGTATCGCGCGTGCCTGGTGCAGCGCGCGCTGGAGCTGGTGCAGGGCGACTTCGCCCCGGCGACCTGGCAGGCGTGGCAGCAGTTCGCGATTGCGGGCAAACCGGCGGCGGAGGTCGCCCATGAGCTGAACATGACGCCGCATGCAGTCTACCTGGCCAAGGCGCGCGTGCTGCGGCGGCTGCGCCAGGAAGTCGCCGGATTCCTGGACGAGTAAGAGCGCGAGAGATTGGCGGCGGCGCGCGCATATCATTGTTCAGGAGTGTGCCATGCCACCCGCCGAAGCCTGCCCGAGTGCCGCCGCCTTGCAGCGTTGGTTGCATGGCGCGATCTTGCCGTCCGAGGCCGAACCGCTGGAGCGGCATGTCGAGCAGTGCCCGGCGTGTCAGCGGTCGCTGGGCGCGCTGGACGTGGCGGACGGCCTGTTGCACACAGCGGCGCGGTCGCTGCCCACCCCGCCTTCGTCCCCGGTACCGACGTCGACCGGCTGATCGCGCGTGCGAAGCAACTGGCGGTGACCGGTGCGGCCGCGGAGCCGATGACCGTCGGTGCGGCATCGGTTGTGGCTGCCGGCGACCTCGTGGCGCTCCTGGCGCCGCCCCAGGCACCCGACGAGATTGGCCGGCTGGGACCGTATCGTATCCTCGGGGTCCTCGGCTCCGGGGGCATGGGCGTGGTCTTCCGGGCCGAGGATCCCCGGCTGGGGCGCATCGTGGCCCTTAAAGTGCTCAGTCCGCGGCTGGCGGGCAGGGACACGGGCCGGCAGCGGTTGTTGCGCGAAGCCCAGGCAGCGGCGAAGCTGCGCCATCCCGGCATTGTTCCGCTCCATGAAGTCGGGCAGCAAGCGGAAGTGACCTACCTGGTGTACGATTTGGTTCCCGGTCCGAACCTGGCGGCGCTGCTCACGAAAACCCAACCGGCGCCCGATCAGGCGGCGCAGTGGGTCGCGCCGATTGCGGACGCGCTCGATTATGCCCATCAGATGGGCATCATTCACCGCGACGTCAAACCGGCGAACATTCTGCTCGACGCCGGCAACCAGCCGCTTCTGTCGGATTTCGGTCTTGCCTACTGCAAGGACGCGGGCCCGACGCTGACGCAGGAGGGCGACCTCCTCGGCACACCGGCCTACATGTCGCCGGAGCAGGCCCGCGGCGCCAGCAAGGGTGCCGATGGCCGAACGGACGTCTACAGTCTCGGCGTGGTGCTGTATGAGGTGCTCGCGGGGACGCTGCCCTTCCACGGGCAAAGCGCCAGCGTGCTGCACAAGGTGATCCACGAGGAACCCAGGCCGCCGCGCAGTCATCGGCCGGGCATTGCTGCCGACCTGGAGACGATTTGCCTGAAGGCGATGGCCAAGGAGCCAGCGAGCCGCTATGCCACAGCCGGCGACTTCGCGGCCGACCTGCGACGCCACCTGCAGCACGAGCCGATCCGTGCACGCCGCATCGGACCGGTGGGCCGGCTGCGACGGTGGCGCCGCCGCAATCCGGCACTCGCCGCGACGCTGGTTGTCGCCGTGCTGCTGATCGCGTTGGTGGCGGGCTTGAGTTTTCGTCGCGTCGTTGCGGAGCGGAATCGCGCGGAGCGTCTGGCGGCCAGCCTGGCGCTCGACCAGGGCACCAATCTGTGTGAAAAGGACGAAATCGCTCAGGGCCTGTTGTGGATGGTGAAGGCCCTGGAGTTGACGCCTGCGGAGGACGACGACCTGCGCGGCGCCATCCTTGCCAACATCGGTGCGTGGCAGCAGCAGCTGGTAAGGCCCCGGGCAGTGCTGTCGTTTCCAGCGAAGACCAAGCTGCTGGCGACGAGCAAGCAGGGAAGCCTGGTAGCCCTGGTTTCCAAACATACGGCCTACGTTGTGGATCTCGCCGCCGGCCGGACCCTCGGGTCGCCGGCCGTTTGCGGCGAGACGATTACCGCCGCCGCATTCAGTCCGGACCGGCAAGTCCTCGCAACCGGCGATGCCAAGGGCACCGTCGGGTTCTGGGAAGCCGGCACGGGCCAGCCGCGCGGCGAGCCGATTCGCCACGACGGGGTGGTCCGCACCGTGGCCTTCGAGCCACACGGCCAGTGGCTGCTGGTGGGCGGTGACAAGCGGGTTCAGCGGTATGATCTCCCCACGGGCAAGGCGGTCGGCGCGGCCTTCGCCGATGGCGATATCGGGTGGTCAGCCCTGAGCCCCGACGGCAAGACGGTGCTGATAGCGCTGGCGAGCCAGCATGCAGTGATCCGCCGTTGGGACGCGGCGAGCGGCGCGCCCCTGTTGCCGCCGCTGCGTCACGACGTGCCCAGTTTCCCCATCAGCTTCAACCCGACCGGCCGGTTCATCGTCTCGATGCTGGTTGACAGTGCGCGGGTTTGCAGCGCCGCCACGGGAGACAAGGTGCTCACCGTGCCCACCGGGGGCGGCCGCAGCCTGCAAGTTGCGGTGGACCATGATGAGAAGCGGATCGCGGCGGGGTGTCGAGATAATGCGGTCGGCTTGTGGAACCTGGAGACCGGCGCACCGATGGCGCGCTGCTGGCGCACAAGGGAGGGGTCACGGCGCTAGCCTTCAACCCGAGGGGAGACGTACTCGCAACCGGCTGCCTCGACCGCACCGTGCAGTTGTGGTCGGTCGCCACCGGCACGCGGCTGGCGGCCCCGCTGCCGCACGCGGAGGGCGCCGTCGACAACGTCGTCTTTGCCCCCGATGGGCGAACGCTGCTGACCCTGACCTCGAATGGCATCGTGCGGCTGTGGGACAGCGAGCCGGACTCCCAGCGCGTGCGCGTGCTGCCGCATCCCAACATTGTCTGGAGTGCGGCATTCTCGGAGGGCGGCGAAGCGCTGCTCACGGGGTGTGGTGCCAACGAGGTCGCTCCGGCGTGCGCAACTCTGGGACGTGCGTAGCGGCCAGCCTCTGGGCGCGCCGTTGCCCCATGCCAGCAAGGTTGGCGTCGTAGCCGTCAGCCCGGACGGCCGGACCCAGGTGACCAGCAATTGGTGGGGCGAGCCGGCGCTGCGTTTTTGGGAAGCCGGCAACCTCACGACGGCGGTGCCCGTGAAATCAGCCCTCGGTGCGCTCGCATGGTCGCCGGACGGCAACTGGCTGGTTACGGGCGATCAGACCAACCCGTTCGCCCAGCAATGGGATGCCCGCACCCGGCAGCCAACCTCGGTCCAGTTTCCGCATGACCGGCAGGTTCGCTCGGTCGTCTTCAGTCCGGATAGCAAGCTGCTGCTGACCGGGAGCTACGACGAGACCGCCCGCCTCTGGGACGCGGTCACGGGCGCGCCGCTCAGCGAACCGTTCCACAACCCCGGCGAGGTCGGCGCCGTCGACCTGAGCCGGGACGGCCGTTGGATCGTCACGGGCAACGATTACCGCGTCGCCTGCATCTGGGATACCCGGACGGGCATGCAAGTCGTGGCGCCCTGCAGCATCACGGCACGGTGCGGGCAGTGGCCTTTCACCCGCAGGCTCACTTGGTGTTGACCGGAAGCTGGGACCGGACCGCGCGCTTGTGGGACCGGACCACGGGCAAACCCGTGGGCCCACCGCTGCGGCACGACGGTGAAATCGAAGTGGCCCGCTTCAGTCCCGACGGTCGCACAATCATCACGGGCGGCTGGGACAAGGTGGTACGTTTGTGGCCAACGCCCAGGGCGGTGAGCGGGACCAACGAGCACCTGAAGCTGTGGATTGAAGTTTCCACCGGAATGGAGCTGGAAGAGTCCGGCGGATTTCGGCTCTTGAGCGCCGCTACATGGGACCAGCGCCGCCAACGGTTGCAGCAACTCGGCGGACCGCCTGGATGAGTTTTCCAGGCGCCTGCGGCACACATCCCACCACCGCCCGCCAGTTCACACGCCGACCCGCCGTGGTTTGCCCCGGGGGCCTTTTTTTGGAGTGCGGCGCTTTTCCGCCGCTTTGTTTTGTTTTTCAAAAAAGAACAAAGCGGCGGAAAAACGCCGCACTCCAAAAAGCCTGACCGTGCGCGCAAACTCCTGACGCGAAGCCACTTGCCGACTTCTCAATTCTCAGAGAGATACGCGTGGGCTGCCTTAACCTGTTCCCTCGCTTGCGCTTCGGGCTGCCTGCCTTGGTAGGGATTGGCGACAGGGTGTCAAACTATTTTCTTTTTGAGAGAGATTGGTGCATCTCGGCGCATACATCTGGTGAGTCGATATGCCGACCCGTTGGATCCGTTTTCGGCTGGAGGAATCATGAACACCTCTCTGACAGCCACTCGCTGGCTCGATTCACTGCGGCGCCTCTGGAAACGGTCCAGGCCGCAACCTTATGCCAATGCCGGACAGCGCCGCTGCCGGCCACGGCTGGAGGTTCTGGAACAGCGCTGCACCCCCACGACCTTCACGGTCAATACCAACGCGTGGGTCAACGATATCGTGATCGACCCGACCACCGGGGTGGCCTCGACGAAGGGCGGCACGGTCTCGATCATTGACGCTGCGTTCCTGGTCGCCAATGAGACGATGGGTGACGTTTACCAATATCCCGGCCCCAACACAATCAACTTCGCATCCGGCATTGGAGTGATCAATGATACGGATGACGCGACCGACCCGCGCATTGGTTTTTATGGGAATCCAGCAACGTCCCTGACCATTGACGGCGGCGGGACACCGAACAGCGCCCCGTTCGGCCAGCCGGACAACGCGGTCATCACGACGCAACTGAATATGCGCGTTGACGTCGGAGCAAACACCACCGTCAAGGGAATATCGTGCCGCGGCATCGATATCCTCAACGGAGGCAGCAACCAGATCTACGGCAACTTCCTGGGCGTCAAGGCGGACGGCAAGACGCCGTGGGGCGACGGACAGGAGGGGGTCTATATCGATTCGAGTGGCAACACCATCGGGGGCACGGCGCCTGCGGATCGCAACGTCATGGCCGGCCACACTTTCAATTCCCCTTTCGGGTTCGCAGGCAACGGCGTCTTCGTGGACGTGGGCAGTGGCGGCAACAACACCATCGAGGGCAACTACATCGGCACCGACGCCACGGGCACCGTCGCCGTGGGCAACACGCTCAATGGCGTGCGGCTTGCCGACAACAACAACACGGTCGTGCAGAACCTCATTGAGTACAACTCGGGCGACGGCGTGGCGATAACCGACTCCTCCAACAACACCATCAAGGCGAATGTGATCACGGGCAACACGACCTATGCCATCGAGGTCGATAGCGGGTCGGAGGCCAATCAATTTGTTGACAACTCGATCTTCGCCAACGGCACGGCCACGTCCGGTGGCGCCATCGTCGAGCAGGCGGGCGTCAACGGCGGCATCTTGCCTCCCGTTCTCGCTTCGGCGGATGGGACCACGGTCATGGGTCAGTTGCCCGGCAGCACGTCGGGCACGGACTATACCGTGGAGTTCTTCAACAACACGATCACGGACCCCCGCGGCGACTACGAGGGCCAGACCTCGCTGGGGCAGTTCACGGTCAGCCCGGACGGGCAAGGCAATTTCAGCGTGGACCTCGGCCAGACCTGGGACGGCGCTCTTCACTGCCACCGTCACCGACGGCAACCTCGACACTTCCGCATTCTCCAGCGCCCTTGTGCCGACGTTGCCGACCACGCGAACCTGGACCGGCGGCGGCAAGACGAGCGACTGGAGCGACCCGAAAAACTGGAAGGAAAATGCCGCCCCCAAGCAGGGCAACGCGCTGATCTTCCCGGCGGGCGTGACCAAGGACGTCAGCACCGACAACCTGGCGGGCCTCTTCGTCGGCAGTATCGAGATCGACGCCGCTTATACGATCAACTCGCTCACGGGCGCTTCCCTTAGCCTCACCGGCGACATCACCGACAATGCCGACAAGAGCACCTACGACGTCGCCACCACCCTGGCCGACAGCAGCGGCAACAACACGGTGACGGTCGCTCAGGGCGCGACCCTGACCATGTCCGGCGTGCTGTCGGGCGGCGGCCTGATCGTGGCCGGGCCGGGCGAGCTGGGCCTGACGGGCAAAAATACCTTCACCGGCACGGCCACGTTGCAGGACGGGACCACCGTCATCAAATCCGACGCCTCGCTGGGCGCCGGGCCGCTCGCGGTATTCTCGACCGGGACGGTCACCCTCGATCCCCAGGGGGCGACCATCACGCTGCCCGGCGCGCTGACCGTGCAAAGCGGCACGCTGAATGTGAGCACCGGCAATGTCACCTTCAGCGCCACCGTTGAGGTGGGGCAAAACAGCACGATGAATGCGCTCGTGGGCACCTTCACCTTCGGCAGCACCCTTACCCTGGCCCAGGGCAGCACGCTCGATTTGGCGCGACGCGGCCACCTTCGACGGGGCCGTTTCCATCGGCACAGGCAGCACGCTGCAGGCGACCGCCGCCACGTTTACCTTCAAAAACACCGTTACCGTGGGCTTCGGTGGCACACTGGGATTCGGCGCCAGCAAGGCTACCTTCGACGGCGCCGTCGAGTTGGAAAATCATAGCGAAGTCGATTCGACGGCAGGCACGTGGAATTTCGCCGCCGCCGTTACCGTGGAACATACGAGCACGCTGACGGAGATGAGCACGCTGACCTTGGGCACAGCCAAGGCTACCTTCAGCGCTCCCCTGGAGCTGTTCAGCAACAGCGCCCTGAGTTTGCAAACAGGCGCATTCACCTTCGGCGACATCGTTAACCTCGACCCAGGCAGTAACCTGGATTTGGGTGCCGGCACGGTTACCTTCGGCGGCGAAGTCTTTGTGGCGTCTACAGCGGCGATTTTCGCCAACGCCCCCACGGGCGCGACCGTGACCGTGAAGGGCGCCCTCGACGGCAGCGGCAACGTGGACCTGACCGGAGCCTCCTTCACGTTCGCGGGAACGGGCAATTTCTCCGGAACCCTGTCCGACCCGGGCGGGACGATCAAGGCCAATGGCAATGTGATTCTCCCCCTTGCAAAGGTGGATTTTTCTCCCCAAAGCGCCGGCTCGGACGCCACATTTGACCTCGCGGGCCATAGCGTGACCGTCAACGCGCTTTCCTTCTCCGGCTGCACCCTCACCGTCACGGCCGGAACTCTCAAGGTCTACGTCGTAAGCAATTGGTCGGCAAGCTCCACGCTCGCCACCGACATAGGGTGCTCGGTCACGTTCAATGCCGGTCTCAATGGCTCGGCGTCGACAGCGCTCACGATTGAGGGATCGGGCAGCGTCACCGTTGCCGGGGACCTCGGTTCAAGCACCATCAACGTGAACGGCGCCGCCGTTGACCTTCAGTCTGGGTTCAGGCCTGACCGGGACCAACTCTACCATAAACGTGCAGGCCGGCTTGTTGAAATCCATGGGAAGCACCGCCATCCAAGGCCAAATTGACCTGTCCGAGGGCAGGATCGAAGTCGGCGCGAATGGCGCGCTAGGGACGGCCTTGATCGATGGCCCCATAACAGGGACCGGCGTCATCGCATGGGTGGGAGCCCAGAACGCCAAGAGCATCATGCTGACGAATGCGGTGGACCCGAGCGGCGGCAAGCTGACCTTCCAAGGCCCCGCATCAACGTGTCAGTTCAATATCACGTCTCTCGGACCCAGCGCCGAAGGCGAGCTCGTCATCAGCCCGTCCACGACTCTGGCCGCTGCAACGCTCGGTCTGGAGAACGGCCACACTTTGACCGTAACGGGCAAGCTGCTGTGCGGGGCGCTGTCGATTCCTTATTACGTTAGCACAAGCCCCTCGGTCACGATTGACACGACGGCCGGATCGATCGTGACCTTTACCAATGGCCTTGCTCCGCCCGATCCGAACTTAACCGACCGCACGGTCACCATCGGCGGCAGCGGCGAAGTTGCCATGGGCAGCATGCTGGGCGGCGGCACCAGCAAAGATACGCTCATCATCGACAACGGCGCCACCCTGAAGGAGCTGGCGGGCTTCGCCAAGGGCGTCAACGGCGTCATCACCGTGAACATTGGCGGCAAGGTCGTCGATGCGAATGGCAAGCCGATAACAAATCCGTAAAGTTTCACGAAAACCAAGGGCCCTTGGCCGACGCCGCCCACTTCGCGCCGAGAGGTAACGTCCGCCTCCCCGCGCATATCTTTAACAGTGACGCACGCGGCGACGCTTCGGAGGCTGTCATGCCAACGGGCCCGGTCTGTCCCAGTGCAGCGGAACTCCAGCGCTTCCTGCTCGGACAGGTTGCGCAGCCAGACGCCGACACGCTGGAGCAACACCTGGAGCAGTGTGTCCCGTGTCAGCAGGCGCTCGCAAGCCTGGAGGTGACGGACGGCCTGGTGCAAACAGCGCGCGCTGTCGCCGGGCGACCCGGATTCGTCGCCCACGGAACCGTCGAGAATCTGATGGACCGGCTCGCCCGGCTCTCGATGTCGAGGACGGGCGGAACGCATTCGGGCGGCACCGCTGCCGCGAGTGAGGCCGATCCGGACCTGCACGCGTTGCTGGCGCCGCCGCAAGCGCCCGGCGAGATCGGTCGGTTGGGGCCGTATCGCATCCTTGGGGTGCTCGGCTCCGGGGGTATGGGTGTCGTCTTCCGGGCCGAGGATGCGCAGCTCGGACGGCACGTCGCCCTCAAGGTCATCAGGCCGCGGTTGGCGGCGAGCGCCACGGCCCGCGAGCGCTTCCTGCGCAAGGCGCGGACCGCGGCGGCCATCGAGCACGACCACATTGTGCCGCTCTACCACGTGGGCGAGGATCGCGGCGTCCCGTTCCTTGCTTTTCAGCTGCTCAAGGGCGAATCCCTTGACGATCGCCTGAACCGCAGCGAGTCGCTGCCGATCCCCGAAATCGTGCGTATCGGCCGTGAGATCGCTCAGGGCCTGGCGGCGGCGCACGGGCGCGGCTTGATGCATCGCGACATCAAGCCGGCCAACATCTGGCTGGAAGGGGCAGGGGGGCGGGTCAGGATTCTCGATTTCGGCCTCGCCCGCGCGGTCGCCGAGGTGCAGGAGCGCCTGGAACCGTCCGATGTCCCGACGCCCGGCGCCGGTCTGACCCACACCGGTGCGGTCCTGGGGACGCCGGCCTACATGGCGCCCGAACAGGCACGCGGCGGCACGGTCGATGCCCGCGCCGACCTGTTCAGCCTGGGCGCGGTACTCTACCGCATGGCGACCGGCCGCGTGCCGTTCTCGGGGAGCGACGCGACGGCCGTGCTGGCAGCGGTTCAGCAGGAACAGCCGGCGCCGCCGCGCCTGCTCAATCCGAAGGTGCCGGCGCGCCTGTCGCGGCTGATTCTCGCATTGTTGGCCAAAATGCCGGCGCAGCGGCCGGCGTCGGCGTCCGCGATTGTCGAGAGCCTGGCGGCGATGCAGCATCGCCGCCAGCGTCGCTGGTGGCCCCTGGCCGCGGCCGGCTTGCTGGCGACGTTGCTCGCGGTGGCGGCTTACCTGGCGAGACCCAATCCAGACGACGCCGAGCCCAACCGCCCGACCGCTCCGAGCGAGCGGAGCGACCCGGCCGAGATCGCCGGCGTAGAGTTTGTCCCAGGAGCCAGCTACGACACCGGCTTGAACCCCGGTTTTGTCGCGGTGGGCGACCTCAATGGCGACGGTAAGGCGGACCTGGTCGTGGTCAACGCGGGCGCACGCCTTCCCAAAACCGACTGGCAGAGCACGGTCAGCGTCTTGCTGGGCAACGGCGACGGCACGTTCCGGCCGGCCGTGCATTACGCTACCGGCATCTTCTCGACGGCCGCACTGATCGCGGACCTGAACGGCGACGGCAAGGCGGACATCGTCGTCGTCAATCAAACGAGTCAAGACGGCAGCGCACGCCGGGCAACGTCAGCGTGCTCCTGGGCAACGGCGACGGCACGTACCAACCTGCCGTCAACTACCCCGCCGGGTCCAACCCCAGCCGCGTCATTGCCGCGGATTTCAACGGCGACGGTAAACTTGACCTGGCCGTGACGCATAATACGACGCAGGGCGGCGTCAGCGTCCTCTTGGGAAACGGGGATGGCAGCTTTCGGCCACCGGTTCACTATGCGACCGGCCCGAACCCGCTGAATCTGGTTGCCGGCGATTTCAACGGCGATGGCCGGCTCGACCTGGTCGCCGCGTCGCATGTCGGCGGTACCGTGAGCTTGCTTGCGGGCAACGGCGACGGCACGTTCCAGCCGCAAATCCAGCGTACCTTTGAGAATGCCTACCTCGCCGGCGCGGCGGACTTCGACGGGGATGGCAAGCTCGACCTGGCCATTGGCATCCTCCGCGACCCCGCCTTGCAGTTGCTCCTGGGAAACGGCGACGGCACTTTTCGCGACGGTCCGCGTCTCATGGGCCGAGGGGCCTTGACGGTCATCGCCGATTTCAATCGCGACGGCAAGGCCGACATCTTCTCGGTGAACGGCGACGAGGCGCATATCCATCTGGGAAACGGCAAGGGCGCCTTCCAGAGCAGCCCGCGCGGGAAGCTCGGCTTCTTGCCCGCCGTGGGCATGGCGGCCAGTGACTTCAACGGCGATGGCCGTCCCGACCTGGCGATCGCCGTCAATGGGGCCTCCAAGGTCTGGGTCCTGCTGAACCGGCCTGCGCGATGGCGCCGCACCGTCACGAAGCACGAGTGGCTGTGACCATCACCGTCAACGGCGGCAACCTGACATGACTACGAAGAAGGGCGTGCAAGCGTACGCGTGCTTTCATCGTAGGTAAACAGGTCGCCGAAGCGGCCCCAGCCGATGAACGTGCGAAACACGCGTTGGTAATTCTCGTGCGGCAGGTGCAGGACCAGCGTCTCCAGCACGAAGTCCTCGTCGATCGTGTGCCGCGGCGCACGCTCAAGCGCTTCGTCGACCAGCTTGTACAGTCGCAGCTTCAGAAGCTGTTCGCGCCAGATCGCCTGCCGCCTTTCCGGGTCCGCTTTGAGGAAGCACTGCCCGGTCGCGTCGAGCACCACTTGCCGCTTTGGCGTGTCCACGAAGTTGAGCATTTCAGCCGCTTCGACGACCTCCATCACCCGGCCAAACTCCTGATGCATCTCCGCGGCGATGCGGAACAAATCCTCGCGCCCGCCGCGCATCGAGATATTCCAGGAGGCCGATAATCTCGCTGATCGTCGCCGTCGGCAGCGGCTCAATCACGCCTGCCGGCCGTGCGGCGCCGGGCGCCACGTCGGGCAGCTCATGGCCGGTGATCAGATCGTGCAGCTGATCGACCAGGCGCAGGAACTGCGGCGTGCGGTAATCGCGCGGCCGAGGCAGGGAGTTCTCCATGATGGTGCGCACCTGGCCCGGGTTGGCGCCCAGCACGACGATGCGATCGGCCATGTACACCACTTCCTTGATGTCGTGGCTGACCATCAGCGCCGACGACAGGTTGTGCTCCTGGCGTGTCCAGATGTCGATGACCTCGGCGCGGAGGCTTTCCGCAGTCAGGGCATCCACCTGGCTGAACGGCTCGTCGAGGAAGAGGATCTCCGGATTGACCGACAGGGCGCGGGCCATGCCGACGCGCTGTTTCATGCCGCCGGACAGCTCGCGCGGATACGCGTCCTCGAAGCCGCCGAGGCCGACCAGCCGGATCGACGCCTCGGCGCGGCGGACCATGTCGGTGCGCGGCACCCCGGCCGCCTCGAGCACCGTTTGCACGTTTTGCGTCACCGTCATCCACGGGAACAGCGCGAAACTCTGAAAGACGATTGCCACGCCGGGATTGAGTCCCGTGAGCGGCTTGCCGTGATAGAACACTTCGCCGTGCGTCGGCTGGATCAGGCCGGCGAGGATGCGCAGGATGGTGGACTTGCCGCAGCCGGAGGGCCCGAGCAAGGCAACGATCTCGCGCGGGCGAATGGTAAGGCCCACGTCCTCGAGCACGCGCAGCGGCTTGCCGTTGGGCAGCGTAAACTCATGCGAGACGCCACGCGCCTCGCACAGAACCTCGGTCGTCACGGGCGCCGCTACTGCCATGATTTCTCCTCTGACGTGCTTGGCCTTTTTTTGGAGTGCGGCGCTTTTCCGCCGCTTTGTTTTTCATCGCTTTTCTTTGAAAGACCAAAGAAAAAAAGCGGCGGAAAAGCGCCGCACTCCAAAAAAAGGCTTGGGGTTCACTTGCTCAATGAGAACCGCCGCTCCGCAAGCTTGTACATCCGCCGCCACACGAGACTGGTTGAACGTCACGACCGTGATCGCCAGGACCAACGTGCTGGCCGCGAGCAGACCGAACGTGTCGCTGGCCGTGGCCTGGCTGATCTGGGCGCCGATGCCCCAGGTCGACTCCGGCTGCCCGTGATAGATGACATATTCCGAGACGATGCTCGCGTTCCACGCGCCGCCGGCCGCCGTGACCCAGCCGGTGACGAGATAGGGAAAGACTGCCGGCGCGTACAGCCGCCAGAAGCGCTGCCACGGCGGCAGGCGAAAACTCTCCGCCATCTCGCGCAGGTCGGCGGGTATCGCCATCGCGCCGGCGACGACGTTGAACAGGATGTACCACTGCGTGCCCAGCAACATCAGCAGGATGCTGCCCATGCCCAGCGGCACGCCGGTCGCGTGCAAGATGAGCACCACCAGCGGAAACAGCATCGGCGCCGGAAACGACGCGAGCACCTGCAGCACCGGCTGCATCAGGCGAGCCAGCCGCGGCGAGAGCCCAATCGCCAGCCCCGCCGGCAACGCCCACAGCGTGCCGAGCGCCGTCGACAGTAGCACGCGGACCAGCGTCATGCCGGCGGCCAGCAGCGTCTCGCCCCACTGCACAGGCGTGACGTCGACGAGCAAATGGATCAGCTTCACCGCGCCGGCGGTCAGGAGCAGCAGCAGGATCGCGAACGCCGCCAGCGACACGGCGCGGGCCACGCGGTGAGTGGCAATGGTGTCGGTAGCCGGCTTCGGCGCCGCCGCTTGCCACATCCGAAATGGCTTGCGCAGCGCGATCAGCACCCGCTTGAGCAGCCGCGAGCGCCGCAGTGCGTTGAGGAACCACGATGAGGACGCGGGGAGATTGCCGCCTTCCTCCATGCGAAACTTCTGCGCCCAGACGACGACCGGACGCCACAGGAACTGATCGAGACCGACGATCATCAGCACCATGGCCACGACCGCCGCCGCCATCGCCCAGTAGTTCTCCTTTTCGACGGCGACGCTCATGTAGGAGCCGAGACCGGCCAGGCGAAAATCGTGGCCGCGGAGCTGGAATGCCTCGGTGATCATCAGGAAAAACCAGCCGCCGGCCATGCTCATCATGCTGTTCCAGACGAGCCCCATCGTCGCATACGGCAGCTCGATCCAGCGCAGCCGTTGCCGCCAGTCGAAGCGGTAGATGGTGCCGACTTCGCGCAGGTCGGGCGGCACCGCGCAGCGAGTGATAAAAACTAAACGTCATGTTCCACGCCTGCCCGGTGAAGATCATCAGCACCGCGGCCAGTTCCAGCCCCAGGTTGGTCGTCGGGAACACCGCGACCAGGCCGAGCACCAGGCCGGGCAAAAAGCTCAGGACCGGAATGCTCTGGAGGATGTCGAGCAGCGGCACGAGCGCCTTTTCCGCGATCGCGTCCTTGGCGGCCCAGTAGCCGTAGACGAGCGTGAAGCCGAGCGAGAAGGCGTAGGCGATGAGTCCGCGCCCCAGGGAGAAGAACGTATATTGCGGCAAGACCCAGAACGTCGTCCAGGTCGATCCCGACGGACTCGCGCATCGGCTGCGTCGCCTCACGACCGAAGTCGGCGAGGCCCACCACCAGCCCCGCGAGCCCCAGGACGAGCAGCACGTCGACACCGGTGGCGCGGCGCGTACGGCTGACCAGCTCCCAGGCACTGCCCCAGATAGTCTGGCCGGAATTCATTCAGCACACGCGGTAAGCGCCATCACGGCAAACGCAGGGCCGCCCGGCGCGGCACGAAGACAACGAACCCGGTACCGCAGCCGTCGCTACGAATCACGAGCATGCCGTCCGGCGTTTGGATGCATCGATGATTGTACACGCGACGCTGCGGACGGCATGCCGAACCGATCACTCCGCCATCGGCCGGCGCCGTCGCGGTGCCCAGGGCGGCAGGCGCGTTTCGCACATCCGCGAGGTGGGCGTAGCCGGCAGCCACCGCTACTGCGCGCTGGAGTTCGTCGCGGGCAACAGCCTGGCGTACCGGCTGCGTGGCCGGCACGGCACTACTTGGGCCCCTGCACGCTCCATTTCACATTGGAGCGCAGAGCGAAAACGCGGCCGTGCGCGGAGGTCGTCGGTGACGCCGGGGCGCAAGGAAAAGGGAATCTGCTCGGGGAACGATTCGAGGACCTTGTAATCAAGTTTGTCGCCGCCAGAGCCTTGCCACGCGAAGACGAGCACGATCTGCTTCTTGAAATCGACCTTGTTGGCGATGACCTCGACCGCGTCCTTGCCGAAGTGCTTGGCGGCCTCGTCCTGCGACTTGATGACGATTGGCTTGTCCCATGCCGAGTTCTTGAAGACGCTTTTCTCCGGCGTCACCTTCAATTCCACAATCGGGCCAACGAGCTGCTCCTGGCCCACGGCAACGCTGGCCGACACGCAGAAGACAAACCATCCCAACATCAGACGTGTCATGATTGGTCTCCTTTGGACCGAGCGACGCTTCGAACGGTCAAGCTCTCGGGCGTTGGGGGCCTAAACGCCGCTCAGCCAGGCGTACCGGCATGGCCCCCAACGTCCCGAGAAGCGGTTTGTTCGAGAATGATCCTACTTTCTCGCGAGTATCAGGTCAATGGCCCGGTCGCCGCGCACGTGGGTTCAAGGGGAACGGCAGTGGGCGAGGATTACTGGCCCCACCCGCTGGCCATCACGGCAAAGTCGATCACGGCTGCCGCCAACGCGGCGACACCGAGCAGGCAACCCGTGCGTGCCGCACCCCGTCCGACGTTGGTCGATCTGGCGCGGTTGATGCCGATCGCACCCAGGACAACGGCCAAGGAACCAAGTAAGGCATCAACTGGTAGGCAGAGCGTCGATAAGGCAAACGGGAAGGAACCAAGTAAGGCATCAACTGGTAGGCAGAGCGTCGATAAGGCAAACGGGGCCGTCAGCAAGGATAACAGGACGCTTGGCTTGTCGCTGTATAGTGGTCCAACACCTCCTAGCTTCGTCTTGCACATCAGGACCAAGAATCCGACGTAGGCCGCCCCATGCACGGCGCCGAGAGCACCCAAGGCCAAAGCCAAACGCGCGCTTCGATTCTTCGCTTCGCGTGGCTCTCCTGGCGTGGACGCCTTGCTCATTTGCTATCTCCTGCTCCCCGAACGACCAGGCTCTGCGGCCGGCCCACGGGGAGAAAACCGCATACTCCAGGTGGCCTTAAGTCGCGTGGCGGGTCCGCAGAAGCCCCTTGGTTCGAGCATGCTTGACTTCAATTGTAGGCTCCAACGCTTTTGTCTTTCCTTCCTTTTATCTTCCGGTTGGTCCGCCCCGCCGAACTGCGATCCCGCTACCTGCTGCGGTGGTCGGGTACAGTGGCTGATTCGGCCCCACTTGCGCCGTCCTGGCGAGCAGACGGCGAGGTACCGGCCTTCGCCCAGTCGGCCGCTCCCGAACCGAACCAAGAGATGGCGACGCCCGCGAACATCACGGCCACGGGCGTTTTGCCGTCGAGAAGCGAGAACACGGCGGTGCTCGCGAAACACAAGCCTGGCAGCACAGCAGCGACCTTCCATAATGCGTAACGCCAGCGGGTTGTCGCCATCTTTGGCTGGAGGACTACCGAATAGAAGCTCATCAAGATGGCGGTGGCTAACCCCGCTACGAGCTGGGGCGTCTCGCCAGCGAGAAGGTGCAGCACGGCGCCGAGCGCAAAACACGACGCACCGACCGCATACAGCACAACAGCGACCTTCCATAATGCAGAACGCCAGCCGGTTGTCGCCATTCCCGACCTCCTCGTTGACTCTCGAACATTGTTATTTAGCTGACCGGCCGGTCAGCATATCGCGGGCCGGTCAGCATATTGGCCGGTCAGCATATCGCGGGCCGGTCAGCATATTGGCCGGTCAGCATATCATCGGCCGGTCGCACTATTACGGAGCGCCGGTCAGCCTATCCCGGCGCCGGTTAGCCTATTTCGCTTGCTCTCATTCGAACCTGGGTACGCGCGGCTGTCAACGGCGGTAGCGCGATTTTTTTCTTTTTTTTCTTGACGGACAGTCGACTTGTAGTGTGCAAATGTCACCGATGGGCACGCTTCGCGGTGCACTGAGGGAGGAACCCTATGGCTGCCACCACCCCTTGCGAGGCGGCGCTTTCGACGGCGCAGACGCCACGACTGCTCGACAACGTCCGCATGACCGCGCACCAACGCGGACACACCGACGAGGCCACCGCCGCTATTGCCGATTGGTGTCAACGCTTCATTCGATTTCACGGCAAGCGGCATCCGCGCGAGATGGGCATCCATGAGGTCGGGCAATTTCTTGCCACACGTTTCGCCATAGCTTCGCGACGCATCTCGTCGAGCGCGGCGTGGACCTACGTACGATCCAGGTGCTGCTCGGCCACCAGAGCCTGGAAACAACGATGATCTACACACACGTGGCGCGCAAGGGGCCGGCCGGCGTCGCCAGTCCGCTCGACTTCCTGGCCGAGCTGACGCCGGAAGCGATCAAAGCAGCGGCGGCGGCAACTCGCGGGTTAAACGCCGGTCATTCTTTTGCCGGCCGAGAATGCGCGAACGATGGCGTGTAATTGGAGAACGGTATGCAAGCCGATGACCGGCATGCGTTTGATGCGCCGAGTCAGGCGCCACGGGCATGGCGTGTAACTTGCGTCGCCGCGGCATGGTGGCGAGTCATTCCTCGCAGGCAGTAAGTGCCATCACGGCAAACGCGGAGCCGGCGTGGCTCAGGTAGTGATGACTGTCGCGGCTGAGCGAGCGCGCGAACCAGCGGCCGCTTGCGCCTGGTTCGCCTTGAGCCACGCGGTGCCCTTTTGCAGGGCGGGATCATCGGCCGGCACGCCGGCGCGGCGCAGCACGAAGACAACGAACCCGGTGCCGTAGCCGTCGCTGGTCGTGGGATCCTGCTCCTTCTTGTCGGCCCGCTTCCAGCTGCCGAGGCTCGCAGCCGACCAGCCGCCGTCGGCGTGTTGCACGGCACGCAGCTCCTTGATCATGGTTTGCTTGCCGGCCTCGCTGACGAAGCCGTCGAGATAGCTGCCGGCCCACAGGGTCATCGCCTTGTGGTGCAGGTTTTCCGGCGGGTTGGCCTTGAGGTAGGCGCGGATGCCGTCCAGTCCCTTGCGCGCCGCGTCGGTCTGCGCGTAGCCCTCGGGAGCCACCCCGGTCGCGACCGCGGCCAGCGTGACGCCGTAGTGGTCGTCGATCTCCATCGGCGGCAAGTTGCACTTGTACCAGTTGACGCCGCCGTCCTTGCGCTGGACGGTCCAGATGCGATCGAGGGCCGTCCGGGTGAGCGGGTGCAGTTTCCCGGTGGTGGCTGCATCGTTATAGGCGAGCGCTGCCGCGGCCACGACCACCTCGGCGTCCCAGCGCGGCCCCTTGTCCTTCCACCGTTTGCTCACGAGCTCTTCCAGGGCCGCGCGGACCTCGGCCAGGGCCGGCGCCGGACCCGCCAGCGGCGGCCGCGCGTAGAGGTATGTGAGGTTCGAATGGCACGAGAAGCAACCCTGGTTCTTGGTCCAGTTGAGCGCCGCCGAGTCGAGGAAATGGGCGGCCTTGGCGATCGAGAACTGGCCGGCGAGCGGCTCGTCCTTGCTGTTGTCCGCGGGGGGCTTGAAGTTCTTGAGGCTGACCGGCTCATCCGCGCCGGCCGAGCCGCGCCGAGGCCCAGGATCACGACGCAGGGAAGAAATCGATGGACGCGGATCACGAGCATGTCCTCCGGCATTGGGATTCATCCATGATTGTACACGCGGCGGTCCGGACGGCATGCAGAACCGATTACTCATTGTCGGCCGGCGCCGCCAGGGAACCCGGCGCCGCACCGGCATGTGTCGGGGGCAGCGTTATCGCTGGCGGCTGTCTTGCGAGCCCTTCAGCGATTCGCGATAATGACTCGCATGGAGGGTCGAACATGCCGCTGCACGATTGGACCGATGAACGGGGCTGGGACAGCGTCCATCCGCTGTGGTTGACGTACCTGCAGGAGGTCGAGGACGCGAATGGGCTTCGAGTACAAGATTGCATTCCGGGTTTCTGACCCGGCGGAACTGGAAGTCTTGCTGGAGCGCCTCCGTGGCGCGTTCGAGCGACTGGGGCAGGATGATTTCACCGTGCTGCTGGAGGCAGACGGTTTCTACTTCTGCGATCACACGAAGTCTGATCGTTCGTCATGTGTGTTCCGCAGGTTGGTGGACGAAGGCCTGCATCATTCCGACGTTGTCGTCCACGAGCTATAGCGGTTCACGCGCCTCGAGCCACTCTTCGGGAATCGTCCACTTGCCGGTCGCCATCACGACGACGCCGCCCACGATGGCGCACGTCGTGTCCCGATCGCCCAGCGCGGACACGGTCGCCCACAGCGCTTCCTCGTAATTGTCGATGTGCCGCGCCGCGCACCAGAGCGCCAACGGCACGGTGTCCGGCGACGTTACCTGCAACCCGCACCCCAGCAGCCTCGCCGCCCTTGACACCGATGACTCCGGCGGCAGCGCGAGTGCTTGCTCCAGGCCCTGGCGAGTGTCTCCAGGCGGCGTATACGCAAGCGCCACTTCAAGAAGCTCCCGTCCCGGTGCGGTCACTTCCCCGCTGTTTTTCCGGCTCGCCCAGGCCGCCGCGATGGCGACGGCGATTGCCCCAGCCTGGCCTTCGGGGTGCGCATGCGTCACCGCCGCCGACGCGCAGGCGTGCTGCACCACCGCATCCCAGTCGTCGGCCCAGTACGCGCCAATCGGCGCCGAACGCATGGCGCCGCCGTTGCCCATCGAACCCATGCCGCCAAAGACTCGGCCAGCGGCAACGGACCACGGCGTGCCGGCACCAATGGCCCCCAGGATCTCATGGGCCATCCCGCCGTAGCCCCGATCCGGATCGACACGGTAGCGACGTGCGAACGCGCTGGCGAGTGCGTCCTGATCGATCCGACCCCGGTGTGCCAGCACTTCCACGATCGCCAGCGCCATTTCAGTATCGTCCGTGTACGGCCAGGGCGGCCTGGGCAACGCGCGCTCCGCGATCAGCGATTCGACGGATGGCGGATAGAAGAATCGTTGGCCGAACGCATCGCCGACGGAAAGCCCGTCGAGCGACAGGCGGGCGCACTCCATGCGCGGCATGGTCAGCCGGCAGCGGCAGTGTTTGCGGCACGTCGGTCATGAATTGCCTCCTTCGGGTCGATCAACCTTGAGTGCCGGCGTGCTGCTGGCAGCAAGCAGTCGCTGGAGGAATGCGTCATACGCATCCCCCATCGGCAACTCTTCGTCTGCCTTGATGCGCCGGCGTGTCGTCAGCACCTTCTGATCGGACTTCGGGTTGTACCCCTCTCGCTCGAATTCTTCCCGCTACAGACCAGTTCCTCGTTTCTGCCCCAGCGGCACGTCGTTGCAATTGACGCCCGACAATCATCAGACGATCATGGATTCGACATCCCCGCTTCCCGGTCCAGGATCGCAAACTGTTTCCGCCCGATCCGGGCGGTCGAAGAACGATCTGCCGAACATTCCCCGGACACGGTTGCCACGATCGGTGTTCGCGGCCCAGCGCGTCATGAGATAGCTGCGCGAGATAGCTGCGCGGGCTTTTTCGCAAGCGAACCGCTGGCATCGTCCCGAGGCGCTGAGTATGCTTTTACCAGACCCTTGGCAAGTGACTCTGCTTCTGCTTCCGATCTGCTTGACGAAAGGCTTCCGGCCATGACTCGCACCTTTACCTTGTCAGCCTGCACGCTCGGGATAGCCGTGTGTCTTCTGGTCGTCAACACCGCGATGGCCGTGGCCAATCAACAATCGGTGACACTGGCGTCAAACCTGCCGAGCCTGTCATTTCAGGATCAGCCCGACGCGAACAAGAAGGGACGACCCGGCGATTCCACGGAAAACCGCGAGGTCGTTATCCAGCGCCTGCACCGCGAATTCGAGCACGCGCGCAGCAGTCTTGAGAATCAAGACGCGGGTCGGGACACCAGCGACGTTCAGAAAAGGATCATCCGTGACCTCGACAAGCTGATCGACGAGGCGGATCGCGGCGAACGCACGCCAAGCGGCAGCAACGGCAAGAAGGCAAACAACCAGGACGGCGCGCAGCAAGGCGCGGGCAAGCCGATCCCGCAAGAGAAGCCCGCGCGCGGCACGGCGAAGGGGCCAGCCGAAATGAACGTCGACCCCGCCGGCAAGAACATGCAAAGCAACGTTGACAAGAACGCCGGTGTGCCACGCAACCTCGCCGGCATCTGGGGCGAGTTGTTGAAACGGAAGCGATTGGAGGTTGACGTGTACGCTGGCGATCACTTCGTTCCCAGCTACGAAGAACTGCTGCGCCAATACTACCGTGCCATCGCCGAGGCGACGCGTCGCGACGAACAGGAATAGGCGTGAGTCGTCATGCGCGTTGCCTATTCAAAAAATCGGCGTCCGAAGGCGCGGGATGCCGCGATCGCCGATGTCGCCGCGTGCCGGCATGCAATTGCAGCTATCGATTCAGGTAGGAGCGGTGCATCAGGTGCCGCAGACATCGCAACATGAGATGCGCGTAGCCGGGCGCCCACGGCGGCAGATCCGCGGTCGACCTCTTCCCCATGCGTCATGCCGAGAAAGTGCTGGCCGCTTTTGGCCGAGCGTTCGGGGCGCTGCCGCAAAACGCGGAGATCGGCAAGGACCAGCACGCTTTTCTCTGAGCTGCTTTACTGCCCCTTACTGTAGAATAGCCGGCAGTTCCGTTGTCTCCGCGGAGGCTCTTGCAATGCATCTGGAAGTCGAAGCTACGTACGAAAACGGCACGCTGAAACTCGATCGCGAACTCCCGCTTCAGCATGGCGAGCGGGTCAAATTCACCGTTCACCAGTGTAGCGGCCGAGCCAAAGCCAGCGCGGGTATTTTCCGCTGGCAGCAGCGCAAGAAACCGGCGGCAGCACCTCGGCGCCGAAGCGGCTACATTCTGCGGCAAGCCGCGCAGGTCGAGCGCTTCCAGCGCAGGGAATCGCGGCCGATCCCGACGCACTACGACTATGCGGCAATCCCGCAATTGCGGCACGAGGCCAAGGAAAAGCTCGGACGCATTCGGCCCGGCAGCCTCGGCCACGCGAGCCGGATCAGCGGCATCTGTCCCGCCGACCTGGCGGTGCTGCTGTTTTACCTCGACGCGCCGCGAGGTTCGCCATGAGCGACCCCTGCAACACCGATTCGCACCAACCGGAAGGCTCGCCGACGCCTGCCGCCGAGCGTGAGTTGGGCTCGCCGCCGCAATGCATCGGCCGCTACCGCGTCGTAAAACGGCTCGGCAAGGGCGGCTTTGGCGTTGTCTATCTCGCCGAGGACGAGCAACTCCACCGCCGCGTCGCCGTCAAGGTGCCGCACCGTGAGCTGCTCCGCCGTCCGGCCGATGCCGCGGCGTACCTGGCCGAAGCGCAGATCGTCGCGGCCCTCGATCATCCGAACATCGTCCCGGTTTACGACGTCAACAACACCGAAGACTTTCCCTGTTTCATCGTTTCGAAGTACATCGAAGGCCGTACCCTGGCGCAGCGCATCGCCGAAGCGCGGCCGACGCTGACCGACGCCGTGGAGCTGGTCGCGACCGTGGCCGAGACGCTGCATTATGCCCACCGCCAGGGGCTGGTTCACCGTGACGTTAAGCCGAGCAACATCCTACTCGACGGCGCCGGCAAACCCTATGTCGCGGATTTCGGGCTGGCCTTGCGGGAGCAGAACGTCGGCCACGGACCGCGCTATGCCGGAACGCCCGCTTACATGAGTCCGGAGCAGGCCCGCGGCGAAGGGCACCGCGTCGATGGCCGCAGCGACATTTGCAGCCTCGGCGTGGTCTTCTACGAGTTGCTGTCCGGGCGACGGCCGTTCCAGGGCGAATCGCGCAGCGAGCTGCTGGAACAGGTCGCCGGCCGCGAGCCGCGTCCCCTGCGGCAGATCGACGACACGATTCCGCGCGAGCTGGAACGCATCTGTCTCAAGGCGCTGTCGAAGCGCGCCGCCGACCGCTACCTGACGGCGCAGGACATGGCCGACGACCTGCGCCTTTTCGTGTTGGAGTCCCGCCTTCAGGCGGACCCGACGGCGGAACCGGCTAAAGCCGGGACTCCAACGCCGACGCCGACGGCGCCGATTTCCGACAGCCAGCCGATCAAGATCGTGCCCAAGGGGCTGCGCTCGTTCGACGTTCACGACGCGGACTTCTTTCTCGAACTGCTCCCCGGCCCACGCGACCGCGACGGCCTGCCCGACAGCATCCGCTTCTGGAAGACGCGCATCGAAGAAATGGACGCCGACAGCACGTTCGCGGTCGGCCTCATCTACGGCCCCTCCGGCTGCGGCAAGTCATCGCTGGTGAAGGCGGGCCTCTTGCCGCGGCTATCCGAGGACGTGATCGCTGTGTACGTCGAGGCGACCGCGGAGGAAACCGAGGCGCGATTGCTGAACGGTCTGCGGAAACGGTGCGCGAACCTGCCCGCGTCGCTTGGCCTCAAGGAGTCGCTAGCCGCTCTGCGCGTAGGACAGGCCACCTTGCCTGCCCCCCTCGTAGGCGACGCTGCCAGCGTCGCCGTTGGCCGGTGGACGCTGGCAGCGTCGCCTACGGGAGGACAGGCCGCCTTGCCTGTCCCCGGATTCAAGAAAGTCCTCATCATCCTCGACCAGTTCGAGCAATGGCTGCACGCCCAGCGCGACCAGGACAACACCGAGCTGGTGCAGGCGCTGCGGCAGTGCGACGGCGGCCGCGTGCAGTGCGTGGTGATGGTGCGCGATGACTTCTGGATGGCGGCGACACGGTTCATGCGCGAGCTGGAAATTCGCCTCGTCGAAGGCCAGAACTCCGCGGCCGTCGATCTCTTCCCCATGCGTCACGCCGAGAAAGTGCTGGCGGCATTTGGCCGGGCTTTCGGTGCATTGCCGGAAAACGCGATCGGCGAGCCGCGGGGCGTAAGCCCCCGGGTGGAGCACGACCAGCAGGCGTTTCTCGAGCAGGCGCTGCGCGGCCTGGCCCAGGAAGGCAAGGTGATCTGCGTTCGCCTGGCCCTGTTCGCCGAGATGATGAAGGGCAAATCATGGACGCCGGCCACGCTGAAGGCCGTCGGCGGCACCGAGGGCGTCGGCGCGACCTTCCTCGAAGAGACGTTCAGCGCCGCTACCGCACCGCCGGAACACCGCTATCATCAGAAAGCAGCCCGCGCCGTCCTGCAAGCACTGCTGCCCGAATCCGGCACTGACATCAAGGGCCACATGCGGTCGCACGCCGAGCTGCTGGCGGCGTCAGGCTACGCGAGCCGGCCGAAGGAATTCGATGAGCTGCTGCGCATTCTCGACGGCGAAATCCGGCTCATCACGCCGACCGATCCGGAGGGAAAGGTAGGGTGGGTGGAGTCTTCGGAACCCACCAAGGTTGGATTGGTGGGTTCCGAAGACTCCACCCACCCTACGCCTACGTCATCCTTGCGCTACTATCAGCTCACCCACGACTACCTGGTGCCGTCGTTGCGCGACTGGCTGACCCGCAAGCAGAAGGAGACGCGGCGTGGCCGGGCCCAGTTGCTGCTCGCCGATCGCGCAGCCGTCTGGCACGCCCGGCCGGAGAATCGGCAGCTGCCGTCGCTGTGGCAATGGGCCAGCATCCGCTGCTGGACGCGCCGGCGCGACTGGACCGCCCCGCAGCAGCAAATGATGCGCAAGGCGACGCGCTGGCACCTGACCCGCGCGTGCCTGACCGCGGCCTTGGTGCTGCTCCTGAGCCTGGCCGGCTATGAGGCATTTGGCCGGCTGCACGCGCGCACGCTGCGCGACCGTCTGCTCGAAGCCAACACCGCAGACGTGCCGGCCGTTGTCGCGGAGATGGGCCGCTATCGCCGCTGGCTCGACCCACTTTTGCAGGAGGCGAGTACCGACGCCGAGAACGATCATGACCACCGCAAGCAACTGCACATCAGCGTGGCCCGGTTGCCGGTCGATACCGGCCAGGTGGACTACCTGGTGAGCCGGCTGCTCGAAGGCGACGCCCAGGAAGTAATCGTCATTCGCGCGGCCTTGCTGCCGCACCGGGCCGACGTGAGTGAACGTCTGTGGAGTATTCTCGACGATCGCCAGGCCGACATGGACCGCCGTTTCCGAGCGGCCTGTGCCGTGGCAATCTACACTCCCGACGACGCGCGCTGGGAGAAGGTCAGCGGTAACGTCGCCGCGCGGCTGGTCGTCCAAAATGCGTTTGTCCTCGGCCAATGGGCCCAGGCGTTGCAGCCGGTGGGCAAAGCGCTATTGCCGCCCCTGGCGTCCTTGCTGGACGACGAGAAGCGCAGCGGGTCGGAGCGCAGTGCGATTGCCAACCTGTACAAGATCTTTGGCGAGGGCCAGGCGGATGCCTTTGCCCGCCTGGAGAGGATCTTGACTGAGAATGAGGGCGGGGCGAAACGGCAAGCCAATGTCGGCGTTGCCCTGGTCGTAATGGGGCGAGGCGAAAAAGCCTGGCCGCTGTTGAAGCACAGCGCCGACCCAACGCTGCGCAGCTTCATGATTGACCGGCTCGCAGCGGGCGGCGTCGATCCGAAGGTCTTGCTGACGCGTTTCGATCAGGAGCGCGAGGTTTCGATCAAGCGGGCCATTCTGCTGAGCCTGGGCGAGTTCGGCCTGGACCGTTTGCCGCTGAGCGAGCGCCAAAATCTTGTGCCGCAGCTGATGGGGTTGTACCGCGACGACCCTGACGCCGGCCTGCACGGCGCCGCTGAGTGGCTGCTGCGCCAGTGGCAGAGCGACGGCAACCTCAAGGAAATCGACAAGGAACGGCGTACCGGAAAAGTGGCAGGCCAACGGCAGTGGTACGTCAACGGCCTGGGTCAGACGATGGTGGTCATCGCTGATCCGGCGGATTTCTGGATGGGCGAGGGGCCCGAGCGGCACCGGCGGAAGATCGGCCGGAGCTTCGCGATTGCCGCCAAGGAAGTGACGGTGGAGCAGTTTCTGCTGTTTCGGCAGGCTCACAAGTACACCGAGGCGTGGGCGCCGACGCGCGATTGCCCGGTCAACAACGTCACGTGGTACGACGCGGCGGCGTATTGCAACTGGCTGAGCAAGCAGGAAGGGATCGCCAAGGAACAGTGGTGCTATGAGCCCAACGCGATGGGGCAATATGCGGAGGGGATGAAGGTCGCACCGGATGTTCTGGCGCGGACGGGCTATCGCCTGCCGACCGAAGCTGAATGGGAGTATGCGTGCCGTGCGGGGGCGGATACGGTGTTCGCGTTTGGCGCCACCGAAGAGCTTGTCGGCAAATATGCGTGGCACCTTGGAAACGCTTTCGGGAAGAGCCATCGCGCCGGTGAGTTGCGCCAAACGACCTGGGCTTGTTCGACATGCACGGCAACGCTTGGGAGTGGTGTCAGGATATCTACAAGGTCTATGAGAAAGGCGTTGGCGAGCTGGTAATTGAGGACCGGGCTGATAAGGATATTTATGTAGGCGAAAAGACTAGCCGTGTCCTGCGTGGCGGCTCGTTCTACTATGGTGCGTTGGGCCTCCGCTGCGGCAGTCGTAACTGGGTCGGGCCGGCACTCCGCGACGACAGCGTCGGGTTCCGTCCGGCGAGGACTTCCCGCTGAGCTGCTTTACCGCCCCTTACTGTAGAATAGCCGGTAGTTCCGTTGTCTCTGCGGAGGCTCTTGCAATGCATCTGGAAATCGAAGCTACCTACGAAAACGGCACGCTGAAGCTCGATCACGAACTCCCGCTTCAGAATGGCGAGCGGGTCAAGTTGACCGTTCATCAGCGCCGCGGCCGAGCCAAAGCCAGCGCGGGTATTTTCCGCTGGCAAGGCGACCGCAAAGACTTCGACTATCTGCCGGGCCGCGACAACCATCCCTGGAATTCCAACGAATGATCCTCATAGACATCCCCGGTGGCGCGGCGGTCTGCCGCGCCTTTTGGTGCCGACTTTCACCGAAGGAATAACGCGATGCAGCAACGGAAGAAACCGGTGGCAGCCCCTCGGCGGCGCAGCGCCCACGGCCGCGAACAACAAGCGGTGTTGCAATCGGCAAATGGTTTCATCGTTCGCCATTATCCCTTTGGCTGCCTGGGCAAGGACCCGCGACGGCTGGTGGGAGAAACCGAGTGTTGGATTGTGCCGGTCTTTCTCACGAGCCCCGGTTATGGCGCCGTGGGTGAGGTCGGCCTGGTTGCAGTCGATGCTCGTACCCATCAAATAACGGGCGCAACCGATCGGCAGGAGGTGAACCGAGCGATCAAGCAGTTGAAGGAGGCCAAGCGCGATGAGCTCGAAGCTGCCTTTCATCGGGCAAGAACGGTCTGATACCTGCATGCTCGCCTGTCTGCGGATGCTCCTGGCATACCAGGGAACAGAGGTTGCCGAGGCGGTTTTGGTCGAACAGGTATCGCTGGCGGAAGGTGGAATCGACCCGGATCAACTGGCGGAACTGGCTCGACACCGCGGTCTGGAGGCCGAGGCTCGCCAACTCGATCTCGAAACCATCGCGGACCTGGTACAACGCGAGCATTTTCCCATCGTCTTGCTCGATCGGTCGCTCCTGGATCGCGAGTTCGCCATTCACGCGGTGATTCCCGTTCGCCTTACCCGGGAGTACGTGATCGTGCTCGATCCTCTGCGCGGTGAACGGCGGATATCCCGGCGGAAGTTCGCCCAGGCACACCGGCGCGTGGACCGGTGGGCGGTGGTTTGGGAACCGTGACGCGCCCAAGAACGGCTTGCGGCCTGTTCCTCTCCCCGCGTAGAATAAACAGAATGGAAAAAGGCCGATCGCCGTTGCTGTCGTGAATCCCCCAAGCCCCACGGCGCATCTAAAGGAGCGATGGTGTCATCCTCTTCGCCGCCTGCAGGAAGTCGGCGCCGCGTCGTCGTGCTGGGCTCCACCGGCTCGATCGGCACCAGCTGCCTCGATGTCATCGGCCACCTCGGCGAACGGCTCGAAGCGTTCGGCCTTAGCGCCCACACGAGTTGGGAAGCGCTGCTCGCGCAGGTCCACCGCTGCCAGCCGGCCTATGTGGTCATCACCGATCCCGAAGCCGGCCGCCAGCTCGCCCGCCAGGCGCTGCCGGCGCGGACGCGATTGCTGACCGGCGCCGACGGCATCGGCGCAATGGTGTCCGATCCGGAGGTGGACGTGGTCGTCGCCGCCATCGTCGGCGCGGCGGGTCTCACCGGCACCTGGCTCGCCCTGGAGGCGGGCAAGACGGTCGCGGTGGCAAACAAGGAAACGCTCGTCATGGCCGGCCCGCTGGTCATGGATCTGGCACGCCGCCGCGGTGCGCGGGTCCTGCCGGTGGACAGCGAGCACAGCGCCGTCTTTCAGGCCATGCAGTGCGCGCGGCGCTGCGACGTGCGGCGCATCGTGCTGACCGCGAGCGGCGGACCGTTTCGCGGGAAGAAGACGGCTGAGCTGGCCGACATCTCGGCGACCGAGGCGCTGCGGCACCCGACCTGGCGCATGGGGCCGAAGATCACGGTCGATTCGGCCACGCTGATGAACAAGGCGCTCGAGGTAATCGAGGCGCGCTGGTTGTTCGACCTGGAGCCCGAACAGATCGAGGTCATCATTCATCCCGAGTCGATCATTCATTCGTTCGTCGAATTCACCGACGGCTCGGTGGTCGCCCAGCTCTCGCCGCCGGACATGCGCCTGCCGATCCAGTACGCCCTGACCTATCCCGAGCGCGTCGACGGGCCGGCCCGGCGGCTCAACTGGGCCGAGCTGGCGCGCTGACGTTCGAGCAGCCCGATCGGGAGACGTTTCCCGCCCTGGAGCTGGGCTTCGAGGTTGCCCGGCGCGGCGGCACCTGCGGCGCGGTGCTCAACGCCGCCAATGAGGCGGCAGTCGGTCTGTTCCTCGCCGGCGAGCTGCGCTTCCTCGACATTCCGCGCTTGCCGCGACGTTCTCAATCACCATCATTACAGCAACCGCCCCAGCCTGGCCGAATTGAACGCCATCGACCGCTGGGCGCGACAGGAGGTAGATCGTTGGAAAACCGCGAAGAGCTAAACCCGGAACGTGCCACCCCGGCGCCGCAGCCGAGTTCCTCGTCATTCCAGCCCGGTTTGCCGCCGGCAGCGGCGGAATCGATGGCGGACGATGAGCTGGGCGCGGACGAGGCCCCGCTCAGCCTCCGCTACTGGTTCATCGCCAACTCGATCCCGCTCGGCATCATCGCCCTGGTGCTCGCCTTTGTGCTGTTCAAGTTCCGGCTCGAGGAAGTCTGGGCGATCGCCAAGGCGTTCCTCGGCCTGTCGTTCGTCGTGTTCATCCATGAGATGGGCCATTTCCTGGTTGCCAAATGGTGCGACGTCGAGGTCACGACCTTTTCGATCGGCTTCGGTCCGGCGGTCCCGGGCTGCGCGTGGAAGTGGGGCGAAACCACCTACAAGCTTTCGCTGATCCCGGTCGGCGGCTATGTGCAGATGGTCGGCCAGGTCGACGGCGAGGAAGCCTCCGACGGCAGCGAGGACAACCCGCGCTCGTTTCGGAACAAATCGGTCGGCCAGCGCATGGCGATCATCTCCGCTGGCGTCATCATGAACGTGATCCTGGCCATTGTCGTCTTCATCGTCGTCTACCAGGGGCCCGGCAAGGAGCGTCCGGCCGGCGTGGTCGGTCTGGTCGATCCAGCGATGCCCGCGTTCAAGTACGGCGTTCGGACGTCGGCGACCATCCTCGACGTGGGGGGGGTAAAGAACCCGAATTTCGAGGACCTGGTGGTTGTCGTCATGAGTACGCAGGACAATGAGCAGCTCAAGCTCGTGACCGAGTTGCCGGGCGAGCCGCCGGTGACTGTGGACCTCGAGCCGCGCCTGGACAAATCCAGGAGCGACAGCAAGCCGATGATCGGCATCGCGCCGCCCAATCAGCTCAAGTTCAGCACGCGCCGGGGGGTCGACGTTGCGCTGCCCACGCCGGCCCGGCCCGGCAGTCCCGCGGCCAGCGCCACCCCCGCTTTCCATTTCGGCGATCGCATCATCGCCTGCTCGGACCCGGCCGCTCCCGGGCACGCGGTGACGGCGCTGCCGGATGACCCGCGCGATCCCGGTCATGGCCGGCGCGACTATTTCGCCTTTGAACGGCGGATGCAGCTCCTGGCCGGTGAAACGGTGAAGCTGAAGGTGGAGCGCACCGCCGAGGGCAAACCCGACGAGACGATGGAAATCACGGTGCCCCCGGCCTACAGCCGCTCGCTCGGCGTGCGCATGCAGATGGGGCAGGTGAGCGCGATCCGCAACGATTCGCCGGCCGAGCGCGGCGGCGTGGTGGCGCGATCCGGCGGCCAGTCGCGAGGGCGATCTGATCCAGGCGGTCGAGGTTGCCGAACCGGATGGCACAAGCACGCGCTTTACCAATGATGGGCCGCGCGACCCCGGCGTGCAGGACCTCGATCCCGAACGCTTGCCGCACCAGCTCAAGCAGTGGGCGCAGCGGCTCACCGAGGCCGCCAAGGGGGCGGCGATCCATCCCAAGGTCAAGCTGACCCTGCGGCGCCATCGCAATGGCGCCGGGCGCAATTCAACGAGCAGACGGCCGAGTCTCGCCTGGGACGATAGCTGGCGCTTTGACGAGGTCCGGCCGCTGAGCCCGACCGGTCCAACGGCCATCCCCGAGCTCGGCCTGGCGTATCAAATCACGAGCATCGTTGCGGGCGTGCAGCCCGGAATCATCGCGGACAATCCGCTGCAGGTCGGCGACGTGATTAAGGATTATCGCTATACCTATACGACCGTCGACGCCAACACGCCGGCGCGTCCCTGGACGTCGATGACGGGCCAGGAGCTGCTCAAGCACTGGTTTGGCTATTCCGAGGAAACGGAAGAGACCACCAAGTGGCTGCCGAAACCCGTGGACGAGGCCGACTGGGCGCGGCACGGCAACCTCCTGTTGCGCACGACCACGCCCGTCATCAAGATCGAGCTCAAGGTCAAGCGCGCCAAGGAGATCAAGGAGATCTCGCTGACGCCGGCCCGCGACACGACCTGGCCGCTCGAGGACCGCGGCTGGCTGCTGATGGTGGACACGCGCCGCCAGGTCGCCGATCATTTTTACGACGCGATCGGCATGGGCCTCAACGACACGTGGCGCGGCATGGTCCAGGTATTCCAGAACCTCCGCGGCATGATCATGGGCCGCGTCTCGATCGACAACCTTGGCGGACCGGTGCTGATCGCCAACGTGGCGTACCGCATTGCCGGTTACGATTTCTGGGAGTTCATCTTTTTCCTGGGCATGATCAGCGTCAACCTCGCCGTGGTCAACTTCCTGCCGATCCCGGTGCTCGACGGCGGCCACATGGTCTTCCTGGTTTATGAAAAGCTGCGCGGCCGGGCGGCGTCCGAATTGGTGCGCGTTGTCGCCACCTATGCCGGCCTGGCAATGATCCTGTCGCTGTTCCTGTTCGTGACATGGAACGACCTGCGGCGTTTCTTCTTCTAGAGCCCCAAAAACAAAATGCACCACGGATCACACGGATGGCACGGATAAATACAGAAAATCCGTGCGATCCGTGTGATCCGTGGTGCATTGTTTTGGACGCTTGATGGGAGTGCGACGATGCAACTTGGCGTCATGGCGAGCGGCATTGCCCAGCTCGGCTGGGATGGCGCCCTCGAGTTTTGCCGGCAGCTCCGCCTCGACGCGATCGAGATTCCCTGCGGCCTCTACCCGAAGCACCGGTTGTTCATACCGCAGGAATTGCTCGCGGATTCCACGCGACAGAAGCATGTCAAGGACGATCTCGCCCGCGCCGGCCTGACGCTGAGCGCCCTCGGTTGTGCCGGCAACCCAGTTCATCCCGATCCGGAGCAAGCGCGTCGCTTCGAGGAAGTCCACGACGCCACGGTGCGGCTCGCGGAGGCGCTCGGCGTGCGTGTCGTCTGCTGCTTCAGCGGCTGTCCCGGCGGCGCTCCGGGCGACCGCACGCCCAACTGGGTCACCTGTCCCTGGCCGACGGAGTTCGCCCGCATCCACGAATACCAGTGGAGCGACGTGCTGATCCCGTTCTGGCAACGCAAGGCGCAGGAAGCGCACACCGCCGGCGTCCGGCTCGCGCTGGAGATGCACCCCGGCAACGCGGTCTACAATCCCGAGACGCTGCTGCGCCTACGCCAGGAGGCCGGCACCGCGCTCGGCTGCAATTTCGATCCATCGCACCTGTTCTGGCAGGGCATCGACCCCGTCGAGGCGGTTCGCGTCATCGGCGACGCCGGCGCCCTGTTCCACGTCCACGCCAAGGACGCCGGCCTCGATGCACCCAACATTCGCCGCAATGGCGTGCTCGACGTCAAGGGCTACGGCGATCTCGCGGGCCGGTCGTGGGTTTTCCGTACCTGCGGCTACGGCCACGGCGACGAGTTCTGGAAGCCATTCGTGAGCATGCTACGCCGCGTCGGCTACGATGGACCGCTGTCGATCGAGCACGAGGACAGCTACCTGAGCTGGCGCGAAGGCTTCGACAAGGCGGTTGCCTACCTGCGCGGCGTGCTCATCCGCGAGCCGGCCGGCCAGGCGTGGTGGTTCTAACGGCGATTCTCTTCTCGAACCCCTGAGGCTGTCATGCGAAGGAAATGGATTATCAGTTTGTGCGCCGGCGGCACCGTGCTGCTGGCGGCGGTTCTCTGGCAGATCTCCGCCACCGAGGCCGACCCCGTGAAGGCGGCGCGGCAAGAACAGAACGGCAAAGGCGCGCCGGACAGTCCGCTGCCGATCCGCCAGGTCGTGCTGTTCAACACCGGTGTCGGCTATTTCCAGCGCGAGGGCCAGGTCGACGGTTCCGCCCGCGTCGAATTGACCTTTCCGTCCAGCGACATGAACGACCTGCTCAAGAGCCTGATCCTGCAGGACGGCGGCGGCGGCAAGATCAGCGCCGTCAATTACGACAGCTACGACCCCATCGAGAAAACGCTCCGCAGCTTCGCCATCGACCTGTCCGCCAACCCCACCTTCGGTCAGATCCTCAACCAGGCACGCGGCGAGAAGATCGAGGTCGTACACCTCGGCAAGCCGGAAAAGAAGGAGGCCGACAAGAAAACGCCCGAAAAGAAGCCGCCGCTGCCGGCGCACGTCACCGGCACCATCGTCGGCATGGAAGCGCAGGCCCGGCCCGGCGACGCGCGCGAGGTCGAAATCCTGAACCTGACCACGGCCGACGGTTTGCAAGCGATTCCACTCGAACAGGTGGTCTCGATTCGCTTCCTGAACCAACTCCTGGAAAAAGAGTTCCAGCGGGCGCTGCAGGTGCTGGCCCGCGCCATGACACGCAAAAGAAGACGATCAGCCTAGGCTTCCAGGGCGACGGCAAGCGCACCGTCCGCGTCGGCTACGTCGTCGAGCGGCCGATCTGGAAAACCAGCTATCGGCTGCGCATCGAGGACAATGGCAAGCTGTTCATCCAAGCGTGGGCAATGGTCGAGAACACCAGCGACGACGACTGGCACGACGTTCACATGGTGCTCGTGTCCGGCCGGCCGATCTCCTACAAGATGAACCTGTACGAGCCGTTGTACTTGCCGCGCCCCGAGGTCGAGCCCGAGCTGTTCGCGTCGCTGCGGCCGCCAGTCTACAGCGGTTCGCTCAATGACGAAAAGCAGCAGGATCAGAGGAATATAGTTCAAAAACAGATGCAGGAACTCCAAAAGGCGCTGCCACAATTGAACACGAATCAAGTTGCGCCTCTGCAGCTACCTTTGGCAGGTAACCCCCAGGGTCAGGGTGGCGCTTTCAACGGCGGCGGCTTCAACGGTGGCGGTTTCAACGGAAACCAGGCCGGTAACTCCTTCAACAATCGCTTCCAAAATCCACAGGGAGGTCAGCCCGGACTGGGGAACTTCAATGCCAAATTGACGTACGAGGAATTGCAGCAGCGGCGCAGGAACAACAAGGAGGCTCAGGAGGAAGCACGCCGCGTCGTGGCCGGGCTGAACTTCAAGGAAGGCGTCGCGTCGGTCGCCAGCGCCGAAGAAATCGGCGACTATTACCAGTATGTTCTCGACCAGAAAATCAACCTATCACGGCAGAAGTCGGCGATGCTGCCAATCATGAACCGCTCCATCGAGGGCACCAAGGTCAGCATCTTCAACGCGGCCGTTCACCCGAAGTTCCCGCTTCTTGGTCTGCGGCTCAAGAACACTTCCGGGCAGCCGCTGACGCAGGGGCCGATCACCGTCTACGAGGGTCAGACTTACGCGGGCGATACGCGGACCCTCGACCTGCAGCCCGGCGAGGAGCGCCTGCTCAGCTATGCCCTCGACCAGGGGACCGAGGTGCTCGCCGCCGGCAGTGAGGCGCCCGGGCCGGAGCTCGTATTCAAAGTCGGCCAGGACAACCTGGCGACCAATTACAAGGTCCGTCACACGCGCACTTACACCATGAAGAATCGCTCCACGCACGATCGTAAGATGGTCATCGAGCATCCGATCACCGCCGGCTGGAAGCTGCTCGAGCCGGAGAAGGCGGCGGACAAGTCGCGCGACGTTTATCGCTTCGAGACGGCGGTCGCGGCCGGCAAGACGGTCACCTTCAAGGTCACCGAGGAAGAGAACCGCGACGGCAGCATCAAGTTCGTCGTCGACGCCTACACGCGGACCGCGGAGCCGCGGCAGGACGTTCACGTCAAGCTCGTCAACAAGCGCTTCGACCCCAAGATTACCGGGATGCGCTTGGTGAAGGGCATGCTTATCCTGAAGCAGCAGGTGCGCGAATCGACCACCTATTTCGTGCAAAACCTGTCCACGCAGGAACGGCAGTGCAACATCGATTATGTGATCCGGCCGGACTGGAAGCTGTTGCTCGACGACGATCAAGCCAAATCGGGCCCGGCCGTCCAGCGCGTCAAGCTGAAGCTGCCGCCGGAAAAAACGTCCGTCAAGGAGTTCGTCGAGGAACGGACCACGGTGGAAAACGTCCCGCCGCTGGCGTCGCTATCCGACGAGCGCGCGAAGGAGTTGCTGGGTAACGCCGTCGCCAGTGCCGAGGTGAAGGCCGGCCTGGCCAAGGCGATGGACCTGCAGCACAAGCTGCACGACGCCAAGGGACGGCAGGCCGATCTGGAAAAGCAGCTCAAGGCGTTGACCGAGGACCAGGCACGGATGCGGCAGAACCTAACCATCATTCCGCAGTCGTCCGAACCGTACAAGAAGTTCCTGGAGAAGTTCGTGAGCCAGGAGACGGACGTCGAGAACCTGCAGAAGCAGGTCCGCCAGGTGCAGACGACGGTGCAGGAGGTGCAGCGTCAATATGACCTGTTCATCGCGAACCTGACGGCGGAGTAGGGGCACCACCCCGGCGAGCGTCGAGGCGTAAGCCCGACGTGTGTCAGTGCGTTCACGTCGGGCTTACGCCTCGACGCTCGCCGGGGAGCGCTAAACGTCAACGCTTGGTGCCGGGAACTGCGTACCGAGGTCGCGCACCTCGCCGCGGATGCGCTGCGCCACCGCCGGGTCGGCCGGGGCGGCGAGCACGGCGCCGATCCACGCGGCGATTTGCCGCATCTCCGGCTCGCGCATGCCGCGCGTCGTCAGTGCCGGCGTGCCGATGCGAATGCCCGACGGATCGAGCGGCGGGCGGGCGTCGAACGGAATCTTGTTCTTGTTGACGGTGATGCCTGCGTGGTCGAGCGCCTCCTCCGCGACCTTGCCGCCGAGGCCGCGCGACGCGACGTCCACCAGTAGCAGATGGTTGTCCGTGCCGCCCGACACGATGCGGAAGCCGAGCCGGGCTAGCTCGTGCGCCACCGTCCGGGCGTTGGCGATCGTTTGGGCCGCGTATGTCTTGAACTCGGGCCGTAGCGCCTCCGCGAAGCCAACCGCCTTGGCGGCAATCACGTGCATCAGCGGGCCGCCCTGGATGCCGGGGAACACCGACGAGTTGATCTTCTGCGCCCATTCCTGCTTGCACAGCACCAAGCCGCCGCGCGGGCCGCGCAAGGTCTTGTGCGTGGTCGAGGTCACGAACTCGGCGAACGGCACCGGGCTGACGTGCTGGCCGGCGGCCACCAGCCCGGCAATGTGGGCCATGTCCACCATGAACAGCGAGCCGACCTCCTTGCAAATCTCGGCAAACTTCGCGAAGTCGATCTGCGCGGATAGGCGCTGGCGCCGGCGACCACGAGCCTTGGCCGATGCTCGCGGGCCAACCGGGCGACCTGGTCGAAGTCGATGCGCTCATCGTGATTGCCGGACGCCGTAACTGACCACGTGATACAACTTGCCCGAGAAGTTCAGCTTCATGCCATGCGTCAGGTGCCCGCCGTGCGCGAGGTCCATCGCCAGCATGCGTGTCGCCGGGATCGAGGCACGCGAAGTAGACGGCCATGTTCGCCTGGGCGCCGGAGTGCGGCTGGACATTGGCGCGGTCGGCGCCGAACAGCTTGAGGAGGCGGTCGATGGCCAGGCGTTCGACGACGTCGACGAACTCGCAGCCGCCGTAGTAGCGTTTGCCGGGCAGACCCTCCGCGTACTTGTTGGTGAGCACCGAGCCCTGGGCGGCCATAACCGCGGGGCTGGCGTAGTTCTCCGACGCAATCATTTCCAGCCCATCCTGCTGGCGGCGTGCTTCCTGCGCGATCGCCTGCGCGACCTCGGGATCGACCTGGTTCAAAAGCTCGTTCATCGGCGGCCTCCCTGGGTAGGTCCGGCGAGCCAAGCCGGACCGGAACGATCGAGGCCCGGCTCGCGCGCCGGACCTACTCAACATGCATCTTACTTGCCGGGGATGAAATCGAACAAGTATTATGAGAGGATCGGGAAGCTGGTTGCGATCCAGACGTCGGGCACGCCTGCGGAGATCCTGGGGCGAGCGCTCAAGGCCCTGAACGGACAGCTTTCATCGAAGTGCTGATTCGCTCTGGTTGCGGAGGGATGACTCATGAGCGATGACGAAAAACGACGCCTCTCCCCGGGTCGGCACTGCGCCTGGCGTGGACAGCGGGGCCGATCCGGATCCCCGGCGCATTCAACGCCCTGGTGGCGCGGATGGCAGAGCGCCTCGGCTACCGCGCGGTCTACCTCTCCGGCGGGGCGCTGTCGGCGGCGGCGGGCGTGCCGGACATCGGCCTTTTGTCCCTCACCGAGTTCGTGGACCAGGCGCGGCACGATCGCCTTCGCGACGGCACTACCCTTGCTCGCGGATGCGGACACCGGCTTCGGCGAGGCCCTGAACGTCGAGCGCACGATACGGCTGTTCGAGGCGGCGGGAGCGGCTGGCATCCACCTCGAAGATCAGCAGATGCCCAAGCGCTGCGGCCATCTCTCGGGCAAGAGCCTGGTCGAGCCGGCGGCGATGGCTGCCAAGCTGCGCGCGGCGGTGGCGGCGCGGCAGGACCCGGACTTCGTGATCATCGCCCGCACCGATGCCCGCGGGGTGACCGGCTTCGATGACGCCGTGCGCCGCGCCCGCCTCTACCTGGACGCGGGGGCCGACGCCATCTTTCCCGAGGCCCTGGAGAATGCCGACGAGTTTAGCCGCTTTGCCCGCGCCGTGTCGGCGCCGCTCCTGGCCAACATGACGGAGTTTGGCAAGAGCCCCATCCTGGACTTCGACACCCTGGCCGGCATGGGCTACCGCATGGTTCTCTACCCGCTGACCGCGTTGCGTTCGGCCTTGCGCGCCGCTCACGATACGCTTGCAGAGTTGCTCCAGAAGGGCCATCAGCGCAAGCGCCTGCCGCAGATGCTGACCCGTGCCGAACTGTACGAGTTGCTGGGTTACTCCGGCTACGAGGCCCGCGATCGTAGTTACTTCGGTTAACGCGACCGGGCAGCCTCGACAGAAAAAGTAGACGAGCGAGAGTTGGCGGGCCGATAAAGAGGCGTAGATTGGGCGGCATTCGCCGAAGGGAAAAGACCGAGAAAAGCCTTGCTAACGGGATTATGTCGGCGGCAAGAAGGGCCTCGCAAGAAGTGAAAAATGTGAGCCGGGTTTTCCATTCCATACAAAAGGCGTTTGGGGTAAGTAGGTTATGGAAAACGGCCCTGGGCGATTCGCGTTGACACGATCGGGAAGGTAGTTATAATCGACACAGGTGGCAAACTTGGTAAATCGTACCGGCCGCCGGGAGCGCACCCATGCTAAGACCTTGCAGGTTAAGGCGTTCCGGCACCGTGGCGATTAACAATTGTCCCCCGGAACGAAAGAGGCACCCGTTCAAGGATGATCTCGGTCCGCTGTCTTCTTGCGGGTAAGAGGAATTGCGGGCCACACTTAAACGCCGGCCCAACGGCCGGCAAGGGGTGGACGTACCCATGAAGACTGTGTTTACGACCGGCGAGGCAGCCAAGATCTGCAAGGTGAGCCAGCAAACCATCATCCGTTGCTTCGACAACGGCCAGCTCAAAGGGTTCCGCGTGCCCGGCTCACGCTTCCGCCGCATCCCACGCGAGATGCTCTACAAGTTCATGAAGGACAACGGCATTCCGACCGATGCCCTCGAAAGCGGCAAGCGGAAGGTCCTGCTGGTCGACGACGACACTGAGCTGGTGGAGCTGATGACCAAGGTCCTCGAAGAGGATGGGCGCTTCGAGGTTCGCGTCGCCACCACCGGCTTTGACGCCGGCATGATGGTCAAGGAGTATCGCCCCGACCTGATCGTTCTCGACGTGATGCTGCCGGACATCAACGGCAAGGAAGTTTGCCAGCGCGTCCGGGCCGACAACACCCTCGAGGAAGTCCGCATCCTCTGCATCAGCGGCATGATCGAGGAAGACAAGATCGCCGACCTCAAGCTGTCCGGCGCCGATGACTTCCTCCACAAGCCGTTCGAGATCGAGGCCCTGATCGATCGCATGTGCGGCCTGCTCGAAATCGAGACGATGGACGCGACCTCGGCCTGAACTGAATGTGATGCGTGGCCGGGGCGAGTCTTCGACGGCTCGCCCCGCGCCACGGTCTCTGACACGGAAGTCGCATGAAAGCGCTGGCCGTCGGAGCAAATGATTTGCCCTGGCTGTCCCCCTCGGCCCAAATGCTGCGGGTGCTGGCGCGGTCGCCGCTTTCCACCGGCTGGCCCCAGCTCCAGATCGACCCCGGACTTGTGCTGCTCGTCGCCCGTGCCTGGGGCGGCCGTCGACGCTCCACGCGCCAACAAGGTTGTGATGTCCGCATGTTGCGGACTGCCCTGCAATGCCTGCAATCCACATCCGCTACCGGCTGGGTCGATTGGACTCGGCCTGGCTGCCGTAGTGTCTACGAGTGTACCCTTGGCCATGCCCGACTTGCCGCCGCTCTGGCCGAACTGGTTCCCGGTTGCGAGCCGCAGCGTGCCTGGATTGCCGGCGTGACCAGCTGCCTTGGCTGGCTGGCCGCCTGCGCCGCCGACCCGGAGTTCGTCGCGAAATCCTTTCTCACAACGCCGGCCTTCGATTCGGCGGCACTGGCGCGACGCATCGGCCATGCCTGGCGTCTGCCCCGGTGGCTGTCGGCGATTGGCGGCCATCTGGCGTTGCCGGCCGAGCTTGCCACTGGCCTCGGCGCGGACCCAATGTTATTTCGCATCGTCCAGCTTGCGGTCCTCATGCATCAGCGCGAGGGCGACGGGTTGCGGCTCGCCGTTGGCGCGGACGTGGACGAATTGCTCGCCTCGCTCCGGCTCGGCGTCGAGCAGGTGGAGACGATCGCGGATCGTGTCGCCCGTGAACCGCCAATCGAAATGTCCTGGGAAGCGCCGCAAGCCAGCCGCTCCTGGTCGAGTTGATCGAGCTGGCCCTCCGTGATCGACGCCGTGATGACCGGGCCCCGCTCGAGCGGCTCCACCGCGAAATCGACCGCTTCCAGCAAAGCCTGGCATCGCGCCGCGATGAAGGTGCTCGCCGGCTGCACGCGCTGAAAATCTCCGCACTGGCCGAGTTCGCCGCCGGCGCCGGCCATGAAATCAATAACCCGCTCGCGGTCATCTCCGGCCAGGCTCAGTACCTGCTCCGGCAGCTCGATCGCCTGGACGGGCCTGCCGAAGAAATCGATAATCCAGTCGAGTACCTGGTGAATTTGCGCAGCGAAATCGTTCCGTCGCTGCAGAAGATCATCGGCCAAACGCATCGGATCCACGGCATCTTGACGGATCTCATGCAGTTTGCGCGGCCTGCCGCTCCGAAGGTGCAACCGGTCAACGTCGGCGCACTCATTGGCGACGTGAGCTGTGCACTGCAAGCGTTGGCCGACGAACGGCGCGTTCGGCTGGCGTGTGAGAAACCAGCCGAGGGAACCGCCGTCCAGGCCGACCCGGCGCAGCTGGGTGTGGCGCTCGCGGCGCTCGTGCGCAACGCCATCGAGGCCGCGCCGGCGGGCGGTTGGGCCGGCCTGCGCGTGGACCACGAATCCGGCAGCCGTCTGGCGCTGGTCGTGGAGGACAACGGCGCGGGCCCCGGGCCGGTCGCCCAGGAGCATTTGTTCGATCCGTTCTATTCGGGCCGATCGGCGGGGCGCGGCCGGGGCCTGGGACTGCCGACGGCGTGGCGGCTTGCGTGCCAGCAGGGCGGCGACCTCCGCTTTGACGGGACCAGCGACGGCGTGACCCGCTTCAGCCTGGTCCTGCCGACCGTCACCTGCCCGCAGATTCCCATGTTTGTGAATGGCCGCAATGGGTCGGCGCTCCACGACGAGTAAGGCGAACGGCGAATATAGTGTAGCCGTCACGCTCGGCGTGACGGTTTCCTCACGCGGAGCGTGAGGACTACACTGTCGCGATCACGAGGGTAGGCATGGAAGCGACGGCGGAAACCGGAACGCGCCTGGCGGAGCGGCTGGAACGCGGTGAGATCCTGACCTTCGTCCCCTGCCCGTTCCCGTTGCCGGCCGCAGCGGACCTGGCGTTTCTCCGCACTCAGCGAGTGCGCGGCAGCGTTCACAAGGACATTAGCTACAACCCGGCGCGCGACCTGGCGACCGGTTTCCGCTACCGGTCGGAATCCCAGGCACAGCAACTGCGTGCCGTCTTGCGGCACTTTGCCGATCACGCCACGGCCTGGCTCGCGGAGCAGCTGCCGGCCTACGCGACATCCTGGCAGCCCGATCGCGTCAGCTTCCGACCCGAAGAGGAGGCAATCCGCAAGCTCCGCCTGACAGCCCGCAACGACCTGCTCCATTTCGATGCGTTCCCGTCGCGCCCCACGCGCGGCCGGCGCATCCTCCGCCTGTTCGTCAATCTCAACCCCACCGATCCGCGCGTCTGGGTCACATCCGCGACCTTCGCCCAGGTCTTCGCACATTACGGCCGTGCCGTCGGCCTGCCCGGATCGGCCGCGGATGGCTGGGCCCGGCGGCTGGGGCACGGACTGTTAAGCCTGTTCCAGCCCGGCGCCGGCGAGCGCACGCCGTATGACAGCTTCATGCTGCGGCTGCACCATTTCTTGAAGACCTGTGACGCATTCCAGGAGTCGTCGCCGCGCCGCTTGTGGCACTTTCCGCCCGCGTCGGCGTGGCTGATGTTCACCGACGCCGTGACCCACGCCGAGCTGCGCGGCCAGTACGCCCTGGAGCGGTCATACTTCATCGCGCCGGAGGCGCTCGCCCTGCCTGACGAGTCGCCGCTGGCCATGCTGGAAAAGGCATGCGGCTCGCCCGTTCTTCCCCGCGCTGCCTAATTCCGCATCAACTGACCGCCCCACGGAGCCGATAATCTCCGATGCGGCATCGTGCGCTCGTCATCGGAGATCCTCCGCCATGTCCAACACCGCGCTCAGCGGCGATATCACGGCCTTCCGCCAATATCTCGAAGCGGAGCGCGGCATGGCGAAGAACACCGTGCTCGCCTACCACCACGATCTGCAGCGCTACGGCGACTGGGTCATCACTGGTGGTTTGGCTGATTACCTGACGCCGAAGGTGCGCGAACTGACCAATTACCTCGGCTTTCTGCGCGACGAGCAACTGGCTGCTCCGTCCGTGGCGCGCCACCTCGTGGCGCTGAAAATGTTCTACCGGTTCCTGCGCCTCGAAGAGCGCGTCGCGCAGAACACCGTCGAGCTGCTCAGCTCGCCGAAACTGTGGGAGCGCATTTCCTCAGGTGCTGAGCCCCGAAAGCGTCGATCAGTTGCTCGCCGCGCCGCGCCGACGAACGGTTTTACCTACGCGATCGGGCCTTGCTGGAAACCCTCTATGCCACCGGCAGCCGGGCGTCCGAGGTCGTCGGCCTGCGCCAGGACAACGTCTATCTTGACGGCGGGTTTTGCAAATGCACCGGCAAGGGCAGCAAGCAGCGCGTCGTGCCCCTGGGCGAGCACGCGACGGCGGCGCTGCGGGCCTATTTGAAGGAGCTGCGGCCGCGGCTGGTGAAGGCGAACGATGTGCCGTGGCTGTTCGTGAGCCGTGGCGGCCGCGTGCTGACGCGCGAGATGCTCTGGATCCTGGTGAAGAAGTACGTGCGCGCGCGGGGCTGAACGCCCGGGTGAGCCCGCACACGCTGCGGCACAGCTTCGCGACGCACCTCCTGGCCGGCGGGGCGGATCTGCGGGCCGTGCAGGAATTACTCGGCCACGCCAGCATCCGCACGACCCAGCACTACACGCACGTCGACCCCAGCCGGCTAAAGGCGATCCATCGCCGCTTTCATCCGCGCGGGTGAAATGGGATGAGCCGGGAGCGTGAGCGACCGGAGGAAGCTTCCTCCGGTCGCTCACGCTCCCGGCTCGCCAGAAGATGCGCAGGCGGGTTCAACGGTCAGCGGCCGATGAACTTGTTGTAATCGTCGAACGACAGGTTATCCATGTTGAATTGCGGGTTCTTGGCCGGGATGAGCCCGCCTGGGCCCATGCGCCAACTGTATTGGCTGGTCTTGAAATCGCGCTTGGTCCATTCGTTGGCCTTCTTCTCCACCACGCTGTCGAGGTAATCGCTGATCGCCGTGTCGGTGCCGAGCGTCTTCCGCGTCAGGGCGATGCCGGTGAGCTTCGTGTTCTTGACCGGGTAGGTGACGACGAACTTGAATTTGGGATTGTCCTTGACCGTAAGCTTGGAGAACAGCGCCTCGCACACCGTTTTACCGGCGTCGTCCTTGTCGCCGTACATGAACACCGTGGAGCAGCCGTTCATCTTCACCGGAACATCGAGCGTCCTGGTAAGGCTCACGGTGTTGCTGCCGCCAAGCTTGGAGGTGGGGCTCAGCCAGATGCACGCGATGACGTCCTTGCCCTCGGGGTTCGGCGACGCCTGCGGCGGCAAGAAGGGACCGTTCGGATTCGGGATCATGCGCGTCAGGTGCCATTGCGAGTTGAGCCAGATCGCGCCGAGGGTCGCCCCGGTTTCCGCGCCGATCAGGATCGTGCTCGACGTGTTGCATTCCTTGTCGTCGTTGCGGCGATCGAGAAAACCCTTGACGGCCGCGATGTCGTTGATCAACACGGGATAGTAGGACTTGTCGAGCTCGTTGAACTCGATGGTCATCTTCTTGGGATTGGCGCCCTTGATGCCGGCAAAGTTCAGCTTGTACTTCCAGAATTCCGGGGTGACGTCCTTGCTCTTGCCGTGACCGCGGAAGTCGAACAGCATGACGGCATAGTTGGGCTGCAAGGCCTGGGCCAGGCTGATGTAGTCCTTCTTGTTCACGGCGCTGTCGCCGATCGCGTGCAGCATGATGATCGTGGGCGACTTGGGCTTCTCGCCCGGGTAGAACGTGCCGTGCAATTCAACCCCATCGATGGTGGTAATCTTGACGGCTTCGCCGCCCTTGCCATCCTGCGCCGGCACCTGGCTCGGGGGGATCGCGATCCCCAGGGCCAGGACCGCACCCGCGAGAAAGACGCCGCGATAGACGCTCATCATGGACCGTTACCTCCGAAGCGTTTGCGCACCACCCCTGTTGCAATCATAAATCTTTGCCCGGTGGGGGTCAAGCGGGCTGACCTTGACCGGCGGCGGCGGCACGGCATAATCCGGCGCGTGCGTGGCTGCGTCCGCCGGGCGGCGACCGCCTGGCTGCGTCAGCATCCCGCCATTAAGGAGGTTCCCCCCATGTCCCGAATTCAGATGTTCCTCGCCGTGCTCTGCCTCGGCGCCCCCATCGCGACCGCTCCGGCGCACGCGTGGGGACTCGGCATCAGCATCGGCCTACCGGTTCCGGTCTATCCCGGGCCCTATTACTACCCTTACCGCTACTATTACGGCGGCTATCCGTACGTTTATGCGGCGCCGGCTCCGGTCGTCGTCGCGCCGGGGACGGTGTACGCGCAGCCCGCCCCGGCGCCGGCGGTGGTGCAATCGCCCGCGGCCCCCACGGTCACGCCGGTTCCCACGGCGCAATCGCCGGCGCTGGGCCCGCCGCCTGCCGTGGCTTCCTGGTCGCCCCCGCCGGCCGCGGTGATCCAGACCAACAACAGCGTCAACGCCGGCCGCATCGAGCAGCTCTTGGTGCAGCTGAACCATCCCCAGGAGAATGTCCGACGCGACGCGACGCTCGACCTGGGCCGGATGCGCACGAACAAGGCCGTCGATCCGTTGATCCGCGTGCTGACGAGCGACAGCAGCCCGGTGGTCCGGGAAGCCGCGGCGCGGGGCCTCGGTCTGATCGCGTCGCCGCAAAGCCTCAATGCGCTGATCCAGGCCGCCCAGGCCGACAACGACCGTGACGTGCGCCACAGCGCGCAGTTCGCGGTGGAAATTATCCGCACGAATTTGCGCGGGAATTAATCTTCCGGTTTACGTAGAGCGCTCGCAGGCAGCGGGCAGGAGCGCCATGCCGCTCCTGCCCGCCGCCCGCGCGGCCCACGAAAGGCCGTGGCAGGGGAGATCCCGGGCCCAAGTACCAGGAAGAGGTCGACTTCGGTCGCTCTGGCTCCTGCATTATCGGCATGGTTCAATAAGGCCCGTTTTTGGGTGGCACGCCCTGAGTCTGCGAAGGGCGTGGGGCGCCCCCCCACGCCCTTCGCAGACTCAGGGCGTGCCACCCAGGTTTGAACCATGCCGCATTATCCTTACTTCGCGCTGTCCTTCGCAGACGTTTTCCGTGCCGGCAGTTGCACCTCCAGCGCGGAGCGGCCGTCCGGCGCCGCGAGGACGCGGACGGGGCTGCCGGGTACCAGCGTTTCGTCCCTGAGCGCTGGTTTGCCCATGCCACGGCTGCCGCCCTTGGCGCCGACGAACTTGGTGCTTTCACTTACCGCGAATGTGCGCACCTTGCCTTCGTCTCCCGCGATGGTCAAGCTCCCTTGGTCCACATCGACCGCCTTAACCGCGCCGACGATCAGCGGCAAGGCGACCGCCTCCGTCTTGTCGGTTTTCTTGTCCGAATCGGACTTCTTGTCGGTCTTCTTGTCCGAATCGGACTTCTTGTCGGTCTTCTTGTCCGAATCGGACTTCTTGTCGGTCTTCTTTTCCTCGGCCTTCTTTTCCGGCTCGGTCTTCTTGTCGGTCTTCTTCTCCTCAACCTTCTTTTCGGGCTCGGTCTTCTTGTCGGTTTTCTTCTCGGGCTCGGTCTTCTTTTTTTCTTCGGTCTTCTTCTTTTCCGCCGCCTTGGTCAGGTCCAGTTTCTTCGTTTGACCCGGCTCGAACTTCACCGTCTTCTTGGCCATTTTGTCCTGGCCGTCTTCCTTCCATTTGGCGACGAACAGATACGAGTAAGTCCCCGGCGCCAGCGGCATGGTCTGGTACGTGCGCTCCGCCCCGGTCGACTTCATCTCCTGGTCGCCGATTGTCAGCAGCGCGTCGGGACGAATCTTGACGATGAAGATCGTCTGCTCCTCCTTGGGTGGCCCGGCCGGGCCGGGTTGTCCCAGCAGCGCACCGGCAAACATGAGCAGCGCGCTGGCGGTCATTCCGATCCACTTAAGACGATGCATGGACTCACTCTCCTCTACAGGTTCTTCGGCCTAGATGCCGCGCTGGTCTCTTGCAATTCTAAGCACGCGCGCCTACTGTACGCAAGAGGCCCGCCTTCGCCAACCTGCCGCGAGATTCCCTGTCATGCTGTGTATCCTCCAACGACTGCTGCCCCCGACTGGGGCATGCGGCGCTCTGTTGCTGATCGCTTTCCTGCCGTTGCGCAACCCGGCCCAGGACAAGAAGGCGGCCCCCGACAAGCTGAGTCCAGCCGATGCGGCCCGGACGTTCAAGACGCCCGCCGATCTCGCCTTCGACCAGGTGCTCGCCGAACCGACCGTGCGGCAGCCAATTTCGATGAGCTTCGACGAGCGCGGCCGGCTCTGGGTCGTGCAGTACATTCAGTATCCCCACCCCGCGGGCCTGAAAGTGCTGAGCCGCGATATCTTCTGGCGCGTGGTCTATGACAAGGTGCCGCCGCCGCCGCCGCACCATTTCCCCGGTAAGGATCGCATCACCATTCACGAAGATACCGATGGCGACGGCGTTTTCGACAAGCACACCGTTTTTCTTGACGGCCTGAACATCGTCACGGCAGCTGTGCGCGGCCGCGGCGGCGTCTGGGTGCTCAATCCTCCGTACTTGCTTTTCTATCCGACCAACGCCGACGGCGACCGACCGACCGCCGATCCCGTCGTCCACCTGCAAGGCTTCGGGCTGGAGGATACGCACTCCTGCGCCAACAGCTTGCACTGGGGGCCCGACGGCTGGCTGTACGGCGCCCACGGCAGCACGGTCAGCGCCAATGTCACGCGGCCGGGCGACAAGACGCCGATCGCGCACATGGTCGGCCAGCACATCTGGCGTTACCATCCGGAAAAGAAGCGTTTCGAGATCTTCGCCGAGGGCGGCGGCAACGCGTTCGGCGTCGAGATCGACAGCCAGGGCCGCGTCTACTCCGGCCACAACGGCGGCGACACGCGCGGCTTCTACTACGTGCAGGGCGGCGCGTACCGCAAGGGCTTCGAGAAACATGGCGTACTCGCCAACCCCTACAGCTTCGGCTTCTTCGAGGCCATGAAGCACAACAAGGCGCAGCGCTTCAGCCATACCTTCGTCATTAACGAGGCGCCGGGCTTGCCGGCGAAATACCGTGGCCGGCTGTTCGCCGTCGAGCCGTTGCAAGGCCGCGTGATGATGAGCGAGGTCAAGGCCGATCGCTCATCATTCGAGACGCGCGATCTGGAGCCGGTCGTCACCAGCAGCGACACGTGGTTCAGACCGGTGGACATCAAGCCCGCACCGGACGGCTCGCTGTTTGTCGCCGACTTCTACGAAGCGAAGATCGCGCACCTCGGCCACAACGACGGCGTCATCGACCGCGACACCGGCCGTGTCTACCGCCTCCGCGACCGGGACGCCAAGGCCTACCGGCCGATCGACCTCGGCAAGAAAACGACCGCCGAGCTGGTTGAATTGCTGCGCGACGACAACCGCTGGATCCGGCAGATGGCGAATCGTCTGCTCGGCGATCGCAAGGACGCTGCAGTGCTCGCGCCGCTGCGCAAGCTGCTGCAGGCAGAGCGCGGCCAGACAGCGCTCGAAGCGCTGTGGGCGCTGAACGTCAGCGGCGGGTTCGATGCCACGCTGGCGGTGCAACTGCTAGGACATGCCGAGCCGGCGGTGCGTGCGTGGACGGTGCGCTTGCTTGCCGACGATCACCGGCTCGGTGCCGAGGTCGCGGCGAAGACGGCGGAGCTGGCGCGTACTGAGACGTCGGTACACGTCCGCAGTCAGTGGGCCGCCAGCGCTCGCCGCCTGCCGACGACCGAATGCATGCCGATCGTGCACGCCCTCTTGCAGCACGATGAGGACGCGGGCGATATCCACGTTGCGCTGCTCCTGTGGTGGGCGATCGAGGCGCACTGCGAAAAAGATCGCGCCGCCGTGCTGGACATGTTCCACGACTCGCCGCTCTGGCACGCCCGGCTGGTCGAAGACACGATCCTGGCACGGCTGATGAAGCGCTTCGCTCTCGCCGGCTCGCAGAAGGACCTGCGCACCTGCGTCGAATTGTTTCGTCTCGCGCCGGATCGTAAGCATGGGCTGATGCTGCTCAAGGGATTCGAGGAAGCGTACAAGGGTCGGTCCGCGGTAGGCTTGCCGAAGGAACTGGTCGAGGAAGTGGCCAAGCTCGGCGGCGGCTCGGTCGCGTTCGGCGTGCGCCAGGGACGCGACGAAGTGGTCGCCAAGGCGCTCGTGCTCGTCGCCAACGGCAAGGCCGCGCTGGCGGAGCGCGTCGAGCTGATCGAGATTCTCGGCGAAACGCACCGGCCTGCGTACGTCAACACGTTGCTCGCTTTGCTGGCCCCCGCGGAGCCCGACGCGGTGCGCCGGGCGGCGCTCGGCGCGCTATCGGCGTACAAGGACGACGCGATCGGGATCGAGGTGGTCCGCCTGTTGCCGAAGATGCAGGGCGAGCTGCGCGAGACCGCGGAGACGCTGCTCACGTCGCGGCGCACCTGGAGCGGCCAGCTCGTCGCGGCCGTGGACGCCGGCCAGGTGGAGGCGAAGTCGCTACCGACCGCGACGCTGCAGAAGCTTCTCTTGCACAAGGACGACAGGATTGCCGCCCTGGTCAAGAAGCATTGGGGCGACGTGAAGGGGGCCACGACCGCCGAGATGCAGGCCCAGATCAACCGGCTCCTCGGCGTGGTCGACGGCGGCACCGGCAGCCCCTATGTCGGCAAGAAGCTCTTCACCGCGCACTGCGCCACGTGTCACATCCTGCACGCGACCGGCGGCACCGTCGGCCCGGACCTGACGCCGTTCAAGCGCGACGACTCAGCCCATTTGCTGCTGCACATCATCAACCCCAGCGCCGAGATTCGTGAGGGATACGAAAACCAGATCGTCGTGACCGCCGACGGCCGGACGCTGACCGGCATCGTGGTCGAGAAGGACAGCAGCGTCGTCGTGCTGCGGACGGCCGACGGCCAGCGCGTCGTCCTGCCGCGCGACGAGATCGACGACATGCGCGTCTCCGGCGTGTCGCTGATGCCCGAGGGATTGTTGCAGAACCTGAGCGATCAGGAGGTGCGCGACCTGTTCGCATATCTGCGCTCGGGACAACCGCTGAACGAGCGGAAGTGACGCACGTGAAGCGGTCGCCCCGCGCACCACGAGTTGCTGGACTACGTGCGAACCGACCGTGCCGGTGCCGCCAATGGGGCGCAAGGGCGGGACCACCAAGGGTGGCCCGCCAAGATTAATTTGGCTCGCAATCCGAGTCGAAGACGTGCCCAAGTGCGTGAATGATCTCGCGCATTCGCCCGTCGTCCAAAGTCCCGATAACCCCCGCTTGAAGGTCGAGATCTTGTTGCTCTATGAAGGTAATTGCTTCACATTGGGCAACGCAATCTTGAAGAAGTCCAAATTCGCCCGCCCGAAAAGGAACGCAATTGGGAAGAGTGGAACGAACGGCAAGATTGACCGTGGTACATAACACGGCCACGACGTAATTGCCACGGTTCAAGTCCTCCCGTGAAACAACGACGAGCGGCCGCCGGCCTGGGGCGAGGTCCGCCCAGTAGATTTCGCCAGGAGTTATCAATAGGTATTCTCCTGCGCCCATCGGTCGGCCGCTTTGCGCCCCAGAGCGGCCCAGGCAGCTTTTTCTCGGTCATCCTCCAGAAGCATCTGGATTCTGGCAAAGTCCTCGCCGCAAAGAAGCACCACCTCTTTGCCGAGTTCGGGTAGCGGCAATCGCACCGGCTCGCCATTACGGAGCGCCTGGCTTTGTTCTTGAGTCAATTGAATCATGGTTACACGCCAACTTCGTGCTGCGGCTGAGTAAGGGCGGGACCACCGATGCAAATCAAGCGGCGATGCGAAGCGGCCGGCCTCGGCGACGCTATCCCGGGCAATTATCCTATTGCACAACGCTCGGTTTGGCACGCCTCACTTGGCATCCGACAGCTCGCGCACCTCGACCTTGCGGAACTCGATCGCGGCATTGGCGTCCTGGTGCAGGACAAGGTGCCCCTTCCGTGCGAAGTCGCCCTTGTCGTCCACGAAGTCCGCCACCGGCTTGCCGTTGACCGAAACCGTGACGCGATCCCCCTTGGCGACGACCTCCAGCACGAACCACTCGCCGGCGCGGGTTTGTGACTCGGCCGCCTGCGTCACTGCCGTGCCCGTGACGCTGGTCGCCCGGAGGGTACCGATCTTGTCGCCCACGGGCCGCTGGTTGATCATCGCTTCGTAGCCGAGGACCTTGAACGGGATCTTCGCGGGATCGTAGGCCGCACGCACAAAGACGCGGCCGAAGCCCTTGTCGTTGATGCGTGCTTCGGCGCAAAGTGAAAGTCCTGGTAGTCGCCGCGCGTGGAATAGAGCGAGCCGCCGTTGGCCGCGGACCCGATGAGGATGCCGTTGTCCACTCGCCAGTCTCCCGGCCGTTTCGGGTGTGCCTGCCAGCCGGTCAAATCCTTGGCGTTGAAAAGCGATACGAAACCTTCCTTGGCCATGGGTGGTGGTGGTGCTGGCACGACCGCCACGGGGGGCGCAGCCATCGCTGCTTCCTTGATTTCGAGCTGGCGGATGCTGACGCCGCCCTTGGCGACGAACAGTCCTATGGCGCCGGGCGCAAAGCGATCAGGCGCAAAGTTGATGCCGCCGGTCACCTTGTCGTTGCCGACGATGCGCATGCCGTCCTTTTTCACCTGGAATTCCAGGGTGAATGGCACTCCTGCCATGACCTGGAGCTGCTGGTTGCCCGATTCACGCTCCGACGCGTCGATTCCGGCGAATCCCGCCCGAATGGTGGTTTGATCGCCTTCGATCCGCGAGGTCAAACCGACCCATTTGCCTTTCGGGTCGGTGTTCTGTCGGAGGGCGAAGTACGCCTCGGTGTTGCTGGCACAGGACAGCTCGACGCGCAGATTGAACTCGTTGAAATCCTTGCGATTCGTGACGATCGCCGAATCCGGCCCCGAGCCGACCAGCATGCCCTTCAGACCGGCCACGCGAAAGAACCTGTTGCCCTCCAAACGCCAACCGTCCAGATCTTTGCCGTTGAACAGCGCAACCCATGCTGCTTTGTCGACAGCCGAAAGCGGTGGCGCCGCGGCGACCGGCCTGAGTTCCTTGATCTCGATCTTGCGATATTCCACGACCGTCTTGCGATTGGTGGTGTTGGCTTCCAGGACGATCCGTCCACTCGTGAGGTCGGTCTTGGGGTTGAGGTAGTGGATCGCCGTTTCCCCGTTCACCTTCGTCGTGATGAGATTGCCCCTGGCGATGATTTCGAGGTTGAACCACTGCCCCGGCTGGGCCAGCGGCTCCTTGACCACCAGATGGCGCATGCCGACTTGCTCGTACGCCATCAGGCTGCCGGTCTTGCTGACGTCATTGACGCGGCCGTTCAGGCGCACCCCATAGCCGGCGATGCGCTGCTTGTCGAGGTCAACGGGGCCGTAACGATAGCGAAACGCAATCGAGCTGAAGCCGTCGTCATTGATGCGCGCCTCGGCGCGGAGGTGGAAGTCGGTGTAATCGTCACGGGGCGTATAGAGCATGTTGAGATGGCCGCCGACGCCGGTGAGGATGCCGCCCTGCACTTTCCAGTCGCGCGGTTGCCCCTCGGCCGATTTCCAGCCGGTCAGGTCCTTGCCGTTGAAGAGCGGCACGAACCCGTCGGCCGCGGGAAACGGCGCCGGTGCAGGCGCTGCCATTGCAACGGCGTCGAGTTGCTTGATTTCCACCTTGCGGAACTCGATGGTTGACAGGCCATTTTGCACGAGGACGATGTGACCGGGAGCGGGGGCGTGATTGTGCTCGACGACTTCCACGGTCGTCTTGCCGTCTACCTTGACGATAAGCCGTCGGCCCTGGGCGATGATCTCGAGCGTGACCCAGGTATCCGGCGGCGCCAGCATTTCGTCGAGGCGCATCAGCGTGACGAGCCGGTCGGGAAATTGCGCCGCCAGGCTGCCGGTCTTGTACCTGAAGGGCGACGTGCTGTTGATCGCCGCTTCATAGCCGACGATGGTTTCGTCCTGGCATCGGCACAGGACGGCGCCGGAGCCCTTGTCGCTGATCCGGGTCTCGACGCGCAGATGAAAGTCGGTCGACTGGGGGCGGTCGGTGTACAATCGGCCGCCGAGTTTGCCCGGAGCGTTCCCGACGAGGACGCCGTTCTCCACGCGCCAATTGCCCGGCACGATCTTGTGCGGTTTCCAGCCCGTAAGATCCTTGCCGTTGAAGAGCGGCGTGAACCCGGCTGTCACGGCGATCGGTGCCATGGGGCGGAGCGCGGCGGACTTCAGCTCCTTGATGTCGATCCGTCGAAACTCGACCGGCTCCCGGGTGTGCTGGCCAAGAGCCAGATGGCCGGCCGACCCAAGCGTCAGATCGACAACGTCGGTCGTGGTTTTGCCGTCCACCTTCAGGACGATGCGGCTTCCCTCGGCGATCACTTCGAGCACGAACCACTGACCGCGTGCCATGGGGGGCGGGGGCACCCACGGAAAGGTCCGGCTGGCGGGGCCTTGCACAATGAGGCCGCCGACGCGTACGTCGCCCGCGGTGAACCCACTCATCGACACGTCGTAGCCGACTCGGGAACCTTGCGGAGAGCGGAACGTGACGTGACCGAGCGCCTTGCCGATGACCCGCGCCTCGACCCACAAGTGAAAATCCCTGGGTTGGGGCTTCTCGGTTTCGAGCCGCCCGTAGTTGCGCTCGCCGGCGACGCCGGTGAGGATGCCGTTGTCGACGCGCCAAACGCCGCCAAAAAGGGCGTGCTGCTTCCATCCGCTCAGGTCCTTGCCGTTGAACAGCGGCTCGAAGCCCTCCGGCGCGCCGGCACAACCGGCATGGGCGCGTCAGGCTTGCCTTTGGCGTCCTGCGGCGGGGGCGGTTTGACGGCCGCAGGCTCGGGCGGGCCCTTCCCTACCTCCTTGGTCGATTCCGGTGGTTCGTGGATCCGCGGCGGCTCTTGCGCATCCGGCTTCTTCTGCTCGTTGTTGGGCTGCAACTGGACGATCGGTTCGCCTTTGCCGATTGGCTGGTCTTGCCTGTTGTTGTCGAGACGCCCGTTGCTCAGCCACAGGACGGCGACGAGACCGCCGCCGAGCGCGCAACGGCAATCAGCAGCACCATGGCCAGGCCGGCCGCGAGCCAGACGCAGCCCGGCACGCCGGACTTCACGGCCGGTTGCCGCGTGGACGGCGAAGTCTCCTGGATCTTCGGCGGCATTGGCGCGTCCGGCTTCGGCGCTTCCTCCAGCTCGACGAACGGCTCGTTAGCCCGACGCGCAAGCGCGGGTGCGCTTGCTTGCGCGTCGGGCTAACCGCGAACGGCTCGGGCGCCGGTTCCGGGAGCGGCGTCGTGGAGACGTGGGCCAGTCCCGCCTGAAGCTCGGGATCGTCGATCGCTTGCAGATCGTCCCGAACCGGACCGACCAGGCAGATTGCGGCCAGGCACTTGCCGGCATCGTTGCCGTGCCTGGCCATGTACACGTCAACGCACTCCTCCAGGATGGCGTGCTGGTTCTCGGTGATCGCGTTGTGTTCGCGCAGGATTTGCGCCATGCCCTTGCTTTTCGCCGCCACCCACGCCTGCAGCGCGACGACCAGCGCTACACGGCCGATGATGTTGCGCTGCACGCCCAGGATGCCGAAGAGAAGATTGCGATCGGCGAGCGGGTTCGACATGAGAGAGCGCCTTCCTGCGCGGAGTAGATCCGAGTTGCGCCGCCGCACGCAACGGGCCGCCGCATCTCGGAAGTCGTGCGCCACGGTAATGGGATGAGTCTACCGCGGGCGAAGCCGCAATGGAACAAAAAACTGGAAGAAGCTCGTCGTCATGATGACGCGGCCGGCCGCTAGCAAGTCAGGCGCCAGGCTCAAGGGCCTGACTCGCAGCATCTGCGGCGGACGGACGTTCGAGGAGGTCCGGGGCCTGGCTCGATTGCCACGGGGGTTGGCAACGTAGTCGGTCGCCGCAACCGGGTGTTCGGGCCTTGCTTGTGACGCACCACCGAGTTGGTTCGCGGCATGGTTCAATAAGGCCCGTTTTTGGGTGGCACGCCCTGAGTCTGCGAAGGGCGTGGGGGGCGCCCCCCCACGCCCTTCCCAGACTCAGGGCGTGCCACCCAGGTTTGAACCATGCCGCAATCCAACTCGGCGCCGCATTGCAAGATGTTGGAAAGCAACCGCTTGCGCTTAGAGAGGTGCGTGCCAACCCCCCTGGCAATCGAACTCTGCAAACACTGTCCTGCGCTACCCCAAAATCATTTTTCGCATAAGCTCCGGCTGACCCAGCCCTCGGAAAAAAATCTTGTGCACTTTGTGTCCATTGCGTCGCGCCGTTCCGATGGATTGGATGAAACCTAGCGCGCCCGCGCTGCTCGGGCGGCATCGCAACGCGGCGGTGGCTGGTAGCGCCGGCGGCGGCAGAAAACTCGTGAATGTGCGACCGCGGCTAATCCCAGTGACGACGGCAGTTTGCACCCTCATGCTGGCGACCGTGTCTGACGCGCTGGCGGATTGGAAGTCGCTCGACGGCAAGATCAAGGAAGCGCCGGTCGCCGTGAGCTGGGCCAAGAACCGGCTCGACGTGTTCGCGCGCGGCACCGACAACGCGCTGTGGCACAGCGATTCCCCTACGCTACTGGCTGTTCCTGGCAACCGTGCCGGTGTTGCGGCGGGCGCGATCGTCGGTTGCGTCGTGCCCACCGCCGACGCCAAGGAATCTGCGTGACCGTCAGCCGGGTGAGCCGGGGCAGCTGACGGCGCAATGTCCGGGGGCATTTCATTGGCCGCGCCCTGCGGTCGCGGTACACTTGAAGGAGGTCTTGCGAATTCTCTTGCCGCGAATCGGGGGCGACGGCATGCGTTGGTGTACGCGTCTGCTGCGGGTGCGGTGGAGCATCGGATTGCTCGCGGTATTGGCGTGCGCCGCATGGTCCGCTGGCCGCGGCCAGGATGTCGCGAAACCGCCGGCCGGGGCCGACCCGAAGAAGACGCACTGGGCGTTTCAACCGCTGCGGAGACCGGCGCTGCCGACGGTATCCGGCGACGGCTGGGTGCGCAATCCCATCGATCGGTTCATTGTCGCCCGACTCGAAAAGGACAAGCTAGCTGCCGCGCCGGAGGCGGACCGGCGGACGTTGCTGCGCCGGCTGAAGTTCGATCTGCTCGGGTTGCCGCCGACGCCGGAGGAAATCGAGGCGTTCCTGGACGACGCCAGCGGCACCGCCTACGAGACGCTGGTGGATCGGGGGCTCGCCTCGCCGCATTTCGGCGAGCGCTGGGCGCGACACTGGCTGGACGTGGTACGCTTCGCCGAATCGGACGGCTTCGAGACCAACCTGGCCCGGCCCAATGCCTGGCCTTATCGCGATTACGTGATCCGGGCCTTCAACGCCGACAAGCCGTACAGCCGGTTTCTCATGGAACAGCTGGCCGGTGACGCGCTCGGCGCGGATGAGGCGACCGGCTTTCTCGTGGGCGGCACGACCGACCGCGTCAAGAGCCCCGACATCGCCCTCACGCTCCAGCAGCGTGCCGACGAATTGCACGACATCGTCAGCACGACGGGGAGTGCCTTCCTTGGCCTGACCGTTGGCTGCGCTCGCTGCCATAATCACAAGTTCGACCCGATCTCGCAGGTCGACTACTACGGCCTGAGCGCAGTGTTTGCGGGCGTCCAGCACGGCGAGCGGCCGGTAGCCGACGGTTCGAGCGGGCCCAGTCGCAAGGCCCACGCCGAGGCGCTGGCGAAAGAGCTTGCCCAGGTCGAGCAAGCGATCGCCGAAGCTGAGCCGATCGCCCAGCCCAGCGGTCCCGCCAATCGCCGGCCACCGGTCAATCCACTGCAAAACGTCGAGCGGTTCGCGCCGGTGAAAGCGAAGCTCGTCCGTTTTGTGGTGCTGGCGACGAATAGCGCGGAGCCATGTATCGACGAACTGGAGGTCTACACGGCTGGGGCCGCGCCGTCCAACGTCGGCCTGGCCTCGGCAGGCGCGCGGGCGACTTCCTCGGGGGATTTCGCCGGGGCCGCCATCCATAAGCTGGAACACGTCAACGACGGTAAGTACGGCAATGGCCGAAGCTGGATTTCCAACACGGCGGGCACGGGCTGGGTCCAGCTGGAATTGCCCGACGCGGCGACGATCGACCGCGTGGTTTGGGGCCGGGACCGCGAGGGGAAGTACACGGATCGGCTGGCGGTGCGCTATCGCGTCGAGGTGGCGATGACACCAGACGCATGGCAGGTGGTAGCCTCGTCCGCCGACCGGGCCGTGCCGGGCACCAAGCTCGCCGATGCGTCGCTGGCAAGGCTCCAAGCCCGCCGTGCCGAGATCGTGCAGAAGCTGCGGGACGCGGTGCAGCCGGCCATGGCCTACGTCGGCCGATTCAGCGCTCCCGAGGCGACCTTCCGCCTGCACCGCGGCGATCCCATGGACAAACGCGAACGGATCGCTCCCGCCGGGCTGTCGGCGCTGGGCCCGCCCTTGCAGCTTGCCGAAGGCACCGCGGAACAAGAACGGCGGCTCGCCCTGGCGAAATGGATCACCGATCCGAGCCACCCGCTGACGGCCCGCGTCATCGTCAACCGCCTCTGGCATTACCACTTCGGCCAGGGCATCGTCGACACGCCGAGCGACTTCGGCCTCAACGGCGGCCGGCCCACTCACCCCGAGTTGCTTGACTGGCTGGCGCTTGAGCTGATCGAGCACGGCTGGAGCCTCAAGCACATCCATCGGCTGATCGTGACTTCCGCCGCCTACCGGCAGTCAAGCGCCGCCAATCTTCAGGGCATGGCCGCCGACGCGGGCAGCCGGCTCCTGTGGCGTTTCCCGCCGCGGCGACTGGAAGCGGAACCGCTGCACGACGCGATCCTCCAAGTCAGCGGCAAGCTCAACCTGCGCATGGGCGGCCCCGGCTTCGACCTGTTCGAACCGAACAGCAACTACGTCAAGGTCTACACGCCCCGGAAGGAATTCGGCCCCAACGAATGGCGGCGGATGATCTATGCCAGCAAGCCGCGCATGCAGCTCGACGACACCTTCGGCGCCTTCGACTGTCCCGACGGCGGGCAGATTGCCCCAAAGCGCAACCGGTCCACGACGCCGCTGCAAGCGCTCAACCTGCTCAATAGCCCGTTCATCCTGCAGCAGGCCGGCTTCTTCGCCGAGCGACTCAAGAAGCAAGCCGGGGACGAACCCGAGGCACAGGCCCGGCTCGGCTTCAGGCTCGCCTTCGGCCGCGACCCGTTGCCTAGGGAAGCGACCGCGGCGGCACGGCTGATCCGTGAGCACGGAGCGATGGTGTTCTGCCGGGCGCTGTTCAATGCGAATGAGTTTCTGTATGTGCCGTGATCAACCAGCTCCGCAAAGCTGTTCGTCCCGATGAGCCGTTCTGGAAGCTAGAGCGCTTTTGGAATGTCACGAGCGATGCCGGGCCCTGATTTCCTGTGTACCTGGAGGCCAGTAACATGCTCTATCGCGTTCCGTTGCTATTTTCCCCGCAGCCCGAGGGCGGATTCACCGTCACCTCCCCGGCCTTGCCGGAACTGGTTACCGAAGGAGACACGCTGGCCGAAGCCTACGCCAGCGCTCAGGATGCGTTGGCGGCCGTCGTCGAACTATACGCGGACGAGGGCCGCCAGCTTCCCACTGGCATCACTTTGCCGGCGGCCGGCCAGGTTGTTTGGTCGGATGCGCTGGTGGAGGCGCCATGATTTACCGCGTGGTTGCGTTTGAGCAGGCATGAGAGGTGAGAGTCCCAAATGCCGAACCCTACTCCATCCCTCGCCGGCCACCGCCTGCTCGACCGGCGTTGCTTCCTCACCGACGCCGCCACCGGCATCGGCGGGCTCGCGCTCGCCGCGCTCCTGCAGCAGGACGCGCTGCTCGCTGGCGGCGACGGCCCGATCCGGCCGACGATCCGGCCCGAGGCGCCGCTGGCCCCGCGACCGCCGCACTTCCAGGCCAGGGCCAACCGCGTGCTCATGATCTTCTGCTCGGGGGCGGTTAGTCACGTCGATACGGTCGATTACAAACCGGAGCTAGTGCGCCGCGATGGACAGCCGATGCCCGGGCGCGAGGGGCTCGTCACGTTTCAGGGCGAGCAGGGCAACCTGGCGGCGCCGCGCTGGCGGTTTCGGCCACGTGGCCAAAGCGGCAAGATGGTGTCCGACCTCTTGCCGAACCTCGCCGAATTGGCCGACGAGATGTGCTTCATCCACTCGATGACGGCCCGCAGCAACACGCACGGGCCGGGCGAGAACCAGATGAGCACCGGCTTCACGCTCGATGGTTTTCCCAGCGTCGGGGCGTGGGTAAGCTATGCCCTGGGCAGCGCAGTGCGCGAACCTGCCGGCGTTCGTCGCGATTCCCGACCCGCGCGGCGTGCCGCAGGTGGGGCCGAACAACTGGGGCAGCGCGTTCCTGCCGGCGGTGTTCCAGGGCACCGCGTTCAGCGCCGAGCGGCCGATCCCGCACCTGGCCCGGCCGGCGTCGGTCACCCGCCAGGCCGACCGCGCCGGCGACGACTTCCTGCGCCTGCTCAACGAACAGCACCTGTCCCGTCATCCCGGCGACACCGAACTGAGCGCCCGCATCGCCAGCTACGAACTCGCCGCTCGGATGCAGTTGGAAGCGTCCGCGGTTGCCGACCTGTCCAGCGAATCGGCGACGGCCCTGGAGCGTTACGGCGCCAACGACCGCAATGTAACCAAGGCCGGCTTCGCCCGCAACTGCATCCTGGCCCGCCGGCTGCTCGAACGCGACGTTCGCTTCGTGCAGCTCTTCAATGGCTCCTACGCCATGGGCGAAGGCGTCGGCAACTGGGACGGCCATCGCACCATCGTCGCGGACTACAACCGCCACGGCCCCATCCTCGATCAGCCGTGCGCCGCCCTGCTGCGCGACCTCAAACATCTCGGTTTGCTCGAAGACACGCTGGTGGTCTGGGTGACCGAGTTCGGACGGATGCCGACGTTCCAGCGCGGCGCCCAGGGCCGCGACCACAATCCCAACGGCTTCACGGTGTGGCTGGCCGGCGCCGGCGTCAAGCATGGCTTCAGCCACGGCGCGACCGACGAATTCGGTTACCGCGCGGCGCAGGACGTCTGCACGATCTACGATCTGCACGCGACGGTGCTGCATCTGCTGGGGCTCAATCACGAGCGCCTGAGCTACTATCACAACGGCATCGAACGCCGTCTCACCGATGTGCACGGCGACGTGATTCACGGGATCCTGGTTGAGTGAGGACCGCGACCATGACCCGCCGTCATCTGCTTTTGTTCGGCCTGCTCGCCACCGGGTTCATTCCCGTTCATTCCCCGATCACATCCGGGAATGTTGACTGCTAGTACGCCGCCGGTTAGTATTCACCCGGGCTCCTCGTGCCGCTTCCTTTTGTAAAGGGATTGAGGTACCGACATGTCCCGGTTGACCGAAGGCCTTGGAGGCCCCGTCCTGGCGTGGGAAATGAAGCAGGCGACTCGGCGGAAGCTGTGGAGGGGCCTCCCGATCGGTTATTGCGCCTGGCTCGTGGTTCAGGCTGTGGTATTGTTCGGGGCCGTACTTTCCGCCGCTCGGGTTCTGCCAATCGAGCCGCGCTCTCGCCTGGAACTTTACCGCACGATGCATGCCCAGCAAACCGAGTTTCTCGACTACTACCTGGAACTCTTGCTGCAATTCCAGCTCGTGCTGGTCATCGCCATCATCCCCGCCTTTGCAGCGAGTTCGCTTGGGCAGGAGAAGGAGCGCGGCACCCTGTTCGCCTTGTTTGGGACCCAGATGACTTCCCGGCAGATTCTCCTGGGAAAGTTGCTCGGCCGGCTGATCCTGATCTTGCCGCTCGTTCTCACCACGCTGCCGGCGCTGGTGTTCATAGCTACTCTCGCCGGCCGAGCACTGACGCCACTTATACTGGCGCTGATCCAGGAAGCGATTGCTGCCATCGCGCTGGGCGCTGCCTGCCTCCTTTTTGGGATTTGGATTCGAAGAGCGACGGACGCCATTGTTGCTTCGTACCTTTTCCTGGGTCTGGCCTACGTGATCATCCGTGGGCTCACCGCCTCACTGCCGGGGATGTTTTGGTTCGACCCCGTCGAGAACCTGCGCAAACTGTTCACCGAGGGATCATGGTTGAGGTTCTCGGCTCACCTGGCCGTTTGGGCTTTTCTGGGGGCCATCTGCTTGCGCCTGGGTTGGGGTCGTCTGCGGAAGGTTTGCGTTGAACAGCGCGACAGGAGGCCGCCGCGCCGACTCTGGGCATTCCGCCCTGCCGTGGGGAACGATCCCATTCGCTGGCGTGAGTGTTACGTCATCGGTCTGGCGCCGATGCCTATCCTGCGAATTGTGCCCCGGTGGCTCGCTGTGCTTGCTGTTTTCACGTTTTCAGCCGCTATCGCGGGCATGATCGGCGGTATCAGCGCCCCTGGGTTGATCATGGCACTCTCGAAGTTCGACGTGGTTCAGGCGTTCGAGATTCTGCAGATGAAAAGGAATGACATCGGGGGCTCCGTGGCGCTCATGGGGCTGGTTTTCATCCTATTGGCCAATCTATTGGTTGGCGTGCGTTGTGGGACCAGCGTGGCTGAGGAAAAACGACGAAATACCTGGGATGACTTGCTGCTGACGGCTCAATCTTTCCGGGAAATCACGACAGGCAAAATGTGGGGGGTTCTGCAGGCCACCGTTCCATACATCATTGCCTATACCTTACCAGTGTTCTTCCTGGCGCTGGCGGCAGGACCAGGCGCGTTGGTGCTCTTCGGGATGTGGATAATCCTTCCCTGCGCCATCGTGTTCTGCGCGGCACTTATGGGCATCGATATGGTGAAGGTACCGCCGGATATGGACGAGACGCGGCCGGACGGAGCATTTTGGTTTGAAAATGATCGGGCCGAACGCATGCGGCATAAGGATTGGGGTTGATGCCGGGTAACGCATCGCGCTTCCACAATGTCAGTTTCCTCCGCGTAGCTCCAGCACAGCGCTGAAGAACGCGAGCTACAGGAACCGGGAGTGGCGGGTCATGCCGACACGCGATCGGCCGGCGGAACCAAGCGAAAAGCGGCATGGGCGGCCGGCCGGCCGGCCTCCAATGACCGTGGCACTCAGCCCCACCGTCTGGCAGAATCGAGTTCAGGATATCTGATGGCCAAAAGGCGGACGGTCCCTTGACGATCATCCGCCGCTGGTTGCGCCTGTAGCGTCGGCCGGATTGCGCTATTCATGGCGGTGCCCCGATGATACGACGGGCGGCGATTGTACCACTGCGGCGCAGCTTACGGGAAACGCGCGCAAACCCGGCTTCCCAGCGAATTTGTATCAGAGGGTGGCGAATTCGTCTCATAGGGCGAATGCGTAGCAAAGCCCGTAAATCGGCCGCCTGATACGTAAATCCCGTCGCTGGCCGGGCGCTACAGGCGCAGCCAGCGGCGAATGCGCTGCAGCGCGGTTTCTTCGGAGTAGTACGTTTCCTCTTCCGTTACATGAAACACCTGATTATCAAGGAAAATGACCCTGATGCTACAGTCCGGGCCGATCCATTCACGCCGTTCGACGCCAAGGTCGCAGAGAGGCGGAATGCGGAAATAGCCTGCGCCATGGGTTTCGTCCCGCGCCGGCCCGTCGAGAATCACCTCGACTTCGGCCAGCGTCATGCCCGCGCGAATCTTCGCCGCGTTCTCGCGCATAAGCGCTGTGCGCGGCCAGAGCAGCCAGACCCCGCCCGCCAGTGCCAGCGCGACGGCGACCACGGCGAACAGCAGGAGACGGCGGCGGGTCATGCTAAAGTCCCCGAAGGCAAGGTGTTTAGAGGTGCAGCCAGCGGCGGAGCATATCGAGGGGCGATTCGGCGACAGGCGCCAGGCCGATACTCTCAGTGTTACTTACCAGTATTTCTTCGTTGAAATCGATCAAGATCATCACGGTGTCCGATTTCCACATCCGCCGTCCTTGGTATTCACTTCCGTCCTTGCGCACATTGGTTGTGGCGGTGATGACGCCGTTGCCCCGAGCGCCGTCCCACTCTCGCGACTCATCAGTATAGATAAATGTTCCGGTGCCTTCGTCCCGGTCTGGTCCGCCGAGAATGCTCTCCACTTCGGCCAGTGTCATGCCAACCTTTATCTTCGCCGCGTTCTCCCGCGTAATCGCGGTGCGCGGCCACAGCAGCCACAACCCGACCGCCAGCGCGACCACGACGGAGACAAGGGAGAGGAACAGGAAGTGGCGGGAGCGTTTTGGCATGGGGCCATTCTAGCCGGTCGGCGTTGCCGCGTTGAGCCGTTTCGGGTATCCAGGTTCGCCGGATTTGCCGGGGCACGACGGCTATCGCAAGCTATTCAATACTTCGTCGCACGCTTGAGTGATCTGATCGATCACACGCGATAGTGTGCCGGCGGTCGAGTGGACCTGGGACGACCTGGGACGGCAGCGCCGAGATGGACCCAGAAGCGGGGGCCGGCTGGGCCGTGATGAAGGGCGGCGAACTCCACGGCATGATCGGGTTCAACGATGGCGACGATTCCGAGTTCATGGCGAAGAAGAGCAAAAAGCGGAAGAAACGTGGGACTGAAGGCCACACCGATTCATAGAATTGCAAACAAGATGCACACCACCACCGCTTTACCGAGGGAAAAGTCATGGCAAAACGGGGAAGGCCCAAGAAGGTCACGATGACGACGGCGACGCCAGCGCGTGTGCCGGCTGAGGCAAATGGCGAAACAACGGGTGGGTACTTCAGACGGGTATTCAACGAGAACCCGAAGCTCCTCGTTACCAGGAGCAACGACGAGTTGCTGAGCCGGTGGCTGGCCGACCACCCTGGCCATAAGGTAGTCCCACCGAACATCCAAAAGCACATGTCGAACGTGAAAAGTGTCCTCCGCAAGAAGGGCCGCAAGAAGCTGGGAAGGCCAAAGAAGGTCGAGCAAAACGGTCCAGTCCAGGCCGTCAGCATGCCACCAAAACCAGCCAGGATCGCTCCCAAGGGGCTTGAAGCACTGGAGGAGCGCATCGACGACTGCTTGACCACCGCCAAGAAACTGGACCGGGAGGGCCTGGTGGACGTGATGCGGCTGCTTCGCAATGCTCGAAACGGGGTTGTGTGGAAACTCGGACAGTAGGGGCGGGATCTCTGCCGTAATTCACAAGGCGTTCGTCGAGGTCAATGAGGAAGGCACGGAAGCCGCAGATGCCACTGCTGTTTTGATGTCGCGCTGTGCCGCCATGTTGCCCACGCAACCCAAGGTCTTCAAGGCGGACCATCCATTTCTGTTCTTCATCAGGGACAGGAAGACCAACACCGTGCTGTTCTGCGGTCGTGTACTCGACCCGAAGTGACATGGGCGGAAAGCTCCGGGCGGCAAGAAGTACCAGGCTCGCTGCCTGGAAGTCTTCAGTGGCTTTACGCCGAGGGTGACATTACGAGGTTGGAAGTGTCGTCGAAGTCGTGAAGGAAGGCGGCATTCTTTCCCATAGACGGCGCTGGGAGCACAGGTCATGCGCAATAAGAGAAAGCCACTCGAAGAACGGACACCCGAAGATTACATGGAGGCCGCTGACAATGCTCTGGAAGCGGCCAAAGTCCTTGCCGGGCAAGGCGGGATCAGCGACCAGGACTTTCTGGAGCGCATAGCCCGCAGCGACGAACTCGTTGACCACGACGGCGAGACGTGTGGCCAGTGCCATTACATGATCCTCGGTGCCGAAGTCGCCCGTGAGATGATCGAGGCCGGTGACTACGAGGACGTGGCGAGCAAATGGGCAGCGGAACACAAGCGGCGGTGGGAGAAGAGCAAATTCTTCAAGCTGTGGAAGAAAGAGCAAAAGGCCGGTCGTGACCCGCACCGGGCATTCAAGGACCGAGGATGGGAGCCGTGAACGCCAGGCATCCCCGTGATGCGCCGAGGCGTTACGGCGTCCGCAGGGCGGTGCACCGTGGAGAATGCCAATGGCCAAGAAGAAGCCGCAGTCGCCGTTCACGGGCCGCTGGCGCATCGTCTCGATGAGCGCCTGGGAAGACGACTACATTGACGAGGAAGAAGAAGGCTTCTTCGAGTTCGACGAGAATGGAACCGGCGAGTTTCACTTCGGCTACGTCCAGGGAGAAATGGACTGCCGCCTGACGACACGAGACGGCGAGCCAGCCGTTGAGTGGACCTGGGACGGCAACGCCGAGATGGACCCGGCGCAGGGACGCGGCTGGGCCGTTGTGAAGGGCGACGAACTGCACGGAATGATCTTCTTCCACGGTGGCGACGACTCGGAGTTCGGGGCGATGAGAGCCGAAGGAAAGAAGGGCAAGAAGGGAAAGTGATCGTGGCACGCCAAGCGAAAAAACTGAAACTCGGCGATGGGGCAACCTTCGACACAACACGGCTGAAAGAGTTGCCACAGGAGAACGAAACCTGGGAAGCCGATTTTGAGGCACTTCCGAAGCCTTTTACCCAGAACGAAAGACACCACCTTGACATGGTCATCACGAAAACGGATGGCTCCATTCTGGCCGCGATGCAGGTCAAGGGTAGTCCCACGGTGGACGATATGGCTACCATGCTTGCCAATGCCATGTTATTTCCCTTGACAGCAGATGCCCACCGGCCCAGCCGTATCTACGTCCGAGAACACACGCCCTGGGACGAAGTTTACTCGCACCTACGAGAAATCGGCATCAAGGTTTCGCTCCCGGCCCTGGTAATACCAGTAGCCCTTGTTGTGCCCGCCCGCCCGGCGACCCCGTTGCTTCCTGGTTGCCATCGACCCTTCCTTCCGGTAGGCTTAACAGGGAGGCTCTGTTTATACCAAGGTTTTATACCAGCGACCTCTTTCTGATTATAAGTCCTTGGTAGGGTAGGACAGGAGTCAATGATCGTAGCGCCCGTAGCTCAGGGGATAGAGCATCGGTTTCCTAAACCGAGGGTCGCAGGTTCAAATCCTGCCGGGCGTATCCTTATTTGCCCATGCCGCGGGAAGTGTTCGAGTCCCGCGGTTCTCTTCCCATCCGCATCGCCGAACGCCGTTACGGAGGACCGCGATGTCGAAACCGAGCCCCGAGCCGATTGATCCGGCCATGCTGGTGGAGCTGGCGCGGATCGTCGTGCGCGACGATCGCTTCCCGTACCTCGCCAGCATCGACGGCGATCAGCCGCGCGTCCGTCCCGTGTCACCGGTCCGCACCGACGGCTTCACGGTCTATGTCGCCAATCTGCGTGCGTACCACAAGACCCTCGAGCTCGCGGCCAACCCGCGGGTCGAGCTGTGCTATCTCGACGATCGCCACGACCAGGTGCGCATCACCGGCGTTGCCGAAACCGTAACCGAGCGCACCGTGCTCCAGGAAATCTGGGACGGCAATCCGCTGCTGCGGCAGTACCTCGGCAGCCTGGACAATCCGCAGCTCATCGTCTATCGCATTCGGCCCAATCGGGTACGCTTCATGCGCGAGTGGGCCCTGGATTATCATGAAGTGCCGATCGAGCAGGTGGACCCATGACCGAGCCGCGCGACCTCTGGGACTTCGCCGCCGGCGGCGAGGACAGCGAGCGCGAAGACCGCGACCGCACCCGCCGCGGCGCCATCAAGCGGCTGCGGGCGAGCGGCCACTGGGTGACCCTCCTGCGCATCGCGCACCATTGCACAGCCGTTCACGCTCAACGACATTTCGGTCGCCGTCTGGAAGGCGTGTCCGGAGTTCTTCGGTATGAAGGGCTATCCCTATCCGGATAACCACAAAGTTCACTACATCCTGTACGGCGATCGCGGGCTGATCGCCAAGGGCATGATTCTCCGTGTCCATCAGGGCCTGTTTCGCGTTCCCGACGAGCTCGACATCGACGCGCTGGAGAGCCAGCCGGCGGGCGACCCAGAGGACGGTCGTGTATAATAGACCGTTGACACGGGGGAGTGTACACGACAACGGAGCCCAGCATGGCCACCGCGGTGGAACGCCGAAACACGGCTTCTGTGGAATCGGCAATCGAACGGCAGCTCGGCGAAACCTGCCGGCGCATTCGGCTGTTCGATACCGGCGCCAGCCTGCTACTGCTCGGTTCGCTCGTCGGCGGCTATGCGCTCGTCTTTGCCGGCTTCGATCTGACGCTGCAAGGGGCCGACGCGGGTTGGCCGTTCATCGTACGCTGGATCGCGTACGTGGGCTTCCTCGCGCTGGCCGGGGTAATGGCCGTGCAAGTGCTGCGGCGTCTGACCCGGCACGTCAATCCGTATTACGCGGCCCGGCGCCTCGAAGAAACCGTGCCCGCGGCCAAGAACAGCGTCATTAGCTGGCTCGACCTGCGCGACGAGCCGCTGCCGCCGGCCCTGCTCAAGACGCTCGGCGGCAAGGCGGCACACGATCTCGAAGAGGCCGATATCGAACAGGCCATCGACCGCAAGCCAACCTGGGTGCGGCTCGGCGTGTTCACCGCGATCCTGCTCGGCGTGCTGATCCTGTTTGCCGCTCGGCCGGGGCAGTTCCTGTCGCTGATGCGCCGGGCGTTTCTGCCGTTCTATCACAGCCGGCTCGTGACCCGCGTGGAGATCACCCTGGTGCGGCCCGAGGGGGGCGACGCGGTCGTCACCGAGAAGCAATCGCTTGCCGTCATCGCCCAGATCGACGGCCGGGTGCCGGATGTCAATCAGCCGGGCGCGCCGGCGCTGCGCTACCGCTACCAGGCGGGTGACAAGTTCGTGGTGCAGCCGATGCAGCCGGACGCGGTCGGACAGTGGACGACGCGGCTGCACCCCGATCAGGTCGGCAGCACCGGGCTGTGGTACCAGGTGACGGCCGGCGACGCGGCCACCCCCGTGTATCAGGTCACGGTTCGCGCCCAGCCGTTCGTCGAGCGCTACGAGATCACCTACAAGTATCGTCCCTACCTGAATTTTCGGCCGGAAACCATCGTATTCCCGAACCAGCACGCCGCCTTGCCGTTCATCAAACGGCATCGCGGGACCGAAGTGACCCTGGTCGTGCGGACCAATCGCGCCGTACGGCAAGGCGGGGTGGCCGTGGCGACGGCCAAGCTCAAGAAGGAGCTGCCCACGGAAGTGTTTAAAGAGGACGCGCAGGCGTTCCGCTGCCAATGGACGCTGGAGCAGTCGGGCGATTTCTTCGTGTCGTTCACTTCCGTCGAGGGCGAGAATTATCTGTCGCGCATTCCGTTCCCGATCGACGTGCTCGTCGACGCCGTGCCGACCGTCACGCTGACACGCCCGGCCCAAAACGTCGACCGGCCCGCCAACGGCACGCTCGAAGTGGAAGGCATGGCAAACGACGACCTCGGTCTCAAGGAGCTGACGCTGCGCCTGGAGCTTCTTGACGCCGGCAAGGGCACCGCACTCAAGCCGCTGCCCTATCGGCCGGGCATGTCGCTTGACCTCGACGGCAATGGCACGTTTCCGCTGGAAGTCACCTATCTCGATTTGATCAAGCTCGACGAGCTGCGGACGGCGCTCGACCAGCCGCTCAAGCTCAAGCCGGGTGCGGTGCTACGCTACTGGCTGGAGGCAACCGACAACTCGGATTACCCGAACAAGACCGGCAACGTCGGCAAGAGCGTGCCGTACGAGATCAAGATCCTGCCTCCCGCGGACGAGGACAAGCAGAAGCAGGAGCGCGAGAATGCCGTCAACAAGAAGCAGACGCACAACGCGCAGCAGGATCAGAAGCTCGCCAAGGAGAAACAGGAGCGCCAGGACGCGAAAAACCAGACCGGCAATCCCGATCAACCGAAGACCGACCAGCTCGGCAACGATCTCAAGAACGATCTCGACAAACTCAATGGCAAATCGCCGCCGTCGAACGACAAGGGCGATGCCAAGGGCAACGAGCAGCAGGATCGCGCTCAGAACAAGCCCGGCGACGGCGGGGGGGAAGGCGGGGCACCAGCGCCGGGGCAAAAAGATCAGAAACCGGGCGATCCGGACCAGGCCGGCAAGAGCAAGGAGGGGCCTCAATCCGGCGGCGCCGGTAAGCAGCCCGGCGGGGCAGATCAACAGCCCGGGGAGACGAAGGATGCGGGCCCGCCGAAGGAGACCAAGGCCGGCAATTCCGGCAACGGCAACGACAACCAACCCGGCGCCGGCGGGCCGCCGAGCGATCCCATGACCGGCACGAGCAAGGATGCGCCGAAGGATGGGGCCGAGCAGGGCAAGGGCAAGGATGCCGGCGGCGATGGCGACGGCTCGTCCGAGAAGCCGGCGCAAGGCAAGGGCGGCACGCCGGACACCAAGGCGCCGATGCAAGAAGCCAAGGGCAAGGGCGAAGACACCGGCGAGAAGGCACCGTCGGCCCAATCGAAGCCGGGCGGCGGCGCGCCGAAGACGCCGCCGCCGGGCAACCAGCCGCCGCAGGGAACGGCGAAGGCGGAGGAAGCGACCGGCCCGCGTGCGCTCAGCAAGGAGCAGGGCCCGGACACCGGCAAGAAATCGCTCGACCCGCAGCTCAAGAACGAGGCCGAGAAGAATCCCGGCGCGCCGGTCGGCACCGGCAAGGCGGACGTGAAAGCGCCGCCGCGCGACCCGGCCAAGGACGTGCCCGCGCTCGCCAAGGGCGATGAGCCGCCGGCGCCAGACGCCAAGCCGAAGGAACCGACGCCGCAGGACGTCGCCCAGCTCAAGGATTTGATGCAGCGCAAGGACGGCATCGGCGACTGGGCTGCCAAGACGCTGACGCAAATGAGCAAGGAGGCGCCCGATCCCAAGGTGCGCGAGCTGGCGAAGGAGGCTGTCGATCAGGCCGGTCCGAAGACCGCACCGAGCGACGATCCGCAGAATTCTACCGGTCCCAAGAGCGCGAACACGCAGCCGCCGTCCGGGCCGAAGGGCGAGCCAAGCCAGGCCAATGCGAAGACTGGGAACCCGCCGTCAAAGATGGAAACCAAGCCCGCCGGCACCGCAGGCGCCACCGGCGAGGCGAACAAGAATATGCCGGGCGCGCTGGCCGGCAAGCAGCCGCAGCCTGGCAGCGGTCCCAGCGACGACAGCGCCGGCGACCCCGCGCAAGGATCTGTCGCGCCTCGGCGGCAACTTGCAGCTCGAGGACTTCATCAAGCGGGCCACTCCTGAGTACCGCGCCAAGGCCGGCATTACCGAGGAGGAATGGCAGCGCCTGCTCGCGAAGGCTGCCGATTACGACGCGCTCCTGCGCAAGCTGCAAAAGCAGGCGAAGACCAAGACGCGGCCTGATGGGCGCGCCACCGGAGGGAACGCCAGCGGCGGTGCGCCGACGCAGGTACAAGCAACGCCGGGCACTGCGGATCCCAGCGACAGCGGCCGCGCCGAGGCACCGCCTGAGTTGCGCGACGCGCTGGAGCGTTTCCGCGCTCCGCAGAAGCGATAATACACCGAGACCGTTTAGAAAGCTCGCCGTAGGACGGCCTTCCTAGGCCGTCCCTACTCAAGCAGGGACGGCCTAGGAAGGCCGTCCTACGGGGAGGCGAATTCTTGTCGATCGCCTAAACGGTTGTAGCCCGGGAATTCGCGATGCCGCGTCCGCAGCGATACCTGGTTTCCTTTCATCCCAAGCACACGCCGCACGTGTTCACCGACGTGCTCGTCATCGGCGCCGGCATCGCGGGACTGCGAGCGGCGCTGGAGATTCCGGCCGCGCTGGACGTGCTCGTCGTCACCAAGGACAAGGTGCAGCAGAGTAACAGCGCCTATGCGCAGGGCGGCATCGCGGGCGTTATGGCGCCGGAGGACCGCTTCGAAAACCACATCGAAGACACGCTGACGGCCGGCGGCGGGCTGTGCGATCGCGACGTGGTCGAGATGGTGGTGCGTGAGGCGCCGGCGCAGATCAACGACCTCGTGCGCTGGGGCACGCACTTCGACGAGGAAGAGGGGCATCTCGCCCTGACGCGCGAGGGCGGGCACAGCCATCGCCGGATCGTTCACGCCCTGGGCGACGCGACCGGCCACGAGGTGATGCGCGCGATCATCGCGCGGGCCCAGGCAACCGCTAACCTCACGATCTGGGACGACACGTTCACGCTGGACCTGCTCACGCACGAGGGGCGCTGCGTCGGCGCTCTGGTGTGGCGGCCGGGCCAGGGCAGGCTGCTGGTCTGGGCGAAACAGACGCTCCTCGCCAGCGGCGGCGCCGGCATGGTCTATCGCGAAACGACCAACCCCCCGGTCGCGACCGGCGACGGCATGGCGGCGGCGTATCGCGCCGGCGCCGAGCTGCGCGACATGGAGTTCATGCAGTTCCACCCGACCGTGCTGTACGTGGCCGGCTCGGGCCGTTTCCTTATCAGCGAGGCGGTGCGCGGCGAGGGGGCGTACCTGCGCGACAAGCACCTCAAGCGCTTCATGCTCGACGTGGACCCGCGCCGAGCTGGCGCCGCGCGACGTGGTGGCCCAGGCGATCGTGCGCTGCATGGAACGCACGCGCCATCCCAACGTGTACCTCGATTTGCGCCACCTCGATCCGGTCCTGGTCCGCAAGCGCTTCCCCGGCATCGAACGCGTCTGCCGCGGCTTCGGCCTCGACATCACCTCCGACCTGATCCCGATCCGGCCGGGCGCACATTACATGATCGGCGGCGTCACTGTGGAAATGGACGGCACGACGACGCTGCCCGACTTGTGGGCCGCCGGCGAGGTGACGTCAAGCGGGCTGCATGGAGCGAACCGCCTCGCGTCGAACAGCCTGCTCGAAGGGCTCGTGTACGGGACCCGGTGTGGCCGGGGCGCTGCCGAGGCGGCGGGGCGCATTCCGGATCGCTGGACCGCGCTGCCGCTCCGGAGCCGGCCGGAGCCCGACGACGGCGCCGGCCTTGACATCGCCGACATCACCAATTCGCTGCGCAGCCTGATGGTCCGCAAGATGGGCGTGATTCGCGAGCGTGCGGGTCTGGAGGAAGCGGCGCGCGACGTGGCGTTCTGGTGCCGTTACGTGCTGGCGCGCGAGTTCAGCACCCGCGCCGGCTGGGAGCTGCAGAACCTGCTGACGATCGCCCGGCTGATGATCCATTCGGCGCTGGAACGTGCCGAGTCGCGCGGCGTCCACTATCGCGGCGATTGCCCTCAGCGCGACGACGAGCACTGGCTGCGGCACATCGTCAGTCCGGCGTCCGCCCAGATGATGGGATGACGCTCGCTGGTCGTTCCCACCACACCGAGCGTCGCAACGAGGACGAGAGTACGAGGATTCCTCCTTTGCATGCCGCCCCGCTTCGTTTAGAATGACGCTGCCCGGAACCGATGTTGCACCAAAGCGAGGAGCCGTCATGCTGTCCATCCACGGCCGAAGCGTTGAACGCAAGAGCGGCGTGTCGCGCCGTGAATTCCTTCGCGTGGGCGGCCTGGGATTCACCGGGCTCTTGTGGTCCGACTGGCTGCGGGCGCGCGCCGCGGCCGCCGAGCGCCGACCGGCTGCGTCAGGATCCTTCGGTAAGGCGAAATCCTGCATCCTCATCTTCAACTACGGCGGGCCCTCGCACCTTGACACGTTCGACCTGAAGCCGGAGGCGCCGCCGGAGATTCGCGGCGAATTCCAGCCCGCGGCCACGCGCGTGCCGGGAATCGCGATCACGGAGCATCTGCCGCGTCTCGCGCGGGCGGCGAACCACTACGCAATCCTGCGCTCGGTCAACCATATCGACAACGATCACGCGGTCGGCACCTACCTCTCCCTGACCGGCTATCCGCATCCGCGGTCGCGGCCGCTCGGTGTCGAACCGCCGGCGACCCCGCTGGACATGCCGTCGCTCGGCTCGATCGTCAGCAAGCTGCGTCCCGCCGACCGCTCGGTCTTCTCGTACGTTACGCTCGGTGACCTGCGCCACCTGGGCAATCACGACAGCATGGGCCAGAATGCGGGCTGCCTCGGCCGGGCCTACGATCCGTTCACCGTGCCGTTCGTGCGACCGATCAACGGCGTCCTCGATCTGCGCGGCGTCACATCGGTGATGGCGGACGTGGACGATCGGCAGCTCGACGGCCGCCGGCAATTGCTGCAAGAGATGCACCGGGTCGCCCCGGCGCTCGAGAACACCGCGAGCATGCGTTACCTCGACGGGTTTGCGCGGCGGGCGTTCGAGCTGCTCGCATCGCCAGCCAGCCGCAACGCCTTCGACCTGGCCAGCGAGCCGCAGCCGATCCGCGATGCTTATGGCCCGACGCCGTTCGGCGAAAGCTGCTTGCTGTCGCGGCGGCTGGTCGAGGCGGGCGTTCCGCTCGTCACCGTTTACTCCGCCGGCAACCGCGACTGGGACACGCACGGCGACAATTTCCGGTTGCTGAAGAACACGCTGTTGCCGCCGACCGATCAGGCGGTGGCGACGCTGCTGGAAGATCTGCACGGCCGCGGCCTCCTGGACGAGACGCTGGTGGTGTGGATGGGCGACATGGGCCGCACGCCGCGGATCAACGGCGGGGCGGGGCGCGATCACTGGTCGTTCTGCTACTCGATCCTCATGGCCGGCGCGGGCATTCGCGGCGGGCAGGTCTACGGCTCCTCGGATCGCAGTGCGGCGTATCCGTCCACCAACCCGGTCAGTCCGCAAGACGTCGGGGCGACCATCTACCATTGTCTGGGCATCGACCCGCGCGGACGTTAGCGACCAGCAAGGCCGCCCGCTGGTGGTGAGCACGGGAACGCCGATCCAGGCGCTGCTTGCGTAGGTCAGGCTGCCAGCCTGACCGGGAGGGCGTGGCATGGACGAAGACGAATCGACGATCGACCGGGCAACCGCCACGAAGCTGGTGCAGGGCGTGCTGCACACGATCGCCCAGCTGCTGCGCGACGGGCCGCCATTGACCCCGGAGGCACAGCAGCTCCTGGCCGATATTGCCGACGAGCTGGGCCGGACGCTCGAGAGCGACGTCGTTCCAGCCGCGGCGCTGAACCAGCTCGCCGAACATGTCGCCGAACTGATCGAGGCGGCGCACGAAGGCCAGGACGTCGGCTTTGCAGGTCACGTCCGCGATCGGCTCGAACGAGCCGCGGCCGCACTGGAGTCGCGAGCGCCGCTGCTGACGGGCCTGACGCGCCGCCTGATCGAAACCCTCGCCGACCTGGGAATCTGAGCGCAGCTGGTAGCGGAATTCGCCAGAATTCCGCTGTGGGGCGCGTCGGAATTCTGGCGAATTCCGCTACGGGACGGAGCATCATGACCCTTCCGAAAGTCGCGATTGTCACGGGCGCCGGCTCGGGCATCGGCCGGGCAGCTGCGCTGGCGCTCTTGCGCGACGGCTACGCGGTCGCGCTGGCGGGCCGTCACGCTGAATCACTGGAACAGACCGCGACCGCGGCAGGACCCGACCGCCCCCGCGCACTGCCCGTGGTCACCGACATAACCGACGCGGCATCCGTGCAGGCGCTGTTCGCGACAACGCGCGAAAAGTTCGGCCGACTCGACCTGCTCTTCAACAACGCCGGCACCGGCGCTCCGGCCATCCCGCTGGAGGACCTGAACATCGAGCAGTGGCGGCGCGTCGTCGACGTCAACCTGACCGGCGCCTTCCTTTGCACGCAGGCGGCGTTCCGGCTCATGAAGCTGCAGACGCCGCGCGGCGGGCGCATCATCAACAACGGCTCGATCTCCGCCCATGCGCCGCGGCCCAACTCAGCGCCCTACACCGCCACCAAGCACGCGATCACCGGCCTGACACGCTCGACCGCCCTGGACGGCCGCAAATATGACATTGCGTGCGGCCAGATCGATATCGGCAACGCGGCGACCGAGATGACCGCCCGCATGCAGTCCGGCGTCTTGCAGGCCAACGGCACCGTCGCCGTCGAGCCGACGATGGACGTCGACAACGTCGCCCGCGCGGTGGTGTACATGGCAAGCTTGCCGCTCGACGCCAATGTGTTGTTCATGACGGTGCTAGCCACGCAGATGCCCTTTGTCGGTCGAGGCTAGACGGGACGGAGCGGGAAGATGGCCGCACGTGCGTCACCGAATCGGTCCCGCGTCAACATCCTGCTGGTTGACGATCGGCCGGACGATTTGCGCCTGCTTGAAGCGACCCTACGCGACCTGGGCCATTGCCTCGTCACGGCGCCCAGCGGCGAGGCAGCCCTCGAACGGCTGCGCGAGCAAGCCTTCGCCGTGGTGCTGCTCGATGTGCACATGCCCGGGCTGGACGGATTTGAGACGGCCCGTCGCCTCCGCAGCCAGGAACGCTCGCGCTACACACCCATTATCTTCCTGAGTGCGCATGACGAAGCCGGGCGCAGGTTGAGCAGGCCTATGCGCTGGGAGCGGTGGATTACCTGGTTAAGCCGCTGATCCCGGTGGTCCTGCGCGCAAGGTCGCGGTGTTCGTCGAGCTGTTCCGCAAGACCGTGCAGATCCAGCAGCAGGCGGAACAGCTCAATCAGCAGGCGGCGGCTGCCCTGCGCGAAAGCGAACAGCGGTTCACCCGCTTCATGCACCACCTGGCCGGCCTCGCGTGGATCAAGGACCTCGAAGGGCGGTATGTGTACGCCAACGACGCCGCCCTACGGACCTTTCCAGTGGCGCCGGCCGAGCTGTATGGGAAAACGGATGTGGAGGTGTTTCCGCCGGCGACCGCCGCCCAGTTCCGCGCCAATGACCAGCGCGCCCTCGCGAGCGGGACCGGCGTGCAGGTGTGTGAAACCTTGGAGCACGCCGACGGGACGGTGCATCACTCGCTCGTAAGCAAGTTCCCGATCCCCGGGCCCGACGGACAACCCGCTCTGATCGGCGGCATGGCGATCGACATCACGGAGCAGATGCGTATCCGAGCCGTGCTCGAGGAGTCCGAAGCGCGGTTTCGCCAGCTCGCCGACAACGTCAACGCCGTCTTCTGGATATCCGACCCGCACAAGGCGCAGGTGCTGTATGTCAGCCCCGCCTATGAGACGATATGGGGGCGGTCCTGCCGAAGCCTCTACGACCAGCCGCGCTCGTTTTTCGACGCGATCCATCCCGACGACCAGCCGCGGGTGTACGAACAATCGCTGGCGCGCCAGGCACGCGGCGAGACCGCCAACGTCGAATACCGCGTTGTGCGGCCCGACGGCTCGTTGCGCTGGGTGCACGACCGCGGCTTCCCGGTTCGCGACGCCGCCGGCACGGTCTACCGCATCGTCGGCATTGCCGAGGATATCACCGAGGCCAAGAACGCCGAGCAGGCGTTGCGCGAGAGCGAGGAGCGCTTCCACACGCTGGCCGATTCGATTCCGCAGCTGGCGTGGATGGCCCGCCCGGACGGGCACATGGTCTGGTACAACCGCCGCTGGTACGAGTACAGCGGCAAGACGCCCGAACAAATGCAAGGCTGGGGCTGGCGCTCGGTCCACGACCGCGGCGAACTGCTCCGCGTGCTGAAGTACTGGCGCGCCGCCCTCGCCACCGGCCAGCCCTGGGAGGACACCTTTCCGCTACGCCGCCACGACGGCCAGATGCGCTGGCACCTGAGCCGCGCCCTGCCGGTGCGCGATCTGCAGGGCCGGGTCGTGCGCTGGTTCGGCACCAACACCGACATCACCGACCACATCGAGATGGAGGCGAAGCTCAAGGAGGCCGACCGCCGCAAGGACGAATTCCTGGCGATGCTGGCCCACGAGCTGCGCAACCCGCTGGCGCCGATTCGCAACGCGCTGTACATGCTGGGCCTGCCCGCGACCGCCGGCCCCGCCGCCGACCAGGCCCGCGCCATGGTCGAGCGCCAGGTGCACAACATGGTGCGGCTCGTGGACGATCTGCTCGACGTGAGCCGGATCACGCGCGGCAAGATCCAGCTCCGCATGGAAACGCTCGACCTGGCCACCATCCTGCACCGCGCGGTGGAAGCGACACGGCCATTGATCGAGGCCAATCGCCACACGCTGACGCTGACGCTGTCGCCCGAGTCGACGCGGGTGATCGCCGACTCGACGCGTCTGGAACAGGTCTTCGCCAACCTGCTCAACAATGCCGCCAAGTACACCGAACGCGGCGGCGCGATCGGGCTAACGGCGGAACGCCACGGCGACACGGTGTTGGTCCGCGTGCGCGACACCGGCTTCGGCATCTCGGCCGCGGTTCTGCCGCAGATTTTCGACCTGTTCACACAGGGCGATCGCACCCTCGATCGTGCCCAGGGCGGCCTGGGCATCGGTCTGACGCTGGTCAAGACGCTGGTCGAGATGCAAGGCGGCAGCGTAACCGCGGCCAGCGATGGGCCCGGCCGAGGCAGTGAATTCGTGGTCCGGCTGCCCTGCTGTCCCGACGCGCTTGCACCGCTGCAGAACGTGCAAAACGATGACGGCGCCGCGACCGTCGCGACGGCTCGGCTGCAGGTCCTGATCGTCGAGGACAACAAGGATGCAGCCGACAGTCTGGCGATGCTACTGCAGCTTTGGGGCCACGCCGTCCGCACCTCGCACGATGGGCTATCGGGCCTGAAGGCGGCACGCAGCTATCGGCCGCAGGTGGTTTTTCTCGACATCGGTCTGCCGGGTCTGGACGGCTACGAGGTCGCACGCCGTCTGCGCGGCGAGTTCGGCGCGGAGATGCGGCTGGTGGCGATGACGGGTTACGGACAGGAAGACGACCGCCGACGGGCGCAGGAGGCGGGTTTCGACGCGCATCTGGTGAAGCCCGCCGACCCGGCGGTGCTGCAGCATCTGCTCAACGGACCGTGACCGACAGTCCAGCGCACGGGGCACTCATTTCCGGCCGCTCGCTTTCAGCCGATCACGTGTGGCGATCGCCTCGCGTGTCAAGCGCGCCGCGGGTTCGCCAGCGGCAAGAGGCCGATTACGGCGATATTTTGAACATCTACCTCGACTTGATTCCCGATGAAGAGTACGCGAAAAGGGACGGCGAGCTAGCGGAGCTTGCGCAGCGTCTGCACGGCTTCCTTCGAGAATCGCGCATGTCCCGTTCCGCGTCCTAACCCATCGGCGACGAGCTACAATGGCCCCATGCCAACCCGCCCCCGCCGTCTCCTGCTGCTCGCCGTGGTTGCCGTCGCGATGACGCTGGCGGGCGGGGTCTGGCTGCTGTGGCCGCGCTCGGCGATCACGTGGGAAAATTACGAGCGAATCCACAACGGCATGACGCGGGGGGAGGTCGAGACAATTCTTGGGTGGCCTGCACACGATGAATCCAATGGCCGGATCGGGACGGGGCCGCTACCGGGCGCGGTCGTATGGGTTGGTGCCGATTGCACTAGTTATTGTCTGTTCAGCGTTGATGGCCGAGTCGAACGCAAGGCGTTTGAGCGTAATTTTCGGTAATCATGCCCCCCCTCACCCCCTCACCCCCTCACCCCCTCACCCCCTCACCCCCTCACCCCCTCACCCCCTCACCCCCTCACCCCCTCACCCCCTCACCCCCTCACCCCCTCACACAAATCACGCCGCCAGCCGGCGCGACAGACGGCCGGTCGCCTCGTAATGTCCCACGATGCCGCGCACCACGCGGTCGCGCTGCTGGTTGCTCATCTCCGGATACATCGGCAGCGCCAGCGTCTCCAGGGCGGCCTTCTCGCTTTCGGGGAACTCGCCCGCCTGGTGGCCCAGGTACGCGAAGCACTCCTGCAGATGCATCGGGCACGGATAGTACACTTCGGTGCTGATGCGCTCCTTTGTCAAATGGTCGCGCACGCCGTCGCGGTCCTCGCAGCGCACCACATACTGGTTGAAGATGTGCCGCGACTGCACCACCTTCGGCACCGCCGCGAGACCGCCGGCCAGGCCATGCTTGGCGAGCGAGGTTGTGTAGTAGGCTGCCCCTTGCTGGCGGGCCGCGCTCCAGCCGTCGAGATACTTGAGCTTCACGCGCAGCACGGCGGCGTGGATCGTGTCGAGACGGAAGTTGCCGCCGATCACCTTGTGGAAATACTTGGGATGCGAACCGTGGCCGCGCAGCAGCTTGATCTTGTCGGCCAGGACGGCGTCGTTGGTGACGACTGCGCCGCCGTCGCCGAGGCAGCCGAGGTTTTTCGACGGGAAGAACGAAAAGCAGCCGGCCGTGCCCATCGAGCCGGCACGCCGGCCCTTGTACTCCGAGCCGATCGCCTGGGCCGCGTCCTCGATCACCGCCAGGTGATGCCGGCGCGCAACGTCCAGGATCGGGTCCATGTCGGCGCACTGGCCGAACAGGTGCACCGGGATGATCGCCCGCGTCCGCGGCGTGATCCGGGACGCGATGGCGGCCGGGTCGATGTTGAAGGTCACCGGGTCGATGTCGGCGAACACCGGTTTGGCGCCGAGCCGTGCGATGGCGCCGACGGTGGCGAAAAACGTGTACGGCGAGGTGATGACCTCGTCGCCGGGCCCGACCTCGAGCGCCATCAGGCAGACGAGCAGGGCGTCGGAGCCGGACGAGACGCCGATGCCGTGGCGCGCCTGCGAGTAGCGGGCGATCTCCTGCTCGAGCGCGTCGACGTCGGGGCCGTTGATGAAGTGCGTCGAGGCAATGACGCGCGCGACCGCCTCATCGACCTCGGGCCTGATCTGGGCGTACTGGGCCTTGAGATCCAGCATGGGAATGGCAATTGGTTCGGACATGCGCATTGGGCGCACCGCGAGCGCAGCGGCGCCGGCGATGGCTCTCCCCCTCCCCTGTTCCGATGGAAATGAAACCCCGTCCCCACAATCCATTTAGGCGTTCGGCACGTGTTCGCTTCCCCGTAGGACGGCCTTCCTAGGCCGTCCAATTCAAGCAGGGACGGCCTAGGAAGGCCGTCCTACGGGGAACTTATTTCGTGCCGCTCGCCTTAGCGGCGGTTCGCAGAACCGCGCGGCTCGGCGAGCCGCCGCTAAACTCTTCAGCCGGCCTGGCGCAGCGCCTCGGCACCTGGGATTGCGACCACCTGGCCCCCCAGGGCGAGCGAGCGCTGGCCATATTCCAGGACCGAGACGACCTGCATCCCGGATTCCCCATCCGAGATTGGCCGCCGTCCGCTCCGAATGCATTCGATGAAGTGCTGGGCCTCGAGCGCGAGCGGTTCCGCCGCGTCCACCGCCGGCACCTCGATGCCGCCCTGCCGCAACGCGACGGCGTCGCCGGTGCGGACAAACCCCTTGTCGTGGACCACCAGCTTCTGGGCCGCGGTGTCGTCGAACACCGCCATCTTGCGGTCGCCGACGACGGTGAGCGTGCGGCTCTTGTGCGGGTCGAGCCAGCTGACGTGGAACTGGGCGAGTCGGCCGCCGGGATACTCCAGCGTGGCGAACACGACGTCTTCGATGCCGGGCCGGACGATGCACTGGCCGCGGCACTGCACCGATACCGGGGCGGCGCCGAACAGGCGATTGGCCACCGAGATGTCATGCGGGGCGAGCGACCACCACGCGTTTTCATCGCCGCGGATGGTGCCGAGGTTCAGCCGCTGCGATACCAGATACGACACCTCGCCCAACTCGCCCGCCTCGATGAGGCCGCGGATGTGCCGCACGACCGGATGATATTCGAGCAGGTGCCCGACCATGAGCACGCGGCGGCGGCGATCGGCCAGCTCCGTCAGCGTGTGCGCGTCGACGGTGGTCAGCGTCATCGGTTTCTCGACCATGACGTGCTTGCCGGCCGTCAGCGCACGGTGCGCCACGTCGAAATGAGTCGGGGCGATGGTGGCGATGACGACGGCGTCGAGCGTGGCATCGGCGAGCAGATCGTCCAACCGGTCCGTCGTCTGCACCTGCGGGAACTGGCCGCGCACCTTTTCGAGTGACGTCGGGCTGACATCGCAGCACCAGCGCAACTGCACGTCCGGCAGGGCGGCCAGCGTGCGCACCCAGTTGAAGCCCCAGCGCCCAGCCCCGACCATGCCCACCGCAATCATTTCAACCCCCAATGGGAAATCCGAAATCCGAATATCGAAATCCGAAACAAATCCGAAGTTCCAAATCCGAAATGGATCACATCTTTCTTGAGGTTTGTGTTTTGTATTTATTTCGGATTTCGATATTCGGATTTCGGATTTCCCGCTTTGGGTTACGCTGCCTTCGGCAGCGGCGCCGTTTCCTCCACGTCGAGGCAGCGCAACTGGCCCGGCGCGACCTCCCGGTAGCGCAGGCCGCTGTACGGACACACCAGCACGCTGGCGGCGTCGGGCGGCGGCAGACGGTAGCCGTGCCGGCTCATCCAGCCGACCCGGCGCGCTGGCACGCCCATGACCAGGGCATAGTCCGGCACGTCGCGCGTCACCACCGCCCCGGCGGCGATGAATGCATAGCGGCCGACTGTCGCGCCGCAGACGATGGTGGCGTTGGCGCCGACGCTGGCGCCCTTGCACACGCGCGTGGTTTCGTACATATGCCGGCGGACGATCTCGCTGCGCGGGTTGACGATGTTCGTGAACACGCACGACGGGCCGAGGAACACGTCGTCCTCGATGACCGCGCCGGTGTAGAGCGAGACGTTGTTCTGGATCTTGACGTTGTCGCCGATGGTCACCTGGCTGGCGACGTGGACGTTCTGGCCCAGGATGCAGCCCTTGCCCAGCTTCGCGTGCGGCATCACGTGGCTGAAGTGCCAGATTTTGCTCCCCTCGCCGATCTCGCAGGGCGAATCGACGTAGGCCGACGGATGGACGTAATAACTGCCTTGCACGGGGCGCCCTCGCTTGCTGGCTGAGTGTTCCCTGGGCGTTCGGGCGGGGGTAATACCAGGATGCGAAGGGTGAATCAACGTGAAAATCGGAATGTGATTTTCGGTGTTTACGTTGAGCGTTCGCGCACGGTGTGCGAGCGTTAAACGTAAACAAGCAACATCCCCGTTTGTGTGCTTTACCCCGCACCGGCTGCTTTACCCGCATTTTCGGCATATCCGGCAAATTTCCCCCAAGTCCTCACGCGCCGCCCGCCGATAACACTGCCGTCACCTCTTGGGCTGCGCTATTGGCTCATGGACCCGGCGCGGGCTGGGCCCCGCTTGCGGGGTGGGTGGTCGATTCAACGGGGTGCAAGATGATGCGATGGCTTGCGCGAACTACGGGCTTCGTCCTGGCAGTCTGCCTCGTGTCCGGGTGCACCCGGCAATGCTTCCTCCCCCAGGAAGCCTATAACGACGCGCACAGCAGCCTGCTGCCCCAGAGCATGGAGCTCAACTACAACGTTGCCACCGAACCGCTGAGCGGGCCGACCGCGGCGCCGGCCACCGTGAACAACCCGGATCGCCCGCCGCGCTATCTGTCGCTGCAGGAGGCGATCGCCATCGCGCTGGAGAACGGCACCGCCAGTACCCGCACGCTGCAAGGGGCCAACGGCCCGGGCTCGGGCACCTACGACACCACCATGTACTCGGGGCCGCCGTTGACCGGGCCGCAGAACGGCAACCTGGTCAACACCACCGATTACATCCGCGTGCTGACGCTCAACCCCGCCATTTCCGGGGCGAACATTGAAGGCGCCTGTCGCGCTTCGATGCCAGCTGGATCACGACCATGCAGTGGACCGCGACCGACAACCTGCTCCAGGGCTTCAACTCGTTCCAGAACGGCGACAGCGCAGCCTTCCAGACCGGCATCGTTAAGGCCCTGGCCAGCGGCGGTTTCGTCAGCACCAGCTTCTCGGAGAACTATCAGCTCCTGAGCCAGCCGCCGACCGGCACCTTCGGCGTCGTCAACCCGCTGTACACCTCACAGCTCACGCTCGGCTTCGAGCAGCCCCTCTTTCGCAATTTTGGCGTGCGCATCAACGAGCTGCTCAGCGGCATCACCTCCCCAACGACCGGAATCGGCGTGCCGGGCCAGCTCGCCAATCTGTACGGCGGCCGGCAATCGCAGATTCTACAGTCCGGCGGCCTGGTCACGACCGACGGCATCCTCGTGTCCCGGCTGCGCTTCGACCAGCAACGGGCCGACTTCGAGCGCGTGATCCAGGGCCTGGTGCTGCAGGTCGAGGTCGCCTACTGGAACCTCTACAACTCGTATGGCCAGCTCTACAGCTTCGAGGAATCGATGCGGATCGCCCACCGCGCGTGGATGATCGCGTACGCTCAGCTGCAGTCGGGCAAGATCAACGCCGCCGACTACGCCCCGGTGCGCGGCCAGTACGAGGATTTCCGCACCCAGCGCACCACGGCCCTCGGCCTGGTCCTCGACAACGAGCGCAACCTGCGCTTTATCCTTGGCCTGCCGGCCGAAGACGGCTGCCGCCTCGTGCCGATCACGCCGCCGGCGCTGGCTCACTTCGAGCCCGACTGGTGCGCCTCGCTGAACGACGCCTTGCGGCTGCGGCCCGAGCTGGTCATGGTCCGCGACAACCTGCGGCTCGCCCAGTACAACCTCGAGGTCGCCGAGAACTTCCTCAAGCCCGACGTGCGCTTCGCCGCCCAGTACGTGCCGCAAGGCTTCGGCACGACGCTGCAGGGCCGCAACAACATCGGCCCCATCGTCACGGATCCTTCGCAGCCGGCCAACTCACTGCAGTCGCTCGCGTCGGACCACTACAACAACTGGACGGTCGGCCTGACCGCGACGGTGCCGCTGGGGTTCCGTCTGGAGAACGCCAACGTGCGGGCTGCCCGCATCAGCGTGGCCCAGAACTATTACCTGATCAAGGATCAGGAGCAGAAGGCGACATCGACGCTCGACCAGGCCTATCAGAAGCTCCAGGAATGGTACATGCGCATTGAACAAACCCGCGCCAGCCGCAAGGCGTACGCCGAGGCGGTGGACGTGCGGTTCAAGAAGATCCTCGCCGGAGCGGCGCTGGCGGACATCTCGTTCCTCGACTTCCAGACCAAGCTGGCGACGGCCCAGGCAGCCGAGTACGGGGCGATCGCCGAGTACAACAACAGCCTGGCCCGCTTCGAGTGGTCCAAGGGCACGATCCTGAAGTACGACAACATTCACATTGCCGAGGGCGCGCTGCCGCAGTGCGCCCAGGTCCGGGCCGTCGAGCACGAGAAGGAGGCGCAGCAAGGCCCTGGTGATCGCAGAACGGCCTGACCCGCTGACACACCCCGGCCGGCTCGCGCATACCCAGGACATCCCGCCGATGGATACGCCGGCGCCGCTGCCGATGTTCGAGCAGCCGCCGCCGGGCCCGCGCCCGCCGGAGAAGCTGGAGCTGCTGCCCACGCCACAATCAGCGCCGCCGCAGACCCCGCCGCAAACGTCACCGCAGCCGGCGCCGCAAACGCCGCCGCAAACGCCGCCGCAAACGCCGCCGCAAACGCCGCCGCAAACGCCGCCGCAAACGCCGCCGCAAACGCCGCCGCAAACGCCGCCGCAAGCGCCGCCGCAAGCGCCGCCGCAAGTGCCGCCGCAAGTGCCGCCGCAAGCGCCGCCGCAAACGCCGCCGCAAGCGCCGCCGCAAGTGCCGCCGCAAGTGCCGCCGCAAGTGCCGCCGCAAGCGCCGCCAAAGGGCCAGGGTGCAGTGCAGCCGAGCGCAACCATGCCGCTAGCGGCGACAAGCGAGGGCCCGGCGTTGGCCAGCCCGGTGATCCAGACGAGCGCGACGATGCCGGCGGCTGAGCCGGTCTTCAAGGCGACGCCGCCCGTGTACGCACCGGTGCCAACGACAAGCACGCCGCCTGCATTCACGCCGGTGCCAACGTCGAGCACGTCGGCATTCACGCCGGCCCCAACGTCAACCGCGCCGGCCGCGACGGACGCCCCAATCAGGTGGGTCCCGTGCCCGGCATCGGCGCCGCCGTCGCTGGTCCCGAACGCGGCGCCCATCGCGGGCGGTGGCATGCGTTAAGGCGAGAGGCAGCAAACACGTTCCCCGTAGGACGGCCATTCTGGGCCGTCCTACTTCTACAGCGGTAAGTCGCGAAACTGGCCAATAGCTCTGCCCCGAAGGGCGAAACATACCAGCCCAGGGCATCGCCCTGAGTGCAGGGGCCGATTACGAATGCCGTTTCCCGCGCAAGGTAGTAGCATTATGATTCCACATGGCGGGAGGGCCGGGCGATGCCATTCGACTCGATCATCTGGGACCTCGATGACGACCATAAAACGCATCATCCGCGACCGACGCCTCACGCCGGAAGAGGCCGCCAAGTACAAGAAGATTCGTGAGCAGGTTGCCAAGGAGTTGCCTGACCTGATCGCCCGCCATCATGAGCGCACGGCCGCGCTCGACCAGCTGCAAGAACTGCTCGCGCAACTGAAAGCCGCGCGATGCGAAAGGCCTCAGCCTGGCCGCCCCTTGGCGGATCTCACCGGCATGGACCGCTCAGCGCTCTCGAAGCTGGAAACCGGGCAGCGCACCAACCCGACCGTCGATACGCTGGTGCGTTACGCGGAGGCGGTCGGCAAACGCTTGGTCGTCTCGCGCTGACGGATGCCTGAGATCAGATTGTCCTGCGCCAAAGCAGGCTCGGGCACAATCGGGGGACAAGCTTCGCACGGGTTCCCGCCGGTTCCGCACCTTACTTGAGGGCCTGGCACTTTCAAGCCGCTCTTATCACTGAAATGGGAGGCGGTATGGAATTGATCATTCACATTCTATATGAAGCGTTTCAGACCAGGGTCTCTCGGTCGGGAACCGTGCGCAAAGTGGTGACCTGCGAGTGCTGCCAAATCGAGTTCGAATATCAAATGACCCGGTCGGTGACCGCGAAGGGTTTTTCGTCCCGCGAGGCGCTCGAGCAATCGGCTCAAGCCAAGCTGTTGAGGGCGCTCGCGGACGAGTGCGACGCACAGTCGTGTCCGGTGTGCGGCTGGTACCAGAAGAGTATGGTCCGCCAGGGGTGGCAAAACGCAACCGGTGCTGTACCCCTCTGGACTGTCGGGCTAGCGATCGCGCGGGGCGCTCATCGGGCTGGCGATTATTGTCGCCGCGGACCGGAACCCAGCGCGGCCGTGGGTCACCTGGGTCGCCACCGGACTCGCGATGAGCGGGGCGAGTTGCCTGCTAGTCCTCATGATTTTCTGCGCCAACCGGCTCGCCAAGCGCTTCTCCGATCCAAACCGAGGCCGCGGGCGCGGAGACCAGCTTCACGGTCGGCCCCGTGAATCGCAAAATTCGATCCACGAATCTTCTTGACTCCATCCCGCTGCGCCGGTAGGCTTTCAGTTGAACCGAAGCAGGCTTCGGCGCCGCTCCCGTTCCATCCATTGACGGGTCGAGGGGGGTTCAAGACTCGGCCAGGAACACGCGGCGCCCGCCACCATCCCACCCACCGAAAGGGCCCGACCATGCTGAACATTGCAGGCCCGTCCTCCCGCTTCTGCGACGGCGTCACCCGCCGCAACTTCCTCCGAATCGGCGCCTTCTCCTTCGGCGCCGCCGCTTTCTCCCTCGCCGACCTCTACCGCGCCGAGGCGGCCGCCGGCCGCTCCTCCGCGCACAAGGCGGTCATCAACATCTTCCTCGGCGGCGGCCCGCCGCACCAGGACATGTGGGAGATCAAGACCGCCGCACCGGCCGAAATTCGCGGCGAATTCCGCCCGATCGCGACCAATGTGCCCGGCATCCAGGTCTGCGAGGTGTTCCAACGCATCTCGCGTCTCATGGACAAGAGCGTCGTCATTCGCTCCGTCGTCGGCGCCTCCGATCGCCACGCGGCGGAACAGTGCCTGACCGGTTGGCCGAACACCTCGCTCATCAACATGGGCGGCCGGCCGAGCATCGGCTCCGCGCTGTCGCGGCTGCAAGGGCCCGTCGATCCGTCGGTGCCGCCGTTCGTCGGCCTCGCCGCGCCGACCACGCATCGGCCATGGTCCGACCCGGGCCAGACCGGCTTCCTTGGCCCGTCGCACGCCCCGTTCAAGCCGGACGGCCCCGGCATGGCCAACCTGCAGCTGAACGGCATGACCACCGCACAGTTCGGCGACCGCCAACGGCTGCTCGCCAGCTTCGACGGCCTCCGCCGCAACGTCGACAACAGCGGCATGGTCGAGGGCATGGACGCGGCCCAGCAGCGGGCGCTCGGCGTCCTGACATCAAGCCGGCTGCTCGACGCGCTCGACATCAGCCGTGAGCCGGCCCACGTCCGCGATCGCTACGGTGACGGCAAGCCTTACCAGTTCCAGTACGACGGCGCTCCGACGGTCAACGATCAGCTGCTGATGGCGCGCCGCCTGGTCGAGGCCGGCGTTCGCTGCGTGACGCTGTCGTACGGCCGCTGGGACAGCCACGGGCAGAACTTCGCTTTGGTGCGCGACCACGGCGGCAAGCTCGACCAGTGCCTGAGCGCCCTGATCGAGGACCTCGACGTGCGCGGCATGCTCGACGACGTGACGATCGCGGTCTGGGGCGAGTTCGGCCGCACGCCGCGCATCAACGGTGGGGCCGGCCGCGACCACTGGCCGACGGTGAGCTGCGCCTTCCTGGCCGGCGGCGGGATGCGCACCGGTCAGGCGATCGGCGCCACGAACCGGCTCGGCGAATATGCCGTATCGCGGCCGGTGACGCACGGCGAGATCGTCGCGACGATCTACCGCAACCTCGGCCTCGATCCGATGACCACGTTCCTGCACGACCCGACCGGCCGCCCGCAGCATCTGGTCGATCGCGCGCCGTTGCGCGAGCTGGTGTAAGAGTCCCGATCGAATCCGCAGGGCGCGGCCCGAAGGGGCTGCGCCCTTTTTGTTGTTCGTTCAGATGGGCAAGGTGCATGGAAGGCGCCGGGCTTGCATACGGAATCCTCGCCGCACTATAATACGACATGATCCGCATTCGCTTTCCTGATACTGCCATCGAGCGGCGAGCGCTGGGTTTCCTCGCCGGGCGCTTCTCCTTCAAGACGTGGGCCAGCGGCGAAACCGTCGTCCCGCCGGCTGCGCTCGCCTCGCTGGCCCTTGAGGGCATCCCCTTTTCGGTCGTCGGAAAAGCAACTTATGAGCAGTACGCGCCGACGATTCGAGATCCTGCTGCCCCTGCAGTTTAACGACGGCCAACCGGTTCCCGATGAGTTGGTCGGTGAAACGATTCTGGAACTTCGGCAGCACTTTGGTGGAGTTTCCGCAGAGACTCAAGTAATTCGCGGCCATTGGCAGCAGCGAGAAGAAGTCTACCGCGACCAACTGATGCGCCTTGTTGTGGACGTTGCCGACACCGAGGAGAATCGCACCTTTTTTGTCGCGTACAAGGAACAGCTCAAATCTCGATTCCAGCAGATTGACATCTGGATGACGACGTATCTCGTCGAAGTCATTTGATATTCCAGCGATAAATACGCCGCGCCCGAGCTCGGACAGGATTTCGTAGCCGGGCACGCTGCGCAGTGCTCCAGGATCTCCGCTGTCACCCCAGACGCAGCAGGCGCCGGCGGCAGCGTTCCTGTGCCGTCGGCATGGACCGCAGGCGCCCCGGGAAGCACCGTCGCAGCATCCGCGTTTGCCACGGCGGGCATCGGTACGGCGGCGTCGGCTTCGGTTGTGGCCGGCGTCGCCGCACGGCGGCGCTTCGCCGCCTCGGTCAGCGCATCGAGCAACTCCTGCTGGAGCACATCGAGTATGGCTTTCGCTGATTCGGCCAATGATTCCTGCGACCACGCCGCGGCGCGGAGCAGGATTTTCCGGAGCGTCTCATCCCGACATGGTTCAAGCAGTTGCTCGTCCTTGAGCCCGCTGTGGAGCAAGGCCGCGACATCGGCATCGCATAGCAGATCGTGGTCGCGGCAATCGCGTAGCCCGAGCATGAGCGCCGCGAGAAAGCGTATCTGGTCGTCGCCGCACAGCCCCGCGCTCGCGAGCAGGCCGGCCAGGTCGTACGCGTTGCGGCGCATGAAGGAGATTCTTGCGGTGGAAGCCTAGGACCGTTTTTGTACCGATCCCCACAGGCAATGCAAGCTTTTCAGCCCGGCCTCGGTCGGCGTCGGGTTAAATCGGCACACGCCACAGCACCCAGGTAGAACCCGATGAGCACTCCCAGTACCGTTGCGCACACCGCCAGAACCACGGGAAGCCAAGATGCGATCGGGGAGGGTTGGGCGACTCCCACGGGTCCTCGCGGACGAAATTGCGTCTCCCACACGATCGTGCCGAAGCAGGATAAACCGAGCGCGAGCCCGGCGCCAACACCGCCGCCAACCATGCCGCCGAAGAAAACGCCCAACAGGTCGGTGTCGTAACGTCGGGCGAGCCAACGGCTGATCCCGCCAAAACAGGCGGCCGTCAAGACGCCGACCGCCGGCCACACCATGAGCGACAGGTACCAGGGAAGGAGGCGTGGCAGCGCTCCGGCGCGAGGCGTCCCAGGTACCACGGCAGCGGCAAAGAGACAAAGAGAAGCACATATAACAAGCTGCTTATTTCGACCCAGCGCCGTGGTCGGACGAAGATCGCCGTCACGGCGACGAACAAGGTAATTGCGTTCGAGCCATCGTGAAACGCCGGGCTGCCGTACCAGGTGCCCACGAACAGAGCCAGTTGCAGGCCGATGGTTCCAACCAGCGCCATGACGGTGACGATGGTCGTGATCGGGTGCTTCCTGGCCCAGCGCGAGGCTAACTCGCGTTCACCGAGGGGGCGGGCGCGGATGGGATCGCCCCTCAGGAACCGGTGCAGGTCGTCGCCCAGGTCCAGAGCGCTGGCGTAGCGCTGCCGCGGCTCCTTCCGCAGGCACTTCAGGCAAATCGTTTCAAGGTCGCGATCGATGTCAAGATTGCGCTGCCGGGGCGGCACGGGTTCCTCGCCGAGCACCAGCAACACAATATCCAGCGTCGTCGCCGCCACGAACGGCGGCCGGCCGGTCAGCAGCTCATAGAGGATCGCCCCCAGGGCGTACACGTCGGCGGCCGGGCCGATTTCCTGGTTCTTGCCAGCCGCTTGCTCAGGAGCCATGTAACTCGGCGTGCCCATGACGGCGCCAGTCTGGGTCAGGCCCTTCCCTTCCTCGAGCCGCTTCGCCAGGCCGAAGTCCGTAATCTTGGGAATGAAGTCGGCAGCCGGTTCGGACTCGGGCCTGGCGAGCAGGATATTGGCCGGCTTCAGGTCGCGGTGGATGATGTCGCGCTCATGGGCGTGCTGGATCGCTTCGGCGAGAACCGCGATGAGTCCCGCCGCCTTGCGATTGTCCCAGGGCTCACCGTCGATCTGGTGGGCGAGGCTGCCGCCCTCGACGTATTCCAGCGAGAAGTACGGTAGTCCCTGGTGCTCGCCCACCTCGTAAATTTGCACGATGTTGGGATGCTGCATCCGGGCCGCCGCCTCCGCCTCGGTGCGAAAGCGTGTCAGTTCCGCCGGCCCACCGTGGGCGCCGGCCAGGATCATCTTGAGCGCGACCGTTCGCTTCAGCGCCGCATGGCGTGCCCTGTAGACGACGCCCATCCCGCCGCGCCCCAGCTCCGAAAGGATCACGTAGCCCGGAACGGTCCGGACTTCGTCGAGTACCGCCGTCGCATCAGCCAGGACCAAGGGCGCCGGCGGCACCGTCGCCGCGCCGGCGGCATCCTCCGGACGTAGGTCCGGCGGCACCGTGACGGGTTCGGCGAGCCCGGCGCGTACCACCGAGACGGTCTCGGGTTCGGCAATCGCCGCCGGTGCCGCACGGCGGCGCTCCGTCAAGCACCGCAGGGACTCGATCGCCGCCTGTCGCAGCGCCTCCCGCGATTCCGCGACGGGCCTTTGGGCCAACGCCGCGGCATGTACCAGCACCTTGTGAACTGCATCGTCGTGATCGTGCCCGACTGCCGGATCGCCGTCGCTGGCGCTCCCGAGAAGGGCTGCCGCGTCGGCGGCGTCAAGCAGTCCGCGGTCGAGCGAATCGGCGAGCCCCAGGGCGAGCACAGCCAGCAAGCGGAGCTGGTCGTCGTCAGACAGCCCCGCGGTTGCCAGCAGGTGCCTCAGGTCGTGGACGTTCGTTCGCATGAACGATTCTCGCGTGTGTCCCAACGCCAATGGAAGCTCGTTTCGTTCATCGTACTCGCGATGGTCCGAATGCGATAGCTTGCAGGAATCGCACCAATCCGTCATCATCCCGATAGAGTACACGAATGAACATCGCCACGGTGAGCGGCGCTGTGGATGGCACGGGAGTGCGGCGGCCGGCCGGAGGACCACCATGATGGACCCTATCAGCACGCCGCAATCGCTTCTGGCCGCCTTTTTGCGGGCCTTCTCCCGATTGGACCTGGAGGCGATGCTTGACTGTCTCGCGCACGACGCCACGGCTTTCCTGCCCGCGGAGCACCAGCGAACGCGCCTGCAGGGAAAGGGTTCGATCGGCGACGCCTTCGCGTTGGTCCTTGCCCGCGTTCGCGCCGCCGGCGCGGCCTCCATGCCCCTGGACGCCGAGGATCTGCTCATCCAGGAATGGGACGGCACCGCCGTCGCGACCTTCCAACTGAAAGGCGATCACCTGAGCCGCCGGACGGTCGTCTTGCGACGGGAAGCCGCCCAGTGGCGCATCGTGCATGTGCACGCCTCGAACGCGCCGCTCGATCCATGACCGAAAGGTCCGGCACGAAATGGACAAGAACCAGCTCGCTCTGCTCCTGGTAGACGTGCAATGCGACTTCTGGGGGCCGCTCGCCGGCGAGCCCAGCTTCGCAGCGTTTCCCGCCAACATCCGCACGCTGCTCGCGACGGCCCGCGCCCATCGTCTGGCCGTCGTTTACACGCAGGCCGTCTTCCAGGCCGACGGCAGCGACTGGATGCTGTTTTACCGTCCGCACGGGCGGGGCAGACCTCCCTGCATCGCCGGCTCGGCCGGCGTGGCGCTGGAGGACTTCGCGGCGCCCGCCGATGGCGAGCCGGTCATCCGCAAACAGGGCTTCGACAGTTTTGCGAACACGGACCTGGAGGAGGTGCTGCGAGCGCGCCGTATCCGAGCGGTCTTGATTGCCGGTCTGGTAACCTCGGTGTGTGTGCTGTTCACCGCCCAGTCCGCCTACCTCAAGCGGCTAGTGCCCATCGTCGTGAGCGATGCCTGCGCCGACGAGCCCGAGCGGCACGAGGCGGCCCTGCGCATGTACGGCGGTCTCTGCTTCCAGAGCGTGACCACGGCCCAGGTGCAAAACGACCTGCCGTCGGTTGTGCGGCTCGCCGGTAAGTTTTCAGACTCATCGCGATGATTACGGCAAACGGCGGCGTCAGTCTCAACACAATTCGTCGATCGGCCGGCCGCTCGGCAGCACCGGATGGGGGCGGCCGGTGTTGTCGGCGTAGTTTACCGTCACGTCCACGCCGAGGTGGCGGTAGATGAGCGCCAGCACGTCCTGCGGCCGCTTGGGATTGGTGCGCGGGAAGGCGCCGTGCGAGTCCGATTCGCCGACCACCCGGCCGCCGCGCACCGGACCGCCGGCGAGGGCGGCGCTGAAGACGTTGGGATAATGGTCGCGGCCGGCGTCGTTGTTGACGCGCGGAGTGCGGCCAAACTCGCCCCAGGCGACCACCAGCGTCGATTCGAGCAGGCCGCGCTGCTCGAGATCCTCGATCAGCGCAGGATAGGCTTGATCCCAGCGCGGCAGGAAGCCGCGGCGCAGCGAATCGAAGCCGAGCACGTGCGTATCCCACCAGCGCACGTCGACCGTCACCAGGCGAACGCCCGCCTCGACCAGCCGGCGCGCCAGCAGCATGCGCTGCGCCCAGTTCGGGGCGCCGCAACGGTTGGCGGCGCCGGGATCGAATGCCGGCATGAAGCCGTAGCGCTCGCGAACGTACTGCGGCTCGCGATCGAGGTCGAACGCATCGCGGGCCGCCGATGACGTGAGGATGTCCCACGCCTGCTGGCCGAAGCGGTCCATCGCGCTCATCTGGCCGGTGCCGTCGACCTCGCGGCGCAGCGAGTCGAAGCTGCCGAGCAGTTGCCGGCGATCGCCGACGCGCTCCAGGGTTACGCCTTGCGGCAAGGAGAAATTCGGCAAGCGGAACGGTCCAGGCGCGGCGGGATCGACCTGCGTCTCAAACGCCTTGTGTGCCACGCCGAGGTACGCCGAGCCGGCGCCGGGGAGCAGCCGCGGGATCATCACGTAGGCGGGCATCTCCGGCGTGAGATGGCCGAGCTGGCGCGACACGATCGAGCCGCAGCTGGGGTAGATGTTCTCGTCGGGGTTGGGGCCGGAGTTGTAGCCGGTGAAGCAGATCTGGTCGCCGGTGGAATGGCCCGCGTCGTGGTGGTGCAGGCTGCGGACGATCGACCATTTGTCCATCATGCGCGCCGAGCGCGGCAGCATGTCGGATAGCAAGATGCCGGGCACGTTGCTGCGGATCACGCCGAACTCGCCGCGATACTCGACCGGGGCGTCCGGCTTGGGATCCCACATGTCGATATGGCTCGGCCCGCCGCGCATCCACAGGATGATGACCGAGGGCCGGCGCGTCGGGCCGGCGTTCGCCGCGCCGGCGCGCTTCGCTGCGCATCAGCTTGGCGAGGGATAGTCCGGTGGTGCCGAGGATGCCGGCCTTGACGAAGCCGCGCCGGCTCATGCGCACCGTTTGCCGCATATCGGCGCAACCGTGATCGATATCTGCCTTCCGAGTCATGCCGCTTCTCCGGATTAGGAAAGCCGCTTACACGAGTGACCCGCCCCCCTTTTGGCAGATTTCCCGTGGTGCATACCCATTGTAGATGAATCGGTGCGGACCGCAAACGGATAATCTGGACTATAATGGCGTCAGGGTACCTGAGCGCAATCGAAGTCGGCTTGGGAGAATTGCAATGGCCGCCGTCACGCGTCGCTACAGCAAGAGCGAGTTTGCTCGTCGCGGGATGGCGTTATTCAAGAAGCTTCGTGCCGGCCTCTCGGAAGAAGCTGAGGACCAGTTCATTGCCATCGACATCGAGACGGGCGAATACGAAACCCATGCCAACGAAATGACTGCCGCCGCCCGCTTGCGCAAACGTCTCCCCAACGCGCAGATTTGGCTCGTCAACGTCGGCACTGGCTTTCTCGATCGCTTCGGCGGGTTTGGATTGCGAGACCGGGCATGATTGTCGGCCAGGTGAGAAAGCGCGAACCGGTCATCTCCTTGACCGTTCGCGGACGCGGCGGACACACTCTGGAAATCGAGGCGGTCGTTGATACGGGGCACACCGGCTGGCTCACCCTTCCACCTCAGTTGATCGCACAGCTCGATTTGCCCTGGCATAGCTTGGGCCAAGGAACCTTGGCGGACGGGAGTGTGGTACTTTACGACGTTTACTTGGCCACGGTTCTTTGGAATGGGCGATTTAGGCGCGTGCGCGTTAGCGAACTCGCCGCCGCTCCGCTCGTGGGCATGTCGCTCTTGAGAGGCTGTGAGTCTCCGAATGCAGACGCGAAGTCGAGGCAGGCTGACGATCGCGCCTCTGTCAAACTGGGGCCGCCGACGATCCTAAGCAGATCGTCAGTTGCCGAGGCAGCACGGCGCGGCTAGGCAAAGTGCGCTCACCAGCGGTATAGCCTGCCCCGGAGCGGTTCACCGGGGTTTTTTTGCAACGCCGCAAGCGGCGACGAGAATGAGGTCATGACGCGCATCCAGATTTACGACACGACCCTCCGCGACGGCAGCCAGGGCGAGGGGATCAACTTTTCCTTGCAGGACAAGCTGCTCATCACCCGGCGGCTGGACGAGCTGGGCGTCGACTACATCGAGGGCGGCTACCCGCTCTCCAACCCGAAGGACTTCGAGTACTTCCAGGAAGTGCGCAAGCTGACGCTACGGCACGCGCAGGTCGCGGCCTTTGGCATGACGCGCCGTAAGAATTGCCGGCCCGCCGACGATACCTGCCTCAAGGCGCTCGTCGAGGCGCGGACCGCGGTGGTGACCATCGTCGGCAAGACCTGGGACATGCACGTCCGCGAGGTCATCGGCACCACGCTCGACGAGAACCTGCGGATGATCGCCGACTCGGTGGCCTACTGCAAGGCCCAGCCGCACGTGAACGAGGTGCTGTATGATGCCGAGCACTTCTTCGACGGCTGGCGGCACAACCCCGAATACGCGCTGCAAACGCTCAAGGCCGCGCGCGACGCCGGCGCCGCCGTGCTCATCCTGTGCGACACCAACGGCGGCACGCTGCCCGAGGAGATCGCCGAGCGCGTGGCGGCGGTGCGCAAGGCGCTGCCGGGGGTGCCGCTCGGCATTCATTGCCACAACGATTGCGACGTGGGCGTGGCGAACTCGCTGGCCGCGGTCGCGCAGGGGGCGACGCAGGTGCAAGGGACCATCAATGGTATCGGCGAGCGCTGCGGCAACGCCGACCTGGTCAGCGTCATCGCCAACCTCGCGCTGAAGCGCAACCATGACGTACTTCGGCCGGGCAGTCTGGCGTACCTGACGGAGGTGTCGCGCTACGTCTACGAGATCGCGAACATGAATTTTCGCTCCGGGCAGCCGTTCGTCGGCGCCAGCGCGTTTGCGCACAAGGGCGGCATGCACGCGCACGGCGTGCGCGCAACACGGCCAGCTACGAGCACATCGACCCGGCCCTGGTCGGCAACGAGCGGCGCATCCTCGTCAGCGAGCTGTCCGGTCAATCGAGCATCCTGGCCAAGACCGCGAAGTACGCGATCGCCAACGATAAGGCGCTGATGGTCAAGATCCTGGGCCGCGTGCAGGATCTGGAGAACGCGGGCTACGAATTCGAGGCGGCTGAGGCGTCGTTCGATCTGCTGGTCAAGAAAGCCATGGGCGTCTACGAGCCGAGGTTCGAGCGGCTGGCGTATCGCGCGAGCACCGAGGCCGACGCGCAGGGCCAGATGATTACCGAGGCGACGGTCAAGGTGCGCGTCGGCGGCGTGGTGCAGCATACGGTCAGCGAGGGCGACGGGCCGGTGAACGCGCTGGACGCGGCCTTGCGCAAGGCACTCAAGGAAGCGTACCCGCGGCTGGACGAGATGCAACTCGTCGATTACAAGGTGCGCGTGGTGAATTCGAAGGCCGGCACCGCCGCGCGGGTGCGGGTGGTGATCGAGTCGCGCGACGGCAAGGACGTGTGGGGGACGGTCGGCGTCAGCGAGAACATCATTGAAGCGAGCTGGCTGGCGTTGGTGGATAGTATCGAGTACAAATTGTTCAAGGACGAGGAGAGCGGTAAGAGCACCGCCGGCATGTCTGGAGAAGGTTCATGAGTTCGCTTGCCCGCACACCCGAAGAGTCCGAACCGAGGTATCTTCCGCCGTCCACGTTCGTTTACGGGTGGCGCGATGTCGTTACGCCGCGGCCGGACGGTTCGTCGACGAGCGTACGGTGTGGGTTGACCTTGGAAGACGTTTTGCACCCGCAGCCTGGGGACGTCATTTTGGAAAGTACCCTCCATGACCTTGTGCGCGAGTATCTTGCCTCGGTGTATCGCGCGCACTTATCGCGATGCGACCGCATTGGTACTGTCCGACTGTGCCATCTATTGGGACGATCCCGCCCTCAGACATCATTGCCCCGATGTGGGCGTCATCTTCGGCGTCCGGGATCGCGGCCGCAACCGAACGAGCTTTGATGTAGCGACCGAGAAAGCCCGCCCGCATCTGATCACGGAGATTGTGTCGCCGCAAACGCGGAGCAACGATGTCGACATCAAATTCGCCCAATACCACCAGGCACGGGTGCCCTACTACATCATCCTTGACCGACTCACGGAGGAGGCGCCTGGCAATTGCGCGGCTACCAGTACACGCCAGGAAAATACCTGGAAATGCCCAAGGACGCGCGCGGTCGCCTGTGGCTCGAGGCGATCGGCGTTTCGATTGGTTGCGATGGACAGAAGGTTGTCTGCTACGACGGCGACTCGGACCAGCCGATCGGCGATTACCTCCAGGTGAGCAGCGGTTTCATGGAAGCCAGTCGGCGTGCAGAGGCGGAGCAAGCCCGCGCGGAGGCGGAAAAGGGCCGCGCGGACGTTGAGCAAGCCCGCGCGGAGGCGGAAAAGGGTCGCGCGGACGTTGAGAAAGCCCGCGCCGACGCTGAGCACGCTCGTGCAGAAGCCGAACGCACCCGCGCCGGATCCGAACAAGCCCGTGCCGAAGCGGAAGCTCAGGCGCGGCGGGCTATCGAAGCCCTCAACCAGCAGCTGGCGGCGGAACTCGCCCGGCTGCGCGGCCAACCCCCGTCGGCGTGAAATCAGACCCAGTTGATTGAGGATGGACCCGATGGCGACGGAACTCCCCAAGGCGTATGACCCCCATGAAGCACAGCCGCGCTGGCTCGCGTTTTGGGCGGAGCACGGCTATTTCCACAGCCGGCCCGATCCCGCGCGAGCCGTACACCATCGTCATCCCGCCGCCGAACGTCACTGGCGCGCTGCACATGGGGCACGCGCTGAACAACACGCTGCAGGACGTGCTCATCCGTTGGCGGCGCATGCAAGGATATAACGCCGAGTGGATGCCCGGCACCGACCATGCCGGCATCGCCACGCAGGCCGTGGTGGAGCGCCTGATCTATGCGCAGGAGAAGAAGACGCGCCGCGACCTCGGCCGCGAGGAGTTGGTGGCGCGCATCTGGGCGTGGAAGGACAAGTACGAGCAGCGGATCCTCGGCCAGCTCCGCCAGCTCGGCGCGAGTTGCGACTGGGCGCGGACGCGTTTCACGCTCGATCCGATCTGCGCCGCGCCGTGCGGCAGACGTTCTTCAAGATGTTCAGGGACGGCCTGATCTACCGCGGCAAGCGCCTCGTCAACTGGGACACGCACCTCCAGACCTCGGTGGCCGACGACGAGACGTACACCGAGGACACCAAGAGCGGCTTCTGGACGTTCAAATACCCCGTCAAGCCCCAGGGCGAGTCTTCGAGCCCTGGGGGTCCCGAGTTCATCCGCTTCAGCACCACGCGCCCGGAGACCATGCTCGGCGACACCGCGATCTGCGTGCATCCGTCCGACGCGCGCTACCAGCACCTCATCGGCCGGACGGTGACGATTCCGCTGAACGGCCGGGCAATCCCGATCATCGCCGACGGCCTGCTCGCCGATCCGGCTCTCGGCACCGGCTGCGTGAAGGTGACGCCGGCGCACGACCCGAACGACTACGCCTGCTGGCAACGGCATCCGGAAATCGGCATCATCAACATCCTCAACCCCGACGGCACGATCAACGAGAACGGCGGCAAGTACGCCGGCATGGACCGCTACAAGGCGCGCGACGCCGTGGTGCAGGAGATGGAGGCGCAGGGATTCTTCGAGGGCAGGGAGGATCGCGTCATTCCGCTGAAGTACAGCGATCGCAGCAAGACGCCGATCGAGCCGTATCTTTCGGACCAGTGGTTCGTGCGCATGGGCGACCTTCCGAGCCGCGACCGTCAGGGAGCGGACGCGGGCGCCGCACCGCTCCCTAACGGTCGCGGCTCTGACAAGCCGGGGTTCGCGCGGCAAGCGATGGCCGCGGTGGAAGACGGCCGCGTTAAGTTCTTCCCCGAGCGTTACAAGAACAGCTATCTCGATTGGCTCGCGGAAAAGCGCGACTGGTGCATCAGCCGGCAGCTCTGGTGGGGGCACCGTATTCCGGTGTGGCGGCGCACCATGTTTCTCAATGAGCAGACCTGGTCAGGCGAGTTTCTGCGGAAGGGCTTGGACAGCTTGTTTATGGGTAACTGGGCCAGCCCGAACGACCTTTGCTTGCGCGTCACCAGACGGGAAACCGGCGAAGTCATCCAAGACCCTTCCAAGGAACTTCAACCACCGGAACCAGGGGAATATGAAATGTTAGTTTGCCTGCGCGACGACGATCCGCAGGTCATCAAGTTGCTGGAGAACGCGTCCTTTACTCAGGACCCTGACGTGCTTGACACTTGGTTCAGCTCGATGCTCTGGCCGCATTCGACGTTCGGTTGGCCCGGCCCACGTCTCGACCAATCGCAACCGCCCGGCCCGCAGAATCCGCAGTGGGACGAGCTGAAATACTACTACCCCACCAGCACGCTGGTGACGAGCCGCGACATCATCACGCTGTGGGTGGCCCGCATGGTGATCGCCGGGCTGTACAACTGCGGCGATGTGCCGTTTCGCCACGTGTACATCACGCCGAAGCTGCTCGACGGCTTCGGCGAAACGATGTCCAAGAGCAAGGGCAACGGCGTCGATCCGCTCGACATCATCGAGCGCTACGGCGCCGACGCGCTGCGATTCGTGATCGTGCAGATTTCCGGCGACACCCAGGACAGCCGGATGCCGGTGGCGAATGTCTGTCCGCACTGCAACGCGCTGGTGCCGATGAAGCAGGAGCACATGTCGCTGCGGACGCGGAAGGTGACCTGCCCCAATTGCAAGAAGCCGTTCCGTCCCGGCGGGCCCTGGCCGAGTGACGACCCGGACTTGCCGACCGCCAAGCAGGCGTCGGAGCGCTTCGAGATCGGCCGCAACTTCGCCAACAAGATCTGGAACGCGGCCCGATTCATCCTGATGAACCTCGACGGCTACATGCCGCAAGCGCTGCGTATCGAGGAGCTGCCGATCGAGGACCGCTGGATCCTGAGCCGGTTGGCCGCGACGACGGCGCTGGTGACGGAGAAGCTCGAAGGCTATCACTTCAGCGAGGTGGCCCGCGGGCTGTACGAGTTCGTCTGGTCGGAGTTTTGCGACTGGTACGTCGAGATGGCGAAGGGGCGCCTCAAAGGGGAGCCGGGAGCGTCAGCGACCGGAGACCGCGCGACGGTGCAGCGGATGCTGGTCGGGTTGCTCGATGCGATCGTGCGGCTGGTGCATCCGGTGATGCCGTTCGTCGCTGAGTCGATCTGGCAGGCGCTCAACGAGGCGGCGTTCGAGCGCGGCCTGCCCGGACCGGAGCCGGCCGCCGAGAGTGTCGTGATCGCCGCCTGGCCGAGTTTCCCCGCCGCGTGGCAGGACGCCGCCGTCGAGCAGCGCATCGGCCGCATGCAGGAGTTGGTGCGCTCGGTGCGGGAGGTGCGCAATCGCTACAACCTGGAGCGGGCCGCGCTCGACGTGTACGTGCGCTGCCCGGCGCCGGCGGCAGCCGACTTCCGCACGTTGGCGCCGTTCCTCGCGCAGCTCGCCGGCATCGGCAAGCTGGAGGCCGGCCCGGACGTGACGAAACCGCCGGGGGCCACCGGGAACGTGACGCCGCATTTCGAGGCGTACGTCTCGCTCAAGGGGCTGATCGATCCGGCAGCGGAGGTGCAGCGGCTCAAGAAGCAGCTCGCCGAGAAGCGGAAGTTCCTGCAAGGCCTGCAGGCGAAGCTATCGAACGATAGCTTCGTCAAGAACGCACCGCCCGAGGTGGTGCAGCAGCAGCGCGACAAGGTCGCCGAGGCGCAGCAGCAGACCGAGACGCTCGAGACGAATATCAAGGAATTGCAGTAATCGTGTTTACGTTTAGCGCTCGCTCAAAGCGCTCGAGGGCCGCCCCGTACGCTGCGAGCGAGCGCTAAACGTAAACGGGACACAACCGCATGTCTCCCGAACAGGCCATGGATCGCATCAACGTGGTGCTCGCGCATGCATGGATGGTGCGCACATTCCTCAAGCATGCCGACGAACTGCAGGACGACGCGGAGATGCTTGAAGTGCACCGGATGATCTTCGACTATTGCCGGGCGGTCGAGCCGAGCTACCAGCGGCGCGATGTGCAGGAGTACCTGCACCGGGCGCGCGGGAAGCTGCCGAAGCTGCGCCGGCAAGCGGAGTTTTTCGCGGCGAACTACCGGCGCGTTTCGGATCACACCAATTTCCAGATGGCCGCCCTGTCGCTGCAGGGCGTGGTGCAGGAAATCGACGCGGTGCTCGCGCAGGTTCCGAAGGGAAATGCCGCTGAGGCGCCGCCGGGCTAGCCGGTCCGCGGAAAGCGCTTCCACTGCCGCGAACAACCGGTTAATGTGGACATGTGCGCGGCCAAGACAATCGGCAGGGGGTGCGAGCATGGCGAACGACAACGGCAACGCCACGGCGGTGGCGACGGAACCGACGGCGCGGCGGGTCTGGGCGGAAAACGAACCGGCGCCGGCCGCGCTGCCGTCGATCGCGAAGCCCGCGACGCTGCACCGCCTGCTGTCGCTCGACGCGTATCGCGGGCTCATCATGGTCACGCTGGCGTTCACCGGGTTCGGCCTGGCGGGCACCGCCCAGGAACACCTCAAGCTCGATCCGTCGTCCGGCTTATGGGAGAACGTGTACTACCAGTTCGAGCACGTCAACTGGACCGGTTGCGGCTACTGGGACCTCATCCAGCCGTCATTCATGTTCATGGTCGGCGTCGCGATGGCGTTCTCCTACGCCAAGCGGCAGCAGACCGGGCAATCCTATCTCGGCATGCTCGGCCACGCGATGGTGCGCTCGCTCGTGCTCATCGGGTTGGGCATCTACTTCAGCGCGCGGTGGGAGCTGATGAACGTGCTGACCCAGATCGGCCTGGGCTACACGTTCCTGTTCCTGCTCTGGGGCCGCTCCGTCCGTACCCAGGCCATCGCCGCGGCCGTCATCCTTATCGGCACTTGGCTGCTGTACATGCTCTATCCCACGGCGGGAATCGACCTCGCGGCCGGCGCCGCGGATGTCGGCATCAAGGCGGAGTGGGCCGACAAGTACCTCAAGGACGTCAATCCCCACTGGCACAAGAACGCCAATGCCGGCCAGGCGATCGATCGGGTCGTCCTCAATTACCTCCCGCTGGAAAAGGACAAACCGTTCCGGTTCAACGGCGGCGGCTACCAGACGATCAACTTCGTGCCGTCGCTGGCGACGATGCTCTTCGGCCTGATGTGCGGCGAATTGCTACGCGGCGGCCGTTCGCACCGGGACAAGCTACTGATCTTGCTCGCGGCCGGTCTCGCCGGTCTGGTGGTGGGCCAGGTACTGGCGTTGACGGGCGTTTGTCCGCTGGTCAAGCGCATCTGGACGCCGTCGTGGGCGATCTTCTCGACCGGGTGGTGCTGCCTGATCCTGATGGGTTTCTACGGCATCATCGACGTGGCGGGCTGGCGGCGCTGGGCATTTCCGCTGGTGGTCGTCGGCATGAATTCGATTGCCATCTACTTCATGGGCCAAACGCTGCGCGGCCACACCGACCGATTCTGGCAAGGCGTGGCAAGCGACGCGTTCACCGCGGTCGGTCCGCTGTGGACGCCGATGCTCCGGTGCACGCTGACCGGCCTGTTGTTCTGGCTCGTCTGCCTGTGGATGTATCGGCAGCGCATTTTCATTCGGATTTGAAATAGTGTAGTCGTCACGCTCCGCGTGACGGGTTCCTCACGCGGAGCGTGAGGACTACACTGAAGATCCACGTTAAATGGCGACGCTATCGAGTGTCTCGCGGACCTTGCGGGCCAGGACTTCGGGCGTAAACGGCTTGAGCAGGCAATCGATGTCGCCGCTGACCACCTCGTGACGCACAAGCGTGCTGTCGGCGAAGCCCGACATGAACAGCACGCGCGTGTCGGGCCGCTGGCGGGTCAGGCGGTGCGCCAGCCGTCCGCCACTGAGCCGCGGCATGACGACGTCGGTGAGCAGCAGATGAATCGGGCCTGAATGGCTGGCGCTCAGGGCGAGCGCTTCCTCGCCGTCGCGGGCCTCGAGGACAGTGTAGCCACGGCGGCGCAGCACCTGCAGCACCAGGGCACGCACACCGTCCTCATCCTCGGCGAGCAGCACGGTTTCGGTGCCGGCCGGTGCGCCCGCGGGCGGCGCTCCGGCGCCGGTTCGCTGGCGGCCACCGCGGCACACGGCAGATAGATGCGGAAGACACTCCCCTGGCCCGGCGCGGTTTCGACGTTGATGTGGCCGCCCGACTGCTTGACGATTCCGTAGACCATCGCCAGCCCCAGGCCGGTGCCCTTGCCCACGCCCTTGGTCGTGAAGAACGGCTCGAAGATGCGCGCCTGCGTCGCTGGATCCATCCCGCAGCCGTTGTCGCTGACGGCAAACATCGCGTACGACCCAGGCCGGACCTCGGGCTGGTCGCGAATGTCGCGCTCGGTCAACACCGCGTAACCGGTGCGGATTTCGAGGCGGCCGCCCAGCGGCATGGCATCGCGGGCATTGACCACCAGGTTCATCAGCACCTGCTCCAGCTGGTTCGGATCGGCCTTGACGGTGGGCAACCCGGGCTCGAAGGTGGTGGCCAGCTCAACGTCCTCGCCGATGAGGCGGCGCAACATGGTGCCGGCGTCGCGGATCAGCGCGTTGAGATCAAGCACCTTGGGCGCCATCAGCGATTTGCGGCTGAAGGCCAGCAGTTGGCGCGTCAGCGTCGCCGCTCGGTTGCCGGCCTTGTTGATTTCGGTCAGGAAGGTGCGCTGTGGCATGTTTGCCGTCAGCTGGCCGAGCGCCATCTCGCTGTAGCCGGTGATGATGCACAAGAGGTTGTTGAAGTCGTGCGCGATCCCGCCAGCGAGCCGGCCGACCGCTTCCATTTTTTGCGCCTGCCGCAGCTGCTCCTCCAGCCGCAGCCGCTCCCCCAGGTCGCGGGCCACCGTCGAGAGGAATTCGAGCGTGCCGTCCGGCGCGGTGCGCCAGCACAACCTGCGACACCGTCCAGTTCTGTCCGGTGCGGCCGCGCAGGTCGATCTCGCCACTCCAGGCGCCGCCGCGCAGCGCCGCCGGGACGACCTCGTCGCGGAAGCGTGCGCGGAGCTCGCCGGGATAGAAATCGTCGAGGCGCAGCACGGCCAGGTCATCTTGCTCGTGCAAGCCCAGCATGGCCCGGCCGGCCCGGTTGACGTAGAGCAGGCGCTGGTCGGCGCCGGCAATGGCGACACCGTCGGTCGTGGCTTCCAGCAGCGCGACCAGGCGATTCTGCGTGGCCTCGGCGTCCTTGCGATCAAGGCCGGCAGCGAGCACATGGGCGGCGGCTTGCAAAAAATTGCGGTCGTTTTCGGTGAACGGCCGCAGCCGGGTCGCATGGGCACTGAGCACGCCGCACGCGCCGGCACGCCGCTGGACGAGAACGCTGATGCTGCTGACGACGTGGTGAACGCGGGCCAGTGGCCCGTCCGCAAAGCGCGAATCGGCGCGCACGTCGTCGACCAGCACTGGCGCGCCGGTCAGCAAGGCGTGACCCGCCTCCGAGCCCGACCCGACCATCACCTCCTCGCGACCACCCGCGGGCCAGCCCGAGCCCGCGCCTGGCGCAGAGTCGCGCGATCGAAGGCGAGTTCGAGCAGCTCGCACAACTCCACTTCAAGTGTTTCACGGACGGCGCGGGTCGCATCCTGCAGGAGGCCATCGAGATCGCCGCCGGCCAGCACTTGCTGGCCCAACATGGCGATCACCGCTTGCTGGCGCACACGCGCCTTCAGCTCGGCAATCGTCTGTTTGTGGTCGGTCACGTCCAGGACGACCCCGATTGTGCCGGTGATGCGCCGCTCGGGGTTGCGCAACGGCTCAACGCGGACCTGAAAGGTTCGTCCCATCCACGCCATCTCATGGCTCAGCGTCTCGCCGCGCAGCGCGCGGACATGCGCCGAGATGGGCGTACACTCCGAATCGCTGCGGCCGAGCGGCTCCAGCATGCTCATGCCGATGACCTCGGCGGGCTTGAGGTCCACCGCCGCGAGGCCGGCGCCGACGGTCGAGGTGATGTGCAGCTGGTTGTTGGTGGTCCAAAGGATGGCGGGCATCTGCTCGACGATGAGCCGCAAATGCGCTTCCTTGGCGCGCAGCTCCTCGCGGACGCGCCGGGCCCGGGTAACGTCGCGGATCAATAGCGCCATGGCCCCCGCGGGCGGACCAGCCGCCGGCCCGGTTGCAATCTCCAGCGCCAGGGTCGTGCCGTTGCGCGCAGTCCGGAAAACTCGACGCTGGTCGCGCCGTTGGCGCGACCCTGCACGGCGGTGGGCCAGTCGGCCGGCGAGGGCGACCAGTCGGGCAGCACCTGGCTGAGCGGCTGACCAACCAGCCTGAGGCGGCGCGTAGCCGAAGAGCGCCGCGGCACGGGGACTGACCTGCACGATGTGCCGATTGGGCGCAATCACGAGGACGGCGTCGCAGGCACTTTCCAGCAAGCGGCGGCTCGCGGCTTCGGCGACGCGGGCGCGCATGCCCTGTCGGCGCAGCCCCAATGCCGTGGCGATCATCGCGAGGACGGCAACGACGATGAGCCCGTCGCCGAAATCGAAGCCCGGCTGCGTTGCACTCGCCCGCCACATCCGGAAAACGGTCGCGCCCAATGCGACGGCCGTGCCGCCAAGCACCAGCCAACCGGCGCCGCCCGAGAGTCGCCTCAGGGCATCCCCGTGGGCGCCGGCATCTGCCGGACGAGCATGCGGTGGCGCGTAGTCGCACGAGCTATCCCGGAGCGATGCATCTGTGACGCATGTATCCATACCTGGAGCACCCAATCAAGGACGACGACGGCGCGCGGCATGTGCCGGCCCTGAAAGCTAGCCCGCCGTTCGCGCCGTGTCAAACATCGCCGACACATGGGCGCCGGCGTGCCGCTCCGCGGCGCCGTGTCGCATTGCGTGAATCGGCGTGGGGAGTTTGGGCGGGGCCTGAAAAGGAAGGGCAAAAACGACGTGTCTAATATCAACGCCGAGGTAGATCTACAGCCCAACCACCGTGCCCGAAGGCGGCAGTGCCGACGTTCCGGGCGGTGCAATGTGTCCACCGCCGGACTCGTCCAGCGGGGTCGGGTAGACACCACGGAGCAGGTGGCCCGTCCGCGCACTACGATAGAACACGTACTCCGCGCCGCCGTAGGGGTGGCGGTCGTGGCGGTGGATGAAGCGGCCGCTCTGGCCCCATTTACTCTCGACGAGGATTACACCCTCAGACGCCAGGCCGCGCACGATGCCGCTGTGAATCACCTTGCCGTCCTGATCGCGATAAATGGCCAGGTCGTCGGCACGGACGGGCCTGACCGGTCGATAGCCGTTGTCTTGCAGGATGCGATCCACCTCGCTGCCGCCGATCCAGTGGCGCCCGGCAGCAAAGATAAAGCCGTGGCAGTTGGTATTTTCCCAACCGAGTGGCAGCTGGATGACCGTATCGTCAAGATCCCACTGTTTGAGCAAACGATCCCGGGCCTCGAGCATCGCCGGCGTCGGCGCACTCGGCACACCGTCCAGGTGCATCGTGCGGATCGTTCGGCCCAGGTCGGTCGTCAACCAGCTGTCGGCGTCCGGGGTTGGCGCCGGCACCGCGATCGCCGCCTGAGAGCGCGCGAAGGCATGGTCGTCAGTTATTTCGTCCACGTGATCGAGCGGGCCGTAGACCAGTGTTAGTGCGCAAAACGGACAAAACGCCCAGAGTGCAACCATCGCCGCGCGCCGGCCGGGACGGCAGCGGGCCAGCTGGGCGATGCGGCCCGCAACGGCGACGCACCCAGGCGATGGCGTGATTACCAGCAACAGGTACAGCGCCAGCAGCGTGCCGGCCGATCCCCAAAGCGCCATCGGCTGACCGGCAATGGCGGCGACGACAGCGAATGCACCGACCGACAACGCCACCAGTCCCAACAGCAGCTGGAGAGACGTACGCGTCCCGCGCTCGGACGAAAAGCCAAGCCATAGTGACAGCAAGACCCCGCCGCCGCCCAGACAGGTGGTCGCAAACAGCAGCGGATCAAACCACGGCGAGGCCATCAATGCACTCCGAGCGAGTCGCGCCCGTCACGGCGTCATTCGCGTAAACCAAAGCGCGACAAGGATAAACTCGATGTCCCTGCCAAACGCACGGGGCGAGCCGCAGGCTCTGGGACCATGGTGGGTTTATCCTTTTCAACCTTTCCTCGGGGGCAAAGGTTTCGTGGCCGCGGTGAATTAATCTATTTCTCATGATAGCATGTTGCGTCAAGACGATGTGAACGCCGCGATTCGTCACGCCGCAAAAAAACTGCTGCGAACGAGCCTTCAGCCGGGTGGTGGGGTTTAACGAGGAGGTTTTGCGAACACCAGAAGAAACGACGCTGGCGGTGCGATTTTGCGGTGGCGCGGGGGGGCGGCGTGCGCAGGCGCATTTTTTTCAGAATTATCTTGACACCCAGCAGTGTTGATCACAAGATGAGAGTTGGTACAGGTCTTGCGGTTCGCCGAGACAGGTTGCGAGTTTACGGCCGAGGCGGCACCTCGCGGGAACAGGCGCACATGCGGATTTCCTTGTAACGCAGGGCTTTTCCGTACGTCGCTGGCGGTGTGGTTCGCGAGTTGGCAAACGATTCACGGATTTTGCTCCGATTTCGTTTTTTTTCTTGGAACAAGAAGTGCAGCAGATTATACTGTATTGTCCGTTCCGAGTGGTTGGTTCCGGTTCTATATAGCTTCTCCGGGCGTCTCGCGGTGGAGCGGGTCGCCTTATCTTCATGTTTCGTTTCTTTCAACAAGGGGCAGGTCCATGTTCCGAAGATTGAAGCAGAGCCGGTTAGCGTTTACGCTGATCGAGCTCCTCGTAGTGATCGCGATCATCGCGATCTTGATTGCGCTTCTTGTCCCGGCGGTGCAGAAGGTGCGTGAAGCAGCGGCGCGCACCACCTGTGCCAACAACCTCAAGCAGGTTGGTCTTGGGATTCACAACTATGCCGGCGTCTATAGCGCCAAACTGCCGCCGATGGAGGATTATTCCTCCGGCCAGGTCGGCTATTTGCCGTTCTGGTTCTCGTTGCTGCCGTACATCGAGCAGACGCCCTTGTTCAACGCCGCGCAAGGTTCAGGGGCCGGCTGGGGCAACGGCGTCAACACGAAGGTCGTGCCCATTTACATCTGCCCGTCCGATCCAACTCCAAACAACTACCTATCGCAAAATGGTTGGGGAGCAACGAGCTACGCTCCGAACTACTATGTGTTTGGGAGTATTCAGCAAACGCAAACGTCGACCGGTGTCGTCGTCCAAGTTGCGAAATACAGGATCGGCAACATTCCGGATGGCACGTCGAACACCATCGGCGTCGTCGAGCGGTACGCCAGCTGCCCCTATTACGGCTGGTCCAACTCCTGGTGTTACCCGGAAGGATCCTATTGGGGCTGGAATAGCCAGGGCTCGGCATATGGTCCCTGGGGAATTTACTACTTGCCGCAGATCCAGCCGCCGGTCCAAAACTATGTCGGCGCTATCCAGCCGGCGCATCCTTACTACCCGAACACTGGGCACCCCGTGTGCATGACGATGCTCATGGACGGCAGCGTGCGCACCGTTGGCTCGTCGTTGTCCTCGACGACGTGGTCGTGGGCCTGCATCCCTGACGACGGCAATCCGCTGCCGCAGAACTGGGATCAATAACCCCACTCGCCAATCCATTCGCCGAACGGCTGGCGCAGGCCCGCTGGTGTCCATGCTGACCAGCGCGCGGACGCCGGCCGTTCGTGTTCCTTTGCAGCGGATTGCCCGCTCGAAGGTTATTCTCGCCACCATCCTGGAGCACTATTCCATGCAAACATCTGCGGCCGCCTCGCCAATCGGTTCGCGCCTCCAATTGCAACTGGCGCGGTTCTCGCTCGCGGTTTTTCTCATGGTCATCCTCGCCGCCATCCCTGGCTGCCCAGGCGCCCCCCAGGTGACCAACCTCGTCACTGGCAAAGTGACGCTCGGGGGCAAGCGCGTGGAGGGGATCGTCTCGTTCATCGGTGCGGACAATAAATCCGTCGACGCCCCAATCGGCCCGGACGGCGTGTACAACATAGCCAACCCCCCCATGGGAAAAGTCAAGATTACGGTGAAGCCCGCGCCGGGCTTGGCCGCCGGGGTGGGGGGCGCCGTGCCGCAGGGAGCGGCGCCGGTCGGGGGGGAGTTGAAGGGCAAAGGCGGCAAGGAGTATGTACCCGGCGTGCCGCCGCCGGCGAAATATGCAACTCCGGACAACGGGTTGACCTACGAGGTCAAGGGTGGCAAGGAAGAAAAGAATCTCCAATTGTCCGAGTGACGCCCCTTGCCGGCCCAGTTGTTTTTCACGGAGCCGCACGACGCTGCGGCTCCGTTCTTACCATGAGCGATCGTCGCAACCATAGACGCTGGATCGTCAGGCTGGTCATTTCATGCGCCATCGTTCTCGTGGTCCTGGTCTGGCTCAAGTGCTTTCGCGGCGAGCGATTTCCACTGCCGCCTTACTCGCCGACTCCCTTTCTCAATACCGGATCGGAAGCGCACTACATCGGCACGGCTGCGTGTGCCGGCTGTCACCAGGGCAAACATCAGTCGTATATGCTGACTGCCCATAGCCGGGCGCTGTCCGACCTCGACCCCAAAGCGGAGCCCGCAGACGGCGCGTTCGAGCATCGGCCCTCGGGACGTTCCTACCGCGTTTATCGCCAGGGCGATCAGATGCGTCATGAGGAAGTCGTGCGCACGGCCGATGGCAGGGAAATCGCCCGGATCGACCTGCCGGTCCGTTATCTGATCGGCTCGGGAAATTTCTCGCGCAGCTACCTGGTTGACATCGACGGCTTCCTGCACGAATCGCCGATCACCTGGTACACGTCGAAGCAACAATGGGCGATGTCGCCGGGCTACGATGCGCCGCGGCACTTAAGTTTTGAGCGGCCGATCTCCATCGGCTGTCTGGCCTGTCACGCCGGCCACGTCGAGGCGCAGGACGGCACCGTGCATCGCGCGCTTCTTCACGAACAGGCCATCGGCTGTGAAAGCTGTCACGGCCCCGGGTCGCTGCACCAGGATCGGCAACGGGCTGGCAAGCACGTGCGCGGCACCGACGACCTGACCATCGTCCATCCCGGCAAGTTATCGCGGCCGCTCCAGGTCGACATCTGCGCCGCATGCCACCTGCACGCGCAGGCGACGGTTTTCGTGCGTGGACGCACCGACGGCGCGTTTCGGCCGGGCATGCCGCTTTCGGACTATCGCATCCACTACGGCTTCGATACCGCCAGCGAACAGATGACGGTGGTTGGACACGTCGAACAGATGCGTGCGAGTGTTTGCTACCAGAAGTCGGAGTCGCTGACGTGTCTCACCTGTCACGATCCGCACCAGCGAACGTTGCCGAAAGACAAGACGGCCTACTACCGGCAGAAATGCCTGGAGTGTCATGCCGACCACCCGTGCAGCCTGGACCAGGTCGCGCGGCTCAAGAAGAATGCGCAGGACGACTGCGCCGCCTGCCACATGCCGCGTGGCGATACGGAGATCCCGCACATCGCCTTTACCCACCATCGCATCGGGCGGCACGCCGCTGCGCCGCTGACCGCAACGGAACCAGGCGCCACGCTGGTGCCGCTCGACAACGTGGCCCATCTGCCGGCGGTGGACCAGCAGCGTAACCTGGGCCTGGCGAACCTGGAGGTTTCGCGGTCGGCTTCGGCACCGTATAGCGAGACATTCCGCGAGCGTGCGCGGCGCTTTTGGAAGGTGTTCATGCCGCGGGTCTGCGCGACGGCGAAACGTGTCACGCCCTGGCGGCCCTCGACTGGACCAGCAATTTGGCGCGTGCCAGCAAGTACGCAGAGGAGGCGCTCGCCGCGGCCGACACCCCGCCCCATGCTCGGGCCGGGGCCCTGGTCGTGCTCGCTGCCCGTGCGCAGCAGCAGCACAACTTCAAGGCGGCGGCGGAATTGCTGGAGCGCCTGGTGCTGCTGCGTCGCTACCCGGATGACTGGCGCATACTCGGAACTTGCTATCTGGAGCAGGAGCAGCCACAAAAAGCGTTGACGGCACTGCAAAAGTCCCTGGCGATTCGACCCACGCGCCATGTCACGCATAGCGCGCTGGCCGAGGCGTATCGGCAACTCGGCGACCCGGCGCGCGCCGAGGAGCACGAGGAGAAGCGCGCTGGCTGCTCGTCCATGAGCAGGACTGACAGGAAACGCCGCGATGAGTCAGCTCCCCGCATCCGATTCGCACGCGGCCGGCGCGCGCGGCGCGCATCACGTTCGGCGCCCCGGCTGGCGCTGGGGTGCCGGGATCGGTGCCGTGGGGCTGGTTGCCGCGCTGTGGTGGTTGTGGCGATCGCCTGAGGACTTCCCCGATCCGCGGCTGACCTTCAAGACCGAATACCTTAACGTCCGTCCCGGGGTTGCGTACGTGGGCGATGGGCGCTGCCGGACTGCCACCGGGCGCAGATTGAGTCCTTTCACCAGCACCCGATGGGCAGGTCGGCCGGCCTGGTTAAGGACTTCTTTCGTGTCGAGGATTACGCGGGCAAGACGCCGGCGGCGGACGGATGGGCCTATGCCGTGCGCCGCGACGGTGACCGCGTGTTCCACCGCGAAAAAAAGGTCAATGCCGCGGGCAAGACGGTGCTCGAGCGCGCGGAGGAGGTCCACATCGCCATCGGGTCCGGTACCCACGCGCGCACCTATCTGATCGACCGCGACGGTTACCTGTTCGAATCGCCCCTCACCTGGTTTTCCACCCAGGGCCTGTGGGACCTCTCGCCCGGGTACAAGACCGACAACATGCATTTCGACCGGCCGGTCCTCAAGGAGTGCCTGTTCTGTCACGTCAATCAGGTGGAGCCGATTCCGGGCCCCGACAACCAGTACCGCGAGCTACGCATTGAACCGATCGGCTGCGAGCGCTGCCACGGTCCGGCGCGCTGCACGTGGCCCGCGAGGAACAGGGGCTGTCGGCCGATTACACCATCGTCAATCCCGGCCGGCTGTCGCCGGCGCTGCGCGATGCCGTGTGCGAGCAATGTCATTTGCTTGGGCAGACCAAGGTGAATCGCCCGGGTCGCAGTCTGCTTGACTATCGGCCGGGCCTGCCGCTGCATGAATTCACGTCGGTTTTCGTGCTGCAGCCGGGATTTGGCGACGATTTCCGGGTGGTGGGCCAGGCGGTGCAGATGCGCTGGAGCCGCTGCTACGAGCAATCGGGGGGTAAGCTCGGCTGTATCTCGTGCCACGATCCCCACCGGGCGCCGCCGCCGGAGGAGCAGGTCGCGTTTTATCGGCGCGGTGCCTGAGTTGCCATGGAGACGTGGGCAAAGGCTGCGGTGCTCCGCTCGCGCGGCGTCTGGAAAGGACGAAGGACGACAACTGCATCACGTGCCACATGCCGCGCACCGCCAACACGAATATCACGCACGTCAGCATCACGGATCATCGCATCCTCAAGGATCCGGAGCAGCCGCCCGAGCCGCCGCCGCTGCCCGCCGGCGCGAGCCCGATCATCCATTTCCATGAACGTTGGCTCAATCGGCAGGAGCGAGATGAGCGCGCGCGGGACCGGGCGATTGCGCAGTTCGACTTTGCCATGGGGAACCGGGCCGCCGAGGCCAGCGGCGCCGCCCAGGCCGTGGCGTTGCTTGAGCGGCAGGTTCAGCGCTGGCCCCGCGACGTGACGGCGCTCAAGTGCCTGGGCTTTGCACAGTGGGTGGAGCACGCCCCTAAGCCTGCGCTGCGTGCATTCGAAGGCATCCTGGCCGTGTCCCCGCGCAACGAGATCGCCCTGGACCAGGCCGCCGCGCTGGCCGTGGAATTGGAGCAGGCCGACAAGGCGGAAACCTATCTGAAACGCGCGATCGAGGCGAATCCTTTTCGCGCTCAGTATCATGTGGCGCTGGCGCGTTGGTACGTGCGGCAGGAGCGATGGCTTCAGGCGATCGCCAGCGGCGAACGGGCGCTCAAGATCGACGCCGCACTGCCGGAAGCCCACCGGCTGCTGATCCGTGCGCAGCTGGGCCGAGGCGCCCGCGACCAGGCCCTGGTGCAGTGGCAAGCGTATTCTGCGCTAGAGCCGGCGGACCTGGAGCACGTGCGCCAGTGGCTCGATACAGGCAATCCTAAGTAAGACCGGGGATGGAGGGATGGAGGTGCTGGCGGTGTCGGTCGCATCCTGTTAAACTAACGACGGTAATGCCGGATACCGATCATGCGTGACCTTGTTTACGGCGCGGAGGCGCGTGCCATGCAGGCTCGTCGGGCGCAAGACCCAAATGGCCCTGCTGTTGCTGCTCGTCGTTCTGGGGGGCGCCGCCTACGTGGGCGGTCAGTACGGCTATCGCGACTACCACGCTCGTGCCGCGGCGGCCGCCCTGGAGGCGCGTGACTTGCGCGGCGCGCGGCCATCTGCAGAAGTGCTTGCACAGCGGCTCCGGTGACCCGGCGCTGCGGCTGCTGGCGGCGCACGGCGCGCCGGCTTGGGGATTTCGCGGCGACGGCGGACCACCTGGACACCTACGAGCGACAGCACGGTGCCGATGCGGATTTCGCGCTAGAGACCCAGTTGCTCGAGGTGCAACAGGGCAAGTCGGCGAACGCCGACGCTCTCCTGGCGACGTGCCGTGCGCAGCCCGATGCCGCCGTCATGCCGCTGATCCTGGAAGCCATCATCGAGGGCGGCCTGGCCGTCGTCAGGCGCGGTACCGGGATGGGCTGGCCCGTTGACGGCGGGACGATGGCTCCCGACCTGGCGCGCCTTCGCGAGGCGCTGGATCTGCGGCTCGAGCTTCGTCCCGGCCGGGTCGACCAGGCGCAGGGGCTGCTCTGGCGCGGTCTGATGCAGCGAGCCGTGGGCGACGATGCCAGCGCCGCCGTGGCGCTGCGCCGGGCCCTGGAGCTGCATCCGGATAACTTCGACATCCGATTGAACATGGCGGTGGCCGTCTCCTATGCGGAGCCGGAAGCAGCGCTGCAGCATCTCCAGTGGCTCCGGAAACACTATCCGGAGGATAAGCAGTTCTACGTTACACTGGCGGCCGTGCACCGCATGCTCGGGCAGTTCACCGAAGCCGGGCAACTGCTGGACCAGCTGCTGGCGACCAACCCCTTCGACGTGTCCGTGCTGGTTGAACGCGGTTACCTGGCCATGAACGCCGGCCAGCTCGCGGACGGCGAACAGTACCTGCGCCGCGCCTACCACCTGGCGCCCAGGCGCCCGAGGTCAATCTGGCGCTGAGCGGCTGCCTTAATTTGGCAGGGAGGCCGGCCGAGGCGAAAGAGTTTTACGACCGCGGCAAGGCGTTCGACGACGAGCGCAAACGGCAACGGCAAGCGATGGTGCGCGAGAGCAAATCGGCTGTCGCGCCGTAGTGTCCCATGAAGCGCCGATTGAACCGTTCGCCGTTAGCCCGACGCGCAAGCGAGGCGCACCCTCGCTTGCGCGTCGGGCTAACGAACCGTTCGCCGTTAGCCCGACGCGCAAGCAAGGCGCACCCTCGCTTGCGCGTCGGGCTAACGAACCGTTCTTAGGTAAAGCACGCGGCACCGGTGGCACCTCATGAGCACTTCGCAACCAGCGCGATCCGCCGTTCGCCGGCCGCGCACGGCGGTCTGGCTGGTTGCGGGAGTCGTGCTGGCGGGTCTGGCGGGTGGCACGGTCTACTGGCTGGCCATCGGCGCGCTGGCTGATCGCGGGCCGCCGGCCGATCTCGCGCCGGCGGCAGTCCCGCCGGGCGCGCATGGTTCCGCGACGTTTCCAGCCTTTCCGGTGTGCAATTCACCTATCGCAACGGCAAGGAGGCTAAGCAATTCGCGATCCTGGAAATCGTCGGCGGCGGCGTGGCGCTCATCGACTACGACGGCGACGGTCTGCTCGACCTCTTCGTCACCGGCGGCGGTTGCTTCACCGGTCCGGATCACCAGCAGCTCCAGGGTTACCCGTGCAAGCTCTATCGCAACCTCGGCAACTGCAAGTTCGAGGATGTGACTCAGGCGGCAGGGCTTGAGCGGGCCTGGCACTACACCCATGGAGTCGCCGTCGCCGATTATGACCGGGACGGTTGGCCGGACCTGCTCGTCACCGGCTACGGCAGCCTGGTGCTGTTGCACAACGAGCCCGACGGCAAGGGCGGCCGCCGCTTCGTGGACGTGACCGCCAAGCTGGGACTCAGCGACACGTCGTGGAGCACCAGCGCCGGCTGGGCCGATCTCGACGGCGACGGCTGGCCCGACCTGTATGTCTGCCATTACGTGGATTGGTCCCCGGCGAACAACCCGATCTGCAGCGGGCAGATGCCGAGCGTGGCGCGCAACGTCTGTCCACCGCTGCGGTTCCAGCCCCTGCGGCACGCGCTGTTCCACAACGAGCGCGGGCAAGCCTTCCGCGACGTGACGGCCCAGCATGCACTGCCGCAGGCCGGCAACGGGCTCGGCGTGGTCCTGGTGGATGTCAACGACGACGGGCGGCCCGATATCTTCGTGGTCAACGACGGCAGCCCGACGTTTCTTTACTTCAATCGCGGCCCGCAACTGCAGGAAAACGCCCTGCTGGCGGGCGCGGCGGTCGATGACAACGGCCACCCCAACGGCAGCATGGGCGTCGACGCGGGCGACTACGACGGCAGCGGCCGACCGTCCCTGTGGGTCACGAACTTTGAGGGCCAGCTGAATGCCCTCTATCGCAACCTCGGAGCCGAACACTTCAAGCACGTGTCGCGCCGCGTCGGCATCCCGACCCTCGGCCTGAACCTGGTGGCGTTCGGCACCAGCTTCCTCGACATCGATAACGACGGCTGGGAAGACCTGGTGGTCGTCAATGGCCATGTCTATTTCCATCCGAGCCGGGGCCTGCCCCGCGCAACGGCCCGTGCTGCTGCGCAATGTGGACCACGAGGGCCGGCGGTATTTTCAGGATGTCAGCCAGCAGGCCAGTCCGTTTTTCCAGACGCCGCGCCTCGGCCGCGGCCTGGCGGTGGGCGACCTGGACAACGACGGCTGGCCGGACGTGGTCGTCAGCCACCTCAATACACCGGTGGTGATTTTGCGTAATGAGACTGCCGTAGCCGCGCCGGCGCACTGGCTGGGCCTCAAGCTGGTGGGGCGCGACCACCGTGACGTGGTCGGTTCGACGGCCATCGTCGAGGCCGACGGTCGCAAGCTGACGCGCTTTGCCAAGGGCGGCGGCAGCTACCTCTCGGCGAGCGACCCGCGCCTTCTGTTCGGGCTCGGCACGGCGACGACCGTCGAGCGCGTAACGGTGCGCTGGTCCTGGGGCCAGACGCAGGTGTGGACCGGGTTGCAGCCGGGACGTTACTACGAGCTGCGCGAGGGCGAAACCGGCGCCCGGCCGCTGCCGGTTCCGGGGCGGTGATCGTTTGCCGGTACCGGTCCCGGTTGCTATTTCAGCTCGTCCAGAAACTTGGCCACTGCCGGCGCCGCGCCCGGTTTGGACCTTACCGCCGCTTCGTAGTGGGCGATGGCCCCTTGCTTGTCCCCTTCGCGCACCAGCAGATGGCCCATGATAATATGGACCGTCGCGTCGTCCGGGTTGAGTTGCAGCGCTTCGTCAAGGCGTTTGCGTGCTTCCGCGGGCCGGTCCTCGTTGAGCAAGAAATTGGCCAAGAGCGCGAGGCCCTCGGCGCGGTTGGGATCCTTCTGGACGCCCCGCGTGAAGGCGGCCACCGCGGCCGCATGCTTACCCTGCGCGGCCAGCACCTTCGCCAATTCGTAATGCGCCAACGAGTCGTCCGGGTCAAGGGCCAGCGCCGCCTCGAAGCTGGCCTTCGCGACGCTCAGATTGTGCACCTCGAGGTAGAGCTTACCCATCTGGACGAACATGGCGTAGTGGTGCGGCACCTGTTGGAGGACCCGGTAGTATTGCTCCAGGGCGCGATGGACGTCGCCGGACTGGGCCAGCACCCTGGCATAATTCGCGCGGATCGTCCAGTCGTCGGGCGCCGCCTGCAGCGCCCGATCGTGTAGCGCGATCGTCGCACGTATTTTTTCGGGCCGATTGCTGGCCGCCAGCGCCTGGAGGCGGGCGTCCCAGCGTTTGGCGCGTTCGTCGCGGTCGAGTTGCTGAGTGAACGGCGGCTTGGACAGCATTTCCCGAATAATCGATTCCGCCTTGTAGCGGTTCCACGGTCCATAGGCCAGCCGTTCGGCGCATTGCTGCTCGCCGGCCGGCTCCGCGCCGCCGTCCCGTGCGGATGCCGGCAGCATTTTCACAATCGCCTTGAAGAGGGAACTAGCGAGCGCGTGAGTGCCTGTGAAATTCATGTGGACATGCTCGAGGAAAAGCTCCTCGCCCGGGATGGCCGACGACGCCATCGCCGCGAATTCGGCCTCGGCATCCACGAGATGCACCCGCGCCGCGCCGGCGCCGTCCCGGACGGCCCTGCCGTGGACGACCTCCCGGATCGCTGCGTTGATCCTGGTATCGGCGCGGAAGCGCAGCGCATCCAGGTCGTGCGCCAGCACGTATTCCTTGTTGGCGTCCGTATTCTTGCCGAGGCCAAGGCAGCACCGGGCCATGCGAAAGTGCAGGTCGGCCCAGCGATCGTCGATGGCGCCCGCCTCCTGGTACTGTTGCAGCGCCGCGCCGGCTTGCCCGCCGTTTCCAGTCGCACGCCTTCCTGATAAATCCGGTCCCACGCGGCGGTCTGCTCGACGCCCAGGTCGGGCCGGTGCAGCGACGCAAACGGGGCGCAATCCTTCAAGTTTACGGGAACGGTGCAGACCGCGACGTGGGCGCCCGCATTGGCGCCGGCCTGGCAGATGTCGTCGAGATTTTGCCGAAAGTTGGCCAGCACGCCGTCCAGGCGCGCATCATCGATGGCGACCCAACTATTCGCGAAGGCCGCGATGCCCTCCCACGACTTTGGGGCCTCCGCCAATGAAAAAAAGCGCAGGGTGTTGCCGAGCAGTTGCGCGGTTCGGGTGGTCTTGACGGCCAGGCTCGCCCGCACCAAACCGACGCTGGACGAATAATTCCCTAGCACGGCGGCGGCCCCGAACGGCCCCACGACTTCGTTGTTGCCCAGCAGCACGATAAAAAGATCGGGCTCATGCCCGGCACATTCCCGCGCGATCGGCAGCACCACGTGCGAATTGATGGCGGTGAAGGCGGTGTTGACAACCTCGAAATGGGTCTCGGGGTATGCCGACCGCAGCATTATTTCGAGAATGCGGGCAAAGCTGTTCGAGGGATCGGGGAAACCCATTGCCGCCGATTCCCCCAGCACGAAAATCCGATAAGTGCCTTGTGCCTTCACCCGCGGCAGGGCCAGCGTGAGCGGTTTCTGCACCGACCCCGGGGGAAAAACCGCCTGCCGAAATCGACGTTCTCGCCATAAATCGTGTCTTTGGCGCCCGGCCCAGGCCTGACGAGGAAGAAGCTGGTCGGATAGCCGTAGCCAAACGCCCATAGACCCAATTCGAGCAGGCTGAGCAACATCGTGGGCACGATTGTCACCGCCGCCACGCGGTACAGCAACTTGCGCCAGCCGGTGGGTTTGCCCAACGGCCCAGCAGGCCGCGGTGGCGGATTCGCCAGTGCGGGCGCCGGGGCGACCTCGGCATCGCCCTTTTCTTGGTTGTCGGTTTTCATCGCTCATTCCTTGATAACGACATCCGGGTCGTTCCGGGTCCGCAGCAAGCGATCGAACACATCGTCCGCGAAGAGTCCCGCCGCGGTGAGCGGAAGGTATGGATAGCGGCTTCGGCCCGGCCGTGCCCCGGCCTCCAGCGTCAGCCGCAACGCACGCACCTGGGCGGCGCGATCGTCCGGACTACCCTGAAAGTCGTAGGCGTTGGCCGCGGGGCCGTGCAGGGATCGCAGCGCTCGATGCGTGAGATAGCGCACTGCCTGATAACGTTCGTGCTCGAGCGTGCGTGTCAGCAGCAGCACAGGCCAGTCGCGGCCACTGGCCTGTTGCGCGGGCGGCCAGCTGAACGCACCGGCGACCACAGCGCGGGAGCGAGCATCGCTGCGGACCAGGTGCAGCAGGCTGGAGGCGAGCGTGCGATCATCGTCGGCGAGCGGCTCGGGAGCGGTGCCGTACCAGTTGCCGAGCTGCTCCTGCGTCCAGCCGAGCGACTTGTCGAGGTGGCACAGGTTGCAGGCGTGCGGCTTGCCGGTCCCCAGGCTGTCGCGGATACGGGGGATCGTGATCCGGTGCGAGCGGTGCGTGTCGAGCAGCGAATACACCTGGTACGGCATGTGGCAGTTGTAGCAGAGACTGCCCGGCGAATCGGCCCCGTGGTGCGTATGCTCGACCAGCCGCTCGCGATAACTCTCATGGCACCCATAGCACGCGGCATTGGTCCGCATGCCGTCCTTCACCTGATGATTGCGATCGCCCTGGTGCATGGCATGGCAGCTGAGGCAGCTCATCTGGCCGCGACCGTCCTGGTAGCACGCCGACAACGCCATGCCCTGGTATTCCACGCCGGTCGTCAGCGGCGTGCCGTCGCCCCAGAAGATGCCGTCGAGCGGCGCGGGCTCGGGCCGGGCTGCCGTCGTGTCTTGCCCCTTCATCTGGAGGTCAAACTCCGCCTCCGACCAGAACCGGGAAAAGAACCGCATCAGGTCCCGGCCGGCGAGGAACGGATCGGCCTGAGTGGTCGGATTCCACGCGTCTTTCCGCGGCGTCATGCGGGAGTGACAGTGTGCGCAAATATCGTCGGCGCGCGCACGGAGAGGCGGGCGGGGTTGACGATGGTCGGGTCCGGCTCGCCGGAGAGGTGCTGGGCGAGCCGTCGCGCTGGATTCCGATGGGCACGGACGTGGCGCTCGCCGGCGCCGTGACACGCTTCACACGCGATGCCCAACTCGCCCACCGCCGTGCGATAGCCGGTCATTTGGCCGGGAACCGGCTCGGGATTCTTGCTCGGCCGCGTGTTGTGACAGAAGACACAGGTCTCATTCCAGATGGTGGACTTGCTGAAGAACTCGTTGCTGTCCGGACCAAGGAACGCGCCGTCGATATGGAGCCAGCGCTTCTCGACGATGTGATACGCCAGCGGCAGCCGCACATAACGGCCGTGCTCGTCGCAGTGGAGCAGTTGCTGGAACCAATGCGAGCCGACCAGGCGATCGACGGAGAGCAGGCGGCGCGGGGCCGGTCCGGTCTTCTCAAGCGGCATGCCCTGCGGGGCAATTTGACTCGTCCATGCCGGATCGACGGTGTCCATGAAGAAGCGATCGCCCTGGCGGATCATTCGCGCTGTGACGCCGTGGTGTTGCTGGACCGCGCCGTCGAAGTCCGCCTTGACGAATTCGGGCGTGGCCTCGCGCGTCATCGTGCGATGGAAGGTTTGCTGCCAACTCGTGTAATGCGACTCGTGGCACTTGAAGCACGCCTGCGACGAGACCGGCGGCGACGCGGTCTGGTCCTCGGGCGGCGGCGGCTCCTGGCGATGGTTCAATTCCAGCGCGCCCCAGCCGCCGCCGAGCAGCAGCACCACCAGGGCACCGCGCGTGGTGCCTTCCCTTCCCAGAGCGCTGCGCAGTTGGGCCACGACCAGCAGGGCAAGCAGGAGGAGCAGGAGCACCCCAGCGCCAACGAGCATGACAGGATCCTGCACGAAGGGACACCGACGACTCCATGAACTTACCGGGCGATGGCAACCAGGTCAAGTTTCGCACATGACCCGCGATGGCTGGACCGTCGATGCGGGGCATGGTAGCATGATTGCATTCCACCCGGAAGCGGATCGGTGGGCCCTCACCTTCATTGCAGTAGCTGCCATGAAGCGCGCCATCGTCGGAAGTGTGCTGCTCGTGGGACTGGCAAGCGCCGTGGCGCTCCGCTGGTTCGACCCGCCTGCGCCCAACGAGGTGCCGGCGGCGGACAGCGAGCCCTGGTTCGTCGATGTTACCGAAACCTCCGGCGTGCAGTTCGTCCACGATGTCGGCGATTTGAGCGCTTTCCAGCATCCGCAAATTCATGGCAGCGGCGTCGCGTTGTTCGACTTCGACGGCGACGGTTGCCTTGACATCTACCTGCTGAATTACGGCGGCCCCGGCTCCAACTCGATCAACCGGCTGTACCGGAACAAGGGTGACGGCACCTTCCAGGACGTGACCGAGGGCTCGGGACTGGGCATCGCCGGCTACAACACCGGCGTCGCCATCGGCAACGTCAATAACGACGGTTGGCCCGACGTGCTGGTCACGCAGTACGGCGGCGTCAAGCTGTTCCTCAACAACGGCAACGGCACGTTTACGGATATTACCGCGGAGTCCGGCCTGAAGAATCCGTTGTGGGGCGTTTCGGCCAGCTTCGTCGATTACAACAAGGACGGCTGGCTCGATCTCGTTGTGGTGAATTATCTGGAAACCGATCCCAACTGGATTTGTCATGGTCTGAGCAGCCGGCGCGAATACTGTGGGCCCTTGCAGTTTCCGGGCACGGTCAGCCGGCTGTTCCGCAACCTGGGCCGCGGCACCCGGGAGTCGCCCAAAACCGTGCGGTTCGAGGACGTGACGGTCAAGGCCGGGCTCGCAGCGCGGCCGGGACCGGGGCTCGGCGTCTATTGCGCCGATTTCAACGGCGATGGCTGGCCCGACATTTTCATTTCCAACGACGGCAAGCCGAATCATCTGTGGATCAACCAGAAAGGTGAGACGTTTGTCGAGGAGGGCCTGTCGCACGGCCTGGCGGTGGACGCGATGGGCAGCGCGCATGCCGGGATGGGGGTGGCCGCCGGCGACGTCGACGGCGACGGCCGCTTCGACCTTTTCATCACGCACCTGGCCACCGAACACAATACGCTCTGGCTGCAAGGCCCGAAGCGCGGCCAATTTCGCGATCAGACCGCCCGGGCCGGCTTGCTCACCTCCGAGTGGCGCGGCACCGGGTTCGGCACCGTCATGGGCGATTTCGACCACGACGGCTGGCTCGACATCGCCGTCGTCAACGGCGCCATAGCCGCGGGCACGGCGACCGTCAATCCGCAGTTGCGCGAACATCTGCAATACTACGGCCAGCGCAATCAGCTCTTTCGTAACGAGTGCCACGGAAAATTCCGCGACGTGTCCCCGTGCAATCGGCCGTTCTGCGGCACCCCGAACGTCGCGCGCGGCCTGGCGGCCGGCGACCTCAACGGCGATGGTGCGCTCGACCTGGTCGTCACCCACGTTGCCGGCCGGGCGCAGATCTTTCGCAATGTGGCCAGGAATCGCGGTCATTGGCTGCTCGTGCGCGATACGACCCGCGCTGGCAGCGCGATGCTTACGGCGCCGAGGTCACCCTACGTGCCGGTGAACGCCGCTGGTTGCGCATCGTCAACCCTGGCGAAAGCTTTCAATCGAGCAGCGACCCGCGCGCCCATTTCGGCCTCGGTGGCCAGGCGCAATTCGATGGCATTCATGTGCTTTGGCCCGATGGCCTGAGCGAAGTCTTTGCCGGCGGCGATGCCGACAGGGTGGTCGTCGTCCAGCGTGGCACGGGCATCAAGGAGCAATGAAGCGGCGCCGCCAGCCCGGGGCGCGGCTCTTGGGTGCATTCTCTCATGTCCAAGAAACTCTTTTTCGCCGCCGTCCTGGCCGGGCTCGTCGGCGTGGCCGCATGGTTGGGTTGGCGCTGGCACACGACGCCGGTGCCGCCCGCAGTGCCGCTGCCAGGTGCCGAGCCAGATGTCATCGCCGTCGTGGAGGCCGCCCGGCAGGAGGTGCGCCGCCGGCCGCGCTCGGGCGACGCGTGGGGCAAGCTGGGCATGGTCCTGGCCGCCCACGGTCTACGGGAGCCAGCCGGCGAATGCTTCGGCCACGCTGCACGATTCGACCCGATGAACCCGGGCTGGCCGTACCTGCACGGTGTGCAATTGCTGGCGAGCCGTCCGCGCGACGGCATCGAATGGCTGCGCCGGTCCCTGCTGTTGGCCCAGTCGCGGGATATTCGCGCGGTGATTTTATTCCGCCTGGCGACCGTGTTGATTGAAAACGGCCAACTCGATGAAGCGGAGCAGCGTTTGCAGGCGCTGGCCCAGGTCGACGAGCCGGACGGTGCGCGGACCCGCTTTGGTCTGGGGCTGCTGGCGATGTACCGTGACGACCCGGCCGCCGCTCGCGAACACCTGAGCGCTGTGGCCGATCACCCGGCGTACCAAAAAAGGGTTTGCGGACTCCTCGCCGGCCTCGCGGGCGACGATGAAATACAGGCCCGGCATTATCGACGGCAGGCGGAGCGGCTGCCCCCGGACGCTCCGTGGCCCGATCCGTTCGAGGCCGACGTGCAGCGCTTGAAGGTCGATCGAGTCAAGCGCATCACGCCGGTCTTTGAGCTGGAAAAGCAAGGGCGGCACGCCGAAGCGCTGGCGCTGCTGCGCCAGCTCAACGCCGAGGCGCCCGACGCCGAGGTGTGCTATCTGCTGGGCTTCACCCTGTACAAGGCCCAGGAGTTCGAGGAGTCGGCCGCGATGCTGCGTGCGGCCATCCGCTTCGACGAGCGCAACGTCAAGGCGCACCTGTTTCTCGGACAGGCGCTGCTGCGTCTGGCCGAGCAGCGCCTGCAGGATCCCGGCGGCAGGGAGGCGGCCCGGCGCTGTTGCTGGCGGCCGTCGCCGCCGAGGATCAGGCCCTGACATTCCAAAGCGATCTCGGCCACGCGCACCTCACCCGCGGCCAGGCGTTGAAGCACCTGGGCGCACGGAAGATTCCTTGCGCGCTGCGGCAGGCGCTGGCGTGCCAGCTGGAGTCGGCCGAAATGCACCTGGCCCTGGGCGTAGCGCTCGCCGAAGCCGGGCAAATCCGCGAGGCCCTCGAGCGATTTGGAGAACGCGGCGCGCCTGGCCGACGCGCAGGACACCCGCCCGCAAAAGGCCCTGGAGAAATGGCGTGCCCGGGCGAAGTCACCTCGTTAGTGGTCGACAAAAAATGCGTAGACAAAGCCGTTGCGTTCCATCTCCCACTCATAACGATCCGTGAACCCATCAGGAAACACGAGCCGCGGCACCTTGCAGATTGGTTCCATCAGACTGGCCTTTCACCGCCGCATGTTTACGCCACCGCGAAGCCGGTGTGGGCGCGGGTTTGCGGCGACTTGAACGCCAGGACAATGTGGTCTTTGGGGATGCCGGCGGCCAATAACTCGCTGGCAACGCCGTATTCGGTGCCGTCTTGCTGGATCCAAATCTTGCCGTCGTTGATCTCCAGGTGGACCAGGCATCCATGCATGCGCTTGACATCTCGCCATCCCTCCACAATCACCATGTAGATATCCGCAGAATCGTCAAACACGGTCTTGGCCTTGAGATTGACAACCTCCGGAAAAGGAATGGCCGCCAATTCGGCAAGAAGCTTCTTGATGACCTGACGCCATTCATTCAAGGTTCTGGCATAACTGCTGTCGTAAACAGGCACGGCTAGCTCTCCAGTTCGGGAGAAGGTATATAATTCGTGGACGGTCGGCTCCCGCTCGACTTTGGCGATGTAGAACGGTTTGTCACCCAACTCCGCAAAAAGACTCCGGGCCAGCTCTTCATCGTCGGGGCCATGCGCAACCACCCGTCCCAGATGGAGCGCGACGTACTCGCCTTCGTAGTGCGCGAGCAATTGTGTCTGTTGCCTGCGAAAGGCCTGCTCTTCGGCGGCTAGCGCCTGTTCGACGCTGCCCTTGTGGGTTTCTTGATGCTGGCCATCTACATTACCCCGTATTCTGGCTGACTCGTTTTCTGCCCGGGTCGCACGCTAACAAGCCGCAAGCCGCTCTGCAGCCAGCTCACGCGGGAGTGACCTTGAACTCCACTTAATCCACCGTGAATATGACGGCGCGACCGGCTTCCGCGGCCTTCTGGTAGAACCGGCGCACGTCCAAAAAGTTCTCCCACGTGTAGCCGAAGTCGTCATCCCCCATCTCGACCTCGTCGTATTGCTCAGGATCGATCTGATCGTAGTGCTTGCGCATCCACGCCTTCGTAATCTTGGTGAGCGCGGCCGCGACCTCCTTCACCTGAGGAGCGGAGACAAAAGAAGCGGTGTAATCCGGCCCGCGAAAAAGCTGGCGGCCTCCGCAGATGCAGTGGTTAAGCGGATACTCGCCGCTGACGTACAACAGTGACCCATCCGTGAGGCAACGGTGAATGGCATCCCAGGCCTTATCCGTCTCAACAACGAACGGCTCCTCCCAGTCCTCCTCGATCTCTTCCAGCAGCTTCATCAATTTGCGGTCAGACTTCGCTACCAAGAGTACATTCGCTTGAGCGGGGGTGACAGCGAAATGGACGCCGCGTGCCGACATAGGTCTTTTCCGAACGTGCCGCACATCGGCGCACACGGAGATGGGCGCCGAACTCGGACAACCGCTGTTCGCACAGCCGGCGCGTGGTAGCGGATTGTTACGCTGGAGATGGGGTACCGGGTCGGCTCCGCAGATATTTGCGCAAAGCCTCGTTTACCGCCGCCTCGTCCGCGAAAGCAGCCGCCACATCGGCGGCGAGCCTGACAATCCGCAGGCGCTCACGGTAACGCGCCGAGTACTTGCCGCGGACCACTCCACGCATCGCGCGGAAGGCATACTCGGAGCGCATTTCGTCATCGGCCGGTTGCGCCCCGTCAAGGGAAGTTGCCATCCTCGTAGTCCCTCCGTTCTCGGCGACTCGCCTCCCGGGCGCTGACGATCCGCACCCGGTCTTCTCGGTCGGTGTGCGAAACCACGAGCAGTCGCCCCTCAAGGGAAGTCCCCATCGTGATGTATCGGTCCTCTTCGTCGGAGTGATCCGGGTCATAGCCGGTTAGCGCGAGCGAGTCATCTTTCCCCCTGCGGCCCACCGAACTCGTACTCAATGCCGGACGCACGACCTAACCGAAAGAACAAAGCTATCTGCGCTTCGATGTCGGCACCGGTCATCGCGATGTCCTGGGCCGTTGTCGTCGAAACGAAGATGCGATACTTCGCGTTCGGTACGGCAATCCCGATTCTCTTGAGTTCTTCCATGTAGCCGTCGAAGTCTTCTATCTCGTAAGTCGTTCCATCCTGCGCCGGTCGTTTTCTGATTACAACGGCCATGTGATTACTCCTGGACCGCAACAAGTTCAAGACTTCTTAAACCTGCGCAGCGCTCGGCTCGCCAAGTCTCGAATCTCTCGGGCGCCTTGGATCCCTTCCGTTCGAGCCAGGTCCCGCAGCATTGGTTCCGGCGTAAGTGGATTTAGAGCGAGACCACGTAACGCCGCCGGGTCCCTCGTTTCAAACAACTCTCGCATTGCTTCAGCGCTCGCCGCCTCCAGTGCGCGTTTCTGCCGCTGCAGACTTCGTTGGACGCCGATGAAATAGTCGTAGGCCGCGGTATGGTGCTGGAGAATGGCGATTAGCTCTTCCTCTTTTTTTGCGGTCGATGCCGCGAGATGGGCGAGCGCTTTCAACATCCATACATTATCTGCATGCTTCGCCAAAAACGCCTGAAATTCCGCAGTGGGCGCATCAGGGCTCGAGTACAAGTTCTTGGCGATGGTTAGGATCGCCTCCGGATACCGATATTTCTGCGCCAGGAAATCGAGCAACCTCCGTGGGCTCGACTGATGACCCAGTTTGCGCAACATGGCGGGGTTGGAGTCGAGAAGTTCTGTCATCACTCCTTCCGTCAGGGACGGGTGGGTGAGCAACCAGGGCAACCGATCTTCGCGCTTTTCGGTGATTTGGATCTCGAGAGCGCGGCGCACCAGCGCCGGACAGCTCGCCGCCCGAACTACCGATCAATTGGGTGGCGTCGCGCCATGCCCCGCTGTTATGCAGCTTTTTTGAGGATATGGCCCTGGGAGACCCGTTGACTTGCCGATTGTACCACCGTAGGCTGTGGTTTCGAGCGTAGGTAGTTTTCGTGCACCTCACGCCAGATCTTGCTCAACACTAACACGCGCAAGTCGAGAATCACTTGGCCACCCTCGCAGCCCCAAGTCATGCCCGAGCGTTTCAGGCGCTCGCTGAACACCGTCTTGCAGGCCGCCTCGGTTACACCGCTGCCAATGGGCATCCCCTGTCCCCGATACTGCCAGTATTTCATCCACACTGCGTGCTTGCGGATGTAGCGGTAGGCTGTCCAGTAGTCCTCGGTCTTGGCCTTGCCGAGCTTGCGACCGTTGTTGTAGTGCCACATCATCGACCTTAATACTTGGGTCACGCCCTGACGGCGGTCACGCAGCCAGTGCCGCCATTTCGCAAACCAGTGCGAAGCCTTGGCTCCGGCTCCAAACAACGCTTGGGCGATTTTATTGACGTGGCCGCAGGCATGCCAGAAGTCCAGGACCCACTGCCAGGCTAGCTTCCGCCCTGGATGCCATGGACCGTCCATGCGACGCAGCACTTTCTGGTAGTATTCCTTTGGGTGACTGCCACCATCCGTGATGTAGGCCAAACGGGGCGGCGCCGCCCTGCGGCGTGCCATCGCGTCAGCACCTTGGTCAGCAACGCGGTCAGTTGTGCCGACAGCGTTGCCTGGCCTGATTCGGGCATCCGTCCGAGGTAGACGGTGCCTAGACGTTTGCCACGCCGGTCGCAGACGGATACCGTCGCCGTGCTGCCCTCGTGATAGCCCTGCTTGCGAATCGGCACGTGAATGCCATCTCGACCCGCTGCCAGCGTCGGCGGATGCTTGCCTTTCGACGCCAAGGCTTTGTCCAGCAATTCCAGCAACTTGTTTGCTTGCGCTTCTTCGCGAAACGGGGCCAAGCCATCCCGCAGCGTCGCGGTCACCTTACGCAAACTGTGCACCGACCAGCAGACGTTGTGCTGGCGCTGCAGGAGGGTGCGGACTTGGTCCTGCTCGTGGTCCACCGACAACACACCGACGCGTTCCGCCAGGGCCGCGGTCGCCAGCCCAGCTTCGATACCCAACTGTTTCTCCAGCGGAACCAGTGCTGGCTCGCCGGGCTCAACGGGCTGGTACAAATAGCGATGCAGCTCGATCTCACCGAACAAGCTGCCGACCCACTTGCGGCTTTTGGGCCGACGACGGTAGACCTCGCCGGCAAACCGCAGCCGCAACGGGCACTCGTCGCGGCGTTGTGGCTCGATGCCATTGAATTCGTGCTCGACGATGATTCGATTCGCTTCACGTGCAATCGCCGCCAACTCGTTTTCAAACGCACAGGCGCGCACCGGCGTGACCGGTTCTTGGCGAAAGCGTCGAATCAGAGCAATGAGCTTCAGAAACTGAGGCAGCGCACGAATCAGCACTTCAAGCACATCGCGCAGATCCGGGATTGCCGGCAGCATGGCCGCCAGGGTAGACTGCTTCATGGGGGAATCCTTTCCTGTAGTGGCGGTTCGCACCAACATTGGGCAGGAAAGGCCCCTCTTTTGCAATGTCAACCGGCCAAGTTCGCAGCCTCGCGTCCTGCGGAAACGCGAGAAACCCCGGATTCTCCAGGGGCTGGCGCGATTCCACCCGATCAATTTAAGCTCGATCACTTCGTCGTCAATTAGTCCAGATGCGGCCATCGGCATGATCCTCAAAGAACCTGGGTCTGTGACTTCGCTACCGTCTGAAACCCGCACAACTTACCGCGGACGGTCCAGCACAAAATGGAACCAGTACCATCGGCCGATTTTCTTGAGAGCCTTGCGAATCAGATTGCGATGTCGTGCGACAATCGTTCTCGGCGGCATATCGGGTTCGCTAAACCTGCCGTCTTGCTTCCGAAGCTTGTCGGCCGACATGGCTTGCCCTCGCGGCCTCTTCAAGATCACTCCGGTCGCTGCGGACCGGACAAGCTTCATCGGATCGAGGGTCCGCGGGAATCTCGCCTCGCTTATCAGTTTACACGCTCGCGCTGAGCCGTTCAATGACGCATTTAGCAGTCCAGCTGTGAGGAATCCGCGACACGCCCGGCCGCCCGACTTTTTGCCGCAGCCCCTGGCTGGCGGGCACGCTGCGCGGCCCGGACCCTCCTGCCCCAGGAACTGGATTGCTGCCACGGTTGTGTCTACATGCGATTGACGACCCGGAGTTGCGGACAGGCCGCTGGCGTTACGATGTGTCCAATCCGATGTGGAGCGCGGCCGCGGCCCGAGCATCGTAGCTTGCCTCGGGCCACACGTAATTGCGCAAACTTTCCAGCAAACGGTGCGCGATGTTCTTCAGGCTGCCAAACCACTGGATGGTAGTTTTACCGTGGGCCTCCGCCAGTCGGCGGAGCAGGCTGCCTCGTTCCAGCAGTTGCACCAGGATGAACGCAATCTGCAGCAGGTGGTAATAGGCCTGCAACTTCTCCGGATCGATACTGTAGACGTGTTCCAGGTTCAGCCCGCTGTTCTTTTGCCGGTTGAACCCTTCGTTCTCAATCTTCCACCGATAGCGACCTCCTTTGGTAGCGATGTCCACGACCGTCTTGCGATTCACCGGCAGCTGGGTGATCCAGGCGAACCGCGTGGTCGGTTTGCCCTGGGGCGTCTCCAGACACTCGATGGCCGTGAACTGCCAATGCCGTTTGCGGTCGTCTTCGTAACCGAGGTCATGCACCCAGCGATACACCTGTCGGGTGCCGCACGGCAGCGTCTGCTCCAGCACATTCTCGGGGCACAGGGGCAGCAGCCGCTGAAAATCGTCCCAGACCGCGGGCAGGTGTCCCTGCTTAAAGGTCAACACGTACGACCAATCATAGTCCGCTGCCACCTGCAGGACCCGGCCGCACGCAAACAAACTATCCCCCGCCAGCACCACCTGTAACTGGGGAAACGCCTTCTTCAGCCGGGGCGCAGCCGGCTGAAGGCGTTCAACTCGCAGTCCTGTTTGATTGCCTCGGCATTTTGCCCCCGCGTGGCTTCCGCGTCGGTGTTGACGATGAACTCGCTGCCGACCGACAGGACCACGTCCGCCGGCCCGAGCAGCTGGGCCTCCAGCACTTGATGCAAATACACGGTCGTATCACCGTGTTTTTGGACCAGGCACTGATCGCAGTGCCGCCGCCGCCAGCACAACAGCCCGGTGCCATCGACCAGCAGCACCAGATGGCCCAGCAAACGGGCCGACTCCAGCGCCTTCATGCGGATGAGCCGCTGCACCATCCGCACACGCACCGCGGCGAAGGCTTCGGGCCGACTGTGCCCCAGGTAGTAGTCCAGGGTATCGTTGACGGGGCGAGTGTCGTGCGCCGTCTGGGCCAGGCGGTTGAGGTTGGGCAACACGCAGGTGCCGGCAGCATCGAATTCGTAGTCGAGTTGCCGACGGCTGCCGAGTTGGAACAGATAGAGGCCAATACCCCACCAGGCGAGGAAGCGGCGTTCGTATGTGATGCAGTCCTGGTTGCGCGTGTCGGGGAGGCGGTCGAGCCAGTCATTGAACTCTGGAAAGAAGTGGCGAATGGTCCGGACCAAGGCCGGACCCACGCTCACGGTCGCCCCGCCTTGCGTTTCTGGTGCCGGCTGTGGGTCCGCACCAGGGCCACGCTGAGCAGATGAATCTCCTTGAGGAGGAGTTTGAGGCGTCGATGTTCGGCGATCCATGATCGGACCTCCGGAAGTAGGCCTTTGGGGACGTAGACGCAACGAGACTTGCCGCCGTCCATGAAGGTGATGTGCTGCCCGGGATGCAGCGGCCCACCGTGATGGCAGCGACACAGGGGACGGCCACAGCGATGGGTGTAGGAGCCGAGCGTGGCGGCCAGGACGGGGGAGGTGGTGACCAGCTTCTTAAGCCGGCTGTCGAGCATGCGCCGGATCAGGGTGGGATGGTCGGGAACGCGCATGGGAGGCTCCCTGACGGGGCGACGCCGTACATATGTAGGCAATTATAGCAGAAAAGCCTCGAAAACGCCACGTGCGACAAAAAAGTTGGGCCGCAGTGCCGGTCACGCAACGTTGCGGGCCGGCCGGCACGCCCAGCCCCGGCGCGGCCAGGTGCGAGGAAAAACCGATTCCTCACAGCTGCGAATCTGATAGTACCAAATCAGTGCATCTGGCCGCTTTCCCCGCAAACTGCCTTTCTTCGAGGAGGAAACCCGCAATCCAAAACCTGATCGACGCACCAGCTGGATTGGCTTTACCCGCGAGACCCCGATGTCGCTACAACAACCGCATGAAAAAATTCGACCTGCCGGAGTTGGGCATCACCGTCGACGACGTGTGTCGCAACCTCACGGTCGCGCAGCTTTATGAAGAGGCGATCCGCTTCGAGTTGCGCAGCGAGTCGCGCAGCATCCTCGCCGACAGCGGCGCCCTCGTCGCCTACTCGGGCTCCAAGACCGGCCGTTCGCCCAGGGACAAGCGCATCGTCCAGGATCCGCGGTCCGAGGGCGACATCTGGTGGGGCACCGTCAATCTGCCGCTGTCGCACCATAGCTACGCCATCAACCGCGAGCGCGCCCTCGACTATCTCAACACCCGCGAGCGCCTCTACTGCTTCGACGGGTTCGCCGGCTGGGACGCGGCGTATCGGCTCAAGGTCCGCGTCGTCTGCGCCCGGCCCTACCACGCGCTGTTCATGCACACGATGCTGATCCGCCCCAGCCGCGACGAGCTGGCGGTCTTCGATCGGCCGGACTTCACGATCATCAACGCCGGCCAGTTCCCCGCCAACCGCCACACCGCGGGCATGACCAGCAAGACCAGCATCGACATCAACTTCGAGGACGGCGAGGTCGTGATCCTCGGCACCGAATACGCCGGCGAGATGAAAAAGGGCGTCTTCACCCTGATGAACTACCTGATGCCGAAGCGCGGCGTACTGTCGATGCACTGCTCCGCCACCGCCGACAAGGCGACCGACCGCACGTCGATCCTGTTCGGCCTGTCCGGCACCGGCAAGACGACGCTGTCGGCCGACCCGAAGCGCAACCTGGTCGGCGACGACGAGCACTGCTGGACCGAGGAAGGCATCTTCAACATCGAGGGTGGCTGCTACGCCAAGGCGATCGACCTGACGCCCGAATCGGAGCCGGATATCTTCCAGGCGCTGCGCTTCGGCGCGGTGCTGGAAAACGTGGTGGTCAGCGCCGAGGATCGGCACATCGATTTCCGCGACGCGCGGATCACGCAGAACACGCGCGGCGCCTATCCGATCGAGTTCATCCGCAACGCGAAAATTCCGTGCGTCGCCGGCCATCCGACTGACGTCATTTTCCTGACCGCCGACGCGTTCGGCGTGTTGCCGCCGGTCAGCCGGCTGAGCCCGGCGCATGCGATGTACCATTTCATCAGTGGCTACACGGCCCGCGTCGCCGGCACCGAGGTCGGCGTCACCGAGCCGCAAGCGACGTTCTCGGCGTGCTTCGGCGCGCCGTTTCTGGTCTGGCACCCCGCGAAGTACGCCGAGCTGTTGGCCGAGAAGATGCGCCGCCATCGGACGAACGTCTGGCTGGTCAACACCGGCTGGACCGGCGGCAGCTACGGCACCGGCCGGCGCATGAAGCTGGCGCACACGCGCGCCATCATTGACGCGATTCATACCGGCGCGCTGGCCGGCGCCCGGTGGCGCGCGACCCGGTGTTCGGCGTCGACGTGGTGACGGCGGTGCCGAACGTGCCGTCCGAGGTGCTGCTGCCGCGTGCGACCTGGCCCGACCCGGCGGCGTACGATGCGGCGGCGCGGAAGCTGGCGGGGCTATTCCGCGACAATTTCCGCGCTTACGAGGCGGGGGTCAGCGCCGAGGCGCGCGGGGGAGCCGGTCGCCTAGCGCTGCGCGGAAGTCTGGCTCTATGAGCAAGAAGAAAGACGGGCATCCCATGAAACCACGCCTCAGTGAAAAAGCCGGCGTTGGAGCATCCTCACCGGGCATTCCGGCAGGCGCCGAAGGTGGACGGCATCGCGGTACCATACGCGGCCCTCGGTGTCCAGACCCACGCAGATTATCACGGTGTCACTCGTCCAGCGCTTGGCCGGCGGCGGAGCGGATCCGAATACCGCTACGTCGAAATCGCGTCGGCGTTCGCGTTCCCAGCCTTTGCTGATCTCCGAACCGTCTTGCGTCAGCAAGCCTGCGTGCACGCCGATCGATTCGTCTCGTTCCGGCCCACCGAGGATCGCCTCGACTTGCGCCAGGCTCATGCCGTCGCGAATTTTCCGGTAGTTCTCGCGGTTAATCGCCGATCGCGGCAGCAGCCAGACGGACACGGCAACACCCAGCACCGCCAAGACGGCGGCCAGCCCGAGCAACAGCAGCCGGCGATGCCCCATGATTCTGTCTCGGAACGATGGCCGAAGCGCCATTCACCCGGCGATTACGGACGCCGCATCCCACCACGCTTCAAGGAACTTTGGCAATGGCCGCATTGGCAACGTCGGTGATCACCTTGCGGAGTAGTTCCCAGGTCTCGCGGTGGTAATGCTCCGGAATGTCGATTCGCTGACCATCCTTGTACCGCGCGAGCGCCCCAGCCTTTGCTTCGTAGGTCTTGCTTGCAACGCCGCGATTGTGAATGAGGACGTTGCGCGACGCTTTGGCCTCCGCGATGCGATCGATCTCGCTTGCCGTTGGACAGCCAAGCTTCACCTTGCCCTCCAGGTAGGCAAACCAGCCCGCGGGCCGCTCGTACAGCAACTCGTTCAACTCCTTGTTGACCACCAGCAACGCGATCGCGTCCTTGTTCGGCGCGTCCCACACCGTCTTGAAGTCCACTTTCTTCCCCGCGAGGCTCTGGGGATACGCCAGCAACCACAGGCGCAGCAGCTCGAAGAGAAAGTTCTCAAAGATCGAGATAAACTGCTGAAAGGTTCCTCGGTCAATTGCTCGGTCACATATCCCCGAAGCCTGGCTGCGAGATCGGCTTAGGGGTGCCAGCAGGCCTTCGACGAGGCGGTGCTGTATTACGTGCCGTCCGATCACGCCGAGCAGCCGGTGGACGACGATCTGCTGGAATCGATTCGCGAAGAACTCGAGATGGGCACGTCCGTCCAGGAGACGAAGCGGCTCCTCTTGCAAAGAGCCGTCGACGGCGAAGTCGCCATCAAGCTGGTGGCCACCGCGGCCGGCACGCGCAAAAGATCTGCGCCCGGTGCAATCTCAATTACCTCGATGCTATCTCGACCTGCGGCAAGTGCGGGCAAACACTCTAACGCACCCGACTCGGTCCCGTGCCCGAAGCGCAGCGGTCCTCGCTGACGCTTCGGGCTCACGGCCTCGTTCACTTCTTCGCCGGCAGTTGATACCCCTCCGCGTTCAGCCGGATGCGATACAGACTGTGTCCGGCTGTGATATATAGCGTGTGGCTTTCGGCGCCGCGGCCGAAGCAGACGTTGGTTGGGATCTCGGTCTTGATGTAGCCGTATTCCTTACCGGCGGGGGAGTAGATGCGGATACCGGGGCGGGTCTCGTCGCGCACCGCGACGTAAAGATTGCCGTCCTTGTCGACGACCAGGCCGTCGGGGCCGTCCTGCGGGGTATAATCGACCAGCACCTTGCGGAACTTCGCGCTGCCGTCGGGCTCCAGGTCGTAGGCGAGCAGCGCCATCATGCCCTTGCGCGTCGGCGCGTCGGCGGGGATGCGGCCGATGCCGAAGTGGCCGTTGTCGTTGACCACCACGTATAGCGTTTTCTGGTCGGGAGAAATACACACGCCGTTCGGCTTGCCGGCGTCGGTGATCACGCGCGTAATCGTGCCGTCGGGATCGACGCGGTAGACCGCCTGCACCGGCTGCTCGATCGGCTCGTGGCCGAGGTAACGCGGATCCGAGAAGTAGATGCGGCCCTGCTCGTCGATGGTGATGTCGTTGGGCGAGTTGAACGGCCGACCTTCGTACATGCCGGCGAGGATGTAGCTCTTGCCGGTCTTCATGTCGGTCTTGATGAGCCGCCGGCCGCCGAAGTCGGCTCCCTCGGCGACGATCATGTTGCCCTCGGCGTCGAACTTGATGCCGTTGGACATGCCGCTGGGCGAGCGAAATATCGTCGCCTTGCCGGTCTTGGGGTTGAACTTCCAGATGTGGCCGGCTTCGATCGGCAGCTTCTTCTCGCGGTTGACGTGGGTGAAGGTGATGTCGCTGAAGTAGACCATGCCGTCGGGGGCGACCGCGACCCCCTCGGTCAGCACGACGCCGTCGTCGAAGACCTTCTTGAGCTTGGCGTCAGCGGGGACGATGCCCTTGGTGCCGGTTTGCGCCGAGACGGTCTGAGTCATGGCGAGCGCCAGCAGCAGTCCGAGCGAGCGCGGAGAGACGAGAGAACGCACGCGAGTTCCTCCGATCGAGTGAGGGGTAAGTGCAGACACCGCCGGGACAAGCCCGGCGGCTCGCCTGTCATATTGTGGTGTTTGGCGGCGGCGCGGACAGCTGAATCACCGAGCCGGCACGGCGGGCGCGAATGCCGGCGGGCAGGTCCCAGGCGATGGCGTCGCCGTGGACCAGCGCCACCAGCCGTTGCCATTCGTCGAAGCCCATCGCGCTTTGCGGCCAGCGTTCGCGTTGCCAGGCGAGGCGAAACATCTCGCGTAGCCGATGCGGCGGAGCGGCAGCAAGCACGTCGGTGCGGAACACCAGCGTGCCGCCGGTGCGCGGCAATTCGGCGCGGGCGAGCAGATCCTCGGCGAGCCGGCGCATCTCGGCCTGCACCTCCTGGGCCTGCTCGGCGAGCCGGCAGAGCAACGGGACTAGGGCCGGATTGTAGTCGCTTTCGAGCCGGGGAATCAGGTCACGGCGGATACGGTTGCGCGTGAAGGCGAGGTCGAGGTTTGAGCTGTCCTGGCGATACGGCAATCCCTCGGCCTGCAGATACGCGAGCACGTCGGCACGGCGAACCGTCAACAGCGGGCGAACGAGGTCGATGGCGCCGTCAAGCGGCCGGCGCGGCGCCATGCCGCGCAGCCCGTCGAGTCCGCTGCCGCGCAGGATGCGGAACAGCACCGTTTCGGCCTGGTCGTCAGCGGTGTGGCCGGCGGCAACCCAGCCGGCCCCTTCCGCGCGCGACTTCGGCCAGCCAGGCGTAACGTTGTTCCCGCGCGGCGGCTTCGAGATTGTGGTCCTTCGCCTGCACGGCGGTGTCGAGACGGACGGTACGGCAGGTTAGCAGCCCGGGCTCGCTGCGCCAGAGCGCGGGCAGGCCGGCGACGAACTGCTCATCGTCGTCGCTTTCGGGGCCGCGGAGTTGGTGATTGACGTGCGCCAGAATCAGGCGCGAGCATGGTACGTGCAGCAAGGCGCGGGCGAGCGCGATGCTATCAGGGCCGCCGGAGACGGCGACGATTCCCTTCGCGCCGGCGAGGCCGTGGGCGTCGACGAAGGTCCCAACCTGGGTGAGCAGATTCATGGAAGCATGAGCTATTTCCCGCCGTCGCTGATCGCGTAGAGGGTCTTGAACCCGCGCAGGTAAATCCGCCCATCGGCAATCGCCGGCGACGCGGTGATGTCGTCGGGCATCTTCATGGTCGCCAGTACCTCGAACTTCGGGCCGGCCTTGACGACGGTCACCACGCCGTCGCGAGCCGCGAGGTAGATCTTGCCGTCGCCATAGACCGGCGACGCGCGATAGCGCGCCTCGTGAATCGACTTATAGTACACCTCTTTGCCGGTGGCCGCGTCCAGGCAGATCAAGGCGCCCGGCTCCTTCTGGTATTGCCGGACGAGGTAGACCAAACCGTCGTGGATGAGCGGCGCCGGCACGTCCGGCGTCTTGGACAGCGGCCCGGCTCCCATGCCGGCCTGCCGCCAGCGCTCGTACGGATTACCGGTCTTGATCATGCCCTGGGCCTCCGGTTTGACGCCGATGACGGGGCCGTTGCGGGCGTCGGGACGACGATAACGTCCGCCGCCACCGCCGGCGTGGCGATGATGCGGTAGGCGCGATCGTACTTTTGCTTCGGGTTGATGTCGCCGACGCGCCAGATCTCAGCGCCGTCCTTGAGGCTGTGCGCGGTGCAATAGTCGCAGCCCAGCACCACCAGGTATTCGTGCTTACCCTCGCGCCACAGCACCGGCGAGGCGTAGGACTGTTCGCATTCGTCGGTGGCATCGCTTTCGCGTCGGACTTTCCACACCTCGTTGCCGCTGGTCTTGTCGAGGGCAAGGACCCACCAGCCGCCGGAGTGCAGCAGCGACAGGTAGAGGCGATCGCCGTCCAGGACCGGCGTGACGTGAATGCCGTGCTGAATCTTGAACTTGCCGTAGCGCTCCTGGGCGTTGAAGCGCCAGACGATCTTGCCGTCGAAATCGCAGCAGACAAAATCGCCGGTGCCGAAGAACGCGTAGACATGCTTGCCGTCGGTGCTCGGGCTGGGCGACGCCTGGTTGGCCTCGCCCTTCATGAAGCGCTTCTTGGCGTCGCCGGCCCCGAGGTTGGTTTTCCAGAGCTGCTTGCCGGCGGTGTCGAAGCAGACGACGGCGACGTCGCTGCCGTCTTCGCTGGTGACAAAGATGCGGTCGCCCCAGACGGCCGGCGTCGAGCTGCCCATGCCCGGCAGCGGCGCGGTCCAGGCGATGTTCTTCGTCATGCTCCACTCGGCGGGGAGCTTCGTCTCGTGGCTGATGCCGTCGCGATTCGGCCCGCGCCATTGTAGCCAATTCTCGGCCTGGCCCAGGGCGGCGAGCGCCAGCAGCACGATCAGGGAGCAGACGTACGCAGAAATGTGGCAGCGATTCATGGTTAGCGCTCTTTCCCAAGATCAAAAGCAGATTGAACCACAGAGGCACAGAGTCACAGAGAAGAATAAGGATACAGTCTTCCTTTGTCTTCTCTGCGTCTCTGTGCCTCTGTGGTTCAAATTCTCATGCACCTTTTACACCAGTCTCGCTGAGCGGCTCGCGGTCCTCGAGGACGTACATCGGCCGGCCCGTCTGGTTCGGGAACGTCTGCGACGGGTCGATGCCGATCGCGCGGTAGATCGTGCTGAGCACTTGCGACGGCGTGCAGCGGCGATCGCGCGGCAATTCACCCCGGGCGTTCGACGAGCCGATCACCTGACCCATCCGCATCCCGCCGCCCGCGATCAGCGCCGACATGACCGGTGGCCAGTGGCCGCGGCCGTCCGGCGTCGAATCGCCCACGCGCGGCGTGCGGCCGAACTCGCCCCAGACCACCGTGACCACGTCGTCGGCCATGCCGCGATCGTGCAGGTCCTGGATCAGGTTGGCGATGCCGCGGTCCAGCTCGGGCAGCTGCATGCGCAGGTGATTGAAGTTATTGGAGTGCGTGTCCCAGCCGCCGTAGCCGAGCGTGACGCAGCCGACGCCGGCCTCGATCAGACGGCGGGCGGTGAGGAACTGCTCGACGCCGCGATAGCGGTCGCGGATGCGCGGGTCTTCGTGCGTCAGATCGAGCGCTTGACGCGTCGTGCCGGAAGCGACCATGTCGAACGCGCGCTGCGTGAAGGTGTCCAGGCCGGCCATCGTGCCGGTGGCGTCGATCTCGCGGCGCACCGTGTCGAACTGCGTGAGCAGGCCCCGGCGTTCGCCGGTGCGTTCGTGGGCCACGTTGAGGTTGAGGTTCGACAGGCCGGGCCCGTCCGGCGTGAAGGCGCGATTGGCGACGCCGAGATAGCCGGGTTCGCAGCCGACCGATTGGCCGCGCAGGCTGACGAAGGGCGGAATGTCCGACTGGGCGTTGCCGCGCAGGCGCGAGATCACGGCGCCGAACGACGGGTGATGGGCGGTGCGGTTGACGCCTTCGCTGTAGCCGGTCATGCACTCCGAATCGGAATGTTCGCCGACGGAGACGAGCGAACGGATGATGGCGAGCTTGTCCATCATGCGGGCCTGGCGCGGCATGTGCTCGCAGATCTGAATGCCGGCGACGTTGGTGGCGATCGGGCGGAATTCGCCGCGATACTCGACCGGCGCGTCGGGCTTGAGGTCGTACATGTCCATGTGCGACGGCCCGCCGGGCAGATAGATCATGATGGCGGCCTTGCGGGCGGTCGGCGCCGCAACGCCGGGCGTGGCCTGCGCCCGCAGCCGAAGCATGTCGGACAGGGCCAGACCGGCGCCGAACGCGCCGATCTTAAGGAAGCTGCGGCGGAGGAGCCCGTCACAGAAGCGCTGGCGGGCCCCCAGGAAGTTCAACATCTCATTCCCCCCCTTGTTCAGGTTTCGCGAAAAAACCGGTAGGACTCGTTCGGCCAGGCGAGCTGGCGATGGCAGGCTGTCGGAGAGAGCCTCATGGCGAGGCGTGCGACCACAACGGGTCGGGCAGGACACACTTCTCTATGGGCATTGGAACATCAAGCTGGCCGGATGTCAACCTTTTTCTTTGCGCGATCACGTCGACTCGATCGCGGCCACCCCGCCCCGACCGGTAACAAGGACCACACCAAGCGGCCCACCAAAGCCGATGCGGACGAGCATGCCTTCCATGCCTTCGAGATCCACGATGCGAGGCTCCTGGTCGGCGTACAACAATTCCTCCAAGGTCAGTGAACGATGGCTCGGCCGTCACGTCAACGCGGCGGGACCGCCGCGGGCGGCGCCGGCGCTGCCTCGGTCACGGGCTGGCCACCGTCGAGCCGCCACACGCTGAGTTTCAAGCCCGAATCGCCATCGTCGAGCATCGCAGCCAGGTACCGGCCGTTCGGGCTTACGTCTGGAAGGCATCGTCGGTATCGCTTGCGTTTCCCAGGATTCGCAGGCATGTTCCGTACACGAGCGGGCCATGTCGGCGAACGAGAGCCGCAAACGCATCTTCGTCGCGCATGGTCAGAAATCGGGTGAGAAAGCTCGAATCGAGGTCGCGCTCGTGCGATCCCGTCCAGTGCTCAAGCATTCGTACCAGTGCTTTCGACATGGCTTGACTCACACGCGGAAATCTCCCCTTGTGTCCATCATGAGTATTTGCCCGCAAAGTGCGAATCGCTCCTCGAAAATGGTGTGAACAACGAATTCGGTCTCACTGTTCGTCGGACCCGTTGACCCCTGGTACAATGAATGGGTATTCCAGGAATCCTACCAAACGATCCCGCCGTAGCTGGTGCCAGCCGTTGCAAAGACCATGACACGCACCTCCGCGATGCTTCCGATGCTGGTCTGGCTCGTCGCTGCCGCCGGCGCCGCGGCCGGTGACCACCCGAAGGTCACGGCCGAGCAGGTTCAATTCTTCGAGACCAAGATTCGGCCGCTCCTGGCCGAGCATTGCTTCAAGTGTCACGGGGACGTCAAGAAGCCGAAGGGCGACCTGCGTCTGAATTCCCGGGCCGCACTGCTCGAAGGGGGAGACTCGGGGCCGGCCCTTATCCCCGGCCATCCCGAAAGCAGCCGAATGATCGACGCGGTCAATTACCGCAAGGGCCTGGAGATGCCGCCCAGCAAGAAGCTCAGCGCCAAACAGGTTGCGCTGCTGGAGGACTGGGTCAAGATGGGCGCTCCCTGGCCGGGGGAGGCGGCGGCTGCACCGGCGAAGCACGTCGCCAAGAGCATGACCATCACGGCGGAAGATCGGCGCTACTGGGCTTTCCAGCCAGTGCGGTCCCCGGCAGTTCCCCTGGTCAGCAGCGCTCGACATCCGATCGATGGTTTTATCGCGCAGAAGCTGGCCGAAAAGGGTCTGTCGGCCGCACCGCCCGCCAGTCGGCGCGAGTTGATTCGCCGCGTCACGTTCGACCTGATCGGCCTGCCGCCGTCGCCGGAAGAAGTGGATGCCTTTGTCGCCGACTCCAGGCCGGACGCCTGTGAGAGACTGATCGATCGGCTGCTGGACAGTCCGCAGTACGGCGAACGCTGGGGCCGGCACTGGCTCGACGTGGTGCGCTTCGCCCAGACCAACGGCTACGAGCGCGACCACGAAAAGCCCAACGCCTGGCGCTACCGCGATTACGTCGTTCGGGCGCTCAACCAGGATAAGCCTTACGACGAGTTCGTCCGCGAGCAGCTGGCGGGCGACGAGCTGGATGCCGTCACCGACGACTCGTTCACCGCGACCGCGTTCTTCCGGCTCGGCGTTTGGGACGACGAGCCCGACGACCCGCGCCAGGCCGAGTTCGACGAGCTGGACGACATGCTGGCCACCACGAGCAACGCGTTCCTGGGCCTGACGCTCGGCTGCGCCCGGTGCCACGATCACAAGTTCGACCCGATCGGCCAGGACGATTATTACAGCATGCTCGCGTTCCTGCGCAACATCCGCCCGTACGCCGATTATGTCAAAAGGGACCCTAGCAAGAGCGCGATGGCCAATCTCAAGTCCGGCGGCCAGACCCTGTGCGTGCGCGAGTTCGGCGCGGAGCCGCTTGCCACGCAGGTGCTGGTCCGCGGAAGTGCCGCCACGCCTGGCAAGACCGTGCCGCCGCAGTTTGTCCGGGTGCTGTGCCCGTCGGACACGGCGGCCCGGCCGGTGCCGCCGCTCAAACTGCCCGACCGCCAGACCACCGGCCTGCGCCGCGAACTGGCCGAGTGGATCACGAGCCCGCAGAACCCCATGACCGCCCGGGTCATCGTCAATCGGCTGTGGCATTATCACTTCGGCCGCGGCCTTGTCGCCACGCCAAACGATTTCGGCAAGACCGGCATGGCACCGTCGCACCCCGAGCTGCTGGACTGGCTCGCCGCCGACCTGGTGCAGGGGGGCTGGCGGCTCAAACGGCTGCACAAGCTGATCCTGACGTTGGCGACCTACCAGCAATCCTCGCGGATCGACAACGCCAGCGCGGTGCACATCGATCCGGACAACACGCTGCTGTGGCGGCAGAACCTGCGCCGTCTCGAAGCGGAAGCCGTGCGCGACACGATCCTGGCGGTCAGCGGCCACCTCAACCTCAAGATGGGCGGCCGGGGTATCTTCCCCACGCTGCCGAAGGAAGTGTTGGCCACCCAGTCGCGTCCCGGTTACGGCTGGGAGAACAACATGCCGAAGGACGAACAGGCTCGCCGCAGCGTCTACATTTTCGTCAAGCGAACGCTGGGGGTGCCGCTGCTCGACGTCCTCGATTTCGCCAGCCCCGATTCGTCGCAGGCCAAGCGCAGCGTGACCACGATTGCCCCGCAGGCCCTGATTCTGCTCAACGGCGAGTTCGTGCAGGAACAGGCCACGGCGTTCGCCGATCGCCTAATCCGAGAAGGGGGACGCAATCAGGAAGTCAACATCCGCCGGATGTTCCGCCTTGCGGTGGGGAGACTGCCGACGGCGGAGGAGGAGAAGATTGCGCGTGAGTATCTGCGGCGGATGCAGGAGCGCGTCCGAGAGACGTCCAGCGTCTCCGCCGACGAGAGTTATCGGCAAGGGCTGATTCTTTTGTGCAGGGTGGCGCTAAATCTGAATGAAATGATTTATGTGGATTGAGCCGTGCGTGTGGCCAAACAACCGCGTACGCCTGACGATTTTGATTCGCCCTGGAAGGACGCGCTCCAGCGGTTTCTTCGGCAATTCCTGGAGTTTTTCTTCCCCGCCATTGCCGCCGACATCGACTGGTCGCGCGGCTACGAAAGCCTCGACAAAGAATTCCAGCAGATCATCCGCCGGGCAAAGCTCGGCAAGACGCTGGCGGACAAGCTGTTCAAGGTCTGGCTGCACGACGGCACAGAGAACTGGCTGCTGATCCATATCGAGGTGCAGTCGGCTCCCGATCCGACTCTGCCCAGGCGGATGTTCCGCTACAACGTGTCGGCCAACGCGCTGTATGATGGGGATGTGGTCAGTATCGCCGTGCTGTGCGACGACGATCCCGCCTGGCGGCCGCGCAGCTACAGCTATGGCCGCTGGGGCAGCCGCACGGGCATCGAGTTCCTGCCCGCGAAGCTGCTGGATCACGTCAGCGATGTGCAGGCGCTGGAGACGAGCACGAACCCGTTCGCTGCGGTCGTGCTGGCGCACCAGCAGGCGCTGGCCACGCAAAACGACTCGCCGGCCCGGCGGGAAATGAAGCTGCGGCTGGTCAAGGGGCTGTACGAGCGCGGCTGGGATGCCGACGATGTCCGCGAGTTGTTTCGCATTGTAGACTGGGTCATGACCTTGCCTGAGGAGTTGCAGGACGCCTTTCGGGAAGAATTGTTTCGGTATGAGGAGGAGAAGACCATGCCATACCTCAGCAGCATTGAACGCCGCGCGATCGAGCGAGGCCTCGAGAAAGGCCGGGAAGAAGGGCTACGTGAAGGCCTCTGCGAGGGCATCGCACTGTTCCTGGAGGGCAAGTTCGGCCCAGCTGGTCGCAAGCTGCTGCGGAAGGTGCGTGCCATCGAGAATCTGGAGGCACTACGTGCCCTGTCTCAGGCGCTCAAGAAAGCAACCACGTTGGACGACGTGCGTGCGCTCCTGCCGAATGGCACAAAAACTAAAGGCAGATCGGATTGAGAATCTGCGGTGGCCGCGGAATTCGTTCCGGCAGAACGCGCGCGATGATGATGTGTGTGTGGCAATCGGCAAAGCTTTCAATGAGGTTTTGTCATGCCTGACCCTCCGACCCCTGCAGACCGTCCTCCGTTTCCGGTCCTTGCATGCCGAGCTTTTTCATCAGGGCGTCGAGCTGTTTCCACGCCGTCGTCTGCTGTGCCGCTGCCGGAAGTTGGCTCGCCAACTTCAGCAGAGCCTCGCGAAGGAGCCTCTCTCCTTCGGTGAGGACGGCCAGGTAGTGGTCGTCCAAGAGATGCCCGGTGTCACGGGTCCGTGCCAGCAGGTAGTCGAGAAAGATCTCCAGACGCCGGGCCCCTTCGGCGGGCCATTCCTTGCGATCTTTTTCGTCCGCGCGATCGCTGGGTTGGGTCGATCATGGGAACCCAGACCAAGTCATTTTGCCAAAGGGGTTCGATCAGCGCATTGCGAACCAGCGTGGTGGCCGTGCCGAACGGTTGGATAGCAGGGCTTGAGGGTGACCGAATCGATTGTCGGACCGCGTCGGCGATGCGATAGAAGTTATCGTCCGTAAGGGAGAAGCCGACGAAGAGCATGTGGCGGGTGATGAGCAGGGACTGCACGATGCCGGCCAAGGATTGGCGACCGCGGTCGTAGCTCACGTAGTCGCCGCGCGTCAGCACAATGTCCTCGGGGTGCTTGACACACCTGTGCATCTTCAACAACCATCGTTTCGCCTCCGGGCAGACGTTGCGAGGTAGGACGGAGGGAGGGTTGCCCACATCCTCCGAGGCCAGCTCGAAAAGGCGGTCGTAGTTGGTCGTGACAACTTCCCGGATGGGCAACGACGCAAGCATGGCATGGGACAGGGCGTAGTGGTCCTTCTGGCTATAGATCCGACTGACTTCAAGCTTGAATCGCTCTGGTCCGCCCAAGCGGCACTCCGCAACTGCGGCCTGATCAAGGGCGTCCAGGTTCGCAAGTTCGCGCTTTTCCGCGTCGCTCATGCTGGCGTGCTGAGCCAGTTGTTGCATCAACGCCTTCCACGCGGGGAGGCCCGCGGCCGCGCTGATACCGGCACCGAGAAAAAGCGCGAGTTTCCCATTCGAGGCAAGAAAGGCCAGTCGGTCCGCCTGTTTGCGTAGGGTCTCGTCGAGGTCAGGCCAACTTTGGTCGATCGGGAAGCTTGCACGTACCTGCTGCGCCGCGGCGAGTGCCGGACCATTGAACGCGACGAGAGCCAGATCAACATCATACTCAGCGGCTGCCGAGTACAGCTTCGGAAGGATGCCCGCACGACCTCTCCGGCGTGTTTCTTGCCACCTCCGTTGCCAGTACCAACCAGGTTTAGTGCGACAAGCGGCTTAGAGCGCTTGCTGTTAAAGCGGTCCCTGCGGGCAACGCAGCCCTTAACTTTCGGGCAAACCTGTTGAAGGAACTGCTGTGCGCCATCCACAAACCAATTGACGGGAGTAGCCTCGTCACCTCCGACGTTCACAAGCCACCGAGTTGGGCTATTGTCCGGCGAGTTTGTTACCTCGACCACGCGGAGGCCCTCGTTTCCCCAGCCCGCGGGCGGCGTCGGCCAAGGAAATTCGTTCTGGTTCAAAAGCCATTTCGCGTTTGGTTGGCCGCGGCGGTCGCAAGGCATCAGCCAGGCGTCGCACCACAGTCGGCGCAGGTCCCTCGCAGAATGAATACGTGTCCAGCCATCGGAATGCCCCCTGTGGTCGTCGGACGACTCTTGAACGAACCGCCAGCACCTCACCGGGAAGAGCGGCCTAGGGGCCGACCTCTTCGGGCCTAGCTGATCGCCCCGGACAAGTCCAACCTGTAGGGAGGGTTGTTTTCCTGACTCATGATTCTTGCTGTAGCTCATCGAGAAAAGCCAGAAATTCTTTCGCAGTGACCGTGTATTCCGCGGGGTTGATTTTCTTCCATGCTTCCATTTCTGCCGCGGTGGGCCGGTGCTGCTGCACATACAGTTTTTGCCCCCAGCGGCGATACTCCTCCGCCGCTTGCTCGGCGGTCCGACGCGCGGCACGCTCCTTGCCGAGCTCGTCTTCCAGGCGCGGATGCGACTGTCCAGCCGCTCTTGTTCGGCCTGCAGCTTTTGCCGGAGCGCCTGCAACTCTTCCGAGACGCGTGCCAGGATTTCAGGCGCCTGCATTTCGATCACGTTTTCACTCATTGCCGATCCTTCCCGCAAGGCCGTCGATGCCAGGACACGGCCAGCAATATTGTATCCGAGCTGGCCGGTCTGCGTCGGTCGATCCGAATCGGCGAACGCGCGCCGCGGCCCGGCGTCACCAGCGGAAACGGTGATTCGTCGCGCCGGCGGACTCTTGCTACAATAAAGGTGCTTTTCCAGGAAGCCTACCGAACATCCCGCCGTTGCGAGTGGATTGCGCCATGAACCACCACACCTCCGCTTGTCGCTGCACCGGCACCCGCCGTGAATTCCTGTGGGAGATGGGCGCGGGCTTTGCCGGCCTGGCCCTGACCTCGCTGCTCGACGGCGACGGCTTCTTCGCCCGCCATGCCGGCGCCGCTGAGCCCGAAGCACCCGCCAATCCGCTGGCATTGCGGCCGTCGCATTTCCCGGCGCGGGCCAAGCATTGCATTTTTCTGTTCCTGTACGGCGGCCCTTCGCAGGTAGATACCTTCGATTACAAGCCGGAGCTGCAGCGCCGCGACGGCCAAACGGTGCAGATCGAGGTCCGCCGCGGTTCCTTCCAGCAGCAACGGCTGCTGGCGTCGCGGCGGACGTTTCGGCAGTACGGCCAATCCGGGCAGTGGTGCAGCGACGCCTTCCCGCACATCGCCCGGCACATGGACGAGCTGTGCGTCCTCAAAGGGCTCTACGCCGACACCTTCGCCCACGGCTCCGCGATGATCCAAATGAACACGGGCCGGATCATCCAGGGTTGGCCGTCGATCGGCTCGTGGCTGGGCTACGGCCTGGGGACGGAAAACCAGAACCTGCCCGCCTACGTGGTCATGCTCGATCCCCGCGGCGGCCCCATCTCGGGAGCAGCCAACTGGTCGAGCGGGTTCATGCCTGCCGCCTACCAGGGGACGCATCTGCGCAACCGCGGCGAGCCGATCCTCAACCTGACCCCCGGCGCCGGCATGACCCAGCAGATGGAGCGCGACCAGATCGACACGCTCGGCGCCCTCAACCAGCTCCACCTGCAGCCCCGGCCCGGCTACTCCGAACTGCAGGCCCGCATCGCCAGCTACGAGCTTGCGTTTCAGCTCCAGAGCACGGCCCCCGAGGTCATGGACCTCTCCCGTGAGGACGCCCGCACCATCGAGATGTACGGCATCAACGAGCCCCGGCCGACCACTAACCGGCTCGCCTACGGCCCGTCCGCGTTCGGCCGGCAGTGTCTGATCGCCCGCCGGCTGGTCGAACGCGGCGTGCGCTTTGTGCAGATCTACTCGGGCGGCGGTCATTCGCAGGAAAACTGGGACGCGCACAGCAGCATCGAAGAAAACCTGCTGATCCACGGCCCCGAGATCGATCGGCCCATCCACGCGCTGTTGACCGATCTCAAGCAGCGTGGCCTGCTCGACGAGACGCTGATCGTCTTCGGCGGCGAGTTCGGCCGGCAGCCGGTCAAGCAGGGGACCGCCGACGGCCGCGATCACAATCCCAAGGGCTTCACCTACTGGTTGGCCGGCGGCGGCACGCGCGGCGGCACCAGCTACGGCGAGACCGACCCCTTCGGTCACGAAGCCACGGTCAACCGCCGCCACATCCGCGACCTGCACGCGACCATGCTCCATCAGATGGGCCTGGACCCCCAGCGGCTTACCTATTTCTACGGCGGACTCAACCATCGCCTCACCGGCGTGCAGGAAGCCCACGTGATCGAAGAGGCCCTGGCGTGAGGCCTTACCTCACCCTGCACGGCGAGTGAGCGACGCTCGCGACCGTGATGGACATGCGACCTCCGATTTCCTGAAGCCCGCGCGGTTGTGGCGATGTCGGCGACATCGCACCGCGAACACCCCGCGGGAGGCTTTTGCTCTGGTCCATCTGGGGGCTTGCCATCGCCGGGGTTGTCCTGTGCGTGGAGTGCCCAAGGAATTCTGTAAGTGTCCCAGCTCGTTCTATGACCCCGTGCTCAACGCCCATTTTATCCACTGTGCCGGCGGCAGCGCCGATGACGGAGCCATGTTGGTCTACCGATACAAGAAAGTTCCGCGGCCTGCCAGCAACGGCAACCGCTGATCCCGATATCGGCGGCCGCAATCACTGGGGCAATCTTGGGCCGCTGGTCCTGGCCGGCGGCCGCCGCACTCCGATCACGCATCCTTGGCGGTGAGATTGGGCACGCCGTTGAAATTGGTGTTGACGATGGGCTAGTCGCGGGCAATTGTCCGCGCGGGATCCTGGCGCTGCTGGTGCATCTGCTCGACGAGCCGGTGGGCTTCCTCCAGCCATGCCAGCTTCTCCGACAAGGGCAGCCGAGCCATGCGGCGCATCTGGGCCAGCTCGTGTCCGGCCCAACCCAGCTCCCAGCAGCGCTCCGGGTCGGGCTCATGGTCATTCACCGCTCGTTTCCTCGCGCAGCGCCTTCAGCCGGGCCACGTCCTCAAGGTCCTGCGGCCGCCCTGCCTGGTTCTTGAGGCGCAGCAGCCCGTCGTAACTCACGAACGTCGCGGATAGACCCGGGGCCAACTCCATCGGAACGGCTTCCGCATATGCTTGATCGAAGTCGAGGGGCGCTTCCACGAACAGATCGACTTCCGTTCTTGGGTGGCGCGGGCTGTCCAGGGAGAACACGGTCAACTGCTTCTCCCTGACCCACAGCGCCCGTTTCTGGGCGTCGGCAAAATCCTCAAGCGGCACCGGGCGCGGGGCCGATAACCCTGGCCGGCCAGCGCCGCCACAGCTCGGCGCAGGTTATCCTCCTGCAAATCGAGGATCAGGTCCAGGTCGGCGGTGAAGCGCAAGTAGCCGTGCGCGACCACAGCCATCCCCCCGACGATCAGGTAACGGACGCCGGCTTCGTTCAAAGCGCGGACGATTGCTTCAACGCTGCTTTTCTCCACGACTCGGCTCTCCTGCCGATGCTCCTGCACTGGACCCAAGCGAAATCACTCGAAAGGTGGCGCAGGCTATCCTTCAATTCTACTCCGCTGGCGGTGAATACTACCCAGAATACCGGACGGCTTCACCATTTTCTTCCAGGAATAAGGGCACGAGGCGACTTCGGCGTCTTGCCATCCGGAGCCGATGTCGTCGAGCGGGTTCATGCCGGCCGCCTATCAGGGGGACTCATTTACGCAACCGCGGCGAGCCGATCCTCAACCTGACCCCCGGTGCCGGCATGACCTCGCTATTTCGCCGCGTCGGTGTGGTTAGCTGGAGCCGTATTTTCAGCGGGGCTCGCCAGCGCGGGCTCGTCATGCCCGCGCGGCACCGCTTCTCTCAGTGGCGCAGATTCGGTCGGGTCGGACTCCCCCTGAGCAGCCGCCGACCGAATATTGGCCATAGCCAGGAGCCACGCCATGCCGAACGATCTTGCGCCGCAATTTATCTGGGATGACCAGATGACACCGAAACGCCATGCAGCGCCCGACTGGATCTGGGACGATCGCCTCCGCCGCTACAACTTCTGCGTCTGTCCCCAGCCGTTCCTCGGCATCCCCACGCCGCCGCAATGGCAAGCGCTCGTGGCACAGATCCGCGGCCTGCACCAGACGCACGGCCTGGACCTGGCCGTCATCGACCCGCTGGCGCCGTTCGTGGTCAGCGAAAACAACGCCCAGAGCATGCTGGCCACCTTGCTACCGCTGCGCACTCATCTGCGCCCGCATGGGCCTCTTGCTCATGCACCATCCGGGCAAAGCCGAGACCCGCGTCGGCCTGGCCGCACGCGGCTCCACGGCCCTGCTTGACCACGTCGACATTTCGATCGACATGTGGCGACCGGGCGGCGACCCGATGACCCGTCGCCGCCGCTTTCTCTGCCTGTCGCGCTTCGGCGAGACGCCGCGCCAGCTCCTTCTGGAGCTCAACGCCGACGCGACCCACTATCTGCCCGTGGCCGAGCCCGAGGCCGGACCGGACGGTTTGCAGGCCTACCTGGACGCCTTTCAAATGGTGCTGGAGGATGCGCCGCAGAAGTTCACCCGCGGCGACATCCTTGCCGAATGGCCCGCCGACTTCGACAAGCCCGGCGCGACCCAGCTGAAACGCTGGCTCGGCCGTGCCGTCGAGCGCGGCCTGATCTTGCGCGAAGGCACCGGCCGCAAGACCGACCCCTTCCGCTACCGGCTGCCGGCCAGCGAGGCGAAGTGGCGCGAGCAGTATCCTTTCTACGACCACTTCGAGCAGCAGCAGCGGGAGCATAACTTTCCGTGGATTTCGCTGCAGGAAAAGAAACGCAACAGCCACGCCGAGGGCCGCGTCGAAAGCATCGGGCCGGACGCTGCCGACGATGGTGATGACGGCGACGCCGACCCTGAGCCGACGTAGGAGCGGCGACGGTCCTGGCAGGTCCTGCCGAGAAACCGTGAATCTCCCCCGAGGTCTTATACGAATATTGTTGGCGGGCCCGTGGGATCCGAATCGAACGGCCGTTCAGATTCGGTGCTCCTGGGGTGAATTCGTCCATCCCGACCTGTAAGCAATGGTAATCCCAACCGCTCCAGCCATGTGGTGCAGCTGCACTCGCCATCACTATCGGGCAGGCCGCAATCAAAGTGAAAAAGGGCGGGCTACGCTCACGATTCCGTGAATGTCCCCCGCCCTTCTTCCGCCGTCTCTCTACAAAATCAAGGTGTCGCCCGTGCGGGCTCCTGGCCACATGAATCAATCAGGCCGCGCGTGCGTCGCGCAGGTGCCTCGCGTTCCCGGAGGTGCAAGAAAAGTGGCGAGTTGGTCACCCCATTGCGACCAGCCGTGCCGCGGAACTCGGGCAAATAATTCCAGGTATGGCCCCCTACTGCAGGCCTCGATTATATCGTAGATTTCGCCTGGCTTTCGGGAGTGTTCTCGCTTGCATGCAGCAATAAGATTAGGTTGACGGCGAGCGGGACCAAGGGTGCGCAGTGAACCCTTAACGCCGAACAGTATCGCTTCGGTCACGTTGCGAAAGTAGAACCCCACGCCACGTCGGTCGGGCGCCCCGTCTTTGCGCACCTTGAGCCAAGTGAGAATTGTCTTGAGTTCGAAATCGACGCTGCGGCCGGTCCGGAAGGGTCCGGAAGCGCCGCCAAGTCCGCCCGCCATGAGCAGCGGAACCCTCTCGGTGGTGTGCGCGGTCCACTGCTCGTTGGCCAACACGATGCACGAGTTGTCGAGCACCGTGCCGTCGCCTTCGCGGGTGGCCGCCAATCGGCCGAGCAGGTACGCCCTGGGCGCGATACCAGTCGACGTTCGGGTCGACGGGCGCGGACAGACCGCGGCGTGCGAGACGGTCCGCGCGCTGCTGGCGGAATTGCGCCTCGATCGATCCGCCGTAGTACCGCAACCACTGGCCGAAGAACTCACGGGCGAACGTTGCACGACGACCACGCCTGAAGGCGCCCCGATCATGCGCGGGATCGATACGGAGATACAGCATCGTTTCCGACGGCTTCTGGCCTTTCTTTACCTGCATCGGACCGAAATTGATCAACTGCTTCGACTTGAACACACCCGGATCGAATCGGTCGCGATTCGCCGCCACCCGGGCACGCTCGCGAGATGGCGAATTGGCCAGTTCCCGGCGTCGGCCTGAATCAACGCAGGTTCTTTTGGATGGAGCCGGGCCTGCACAAAAGCCACGAATCGCTCAAACTCCCTGAACACCTCGTCGTTAGCCCGACTGCGCAAGCGAGGATGGCCCTCGCTCGCGCGTCGGGCTAACGAACGCTTCGGGAACCTCGTTGGCTTTGGCCGGAGGGGGAAGAGATTCCCACCTGGCCGCTAGTTGTTTCAAGTATCCCGTGCCGTTCCCGGCCTCGTCGAGCGTCTTCGCAACCAGTGCGAGATACCGGGCGCTCAACATGCGTCGCGCTGCCCAGGCATCCAGGCGCACGCCGCGATCGCTTTCGCCGCGCTGGCGATACCGCCAGGCGGCTTCGAGATAGTCCCCGAATTATCCGTATGGAACGTGTCAGGCCCTGGGCAGGGACCGCGACAGAGGTAGGCACCTCTTCTACAATAGGCGATCTTGCCGCTGAAGTCCACGACCGACCGGCTTGCCGGCTTGCCCGGTTGTTACCGGCGGTCAGCGCGCGGCTCTCGCCGTTCAGAACGGTTATCTGTAACCTTTGAATGGCAACGTTCCGTCGTCCCAAGGGATCAACACCATGAAGCATGTCATGAGTCTGCTGATCGCCGTCGTGTTGCTGACCTCGGCCCATGCTCAAGAGGTCAAACGCGATATCCCCTACACCAAGAACGCGGATAAGCTTCAGGTCCTCGATGTGTACTCGCCGCCCAGGGCCAAAAACCTGCCGGTTGTCTTTTGGATTCACGGCGGCGGTTGGCAGGGAGGAGATAAATCCGACGTGCAGATCAAGCCGCAAGTGTTCAACGGCAAAGGCTTCGTCTTCGTCGCCACCAACTACCGACTACTGCCTAACGTCGACATGGCGACTCTGACGCGCGATGTCGCCAAGGCCATCCGCTGGGTCCATGACCATATTGCGGAGGACGGCGGTGATCCGCAACGGTTGCTGATCATGGGCCATTCCGCCGGTGCGCAGCTTGCCGCGCTCATTTGCACTGATGAGCGCTATTTGAAGGCCGAGGGGCTGTCGTTGGCCATCATCAAAGGATGCGTTCCCGTCGATGGTGACACCTATGACATTCCGGCCATGATTGAGGTTGCGGAGACGCGCTGGCGCGTACATGGTCTGCCGCCCGCGAAATTCAGCCACCGCATCAAATTCGGCAACGACCCGGAGAAACACAAGGACTTCTCGGCAGTAACGCACGTCGCCAAGGACAAGGGCATTCCGCCCTTCCTGATCCTGTATGTCGCCAACCACCCGGACGTGACCGCACAGGCCCAACGTCTGGGCAACGTGCTGAAGGGCGCCGGCGTGCCCGTCACCGTTTTCGGGGCGAAAGAGACGACGCACACCAGGATCAACGCCGATCTCGGAAGATCGGACGACCCCGCCACCACGGCGATGTTCGAGTTCGTTGAAAAAGCTCTGAAATAGGTTGCGCAGACGCCGACGCGGGGCTCGGCTCGCCGTTGGCGTGATTTACTCTTTCGCCTTCATCTTCGCGAAGAACTCGAGCACATCCAGCGCAATGTGCAGCCGTAGCGTCAGCGCCTCGCCGCCTTCGACGGCCACGCGGATCTTGCCTTCCCGGCCACCAGTGAACAGCTTCGCCGCCAGCTCCTTTTGCTCGGCCGTCCGCGCCAACGTCCCAGCCATGCGCGACGTTGAAGTCGAACAGGAACACGGGCACCGTGTCGGTCGCGTCGGCGGCAACCGCGCTCTTGAGCGTGGCCAGCGACTGCGGGCCGATCGCCAGGAATACGGCGTCCTTGCGGAAGGCGACGAACAGGTTGGGATCGCCCGGCAGGTCCTCGAGCACCTTGTTCGTCTTCGGATCGCGCGGCAGCTCGAACTTGTGGATCTTGATCGCGCCGACCGTGTCCACGTCGAGCTGGATCTTGTCCCGCTGCTCGGCAGGCATGGTCTTCAGCTCGGCGGTCACCAGCTTGTGGACCACCGCGCCCAGCTCGTCGCCGTCCTTAACCTTGACCGCGGCCAGCAGCGTGTAGTGACTGCCGACGGGTCCGGCCATGCCGAAGAACGCGTCGAGCTGGCCGGCTTTCACTGTCGGCAAGAGCGCGTCCACCAGCGCCTGCGCCTGTTTGCGGCGCGGCGCGTCGGTCATGTCGGCGATGCCCTTCGCGGCGGCGTCCTCGATGGCCCTGGCGAACGCCTTGTGCAGCTCCGGCGGAAACGTGGTGTCGACCGAGCCCCGGAAAGCCGCGTTCTGGCTCATCAGCCCCGCGAACGCGCTCTTGCTCTTGCCGGCGGTTGTGATCGCCTTCGCCAGCTCGGTGCCCGGCATGGCGGACAACGACATCCGTACGGCGAGGTCCTTGCGATCCTTGTCGAGGGCCACGTCGAGGCGGACGCGCTGGCCGTCCTTGAACGCGTCGGCGACGGTCTGGGCGAGGTAGCCGACGGCCGCCTTGGCGAATTGCTTCTGGGCCTCGGTCTCGGGCGGCGGCACCTTGTCTTGCAGCTCCTGGAGGGCCTTGGCAAGCTGGTCCGAAGCCAGCAGCTTGCCGAAATCGGGGACCTGATCGAGACGTACCGTCGCGGAGATCAGGGAATCTTCCGGCACGGCGAGCACCTTGGCGGGGTCGAGCAGGTTCTTGTCGCTGAGGTTGTCGGTGTTGCCGACGGAGACATACGCGTATTTCTTGGCGAAGCGCAGATAGAGATCGATGTTCAGCTTACTCTGAAGCGTGTAAATGTCGTCCTTGCCCTTGGTTGAGGTCACGCCGACGTTTTCCAGGAGCGTCAGGAACGCCTGCGCGTCGGCAACCGGGACGAGCAAGGTGCCGGCAAAGTCTCCCAGCTCCTTGCCGAAGCGGACGTAGGCGCCGACCGGCCGGCCCAGATCGATGCCTTGCAAGCCCTTGGCGCCGACCTTGGCCTTGATCAGGCCCTGGATGTCCTGGGCGGCCTCCTCGCGGCCGAGCAGGGTGGCGAGCAGCTTGAGGTTCTGCAGCACGGTGTCGAGCGACTTGACGCGGATTACCACGGTCGGCTCATCCGCCGCCGGCTTGTCGCCCGCTCGTGCCGCGGGTGCCGCCGCCATCGCCAGCAAACCGACCACCACCAAACCGCAAAACCACGTCCGACGCATGGAAATACTCCTTTTGATTGCATCCGAGGCGAGGCGGGGCTTGTCCCCGCCGTGTACAAGCTGCCCAGACCGCCGGGACAAGCCCGGCGGCTCGCCGTCGCGTGTATCCGTGGAAATTACCGGCTGGACAGTGGCGAGGTTTCAGCGGCGCCGCTATCATCGCGGTGCCAGTATACCCCGGCGCCAACCGCGTGACGATGCCAACCTCGCCAGCCGACCCCCTGAACGCCGCCGCGCCCTGGTACCGCGAAGTCACGCCGTACCAGTGGATGGTGCTCGCCATCGCCTCGGCCGGCTGGGTCTTCGACGTGTTCGAAGGCCAGATCATCGTCTCGATGAAGAACCCAATGCTCGTGGTCATTGCGCCGGGAGACGCGGCGGCCGCCGATTGGCTCTTCGACTGCGGGATCGCCGCATTCCTCCTCGGCGGTACCGCGGGCGGCATCCTTTTCGGCATGCTGGCCGATCGCTGGGGCCGTGGCCGGGTCATGGGCCTGACGATCCTCATGTACTCGCTGTTCACCGGCGTGACGGCGCTGGTGCAACACGGCTGGCAGCTCGTGGCCCTGCGCTTCCTGGTCGGCATGGGCGTCGGCGGCGAATGGTCGGTGGCGACGGCGGTCGTCGCGGAGGTGTTTCCGCCGGCGCCCGGGCCCGCGCCGCCGGCATCTTCCACGCTTCCTCCGTGCTCGGGACGTTCCTCGCAGTCGGGGCGGCGTTCCTGGTGCTGCCGTTGGCGAACGGTTGGCGCATCGCGTTTCTCCTGGGAGTTTTGCCGGCGCTCCTGGTCGCGTGGATTCGCACCAGCATGCGGGAACCGGAAAGCTGGCACGCAGCACGCCGGCTCGCGCAGCACGACGCCAAGCACAAGCTCGGCAGCCTGCGCGACCTGTTTTCGACGCGCCAGCTTTGCGGACACACGCTCCTCGGCGCCGGCCTCGCCATCATCGGCCTGGCGACATTCTGGGGCGTGCACATCCGTGGCCGCGAGCTGCTCGGCATTGCGGGAGGCGCCGAGGAGTACAGCCTCTGGGGCATGTTCCTCGCGACGGCGGGCGGCGGGCTGGGACTGTTGTCGTTCGCGCCGATCAGCCAGCGCATCGGACGCCGGCCGGCGTTTGCGCTGTTTCACGTGGCGGCGTTCGGCACGGTCGCGCTTGTCTATGTGCTGGCCGATTCCGTCGTGGGGCTGATAATGGCCTTGCCGCTGTTCGGATTCTGCACGCTCGGGATGCACGCCGGCTATGCGGTGTATTTCCCAGAGCTGTATCCGACCCGACTGCGGGCAACGGGGGCGGGCTTCTGCTTCAATGCGGGGCGTGTGGTCGCGGGGCCGGTGCTGCTGGGCTTCGGTGCGGTGCGCGGCTGGCTCGACCTGCCACTGGCGATGCTCGCGCTGGCCGGGTTATATCTCGTGGCGCTGATCCTCTTGGCGTTTGCTCCGGAGACGCGCGGGCGGCCGTTGCCGGAGTAACCGAGGTTTACGTACCCACCAAGCCCGCAGGCGAGTCTTCGAGCCTGCGGGTAACCCGGGTTACCCCGCAGGCTCGAAGACTCGCCTGCGGGCTTGGGTAGATTACAGAGTAACCTTTTCGGGAGTAGCACCCATGACATCCGTGCGCTGGCTCTGGTGCGGGTTGATTTTGCTTGGCGCCGCCGCGAGCGCGGCAGCGCAGGACGGAGACAAATCGATGACGCTGCGGGTCGGCAAGGACGGCGTTGACATCCTGCGCGGCGACGATCTGGTCACACGCTACCACACCGCGGGCTTTCCGCGGCCGATCTTTTGGCCGGTCCACGCGCCCGGCGGCCAACCGCTGACGCGTGATTGGCCCATGAAGATCGCCGCGACCGGGTCGAGCGATCACATTCATCAAAAGTCGCTCTGGTTCTGCCACGGCGACGTGATTCCCGAAGGCTTGGACCTTAAGTACAAGATTGGCGGCGTCGCGGGCGTCGATTTCTGGTCCGAGGCGCCCGGACACGGACGGATCGTGGTCACCAAGATCGGTCAGCGCACCGGCGAAAGCGATCACGCCGTACTCCCCACGCACAACGAGTGGCGCACCGCCGACGGCGTCAAGATCCTCGACGAGGAGCGCCACATCCATTGCTACACCCTGGGCAAGGCGAACTTGCTGGTGCTGCGGATCGACCTGCATGCCTCGGTGGTGCCGATCACCTTCGGCGACACGAAGGAAGGCTCTCTCGGCGTGCGCATCAACGATGTCATCCGCGCCGGCAAGCTCGGCAAGGGCAAGATCGAGAACGCCCTGGGCAAGATCGGCGAAAAAGAGTGCTGGGGCTGTATCGCCGACTGGTGCGACTACTCCGGTCCCATCGAGGGCAAGACGGTCGGCCTGGCGGTGCTCGCCGATCCCAAGAACGCGCAGCCGACGTACTGGCATGTGCGCGACTACGGGTTGATGGCCACCAATCCGTTCGGCCGCAAGAAAGCCGGCTTCCACGACGGGGCAGCCGAGAAGCCGCTCGTTCACCTTGCCAAGGGCGAGCACCTGGAGCTGCGTTACGGGATTTTGCTGCACGAGGGGGATGCGACCGCCGGCCAGGTCGCCGAGAATTACCTGCGCTTTGTGAAGCTGCGCGACAAGGAATGATAAGCCTCACACCGACGGATCGAGCGGCATCAGGTCCTTGTGAGCAGGTTTCGCCTGAGGCGCCTGGGCATCCTGCGGTGAATCGGGCAGCGGCATCGGATCATCGGAGGAATGGAACGGCATCGCTCGGACCTTCGGCGGCGGGCCAGCGGCGATCAGGTGGTCGTCCCACTGAACGCGATAGCTCAAATTTCCAATCGTCAACTCGTCCCCCGCCTTCAGCCGGCCCTCCACGGCGCGAGCGCCGTTGATGCGTACGCCGTTGGTGCTGCCAAGGTCGCGGACCACAAGATAGTCAAAAACCTGAGCCACGCAGCAATGCCGGCGGGAGATTTTGCGCGAAGGGATTTGAATATCGCACTCCTGGTGGCGGCCGATGAGGACGATCGGCTTGTCCAGGGGAATATTGGGTCCATCGGTCAGCGCGATGAGCTGCGGCGGCATGAAACGCCTACCCGAATGGCTCAAAGGGGGCAACGGGGACAAAACCGGTACGTTCATCGTAAGCTCTGACGGTGCCCTAAGCAAGAGCCACCATCCCTATATTACCACACGCCGGGCCTCCCGGCGAATCTCGCTCTTGTTCCAGGGCCGGCCCTGCGCTATAGTCCGCCCCGCTTGGAGCCGGGCCCGGAACCCCGGCCGAACCATCCCACGGAAGAGGCATACATGGCACAGCAGACCCGACCGCTCATCGGTTTGAACGTCGATTACATCCCGCCCGGGCGGGCGACGCGCCCGCACATGCGGCTCAACGTCGGCTATGCCGAGTCGGTGTTCGCCGCCGGCGGCATGCCGGTGCTGATGCCGGTCCTGGGCCAGGAAGCCGAGATCGGCGCGTTTCTCGATCGGCTCGACGGCTTCGTCCTGACAGGCGGGCTCGATCTCGATCCGCGCAAGCAGGGGCTACCCCGCCATCCTTCGGTGCAGCTGATGGCGGAGCGGCGCGACGATCACGATCGGATCCTGGTCCGGTTGATCTTGCGCCGGCAGATGCCGGTGCTCGGCATCGGCGTCGGCATGCATCAGCTCTGCATTGCGTGCGGCGGCAGTCTGTACATGCACCTGCCCGAGGATTTGCCGCGCTCGATGCCGCATCGCGATCCGTCGTGCGAGGGACCGCATCGGCACCTGGTCAACCTGCAGAGCGGCACTCGGCTCGACGAGGTCTACGGCGGCGGCGAATTGCGCGTCAACAGCAACCATCATCAGGCGGTGAAGCAGCCCGGCACCGGCTTCCGCGTCGCCGCCCTGGCTCCCGACGGCGTCATCGAGGCGATCGAGTCGACGGACCCGGCCTGGTTCTGCGTCGGCCTGCAATGGCACCCCGAAGCCGACTCCGCGTCCGCCCTCGACCTGCAGCTGTTCGAGTGCCTGGCCCAGGCGTGTATCCGCCAGTCGCAGCCGCTGGCGATGGCAGCATAGTAGGTCCCGCCTGCCGGGCGGGACCTAGTGCATCGCCAAGCCTTAATTCTGGGGTAGCCGCATTCGTGAGAATGCGGGTGACCTCGCCCGCATTCTCACGAATGCGGCTACCACGCAACCCCTCTTTCGAGACTTGACACGGCACTAGGCGCTCGCAAGGTCCCGCCCGGCAGGCGGGACCTACACGCACCACTCACCAAAATGCCCCAACGCTGGTACATCGGCCTGTGCTCCGGCTCCAGCCTCAACGGTGTGGACGCAGCGCTTGTGCGCGTCGACGGCGTGGGTCCGGACCTCGTGCCGCGACTGGAGTATTTCCTGCACGAGCCTTATGGCCGGGACGTGCGTGAGCTGCTGCTGCGCACGGCGGTCGCGGCGGGGCTGCGGCACCTGGGGCTGGCCCATCGCGTCCTCGGCGAAGCGTTTGCCAACGCCGCACGCAAGGTCGTCGAGCAGGGCAAGCAGTCCTGGCAACGGATCCTCGCGATCGGCCTGTCCGGACACACCGCCTGGCACGACGCCGACGGCCGCTTTCCTTCCACGCTCACCGTCGGCATGCCCGGGGCGGTCGCCGAACGGACCGGCGTGACCGTCGTGAGCGATTTCCGCAGCCGGGATATGCTCGTCGGCGGGCAAGGTTATCCGTTGACCAGCGCCGTCGATGCGCTGCTGTTCCGGCACGCGCAGGAGCGGCGCGTGCTGATTCATCTGGGCGGCGTGGCGAGTGTGTTGTGGCTGCCGCCGGAGCCGGGCTTGCGCGACATCGTCGGCTTCCAGGCGGCACCGTGCACGCTGCTGCTCGATGGTCTGATGCGACTGCTCACCGGCGGACGGGAGGCGTTCGATCCGGGAGGAAAGCATGCGGTCCAGGGCCGCTGCCTGGAATCGTTGGTGCAGCGCTGGTTGACCCATCCGCTCTTCAAGCGCAAGCCGCCGCGCAGTGTGCCGTGTCACGAGTTCGGCCCCGAGTTTCTCGCCCAGGGGGTCGAACTGGCCAAGCAGCAGAACGGCAACCTGCACGACCTGCTCTGCACGGCGACGCATTTTGCCGCCCGCGCCATTGTCCAGGCCGTGCAGCGGTTCCTGCCGACCACGGCCGATCGCATCCTCGTGAGCGGCGGCGGCGCCCGCAATGGACTGCTCTGGCGTCTACTAGAGCAGCAGCTGGCGCCGACGCCGATGGAGCGCATTGATCGGCATGGCGTGCCGACGGACGTGCGCAAGGCGATCGCGTTTGCGGCGCTGGCGGCCATGGCGATGGACGGCGTCCCAGCCAATGTGCCCGCCAGCACCGGGGCGACGGGGCCGCGCTTGCTGGGCAGCCTCACGCCCGGCGGCGGCGCCAACTGGGCGCGCTGTCTCGCGTGGATGGCGGGGCAGACGGCGCATCTGCGCCTGGCGGCGTAGAGGCAGACCCATCCAAGCCGCGGGATGAGCGCAGCGAATCCCGCGGGTGGGGTCGCTCCGACCCGCGGGATACGCTGCGCTCATCCCGCGGCTTGGGAATCATGTGCCTGTACAACCGTTTTTCCCCGCAAAATCCGCCCACGCGCCGTCTCTTTCGCCCACTTCCCCTGCCTTGCCATCGCTAAGCTTTCACGTTCTACAGCGATTTTCTATTGACGTTCGTGCCCGAACGGGCTTACTTGAAGGTAGAAGGATGTAGTGATCGGGTTCAGCGCCCCCACCGCCTTGGCGGCGGGCCGGAGCGCCGCCCCGAGGCGGCCCCGCTCGCTCCCTCCCCCGTTGCGTCCCGCCCCCTGCGCGAGACCAACCACACCTGGAACGACCTACCGTCGGGTCCGTCCGACTCGGGGACGAGATGATTCGCCTTTTCGCTAAGGATTAGCCGCCGACCGGTCAGACCTCTTCCGGGGCGTGGGCCCTGGATTGGGCAACGCATCGCAGGAACGAGGATCGGCTTCATGGCACCGTCGAATATCGACATCGAGGCAAAACCGTCCCACAAACCCGCGGAGCCCGTTTCCGAGGTCGTGGTGTACTTCGCCGGCGACTCCGGCGACGGCATCCAGGCCATCGGCGGCCAGTTCGGCCACACCAGCGTCCGCATGGGCAATGACATCGTTACTTTTCCCGACTTCCCCGCCGAGATTCGCGCTCCCGCCGGCACCCGCGCCGGCGTCTCGGGCTACCAGCTCCGCTTCGGCAGCAATGAGGTCCTCACCCCCGGCGACGCTTACGACGCCCTGGTGGCGTTCAACCCCGCCGCCCTGCTCACCCGGCTCAAGGGCCTCAAGACCAACGGCATCCTGATCGTCAACTCCGACAAGTTCGCCAGCAAGGATCTCAATACCGCCCATTGCAAGAGCAACCCCCTCGAAGACGGAACCATCGACCGCTTCCAGGTGTACAAGGTTGATCTGACCAAGCTCACCCGCCTGGCCGTGTTCGAGTCGCCGCTGCCGGCGCCGGTGTCCTCGCGCGAGGGCGATCGCTGCCAGAACTTTTTCGCCCTGGGCATGGTCTGCTGGCTCTACCAGCGGTCACTGGAACCGACCGAAGAATACATCAAGGCGAAGTTCGGCAAACGGCCCGAGATCGCCGAGGCCAACCGCCGGGCCCTGGTCGCCGGCTGGGCGTACTGCGAAAACACGGAAGCATTCCCCAACTCGTTCACGATCGAACCGGCCAAGATGCCGCCGGGCCTGTATCGCCACGTCACCGGTAACCAGGCGACCGCGATGGGCATGGTCGCCGCCGGCCACAAAGCCGGCCTGCAGGTCTTCTACGGCAGCTATCCGATCACGCCGGCCAGCGATATTCTGCATCAGCTCGCCCGCTACAAGCACCTGGGCGTGACCACGGTGCAGGCTGAGGACGAAATCGCCGCCGCGTGCATGGCCATCGGCGCCGCCTTTGCCGGCGCTCGCCTTCACCGCCACCAGCGGCCCCGGCCTCGACCTCAAGCAGGAGGCGATCAGCCTGGCCATCAGCGCCGAGATGCCGTTCGTCATCGTCGATGTGCAGCGCGGCGGGCCGAGCACGGGCTTGCCGACCAAGACCGAGCAGGCCGACCTGTTCGCCGCGATGTATGGCCGGCACGGCGAGAGCCCGCTGCCGATCGTCGCCGCCAGCCAGCCGTCGGATTGCTTCGCCGCCGTCTATGAAGCGTCGCGGATCGCGATCGTGTACCGCACGCCGGTCATCTTCCTCTCCGACGGCTACCTCGCCAACGGCGCCGAGCCGTGGCTGATCCCGGCCGCGAAGGACCTGCCGCCGATCGACGCCGCCCAGCTCGTCGAGGCGAACGGCAGCCGGGCGTTCACTCGCGACCCGGAGACGCTGGCCCGGCCCTGGGTGCGGCTCGGCACGCCCGGCCTGGAGTATCGCGTCGGCGGCATTGAGAAGGACCAGGCCAGCGGCAATATCAGCTACGACCCCGACAACCACGAGGCGATGAGCCGGCTGCGCCAGGCGAAGATCGACCGCATTACCCGCGACATCCCGCCGACCGCGATCGACGGCCCGACCTCCGGCGATCTGCTCGTCGTTGGCTGGGGCAGCACGTTCGGCTCGATCAAGAGTGCCGTGGATCGCAAGCGGCGCGAGGGCAAATCGGTGGCCCACGTCCACCTGCGCCACCTCAACCCGCTGCCGCCCGACCTCGGCGCGATCCTGAGCCGCTTCAAGAAGGTGCTGGTGCCGGAAATGAACCTCGGCCAGCTGGTGAACATCCTCCGCGCCCGCTTCGTCATCCCGGCCATCCCGCTCAGCAAGGTCAAGGGCCAACCGTTCACCATCGGCGAAATCGCCGACGCCATCGATAACACGCTCAAGGGCAAGTGATTCACCAAAGCCCGAGGGCTCGAAGACTCGCCCTCGGGCTTGCAATCGCGAAAGGCATTGATTGACATGGGCATGCAACCCCTCAAGTTGACCGACAAGGACTACCAGTCCGACCAGGAAGTGCGCTGGTGTCCCGGCTGTGGCGACTACGCCATCCTCCGTCAGACGCAGAAGCTGCTGGCCGACCTGCCGATTCCGCGCGAGCAGCACGTCTTCGTCTCGGGCATCGGCTGCTCGAGTCGATTTCCTTACTACATGAACACCTACGGATTCCACACGATCCACGGCCGGGCCCCCGCGTTCGCCACCGGCATCAAGGTGATGCGGCCCGACCTGACCGTGTGGGTGATCACCGGCGACGGCGATGCACTGTCGATCGGCGGCAATCACTTCGTCCACATCCTGCGGCGCAACGTGGACGTCAAGGTGTTGATGTTCAACAACCGCATTTACGGACTGACCAAGGGGCAATATTCGCCAACGTCCGGCAGCGGCAAGATGACCGCCTCCACGCCGATGGGCGCCCCGGACAACCCGCTCAATCCGCTCAGCCTCGCGCTGGGCGCCGAGGCGACGTTCGTGGCCCGCACTCTCGACCGCGACCTGGAGCATTTGCAGCAAACGCTCCGCCGTGCCGCCGAGCACAAGGGCACCGCATTCGTCGAGATCCTGCAGAACTGCAACGTCTTCAACGACGGCGAATGGGAGCAGTACACCGACAAGGCGACCAAGCCGATGAACACCGTCCGCGTCGAGGACGGCAAGCCGCTCGTCTACGGCGCCGCCAAGGACAAGGGGCTGCGCCTGCGCGGCCTGCGCGTGGAGCCGGTCGACCTGGCCAAGGGTGAGGCGAAGATGGAGGATTTGCTGATCGCCGACAGCAAGGATTTGGAGATGGCGCACCTGTTCAGCCGGCTCAGCGGCAAGGAAGGCATCCCGCTGCCGATCGGCGTGATCTACAACGTGGAGCGCCCGCGTTACGAGGTGGAGGTCGCCAAGCAGCTCGAGCAAGCTGCGCAAGAAGCAGCCGGGCGCCGATATCGACGGCATGCTCCGGGCCGGCGAGACATGGACGGTGACGGCGTAGGGCGGGGTTGCTTGTTTACGTTTAGCGCTCGGAGGCACGGATCAGGGGCCGGCCCTTGTTCCGTGCCTCCGAGCGCTAAACGTAAACCAGACTCAGAGCGGCAAAATCGCCTCGAACAGTCGCTGTGCTTCCGGCGACACCCCGCGCATGTCCCACACGTGCGGCCCAAATCCGAGCTGCGCGAGCACATATTCGCCGAACGCGAACTGCCCGATCACCACGGTGCCGACGGCGCCCTGGCCCAGGCCGAACGCCAGCGCGATGGCGAGCTGGCCGATCGCAAATACCCCCGTCGAGGCCTGCCCCAGTCCGAAGACCAGGCCGATTGCCAGCTGTCCAATCGCCACGACACCGATCGACGCGTGGCCGATCGCGACGATCCCCATCGCAAGCCGGCCGATGGCGATCACGCCCCTGGCCACCACGCGTTTGCCGGTTTCCGGGCAGATGCCGCGTGTATAGTGGAGCATGGGCAAGCCCAGGAGCTGCCGATGCGACACGAACTCCTCGAACAGCATGCCGGTGGGATAGAGAAATCGCCGCCAGACGCCGAGCGCGGTGACCTCGGTCTGGTACTCCACGTCCTGCAGCAGCATGTTTTGGGGATTGGCAGTGCTCATGGCATGAACTCCGCGGGATGATTGAGTACCGTTCGTAGTTCCGCCTTCAGGCGGTCCTTGAGCCGCCCAAAGGCGGAACTACGAACCCCCCTCGAGTATGCCATGACCGGCCCGCCCAATCAATCCAAAAGGCCCCTCCCCACGTCCGCGCACCGTCGGTAAACCAGTAGCAGGCTGCTCTGTAGAAAACCAAGACTTGGGTGGCCGGGGCTGAGTCTTCGAAGCCCCGGCGGCACGCGAAAACCGGGGCTTCGAAGACTCAGCCCCGGCCACCCAGGCTTTTCCGGCCTGGTTTTCTACAGAGCAAGTAGCCGGCCCCTTTCGTCGAGGTCCCCATGCGTTATCGGCCCGCCCTGGAGGAATTCCGCTCGCTCGCGCAAGGCCACAGCCTGGTACCCGTCTATCGCCAGCTCGTCGGTGACACACTGACTCCGGTCACCGCCTTCCGCGCGATTCAGGAAGGCGACTGGTCCTTCCTTTGCGAAAGCGTCATCGGCGGCGAACGGGTGGGCCGCTACAGCTTCCTCGGCTCGGGCCCCTTCCTGATCTTCGAGGCTCACGGCCAATCTGTCCGCATCGAGGATCGCGCCGCCGGCCAAACGCAGCAGCGCACCCATGCGGACCCGCTGCGCCTCCTGGAGGAAATCCTGGTACGCTATCGCACGCCGCAATTGCCCGGCATGCCGCGGTTCCTCGGCGGCGCGGTCGGCTACGCCGGCTACGATACGGTGCGTTACGTCGAACGCCTGGAGCATCCGCCGGCCGACGATCGCGGCCTGCCCGACCTCTGCTTCGCGCTCTACGACCGCATGGTCATCTTCGACCACATCAACAAGACGATCGCGGTCGTGGCTCACGCGCACGTGCCGGCCGAGCCGAGTCGCGTGGAGACGAGTTACGAGGACGCATGCCGGCGCGTCGATGGGCTGATCGAGCGCTTGCAGCGTCGCGTCGCCGATCTGCCATTGACGGACATCGCGCCGGGCGGCCCCGTCACCCGCGATTTTCGGTCGAATATGGGGCCCGGCGAGTACGAGCGCGCGGTCGAAAAAGCGAAGGAGTACATCCGGGCCGGCGATATCTTTCAGGTCGTGCTGAGCCAGCGGCTGACGGCCGAGACGAAGGCGCATCCGTTCGACGTTTACCGCACGCTGCGGGTGGTCAATCCGAGCCCGTTCATGTTCTATCTGCAGCTCGGGCCGGAGCTGAGCCTGGTCGGCAGCTCGCCGGAGATCATGGTGCGCGTCGACGGCGACAAGGTGACGATTCGGCCGCTGGCCGGCACGCGCCGCCGCGGCAAGACCGAGGAGGAGGACGACCGCCTCGCCGCCGAGCTGATCGCCGACCCGAAGGAACGCGCCGAGCACATCATGTTGGTTGATCTCGGCCGCAACGACGTCGGCCAGGTCGCACGCTATGGGACGGTGCAGCTTAGCGACGTGATGCAGGTGGAGCGGTACAGCCACGTGATGCACATTTGCAGCAACGTCACCGGCCGGCTTCAGCACGGCAAGAGCGCGTTCGATGCGCTGCGTTCGTGCCTGCCGGCCGGCACGCTCAGCGGCGCGCCGAAGGTGCGGGCGATGGAAATCATCGACGAGCTGGAGCCGCACCGCCGCGGGCCCTATGGCGGGGCGGTCGGCTACATCGACTTCAGCGGCAACATGGACACGTGCATCGCCCTGCGCACGATCGTATTCAAGGGCCAGACGGCGTATCTGCAGGCGGGGGCCGGCATCGTCGCCGACAGCGTGCCGGAGTCTGAGCACGAGGAAACGCTGAGCAAGGCGATGGGGCTGTTGCGGGCCCTGGAGATTGCCGAGTCGCAGTTGGCGGGTGGATCGGCGTGAAATTGGCTTTGTGCGCAACCCTGCCGTTTGGCTACAATCGAGGAACGCGATCGCCCGCGATTACTCCATGCCAATGAAAGGCTGCTTCCTCATGACCCAGCGATTGCCTTGCCGCCCATACCGCTTCGCGCTCGGCGCCCTGCTTGCGTTGCTGCTCGTGCCGCTCGGGCTGTCCGCCCAGCCGGTGCCGGGCAAGGACAACGCGCTCCTTGCCAAGATCGTCTGCGCCATCCTGGAGCAGGGACATATCACGCGCCACAGCATCGACGACGACATCTCGAAACGGCTCTTCCACCGCTTCCTCAAGGACCTCGATCCGCGCAAGGTCTATTTCCTCAAAAGCGACATCGACGAGTTCAAGAAGCAGGAAACCGAGCTTGACGACATGCTCCTCAACGGCGATCTTCGCTTTGCCTTCAAGGTCTACCGGCGCTTCACCGACCGGGTCACCGAACGCCTCAAGCTCATCGACGAGCTGCTGGACGCGCAGTACGACTTCACCGCCAAGGAATACCTCGAAACCGACCCGGCCAAGATCGACTACGCCGCGGACGAACAGGGGCTGCGCGAACGCTGGCGCCAACGCATCAAGTTCGACCTGTTGCTCAATCGCGTCGCCGCCAAGCCGCTGCCGGCGGCCGAGGCGGTGCAGAAGGTGCGCGAGCGCTACCACGCGTTTGCCAAGCGCACCAAGAAGCTCGATAACTTCGACCTGCTCGAAATCTACCTGACCGGCCTGAGCGCCAGCCTCGATCCCCACGGCGCTTACATGTCGCCGAACACGCTGGAGGACTTCGAGATCTCGATGCGGCTGCGGCTCGAAGGCATCGGCGCGCTGCTGCGCGAGGAGAACGGCCAGATGATCGTCGTCGAGCCCGTGCCCGGCGGGGCGGCGGCGAAGGACGGCCGGCTCAAGCCCAACGACAAGATCATCGCCGTCGCCCAGGGGGACGGCAAGTTCGTCGACATCTCCGACATGCGGCTGCGCGAGGCGGTCAAGCTCATTCGCGGCGCCAAGGGCACTCGCGTCGAGCTGAAGGTCATCCCCGCCGGCAAGCTGGAGCCGGTCATTTACGCGCTGGTGCGCCAGCAGATCGAGATGAAATCGCAGGCCGCACGCTACGAGGTCATCGAGCAGGGCAAGAAGGCCAACGGCAAGCCATACCGCGTCGGCGTCATCGACTTGCCGTCGTTCTATGCCGCCCCGGCCAAGGCCGGCGGCGCCGTCGAGAGTGCCAGCAAGGACGTCCGCCGCATCCTGAACGAGCTCAAGACTCAGAACGTCGACGGCGTGATCCTCGACATGCGCAACAATCCGGGCGGCCTGCTCAACGAGGCGGTGGCGCTGGCCGGCCTGTTCATCGACCAGGGGCCGGTAGTGCAGGTGAAGGATCCCCGCACCGGCATTAGCCGCCTGGACGATCCGGAAGCCGGCGTGGTCTACGACGGCCCGCTGATGGTGCTGGTCAGCCGGCACAGCGCCAGCGCCGCCGAGATCGTCGCGGCGACCTTGCAGGATTATGGCCGGGCGCTGGTCGTGGGCGATCCGGCGACGCACGGCAAGGGCACGGTGCAAGCGGTCATCGACCTCGGCGAACAGCTGGGCGGCGACGCCAAGCTCGGCGCCCTGCGGCTGACGATCCGGCAGTTCTACCGCGTCACCGGCGACAGCACGCAGAACAAGGGCGTCGCCTCCGACGTGGTGGTGCCGTCCTTGACCGAATACCTCGCCACGCCGGAGAAGGACCTCGATCACGCGTTGGCGTTCGACCGGGTCAGGCCGGCCGAGCACACCGCCGCCGGCATGGTGAGCGCGGAGCAGAAGGCGGCGCTGCAGGCGCGATCGGCGGAGCGCGTCAAGGCCTCCAAGGATTTCGCCAAGCTGGCCGAGAGCATCGACCGGCTCAAGGCGCTGCAGAAACGCAAGCAGATGCCCCTGAGCGAGCAGGAATTCAAGGAGCAGGTGACGAAGGAACAAGCCGACGAGGCGAACCCGGACAAGACCCCCGAGCCGCCTGCCGACAGCGCCGAGTACAAGTTCCCGCGCAACTTCTTCACGAGCGAGGTGCTCAAGATCATGGAAGACCTGATCCAGGGCAGGAAGCTCGTGCCGGGTCAGGGCCAACGGCAGCGCCCGCAATGGGAATCGCCGCGCCTCGCAGCGCAATTCGCTGCAATTGGGCGCAGGGGGTAGCGCATTTTGCCCCGGAGCCGTAGCGGAATTCGCCAGAATTCTGTGCCACCCGTTCGCCGTTAGCCCGACGCGCAAGCAAGGCGCACAAGGCGCACCCTCGCTTGCGCGTCGGGCTAACGAGGCTAACTAACGAGGCGAACGACATGTATCTCGGGGTGCCGAGCACCGCGACTTGCGTCTCCTTCAGCTCGGCGTCATGCTTGCGGAAGGTTTCCCATCCACGGCAAGCGATCGAGATCGACGTTGCCGCCGCTAAGGATGATGCCGACGCGGCCAAGACCGGGCAGCCCACGAAAGGCCGGCGTCAGCGCGGCCGCAAGCGCGACCGCGGAGCTGGGCTCGATGAGCAGCTTGGCACGCTCCCACGCCAGACGCATCGCCGCCACGATCTCGTCCTCGCCGACCGTGACGACCTCGTCGAGCAGGTCGCGCAGCACCGGCCAGGTCAGCTCGCCCAGGCTGGTCAAGAGGCCGTCGGCGATCGTTTGCGGCGCCGTCTGCGGGATGCGCGTGCCGGCCGCACGCGAGGCGCGGCGTCGTCGGCGCCCAGCGGCTCGGCGGCGTACAGCCGAATGCCCGGCCGGACCGCGGGCCGCGATGCTGACGCCGGACACGAGGCCGCCGCCGCCGACCGGGGCGATGATCGCATCGAGATCGGGCGCCTCCGCCAGCAGCTCCAGCGCCGTCGTGCCCTGGCCGGCCATCACGTCGGGGTGATCGTACGGCGGAATCAGCACGGCGCCGGTTTCCGCCTGCACCTGCGCCGTGGTCGTCTCGCGCGCCGCCAGGTTCGGCGCACACGGAACGACCCGGCCGCCATATTCCTCCACGGCGCGGCGCTTGACGGGTGAAGCGCTGGTCGGCATGACGATGTGGGCGCGAATGCCGCGGAGCCGGGCGGCCAGCGCCAGCGCCTGCGCGTGATTGCCCGAGCTGTGGGTCACCACGCCGCTCGCCGCGTCGGCGTCGCTGAGGCGTCGCACGGCATTGGCGGCACCGCGGAACTTGAACGAGCCGCTCGTCTGCCATTGCTCGCACTTGAAGACCAGCCGCCGCCCCGCCAGCCGATCGAGCGCCGCGCACGTCATGACCGGCGTGCGGTGCGCCCACGGCGCAATGCGCTCGGCGGCATCACGGATATCGTTCGGGGTGATGGCATAGGTGCTCATGGCGCCGTCTCACGGTAGAGTCTGTCGGGAGCAGGGCGGCTCAAACAAAGGGATTCACGACGGCGAGCCCGTCGTAGTCGGTCCCGGCCGCCATGTCCTCCGAATAAAGTGTGGTGACGCGGGCCTCCTTGCAGGCCGCCAACAACATGCTGTCCCAGTGCGACAAACTGAAACGCGCGCGCAGACCGAATGAATCCTGGAAAATCCCTTCGCTTGGAATTCGCAAAGGGAACATGGCGCGAAATCGCTGGAATGCTGTCTCAACTTCAGCGGACGTGAGTCGACCTTGCGACTCCCATTTCCGCAATTGGCTGAGGAACTCGCCGGCGACCTGCCATACGATCACGGTATCGCCCGGCTGTAGCATGAGCCGATCCAGAAGCTCTACGGCTTTCGCCTGCTTGGCCGGCTCCCCCGCATCCAGGGCATAGACATACACATTCGTATCAACGGCGTTCATGAAGTTCGTCGCGCGTGAGGCGGCGTCCAAGGCCGTGGAGAGGGTTTTGGTAAATCCACGCTCTGAGCGCTTTCCAGGCTTCCGCCGGGTCTAGTTTCTCAGCAATCGGTTCGATCGTCAAATTCACGCGGGTCCGCTCGGGGAGCTGCAGGCTCTCATCCGGCTTCAGCATGCCGCCGACGACGGTTGCGGTGACCTGGGTTGTCATGGTTCGCTCCATCAGGGTATTCAGTCATATATGCGCTGATTTTACCGGGGCGATGGCTCGTCGCGCACTGTCATTCCGGATAAATTGGCGGCATGACCAAAAAGCGGCCTGCCCCGGTTGCGTACGTTCAACCGTCGCCGAACATCCCGGCCGCGGCCATCCGCCGCTTTGCCCGCCAGATCGCCGAGCGCTTTCACCCCGAGAAGATCGTCCTGTTCGGCTCCTACGCCTATGGCACGCCGCACAACGAGAGCGACGTCGATTTGCTGGTCATCATGCCGTGCCACAACGCCATCGATCAATCCGTCCGAATCACGATGGCCCTCGATCACCCTTTTTCGCTCGACCTGATCGTCCGCACGCCGAAGCAAATCGAGCGCGGACTGAAGGACCACAACTGGTTCTTGCACGAGATCACGACCAAGGGAAAGGTTCTCTACCACGCCAGCGGCATCTGCCACGCCTGCTTGAGTTGATCGAGCGCCGTCCACACGATCCAATCGCCGCCGGTCCCCGCGATGCGCAACCGCGGCTCCTTCACCGTCTGCCCCAGCGTCGCCAGCGGCAGGCCCGCGAACAGCGCCTCGACCGCGGCGACATGGCCCGCTTGCACTTCCAGCACCCAGCGCGTCGGCGATTCGGAAAAGAGCGTTACGTCGTCGGGCAGGCCCGGCGGCAGCTTCGTCACGTCTGCGCCGATGCCGCCGGCAAACGCCATCTCCGCCAGCGCCGACCGCCAGGCCGCCTTCGCTCAGGTCGTGACAACTGCGAATCAGGCCGCGGCGAATCGCCTCGTGCAATTTCGCGAACAGATGAGGGGCAAGCGCTCGATCCACCGTCGGCACGCGGCCATCCGCACGGCCGGTGACGAGGTGATAGTGCGAGCCGCCCAGCTCGTCGCGCGTCGCGCCGACCAGTAGCAGGATGTTGCCGGGCTCCTTCAGGTCCATCGTCACGCAGCGGCGCACGTCGGGCACGCGGCCCAGCGCGCTGATGAGCAGCGTCGGCGGAATGACGATGTGCCGGCCGCTCGGCGTGAAATTCGTTGTTGAGGCTGTCCTTGCCGCTGATGAACGGCATGCTGTAGGCCAGCGCCACGTCGCGGCACGCCTCGGCGGCGCGCACCAGCGAGCCGAGCACCTCGGGCCGATCGGTGTTGCCCCAGCAGAAATTGTCGAGCAGGGCGATCCGGGCCGGATCGGCGCCGACCGCGACGACGTTGCGCACCGCCTCGTCGATCGCGCGCGGCCGCCATCCAGTACGGATCGAGATCGCCGTAGCGCGGGTTGATGCCGCAGCCGATCGCCAGGCCGCGTCCACGAGCCGAGCACCGGCGTGATGACCGCGGCGTCGCCGGGGCCGTCGTTCGCGGACGCCGACCAGCGGCTTGATGACGCTGCCGCCCTGCACTTCGTGATCGTACTGGCGGATGATCCATTCCTTGCTGCACACGTTCGGCAGCAGCCGAGGATCTTGCAGCAGGGTGTCGTTGAAGTTCGGCGGGTCGAGCCGGCCTGGCGAGCCGGCCTGTCAGTTTCGCCGCTGCACCGTCAGGCGGGACTGCACGCCCCGGCTCGCCAGGTTGCCTGCCGCACCACCGGCGGCCGGCCGTTGTGCAGGAAGTGCCATGTCGAGGTCGGCGACCTGCTCGCCCTCGTAAGACAGCCGCAGCCGGCCGGTCGGCTCGAAGCGTGCCGATGACCGTCGCCTCGACGTCCTCGCTGGCGCACAGCGTCCGCAGCGCTCCCAGCTTGTCCGGCGGCACGGCCAGGACCATGCGCTCCTGCGACTTCGGAGATCCAGATTTCGCGTGTACGACAGGCCCTCGTACTTCAGCGGCGCCTTGTCGAGCTGCACCGACGGCGCCGATCGTCTCGCCCATCTCGCCGACGGCCGAGCTGAAGCCGCCGGCGCCGCAGTCGGTGATGGCGTGGTACAGGCCGCGGTCGCGGGCCTGCAGCAGCACGTCGAGCATCTTCTTCTCGGTGATGGCGTTGCCGATCTGCACCGCGCCGCCGCTGACCTTCTCCGACTCGGCCGGTCAGCTCGACCGAGGAAAACGTCGCCCCGTGGATGCCGTCGCGGCCGGTGCGGCCGCCGACGGCCACGATCAGGTCGCCCGGCTGCGGCCGCCTTGTGTGCAGCGGTCCACGGGGATCAGGCCGACGGTGCCGCAGTAGACCAGCGGATTGGCCAGGTAGCGCTCGTCGAAGCAGACGGCGCCGTTGACGGTCGGAATGCCCATGCGGTTGCCGTAGTCGCGCACGCCGGCCACGACGCCCTTCATCACCTTGCGCGGGATGCAGCACGCCCGGCGGCAGCGCCTCCGGCGGCGTGTCGGGCGGGGCGAAGCAGAACACGTCGGTGTTGCAGATCGGCTTGGCGCCCAGGCCGGTGCCGAGCGGGTCGCGGATGACGCCGCCCAGGCCGGTGTTGGCGCCGCCGTACGGCTCGATGGCCGAGGGGTGATTGTGCGTCTCCACCTTGAAGCAGACGTTGATAGTGCTCGTCGAAGCGCACGACGCCGGCGTTGTCCTCGAAGACGCTGACGCACCAGTCGTCCGCGCCGAGCCGCCGGCGGATCTCCTGCGTGGCGCCGAAGATCGTCTCCTTGAGCAGGTTGTCGATGCGCCGGCCGTCGAACTCGATGCGGCCCTTGAGCGTCTTGTGCGAGCAATGCTCCGACCAGGTCTGGGCCAGCGTCTCCAGCTCGACGTCGGTCGGATCGCGGCCCGGCTCGCGGAAATGCGCCTGGATGGCCTGCATCTCCGCGAGGTTCAGCGACAGCTGGCCGTCGCGGCTGAGCTTCATCCAGGCCGGCGTCGTCCAGCTCGCGCAGCGGCACGGTGATGAGGCGAAATGCGTATGTGGAGCCAAGGGTCAGATGCTCCAGCGTGCAGCGGGCCGGCGACGATTTGCTCGATGGCGTCGTTGGCGAGCACCTTGCGCAGAGTCGCTGCAACAGCGGCCGGCACCTCGGGTGTCGAGAACGTGTACCGACGGAAGGTGCGCACCGACGCGAGCGCGATGCCAAGATCGCGGGCGGCATGCAGCACGCTTTCGGCGACCGGGTCCATGACGCCCGGCTTGAGCAACACCGTCCACCAGGCCGCCCCGGTTGGCAGTTCCGCCGATCCAGGGATGGGATTGCACACCGCACCCTCGGCCAGGGAATCGACCAGCAGCTCATTCATCAGCGTGCTCGCGTCGTCCGGGGAAAGGTCGCCGTCGAGCAGGTAGCCGCGCGAGCTGCGGATGGCAAGCTCTTTCTCATCGACGGCTGCGCGCCAAGCAGCGCGTATTCCTTCCAGACGCGCGGGCTTTCCATGTCATGCTGTTCGCCTTTTGGAACCAGCTCAACCTCCCAGGCCATCGCGCACCTCTTTCGCCTTCGCGAGTAAGTCAAGAAGCATGGCGTCGTCGCCGCGGTCAAGGGCCTGCCGGAATTCATCCAGCCGCTGTTCCACGCGCCCCAGGGCCGACAGCACGGCCGCCCGGTTATGGCTGAAAATGGCGGCCCACAGCGCCGGATCGCCGGCCGCCACGCGGGTCGTGTCGCGGAAGCCGGTCGCGGTGAGCGTGTGCAACTCGCGCGGCAAGATGCCCGCGAGCGCCGCCGCCAGCAGATGCGGCAGATGGCTCGTCAACGCCAGCGCCTGATCGTGCTCCTCCGGCGGCATCACGCGGGTCCGGCTGCCGAGCGCTTGCCAAAACGCCTGCACGCGCGCGAGCGTTTCGGGGTCGGTCGCCGCGGTCGGCGTCAGGACAGTCCAGCGCCCCTCGAACAGGTCCGCGTCGGCAAACTCCGGTCCGCGCTTCTCCGATCCGGCGAGCGGGTGGCTGCCGACAAAGCCCACGCCGGCCGGCAAGTGGCCGTCGATCGCGCGGACGATGGTCGCCTTGGTGCTGCCGGCGTCGGTCAACAACGTCCCCGGCGCACAGCCCGGCGCCGCTTCCAGGACCTGGGCGGCGATGCGATCGACGGGAGTGCAGAAGACCACGAGGTCCGACCCGGGCACGGCTTCGTTGAGCGCAAGGAAGCCTTCGTCCACAGCGCCCCGCTGCCGTGCTTGATCGAGGCCGCCCGGTTGCCGGCCAACGCCGCGGATGACGCGGCGCAGTCCGCGCCGGCGCGCCGCCAGCCCGATCGAGCCGCCGATGAGGCCGACGCCGACGATGGTGAGGACGTTGAGCTGCATCCGCGTGCCGTGCAACCTGTTCGTGGCCCTGGGTGGCTATTGTATGATTTGAGAACCAATGTGGGTTGGCCTGACCGCGTCCGAGGCGCAGGAGCAATGCGTCGCCGTGGGCAACCCGCGCTCGGGCCATTACATCGCCGCCACGCGCTGCGTGCGGCCCTACCTGACGCGCACCGGCGATCACCGCGCCGCCAGCAGCCTGATCGGCGGCGTCGAGGTCCACGTCGAGCTGCGTGACGGCAACCTCGTCTGTTCGGCGGCGCTCAGCGACTTCGACCCCGCGACCTCGTCGTCGTGCAGGATCCGCGTCGTCTCACATACAGAGCTTGTATCGACCCGCGCACGGCTTATACTCAACGAGGGGCTCGCCCAACGCGGCGCGGCCTCTTTACCAAGGGCGGAATCGATGATGACGCGCACGCTTTCGGGGCTCCTGTCCATGCTGGGATTGCTGCTCGGCACGGCGGCGCTGCACGGTCAGGACGCGAAGCTGCCGACGGCCGACGAGGTCACGACGCTGCTCGCCAAATACCAGGCGGAACGCGACGGCGCCGTCAAGACCGGCGTCGCCCAGCGCTTCCAGCCGGCGCTGCTGGAACGAGCGGAGGTGCTGGCGAAGAAAGGCCAGACCGCATTGGCCGCCGGACGCTTCTTGCAGGCGGCCGAGGCGCTGCGGCAGGCACGGTGGCAGCTCCCCTATCAGGCGCCCGGCACGCCGAAGGAACACGTCGCCCGCATTATCGGCAATCCGCGCCTGCGCCACGCGGCACCCATCTTCGCGCTGGCGTTCAGCGCCGACGGCCGGCGCCTCGCCACTGCGAGCAGGGACCATACCGTCAAGCTCTGGGACCTCGCCAACGGCCACGAAATCCGCACCTATGAGGGGCATGACGATGAAGTCAACTTCGTCGCGTACAGCCCCGATGGTCAGACGATCGCCTCGGCCGGCACCGATGCGCTCATCAAGCTCTGGGACGCGGCGAGCGGCAAGGATCAGCGAACCCTCAAGATCGCCGAGGGCGAGTATGTCACCGCCCTGGCGTTCGCGCGCGACGGCAAGCACCTGTTCGCGGGCTTCGCCGGCAAGCCGACCAAGGACGGCGAGGGCACGGTGGCCCTGCTCGCCGCCTTCGATGTGAAGACCGGCGAGGTCAAGCGCACCGACACCGACTTCCGCGGCCGGGTCAACTCGCTCGCCTTCACCACCGACGGCCATAGCCTCGCGGTCAGCGACGAAACCGGGCAAGTCCGGCTCTGGCAATACCCGGGTATGATCGAGAACGCCAAGCAACCGGCGTACTGGCTCAAGCAGCACGACACCGGCGCCATTTACGCCGTCACGTTCAGCCCCGACGGCAAGACACTGGTTTGCTCCGGCCCCGACAGCGTCAAGCTGTACGCCACCGTCCTGCCGGGCGCGGCGTTCCAGATCACCAATCCTCGGCTCACGCTGCCGTCAACTTCGTTCACCAGGGCGCTCGCGTTCAGCAAGGACGGCAAGGGCCTGTTCACCGGCTCGGAGGACGGGCTGATCCGCTTCTGGGATCCCGAGAGCGGCCAAATGCTCGGCTCGTTCAAGGGTCACGCCGGCGCGGTCCGCAGCCTCGCCTTCAACCCCGGCGGCAACCAGCTCGCCTCGGCCGGCTTCGACTACACCGTGCGGCTGTGGGACTTCGACATCGTGCTGGTGGCCCGCAACGTCGGCCAGCACGACAGCCCCGTCTGGTCGGCCGCCTTCAGCCCCGAAGGCGACCGCGTGGTCAGCGCCGGCGCCGACCGCACCGTGCGCGTCTGGGACCTCGCCAGCGGCAAGGCGCTACACACGATCACCGGCCATAATGCCCCGGTCACGGCGGCCCTCTACAGCCCGGATGCCAAGTACATCGCCTCGGTCGGCGCCGACAAAGTGCTGCGCCTGTGGGATGCGGCCAGCGGCGCTGCGTTGCGCACCGGCGTAGGCCACACCGGCACCATCACCGCACTCGATATCGCCGCCGAGGGCAAGCGCATCGTCACCGGTGCCGCCGACCGGCGCGTTAAGATCTGGGACGCCGATACCGCCAAGGAATTGCTGTCGATCGACGACAATCCCTCCCTCGTCGCGGCGGTCGCCTTCCGGCCCGACGGCAAGCAGATCGCCGTCGGCAACGTCGATCAGACGATTGCGCTGTACGATGCCGCGGGCAAGCTGCAGCAGCGCTGGAACGCGCACGCGGTGTCGGTCAACTCCGTCGCCTACAGCCCCAACGGCCAGCTCCTGGCCTCGGGCGGCAACGACGCGCTCGTCAAGGTCTGGTCGATCGCCAACCCCGGCGTCAATCCGGTGGTGTTTGCCGGCCACAGCGGCCCGGTCAGCGGCGTCGCGTTCCGCAAGGACAACCAGCACGTCGCGTCCGCCTCGGCCGACCAGCTCGTCAAGCTCTGGAAGGTCGAGGGCAACGCGGGCAAGGAGATCCAGACCTTCCGCGGCCACACCGACTGGGTCACGTCGGTAGCGTTCAGCAAGGAAGGCTTCCATCTGGTGTCGAGCGGGGTGGATCGCCAGGCGAAGCTCTGGGAGATCACCAGCCGTGAAGCGCCGCTGCTCGCCGAGCACACCGCCAGCGTCGAGACCGTCGCCGTCAGCCCCGACGGCAAGCAGATCGCCTCGGGCGGCCTCGACCGCACGGTTAAGCTGTGGGATCGCGCCACCGGTGCCGAGCTGGCGAGCCTGACGGGTCACGGCGCCGCAGTTACCGCGGTCACGTTCGCGCCGGACGGCAAGACGCTCGTGTCCTGCGGCGGCGACCGCCTGCTGCGCCTATGGGACCCGGTCGCGTTTTCGGAGTTGCCGCGCGTTCCTGAGCAGGAACTGTTTCGCTTCATGAGCCGCGACTCGCCCTACATGTTCGTCACGCCCGACGGCAAGCGCTTGCTGGTGTGGTTCCCGATCAAGGGAAAGAACGTGACCACGATCGTCGAGTGCTTCGAGTTGGCGACCGGCAAACGCCTGTACACCTTCACCGAAATGGCCCGCAACGTCAATTCGCTCGCCTTCGGCGCCGACGGCAAGCTCGTCGCCACCGGCGCGAAGGATGGCAGCGTTCGCCTGTGGACGCTCGGTGACAAGGACGCCGAAATCGCGCCGGGCGGCGACTGGATGCTGTTCGAGAAAATCGGCGTGGCCGACCTCGCACTGACGCCGGACGGCACGACGTTGGTCGCCACCAGCGACAAGGGGGAGGTCAAGATCGCCGACATCGCCAAGCGCGAAGTGCGGCGGACGCTGACCGCGCACAAGGACGTCACCATTCGCTGCTGCCTCGTCAGCCCCGACGGCAAACGGTTCGTCACGGTTGGCTACGATAACGTGGTAAAATGCTGGGACCTTGAATCCGGCAAGGAGCTGCGGCAGTGGGTGATGGGCGCGTGGGCCGAGCGCGGCCAACCGCTGGTCAGCAACATTACGTTCACGCCGGACAGCCGGCAGCTGGTGACGGCGAATGCGGACACGACGCTGTTGGTGCTGGACTTACCGTGAGCCCGGCGGCGGGAAATCCGAAACCCGCCGCGGGAAATCCGAAACTCGAATATCGAAATCCGAAACAAATTCGAAATCCGCATCGTCCAAACAGCGACGGATTGTCTTGGGTTCGGGTTTTGGTTTTGGTATTGGCATTTGTTTCGGATTTCGAGCTTCGGATTTCGGATTTGACCTTCTATCGAGGATTTCGATCATGCGACGTTTGCTTCTGTGCGGTGTGTTCCTGGCCCCGGTGCTGCTGCTGCCGGCTGGCGCGGCGGACAAGGGCGATGACCCCAAGGAAGCGCTGCAAGCGCTGCAGGAGTACATCGGCGGCTGGAAGGGCAGCGGCGTTTCCGAGAAGGAGAAGTCGCAAATCTGGAAGGAAACCGCGACCTGGAGCTGGCGCTTCAAGGCCAAGGACGTCTATCTCAGCGTCAACATGGATAACAGCAAGCTCTTCAAGAGCGGCGAAATGCGTTTCCTGCCCGACACCGGCAAGTACCAGCTGACGCTCATCGACAAAAAGGACGGCAAGAGCGTTTACGAGGGCGAGCTGAAGAAGAACGGGCTGATCCTGGAACGTAAGAACGACGCCGGTGATACCGAACAGATCAAGCTTGGCGTTGCCGGCGGCGGCGATCGGCTCATCCACACCTTCCTGGTGCGTCCCGAGGGCCGATCGCTGTTCAACAAGCAGTACCAGATCAGCTACACCAAGGAAGGCGTGACGTTCGGCAGCGCCGGCGGCGAGAAGAAGCCCGAGTGCGTGGTGACCGGCGGACTCGGCACGATGACGGTCAGCTACATGGGCCAGACGTACTACGTCTGCTGCTCCGGCTGTCGCGACGCGTTCAACGACAACCCGGCGAAGATCATTGCCGAGTACAAGGCGCGGAAGAAGGCGGGACAGTGATGTCCCCACGCCGCGGGGGTGAGTCTTCGAACCCCGCGGGTCGTTGGCGCACCCGCGGGGTTCGAAGACTCACCCCCGCGGCGTGGCAAAACAGAGCCGGCCGTGCAGCGACTGGGGGTGGCTGCACGGCCGGTTTGTATTGTGGTTGTTTACCCGGGCGGCCGGGAAACGCAATGCGCTCAACCGCCGCCGAAGCCTTTCCCACCGGCACCGCCGCCGCCCTTCTTGCCGCCACCGCCGCCCTTCTTGCCGCCGCCGCCATCGGTGTTGCCACCGCCCCAGCCCTTACCGCCACCGCCGCCCATGTTGCCCCCCCAACCCTTGCCGCCACCGCCGGGTCCGCCCTGGCCGAAGTTGCGCTGGCCGCCCGGGCCGCCTTGGCCGAAGTTGCGCTGGCCGCCGGGGCCGGTGCTGCCGGGCGTGGTATTACTGGCGAGCAGCGGATTGGCGCTCCTGGTCAGGGATGCCTGCACCTTGAGGGCTTCCTCCGGCGTGATGAAGCCGTCATTGTCGCGGTCCCACTCCGCAAATTCGTCAAGGTCGCGGCCGGCAGCGCGCCATTCGTACAGTGCGACCTGACCGTCCTGGTCGGTGTCGAGCTGGACGAACCATGCCGGTAAGCCTTTTTCAGGCAGCTTGCCCGCGCGGTAAACGGTGGGCCGTTTGTCGAGATCATCCTCGAGCAGCGCATCGACCACATTGTCCGCCTGCATGCCGGCGGAACCGTTGGGGCCGCGGTTCATGCGCTCCTGCATGCGCGACAAAATAGTCGCGGTATTCGTTTTGATCGATGACGCCGTCACCGTTTTTGTCCCAGCGGGCGAGATCACGCTTCAGTGGCGGCGGCATCTCGTCCTGGTTCAGCTTGCCGTCGCCGTTCTCGTCATGGCTCTTGAAGTCGATATCGGCAAGTTGCTGCATCGATTCCAGGGTGGGCGCCGGTGCTCCACCGGGAGCAGCGGGGTTGCCCGGCGCGGCACCAGGCCCCTTCTTGCTGCCAAAAAAGCCGCCATTAGCAGCCATCTTGTTCCTGATGAATTCAGTAGCCGCCACGTATTGTTCACGGCTGATCTGGCCATTCGGGAAATTGGCGCCCGATTCCTGCTGATACTGCGTCAGCATCTGTTGCATGAAAGGCGATGCCACGTCGGAGAGGAGGATGAACTGGCGGCCATTCGCCATGAGGTCGAAACTCTGGTTTGGGTCCCGGCCCTTGTTGCCGCCTTTGCCGCCAAAGCCGCCGCCACCCTTGCCGCCAAACCCGCCACCACCGCCGCCGCCTTGGAATTGGCCATAGCCGACGGGGCTCATCAGGATTGTCAGCACACCGATGGCGAACACGCCGAACAGGATGCGCACATGCATGGCTTGAGTCCCTGGGCTTGCGATGGAAGGAACGATCTCCCTCTATTTAACCCCATGCAGGCGCTAATGTCACGAGAAATTTTCGATTGGGCGAGCCGAACCCGTTAAGGGACGGTTGCAACCGGCCCCTTTCAGGGCTCGGCTCGCCCAAAGAGCAGGGCCAGGGACGACGTGCGTACCTGGCCCTGCCGCCAGCTGGGCTTTAGCCCATCCGGCGATTACAGCTTCGGATTCGGCAGCGGCAACGCCGGCTGGGTCGGCGTCGTCGCCGGTGCGGCCGGCATCGTCGTCGGCGCCGGGCTCGGCGTGCACGGATTGCAACCGGTATCGCACGGCGTGCCGCACGGGTTGCAGGTCGGCTCGCAGCAGAAGCGGTTACGGAAGAGCCGCTGCAGCAATCCTTCGTGGCAGCACGGGGCGCACGCGTCATTGCAGCACGGCGTGCAGCTCGGGGTGCAAGTCGGCGTGCAGGTCGTGGTGCAGCTCGGAGTGCAAGTCGGCGTGCAGCTCGGGGTGCAAGTCGGCGTGCAGCAGCTCGTCTGGCAGCTGCTCGTGCAGCACAGCGACGAGAAACAGCGCTGCCGCCAATGGCTCAGGAAGCCACAGCTGTTCTCGCAGCAGCCGGTGCTGCAGCTCGAACCACCGGGAGCGCACGAACCACCGGGAGCGCACGAACCACCGGGAGTGCACGAACCACCGGGAGCGCACGAACCACCGGGAGCGCACGAACCACCGGGAGCGCACGAACCACCGGGAGCGCACGAACCACCGGGACCGCACGGGCCGCTGGGGGGTTCGCAGATCGTGACCGGCACCTTGCGGCAGACCTTGACGCAGACCGTTTCCGGCACGCAAACCTTGACCTGGTGAGTCACGTTGCATGGCACCGTTTCGCAGACCGTGTACGGCACCTTGCAAGTCGTGGTGTACGGCTGCATTTCGCAGACGGTGTACGCCACCTTCTTGCAGACCGTTTCCTTCTGCATCTCGCAAACGGTGTACGGCACCTTCTTGCAAATCGTCACCGGCTGCATGCGGCACACCTGCACCGGCACCTTGCGGCACTGGTCTTCAACCACGTTCTCGTACACCGTGTACGGGACCTTGTTGACGACCTGCTCGCGCACCATTTTGCAGGTGGTGTAGGTGTTGGTCGTCGTGTACGACGCGCCTTCCTTGAACGTGCGACCGGGCGCCTCGCAGCCATAGGCCGTGCCGTTGCTGTCAACCCAGGCGCCCTTGGCGCAGCGGTTGACGGTGCAGGGCACTTGCTTCTTGACCACCTCGGTCACGGTCCGGTTGACCGTGTAGGGGACCTGCTTCGTCACGTTCTCGTGGATCACGCGATTGACATTGCACGTCACCTCGCGGACCTCGTTGAAGTGCACCTTCTTGCACACCGTCACCGGGACCTTCTCGACTACGCACTCGGTCACGTAGGTGGTGCAGGGCACCATCTCGGTGTAGGTGCGAATCCGCAAGACCTTGTGGGCGCACGTCTCGGCCGGGCACTCGCAGCAGACGTTGCACTGCCGCTGAACGGTATGCGCCTTGCCGGTGCACGGATCGCACACGCAGTCGCAGACGTTCTGGCAGCTGTTGTGCTGCGGGCCGGGATGGCACGACGTTTCGGTGCACCACTCGCAGCGGCGGCGGGTGACGCACTTGCTGGTGGTCACCGGCTTGCAGACCTTCTTGGTGCAGTCCTTGTAGCACGTCTCGACGACATCCTTGCAGCACGGCACGCACACCTTCTTGGTGACGCACTCAGTCACGCAGCGCGTCACCGGGCAGCAGACCGTCTTGTAGCAGGTCTCGCAAACATGACGGCAGACCGGATCGCAGACTTCCTTGCAGACCGTCTCGCAGATCTGGTGGCAGCACTGGTTGCAGCAGGTGTTGCAATGCTGCTCATAGACCGGCTTGCACACCGTGCAGCAGACTTCCTTCTCGCAGCACTTGGCAACCTTGCGGCAAACCTGGCAATGGACCTCCTTCATGCAGGTTTCCGTCACCGGCCGATTCTCGGTGCACTGGACCTCCTTGATGCAGGTGCGCTGGACCGGCTTGCAGCACTCCTCGACGACATCCTTGTAGCAAGTCTTGTGGCAGGGCCGATACATCGTCTTGCATTCTTCGCGGTAGCAGGTGCGGGTGACCTGCTTGTTGACGGTTTCGCAGACGGTCTTGTAGCTGGTGTGCCAGCGTTTCTCCATGACGGTGTCATAGACCAACTTGTAACAGACACGGTTTTGCTGCTGGCAGGCGGAGTAACAACACTGCGCGTCGCAGCTCGGCTGGCTACAGCCAGAGTACGAACTGGCGCCGCAGTACTGTGCGAAAGCGGACTGGTTGGCTGCGAACAGCCCGACCAGCGCGATCAGCAGCGGCACTCCTTTGCGCATCCACATGATCGAAGCCTCCTCATCGTGGGGGGGCCGGGGGTCCCGTCCCACAGGGTTGAAACAGCCCGGCGATCCGGCGCGGTCGGAACCAACCAGCGCCCTCAACCTTCCACCGCTGTTTATCGGCTGCCTTTTCCCCACACGATCAGACTGCGCGGGATTTCTGGACTTCCCAGACCAACGCTTTTTCCGCGCACGCCACCGGTGCGGGTTGTTAGCGGCAGGGAATTTGGGGCGAATGGTGTGAAAGGCAATGAAGGAGAGAAGATTCGGCGACAACCGCAAGAAACCCGTCAAATGCGGCAGAGAGCGCAGCCGGTCACGGGCATTGGCGCGGCGGAGCAGTCGCCGTGTCGCCGTGCCACAAACAAGCTTTCGGTTTGAATTTATGGCGATGCGGCCCCCGATGCGCGTCGTGCATTACGGCTGCGCGCCCGCCTGCTCGCCGTCTTCGGACTGGTCCGGCGACGAACCCGCCGAAAGATCTCTTCGAGTGGCGGAGCCGGCAGCTGATGCAGCTGGGTACCGCTCACTTTCAGGAGCACTAATTTTCCGGCGTGCAAATACCACGAAAGGGAGAGGTTGCGCAGCCGGGTCCCGCCGGGGCTTGACAAGTTCGCTACAAGAGCCCCCGAGTTCCCAATAATTTCTCGAAGCTGCTCTCTGAGCGAACCGAGAGCGGGCGAGGAATTCCGCGGGGAGTTTTGCTCGCCTCGATCTCTTGTGGAAGGGACCGCACTATGCCAGGTCCCCTCGCTCCAACTACGCGCGAGGATGTGCAAACTTGTATCAACTGGATGACGTGGCAGCCGCCCTGGCACAAACCCTCTGCCAGCGGATCGGCGAGCCACGATACAAGCTGTGGTTCGCGGGCAAGACGAAGTTCACCTGGCACGACGATCACCTCTCCGTCGGCGTCGCGAACCTGTTCTTGCAGGACTGGCTTCACAAGACCTTCGAAGCCGATGTCCGCGCCGCCGCCGTCGAGGTGCTCGACCGACCCTTGCCGGTGCGCTTCGTCATCGACCCCGAACTTTTCCAGGCCGCCCGCCAGCGCGAGACCACGGTGCCCGCGCCGCCGCCGGCCGCCACGCAACCGCAGGCGCTGAAGAAGGCCCGGCCGCGGCGCTGGCGCAAGCTCGACGATTTCATCGTCGGCTCGTGCAACCGTGTCGCCCACGCGGCCGCGCTCGGCCTCGTTGAGGCGCCCGACGACGTCCCCTACCCGCTCGTGCTGCACGGCCCCGTCGGCACCGGCAAGACGCACCTGCTCGAAGGCATTCACGCCGGCCTGGCGCGCGCAGCATGACTGGCGGGTCGCGTTCGTCACGGCCGAGGAATTCACCAACCGCTTCGTGCAGGCGATGCACCAGGGCAAGCTCGGCGCGTTCCGCAAACAGTTCCGCGAATGCGATGCACTGCTGGTGGACGACCTGCACTTCCTCGCGCAAGCAGGCGACGCAGGAAGAATTCCTGCATACGCTGGACGCCCTTACCGCCGAGGGCCGGCCGGTCGCGGTGACCTGCGATTGCCATCCCCGCCTCGCCGACGCGCTGTTGCCCGAGATGACCGATCGGCTCGCCGGTGGCGCCGTCTGGGGCCTGACCACGCCGGACCATGCGACGCGCGGCACCATCCTGCAGGTCAAGTCGGCTCGCCTCGGCGGCATGCCCGAAGCGGTGCTCGCATTCCTGGCCGACCACCTGCAGGGCAACGTCCGCGAGCTGGAAGGGGCGGTCCACAGCGTTCTGCACGTCGCCCGTGTCGCCGGCCGGCCGCTTGACATCGCGCTGTGCGCGAGGCGCTCGGCGATGTGCTGCGCCATTCCGTTCGGCTGCTCCAGCTGCCGGATGTGGAGCGTGCCGTCTGCGCCGTGCTCGGCCTGGCCACGGACGCCCTGCACGGCAAGAAGCGCGGCTGGCTGCACAGTCATCCGCGCATGCTGGCGATGTATCTAGCCCGCAAGCACACCGCCGCCACCTACAGCGAGGTCGGCAAGCACTTCGGCGGCCGCAGCCACAGCACGGTGGTGGCCGGCGAGAAGAAAGTACGCCAGTGGCTCGCCGACAATGCGGCCCTGGCGCTGGGCAGCAAGCGTCCGGTGCCGGTGCGCGATCTGCTGGAGCGGATCGAGCGCGAAATGTGCCGATAGTGCAAACCGCGACCTCTCGGAGGCCTTTGCGGTCCCTGGCATCTGCACAGGCTTGTTCGACCAGACGTGCCGATTTGCCGGCTTTTTTTCTCAAGAAGTCGCGCCGGGGCAGCGTCAGCGGCCGCGCTCGGGCATACTTGCATCAAGCGGCGCCGGCAATCGTTCCCAGAAATGCCCGGCGCAGAGGCGAGGCGATGACCAACGATGCGAAGCTCGGCCTGGTGGTCGGAATCGGCCTGGTGATCCTGATCGCGATCGTCTTTTTCCGCAAGGACGGCACGCTCGCTCACGCCGCGCCGGCACCAGCGCGACCGTTGCCGCAGTCCCGGCGCGGTAGGATTCCTTTGGCGGTCGGTCGCAGACCGGCCGTGTTCAGCGGCTCGCCCTTGCCATCCCCTTGAGCGCAGCTAGACTCAAATCAGACGCCACCCACGGGGCGGCAAGGCGCGCCCGTAGCTCAACTGGATAGAGCAATGGTCTTCGGAATCAGGCAGAACCCATAAAACCACGGAAAAACCGTCGTTTTTGCATTTCCTGACTACACCAGACTGCCCAGACTAGCCATATTTAACCTGTTCGCGGGTGTAGTCGGGTGTAGTCGCCGATCGCGTCGCCGTCGTCGTCGTCGTCGCTGGTCCAGGATTCGATCGGGTCAGACTCCCCCTGAGCAGCCGCCGACCGAATCTTGCATGGTCAGCTCGGCGACGCGGGCAGATCCCGGCCGGCAGATCCTCGGCGGCGCTGGCCGGTTCGCCCTGGTGGCCGTCCTGATCGTCGCCCTAGTCGTCGTCGCCGTCGCCGTCGCCGTCCTGATCGTCGAGGTACTCGGCGATGGCTTGCTCGGAGGCAGGTGCCTCGGCGTTGCCGTCGAGCAGATCGCCAAACATCCAAAGCGTAAGCGAAGCACACCGGGCCCATGCGTCGCCGTTGAGCCGGTTGAGCGCGTCGCCGCCGCGGTGCAGCCACCAGCCGGCGAGCGACGCCGGCCAGTCGTAGGCATTCCGCGATCGCCGATCGGGCGGCGACGGCGCGGATTCTCGCAGCGCCGCGGTCAGCGCGACGGCGCCGGCCGGCCGGAGATCGTCGCGGCAAAGCTGGCGAAGAACGTGACGGCGACGCAAGCGTCGTCCACCACCATATGCAGCTCTTCCTTGGTCGATGCGTCAGGCGATGGGTCCGGCGGGTCAGCGTCGATGGCCGGCCCGGCGAGCTGTAGTTGCTCAAGCGCCAGCCCGGCGGTGGCTGCGAACATTTCGAGGGCGCGCGTCCGCTGGTCGGGATCACGGTCGGGCAATTCAAGCATCGCGAATACCTCCAACAAGGTGAAGATTGTGGCGGCTACATCCGCCGAGCTGTCCGGCATTATGAATGCACCACAATAGGGGTATAAATTATTCAGCCGGTTGAACCATTTCCGCATTTGCGGAGCATGCGGCGCAGGCGAAGATTGCCGCCTGTAAGCCCCAGCGCTTTGCGCGGAGTGTCGTGCTTCCCGCCGTTACACCCGGCTGGCCCCCACTCTCGCGGCTAAAGTGTAAAAGTGTGACGATTGGAAAGGAGATTTGCTTTGAAAACGATCACCTACAAGGGCACGAAGTACGCTTGCCCTTATGCCAACATCCTGCGCCCACTGACCGAGGGGGAGCGAAAATCACTCACCGACGACGTGCGGAAGCGTGGCCGCGTCATCTGTCCCGTACTGATCGACGCAGCCGACAAGAGCGTGATCGACGGGCAGCACCGGCTTGAGATCGCAAACAAGCTGAACGTGCCGTGCCCAATCCAAGAGGACAGCTACGCCAATGAACAGGAGCGCCGCGAGCTAGCTGTCTCCCTGAATGTCCACCGTCACGGCAAGAAGCGGAAGAAGAAGCCGAAGCTGAAGGCGGCTACGCAACCGAACGTTGAGCCGGCGACAGCCGCGCCGTCAACAGCATCCGCGGTGACTGCAGCACCAGTGACAACAGCCGAAGCACCAGCACAAACCCGCACCAGCACCATCGCCGGCGCCGTTGACGGCGCCCGCGACAATGCCATCGTCACCTGTCCGCCTGCGAGAACGCCACCCAACGACACCTGACGGGATCCTCGGCCGTTGGATCGCCGGTGCGGATAGATTCCTGCATGACGAGGCGGTCGGCCTGGACTTCTCTGTCTGCGAACCGACGAGCCTGCAGCAGCTCGCATCCAGTCTCGGTGCGCGATGTGAGAATTTGGAAGCGCTCAAGCTGGAGATCGCGGCGACCATTTCAAAGGCCGCAGCCGAGCCCACATTACCGGCACAAAAAGCGTGAGTTTTTGCGGATTTCCTTTGTCATTCCTTGCCAGCACCCGGGGTGTCAAGGAATAGTGATGGTGTACCCAGTGCGCCAATGCCGCTAAGAGGTCACGATGAAGCTGGACGATCCGCGGGTTCTGTTCACGAGCATGCTCCGCGCGTTCAAGGCGTCGGATGAAACGCTGACGCATCTCTACGCTCAAGAGCTTCACAGCCGCTATGGCATCCGCGTCGAGCTGCCAACCGACCGCCGCGAACAGCCGGCGCCGGCATCAATGGAGGCGCGATCGTGAGCACCGATGAATTCGCGTCCCTTGATCGAACGCGATCGAAGGAAGCCAAGGACTACCTGGCGAATTGCCTCGACTCTTACACCATCAACCCGGTGCGGCTCAGTGATCTCGATGAATACCAGGAGCCGCCGGAGTGGGTGATTGAGAATGTCCAGGTGGCCGGCCAACTCGGCGTTCTCGGCGGCCGCTACAAAACGCTCAAGACGGGCGTCGCATTGGCGGCCGCCGTCGCGATCGTGCTCAACAAGCCGTTCTTGGGTCGGTTCGCCGTCCCGAGGTCGCGCCCCGTCGTGTTCCTCTCCGGCGAATCCGGCAAGTTCACGACCATGGAAACGGCGGAGCGGATCTGCGACGCGTATGGCACGACATTGCGGGACGCGATCGGGAGCGGTTTGCATCTGTCTTTCGAGCTGCCCAACTTCGGAAGCGATAAGCAGATCGTGGCGCTTCAGCACGATCTTCGGGCGCTCAATGCTGAAGTGGTGTTCATCGATCCGGCCTATCTATGCATGGGCCGCGCCGGCAATCACGCCACCAACCTGTTCGCGATGGGGGCCGCTTACAAAAAGATCGCTGAAAGCTGTCTTGATGTTGGCTGCACGCCGATCTTGATTCACCATTTCAAGACGGCTGAACCGGACCGTACCGGCAAGCCCGATCTATCGGAGCTTCTGTTCTCTGGCATCCGCGAAGCCGTTAGGCAATGGGTGTTGCTGGGTCGGCGCGAGCCCTTCCGGCCGGGCAGCGGAATGCATCGCCTATGGATGGCGTCCGGCGGCAGCATCGGCCATTCTGGGATCTGGGGCGTTGATGTCGATGAAGGCACCCAGGCAGCCGACTTCACCGGCCGGCGGTGGAATGTCCGCGTAATGGAGGAAGCCGAGACTGAAGCCGATGACACGGCCCGCAAACAGGGGGAACGTGAGCAGCGTAGGCAGAGCAAAGAAGAAGCCAAGCAGCGCGTCGAGGATGACTTGTTCCTTGCGAAGCTTGCCGAAATCGACCCGAAAGGCGCCGGCGTAGCGAGGCGGGTTCTTGCCGCGAGCCTCAAGTGGGGTCGTGATCGCCTTGACGAAGTTATCGACCGGCTTGCCGGCAACCGGGTAGAGGCATTCGAGGCGATGACAACTTCCGGCAAAGGGCGAAAGCAGAAGGTGGAATACATCAGAGTACATTGACCATTGGCATTTTGGCGTTCCAGAACGCCAATCAGAACGCCAAAAGGATTGGCGTTTTGGCGTTCCAGAACGCCAATCAGAACGCCAATAGCAGTTTGGGTTTTTGGCGTTCTGGCGTTCTGGCCTTTTATAGGCCAGAACCCAGAACGCCAAAGAACACCAAAGGGCCACATAGGCGGCGGATCAGCGCGGCCCCAATCCATCAGAACGCCAACGGAAGCGGCAAGCCGCCGAGGAGCAAAACGCCAATCATGCCGGCAAGCCGCATGGCTGCACTGTGGCGCTGCGATCAGGCGATGCCATGACACAAACTTGTCGGCGATGACGATCGCGACCGCCAGACGCGGCCCTGGTCGATGCCAGGGGAGGGCCTTTGGGTCCTTCCAAAGGTCGGCCCGGCGTGGTGACGGCACCGGGAACACCCACGAAATCTGTTTGAATCGTACCAGGGGTAGCGATGCCACGCGATTACCAGAAAAAGCGAGATCGGGACAATTCCGCAGTAAAGGAACGCAGTCGGCAGGGGCGCGATATCGGGAAGGGATATCCGAAGCACGGCAACCTGAAGCGGCGCCGCCTGTGCGAACGCAGCTTGCAGGACTTCTTGCTGACCTACTTCCCCGCGGCGTTTACGTTGCCGTTTTCGATGGACCATCGGCGGGTGATTGCGGCGATGGAGGATTGCGGTCTGGCCGGCGGTCTGTTCGCGTTGGCGATGCCGCGAGGTAGCGGCAAGACCACGCTCGCGGAACGCTTCGCCCTGTGGTGCCTGCTCTATGGGCATCGCCGGTTCGTCGCCCTGGTGAGCGCGACGGAGGCGGCCGCGGGCAAGCTGCTGGCGCACATCAAGCGTGAGCTGCTCGACAACGACCTGCTCGCCGAAGATTTCCGCGGCGTGTGTTATCCGATTCGTCGGTTGGAAAACAACGGTCGGCGATGCGTCGGCCAGCTCTTCAACGGCGAGCGGACAAGCATCGTGTGGGGCAAGACACAGCTCACCTTCCCGACGATGCCGGACAGCGCATGCGACGGGCTCAATGTGTCCGGCGCCACCGTGACCGTGGCCGGGTTGACGGGGGCCCTGCGCGGCCAGTCGCATACCCTGGTCAGCGGCGAAGTCATCCGCCCGGAGCTGGCGTTGCTCGATGATCCGCAGACGCGTGAGAGCGCGGCGTCACCGGCGCAGACGGCGAACCGGGCCGCAATCATCGTCGGCGACGTGCTGGGCATGGCCGGGCCGGGGCGCAAAATCAGTGCGATCCTGCCATGCACTGTGATTCAAGAGGGGGACCTGGCGGACCAGTTTCTCAACCGCGCCCTGCATCCCGAGTGGCGGGGAGAGAAAACGAAGGCGATCTACGAGTGGCCGGAAGCGGAACCGCTGTGGAACGAGTACCTTCGTTTGCGCCGAGGGGCTGCGATCGGGTGGGGGCACCGACGCGGCCACCGAGTTCTATCGGACAAACCAGGCGGACATGGACCGCGGCGCCGTGGTCGCCTGGCTGGAGAGATTCAACGCGGACGAATTGAGCGCCGTACAGCACATGGTCAACCTGCGCCACGACCTGGGGCCTGAGGCGTTCGCGGCGGAATTTCAGAACGAGCCGCTCAAGCCAGAGTCGGAGGATTTGCCGACGCTCACGCCCGAGGTGATCATCAGCAAAATCAATCGCATCCCTTGCGGCGTGGCTCCGGTGAAGGCGCACCACGTGACCGCCTTCATCGACGTGCATGACGCGGTCCTGTTCTACTGCGTGACCGCCTGGTCCACGGATTTCACCGGCTGGATTCTCGCGTACGGCACCTACCCTGAACAGCGTTCGAACCGCTACACGCTGCGCAAGGCGTCACCCACGCTGGCGGACGCGGCGCCCGGATCCGGGCGAGAGGGGGCGATTCGGGCCGGCCTGGAGAAGCTGAGCAACCAGCTGCTCGGCCGGGAGTGGCGGCGCGAGGACGGCACGATCCTGCAGGTTGAGCGATGCCTGATCGACGCCGGCTACATTCCTGACACCGTGTTCGATATCTGCCGGCATTCGCCACGAGCTGCGATCCTGATGCCGTCCAGAGGCGTCGGCATCGGGCCGGCTGGGCGTCCAATGAGCGAGTACGAGGAGCGACAAGGCGAAAAGCACGGATGGCACCACATTGTCGCTCGCAGCGCGGACCGGGCCGGCAAGTACGTGCGTCACGATTCCCACCACTGGAAAAACTTCATCTTCGCCCGGTTGGCAACGGCTGTCGGCGACGCCGGCAGCCTCAGCTTATACGGCAGCTCGCCGGAAGAGCATCGTCTATTCGCGGAGCACCTGTGTGCGGAGCGGCCCGTTCGCACCTCGGCCAATGGCCGCACGGTGGATGTGTGGGAGATGCGGCCCGGCCAGAGCGACAATCATTTCCTCGATTGCATGGTCGGCACCGCCGTAGCGGCGTCAATGCTAGGCGTCGCGCTGAACGCGGGCAGCGGGTTCAAGGTTCCGAAGCAAACCAAGACGGTCTCGTACCTGGACCTGTACTTGCAGCAGAAGGCGCGAGAGCAGGGTAACATCGCAAACCTGCCGAATGAACCCCGATCCTTCAAACGCTGGTGAGGAACACTGCATGGTGACGACGACAGCCGTGGCGCCATCGCGAGCGGTCGGGATTTGCTGCCCACGCTGCGGCGTCGATGCCTCACGCGTGCATCGTTCGCGGCCGGTCGTTGGCGGCCGGCGACGGCAACGGATTTGCCTCAGCTGCGGTTGCCGCTGGGTGACCTATGAGTTTGCCGCCGCAAAGAAATTGCCATCGGTGGCGCTTTCCCGTCCTGATGCTCGAAAATCGCTTTCCACTTCCGCGGGGCCTCGGGTATAAGACTGGCGTACGGCAATTGCTGTTGTCTAGGAGCGGTCATATGCTCGCGCGGCCACTTCTGACCCGGGAAGTTCTAACCCTGGTCGGCATATCACACGATCAGCTCGTCGGCCTCTTGCGCCGCGGCAAAGTGCCGACGCCTACCAAAGACGCGAGCGGCCGCCTTACCTGGCTGCCGGCGGATATCACCCGTCTGCGGGCCGTTCTTGACGAGCGAGGGAAGCGGCAAAGCGTCATCAGCTCGCCGTCAACCTCTCCAATCGAATCTTGATTAGGGATCACCATGTCTTATATGTCTCATTCGCGCGATAATCCGCGCCCGTTCATGATCCAAGGCGCGGCTGCATGCGCGGTTCACGCCGCACGCGACACCGACGGCAAGAGACTGCCGACCTTCAGCGGCGTCGCATACACGGGCGCTCCCATGAACCCGCCTGGCTGGTTCGACCAGGTTGTTATCGACCTGGCAGGCATCAAGATTCCGAGTCAACAGCGACCGGCGTTGCGCCAGCACGATCACGAACAGATTGTCGGCCATACGACTTCGATCGTAGCGACCAACGAGGAGCTGCGCGTAAGTGGCGTGTTCTCCGGCGAGCAGCAGCACGTCGACACGGTTTTCATCCCGGCCAGCAATGGCTTTCCTTGGCAGCTCAGTATTGGTGCCAATCCCATCCGTACCGAGTTCCTGCAAGCCGGCGAAGAGGCGGTTGTCAACGGGCGCAAGATCACCGGGCCCGCCACGATCAGCCGCGAAACGGAAATCGGCGAGATCAGTTTCGTGCTCGGGGCTGACGACAACACCTCGGTCAGCGTGGCGGCGCAATGGCGCGGGGCCAATGATTGCGGCCCACGCGCCGGCAACCTGACTGATGATGGCGAGCGTTTCTGGCAATTGGCCGTGGATGGCGCGGCAAGCGTTTCGAGCAATTGGCCGCGGATGGCGCCATCGATAACAGCGCGCTTTGCGCCGAGATGTGCCGCATCGGCGATCTTCGGCGGCTCTACGCTGCCTATGTAGCGGACAATGACGGCAAGTCGTTCTTGTCGGCCCAGCGGTCGGGGCGTTTAGCGGCACGCTTCAACCGGCCGTTTTCCCTTGTGGCAATGGGCCGTTCCCTGCGAACACTCTGAGAGCGATCAATGGCTTCTCTCCCCAGCTTCCTCGATAACACCGGGCGGCCGTGGACCGTGACGTTTTCGCCCTCGGCAATCAACGATATCGTTTGCACGCTGGGGGACCATCCATTCCAGGCCGCATACGGCGAAGATGGCATACCGCTGCGCGACATGATTGCGGACACCGGCAAGTTCGCACAGGTCGTATGGTCGCTTCTACGCCAGCAAGCCGACGCGGCGGGTATCAAAGAAGCCCAGCTCGCGGAACGCCTGAGGGGCAGGCTCCCGAAGGTCTGCACGGCGGTCCGGGCGGCGGCAATGGAGGCGGTCAGCAAGCGGCAGCGGCCGGCCCTGCGAAAAGTCTTCGACACATCGAAACTGTTCATCGATATCGGGACGCTGAGACATGGCTGACACACAAGGCATCAAGGCGGGCGGGGCCTACGTCGTTCTCGGCGTCGATATGTCGCCGCTCAAGAAGGGCATCGACGCGGCGTCCGGCTACTTGAAGGCGCTGGGCGCCGGCATCATGGCTGTGGGCGTCTCGTCGATGGCCGCCGGCGGCCTGCTCTCGGGCGGCTTGCTGGAAGCCACGAACATTCTGCGCGCGGAGTCGGTCGAGCTGCTGCGTGCGAACCAACTCACGGGTATCGGGACCGAGAGGCTTGCCGGCATGGGCTACGCGGCCGTCCAGCTCGGCGGCGACCTGGAGGACGTGACGCATGGCATGGCGCATATGGCCAACTTCCTCCGCGAAGTGCGCGACGGCAGCCGGTCGGCAATGGCCACGCTTGACCGCCTCGGCATTTCGGCCGAGGCTCTGCTTAACACCGATCTGGAGTCCGCCTACTATCGTTTGGGCAGCGCGACCAATGCGTTGACCAACAGCACGGAGCGGCTCATCATCGCCCGGCAGATCCTCGGCCGGCACGGGGTCGGGACGCTCGGAGTCTTTGGTGCCGGCCGGGAACAGTTCCAAGGGCATATCGATGAAGCGTCGCGTCGTGGGCTGCTGCCGTCGGCAGGCGACACCGCGGCCGGAGTCCTGCTGGAGCGTCAATGGAACCAGATGCTGGCCACAGTGAAGGCGCTGATGATCCAGATCGGCGTCGGCCTGGTGCCGCAGTGGGAGTTCCTACTCAACCTGGTCAAGGGTGGCGCCGAGATCGTGACGCGGTTTATCCGCACGAATCGCGAGTTGGTGCCATGGCTTGATCGCCTCGCGACCGGGCTGACGATCGGCGGCGCGGCGTTCGTCGGGCTGGGGACCGGCATCGGCGTCGCCAGCCTGCTCCTGCGCCAGTTTATTCCGTTGCTGGCGGCAGGATGGTCGGCAGTCACCGGCTTCATCAGCGTGTTGATGACGCTGGCCGGCACGCTCATCGGCATTGCGGTCGCGCCCTTCCAGATGCTCTTCGCTGCGTTCACCGGGCTGGCCGGCATGGCCCTATCCGCCGCGGGCAGCATCGCCGGCGCTATGCTATCAATGGCCGTGACCGCGACGACGGCGGCAGCTTCGATGGCCGGCAGTGTCGCCGCGGCGCTCGTGTCAATGGCCGCGACCGCGGCGACGGCCGCCGCTTCGATGGCCTTGTCGATCATGGCCGGCATCGGTTCGGCCATCGGCTTCCTGATCTCGACGGTTGTCGCCGCCGTTCCCATGATTGGCACGCTCGTCGGGGCGATCGGTGTCGCCTCGACCGCAGCCGCGTTCGGCGCCGGCCCCTTCGGCATCCTCAATGCCTTCCTGGCCGGCCTGGGGATCACCTCGGCAGGCACGTCGGGATTGCTGGGCGTCCTGAGTGCAGCGGTCACGGCGGCCGCGGTTGCCGAGGCGATCGGCAGCGGCCCAACCGGGGCCCTTGCGGCCGCCTTGACGGTGCTCGGCGCCAGCAGCGGCGTTGTGGGGTTCATCCTCGGCGCCTTGAGCCCAATCCTTGCAATGCTCGGGATCAATCTCGGGATCGCGACCACCGGCACGACGGCCTACACGATCGGGGCGTTTGTCGCCGGGATGGCGTCCAGCGCGCTGGCCGTGATCTGGGGCGGGCTGCTCAACGCGGCGGCGCTGGCGGTAACGGCGGGGACCTGGCTGTTCAACGTCGCCGTGGCCGCGTTCAATGTGGTCGTCACGATCGCCGAGGCGCTGACCGGGGCCTGGGCGATTCCGCTCGTCCTGCTCGGGATCGCCCTGGCAGCCGTCGCCGCCGTGCTGCTGGCGCCGATTGTGCTCGGTATGGCCCTGATTGGCGTATTCGCACAACTGGCGATCGTCGCCGGGGTGCTCGCCGCCGTCCTAATGTCTGTGGCGGTCCCACTGCTGGTTGCCGGGTTCGCGCTTCTCGTTCCGCTGCTGATCTCCGTGATCTCCCTAGTGGCTGTCCTGGGGGTGGCGCTGCTGTCGCTGGTGGTAGTGATAGGGGGCATCGTTGCGCTGGTCGCCAGCGCGCTCTATCTCGCCTGGTTGTCGGTCGGAGGTGTCGCCATCGTGGTTTGGGGTGCTATCAAGGATGCCGCCGCCGCGGTGTGGGTTTATTTCAAGGCGGCTGCCGCCATTGCCTGGTCGCTTATCAAGACAGCCGCCGGGGCCGTTTGGGACTGGGTCACGAACAAGGCCGGCGCCGTGTGGGATTGGATGGTCGGAATTGCGGCCGGCGCCTGGGACCGGGTTAAGAGTGCCGCTGGGGCCGTCTGGGATTGGATCGCGGGCGTTGCCACCAGTACCTGGGATCGCATCGTCGGCGCTGCCTCGTCTGCCTGGGATGCGATTTCCACCCTTGGGCGGAACATTGGCGCCATCTTCGGCACCATCTTCGAATCCATTCAGGTGGGCAATCTGTCCGATGCGCTGGACGTGGTTTGGGCGGCTATTCAGCTTGGCTGGATTCAGACGGTCAATGCGCTGGAGCTGGCCTGGCTCGACTTCAAATACTGGATCGACGACGCGTTCACGGCCGCCTGGAATGGCATGCTTAACGCGGCCACGGCCGGTTGGGCTTACTTCATGTACGGCCTTCGTGCCGGCTGGATCGAGATTGTGCGTTACGCCCGGCTGGCGCTGCATTATGCCGACCCAACCATCTGGGGCGATGCCGCGGAACAGGCGCGCGCCCAGATCAACGCCGAGGCGGACGCGGCGCGCGGCTCGGCAGCTCGCGACCGCGACGAGGGGATCGCCGGCTCGCACCGTGCGACCGGGCCTGATGACGATGAGGTTGAGCGGCGGCGCCAGGAGCGCGAAGCGGCCCGCGGTCAGGGCGAAGAGGCGGAACAGCGTGCCCAGGATGCGCTCGATGCCGCGCGGCGCAGGCGGCTGACATGGCAGAGATCGCCCGTGCCGAGCAAGAGGAGCGTCGCCATCGGCTCGAACAGCAGATGGCCGGCGCCGGCGATCTGGCGCGGGGGCCGGCGCTGGCCACCAGGCGGCCGGCGCCTTCAATCCCTACGCGATCGCCGGCATGATCGGCGGCAACGCCGCTGCCGAGCGGACCGCGGAGAACACGCGGATGGCCCTGGAGCTGTTGCAGCGGCTCATTGATGTGTCTCGGAGCGGTGCGGTCTTTGGGGCTTGAGTCATGGCCGCAGCTGCATGCGGAAATAAAAATGGCCGGCAGGTGATGCCGGCCATTCTTGTCGACGGGATGACCGCGGGGTCAGGTGACGGAGCACACGGCCGGCTGGTCCAGCTCGGCCGCCTCGGCGGTCAGCTCGACGACGGCCGGCAGCGGCACCGCGACCGACACCTTGACCAGGCGGAAGCCGTCGGCGTCGGCAAGGGACTGGATTTCCCGCTCGTAGTTCTCGCGGGCCTCTTGTTCACTGGTGCCGATTGCGGCATCGCCGACGGCGTCCACCAGCACGAAGACTTCCACGATGCACTTCTCAGTCATGGTCACGTTCCTCCGTTGGGGTTAGTCGCAAATCGCCACAACGCCGGCGACGAACGCGAAGGCCTGGCAGGCAAGGCCGGGCACCAGGTAGCCGCAGCTTTGCAGCCAGCCGCCGGCGAACGCCAGGACGGCCGCCACGACGCCGCATTTCACCATCCGGCCGATCCGCTCGCCCGTCGTTTCTTTCTCGTACATGGCTTTCTCCTTGGTTGGGAAGGGGGCCGGCAACGGGCCGGCCCCCGCGTCTCACCGGCCAGCCCCTACACCGGGGCGCCAGTGACGATTTCCTGATACTTCGCGGCCGCCTGCAGGATGAGGCTGGCAACCTCTTCCATCGCAATCGCGGTCACCGCGTCTTCGCCGCCAATGTCTTCCAGCTCCGTGACTTCTTCGTTGACCATCGTTCGCAGCGTCGCCAGGACGGCGGCCATTCCCTCTTTCGCCACCAGGTTCCGCAGAGTCGTGTTCATCGTCGTCTCCTTGATCCCGCGTCAGTGACAGCCAGGTGTCACTCGACTGGACACAGTATAGCCGTAAATGGGTTTTCACGTCAAGCCCATTTTCGGCTTTTCCGGAAAGATTTTTTTGTGCCTTGTCGGGTTTTAGGTTACGCGACGTGTCCAGTCAGCGCAGCCGCGTAGCAGCTCGCTTGCTGAGATGCCGAGAGCGTCGGCGACGGACACGATGGTGTCGAGGGATGGGGACACCGATCCGGATTCGATGCGGATGATCGTGCCGTGCCCCAGGCCGGCCGCGTCGGCAAGCTGGTTCACGTCCCATCCGCGGCGCTTGCGGAGAAGTTCCACGCGCTCGCCAAGCTGGCCGTTCAGTCCTGGGGGGCGATCGTTGCGTGGTCTGGGCATGGCGGTTACCTCCGATGACAGTATACCCGCAAGTGGGTTTAGAGGCAATGGCGCAACGCCATCGACCGCACGGCAAGAATAACACGTATGCCTAGCAAATCCAGATCGCACGGCATCGGCCGTTGTGAGCCAGGCTCGTTTTACCCGGCATTCGCACCGGCTGGCGCCCGGAGCGAGAGGGTATGGTAGTCTCGACGGCGACGCTGACCGGCGCGGCGGTTGTGCCGTTTTCAACACAGGGCTTGGGATTCACATGAACCACCTGAAGCGGATCGCGAATTACGTGCACGACGACTTCTTCGAGGCGCATTCACCTGAGAGGTGACAAATTCCTGCGCTTCGGGAACGACGGCTATTCCGGAGACGGTCGTGCGCAGCGTGAGGTGGAATAGTCGCCGAGCGTTGCAGGGCCATCGTGCCAGCGAATGCGGCTTTGAAACGAGCGACGACGGCTACACATGGGTAATGTTGGTAACCGGGCCGCGCCTCAAGACCGTGAGCGGTCGAGAGTGCTTCTCGTCGCTGCTCAATACCACGCTATGGCGCGGATGGTATGACGCGTCTGGTTCGCGCGACGCGCTGCCGCCCGAGGCTGGAATCTTTGAAAGCGTCCAGCGTGCAACTGCGGACAGCGTGTGCAATACCCATGCGCGACGATCCGCTGGTAACGCCTGTACGCGATCGGGACGCCGAGGGTGACGGCAGGCGGTCGGCACCGGAACGCGGTGGAAGCGAAGCCAAGCATTTTCGGGGGACGGTGCGGGCGTTGTGACAACTCGTTGTCACTGGTGAGAATTGGCAGGGGGCGAGTATGATGTCGGATAACGACACTCGCAACGAGCCGGTTCGCGTTCACGAGCTGCCGACAGTATGTGGATTCCGCCCACGCGACCTTGCCAAACGTTACCGGGTCGGCATGGGAAAGGTGCTGTCCTGGATTCGGTCCGGTGAGCTACGGGCAATTAACGTCGCGGTCAGTCTGCTCGGCCGACCGCGGTTTGTTGTGCTGCCCGAATCGCTCGCCGAATTCGAGCGACGACGTGATTGCTCGCCCAAGCCGAAAGTGGAACGACGGCGCCGGCGGCCGGCAAGCAAAGACTGGTTCCCCGAGTTCTCCGAGCCGTGAAACACCAACAGTTAGGGCCGCGTCCCTGCTGTTGGTGGAGTTTCTCGTCCTATCGTCCTTCTTCACAAGTCTCCGGCACGGCGGGGCTGAACAACCAGCTCCGCACGTGCTCGGCAACGGCGTTCAGTCTGGCGTCGTCAATTCCCTCGCGGTAGTGACTCGACATGTGCGGGGCTTCGTGACCCATGATGAAGTCGGCCGCGGGCTGATCCTTCGCCGCGTCGGCAATGGTGCGGAATGTGTGCCTGAGCGTGTAGAAGTTGCGGTGTCCGTTGATGCCAGCCTTGTTCAAAAGCTTACGCATCTCCTTCGTGATGGGCGAATCGTCAACGTCCTTGGCCCAGCTCTCGCCGTACTTCGTGACAAACACAAGGCCGGCGTCGGCCGCATCCTTTGGGGTTGGCCGTTTGGCCAGCGCGTTGCGGATCGCCTGGACGGTTTCGGGCCAAAGCCTGCAGCGCCGCGCAACGCCAGTCTTCGGACGCGGGAAGTCAATCCATCCGGTCGAGAGGTTGGCGGCGATCAGCGGCAGCGTGCCACAATCAGCATTGCCGAAACCGCAGTTGATGCCAAGCAAGATCATTGCCCGCATGGCCGGGCTCGCGAGCGCGAGCAGCTTGTTCACTTCCTCGGACGTGAACAGCTTGGCGCCCTGCGCGGCGCGGTGCAGGCGGATAACTTTCTTGCTCGGCCGCGCAAACCGGGACCGAACCGGACCGGCGCGGGAATCAGACCGGAATCGTATGCGTACTTGAACAGGCACCGGACGCATTGGATGGTGTTGCCCAGTCGGTACGGTCCCAACTTCTTCGCCAGCTTTGTGCGCAGCTTCGCGAAGTCGGCCGGGTCGAGGTCGGTCACCAGTCGCGACACACCGAACGCTGCGACTACCTGGGCGGCAGGCTTGCCGGTAGCTGGTGAGGGTCCGCGGCGATAATTCCCCGCTGTCTACAAAGACCTGTTTCGCGTCCATGAACTGGTTCGCAAGTTCCTTGACTGTGATGATTCCCGTTTGCGGCTTCGGCGTCTTGCCGGAGTGCAGGGCGTCCTTTTGCTTGTTGTACTTCGCTAGGGCGGCGTCCGGGTCTTCCCACGGGCCAAAGTAGTGCGTGCGGCCGCGAATCTTCTTCGCCCACTGGTGGGCCGCGTGCGGAAACAGCGGGAAGTCGGGATAAGGCTTTTCGGGCTTGGCAGGTTTGCCCGGTGCGGGTGTAAGCGCGGGTGTAGGCTCGGGCGGACTGGCGGGCTTGCTTCGGGTGCAGGCGGGTGTAGAATGGCTTTCGGACATGCTGACACTCCTGAATCGTGGGTCAGTGTGGACACGGCCGGGACGCGGCAAACGTCCCGGCCACTCTCCAGGATTGTAGCGGGTGTAGTTGCGGGTGTAAAGAGCAAAAAACAAGCTCTGAAAAGATAGTAGCAAACCGAATGTAACAAACGACTTGCGCCCGTAGCTCAACTGGATAGAGCAATGGTCTTCGGAACCATAGGTTGGGGGTTCAAATCCCTCCGGGCGTAGTAATTATTTCCGTAGTCGCCATGAACCTGCTCCATGCCGCTGCCTTCGTGTATGCCCCCGAGCGCGAATCCGCAGGGGCGCCGTCAGCCGAGCTGCAACAGGCCCGCGAGCAGCTCCAACGGCTGACCGAAACCAACGCCCAGCTTCAGGACGCGATCGACAAGGCCCTGCGGCGCGAGAAGGAGCTGCAAGACAACGAAGCGCTCTACGTCTCGCTGGTTGACAATCTCCCGGTCCATGTTTTTCGCAAGGATCCCGCGGGCCGCTTCATCTTTTGCAACCGGGCGTTCTGCACGGCGCTGAAACAGCCGCGCAAAAAATCCTCGGCAAGACCGACCTCGACTTCTATCCGCCGGAGCTGGCGCAGAAGTACGTCTACGACGATCGGCGCGTTCGCGAGACGCGCGAAATTCTGGAAGGCGTCGAGGAGCATCAGGATCCCGGCGGCGAGCGCCTCTACGTCCAGGTCCTGAAGGCCCCGCTGGTCGATCCGCGCGGCAAGGTCATCGGCGTGCAGTGCCTCTACTGGGACATCACCGCGCCAAGCAGGCCGAGGCCGAGCTGGCGCGGACGGCGGCGGAGTTCGCCGTGGCCCGCCGCATCCAGCAGCGGCTCTTTCCCACCTCCGCGCCCAGGTCGCCGGCATGGAGATCGGCGTGGCTCGCTTCGGCATCGACGCCGGCGGTGCGTCGTACCCGGCCGAGGCCATCGGCGGCGATTATTACGACTTCATTGCGCTGCTCGACGGCAGCCTGGGGGTGGCCATCGGTGACGTGAGCGGGCACGGCGTCGGACCGGCGCTGTTCATGGCCGAGGCGCGGGCATTGTTGCGTGCGTTCGCCGAGACGGAAGGCGACGTGAGCGAGATCATGCGCCTGGTCAACCGTGTGCTGGTGGCCAACGTCGACGAGGACCGCTTCATCACGCTGTTGCTGGCGAAGCTGGACCCGCGCACGCGCACGCTGGTGTACGTCAGTGCGGGCCATCAGCCGGGCTTTCTGCTCAGCTCCGACGGCGTGGTCAAACAACCCTTGACGAGCACCGGCTATCCGCTGGGAATTCTGAGCGACGCGACCTTTCCCGCGAGCGCGCCGATCGCCCTGGAACCCGGCGACATCGTGATGCTGGTGACCGACGGCATCGTGGAGGCCCGCGCGCCGACGGCACCGTCTTCGGTCCCCAGCGGCCCCTGGATCTCGTCCGCATCTACGCCAAGGCGACAGCCCGCCAGATCGTGGCGAACCTCTACCACGCGGTCCGCGCTTTCTCGCAGGACCTCCCACAGTACGACGACATCACCGCGGCGATCATCAAGGTCAACCCGAATTAGCGGTCGCGCTGACCGCATTGCCATCCGCCGGCGCGTTGTAGTGCTGTCCCATCAGCCCAGTCACCGCTCCAGCTCTGCCGTGTCGACCGACCTGTACTTTTCTGATATTCTTCCAACGGGTCTCATGTGAGAGGAGGATCCATTCATGCCGTTGCGTGATCACTTCCGTCCGCCGTTGGACGACATGCGCCATTGGGAAGGCTTTCACGCCACCTGGCCGGTCATGATCGTTGCGCTGCTACGCCGCCAGCTGCCTCCAGGCTATTTCGCCGAGCCGCGGGTCCATTCGGCGCGACTGCCGAGATCGACGTGACAACCGCGGTGTGGGCGCCGCCGCAACCGAGCCTCGCCGTCATCACCGAACTGCCCGAGCAGGACGTCTTCGAGGTTCAGGTCTACGACGAGAAGCGCCGTAGCCAGCTGGTGGCGGCAGTCGAGATCGTCAGCCCGGCGAACAACCGAACTCCAAACGCCAAATCCTTTGCAGTGCATTGAGGTCCCGCCGTGCGGTGTCGATGGCAGCTTGTTCAGCGCGGTAGCTCGATGAATACACAAAGAACTGGACACAAAGGAACCCGGCATAGCAAAATCGCAAGACGTGAAGCCAGCGACGCCGCGCGGTCCGCACTACCTCCCAGTACAGGAGCGGCCCGCCCAGGAAATGAGGGAGCGTCCGCATGATGGAATTCCGGCTGACGCATTCAACTAACCACGAAATTCACCAGCTTGTTTCCCGGCGCCACAATCACCTTGCGAATCGTCTTGCCTTCGAGCGCGCCGCGCATGCGCTCGTCCGCGCGCCGCGGCCTCCAGCGCGTTTGCGTCCACGTCGGCCGGCACCTTGAGCTTCCGCGCAGCTTGCCGTTGATCTGCACCGGCACCTCGATCTCGTCGGCACGCAACAGCGCCTCATCGTAAGTCGGCCACGGCTCGTACGCCAGCGTTTCCTTGCCGCCCAGCGCTTCCCATAGCTCCTCGGCGAGGTGCGGCGCGAACGGGTTCAGCAGCAGCACGAACGTCCGCAGCACCGAAATTGGCCGGCTCGGCTGGCGCGTCAGGTGATTGGTGAACTCCATCATCGCGGCAATCGCGGTGTTGAACGACAACGTCTCCAGATCGTCGGTCACGCGCTTGATCGTGTGGTGCAGGATCCGCTGCGTTTCGCGATCGGGCTCCACGTCCCGCACCGCGTCGGACAGCTTCGTCTGCTCGGCGCGGTCGTCGATCACCAGCCGCCACACCCGGCTCAGGAAACGATAGACGCCGTCCACGCCGCGCATGCTCCACGGCTTGACGGCCTCGAGCGGGCCCATGAACATCTCGTAGAGCCGCAAACTGTCGGCACCGTACTCGTTCACCACGTCGTCGGGGTTGATGACGTTGCCACGCGCCTTCGACATCTTGTCCGCTCGGCCGACCAGCTCGATGTCGGTCCCTTTCAGGAGCGTCCGGCCCCCCTCCTTGACGATCTGGTCCTCGGTCAACGGCGAGAACTTGCCGGGCTCCGGCGGCGGATTCCGCAGGATGCACATCTCCTTCTCGTCAACCTTGACGTGCACGACCTGCAAGCCCATGTCATCGATGACTTGCCGATTGAATTCGTACACGTCGGGCGGCACGTGATAATCGGTCTCGCCCAGGATCATGCCCTGGTTGACGAGCCGCTGGAACGGCTCCGGCACCGGGACATGGCCGCGGTCGCACAGCACCTTGTGCCAGAACCGCGAATAGAGCAGGTGCAAGACCGCGTGCTCGGCGCCGCCGACGTACAGGTCGACCGGCAGCCAGCGCTTCAGCTTGGCCGGGTCACAGAACGCCTGATCGTTGTGCGGGTCGAGATAGCGCAGGTAATACCAGCACGAGCCGGCCCACTGCGGCATCGTGTTCGTCTCCCGCCGATAGCGCTTGCCGCCGCGGGTCACGTAAAGCCAGTCGGTCGCCTTGGACAGCGGCGGCTCGGGATTGCCGGTCGGCTTGTAGTCGGCGAGCTCCGGCAGCGTCAGCGGCAATTCCGCGACCGGCACCGTCTCGATCGCCCCGGTCGGCTTGCCCTGTGCGTCGACCTCGTGCAGGATCGGAAACGGCTCGCCCCAGTAGCGCTGCCGGCTGAACAGCCAGTCGCGCAGCTTGTAGTTGATCTTGCGCTGGCCGCGACCGTCCCGTTGCAATTGCTCGGTGATCTGCCGTTTGAACTCGGCGGTCGGCAACCCGTCGAATGGGCCCGAGTTGACGGCGACGCCTTCGTCGCAGTATGCCTCGGAAAACAGCCCGTGGTGGCGCGATAAAGGTGCTCGACGGCGGCGTGCAGGTCCTTCTGCTGCTCGGTCCAGACCGGCTCCAGCGCCTTGAGCACCGACATCTCGTAATCCGACAGCGTCTCCGCGAGCTCGCCGCGCCCGGCTGCGGATCGCGCGTCAGCTCCCGGGCCAGCGCGAAAACGGCGGTCTTCTCCAGCCAGGCACGCGGCGGCAGCAGCACCGGCCGAATCGCCACGCCGAACACCTTGGCGAACTCGAAGTCGCGCTCGTCATGGGCCGGCACCGCCATGATCGCGCCGGTCCCGTAGGTCGCCAGCACATAGTCGGCGATCCAGATTGGAATGGTTTCGCTGTTGACCGGGTTGACGGCAAACGCGCCCGTGAAGACGCCGGTCTTCGTCTTGGTCAGCTCGGTCCGCTCACGGTCGCTCTTGCGCCGCCTTGGCCTTGTACTCGTCGACCGCCTTACTTTGCCGGCCGCTGGTGACGCGGTCGATCAGCGGATGCTCGGGCGCCAGCACCATGTAGGTGGCGCCGAACAGCGTGTCCGGCCGGGTGGTGAACACGCGGATTTTTTGGGCTGGGTCCGCGTGCAGGGCGAAATCGACCTCGGCGCCCTCGCTGCGGCCAATCCACTCGCGCTGCATTTTCTTGATCGGCTCGGGCCAATCGACCAGGCTCAGGTCGTCGAGTAGGCGTTCGGCGTAGTCGGTGATGCGTAGCAGCCATTGGCGCATCGGCATGCGCACGACCGGATAGCCGCCACGCTCGGACGTGCCGTCGATGACCTCCTCGTTGGCGAGGACCGTGCCCAGGGCGGGACACCAGTTGACGGGCACCTCGGCCTGGTAGGCGAGGCGTTTGCCGCTGACGAATGCGCGGACGGCGGCCTCGCCCTGGGCCTTGACGTCGGCGGGAATCGGCAGTTCGGCGATGGGCCGGCCGTGCTGCTGCGCGTGGTCGTACCAGGTGTCATAGAGGACGAGAAAAATCCACTGGGTCCATTTGAAGTAGCCGGGGTCGGTGGTATCGACCTCGCGGTCCCAGTCGTAGCTGAAGCCGAGCATCTTGATCTGCCGGCGGAAGTTGTCGATGTTGCGCTGCGTGTTGAGGCGCGGGTGCTCGCCGGTGGCGATGGCGTGCTGCTCGGCGGGTAGGCCGAACGCGTCCCAGCCCATCGGGTGCAGGACGTTGGCGCCGCGCATACGGCGATAGCGGGCGAGGATATCGGTGGCGGTGTAGCCCTCGGGATGGCCGACGTGCAGGCCGGCGCCCGACGGGTAGGGGAACATGTCGAGGAGGTAGAGCTTGGGCCGATCCGAGACGTCGGGAGTGCGGAAGGTCTGGTGCTCTTCCCAGTAGCGCTGCCAGCGCGGCTCGATGGTCTTGGGATGATAGCTCGGCACAGTTCGGTCCTCGCGTGGTTCACGCCTACCTTAGTTGACCGTAGCGGGGGAGTCAACGTTCGGGGGATTCTATAAAGATACCAACCACGCAAGCTCCATGTCTGGGGTAGGTCCCGCCTGCCGGGCGGGACCTTGGCGCTTCCAGGTCACGCCCGGCAGGCGGGACCTACCCCAGACCCCGAGGCTTGGAGGAAACCGGGAGTGTGGCAAGCCCGCCTGGCGGTCGTGAGTCTCTGGCTGTCGCAGGTGGCCCGGGTGGCGGCGGACAACGCCCTGCGCTTCTTCGTGGTGCTGCTGCTGTACCTCGGCGCCTATCACGACACGGCCTGGTATCTCGTCACCGGCCTGCTGATGGCGCCGGCGGTGCTGCTGGCCCCGCTCAACGGCGCCATCACCAACAGCCTTCCCAAGCCGGCCGTGCTCATCGGCGCCGCGGCGCTCGGGCTCGCCGCAACCGTCGTGGCGGCCCTGGAGGTGGGTCGAGAAGCGGATCTCTGACTGGCTCCTCGCCTGGCGCTGGTGGCCGTCGCGGCAGCCCTGTATGGGCCGACGCGTTACGCCCTGCTGCCGGCAGCGGCGGACGACACCCGCTGGCCGCTCACCCGCCTCAATGGCGTCTTCGAAATGGGCGCCGCAGCGGCGGTGGTCGCGGGGCTGGTCCTGGCGCTGCGCCACGAGCGCACCGACTGGGCGAGCTATCCCGCGGTCCCGGTGCTGGCGGCTCTGCTCGGCACCGCCGCCCTCGGCTTTGCGCTGCCGGTGCGCTTTGCCAGCGACGTGCGCCGGCCGGAACCGCCGCTCCAGGCCGTGCGCGGCTTCTTCGCCGATGCGCGAGCGATCCTGGCCCACCGCGAGCTGCGCATCTGTCTCATCGGGCTGGCGCTTCTGCGTGCCGTCGTCACCGGCCTGACCGGGGCGCTCTTGCCGCGGGTGCTGACCGGCGAGGCGCCGGATCAGGAACGGCTGATCGAGGTCTGCAGGTGGATCGGCTGGGTGCTGGCCGGCTACGCACTCGGCGCGCTGTTGGCCGGGCTGCAGCGCCATCCGCGGCGTGTGCTGGGCCTGGTCGCGCCCGGAGCGGTCGGACTGGCCGTCGGGCTGGCGTGGGCGGCTGCCACCGACATCCCTGAGCCGTGGCTGCTCGTGAGCCTCGGCGTGATGAACGGGCTCGTCAACGTCCCGCTGGCCGCGACCTACCAGGGCGACCTGCCGGCCGACGCCCGCGGCAACGGCATGGCGGTACGCAACTTCACCGATTACCTCGCCGTCGCGCTCACGTCGCTGCTGCTGTTCGTGCTGGCCGGCCCCCTCGGCGTTTCGCCCACGTTACAGCTCGCGCTCCTTGCCGGCGGCGTGGGGCTGGCGGCACTATATGCCGCGTGGTTCTTCCGCCGGCCGACGCTGGAGCTGCCGGTCGAAGGACTCTTCCTGTTCATGTACCGCTTCCAGGCGGCGGGGCCGGGGCTGGACGTGTTTCCGCGGACGGGGCCGGTGCTGCTGATCGCCAACCATAGCTCCTGGCTCGATCCGCCGTGGCTCGCCAAGGCGCTGCCGCGCGCGATCATCGCGATGATGACCAGCGTGTTCTTCGACGTGCCGATCTTACGGTGGCTGATGACCCACATCACCCAGGCGATCCGCGTGCAGGCCGGCCGCTTCCGCCGCGATGTGCCGGAGCTGCGCGAGGCGATCGCGACGCTCGACCGTGGCGAGTGCCTGCTGGTATTCCCCGAAGGCGCCATGCGGCGCACCGAGGAACGGCCGTTGCGCATGTTCGGCCAGGGCGTCTGGCACATCCTGCGCGAACGGCCCGCGACGCCGGTGGTGGTCTGCTGGATCGAGGGTGGCTTCGGCAGCTATTTTTCGTACCAGGGCGGTCCGCCGACGAAGAACAAACGCTTCGATTTCTTGCGGCTCATTCGCATCGCGGTCGGCGCTCCGCACTGCGTGCCGGCGGATGTGCTGGCCGACCAACGGCAAACGCGCCTGGCGCCGATGCGCGAATGTTTGGAGATGCGCCGGCACCTGGGACTGGAGCCGTTTGCGCTGGAGCAGAGCGACGAGGAGTAGCGCCGTCCACGCCGCGGGACGAGCGCAGCGAATCCCGCGGGTCGGAGTGGGCCCACCCGCGGGATTCGCTGCGCTCATCCCGCGGCTTGGATGAAAAAAAGCAGGTGGGCACGGCCCACCTGCTCTTGGTTATGGCGCGTCGGCCCGATGTCACGGCTCGGATGAGCCCGGGATGACGTTGAAGTTCACCGGCGGGCGATCACCGCCGCCCATCGCCTGGAAGATCGGCTGCATCACCAGGTTGAAATTGCGGCCATCCGCGGACGGACGTACCTCGCCGGTCAGGTTGACGCCGGAGCCGCTGATCGCCGTCTGCAGGATCGGCGCCTCGGCGACGGTCAGCTTCTTGCCGTTGCGCGGCCGGGTCGGGATGTAGGGAAGCTGTGCACCTGCGCTGGATGCGCCGCCGGTGACCTTGGCGCCGCCGAAGTCGGGGAACGCCAACTTCCGCAGCTTCACCCACGGATCGGTCGGACGCTCTTCCTTGACCGTCTCCTGCTTCTTGACCTCGTTGGCCGGGCTGATGGACGCCAGCTCGGTGCGCCGGCCGTTCTTGAGCGTTACCTTGACGGTCTTGCCCTGCGTCAGGTCGACCACCTCGATGCGGCGCAGCTCCTTGGGCGTGCCGAGGTGCTGGATGATCTCCAGCCGGGCCCGGTTGCCCAGGGGCTGGCCCCACAGTCGTTGCACATTGATCTCGTAATCGCCACTGAACGCCTCGCCGGCAGTGTAGTTGATCGAGAACGCCAGCGGGCTGAACTGGCTGCCCTTGTTCTTCTCGAAGAAGTTGGCGCCGATCAGCGTGCCGCCGCCCGCCGTCTGCTTTTGATTGTCCGAGCAGGTGGTGCCGGTCGGCTCCTTGACCGTCATCGCGATCTCGGCCAGCTCGTTGTTGCTCTTGTTCTCCCAGCTCACCCGGATGATCAGGTCGCGCTGCTTGAACTTCTGCAAGACGCTCTGGATCGTGGCGGCCTCCTCCACACGCTGCTCCTTTTTCAAGGTGTCGGTCAGCGTGCCGACGCGCAGCATCGCCTGATCGTGCAGGGTGATGTTGTCGGCCGGCCAATCCTGGGCCATGATCTTGCCGACCGCCCAGGCCATCGACTTGCTGTCCTTGCCGAGGTCGGCGTACACCAGCGCGTCCTTGTAGGTGACGGCCAGGTTCGGCTCGAGCTGGGCCGCCTGCCGGCAGAACGACAGCGCCTTGTCGTATTCCTTGTTGTCCGCCAGCGTCTGGGCCGCCCGCAGGAAGCCCTGCGCGTCGTTGGGATCGAGCGCTACCGCCGAGAGGCGGGCACGGCGGATTTCGTCGGCGTCGCCGCCGGAGGCTTCGAGCGAGATCGCAAGCGCCTCATAGACCCAGGGCCTGACCACGATGCCGTGGCGCAGGTTGGCCTTGAGGAACTCCGCCGCGTGACGGAGATGGCCGTACTGGAACAGGAAGTCCGCAGTCGCGACGACCATGCCGGGCTCGACGCCGTCGCCCGCATTCAGGGCGTCTTCCCAGATCTTGGTGGCGTCGAGTTCCTCGATTTTCTTGGTGTCCTTGGCGGCGATGACGTCGCCGCCCTTGACGTCGCCGACCTTAAGCTTGCCCTTGGGGTCGGGGCCGCGAGCGATGAGGTCCTTGCCCACTTGCTCCGCCCAGGCGGCCGCCTCCATTTTCTTGCTCTTGCCGCCGATGATGCCGCCGAACGGGCTGTAGTGGACGCGGGTCGGGGCGCGAATGATCAGCGCCAGCGCGGGCGGGAAGAACTCGATGGTGTTGGCAGTGGTGAAGTCGGCCGGACCGCCTTCAGCAAGGGGCGGGGGTGGCGGGCCGGCGCCCATCATGCCCATGAAGCCGCCCATGCCCATGAAGCCGCCCATGCCCATACCCATGCCGCCCATGCCCATGAAGCCGCCCATGCCCATGAAGCCGCCGAAGCCCATGAAGCCGCCGCCCATGCCCATGAAGCCACCGCCGCCCATGCCCATGCCGACGAACATCATCTGGAAGGGGTTCTGCTGCTGAGCGTACCACCAGGTGCCGGGGGCGACGACGCGGGTGATGGTGAGGATGAGGTTGAAGGCCTGGGTGGCGCCGAGGGCGCCGAGCTGGCCGTTGAAGCCGCTCTGGAACGAGCCGCCGTTGAACTGGCCGAAGTTGCCCTGTTGGCCGCCGCCGAAGCCGCCGCCCATGCCGGCCATGCCGCCGCCCATGCCGGCCATGCCGCCGCCGAAACCGGCCATGCCGCCGCCGAAACCGGCCATGCCGCCGCCCATGCCGGCCATGCCGCCGCCGAAACCGGCCATGCCGCCGCCCATGCCGGCCATGCCGCCGCCGAAACCAGCCATGCCGCCCATGCCAGCCATGCCGGCCATCCCGCCCATGCCGGCCATGCCGGCCATGCCACCCATGCCGGCCATGCCGCCGATGCCGCCCATGCCGGCCATGCCCATCATGCCGCCGGCGCCAGCAAAGCCTCCGGCGCCGCCGCCGATGCCGCCGATGCCGCCGCCGCCGGCCGCGCCACCGGCACCGCCCACCTTGGTCGGCTGGGTGATCGGCAGGACCAGATCGCCCACCGGGTACACCCGCAGCACCTTGTCCGCGACCATGCGGTCGTTGGTCGTGACCTCGATGAAGTTACGGCGAATCAGGTACGTCGCATTGTTGGTCTTGACCTGCGACAGGATCAGCCGCAGCGCCGTGCCCATGGTCATCGTCTTGGGCACCGGGGGCAGCCGCACCTCGTCGTCGTAGGGACCGTTGGCGTTGTCCGGGTTCTCGTCCTTGAACGCGTTGATATCGACCAGGATCGGCAAGTCCTTGCCCTTGGCCGAGAACTTCTCGTAGAAGAGCTGCAGCGCCGCCTTGAGGGGCATCGGATCCTGGAAGTCTTTGGTCTCGATCACTTCGTCGAGCAACCGCTGGATCCCCTTGGCCTCCTCGCGCCCCTTGTCGTCGTTGGGCAGGCTGCTGACCTCGTACTTGTCCTTGCGCAGCTTCTCGATCGCCTTCCACGTGGCCAACGGCGGGAAGAAAATGCCCGGCTCATCGGGGAACGGGACGTGCGACTTCTCGATCGACAGCATCACCGCCAGGAAGCCTTCCTGGCGTTTGCGGCGCAGGTCGTCGAGTTGATTGATCATGTACGAGGCCTGCGTGAGGTTGTAGTTCGCCTGGGCCGTCAGCGGCACCGGGTTGCCCTTGATCTTGGCCTCGCGCTGAATATCGACCATGCCCTTGAGCATTTCCTGCATCGCCACCGTCTCGAAGCGCGCCTCGTTCATCAGCGAGCGGAAGGCGCGGAACTGCGCCTCGAGCCGCTCCTCGAACGACTGCCGCTGCGCCTGCTTCTCCAGGTTCGCCTTGATGACGGCGAGATCGGCCTGCTGGAATTCCTTGCGCAGCTTGATCTCGCGGGCCTGGCCGGCCGTCTCGCGCAGCTTGCTGTTGAGCCGGCTCAGCAGGTTTTCACGCGTCTTCTCGCCGAGGTTGGGATGGTCCTTGACGCGGGCATACAGGCCGCGCAGCACTTCCAGCACGCCGTCGGGGTCGGTGTTGAGATCCTTGCGCGCCATTTGCATGGCCCCCTCGACCGCCTGCGTCATCTTCTGCTCCTCGACGAGCATCTGGTCGCGATGGGCCTGCAGCAGATCGGCTTCCGGGCCGGCCCCCCCGCGCCGCCGCCAGGTTCACCCACGCCGCCGGGCCCCTTGTCGGCCCCCTTCTTGTCCTTTTCGTCGAGCTGGGCCACCATGACCAGGTCGCCCTTGCCCCAGCTAACCTTGCCGGTGCCCTTATCGGTGCCCACGCGATCACCCTTGTGGCCGCCCTTCTCGATCGCACTCTTGAGCATGTCCGTGGTCAGCGTGCCCTTCTTGAGCTTGTCGAGGATCTTGATGCCCGCGATGGCTTCAGAATCGTCCGGCGCGAGATTCTGGATGTCGTGGTAGATCCGGTCGGCCGCGTCGAACTGGTTTCTCTCGATCGCGACCTGGGCGCTGAGCAACATATCCTTGTACTTGAGCCGGGCGTTCTCGTAGCTGAGCGTCAGTGCGCGATCGGACCGCAACGTGGCCGGCCGATCTTTCGCCCGGCGCCACTGCTGAACTAGGCCGACGAGGAAAAAATTCTCCAGGTCGCCCGGCTGCAGCTTGTCCGCCACGGTGATCTTAACGTCGTCGTCACGGCCGGCGATGGTGCCGGTGACGGTGTAGGTGAAGTTCGACGCCGGCTTCATCTTGCCGACCACCAGCGTGCCGGCATCGGCCCGCAACGGCGGCAGCACCGCGGGATAAACCTCGGTCGCGATGACCTCGGCCGGCAGCTGTAGCTTGGACGCGTAGAGGATCGTGCCCGCAAATGCTTGCTCGAAGCGCTTGAGCGCCTCGTCCAGCTTCTCTTCCTCGACCGCGGTGCGCAGGACGACGCCGCCGGTGCTGGTCGGCAGGCCGTGTAGTATGTCGTGGCTCAGGCCGCGGCCGAGCGGCACGGTGAAGCACGCGACCTGCTTGGCAATCATCTTGTCGGCGAGGGCCTGGCGGTCATTGGCGGAGATCGGGTCGAGCACGCTTTGGCCGTTGCCCATGTACACGAGCACCCGCTGCCGGCCCGCCTTGCTCGCGAAGGCGGCAATCGCCTCGTTCAGCCCCTTCTTGAGGTTGTCGGCGCCGCTGGCATATTCCTTTTCCTTGAGCACCTTCATGTATTTGGCGAGTTGCTTCTTGTGTTGATCGTCCTTGGGCGCGAGGAAGCCGTGGGTAAAGTCGCGGGTTTCCTTGTCGCCGACGAGCAGGATGGCGAGCTGGTCGCGTTCCTCGGCGTCGTTGGCGATCCCTTCGGCAAGCTGATGGGCGGCGATCCAACCGGGACCGGCCATCGCGGCGGAAGTGGAGATCAGGATCACATAGTCGCGCGGCCGGCGCGTGGCCTGGGGCAGCTGCGGCTTGAGCTGCAGCGCGAACAGCGTGTCGCCGTGGACCGGCTGATAACTGAGGACGCCCCCCGCGGTGAAGCGATCGGGGACCAAAATCACGTCGGCCTTGGCAGGGGCCGACGCGGGTGTACTGGTGAGTTGCGGCGTGACGGTGGAGCCGGCGGCCCCCTTCTTGCTGCTGGATTGCCCCAGCGTGTACGACGACACGATGGCCGCTGCGGCGACGAGTGCCAGCAGCGTGGTGAGTCTCCGTGCCTTGGTCATCTGCGGATCCCCTGTCTGGAAACCTGAGAGCCCGTGCCTCGGATCATCTCAGCGTGAGCCTGCAACAATCTATTGTAAAAGCCGACCCGGCCTCGACGCCAGTGTATTTCACCAAAATCCTTGCCGACACACCCTTTGGATTGGACGGCCCAGCTGCACAAACGCTTCCCGCGGCGCAAACCGACCAGCTGGATCGCGTCGTTTGTAGTGACCGGCTTTAGCGGGTCCGGTGGCTCGACCCGCTAAAGCGGGGCACTACGAACAACACCTTCCGCTATACTCCCGAACGCCCTCGGTATCGCAACTTGCGCGAAGTTGGGGAAATTCGGTCAGGGCCGTTCGTAGTGACCCGCTTTAGCGGGTCCGGTGCTTCGACCCGCTAAAGCGGGGCACTAGCCCATGTTTAACAAGTGTCGCCGTAAGTCCTTGCTGCGTAAGGGCTGATTTTTGGATTAGTCACTACATTGTCGTTTCATCGCCCGCGGGCGGCGCCGGCGGCCGATGGTCGGCCAGACCGATGGCGTTGAGTACCTGGCGGGCGCGGGACGAACCCGGTGTCGTGCCGCTACGGAGCTCTTCCGCAACGCGGAATTGCACGTAGCGAATCGTCTGCAATGCTTCCAAGGCCGACTGCGCCGAGAGCGACAGGCCAGCATCTTTCAAGGCGCGCTCCAGCATCCGCTCGATCAAGAACGCCAACGCCGCCACAAAAATGTGTGCCTTCACCCGCCGCGCCGTGTGATGCCAGATCGGCCGCATGCCCAGCGGATCCTTGAGCGAACGAAAGCCCCGTTCCACCTCGCTTAAGTCCTTGTAGTGCGCCACCGCCTCCGCGGGCGTCATCGCCGTCTGATCGGTCTGGATGAGGTAGCGCCCTTCATACTTCTTTTCCCGAGGTAAATTCACTGGGTGCTCCGCGATCTCCAATTGTCCCTCTTTGAACTCCCACATGTAGTAACGATAGCCGTGGTTCTTTTGCAACGGGTGCAACTGGCGGTTCTACAAGCGTTTTCCCTAGGTTTTTCGGCCGAATCGCCCCGTTTTTCGCGAATATTCAGGTGAGGCGCAGCTGAAAAAGGACATGGAGCATATCCTTACCGTTATTGAACAAAGCGGTACGGAGTCTGCTCCATGAAGAGACAATCTAAGCCATGCACTCCCGTGCGTCCAGTGACCGTCGAGACTTTGCGGCTGCAGGCCCAGGCGATCCTCGACGAACTGTTGCAGTTCTGCCAAACCAGCGAGCTGCCATTCGCGGCCTTCGAGAAAGAACTGCTCGTCCGCATCGCCGTCCTGGGCTGCTGTCTGCTGCGCGTGTTCCTCACCGCACGGCATCAACGCTTGGATGTGCAGCCGTTCCTGGCCAACGACAAGTACCGGCCCGGCAACGCCTATGCCGAGCGGACGTTGAAGACCTTCTACGGCGAAGTCACCTATGGCCGGCAGTATCTGATGTCGCGGGCCGGCGGCAGCGGCTTGTTTCCGCTCGACGTGGTCCTGGGACTGACCCGCGATCGGTTGTCGCCGTGGGTGAGGCAATGGGTCGCACGCCTGGCGACGCGCATGAGTTTCAAAGCGACGCAAATGGTGTGCAAGGCGGTGCTGAACTGGGCGCCGGCCCCCGAGACCATCGAGCAAGTGGTGCTCGGCATGGGACGCGAGGCGGCGCCGTTCATGAAGCAATTGCCCGCGCCGTCCGACGATGGCGAGGTTCTGGTGATCGAAGTCGATGGCAAGTGTCCGCCCATCGCCACCGAAACGGAGTTGGCGAAGCGTCGCGGCAAGCGGAAGCCGCGCCATGGGTCGGGTTGCACTTGCGGCTGCCAACGTCACCGGGGCCGAGCCAAACGGGCAGCGCGTGGCAGCAAGAAACGACGGAAAAAAGGCGACAAGAGCAAGAATGGCAAGGAAGTCAGCGTGGTAGTGATGTACACGCTGAAGCGTGGCGCGGACGGCTTGCTGCACGGGCCGCTGAACAAGAAACTGTATGCCACCTTTGCGGGTCGCAAGGCGGCGGCATTGTGGGCGCGTGCGGAAGCGACCAAGCGTGGCTTCGGACCGGAGACGACCAAGCGGGTGCAGATCGTCCTCGACGGGGCGAAGAGCCTGAAGAAGCACTTCGAGGCGTTATTCCCCCAGGCCATCTTCACGCTGGATGTCTGTCACGTCGTGGAGAGGCTATGGCGGCTGGGGCGTCACTATCACAAGGAAGGCACCGACGCCCTGAAGGCCTGGGTGGAAAAGCTGAAGGCGCTGCTGTACGCAGGGCGGGCGCGGACCTTGGTGCAGCGTTTGCAGGAGCTGTTGCGCGACACAGCGAACCGTGGACCTGGAACGAAGAGTCGCCGCGAAGCCTTGCGGAGCGAGATTGGTTACCTAGAGCCACGCCTATCGATGCTGCAATACGGCGTGTGGATGGCGCAAGACTTGGTGATCGCCACCGGCCAGGTGGAAGGTGCGGTGCGTTACCTGGTCGGCGAGCGTTTCGACTGTGCCGGTATGCGGTGGACCCGCGCCAAGGCAGAGGCGTTACTCCACCTGCGCTGCATCGAACTGAACGGCGACTGGCAAAAGTTTGTGAACTGGTTTGAACGGCAAAATCGCGCTCGCCTGAAGAAGGGACAACGCCGCAAGGTATTGACCAATCAACCGATGAAGCTGACGGTGGCAGCGTGAGAAAACCGTGTTGGCGTTTCAGCTGCACCCTTTTGCAACGCCCGCTCGGCCGCCGCGCCGATCTTGGCCGGCTGCTTCAACTGGCCCTTGGCCACGCGCGCCTGCACCTTCGCCAAGGCCGCACGCACCCGCTCCATCGCTTTGCTACGTTGCCGCTCTTCATAGGCCCGACGCTCGTCGCTATCGACCACAAACACTCGCACGCCGGCACGGTCGCAGGCGACCTCTTGCACTCGTGTCCGGGGTGGATTTGGTTTCGCCCGCGCGGTGATCCCATTGGGGCAGTCGACCCACTTCGTTTCGTCCACGCGATCAATCAACGCCTCCGCCTCCGGATTGCGGCGACGCGTCATGCCCACCAAGTAGCCATGTTCCGCCGCCGCCTGCAGCATGGCCAGATTGCTCTCGGTCACCATGCCGCGATCACCGACAAAGACGATACGCCGAAGGCGAAAACGCCGGGCCAGGTCTTGGATGACTTCCTTGACCGTCGTGCTGTCACGCGTGTTGCCCGCCCACACGTGATGTGCGATCGGCCAACCCGCCACCATCACCACGCCCACCACCACCTGCACGTTCCGCGGCTTGCCGTCGCGACTGTAACCGTGCTTGGCCAGCGTCGGCGGACCATGGCCTTCAAAATACGTACTGGTCAGGTCGTACATCACCAGGTCCGCGTCGAACTCGAACAACGTCCGCAGCCGCTCATAGAGCGCCACTTCCACGGCGTCCTTGTTCAACCCCAGATGATCCAGCGTGCGATACCAACGCTGCAGTTGCCCCAAGTCGACCTGGACGCGGCCTTGCTGCTTCCAACAGGGTACGTACCGGCGACCATGCCGGTCGCACACGTAATCGGTCTCCAGCCACGCGGCCAAACCGTGCTCGCTGGCCGGCCGCACCAGGCGGTTGGTGATCAGCACCAGGACGCGGCTGACCCAGTCGTCGGCGGGGTCTTCGCTCGGCCGCAACTTGGGCCAACGCCGACCAGCATCGAGCCATTGCCAGAGGCCCAGTTGGTCGAAGAAGTGGCGCGCGACGAGCATCGGTCCCCAGGTACTGGCGTCGAGGATTTCGATGGGTCCCTCGGCGCCGAGTTGCTGGGCCAGGGCCTGCGGCCCTTCCTCGCCGGTGAGAAAGCGATTGAGCAGCGGCAGGACGGCTTCGAGGGTGTCGCGTCGCCCGAGGTTGGCGATGACCTTTTGCTTGACCTTGCCGTTCTCGCGCACCGAGCCGACGATGCGGACATACTCGTGGACGGTGCCGTTGGAGGACGGAACTTTGACGGAGCGGATGAACATGATGTTATCATCAACAAATCCACCGGTCCGTCAACCGGATATTCGATGAAATGCGGACAAAACAGCTAAAATGTTTGTAATGATTGTCACTACGGTTTTCTGAAAACTGGACCTCCGCGCGTTGAAAATTAAGGACTTACGTCAAAAACTACCCCGACACTTGTTAAACATGGGCTAGGAACGGCTTTTGGTCTAGCCCATTCCGGCCGCGCTGTGCCATAATCCGCGCGGCTCGCGGACCGGGCCGGCCGTTGCGCAAGTTTATCCCGGCATCGGGAAAAGCCAACCGGCCGGCGCGTCGGCCAGGACTTCGGCCACGCGAAGGCGTTGCTACAACCGGCGCCGGCGAGAATCTTCCAACATGGATGTGGAGGGCAATGACATGCGCACGGCCATCATTACAGGCATCACCGGTCAGGACGGCTCGCACCTGGCGGAACTCCTGCTCGACAAGGGCTACCGGGTTTACGGCCTGGTGCGCCGGCACAGCACGGCACATTATCCGCGTCTCGAGGGCTTGCGCGATCGCATCGAGCTGATCGACGGCGACCTCTGCGACGCCCCGTCGCTCGACCGCGCCCTCGACGAGATTCGCCCGGACGAAATCTACAACCTCGCCGCCATGTCGTTCGTCGGCGCCAGCTGGGGACAGCCGGCCGTGACCACCGAGGTCAACGCCCTGGGCGTGCTGCGGCTGCTCGAGGCCATGCGGCGTTATTGCCCGACCGCCCGCTTCTACCAGGCGTCGACCAGCGAGATGTTCGGCCTGGTCCGCGAGACGCCGCAGCGCGAGACGACGCCGTTCCATCCGCAGCCCCTATGGCGTGTCGAAGGTCTACGCACATTACCTGGTTGGGAATTATCGCGAGAGTTATGGGCTGTTCGCCGCGTGCGGTATTCTGTTCAATCATGAGGGGCCGCGGCGCGGGCCGGAGTTCGTGACGCGCAAGATCACGCGGACGGTCGCGGCCATCAAGATGGGTCTGGAGCGCGAGCTGCGGCTGGGCAACCTGGCCGCCCGCCGCGATTGGGGCTATGCCGGCGATTATGTCGAGGCGATGTGGCGAATCCTGCAGCAGGATCGGCCCGACGACTTCGTCATCGGCAGCGGCGAAAACCACACGGTCGAGGAATTCGTCGAGATCGCCTTCAGCCGCGTCGACCTGGACTGGCGCGACCACGTGGTGATCGACGAGCGTCTCTACCGCCCCGCCGAGGTCGAGACGCTGCTGGCGGATCCGTCGAAGGCGCGCCGAGTCCTGCAGTGGGAGCCAGCAGTGTCGTTCGAGCAGCTGGTGCGGATGATGGTGGATAGCGACCTGGCACTGCTGCAGGATGCCTCGATGCCACGCTCCGCGTGGGATCGCACGTCCGGACGCTCGGCGTCCCGTCCGGATGCTTCCCAGGAAGGATGCTACGCCGGAGCGCTGTGATGACGCGCCTCGACCAGCCGTTGCGGTTCCAGCCGTTCTTTCGCCCAACGGCATGGGGCGGCCGGCGTCTCGCGCGGTTCCTCGGCAAGAACCTGCCGCCGGGGCTGCCGTGCGGCGAATCGTGGGAGGTCACCGATCATCCGAGCCACGCAAGCGTCCTCGCCACCGCCAACCTCTACGGCCATACGCTGCGGCAGCTCATGGAGCGGCATCGCGAGGAATTGCTCGGCCCGGCCGCGGCGCGGTTCGAACGCTTTCCGTGGCTGATCAAGCTGCTCGACGTGCACGATTGGCTGTCCGTGCAGGTGCATCCGGATGACGTGAAGGTTCGCGAATTGCTGCCCGGCGAGGGGGCGAAGAGCGAGGCATGGTGCGTGCTCGACGCCGAGCCGGGCAGTCTCGTGTACGCCGGCCTGCGTCCCGGCATCGGCCCGGCCGAGCTGCGCGACGCCCTGCGGCAAGGCACGGCGGTCGCGGACTGCCTGCACCGATTCGTGCCGCGGCCCGGCGACGTGTTGTACCTGCCAGCCGGCACCGTCCATGCGGTCGGCGGTGGCGTGCTGCTGGCGGAGATTCAACAGACGAGCGACGCGACCTTTCGGCTTTACGACTGGGACCGCAAGGACGCCGCCGGCCAACCGCGCACGCTGCACATCGAGCAAGCGCTCGCCAGCATCGACTGGACGCAGGGGCCGTGCGACCCTGTGCCGGCATGGCCGACCCACGGCCGTGAGCGCGAATGGCAGACCGCCCTGGTGCGATGCGCGCATTTTGCGGTCGATCATTGGCGGCGCGAATCGGCGTTCCCCGTGGGCGGCATCGGCGTCTTGCAGGCGCTGATCGTCACCGAAGGGCAGGGCCGGCTCGCCAACGGCGAGTTTGTCATGGCGGGCGATGCGTGGATCATGCCCGCGCATGCCGCCGATGCGGTTACAGCCGGAACCAGCACTCGCGGGGCTGGTGTGTTTGTTGCCGTAATCCTGTTTACGTTTAGCGCTCGCCCACAGTGAGCGAGCGCTAAACGTAACGGCCACGGCGGCGAGGCAGGAGCTGGCATGCGGGTCGTCGTGAACAATCTGACCGCGATCCGGCAGAAGACCGGCATCGGCCATCACGTCACCGAATTGCTGCGCTGCCTCCGCGCCGAGCAGCCCGCCGACGAGTTCCTGACGTTTCCCGGCCCCTGGGTCGCGGCGGGCATGCAAGCCTTTGACACAATCGGCAAGGCCCTGCGCCGGCTGAAGCGCCGCGCGGTCACCCAGAGCTCCGGACGGCCGTGGATACACACGCTGGCGCGCGGCTGGGCGGCGTGGCATTTCCGCACCGCGTGGTGGGGCCGAGCCTTCGACCTGTATCACGAGCCGAACTACATCCCGCTGCCATGTAATCGGACAACCATCGCGACCGTACACGATCTGTCGGTCCTGCTGCATCCCGAGTGGCATCCGCTTGACCGCATCGCCTATTACGAACAGCATTTCGCGGCGGGGCTTCGGCGCTGCGCTCATCTGGTGGCCGTCTCGGAATTCACGCGCTGCGAGCTGATCGCCACCTTCGGCGTGCCGGCCGACCGCGTCACCTGCATCTACAACGGCATCCGCCCCGGGCTGCGGCCGCTGGACATGGCTGCGGTCCGGTCGGTGCTGCAGCGGCTGGGGTTGCCGGCGTCCTATCTGCTGCACGTCGGCACCCTGGAACCGCGTAAGAATCTCTTGTTACTTCTGCAAGCGTACGGCGATTTGCCGGCCGCCCTGCGGGATCGCTGTCCGCTGCTGCTGGTCGGCGGTTGGGGTTGGAACGCGGCGGCATTGGCCGAGCATTATCACGGCGTGGCACGGCACCGCGGCGTGCGGCACCTGGGATACGTGGTCGAGGCCGACCTGCCGGCGCTGTACAATGGGGCGCGGGCGCTGGTGTTCCCGTCGCACTACGAAGGTTTTGGCTTGCCGCCCCTCGAAATGCTGGCGTGCGGCGGCGCGGTGATCGCGTCGACCGCCGGCGCGGTGGTCGAGACTGCCGGCCAGCGGGCCCATCTGGTCGACCCGATGGATTTGGCCGGCTGGCGCGACGCGATGGCGCGCGTCATCGCCGACGACGACTGGTGCGACCGGCTGCGCCGCGGCAGTCCCGACGTGGCCCGGCCGTATACGTGGGAGCGCTGTGCGCGCGACACGTATCGCGTTTACCAGGCGGTGCTGGGAAAACCAGCGACCGCGGCACGGGCGGCGTGAACCATCAGACGCTCCCCCGGATTCGCTGTGCTCATCCCACGGATTGGGAGGCTCCTGTGTTCGGCGCCATGTTCCGACAGGAAATGCGAGTCGCCGGCCGTCGAGCGCGCAGCTACTTCCTGCGCTGGATTTACGCGGCGCTGTTGCTGGCGCAACTCGTGACCGCGCTGAAAGGCATCCTCATCCGCGACACCCACCAGGCCGCCTTCGGCGTGTTCGCTGCCAAATTGTTTGCGAGCTTCCTGCCGCTGCACTTTGCGTTCATCTTGATGCTGACGCCGGCCCTGACCGCGGCGGCGATCACCGAGGAGAAGACGCGCGGCACGCTGACCGCGTTGCTAACGTCACGCCTGCGGCCAATGGACATCGTGCTCGGCAAGCTGCTGGCGCGTACCTTCCAGATTGCCCTGGTGACGTGGACCGGTCTGCCGCTGGTCGTATTCTTCGGCACTCTTGGGGATTTCGATTCCGGATTTGTGCCGGCGTTTCTCGTGGTGTCTACCGTCCTGACGGTTACCCTGGCGGCCGTGGGGCTGCTCGCATCGGTCTGGTGCCGACAGACGCGAGATGCCATGCTGGCCACTTACCTGGTGGTGCTGGCCGGCGCCATCGTCGTAATGTTCTCCGCCGGTTGCCCGTGGGCGCCGTTGGCGAATGATCTGCATCCCGGGCGTGCCGTGGCCCTGGATGACCCGGCCCAGCGTGACGTGCGGCTCGCGCGGTTTGCGGCGGCGTGGCTGCTCCCGGCCGCCGGTTGCTTGCTGCTGGCCACGCTGCGTTGCGCGGCGCGTACATGACTCAACTCGGCACGAACGGCCGGGTGCGCCGTCCCTGGTGGCAGGCCCGTCGTCCGCCATTGGGCGGCAATCCCGTGCGGTGGCGCGAGCGACACGTGCAGGGAATCGCACCGTTGGCGTGGATGCGCAACGGGCCGCGCTGGCTGGGTCTGACGGCGTTCGTGCTGGCATGCCTAGCGGCGCTGTTGCTCTTGATGGGCCAGCGCACGCCGGGGCCGACTGAGCTATTCACATTGTGGCAGGACGGGGGCGTCACCGCGGTGCTGGGCGCCGCTAACGGCATCGGTCGCGGGCCTCTCTGCCGTTTCGTCGCGTATCATGGCATCGGCACGCTGGCAGTAGTGTCATTGTTGGTGGCCATCCGCGCCTCAGCCAGTATTACCGAGGAACGCGAGCACGGCACCTGGGATGGCCTGTTGCTGACGCCGATGCCGACGCGGCGCATCGTGGACGCGAAGTTCAGGGCCATCGTAACCGCGGCGCTTCCCTACGTTACGGTCTACGCGGTGTGTACGATCCCGCTGGCCTCGCTGATTCGCGCGGAAGCGGGACTGGTGGGCATCGGCATGACCGTTGCCCTGGTCGCGGGCGTTGTTTTTGTCGCGGCGACGGGAATCTACTGGTCCGCCCGCCTGCGCAGCAGCTGGCGGAGCTTGCTGGCAACGCTCGCCGCCGGCTATCTGGGCTGGCAGTTTCTGGTGGTGCCTATCAGCTTGGCGCTCGCCCTTATGGTGGAGATTGGCCCCGCCGGCTTTGTGCATCTGAGCAGGACTCTATCCTGGCAGTGTTTGTTCATGGGATGGCCCAGCTGGGGCACGGAACTCCGCATGCAGGTGCTATTGCTCGCCGCCGGCGTCGGTGTGGCGCTCGCCTGGCTGCTGGCGCAGATCTTTCTGCGATGGGCTGCGCGGCGCATCGACCAGTGCGAGCGCACCGGGGTGCTTTCCGTCTCCGATTACGCCATTTTCCGATCGCGGCATAAAGAAGACAGCAGGACCATGCAGCAGGTGCGAGCCGCGGGATGAGCGCAGCGATTCCCGCGGGTCGATGCGCTAACCCGCGGGATTCGCTGCGCTCATCCCGCGGCGTGGGGTGCCGCCCGTGTTCGGCGCGATCTTCCTTCAGGAGATGCTGGTCGCCGGCCGCCGGCAACGCGCCTATTTCCTGCGCTGGGTCTACGCCGGCTTCCTGCTCATCGAGCTCGGTCCACGCGTCCTGTTCAGCATCTGGTGGGAGCTCGAGCAGCCGGGCAGCTCCGCACTCGGCCTGTACGTCCACTTCTTCAACCACACCTTCGCCGCTCAGCACTTCATCCTGCTGCTGATCCTGACGCCGGCCCTGACCGCCGGTGCCGTCACGGACGAAAAGCTGCGCGGCACCCTCGATTACCTGCTCACCACCTGCCTGCACCCGGCCGAGATCGTGCTCGGCAAGCTGCTCGCCCGCGCCTGCCAGCTCCTGGTGCTGAGCCTCGTGGCGCTGCCGCTGGTTTGCTTCTTCGGCGTGATCGTCGATTTGCCGCTCGCCAACGTTGCGGCGCTGTACGTCGCGTCGGCGGTGGTGATCGTGTCCACCACGGCGCTGAGCATGCTGGCATCGGTGTGGTGCCACCGCACACGCGATGCAGTCCTGGCCGCCTACCTTGTGCTGCTCGCCGGCTCTTGCGCGGTATGGGCCTCCAGCGCCGCCGGGTGGGACGGGCCGGCAAACCTGTTCTTGCCGTGGCGGGCGATCGACCGCGAAGATGACGAACCCCTGGCGCTGCGGCTGGTACGATTCGCGCTCGCCTGGCTGGCGCCCGCGTCGGCGTGCCTGGCACTGGCCTGCTGGCGACTGCGGCCGGCTTACGCTCGGATTCGCCAGGGCACGCGCGTCGGCTGGGGCCGCTGGCGGTTGCGGCCGATGCGCGAGGACGGCAACCCGGTCCTGTGGCGCGAGCGCTGGCTGCACGGCATCGCGCCCCTGGCCCGCCTCCGTGCCATCCCGCTCTGGCTCGCGGTGACCGTCTGCGCGTTCGTCAGCGCCGCCAGCTTGCTCGGCATGGTGGTGCTCCAGGTGTCCGGGCGCGTCGATCCGATCGCGGCCTTCCAGCAGGAAGGGCTCGGCGGGCTGCACCTGGCGCTGCGGCTCAACGGCGTCGACGGCTGGACCGTGGCCGGCGTCCACGCGGGGATCGCGCTGTTCGTGGTGACGCTGCTTCTCATCGTGCGCGCCTCCGGCGCCATCACCGACGAACGCGAGCGCAGTGCCTGGGATGCGCTGCTGTTGACCCCGCTGACCACGCGGGAAATCGTGCGCGGCAAGTTCTGGGGCCTGGAGCTGGCGTGCTTGCCGTACGTGCTTGCTTACGCCTTGCCGACGCTGCCGCTGGCGTTCCTGGTCGGCGCTGAAGCGTTCGTCGTGTGTACATCCGCGGTCGGCGCGATGCTGCTGGCCGCGCCGTACATCGCCGCGGTCGGCCTGTATTGGTCCGCGCATCTAAGCAGCAGCTGGCGCAGCCTGCTGGCAACCGCGGCGGCATGTTATGGCTACCTGATCCTGGCGATGATGTTGCTCGGGCCGGCGGCCTTCATGGTTTTCTGCATCCTCAGCGTGTTCATGATGGTGCTCAAGCCGCTCTTTCAGGAGATCATGCCGGATGCGGAGATCTTCATCGCGGGACTCGCCGGCGCGGGCGCGATGCTCGCGGTCAATGCCGCGATCGTCCTGCCGCTCTCGTGGGCGCTGTTGACATGGGCGGAGGGACGCGTCGAAAAGCTGGAGCGCGCCGGGTCTCGCGCCGAGCAGAACCGTCAGAAGCTCGTGCTGAAGCTCAACCAGCTTGCGGACGAGCTGGCGCACGAAGAGCAGGAAGCCGCCGACCCAACGCGGAATTGACCGATCATGTTCAGCGCCGTTTTCCACCAGGAGATGCTGCTCGCCGGCCGCCGGCAGCGGGCCTACTTCCTGCGCTGGGTCTATGCGGCGCTGCTGCTCACCCAGGTGCTGTCGATCGCGGACCTGAACCAGCACGCAACGTATGCCTCCTTCTTCGCGAGCTTCCTGACACTGCACTTCGCCATGCTCTTCATGCTGACGCCGGCCCTGACGGCCGGGGCGATCACCGACGAGAAGACGCGCGGCACCCTCGCCCTGCTGCTGACCGCCCACCTGCGGCCGATGGAGATTGTGGTTGGCAAGCTGCTAGGCCGGGCGTACCAGATCATCGTCGTGGCGCTGGTCGGCCTGCCGCTGGCGACGTTCTTCGGCACGCTCGGCGACTTCGATCGGTGGTTCGCGCCGGCGCTGCTCGCCGTCTCGCTCATCCTGATCGTGTCCCTGGCGGCGATAGCGATGCTCGCATCGGTCTGGTGCCGGCAGACGCGCGATGCGGTGCTGGTCACCTACCTGGTACTGCTCGCCGGCTTCGTGCTCACGTATTTCCCGTGGACCTCGCTGCTGCACAATCTCGACCCCTGGCGGGCCGTCGCGTTGTACAATCCAGCGCAGCGCGGGCCACGGCTACTGCGCTTCGCCCTGGGATGGCTTGTCCCCGGCGCCGTGTGCCTGATGCTCGCCGCATGGCGCTTGCGGCGCGCGTATCTGAAACAGCTTGGCACGACGACGCGCACGCGTCGGCGTTGGTGGCAAGCGTCGCGGCGGCGAGTTCGCGGCAACCCGGTGGCGTGGCGCGAACGCTGTGTGCAGGGGATTGCGCCCCTGGCCTGGATGCGAGCGCTGCCCCGGTGGGCGGGCCTGGTCGCCATGGCGCTCGCAAGCGTGGGCGGACTGACCTGGATGGTAACGGAGAGTCTGCCGGCGGGCGTGCCGGCCGCGTTTCGGGAGGGCGGCTTGCCGGGCGTGCTGGATGAACTGCACCGCCTGGACGCGGGAGCATCGATGAAGGTGGTCATCACCCACGCGTTATTGGCGATGGCGTTTCTTACGCTGGTCGTCGCGATCCGCGCCTCGGGCAGCATCACCGAGGAACGCGAGCGCGGCACGTGGGATGGCGTGCTGCTGACACCGATGCCGACGCGCCAAATTGTGCGTGGCAAATGGTGGGGCATCTTGCAGGCGCTCTACCCGTATCTGGCTTGCTACGGCGCGACCACCATTCCGCTGGCCTGGCTGCTCGGCTGGCAAGCGGGCCTGTGCAGCATCGGCGCGCTCTGCGCGGTGGGTACCACGATCCTCGCGGTGGCCGCGGTCGGCGTGTGCTGTTCGGCCTATCTCCACAGCAGCTGGCGCAGCCTGATCGTAACGCTCGTCGCCACCTACGCCGTTTCGCAGATCTTTCCCCTGCTGGCCACCGTGATCGCCGGCGCCCTCGTGTTTTGCGGCTGTGGGTGCCTGGCGTTGATCGAAAACCTGGAGGCGGGGGCGGATCGGAACAATACCGTGGCTGTGGGTCAGATTGTCGTGCCGTTTGTGATGCTCGGCGTGTACTTCGCGTGTACCTGGTTATTCTGCCAAAACTTTCTCGACTGGGCCGAGCAGCGCATCAACAAGCTTGAGCGGACTAAAGTGCTCCCGCTCACCGACGCCGCCATCCGCCGCTGGCTGGAGCGAGTCGAAGCGCGGCAACGCGAAATAATTGCCCAGGACAATGCGCCGATTCCTCTGGCGGATGATCCGTAACCAGCCGGCGGCGCCATTTTTCTCTTGGCGACGCTTGGCGGCCGATTACAATCGCAGCACATCCGCCCGCGCGAGGGAGAGAATCATGTCTGACGCGACACCGCCGACCGGGCCGACCAAGGACCAGTTGAAGGCCGCCATGAAAGCGTTCAAGAAACGGCTCAAGCTGACCCGGCTCGATCAGGAATCGAAAATGACCCGCCGGCCGACGACCACCGGCCTGCCGTCGGAACGTCGTGGCCATCCGGCCGCCGGACGAATTCTCGGCCGAGGTGTGGGACGCGCTGGTCAAGCAGGGCAAGCTCCGCCGGGACAAGCACGGCATGTATGAGATGGTCGAGCCGTAGGACGGCATTCCCAGGCCGTCCTACTCGTGCAGGACGGCCTGGGAAGGCCGTCCTACGGGGAACTATCGCTCCCAGATCACCAGCACCGGCAACGCCAGCAGGATCAGGATCAGGTACGTGATCAGCGTCGCGGTCCAGGACTTCGACCAGAACTTGAGCGCGCTGCCGGCGTACTTGTTGAGCCGCGGCGTCAGGCCCATGAAATCCACCGCGAACATCTCGTCCAGCACGAGGTGCGACAGGAAGCCGAGCATCGTCCCCCCGGCCATGTACGCGCGACGGTTCGCATCGGGATTGTGATAGAGCAGGAACACGGCCAGACCGGCGATGAGCATGGCCGGCACGCTGTGGAACATGCCGCGATGCACCGTCAGCCGCTTGAATAGCTGCGATAGGCCGAAGCGTACCACGAGATAGACGCCGGCCAGGACGACGACGATCTGGTCCGGCGAGAGCTGGCCGGCGTGCAGCCGCGGCAACAGCAGCACGGGCAAGAGGGCGCCGGCGAGATTGAACAGCTCGCGGACGGGCACGCCGCTGTCGCTGTCCAGGTCGGGCAACAATCCTCCCAGGGTGGTCAGTCCGGCGCCGAGCAAGGCGGGGCCCCAGTCCATACCCAGGTACATCGATCCCCACGCGCCGTACGCCACGCCGAGGCTCGCGCTGGTGGCAATGTGTCCCTTGAAGTTTGCCATCCGATGGTCCGCTCATGCTACCGTGCCGCCAGGCGATACCAGTATTCCGCGCAGGCGCGGTCGCGCGGCACACCGCGACCCTGGGCGTACATTTCGCCGAGACGATGCTGCGCGGCCGCGTGCCCCTGCTCGGCCGCCTTGTGATACCAGCGGAACGCCAGTGCCTCGTCGCGCGGCACGCCCTTGCCCTCGAGGTAGAGCCGGCCGAGCTTGCACTGGGCCGCGGCATGGCCCCCATCGGCCGCCTTGCGATACCACTCCGCCGCCGCCGTCAGGTCGCGCGTTAGTCCGATGCCGTGCTCCCGCTGCAAGCCGAGCAGGAATCGGCCGATGCCGTCGCCCTCGCGCGCTGCGGTCTGCCAGTCAGCATGACGTGCGCGCGCATGCGTCTTGAGGAACAGCCGTTCGCCGGGCGCCCCGTGTTTCTGGATGGCGGCCTGGTACTGGGCAAAGTCATTACGGACGTCCACCACCGCTTGCAGGAGGATCGGCTCCACCGGCAGCGGCGGCGGCTTGCGATGCACGACCGGCGGCTCGATCAACTCGACCAACGGCAGCGGTGCCACCTGGACCACGGGAACCGGCGGGACCGGCAACACCGCCGGCGGCGGGGCCTCATGCGCTTCGAGCCGGCCGATCGCGTCCATGAGGGCCGGCAAGCGCCGCCGCTGCTCCTGCGGCAGCTGGCGATACTGGGCCACGAGCTGCTTGACGAACAGGTACTCGGTCCCGCTGCGCACGCACAGGCTGTCGCCGACGCGGACCGCGCCCTGGTTTGCCTTCAGGGCGTCGAGCAGGTTGTGATAGAGCTCCTGATGAGCGTGCTCCTGCCGCTCGTCGAGGCGGCGCAGCTCGTCCTTGAGATCGAGGTAATGCGCCCGCGCTTCGGCACGCAGCGCCGCCGCGTCAATGAGCAGTTGTTCCAGCAGCGGCCCCTGGCGCTCCAGCAAGTCTTCGATGGCCGCGAAGCCGTCGTGCAGCGCCGTCTGCACATGCTGCCAGCGCAATTCATCGAGGCATTGACGCAGCCGCGGCCGGCGCTGGAGCTCGCGATTGAAGAAGTACCGTAGCGCGTGCACGAGCAGGCTGTCCTCGAGGTCGACCGCCGCGAGCAGGTGGGCCAGATTCTCGTAGCCGCCGTCGTGGAATTCGCGCGCCAGGCCAGCCGCCAGGCGATGGCGATGCGCGACGATGGCATGCGGCGCGGAGAAGCGAGCGAACGCGCCGAGGTCGCGGCTCAGGATCGCCGGTTCGAGGTCGCCGCCGAGCCGGCCGGCCTTACGCGCTTGCTGGATCTCCTGCACGCAGCGCTTCATGAAGTCCGCCTGATCGCGCACGGCGGGCGGCAGCGGCACGTGATCGAGAAAGCGGCGCACCTGGTCGCGAAACGCCTGGTCGGTCCGTTCCGACAGGAAGCTCCAGAACGACTCGCCGGCGAGCGCCACCTCGAGGCTCTGCCACGCGCGCTCGTGGGCCGACCGCAGCGCGGCGAACAGCTCCTGGCTCTCATCGCGGATGCGCCGATGCAGAAAATCCACGACCCGGCCGACGGAACCCTCGGCGAGCTCACCCGCCGCCTGCGCCAGCGGCTCCGCGACGAGCCCCAGACCCAGTCCGGCGCAAACCCCTTCCACCAGAGGCTTCAACGCGAAACTGCACAGCCCACTCAGTACCGCCATGAGCACCCTCCTGGTTCACCACGGCACAGCGTATCCGACGTGTCTTACCTTCTATTAAGAACGGAAGGAACCGCAGTTCCGGAAGAGGAAAAACTGGAATTCGCCGATCCCATTGCTGCCGATGGGGATACGATGACAGACCGACGAAGAAGAAAGTGAACCACGGATCACACCGATGGCACGGATAAGAAGTACATCTTGTCTAATCCGTGCCATCGGTGTGATCCGTGGTTCACTTTCTTTCTTCGCTCCCATCCGCGATCCGTGAACGCCTGAGGCGATGCAGGCCGAGGGCCCGTGGCCGACTGGCCATGCGGCGGCTATGATTGGCGCAATCGTCCCGCCCGCCACGGCGATTGCGTCGCCCGGCCTTCCGGTGTGCCACGCCAGCATGAAAGTCTTCCATTGCGATCACTGCGGCCAGCTCGTGTTCTTCGAAAACAGCCGTTGCGTGCGTTGTGCGCATCCACTGGCGTACTTTGCCGACCTCGGCGTGGTCGGATCGCCGGATCGCGCCGGCGACGACCGGTGGCGCTCGCCGCTGCGCGGGCCGAGATATATCGCCTGTGTCAGAATTATCGTGACCACGATGTTTGCAACTGGGCGGTGCCCGCGGCCGACGCCAATTCGCTGTGCCGTTCGTGCCGGTTGACGCGGGTGATTCCGGACCTGCGCGTCGCTGGGAATCGGGAAGCCTGGTATCGGCTGGAGACCGCCAAGCGCCGCGTCGTCTATAGCTTGCTCGCGCTGGGCTTGCCGGTGCGAAGCCAGGTGGAGGATCCCGAGGCGGGGCTTGCGTTCGAGTTCCTGGCAGACACCGGTGCCGCCACGACGCCGGTGCTGACCGGGCACCAGAACGGCGTCATCACAATCAACATCGCCGAGGCGGACGACGCGGAGCGCGAGCGCCGGCGGCACGCGATGGGCGAGCCGTACCGAACGCTCCTGGGCCATTTCCGCCATGAGATCGGCCATTACTACTGGGACCGGCTGATCAAGGATCGGTCGCCGCTCGAGGCGTTCCGCCGGCTGTTCGGCGACGAGCGCAGGGACTATGGCGAGGCTCTCAAGACGCACTACCGGCAAGGACCGCCCGCCGATTGGCAACAGCGGCACGTGACCCCGTATGCCAGCAGCCACCCGTGGGAGGACTGGGCGGAAACCTGGGCGCATTACCTGCACATGACCGACACCGTGGAGATGGCCGCCGCCTGCGGGCTGAGCCTGCAGCCTCACCGTGCGGATGAGCCGACGCTTGCCGGGGTGCCCGGCGGCGTGCGCGCAGCGGAATCGATCGAGCGGCTTCTCGACGCGTGGTTCCCGCTCACGTACCTGTTGAATAACCTCAACCGCGGCCTTGGTTTGCCGGACGGTTATCCGTTCGTGCTGCCCACGCCGGCAATCGACAAGCTGCGGTTCGTGCATCAGACGATCCAATCCACGCCGCGGTAGCGAGGAGCGCGTTCGTCGTTCCGCCTTTAGGCGGCCTCGGACCGCCTAAAGGCGGAACTACGAACCGCTCATCGAGGCGACGCTGGCAACGTCGCCTACGAACCGGGCACTCTCTGCACGATCGCGCGGCTTCACCAGTCACCAAGTAATAGTAAAATGACCGTCATCCGGCCCACGATGCGTGTTTGCGGGCCATTTGGCACGAGCGTTGCCGCCGACCCTGTTCAAGCCCGTGCCCACGTGATCCTTTTCTCTTCGTTTGCCCCATGTGCGACGGGAGCACCCCATGTCCATTCGCGTCGCCCTCAACCATACGACCGACTATTGCTACGACCGGCTGGTCACGCTCGATCCGCATGTCGTGCGCTTGCGGCCTGCTCCTCACTGCCGCACCGCGATCGTGAGCTACTCCCTTCGTGTGCAGCCGGCCGAGAATTTCCTTAACTGGCAGCAGGACGCCTACAGCAATTTCCAGGCTCGGCTGGTCTTCAACAGGCCGGCACGGCAACTCCGCGTCGAAGTCGATGTCGTTGCCGACATGATGGTGCTCAACCCCTTCGATTTCTTCATCGAGCCGGCGGCAGAGCATTTTCCGTTCAGCTATGAACCGGGCCTGACACGCGAGCTCAGCCCGTTTCGCGAAGCGCTGCCGGCGGGGCCGCGGCTGCGCGAGTTGCTTGCGAGCCTGACCCGGCGCAACGTGAAGACCGTCGATTTCCTGGTCGAAATCAACCAGACACTCCAGCGGGCGATCCGCTACATCATCCGGCTCGAGCCCGGCGTGCAGACTCCGGAGGAAACCCTAACGCTCGGCAAGGGCTCGTGCCGGGACACCGCGTGGCTGCTCGTGCAGCTTGCACGCCACCTCGGCTTGGCGGCGCGTTTCGCTTCCGGCTATCTCATCCAGCTCGCGCCCGACGTGCCGGCCACGGACGGTCCTGCCGGGCCCGAGCGCGACTTCGCCGACCTGCACGCCTGGGCCGAAGTCTATTTGCCCGGCGCCGGCTGGGTCGGCCTCGACCCGACCTCGGGTCTGCTGGCCGGCGAGGGGCACATTCCGCTTGCGTGTACCGCCGACCCAACGTCGGCCGCACCGATCACGGGGTCGTACGGCTGGACGGCCGAGCCGGGCCGCGGCGCGAATGACCGGTGCACGGAGACGTTGTCGTTCCACATGACGGTCACGCGCATCGCCGAATTGCCGCGCGTGACGATGCCGTACACCGAAGCGCAATGGCTCGACATTGAAGCGCTGGGACAGCGGGTGGACGACGACCTGTGCGCCCACGACGTGCGGCTGACGATGGGCGGCGAACCGACATTTGTCTCAATCGACGACCGCGACGGCGCGGAGTGGAACACGACCGCGCTGGGGCCCACCAAGCGCCGGCGGGCGGCCGACCTGCTGCTGCGTTTACGTGACCGATTCGCAAAGGGAGCGCTGCTGCACCACGGCCAGGGCAAATGGTATCCCGGCGAGTCGCTGCCGCGCTGGGCGCTCGGCTGCTACTGGCGGCGCGACGGCGTGCCGATCTGGGTCAACCCGGCGCTGCTGGCGGATACGAGCGCGGACCACGGCCACGGGCCTGAGCAGGCACGGCATCTTGTCGAAACGCTGGCGGCTCGCCTCGGTATTCATGCGCGGCGCTGCATCGCCGCTTATGAGGACGTGTGGTATTACCTCTGGCGCGAACGGCGGCTGCCGGTCAACGTCGATCCGCTCGACAATCGGCTCGACGACCCGGAAGAGCGGCGCCGCCTGGCCCAGGTCTTCGAGCAGCATCTCGGCACGATCGTCGGTTACTGCCTGCCGCTGCGCCGGGAGCGCGAAGGCCGCCGCGCATCGTGGGAGAGCGCCGCATGGTTCCTGCGCCGCGAACGGCTCTACCTGACGCCGGGCGATTCGCCGATGGGTTATCGGCTGCCGCTCGACTCGCTGCCGTGGGAAGCGGCCGAATCGCGCGACACGGTGATTGCTCAGGATCCGTCAGTGCTGCGGGCGCCGTTACCGCCGCGGGTGCGCTCGACGGGCCAGCAGTACCTGCCGGCAAGCGGGCCGGCCGCGAGCCCCATTGCGCACAGCGACGTGCCGGGTGTCACCGGCGTCGGCCTCGACGGCGTCGCCAGCCGCCCGGAGGCTCCCCTGGTCCGGACGGCATTGTGCGTCGAGCCGCGCGAGGGCCGGCTCCACGTATTCATGCCACCGCTTCATTTTCTCGAGGATTATCTCGAGCTGATTGCCGCCGTCGAGGCGACAGCCGCGGAATTGCAGCTCCCGGTGGTCGTGGAAGGCTACCGGCCGCCCGGCGATCATCGGCTCAACCATTTCGGGATCACGCCCGACCCCGGTGTGATCGAGGTCAACATTCACCCGGCCCACAGTTGGCGGGAGCTGGTCGCCAACACCACCGCGCTCTACGAGGAGGCCCGGCACGCGCGGCTGAGCACCGAGAAATTCATGCTCGACGGCCGGCACTGCGGCACCGGCGGCGGCAATCACGTGGTGATCGGCGGACCGACGCCGCTTGACAGCCCGGTGCTGCGCCGCCCCGACCTGTTACGCAGCCTGCTCGCCTGCTGGCACAATCATCCCTCGCTTTCGTACCTGTTTTCCTCGCTCTTCATCGGGCCGACGAGCCAGGCACCGCGCGTTGATGAGGCCCGCAACGACAGTCTCTACGAGCTGGAGATCGCGTTCAGCGAGCTGTCCGCCGGTCAGCCACCGCCGTGGCTGGTGGATCGCGTGCTACGGCACTTGCTGGTGGACCTGACCGGCAACACGCATCGCGCGGAGTTTTGCATCGACAAGCTCTACAGCCCCGACACCGCCGAGGGCCGGCGCGGCCTGGTGGAGCTGCGCGGCTTCGAGATGCCGCCGCACGCGCGGATGAGCCTGGTGCAGCAGCTGCTGATCCGCGCCCTGATCGCGCGCTTCTGGAAAGCTCCTTATCCGCACTGGCTGGCGCGCTGGGGAACGGAATTGCACGATCGCTTCCTGTTGCCGCATTTCGTCGCGCGGGATTTCGCCGATCTGCTGGATGAGCTGAGCGCGGCCGGCTATCCGCTCGATCCGGACTGGTTCGCCCCGCATCTGGAATTCCGCTTTCCGCTCCTGGGCACCGCGACCTATGGCGGCATCCACGTCGAGCTGCGCCAGGCGATCGAGCCGTGGCACGTCCTGGGCGAGGAGGGCACGCCCGGCGGCACGGCACGGTACGTCGATTCCTCAGTGGAACGCGTGCAGATCAAGGTCCGCGGCCTTACGGATACGCGGCACGTGATCACCTGCAACGGCCGGCGTGTGCCGCTGCACCCGACGGGCACGACCGGCGAGTTCGTGGCCGGCGTGCGCTACCGCGCGTGGCAGCCGCCGTCGTGCCTGCACCCAACGATCGGCGTTAACGTGCCGCTGACGTTCGACGTACTGGACACGTGGTCCGGCCGCTCGATCGGCGGTTGCCAGTATCACGTCGCGCATCCGGGGGGTTTGGCGTATGTCGCGTTTCCCGTGAACGCCGGCGAAGCGGAGAGCCGCCGCCGCTCACGTTTCTTCGCATTCGGCCACACGCCTGGATTGTGCAGCCTGCCACCGCCGGAAGTGCAGCCGGAGGCCCCGCTGACGCTCGACCTCCGCCAGCCGCCGCCGTCGACACTGCGCCCGAGTGCAGTGCGCGCTGCGGACGCCAACGCGCGGCTGACCGAACGCCGGCGGAACAGCGAAGAACGTCTCAGCCACTGACCAAGAGGCGACCGCAAAAGCATGTTCGGCTTGCCGGAAGCCGGCTAAGATGGCAGGAAGGAGAGCCAACATGATCGAGCTGACCGAAGAACTGCGGCAGGCCTTGTATGAACAACCCGGCGAACCGCTCTGTCTTATCGACCCGCTCACGCAAGAAACCTTCGTCTTGCTGCGTGCGGCGGACTATGCGCGGCTGAAAGAGGAAGAGTACGACAGCGGCCCGTGGACGGACGAGGAGATGGACCTGCTGGCCGCGGAGGATGCCGATGCCCTGGGCTGGGAGGGGATGGAAATGTACCAGGACCAAGAACCATGAACCTCAAGCGCGGCGACGTTTGCCTGGCTCGATTCCCCCACGCGGCAGGGGGTCGAGGGGGGTCGAGGCAAGAAACGTCCTGTAGTGATCGTGCAGGCCGACGGCTACAACCAAACCCTACGCCACGCCCTTGTGGCCGAGAGTACGACCAATCTCGCGGTCGCATCCGATCCCGCCAACTTACTGATCGAGGTTTCAACGCCCGAGGGGAAGGCGACTGGCCTGGCGCAAGACTCCGTAATCACTTGCCTCCACCTGGCCACCATGAGCGAGGACCGCCTTGGAAATGTACTCGGCACCCTATCGCAAGTGATGCTGCAACGCCTCACCGACTGCCTGAAGGCGGCGCTGGCAATTCCTTGATCTTGCTTCACTGCCTCGCAACGGCCCATCAGGCAGCAGGTGGCCTCGGTCCGTTGCTGGCGACGGGGACCACGCGCTGTGGCGAGTGGTCCTTAGCCTAGAGGATGATCGCCGCGTCGGCCCAATCGTCGGGGAGGTTGGGGAGCGTGGCAGCCTCCTCGGCCGTGATGGCACGCTTGCCGCGGGTGGTGAAGTGGATCCAGCCGACGCACTTCGGGCAGCGGGCGGCGAAACCGACGTCGGCCCACCAGGGCGCACAAGCGGGTCGTGGACAGCGGGACCATACGTTTCGACGCGGAAGTCGATGGCCTGCATGCGCTGATCGCAACCGGTGTGCGGACAGCTATCGTCGGCGTAAATCGCATGGGGGGCCGTGGCTCGTCTTGCTCCGCCTTCGCGGTACAGGGCGTGCATTCGCTCGAGTTCCTCGGCGGTCGGCATCTTCCGCATGGTTAGGTCTGACATGGTCGCGCCCTCGCACACTCCGCCCTTCCGTCATCATACCCGCGCCGAGGCCGAGCGTCATGGCCGTTTGCAGGGCGTTGAGGTAATTGCCAACCTCGGTCTACTAGGTCTTCGCCTCGGACATCGTTCCGTACATCATCCGCATTTGAATCTTCTCGCTTAGCGCGGCGCATTGCGCGAGAAAGATCGCGAACAGTTGGTCGCCGCGGACCCGTTCGCTGGTCAACTCCCGGAGAGCCTCCTGCTTGATCGCGGTCACGCGGCGCAGGAACGGGCGCAACTTCTCCGGCTCCGTCACGTCCATCTGCTCCAATTCGACCTCCAGCGTCTGCTTGATGAATCCATCGAGTTGGTACTTCTGCGCCGCGTCTGCCGCCGTCGCGGCTCGCTCGAGGCGGCGACGCCACCAGTTCCACACGAGAATGGCGAATGCCAGAACCCCGAGCAAGATCTCCTTGGTCTTCACGAACAATTCCATGGTGCCGGACAGGCGGCTAAGTCCCGCGTTCGGGTTGTGATAATTGGCAACCTCGGGGTGCATCACGGCGGCATCGTAGTTCTTGGCGGTATTTGCCGTTAGCAAAGCCGGGAACGACGCGCAGGTCCGTCTCAAACAGGGCCGCCAGCGACTCGTGCACCAGCCTGTCGGGCGCATCCGCCCGCCCGGCGAGCAGCGCCATTACCGCGACCGTCGGCACCGGCTCGGACGGCACCGGGGGCTTGCCGGGGTAGAGGCCGGGCGGGATGGTCGTGGCGGTGAACCACGGGTTGCGCGTGGCCAGTCCCTCGGTGTCGGCGATGCCAACCAACTCGATATCGTGCTGTTCGAGACATTTGAGCAGGAGCGGATTCATCCAACCGCTCGTGACAAAGGCAGCGTCGAGCGCGCGGTCGGCGTCCAGAGCGCCAAAGGGCTCTTCCACGTCCCGCACGCCGCCGGGTGCGAGGTCATGGTGGGCGAGCACCGTCAGCGCGTTCTGGCGCATCCCCGAACCCTTCGAGCCAAGAGCCACCCGTTTCCCCGCGAGGTCCGCCACCGAGCGAATCCCCTTGCCCTTGCGGACAATGAGGTGGAGCCGTTCGGTGAAGAGCGGCGCAATCCCCGCGATGCCGTCAAACGCCAAGGAATAGGTCTGGAAGAGGGCGAGTTCGGCGTCCCCCTGGCGAAGAGCTCGACGTTCGCCTCAGTGCCCTTGGTCTCCATGACACGGACGGGCCGGCCAGTGCGCTCCTCCAGGAGCTTGGCAAAGTGTTTGGCAAAAGTATAGTTGAGCCCGTTTTCCTTGCCGGCGGCGATGCGGATCTCGCTTGGCAGCGTCTCGCGGGAGGTGTACCAACCGACAACGGAAACGGCCAGGACGGCCGCGGCGGCTAGCGCGATGATGATGCGGCTGAGTTTGCGCATGGAAACCTCGGCAATGATTGTCACACAGGAGTGCACAACCGTCGTGTCAAGACGCCCATGCCAAGGTATTCGCCCCAGGCGTGCCAATATTGCGAATAAACGCCAAGCCCCGGCCGCGAGGCCGGGGCTTGGCGCGAGAGGCTCGATGCTTCCGCGATCGTTAATACCGGCTGGCGCGCTGCCGGCGGTACGCGGCCGGTCCTCGCGCGGCTTGGCCTCGTTGACCTTCAACGCGCGGCCCTGGTACTCGGCGCCGTTCAGCGCGGCGATGGCCTCGTCGCCGCCGTCACGCATCTCGACGAAGCCGAAGCCGCGCGAGCGGCCGGTGTCCCGGTCGCTGGCGACCTGGGCCTTGTCCACGCCGCCGTACTCGCTGAAGATCTCCTTCAGGTTGTCCGAGGTGGTCTCGTAGGATAGGTTGCCGACGTAAATGTTCTTCATGGTCTTTCCTTTGCGGACCCGCAGGCACCGCGATTGGGGGAAACACGGACACACGGCCGTCAATCAACGGCCATGGAAGATTGGAGTGAACGGAGCCCGTTCCCCGTGCGGGAAAAGGACGTCACTGGCTGGCAAAGAGGCTTGGCGTTCTCGGGTTCTGCGAAGCAAAGGAAGTGCAAACAGGGGGACCAAGAAGGGCAAAGCAGCAAAGCGGCAGTCTCGTTCGTCATCTTCAGCGGGTGGGCACACGCCCACCACACTTGCTACTATATCCTTTCGATCGGCCAAAGACCACACCATTTTCGTTTTTCTCGTTTTCGGTGGCCGAAGTCGAGCGCGTTGCCCTCGAACTTCGGCTGTACCGTGAACGTCTCGACCTTCTCGGCCGGGTCCCAGGTCAGGAACGCTTTCTGCGCCGGCTGCAAGATGTCGGCGTTCTTCGCGCTGAAGTAGCAGCAGGCTGCGTGAGCGGATGGGGTCGCCAGGGCCACGACCACGATCACCGTGGCCGACCAGCTGCAGGAGTAGGAGAACAGACGCATGACACACACCCTCCCGGCGAGAAAAGGAATCCAAGCACGATCATACCAGAACGGACGAGCCACGCCAAACCGAGGTCGAGGGTCGAAACGGTTCACCACAGGAGATGCGGGTTATCCGTACCAAGTGCCTGGTACAGGTATTCTCTTGGGTACCGGTGCAGGCGCGTATTCGCTCGGACCCACCGGTGAAGAAAACGAACCGTCGTTTCTGCTACAATAGGAAAGGCCAGATTGGGCCGACGGTCGGTCCAGGCGTTGATCCACACTAAGTTTAGGGCATTGTGACATTCAATCGCGCTGTGCACACGGTAAGTGCAGGTATTGCTTTTCAAAGGACTTGAGGAGCACCACCGACGGGAGACACACATGAACCGCCTTGCAATCCTGATATTCCTCGTGGGAGCCACCTGCTGCTCCGCCCAACCCATTGAGCCAGCGTCGCGTATTCTTACGTACAAGCAATACGCCAAGCTTAACCATGACACGCCGTACGTCCTTGAATTCAAGGTTGGCAAGGGAGCATTGTTGATATTCGGCAGCCGCCACCTATTCGATCCGCAAGACCCACAGGTGGCAGACATACTGAAGGAGTGGGACCAATTCGAGCCCGACGTAGCTTATAACGAAGGCGGTCATCCCCCGACCAGAAGGACGCTGAAGGCGGCGGTTGAGAGTCACGGGGAACCCGGCCTTGTGCGCTTCTTGGCAGCCCGCGATACGATTCCGGTGGCGACGTTCGAGCCCAGCCTTGAGGAGGAGATCCGGGCTGTGCGAAAGCGGTATTCGCCCGAGCAAGTCAAGGTTTGGGACGCATTGCGGGCATTTCTGACGTTCCGATCGTCAAAGCACACGCAGACCGCCGACGAGTTCATGGCGGAAATCTTGAGCAATTCAGTCTGGCAGGACACAGGACTCGCGGACAGAATCAGGAACGTTGCAGAACTTCAGCTGGCTTGTGACAAGCTGTTTACCGGGCTGAAAGACTGGCGAAAGGTTCCCGAGGATTGGTTCGACCCAACGCAAGAGGGATGCTTCACGAATGAAATCGAAAATGACAACGGCATGTTCCGCAATCAACATATCTTCAAAGTGCTGACGAAGCGTGCCCAGCGTGGGGATCGGGTATTCGCGGTGATCGGTGCCAGCCACGTTCCAGTCCTGGAGCCGGCCTTGGTCGCTGTATTTGGCCCTCCCGTAAGGAAGAGAGACGGCCGTCGAACCACGACACGCTAAGTAATGAAACCATGCCGCCTTCATGTCACGGGTACGTGACGCGACGACGGCGTCGGCACCGTGTTGTTCTCAAGCAGGGGAACCGTGCGATACCCGCCCGTCTTGGCATCGATCTTCTTCCAGTTCCCCGCGGCATCAGCGCCGCCACCGGTTCGAGTTCCACCCATTGCGTGCGGACATCGGAACCGGTCGCTAGCTGCCATTCGACTTGCTTGCCCGCGGGAATCACCCTTGAGGACTGATGCGGCTTAGCGCCGCCCTCAGCCCACGCGAACGAAACCCGCGTGTCATCGCCGCCGGCGCGGTAGACCAGGTGCGCCTCGGCGCGGGCGTAGGGCTTGCCGCCGGTGTTGCTGAAGCGGATGCGCACCGGGCCGGCTGCCGGCTCGGGCACTTCCAGCGAACCCCAGCAAAGACTCTGCGACCAGAAGTCGGCGGGCTCATCGCCGCGACGCGTGATCGACCAATCCTTCACGATTGGCTGCCAGCTCTTGCCGCCGTCGGTCGAGTAGTCGATGCGGTACTGCACGTCCGGCCGCGGCGGATTACTCGAGTGCACGTGCACGGCGGCATGGATCGCGACGACGGGCTCCTTGCGCGGCGCGGCCAATTCCAGCGTGACGGTCGGGGTGCCGAATCGGCCGTCCACGAGCGCCGCCTGCGCCTGGGGCAGGTTCGGCCCGGCCGACACGACGGCACGGCCCGACGCCTCGAAGCGCAGCGTCGTGCCGTTGTCCTTAAGCCGCGGCATCGTGGCCGCGTTCGCCTGGCAGACGGTGGTGATCGTCAGGCCCGCATTCGCCAGCTCGGCGGGCGCCGCATGGAAGCGCAGCCAGTACTGCCGCCGTCCCTTCACGAGATCAGTGAGGTCCGCGCCGTCGCGAAAGTCGCCCGCTTTCTGCCAGCTCGTCCCGCGGTCGGTGGACACTGTGACCGCGCAGCTCGCCTTGCCGTGCAGCACCAGGCCGTTCTTGCAGCCCGCGTCGTAGATGCCCCACGGTTTGGCATTGGGCGGTGTCGCGCCGATGATGTACGGCGACGTGAACTCGAACGTGACCGAATCGGCGCTTTCCGCGACGATGCCCTCGCGGTACGAGCCGTGGGCGAAATTGGGACGATAGGTGTAGACCGCGTTGCCGTAGCGCGCCTGGCCCGGTTTGTAGCCGGCGCCGTTTTTCGATCCGTGCATCTGCTCGGGTTGGTTGACCCAGGTGTGCGCGCGCTCTGGGCCGGCGATGCCGCCGGTGTTGTAGTTGAGGCCCCAGAAGACGAACGTCTTGCCGTCGTCCAGGCCCGGTGCCAGATAGCGGCGCAGCTTCTCGCCACGGCGAAGATGGACCATCGGCGGCGGTCCGCTGTAGCCGGCGAGGTATTCCGCGCCGTTGTAGCTGGCGTACGCGCTCGCGTCGTCGGGGTGCAGGCCGCACACCAGCCAACCATGCTGTCGCCTGGGCAGGTAAGCACGATCGGTGAGGCGCTTCCAATCCCTGGCGACCTCGGCCAGTGACAGCAGGGCGGTGCCGTCCGCGTTGTAGACGACGGTGGATTGGTCGTGGTCGAGCAGCACCCACTTACCGGTGCCGTAGGCGCCGCCAGTCAGGAAGACCTCGAAGCTATTATGTCCCGCGCAGCCGGCGGCGCGGCCGCGGTTGTGGCCGAGCAGTGCCTCCATCTCGGCGACCCATTGATCGTGCGTGGTGCCGCACAGGCCGAAGCCGTGCGCGAACAGGCCGGTCCAGTATTCGCGTGTTCGCAGATCGCCGCCGCGGGTGACGTCCTTGCCCCAAAGGTCCTCGGCGCCTTCCTCGGCATGGAAGTAATGCGTGTTGCGCCAGAGCCAGGCGGCCAGGGCCTTTTGCTCATCGGTGGCCGGCTGAACGCCGACGACGCGCTCGTAGAGCTCGGCCTGCGTGGCGGCGAGGCGCGCGAACGTCGAGCACGCGAGCTCGCCGGGATACCACGGATGATCGGTGCGCACCTGCGGATCGCCGATGCCAGCGGCAGCCGTGGCGGCGAACACGGCCCACGCGAGCAACGCAATCCAGGTCATGCGCGGAGCGTTCATCGGTTTCGATTCCTCGGGGTTCGGTGATTGCGTTTAGCGTTCGCAGGCCGCCTGCGAACGCTGAACGTAAACAGAAAACGTAAGCAGAAAATGTCGGCGCTGCGGTTGAAAGTCTATGGGGGATCCAAGTCATGAGCCAGCCGGCGCGTTCGCTGCTGCATCCGCGCGACGAGATCGTGCAGACGATGGAGCGCATCTATCGCTATCGCATGACGACGACCTCGGGCGGCAACCTGTCGATCCGCGATGAGAACGGCGACATCTGGATCACGCCGGCACGCGTCGACAAGGGCAGCCTCCGCCGCGAGGACGTCGTGCGCGTCCGGGCCGACGGCGGCATCGACGGGCCGCATTCGCCGTCGTCGGAGTATCCCTTCCATGCCGCGATCTATCGCGCCCGGCCCGACCTCCGCGCCGTCGTCCACGCCCACCCCATCGCCCTGGTCGCGTTCAGCATCTGCGGCACGATCCCTGACACGGCCCTATTTCCGCAGGCCGGCCATGTCTGCGGCAAGGTCGGGTTCGCGCCGTACGCCTTGCCGGGCAGCGAACAGCTCGGCCGGCGGATTGCGGAATCGTTCGCCGGCGGCTTCGCGTGCGTCCTGCTGGAGAATCACGGCGTCGTCATTGGCGGCGGCGACCTGCAAGAAGCCTTTCAGCGATTCGAGACGCTGGAGTTTGCCGCCAAGACGATCATCAAGGCCCGCCTGCTCGGTCCGGTGCGGTACTTGACGGCCGAGCAAATCGCCCTGTCGCAGCGCCGGCGCGACCCGTTGCCGGAGTTTCAGCCGGGCCCCGCGAGCACGCGCGAAAAGGAGCTGCGCAAGGAGATTTGCGAGTTCGTGCAGCGCGGCTGCCGTCAACGGCTGATGACGAGTACCGAGGGCAGCTTCTCGGCCCGCGTGGATGGCGACGTGTTTCTAATCACGTCGTATCGCATCGACCGGCACAGCGTCGCGCCGGCGCAGCTTGCCCTGGTGCAGGGGGGAAGCGCCGAGCTGGGCAAACGGCCGAGCCGGGCCGCGGTGCTGCACCGGGCGATTTATCGCCGGCATCCGGGCGTGCAGGCGATCGTCAACGCCACGCCGGTGAACGCGACCGCATTCAGCGTCACCGCCACGCCGCTGGATGCCCGCACGATCCCCGAAAGCTATATCCTCCTGCGCAACGTCGCGGTGATTCCGTATGGCCTGCAGTACGATGATGGCGAACGCATCGCGGCCATGCTGTCGCCCGAGCGGCCGGTTGCGCTGCTGGAGAATGACGGCGCCCTAATACTTGGGACGAGCGTGCTCGACGCGTTTGATCGGCTGGAGGTACTGGAGGCGACGGCCGAGGCGGTCATCAACAGCCGGGCCATCGGCGAGGTGCGGCGAATGAGCGACGGCACGATCGACGAGTTGATTGCCGCATTTCTGACGCCGAAGAGCGCGTGAACGGCGCTGCGCTGGCGCACGCTTCCGTGTACGATAAAAAGGGGTTTCGAAATTCACGCGACGCGAAAGGGGGACGACTAAAATGGGCAAGGTGCTTGTAACGGCCACCGTCGAGAACCTGGACGACCTATTTTCGGTGCGCAAGGGCTTGCTCGCCGAGGATCAGGTACGGCGGGTTGAAGTAACCGACGCGCTCGTGGACACCGGCGGGACCGGACTTATGCTTCCGCACCGGCTCATCGCCCAGCTCGGGCTGGAGCCCGTGCGCATCCAAAACGCGCGGCACGATTGCCGGCCACACGCCGCTCCAGATTTACCGCGCCGTCCGATTGAGCGTACAGGGGCGCGACTGCATTAGCGACGTGGCCGCTGTGCCCGACGAGTTTTCGATCGTCATCGGCCAGGTGCCGCTTGAGCTGATGGACTGGCTCGTCGATTCGCGCGGCGCCGGTTGATCGGCAACCCCGAGCACGGTGGGCAACACATGATCGAAGCCTGACGGTAGCCGGTTGTGACGATTCTGCGGATTGCTTCAAGGCGAACGGCGGTCGCGGTCGATCCTGGTTGTAGACCCAGCTCTATTGGTTCGCTTGTGAAGATGGGACCGCAACGGAGAGGCTGTCCGGCGCTTTCGACGACGCGCGGCCGGAGCGGCGAGCTGTTGCCCCATACGCAGAGATCCCCGGGCAGTTTTGCCCGGGGATTCTTGTTTACCCAGCTCGCCACGCAGTTGCCCCGGCATCTCCGCAAGCTACGGTTGCCGTGGAGGGCCGGTCATGGACACATCAAGAAATCCGATCGAGGACCGCGTAGCAGCGCGTTTGCCGGCGCCGGGGACGGTGTGGCTGCATTGCCGCCGCGGCATGCCGGGCCGAGGGACGGACCTCGCGAACGGCTTGCTGGACCTTTCCGAGGGCGGCCTGCAATTCCTCTCGCGCGAGCCGCTGGCCGCCGGCGAGTTGGTCGAAATCACACTCGGCGGCACCGCCCTCGTCACGGCGCTGCGCCGCGCGGCCGAGGTGCGCTGGGTGGTGGAGCTCGGCGCCGGGGCCTGCTGCGTCGGCGTGCGTCTGCTGGAATCGCTGACGGCCCCGGAACTCGCGGCCCTTCTCGGTGCCGCCAACACGCCGGAACCCGCCGGCTTCCTTTTCGATCCGCTCGACGATTCGATTACCGCGACCGACCTGCCCCTCCAGTAGCCATTCGCGCTGCAACCACGAATACAACGAATAATACGAATAAGAAAGACGTGGTGTGACACACTGCAAGGGTGTCCACTTTCTTGCTTTCTTTTTCGTGTTATTCGTATCATGCGTGGTTAGATCGAAGTCCTGCCACCAAGGAGTGCTCCTGATGAAGACGACTCGGGTTGTTCGTCCACTGCTGTTCGGCGTCGCCCTCTTGCTTGCCGGCGGCCCAGCTCTGGCACAGGAGCCCATCTCGCCGGCTCGGTTCATCCGCGAGAATTACACCCGGGCCACCTACAAGATTCCCGCCCGCGACGGCACCCGGCTGTACACCATCGTCTACACGCCGCGCGACCAGTCCCAGCCCTATCCCATGCTGATGCTGCGCACTCCCTACGGTATCGGCCCCTACGACGACGAGCGGTTCCGCGACAACCTCGGGCCCAACAGCCATTTCCCGTTCGAGAAGTACATTTTCGTCTACCAGGACGTGCGCGGCCGCTACATGTCGGCGGGCGTCTTCGACAACATGCGGCCGCAGCTTGCCAGACCGGGCGGGCCCAAGGACATCGATGAGAGCACCGACACCTTCGACACGATCGAATGGCTCGTCAAGCACATCCCCAACAACAACGGCAAGGTCGGGCAGTACGGCATCTCCTATCCCGGTTTTTACACGGCGGCGGGCATGATCAACGCCCATCCGGCGCTCAAGGCGTCGTCGCCGCAGGCGCCGATCGCCGACTGGTTCTTCGACGACTTCTATCACCGCGGCGCCTTCTTCCTGCCGCACGCATTCACGTTCTTCGCGCGCTTCGGCAAGCCAAGGCCCGAGCCGACCACCCACAGCGCCACCGGCTTCAACTTCGGCACGCCCGACGGCTACCAGTTCTTCCTCGACCTCGGCTCGCTGCGCAACGTCAACCCGCGCTGGTTCAAGGGCCAGATCGCCTACTGGAATACCCTGGCTGAGCACACGACCTACGATTCTTTCTGGAAGGCGCGCAACCTGTTGCCGCACCTGCACAACGTCGCGCCGGCTGTCCTGACCGTCGGCGGCTGGTACGATGCCGAGGACCTCTACGGCACCTTCCAGATCTACCGCGCGGTCGAGAAGCAGAACCCCGGCATCTTCAACGCGCTGGTGGTCGGTCCCTGGGCGCACGGCGGCTGGGCCGGCGCCGACGGCTCCCGTCTCGGCGACGCCGGCTTCGGCTCCAACACGTCGGCGTACTTCCAGGAGCGGATCGAGCTGCCGTTCTTCAATCACTTCCTCAAGGGCAAGGGCGACAACACGCTGCCGGAAGCCTACGTCTTCCAGACCGGCGTCAACGAATGGCGGCAGTTCGACCTCTGGCCGCCCAGGGGCACGGTCCAGCGGACGCTGCACATGAACAGCCAGCAACGGCTCACGGTGGACCCGCCCAAAGGCGACGCGTTCGCCCATGACGCGTTCATCAGCGATCCGAACCATCCGGTGCCGTACACTGACGCGATCACCTTCGGCATGTCGCGCGAGTACATGACGGCCGACCAGCGTTACGCCACGCGCCGTCCCGACGTGGTGTCGTATCAGACGGAGGTGCTCGAGGAGGACGTGACGTTGGCCGGTCCGCTGGAGGCCGAGCTATTCGTGGCGACGACCGCGACCGACGCCGACTGGGTAGTGAAGCTGATCGACGTCTACCCGCCGGACGCGGGGATGAACCTGGCCACCGGCAAGAACATGGGCAACTATCAGATGATGGTGCGCAGCGAAGTGATCCGCGGCCGATTCCGCGACAGCTATGAGAAGCCGGTCCCCTTTGTGCCGAACGAGCCGGCAAAGGTGATGCTGCCGTTGCAGGACGTGTTGCACACGTTTCGCAAGGGCCATCGGATCATGGTGCAGGTCTGCTGCAGCTGGTTTCCGTTGACGGATCGCAACCCGCAGAAATATGTGCCGAACATCTTCAACGCGGACGAAAGCGATTTCATCGTCGCGATGCAGAAGGTCTACCGTTCGCCGATGCGCCCCAGTGCGCTGCATTTCGGCGTGGTGCGGATCGACAAGTAGGTCCCGCCTGCCGGGCGGGACCTGGAGCAAAACGATATGTCGGAAATCATCGTGGTTCGCTGCCGCGAGAATGGCCCGCTGGTGCTGCCGGCGACGGTCAAGATCGTCGACCATCTGGGTAACGCGTTCCCCATTCCGCCCGGCAAGGACAACGTGGCGCTGTGCCGCTGCGGCCAGTCGAAAACCAAGCCGTTCTGCGACGGCTCGCATCGGCAGTGCGGCTTCCAGGCTGCAGAGACGGCGCCGCTGTAAACCGCACCACGGACCGCTCGGCGGTTACGGCGCACGGCAGGTCGTGCATGGTCGTTCCTGTCGTTGCAGGTCGTGCATGGCGCCATCGAGCTTGCGGTCACGCGGCTCGCAACTCCGTGCGAGCAACGCCCAGGAACTCGGCGATTGCGCAGCTCGGCCGCGATGCCGAAGGTCTTGACGACCAGTCTCCCTTGGCCATTTTTTCACTTTTTGTGTGGCGATCGGGTTGGTTGCCTGCTACATTACCGCTGTTCAAGCCAGATCTCACCTCGAGCGCGGCAGCAAAGCGGGGTCGTATGAGCGATCCATTCGCAACCCGGTCATTTGTCCGGAAAGACCCGGAAGGTGGCCGCCCTAGCGCCGGCACGCGCCCCGACCACATCGGCCGCTACCGTGTCGAGAGGCAGCTTGGTGAGGGAGGCTTCGGGCTCGTCTACCTCGCATACGACGAGCAACTGCGCCGCCCTGTGGCCATCAAGGTGCCGCACGCTCGGCACGTTGCCCATGCCGGCGCAGCCGCCGCGTATCTGACCGAGGCCCGTACGGTGGCCAACCTCGATCACCGGCATATCGTTCCCGTCTTCGATATCGGCAGCACCGAGCAATTCCCGTATTTCGTCGTCTCGAAGTACATCGACGGCACCGACCTGGCGGCGAAGCAAAAACAAGCACCGCTGTTGCTGCATGAAGCTGTGAGTCTAGTAGCAACGGTGGCCGAGGCGTTGCATTACGCCCACAAGCAAGGACTCACCCATCGGGACGTCAAGCCGAGCAACATCCTGCTCGACCACAGTGGCGAGCCGTTTGTCGCCGATTTCGGCTTGGCCTTGCGCGCAGGATGTCGGCAAGGGACCCGCCTACGTTGGCACGCCCGCCTACATGAGTCCGGAACAAGCCCGCGGCGAAGGCGATCGCGTCGACGGCCGTAGCGACATCTTCAGTCTCGGCGTAGTGCTTTATGAATTGCTGACGGGACGGCGGCGTTTCAATGGGGACGCAACCGAGGAATTGCTGGAGCAGATCACGAAGCTCGAAGTTCGTCCCCTTCGGCAATGGGTTGACACCGTCCCAATAGATCTCGAACGGATTTGCATCAAAGCGCTATCAAAACGTGCCTCGGACCGCTATTCAACGGGCAAGGACATGGCCGACGACCTGCGCCCATGCATCGAGGAAGCGATAGAGGACGAGAAGCGAGGCTTGAGCTCCAGCATTCCCGTTGCCGCCGCTGCCCCTCCAGCCTCGGTGTCAACGTCCATTCCAAGCCGGGTATTGACACTAACGGATGCAGAGAATCCCTCCGGCAAGCGCCGGCCATGGATCCTTGCAGCCGTGATGCTCATCCTGCTCCTGTTCCTCCTGGGCGGTGCCTTTCTTGCCTGGCAGTGGAGCGAAACGACAGTTAGCAGCGTCCCACTAGCCTAGTTGGGCTTCCGCCGGACCAGCGCCGGCGCCTGGCGGAGGCAAACCGGCTCCAGAAGCAGGCAATGACGCTTGCCCACGAGGGGACGGATGACGAAGCCATGCGCCTGGGACTTCGGGCGGCTGAGATCCGCAAGGAACTGCTCGGTGAAGACTCCTCCTACGCCCTCAGCCTCTGCTTCCTCGGCGCCATAAGCGGGCGGAAGCAGGACACGGCCCGGGCGTTGCTCCAAACCCGGCAGGCTGCCGTCCTCCTCGAAAAGACAATGGGGGAGAAGCATCCCTACTCCATCGCCTGCCTGGCCAGCCTGGGCAGGTTCTCCCTGCAGACGGGCGACTACACTCAGGCGGAAACCTCTTTGCAACGGGCCCTGGCACTGTCCACGGAAGTCCTGGGCAACGACGATTCCACGCGCGCCTACCTGCTGGACTCCCTCGCCGAGTTGTACATGGAATTGGGAGACTACACCCGGGCCGAAAACTTCTGTTGGCAGGCACGCAAGCTTCGAGAAGAGAAAATCAGCGAGGGGTACTCAACACGGGTCCAGGATCTGGGCGTCCAGCAATTCGCCGTGCGCTACGAGGTGGGCAGCGGCAAGCACGCCGAATATGTGCAAGGCCTGGAGCGGTTGGCCCAGGTGTACCAGGAGTTGGGCCAGTTCTCCCGTGCCGAGCCTCTGTTCCGGGAGGTGCGGAATTTTCGCTTTCGGAATCCCGGGGACAAGCACCCCGACTACGCCCGAGCCCTGAACAATCTGGGCGCACTTTATCAACATATGGGGGACTATACCGCTGCCGAACCGCTCTATCGGCAGGCGCTGGCGATTCTTAAGGACGCGCCGGGGAACAACCGAAGTAGTTATGGCGCCGCCTGCAACAACCTCGCCCGGCTCTATTATCAGCGGGGCGAGTACGACCAGGCCTTGCCGCTGTACAAGGAAGCCCTGGAGGCCTTCCAATCGTCCACCGGCAAGGAGAAATCCTACACAATCTGCCTTGATAACCTGGCGCTACTCCACACGGACCGGGAGGAATACGCACAGGCTGAGGAGTTGTACCGACAGGCCCTGGAGATCAAGAAGCGGGTGCTGGGCGACAAGCACCCTCAGTATGCCGTCAGTCTGAACAACCTCGGCGAATTGTACCAGGTCCGGGGTGACTTCGATCGGGCCGAGCCTCTCTTCCGCCACGCCCTCGAGATCGACAAGGCCGCCCTGGGGGAGAAGCACCCGGAGTTCGTCAACACCCAGCACAACCTCGCCTTGCTGTATTGGCAGCGGGGAGAGCACGCACGCGCCGCGCCACTGCTCCGTCAGGCAGTGGAGACCTCCGTGGCCAGCCTGGAACTGGCCGCGTCTGTCCAGGGCGAGCGCCAGCAGTTCGCCATGAACCAGAAGCTGCGCTCCCAGTTAGACCATTACCTTTCGCTGGCCCCGCTGGCGAAACTGTCCGGCGAGGCGGCCTACGGCCCCGTGCTGGCCTGGAAGGGAAGTGTGCTGCTCCGACAGCGGCGGCTGCGTCTGATGCGCCAGAGCCCGGAGTTTACCACAACCAGAATTATCGGGGTCGGCAAGGGCAAGGATGGCAAGGAAATGCTCCTCATCGGAACCGAGGCCAGCAAGTTCGAGGCGTTGGAAGCTGTCACCAGTCGACTGGCGATGCTCGCCTTCGCAGTTCCCGACCCTTCGCAGAAGGAGACCCGGCGCCGGCAGATCGAGGAGTTGACCGAGTACAAGGAGGAGCTGGAGGCCGACCTGGCCCGCGTGGGCGAGATCTTCCGGCAGGAGCGAGAAGTCAGCCGGCTCACTCCGGCCGGAGTGCGCACCCTGCTGCCGGCAGACACCGTGCTCGTCGATTTCCTGGAGTACACCCACGCCACCCCATTGGCACGGGCCGGCTGGAAGAAGGAGCGGCACCTGGCCGCCTTTGTCGTCCGCCGGGATAGACTCGTGGAGCAGTTCGACATCGGGCCCGTGGAGCCGATTGCTGACGCCATCGCAACCTGGAGGAAGAATATTAGTCGGGGCCGCGGAGACACCAAGGACCGCTCGGCCGCCGAGCTGCGCCGACTCGTCTGGGATCGGCTGCCGATCGGGGACGCCCAGGTGGTCCTCGTCTCGCCGGACGGCGCTGTCGCCCGGCTTCCGTTTGCTGCACTGCCGGGCGCAGGCGGGCAGCTACCTCATCGAGGAGCGGGGCGTGGCGGTGTTGCCGGTGCCCCAGCTGTTGCCGGAGCTGCTGAAGAAGACGGCCCCAGCGGGAGCCCCCTCTTTGCTCCTGGTCGGCGCGGTGGACTTCAACGGCGATCCGGGCGCTCCGGAGCCAAACCTGGCCTTGCTTGGAAAGACGACAGCGCATAGCCGGTCGGCGCCGCGTGGCGTGTTGCCGGAGTGGCGTGCGCTGGAAGGCACGGGGCCGGAAGTAACGGCGATCCGCGAATCGTTCCGCAAGCGGTTCGGCGAGGCGCCGGTCCGCGAACTGCGCCAGAAGGAACCAACCGAGAACGCGATCCGCCAGGCGGCCCCGAAGTACCGCTACCTGCACTTCGCCACGCACGGCTTCTTCGCCCCCCCGCAGCTCCGCTCTGCCCTCGCGAGCGTAACTCGGGCGGAGCGCCCTACCGGCTCTGAGCTGTTCGCGCGAAGGCGTGGCGGGCTTCCACCCAGGCGTGCTTTCGGGGCTGGTGCTGGCGGGGGCCAACCGGCCGGGAAGCCCGACCGATGACGACGGCATCCTGACCGCCCTGGAGATAGCGGCGATCGACCTGAGTGGGGTCGAGCTGGCGACCCTGTCGGCCTGCGAGACTGGGCTCGGTGAAGAGGTCGCTGGCGGTGAGGGCCTTCTAGGCCTGCAGCGGGCCTTTCAGGCCGCCGGCACCGGTCCGTGGTGTCCGGGCTGTGGAAGGTGAACGACTCGGCCACTCAGGCTCTCATGGTCGAGTTCTACCGCCAGTTGTGGGAGGAAAAACGAAGCAAACTGGCAGCGCTGCGCAGGCGCAGCTCGCCATGCTTCGCCGCTACGACCCAGTGGCGGGCCGGCTCCGCGGCGTCGGCGGCGAATCGCCTATTATTCCCGCCCCGTCCGGCCGACGGCCGCCTCCCGCCCGCCTACTGGGCTGCCTTCACCGTCAGCGGCGACTGGCGATAAGCTAGCAGTTTGCGCGAGAACCGGCTGACGTGTGCACCTGCTTGAGCACCCCCGATGGCCATCGAGGGTATTTGCCGTGCGGATCGAGGCGTCCGGCTCGGTATGCTCTCGCATGGCGTGGATTGGCCTTGCGTATCGCCGATTCACGCGGCACGCAGTTCGGTGCGGGCAACGCCCAGGAACTCGGCGATTGTCTGCCGGCTGCGCTCCAGATACCCCGGCAAGTACGCGCGGTACGCAGTAACGATCTCGTCTCGTTCCTCGAGCGCCCTCCGAGCGTAGCGTGCGATCACCTCGTGCCGCTCCGGATACGGCACCACCAGCCGCTCGTGGAGGTAGCGATGGTCCTCGAGCAGATGCGAATTGGGGCCGAAAAGGCACGGCACGCCCACGGCCAGGCTCTCCAGCGGCACCATCGGGCGCACTCCGACATGGTGACGTACAGATTAAGGTGCATCGCCGCCAGTCGGGCCGGCATCTCCGCCGGCGGGAACGGGCGCTTGCGCAGCTCGGCCGCGATGCCGAAGGTCTTGACGAACTCGACCACGCGCGGGGTCGCCCCGCTCAGGGTGACGCAGGCGCCGGAATGTCACGGGCCGCCGCCAACATTGCGAACGGCAGCTTGCGCCACACCGACGTGTTGACGGCCCAGATGCCGAGGTGCGGCCCGCCCGGTCGCGGCGCCGAGGGGCCAGGCGGGATCTGGAAGACAGCGCTCGAAACAAAGGAGGCTGGGATGCGCAGGCTCGTGAACATCTCCGCCATGCCTGCCTTCGCAAAGCCGACGCGGCGGATCGTACCGGCGTGGGCGAGGTCCATCAGCAACCGCAACGACAGCCAGCTTCCGCGCTCGCCTTGCTGCATGAGGCTGCTGAAATAGAGCGCATACACCTCGATGCGCATGCGCGAGCGCTTCGACCAGGGGAAGCATGCCCGAGGCAAACGCCCCGAACACGACGCGCGGCACGCCGCTGTCGCTGAGCAGCCGCGCCACCTTGGCCGCCGCGGGCCGGGTCAGCGCCGGCGGAATCGGCAGCACGTCGGGGAAAAGATTAGAGGTGGCGCTGGTGACACCGTACCACTTCGGCACGACGAGCGCGATGGCGGACGGTCGGCGGACGTGGACGCCGGCCAACCAGCGCTCGAACGTCGAGCCGCCGGAAGGGGTCAGTGGGCCAAAGGGTTTCCCGTAGCCAGCGCAAGCCACGCATGCTGCCTCCGTGCTGAACGACCGGCTCTTGTTCCCAGGGCCATGCATTACACCCCGGTGGGCGGGTTTTTTCAAGACGTACTGCGCGACAGCACTCTCGCGACTGGATCCCTAAGAGGCCGCCCCACCACTTTCCAGGCGGTCCACTTCGGCGATCAGCGCTCGTATTTGATCTTCCAATTGCTGAAGGCATTCGAGCAGGTGGGCCTGGGACTGGCGAGCGGATGCCAGAAGCCGGCGTTCGCAGCGATAAGCAACAAGTTGCAGTCGATTCAAATGCAGCCGTTCAATGTGGTAGCGGCCAGTCATGCTTAAGGCCTGGAGCGTACCGTCTTCCTGTTCCCCGATGTGCATTTCCAGGTCGTCCCGCAAGGGATGAAGGACGCGGTCAAGAGAATTGGGTCGCCAGCAGTCACCCTTGAACTCGTTGCAGGCGTGGCAGCAGTACACCCAATTATCTGGGTCATCTGAGCCACCGTGCGAGCGCGGGTGGAAATGGTCAACCGTGAGCTCCGCCCCCACGTCGCGCTCGCTGACGCCGCAGTAGCCACAGCGGAACTGGAAACGCCGCCGAAGCGATTCTCGCTCGTCCGCGCATCGGCTACTCATTTGTTTCCGGATTTTGTCCGCCAGCGAGGACCGTCGCTAGCTCGCGCTCGATCATCCGCCGTTCCGCCCGGGCTTCGGTGAGGACATCGCGTAGTCGGAGTATCAGCGATTCCTTACGGCGAGCCAGCGCCGCCAGCGCGCGATTCTGGGACTCGACCAGTTCCCGTTGCTCGCGGAGCCGTTCTGTGGCCCCGCGCAGATAGACGCTTTCGGCGGCCTCAAGTTCCTGCGTGAGTCGCTCCAATTCGGCCTGCTCAGGCGCGGTGAGCGCATTTTCCTCCTGGCGCTGACGCAGCTGTTGAAAGCGGGAGTGCGTTTCGTCCGCCGACATGGAGAATACTCCTTCAGGTAGCAACACGGCGACGCGCGCTTAGTCGCAGCCCGCCGCTAGCAGAACCCCATCCAATTATCCCTCCTGGCCGGCCTGATAGCAATCCCGACAGCCGAAGGTTGCACGGTCGGTTAGAATAAACGCTGTCGAACGCCAGCGGCAAGTCGAGCCCCGTCCCTGTGTCAACGTCGCCATGAGCATCCTTTACCTCGGCAGCGAGTTGCACAGCCTGGCGGCCCGGATGGCTGATGGGCTCCTCGAACACGAACGGGGCGGCGATTTCTTCGCGCCGGTCACCGTCGTGGTGCCCAATCGCTATCTGCGCAAATGGCTGCGCCTCTGGCTCGCACGCCGCACCGGCATCAGCATCAATCTTCGCTTCCTCGATCTCGAAGACGCGCTCTGGGAAATGCTCCGCGCCGTCGATCCGCGGCCGCATCTGTCTCCGCCCGAGCCGCTCGACGAAAATGTCTACCGTTTGCTCGTGTTGTCCGTTCTGCTGGAGGATCGCGAGCCGAGCCTGGCGGTGCTGCAAAAGTACATCCAGCTGCAGGCGCCGCCGTTGCCGCGTCTTTCCTGCCGCCGCGCGTGGCAGCTCACGGATCGGCTCGGCCGGCTCATCCAGGAATATGAGTATCACCGCCAGGACCGGCTCATTCAGCCGTGGCTGCGGCATCAGCTCGGCCTGCCGCAGGCCGGCGGCTTCCATCACATGATGGAACGGGCGCAGCGCGCCCTGTTCGCAAGCATCGCGCGCCCCGACGACGGCAAGCGCGCCCTGCTCGGCCAGCTCAGCGGCCGAAACTTCAAGACTTTTCCGCAGTACGCAATGGAGGTGCTGGAGCGTGTGGCAGGCGTCCCGCCTGCCACTGACGGCAGGCGGGACGCCTGCCCCACGCACTTCTTCGGCCTGACACAGCTTGCCGCCCTCCACGCGCGTGCTGGCATGGCTGGGCCGGACATTCGACGTGCGGCTCTATCACCCCAACGTGATGGTCAGTCGCGTCGGCGGCGCCGAGCCCCCTCGAGCTGCGATCCATCGGCACCTCATGGGCCGATTCCGGCGGCAACGGCAACGAGCTGCTGCGTTCCTGGGGCAAAGCCGGATGCGAGGCACTCGGGCTGGTCGCGGGCCTGCTCGAATCGGGCGCCTATGCCGTGGAAGTGCTGCCGCCGGCACCACGGCGGCAGCCCGCGCAAGCCGCGAGCGAGCACGGTGCTGGCGCGCTTGCAGGATCATCTGCTCGGCCGGCCGGCACCGGCGACCCGGCTGCCGCAGGATACTTCGCTGCAGATCGTCGCATGTCCCGGGCTCGTGCGCGAGGTCGAGACGGTTTACAACAGCATCCTCGACAACCTGCAGCAGAACGCGGCACTGCAGCAGTCTGACTTCGCGGTGCTCGTCACCGACATGCCGCGGTATCGGCCGATCTTGCAGGCGGTCTTCGAACGGCCGCCGCATCGGCTACAGTACAACCTCGTCGATTTTTCGGCGGCCGGCCTGAGTATGCTGGGTCAGGCGCTGCTGGGGATGCTCGATCTCGCCCTGGAATCGTTCACGCGCGCGCGGGTCTTCGCGGTGCTGCTCAATCCGTGCTTTCTCGCGCGGCTCGGTGTCGACCGCACGCAGGCGCGAACCTGGCTGGAGTGGGCCGAGACGCTGGGCATCTACCAGGGCTGGGACGCGGGCGAGAAACAGGAGCAGGGTTATGCGCGCTCGCCGTTCTACGCCTGGCGGCTGGCGCTGCAGCGGCTGCGGCTGGGCCGATACATGGAGGTGACCGCCGAGGACGGCGACGAACCGGCGCCGCGTTTCGGCCACGTTATTCCCTTCGCGGACATCCACTGCACGGAGCGCGAGCACCTCGACGCGTTCTGCCGGGCTGTCGAGACGCTGCTGCCGGCGCTTGCGCGGCTGCGCAGTCTGAGCGGCACGGGTCAGCGTTGGGCGACGGCGCTCCAGCGGCTCGTGCAAGAGTTCCTCGATGTGCCGGAAGATCGGCCCGAGGAGGAGCAGGTCCGCACCGAAATCCTCGCCGCCCTCGAACGGCTCGCGCTGTGGGACCACCTGCGTCCGGGCTTCGCGGCATCGGCTGGCCTGCCGCTGGCGCTGGTGCGCGAGTACGTGCAGACGCAGCTTGAGGCGCTGGAGGGGAGCCGCGGCGAGTATCTGACGGGCGGCGTCACGCTGGCGGCGCTGCAGCCGATGCGGCCGGTGCCGTTCCAGGTGATCTACGTGATCGGCCTGGACGCGGAACTGTTTCCCGGCAGCAACGCACTGTCGTCGTTCGATCTGCGAGCCCAGCGTGAGCCGGGCGACATTCGCCCCGCGGAGGAAAAAACGTATCTCCTGCTCGAGAACCTCGTCGCGGCCCAGCAGAAGGTTTACCTGCTCTACAACAATTACGATCAAACCCGCGATCAGGAACTCTTGCCGTCGGTGCCCGTGCAGCAATTGCAGCGCTACCTGGGCGATCACATCACACGCGGACAATTCGCGGCCGTCGAGATGCCGCGCTTCGGCGACGATGACGCGTACTTCAACCACGCGAAGCAGCCCGAGTACCAGGACGTGCTGGTGCAGTACCACGGCGCCGACCGCTTCCTGGCACTGGCCGCCGCCGTGCAGGAGGGCCGGCTGCCGCTCGACCTGCACCAGCAGGCCGAGCTGCGTGCCCAGGCCGACGCGCTGAAGGTCGATTTCACGATCGCCCCCGAACCGCGGCCCGCACTGGCGACGCCGATCACCGTGTCGGTCGCGGAGCTGCGGCGATTCTTGCAGTTCCCCGCGCGAGGTGCTGCGCCGGCACCTGCGTGTCGAGGAGGACGACGACGCGACCGCCCTCGACGAGGAGCCCCTGGTGACGCCGGACGCGGCGGCCAGGCAGATGGTGCGCCAGACGCTGCACCAGATCGTTCGCCGTGCGATGGCCGGCGATGCGGTGAAGGCGCTGGAGGAATGGCCCGACCGCTTTGGTGCCGCATTCGCCGACGGCCGATTGCGCAGCCGGGTCCCGGAGGATGCGTTCGGCGCGATCGACGAAACGGCCCTGCGCCGCGAATTGCACGAACGCATTCACGGCAAGGGCGGGCTCGAGCGGTTCCTGCGGGTGCGCCGGGATGATGACGTGCGGCCCCGCCCTGCTCGGCGAAAGCGTTACGCCCGTCGGCGCCAAGATGCGCTTCCCGGCCCTGCGGCTCCCGGCCGCGGACGGTACGGAAATCCGCGTGGTCGGCAGCACGCCGTTCGCGTGGTTCAACCGGAGTCGATTCGAGGTGCTGATCATCACCGCCTCGAGCAAGATCGACGTGCGGGAGCTGTGCCTGCCGATGCTCGAGCCGCTCTTGCTCTATCTCGCGCTGCTCGCCAACCCGGAGCCGAACGCCAAGGCGGTTGCCGCGCGGGATTGGCTGTCGCGCCGCCATTTCTTCGTGCATGTCGCCGGTCCCGACGGCGTGCATGCCTCGATGCATCCGATGGGCCTGATCAAGGCCGACGAGGCCCGGGGCTATCTCGTCCAGCTCACGCGCAACTTCCTCGATCCGACCCAGCTCGACCTGCTGCCGTTCGAGCTGGTCGCCAGCGGTCCGGAATTGCGGCGCGTCTACGAGGAACGTAATGCGCCGGCGATGTCGGCCGAGCAATATCTGCAGGTCTTGCAGGAGAAGCTGGCGCAGGAGCGTGAGAACACGTTCCAAAAATCGATGCAGATCCCGCTAATCGTGGACATGGCCGGGGCGAGCGTGCCGGCCGACGCGTTGGCCAAGGTGCAGCGGCGCTTTCGGCTGCTCGACCGTGCACCCGCGCTTGCGTGAGCGCCGGGGCTATCGGTCGGGCCCTTCGGCGTGAGGCGTTGTGCTGACACGATTAACCGGGAGGCCGTCATTTTTGATAGAATGGGTCATGCAAAGCGGACGTGTTCTGCATAATGAATATCCAGGTATCGAGGAACATGCCATGCAAATCGCGGTTGTCGTCGAGCGTGTGAAAGGAAATGGCTACCGGGCGCACGGATCGGAGCCGTTTGCGCTAACCGGCAAAGGCGCCAGCGCGAAGAAGCCCTGGGCAAATTGCGCGACAAGATCCAGGCCCGGCTACAACGCGGATTGGAGGTCGTTGGACTTGAGATCGGTCTGGAACCCAATCCGTGGATTGAGTTCGCGGGCATGTTCAAGGATGATCCGTGGATCGACGAATGGAAAAAGGCCATGGGCGAATACCGCAAGAAGGTCGATGAGGATCCGGACTACCTATGAGTCTCCACATCCTCGAAACCGCTTCTATGGCGCAAAGCAGTTGGCATCGGAGCCACCGGATTCCGTGACGGTGTCGGTCGACGTTTCGCAAACCGCCTGGCCGGCGGTATCGGGGTTCGGCTCCACGAAAGACACGATCCTGAATCCGGAAGTCGCCTGTCGTCTTTGCGCATCCTCAACGATCTTGCGGATATCGAAATTGAATTGGGCCGCAAGCTGTTCGCGAATAGCCCGAACTTCCTCGACAATTGGATCATGGAACATTGTTAATCCTCCATCAATTCCTCCGGTGTGCAGATCACCGGAGACGAAAACCCGTGTAGCGCGCAAATCGCTTGAACCTTCTTGACGATCATCGCATTGGCGATGTGGCTTCATGGTTTAGCACCACACCGTTTATGCCCGCCGAACGCCAAAATGCCTGCTGCCGCAGACTTGCCGGATCAATTATTCAGGATGTCCTCAGCGCCTGGTCATCGAACCGTTGATCCGATGCGGTCAACTAACGCGTCTCGTCGTACCCAGAAGAAGCAAGTGTGGCCCCAATTCTTGCGACCAGACCTGTGTTGATACTCGCCGGCGCGCAGTTCCTCTACGCTGAGCATGTGGTAACGAGAACGAACCTCCTGCTTCACGGGTTCCGGCAGATCAGCCCAGCAATACCATTGGCCGTCGTAGACGTTCATCTTGGTTTCCGGTTGCCCGTCTGCTGATCCGATGCGGTCAACTAACCCGTCTCGTCGTCTCCAGAAGTAGTAAGTGTGGCCCCAATTCTTGCGAGCGGACCTGTGTTGATACTCACCGGCGCGCAGTTCCTCTTCGCTGAGCATGTGGTAGCGAGAACAGATCTCCTGCGTCACGGGTTCAGGCAGATCGGCCCACCGATACCAGTTACCGTCGTAGACGTTCAATTTAGTCTCCCGTTACCGGTGGGCGCGGGCCTGTGTCGGCTACCAGCTGCTGGCTATGGTTTGTAACTGTTCGGGATCTCGCTCGCGCCGAGCACCTTGCAGTTGAAGCCCGCTTTCTCGTAGTGCCTGCGGACTCGGTACATGGCCTGGTCCTTGGTTGGGGCTCGCCACGCGCGTTGCCTGGTCTCAGTGTGGCCACCTCCGGTCAGCGAAAACGTCACCATGTATCGTGTTGTGCCGGAGTCAGCCTTGCCCAGATTGCCAGGCCCATCTGTCGAGTCGATTCGCATGGGATTCCTCCAGGTGGCCGAACCCAGGCTAAGCTGCCAGGTCCGCTCGATGGAGAGCATACCTCAAGACGCCGTACTGCAGCCCCGGTCAGCTTTAGCCGATTATTCGGCTTGGACAATTCAGGATGTCCTCTCACGCCGGGTCGATCGAACATTGAATCCCTGCGACAACCAGGGGCCCCTTTCCGGCTTCGCACCTGCACTGCCCTCAAATATCGACGCCCGCGTTGATCAACCGCTGCCGAAGCGCGTCCACTGTCTGCCTGGAGGGAAGCGGGCGCTGCGGAAGGTACCCGACGAGCACCGTCGGGCGCAGCCGCGCCAGCGCCGAGCGCGCCTCAGCACCAATGGCGACGATAGCTGCGGGTTTCAGAACCCTCAATTCGACCGGCAAATGCACGTGGATGCCGTGATCCACCGCGTCACGCGGCACGGGAGCATCTTTGCCGTCCGCTTCTGTTACCCCTGGTGTGCGAAACTTCACGACGTTCATCCACGCGAGCTTATCGCGGTCAGGGGCCAGCCTGCTTATCGGATAACTCCATTTGGCCCACGGCGGTCCGCCGGTGTCGCCGGCCATGTCCGCAAACATGTGACGCATGAGCCGGTTGTAGGTATCGATTGATGGCGTGTCGCAAAATTCTCGCAAGAAGCCTTTCGCGAGCCGATCGCGCTCCCCGTAGTGAGTGGGAGCAGCGCCGGGGTTTTGCAATAGGAAAAGCACTCCACGCCCAGGCGTGTATTGATTTCCCACCCAGCCGGGTTGAGGCCAATCATTAGATGGCGTGTGCGAGCAACAGTACTCGCAATGCATCACCGCAGACGCTGCCCCCATAATAGTCATCCAGAATGAATTGCGAGCTTCATCAGCGTTCATAGCGCTCGGGCGAGTATCCGCCTTCGGCGACGCGGGCTGTGTGATAGACGCTTGGGCGTCGGCAGGTGCAGCGTCGTCAGGCGGAGTTTTATCACCGCGGGCGGGACGGCAAATTACAGTACCCGGAGGGATCTCAACGAGGACCCATCGCGCTCCTCGCCCTGCCCGATTCGATCTGGGCGAAACCGTTGACCAGACGGCAAGCGCCCCTTTAAGCCGCAGGCGTCGTGCCAGCAATCAAGGTGATCATCCGCCCTTTGCCATCCACCGCCCAAGGCCGCACGTCTCGCAATCTCCCGAACGCTCACAGGATGTTGGCCGCGGTCAGACAACTCCCACACCGCCGCATTGATCGCGGCGCTGTCGCTACCGGTTCTATGGCCGCCGTTCGAGAACGGGTCGGCCACGCCAGAATTTCCCCTAGACTGCCCCATTTTCGGTTCTCCTGCCATCCCGTGTTCGACCGATCGCTCTGCGTCGCCGGCCGCGAACCACCGCGAGCAATGATGGTTATTCGCCACGCCAAGGCAGCCTTCCCGCGCTGATCCAGTGCCCCGCCGAGTCTCGCTTGTGGAGAAAGCGGTCCACAACGGCGGCTACCGAAAACCCGTCGGAAGCGAAAAGAGGGCCGAGTTCCGTCCAAATCTCTTCGGTCCCCAGCGCACACTCGCGCTCGGTTTCCAAGTACACATCCACGAAGTACATCCCTGAGTCGCAGCCGCACTTACCATGCCGATCCTACTGGACGACAGAGCGCACGCCAAGCAAGAAAAGCGGGTCCGATATTCGAGTTTCCAGGCCACAGCGTGCGATTTGAGGCTGACAACCGGCGCCGATAGCGCGGATTCGTCTCAAAGGGGTTGTACGGGGGGTGCGATGAGACACATCCGCGGCGCCCGCGCAAGCAAACTTCGAAGTCTCCGAGACTTCGGAAGTTTCGTCGCATTATGCCCGCAGCGTCTCGTCATGCCGCATGCCGCTCGGCGGCAGATCGCCGCGCCGCAGCTGCGCCAGCGCGCTCTCTTCGCCCCGGCGTGCTGCTCGGCGTCGTTGTCTGTCGGCAGGCCGAAAACCACCTTGTGCTAATGAAAGACGCCACCGCCCAGCGCCTTCGCGCCTCCCAGCACGATCATGGCGCCCAGCACCAGGAATTGCAGCACCACGCCGAACGCCAGGCCCCAGCGCTCGTACGGCTTGATCGCTGCCACGAACCGGTCGCAGGCGGTCGGCACGGCAATGTCGATCGACCCGGCGGCGTCCGGCGCGGGCGCGGCCGGGATTGGCGCGCCGGCCTGGATCGACGTCGGCAGCGGGTCATGCTCCTGCTCGTTCATCACTGCTCCTCTCGTGCTGCTTTTTGCGCTGATGCCAGAACATCGCGAAGCCGAAGATCGCCGCCCCGCACAGGAAGAACATGCACGACGCTCCAAGCATCCCGCCGTGGCCGCCAAACCACTCGACATACCGGAAGATCGACCACAGCAGGAAAAACACCACACCGCCTGCCGCGGGGAAGCCGCGCTCCTCGCGCAGGCCGAACATCATCAGCCATAACGCGAGCACCAGCATCCCGGCATTGGCCGCAACCGTCGGCACCACCGCCGTCAGCCAATCGTTGTTGGCCCCGAGCGCGTGCATCGCGGCATACCAGAGCGTCATCAGCAGCATCAGCGCCGCCATCGACAACGGCAGCCATTGACGCACGGCAAACGCGTACATCGGCCGTAAATAGCTCGCGTAGTCGCGCTGGTAGTGCATAGCAAAGGCGATGCCGAATACCACGCTGGACACTGCCGTGATGACCAGCGATTGCACGACGAAGGGCGCGAGGTGCTGAATTCGGCCGAGTTCACGATGAATCTCGAAAAAACTTAGCAGGCTCAGGACTCCCATGCAGGCGATCGCCCCATAGAGCCGATAGGGGATCGCGAATCGGCTGCCCACGGGATGGACCTCCGCGACGATCAACAACAGCGCCCCCACGCTGCCGATGAAGAACGTCGGGTTCTCGTCCATGTCCCACGCGAACGGCAGCAGGACAAGCCACCATGCAACCAAGGGGACATAGAGCCCCACGGTGGTCGGCGAACGCTTCTGATACGCCCACGCCAGGCCGAGCGCGGCGAAGAGCGGCAGCGTGAAGCAGACGCGCGGTACCCAGTCGAACAGCCCAAAATCGTGATGGCGGAAGGAGAGCAGCTCCATGCCGACCCAGACCGCGAGCAGCGACGCGGCGAGCAGGTGCAGCAAGAGCGTGTCGAGGCAAAGCGCCAGCGGGATCACGCCGAGCACCACCACCACACGCCGTCGGGCGGATGCTCGCCGAGCTGGAAAATCTCGGCCATGAGCGCGATGCCGCCGCCGTAGAAAAGGCAGCCGAGAAAGAACGCGAACTCGGAGAAGATCTTGGCATGCCACACGTAGCGGAGCCAGAAGCCCAGGGCGTAAACGCCGCCGAGGGCGCCGAGGATCAGCAGGAGCTTGAAGGGATCGGGCAAGTGTTCCCAGTTGAAGCCGATGCACAGGAAGGCGGCGAGACCGACGAAGGTGGCCGCGATGCCGACGAGGACGTAGATGGCGATCGATTGATGGCGGGCGGAGCTTTGCCGCGGCGTTTCGTACAGATCGAGGATGGCATTGGCCTGGTCCTCCGTGACGAGGCCGCCGGCGCGCCAGAGCACGATCTCATCGAGCAGCCATTGCCGCAGGGACTGGGAGAGCGGCGCTTGTCCATGGAATGCTCGGGTAAGTCCTCTCCTCCGAGGAACGCGCGATTATTTACCGAGGAAGCGACGGGATCCTTGTATATGATAGCGGAAAGCCATGCGCACGAATGGCTGACTCTCGCCAGGCCACGGTGACACCCATGAAACCCGTCATCCACCTAACCGCTCTGCTGCTCGTGCTGGGTCCGATCGGGATGGCCAGCGGCCAGGACGCGGACAAGGAGGCCGAGGAACTGTCCGCCAAGGCCGTGGAAGCGGCCAAGGGCGAGCACTTCGAGCAGGCGGTCGCCCTCATGAAGAAGGTGCTGCCGCTCGCCCCGCGCAATCACTTGTACCTGGGCATGATCAGTGATTTCGAGTACAGGACCGGCCAGTACGCCGACGGCCTGGAACACGCGCTGGCGGCCATCAAGCTCAACGACAAGGTCGGCGCCTACTACGTCCTGGCGGCGGGCCATTCCTTCTGGGAACAGGACCTGGATCGGGCCCGCTCCTATTGCGATCTGGTAATCAAGCGCGGCCGGGAGTTCGGGCCGATGCCGGTACACGAGGCCCAGCTCATTCAGGACCAGCTCGAAGAAGAAGGTCTTCACCCTCTTTTACAAGCTCGATCCCAAGAAGGGCCGCCTGACCAACGGCGCCTACGCCATCGCCATGCCCAAGACCGGGCTCCCCTACCAGAGCGCTTCCTACGAGATCAGCGGCGTGCAAAGCCACAAGCTCGTCAAGGGCGACGTCGACGACATTCTTTACGTGGTGCCGACGGGGACCAAGCCGTTCCCGCTGACGATCAAGATCACCACGCAGCCGTACAGCTACAAGAAGGAACTGGCCAGGGCGGTCGCCCGGCCGTTGCCGGCCGACGCGCAGGCCAATCTCGGCGCGATCCTGATGCTCGATCCCAAGAGCCCGACCGTGCAGAAAGCGGTGGCCGACCTGAAGGGCCGGGACACGCTGGCGACGGTCCGCAACATTCTCACCTGGCAAAGCAAGTACATCGAGTACAAGCTGGCAAACAAGGCGATCGAGGTGCTGGATTTCAAGTCGGTCGACGACATTATCAAGCGCGGCCACGCCGAGTGTCGCGGTCATGCACTGCTGTTCGTCGCCCTGTGCCGGGCCTGCAATGTGCCGGCTCGGCCCATCTGGGGCATGGTGCGATTGCCGCCGGGCGCCGACCGCAAGGACGGCGACATCGTCAGCCACAACTGGGCGGAGGTCTATGTCAGCGGCGCCGGTTGGATCCCGGTCGATCCGCGCCGACCCGCGACGTTCGGCTTCTTGCCCAATTACTTCATGCGCATGTACATGGATGCGCAGAAGAGCAAGACCTCGACCGAACCTTTGCCCATGTTGAACCTGGTGTACATGAACGGTCCTGATTTGCGCTTTGAGGAGACGCGCTGATTCAATATCCGTCCCACCCCGTCTCCTGCATCAGATCGTAAATCCACGGATGCCGCCAGGGGTTCCATGGCTCGTAGTTCATCGAGAATACCGACACCGCCAGCAGCACATATCCCAGCGCGGCCCCAGCGGTGCTCGGCGAGCCGGTCGGCCAGCGGCAACATGCACGTGAGCCAGATCGGCGTCAGCCACATCAGCCAGCGCAGGCCATTGGTCCAGCCGCCGTAGTTATCGGTCGAGTAGAGATAGAAGCCGATCACCACCACTGAGAGCGCCAGACCCAAGGGCTGCACGAACCAGGGCAAGTCCGGCGCTGGCGGCGCTGCGGGATCGCGAAACCGCAAGCGGCGCAGGCCACGCACCATCGCTGCGGCGGCCAGGAGCCAGATCGGCGTCAGCGAGAACACGCCGTGATGGCCAACCAGCACGTGGACCGCGTACATCGTGGGGCCTTCGCGCTCGGCGCGGCGGGCCCAGTCGATGCCGCGCTTGAGCTTGAGCTGCTCCGGCGGCGGCGTGCGCCAGTGGCTGCCCTCGTACTGGTACCACACGCTGTCCGTCTGGGTGTAGGCCACCCGCCAGGTGCCGAGCACTGCGTAATTCGCGGCGAAGAACGCGATTGCCACCACCAGCGCCGGCGGCACGGCCAGCAGCAACGCACGCCGCGGATGCCGCCACAGTAGCAGGCACAGCACCGCGGCCGTGAACGCCAGTGCCGGCAGCTCGTTGGCGGCGGCGAACGCGGCGAAGAAGCCGGCCGAGACGAAATGGTACCAGACGCACGAGCCGTCGGCGATGCGCAGCAGCGACAGCCAGGCGAACACCACCGCGAAGGTGCCGACCGTGTGGTTGTTGAGCGTGATGAGGAACGACAGCACTAGCGTGCCGAACGCGCCGCCCGCCAGCACATAAAGCCGGCCCCAGTCGGTGCGACCCCAGGTTTCGACGATCCGGGCGAGTTGCCAGAGATAGACCGCAAACGGCACGCCGTTGACCAGCAGCAGCAAGGTGCGCACGATTTCGTTGGCGTGCGTCGGTTGACCGGAGACCCGCGCGGTGAACGTCCAGCCGGTGACGAGCTTCAGCAGCCAGTAGAGGCCTGCGATCAAGACAGACAAGAGCGGCGGCTTGCTCGAATAGTACTGCATCGTGCTCGGGTCGAGCACCTTGTCGACGCTCTGCCAGCCGTCTTCGAAGATGATGCCCGTGTCGCTGCTCACGCGCACCGAGTACCCAGCACTCGCGAGCACGGCCGCCTGGAGCGGATCGCGTTGGCCGAGCGGGGCCACCGCCGAGGCGTACAGCGTGCGCAGGTCGCGCCGGCCAATCGCGAACGTGCCGTCATCGACCAGGGCGCACACCGTTGCCCAGCGCGAGCGGTCGTTGGACCCGAACAGCGGCAGCGGATTCGGCCGCGTCTTCGGCCAGAGAGGACGGCGATCGTTCGGGTCTTTATCGTCCTTCGCCAGCGCCGGCTCGTAGACCCGCTGCGCCGAAACGATGTGCCCGCACGCCATGCCGAAGGCAATGACGATCAGCAACGTGTAGAGCGAGCGGCGCGGGTCGCGGAGTCTGGCATAGGTACTACTCCTCCGATCGCTTACGCTCCCGGCTCGCCGTTGTCGGTGCACTCCGCGATGCTGAAGCTGTCGCGCTCGTGGCCGGTGTACGCTGTGATTAGCTCGGCGAGAAAACCCATCGTCACGAGCTGAGCTCCCAGCAGTACGGCCGCGAGTGCATAGATGAGCAGCGGCCGTTCGTGCAGCGGTGGAAACAGCTCTGGGTACCACAGCCGGATCACCCAGGTAACCGCCAGATACACAAGCGCGAGATTGCCGCCGAAGAAGCTTACCAGGCCGATGCTGCCAAGCAAGTGCTGCGGGCGCTGGCTGAAACCGGTAAGGAACTTCACCGTCATGAGATCGAGGAAGCCCTTGACGAAGCGCCGCACCCCGTATTTGGATGAGCCGAAGCGGCGCGGACGATGATTGATTATGACCTCGCCGACCTTGAAGCCGCGCGCGTCCGCCAGTACCGGGATGAAGCGGTGCAGCTCGCCGTAAAGGCGGATTTCACGCAGCACTTCCGCTCGATAGCACTTCATGCCGCAATTGTGATCGTGCAAGCGCACCGCGGTGAGCCAGCTCACCATCGCGTTGAAGACCCGGCTCGGCAGCACCTTGTGCCAGGGGTCGACACGTTTTTTCTTCCAGCCGCTGACGACGTCTCTGCCGGCGAGCGCGGCGAGGAAGCGCGGAATCTCGGCGGGGTCATCCTGCAGGTCGGCGTCGAGCGTCATGACAATATCGCCGTGGGCAGCCGCGAACCCGGCGGACAGTGCCGCGGCCTTGCCGAAGTTGCGACGAAAGCGGATGCCGCGCACCGCCGGGTGCTGGCGGGCAAGGCCGGCGATCACGTCCCAGGAGCCGTCGCGGCTGCCGTCGTCCACGAACACGACCTCAACGTCGAGTTCCGCGATCTTCGCGACCTGCACAATCTCCCCATGGAGCAGCGCGAGGCTGTCGTGTTCGTTGTAGACGGGGATGACGATGGAGATCACGGCAGTCGGGGGTCGGGGGTCGGCGTTGATAATGTCCAAACCTCAGGGTTCGGACCCGCAGGACTCGCAGACGCGTCCTGCGGCTTGGATGAATGTCTTATCCCGACAGCCAACGCCGTCGCCGGTACGACCTCGACGACCGTCCACACCAAGCGCAGCAGCACCACCGCGCCGGCGATGAGGACCTCGTCGGCGGCGAAACCGAGCAGCGCCAGCAGGAAGAGTTCGCGAATGCCGATGCCGCCGGGCGTGCCGAGCACGAAGCCCGCGACGTACGCCAGGCCGATGCTGCCGGTGCAGCGCAGCCAGATCGCGAGGCTCCACTCTAGCGGCTCCGGTAACACCGCTTCCAGCAGCGCCCAGACGCTCAGCCCCACGAGCAGCCAGCCCACCGCCGTTACGCCGATGCCGACCAGCAGCGTGCCCAGGCGCAAACGCGGCAGCTGGAACGATTCGACTTTCTCGAAACGCCGGGCCATGCGGCCGAGGAGGAAGTTGAAGACGCCGGGCCAGAGCGGCACCGCGCACAGGGCGAGGAGCAGCAGACTGACCAGCCGCGGGTCCCAGTCGAGGCCGGTGACGTGCGGCGGGTCGGTCGCGAAGATCAGAGCAGCCAGCAGTCCGCCGGCGGCCATCGTAGCGAAGACTTCGTAGAAGGTGGTGATAATGGCGACGCCGAAGCGGACCTCGGGGCTGCGGACGGCGCCGGCACGCAACAACACCGCCAGCGCCTTGCCCGGGACGAACTTGCCGAGATGCCCCATGAAGTACGCACGCACCGCACTGACGAGGCGCGGCCGTTGGCCGAAGACGTGCAGCAGATGATACCAATACCACGCCGAGATCAACAGGGCCGGAAAATAAAGCGCGCCCGAGAGCAGCAGCCAGCCGGGACGCAGCTGAAGGCTGCCGAGCTTCGGATCAGTCAGGTCGTCGTAGAACTTGCGGCTGATTGCAACCAGGATGGCGAGGGCGAGCAGCGTCTTGCACAGCGGCCAGGCCCAGCGTTTCCACGTGATGTTCATGGCGCAACATTGTACGAGGGCCGCGGCGGAAAAGCCATGAGCGGCCATGCCGGCAGGATAAGCTATCCTTGCGTTTCAGGGCGCGGTATGCTGGCAAGGAACTTTTCCGGGCCACGAGATGTCTGATAAGTGAGAGCAATGCCATTGATCGAAAGCATTTGTACACATAGAGGGTTTCTGGCCATGAAGTATGTCCTTGGCGGCGGCGCGGTGGTGCTGTTCTGCCTGGCGGCGGCCACGACGAGCGACGCGGGCGGCAAAAAGAAGAAAGACGCCGGCAGCGACCTGCCGCCGCGCGCCGACGAGATTCCCAAGTATATGAAGATGCTCACGGCGGGCAATTCCAAGGAGCGCGTATTGGCGATCCACAAGATCGGCCTGCGCGGCACGATCAACGCCGCCAACGTCGACGACGCTGTCGAACCGATCAAGACGGCTTTGGAAAAGGACGGTGACGCCGACATCCGCAAGGAGGCGGCGCGGGCACTCGGCAATATTCTGCCCGACGCGAAGGAGACGGTGCCGCTGCTGACGAAGACCGTCAAGGACGACAAGGTGATGGACGTTCGTCTGGCCGCCACGGTCGCGCTGGGCCAGTACGGCGCCGACGCGAAAGAAGCCCTGCCGACCTTGCGTGAATTCGCCGGCGAGATCAAGGACAAGAAGTCCCAGCAAGCGCAGACGGTCGCGGCCGCCATGAAGTCGATCAATGGCAAGAAGAAGTAGCCGCTTTCTGTGGGGCACGTTTCTTACGTGCCCGCGGAAAATCGGGCACGTAGGAAACGTGCCCCACAGACGCTGCCGAATCGCGCGATTAGAAACCGGCCCGTGCCCGTTCGCGCCGCTCAATGCCCGCGATGACGCTATTCACCGACTGGCGGAGCATGCCGACCACGGTCCAGCCGCTAAGCATGCCGAGCGCGTAAGCAGCGCCAATGATGAGCGAGACATTCGCCGTCAGATTCCAATCGAAGAACCGCAACTGCAGCTCTTGCTGATTCTGATAGGCAAAAACCGCCACCGCTCCGGCGAACGCCAGCAGAAAGAGGAAACACAAGAAGCGCATTGCGCTACCCTCCCGTCTATACTTGTCTGAGGCGTGGCCCCCAGGTCATGCCGCCCGTAATCAGAGAGGGTGAGCAAATGACGTGCCGGCTAGCGACTCTCGCGTTCCTCTGGTTCGCCTCCGGGGCGGCGGCGCAAACCGACACGCCGGCCTCGAGCCGTCTCGCCGTCATCCGGCCGGCGCCCGAGTTCGCCCTTGCCGACGCCGACGGCCGCAAGGTGACGCTGCAGCAATTCCGCGGCAAGGTCGTATTCGTCAGCTTCGTCTTCACGACGTGCAACGGCTCCTGCCCGGCAACCACGGCTCGGCTCGCGAAGGTGCAGGAAACGCTCGCACGCAGCCCGGAGTTCAAGGACCGGGTGCAGTTTATCTCGATCACGCTCGACCCCGAGCGCGACACGCCGGGCCGATTGCGCGACTACATGCAGCTCTATGAGATCGACGCCGCCAACTGGCGTTTCGTCACCGGCGCGAAAGCCAACGTCAACAAGACGGTAGCCGACTGGGGCATGTGGGCCAGGCCCGCGGCGAACGGCCAGCTCGACCATCCGTCGCGTGTGTTCCTTGTCGATCCGCGCGGCCGAATTCGCGAAATCTACAATCTCGACTTCCTGCGCACCGCGTGGGCACGGGAGGACGTGCGGCTGCTGCTCGCCGAGAAATGACGCGCCCTGCAAGACGCCGTCGGTTTGCACGGCGGCCAAACGTCCTCCGTCCGCGCAAAGGATGGTAACCGATGCCGCCGAGGCCGTTTCGCTCGTAAAGCTCGCAAACCGCGCCGTTTGCTGGTTTGCTCAAACCTTGATAAAAATGTAACTATTCCTTCATTCTTTTCATGCCCTACCCAAATGACGAGCAACGATCCTTGCGGAGGTCAGGTTTATGCAAACTGCGATTGTGATCAGCCACGGTGGCCGCCAATCGGTTGAGCTACCGGAGGGCTTTGAAATCGACGGCAACGAAGTGTATGTCAAACGCGTCGGTCAATCCGTGTTGCTCATTCCAAAGGATGCTGATCCCTGGGACTTACTGACGGCAAGTCTCGAACGATTTACGAGCGACTTCATGCAGAATCGCTGCCAACCCGCGCAGCAACAGCGCGATGGCTTGGCTCCATGAAAATACTTGCTCGATACCAATATCTGTGTATTTATCATCCGCAAGAAGTCGCCATTGGCCCTTCAGCGTCTTCGGCGACATTCTGTGGGCGACGTTGGCATCTCAACGGTGACTCTGGCGGAGCTGCGCTATGGTGCCGACAAGAGCCGCAAACTATGGGAGGGTTCGCGCCGATTCGAGAAACGTGGCATTCCGATCGGCCCTCTCGACACGCTGATCGCCGCTCACGCCTTGCGTTTGGGCGTTGCGCTGGTCACGAACAACACTGCGGAGTTCTCGCGCGTGAATGGGCTGACCATTGAAGACTGGAGCGTTCCTTGAAAGTGGTTGGAAAACAATTCGCAATCCGCGGGACACTTTTCCCGTGGATGGTGCATTGGCCCAACGGCGGCCGGCGCACATAATGTCTTTGATCGCTATCCACCTGGATCGAGGACATGCCCCGATGGAACCTTACGGCATCGCCCTGATTGGCTGCGGCACCGTCGGCGGCGGCGTGGCCCGGTTGCTGCTCGAACACGCCGATCGCCTCGCCGCCCGCGCCGGCCGCCCGCTGGAGCTGCGCCACGTCGTGGTCCGCGATCCGGACAAGCCCCGCGCCCTCGGCGTGCCCCCGCACCTGATCACGACGCAACTGCGGCAAGTGCTCGAAGATCCTGGCGTGCAGGCGGCGGTCGAGGTCGTCGGCGGCGTCGACTGGGCCAAGCGGGCCGTGCTCGACCTGCTCGCCGCCGGCAAGCACGTGGTGACGGCGAACAAGGCGCTGCTCGCCCTCTGCGGCGCCGAGGTCTTCGACGCCGGCCGGCGGCATGGCCGAGCCATCGCGTTCGAGGCGTCGGTGGGCGGCGGCATCCCGATCATCGCCGCGCTGTGTCAGGGATTGGCCGGCAACCAGATCCTGTCGCTGCAAGGCATCCTCAACGGGACCTGCAATTACATCCTTACGGGAATGACCGAGCATGGCCGCAGCTATGCGGAGGTGCTCGCCGAGGCACAGGCGAAGGGCTACGCCGAGGCCGATCCGACGCTCGACGTGGACGGCACCGACGCGGCCCACAAGCTGGCGATCCTCGCGCAGATCGCGTTTGGCGTTGCGATGCCGCTGTCGGCCATCCCGCGCCGCGGCATCGCCGGCATCGATCAGACGGACATCCGCTTTGCCCGCGAGCTGGGCTACACGATCAAGCTGCTGGCGGAGGCGTTCCTCGACCCCGCCGCCGGCCCTGACGAGGCGGGCGGCCAGCTCGCGCTGCACGTGGCCCCGGTGATGCTGCGGCACACGCGCCCGCTCGCCCAGGTCCGCGACGCCTATAACGCGATCACCGTCGTCGGCGACGCGGTCGGCACGACGCTCTACTATGGCCGCGGTGCCGGCCAGATGCCGACGGCCAGCGCCGTGGTCGCGGACCTCATTGACCTCGCGGTCGGCCGGGCCCAGCAGACGTTTCGCACACTGCGACTCTGGTCGGGCCACAACCGCGACACCACGCTGCGCCAACCCGCGACGGTGCCCAGCCGGTACTATCTACGGCTCATGGTGCAGGACCGCCCCGGCGTGCTGGCGGACGTGACGCGGGCACTGGCGAACCACAAAATCAGCATCTCGTCCGTGATCCAGCACGAGGCGCTCGACGGCCCCGAGGGCGACATCGTGCCGCTGATCATCATGACGCACACGGCGCCGACCGGCAGCTTCCAGGCGACCGTGGCGGAGCTGGACCGGCTCGCCTCGGTGACGGCGCCGAGCGTGTATTATCACGTGGGTGATTGAATCGCGGGCCGCAGCACGATTTGCTGTTCGCGGCGCTTGCGCCGCTCGTCGACGAACCATTGGAGCGATAGGCCCGCCACCAGCAGGATGCTCACGACCTGGTAGAACGTCAGGCCCCACCAATCCGCTGGCGCCGGCCGTATCCACTCCGTCAGGAAGCGGTAGACGCCGTATGCGATCAGGTAAAGCTTGAGTAGCTGATAGCGAAATCGCTCGCTGGACAGCAAGGCGCAGAGGACCGCGGCCATGCCGAGGTGGAAGAAGCTCTCGTAGATTTGCGTCGGGTGGCAGCGAACGCCGTCGCCGAAATCGACACCCCACGGCAGCCCGGTCTCGACGCCGCCGCAGCAGCCGTTGAAGTAGCAGCCGAGCCGGCCGACCGCCAGCGCCAGGGCGAGCGGAATGGCGTACCCATCGCCGGTCTTGGCCGTCACGTCGAGCGCCCATTTGGCCAGCTCCACACCGAGATACGCGCCGATCACCGCCGCGGTTATGGTCTTGCCGTCGCTGAGCCACGCGGTCCAGCTCAACGGCCCATCGGTACTGGTAAACGCAAACGGGAGCTTGCCGCCCAGCGCGCCGCCGCTGAAGCCAGCGAGGGTGATGAGAGCGCGCTTCCACGGGGGCATCTGCGTCAGGCCCGCGGGTTTCGGCATGAACCGCCGGGCCACAAGGAACACGACCAGCGACAGGAGCATGAACGCCATGTAAGCGAGGCGGTGCCGGTCGAAGCTGAGGCGTTCCCAATCGATCATGATCACCTGCCGAAGCTGCCGCCGCTTGCGCAACGAAACCCAGGAGAGTGTAATGAGGCCCTGGCACGGATGCAAGCACACCAGCGTCGGCGTTTACGTTTAGCGCTCGCAGTCGACGGCCTGCGAGCGTCAAGGCGACCGGCACGGCCCGCGATCGCTCATCCGGGCGACGCTTTCGCACGCTGCTTGCCGCCACCGTCGACGGCTGATACTGTCTCTGCATTTGGCGTCTCACCGGCGGCACCAGTGAGCAACGTGGCGATGCGGGCGCGTACGCCGGCCGGCATAACCGATCAATGGAGGATTGGCACCGTGAGCCAACACGCTGACTTGCTACCCCGCTATCAGCACCTGCGCCAGGTGGGACTCGGACTGAACAACCAGCTGGTCAAGAGCCTGTCGAGGGAAGATCTCTACGAGGGCGCTCGAAAGCTTGGCATCCTCCGGAATAATACCATCGTCCTGGACACCGAGGACCAAACTTCGGTGCTCATGGATTTCTGCTTACACGACGTGCGCCGCGACGGCGTGACCGGGCTCGATCGCTTTCGGGCCGAGTCGCCGCCCCCTGCGGATTCGGACGAAATGCTGCTGCTCAAGGCCAAGCAGCACGCCTGGTATTCGCTGTTCCAGGTGCTGCGCGTCGACCGGGGCGTCGGCATCGAGTTTCTGGACATGCTCCGCAACCAGCCCACATTCGTGGTAGATGTCGGGTTCAGTCACTCGGGCGCTCGCGGGGCGCTCGTGGCATCGCGGATGATGGTTGCGGACGGGATCACCATGACCACCGGCGCGGCCTTGCCCGTCAGTGGCTTCAGTCGTGGCGATTGGGCACGCTTCCTGCAAACGCTCGCAATGGCGCTCAGGGGCACCGATCTGCGCCATGTGCCGTCCGCGGTTGCCAGTGACGTGACGGCCAAGATCAGCCGTGCGTGCCTGAAGCACGGCGCCGCGGAGAGGATACAGTATCGCGATCCGGGGGAAGACACCCGCAGTCGCCCGGCTGCGTCCGCCTCGACACGTGCACCGCACACCGGGCGCAATGATCCCTGCCCCTGTGGCAGTGGGCGGAAATTCAAGCGCTGCTGCGCGGCGACTGCCGCTGTCCGCAAGAAACCGTGAGAACGATCATCATTCGTCCCCGGTCATGGTCCGGCCGCGGCGGCGGAAGGTCTCTTGCAGTTCTTCCTCGATGTGCGGATCATCCTTCCATGAACCGATGACGGCGCTTTGGGCTTCCTTGCTGAAGCGTGGCGGCGGCGTGCTCAGCCACTGTTGAATGGCCGATTTCAGGAACCGCCATTCATTGGCTAGTCGTCGGGCCGGCAGCGACTGTTGATCGACGAGCCGCAACACGTCTGCTTCGGGCAGCCGCAGATATGCAGCCGCTTCCGGCAGCGTCAGCACCACGCCAGGGGAGCCATTCACCGCCGGCTCGGGATGCGGAACTGTGCCGGATGTTGGTTTGGTTGTTCTGGGCATTCCTCAGCCCCCTTCCTTTGCCTGTATTGAACACGGTACCCGCGTCGCTGACAATGGTTCCATGAGCGAAACATTCCAGAAACATTACCGCGGTCGATTTCCGCCGCGACAACCAGGAATGGCCCATGAAGCGAGTCTCCGTGATGCTGCTGGCGGCGGCGATCCTCGTGCTGGCGCTGACAGTCCGCGTCGGCGCCGACGACAAGCCTTCCCCGGCCGTGCTGAACAATCCCGGCTTCGAGGCTGGCACCGACGGCTGGGAAGTCCATGTCTATGGCGCCAAGCCCCAAATCGCGGCCGACACGACCGTGGTCAAGGAAGGCCGTCAGTCGTTGCGCATCTCCGCCACGGAGGCGTCGGACACCGCGCTGGGGCAGGAAGTCCAGCTCAAGCCGAAACAGCTCTATCGCTGCTCCGGCTGGGTCCGTACGCAGCAGCTTGACCCGCGCGGTGCGCCCGTCTGCGGCACCTTGCAGATTCAACAGCTAGGCGGGGCAGGCGTCATCGCGAGCGGCGTCAATCACCGCGGCGACACCGATTGGAGCCAGGTCAACATCGTCTTCGAGGCACCGCCCAATGGCAAGGCGCGCGTCGCGGTATTCTTCGTCGGCTTCGGCAAGGGCACCGGCACCGCCTGGTTCGATGATCTGCGCCTCGAGCAGATCGACCCCGCGACGGTGCCGGTCAAGGTCACGCGCACGCCGTTGTTCCCCGGCATGATCGATCCCAACCAGTACGGCCAGTTCGTCGAGTACCTGTGCGATCTCGTCCCGAGCATGTGGGCCGAGAAGCTGTACGACGGCAGCTTCGAGGGGCTGACGCCGTATAAGTTCTATTACCTTAAGGAAACGGACTTCCGTGAACGTCCCTGGTATCCGACGGGCGCCACCAACCGGGCCGAGTTCGCGCTCGATCGGGCGAAGCCGGTCAGCGGCCTGGTCGCGAAAAAGATCGCCATCAAGGACGGCGCACCGTGCACGGTCGGCATCGCCCAGGACGGCATCGCCATCGGTCCGGAGCAGCCATGCACGTTCGCGTGCTGGTTACGCCAGGACGGGATCAAGGGTCCGGTCACGATTCGCGTTTACCACGGCGTCGAGGAACATGCCGTCTGCCGATTCACGCCGACGGGCGAGTGGCAGAAGTACCAGGCGAAGCTGGCGTTTCCGAAGGACGACACCCAGGCGACGCTCAGCATCACATTTCGCGGGCCGGGAACGCTGTGGCTGGACAATGCCTCGCTGATGCCGGAGCGACACCGTCGGCGGCTGGCGGGCCGACGTCGTCGAGGCGGTGCGGGCGCTCAAGCCGGGGATCATTCGCTTCGGCGGCAGCGCCCTGGACGACAGCAATCTCGGCGAGTTCGACTGGCGCGACACGCTCGGCGACCCGGACAGGCGCAAGCCGTTTCGCGCTGGGGCGGCTTGCAGCCGACCGGGCCGGGCCTGGAGGAGATCGTCCAGTTTTGCCGGGCGGTCGGCGCCGAGCCGTTGATCTGCGTACGCGTTTCCAAGAAGGATGCCCGGGACGCCGCCGACCAGGTGGAGTACTTCAACGGCGCGGTCGAGACGCCGATGGGCCGGCTGCGGGCAAAGAACGGCCATGCCGAACCGTACCGGATCAAGTACTGGCAGGTCGGCAACGAGCGGGCCGGCAAGGACTACGAGGCGCGTTTGCCGATCTTCTGCCAGGCGATAAAAAAGGTCGACCCAAGCATTCAACTGCTGTCGAGCTATCCAACGGCCGGCGTCCTCGACCGGGCCGGCGAATGGCTGGATTACGTCTGTCCGCACCATTATGCCATCGCCAACCTGACCTGCATGGAGAATGACTTGGTTGCGGTCCGCGAACTGATTCGTCGGCGGGCCCCGCAAAAGGCGATCAAGGTGGCGGTGACGGAATGGAACACGACGGCCGGCGACATCGGACCGCCGCGGGCGATGCTGTGGTCGCTCGACAACGCGCTGGCGTGTGCGCGCTATCACAACCTGCTGCACCGCTACGGCGACCTGGTCGCGATCGCCAATCGCTCGAACCTGTGCAACAGCTTTTGCTCCGGAATCATCCAGACGGACAATCACCGCCTGTACAAGACGCCGACCTATTACGCCCAGCAGTTCTACGCGACCCTGGCCGGCAATCGGGCGCTGCGGCTCGAATCTACGCTGCCGGCCGGTGCCGTGCCCGATTTCAGCGCCACGCTGTCGGCGGCGGGCGACGTGGTGACGCTGTTCGCCGTCAACCAGACGCTGAGCGACGTGACGCGGCCGGTGGACCTGTCGGCATTCGGAGAGGCGGGACGCGAAGCCAAGGTCTGGACGTTGACCGATACGCGCAAGGCGGGTGAGCCGGATGTGACGAACAGCTTTGCCGATCCGGAGCGCGTGGTGCCGGTGCCATCGAAGCTGCGGGCGGACGGGACGCGATTCGATTATCGCTTCCCGGCGCTGTCGTTGACGGTCATGCAGTGGCGGGTCAAGTGAGCGCCCCCGTCAGGCCGAGCCTGTCGAGACTCGCTGAAATTCCTCAAGAATGTACTGGCAACTCGGATGTACGCGGGCAATGCTTTGCAGCATCTCGACGAATTCAATCGTGCGATCCGACTCGTCGGCAAGGAACTCGGGAAGCAGCTCAACGTCATTTAGCAGCTCGGCCAGCCGGTCTTGTCCGGCGGCGCGGGCTTGCGGTTTCGCGTGAACGATCAGCCTGTGAAGTGCCCGAAGGGCCGGCGCAACCTGCTCGGCATGGATCATGGGTTGCCTCCAAAATCAAAATCCGCTCGAATCTCGGTATGCCCAAACATCGCGGCGGCCTTTGCTCGCCGAACTCCGTCCATGAGCAGATACAGCGCACCTGGCGCATGCGTAAAGCGCTTCATTTAGGGAAGCCGTCTGCGTTTGCCCCGAGTCCGTCGCTAGCCGTATTGTAGGCTTTCAGATCGAAAGACATCTTTGGCTAAGATGAACTCTTGCGCGTTGCGTCTCCCAGTAGCGCCGCGGCGCAATTGAGCGCACAGCGAGCGCTAAACGTAAACCAATCTCCGGTCGCTCACGCTCTCGGCTCGCTATCATGCGCAACTTCAAGCTCACGCTCAGCTACGACGGCACCGACTTCAACGGCTGGCAGACGCAGCCCGGCTTTCGCACGGTGCAGGAGACGCTGCAGGACGCCATCGCCAAGCTCACCGGCGAGCCGCGCATCCGCGCCAATGCGAGCGGCCGTACCGACGCTGGCGTGCATGCGCTCGGCCAGGTGGTCAATTTCTTCAGCGCGACCCGCCTCGCGCGCGATGTGCTGCGGCGTGCGATCAACGCGCATCTGCCGGCGGATGTGGCGGTGCGCGCGGTGGAGGAAGTGCCGCAGGCGTTTGACGCGAACCACGACGCGGTGAAGAAGCTGTATCGCTACGTGATTCACGACGGCGACGTGCCTAGCCCGTTCGTGCGCCGCTATGCCTGCCAGAGCCGGCGGCCGCTCGACGCGGCGGCGATGGCGCGGGCGGCGGCGCCGCTGGGCGGCCGGCACGACTTCCGCAGCTTCGAGACGGAATGGCCCAATCGCATGTCGAGCGTCCGCACCATCACGCACCTGGCGGTGAATCGCTGCGGCGATTACATCTGGCTCGACGTGGAGGCCGACGGGTTCCTGTACAATATGGTGCGGGCAATAGCCGGCACGCTGATGAACGTCGGCCGCGGCTACTGGCCCGAGGCGCAGGTCGACGAGATTCTCCGGGCCGGCGATCGCACGCTGGCGGGGCCGACGGCGCCGGCGCAGGGATTGTTTTTGGTGCGGGTAACGTATTGACCGCGGGTCGCGGCGTTGCTTGCGTTTAGCGCTCGCGGGCTGCCGTGCAAACGTTCGCGTGGCAGCCTGCGAGCGCCAAACGCAAGCAATGCTCGGCCCTATCTGCAAGAGCTTGCCGCATGTCCTATCCGCCGACGATCGAGATTGTCCCCCTGTCTCGTCTCCCCGACGCAACGGTGCGCGTTCCTGGTTCGAAGAGCATCACGAACCGGGCACTGGTGCTTGCCGCACTATCGGGCCAGGGGTGCGTGTTAACCGGCGCGTTGCAGAGCGAAGACACCGAAGTAATGGTCGAATCGCTGCGCCGGCTCGGCTTCGACCTGGAAACAAACTGGCCGACCGGAGTGGTCTCCATTGCCCCCAACCGGACCGGCCGTGTCATCCCTGCATCGGAGGCTGACCTATTCGTCGCCAACTCTGGAACGACGATGCGCTTCCTCACCGCAATGGTCAGCGCGGGCAGCGGGCGCTATCGGCTTGATGGGATTGCTCGCATGCGGGAGAGGCCGATCGACGGTCTTTTGTCGGCGCTCAAGCAACTTGGGGTCCAGGCAAGGTCGGAGAACGATAACGGTTGCCCGCCCGTTTGCATTGAGTCGGATGGCATCCCGTCGGGGCAAGTTTCAGTTCAGGGCGATACGAGTAGTCAATTCCTGAGCGCCCTCCTGATGGGCAGCTTACGCGCCAAAGGTCACCTCACCATTCGCTGGCATGGACCCTATGTCTCCGCGCCGTATGTCTTCATGACGCTCGAGCAGATGAAACAGTTCGGGGCGGCCGTCAGCCAGATGGCACACGGCGATCCCGGCCACGTGACCAACGCCACAGGGTCGGGCAACTTCCTTATTCCTGCCCCGCAGAACTTTGGTTGCCCGAGTTATCAGGTCGAGCCGGACGCCACCGCTGCGAGCTATTTCTGGGCGCAGCGGCAGTTGCACGGGGAACCATCGGTGTCGCAACCCCGGGTGGAATGAAGCTGCAAGGCGACGTGCGGTTCATTTACGTTCTCGAAAAAATGGGCTGCAAGACGAAATATCGCGACGAGAGCATCATCGTGAAGGGCCGCCCCCTGCACGGCATCAACGTCGACATGAACTCCATCAGCGACACCGTGATGACGCTCGCCGCGGTCGCGTGTTTCGCCGAGGGGCCGACGACGATCCGCAACGTCGCGCACATCCGCCACAAGGAAACCGATCGCCTCGCCGCCCTCGCCGCCGAGCTGCGCCGCGTTGGCGCCGAAGTGGACGAATTCGCCGACGGCCTGACGATCACGCCGCGGCCCCTGCACGGGGCGGAAATCGAAACCTACAACGATCACCGCATGGCCATGAGCATGGCGCTCATCGGCCTGCGCGTGCCCGGCATCGTCATCAAGAACCCCGGTTGCGTCGCCAAGACCTACCCGGGCTTTTTCGACGACCTGGAGAAGCTGCGATGAGGCCCGCCCGTCCTTCCTGGTTGGGAGCCCGAAGCGCAAGCGAGGGGACGTCCCCTCGCTTGCGCTTCGGGCTCCAATCGCCTTGCTCGCCCTGCTCCTGCCGAGCTTGCCGGCGCGGGCCGCGCTTGATCCCGAGTTCAAGACACCCTATCAGCTCCAGATCGTCCTGCACGTTGCCGAAAACCGCGCCTGACGCCCCTGTTCAAGGCAGAGCTGCAGCGTGCCCTCGGCGATCAGCTGCGGCAGAGCTTTGGGGCGCTGGCCGAGGTCAAGGTCATGTCGGAGCATCCGCTGCTGGGCGACATCAAGGCTCGCGGCCTGGAGCAAACACTCGACGACTGGGAGCGGACCGACGAGAAACAGACGCACTTCGTCCTGCTCGATTACCGGGGCGGCCAATATCGACTGGAGGCCCGCGCGCACGACGGCACGACCGGGCAGGCCGGCGCCGTCGTCCGCCGGGTCCAGACCGGCGACCGGGCGCTGGTGCCGCTCCTGGCGGCCCGGCTGGTCGAGCAGGGGTTCGCGCCGGTCGGCACGGTCACCGCAGTGAGGCCGGCCGGCAAGGACGGCAAGGATCTGGAGGTGGACCTGAAGCTCAAGGGCGGCGGTCTGGGCGTGCCGCTGGCGCGCTGGGTGCAGGCGGGCGAGGTGTTCAGCGTCAGCCGGATCACTACGCTGGGCGACGCGGTGCGGGCGAAGCGCATTGCCTGGGCGCTCCTGGAAGTGCTCGATCCGCCGCGCAATGGGGTGTGCCGCTGCCGTTACTGGCGGCGGTTCCTCGAGGACGATCTGCGCAGTGCACCGGCGTGCTCGGGTATCGTGCCGTCAAGTTGGCGACTGCCCATGAACCGCTGCGCATGCGCGTGCTGGAGGACAAGACCGACGTGCCGATCGAGCATACCGAGGTGCGGGTTTTCCACCCCGGCCGAAAGGGCAAGGTGACGGCTGCGACCAACTCCGACGGCCTGGCGGTCACCCGCGACCCGTTTGCCCACTTCGTCATTGCTTATGTACAGGGCGTGCGCTTGCCGATCGAGCTGATTGAGGGCCGTACCGCTATCTGCCGGCTCAAGGACAGGACCGGCTCCGACACGTTGGCGGCCCTGGATTATCGCCGTGACGCGTGGCTGCACGCGCGTCTACGACAACGTCCAGCTCGCCGGCGAGCGGATGAAGGAGCTCGGGCAAACGGTGAGCAAGTCGCTGCCGGCCGCGGAAAAGCTGGCGCGAAGGGTTGGAAAACCTCGATGCCGAGCTGAAGCATCTGGCGTTGGAGCACAGCGAGCTGAAGCGGCTCGCCCAGGAGCAGAAGCTGCCGGCCGGCCGCTTCGATCTCGCCGACGGCGAGCAACGGCTTGACGAGCTGCGCAAGCGGCGCGAACGGCTCCGCGAGTCGATCGAGCGCATCGAGCAGGCGATTAAGGAGGCGGCGCAAAACGTCGTCCTGAACCAGCAGGTGGAGCAGGCCCGATTGCTGGAGGCGCAGGCGGATTTCGGCCCGGCGATTGCAATCTACGAGAAGGTGCTGGCGACGCGGCCCGGCGAGACGAAGGTGCAAGAGCACCTCGATGAGCTCGAGCGCGGCTGGGCCCTCAAAGGCGACAAGGACAAGCACAAGGCGGCCCGGGCGTTCGTCTACGACACGTGGGCCGGCAACCTCGACGTGGCCGGCCTGAAGAAAAACCTCGACGAGGCGAAACAGGCGCTGGCAACGCTCAAGACCGCCGGCGATCGCCTGACGATGGAGAAGATGCGGCAGGCGAACACGGCCCATGCGGCGTACCTGAAGAAGGAGCGCGATCGGCTGCGACGAACCGCCACCATCGACAACCTCAACCGCGAGAAGGGCGTCGGCAAGGTGGCCGCGGGGCTGGCCCAGCTGCACGGGGAGCTCACGGCGTTTGTCGCGGCGCACAAGGAATGAAGTAGGTCAGGCTTGCCAGCCTGACAGTCAGGCTAAAACGTCAGGCTAGAAAGCCTGACCTACTTCAGTCTCTCGGCGCTCTAAGGAGGTAGCCTGATGACAGCGCAATTCCACGAGGACGGCATCCGCTTCCTCTACCCGGAGAACTGGGAGCTCGATCGGCAGGACACCGATGCGGGCTGGACGGTCTCAGTGCAAAGTCCCGGCACCGCGTTCTTCCTCGTCAGCTACGACGCCGAGATGCCCGACCCCGAGCTGATGGCCGACACCGCCCTCGCTGCCCTGCGCTCGGAGTATCCGGGCCTCGAGACCGACGAGGCGGTCGAATCGCTCGCGGGCCAGCCCGCCGTCGGCCATGACGTGCAGTTCTTCAGCCTCGATCTGACCAACACATGCTGGCTGCGCAGCCTCTATTGCAGTACGGGCACGATGCTGGTGATGTGGCAGGCCAACGATCTGGAGCTGGATCGCCTCGGGCCGGTGCTGCGCGCCATCTGCACGTCGATTCAGCTGGATGAAGAATAACGACCGCTAAACGACCTCGAAGTCCACCGGCGTGCGGTCGCCGGGCCGGCCGTTGTAATTCACCGTGATTTCCTCGCCCTCGTCAATGTCACGCAGCGCCCGGTAGACCAGCACCTTGGCGCCGTGCTCGTAGTCGGCGTTGGGCGTGAAGGAATGATTGTAGAGCGAGCCGTAGCCCAGCGACACGGCGACCGTGCTGCCGCTCCAGACGTAGAAGTACTTGTTCAGCGCCCGGTTCTTCCAGCCGTCGACCAGATTCTTGACCGGGATGATTACCACCGGCACCCGTTCGACGACCGCGCCCTTCTTGATCGCGCGGCGAGCAAACACCCCGCGGCCCTTGCCCTTGACCTTCCTGACCCTGACCAGCTCCGAATGCTCCATCGCTTTGGCCCTGGAACCTGAAATGGCGCACGACTCGGCAATTATCTTAGGATTTCGCGGCGGCGCAAAACAGTGTAGCCGTCACGCTCCGCGTGACGGGTTCCTCACGCGGAGCGTGAGGACTACACTCGCAACGTTGCATTTCGCCGGGCCTTTCCGGATAATGACGGGACCAACCCGCCGGTTCGAGGATCCCACCATGCGCTTATGGATCGCCGCCCTCCTTGTGTATCTCAGCCTGCCCGCCCTCGCTCACGCCGGTCTGTCCAACAGCCTCATGGACGTCTCGCCCGACGGCCGTTGGCTGCTCGTCGCCAATAACGACAACGGCACCGTGACGCTGGTCGACGTGCAGAAGCGCACGGCGGTCCGCGAAATCACCGTCGGCGCCAAGCCCGAGGGCGTCACCTGGATCGGCGCAGGCCCGCGCGCGGCCGTCACGCTCTATCGCGACAGCGCCGTCGTCGTGGTCGACACGCAGACGGGCGAAGTTCGTAAGCGAATGCGCGTAGCACCGGAACCCTACGGCATCGTCGCCGACACCGAGGGCAAGCGCGCCTGGGTCACGCACGAGTATCCCGGTATCGTCAGCGAGATCGACCTCGACGCCGAGACGGTGGTGCGCGAGATGCCGGCCGGCGCGTTCGTGCGCGGCATCGGCGTGCGGCCCGACCAGAAGCGCGTCTACGTCAGCGAGTATTACACCGGCATCCTCCGCGCCATCGACCTGGATACCGGCAAGGAGGTCGATTCGTGGAAGGGCAACAGCACCGACAACCTGAGCCGGCACGTGCTGCTGCACCCGACTCGGCCCAAGGCGTACCTGGCCCACATCCGCTCGATCGTGCACGTCAACCACGGCGCCGGCTCGATCTTCCCGCAACTGTCGATCTGCGACCTCAAGCCCGGCCCCGAGAAGCGCCGCGTCTCGTTCGCCATGGACACCTTCAACGGCGTCTATGTCACCACCAACGCATGGGAGTCGGCGCTCGCGCCCGACGGCAAGCATCTGTACGTGGTCTACGCCGGCACCAACGACGTCAACCACTGCAAGGTCATCGACGACGATTACCAGGAAGTCACGCCGGTCGGCCTGCCACGGACGGTCGGCCACAACCCGCGGGCGGTGCGCGTCAGCCCCGATAACCAGACCGTGTTCATCTACAACGCGATGGACTTCGCGGTCGGCATCTATGACGTCAACCTGCGGCCGTTGGCACAGGTCAAGACGTGCGCTCCCCCGAAGACACCCGAATGGGTGCGCGGCAAGGTGCTGTTCAACACCGCGCTGCCGCCGATGACCCGCCGTCGCTGGGTCGCGTGTTCATCGTGCCATCCCGACGGGCACCACGACACCCGCGTCTGGCAAAACCCCGAAGGCAAGCGCAAGACCACCGCCCTGTTCGGCGTGGCGCACACGCATCCGTTGCACTATTCCGCCGACCGCGACAAGGTGCAGGATTTCGAGTACACCATCCGCAGCCAGCTCATGCAGGGCTACGGCCTGTTGAAGGGCCAGCTCAAGCCGAAGGTCGGTTATGACAAGGTCGAGCTGCAGGAGACGACCGGCGGCCGTTCGAAGGACCTCGACGCGCTGGCGATCTACACGAATTCGTTCGAGTTCCCGCTGTCGCCGCACATGGTGGCGCCCGGCAAGCTCACGGCGGATGCCGAGCGCGGCAAGGCCATCTTCGTCCGCAAAGACGTCGGCTGCGCGACCTGCCACAGCGGGCCGTATTACACCGACAGCAGCCTCGAAAAGCCGTACAAGCTGCACAACGTCGGCACCGGCGGCGACGATCCGACCGAGAAGATGGGCCCGGCTTACGACACGCCGACGCTGCTGGGGATATATCGCACGCCGCCGTACCTGCACCACGGCAAGGCGAAGACGCTGCGCGAGGTGCTGACCACGTGCAACCAGGGCGATCGGCACGGCAAGACGAGCCAGCTCGCGGCGCCGGAGCTGGACGACCTGGTCGCGTTCCTGAAGGCGCTGCCGTACGAGACGCCGCCGGACGTGACGCCGAACACGGTGAAGTATCGGCTGGAACACAAGGAATGATGTCGCTGCTGGTGGCGTTGCCAGGAGAAGCGCCCATGCTCGTTCCCTACAACGTCGATGTGCCGATGGAGCGCTGGCCCTACGCGAACTGGGGCTTGATCGCGTTCACGACGGTCATCAGCCTGGCCGTCTTGGCCGGAGTCGGCCAGGGGTCCGATCGCCGGGCGCGCGAGGAGCAACGCCTCTGGGAAGAATTGACCCGCAAGGACGCCAAGCCGGAAGAGGTCGCCCGGGCGCTCAAGGCGCTGGACGCCGCCGCCGAGCCTGCCCCGCCGCTGGCACTTGTGCCCGGGCACTGGACGATCTTGCAGCTATTCACATCGCTGTTTGTCCACGGCGACCTGCTGCACCTGATCGGCAATATGCTCTTCCTGTTCGTATTCGGCAACGCCGTGAACGCCAAGCTGGGGCACGTGCCGTTTGTCGGCATCTACCTGCTGATCGGCGCGCTGGAGGGCATCGCCTGGCTGCTCATTGGCGATGGCCGGCCGGTGATCGGCGCCTCGGGAGCGATCATGGGAATCGTCGGGATCTTCCTGGTTCTTTATCCGCGCAACGACGTCAACGTGTTTTACTGGTTCCTGTGGGTCGGCGCCGGCGCATTCAGCATCTCGTCCATGTGGCTCATTCTCTTCTATGTCGGCGGCGATCTTTTCGGCACGATTTTCGACGGCAACGGCGGCATCGCCTACATCGCGCACCTGGCCGGCATGGTTACCGGCACCGCCCTGGCCGTAACGGGCGTGATTGTGGGATGGCTCGAACCGAGCCGCGGCGAGCAGAATCTGCTCCAGCTGCTGGGGTTCCACGGGGCGGACCGCGCCAAGCCACGCGAGCGGTCCAAGGCGGCCACGCGGCGATAGAACCCGCAAGCGGGGGAATCATGAACGCCGACATGCGCAATCGCTACGACGCCGCCATCGAGGCGGCCGAGCAGGCGGGGCAGCTCGCCCTGCAATACTTCGACCACGACGTCGCGGTCGAGTGGAAGCAGGACCACAGCCCCGTCACGGTAGCCGATCGCGAGGCCGAAGCGCTCTTGCGCACTGCGCTGCTGGGCCGGTTCCCGGGCGACGGGTTTCTCGGCGAGGAATTGGGCGACACGCCCGGCGCATCCGGCTATCGCTGGATCATCGATCCGATCGACGGCACCCGCAGTTTCGTCCGCGGCATCCCCCTGTGGGCAACGCTGGTCGGCCTGGAGTATCGCGGCGAGTGTATCGGCGGCATCTGCCGGCTGCCGGCCCTGAAGCAGACCTTCCGGGCGCTGCGCGGCGACGGGGCGTATCGCGACGAGCGCCGGCTGCGGGTGTCGACGGTGGACAGCCTGGCGAAGGCGCACGTCTACTATTCGAGCATCAGCTGGTTCAAGAAGGCCGGCATGGATCGCCAGTTCCTCGCCCTGGTCGACGCCACCGAACGGCAGCGCGGCTTCGGCGACTTCTACGGCTTCGTGATGGTCGCGCAAGGCTCCGGCGAAGCGATGATCGAGCATGGGGTGCATCCCTGGGACGTCGCCGCACTCATCCCGATCGTCGAGGAGGCCGGCGGGCAGATGACGACCTGGGACGGGACGCAGGATCTGCACAGGCCGGACGTGCTGGCGAGCAATGGCCGGCTGCACGCGGACCTCTTGCGAGCGCTGCGCAAATGACGTCGCTGCCCACCCAGCCCCTCAAGCCTGAAAGCGTGCAACCCGGCGGCGGCCGTTGCATGGCCGTCGAGCTCGCGTGGGGTCGCCTGCGCCGTGCCATTCTGCGCGGCTGCGCCCGGTTATGTCCGCGCGATGCTGGCGAAACGGCAGGGTGACTGTCCCGGCTGCACGCACGACATTATCGATCCCCGCGACCTCAAGTATTTCCGTAACGTCTGCGGCTACTGGTTCCGGCCCGAGGACGATCGCTTCCGATGGCGCGACCGGCTCGGCTTCGCCCGCTACGGCCTGGCGGAGCTGGTGATCTTCACCCTGGTCATTTTCCTGCCCAGCGGGGTTCTGGCGGCCGCAGCGCTGCTAGAGCATCCGGTGTACTGGGTCGGGGTTCCGGCACTCACCCTTGTCTGGCTAGAGATCGTCTACTTCTTCCGCGATCCCGAGCGCGCCATCCCGCGGGATCCCGACGTGCTGGTAAGCCCTGCCGACGGCACCGTCACGCACGTCGAGGCGGTCGACGAGCCCGACTTTCCCGCCGGACGGGCGTTGCGGATCAGCATCTTCCTGTCGATCTTCAATGTTCATGTCAACCGCATGCCGTGTGCGGCGGAGGTGGTGGACGTGCGCTATTTCCCGGGAGCGTTCCTCGATGCGCAACCCCGATTGCGCGGTGCGCAACGAGCAGCTGTGGATCGACGCGGTTGAGCCCGGCACCGGCCGGCCGCTGCGCGTCAAGCAGATTTCCGGGGCCATCGGCGCCGCATCGTCTGCTGGCTCAAGCCGGGCGATCGGCCGGCGCGCGGCGAACGCATCGGCATGATCAAGCTCGGCTCACGCACCGATTTGCTCGTGCCCGCGGCGGCGGTGGCCCAAGTCGGCGCGCGCGTCGGCGACAAGGTTCGCGGCGGCGCGACCGTGCTGTTGCGGCTCAAGCCCGCGGGCGAGCCTTCGAGCCCGCGGTGTGCTTGAGCCCGCGGGCTCGAAGACTCGCCCGCGGGCTTGCCTTTTTTTTTCCATTTTCTCTTTGTTTACGCCGCGCTATCCCGTATCCTAAATCCCACCACAGCGATCTTCAGGGATACGTTTCATCCGATCTCTTAGGCTCATTCTCTCGTCGAGGAGAACGCCCATGCAGTGCTTGCGTTACGGACAACGTGCGTCGCGCCGGCCTGCGGTCACGCTCACCGAGCTCCTGGTCGCCGTGAGCGTTGTCTGCACGCTGGTCGCGCTGTCGCTCGTGTACTTTTCCTATGCGCAGCGCGCGGCCGACAAGTTCGACGACCAGCTGGCGCTGGTCAGCCCGCAGCATCGCAAGGCGAAGACGCCGGTGAATCAGCAGCAGGGCCCATCGCCCAAGGTGCCCAACCAGTATGTCGTGACCTTCAAGCGATCGGTGAACCCGCACAAGGCGGCGGCGCAGCTCGCTAGGAACGTGCCGGCGACCATCCTGCACGTATACAAGCATGCGTTCAAGGGGGCCGCGGTGCGGATTCAGCCCGGCGCTGGGCGCCTTGCAGATGGACGCGAACGTGCTGCGGGTCGATCAGGACCAGTACGTCTATCCGTGCATCGTTGCGACCGGCGTGCGGCGAATAAAGTTTGCGACCGCGCCGCGGACCCCGCCGTTCCAGCTCTTCTTCCCCCCCGGCTTCTCGGCCAACGGCACCACCACGGCGGCCAGCGGAGGGGCGCGCAACCTGCTCGGCACGATGTCGACCGGCCCGAGCACGTCGCTGAAAGCGGTTGCGGTGATCGACACCGGAATCGACAGCACCAACCCCGAGTTGAACGTGACCTACAGTGCCGGTTTCGGCGCAGCCCGACGGCTCGGACGTGGTGGGTCACGGGACCCACGTTTCGGGGATCATCGGGGCGCGGGGCATCAACGTGACCGGCGTGTTCCCGGCCATCCCGCTCTGGTCGCTGCGCGCGCTGGGCGTCAACGGCGGCTCGTCGGCAGACGTCATCGCAGCGATCGACTACGTCATCGCGAACGCCGGCCAGGTCGCTGTGTGCAACATGAGCATCGGCGGCACCCCACCCTTCCAGCCGATCAACGACGCCGTCGATGCGGCCTCGGCCGCCGGCGTGGTGATGTGCGCCGCGGCGGGCAATTCGTCCATCGATGCCAGCAACTTCTCCCCCGCCAGCGCACCGACGGCCATCTGCGTCGCGGCGCTGTGCGACACCGACGGACGGCCCGGCGGCCTTGGTCCGCGCGGCTCCTTCGGCGACCCCGATGACACCTTCGCCAGCTTCAGCGACTTCGGCACCACCGTGGCCGTCATCGCACCCGGCGAGGACATCTATTCCACCTACCCGGTATCCATGGGTAGCTATCACGTCCTTTCCGGCACCAGCATGGCCACGCCGCATGTTTCGGGTCTGTCCGCACTGATCCTCGCGTCCAACGGCATCATGACCTCGAACAACGGCACCGGTCCGCGCAACCTGCCCGGAGTCATGGGCGCCAACAACATCAAGACTCCCAGCAACGTCCGCAACTTTCTGTTGCAGGAGTCGGTCGAGCGCATCCCCGGCCTCGCCGCCAACGGCGACGGCCTGACCTACTCGATGATTACGGGACGCCCGTAACGCAAGAAAGCTCGCTTGCGGTTTCGCGACATTCGCGAAACCGCAAGCGAGCTTACTTGCAACTTTCTGACTCGCGGTCTCAGAACCCAAACTCCAGACCGCCGGCGACGCCGTTGGCGAAGAAGTTCGACGTGCGGAACGGCGCATTCGGTCCAATGCCGATGTTGCCCGGAGCGAAGGTGAAGTCGGTCGGCACCTGCCGCGGGTCGATCGCGGTTTGGATCTGGTCGGCCGCTCGTATAACGTTGGTCCAGTAGAGCAGGTTGTAGCCCGCGAAGATGCGGACGTTCTTCGTCACCTGATAGCTGAGCGTCACGTTCAGCTCGGGGACGACCGAGAACGCGTGCTGCGACAGGTTCCCCATGTTGCTGGGCAATGCCAGGATGCCGCCGCCCTGCGTCAGGCCGCCGCTGCCCCCGCCGATCGTCGTATTGCCGTTGATCGACAGATACTGGAAGGTGCTCCCCAGCGACAGTCTGGTGTCAGCCGACAGCATCACCGGACCCCAGTTCATCCGGGTGCGCGCGCCGATCGTGCCGCCGCTGAACTGGTTGCGGGTGAAGAAATCGTCGAAGATGCTTACCGGAACGCCCGCCGGGAGGCCACCGGGCATGGCATTGAACGCAGTCGGCACGCCGGCGTCATAGTTGTCCGCGATGTGGAAGCGCTCGCTCATGTCCAGGTATTTGAAGCCGCCCGAAAGGTCGATCTGGATCGTGCCGTTGTCGGCGATGTTGTAGAACATGTTCGTGTCGATGCCCCAGAGGCTGAGGCTGCTCGTGATGGTGAGCCCGCCCACGCCGAAGCCCGGGCCGGCGACGAGGTATGCCGATTCCGATGCGGCGCCGGTGATCGTCGGCGCGGTGAGCAGTTGCACCGGCCGGGCGATGGTGGTACCGCCGGCGGAATTCGCGTCGAGCAGCGTCACATCGCGGTTGAACGTCAGGCCGCTGACCTCGATCGGCGGGAGAAAGCCCGGGGCGAACCCGAAGGTGGCGCGGCCGCCGTTGAGCATGCCGTAGCTTTGCGGGCCGGCGCCGAGCAGCACGTTGGTGCTGGGCTGGCCCAGGGCGCCGAAATCGGTGGCGGTGAGCGGATTCGCCGTCGAGCCGGTGGCCAGCGGCGCCGGGATGTTGATGTGGCTGACCCACCAGCCGAGATATTCGCCGCGGAACGTCATGGAGTAAGGATAGGTCGCAGGCGGCGCTTCCTGGATCGTGAAGGCATTGGGCGCGCCGTCGTCGCGCAGCGAGAAGGGCGAAACCTTCTGTTCGCTGCCGCCGGTGCCGGGATTGGGGAAGTCGGGCGGCGTGCCCTGGTGCGGATCATCGGCGAAGATGCCGGGGCCCGACGGCAGCCCGGCGCCGAACTGGGCGTGCGCCGGACCGAGGAGGCCGCCCAGTCCCAGCAGACTGCCGGCCAGCACGCCGAGGTTCTTGCACCACTTTCGCATGGCTGCCTCTCCCACCTGGACCGCCCGCCTTGTGGCCGGCGGAGGATTCTGTCCGAAACGCTCGCGCCCAGGGGCCTACGCCCGCTATAACAGGAATCGGCGGCACGACCCGCAAGCTTGAACTTTTCGGCACAGGTGGCAGAGCCGGCAAAGAGCGGCGTCGTGGGGCAGGCGTTCTACCTGCCATCCGCGGCAGGCGGGACGCCTGCCCCACGACGCCGCAATCCGTCGCGCCGCTCGCTTCGTCTAAACAGCAGAGAACTCGCAATCCCAAGAGGGTTAGCCATGCGACGCACGCTGCTCGTTTTCGCCGCGCTCTTGAGCTGCGGCGGCCCGGCCTCCGCGGCCGGCATGCTCATTCCGGCGGAAAAGAAGTTGCCGCCGCTGGCGATGCTCGACCACAAGGTCGACATCCGCATCGAGGACCAGGTGGCGACGACGTACATCGAGCAGACCTTCCGCAACCACACGGACCGGGCGATCGAGGCCACCTATCTGCTGCCAGTCCCCAAAGGCGCCAGCGTCAACGAGTTTTACATGTGGGTCGGCTCCACCAAGGTCAAGGGCGAGCTGGTCGAGGCCGACAAGGCACGCAAGATCTACACCGACATCGTCCAGCGCACCCAGGATCCCGGCCTGCTCGAATACATGGGCACCAACCTGCTGCGCATGAAGGTCTTTCCTGTGCCCGCCAAGGGCGATCAGAAGGTCGCCATCAAGTACTCGTACATCGCCGCCAGCGACAACGGCCTGGTCGAGTACCTCTATCCGCTCAAGTCCGACGGCAAGGCGGCCAGCACGCTTGAAAAGTTCACGCTCAATGTCCGGCTGAAGTCGCAGCACCCCATTACCAACATCTACTCGCCAAGCCACGCCATCACGGTGTCGCGGCCCACCGAGAAGGAAGCGGTCATCGGCTTCGAGAAGGACCAGGCCACGCTCGACAAGGACTTCCAGCTCTTCTACACCCCCGGCGACAAGGACGTCGGCCTGACGGCGCTCAGCCATCGGCCCAACGCCGACCAGAACGGCCATTTCATGCTGCTGATCTCGCCGCGGGCTGAACTGTCCAAGTCGCAGCAGGTGCCGCGCGACATGGTCTTCGTGCTCGACACCTCCGGCAGCATGCGCGGTAAGCGCATGACGCAGGCGCAGAACGCCCTGAAGTACTGCCTGAGCAACCTGACGACCGGCGATAACTTCGCGATCATGAACTTCGCGACGACGGTCACCAAGTACACGAACAGCCTGCAGCCGGCGACTACGGAGAACGTCGCGGCGGCCAAGAAATGGGTCGACGCCCTCGAAGCGACCGGCGGCACCGCCATCGACGACGCGCTGCGGACCGCCCTGGAGATGCGCACCAACGACAAGGCCCGCACGTTCACGATCGTGTTCTTCACCGACGGCCGCCCGACCATCGGCGAGACGCGCGTGGAGCGAATCCTGCAGAACGTCGAGAACAAGAACAACACGAAGGACGCGCAGAGCACTCGCATTTTCAGCTTCGGCGTCGGCGACGACGTGCACGCCCAGTTCCTCGACGCGCTGTCGGATAGCACGCGGGCGATCAGCACCTACGTCCGCGAGTCAGAGGACATCGAGGCGAAGGTGAGCAGCCTCTACGGCAAGATCAGTAATCCGGTGCTGTCGAACCTGAAGCTGTCAATCGGCAACGGCATCACGCTCAACGAGGTCTATCCGCCGCAGCTGCCCGACCTGTTCCACGGCAGCCAGCTGGTGGTGTTGGGCCGCTACAACGGCAAGGGCCACGCGGCGATCACGCTGACCGGCACGGTCGGCATGGAGAGCAAGGAGTTCGTCTATGAGGTGAACTTCGCCGACAAGACGACGGACGACAAGGCGTTCGTGGAGGACCTGTGGGCGCGGCGCAAGGTCGGCTACCTGCTCGATCAAATCCGCCTCAACGGCGAGAAAAAGGAGCTGGTCGACGAGGTCGTCACGCTCGCCAAGCGCTACGGCATCACGACGCCGTACACGAGCTATTTGCTCGTGCCCGACGGCCCCGTGGCCACTGGCAAGCCGGGTCCGGGCGGCGGGTTCCCTGTCGGCGGTCCGAGTTCGTCCAGCGGCACCAGTGCGGGGCCAGGCGGCGTGCCTTTCGCGCCTTTGGCGCTGCAGCCTGGCTTCGGCCTGGGCGGTCCCGGCGGCGGCGGCATCGGCGGCGGCATCGGCGGTCTCGGTGGCGGCCTGGGCGGCGGCGAGGCCAAGCCGGGCGACAAGGCCAAGCCGGATGGTAAGGGCTACGGTTATTACGCCGCTCCCAAGACGGTCAACGAGCTGGCGCAAAAGCTCGGCAAGGGCGACGGCAAGGATCTCGGCGCAGCGCCAGACCGTCACGGAGGCGACGCTGGCTGCCGGCGAAAAGGGCGCGAGGAAGAAGGAGGATGCCGAGGCGCTCAAGGACCAGCTCGCCCAGCTGCGGACCCTCGATGAGGCGCCGGATGTTCAACCAGAACCAGCAGAAGAGAGTCCAGGAGGGCAAGCTCGGCGTCGACTTCGCCGTGCAGAACAACGCCCTGCGCTTCCAGAATCGTGTCGGCCAGTGCGCCACCCGCTTTGTCCAGCAGCGCAACCTGATCAACGTCGGCGGCGTCTGGATCGACGACAAGTTCGATGCGAAGATGCCGACGGTCATCGTCAAGGCGCAGTCGGCCGGCTACTTCCGGCTGCTGGAAAAGCGTCCCGAGATGAAAGAGGTGCTCGCTCTGGGCAACTACCTCGTCTGGGTTTCGCCGAGCGGCACCGCCCTGATCGTCGATCGCAACGACGGCAAGGAGGAGCTGGCCGACGAGGCGATCGACCGGCTGTTTATCGTGCCCGCCAAGGGGGCGAAGAAGTAACGGCATTCATGTTTACGTTTAGCGCTCGCAGGCCGCTTGCAGGGGCTCCGCGCCGTTGCAAGCGGCCTGCGAACGCTAAACGTAAACAAGAACCTCAAATCACCGTGCCATCCAGAATCGCCGCCCCGCGCGGGATCACCACCACGCCGTCGCGGATGACGTAATTCGGCCCATCGGCGTTCTCGATCTTGTCGCGATTGATGATCTTCACGCTGAGGCCGATGCGCACGTCCTTGTCGAGGATTGCGTTCTCGATGATCGCGCCGTCGCCGACCCCGAGGTTCGGCACGCCACGCCGCAGGTTGTCGTTCTTCTCCTCCGGCGTCTCGTAGCCATCGGCGCCGATACACACCGTGTCGCGCAGCTTGACGTTCCTGCCGATCTGCGTCCGCACGCCGATCACGCAGCGGTCGAGGCTCGCGCCGGCGCCGATGACGCACCCGTCGCTGATCAGGCAATGCTTGAGCTGCACCGCGTTGACGCGCGACGCCGGCAGATAACGCATGCGCGTATAGATCACCCCCTCGGGCCGGTGGAAATCGAACGGCGGGTTTTCGCCGGTCAGCGCGAGGTTCGCCTCGTGGTAACTCTTGACGGTGCCGACATCCTCCCAGTAGCCGTCGAACGGATGGACGACGACCTTGTGCGTTGGGATGCTGCGCGGAAAAATCTCCTTGCCGAAGTCGGTCGCCGGCGGCTTGGCGTTGAGCAGATGGAACAGCGCTTCGCGCTTGAAGAGATAGATGCCCATGCTGGCCAGGTACTGCCGGCCGTGCGCCGCGATGCCGCGGCGCTCGATCCACTCGGTGGGCGTGGTCACCGGTTCAAGCTGCTCCGGCGTCTGCGGCTTCTCAATGAAGCCGGTGACGCGGCCGTCGTCATTGACGCGAATGATGCCGAATCCGGGGGTTTGGTCCTGGCGTACCGGTAGGACGGCGATGGTGATGTCGGCGTCGGCCTCCCGGTGCGTCTTGAGGAGCTGGCGAAAGTCCATGCGGTAGAGCTGGTCGCCCGAGAGGATGAGCACGTCAGAGCAGGGATCCTCGTGAATGTAGCGGACGTTTTGCCGGACGGCGTCGGCGGTGCCCTGGTACCAGTCGGAGGCCTCGTTGGTCTGCTGGGCAGCGAGGATCTCGACGAAGCCGCGGCTGAATGGGTCGAACTTGTAGGTATTGGCGATGTGCCGGTGCAGGCTGACCGAGAGGAACTGCGTCAGGACGTAGATGCGGTTGCAGCCGCTGTTGATGCAGTTGCTGATCGGGATATCGATGAGGCGGTACTTGCCGGCGATGGGCACGGCCGGCTTGCTGCGCAGCATGGTCAGGGGATAGAGCCGGCTGCCGCGGCCGCCCCCGAGGATCAGGCTGAGAACTTCACGGTGCATGCGGAGAGTCCCTTGGAGGTCACGACAGGAGGCCCACTCCCGGCAGACATGGTAACGGGAGACGGCGGCCGGAGCAATCAATTTGTTGGGAAACGCCGCCACGCTCCAAGCCGCAGGGTGAGTCTTCGAACCCCGCGGGTTCTTCGACCCGCGGGGTTCGAAGACTCACCCCGCGGCTTGGGTGAAATGGTGCACTTCGCCGCGCCAGCACCTCCCCCTGCTCGGTGCAATCGTTCAACGCGACGCCGCGGTAAGCGTTGCCGCCGAGGAACAGGCCTGGATGTCCGCGCAGCCGCGTCTCGATCCACGCGAGCCGGTCAAGGTGGCCCACGTGATACTGCGGAATGGCGTGCGGCCAGCGCACAATGCGACGGAATACCGGCGGCGCCGTGATGCCCAGCACATGCCGCAGCTCGGCGTGAACCGCGGCCACGAGGCGGTCGTCGTCCCAAGCCACGACCTCGGGCCGATGCCAGCCGCCGCACATGCCGCGCAGCAGCACCATCCCCGGCGGCGCACGGTCGGGATAGATCGAGGAGCACCACTGCACGCCGAGCAGGTCGCGCCGCGTGTGCTGCGGCGCGATGAAGCCGAAGCCGTCGAGCGTGCCGGGCACGTCGCTCTGCCGATAGCCAAGGCCGACGACGGCGACGCGGTTGTACGGAATCGCGGCGATGCGATCGGCCAACTCGCCGTCGAGGTCCGCCAGCATCTCGGCCTGCCGATACGCGGGACAGGTCAGGACCACGGCGTCGGTATGCCAGCGATCCTGGCCGTCCGCCTGGACCACCCAGCCGCCGTCGTGCCTGCCGACGGCGCGAACGCGGACCCCGAGCCGTGCCGATTCCTTGAGCTGTGCGGCGAGCGTTTCGACCAGGCTGCGCAGGCCGCCGCGCAGTGACCAGAGCTTGCTGCTGCGCTGGTACGGCGCACCGCGTGCTGTGGCTTCAGCGCGGCGCCTGCGGGCGGTGCGGGCGAAGCCCTTAATGACGCTGCCGTACTCGCGTTCGAGCTGGGCCAGGCGTGGAAAGCACGCGGGCAAACTGAGCAATGCCGGATCGCCTGCGTAGATGCCCGTCACCAGCGCGTCGGCCAGCACGTCGGCCGCCTCGGCGCCGGCACGCCGACGGACGAAGGCGTCAATGGATTCGTCGTGCAGTTCACGGGGCCGGCCGCGGAAGCGCTCCCACAGCAGCGACAACTTGCCGCGCCAGCCGAGCAGGTCGGTGCGCAGAAGCGAGCCTGGGCCGGTCGGCAACGGGCGCAGCCGGCCGTCGAGCAGCAGATAGCGATTGCGTGCGGCGGTTTCGCTGGCGGCGACCAGCTCCGCGCTCAGGCCCGCGTCCTGGCACAGGCCCTTCGTGCTTGGCTTGGCGTCGAGAAAGCCATTGGGGCCGGCTTCGAGCTGGAAGCCGTCTTCGCGCAGCGTCCAGGTGGTGCCGCCGGGGCGTGCGGCTTCCTCCAGGACCGTGATGGCGGCATCCGCCGCGAGTTGCTGCAGGCGAAAGGCGACCGACAGGCCCGAGATCCCGGCGCCGACGATGATGATGCGAGGCATGCACACGGGCACTCATGCCCTAGGGCGAGTCTTCGAGCCGTGGGGGTTAACCCGGGTTAACCCGGTTAACCCCCAGGGCTCGAAGACGCGCCCTGGGGCTTGGGGTTCTCATGCCTTCTTGTACGTCCGCTGGTCGCGCACCACGCGCTTCTCGATGCGGCGATTGTTCGGCGATTCGTTGAGCACGCGCTCCGCCTTGGCAAGGTTCGATACCTTGAAGATGCCGTACACCTTGCCGTTGCGGCCGCCGGAGCTGCAATAGGCGTACTCGATGTTGATCTTGTCGGCGGCGAGCGTCTCGCAGACATGCGCCAACGCCCCGGGCTGGTTGCGCAGCTCGACCGACAGCACGTCGTGCTCGGTGACCTGCACGTTGAGTCCCTGCGCGACCTTGGCGGTGCTCGCGGCGTCCTCGGTCACCACCCGCAAGACGCCGTGCTCGTTGCGATCCATGACGGCCAGCGCAATGACGTTGATCTTTTGGCGTGCCAGCTCGGATAACAGCTGCGCGAGCCGGCCCGGCTTGTTTTCCAGGAAGACGGTGATCTGCTTTTGCGTCGGCATGACAACTCCCTCGGGGTGATGTTCCGGTGATTGGCTGCGCGTATTGTAAGCGCACTCCCGGCGCATGCCCACGCCCGGTTGGTCCCGCCTGCCGGGCGGGACCTTGATCGCTCCCAGGCGCTCCCAGGTCCCGCCCGGCAGGCGGGACCTACTAGCCGTGGGCGTTGCCGATTGAACAATGGTGTCCTCCCCGCTAAAATGGCGTATCCTAAGAAGGAAGCTGAACGCGTCCCAGCGGGCGCGGCCAACGACAGCCAGAAGGAGTGTCATCTGTGCAGATCAAGATCTCGACACGGCACGGGCATCTCAACGACGGCACCCAGGAATTCATCCGCGACAAGGCGAACAAGCTCTTGCACTATTTCCAGCGCCTGACCATGATCGAAGTCACGGTCGACCTCCAGGAAGACGACAACGGCGACAAGGCCGTCGAATTCCTGGTGTCGGCCGAGCACAAGCACGACTTCGTCGCGCGGGCCAAGCACAAGGACGTGGTGGCGGCGGTGGAGCTGGTGCTGGACAAGCTGGAGCAGCAGGTGCGCAAATACAAGGAAAAGATCCAGGACCATCGCCGGACGCGAGCAATGGGCGACGTGCCCGGCACGCCGAGTGCGGATCAGACCGGCGGCGAATGAGGAGGACCAGGCAATGCGTATGTGCGATTTTGTGGTCCGGGAGTCGATTTCGGCGGGCCTGGGAGCGGCGTCCAAGGAGGGGGCCATCCGCGAGCTGGTCGAGAACCTGCGGGCGGCCGGCTACTTTGCCGGCAGCGAGCCCGAGGAAATCATCAAGGCGATCCACAAGCGCGAGCTGCTCGGCTCGACGGGCATCGGCCGCGGCGTGGCCATCCCGCACACCAAGCATCCGAGCGTGGATCGCCTGGTCGGCACGGTCGGCATCTCGCGCACCGGGGTGCCGTTCGAGAGTCTCGACGGCGAGCCGGTGCACGTGTTCGTGATGCTGATCTCGCCCCAGGAGCGGCCGGGCGACCACCTCCGCGCCCTGGAAAACGTGTCGCGCTGCCTGCGCGACGATAATTTTGTGCGTTCGCTGCGGCAGGCCGCCACGCCGCAGCAGGTCTGGGACCTGTTGGGCCGTCACGACAATCATCCGGCCGGCTAACCATGGATGCCACGATGGGCGACTCGCTGCGGCGCAGCATCACCATCACGAATCCCTCCGGGCTGCACATGCGCCCGTTGCAGGCATTCGTCGAGGCGGCCGGCCGTTTTCAGAGCGCCGTCTTCCTGACCAAGGACGGCGGTGAACGCGTCAACGGCAAGAGCTTGCTCAACCTCCTGGGCCTCGCCGTCGAGCAGGGAACCACCGTGCATCTCGAGGTCGCCGGCCCGGACGGTGCGGAGGCGCTGGAGGCGCTGGCCGAGGTGTTGCAGCGGATCTACACCGACGAGTGAAGAAAATCCGAAATCCGAATATCGAAATCCGAAACGAATCCGAACCCGCAAAACCGCAAATGCAAAAAACGCCACCGGGTTGTTTCGGAATTTGAAATTTGGATTTGTTTCCGATTTCGAGCTTCGGATTTCGGATTTGCGGCATGCAGGTACATCGTTCATCATGGAAATCAAGCGCGGGATTGCGGTTTCGCCCGGCGTGGCCATCGGCCCGGCCCTGGTCGTGGACACCGAGGGCTTCCGTATTCCCCGGCGCAACATCCCCCGGGCCGAGGTCGGCGACGAGGTCACCCGTCTCCGGGCTGCTCTGGGCGGTGCCGCCCTCGACGCGCACCACGCAGAAGGACATCGCCGCCAAGCTCGGCAAGCAATACGCCGCCATTTTCGCGGCCCATGCCCTGTTGATCGAGGATCCCGAGCTGATCCGCGAGCTCGAGGAGCTCATCCAGACCAAGCTTCACTCCGCTGCATATGCCGTCAGCCGGGTCATGCGCCGCCACGCCAAGGCGCTGCAAAACCTCAACCACCCCACTTTCAGCGCGCAGCAGCGACCTGTTCGACATCGAAAAAGCCATCCTCCGGCACCTGCTGGGCGACGACGAAACGCCGTTGCACCTGAAAGAGCCGGTCGTCATCCTCGCCCACGACCTGACGCCCAGCGAAACGGCGGCGCTCGATCCCAAACTGGTCTACGCGTTCGCCACCGAGGCCGGCGGCCGCGCCAGCCATACCGCGATCATGGCCGGCGTCCTCGAGATTCCCGCCGTCGTCGGGCTGGGGCATTTCCTGACCGACATCTCCGGCGGCGATGAGGTCATCGTCGACGGCAACCGCGGCGTGCTCATCATCAACCCCGACGACGAAACCCGCGAACATTATGAGCAAGCACGCCAGACGTTCGGCAGCTTCGCCCGCGGCCTGTCCGAGCTGCGCGACCTGCCGGCCCAGACCAAGTGCGGCGACCGTGTCATGCTCCTGGGCAACATCGAGTTCCCGCACGAGGCCGACCATTGCTGCGAGCGCGGCGCCGACGGCGTCGGCCTGTACCGCACCGAGTTCCTTTATCTGAACAAGACTGACGACCCAACCGAGGCCGAGCAGTTCGATGCCTACCGGACCGTCTTGCGGGCGCTGGGCCCGGACAAGCCCGTGGTGATCCGCACGCTCGACCTGGGCGCCGACAAGTTTTTCCGCAAGGCCGATGGTCCGGCAGGGCACGAGGAGCGCAATCCATCGCTCGGTTTACGCAGCGTCCGGCTCTGTTTGCGCAATTTGGGCTTGTTCAAAACGCAAATGCGTGCCATCCTGAGAGCCAGCTGGCACGGGGACGTGCGGATCATGTTCCCGATGGTCAGCACCCTGCTGGAACTGCGCCAGTGCAAGCTGATTTTGGCGGAGGTGAAGGAAGATTTCGAGGAAGCGAACATCCCGTTCAATCGCAAATTGCCGGTCGGGACGATGATTGAGGTCCCGTCGGCAGCGATCATGGCGATGGAGCTCGCACGCGAGGTCAACTTCTTCTCCATCGGGACGAACGACCTGATCCAGTACACGCTCGCCGCCGATCGGACCAACGAGCAGGTGGCCAGCCTGTACAGCCCCGGCGACCCGGCCGTGCTGCGGTTGATCGAGCAGGTGGTCGCCGCGGCGAAGAAGCACGACATCGGCGTGAGCGTCTGCGGGGAGATGAGCGGCGAGCCGGTCTATACAATGTTGTTGCTGGGCATGGGGCTGCGTCAGCTGAGCGTCAGCCCGCAAAACATTCCGGAGATCAAGAAAATCATCCGAACCGTCACCATCGAGGAAGCCAAGCAAGTAGCCCGGCAAGCGCTGCGGCTCGACACCGCGCGCGACGTGAACCATTACCTGCGGGATCAGACCCGCCGGATCCTCCCTGAGGTGGTCAATTGAGGTAGGAAGAACTACACCGGACAGCCGGACCGCATGAGGGGAAGCCGCGAGGCACCATCCATACCGCAACCCTCTCCTCACCCCGTTCGCGTCCGATTCGCGCCTCACCTGCCAGTTCTCCGCGAGGATTCCGTTCCAAGGAATCGAAGGGCACCACTGCCGCCCCCGCCCTCCCGGCGCGGCCGCGCAGCGGCTCTTCCCAGAAAAACTCCCCGCCGTGGGGAGAGGCTGGCATGCAGTCCGAATCTCAGGAATCTGCAGGCGCACCGCCGCTGGCGGCCGTCCCCGCGCGCTCGAAGTACCGCGTGCGCTTCCAGAAAGCCGGCGACCTGCGCCTCGTCAGTCATCACGACCTGATGCACTGCTTCGAGCGCATGCTGCGCCGGGCCGCCTTGCCCGTTCCCACCACGCAAGGCTTCAATCCCCGCCCCCGCCTGTGGTTCGCCCAGTCGCTCGCTCTCGGCGTCGTCGGCCTCAACGAGGTGCTCGAGCTGGAACTGAGCGAGCCGCTGGCCGCCGACGCACTCCACCGCCGTCTCGCCGATCAGTGCCCGCCGGGACTGGCCATCCGCTCCGTCAAGCCGATCGACCCGCGACGTCCGCGCATGTTCGCCGCGCCTATTTCCGTTTGCCGCTGGCCGAGCCGATCGCCGACCTGGCCGAGCGCCTGCGCCGCCTTGCTCGCGCAGGAACACCACTGGATCGAACGCACCCGCCCCCAGCGCCGCCGGCTCGACATGCGCCCGTTCGTCGGCGCCCTGACGGGCCACCCCGACGGGCTGGAAATGGCGCTATGGGTCACTCCTTACGGAGCCATCCGGCCCGACGAAGTGGCCGCGGCGCTCGGATTGGCGGCGCTGCTCGAGGCGGGGGCGGTGCTGGAGCGAACCGACCTGGAGTTGACCGACGAGGCGACCGACGCCACGCCGCTGCCGGCTGGGCTGCCGCTGCGGCCCACGACCGAAGAAACACGGACCGAGGACAACGGCGACAGCACCGTGGAGCGCACCGGGGCCGCACGGCCGACGGCGCTCGATCACCGGGCCGCTGTCGTTCGACTCATAAACGAAAGGCATCCATGAAGAAAGAAATGCTCATCAACGTCCTCCAGCCGGAGGAGATCCGGATCGCCATCATCGAGGATGGCGTGCTGGAAGAGCTCTACGTGGAACGCACGAGCCACGAGAGCTATGTCGGCAACATCTACAAGGGCCGGATCGTCAACATCGAGCCCAGTATCCAGGCCGCGTTCGTCGATTTCGGCGTCGGCCGCAACGGCTTTCTGCACGTCTCCGACGTGGAGCCGGCGTACTATCGCCACCTCGAATCGGCGCCCTATGGCCGGCGCGATCGTGACGGCGATCGCGATGATCGTCGCGGGGGCCGAGGCGGTCGCGGTGGCCGGCCGCCCCAGGGTCGTGGTCGGGACGAACCGGCGCGGCGACCGCCGCCGGTGATCGATGACGACTTCGAAGACGCGCTGCTCGAAACCCCGTTGGAAGAGCTCGAACCGCTGCCCGCGCTGCCCGAGCAGCCGGCCGCGCTGCCGCCGCTGGCGGAATCACCCCCGGAACCGCCCCCGATCGGCGGATTCGGCGCCGGCATCTTCGACGATCCCCAACCCACTCGGCCAGGACGTGCGGCCATGTCCCGCGCCGCGCCGCCGCCGGCCGCGCCTACCGAAGAACCGGCCGCCGCAGACGAAGCATTGCCGGAGGAGAAGGAACCGCGCGGCAAAGGCCGGCGCCGCAGCCCGCGCGGCAAGCGCCGCGCAAGGGGCGCGGCGATAAGCCCAAGAAGGACGCCCCGACCGACGAGCCGTTGCCGGGCGACGAGAAGCCGCGTCTGATGGATTCGAGCGAGCGGCGCACCGACGAGAGCGATCCGCCGCTGAGCCCGCTGGAGCCGCGGCCGGCGCCGGACCTCAGCGACGAGGACCTGAGCTTTTCGATGAACCGCCGCGACGAGCCGGTACCGCCGCCGCCGCCGGAGCCCGCGCTGGGAGCCGGCCGCCGACATGGCGCCCGAGCCGGAGCCGGCGCCGCCGCCGTTCGTGTCGCCGCGTGCGGAGTACACGCGTGCGGCATCGCCGCGTGTGGAGGTGCCTTCGGCGCCGCCGCTGGATGATGATCTGCCGCCCTGGTCGGAGCCGGAGCTGGACGAGGAGGAAATCGAGGCCGAGGGCGAGCCCAGTACCGAGGTCCCCGAGGCGCCGGTCATCGACTTCGACGAGGACTACGGTCCCGAGTTCGAGGAATTCGAGGAACAGCGCGAGCAGCGCCGGCCCGGCGGGCCGCCGCGCGGCCGGGGCGACCGCCGAGGCGGGCCGCCGCGTGGCCGACGGCCGATGGGCCGCCCCGGTTTCGGCCGCCCCAAGCCGCCCATTCAGGAAATCTTCAAGCGCGGCCAGGAAGTCCTCGTCCAGGTCATCAAGGAGGGCATCGGCACCAAGGGTCCGACCCTGAGCACCTACATCAGCATCGCCGGCCGTTACCTTGTGCTGATGCCCGGCCTGAACCGCGTCGGCGTTTCGCGCAAGATCGACGACGACGACACTCGCCGCCGGCTGCGCGAGATCCTCAACGAGCTGCATCCGCCCAAGGGCCTCGGCTTCATCATCCGCACCGCCGGCCAGGACCGTAACAAGAAGGAGCTGCAGCGCGATCTCGCCTACCTGTCGCGGCTCTGGCAGGTGGTGGTCCGCCGCATCCGCAAGACCAAGTCGCCGTGCGAAATCTACCAGGAAAGCGACATGGTGACCCGCACCATTCGCGACATCTTCACCGGCGACATCGACACGATCTGGGTCGACGAGCCCGCCGCCTTCGAGGCGGCCAAGGAGTTCCTGACGATTGTGATGCCGCGCTACGCCACGCGCATCAAGCTGTGGGATAGTGCCGAGCCGATGTTCCACAAGCACGGCATCGAGCAGGAAATCGCCCGCATTCAGATGCGCCACGTGCCCTTGCCGCATGGCGGCTCGATCGTCGTCGACCAGACCGAGGCGCTGGTGGCGATCAACGTCAACAGCGGCAATTTCCGTGCGGACAATAACGCCGAGGAAACCGCCTACCAGATCAACCTGCAGGCGGCCAAGGAGATCGCCCGCCAGCTGCGGCTACGCGATCTCGGCGGCGTGATCGTCAACGACTTCATCGACATGCGCGAGGAGAAGCACCGCCGCGGCGTCGAGCACGCCCTGCGCGAGGCGATGCTGCGCGACCGGGCGCGCACCAAGATCCTCAAGATTTCGCAGTTCGGCATCATCGAGATGACCCGCCAGCGCATTCGGCCCAGCCTGAAACGCAGCGTGTACCAGGACTGCCAGCACTGTCGCGGAACCGGCCAGGTCAAGACGGTCGAGAGCATGAGCATCGAGGTGATGCGCTTGCTGCAACTCGCGGTGCATCGCCCGGTGGTGCAGCGAATCAAGGTGCAGGTCCACGAGCAGGTGGCACAGTACCTGCTCAACCGCAAGCGCAAGGAGATCTTCCATCTGGAGGAGCAGGGCGGCAAGGCGGTCGCCGTCCGCAGCGCCGGCACCGCGGTGCCGCCGGAGCACCTGGAGTTTTTGTGCTACGACAACAATAACAACGAAGTGAAGTTCTTGCCGTTCGAGGAGCCGCGCCCGCCGGTGCGGCGACGGCATTAAACAGCATTGAGCCCAAAGCGCCAGCGAGGGCGAGATTCGCCCTCGCTGGCGCTTCGGGCTCAATGCTGTGGCCAGATCCGCCGGTGCGGCGGCGGCATTGATGAGCGGGATTGAGCCCAAAGCGCCAGCGCGGGCGATACTCTCCCTCGCCGGCGCTTCGGGCTCAATGCTGCGGCCAAATCCGCCGGTGCGGCGGCGGCATTGATGAGCGGGATTGAGCCCGAAGCGCCAGCGAGGGCGATACTCGCCCTCGCTGGCGCTTCGGGCTCAATGCTGCGGCCAGATCCGCCAGCGCGGCTCCGGCATTTCCTTCCACGGCAGCACCGACGGCGCTTCCTTCAGGCCGTTGCCGGGGCGGACCACGCCGCCGATGCCGAGCGATTCCGGGTGCCGGGCGATCTTGTCGGAGAACACCTCGACATCGCCCAGGATGCGGTCCAGCCGCGGCATGATGCGTTTGATCATGCACGCCGATTCGTTGAGGTTGTTGTAGAGCGACGGGTCGGAAATCAGCTTTTGCAGCGTCCCCTCGCTCCGGGCGAAGTCGCGCATCAGGTCGCGCATGTCGTTCAGCGTGCGGTTGAGCGTGGCCGAGCTCTCGTCGAGATTCTGCATGAGGCGCGGGCTCGTGTCCGAGAGCGGCTTGGTCACCTTGCGCAGGTCGCCGAACACGTCGTCGGCCTTGAGCACCGTCGCGTTGAGGTTCTTGATCGTTACGCGGGCATCCTTGACCACTTCGTCCGTGTTTTTCACGATACTCTCGAACTGCTTGCTGGCTTCGTTCGTGTTCTTCAGGGCCGAATTCAAGCTCATCTGGTTTTCGTCACTAAGGAACTTGTTTAGGCGGCGCAACGCCTCTTCCGCCTGATCGACCGTCTTGTTCAGCTTGGGCTCATTGGTTTGCAGCATCAGGTCGAGCCGTTCGCCGAGCTTGCCCCAGACGCGGGCGGTGAGCTGGGCCTCCTCGTTGGTTTTCTTGAGGTCCGGTACCGCCTGCCGCGTCGCCTTCGTCAGCTCGCGCAGCTCGTCGTTGGTCTTGGCAAACTCCGGCACCAGGCGATTGGTCGCCTTGGCCACGTCGCGGAACTCCTTGAGCGTTTCCTCGAACAGCGGCATCACCTTGTCGATCTGGGTCAGCACCTTCTGCATTTGCTGGAGCGAATCCCGGGCCGGATTCAGCAGCTCGCCGGTCTTTTGCACCAGCTCCGGCGCCTCCGGCGGCGCGATGCCGACCAGCACCGCGCCCGGCGGCAGTGGCGTCGTGTCCGCCTTTTTCGGATCTTCCGGCGGCAAAAAGTCGATCGACGTGTCGCCGCCCAAAAGGCCGCGCACGATCGTCGGCCGATCGCTCTTGCGGATGGTGAACCCATGTTGCACGAGGATTGGCAGCGTGACCTTGCCGGTCACGTTGTCGAGCTCGACGCCACGGACCTCGCCGACCTTGACGCCGGAGCGGCGCACCGGCGTGCCGGCGGTGATGCCGAGGGCATTGTCCACGACGATCGTGTACGGATCATTCTGCGTGAAATAGCGCGGCAAGCCGCCGAACAGCATGACCAGCACCGCCAGGAGGATCAACGTGGCGAGGACGAAAATGCCGAAGCGGAATTTCATCGCCTGGTCGTACATGGGTGCCTCCTCAGCCTGGTAGCGGATTTCTGGCGAATTCCGCTACGAACCGCCATTTGCTTGTGCCAGCACTTGCAGCCGTTCGCGCGCCTCGCCCTCAATGAACTGCCGCACGCGCGGCTCATTGCAGCGGCGCAGCTCCTCGGGGGTACCGTCGAAGAGGATCTGCGATTCCGTGGCGCCGAGCCGGGTAATTGGGTAGAGCATGACGACGCGATCGGCGACCTTGTAAACCGTCTTCATCTCGTGCGTCACGACGATGCCGGTCACCGGCCGGCGCTGGCGGACCTGCAGGATGAGCTCATTGATGACGTCGGTCATGATCGGATCGAGCCCGGTGGTTGGCTCGTCGTAGAGCATCACCTCCGGATCGATCGCGAGCGCGCGGGCCAGGCCGACGCGCTTGCGCATGCCGCCGGAGAGTTCGGCCGGCTTTTTCGCTTCGACGGTCGCGGACAGGCCGACCTCCTGCAGTCGCTGCCGCACGATGTCGCGAATCTGGGCGTCGGCGAGCCGGCGCTGCTCGCGCAGGCCGAACGCGACGTTGTCGAAGACCGTGAGGCTGTCGAACAGGGCGGCCCCCTGGAACAGGAAGCCGAAACGCAGCCGCTGCCGCGTCAGCTCCTGATCGCCGAGCTTGGCGATCTCGTGGCCGTCGAACAACACCCGCCCGGCGGTCGGCCGCAAGAGGCCGATCAGCAGCTTGAGCAAGACGGTCTTGCCGCAGCCGCTCTCGCCGATGACGGCCAGCGTTTGGCCGCGTGGAATTCTCAGGTTAATGCGCGCAGCACCGGGTGCTGCTGGAAGGTCATGCCGATCTCCTCCAGCACAATCAGCGGTTGCAAGGCCGGAGGCGGCGGCGTCGAGTTTGGCTCAGTCATGGTAACGATCATAACAGGGAGGGCGACGCGCCGCCGAGAATGAAGGTGTCGTACAGGTTGAGCAGTAACATCGCCAGGAAGAAATCGAGCACCAGGATGACGACGAAGGAAGTAACGAACGCCTCGGTGGCGGCCCGGCCGACGCCCTCGGCGCCCGCCTGGCTGTTCAGGCCGCGGTGGCAGCTGATCAGGGCGATCGACATGCCGAAGAAGATGCCCTTGACCATGCCCATGCCAACGTCCCACATCGTGACGTAGTTCTCAGAGTTCTGCCAGTAGTGATGCGGCTCGACTCCGAAGATATAGGTACAGATGAATGCGCCACCCATGATGCCCATGAAGTCGGCCATCACGGTCAACAAGGGCACAAGCAAGGCACAGGCCAAGAGGCGCGGCACGACCAGGTAATGCAGCGGGTGGGCGCCGAGCGTCGACAGAGCATCGACCTGCTCGGTGACGCGCATCGTGCCGAGCTCGGCGGCCATGGCGCTGCCGACCCGGCCGGCCAGCATAGTGGCGGCAAGCACCGGGCCCAGTTCGCGCACCAGGGTGATGTTGATCATGGAGCCGAGGCGGGTCGCCAGGCCCATGCGGTTGAACTGGTTGAACATCTGCACGGCCATCACCATGCCGATGAACATGCCGGTGATGGCGACGACGGGAACGCTGCGGACGCCGACGAGATACAGGCTCGGCATCACCGTCCCCGGCGCGGGCCGGCGGCGCAGGGCCCAACCGAAGCTGCTCAGCGCGAACAAGCCGAAGTCGCCGACGACAGTGACCGCGCCGACGGCAACCTCGCCGATCGACGCAATTAGTCCCGGATGCGCGGGGGGGCCGGCCGTGGCCATAGGCTGCTCCTCGAGTGTGACCCGTTGTCTGCATCGACTCGCCGGGCAGAGCAACTCGAAATGCGAAACGGGAAATCCGCAACAAATCCCAAAATCACTTCCACGTTTAGCGGCGGGTCGCAGACCCGCACGGCTCTTCGAGCCGCCGCTAACCATTGAAGTTCCGATTGTGGCGGTCGGTGAAGCTGTGCGCAGGAATCACACCTTGCGGAACCCAGGCACGCGTGCGCGGGTCCCATAGGTAGACCGTGACGGCGCTGTGGGGCATGCTGTCCCACCCGGCTTCGCGCGTTTCCGGCTGCGTCGCAGCGTCCACGCCCTCCTGTTCCTGCTCGAGCATCCGCAGTTCCTGCTGGCCGGCAAGGATCAGGAACACGCCGACGAAGATCAACCAGGGATTGCCGAATAATGGCACACCGATGAGGCAAAATAGCACAGCCATTCCCATGCTCACGTACACCGCCACGCGCGTCGCCGGGAGGCGGCTCAGCCGAATCGACAGCAGCGCACGCAGTACCCGGCCCCCGTCCATGGGAAACGCAGGCAAGAGATTGAACACAAATAGGACCACATTCATGCCGAGCAGAAAAACGAAGAACTCGCCCGCCGGCCCGTGCAAGCTCACGGGTCGAAGCAATGCGGCCCCGACCAGGCCCAGTCCCAACACGGCCGCGATGACCACGTTGACGAGCGGGCCGGCGATGGCGATCCAGAATTCCTCCCAGGGTTTTTCACTCATGCGCTCCAGGCGGGCGACCCCGCCGATGGGGTAAAGTGTGATGTCGCGAGTGGCGATGCCGAACGTCCGCGCCATCAGGGCATGTCCGTATTCGTGCAGCACGACACAGCCGAACAAGGCCCCCAGCAGGGTCAGGCGCATCCCCAGCGACCCGGCCTCCGGATCGTGGGCGTGAGTGAACACCAACCACAGGGGCAGGAGCCAGAAGGTCCAGTGGATATAGAGGTTAATGCCGAACAGGCGGCCGATTCTCAGGGACATGAGGGTCATCCTTTCGCGGCGAAGCGGGGCGGCGGACCGCGGTTATTTGGATTTGCAAAGTCCGTGCCGCATCGTTTTCGCGCCGCGGTCATCTAAAATATGATAGGCGGGAGGACAAGCACCTCCTGACCATCCCAATCCGGACAGAAGGAGAAGCACCATGAAACGCCGTCGCCATAAAGAGAAGCGGACGATGCGGGCGCTGCGCCTCTGGAACTACGCCGACGCCGCCCGGGCCGTGCCGTATCTGCGTTCTGTACTGGGTTCGTTGCGCGAACACTGGCTGGAAGCCCAGCGCCAGCGCCGCCAGGGCGAGTTGCTCGCACGCCAACCGGGCCGTCCCGATCGCGCGGTTGCTCAGTGGCGAGGATGTGCAGACGCGTCAGGAAAATGCGGAGACTTGCTTCAACGAGACCCTCGAAGAGCTGATGAACATCAACGTCTATCTGCTCGACCCGATTCGCGGCCTGGCGCTGATTCCGTTTCGCAAGGAGGACGATCTGGCGTGGTACGTCTTCGATCAATTCGACGATCACGGCCTGAGCGGCTGGCGCTATCACAACGACCCGCTCGAGGAATGCCGGCCGTTGACGCCGGAGGCCCCGCCCGGACCGCCGTCGCTGCCCAGTGGCTCGGTGAATTGACGCGGACTCTTGTTGTTTACGTTTAGCGCTCGCAGGCGGTGTGCAGGGGCCTGCCCCTGCACACCGCCTGGGCTTTGCTACGTAAATGCCACCTGATACGTAAATCGCGAGTCTGATACGTAAATCGAAAGCCCGGCCCCGACCGGGCTTTCGTCGGCGCCCGGTCGGCTGGATTCGTCTTGACGGCCGCCCTGAACCCATGTTAGACACGCGCTCTTCTGCCAAGGAGGGCGCCGCAATGGGGCTCGATCTGATTCCAAAGCCGATTCGATCCCGGTACAAAGTCGAGGAACGCGACCACGCCTGCGCCATCTTGGCCCGAGACTTCCCGAATGAATTCAAGGACATCCTTCACTGCCTTGAAGCGTTCACGTTGACGAAAAGCGCTATCCTGACTCCTGGCGGCAGTCGCTCGCCGATTCCCATCGCCATTGACGCCTTTCTCGCTAACCGTGGCTGGCAAGAAAAGGACTTCGACATCAAGATTGAAGTCGATGGGGTGCCCATTCCGATCCCGACCCACAAAATCGACAACTTCAAGAACCGCGTCGGCGTCGAGGTCGAATGGAACAGCAAAACCGAATTCTACGACCGCGACCTTAATAACTTCCGCTTACTGAAGGATCTTCGGGTCCTTTCCGTGGGTGTCATCATCACGCGCCAGAGCGAACTGCAAACGCTCTTTGACGAACTCGGCAAGGGCAAGGCATACGGCCCGTCTACGACGCATTGGGACAAGCTGATGCCGAAGGTTCACGGCGGCGGCACCGGCTGCTGCCCGTTGCTTCTGGTCGGCATGGGGCTGGCCTGCTACGACTCGACCGCGTGACCGTTGTACATCGGAATGAGCGGCCGGCTTTCTTCGTACGTCTCGGCCTGATCACCCCACCATTCCCAACCGGTGCGCCGCTGGCGAGCGAACAGCTCCAGGTACGGCCCCGGACTGCACGCCTCAATGATTCGGTAGGCTTCGTCCGGTTTCCAGGAATGCTCCTGCTTGCGGCTGACGATGACGTTGACCTGCGCCTACCGGGTTTCAGCGTGCGCAGCTTGCCCCGCGTGCCGAAAAGCAGCATCTCGGTGACGTTCCGGAAGTAGAACCCGACGCCTCTGCCATCCGGTCCGCCATCCTTGCGGACCTTGTACCAGACGATGTTCGTCTTGTAGGTGAATCCCCAGGCTTTCATTATGGTAAGCGCCTCCAGCAGGAGCGCGTTCGGGCACCACATGTAGAGGTGGCTCTTCGCCAGCGCATGGTCACGTAACGGAAGAGCCGCAATTTCATCGAAGCTCATCGTAGGGTAGCGGCGCAGTCGTTTATGCTCAGGAGCCATCTTGCCGGTACGATTCTGGAACCGCCACGGCGGGTCAATCAGAATCGTCCCATACCGGCCAACCAAGCCCGAGAATTCGCTCGTGATCGGTGGCGCCTCAAAAAGAACGGGCTGCTGGTTCGGTGTGTGCCGCCCGTTTAGCGATCGCTTCATTACTTTCGCCCCTTCTTGGGTTTCCCTAGCGGTTCCTGCAACTCGATTCCCATTGCTCGCGCGAACCGGCGCAGCATCGACAGCCGCGGGTCGGCCGTCTGGCGGATGAACTGCCAAGCCGATTTTCGGGCCGTGTCCGGCGGGTAGCCCATCTTCAAGCCGAGATCGTGAAGCGATAGGCCGGATGCTTCAAATTGCGCCCGGACAAGTGGCATAACAGGGTCTTCGGTCGATTGCTTTTCCATGCGTCCAGTCTATACAAGATGGACGGCGATTGTCAATGGTTCATCGACGCGTCCAGCTGTGAGGAATCCGCGACACGCCCGGCCGCCCGACTTTTTGCCGCAGCCCCTGGCTGGCGGGCACGCGCGGCCCGGACCCTCCTGCCCCAGGAACTGGATTGCTGCCACGGTTGTGTCTACATGCGATTGACGACCCGGAGTTGCGGACAGGCCGCTGGCGTTACGATGTGTCCAATCCGATGTGGAGCGCGGCCGCGGCCCGAGCATCGTAGCTTGCCTCGGGCCACACGTAATTGCGCAAACTTTCCAGCAAACGGTGCGCGATGTTCTTCAGGCTGCCAAACCACTGGATGGTAGTTTTACCGTGGGCCTCCGCCAGTCGGCGGAGCAGGCTGCCTCGTTCCAGCAGTTGCACCAGGATGAACGCAATCTGCAGCAGGTGGTAATAGGCCTGCAACTTCTCCGGATCGATACTGTAGACGTGTTCCAGGTTCAGCCCGCTGTTCTTTTGCCGGTTGAACCCTTCGTTCTCAATCTTCCACCGATAGCGACCTCCTTTGGTAGCGATGTCCACGACCGTCTTGCGATTCACCGGCAGCTGGGTGATCCAGGCGAACCGCGTGGTCGGTTTGCCCTGGGGCGTCTCCAGACACTCGATGGCCGTGAACTGCCAATGCCGTTTGCGGTCGTCTTCGTAACCGAGGTCATGCACCCAGCGATACACCTGTCGGGTGCCGCACGGCAGCGTCTGCTCCAGCACATTCTCGGGGCACAGGGGCAGCAGCCGCTGAAAATCGTCCCAGACCGCGGGCAGGTGTCCCTGCTTAAAGGTCAACACGTACGACCAATCATAGTCCGCTGCCACCTGCAGGACCCGGCCGCACGCAAACAAACTATCCCCCGCCAGCACCACCTGTAACTGGGGAAACGCCTTCTTCAGCCGGGGCGCCAGCCGGCTGAAGGCGTTCAACTCGCAGTCCTGTTTGATTGCCTCGGCATTTTGCCCCCGCGTGGCTTCCGCGTCGGTGTTGACGATGAACTCGCTGCCGACCGACAGGACCACGTCCGCCGGCCCGAGCAGCTGGGCCTCCAGCACTTGATGCAAATACACGGTCGTATCACCGTGTTTTTGGACCAGGCACTGATCGCAGTGCCGCCGCCGCCAGCACAACAGCCCGGTGCCATCGACCAGCAGCACCAGATGGCCCAGCAAACGGGCCGACTCCAGCGCCTTCATGCGGATGAGCCGCTGCACCATCCGCACACGCACCGCGGCGAAGGCTTCGGGCCGACTGTGCCCCAGGTAGTAGTCCAGGGTATCGTTGACGGGGCGAGTGTCGTGCGCCGTCTGGGCCAGGCGGTTGAGGTTGGGCAACACGCAGGTGCCGGCAGCATCGAATTCGTAGTCGAGTTGCCGACGGCTGCCGAGTTGGAACAGATAGAGGCCAATACCCCACCAGGCGAGGAAGCGGCGTTCGTATGTGATGCAGTCCTGGTTGCGCGTGTCGGGGAGGCGGTCGAGCCAGTCATTGAACTCTGGAAAGAAGTGGCGAATGGTCCGGACCAAGGCCGGACCCACGCTCACGGTCGCCCCGCCTTGCGTTTCTGGTGCCGGCTGTGGGTCCGCACCAGGGCCACGCTGAGCAGATGAATCTCCTTGAGGAGGAGTTTGAGGCGTCGATGTTCGGCGATCCATGATCGGACCTCCGGAAGTAGGCCTTTGGGGACGTAGACGCAACGAGACTTGCCGCCGTCCATGAAGGTGATGTGCTGCCCGGGATGCAGCGGCCCACCGTGATGGCAGCGACACAGGGGACGGCCACAGCGATGGGTGTAGGAGCCGAGCGTGGCGGCCAGGACGGGGAGGTGGTGACCAGCTTCTTAAGCCGGCTGTCGAGCATGCGCCGGATCAGGGTGGGATGGTCGGGAACGCGCATGGGAGGCTCCCTGACGGGGCGACGCCGTACATATGTAGGCAATTATAGCAGAAAAGCCTCGAAAACGCCACGTGCGACAAAAAAGTTGGGCCGCAGTGCCGGTCACGCAACGTTGCGGGCCGGCCGGCACGCCCAGCCCCGGCGCGGCCAGGTGCGAGGAAAAACCGATTCCTCACAGCTGAGCATGGTCAAGCGGAAGTTCGGCGACGCCGTGCGCAGCAAGACCGACACGGCGATGGTCAACGAAGTGCTGTGCAAGTTCCTCTGCCACAATCTGTGCGTGCTGATTCAGGAGCAGCACGAGCTAGGGATCGACCCGGTATTCTGGAAGGACGAACCGACCCCGGTCGAAGCGGATGGACCGGCGATTCTGCCGATGATACGATAATGGGTGGCCTGCTACGTAAATCACCCTTTTGGGCGATTTACGTAGCAAAGCCCACCGCCTGCGAGCGCTAAACGTAAACAAGCATTCAAGCTGCCGCCCCATCGGGCCGAAACAGGTGGTGGAGCATCACCCCTCGACGAGCCCCGCATGCCACGTTTCCATCCGGCGCTGGCCGGCGCCGCCATCCTGATCGCGATCCTGTTGTGCGGCGGCGCGCGTGCCGATGTGGTTCCCGTCGCGGTGGCGGCCGGCGCTTGCGAGCTGGTCGTCGACACGAGCCGGTCGAGCGGCCACTGCTATCTCGTCATCGGCTCGCTCGCCGATGCCCAGCGCACCACCCGCGTCATGATCCGCACGGAGCCGACCGACGCGCCGGAGCAGGTGCCGGCCGAGCGGATGGTTGTGCCCGCTGGGTGGCGAGCGCTGGTGCAGGAGCAGGCGGCCCGCCAGGAGCAGGCGCGGAAGCTGCGCCGGCCCGCCGTCTTCACGCCGCCGGTGCCGCCGGCGCCGACGCGCGTCTTCCACGTTTTCATCAAGGATCGCGAGCTGGCGAACGCCGCCCATTACGCCGCGGCGACTGCCGAGCTGCGCGCCGTCGGGCGGCACTGTCAGGTCTACGTCGACCGCGCGGCGCTGGACCAGCACGGGCTGGCGCCACTGCTCGACGATATCTTACGCACTTTTGACGAGGATGTTTTTCCCTGGGCTAGCCGGCGCCTCGGATCGGTGCACGACGTCGACCGCGACGGGCGATTCACCATTTTTCTGACGCCGCTCTTGGGCAAGCTGCAGAATGGGGCCGTGGCGGTCGACGGTTTCGTGCGCGGCAGCGATTTCGAGCGCGACCGGGCCGCCCCCTTCAGCAATCGCTGCGACATGATGTACCTCAACAGCCGGCTGCAGCCCGGCCCGCATCTGCGGACGCTCCTGGCGCACGAGTACACGCATGCCGTGCTCTACTGCGAGCACGTTCTGGAGACGTACCTGAGCGGCGCAGCGCACCAGGACGAGGAGGGTTGGCTCAACGAAGGAATCGCTCATCTCGTCGAGGAGCAGCTCGGCTACGGCTGGTCGAACCTCGAGCACCGCATCAGCGCGTACCTGTCGTGGCCGGAGCGCTATCCGCTCGTCGTGCCGGATTATTTCCACGCGGGCCTGTGGCGCACGGCCGGCACGCGCGGGGCCACATTCTTGTTTTTGCGTTCGTGCCGGGAGCGGCACGGCCTGGAGCTGCTGACGCGCCTGGCGCGTTCGAGCCTGGGCGGGGTGCCGAACCTGGAAGCCGCGACCGGCGAACGGTTCGACGAGTTGTTCCGCCGCTGGGGCGTCGCGCAGCTCGTCGACGGTGCGGCCTGGATGCGTCAGGCAAAGCTGGGCCGGCTTTGCGTCGGGCCACGCTGCCACGACGTGATCCTCCGCGGCGATCGTCAGGAATTCGCGATTGCCGGCACGGCGATGTTATACCTGCGGCTGCACTCGCCAGGGGCAGCGCGAACCCGAGTGCGCGTCGAGGGGGAATTGCTGCAGGTGACGCTGGTCCGACCGGCGGCGGAACAGCCCTGGCTGGAATTGCACGCCGACGAGGACCACGGCGGCAGTCGGTTCAAGCTGCGACTGACGGCCCACGGCGGCGATGTGCGGATCGAGGCGGCGGCGTGGGAGCGGCTGCTGCCGACCGGCAAGGCCCACGATGATACCAGCTATTTTCCCGATGATACGTTGCCGACCGCCCCGGCCTGGTTTGGCTCCGCGCAGCTGCTGCGCGGGCCAAACCTGCACAAGCCAGGAGATCCGCCTGCCGGCGTCGATTGGTGCAGCTGACCTGGTCGTCAAGGTTCTGGGCCGGGATTCGACGGGGCAAACTGTGGCGACCTGGACGATTTTACATCATCACGCGACGACGAGGCGGCAGGCACCTTGACATTTTGTGGCGAAATTCCTTGACATCCGGGGCCAGCCCTTTAACATTTGAGGAATGGTGTCTTTCGCCTCGTTTCGCGCCCAGCCCGTGGGGGCCTGAGCCCCTGGAGGAAGCATGTCCACGTCGCAACCCCCCCGTCGTCGTCGCCTGGAAGTGGAAGAGAGCGGCGACGTGACCATCGTCCAATTCATCGACCGCAAGATCCTGGACGAACAAAATATCCAGAAGATCGGCGAAGATCTGTTTAGCCTGGTCGACGAGCTGGGCCGGCGGAAGATCCTGCTCAATTTCAGCAACGTCGAGTATCTCTGAGCGCGGCCCTGGGCAAGTTCATCACGCTGAACAAAAAGGTCAAGGCGGCCGGCGGCAAGCTCATCCTCTGCAACATCGATCCGAATATCTACGAAGTTTTTGAGATCACCAAGCTGAACAAGTTGTTCACAATCGAAAAGGAGGAGCAAGCGGCCCTGCAGGCTTTTTAGCCGAGGCAGGGCTTTCGCGTGTATGTCGCCGTCGGTTTTTGCCGATTGGTGCAATGTCGTTTCGCCCTTCGCCCCAGTGCGCTCGCCCACGTCAAATCGTCCGGTCGGTTTGTGACGGCCGCGGGTGCGGGATATGACCCGTTGCCGGGGGTTGTGTTTTCCCCTATACCCTTTCGTCCCGTCCGAGAGTCTCAACATGCGTACCGTGAGCCAGGAAGGAACCTTCGAGTTAACGATCGCTAGCGACCCCTCGGAGGTGCAACGCATTCAGGACCATATCGAGGGCCAGCTGAAGCAGCACCAATTCGAGGATCGCGACATCTTTTCGATTCGCCTGGCTCTGGAAGAAGCGCTCGTCAACGCCATCAAACATGGCAACCAGCTGGACCGGACCAAAAAAGTCCACATCCGCTGTGCGATCAAGGAGGATCGCTTCGAAATCGGCATCGCCGACGAGGGCCCCGGTTTCGACCCCCAGGACGTTCCCGACCCCCTGTGCGAGGAAAACCTCGAGCGCCCCTGCGGGCGGGGATTGTTTCTCATCCGCCATTACATGACTAACGTCACCTACCATGCACCCGGCAATCGGCTGACGATGTTCAAGCTCCGCAAGACGCTGAACGGCCAGCCGTATCTCAATGGCACCAGCAACGGCAGCCATGCGTGACGAAATGGCCGGTGGATGTTGATTCACGACGGGGTCCACGGGATGGTTCCCCAATCCGGCCCACGAAAACCACGGTCCCACCGTGGTTTTCGCATTTCCGGCGCAACGCGATTCGGACTGGATGATACGTTCGTTAGCCGCCGCTTGCTTGCCCGTGAAGCGCCAGAACCGTCACGGCGATGTTGCCGGCAAAGCACACATCCACGTCGCTGCCGCATTGCCGGCGGCGCTCGTGATAGTTGCCGGCGTAGTACAGGCAGTCGCCGTCGGCGCGGAACTCAAGCGGCAAGGGACCGGCGTCGAACGGGCACAGGACGATCTGCGGTTCGGGATCGCCGGGACCCAGGTGCGGCAAGTTGACGTTCCAGAACGTGCCGGGTTTCCACGGCCGGTCCAGCAGCATGGCCAGCACCTGCCGGGCCCAGCGGACGGCGCGGCGCCAGTCCACGTCGAGGCCGCGGCGGCGGTAGTGCGACAGGGCGATGCCGGGCTTGCCGTGCAGGGCCGCCTCGCGCACCGCGGCGACCGTGCCCGAGTGGAAGACGTCGGCGCCGAGATTGCCGCCGTGGTTGATGCCGGCAAGCACGCAGTCCACAGCCGGTGTCAGGTGGGCCAGCGCCACGCGGGCACAGTCGGCGGGCGTGCCGTCGATGGCCCAGCGCTGATCGGCGCGGCGGCTTACGCGGATCGCGCGGTCGGTGGTCACACGATGACTGCAGCCGGAATAGGGAGCGTCCGGCGCAACCCAGGCCAGATCGCCCAGGGACGCCGCCGCGTCAGCCAGGGCGGCCAACCCTTCCGCGTCGATGCCGTCGTCATTGGTGAGCAGCAGCTTCATGCTTATATCATACGGCCGCGCACCGCGCTGTGACGGTCAACGCAAAGCGGCAAGGCATTCGACCACCGTGTCCCGGTGCACGGGCTTGTACGCTTGTACTATTGTACGCTTGTACATTGGGGCTGGCGCAACAAAATGGTCGGTGAATAATCCGCTGATACAATGACTTCTGGACGGATTCGAGGCTCGCGGCTCGAAATGATTTAACGCATCACACATCAGCCGCTAAAGCCCCAACCAGCGTTTCACAGCTTCCTCGACGCTCGCCATTTCATCGGGATGTAACTTGCCTAACCGGCGCTGAAGTCGCGTGTGGGGCACGGGAACGAGTCCCTGAGCATCGAACGCGCCGGGCTTGAGAAAGCGCTTGGGGATCGCAACTTCAAAACGCGTCCCCTGCACGCTCGTGGTGTGCGGCACCAGCGTGAAGAGCACGCGGTCCTGCGGCTCCAGCGGTACATTGAGCACCAGGCACGGCCGCACCTTGGCCGCCATGCCCAGGTCGGTGAGCCAGACCTCGCCGCGATCAGGAATCGGCACGACCAGCCTCCTGCGCATCGTAGCCGCGGAATAGTTCCACCGCTAACTCGTGCAGGGCCGCATCGGGAAGATCATCCGCTCCCGCCGTGCGGCGCAGAATCTCGGCCGCCACCTCGCGCTGTTCGGCCAGCGGGAGTGCATCGAATGCCTCTAGGAGATCACGTACACTTGTCGGCATGAGAATCCTCCAGCGATTGGCGGTAGAAATGATAACTTCAAAGTGGCACCAATGCAATCGCGTCCGGCGAGCATGGCGAGCATGGCGAGCACGGGATACGGCGTTGGGTCAACCAGCCTTCGCGGCTGCTTGGTTCGTCGGCTGCGTGAGGTAGTCGAGCAGTTCGCGTTGCATCCTTTCGACCTCAGCCCTGTAACCGCCGGAAACGAGCGACAGTTCCTCGGGTCGACTGCTTGCCCGTAATCGAGCCAAGAGGTCAAGCAAGTACGAGAACCGCTCTCGTATGACCTTCAGCTCCTGGTCATCTTGAATCATGGTCGCCGAATTCGCTGAAGTCAGGCAGTGGCATCCGGCAGCCTCACGGCACTCTTCATCGGCGCTCTGCATCGGGATCGTCTTCGTCGTCCTTCTGTTCCTCACGCACGAGGTGTTCATAGCCCGGTTTGTCCGGCGCGTGCAGCGAGTGGAGCAGGTACAGGGCCAGACTTAACCCGGCGATGGTCTGGACACCGTCGGGCGGCGGCTCCGCCGCCTCCGCGGCATCAGCCTGTCGCCATAACTCCGCCGCGAGGTGCTCGTCGGGCGCCGGTGGCGCGACGACCTGGCGAATCTCGATCCCCGGCGGGTGCTCGACCTTGATCCGCTGCGCGGCTTCGCGGCGCACCTGCGGCGGATCGAAGAGCGGGCCTTGCCAATCTTGGTGGGACATGAGCACGGTTCCTGCTTCTGATGCGGGCGAACGGCCCCGACGATTTCATCATCCCACGCCGCGCGGCCCAGTGTCAAGCGTGCGTCCTGGCGGCGCGGTGCGGTTAGCGGCTCACGGCGGTCGGACTCTGCAGAAAAAACGCCTTTTCCCAACTCTTCGCGTCCCACAGGACCACGAGCCCATCCGCTCCCGCCGTGGCGAGCCAACGGCCGTCGCGCAAAAGACAGCGCAGCTGACCGCTTTCGCGTAGCGGTGGGCACGGTCGAGTCAGCGGCTCAATGCGGCCCGAGCGGCCCGCGTCAGCGGCGCCGGCCCCACGCCCCCGGCTAACTCGTGCAGGACTTGCCGAACTTCGGGGGCATGGATGCCGGCCAGCACGGCCACGGCACGCACCTGTTGCAGCGTTTCCGGCGTCAATGGCTGCGGGGCTTCGGCGAAATGTTTCAGCAGCTTGTCGATGCGCCGTTTCGCCTCCAGCGACACCTTGGCGCTTAGCTCGGCGCGCAATGCCGGTTCAGCCAGCGCCCAGCTTCAGCAGGCCGCGGAATGCCGTTTCCCGGCGATCGAAGACGTCGCTGTCGAGCTCGGCCAGGAGGGGGCGAATGGCAGTGTCGGGCGCCTCTGTCATCGGCCTGACGTGCTTGCGGATGATCGGTAAAGACACCTCGGGAAGCTCGCTGAGGCGCCAGATCGCCCGCCAGGCCCGCGCCGCGTCGGCATGCGCGAGGTCGGCCCAGAGCGCCTCCGCGTCCCCGCGGCCGAGCGGTGCGGGACGGGGCTTGGGCAGCTTCACTTCCCAGACCAGGATGCTGCCGTCGGGGTGTCCGGTCGCCATTCGGCTTCCGTCGGGTGAGAATGCCATGCAGCCGGCGTACGAGCCGGGCGTGGTGCCGGCGCGAATCCGCTCCGGCATCGCGTACTTGGCGACCACCTTGCCCGCGGCCACGTCGAGGATCTGGATGCCGTCCAGATCGTTGACCGCGACGTGCCGGCCGTCGGGATGGAACGCGACGCCGCCGAACCACAACGTCGTCGGGAAGCGGGCGACGCGCTTGCCGGTGCGCGCTTCCCAGACCGCGCCGCCCGCGGGCCCGATGAAGTCGACGCCGTTCTCCTTGCCGCTTCGGGCTAGCTCGGTGGCGATGAGCGAGCCGTCCCGCGAGAACGCGTACGGCGGCTCCGGCCATTCGTTCGCGGTCTTCTCCAGTCGCGCCTGCACCTTGCCCGTGACCAGGTCGGTCACCGCCGCGTCGGCAAGCAGGAAGTCGCCGTCGCCCGAGAAAACGGCTGCGTCCGCGCTCACCGGCACCTGGTCGAGCAGCGCCGCCGTCCGCAGATCCCACGTCGCCAAGCGGGGCCGCGGATCGACGACGGGCGGGGCGGCAATGATCCCGGTGGCGGCAATGATCCCGGTGAAGCCGTTGGCGCCGCATTGCGCGACGACGCGTGTGCCGCCGGCGCGGACGTGCAGCGCGGGCACGTGCCGGCCGCCTTCGCCGTGGAGCGGGTCCGGCACGCGGATGACGTGAACCTCCTTGCCGGTCACGGTGTTCCACACGCGCAGCGATTCCTCGCTGCCGGCCGACACCACCAGGCCGCCGTCGGGGGCGATGTCGAGGGCGGTGACGCCTTCCTTCGCCCAGCCCATCAGCCGGATCGGGCGGCTCGACATGTGGCCGCGCCAAAGGTGCAGCGGCTTGCCTGTGGCCGCGTCCCACCAGCGCACCGAGCCGTCGGCCGATCCCGACGCCAGCCGCTTGCCGTCCAGCGCGAACGCCAACGTTGTGACCTCCCCGGTGTGGCCCTGTGCAAAAGTGTCCGGATAGAGCGGCTTGCCGGTCGCCAGGTCCCAGCGCTGCAGCTCGCCGCTATTGGTCAGGACAGTCCGGGCGTCGGGCGCCAGGACCATGTCCTCGCCCGCGCCGGCGAGGGTGTGCACTTCCTTGCCCTGGACCAGGTCCCAGACCAGCACGCCGGGGCCGCCGCCGGCCAGCAAGGTTTTGCCGTCGGGCGTGACGGCCAGCGAGCCATCCCAGATTGCGGGCGGCTGCTTGTCGAACGGCACGGGCTTGCCGGTCGCGAGGTCCCAGGCGAGGATGCCGTTGTCGCGGACCAGGATCTTGCCGTCCGGCATGAAGGCGTACCAGGTCGGATACGGCAGGCGCCCGGCGAACCAGAGTCGCCGCCCATCGGCGCCGTCGTAGGCGGACAGCCCAGCGTTGTCCGCGACGATCGCGTGTTTGCCATCCGGCGTGAACGTCAGGAATTCAGTCCACCCCTTGTGCGGGATGTCCTTGTCCAAGATTTCCTTGCCGCTGGTCAGGTCCCACGCGCGCAACCCGGTCTTCTGCTCAGTGCGGACGACTGCCGCGAGGAGTTTCTCGTCGCGGGAGAACGCGGCCGCATGAAGCCCGCTGGGGCTGGACTGGGGAGCACCGCCGCCCGCACCGCCATCACCGTCCGGCAGCAGGCGGAACTTGTGGAGCGCTTTGCCGGTGAGCACATCCCAGACGTGCAGGGCGCGGTTTTCGTAGTCGTGCGTCGCAAACAGACGGCCGTGCGGTGAGAGCGCATGAACGTTGCCGAGCCGATCTTGCAACTCGCCCAGTTGCAGCTCGTGCCGCTGCTTGAGCAACCCAGTCATGGCGTCCCAGACGGACACGTACCGGTCGCCGCGAACGCCGATGATCGTCTTACCATCGGGGCTCAGCGCGAGCCGAGCGCGGACGGCGCGGCGCTGCGGCGTACCCAGGCGCAGGACCGCGCCTTCGGGCAGCGTTTCGGGCTCGCCGACGGCCGGTTCCTGATCGGCAACCACCAGCGGCGCGGCGGGCGCTTCCGGCGGCATCGGCATGCCGTGCCACCACGCGAGGCCCATGCCGACGGCGCCGATGACGGTGACCACAGCCGCGGCAGCCTTAAGCTTCGCCAACAGGGCCGTGCGGGCGGCGTTTGCCAGCGCGAGCACAGCCGCGGAGGCGCCGCCTCCACTCAGGGCGACCCGGCGTGCGGTTTCGGCCAGGGCCGGCGGGACGGCGGCGGCCAGATCGCCGAGCAGCACGCTGCCGGCCATCGCCGCTGGCAGGGTCAGGCCCCGCCGCGCCAGCAGGCGGCGCAGGTGCAGCCGGCCGCGTTCCAGCCGACCCTTGATCGAACCGGCCGACCAGCCGAGCCGTCGCGCCGCCTCGTCCTGTGTCAGCCCTTCCAGGCCGCACAGGACGAGCGGCAAGCGAAAATGGTCGGGCAATCGTTGCAATTCCTCGTCGAGCACCGCGAGCAACTCCCGGGCGCTCAAGTCGTCGAGCGGGTCGCGCGCCGCCGGTGTCAGCGGGGTGCGGGCTTCCTCCTGGCGGCGGCGGGCGCGGGCCTTGCGAGCCCGGAGCGCGAGATGAAACGCCACGCCGTGCAGCCAGGCTGCCAGCGATTCCGGCCGCCGGAGGCTGTGCGCCTTGCGTGCGAGCACGAGAAACGTCGCCTGGAAGACATCTTCGGCGATGTGCCGGTCGCCCACGACGCGCCGCGCGAGGCCCAGGACCATCGGCCCGTGGCGGCGCAGCAATTCCGCAAACGCGTTGTCGTCGTGCCCGTCGAGGAAACGGCGCAGCAGCGGGCCATCGCCGGTTTCGGTGTCACGGTGGGTGGAGATCAGGACGTGCAGGTAGTCGCTTACAAGGCGGGCCATCGTCTTCATGGCAACGGACTCCGTGGTGGCGCGGCGCGTTTTCAGTATAGAGTCGCGCCGCCGCGAAACCGCACGGTGGAATCGCCCAGGCGACCCAGTGTAGTCCTCACGCTCCGCGTGAGGACCGGCATCACGCGGAGTGTGATGCCTACACTGCCGGTCGCCTCACGGACTCTGCAGAACAAACGCCTTGTCCCAGCTTTTCGCGTCCCATACCACGACGAGCCCATCCGCTCCCGCCGTGGCGAGCCAACGGCCGTCGGGCGAGAAGACGGCAGCGTTGACCGCTTCCTCATGCCCGGTGAGGACCGTGGCCGGGGTGTCGCGCAGCTTGGCACGCAGGCGCCGGGCGGCGATTTTCACCTCGGCGGACATGGACGTTTTGGCGGCCTTTTCCAGAAGTACATCGGCTCGCCAACCGAAGCGGAGCAACGCCTGGCCCGCCTCGTCCCGCCGGGCCGGCGCGTCATCATCGAGCTGGGCGATCAGCGCTTCGATGCGCGTGCGCTCCGTGTCGGTGGGGTCGCGGAAGTCCAATGTGAAGATATCAACGCTGCGGTGGTGCAGCCCACAAACCGCCAGCGTGACGCCGTCGGGGGCGAGCGCGAGCGCGTCGCCGTGGATGCCGCCGAAGCTGCGCTGCAGCGTTCCGGTGGCGGGATCGAAGACGCGGTTCGGCAGATTCCACGAGCCGACCGCCAGCCAGCGATCTTGCGGCCCGAAGACCAGGGTGCGCACGATGCTCTGGAACTGCGTCAGCGTCTGGTGCGGCTGGAGCGTCTTGACGTCCCACAGCCGTGCCGTCTTATCGGCACTGGCGGAGGCGAGCAGCCGGCCGTCGCGCGACCATACGACCTGGTACACCAGATCGGTATGGCCGCTGAAGGTGTGCTTCAGCTTGCCGTCCGCCCAGTCCCACAGGAGGATGCCCTGATCGTAGCTGCCGACGGCCAGCATGGCGCCGTCCGGCGCGAAGGCGACCGAGCGTGCCGCCTTGCCGTGCCCGTCGAGGATGCGGCGTACCTTCCCGGTGGCGAGGTCCAGGAGCTTGCAGTCGGCCGAGAACGTGCCGACCGCCAGGACCTTGCCATCGCTCGAAAAAGCGACCGACGCGACGCCGCTGGGTTGGCGCTGAGCCCAGTGTGGCTTGCGCGTGGCAATGTCCCAGACGACCAGGTCGCCGGCTTCCCCGGGCATGCCGGCGCCGGCAGCGACCAATCGGCTGTCAGGAGAGAAGGCGACGGTCCGCCAGGCCGCCGGCTGCGCGGCAAGCACGCCGGGCAGGCTCAGCGCGATCACCACCGCGAACATACGCCGCGGCGAGCCGGGAGCGTAAGTCATGGCTGCGGCCCTTTCACGTCAGAGAGCGCCACCTGGGCCAGGTCCCACACGAGGGCAGTGGAATCCACAAGGCCGGTCGCAAGGTAACGGCCATCGGGCGAGAGCGCGATGCTGCGGATCTCGACCGCGCCGGCAGGCATGTCCAGGCGGACTTGCCCGGTCGCCGTTTCCCACAGGACGATGTGCTGACCTACACTGACCGCGATCGTGCGGCTGTCGCGGCTCCAGGCCGGCGCGATGTAGGCGCCGCCAAAGCGCAACACGGTCTTGCCGGTGGCAAGGCGCACCACCTCCCATGGCACCAATTCATCACGCTCGCTTTGCCGATACAGGAGCAAGCTCTTCTGATCGGGGGAGCCCTGCAGGTGCATCAAGGGAGCGCCTTCACTGGCCAGCGTGCGCCGCAGCTTGCCGGTGGCAACGTCGAACAGGTGAATCCCGGTCTCCGAAGTGATCAACAGCTCGCCGCCGTCGGGCCGCAGCGCAGCTTGAAGATGGAACAACAGCTCCCTGATCCCGCGCTGGGCCCCGTCTTGCGGCAATTCCATGCCTGGCGGAGTCGGCCGCAGCTCGCGCAAGGCCTTGCCGGTGGTTGCGTCGAAGACACGTAGGTAGAAATCGTCGCCCCAGGAGACGAGGCGCCGGCCATCGGGCGTGAAGCGCAGGACGCGTCGGCCGCCCACCTCGCCGTGGCCGACCAGGCGATGGATTTGCCGGCCGCTGTCTGCGTCCCAGACACGCACCGTGTTGTCGAAGCCGGAGGACGCCAGGCGCTTGCCCTCGGGATCGAAGACGACGTCGCGGATCCATTCCTCGTCATGGCGGAGGATGTGCCGCGTTTGGCCGGCACGCGGATCCCACAGGCGAATGGTGCCGTCGTTACCAGTCGTGGCGATGACGTTGCCGCGCGGGGAGAAGGCGATGTGGTCGACCGCACCGGCATGCCCGGCGTCGCCGTCCGCGAGCTTGCCGGTCGCCGCCTCCCACACGCGGATGCCACTGGGGGCTGTCGCGACAATCCAGCGATCATCGGGGGAGAAGGCGACGTCGCCGCCGTAGCGGAAATGGGGAAGCACGCGCTGGACCTTGCCAGTCGCGACCTCCCACAGGACCACGCCGCTCGCGCCGTAGTGGGTGCCGGCCAGGATCTTGCCGTCGCGCGAAAAGGCGACGCCGGCAACGGACTGGTTGCCCTTGTCGGTGCCGAATCGCCGCAGCAGCGTGCCGGAGGCCACATCCCACAGGCGCACGCTGACGACCTCGCTGTCGGTGCTCGTGGCCAGAAGGCTGCCGTCGGGCGAGAAGGCCAGGCGCTCGAATCCGCGCTCGGGCCCAAGCAGGGTGCGCGGCGGCCTGTCGGTCTGCCATTCCCACAGGAAGAGCGCGCGCTCGTGCTGACGCAAACCAGCGGCCAGGATCTTGCGGTGCGGCGAAAACTGCCAGGGCCCCTCGGCCTTGAATGGGGCCGTGGTCTTCCGGGTTTCGCGGCCGACGGTGAGATCCCAGACGCGCACGGTGCTGTCGGCGCGGACCAGCGCCAGTTCGGTGTTGCCGAGAAACGCCAGGGTTTTGGTTGGACCACCCGGACCGAGATCGAAGGTTGCGCCTGCTTGCCGGCGGGCCAGTCGAGGAGCCGTAGCTCGCTGATCTTGTCGAGTGCCACGGTGTATGCCAGCGTTTTGCCGTCGGGCGACAGCGCGAAGCACGGCCGCTGCTCGCCCTTGAAGGGCTCGGCGATGGAGTGGAGGCGTTTGCCGCTGGCGAGCTCAAATACGCTCAGCGATTTGACCGGATTGAGAGGCCAGCTCGCCACGCCGCGTCCATCCGGCGTGAAGAAGATGCGCCCGCGCTGGTACGTGTCGCAAAAGCGGTAGCGTGTCGTACCGAGGCGGACGCTTGCCCCGGCTGGGAGCAGGTTGCCATCCCCATCGATATTCGCACCGGGCGCGGCCGCCGGCTGCACGAGCCGCTGCGCGAGGCGCTGTTCGCCTCCCCGGCCAGGCGCGTCAGCGCCCCCCAGGCGCACCCTTGGCCCAGTCCTGCAGCAGTGCGCGGGCAGCCGCCGAGCCAATCGTCTCCAGCACTTCGACGGCGCGCGCCATGCGACGTTCCTCGGGAAGCAACGTGGGTCGGTCAAGCCGGTCCAGCAGCGTTTCGATGCGCCGCTTTGCCTCCAGCGTCACCGGCTGCTTGAGTGCGGCGCGCAACGTTTCCTCGGCCAGATCGTCGAGCTTTTCCAGCGCCCGCGTGGCGGCATCGCGTTCGGCGAAGTCCTCGCTGTCCAGCTCGCTCACGAGCTTCCGGAGTCGTTGCGGCTCGGGTCGCACCGCCGGCTTGAGGTGTTCGCGGAAAAACGTCACGGCAGCGTCCGGCTGCGCCGCGAATCGCCACAACGCCTGGTAAGCCCACGCCGCATCGGCACCGGCCAGGTCGTCCCAGCCGGTTCGCAGCGGTTGCGGTTGCCCCGCATGCGCCCCAGCCGAACACAGACAGCAAATGGCGAGCGAGAGCATCCAGCGCATCGGCCACCTCATTTCAATCGGGTGCAGCTGAAACGCCAACACGGTTTTCTCACGCTGCCACCGTCAGCTTCATCGGTTGATTGGTCAATACCTTGCGGCGTTGTCCCTTCTTCAGGCGAGCGCGATTCTGCCGTTCAAACCAGTTCACAAACTTTTGCCAGTCGCCGTTCAGTTCGATGCAGCGCAGGTGGAGCAACGCCTCTGCCTTGCGCGGGTCCACCGCATGCCTGCACAGTCGAAACGCTCGCCGACCAGGTAACGCACGGCACCTTCCACCTGGCCTGTGGCGATCACCAAGTCTTGCGCCATCCACTCCCCGTAACGCAGCATCGATAGGCGTGGCTGTAGGTAACCAATCTCGCTCTGCAGAGCTGCACGGCGACTCTTCGTTCCAGGTCCACGGTTTGCTGTGTCGCGTAACAACTCCTGCAGATGCTGCACCAAGGTCCGCGCCCGCCCTGCGTACAGCAGCGCCTTCAGCTTTTCCACCCAGGCCTTCAGGGCGTCGGTGCCTTCCTTGTGATAGTGACGCCCCAGCCGCCATAGCCTCTCCACGACGTGACAGACATCCAGCGTGAAGATGGCCTGGGGGAATAACGCCTCGAAGTGCTTCTTCAGGCTCTTCGCCCCGTCGAGGACGATCTGCACCCGCTTGGTCGTCTCCGGTCCGAAGCCACGCTTGGTCGCTTCCGCACGCGCCCACAATGCCGCCGCCTTGCGACCCGCAAAGGTGGCATACAGTTTCTTGTTCAGCGGCCCGTGCAGCAAGCCGTCCGCGCCACGCTTCAGCGTGTACATCACTACCACGCTGACTTCCTTGCCATTCTTGCTCTTGTCGCCTTTTTTCCGTCGTTTCTTGCTGCCACGCGCTGCCCGTTTGGCTCGGCCCCGGTGACGTTGGCAGCCGCAAGTGCAACCCGACCCATGGCGCGGCTTCCGCTTGCCGCGACGCTTCGCCAACTCCGTTTCGGTGGCGATGGGCGGACACTTGCCATCGACTTCGATCACCAGAACCTCGCCATCGTCGGACGGCGCGGGCAATTGCTTCATGAACGGCGCCGCCTCGCGTCCCATGCCGAGCACCACTTGCTCGATGGTCTCGGGGGCCGGCGCCCAGTTCAGCACCGCCTTGCACACCATTTGCGTCGCTTTGAAACTCATGCGCGTCGCCAGGCGTGCGACCCATTGCCTCACCCACGGCGACAACCGATCGCGGGTCAGTCCCAGGACCACGTCGAGCGGAAACAAGCCGCTGCCGCCGGCCCGCGACATCAGATACTGCCGGCCATAGGTGACTTCGCCGTAGAAGGTCTTCAACGTCCGCTCGGCATAGGCGTTGCCGGGCCGGTACTTGTCGTTGGCCAGGAACGGCTGCACATCCAAGCGTTGATGCCGTGCGGTGAGGAACACGCGCAGCAGACAGCAGCCCAGGACGGCGATGCGGACGAGCAGTTCTTTCTCGAAGGCCGCGAATGGCAGCTCGCTGGTTTGGCAGAACTGCAACAGTACGTCGAGGATCGCGTGGGCCTGCAGCCGCAAAGTCTCGGCGGTCACTGGACGCACAGGAGTGCATGGCTTAGATTGTCTCTTCATGGAGCAGACTCCGTACCGCTTTGTTCAATAACGGTAAGGATATGCTCCATGTCCTTTTTCAGCTGCGCCTCACCTGAATATTCGCGAAAAACGGGGCGATTCGGCCGAAAAACCTAGGGAAAACGCTTGTAGAACCGCCAGTTGCACCCATTTCAATCGATGTTCTGAGCGTCGGTTCGCCTCGGCGGCGCCTGGCGCGCCACAGGACTTTGATCGTAACATGCTCGCGGGCCGAATTCCAGGCGCAGCGACCGGGTCCCGACGACGTATCATGGTCACCGGGCATACGAAACCGAGATTCGCACATGGCAGCAACCACCGGCAGCGGCGATCATTCTCCACGTTGGTGGCACATGCCGTCCGTGTGGTGGGCGCACCTGGGCCGCCGGCACCCGTTCGTCGGACTGTTCGTGGTGATCATCTGGCCCAACGCCCTCTGGTCGGCCGCCAACCTCGGCTACAACAACGAGCTGATCGTCAAGTACCTTGACTTCACGCCGGCGCAGCGCCACGCCTTCTGGGACATCGGCTTTACTGTTTACCCCACCGTCTCATGGATTGCGGGCATGGCGGTGTGCGTCTGGCTCATTCAGCCGATGCGCGCGTACTTGCTGGCGCTCGACGGCAAGCGCAAGATGACTGCGGGCCTCAAGCAGGCGGCGCAGCGGCGCGTGGTCAATTTGCCGCTTTATCAGCTTGTGATCAATTTCCTCCTCTGGCTGCCGGGCGGGGTGGTCTTCCCTGCCGTGATCTGCACCGTCGGCGGCACCGAAAAAGCTCCGTGGATCGTGGTCCAGTTCTTCGCATCGTTCCTCGTGTCGGCCCTGGTCACCACCTTCCAAACGTTCGTTCTCCTGGAACGGTTCCTGCTCGTGCACCTGTATCCCCGGCTCTTTACCGATGTTCGCCCCGTGGATGTCGCCGGGGCCGTCTTGCTGCCGTTTCAGCTACGGCTCTGGCTGCTGTGGTGGGCCGTCGCGCTGGGCCCGATTGTCGTCCTCGGCCTGATCGCGGCCAATCTGGTGGTGCGGGAGTCGGCGCTCATTCCGCTCGTGCTGGGCGTGGTGGCGTTCGGTATTTTCACCGGATGGATCATCATGCGCGCTGTCGGCAACGATCTGGGCCACTGGCTCACAACGCACACGGCCGCGACGCGCGAGATTGCCCGGGAGAACTTCGACGCCCGCATCGCCGAGCTGCGTTCCGATGAATGGGGACGCCTCACCGATTCGTTCAACCAGATGGCCCAGGACCTGAGCCGCGGCCGGCACGTGCACGACACGTTCGGCCATTTCGTCGGCGTGGAGGTGCGCGACGAGATCCTGCAGCACTTCACCGGGATTGGGGGCAACGTGCAAGAAATCACGGTGATGTTTGCCGACATCCGCGGCTTCACGCAGCGTTCGGCCGGCAAGCCGCCCGAGGAGGTGGTGCAGCTGCTCAATCGCTTCCTGTCGCTCTCGGTCGAAGCCGTCGAGACGAAGGGCGGCTGGGTAAACAAGTTCTTGGGCGACGGCTTCATGGCGCTGTTCGGCGCACCGTTGCCGCGCAGCGACCATGCCGACCGCGCCGTCGCCGCCGCCGCCGACCTGCTCAGCCGCCTCGCCGGCCTCAACCGCGATCTCGTGCAGCAGGGGGAGGCGCCGCTGCGGATCGGCATCGGCATTCACTCGGGCCCGGCCCTGGTCGGCTGCATCGGCGCGACCATCCCCGTGGCCGGCGGTCGCGAGCGCATGCGGATGGAGCTCACCGCCATCGGCGAGACGGTCAATCGCACGCAACGCCTGGAGGAGTTGACCAAGACGTGCGGCGTGATGGTGCTCATCAGCGACGCGACACGTCTCCGCTTGCAATGTCCGCCGCCATTGACCTGCGTCGGCTCCCAGGCGATCCGCGGTAGCAACGAACCGATGGTCGTTTACACGGTGGAAGCCATCGCCGCTTCGGCGTGAGCCGCCGTCGTATTTGCAGTCTCAATACAATAAACCCACCATGAAATTGAAATGGCTGCTACTCTACCTGAAATATCGCCGCTACATCGTCCCCGCGCTGGTGGTGTTGGCGATATTGGTCGCGGCGTACTTCTTCCGTTTTCGCTAAATCACGATGCGCAATTCCCGCCGGTACCACGGCGAAGTAGAAAAGCGGCTCGTGGAAAATTCGCAAAAGCATTTGTCCCGCTGCGGGCAATAAAGGAGGATTACGCGCCCGAGGCGCAGGGAGTCACTGATGGCGGCGGGTCACATCAACCGGGTCGTCGGCCAGCTGCGGCGGGTCGCGCTCGGCACCATCGACGCGCAGCGCAGCGATGCCCAGTTGCTCGAGGGCTTCGTCGCCCGGCGCGAGCCGGCGGCGTTTGAGCTGCTGTTGCATCGCCACGGGCCGATGGTGCTTGGCGTTTGCAGGCGCGTGCTCCGCAATGAGGCGGATGCCGAGGACGCGTTTCAGGCCACTTTCCTCGTACTCGTCAAAAAGGCGGCCTCGGTCGTGCCACGCGAACAGGTCGGCAACTGGCTGTACGGCGTCGCCTTTCGCACGGCCATGAAAGCGCGGGCCATGAGCGGTAACCGGCAAGCACGCGAACGGCTGGCGGGCACAACGCGCCGCACGGAATATGCGCCGGCGGAGCCATGGCCCGAATTGCAGGCGATCCTCGACGAGGAGCTGGAGCGGCTGCCGGCGAAATATCGCACGCCGGTCGTCCTGTGCGACCTCGAGGGCAAGACCCATCGCGAGGCGGCGCGCCTGCTCGGCTGGCCCGACGGGACGCTCGCCACCCGGCTGCGGGCTGCTCGGCGGCTCTTGGCCGGCCGGCTCACGCGGCGCGGCCTGGCGCTATCGACTGGAGCGGTGGCGGCGCTGGTGGCACAGAACGCGGCCTCGGCGGCGGTGCCGGCGGCCCTCATCGAAGCGACGGCACGAGCCGCGATTGGATCGGCCGCCGGTGCCGTCTCAGTCAAGGTCGCCGCCTTAACGCAAGGAGTGGTCAAAGCCATGCTGATCGCGAAGCTGAAGAACGTCGCGGGGATGTTGCTGGTGGCGGCCATGCTCGCGGTCGGCGCAGGCGGCCTTGCGTATCGAGGCCAGGCACAGGGAATCGGGCTTGAGGCGGGCGGGCCGCAGCCGGCGGCGTCACAGGTAACCGAGCCCGGCCGAACAGGACGGGTGACCGCCGTCGGTGCCGATGGCCTTGTGCAAATCAACCTCGGCACCGATGACAACGTGGAGGTCGGCCATGTGCTCGACGTGTACCGTCTCCGGCCCGGGGCGGCGTACGTCGGCCGGGTCAAGGTGGTCAACGCCCAGGCCCACACCTGCGTCGGCAAACCGACGGTCCAGGTCCCAACACGGAAGATCGTGGTCGGCGACCTCGTGACGGACGAGTTGCAGCCGTCCGTGCCGTCGGAAGACCCGCTCAGGTTGCCGCCGGCCGCGGCTGCTTACGGCGTGATCGTCCGGGTTTACGCCAACGGCCAAAACGGCAGTTTCTACGAACAGGCACTCAAGCAGATTGGGAAACGCATCGCGACGGCGCAGTCGGACCTGGAGGACTGCAAGGAGCGGGCCGCGTGGTCGGCGCGGATGGTCAAGAAGGGACTCATGGCCAAGGCGCAGGCCGACGCGGACGCCAGCCGCGTGGAAGCTGCTGCCATCGCGCTGCGCAAACTGGAAAAAGGTCGGCGGGTGTTCGAGGACGCCGGGTTGGAGATTTCCCTCGACGAGGGCGACGGCGTGAAGGTCGGCCAAACGCTCTACGTCTTCCGCAAGACCGCCAAGGAAACCCTCGATCTCGGCCAGGCAGAGGTTCTGGTCTTCGCCGGACGCATATGCGTCGCCGGGCCGCCGCAGCGGTCGGGATCGCCCGACGGCAAAGCTGACACGTCGCCGCCGGTCCAGGTCGGCGACCGGGTGAGCACGGTACGGCCGTCGCTCGATGGCAAGTCCCCGAGGAGCGGCGGCGGATCGCGGCCGGTGTTCATTGACCCCCTCGGATTTGACGCACGGCAGGACGTACGGCAAGCGGCCGCCCAGTTCCTCGCCCTCGCGCTGGCGGGCAAGATCGACGAAGCCCGTCCGCTGCTCGATCCCGCGCTCCCCAAGGTGCGCGTCGACGAGTTGCCGCGAACGCTCAAGGCGGCGCCGCCGCTGGCGCTCGTGCAGGTCGCCACGGCGGAAGCGCTCGTGATCAGTGCGCCGTTTGATATGGTCCCCCGCGGATCGCTCACCGGGTTGTCGCGGAGGACGCGGTTCGTGATCAAGCTCGAGCGTGCGACCGCGGAGCAGATCAGGAGCGGCTGGTTCGCCTCTGACTGGCTCATCGTCAACGTCCAGGCTCACGACGTCGACGCGGCGCTAACGGAGCTCATCGACTTCCTCGCGCAATCCCACCTCACGGCCCATGCCCGTGACGTCGCCATCATCTCCCGCGAAGGGGCCGTGACGCGCAAATACGCAACGTGCAAGGCGGTGATTCTCGGCGCACTTCAGGACGGGATTTTGCTATCGTGAAGGGATGAGCTTCACCGTCAAGGAATTGTTCTACACGCTGCAGGGCGAGGGCGCCAACACCGGGCGGGCCGCGGTGTTTTGCCGGTTCGCCGGCTGCAACCTGTGGACCGGCCGCGAACCGGATCGAGCGACCGCCATCTGCCGCTTCTGCGATACCGACTTCGTCGGCACCGACGGCCCCGGCGGCGGACATTTCGCGACGGCTGACGTGCTCGCCGACGCCGTGGCCCGGCAATGGCCCGGCGGCGCGCGGCCGCTGGTCGTCTGTACCGGAGGCGAGCCGCTGTTGCAACTGACCGCCGAGCTCGTCGAGGCGCTGCACGCGCGCGGCTTCGAAGTGGCGGTGGAGACGAACGGCACGCGACCGGCGCCGGCGGGGCTCGACTGGATCTGCGTCAGTCCGAAGGCGGGGACCGAGCTGGTGCTGCGCCGCGGCGACGAGCTGAAGCTAGTTTTTCCGCAGCCCGGGGCGGAGCCGGAGCGCTACGAAGGGCTCGATTTTCGGCACTTCTTCCTCCAACCTTGCGACGATGCCGACCGCGAGCGCAACACGCAGCTTGCGGTGCGCTATTGCCTGGAGCACCCACGCTGGCGGCTCAGCTTGCAGACGCAAAAGATTTTGGGAATTCCATGAGGCGAGCGGCGGACGACAATGACCGGCTCGCCGCCGCGTGTCTTGAGGCAGGGGACGCGGGTCTGGCGTCTTACGTTTTCACGTTTTCGCGGGACACCCCCACAACTGAAACGCGCGGTGCCGGTTTCGCCGCAACACCTGGGTCGCGGGGCGCATGCGTCCACGTTTCACCGTCGCGAGCCCCCGCAGGGGCGGCAGATAGTAGCCCACCACGCAAGTGGTGGGTCCCAGCACGACAGGGAAGCCGGCCTGGCTCGATTGCCACGGGGGTTGGCAACGTAGTCGGTCACCGCAACCGGGTGTTCGGGCCTCACACTTTACGCTGCCGAAGGCCGGTCCTTGAGAAGGACGGCCAGGTTCTGCGCGCTTCGGCGTTACCCCGATCCACCGCCAGCACGTTGCGCAGCGCCTGCGCGGCCGCAGCGGGGTCACTTCCCGCTTGCAGCAGCACACGGCTGTAGAGAAGGCGCGGCCATATCTCACGCGGATGCTGCGCGATCGCGCGCCCAAGCCAGTCGCGCGCGGCGGCGTATTCTTTTAGCGCAAGGTGCTTGCGGCCGCGCAGCACCGCTGCCACCAGGCTGTCGGGCGACTGCGCATCCAGTTCGCCCAGCAGCCGGTCGAGCGCTTGCCAGGACGATTGCTCCACAGGATTTGCTCGTGGACCGGTGCTCCCTGCTGCGGGAATTGCTTGCATTCCGCGGCACCGCGGCTACGATAGGCGGCGGTGCCGAACCACTCTTGCGAACAGAGCCCGGCAATCGAGACGGATGCGTACCTGTTGAGCTGCGGGCGCTAGATCGAACGCAATCCGCTGGGAGCCGGCCTGATCGCCGAGCCGTGGCATCACCGGTGGTCGAGCTGTGCCGCGTATGCGCTGGGCAAGGCGGACGCCCTGCTGGCCTCGAATCCGTGGTACGAGGATCTGGCATCGGAGCCCACGGCGCGTGCGCACCGGTGGCGGGAGTTTCTGCTTCGCGACGATCCCAAGGAACCGGCCATTCGCGGGGCGAACTGGGCGATCGGCGGCCCGGCGTTCCGCAAGCGGCTGCACAGCCCGATTTCCACTACCCCTCACTTGAATCGGTCCTTGGGTTTAGGGGACGCTCCTTATGGCCTCAACTGTATTGCGCAAACGAAAGTTTTTGTGCCTTGCGTTTGTTGGTTTAGTTATTCTAGTAACGGTGCTAGTCAAGTATTTTATCATCGGGCATACCAAAATAACATGGCAAAACGCTTCGCTGCTTCGCTCATTCAGGGGGCAATTAAGCAGGGAAGGCGAATAACGCTCAAAGATGTATGCGACGTGCTCGGTGGGCCGCCACGCGATGAATCTTGCGGTCCGTTAATGGTCGCCGAGGGAGTATACCGAAACCGAAGCGCCGCCTTTGTAAATTGTTTCCTTGAATCGATGGACAAAGGACGGCAGGGCAACGCCCTTCTTTGGCGATCCGATGAGGTGCTAATTTGGGTTCAATGCGACCGCGAGGATAATGAGCGATTAACGCTCTTTGAGTGTTTTCCGGTCGCACGATCGCCGCAAACTTGGTGGCAATTTCTTACGGGCTGTCTTGCGAGGAGAGGTCGGCGATGACCGGAGAAAAAGGTTTCAGGAGCGGCCGCCATAAGCGCCGCTGGGATCTCGATTCGAAGCACAAGCGATGACCGTGACCGTGCCGGCAGTTTGCGGATTGGCCACAACCACCATGTGAGGGCTTCCATGAGCAGCGATCCGAGCAACGACCCCTACCGCGATCCACTGGGATCCGTAACCACCTTTACGTACGACGCGGCGGCCGGCATGACCTGTGTCGGCCGTGAAACGTCCACCTATTATCACGACGCGACCGGGGCATCCGTGGCGGGCCCGCGGCCCGTTCACGCCGAGCCGCCGCCCGCGCGGACGCCGGGCCAAGCGCGGTTGACGCGCACGTTCGAGTTTCGGCTCACCGGCACGGAGACGCAGGAGCAATGCGTGCCGCTCGCAGCCGCGCTGGGGCCGGCCGCGTGTTTTCTCGCCACGACGGCCGTCCGCGCGTACCTGACGCGCACCGCGGACCCGGCGGCCGCCAGCAGCGCGATCGGCGGCGTGGAAGTCGCCGCGGAGCTGGGCGCCGGCGGCATCGTCTGCCGCGCCAGCCTGAGCGATTTCGGCCCCGGCGATCTCGTCGTCGTCCAGGTCGACGTGGCACTGTTCGACCGTGTGACCCCTGCCGGCTTGTCCGGCAGGTGAAGGAGTTTGACGGCTAAAGTGAGGCGAACGAACCACGCGCCCGACCCCTGCCGGCTTGTCCGGCAGGTGAAGAAGTTTGACGGCTAGAGCGAGCGTGCAACTGCTTCACCTGCCGAAAGCGCCCTCGGTAATTACACTACCCAGGTGCTCGATTCCTTCGGCCGCGAGGTCAACGAGATCGACTCCGACGGCAATGTGACCACTTTCGTTTATGACGACCTGAACCGCGTCGTGCAGGAGGTCACGCCCACCGGCGGCTCCACCACGATGGCGTACGACGCCGACGGCAACCTGACATCGGAAACCGACGCCCTGGGCCGCGTCATCACCTACGCCTACGACGCCGTCGGCAATAACATCGGCCAGACCTGGTACAACGCGGACCACTCCGTCGCCAACATTCTCACGTTCACCTACGACGCGGACGGTAGGCAGCTCACCGCGGCCAACAACGTCGGCACGTATACGATGGCCTATGACGCGGTCGGCGAGGTCAGCACCGTCCAGGGGTTATGGGGCACGCTGCTCACATTTACCTATGACGCCAACGGCAACCGCACCGTGGTGCAAGATAACTTCGGCGGCGTGACGACGAACGTCTATGACGCCGACGGGAACCTGACGCAGCAGCAGTTCGGCGGCGTCGACCAGACGCCGATGCGGATTGACCAGTCCTACAACGCCGACAACGAGCTTAGCGCAACGACGCGCTACAGCGACCTGTCCGGTAGCACCACCGTTGCGGCGAGCACCTATGTCTACGACGCCGTGGGCGACCTTACCGGCCAGACCGACAAGAACGGTAGCGACACCGCGATCAACGTCTACACCAACGTGTACGACGCCGACAGCCGGATCACCAGCGAGCAGCTCAACGGCGGCACGCCGACGACCTACGGCTACGACGCGACGAGCCAACTCACCAACGACGGCGGCGCCAGTGAGAGCTATGACGCTGAAGGCAATCGGACGAACACCGGCTATTCCACCGGGACCGGCAACGAGGTAGAATCAGATGGGACGTGGGACTATACCTATGACGCCGCCGGCAACGAGACGATGAAGGTGGCGATCGAGGGCGGCGAAACATGGACCTACGGCTACGACAACAAGAACGAGCTGGTGAAGCGCAGCTGTGGGAATCTGACCCGGTAATCTACGGCACCGGCGACACGCTCCTGGCGGAGGTCGATTACAAGTATGATGCGTGGGGCAACCTGGTCGAGCGCGACGACTACCCGACCGGCAGCGGCTCGCCGACCGTGACCCGCTACGCCGTGGACGGCTGGAACCCGGCCCTCGCCGGCTCGACCGGCAACGCGAACTTCAACGTGTGGGCCGACCTCGACGGCAGCAACGACCTGCAAACCCGCTACCTGCACGGCGACCAGGTGGACCAGCTGTTCGCGCGGCAGGATGCCGGCGTACAGTATTGGTACCTCACCGATTACCAGGGCTCGGTGCGCGACGTGCTCGACAACAGCGGTAACGTCAAGGACGCCATCGTCTACGACGGCTTCGGCAACATCATCAGCGAAACGAACTCGGCGTACCGCGGGAGCTATGCGTGGACGGGCCGGATGTTCGATGTCGAAACGGGTCTCCAGTACAACCGGGCGCGGTGGTACGACCCGACCACAGGGCGGTGGCAGAGTCAGGACCCACTGGGATTCGATGCGGGGGACAGTAATCTATATCGCTACGTAATGGGTCGACCAACCATCCTCGACGACCCAAGCGGATTGATGCCAAATCAGCAGGATGCGATAACGCTGCCTACCTTCATCAAATGGGTTAAGACGATCGAAACGGAATTGACAAAAACGGACGAGAATGGAAAGGAAATAGCCCCTGACCCACTAGATGTGCTTGATGCAGTTACTGAAAGGCTGCGCGGCAAGACAGCCAGCGGGAATGGAAGTGGCCATTGCACCAGCGGCCAAAAATCCGGTTCCGGGTCCCAGGTAAAGGGCAAAGGACCCTTTCTTAATGGTGTCGATTCAAACTGGACTTATATCTACACCAAGGACTACGGCTGGGTTGACCTTGCCCATTTTACTTACGCGGCGCTTCAGGGTTACACAGGTATTAATACTTACCTGGGAGGGGTTGTCGTAGAAACCTTACAGTTCCTCGCTGTCTTTGGAGGCGGGGGTAAAGGCATGGCTTCCAGCGCATTCACAATCGAAGACATTCCTTCGAATCAGCTCGGCAGCGATTTTCGCAATATCTACTTCAATAGGCATGAGCCGTTATCAGGCCAATTAGAGAAATACCTTACATCGCTCGGAGCTACTGACCCGCAGAACGCTCCAGACTGGAATTCGTTGCCTGCTACCGAGAAAGAGTGGGATGACCTCCACGCGAATATGGGCTATTGGGAACGTATTTGGACGGTTGGTAGTCGATCATTTGTTGCACTTATCCCGTTTTACGGGAGCAGCAGTCCAACCGTCATGTTTACTCATTCAGGGACCTCGAGCGTTAAGGGCGGAGTTTTTAACCTGGGTCCTGCGGGATGGGTTGTGTGCGCGGGATGGGAATTTTATAGTTGGCTCACTAATTAGGTTTGCTTATTGGTGCGCTTATGCGTTGGGCACGCCCTATTAGGTATGAGTTGGCTACCTTTACGGCCTTGGCGCTCCTGTTTGGCGCAATCAATTTTGGCTATGGGCCAGGCCGATGGGTTGCAGGCATCCCTGGCTACGGTTGGTTTGACGCATTGACAATGTTTTTTGGGTGCACACTCCCGGCGACCATGCTGGATTGTGCACCGTGTTTCTTGGCCCTTTTCTTGGAAGGATTACCGAATCGTCGCCGATATATTGCGACGGTGTTCTTTCTTGCGTCGTCTTCAGCTTTGATTTGCGGGAGTGTATTCGGCTCTGTAGATTTTCGGTCCGCTGCGAGAGAGCCCTTGACTCAACTGGAACGGCTGGCCGGGTTCGGTCTCGGGGCGTATCTCGGAATGCATCTTGGAGCATTGTTGGGATCGACGGCTCCGTTAGCTCTGGCAATGCTAAGAAACCATCAAGGAAGGGACGAGGGGGGTACTGGTGACCGGCGTTGAGAGGAATGCAGGAAATCGGCAGGGAAATCGGTGACGGTTTATTTAACATGCGATAGCCAATCGAGTTGCGAGGAAATTGGTACCCGGCTCCGGCGGTGCATGCATTCGGCAGAATTGCGACTGCCATGACCGCCGCTGGGATCTCGATTCACGGCACGAGCGATGACCGTGACCGTGCCGGCAGTTTGCGGATTGGCCACAACCACCATGCGAGGGCTTCCATGAACAGCGATCCGAGCAACGATTCCATCCGCGATCCACTGGGATCCGTAACCACCTTTACGTACGACGCGGAGGGCGGCATGACCTGTGTCGGCCGCGAAACGTCCACCTTTTTTTACGACGCGACCGGGGCACCAGTAGAGGGCCCGCGGGCCGTTCACGCCGAGCCGCTGCCCGCGCGGACGCCGGGCCAAGCGCGGTTGACGCGCACGTTCGAGTTTCGGCTCACCGGCACGGAAACGCAGGAGCAATGCGTGCCGCTCGCAGCCGCGCGGGGGCCGGCCGCGTGTTTTCTCACCACGACGGCCGTCCGCGCGTACCTGACGCGCACCGCGGACCCGGCGGCGGCGAGCAGCGCGATCGGCGGCGTGGAAGTCGCCGCGGAGCTGGGCGCCGGCGGCATCGTCTGCCGCGCCAGCCTGAGCGATTTCGGGCCCGGCGATCTCGTCGTCGTCCAGGTCGACGTGGCACTGTTCGACCGTGCGACCCCTGCCGGCTTGTCCGGCAGGTGAAGGAGTTTGACGGCTAAAGTGAGGCGAACGAACCACGCGCCCGACCCCTGCCGGCTTGTCCGGCAGGTGAAGAAGTTTGACGGCTGGAGCGAGCGTGCAACTGCTTCACCTGCCGGACAAGCCGGCAGGGGTCGTTGGGGTCGGCGGGCCGGGGCGGGTTAGCCGGCCAAACTGCTTCACCTGCCGGACAAGCCGGCAGGGGTCGTTGGGTTGGCGGGCCGGGGCGGGTTAGCCGCCCAAACTGCTTCACCTGCCGGACGAGCCGGCAGGGGTCGTTGCGGTCGGCGGGCCGGGGCTGGCTAGCCGCCCAAACTGCTTCACCTGCCGGACAAGCCGGCAGGGGCCGGGGGGCAACAAACGAAAGGGATCACCAACATGGCCACCAAGCGGGACACACGCGATGACGGTATGCACACCGGGTCGTTGGCGGAGCAGGTGCTGGCGCATGCCCAGGCGGGACGCGAAATTGTGCAAGATTTCGTGCCGCTCGCAAATAGCCTCGAATGGGATCTTGGACAGACCTATTTACGTCAACGCGGGAACAAGGCGTTCCTGGCGGATACGTCGCCGGTGCCTTTCGTTGTCAATAATGACGGCTCCCTCTCGCGCAACGCGGCCGATGTCTTCTTCGCGAGCCTCGTCGCCGCCGACAAGGAGGGGCAGCTGGAAGACGACATTTTCGTGCTGGAGCTGGGCATCGGCGTCGGCCTGTTCGGCGCTACTTCCTCGACACGCTGCGCGACCTGTGCCGCCAGCACAAGAAGGACTACTACAGCCGGCTCACTTACATCGCCGCCGACAAGTCGGAACGCATGCTCCACGACCTGCTGCGCCACGGGGTCCTGGCCGAGCATGCCGGCCGCTACCGAGTCCGCCAAGTGGATGCGTTGCATCCGGAGACGCTGCTCGCCGACGTGGGGTTTGGGGTGAACGGTGCCGCGGATGTGGGGCACGTTTTTTACGTGCCGGGGAAAGACGGGCACGTAAGAAACGTGCCCCACAACGGGAGGCTGCGGGCGGTGTTTCTCAACTACCTTCTTGACTGCCTGCCGGCCGCGGTGTTGGAGCTGGACGGCGCGCAGGTCCGCCAACTGTGCGTCCGCACGTGCGTGGCCCGCAGTGTCCGGCTCGCCGAGTACACCGACCTGACCCCGGAGCAGCTGCGCCAGCGCGCGCAGTCAAACAATCCGCGCGCAAGGACGAGCTGCTGGAGGTCTACGGCCTGTTCGCCTCGGAGTACGATTATCGGCCCGTCGACGCCCAGACGCTGCCGCACGGCACGTTTGCCGTGGAGCTTGGCCGCAAGATGACGAAACGGCTGCTGCACAGTTACGGCGCGATCCAGTGCCTGGAGAAACTGCTCGGGATGCTTGCCGAGGGCGGGTTCATCCTGGTGAATGACTATGGCCAGACGCAGATCACCCGCGATGACGAGTTCGAGCACCAGCGCTTCAGCCTGGCCACGTTCGTCGGCGTCAATTTCTCCCTGTTGCGGACGTTCTTCGGCGAAGGCAAACGCTGCCAGTACATCGAGCCGGGCGACGAGGAGGGGCGCGGCATCCATGCGCGGCTGCTGGCACCGGCGGTGGCGGAGGAAGTGTTCGTGCGCTTCCACGAGCGGTTCGGCGAAGCGGCCCATAAGCGGTTGCAGGAACCGATCCAGAAGGCGCGGGCCTGCGCCAAGGCTGGGCGATTCGAGCTGCGCGCGGGTTCTACGGCGAGGCAGTCCATTTGCAGCAACGCAACTGGGTGCTGCTATGTGAAGTCAGCCAGTTCCTCACCTTCTCCTTCCGCGACCCGAAGCGCGGGGCGGACATGGCCAAGGTGGCGCTGGCGCTGAATCCGAGCTGCTCGGCGGAATTGTGGAACGCGCTGGGCGATGCGCTGTACGAATGGGGCCGCACCGGCGAGGCGCGGTCGGCGTACGAGAAGGCATTGGCGGTGAACGCGGCCGACGTGCGAGCGCGCTACAACCTGGCGTGGGTGCATGCGCGGGAGCGGGAGTATCCACAAGCGTTGGTGCGATCGCGGAGGCGCTGGCGCTGGACAAGACCGGCGAGTATCGCGACCGGCTCTTGCAGAAGCAGCAGGAAGTGGTGGCCCTGCAGGCACGCCGGCACCAGCAGGAGTATTTGTTGCTGATAAACCTGGTGAGCAAGTACGCGAAACCGGATTCCGAGCCAAAGGCACAAAACCACGAGTCACACGAATAACACAAATAGGAACCACGGATTACACGGATCACACGGATAGAAACAGAGAAAGAGATTGCTCTTATCCGTGCGATCCGTTCTACTAAGGTTCAAAATCTTTGCAGCCTGCGCAACTTCTCGGCCGAAACGCAGGTTGCTCCAGAAGGCACACCGATGATCGAACCAAGAACCAAGATTGGTCTGTGCTTCCCTCAGCGAAGGACGATCGCAGAATCTTGCTTTGGTCACGGAATTTACTACACATCTAGCATGGCCGATACCTGCTGCGTATGCAGCGATACCAGAAAACAGCCTAGTGATTTTTCGGTCATTATTTTTTGGCGATACCCGCAGGCAGGGCCAGAAAGCGCCGGTATCAGACGCCAATAAACCAGTCTACCCTCCTGCCGGGCACAGGGAGGTTGCGCGCCTTCCTCCCACGTTCCTCTCTTATTGCCTCTTGCGTTGCGGCTCGGCCGCGCTGGGTAATCCGTGGTTCACGGTTATGGCCGCTCTTATTCGTGGGATTCGTGGTTTGAACTCTTTAGGATTTACCATGACCACCGCCAACACGCTTTCCATCACGTCGCCGCCGGGGTTGGTTTCGATCGTCATTCCGTGCTGCGGGATGCTGGAATACACGCGAATATGCGTACCGAGCGTCCTGCGTCATAGCCGGGAGCCGTTCGAGCTGATCTTTCTCGACATCGGCTCGCTCGACGGCACCGCGGAATACCTCGCCGGGCTGCGCGATGGGCTGGCGAGCCGGCTGCGCGTCGAGATTTGCCGGGCGGCGACCGACCTGGACATTTCGACGGCGTGCAAGGAGGCGCTCGCCAAGGCGCGCGGCGAGTTCGTTTGCCTGCTCAATAATGACACGGTGGTGACGCCGAAATGGCTCGATGCGCTGACGGCGCTGGCGAAGATGTCGGACGGAATCGGGCTGGTGGGACCGATGTCGAATTACGCGGCGCCGCTGCAGCTGGTCGAGACGGTGCCGTACCGGCTCGGTCCGAAGAAGGGAGCCCGGCCGGGCGACGCGCTGGTGGACGTGGAGGCAGTGCAGAGCTTCGCGCGCGATTTCGCGGGCACGAACCGCGGCAAATGAGTCGAGAGTGAACGGCTCGGCGGGTTCTGCCTACTGATTCGGCGAGCGGTGCTGGACCGCGTCAGCCCCGGCCTCAACGAGTGGACCGACCTGAGCCTGTTCGACAGCGATATTCTGAGCGCAAAGGCCCGGCAAGCAGGTTTCAAGCTGACCTGCTGCCGCGACCTGTTCATCCACCACTTCGGCACGCGCACCTTCGCGCACGGCGCCCCGCAGCCCGTCGAGGCAACCCGCAACGGCGGCCTGGGGCATTGACGGGAATACAGGGTTGCGCAGGCCATTTGGAGTACGGCGGCTCGCCGCCGCACTCCCAAGGCGCGGCGCAGACAGGAACGTCCGCCACAGCCTCCGGGCTTGACGTTGCCTGGCTCCCAGTAGAATGACCGTGTATGGCAACTGCAACCCCTTCCAAGCGCAAGGTCACGACCAACTCCACCCCCTCCCGCCAGGGACTTGCCGCCTGGGCGGAACCCTTTCTCAAATCCAGCGTCGGCGGCAAATACCTGGTCGCCGTCACCGGCCTGATCCTCACCGGCTTCGTCATCGTCCACATGCTCGGCAACTTGCAGGTCTTCTTCGGCCCCGATTCCATCAACGCCTACGCCGTCACCCTCAAGAAAAACGCGATGGTGCTCTGGACGGCGCGCATCGTTCTGCTCACGGCGTTTTGCCTCCACATCGGCGTGGCGCTGTGGCTCAACTGGAAGTCCAGGCGGGCCAGGCCGATTCCCTACGCCCATGAACGGACCGTCCAGGCCAGCTTCGCGTCGCGGCACATGGTCGTGACGGGCCTCGTGATCCTCGCCTTCACGCTGTTCCACATCGCCCACTACACGCTCGGCATCGTGACGTCCGCGGAGGTCGCCCCCGGCGTCTACAGGAATTACCTCGAGCTGCGCGACAACGCCTTTCGGCCGGATGTCTATTCGATGATGATTTACGGCTTCCGTAATCCCATCCTCGCGATCCTGTATATCCTCGCCCAGGTGTTCCTGTTCCTGCATCTGACGCACGGCGTCGCCAGCATGTTCCAGACCGTCGGGTTCAACACACCGCGGGTGCAGACGCTGATTCGCCGGCTCGCGTGGGCGGTCGCCCTTGTGGTGTGCCTGGGGAACGTCGGGATCGTCGTCGGCGTGTGGTTCGGCGACATGGTGCCGAGCGTCACGAATCGGCCCAGCGAACCGGCGCCGAAAGTCGCGCCCCCGGAGATGCCGTTCCCTGTTAAGAAATAACCAGGTAGCCGAAATGAACCTCGAACTTCCCAAGACCGCCAGCCCCGCCGTCCCGACGCTTGCGTCCCACGTGCCGCCCGGCGACTTGCCCGAGAAGTGGAGCAAGTACAAGTCGGAAATGAAGCTGGTCAACCCCGCCAACAAGCGCAAGTACACCGTGCTGGTCGTCGGCAGCGGTCTGGCCGGCGGCGCCGCGGCGGCAACCCTCGCCGAGCTCGGCTACAACGTGCAGTGCTTCTGCTACCAGGACAGCCCACGCCGCGCGCACTCCATCGCCGCCCAGGGCGGCATCAACGCCGCCAAGAATTACCAGAACGACGGCGACAGTGTCTGGCGGCTCTTTTACGACACGATCAAGGGCGGCGACTACCGCGCCCGCGAGGCGAACGTTCACCGCCTCGCCGAGGTGTCGGTCAACATCATCGACCAGTGCGTGGCCCAGGGCGTGCCATTCGCCCGCGAATACGGCGGCCTGCTCGACAACCGCTCCTTCGGCGGGGCTCAGGTGTCGCGCACGTTCTACTGCCGCGGCCAGACCGGCCAGCAGCTCCTGCTCGGTGCCTATCAGGCGCTCAGCCGGCAAATCAGCTTCGGCAAGGTGCAGATGTTCCCGCGCTCCGAGATGCTCGACCTGGTCGTGATCGACGGCCAGGCACGCGGCATCGTGGTGCGCGACCTGACCAACGGCCGGCTCACCCCCTATGCCGGCGACGCGGTGATCCTCGCGACCGGCGGCTATTCCAACGTCTATTACCTGTCGACCAACGCGGTCGGCTGCAACGTCACCGCGACCTATCGTGCCTACAAGCGCGGCGCATTCTTCGCCAATCCCTGCTACACGCAGATCCATCCGACCTGCATCCCCGTTGCCGGCGAACACCAGTCCAAGCTCACGCTGATGTCCGAATCGTTGCGCAATGACGGCCGCATCTGGGTGCCGAAGCAGCCCGGCGACAAACGGCATCCCAGGGAAATCCCCGAGAGCGAGCGCGACTATTACCTGGAACGGATGTATCCGAGCTACGGCAACCTCGCCCCGCGCGACATTGCCAGCCGGGCCGCCAAGCGCGTCTGCGACGAGGGCCGCGGCGTCGGTCCGGGCGGCCGCGGCGTCTACCTCGACTTTGCCGACGCGATCAAACGGCTCGGGAAAAACAAGGTGCAGGAGAAGTACGGCAACCTGTTCGACATGTACGAGCGCATCACCGGCGAAAACGGCTACGCGCAGCCGATGCGCATCTATCCGGCGCTGCACTACACGATGGGCGGCCTGTGGGTCGATTACAACCTGATGTCGAACCTGCCGGGCCTGTTCGTGCTGGGCGAGGCGAACTTCTCCGACCACGGCGCCAACCGGCTCGGCGCCAGCGCCCTCATGCAAGGCCTCGCCGACGGCTACTTCATCATTCCATACACGCTGGGCAATTTCTTCGCGTCGCGCGAAGCGACCGAAAAAGTCACCAACGAGCACTCAGCGTTCCGCGAGGCGATGGCGCACGCGAAGGAGCGCGTGGCCAAGCTGCTGGCGATCAAGGGCAAGCGGACCGCCGCCGAATTGCACCGCGACCTGGGCAAGGCGATGTGGGAAGACTGCGGCATGGCCCGCACTGCGCCAGCCTGGAGCACACGATCGCGCGGGTCCGTGAGCTGCGTGAGGAATTCTGGCAGAGCGTCAACGTGCCCGGCAGCGGCGAGGACCTTAACATGGCGCTGGAGCGCGCGGGCCGGGTCGCGGATTTCATGGAGTTCGGCGAGCTCCTGGCACGCGACGCCCTGGCGCGAGGAATCGTGCGGCGGCCATTTCCGCGAGGAGTATCAATATCCCGACGGCGAGGCGAAGCGCGACGACGAGCACTTCAGCCACGTCGCGGCCTGGCAGTATGCCGGCGAGGACCGCACGCCGATCCGCAACGTCGAGCCGCTCGAGTGGGAGTTCGTCCATCCAACGGTGCGGAGCTACAAGTGAACCTCACCCTGCACATCTGGCGCCAGCAAAACCGCATTTCCCCCGGCCGGATGGAGACGTACCCGGTCCGCGATGTGAGCCCGGACATGTCGTTCCTGGAGATGCTCGACGTGCTCAACGAGCAACTCATCAAGGACGGCCGCGAGCCGATCGCGTTCGACTCGGACTGCCGGGAAGGCATCTGCGGCACGTGCTCGCTGATGGTCAACGGCATGGCGCACGGGCCGGAGCGCGGCACGACGGTGTGCCAGCTCCACATGCGTAAATTCACCGATGGGCAGCACATCTACGTCGAGCCGTGGCGGGCCCGTGCCTTCCCGGTGGTGCGCGACCTGGTCACCGATCGCAGCGCCTTCGACCGCATCATCGGCGCCGGCGGCTTCGTCTCGGTCAACACCGGCGGCACGCCCGATGGCAACGATATCCCCGTGCCCAAGGAGGCGCAGGAGACGGCGATGGACGCGGCCGCGTGCATCGGCTGCGGGGCGTGCGTGGCGGCGTGCAAGAACGCGTCGGCGATGCTGTTTGTCGCGGCAAAGGTGGGCCATCTCGCCAATTTGCCGCAGGGGCAGCCCGAGCGTCGCAGCCGCGTCAAGGCGATGATCGCGCGGCACGACGCCGAGGGCTTCGGCCATTGCACGAACTACTACGAGTGCGAGGCCGCCTGTCCCAAGGAGATCAGCGTCGCGTTCATCACCCAGCTCAATCGCGACTATCTGCGCGGCCCTGGCGATCGCCACGCGCGAGGCCGGCGCCGGTAGCGGCGCGGGGTAGTATGATGCATCGAAAAGGAGACCGCCATGATCGAATTGACGGCAGCACAACAGCAAGCCCTTGTAGGAAACGGCACCGAACCGGTGCGAGCCGTCGACCCGACAACGCAGGCTGTATACGTTTTGGTTCGCGCGGAGGTCTATGAGCGGATCAAGAACTTGATCGGCGACGATCAGGGCTGGCTCGATGGAGCCTACGACGCGTCGATGGAGGTCTTCGCCAAGGACGGATGGGATGACCCGCGGATGGACGTTTACGACGCGATGGATCCCCGGAAGACCTCATGAACGTCAAACGTGGCGAGGCCGGTGCCGGCAGCGGCGCGGGCTAGCCCACGGTCAAGTCGAAGGTTTGTCGCGCCTCCACCACGCCGCCAACACTGGCCAACAGAGTGAATTGGAAGTTGCCGGTCGCGCTCGGAGTGCCGCTGAGCGTCGCGATGCCGTTGCCCTTATTTACCAGCGTGACGCCGGTGGGCAAGGTGCCGCTGACGGTGATGCTCGCGGCCGGGTAGCCGGTGGTGGCGATCGTCAGCGTGTTGCTCTGGTGGACACTGAACGAGGCTGTGTCCGGATTCGTGAACGCGACCGGCGCATCGACCGTTAACGTGAACGTCTGCGTGGCCGCCGGGAGCACGCCGTTCTTGGCCGTGATCGCGAGCGTATAAGCGCCGCCTGAGCCGGACTGCGGAGTGCCGGTCAGGGTCGCGGTGCCGTTGCCGTTGGCGGTGAACGTGACGCCCGCCGGCAGCGTGCCGCTTTCGGTAAGCGTCGCGGATGGATAGCCGCTTGCAGTGATCGTGAAGCTGCCTTTTTGACCTGTCGCGAAGGTCGTGTGGGCGGCGCTGGTGACAGCGGGAGCCTGCTGGACCGTCAGCGTGAATTTCTGCGTTGCCATGGACGCTGCCGCGTTGCTGCCGGTTAGGGTAATGACGTAGGTGCCGGCGCTGCCTTGCTTGGGTATGCCACTAAGGGTCGCCGTGCCGTTCTGGTTGTTGACGAAGGTGACGCCGGCCGGCAGCGCGCCGCTCTCGCTGAGCGCGACGGTCGCGGGCAGGGCCGGAGCGGTCTTGATCGTGAAGCTGCCGGCCGTGCCGACGGTGAACGCGGCGCTGCCGGCGCTGGTGATGACCGGCGGTTGATCGACGGTGAGCTGGAAGGTCTGTACGAAGTTTGGTGCGACGCCGTTCTGCGCCGTGATGGTGAAGCTATACGGGGTCGCACGCGCGGTGCCGGCCTGGGGAGTGCCGCTTAGCTTAGCCGTGCCGTTGCCGTTGTCAGTGAACGTGACGCCGGCCGGCAGCGTGCCGCTCTCGGTGAGCGACGCGGTTGGGTTGCCGCTCGTGGTGATCGTGAAGCTGCCCGGCAGGCCGACGGCAAAGGTGGCGGCCGCGGCGCTGCTGATGAGCGGCGCCTGCGTGACGCTGAGCGCGGACACCGACTGCGCGCCACCACTGGTCGGATTGATCCGTATGACCGGGCCGGGCTCGTACGGTTCGCTGGTCGGGTCGATCATGGTCAAGTAGCCGATGCCGTTGATGGTCTCGAGCGTCAGCGCGGTTGGGTGGTCGAAGACCTCGTTGCCGACGATGGCATTGTCGGACACCAATTGCGCCGCCGGTGGACGGGTTGATGCGCACGATGGCACCCAGGCCGTCGGACCCTCCGTCCGCGTCCAGGAGGACCAGGTACTGCGTGCCGGTGGCGTTAGTCTCCGTGATGATGTCGCTCGGCTCGTTGAAGACGCCGGCGCTGATGGCATTGTCGGCCACCAGTTGCGCACCGCCGTTGTACGGGTTGATGCGCACGATGGCACCCAGACCGTCGGACCCTCCAGTCGGATCGAGCATGGTCAGGTAGCCGGTGCCGTTGACGGTCTCCAGCGTCAAAGCGGACGGGTGGTCGAAGACGCCGCTGTTGCTGGCAAGGACATTGTCCGAGACCAATTGGGAGCCGCCGTTGGACGGGTTGATGCGCACGATGGAACCCAGGCCGTCGGGCCCCCCGGTCGCGTCCAGGAACGTCAAATACTGCGTGCCACTGCTCGTGATCTCGGTTATGAGGTCGGACGGGTGCTGGAAGAGGCCGCCGTTGCGGGAGATGTAATTGTCCGCCACCAATTGCGAGCCGCCGGTGAACGGGTTGATGCGCACGATGGCACCCAGGCCGTCGAGCCCCCCGGTCGGATCCAGGAAGGTCAGGTAGCCGACGCCGTTGATGGTTTCGAGCGTCAATGCGTTGGGGTGGTCGAAGACGCCGCCGTTGAGGGCGACCGCGTTGTCCGACACCAGGGAGACGGCGCCGGTCGTCGGGTTCATGCGCACGATCGCACCAAGCCCGTCGTTGCCGCCGTTGGGCTCCAGGATGGCCAGGTACTGGATGCCGCCGACGGGTTCCGTCACGATCGTGGACGGCAAATCGCGCGTCTCCAGCGCCTCCAGGCTCAGCCGCAGCGAGCGTGGTTTGCGGTTCACGGCTCTTGAGCGGTCGTTACCGCCAAATCGTTGCATCCACCATTGACGCAGCCAAGCGCTCAGCATGAGCGGTCTCCTGGAAGCCGACCCAGGACGGGGGATCGGGCGGCATGCACCGCACCACGATTCGGAAAGGCGGAAAGAGCACCGGCACCGATGGCCGCCGCTCTCCGCGTGGCAGCGTAGGTGATTCGCGAAGGTGACGACGAGTCGGGAACCGCCCGACCCAGGCGTGCCGGTCTCATAATCTGAGATGGACCGCATTGTCTAGACCAAAAAACCAGCACGGACTCTCGTGTCCAGGCATTCCAGCGAAGGACCGAATCTGGTAAACTACAGCAGCGACATGAAGTCTTTGGGTCAGTCAGCCCCATTGACCCAAGAATCTTCCGTACTTCCGCAGACTGCCCGCACGGGGCAGCACGAGCAAAGACCCGCTATGGCGAATAAGGGTTGCGGACACTGATGATCGACCAACACATCGAACAGGCCTTGAGGTCGAGTGAGCCGGTCAAGCAGCTTCGAGATTTGGTAGTGCATCTCCTTGCCGCTGGCCAGACGCGGGAAGCAATTCTCGAGTTGTTGGAGCATACCCGAAGGTTGTTGCGAGAGGCCGACCGCGAAACCGCTGAAGACGCCGTCATGGACGTAATGGATTTCCTTGTGGGCTGGTGCTTGGCCTGGTCTGCTTTGGTAGGCTCGTTCCGAGGTCGCCGTTGTCAGCCCAGGCACCCAGCCTGCGAGAAAACCTCAAGGCGCATACGAGTTGCGTGTATTCTGTGGCGTATAGCCCGGACGGCAAGACGCTCGCCTCGGCCAGCAATGACAAGACGGTCAGGCTATGGGACGTTCAGAAGGGCAAGGAGCAGGCTAACCTCAAGGGACACACGGCTGGAGTGTATTCCGTGGCGTTTAGTCCGGACGGCAAGACGCTGGCCTCGGGGAGTTTTGACAAATCGATTAGGCTATGGGACGTGGCGACAGCTAAAGAACTCGCCACTCTCAGGGGACATTCCGCCGAGGTGATGCCCGTTGCGTTCAGTCCGGACGGCAGGACGCTGGCCTCGGGGAGCTACGATCTGACGATCAAGCTGTGGGACGTTCACAAAGCCAAGGAGCAGGTTACTCTTGCGGGACATATACCTGGGGGGTCGAGCGGAGTAATGTCCCTGGCGTTCAGTCCGGATGGCAAGACGCTGGCTTCGGGGAGCTGCGACAAGACAATCAAGCTGTGGGACGTTCAGACAAGCAAGGAACTGGCCACCCTTAAGGGACACACCGCGGAAGTGCCTACGGTTGCATTTAGCCCAGACGGCAAGATGCTGGCCTCGGGCAGTTATGACATGACGATCAAGCTGTGGGACGTGGCAACTGGTAAGGAACAAGCGACCCTCAAAGGACACACATTCATTGTCCATTCTGTGGCATACAGCCCGGACGGCAACACTCTGGCCTCGGCAGCGAGCTTGGACCAGACGATCAAATTATGGGACGTGCACGCGCAAAGAGCGAGCCGCCCTGAAGGGAAATAGGTTGTTGGTTACGTCCGTGACGTACAGCAAAGACGGCAAGTCGCTGGCGTCAGGAAACCTGGACAACACGATCCAGCTATGGGACGTGCCAGCCGCCAAGCAGGTGCACAAGTAAGCGAGCCGCACATGCACCGTTTTTTCTGGGTTCTGCGGACCCGGGAAATCAGTCACGATAACGCACTGCGCCCCAGCCGGCGGTTGAAGATTTCCATGAGCACGAGTTCATTGCGCCACTGCCATTCGGCCTTCTCAAGGCTGACGCCGAAGCAACGTTTGAACTTCCATCCGAAGAGTAGATCGCTGCTCTGCCGATAGAACCGGCGATACCGCTCCCAGCCATGGCGGCGGATGAGAAAGTCGGTGAAGCTGCCGGCCAGCGCGTAACAGGCCGCGCGATGCGGCTCGGCGTAAAAGAACCGCCGCCTGAGCAACAGCCGCAGCTTCAGATCACGCTGCGCTAGCAAGGGCCGGGCCGCGGCGGCGAACGACTGCCCGAAGTGCGTCTGTTGCAGCCAGACGGCTAGCCCTTCGCTGAACAGCGGCGGTGCCCCCGCGTTCCAGCGCACCGCGAACAGGTGCCCCAGCTCGTGCCGCAGGAGCTCAGGCGAGAAGCTGTTATCCGCGAGGACGATGGCGCCCAAACGCACCAGTGCAAAACCACCGACTGGCGACCCGTGCATCTTGCTGACGGTCGCAATATCACGGCACATATAGATGCGGACCCGGCCGCGCAAGGAAAATCCGAACTGCTTTGCCAAGCTGTCGAGTGCCGCCTGGCACCGCTCCAGCAGGACCGCGAGGTCCCAGCGCCGCTCAAGTGACGGATCGTAGCGCAAGATGAGTTTGCCGCGCGACACAGTCCGGAAGCCGCGCACGTGGCGGTAGAGGCGCCGAAGACGCGCGACCCATAGCCCGCACATAACCGCTAACAGGACGGTATGGAAGGGAAAAAGCCAGTCGTGCATCATGGCAATTCTTTCGGTTCGGGCGCGGAGCCGTCTGGCGACGCCGGTCCGGATCCCACAAGCGAAATTCGGTTCGGATCGCGGTGGAATCAAATTCCGCCAGGTTGTCCAGTGCCGTGCCATCGTACCGACCGTCTTTGCCGATGGCGTAAATCGCCAGGCCGTCGGCCGTCGCGCGGAAGCGCAAGGGATTGCCGTCGAATAGCTCGCCGCCAACGCGTGCTCATGGCTGACGCCATTGTAGCCGCATTCGGCCGCGGTTCGACGGGATTCTGAGTGGACAGCGACTTGCTCGGTGGGGTTATGGAAGTGTGGCCCGGCATCGCCCAGCCGCCCAGCCGCACCCGTTACCGAATTCTTGTTTACGTTTGACCTCGCACGCGGCCTGCGCCGCGACACCACGGGAAGGAACACAGCTCGGTATGGGATCGTATGGCTGGGATCGCTGCGATTGCTCCCGGGTTTGTTTTCCTGCCACCCCCCCCGGATGCACCCCTGGCACCTTTCATCCCGGCGGTACTACGCATGGACCGGCAGCGCCATTGCATCACAACTCTATCGGGATCATCAAATTGCGCCGCTGCTGGTCTTTCGCTCGATCTGCTGATTTCTTGCCAAGGGTATTGATGGGTATTGATGCCAAAGCCCAGTCACCTCGGGTTTGCCGCTAAGCTCGAGATGAATGAGTAGCGCAACCGCCACCAGCATCCGGTGAGCATGCACGCGACGCACAGCGCGAGCCAGGCAAGCCAGGGATCGAACAGCGGGCCTGGCGGAATGTCCCAAAGCTGAACGCCATCCTCGCGTATCGAATACGTCGCCAGCGTCTTGCCATCCGGGAACATTTGAACGTGCAGGATTGGTTCCTGCCACACAGCATAACCGGCTGTTGGGGGTGCCTGTCCACTGCAAATCTCCACTTTCTGCCTTTTTGACCACGGCAGTGGACGATTCCAATCGCCCTCCGGTTCATCGCATAGGGGGCGCGAGGCGGGATGTTCCCACGCGACGCGTTCCGGCACTCGATCATTCCTGAGGGTACGACCGATGAAACGTCTGTTGCAACACTGCTCCAACCGCATGCGCCGCTTCCTTGCCGGCCCCCCCGGCAATCGCCCCGTTCGCTGTGTGCGCCCGGCGGTCGAGTTGCTGGAGGACCGTGCCGTCCCGGCCACGTTCAACGTCAACAGCCTCGCCGACCTCAGCATCAGCGCCGGCGTCAATACGACAACGGGCGCGATCAAGGGCAGCAATATCGTCACGCTGCGTTCGGCCATCGACGCCGCCAACCAGACCGCGGGCGGCAACACCATCCGGCTGACCATCCCCGGCGTCTACAAGATCGCGCTGCCGGGGGCCGGCACAGGCACCGACAACAGCGGCGCCTTCGCGATCCTGCCGACGGGCGGCAATCTGACCATCGTCAACGCCAGCGGCGGCGCGGTGACGGTGGACGGCAACCATCTCGATCGCGTGTTCGACATCAATCCCACGTTCAACGCCGCCAGCCCAACGCCGGAGTTCACGGTGACGATGCAGGGGTTTACCATCACCAATGGCATCGCCTCGCCCGGCGATGGGGCGGCCGGCTCGGGCGGCGGCATCCGCGACCAGGGCAACGCCAGCCTGACGCTGACCAATATGACCGTCACCAACAACGTCGCCACGGCGGACGGCGGCGGCGTGTCGATGGAGAACATCGTCAGCGTGCCGTGGAAGCTGACGATCAACAATAGCGTCATCAGCGACAACCACGCCGGCGACGCGGGCGGCGGCATCGAAGAGGACGGCAGCGGCAAGGTCTTCATCAATGCCGGCACCGTTATCAGCGGCAACACCTGTGTCAATCAGGGTGCCGGCATCTGGCTCGACGCGATCAGCGGTGTCAGCAGCGTCACCGTGACCAACCCCGGCAGCCTCATAGACTACTTGTTTCCACCGACGGTCGTCTTTACTCCCGTGGACGGCAATGGCATTGGGGCGCAGGGCACCGCCATCCTTAGCGGCGGCGACACGGGTACGCTGATTGGGGTGACCATCACCAATCCCGGCAGCGGCTATGACATGCCGCCGACTGTCTCCTTCACCTACCCCCTCACCAATAACGGCGTCTCGGCAGTCGCCACCATCGCGCCGACCCAGACTGCCACCCTGATCGTAACGGGGACGATCATCAGTAACAACCAGGCCCTCAACGGCCCCGGCGGCGGCATCGGCAACGCCGGCGCCAGTGCCGTCACCATCCTCAACAGCACCATCGAGAACAACTCGTCCGGAATGGTCGGCGGCGGCTTCGGCGATCAGAACAACTTTGGCACCCTGGTCGTCGCCAACAGCCTCTTCCTCAACAACGTCGCCGTCGGCGACGGCGGCGGCATCGCGGAAGGCGGCCCCACCACGAGCATCACCAACTCCCAGATCACCGGCAACGCGAGCGGTGGCCGCGGCGGCGGCGTGTTTGCCGCCGGCACCACGCTGTTCGTCCAGGACAGCACGATCGCCAACAATACGGCCAGCGGCGATCCGGCGAATACGGACGAGGGCGGCGGCGGCATCGAGCTGCTGACGACCGGCACCGGGCTCAACGCCTCGACCATCGTCAACACCACCGTTACCGGCAATCGCGCGCTAAACAACGCTGGCGGCGATAACGGCGTCGTCGGCGGCGGCATTGACGCCCTGAACTTGACCGGCGACCTGGTGCTCCAGAACGACAGCATCAACGCCAACTTCGCCGGCGCCGCCGGCGGGATCATCTGGGAGGGCAGCGGAGCAGTTACCGTCCAGAACACCATCCTGGCTGGGAACTTCTCCCCCATGGGCGCCGACGCCATCAACGCCGGCAACCCCTTTACCGACCTCGGCGGCAACCTCATCGGCGTGGCGGATCCACTTCTCAACTCCTTCATCACGACCGAGACCACCCAGACCGGCACTCTCGCCGTTCCGCTCAACCCGATGCTCGCCCCGTTGGCCAACAACGGCGGCCCGACCATCGGCGCCCCGGGTGCGGCTGAGGTGCTGCAGACCGAGGCCCTGCAAACGGGCAGCCCCGCCATCGGTCACGGCATCCTCTTCCGCGCCCGGCCTACGATGAGCGCGGCTTTGCGGACCAGGCCAACGGCACCATCGATGTCGGTGCCGCCAGCGCGATCGCGGTCGTCAGCGTATTGCCGGCGGCGCCGCGCATGTCGGCGCTGCCGCTCGTTTCCACCGCCAACGGCACGACCACGTACAACGTCACCACGACCGCCGACAACCTCAACCCGCCCAGCGACGGCAGCCTCAGCTTGCGGGAGGCCCTCAACCTGGCCAACACCGCCACCGGTAACAAGGTCATTCGCTTGACCGTCCCCGGCGACTACGCAATCACGATTCCCGGAGCGAACACCGGCACCGATGCCAGCGGCGCCTTCGCCCTCCTCCCCAGCGGCGGCAACGTGAGCATCCTCAACGCCAGCGGCGGGTCCGTCGTCGTCGACGGGAACCACGTCGATCGCGTCTTCGACATCAACCCGGCCGACGATGTCAACCTCAACGACGAATTCACCGTGACCATGCAAGGTTTCACGATCGAAAACGGCATCGCGCAGTCGGGCGATGGGCCGGCCGGCTCGGGCGGCGGCATCCGTGACCAGGGCATCGCCGGCCTGACACTGACCAACATGGTCGTGACCGACAACATCGCCACCGCTGACGGCGGCGGCCTGTCAATGGAAAACACCGTCAGCGCCCACTGGATTCTGACCATCAACAACAGCCTCATCAGCGACAATCATGCCGGCGACGCGGGCGGCGGCGTCGAGACTGACGGCTCCAGCAAGGTCTTCATCAACGCCGGCACCGTGATTACCGGCAACACCTGCGTCAACCAGGGCGCCGGCGTCTGGCTCGACGCCATCCAGGTGGGCAACGTCTTCCAGGCCGCCAACCTGGTCGTCATCGGCGCGGTGATCACCGACAACCAGGCGCTGACCATGCTCGGCGGCGGCATCGGCAACTCCGGCAACGGCCCGGTCACGATCACGAGCTGCACCATCGCGAACAACTTCGCCGCCGGGACCGGCGGCGGCTTCGCCGACTCCAACAACCAGGGCACGCTCACCGTGACCAACAGCCTGTTCCTCAATAACGTGGCCGTCGGCAGCGGCGGCGCCATCCAGGAAGGCGGACCGACTACCTCGATCACCAGCACCGAGATCGCCGGCAACATCAGCGGCAACAGCGGCGGGGCACTCTTCGTCAACGGCACCACCCTCACGGTGAATCAGAGCACCCTGGCCAACAACCTGGCCAGCGGCGACGGCAACGGTCTGGGCGGCGGCGGCATCGAGCTGCAGACGACCGGCAACGCCAACATCACCGACACCACGATCGCCGGCAATCGCGCCCTCAATAACGCGGGCGCCAACGGCGGCGGCATCGACGCGGGGCTCGCCTTCACGGGCACTCTGATGCTCCTGAACGACACCATCAACGCCAACTTCGCGTCCAACGGCGGCGGCATCTTTTCGGCGTTGTCCGGCATGCCCAATGTCCTGGTGCAGAACACGATCCTCGCCCAGAACCTCATCGCCGCCGGTGGAGCCGGCATTGACGCCGACGGCACGACCGGCGCCTTCCTTGACGCGGGCGGCAACCTGATCGGCGTCGCGGGGGACGCCAACACCGGCCTCGGCCATTCCAGCGCGACCCAGACTGGCACCCTCGCGAAGCCGCTCGACCCGCAGCTCAACGTGCTGGCCTTCTACGGCGGCCCTGTCGTCGGTGCCCCGGGCGACGCGATCGGCCTGCAAACCGAAACGCTCAAGCCCGGCAGCAAAGCCATCGGCAAGGGCATCCTGACTGGAGCGCCACAATTTGACGAGCGTGGCTTCCCGAGCAAGGTTAATGACATGGTCAACGTCGGCGCCGTGTGAGTGGTGGGTGGTGAGTGGTGACTGGTGAGTGGTGAGTGGTGAATGGTGAGTGGTACCGATCGTCACGATGTTCCGCGCGGAACATCGTGACGATTGGGGACAGGAGAGGCCAATTCAGGTCGTGACTTGCTCTGTAGAAAACCCCGATAGCCGACCCCTGCCGGCTTGTCCGGCAGGTGAAGCAGTTTGCGAGGCTAGCAAACCAAGGCCGAGTATCCTTGCGACCCCTGCCGGCTTGTCCGGCAGGTGAAGGAGTTTGGCCAGCTACGTTAGCCTGCCAAGCTGCTTCACCTGCCGGACAAGCCGGCAGGGGTCGCCAAAGCAAGGTTTTCTACAAAGCAGGTCGTGACTCAATCAGGACACGCGCGAGGACGGTTTCCGAGAGTCTCTCGTTTCCGGTCATCCCTTGACAACAAATCGTCGCAGAGCCTGGCGAACCGGCAACCCTGGGGTTACGATGACCCCCGTGCCCTTTGTGGAGGTGATCACAGGAGCCAGCGCGTGATTCATGGCCGGCGGATCGTGTTGACGACCTTCGGCTCGCTGGGCGATCTGCATCCGTTCCTGGCGCTTGGCCTGGGCCTGCGCGACCGCGGGCACGAGCCGATCATCGCCACCAGCGAATGCTATCGCGCCAAGGTCGAGGCGCTCGGTCTCGGCTTCCGTCCGGTGCGGCCCGATGCGGCGGTGATCCCCGCCAGCAAGGCATGACGCACGCCTGCGGGCTTGTTGGGGGTGCCAAATCTTGCCCATCTGATACGATGGCGGAGGGGCCTGAGGTTTGCCGAGGGGCTGCCGATTGCCCAGGTTCGTGCCCGGGCGGCCATTTTTAATCAATTTGCTCTTTGTTTTTCCGGCGCGATTCGCTATGCCCTTGCTCCAATTCATGGCGAATGAGCGGTGACGATTACGAATACCACCCTCGAGGCAGGGGGCCCGGCGATCCGCCGGGAGGGCCTTGAGGTGGGACGCGAGGGGGATGTCATGGGACGCTTGCGATGGGGCGGGCGGGCGGCACGGGGGATCGCGGCCTGCTGCGCGCTGCTGGTCCTTGGCCTATGGCTGACGGCCCAGGAGCCGGCGCAAAAAGACAAGAAGGCCGGCGCCGACAAGAAGGCCGAACCGGACAAGAAGGCCGAGCCCGAGAAGAAGCCGGCGCCGCGCTTCAAGTACAGCGACAAGCTGTTCACCCTCGAATTCCGCGAGAAGCCGTGGCGCGCCGTCTTTGAGTGGGTCAGCGACAAGACGGGCCTGCCGTTCGTTACCAATATCCAGCCGCCCAAGGAGAAGTTCCTCGAGCCGCCGGCCGGGCTGCAAGTCGCCGACCGGCACGTTCACGCTCATCACGCCGGCCGGCCGCAAGTACTCGATGATCGAGATCATCGATCTCATCAACGACGGCCTTTTGGCGCACAAGTATGTGATGCTGCGCCGGCCCTTCTCGTTCACGCTCGCAGCGGCCGACGAGAAGATCGATCCGGCAATTCTTCCGTTCATCACGCTCAAGGATTTGCCCGAGTGGGGCGACACCGAGATTGTGAAGCTGCCCTACCAGCTGAACAAGCTCCTGGCCGAGGAGACCGCTCCCGAAGCCAAGAAGATGATGGGGCCGTTCAACGAAGTTGTGCCGATGCTCAAGGCGAATCAACTCGTCCTAACCGACACGGTCAAGAACCTGCGCGTCGTCATCGCCATGCTCGACGATATCGAGAAGAAAGAGGGCGAGACCGAGGCCCTCGTCTACGAGTGCCAGTACATCCGGGCCAAGGAGGCCGAGGTGGAGCTAACCAAGCTCCTGGGAGCGAACGCGCCGCCCCCAGCACCGGAGCAGCCTCGCTTCGGCGGCGGCTTCGGCGGCGCCTTCGGCGGGGGTGGCGGCGGCCAGCAGCAGCAAGCCGCTCCGCCGCCGGCGCCGGCGGCGTCGAAGCGGTCGCGCACCGTAACGGTGACGTCCAATGAGCGCGCCAATACGGTCAGCGTCAGCGGCCCGCCCGACAAGATCGCCATGGCCAAGTCGTTCCTGACGAAATTCGACACGGCGCCGCCGGGAACCCAGAAAATTTACAAGGGCCCGCCGGCGTGGAACAACTACGAGGTGCCGGGCACCGCCGAGAATCTTGCGAAGATCGCTTCGGACCTCTACAAGAATGACCCGAGCGTGCGGATTTACAACGTCGGCACCAACCGCATCATGGTGCTGGCCATGCCCGAGATGCAGAGGGAAATCGCCAACCTGTTCGAGGTGCCGACGGCGAAGTCGGAAACGAGGGTATTCCCGGTCGGCAGCATGGATGCGGACAAGACGGCGATTTGGATCAAGGGGATGTACACCGAAACCAAGGGAGCCCCGCCCTTCATTGATGCCGACGCGTCGCGCAATTGCGTCATCGTCAAGGGCACGCCGGCCCAGGTCAAGGAAGTCAAGGAAATCATCGAAGCGCTCGGCGGCGACCCGGCGCTGCAGTCGGGCAACATGCGGATCATCAATCTGGGCCAGGGCAGCGCCGCAACGCTTGCCGAGGCGCTCAAATCGCTGTTGGAACGGATGCGTCCCGAAAACCCGGTCCAGGTGAACGTGCCGGGATCGCTGCAGCCGAAGCCTCCCGAAAAGGCCCCGGAACTGCCGCCCGCGAAGAAAGAACTGTCCCCGTCGAAGGACAGCTCGGCACTGCCCGGCGGCATGGTGTTCACGCAGTTTTTTGATCCGCAAGACAAGAAGAAGAAGGACGAGGGCACCAAGGGCGCGCCGATTCGGATCACGGCGATCGGCAACAAGCTCCTCGTCACCAGCGACGACCCCAAGGCCCTGGAGCTGGTGAGCGAGCTGGTGCGCTTGCTCACGCAGGACAGCAGTCCCGGCGATTTCGAGGTGATTCGCCTCAAGTACGCCAATGCCGCGGACACGGCCAAGCTTCTGGATGATCTGTTCAATCCCCCGAAGCAGCAGGGCCCGCAGATGCGCGGTCCCGGCGGTGGGCAGGGCGGCGGCGGGCAGGGCGGTTTCGGCGGTGGCGGTGCGCAGGGTGGCGGTTTTGGCGCTCTGCTCTCGCAAATGATGGCGTCCAGCAGCCCGCAGAAAGAGCGCGTGCGCGTGGTTGCCGACCTCGCCAACAATTCGCTCCTGGTCAAGGCGAACCAGCTCGACATGCTCACGATTCGCCGATTGCTCCGCGACTCCATCGACGTGGTGGCGCCCGACAGCGAGGCCCTTTCCAAGACCTACCATATCGGCCCGTTGAAATACGCCAGCGCGGTGGAGGTCAAGACCATTCTTTCCGACGTCTACAAGCAAAACATCAGCAGCGCCGGCGGCAGCGCGGGCGGGCAAGGCACGTTTATCGGTGGCCAGATGTTCGGCGGCGGGCAGCAGGCGAACGCGAACGCCGGCGCTGCGCGTTCCAAGGTGGCGCCGCTCTCGGTCAGCGTGGACAATCACACCAATAGCGTGATGGTTCACTGCCCGCCGGCGCTCTACGAGGACATCGAGAAGCTCGTCAAGCAGATCGAGAAGGCGTCGGAGGACGCCAAGCAGGTCGTGCGCATTATCCAGGTCAAGGGCGTCGATCCGTACCTGGTGCAGCAGGCGCTGGCCGCCATCCAGGGCCGGCCGGTCGGCGCCGCGATGCAACCCGGCCTCGGCTCCGGCACCCTCAGCGGCCCCGGCTTCGGCGGTCAGGGCGGCGGCTTCGGCGGCGGCGGTCCCGGCGGCGGCGGCGGCGGCGGCGGGCGCCCTGGCGGCGGCGGCTTTGGCGGCGGCGGTCCGGGCGGCGGCGGCTTCGGCGGCGGCGGTCCGGGCGGCGGTGGCTTCGGCGGCTTCGGCGGCATGGCGCCCGGCGGCTTCGGCGGCGGCGGTCCGGGCGGCGGCGGCTTCGGCGGCGGGCGCCCAGGCGGCGGCTTCGGCGGCGGTGGCGGCGGCGGTCGCCCAGGTGGCGGCGGCGGCATGCAGAGTCGAGGGCCCGGTTTTTTTGAGCAACCGGTCATGGATGACCCTCGGCGTCCGATCCTTTACGACCCCCAGGCCGAACGAACCGTCCCCGTCAGCGTCGAGGGTATGGACGTTTTCCTGAATCCCCCACAACCGGCGTTGCAGCAACCGGTCACGCCGTTTGCTGCAGCACCGAAGGCGGCAGCCGGGGCGCACGACGACCTCGTCCCCGTCCAGTTTGTCGCCGCTCAGCTGCCCGGGCTGGCGGCGCAGGCCACGCGGACCGCGCAAGATAAAAAAGAGGAGAAGAAAGAAGAGAAAAAAGAGGACAAAAAGGGCGATATGGGCGATACGACCGCGCCGAAGATCGACATCAAGACGAAGGAGTTCCCCGCGCCGCGCCTCGGCGTGACGATCGAAGCGCCGGCGCCTCGGACCTGCTCGTCATTCGCGCCAACAGTCCGCAGGACATGGAAATGGCCATGAAGATTATCGAGTACATCTTCGCCGAGGCCAAGGGCGCCAACATCGAGGTCAAGTATGTGCCGCTGAAGTACGCCGACTGCAACACCGTCGTCAACCTCCTGAACCGGCTCTACGTCCGCGTGAACCTCAACGCGACCTCGACGGTCATCCTGCCGCCGCGGACGCTCGCGACCACGGTCACGGCGACGGCGACGGGGCCGATCACCATTCAGCCGCCGGCGCCCGAGGCGTTGAGCGTCTTCTTCATGGCGATTCCGCGGCAGAACACCGTCGTGTTCGCGGCCCCTTACGCCCGGGTCGACGACCTGATGGAGCAGATCAAGAAGCTGGACGTGCCGGTGAGCGAGCCGGTCAGGGCCGTCCCCTACCAGCTCAAGCGCGCCGCCGCGGTCACGGTCGCCGCCCAGATTCAGGCGTTCTGGGCGACGCGCTATCCCGGCGACTCCAATCAGATCCGCGTCACCTCCGACGCCCCCACCAACACGTTGTTTGTGCAGGCGGCGCCCGCGGATATGGAGGGAATCATGGAGCTGGTCGCGCGCATCGACAGCACCGTGTCGATCTCGATCAACGAGTTCCGCGTGATTCCGCTGTTCAACTCGCTGTCCGACGAGGTGGCCGCCATCATCAGCAAGGCGATCGCCGACGGCGTGCTGCTCGGCACCGGCGCGCGGGCACATTCCCCGCGGCCACGCCGACCGCCTTGCCGGGTCTGGGGGGCGTCACGTCGCGCCCGGCCACCAAGCAGACGACGCTGAAGTTGATCGGCACGAGGGACAAGGACAAGCCGGGAATGTTCGAAGCGGGCGTGCTGGAAGACACGCACATCAATTCCTACACCCGGCTGAACGCCCTCCTGGTATCGGCGCCGGAGAAAACGATGCAGCTGATCCTGGCGCTGGTGCGCGAGCTGGACGTTGTGCCCAATTTCCGGGCCGAGATCAACATCTTTACGCTAAAGCGCGCCGACGCGCAACAGGCGGCCCAGCTCATCCAGCAGATCTTCCTCAACACCGCCGCCGCAGCGCCCAAGGTCGGCGCTACGGCCGGCGGTCTGCCCGCCGGCGGCCTGCCCGGGGCGGCCGGCACCACCGGCACCCCTACCGTGCCGCTGCAGATCACGTTCCCGGGCCTGATCACGCCCGCCGGCCTGCCGATCATCGACCTGCGTGTCAACGTCGACTATCGCACCAACAGCCTGCTCGTCGTCGGCAGCCGCAACGACCTCGAGGTCATCGAGGCGGTCATCGCCCGCCTCGAGGACGCGCCGATCCAGGACCGCCAGCACGTCGCTTACAAGATGCGCAACGCGCAGGCGGTCGACGTCGCCAACGTGCTCAACGATTTCTACACCAAGACCCTCAGCGTGTACACGACGGCCGGCCTGATCACGCCCTGGCTGACGGTGGTGCGCACGGTGCTGATCTCCGCCGACCCGATCAGCAACACGCTGCTCATCAGCGCCACGCCGCAGTGGTACGAGGACGTGCTGAAGATGGTCCAGCAGCTCGACATCATGCCGCCGCAGGTGATGCTGCACGTGCTGGTGGCCGAGGTGCAGCTCAACAAAGAAGAGGAGGTCGGCGTCGAGCTGGGCCTGCAAACCCCCGTGCTGTTCCAGCGCGGCCTGCTCAACCCGCCGAGCCAGGGCGGCACGGTGAGCTACGCGGCGACCAGCACCGCCGGCGCCGCTTTTCCGTCCGGCACATTCTTGCCGCCGGGGGCCACCGTCACGGGCGGCACGAACCCGGTCGTCTGGCCCGGCTTTTTGTTCAACAATCCGACGATCTCGATACCCAATACGACGATCGTGTCGCCGCAGGTCATCGGCGTGCAGGGGCTGACCAACCTGGGCGTCGGCCGCGTCTCGCCCACGCAGAGCGTCGGCGGCTTCGTGTTCTCGCTGTCGAGCGACACGTTCAGCCTCCTGTTCCGCGCCTCGCGGTGCAGGGACGCATCGAAACCCTGAGCCGGCCGCAAATCATGACGCTCGACAACCAGACGGCCTTCATCAACATCGGCCAGCAATACCCGATCGTGTCCGGCGTGACGATCACCGCCACCGGCCTGGCGACGCAAGCGATCACGTCAACGCAGGTCGGCGTGCAGATCACCGTCACGCCCAAGATCATGCCCGATGGGCGGGTGCTGATGCGGATCATCCCCGAAGTCTCCTCGGTCAATCCCACGCCGGTGGCCCTGGGCGGCGGCAACCTGAGCACGGCCCTCAACATTCAGCGGCTCGAGACGACGGTGGTCGCGGCCGACGGCGAGACGATCGTCCTGGGCGGCATGATTTCGCGGCTGGACACCAAGAACGAGAACCGCGTCCCCTGGCTGGGCGACCTGCCGGGCATCGGCACGTTGTTCCGCTATCGGACCCAGAGCATCCAGAAGACCGAGCTGATTGTCGTGGTGACGCCGCACGTGGTGCGCTGCCCGGGCGACGCCGAGTTCATCTGGGGCGTGGAATCGAAGAAGATGGACTGGGTGTTGCCCAACGTGGTGAAGATTCAGGGCACGGCGCCGCCGCACGGACCGGTGCCGGTGCCGTCGCCGGCGCGGCACTTCATCGACATCAACGTGCAGCCGCAGGGAACGCCGCCGTTGAGCGAGTCGCCGCTGATTCAGCCCGGCCTGATGCCGGCACCGATGGCACCGATGCCCGGAGCACCGCGGCCGCTGGCACCCGCCACGCCGCCGGGACAGCCGACCACGCCGCCATCCGCCGTAGTGCCGACCGCGCCGCTGCCGATGGCACTGCCCGGACCGGCGCCTACAACGACCGCGCCTGCGGCCGGCCCAGCGCTGTCGGCGCCGCTGCCGGTTGGCGCGCCGACGATCGCGCCGCCGGTCGGCTCGCCGATGATCGCGCCGCTGCCGCCGGTGGTGACCTCGCCGACTGCGGGGCCCGTGCCGGCTTACCAACCGGTGCTGGCGCCGGCTCCGCGTTAGGGCCATCATGGGCAGGATTCGCTTACCCGTAGGACGGCCTTCCTAGGCCGTCCGTGCTTGAGCAGGACGGCCTAGGAAGGCCGTCCTACGGTACCAAGGAAGGGAGCGTCGATCATGGCCGCAATCGGACGAACCGGACTCGCCTTACCGGTGGCGCTGGTGCTGCTGGTGCCGGGTTGTGTGACGCCGGGCTCCTGGTGCGGCTGGTTCCCGGCGCGCCGGTGGAAGAGCGGCCATGCCGGGTGCTCACCTATTGGGACCGCACCGTCCGCGTCGCCCTGGACACCAAGGGCCCGCCGGGGACGGAGCTGCCGATGCTGGCCGGGCGGGTGTACTTCTTCGGCGCCGACTCGGGCCATTTGCTGACCCCGCGCGGCAAGCTGGTGGTGGACTGGTATGACCTGAGCGGCCCGCCCAACCCGCACCCGCCGCTGCTGGGCGAATGCGTCTATGGCGCCGACGATCTGCAGAAGATGAAGAGCGAGAACATGGTGGGCATCGGCTACACGATTGTCGCGCCGTGGCAGGACTATCGGCCGGAAGTCTCGCGCATCCGAGTCCAGGTAGCGTTCCTTCCCGAGAAGGGGGGCGACCCGGTTTATGCCGAGCCGGCGATCGTCGCGCTGGAGTGCGACCAGCCCCGGGTGACGATAACCAGCCGCAGCCAAACCATTATTCCGGCGCTGCCGCCGCCGATGCCGGCCAAGCAGTAAATTGGCGTAAGACTGTCTAACTAAAACAATGAAACCACGGATCACACGGATAACACGGATAAAGAGCTTTTCGGTCTTATCCGTGTTATCCGTGATCCGTGGTTTCATTGTCTTGGACGCGGATTTCACGGCGGCAGCACCAGGCGCACCTTGCGGTCGGCGACGCCGATGCGGGCGATGCGGCCGCTGTTGAATTCCAGGAAGTCGGCCTCGACGCCGTCGCTGAAGATCACGCCGTGCCGCGGCATCTGCGAGGTCACCACCAGCTCCTCGCCGGCGGCGATCTGGCCGAAAACCACGCTCGCCTGCGACGCCTTGCTGATGAACGGTTCGCGCACGCTGAACAGCAGATGGTTCGCGGCCCAGTCGAAGCCGTAGCGCTGCCGCACCTCGGCCACCGCGGCCGGCTGCGTAAATGCCTCGACGATCCCCGCCGCCCCCGTCAGGATGGAGCGCAGCCAGCCCGTCGAACCGGCGCCCGTCGACACGATGATGCCGCTCGAGGATTGATCCTCCTCCGCTTCCCGATAACGCAGCCGATAGCGCGCGGAGACGTGCGTCCGCTGGCCGATGAACAGGTCGTTGACGGCATGCAGCGTCTGGCCGTCGGACAGCTCGGCCCGGGCCATCGTGATATCGCGGCTGACCGCCTCGCCGTCGATGCCCGGCGGAACACCCGGGCGGCCTGGCTCACCGGCACGCGCACCAGCACGCCGTCGATCCGTTGCGGGTCGGGATTGAAGCCGACGAGGAGCTGGCCGGACAGGTACTTGGCGGTGTTGACCACCAGGCCGTCCCGCCCGAGCACGGCGACCAGCGCCTGATCGTCGAACAGGAAATTCGGCAAGAACGAGCGATCGATGAACTGATGCCGCACTCCCGCCGGCAGCGCCGCGGAGCCGGTCCAGGGCCGCGACGTAGGCGTCGTGGGCCGCCTGGTACTCGTCGAACGAGGCCCCGGCATGCTCCAGGTAGAAGCGAGCCTGGGCGGCCGTGTTGAAGCGTTCGACCAGCTCCTCCAGGGCGGTCTTCTGGGTGACCACCACGATCATGCGGACGAAGGCCATCATGGGGATTGCCTTTTTTGGAGTGCGGCGCTTTTCCGCCGCTTTGTTTTCTTTGGTTTTTCAAAGGAAAAATCAAAACAAAGCGGCGGAAAAGCGCCGCACTCCAAAAGAATCCGGCCTAGTGCGCCGTCAAGCGTTCATTTTGGGGTAGCCGCATTCGTGAGAATGCGGGTGGACTCCCGCATTCTCACGAATGCGGCTACCAGCTAACCCCTCTATTGAACCTTGACGAAGCACTAGTGCGTCTCTGGTGCCGCGGGCTGGGCGTTCAGGATCGCCGCCAGCATCTCGGTCGTGATGGTCAGGTTGCCGACCTTGGCGGCGTTCTGGGCCAGCTCCTTGAGCGCATAGGCCAAAAGCTGGCGCGGCTCGAGGGTGCGATAGACGGCCAGCTCCAGCTCGGCGGCGCGGGTGCGGAATTGCGCCTCCAGCTCCAGGGCTCGGCCGCGTCCCTCCGCCTCCTGCAGCGCGTTCTCGCCTTGCAGCACGATCAGGCTGCGGCGCTGTTCTTCCAGCGCCTTGTCGCTCGCCAGCTCCTTTTCCTTGATCTTCCGTTCCTCCTCGACGGCGGCGCCGCGGCGGGCGTAGATCGCCTCGTCCGCCTTGCGCAGCAGCGATTCGCGATACTCGGCCTCCAGTGCCTTGGCGACCTCCGGCGTCGGCCGCGTGGACAGGAAATAGACGCTGAGCAGCTCGACACCGAGGGCGTCGAGCTCGACCTGGCCCTGACGGAGCCGGCCGAGCACCTGGGCGGCGATGGCCTGGGCGTCGCGCAGCGTTTCCTCGAGCGTGCGCCGCTGGATTTCGCTGCGCGTCTCGATCTGCACGACATTGCTGAGCCGGCCGGCCAGCTTGACCGTCGCGTCACTGACGTAGTTGCCCGTGGGTGGGTCGATGCTGAAGTTGAGCAGGGCCGCGGCCTTCTTGGGGTCGAAGATGCGGTAGGTCAGCTGCCCCTGGAGCGTGACTTCCTGGAAGTTGTTGGTCAGCTCGTTGAACGCGAAGTTGACGTCGTTGCTGCCGGTCGGCACCGCGACGATCTGCGTGTTGTGCTTGAGGTAGTAGAACGCCAGCCCCGTCCCCTCGCGCGTCAGGCTGCCCGACGTGTACCGGAGGATGTAATCGGTGGGCTGGCCCTTGAAGTAGCCGATGTTGAACACGGCAATCGCTCCCGCGTGAGTGGGTCATGGCGTCGGTGTCTATCGTACCAGAACCGGTTGTAGTATCGATGAACAACTTTTTGCGTGCTTTTTCTTGCACTCGGCGCCGCGGGCCGTTATGATGGTGACCATAGGAATAGCGGCTATTGCCGGGCTCTTCCCCAAATCCGCCAGGTTCGCGCTGCGTTTGGGCGGCGGCGTGACAGCGGCAGTAACGTGGCGAAGGCCGGCGAACCGATCTTTTTCAATGGCCTCTATTTATCGTTGAATTCGCAACCTGGACGAAGGAGACCTGTCATGAAAAGCCGGCGGCCGCGGACTATCCGCTTGTGGGTCGAAGAACTCGAACGCCGTCTGGTCCCCGCCACCGTTTTTTCCGAAAGCCTGAACTGGTCCGGCTATGCGATCACCGGCAACGCCGGCGCGATCAGCTATGTCGCCGGTTCGTGGACGGTGCCCAATCCCACCGCCGCCGGCTATTCGGCGTCCTGGGTCGGCATCGACGGCGCGGTTTCCAGCACCGTGGAACAGATCGGCACCGAATCCGATTATGCCGGCGGCAAGGCCACCACCTACGCCTGGTACGAAATGTATCCCAACCCGTCGGTCACGATCCCCAACGCGGTGCAGCCCGGCGACACGATCGTCGCCTCGGTCGCCTATGCCGCCGGCAGCGGCTTCACCCTGACGATCGATGATTCCTCCTGGACGTCACCGTTCACGAAAACCGTCAACACGAGCGCCCAGCGGTCGTCGGCCGAATGGATCGTCGAAGCGCCGTCCAGCTTCAGCGGCATCGAGCCGCTGGCCAACTTCGGTTCGGAGACGTTCAGCGGATTGTCGGTCAACAAGAGCACCTCCATCGCGGCGTCGCCGACGACGACGGTCGAGCAGATCGACATGGTCACGAATTCCGGTACAGCGAAGGCCACCCCCACCGCGCTCAATTCCACCGGCACCGGCTTCACGGTGGCGTTCAACTCAAGCGGGGTAAGCGTCTCGACCCCGGTAGGCTCCCCGGGTTCGGGCGGCTCCCCAGGTTCGGGCGGCTCCCCGGGTTCGGGTGGCTCCCCGGGCTCGGGCGGGTCTGGGCACGGTCACCACGGCTTCTTCGACAATAATCAGAGCGTCACTGTCATTATTGTCCCGACAACCAGCGCGGCGTCGACCATTGCCACCACCCCCATCCAGGGAGCGCCGGCGATCCCGCTCACCACGCCGCCGCTGCCGAGCGCCGTTCCGGCGCCGGCGGCGATCACCACGCCGCTGCAAATCGACCCGTTCTATGGAACGCCTGCCACCGACGTGCTGCAAGCGAACGACGGCAACGCGCCGGAGCGCCCGGTCGTGCCCGGTGGACCGGCGCAGGGTGCGCCGGCCGCGCCCGCGGCCCCGATGGTGCCGCAGGCGCGCCTCGATGGCGACGCGCCGCCCGCCGGCCTGTCGTTCGTGGAGCAAGGCGGCACACCGGCCCTGTTGCAGGATGACTTCCTGGGATCGCTCGATTTGTCCGAACGCGGCGGCACCGCCGTCGAGGTGGCCGGCGTGGTGCTCACGCTCGCCTGGGGTGGTTCCTGCGGGCTGGGCGCCGGCGATCCGGCCCGCCGCAAGCGCGAAGCTCGGACCGAATTCGACCTTATCGCCCGCTGACCTGCTTGCCGTCGGCCAACGCTTGCACGCGCCGCGCCTTGGCGAACAGACGCGGCGCGATCTCTTGCGCGTCCGCGTCGTCCGGCGACTCCGTCCGCGCCAGCCGCTCGTATTCCTTGGCCGCGAATCGCAGCGCCTCACGATGGGCGACCGATTTGGTGCCCGGCTCCAGCCGTCGCTGCTGGACCTCCGACGGCGGGCCGCCCATGTCCAGCGGCGACAGGCCGAGCAGATCGTCCACGGCTTTTTCCTGCGCCGCCAGCCCCGCCGCCTCCTCCCATTTCAACGTGCGCGCGGCGTCGCTGGGCTTCAGCTCGATCGTCTCGAAGCCCGGCCGATAGAGGCGAATCGCCACGGAATGAGTCGTAAGTGTGTTGAAGTAATTCCAGAACCCGACCGTGCGCCACCCCGAGGCGCAGGTCATCGCCACCTGCTGCGGCGTCGTTCCCGATGACGACAGGGCGACGCGGCTCAGCTCAAAATCTTCGAAATTCTCCGGGCGGCACGGCGTCGCGGCCCGGCCTTCCTTGATTTCCTGCCGATCGGTCACGTCGACGCGAAAGGCGTACACCTCGGCGCTGGTGCAGCCCGGCCTGACCGCCGGCACCACGCTCATCTCGGGTGCCCAGACGGGAACTTGCAGACAGCCGAGCGAAGCAAGGCAAAACAGGCAAATGCCGCCGATCGAGCCGTGGCGCAATAGGACCGCCATGTGACGCCCCCCAAAAAATATGCGTGGAGGGGAGGCACCATACGGTGCCAGCTCGATCCCGTCAAGGCGAGCACGCGCCCATTTTCACGCGCTGAGCCCGCGAGTTTGCTCTCCGCCCCTCTGCCGGCGTAGGCTCGCGAGGTTGCGCCGCGCCTCCGCGTGCTCCGGACTGAGCGCCAGCGCTTCCACGAGCGCCTGCTCCGCGGCCGCCAGGTCGCGCCCCTCTTGCAGCAGCACATGGCTCAGCAGCACCCGCGGCAATAGCGCCGCCGGCTCCCGCGCGATCACGTCTTCCAGCACCGCTCGCGCTGCCGTGAATTCGCGCTGCGCCAACAAGGCGCGGCCGCGCAGGATCGCCGAATCGGTTGCCGGCCCCAGCTCGTCGAGGATACCTGAAAATGGATCAAGGAGGCTTTCTCTGATCTGGGGGCCAAGAGAATCGCTCGGCGGCTTTGTTCGATTGCTTCCTCTTGCCGCGCCAGGTCACGTACTGCGTGCCGTTGTCGGTGAGGATCTCCTGCGGCGTGCCGTAACTGGTCAACGCCGCCCGCAGCACTTCCAGCACCAACGCCGTCGACTGACTGGCGTGCAAGCCATAGCCGGTGATGAAGCGGCTGTGGTCATCCATGAAGGCGACGAGGTAGACACGCCGATTCTGCCGCTTGAGGATGAAGGTGAACAGATCGGTCTGCCACAGCGCATTGGCGGTGGCGCGTTCGAAGTGCCGGACCTTGTCGGGGTGAGGCCGGGTGGTGACCTCTTCGAGTTGGTAGCCGGCCTCGTGCAGCACCTGGGCGACCGCCGCGGCGCTGGCCGGTAGCGCCGGACCGCGCAGGAGCATGTCGCTGATCTTCTGGCAGCCCCAGCTCGGGTTGGCCTGTTTGAGCATGAGGATGCTGCGCCGGGTCAACTCGGGCAGGCGGCTGCCGCGCAGCGCGCCGCGGGGTTGATCCATCAGACCGGCGGGCCCATCGCGATCGAACTTCTTCTTCCAGGCATAGCGGGTGTGCTTGCTGATGCCGACCAGGGCGGCGAAGTCGCCGGCCGGCAAGCCGCTGCGTTGCCAGGTATCCAACAGCAGCAGCCGTTGTTCGGGCGTGGTACTCGTCCGCGGGATGTCATCGGGCTTGACCAACCGTCGGCCGCGTTTGCCGCGTCCGGACAGACGGGGCAAGGCCGCGCGTCCGGCCGGGACGGACGGCGGTGACGAACCGGTGGGCTCGGCGTCGAGGTCGGCTGCGGGGTCGTCGGCTACCAGTTCCGTTGGTTCGCCGTGCTCGGCAGCGGCGCCTCGGTACTGCCGCGGGGTTGCGTGCCGAGGGCTGGCGGCGCCAGCGCCGGGACGCTCGCGGCGCACGGCGCGCCGGGCGCTGGCTGGGTGGGCGTGTCGGCACTGGGGTGGCGCGCGCCGCCCGGAATTACTCGATCGTGGGACATGAGTCCTCCCTTTCTGCGGGGTATTCCCGCAAGTTGAGAGGAGACAATTCCTCTAGACGATCAAGCCGCTAAAGTGGCAGGTATTTCGGGAAGGGGGACAGTCGTAACTGAAGGTGGTGGTGGTATCGGGCGTCTTCCTGACGGTGATCTGGCCGGCGGCGTCATAGGCGAAAGTGAGCAGGCTGCCGTCGGGCCGCTGAATGCCGGTCAGGTTTCCGCTGTCGTCGGTCATGCTCGCTTTCCCGCACAGCTCCCCATGCCCTTTCTACCGTTTCCCGACACGGTTTGCACCGCAACGGTTGCAATGAACCGCTCCTACACGCCGGGCCGAGGCGCCGGCAAGATGGCATGCTGCCGGGATTTATTCATCCACCACTTCGGCCTAGCGGCAAATGGCGGGTTTTCAGTTGGCTGTGTATAACAGCAAGGGCATGCGGCGTCTTACAATAACCAGGAATGTGCCGCGTTCGGGCGACCCGCGCTTGGGAGGCGGGGCACTCGGACGCCTTGGTGCCGGTCCCACTCTCTCCCCGCACTGCGGAGTGTCCATGGACGAGCCTGACGACCCCCTCGGCAAGCCAGCCGCGGCCCCCGATCTGGAGATCAAGGACGCCCAACTCATCTTCTCGGCGGTCTGGGACGATCTGCACGAGCTGAACGGCCGGGAGCATTTGCGCTTTCCGCGCGAGTTCATCTGGCTCGGCGGCGCCCCGGCGCCGGCAAGGGCACCAACACGCCGTTCATCGCCGCGACCCGCGGCCTGACCGCGCCGCCCATCGTCGTCAGCAGCCTGCTCACCAGCCCGCAGGCGGTGGCGATCAAGAACGCCGGCCACATGGTGGGCGACCGGGAAGTGATCGCGTTGTTGCTCGAGGAATTGCTGGAGCCGCAGTATCACGGCGGCGTGATCATCGACGGCTTTCCGCGGACCAAGGTGCAGGTGGAATGCCTCAAGATGTTCTACCATGCGATGCTGGAGCTGCACAAGGAGTTTCGCGCCACGCCGCTGGCACGCGAGTTCCGCAAGCCGATGTTCCGCATCGCCCTGTTGTTCGTGAGTGAGGAGGTCAGCGTCCAGCGCCAGCTCAAGCGCGGCCGAGAAATCCAGGAGCACAATCGCCAGGTGCGCGAGTCGGGCATCGGCAAGCTGCTCGAGGAGCGCGCCACCGACACCGACCCGGAGCTGTGCCGCAACCGCTACCGGACGTTCAAGGAGACGACGTTCGACGCGCTGCAGTCCCTGCGCAAGCTGTTCCACTTCCACTTCATCGACGCCGAGGGCAGCGTGGCGGAGGTGCAGAGGAACATACTTAAGGAGTTCACCTACCAGAGCTCGCTCGAGCTCAGTCACGAGGTCTACGACCTCATCCGTGACATTCCCATCGCCAGCGAGCTCGCGCTGCACGCCCGGCAGGAGCTGGTCGAGCGGCTCGAGGGCTACGTGGAGGAAAACAAGTCGCTGTTCGAGCGCGTCGTGACGCTGGTGGAAACCAAGATGATCCCGATCATCCAACGGCACGCCATCTCCGGCAATACCCGGATCAACAGCGAGGACGAGCTGCTCGACGACCACAAGGCGCTGCAGATGATGATCGACGTGTTCTCGGAGCGCGGCTATCACGCCACCGTGGACATCCACCGAATGGAAGTGCCGGTGCGGGTCGATCGCGACACCTGGGAAATCATCTGCCGGACCAAGAAAGTCTACCGCATCGAGATCCGCTACCAGCCGTCGGACATTCGCCGCGGCCATTAATCTATGCGCTCCGTGTGCGCACGCCGGTCGCGCGAACCGTCAAGTTTCGTTGCCGCCATAACCGATACTTCTCCTGGAATCTGCACAGGACGCAAATTCCAACGGTTCATTGCGGCACGAGGAGCAGGCATGACGGCTCAACGAATTCTCCCGCGGACATTCTCCGTTTTCCGCTTTGCGGTGATGTTGGCGACGTTCCTCCCGTGCGCCCTGGCCGGCGCGTGGTTGTTCGTGCACAGCGTGCAAGCCGACGAGCAGTCGGCCACGCAGACCTGTCGACCGGAAGCCGATCCCGGCCCGGCGGGCGCGCCGACGCCGACCGCCAAGCCCCTGTCTCCCCCCGCATCGCCGCGAGCAGCCAGCCGGCAAGTGCCGTTGCGACCGTCGAAGCTGCGCAAACGCGGCAACCTGAGGTCATGCGTCTCGACCACGTCGATGCCCCGGATACGTTCGTCCTCGGGCCGCGTCCCGCGGCCAAGGAGGAAACCCCAGCGCCGAGCGGGCCCGATCAGCCGGCGAGCGAGTCGGGATATGTGGTCGTCGAGGCCGATCCTCTCGGAGAACCTCGGCTGCCCACGCCACTAACGGACATGAAGCCGCTTGTCGCCGGCGCCGATCCGCAAGGACCGCCGGCATTGCCGCCGTTGCCGCCGGCAGCCTTGCCGCCAGGGCAACCGCAACCAGGGCAGGGGCCAGCGCCCACGCTGCCCTTGCCGCTCGAAGTTCCGCTACCGAAGAAGGACGGCGGCAAGGATGCCAAGGGCGCGCCGATGACGTCCGCCTTACCGCTGGCGTTGCTGCCGTTGCCGCCGTTGCCGCCGGTGGCCGAGCCCGCGCCGCTGCCGCTGAATCCAGGCAAGACCCAGGGTCCGGCTCTTGAGTGTCTCTCACCGAGCAAGGGCATTGCCGGCGATCTCAACGCGCCGATGCTGCCGCCGCCGCCCGACCCGCGACCGGCGGTCGAGCCAGTTGTGTCCTTTCCGGCGACCGTGCGCTATGAGACGGCGTTCAAGGCGCTTGAGAGCGAGATCAACCGCACGTTCCCGAAGAGTCACGTCCAGCTGAAACTGCTCGGCGACGCCGTGCTGGTCACGGGCCACGCACGCGACCCGCGAGGCGACCCAGATCCAGGACGTAGTGGTGGCCAATACCCCGTGGGCGGCCGCGCACGCGCCCGACAGCGGCGCGGAGTCTCTGAGCGGCTTGCACGGCCCGCAGCCCTACCCATCGAGCGGCAGTCCGCACGTGATTAACATGCTGCGAACGGGCACGCCGCAGCTGACCATCCACGTCGCCATCGCCGAGATGAGTTGCTCCGCCGCGCGCAGCCTGGGGGCCAGCTTCAAGCAGGTGCACGGCCAGGACGCGGCGCCGGCACCGGTAGCCATCGTGCCGTCCTTCGGTGAAGTCGCGTATGTGCCAAACCTGGCCCTCCGGAGCACGGGTGGCGTGCACGCGCTCAGGGAATCGCAGCTTGTCACCGTGCAAGGCCATGCCGCGACGCTGGTGGGCGGCGGGCAATTCCCGGTGCCGGTCAGCAGCGGCGACGGGGCCGACGACCGCCATGCAGTCAACGTCAGTCTGCACGGCGCGGAATTGACCTTCGCGCCCTCGTGTGGCGACAAGGAGCACATTCGGCTCACGGTGACGGCGACGACGACCCCGGGCGTCAACCCGCGCCATCTGACGGCGACGGTCGCGCTGCATGACGGACAGACCTTTGCGCTGAGCGGTTTGACTCCACCCTTCCCGAGCGTGGACCGGGAACTCCATGCCGGCTCCGGCCGCACGCCGCTGGTGAGCTGGTTCCATGCCGCGGAGCCGTCGCCGGTCTGCGACCGGGAAGTGGTGATCCTGATCATACCAGAAATACATTACGTCAAATAGCCGTAGAGCCGGGCGGCCGGCTCACGCCGGCTTCGCCCGCTGTTCGGCACCGCTGGGGCGAGCGCTCAACGTAAACTGGAATTACAGCGTTTTTACATATTCGACCACCGCCCGGCGCTGTTCGTCGGTGAACAGGTCGCCGAAGGTGTGTCCCGCGTTGCTGCGGCCCGGCTGCGTCGCGTCGTAGACCTTGCGGCGCTCGAAGGCCGGCAGCTCCGCGGCCGGCGGAGCGTCCAGCACGGTGATCTTCCAGCCGACGCGCTGCGTGTCGTAGTCGTCCTTGCCGGTGCCGTAGCTGCGGGTGAATATCCTGGGCCGAGCCTTCGAGTTGAGCACGTGCTCGATCGTGGGCGCCGAGCCGTTGTGGAAATACGGGGCCGTCGCCCACACGCCGTCGAGCGGCGGCGCCTGATAGCCCGGCGTGATCTTCGAGCTGATTAATGGTGCCGTCGGGCGCCTTCTCCTGGGCGAGCCAGCTCTTGTTGAAATAGTCCATGTTCTTGCGGGTCGCCGACTGCACCAGTGTCGGGTCCGTGCCGATCGTCGTCAGCGGTACAATCTTGTTGGGGTATTTGCCACCCGGACCGTAGGTGCCGTGGCAGCGGGCGCAGTGTTCGTCGAATAGGCCGCGCCCCTGTTCGGCCAGCGCGGTATCCACGGGGAACGGATACTTCGGCGCCTCGACGCTCATCACGAAGGCGTGGATGTCGGCGAAGGTCGATTCGTGCTTCTTGATGTGGGCGGCGCTGTTGAAAGGCGTGAGCAGGTTGATCATGTCGATGCGCGCCGAGTTGACCCGGCGCCGCCGTTCCAGTTGCGGGTCTGCTTGCGCTTGAGCAGCCACCACGCTGGCGGATCGCTGCTGACGTTCTCGGTGTAGTCGAGCTTCGTCGCTTTCTGCAGGTTCAGGTCCGCGTCGCGCATCTCCATCATGAAAACCACTGGATTCATCGGATCGATGGTGCCGCGGCCGTGGCTGAAGCGGAACGGGAACGTGTACGGCAGCCGCTCGGCGGTCGACAGGTCGTCGAAGAGAGTTTGCAAATCGAGCGAGGCGTTGCCCAGGCCGATCACCGTCTGACCGGCGACGACCCCGCCGTGGCACAGCAGGCAGTCATTGATGACGCCCTTGCCGAGGAGGCCCCTGGAATAGTGCAGGCCCATCGGCAAGCCGTCGTTCTCGTACGGGGCGGGGTGCAGGCCGTAGCGCTGTTCGACCGCGCGGGAAGTCGGCCGGCCTCTCCTTGAGGCCCCATTGCTTCCAGAGGTTGTCGTAGGTCGCCGCGGACCAGAGCGCCGGGTTCATGGCCGGCTTGCCGCGAACCGCGAGCGCGCCGCGGTCGACGACTGCCTTGCCGGCGTCCTGCGCTGCGAGGCTCGAGGCGAGCGCGATGCCGACCAACACGCCAACCGTACGGATGCAAGGGTTCATGGTGCGTTCTCCGGTTCGTGAGGTGCCGGCGCCATTCTATCCGCGCGAACCGTCACGCCAATCAGAAATCCGCCAGGCGAACGTCCTCATTCGTTGGAGTTTGCACCGTTGCAGCTTTGCACATACCTCGAAAAGGTGGATGACAATTTCGCCAAGACGTATTTCACCGCCATGATGGGGGATGCCAGAGCGGCAATCGAGCTGTGCTCGCAGCCGCCGTATGGCGAGCTTCCGGAATATCAGGAATGGCTCGAGGCGGCCCAGAACAAGCTGCGACGGCAGGAAGTTCCGGTGTGAACGCGCCTGTTCAGCATTTCGGCAACCTCGATACAATGACCGGTAGGACGACCCGTTACCCGATGCACGCGTTGACCGAAGGAAACCGGCTTCATGTCCATACTCCCCGCGAAGCAGCCCCTGGACCCACCGGCTACCGAGACGCTCGAAGAGCGCTTTCGGCGGTTAGAAGCGGCCTGGCTGGCAGCCGTCGGTTTTTCGTCGTCGAGTACCGTGCTGCGCGGCCATCCAGCATTTCAGGAGATTATCGGCCTGGGCAATGCCGTCGTGCCCCTGATGCTGCGCGACCTCGCGGAGCGGCCGCGGCTCTGGGTCTGGGCGCTACCGCGCATTACCGGTGTCGACCCCGTGCCGGTAAGCGATCGCGGCAACATTGCCAAGATGTGTGAGGCGTGGCTCAATTGGGGACGAGAGCATGGCTACTCATGGTAGCACCCATCGAACAGGCATTCCCTGGGCTTCTTGGCACAGGCTATCGTGTGACCAGTCCCCAGGACGAACATTACAACTGCATTGCCTGGGCGGCCGGCGACGCCAGCAATTGGTGGTGGCCGGATGAGCCTGACCAGCCCGAGAGCGCCCACTGGCCGCTTGGTGTACCTCGCGAAGAGACGCTCGACGCATTCCGCCAGGCATTCGCCACGCTGGGCTACGTCGTCACCAGCGACGAGTGCCCGGAAACAGGCCACGAGAAAATCGCCTTGTTTGCGCTGGCCGGCGTACCGAAGCATGCCGCCCGCCAGCTCAGCAATGGTGGCTGGACGAGCAAGCTCGGTCCAATGGAAGACATCGAGCATGCGTTACATGACCTTACCGGCATGGTCTACGGGTCGGTTGTATTGCTCATGAAGCGGCCCCTGCTGGCTGGGAAAGGCGAACAGCCCGCAAACGGGACGTGACGGGGAAAACGGGCATCGCCGGGCATCGCCGAAATGGCGCGGTCCAGGATGCTCCGCTACGGCTGGCTCAGGATTTATGTCACTCCAGCAGAGCCCGTGAATCGTGGAACCGATGAGAACTCGGCCCAGGGCGTTGTGCCGATCGGGCTGGATCAAGCGGCCTGAGAAAAAGCTGCCTGAGCGGGAAAACCAGCGCGCCTGCGCCATTCAACCTATGGCCTTCCACCTCGTCGTGCAGGCCGACTCGCGACGCCTGGAGAATTTTTCCGTTTTTTGCTTGCATCGCCGCTTGAATGCGATCACAATACGTTTGTTATGGCTCGGAAGTGATTCTGAGCCACCCACCGCAGTACCCGCCTTCCCGCCCCCTTGCGTCGTCCCCCCCCTGCAAGGGACCTTCACGGAGGAACGTGACATGCTCACCGCAGCACGATTCCGTGTCTTTTTGGCCTGCCTCGCTGCTCTCCTGATACTCTTCGACCGCGCTGTGCGTCTGCGCAGACCGAGCCGGCAACCGAATCGGTGGACTTCGAACGCCACGTCATGGGCCTGTTCGGCCGCATGGGCTGCAACATGGGCTCCTGCCATGGCTCGTTCCAGGGCAAGGGCGGCTTCCGGCTATCGCTGTTCGGCTATGCTCCCGACAAGGATTATTTCGCCGTCACGCGCGACAACCTCGGCCGGCGCATCAACACGGCCGATCCCGATAACAGCCTGCTGCTCCTCAAGGCGACTGGCCAGCTGGAGCATGGCGGCGGCGTGAGGTTCAGCAAGCGTTCGTGGCAATATCAGATACTCCGCCACTGGATCGCCCAGGGAACGCCCTGGACGAAGGGCTCCGGCGACGTGGCGGCCGTGATCATCACGCCGCCCGAGCTGGCGTTCCGCAAGGCGAATGAAACCCAGGCGCTGCAGGTCAAGGCACGCTTCGGCGACGGCTCCGAGGCGGACATCACCGGGTTTTGCGACTTCCGCACCAACGATGACGCGGTCGCCGATGTTGCGTCGTCCGGGACCGTGCGCAGCCTGCGCCGGGATGCACCGCCATCATCGTGAGCTACCGCGGCAACGTGTTGCCGGTTCGCGTGCTGGTGCCGATGGGTTTGCCGGCCGGCTTCAAGTATCCCGACGTGCCCGCGGTCGGCTACATCGACAAGGAGGTCTTCAGCCGGCTGCGCCTGCTCAACATGGTGCCGTCGGATTTATCGTCCGATGCGGAATTCCTTCGCCGGGTTACGATTGACACGATCGGCCAGTTGCCGAGCCCGGACGAGGTTCGCGCGTTCCTCGCCGACGACAGTCCGGACAAGCGGGCCAAGAAAATCGATCAGTTGCTCGAGCATCCGCTGCACGCGGCGCTGTGGGCGACCAAGCTGTGCGACATCACCGGCAATGACACGCTGTCGCTGGAGCAGCCGGTCGCGCTACGGGCCAAGCGCAGCCAGATGTGGCATGACTGGTTCCGCAAGCGCATCGCCGAGAATGTCCCGTACGACCAGATTGTTCACGGCGTCCTGTGTGCCAGCAGCCGTGAGGGGAAGACGCCGGAGGAATGGATCGAGCAGGTCAAGCTGATCGACCAGACCATCGAGAAGGGTTTTGACACCAACAACTACGCCCAGCGGGCCACGCTCGACCTGTACTGGCGCCGACAGCAAGCGGTGGCGATCGAACAGTGGGGCGAGCGTACCGCGGCGGCGTTCATGGGCATTCGCATCGAGTGCGCCCAGTGTCACAAGCACCCGTTCGACCGCTGGTCGCAGGCGGACTACCGGGCGTATGCGAATATTTTCGGACAGGTCGCGTTCGGACAATCGCCCACCGCGAAGCCCGTGATCGACGAGGAAAACAAGGTCCGCAAGGCGCAGGCGAAGAACAACAACAATCAGAACGTCGTGCGCGAAGTGTTCGTGCTGCCGACGCCGACCAAGAGCTTGCCGCATCCGGACACCAACGCGGCGCTGCCGCCCAAGGCGCTCGGCGGTCCGGTGCTGCCGCCGGTCAAGGGTGAGGACCTGCGCGAGACGCTATTCAAGTGGCTGAGCGCGCCGGAGAATCCGTTCTTCGCAAAAAGTTTCGTGAATCGCGTGTGGGGCCATTACCTCGGCGTCGGTATCGTCCATCCAGTGGATGACTTCTCGCTGGCGAATCCGCCGACGAACGAAAAGCTGCTCGATGCGCTGGCGAAGGACTTCACCGAGCATGGCTACGACCTGCGCCAGATCGAGCGGGTCATTCTCAACAGCCGGACCTATCAGCTCGGCGCTCGGGCAAACGATACGAACAAGCTCGACAAGAATAATTACGCACGCGGCTACATTCGGCCCATGATGGCGGAGGCGGTCGTGGACGTGCTGAACTCGGCACTTGGCACCGTCGAGAAGTTTGGTCCCGACATCAAGGCGGGCTCGAAGGCTGTGGAGGTCGGCGCGAGCCAGCTGCAGAATCCGGCGCTGGCGTATGCGTTCCGCATCTTCGGCCGGCCGCCGCGGACCAGCGCCTGCGACTGCGAGCGGGCGATGGAGCCGGCCCTGCCGCAGCGGCTGTTCCTGATGACCGACGCCACGATGCTGGCGAAATTCAACGAACCTCAGGGCCGGCTGCAGACCCTGCTCAACAGCAAGCAGAGCGATGAGGTGATCCTCAACGAGCTGTTTCTCGCGACCCTGACAAGGCAGCCGAACGAACGCGAACGCAAGGCGTTCGCCGCGTATGTGCAAACCGTGCCGAACCGGCGGACCGCGTTTAGCGATACGTTGTGGGCGCTGATCAACACGCGTGAATTTATCTTGAACCATTAACCGTTTAGCGGCGGCTCGAAGAGCCGCGCGGTTCCGCGAACCGCCGCTAAACAACCTGCTTTCCCGTCCCGCCCGAGCCCTGAGGGGGGAAGGTCACACCGAGGGGGGCTTCAGGGCACACAAAGGATCCTAACATGGCGCACCGCTTCCGTTCCGACTGTGAAGGGTTTGCCCGCCGCGATTTTCTCAAGATCGGGGCGGCGGGTTTGTTTGGCCTGAGCCTGCCGCAGCTCTTGCAGCTTGAGGCACGCGCCAAGGCCACGTCGCCGGCCGGCGAAACGCCGCGCCGCCGTGCCACCTCCGTCATCATGATCTGGCTCTCCGGCGGCCCGGCAACCATTGATATGTGGGACCTCAAGCCCGGCGCTCCCGAAGGCATCCGCGGCGAGTTCCGGCCCGTCGCGACCACCGCCGACGGCGTGCAGGTCAGCGAGCACCTGCGCGGCATGAGCCGCATCATGGACAAGTGCACCGTCGTCCGCTCGCTGGCCCACTCCATCCCGGCCCACGGCCCGGCGACCGTATTCATGACCACCGGCAATCGCCCGACGCCGGCCGTGCAATATCCCTCGCTCGGCTCGCTGGTGACACGGCTCATGCCCGCCGCCCCCGGCGTGCCGCCCTTCATCAGTTTCAGCGAAATGCGCAACGGCAGCGCGGGCCTCGCCGGCTATCTCGGCACCGCGTACAACCCGTTCATCGTCGAGGGCGTCGGCGCCGACCCCCGCGGCGCCGGGGCCGGCAACCTCCGCGTACGCGGCATCACGCTGCCGACCGGCTTCACGCTCGAACAGCTCGAGAACCGCGATCGCTTGCTGCAGCAGTTCGACCAGGGCCTCGCCCAGGTCGACCGCAACGCCGATCTGGTCGAAGGACTCGACGCCTTCCACCAGCAGGCGCTCGATATTCTGCGCTCCAGCAGCACCCGCAACGCCTTCAATCTGGGCCAGGAGAACGCGGCTGTCCGCAATCGCTATGGCAACAACCCGTTCGGCCTGGGCGCTCTCGCCGGACGCCGGCTGGTCGAGGCGGGCGTCCGCTTCGTCACCGTCAGCCTCGGCGGCTGGGACACGCACGGCCAAAACTTCAACGCCCTGCGTGCGCGGCTGTTGCCGACGCTCGACCAGACGCTTTCCGCCTTGATCGAGGACCTGGACGATCGCGGCCTGCTCGACAGCACCGTCGTCTACTGCGCAGGCGAGTTCGGCCGCACGCCGCGGATCAACCCGAACAACGGCCGCGATCACTGGGCCCGTTCGATGGCGGTGCTGTTGGCGGGCGGCGGCTTCCGCCGCGGCTACGCGCACGGCACGACCGACAGCCAGGGCATGGCGCCGGCGACCGAGCCGTGCACGCCGGACGACGTGTCGTCGACGATCTTCCAGTGCCTGGGCCTCGATCCGCACCACGAGCTGCAGACGCCGACGGGCCGGCCGATCCAGCTGTTCCGCGAGGGCCGCGTGCTCAACCGCTTGCTCGCTTAATCGTCGGGCACAAAAAGGGGGCGAACGGCCGGCTTCACGCCGGCCGTTTTTTTTGACAACCCATTCAAGGCCAAGTGCTTGCAGCTCGGGTGTCATTGTGCATTGCTTTCGCGGCCCGTGTAAGCCGATGGTAAGACGGTGTGCGAGTCAAGTCTCGAAAGAGGGGTAGCTTCGTAGCCGCATTCGTGAGAATGCGGGCGACGTCACCCGCATTCTCACGAATGCGGCTACCCCAAAATCTAGGCTTGACGATGCACTAGCGGTGTTGGTTTTTCTTTGCGTGCGGCGATTCATCGCCGCTTTGGCGCCGCAGGGCCCGCGAAACTCGCTCAAGCGTGCCGTCACGCACAGAATCGCTACCACGTCAACTTTTCTCACCCTGCAAAATCGGCGCGTCCGCAACCTGGGGACTCCCGGAGTTTGGGCGAAGATGCTCAAGGCCGGCGAGCCGCGGTGCCGACATTAGATGCGGAGAAAGACAACCACCGCCCTGGCCGGCCTGCTCCAAAGAAGGGCCCTCAAGGCGATGGAAATCAAGGCGCAGGCTAACCGGCAACAACCGGTGATTGGGGCGTGCCCGATTACCCGGAAGCCAACCTGGGCCAGACTGACACCGTAACGGAGGAATCCTCGTGAATGCTGCGTTCCTGTTGGTGACCTCAGCGTGCCTTACTGGCCAGACGCCGGAACTCGTGAAGCCCCCCATGGGCGCTCCGCCCGCTGCTGTCGTCAACTCCACGCCCGTGACTTCGACCGTCATCCCCGGCGGCTGCGGCTGCGATTGCTGCGAGTGCCCCAAGCACAAGCTGTTCAGCATGTTCCACAAAGACACGTGCTGCGATACCTGCGCCCGCCCAAGTGCCATCACACCTTCAGCTGGCCGCACTCGTGCTCGACTTGCAACACCTGCACCACGTGCGCGACGACCTGTGACACTTGCAGCAGCTGCCACGGAAGTTTCTTCGCCCGCTTCCAGGGCATGTTCGGCCACTGCAATGCCACCCCGTGCTGCGACACCTGCGCCCCGCCCCCGCCTGCCCCAACGGCGTGTGCGCTCCCTCGACCCCGGTGACCCCGGTGACCCCGGCGCCGAAGGGCGAGACCATCGTCGCCCCGCCGAAGAAGATGCCGGCCCCGGAGAAGGTACTGCCGCCGACGCGCACCACGCCGCCGCAGACCTCGACCCTGAACCCGATGCCGACGATCGCCCCGACCGCTCCGCTCGCGCCGACGGCTCCGACCATCGAGGTCGTGCCGCCGACCGTGCCCGCGGTGCCGAGCATCACCACCCAGCCGCGCTCGCCGTTCTAAGCGCTGCTCGACGACCATCGCCCCGCCCAGACGCCCTCGCGGATGCGCCCAGCCCGCGAGGGCGTTGCTATTTGCCGTTCGTAGTTCCGCTTCTAGGCGGTTTCGCTGACCGCCAATTGCGGTTCGTAGTTCCGCCTTTAGGCGGATTCCAACCGCCTAAAGGCGGAACTACGAACCGCGCTGGCTAGCGCCGTTCGTTCCATTCGGCGCCGCCATACTTCTGCCGCACCAATTCCTCAATCCCCATCCGCTCCGTATCGGTCCAGCCCGCGGCTATCAGCGCCCATCCTGTCTCGATTGCGAATGCCTTCGTGAACGCCGCCGTCACCTCTTCCACCGCAAGCCGACGCCCCACGAGTTCGGCAAGGCCTGGCAGGGCCGGCGTATGGGGACTGTGCGCCAGCAGGATCGAGCCGTGCTGCAACAGCGCCCGGCGATACTTCCGCTGCGCACTGCCGACGACCTTGTGGCTCGCGCTCAGCAGATCGCCCGGCGTCAATTGCTGAAAGCAGAGCACCGCGCCATGCTCGCCGGCATCGGCGGCGGCCGCGGGGCGGATCGATTCAGTTCGTGGGGCAGGCGTCCCGCCTGCCGGTAGCGGCAGGCGGGACGCCTGCCCCACGAACGGTTCGTTAGCCCGACGCGCAAGCGAGGGTGCGCCTTGCTTGCGCGTCGGGCTAACGGCGAACGGTTCGGCCAGCAGCTCGTCCAGGGCGTGGCCGATGACCTCGTGCATTCGCCGCATCCACGGGATGCCGGTTTGCCATGCCGGCCCCGGCGGCACGGCCAGGGCGTAAGTCACTTCATAATCGTGGACCAGCGCGGCGCCGCCGGAAGGACGGCGCACAAACGGCAGCGCCGCCAGGCGCGCATCGCTGAGCCGTACCGCGGCGGGCTGAAAGTAACCGAGGCTGAGCGTGGCCGGCGACCAGCCATAGCAGCGCAGCGAGGCGATACCCGACTCGGCCGCGGTCCGTACGAGCATCTCGTCGGCTGCCATGTTGGTCGGGCCGTCGGCGATCGTCCAGGGGAGCAATCGGCAGGTCAGGGCTTCCACCGCAGGATCGGCTCCTTGGCGGCCTTGACCTCGTCGGGCCGGCTGATCGCCAGCGTGTGCGGCGCTTGGTGCAGGAACTCGGCGTCCTCCGTCCGTGATACGCAGCAGCGCGTCGGCGAAGGCGTCGAGCGTTTCCTTGCTCTCCGTCTCGGTCGGCTCGATCATCATCGCCTCGGGCACGACCAGCGGGAAATAGACGGTCGGGGCGTGGTAGCCGAAATCGAGCAGCCGCTTGGCGATGTCCATGGCGCTGATGCGCCGCTCGCGCCGCAAGCGCGCGGGCGCTGGCGACGAACTCGTGCATGCAGCGGTCGCCGTAGCGGCACTTCGTAAGCCCGCCTTGACCCGGCCGAGCAGGTAATTGGCGTTGAGCACCGCGTTCTCGCTGACCTCGCGCAGCCCGTCCGGCCCCAGCGTGCGGATGTAGCAGTAGCCGCGCACCAGGATGCCGACGTTGCCGAAGAAGCTGCGCACCCGGCCGATCGACTTCGGCCGGTCGTAATCGAGCCGGAAGCGCTCGCCGTCCTTGACGACCAGCGGCGCCGGCAGGAACGGCGGCCAGCGGCGCCGCGGACGGCGATCGGCCCGGAGCCCGGACCGCCGGCGCCGTGCGGGCCGGTGAAGGTCTTGTGGACGTTGTAGTGCATCATGTCGACGCCGAAATCGCCGGGCCGGGTGATGCCGAGGATGGCGTTCATGTTGGCGCCGTCGAGGTAGACCAGCGCCCCCTGGCCGTGCACCAGCTCGGTGATGGTCGGCGATCTGGTCGTCGAACAGGCCGAGCGTGTTCGGGTTGGTGATCATGAACACGGCAGTGCGGTCGTCGAGCTTGGCCTCGCAGGTCGTCGAGATCGACCAGGCCGCGGGCGTTGCTCTTGATGCTGACGGCATCGAAGCCGGCGATGGCGGCGCTGGCCGGGTTGGTGCCGTGGGCGCTGTCGGGGATCAGGACGCGCGTGCGCTTCTCGCCCTTGTCGCGGAAGTACGCGGCGGCCACGAGCAGCGCAGTCAATTCGCCCTGGGCCCCGGCGGCCGGCTGCAGCGACAACGCGCGTCGAGGCCGGCGATCTCGGCCAGGATGTTGCTGCATCTGCCAGAGCAATTCCAGCATGCCCTGGCACGAGGCGTCGTCCTGCAGCGGGTGCAGGTTGGCCATGCCGGGCAGGGCCGCGAGCCGTTCGTGCCGCTTGGGGTTGTACTTCATCGTACACGACCCGAGCGGATAGAAATTGCGTGTCGATCGACATGTTCCGCTTCGACAGGTTGACGAAGTGGCGCACCAGGTCGATCTCGCCGACCTCCGGCAAGGGCGGCGGCGCGTCGGCCAGGGCGCCGGCCGGCAGCAGCTCGCCGACGTCCTGCGACCGGCACGTCGCACGCCGGCAGCCGATGCGTGCGCCGGCCGGGGTGGCTGATCTCGAACAGCAGCTCGGTCGATTGGTTCGTCTGTAGCATCGGGCTTGGACCTGCAATTCTACAAAAGTTTGCGAAACTCCTCGGGTGTCAGGCCCGCGTCTTGGACAATTCCGCCCATGGTGAAGGCCTGGATCGGATTGTGCCGCGGTATGGTAATCTGACGACTGCCGTTGCTCATCACGACGTGCTTGCCTTGGCGGATAATTTGAAATCCTGCCTTTTCCAGGGCACGCACCGCTTGCAGATGGTTGATGCCGGCAATCCGTGGCACGCTTGCACCTAAACCTCAACTTCGCGAACTTCCGCTCCCTCGAAACGGTCTTCAAGAGCGTCGAGGTACTCCCGTATCGCATCCTTGATGTTCGTCAGCGCTTCTTCCTCGGTATCCCCTTCGGACCAGCAACCTGGAAGCGCTGGCACAGCAACGCTGATTCCCTCGTCGGTGTGATGCATCGCAATCTTATACTTCATGAAAGGCTCCTTTAATGCCAGCATCCCTGGCAACGCACGCCCTAAACGCCCCCACCAGTCCGTCAATCTCGCCGCGCGTCCGCTTCTCCGTCACCGCAACGCTGATGCAATTCTTCATCGCCGGATACCACCGCCCGAGCGGCAACCCCGCGTGATAGCCCGCCTTCAGCAGCCGCCGCCGCAGCCTCGGCCGCGTCCGTCTTCACCGCGACGGTGAATTCCTTGAAGAACGGCCGTTTGAACTTCAGCGACACACCATCAATCTCGGCGAGACGATCGGCGAGCGTAATGCGCCTTCGCAGGCACAGCTCGGCGGTTTCACGAAGTCCCTGCGGGCCGAGCGCCGCGAGGTAGACGGCGGCCTGCAGGGCGAACAGGCCCTGGTTGGTGCAGATGTTGCTCGTCGCCTTTTCGCGGCGGATGTGCTGCTCGCGCGTCTGCAGCGTCAGCACCCAGCAGCGCTTGCCGTTGCGGTCGACCGTTTGGCCGACGAGCCGGCCGGGAATCTTGCGCAGGAACTCGTTCGCGACACGCCATGATGCCGAGGTACGGCCCGCCGTAAGCCATCGGGTTGCCCAGGCACTGTCCCTCGGCCACGGCGATGTCGGCACCGTACTGCCCCGGCCGCTTCAGCAGGCCCAGGCTGATCGGGTCGAAGCTGACGACGAACAGCGCCCCGCGCGCGTGGCACAGCCGGCCGATCAGCGCCTCGACTTCTTCCAGGCAGCCGAAGAAATTCGGATGCTGCACGATGACGCACAGCGTCTGGTCGTCGACCGCCTTGTGCACGTCGTCGGGATCGAGGTAAGCCGTCCGGCGCCGGCAGCGTCTCGGATGCGCACTCGCAGGTTGGCCAGGTAGGTCGCCAGCGCTTGCCGGTATTCCGGGTGGACGCTCTCGGCGACGAGCACCTTGCGCGCGCTCCGGGTTGATCGATCAGCGCCATGAGCACGGCCTCGGCAACGGCGCTGCCGCCTTCGTAGAGGCTGGCGTTGGCGACGTCCAGCCCGGTGAGCTGGCAGATGAGCGTCTGATACTCGAAGAACGCCTGCAAGCTCCCCTGGCTGGCCTCGGCCTGGTACGGCGTGTAGGCCGTGTAGTATTCGCTGCGCGCCGGCGACCGCGTCGACCACCGCGGGGATGAAATGGTCGTAGCTGCCGCCGCCGAGAAAGCAGACAGCCCGGTCCGCGCCGGCGTTGCGTGCCGCCAGTGCGGCCAGGTGCTGCTCCAACTCCATCTCGGTCAGGGCGGCGGGCACGTCGAGGAGCCGCTGCAGCCGCAGGTGCTCGGGAATCGCGTGGAAGAGTTCTTCCGGCGAGGCAGCGCCGATCGCTTGCAGCATCGCCTGCCGGTCCGCGGGCGTGTTCAAAACGTACGACAAGGACACGACTCCATGTGCAGGATGACGGGCCGGCCGTCATGGCCCGATGTTGAGGAGTTTTTATTGGAAACGCCGCTTGGAGACAAAGGAGGCTGACTCTTTCCGGGAAGAGTCAGCCTCCTGAGGAAAGCGGCGTTGATGCGCGTGTGGATCGCTTACAGCCCGTAGCGAGTTTCGGGTCGCGTGCCGAGGGCGCCGCAGAATCCGAACTTGCCGCCGCCAAAGCCGCCGCCGCCGAAGCCGTTGAAACCACCGATTCCGCCGCCGAAGCCGTTGAAGCCACCGATTCCGCCGCCGAAGCCGTTGAAACCACCGATTCCGCCGCCGAAGCCGTTGAAGCCACCGATTCCGCCAATACCGCCGCCCAGACCGTTGAAGCCACCGATTCCGCCAATACCGCCGCCCAGACCGTTGAAGCCGCCGAGTCCGCCAACGCCGCCGCCGAAGCCGTTGAACCCGCCGAGTCCGCCAACGCCGCCGCCGAAGCCGTTGAACCCGCCGATTCCGCCAATACCGCCGCCGAAGCCGTTGAACCCACCGATTCCGCCAATACCGCCGCCCAGGCCGTTGAACCCACCGATTCCGCCAATACCGCCGCCCAGGCCGTTGAAACCGCCGAGTCCGCCAATGCCGCCGCCGAAGCCGTTGAAACCGCCGAGTCCGCCAATGCCGCCGCCGAAGCCGTTGAAACCGCCGAGTCCGCCAATGCCGCCGCCCAGGCCGTTGAAACCGCCGAGTCCCCCACCGAAACCGCCGATTCCCCCACCGAAGCCGCCGCCCAGTCCACCGAAGCCGCCGCCGATCCCAAGAATGCCCGCGCCGCCGCCAATTCCGCTCGACGACAAGCCAGCACCGGAATTAGCAACGGGCGGATTAACGGGGCGTCGCGTGATCAGCAGGTGGCGGGTTGGTGCGACAGCGCCGGTGCGCGGCATGCCGCTGGTGTTGGTGGACCCGTTTTGATTGAAACCCGTGAGTCCGGCGAATCCGGCGAACCCGCTAATGCCGGCGCCGTTGAAGCCGCCGAGTCCGCCAATGCCGCCGCCGAGTCCGCCAATGCCGCCGCCGAGTCCGCCAATGCCGCCGCCGAGGCCGTTGAAGCCGCCGAGTCCGCCAATGCCGCCGCCGAGTCCGCCAATGCCGCCGCCGAGGCCGTTGAAGCCGCCGAATCCGCCAATGCCGCCGCCGAGGCCGTTGAAGCCGCCGAGTCCGCCAATGCCGCCGCCCAGACCGTTGAAGCCACCGAGCCCGCCGATGCCGCCGCCGAGGCCGTTGAAGCCACCGAGCCCGCCGATGCCGCCGCCGAGGCCGTTGAAGCCACCGAGCCCGCCGATGCCGCCGCCCAGACCGTTGAAACCGCCGACGCCGTTGAACCCGCCGATGCCGCCGCCCAGGCCGTTGAACCCGCCGACGCCGTTGAAGCCGCCGATACCGTTGAAGCCGCCGATACCATTGAAGCCGCCGATGCCGTTAAAGCCGCCGATGCCGTTAAAGCCGCCGATGCCGCCGCCGCCAAGCACGAATTGGGCGAACGATGACGACGCATTTACTAGCATCAGCGCAATGGACAAGATGGCGGCCAGCCTGAGTCTGCGTGATATACGAGTCATGAAAATACCCCTGTTGCTTGACTTGAAAGGGGCCTCTACTCGTCAGGGAGAGAGCCCGTTCGCCTGGCACCAATCTTCCCCGGCATTTCGCGAGCCAAGAAACGCTGCCAGCCGCACCTTGCTGGCACGTCGACTCCGAATCCACACCTGTAATTGTGGAGGCTCCCACCGGTTTTAGTCAAGGAAACGATGCAAGAAAGGCGCGTTCGGAAATGCGGACGATGGGGAAAAACGTGAAAAGAAGGTGCAACAGTGCCGGGACGGGCAATCGTCCCGCCGCGTATTGGAAATGGCCAGCGGAAACAAAGGCGGCTGACTCTTTCAGCAAAGAGTCAGCCTCGTGACGAAAACGGGGTTGATACGCGCAGGTGTGCGCGGATGCGATTACAGCCCATAGCGTGTTTCGGGTCGCGTGCCGAGGGCGCCACACAAGCCGAACTTGCCACCGCCCCCGCCGAATCCGCCCAGACCGCCGATGCCGCCACCGAAGTTGCCGCCGAAGCCGCCTAGTCCGCCGCCAAAGCCGCCCTGGAAGCCACCGATGCCGCCGCCAAAGCCGCCGCCCTGGAAGCCACCGATGCCGCCGCCAAAGCCGCCCTGAAAGCCACCGATGCCGCCGCCGAAGCCACCCTGAAAGCCACCCAGGCCGCCGCCGCCCAGGCCGCCGCCGAAGCCGCCCTGAAAGCCACCCAGGCCGCCGCCCAGGCCGCCGCCGAAGCCGCCCTGAAAGCCACCCAGGCCGCCGCCACCCAGGCCGCCGCCGCCCAGACCGCCGCCGAAGCCGCCCTGAAAGCCACCCAGGCCGCCGCCACCCAGGCCGCCGCCGAAGCCGCCCTGAAAGCCACCCAGGCCACCGCCGCCCAGACCGCCGCCGAAGCCGCCCTGAAAGCCACCCAGGCCGCCGCCGCCCAGGCCGCCGCCGCCCAGACCGCCGCCGCCGAGTCCGCCGCCAAAGCCGCCCTGAAAGCCACCCAGGCCGCCGCCAGCGAAACCGCCGCTGCCGCCGCCGATGCCAAGGATGCCGGCAACACCGCCGATACCGATAGTTGAGAGCCCCTGGCCGGAATTATCGAGGGGCGGGTTCACCGGGCGCCGCTGGATGAGCAGGTGGGAAGTCGGCGCAACCGAACCGGTCAGCGGCAGGCCCTGGAATCCACCGCCAATTCCGCCAATTCCGCCGAGGACGCCCAAGGCGCCGCTACCGAAACCGCCACCGCCCAGCCCACCACCCAGGCCGCCGAAACCACCGCCGAGTCCACCGCCCAGCCCACCGCCGAGTCCACCGCCCAGCCCGCCGATGCCGCCGCCAAGGCCGCCGATGCCGCCACCCAGGCCGCCGATCCCACCGCCCAGGCCGCCGATCCCACCGCCCAGGCCGCCGATCCCACCGCCCAGGCCGCCCAGGCCGCCGATGCCGCCGCCAAGGCCGCCGAAACCACCGATGCCGCCGCCCAAGCCGCCAATCCCGCCACCGAGCCCGCCGATGCCGCCGAATCCGCCGCCCAGGCCCCCAATCCCGCCACCGAGCCCGCCGAATCCGCCGCCCAGGCCGCCAATCCCGCCACCGAGCCCGCCGATGCCGCCACCGAAGTTGCCGCCGATGCCGCCACCGAAGTTGCCGCCGATGCCGCCACCGAAGTTGCCGCCGATGCCGCCACCGAAGTTGCCGCCGATGCCGCCACCGAAGTTGCCGCCGATGCCACCACCGATACCGCCACCGCCAATGATGAATTGGGCGAATGATGACGATGCGTTCACCAGCGTGAGCGCAACAGCCAAGTTTGCGACCAGCCCAAGTCTGTATGATGCTCGCGACATGAGATTACTCCCTGCGCCGTGAAAGGATGGCCCTCTGCTCCTCAGGGAGAGAGCCGGTCGCCTGGCACCAATCTTCCCCTGGATTCCCCGAGCCCAGAATTGCTACCAGCCGCACCTTGCTGGCACGTCGGCTCCGAATCCATACCTGCTATTGTGCAGGGTCCCCCCATGGTTAGTCAAGGACAGGATGCGAAAAAGGTGCGCAAGCGGCGCGAAAAAGCCGCGTTCGGCAATCGCCGAAGATGGAAGAGAATTTGAAACGGTATCGGGACGGGCGTCAATCCTGCCGGCCCCAAGCGTACGGGTGTTCTCGCCGGTGTCGATGTCTAAAAGGGCGACACCCTTGCCGCCGAGCAGGGTTTTCGCGTCCGGCGCAAGCGCGAGGGCGAAACCGTTGCCTCGCTTCAACAGCCGGCGTTCCTTTCCCGAGTGGAGGTCCCACACGCGGACGGCGTCGCCATTCTCGACCGCGACCACGGTCTTGCCGTCGGGTGTGACGGCGCATCGGAAACCGGAGCATTTCGGCATATCCTATCCCAGGCGATGGTAACCGTTGTCCATGGAGTGATCCAGCCATGTTTCCGTGCAAGCTGAAAGTCTGTGCCGCACTGGTGCTCGGCCTCGCCGTTCTGGGTCTGGAACCGGCCGCGCCGGCGCAACCGCCGGCGAGCAAGCAATCGACGGTCAAAGAGAAGCCGGCGAATCCCAAGGCGGTTGCCCAGACCCAGCCGGAATCATCCGACCGCATCGAAGCGGGCGACCGTTTGCGAATCCGGGTGCCCGGCACGCTTCCCGACCTGCCCATTCACGGTATTGTCGTGGTGGAGGCCAGCGGCAAGGTTGCGCTGGGACCGGGCTATGGCCGCGTCGAAATCAAGGGCCGAACGCTCGAAGCTGCCGAGAAGGTAATCGCCGAACACCTGTCGGCGATCCTCAAGACTCCCGTGGTGTCGGTAACGCGCTACGACCCGATTGCGGACGCATCAGCGACGCAAGGCGCCGTCGCCGCGCAGCTGGCGCGATTGGAGCAGCGCATGGAGCAAGTCGAGAAGGAGCTGCAGTCGCTGCGCCGGCTTGTCGAAAAGCTCGACAAGAAGCCGCGCGATTGACGAGTCAGGCGAGATCGCGTCTGCCCACTACGGACGGAACCATGCCGAGCGATATCACAACATCCCTATGCTGCACCACGTGTCGCCTGCGCCCGCACGTGTGCGTCTGTGCCGGCGCCGCGGCTGGACGTCGCAACCCGCCTGATCGTCGTCATTCATGGGAAGGAATGGCGACGATCGTCCAATACCGGCTACCTGGCACGCCTGGCAACCAAGGACAGCAAGGTGCGGTTCCACGGATTGCCGCATCAAACGGTGAGCAGCGCGGGCATCGACGCCGCTTCGCCGTCGACCCTGGTGCTCTACCCTGGCAGGGGCGCTGATCTCTTGACGCCCGGGCACATCGCCGCGCTCCCACGGCCCTTGACCCTGCTGGTTCCCGATGGGAATTGGAAACAGGCGAAGAACATGATGCGCCGCGTGCCGATGCTCAGCCAGGCCCATCCCGTGCGGCTGGCGGGGTCAACGCTCGACCACCATTCCTTGCGCCGCAATGTCATTTCGGACCGCATGTCCACTTTCGAGGCGATCGCGCAGGCCCTTGGGATCATCGAAAAGCAGACGACGCAAGACCAGCTGCTGGATTTCTTTCGGGAAGTTCTCGCCCGCATGGTGCCCAACTATAGGCGAGCGGGAAGGCTACGGTCGTAGAGGATCACGGGTTCACGTAACACAAACCAAAGCGTTCGGTTGACGCGCCCGGAATTGTAATAAACGGCGGCTTCGCCATCGAAATCAACGTAGGTTTCGTTGGCGTCGTCGGTAGATAATTCGAAGACTCGATCCGGTGGTCTCCCAAAAATCTCCCTTACCTCACTCCGGCGCATTTCGGCGTGAACGCGTGCAAACTTCGCGTTTGTCGGGCTGGAAACACCGTCCTCGTGCCATTGCTTCTCGACGAGGGCCATGCTCTTGTCAAAAACCAGGTCGGCAACTCCGTCGCCAACCCAGCATCTGCGCGTCACCCTCCCAGAATCAAGGACCACCATTGGGGACCAGGCCGGCGAGCCACCGACCCAAAAATTGGCTAATAGCACCATCATATACATTGGTCACCCATCTACTTCGTCGTGGGCAAACCGCCGCATAAGAGAATCCGAGAACCGCGTGCCCAAACCTCGCCTAAATATTGCCGCCTACCGAACGGGACGGCTCTCACCAACGCGCACGTTACGTCATCACGGCGCAGTGGCGCTCTGGCGGAAGCTATTTTGCCGTCCCGCGACATTCATCAGTCGGCCCCCAACAGCTTCCGGCGTTGGAGCCGCGTAGGGACTGCACCCATCTGATATCTGACAGGAACGCCGTTCATTGGCGTATCCCGTGATCCAATGGTTGTCACGTTAGGCCCGCCTGGTCCTGGCATGGCGGTGAAGAATGTGGGGTCATGAGCCGTTCCCCCCAGAGCGAGAGAGCCGGGCCCCGGCACAATGGTGGCATACCACGGCAAAGTAGAACCAGGTGCGGCGTCGAGGAACGTTTGTCGACGGAATCGGTCGCGGTCACGGTGGCACTGTACGGGCTGGAGAAGCTAGCCATCGAGGAGATGGTGCCCGAGATGGCGCCGGTCGTCGAGTTCACGGTCAGGCCGCCGGGCAGATTGCTCGCCGAACAAGTCAGCGGATTACCAGCCGAATCGGTGGCGGCGAGCGGCCGGTACACCGTGTCGCCGTCGGCAGTGGACTGCGATCCCGGATTGGCCAGCGTCACATCGGGGTGGACTGTCCACTGCACGGTGTGGGCGGCACCGACGCTGACGTTGACGCTGTCCGTCGCCGTCAGCGTCACGGAATAGGGGCTATTAGCGCTGTCCTGGGCGTCAACGGTTCCAGAGATCACGCCCGTCGCCGCATCAATGACGAGGCCCGGCGGCAGATTCGTCGCGGCATAGACGAGCGCGTGGCTCGCGGAGTCAGTTGCCGATAGGCTCAAGCTCACGGTGCCGCCCTCGACGCTCGTCTGGTTGCCGGGGCTCGTCATGCTGACGGTGAGCGTGCCGCTGGCCGCCACGGTCCAAACGCAAGTGTAGCTGGCGCCTGCGCCGGTGTCAACGCTGTCCGTCGCCGTCACGGTCACGGAATACGGACTGAGGTAACTCGCCAGGCTTGAGACGGTACCCGAGATGACGCCGGTCGTGGAGCTAATGCTCAGGCCGCTCGGCAAGCTCGTTGCGGTGTAGGTCAGAGCGTTGCCTGCCGAATCGGTCGCCGTCAACGGCAGGTAGACCGTGTCGCCGTCCGCGTTCGATTGCGAACCCGGATTGGACAGGGTCACGCATGAGTCGACGTTCCACTGGAATGTTCCGCTGACGCCGACGCTGGTGTTAACACTGTCGGTGGCGCTGGTAGCCACCGTATACGGACTGGCAGCGCTGTCCCCGGCGGCAAGCGTGCCGAAGATCACGCCGGTGGTCGGGTTGATGGTGATGCCGGACGGCAGATTTGCGGCGCCAAAATCAGCGCATGGGCGGCCGAGTCGGTTCCCCCCAGGGCGATGGTGACCGAGACCCCTTCCGCCGCCTTCTCGGTAGTGGCTATGCGATCAGGTGCCTTAGGGGAACTGCCGTCGTCCGCGCACGTTGCCCGGTGCGAACGGCAGCCCGTTTTCCTTTTTTCTGCAAGGGTGGTTCAAGATGGAGAAGACGACGCAAAAGACTCGTTTCAAGATCGTACGGCTCGAGGAGCGGATCGCTCCGAGCTCGTCGTTCTTCAGTAGGGGCGGCAGTGGCTTCCGTGGCGGCAGCGGCTTCCGTGGCGGGTTCGGCTTTGGCTTCGGCGGCCGCTGCTTCTAGGCTATTTCGCGTACCTTGGTTCACTGGGTGGGAACTCCGATCGATGGGGTTCTCGCCCGTTTTTTTGCGAAGGGGTCGAGGCCTGCACAGCCTGTTAAGCGGGCTTGCGCTGTAAACTGGCGCTGTACGCCCGCGGAAGCGCACATCGTATGTGGTTTTTCTGCATATTGCATCAATTCCTCTCTTGTGGGACGAGAAGATTCCGCTCATCGCGCAAAAAAAATCATCCTCACTCGCTGGCACGAGGCGTGCGTTAAGGGGGGAATGCCATCATCCTGAGCACGTGCCTGGAAGAATGGTGAACCCCATTGTCAACCTCTTGAAAGGGACAGAGTCATGGCTCGTTTCCGGATCGTTCGTCTCGAAGAGCGTATCGCTCCCAGCGCAATGTGTGGTTGCCGCGGCGGCAGCGGTGGTGGCAGCCATCACGGCGGCAGCCATCACGGCGGCAGCCACGCGCCGCCGCCGCCCTGTGGCGGCAGCCACGCGCCGCCGCCGCCCTGTGGCGGCAGCCACGCGCCGCCGCCGCCCTGTGGCGGCAGCCACGCGCCGCCGCCCTGTGGCGGCAGCCACTTCGGCCCGCCGCCGCCGCCCTGTGGCGGCAGTCACTTCGGCCCGCCGCCGCCGCCCTGTGGCGGCAGCCACTTCGGCCCGCCGCCGCCGCCCTGTGGCGGCAGTCACTTCGGCCCGCCGCCGCCCTGTGGGGGCTTCATTCCGTGGTGCTAAGTCGCGCGCTCGGCTCGTCGGCCCGTCCAGAACGAGCGAGCGATGGCAACGGCGAATTCGCTTTTATCACGGAAGACGCCAACCCGAAAGAGTGAAGATTTTCGCGCTTGCGTTGTTTGAGCAGCTTGCCTATTTTCGCAAGTTGCCTATGAATGGTCGTGACACGACGCCGGCGTCAACGGGGGTTACCCTCATCCTAGGCGTGTTGCCTGGACGAGTGGTAACCCCAGTCCTTCTTCTCTCTACGAAAGGGTTGGCTTATGGAGTCGAAAGCACGTTCAGGATCGTGCGCCTTGAGGAACGCATCGCGCCCAGCCAGTTCTCCTCGGCATGCAAGGGCGGCAGCCCGGCGCGGGGGCCTGGCGGCAGCCATAACGGCGGCAGCCACGCGCCGCCCCCGCCCCCTGGCGGCAGCCACGCGCCGCCCCCGCCCCCTGGCGGCAGCCACGCGCCGCCCCCGCCCCCTGGCGGCAGCCACGCGCCGCCCCCGCCCCCTGGCCGCAGCCACGCGCCACCCCCGCCCCCTGGCGGCAGCCATCACCATTAAGTTCCAAGCTGAGGCGAAGCACAGGTACTGCGGCGAGCGTCGGGGCCCGACGTGAACGTATTGACACACATCGGGCTTACGCCTCGACGCTCGCCACGACTTCTAGCGCACCACCACCGCCGACGGCGGCGCCGTCAAGGGAGGCGTCGCGCCTTGATCGCCACGTAGGGCGCCACGAACAGGCAGCGGTGCTCAAAGCTGCCGGGCAAGGCGTCAGTCTTGCCGCGCTGCGCCTCGTACAGGTCTTCGATGACGAAGCCGCTGCGGCACAAGCCGCCGACCAGCTGTTCCCAGCGGTGCAGGAACTCCAGCGTCCCCGGCTCGCGGTGCCGGCTGCCCAGCACCGCCGGCAACGGCCCCGAGCGGTAATACGGCTCGGTCAACTCGTAGCCGCCGGCCGTGGGCCGGACGCCGCACTGCAGACTGGTCGGCTGCTTGTGGTGGCTGATGTACAGGCCCCTGGGCACCAGCACGCGCGCCACCTGGCGATACACTGCGGCCACATCCGGCACGTAGCACGTGCTGACCGGCTGCTCGACGATGTCGAAGCTCGCTGCCTCCAACATCGACAGGTCGTCCATGGAGGCCTGAACCGTGCGCACCTGCAGACCGCGCTCGGCGGCCTGGGCCTGGTCGAGTGCCAGCATGTCGTCGCTGAGATCGACGACGGTGACGACCGCCCCGGCCGTCGCGCGCACCACGCTCAGGAAGCCGCCGGCGGCGGCCAGCAGCAGCATCCTCTTGCCCGCGACGCCGTCCGACAGCCACGGGTCGGGCGGGCGCCGCGCGATTTCCTCGTCGGTCGCCGTCCGCGTGAAGCGCTGCTTCCGGGCCACGAGGTTGTTCCAGGCCCGGCGGTTATGGTCGTGGGCATTGACCGGCTCCCCCGCGGCGGGCAGCCGAACCTGATCCGGGCCGCAGCGCAGCACCGTCCGACTCTCCTCCTCGCTGAGCAGGTAGGCGAAGAACGGCGCGTCCTCGGCCAGGCAGCGGGCGGCGCGGTGGTGGCCGTCGATCAACCGGTGGCCGTGGACCGTCGTCCCCTCGTCGGTGGTGTACCAGACGTGCGCGAGGATGCCCGGGCGGCGTGCGTCCACGTGCCGCACGTGGTCCTTGTGCAGCGGATAGGTCCGGACGCTGAAGCGGACGTCGTCGGGCTCCAGCTCGACCGGCTCCCGGCCGTCCTGGACCAGCTCGAGGGCCCGGTCCACATCGAACAGGTACAGGCCGTCCATGTAGCTGAACGTCCGGGGGCCGCGGGCTCGGCACACACAGCAGCTGGTATCGTCCTGGGGAACGTCCGGCGTCGTGGACATGGCAGACTCGCAACGATGAGCTTGAGTGCTGAAGAGGCCAATTCGCTTCGCAAGCCTAGCTCACGATTGCCAAGTTCTTTATCGGCGCAGGCGCAAAGCGCCCATTTCGTATTTGACGACCCTGCCATCGGCAAGGTACGCTTCAACCAGCATCGCCGGATCGGAACCATCCATCCCCGGAGAGCCGCATGGCCCCGACCGAGACGGCTGCGGTCAAGGAATGCCGCCGCTGCAACCGCGGCAGGGAAGTCTATCATTACCTCGATCGCGCCTACGAGTTCGACGTGGACCACGCGCGCGCTGGTCCAGGACGGTCGCGAGCCGGTCGAGCTCGATGACGAGAGTGTCCGCGCCAGCGTCCACTACAGCGAGATCGACGCGGAGCACGTCCTGCACGTCAACACCGCGTATCCCGGCATCATCGCGCACATTTTCTATCGCACCGCCGACGGCGACGAGGTGCAGGCGCACCTGCTGATCGACGGCAATCACCGAGCGGCCCGCTGTCTGCAGGAAAACCAGCCGTACTTCGCTTACCTCTTGAGCGAAGAAGAGAGCCGCGCGATCGTCATCCGCAGCCCGGATCGCCCCGGCGGCCTCGACCGCCCCGGCGCCGGACACGCGGCGAACGATCTGCACCCGGAAACCACTCGCGCCTATGAGACGAAGTTCGCCGCGTCCCGTCCGTTGGCGTACCGATCGCGGTGGGCCAGCGCCGGATCGGCCACCGATGACCGGCGCGGCTTGGAGCCGTTCGACGTCTACGTCAGCCGGGCCCTGGGACCGCGCAAATGGGACGTTGCCGGTCAGCCGCTAATCGACCTGTGGATGGGCCATGGCGCCTCTTGATGGGCCACGGTTTCCCGCCGGTGGTCGAAGCGGTTCGCCGGCAGGTAGAGCTGGGCACGCATTACGGCGCGTGCCATGAGCTGGAGGTGCGCTGGGCCGAGCTGGTGCGCGACCTGGTGCCGTCCGCCCGCCGGGTGCGCTTCACCGCCTCGGGCACCGAAGCGACCGCACTGGCCCTGCGCATTGCCCGCGCCTACAACGGCCGGCCGGTCGTGATCAAGGTCGACGGCCATTACCACGGCTGGCACGATGAGGCAATGGCACACTGCTATCCGACCCAGCAAGCCGGCTTCAACGCCGGCGCCGTCGCCCAGGTGCACTACGCCGACCCAATCGACCCCGGCCCGGCCATCCGGCGCCTGGCCCGAGGCAACGTCGCCGCAGTGATTCTCAAGCCGGGCGGCGGGAGCTCGGGCGGCCTGCCGTGGAGTAAGGAGTTCTTGGAGGCGCTATGCGCGGCCGCCACCAAGCACCACGCCGTGCTCATCTTCGACGAGGCCGTCAGCAGTTTTCGGCACAGCGTCGGCGGCGTCCAGCAGGTCAGCGGCGTCGTGCCCGACCTGACCACGCTCGCCAAGGTCCTCTGCGGGGGCCTGCCGGGCGGTGCCGTCGCCGGCCGCGTCGACATCATGGCCGTGCTCGGCGCGGGCACGCGCGTGTCGGGCCGGCCGGCGCGAGTGCCGCACACCGGCACCTTCAACGCCAACCCGCTGTCCGCCGCTGCCGGCCTTGCGATGCTCGAACACATCGCCGACGGCGTCGCCCAGGAAACGGCGCGCCGGGCCGCCGAACGCCTCGCTGCCGGCATCAATCGTGAGGCCGAGCGCCACGGCGTCGACGTGTTCGCGTATACTAACGGCACGTCGATCTATCACCTGCTGATCGGGCGCGCCGGGCCGGCGTGCCGCTCGGCCCCTCGGCGCGGTCGCCCAACTGCCCCGCGATCGACCGGCCCACTACGCCCTCCTGCGGCGGGCGCTGCTGGTCGAAGGCGTGGACATGCACCCGGTTCACGGCTGGATTTCCGCGACCCACGACGGCGCGACCATCGACGAGGCCGTTGACGCGTTTGGCCGAGCGTTCGGCCGGCTGCACGGGGTGGAGGGGATTGGCGTATCGTAGGCGACGCTGCCAGCGTCGCCAGAAGCACAGGCGCCGCTGGCAGCGTCGCCCACGACGGAACACTGCACCATGATCGCCACCAAGATCCCGCCGGCCCGGCGGTCTGATCTGCTGATGAAGCCGCTGGGCAACGACGGCCAGCACGTCGTCAAGGATCCGCGCACCGGTGCTTATTTCAGCCTGCCGCGGGCCGAGGCGTTCCTCCTGGCGCAGCTCGACGGCCGACAGACGGCCGACGCCATTTGCGCGGCATTCCAGCAGGAATTCGGCGAGTCGCTGGCCGCCGAGGATCTCGACCAGTTCCTCGAGGTCGCGTTCGCGCAAAACCTGCTGCAGCCGGACACCGCGCTGGCGCCGACGCCCGCCGCCGCTCCCGACATGCCCTCGCCGCCCGCCGCTACTCCGCAGCGCGGCGTCTCCCCGCTACGGCTCGCGGCCAGAGTGCTCTACTTCCGCCGCAGCGTCTTCGATCCCGATCGGCTCTTCACCTGGCTGGCACCGAAGATCGCCTTCATCTGGACTGCCGCTTTCGTGTGGGGCTCGCTCGCCGTTATCGTGCTGGCCGGCTTCCTCCTGTGGCAGCACTGGACCGAGTACCGCGAGTATTTGCCCGAGGCGGTGCGCTGGGAAACCGTCGCGCTCGCGTGGGTGATCCTGTTCCTGTTCACCACCGCCCACGAGTTCGCGCACGGCCTGACCTGCAAGCACTATGGCGGCGAAGTCCACGAGGTGGGCTTCCTGCTCATGTTCTTCATGCCGTGCTTCTACTGCAACGTCTCCGACGCCTGGCTCATCCGCGAACGCTCCCGCCGCATCTGGGTCACGCTCGCCGGCGGCTACTGCGACCTCTGCGCCTGGGCATTGGCCGTGCTCGTCTGGCGGCTGCTCTTGCCCCACTCGCTGCCGTATCGCATCACCTGGCTGGTGATGTCGATCTGCGGCGGCCGCGTCCTGCTCAACCTCAATCCGCTCGTCCGGCTTGACGGCTACTACATCGCCAGCGACCTGCTGGGGATCCCCAACCTGCGCATGCGTTCGCTGGCCCATGTCGCCGCCCACCTGCGCTGGCTGCTCTGGGGCGCCGCTCGCCCCGCGCCGATCCGCGCGGCCGCACCCTGCTGTGGTTCGGCACGGCGAGCTGGCTGTTCTCGACGTTCTACCTGAGCCTGTTGTTTTTCGGCCTGTTCCATCTGCTGCGCTACTACATCGGGCTGGCCGCCCTGGTGCCCGTACTGCTGCTGGCCTGGATCGTCATGCCGGGTTTGATGACCGGCCTGTCGGAAGGAGAAATCATGAAAATGCTCACAACGCGCTGGTTCCGTCTCGCTGCCTGGCTGCTGGTGCTGGCCGGCGTGCCCACGGCCCTGTGGCTCATCCCGATGAACGACTCGGTGACCGGCACGTTCAAGGCACGGCCCGCGATTCGCATCGAGGTGCGGCGCCGGTCTCGGGGTTCCTTCAAGAGGTCCGCTTCGACGAGGGCAACAGCGTCAAGGCGGGCGAATTGCTCGCCTGTCTCGACATTCCCGACCTGGCCAGCCGCATCGCGCAGAAGGAGGCCGAGGAGCGCGAGGCCGATGCCAAGCTCAAGCTCCTGCTCGCCGGCAGCCGGCCCGAGGAGGTCGCCGAGCAGCGCGAGAAGGTGCGGCGGGCCCGGGTGTGGATCGAGCGCGCCGAGCACGAGCTGAAGTGCAAGCAGATCGCGCTCAAGGAGGAGCTGCACCGGCTCGACGAGTCGGTAACGCAGGCGCGCACCCAGCTCGATTTCGCCGCCGGCACCCTCGATCGATCGCAAAAGCTCTGGAGCAAGAATGTCCTGCCGCTGGACCAGTACGAGGAGGCGAAGCGCGCACAAGCTGGCCGAGGGAGCGCTGTCGCAGGCTGCGGCCCAGAAGCGCGAACGCTCGGCCGTGGGGACGCTGGAGCAAGAAAGCGAGCTGGCCAGGCGCGTCAAGGACCTTGCCGACGCCCAGAGCGCCCTGACGCTGATGGAGGCCGGCACTCGTCCCGAGATGATCGACGCCGAGAAGGCCCACCTCGCGCGCGTCCAGGAGGAACGGCACTTCCTTGAAAAGCTACAGACGCGCTTGCGAGTGGCCTGCCCGGTCAACGGCGTCATCGTGACACCGCGGGTGCGCGAGAAGCACGGCCAATATCTCAAGGAAGGCGACGTGATCTGCGAGATCGAGGACCCCGACAGTCTGGAGCTGGAGGTGCCGCTCGACGAGCAGGACGTTGGTCGCGTCGAGCCGAGCCAGGAGGTCGACCTCAAGCCGCGCGCCCTGCCGCTGCACACCTTCACGGCGCGCGTCGAGCGCCTCGCTCCGCTGGCGGTTCCCGGCAAGGTGCAGAGCACGGTCACCGTCTACTGCCGCCTCGATGAACCCGCCGCCGACCTGCGCAGCGGCATGACCGGTTACGCGCGCATCCACTGCGGCCGCGGCTCGGTCGCGTCATACCTCGGCGGCAGGATGATTCGCTATCTGCGGACGGAAATTTGGTGGTAGCGCTCGGATCAGCACGCGAGTGTTCCGCCGGCTGGCACCTCACAAGCTCGCAGCAGTGTCACCGCTACAATCTGCCGGCGCCGGCGTTGCCCCCTGCAACCCCTCGGGGCGGCGCCCGTGTTGCGACACGATCGCCAGATTGCGACACGATCGCCAGATTCGTCAACGCGGCTGTCAGCTTACGTACGCTGGCACTCATATTCTTTTGAAGTGCCGTTGAATGTGATCGTGCATTTCTGTACACTTCGGATGGGCGACACGCGCTGGTATCGACGTGCTTGACTGCCGGGCTGAATGCGTGTCCAATTAGGATGCTGACGGGGCCGTGTTGCTGCTCGGCTTGGTCACCGCAAGAGCCTGCGTTGTGCGCGATGGACCGTTCTCGCGCAATAAAGAATCGGCGCCGTGCTAAAGGGACCGGCGCGTGGTAATTAGGAACCGGCGGCAGCGCCAAACAGACGGGCGCCGATTGATCGACTCACCTGTCAAGCGGGGCCATCATGGCGAACATCTGGCGAGAACGAATGCAATTGTCGCAGGTAGCCGCACATTGCCTAGGCCAGCCCAGCGTAAAAAAGCGCCTTGAATCAGCGCACTTGCTGAAAGCATTCGCGCTCCTTGGCTGCCATCCCCCGCGCGTCGAGGAACGGGAACAACCTGATTTTTTCGTTACGGCGGAGAGTGCACTGGGAAAGGTTCGAATCGGCTGTGAGGTTACGGAACTTTACATGCGTAGCCCCATCGACAGGTCCCGAGTTGGTTCTGGTGCAGCACGACTTTGGGCAATTTGGGAGCGATTTGCACGCGAGCTCAGTCAGGATCTTGTTGCAAGCAACGATGAACGCCTGTCTGCACTGTATGGGGCAATCCACCTGCGCTCGTTCTCTTATGACGCCCTCGACTCTATTAATCTTACCGAGTTGCGCTCGGAGCTTATTTCTCATGTATCTGCACAGCCTGACTATGCTTGGCTGGCGGACTTCGATCCGGCGATTTACCCGTTGATGGCTCACAACGTCGCGAAGATCTGGACATCGCACATAGTGGACGCCTGCGGTCCCTTATGGTGGCTCGCCGGGTTGCAAAGCGGGGTTCTTCAAGACCCCGGTCCGGCGATCGAGGAAAGGGTACGCGATAAGGCAGCGAAGTCACTCACATATGCTTGGTCTGATACACGTCATCGGTGGCTCATGATTGTTGCCCAGGGACGTGGGATCCACGATCACGTGCCCGTCCCACGCGATATCGTGTGTCCTGCCGTTGATCATGGCTTCAGCGCCATCGTGCTCGTGGAACTTCAGGCCAGGTACGTCCAACAATTGTTTCCCGAGTGCAGACTGGTTACTGGCTTGGACGAGTTGCTGGGTGGCGTTGAGTGCCGTCTGGAGCCCCACGCCCATGATGGTCATGGCCCAAGCGTTACCAACGGCCGAAGCTGACCGGAGCCTTCATCCTAGTTTTCCGAGCTGCTGAGCTGCGTCGGTAGGCTCAAAGACAGACATGGTTCGGTGCGTTTGGAACGCCAGCATGTGGTGGGATGCCCACAAGGAGCGGCGTGTGCGAAAACTTTTTTCCGAGCACTTCCGACTGACAGAAGTCGAGACGAAGCAGGCTTGGGCTGAAACCCAGGGGCCACGCGTCAAACTCCACCCGAATTGTTGCAGCGGAATTGACGTTGACAAGTGTACAGACATAGGATTCTCTGGATATTCGCCCGCTTTCCGGAGGAACGCATGGCTGCTACCCCTTCCGTGGCGTCGATTAAGAAACACTTCCGGCGCATCTATGACCCCCGTGTCGCCGGCCGTACCAAGCACTTGCTCATCGACCTGCTTGTCATGGCCCTCTGCGGCGTCATCGCCAACTGCGACGACTGGCCCGACATCGTTCAATTTGCGCAGCAACGCGAAACCTGGTTTCGACGCTTCTTACGTTTGCCTGGCGGCATCCCGTCGCACGACACTTTTGAACGCGTCTTCGCGATCCTCAATCCACGGGTCCTGGAAGCCTGCTGCCTGGCCTGGTTGCGAGACGTTGCCGGCTTATCCGGCGTCGAGCACATCGCCATTGACGGCAAAACTTTGCGCGGCTCGGGCAATTCGAAGCTGGGCGCCCTGCATGTGGTCAGTGCCTGGGCCACCCAGGCCCAGGTTTCGCTGGGCCAGGTCGCCGTCGAGGGTAAAGGCAATGAAATCACAGCCATTCCGAAGCTCTTGCAGTTGCTGGACCTTGATGGCGCGCTGGTGACCATCGACGCCATCGGATGTCAGAAGAACATCGCCAAGAAGATCCTGGACCGCGGTGGCGATTACGTCTTGGTGGTGAAAGCCAACCAAGAACGGTTGATGAGTGACATCCAAGAAACCGTGATGAAAGCGCTCGACGGCGCGTTGCCGGCGGGCCGGGTGCGGCAATGTACGACGACGGAGCGTGGACACGGGCGCGTCGAGGAACGCGGTTGCGTGATCGTCGAAGACGTCAGCGGTATTCGGGATCGCGCGGCGTGGCCGCACCTGCGGACAGTGGGGATGTGTCGCCGCGAACGGACGGTCAACGGGCAGCAGACGACGGAGGTCGTTTACTTCATTGGCAGTCGGCGCATGGCCGCGCGGCGTTATGCGGCGGCGCTGCGCAACCACTGGGGAATCGAGAACAACTTGCATTGGCAATTGGATGTGAGCTTTCATGAGGATGCGAGCCGGGTGGAGAACCGCCACGGGGCGGAGAACCTGTCGTTATTCCGCAAGCTCGCGTTAAGCTTGCTCAAGCAAAATCCACGTAAAACAAGTATGGCCCGTAAACGCAAGGGAGCCGCTGTAGACCCTGGTTATCTTGCCGAAATCCTCACTGGGGCTACGAAACTAGAGAAAGCTTAATGCGTGGCACCTGGGCTGAAACCGTGTTCATATTCGATGCGAATGTCTTGCTCAACTTATATCGCGTGAGTCGAGAAACGAGTTTGCAAATCAGGAACATCTTATAGAAGTTAAAGGGGAGGTTGTTTCTGCCGCATCAAGTCGCCTTTGAGTTCTTCAAGCACCTGGAGGAAGAAATTGCCAAGCAGGTTAATGCCTTTGATCAGGTAAGGCAGTTCTTGAACAAGGTTCCTGAAAGGTTCAAGCAGGATTTCTCTCGACATCCTTGTATTCCGATCACCGGAATCACCGCTGCTTTGAAAAAATGCGCGGACGAGCAGGTTGCTATCGTGACCGAATCGCAAAAGGCGAACCAAATCAACTTCTTGGCTCACGATGACCCGATACTTCCGGAACTCGACGCGCTCTTCGCTGACTCCAGCGAAGAACCTTACAGAGGCGCAGACGACGACACGCTGAACAAGAAAGTCGACGAGCGCGTCCATCAGAACGTGCCGCCGTGCTTCGTCTCCCGTGCTTCGTCTCCACAGGGGGAAAGGCCCCGACGCCGCCAGCGAGCAACCCCCATCGCGGCGACGGACGAATCTGGTTCCAGATCGTCAAGCACGCGGGAACAACAAAGCAGCCGATCATTTTCGTGACCGGAGACGAGAAGCCGAACTGGTGGCGGACCGCAAAGCTTGGCAATCAAGCCCGCGCCATTGGCCCCCATTTCGAGTTGATACGGGATGTCGAAGCCGCCTCCGGGAACAGGTTTATGATGTATACCCAGGAAGGATTCCTTGCAGAGGCTCCAAAGTACCTCGGTGTGCCGGAACAGTCACAGGCTATCGAAGAAGTTAAACAGATTCGGGAAAGCGCCTCCACGGAAAAAGACATGAACTTGCTTGATGAGCCCAAGACCAGTCCACTTGAAGAATCCGAAAGTCAGGAAAAAGCGGAAACTGGTCGAGGCAGTGGCTCAATGGAAAAAGACAGTGGCTTGCTTGACGATCCCAAGTCTAGTCCGCTTGAAGAATCGGAAGGTCAGGAGAAAGCGGAATCAGAAAGGAAGGTGGAGTAATGGCGATTGTTGTGAAGACCGAGCATCCGAGCAGCTTGCTCGCTGCCATCAAAATGGCAATTGACAGAGATGATATCAAGACGCGGTCTTACGATGCGGACGGCGATTTTACGCACACAGTCGATCAATGGCGGGGCAGGGCATGGCTTCGACCCGCTGTCCGTGAGGATCGCCTTGTGTTCAACATCGTTCCTCCTCGCGTTCGAAGTATTTCGCGGGTAGTGTACGGCATTTACCATGGCCGCTTCATCGAGATGTTGTTGAACCACTTTGACAAACGATTTACAGAGGTTTCGGCAACAGCACTGCCAACGGGCGCTGACCGGACGCGGGCACAAGTCGGTGGCGTTTGACTGTATGCCCGTGGAACTCATGGGAGATTAACGTCATGTGGGAAGACCCCATCGTTGCTGAGGTTCGGCGCATACGCGAGGAGCTCGCGGCACGATTCAACTTTGACGTGAAAGCGATTTTCGCCGATATCCGGCAGCGGCAGGCGGCGTTGGGCGCCCGGCTGGTGTCCCCAAAAAAACGAGACGAGCCACCGGATGCCGTCGACCAGCGACCATAGCCAACGGCGGGGGGCCGTTTGCGACCCGCCCGCCGCGGTCCCCAGCAAGTGACGAACGTAAATGCGGTCCCGCTACAGGCCGTCATTCTGAACGCGTATGCGGCTTCGATTGAAGCCAGGAGCGTGAACCATGGCGATGCTGCACCAAACGCCGACGCTGAAGTAGAGCGACATCCAGGGCATCTCCGACCGCCACTCGTCCCAGGCGAACGTGACGATCCAACGCGAACCAACGTCCGACAATCCCTGGCTTAGCGACAGGTACTGCCGGCCCGCGGCCTCGTCCGCGAGCCAGCGCGACACGTACATCGGCACGTCCACGGCGGCCATGTACGTGACATACGCGACGCCGAGCACCAGCGCCGCGGCCAGGAACGGCTGATACTCGGCACAGCGCGACCACAGAGCGAGTATGCTGACGATTACCAGCAAGGCCACGAGGGCCCAGATGGACTCTTCGAACGCGTTGCCGAGGTACGAGGTGGTCAGGACCGCGTACCACGAGCACGACTCGGCGACGACAATGAGTGGTACCAGCAGCCACGCGAGCACGACCAAACGGCGTGCTCCGGCGTCGCCGGCGATGCGCTGCAGCCACAGCGCCCACTGCGCGACAAAGCACAACTCGGCCACCGTCGCAACGGATCGACCCACCATCACGCTCGACACCCACGAATCAAACAGGCCGAAACGCTGCACGTCCGCCCTGGGCACCATCGAGCGAAACGCGCAGCCAAGCACGTAAACCGCGGCAAGCAGGAGCTGTCGCCGTTGGAATCGGTAGACCGCCGGTTCGATCGCGTCCCGGCGCCGCGCGAGCGCCGCGGCGGAAAGACGCCAGCCCCAGACATTCCCGACACTGACGGCGCAGACGCAATCCACCATGCCAGCACGCCCGGTGAGATACTCTCCACGGGCCGCGAAGAAAGCAGCAGCGTGCAGAGTGCCGCCAATGCCGCGACACCGACGAACAGCGGGCCGAAATTGGGGGAGAGGATCGCTCTTGCGGCGTAATGCATATGTATACCATCCATCCGGGCAACCGCGATGAAGAAAGCGTTCATTGTAGAAGAAAAGAATGTGAAGGGACTTTTAATACAAGGGGTGTCAATCCTTGACGGCACCGTTGGCGGCCCCCACAATAGTGCCTTGCCCCAAGTGATTTACCCAACCCGACGATCGCCTCCCTGTCCCGGAGATGGAGCATGCTCGTGCCGCGTCGCCAGCCGAAGCTTCGCGTTTGGTCCTGGTTCACTCAGCTCTGGCACGGCGGCAAACGCCGCCCGGCCCGCCGTCGCACGCCGATCGTGCTGGAATTGCTCGAGGATCGATTGAATCCGACCACGCTGACCGACGCAAGCGGGGTGCTCACCGTCACGCTTGACAACCCCGGCGACACGTTTACGATCAACGCGACGGGCACGAATCAATACCACTTGACGTCCACAAACGGCTCGGCGGCCAGCGACCTGCTTGCCGCCGGCCTGACCGGCGCGACGTTCAACGCCGGCACCAGCACGTTGTCGCTTAATGGCGATTCCGCAATCCAGATCGTCGACCTCGCCACCGGCGGTTCGGTGGCGTTCAACGATAGCGGGACGAATACCTACGCCAAACCCATCGCCGTAACCCTGACGCAGCCGTTGTCGGCGGGCGTCACCTTCAACAACACGTCGAACTTTGCGGCCGGTCTGACGGTCTTCACCACCGACGGCAACATCGTCGGCGCCACCGGCTCCAGCATCAGCGTGACCGGCGATCTCAGCCTGACGGCGCCGAATATCGCGCTGGCCGGCACCGTCACGGTGTCCGGTGAAACGGGACTGCATGCCGGCGGCACGATCAGCGTCATTCCCACGGCGGGGAGCAACTCCTTCGGCGGCGACGTGGCGATCAACGGCACTCTCGGGCTGGGCACCACCGCAACCTCGGCCGGCATCAGCGCCGGCGGGGCGCTCGCATTCAACGACGTCGAGTTGACCGGGGGCCTTAACGTCACCGGCGCCGGGTCGATCACCCAGACGGCCGGCACCAGCATCAGCGTCGGTGGCGCCGCCAGCTTCACGACCTCGACTGGCGACATCACCCTCAGCAGCACGAGCAATGCGTTCGGCGGCGACCTTGGCGCGTCGGTTCAGGGTGCCGGCAACGTTCAGCTCGATAACGGCGCCGCCACGACCACGCTCGGCACGATTCACCTCGGCACCGGCAACCTGACCGTCAATGAAGACGATTTCACCGGCTTCGCGACGATCGCCGAGGATACCCATGCCGGCGGCATCACCACCGCAGCAGGCTCCACGGCGACGCTTGCGTTTGCCCTTACCAGCGACGAAAACGGGACCATCGACCTCAGCGGCGCCGCCAACGACTTCGCCGGCACGACCGCCGTGGTCCTCAACCCGAACATGAACATCGGCGTGGGCAGCTTCCTGCTCACGGACGTTCGATTCGCAAGCGAGCCCGACACAGCTCACCTTCAACAACTTTACCGCCAACAGCCTGACGCTCAACTTCCCGCAGGCCGGCGGCATCAGCATCGATGACTTGCCGGCCTCGCTGTTTTTCACGTTTGCAGGCAACCTGAGCCTGACCGCCAACGGCGATATCACCGAGTCCAACACGAATGCCCTGTCGGTGGACGGTAACGCGAGCTTCACCTCCTTGACCGGCAACGTCATCATCGGCAACACTCTCAATTCGTTCCTCGGCGACGTGTCAGCGTCGGTCACGGGCAACAATAGCATTCAGCTCGACAACAGCAACACGACCACCACCCTGGGCACCATCCATCTCGGCACCGGCAACTTCACGCTCAACGACGACAGCGTCGGCAACACCAACATCACCGAGGATCCCGCCGGCAACGGCATCATCACCGGCACGCCGTCGCCGGGCACCGCGCAGATCGTCGTCAACATCAACAACAATTCCACTGCCGACGTGCTGTTGAACACCGTGGCCAACCAGATCGCATCGGCGTATGCGGTGCAGATCAACGGCCAGACGACGAACATGCCGACCGGCAGCACCGGCGACTTCGGCTATCGCAGCACCAGTCCCGGCGCGGGGCTGAGCCAGCTCACGCTGAACAACTTCACCGTCAACAATTTGACGCTGGAGTTCGACGACCCCGGTGTCAGCATCGACCTGGGCAGCCTGCCCGCGGCCAACGGCAACGTCGCCGTGACGGTCGGCGGCGACATCACGGACAACGGCCCGCTGACGTTCAGCAACGACCTGTCGGCGGCGGCGGGGGGCACGCTGACGATCAGTGCCGCGCTCAACGTTGAGGGCGACTTCACGGCCACGGCCGGCACGAGTATCAGCATCGGCGCCGCGCTCAGCGTGCAGAGCAACTTCACCGCCACGGCGGGCACCGACATCGGGCAGAGCGCCGCGGTGAATGTCGGAACGACGATCAGCGAGACGGCCGGCGGCAGCATTAGCCAGACGGCCGCGGGCGTTATCACCGCCGACACCGGCACCTTCACGGCCACTGGCGCCGCCGGCGGCATCAGCCTGGCAGTCGTGCCCAACGACATCACCGGCGCCGTCTCGCTCAACACGCCCGCCGCCACCGGTATGGGCAGCGTCGCATATGCCGGCAGCGAGGCTGTGGTACTTGGAAGCAGCAGCCTGGGCACCAATGCCTTCAGCATTACTGCGGGCGGCAGCGGCGGCATCACCGAAGAACTGGGCGCGACCATCACGCAGAGCCCAGGCGCCGGCCAGGTCAGCCTCACCGCCGGCCCCACGGGCACCACCATCGACCTGTCCCCTGGCATGCAAAATCTGTTCACCGGCCTCGTGACTTTCACCGGCAGCGCCGTCACCACGGTCGGCCTGGAGGACGCCAATCCGCTCGCCACGCTCAATTCGGTGTCGCTCAGCGGCGTGCCCAACCTCGCCAACCTGACGCTCATTTTCGACGGGGCGGCCGCATCGTACCAGTTGCCGACCACGCCGTTGGCCTACACGCTGGATCTGATCGAGGAGAACAACATTGTCCTGCCGGTGACGTCGAGCCTCACGGTCACCGGCAGCAACAGCCTGACGCTGGAGAGCCTCGCGGGCAGCATCCAGCTCTTTGGCGCCGTCAACGTGCCCGGCACGCTGACGCTGCAGACCGATGGGTTCGGCGCCGGCAGCATTCAGGTAGCGAACCCAGCGACGGTTTTTGGCATGCTAGCATTGAACAGCACCACGTCGGGCAGCGATACGATCGCGGTCGCGGCCCCGGTGACACTGGGCAATTCGAGCCTGGCCGGCACCGGCAGCCTGTCGGTGACCTCGGGCGGCGCGATCGGGCAAGCGGGCGGCACGAGCCTGACGGTGGACGGTCCGGCCAGCTTCACCTCCGGCGGCAGCATCTCGCTCAATGCGAACAACAACCTATTCAGCGGCGTCATATCCGCGGCGGTGACGGGCAGCAGCAGTGTGACGCTGACCAATGCCAACGTGACGACCACGCTCGGCACCATCGCGCTGGTCGCGCCGTCGGGGACAGCGGGCACGTTCACCCTAAACGATAGCTACGGCGGCACCGGCTCGACGATCATGGAAAGCGCCGCCGCGACCGGCATCTTTACCACCGGCTCGGTCGTCATCAACATCGACAGCGACACCGGCGCCAACGTCGATCTCGCCGGCGCGCCGAACCTGCTGTTGCCGCCGCCGCTGTCCATCACGCCGCCCACCGTGACCATCACCGGGGCGTCCGGCGGCACAACCGGCGATCTCGGCTTCCGCAACGCGTCGCCGCTCGCCAGCACCGGCAAGGTGATCCTGCACAGCTTCACGATCAAGAGCTTGACACTCGCGCTCGACTTCACCGCGATCAACTTCGACGGATCGCTGGCGCCGTCGAGCACCGGCAACATCATTCTCATCGCCGGCGGCAACATCACGCAGACTGCGCCCATCGTCACCGCGGGCACGGCCTCGTTCAGCATCGGCGGCTTCGTCGGCGACTCGAGCATCATCCTGGACAACGCCTGCAACCAGATCGCCACCGGCGCCAACTCCACGATCGCCTTCAACGCCCCGATGGCGGACAACAAGCAGACCGTGTCGCTTTTCAATCAGGGCGACATCAAGCTCGGTGCCTGCACGCTCGGGCTCGCCACCGTCAGCCTGACGTCCACCAACGGCAACATCCTCTCGGACACGACGATTAGCCAGGCGCCCGGCGGCGGGGCGGTCACGCTCACGGCCGGCGGCAACACCATCTCGCTGACGTTGGGCCAGTTCACGGCCGATGCGTTTTACGGTCCGGTCGCGTTCAAGGGCACCGGAGCGGGCGGGCTGACGACCATCGGGTTCGCGAACGACAATCCGCTGGCCACGCTGCCGGCGTTCACCGGGCTCGCCGCGACGTTGACCTCGGTGACCTTCGATCTGATCGGCGCGCCGATCGCCCTGGGTACCCTGAACACGGCCGCACTCGATGTCGAGGCGGGGGGCAACATCACGCAGCAGTCCGCCACGACGCTGACCGTCACCGGCGAGGCGAGCTTCAGCACCAGCGCGTTCGCCATCCAACTCGCCAATTCCAACAATATCGCCGAGGTCGCCCTGGCCAACAGCGGCCAAAACCCAGTGGCAGTCACGACCACCGGCCCGCTCATTCTCGACAATGTGGCCGTCGGCAGCGGGCCGCTGACGATCGACGCCGGCGGCGCCATCACCCAAACCGGCGCCGGCAGCGTGCAGCAGACGCTGGCGGGACTGCACAACGTCGTGGCCGGCACCGCCACGTTCGCCGCTCCGGGCAATCCCGTCCTGCTCGACAATGCCACCAACCAGATACTGGGTCCGGTCGCGGCCACCGCCAGCCTCTTGACGCTGGCCAACAGCGACAACGTCACCCTGGGCACCGTCGACCTTACCGGAGCGTTTACCGTCAACTCCGGCGCCGGCAGCATCACGCAGGCGCCCGGCACCTCGTTCAACGTCGGCAGCAGCGCGTTCTTCTCGACCAGCTTCAGCGGCGCGGCGAACGCCATCACGCTCGATAATCCCGGCAACGAGATTGCCGGGCCGATCGCCATCAGCAGCATCGGCGCCGGCGCCGACATCGCCCTCACCGGGTCGGTGCAATTCGCCGTTTGCAACGTCGCGGGCCAGCTCAGCGTCGCCACCACAGGACCTCTAAACGCGGCGAACATTTCACAGCTCCTGGGTTTGTCCGGCAGCAACAACGGCACGATCAACGCGATGGGCGCCAGCTTCACCACGACGCACGGCAGCATCACGCTGCAAAATGCGGCCAACGACTTCAACGACCAGCCCGTGACGCTGAGCGCGACGGCGGGCGTCAGCCTGACCGATAACGACGCCGCCGGACTCACGCTTGGCCCCGTCAACTGCGGCGCCGGCGGGCTGACGCTGACGGCCACTGCGGCCATTACCCAGGCGTCCGGTGCGATCACCGGCAACGGCAACGCCGGCGTGACCATCGCTGCCGCCAGCGCCAATCCCGCGAGCGCCATCGACGTAACCCTGAACCAGGCCGGCAATGACGTGACCGGTTCCGGCTTGTTCGCGCTGACCAACGTCGCCAACGTCACGCTGGTGAACCAGGGCAATCTCGAGGTGAGCGGTTCCATCGCGACCACCGCCAACGTCAGCCTCACCGCCGGCGGCCTCGTCACGCTGCCGAGCGGCACGGCCGGCACCCTGACGCTCGGCTCGCTCACGGTGTCGGCTAATGCGATCCAGGTCGGCACCGGCGGCGCGAACCTGACCACCACCGACGCGACCGGCATCCGCTTGACGGGCGCGATCACCTTCGAGACTGGCGTGACGCTCGACACTTCGGCAGCACTGGGGGGCGGCGCGATCGTCTTGCTGGGCAATGTGACGTACGCGGGCAATGGTCAGACGGTTACGTTCAACCTTCCCGCCGACGGCCGGCTGGAATACGGCAGCGGCACCTGGAACTCACAGGCTGACAGCATCACCGTGAACGGGACCGACGCGACCTTCACCGTGGATTCCAACGCGACATTGGCCGTGGCGCTCGGCATGGTCACGCTGCGCGGCACGCCGGCCGCGGGCGGCAGCCCGAGCTTGCAAAACGCATTGAACATCGACGGCACGCTCAAGGTCAGCGGCAACGCCCTCGTTTCCGACGGCGGCTCCGACAGCATCGTCGCCATCAGCTTCGAGGCGCCCGGCGGCCTGGCCGTCGCCCTCGGCAACGCCAGCGACGGCTTGCTAACACTCAGCGGCGCCAACGCCAGCGATCGCATTAGCATCGGCACCGGCGCAGCTCACCGGCTTCGGCGGCGCCGCCACCGCCGGCCCCATCCTCGCCGTGGCCGGCGGCGGCAGCATCATCGGCACCTTCGCCAACCCGACGGACGCGAACGGCAACTTCCTGATCGGCACCGACATCGTCAGCGCGACCTACGGCCCCACCGTCGTGGCGATCACGCCGACCTCAACGTCCGCATCCGTCCCGACCAGCGTGGAACCCGACACTGATCAATATGCGGTCACGGTGACCGGCGGCTCTGGCCTGATCGTGATCCAGCTCAACAATCACAGCGCCCAGGGACTCGAGATGGTGGTGCGCAACGCCACCGCCGCCACCACGTTGACCCTCACGACGACGCTCAGCAGCGGCACCGGCTTCACCAACGTGCTCGGTATCGCCATCGACGGCCTCGGCACCGCGACCATCACCGCCCCCACGGTCAACCTCACCGGCAACATCACGGTCGGCGGCCCGCTCGCGGCGCTCACGCTCAACAACTGGATCGGCGGCACGCTGACGGCCGGCACTTCGGCGACCGTCCTCACCAGCATCACCGGCAACGTCCTGGCGGGCGATACGATCACGCTGGGGACGGAGCTCGCCAAGCTGACCGCGAATCAGGTCACGGGGCAGGCCGGCGCGGGCGGACTCGGCACGATCACGGCGAGCAGCTTCGGCGCCATCACGGTCAACAGCACCAAGAACAAGGCTGGCGTCGTGACGTCCGGCAACTTCTTCGCCAACCTCGTCAACACCAATACCGCAGCCAGCACGGCGCTGAGTTCCGCCACGATCGCCGGCGCGCTCACCGGCAGCTGGAACCTGGCCGGCAGCGTCGGCACGGTCTCGGCTGCCACCACCAACGACTGGACGCTCGGCCGGCCCAGTGGTCCCGGCATCGCCAACGGCGGCCTGCTGGGCAACGTCGGCACGCTGACCCTGGGCACCGCCACCAACGTCGCCATCTACGCCCCCACCGGAGTCGTCGGCGCCATCTCGGCCATCAGCCTCAATGACTCGAACACCGACGGCACGCTCTATGCCCTCGCCTTCGGCACAATCACCACCACCGGCGCGAAGAACACCGACAACGGCAACTTCATCGCCAACCTGACGGCGATCGGCGCCGTGTCCAAGACCGGCGCGCTCGGCACGCTGCAGGTCGCCGGCAATCTCGGCTCAGCGGCCGTCCCGACGGCGCTGCTGTTCACCCTCGGCAGCGTCGGCTCGATCACCGCCAGCGACACGGTCGAGAGCGTGACCATCACCGCCGTTGCTTCGCCGGTCGGCGGCGGGGCAATCACGACTCTCGGCGCCGCCGCCTGGGACCAGTCGAACGTCACCGCCGTGTCCGTCGGCACCTGGAAGATCGTCGCCAACCTGCCCGCGCTGCTGCTCGGCAACTTTACCCAGAGCACCGTCACCCTCAGCGGCAACGCAGCCAGCACCACGGCGACGCTGGGAACCTTCTCGGCCGCGGGCACTGTGGATCAGAGCACCTTCGTGATCGTGCACGGCAGCGTCACCAGCTTCACGGTCGGCGGCGCCCTGACCAACGACATCGTCAATTTGCAGTCGGCCACCGCTACCGGCCTCGGCACCATCTCGGCCGCCGACTGGACGAACGACGTCGTCACGGCGCCGGCGATCGGCACGCTCAGGTCGACCGGCCGGCCCGCCGCGGCGCTGGCCACCTCCGGTCTGTTGGGCAACATCGCCGAAAGCACCATCGACGTCTTCGGCGGCAACCTCAACACCTTGCAGGCCGCCGGCAACCTGACGACGACCGGCGCCGGTTATCTGCTCGTCAACGGCAGCATCGGCACGGTCTCCGTCGGCCGCGCCGTCAGCGACTTCCAGGTGGCGACCGATCTCAATGGCGGCACGGGCGGCATCGGCTCGCTGACCGCCGGCCAATGGCTCGACACCGATCTGGCGGCCTTCGCCATCGGCTCCATCACCACCCTCGGCTTTGTCACACCCGACCTGCTCCCCGGCTTCACCAACGCCGATTTCACCGGAAGCGACGTTGCGATCAATGGCTTCGCTGTCGTCAAGGGCGTCACCAACGGCATCGGCAGCATCTCGATCGGCAACAACCTGGACGGCGACGTCTTCAACGTCCCCTACGGCATCGGCGCCCTCACCGTCACCGGGACGATCGGCAGCACCGGCGAAACTTCGCTCGACCTGTTGAACCCGCTGTCGCTCACCGACGGCCTGCTCGGCAGCCTGTCCGCCGGCGCCATCGGCACCCTCACGCTCGACGCGAACCAATCCGGCGCGATTGCCGTCAAGGGCAACGCCGCGCAGCACCTGCTGGGCAACGTGGGCTTCCTCACGCTGGCCATCGGCTATGCCGGCGGCGGCGCGGGCGCCACCGGCCTGGCCGGCCTGTCCGTCGCCGGGAGCATCAACAGCGCCACTATCGACGTCAAGGAGGGCATCGGTAGCTTTACCGTGGTCGGCGCGCTCAGCAGCCCGACGGTCGCGGCCGCCTACGACAATCCGCTGGCGACGATCCCGACGTTGTCGGTCGGCTCCTGGAACGGCGGCACCCTGGTCGCCAACAGCATCGGCACCTTCACCGTGACCGGCAGCCTCGGCGATACTCACATGACCCTCCTGGGCGCCAAGGGAACGACCGCCCTCAACACCTTCACGGCCGGCGGCGCCGTGAACCAGCTCCAACTGCAGGTCACGAGCGGCAACGTGGGCACATTCCAGTGCGCCTCGTTCATCAACAGCGGCCTGCTCGTCGGCTACCGCCTGGTCGACCCGCTCGTCATCAACGATCCGCTGAATAACGGCAACGGCGGCACCACCGGCAACTGGGAGGGCAACTTCACGCTCGGGTCGTTCAAGACGACGGCACCCTTCAAGAGCGCCCTGCCCGCGACCGCGAGCTTCCAGTCGAGCGACATCGTGGCCGGCACCCTGGGCTCCGCCGGCGTCGTCCTCACCGGCGTCAACCCGACCGCGACGATCCCGTCCACCGTGGACATCAACGGCGTCGACGTCACGGTACCCCAGATATTGGAGGAAATGGCCACGTTCGGCGTCGCCTTCCGTGTGCGCAACACCGGCGGCAGCGGCAAGCTCACCGTCGCGGGCCAGACGAAGACATTCACCACCGGCTTCCCCACGACGCCCACAATCGGGCCGTCGTTCTACTACATCGGCCTGCAAGGGTAGCCATGTTTTCCGAACGATCGTGGGCGAAGAGACCATCCGCGGCGACGACCTCGAGTGCCGGGCACTGGTGTCGCAAGCCGCGATGGTTGTCGGTAGGCTGCCGCACGGGTATAGTCCACCTCATGGCCAGGCGCACGTGGAAGCCGGACGACTTCGATTCGCCGTGGAAGGCTGCCCTGCAGCGGTATCTCCAGCAATTCCTCGCATTCTTCTTCCCCGCCATCGCCGCCGACATTGACTGGGCCCGTGGCTACGACGGGCTCGACAAGGAGTTCCAGCAGATCATCCGCCGGGCCAAGGTCGGCAAGGGCATCGCGGACAAGCTGTTCAAGGTCTGGCTGCGCGACGGCCGCGAGCATTGGCTGCTCATCCACATCGAGGTCCAGGGCTACTATGAAGAGGCCTTTCCCGAGCGGATGTTCCGCTACAATGTGGCGGCTTACGCGCTGTATAATCGAGAAGTGGTGAGCATTGCCGTCCTGTGCGACGCGGACCCCAACTGGCGGCCGACAAGTATACCTACGGGCGCTGGGGCAGTGAAACGGGGATCGACTTCCTGGTTGCCAAGCTGCTGGACCACCTCGGGGACCTGCACGCTCTGGAGACGAGCACGAACCCTTTTGCCGCGGTCGTCCTCGCGCACGGTCAGGCGCTGGCCACGCGCGGCGATCCGCTGACGCGGCGGCAATTGAGCTGCGGATTGTCCAAGGGCTATACGAGCGGGGCTGGACCGAGGATGACATCCGCGAGCTCTTTCGGCTGATTGACTGGATCATGGACTTGCCGGACGATTTGCAGGAAGCGTTTCGCATCGACGTGTTTCGCTTTGAAGAGGAAAAGCACATGCCGTACCTTTCTAGCATCGAACGTCTGGCCCGCAAGGAAGGACTTGAGGAAGGCCGTCGGGAAGGGCTGCTCGAGGGCATCGCCCTAGATCTGAACGCGAAGTTTGGGCAACGCGGCCGCAGGTTGTTGCCGCGAATTCGCGCCCTGGAGAATCTGGCGGCGCTGCGTGCGGTATCGCGGGTGCTGAAGACCGCGACGACTCTGGACGAGGTCCGGGCGCTATTGCCGCGGACGCCGAGAGCGAAAAACGGGGCGACCTGAGTTTGAGATGCCGTGCGGGGTCGCGTGGGCATGTCCGCTCCTCCATCGCCGTGGCCCCCGCGATTCTTGCATTAACCGGTGGCCAATGGAGCAGCAGACCCTCGATGCGACCTCTCAGCGCCGGCGCGACACCCGGCCGATCAACAAAAGAACCTTGAATGGCCCCGTTACCGAGGCCGACGGTTGCACGGCCCGTTACCACGTGGCGACCAGGCGGCGGCAACGGCCCGCGAACGTCAAGGACGCCGTGGTGAAGCGACGGCAGTTCGATACGCTACGTCTGCAATCGGAAGAAGTCGCCGAGTTCAACTATCGGCCGACGGCGTGCGGCGCGACCTATCGCATGGTGGTGGTGCGCAAGAACATCACCAAGGAGAAGGGCGAGCAACGGCTGTACGACGAAATTCGATATTTCATATTTGATATTTGAAGAGGAATAAACGGGATTTGAGAGCCGGGGACATTCGAGAGCATTTTATCCCTGGCACGACTCCGGACGCCTTCCACCACGTAACCTTCACGCAGGAACGTGCCAGGCGTCCGGAGTCGTGCCAGGGATAAAATGGAATGAACTAAACCGTTCCGCGGACCGTGACACGGCGGGGGCCGCTATGGGGATTGGATCGAGCCGACCTCTTGCCACGACGGGACAATGTGCGAAATGGCCAGTCGCTGGGCCGTGCCGCAGTCGATGCGGAGGGCAAATGGGGCCATGCCGCGGCCGCGAGTGTTTTGATGCCTGGCAGCAGCCGGCCCTGGCAGGCCTTGCCGCGCTGCCAAGGCGCACCGGGAGCGCTCCTTGCTAAGTAAGGTTCGCTTTCGTGGCCAACGCTGCTGCGGAGGCACCGACCGGTCACGAAGAATCGGCAGGACAGGGCGCTGCCGGCGCTGCCCCGGACGGTGGTACCGCCAGGATGCGCTCCACCGCGATCAGCGTACCGTGCTGACACTGCGGACAGCACGTCACGTCCATCCCAGTGAAGCGCAGCACCAACGCCACCAGATCGAGCGCGACCACCGGGGGCGGTGGCGGCGGCTGGCCCAACAACGCGCGGCAGCGTGGCAACCGCTGCTCCTTTGAGCGGTTGCTCAAGAAGCCGTAATGCCGGATGCGGCACAAGCCCGGCGGCGTCACGTGCAGCAGGAAACGGCGCAGGAACTCGGCAGCACCGATCGTCAGTTCTTTGCGTTGGTTGCCGTCGCGACGGTCGCGGTAGGCAAACGTGACCTGGCCGTCCGCGATGGCGCGCAACCGCCGTCGACCGCGGCGAACAGCGCAATCAATTCGTCGCCGCTGAGGATCTCGGGCAGTTGGCGTGGCGTACGCCGCAGCGGCATGGCCGCGGCGACGTTCGGGGCGTTTCAGCGTCTGGGTGTAGAAAAAGGTGCGGCCTGAGCAGATGGTGTTGACGGTGTTCCAGTGCAGCTTGCGTTCTATCATCAGGTAGAGCAGGTAATCCTGGACCTGGCGGGCGGACAGTTGATCGGGCGCGATGCGGAAATGCTTGGTGAGGCCGACGACCGCTTCGAGGTAGGACTTTTGCGTCCCCGGGAGCGTAGCGGCGTAAGCGTAACTCCCGGATCATCTGGTCACGTAGCACACCCATGGCGAGCCTCCGTAGGGAAAAAGAGATGGGCTGCTCGACGTGAGCAGCGCACGGAGGCAGCGTACCGCAAGCGCGGCAGTCACCGCAGAAGTGTGTGGAAATTACGGTCAGCACACGGGGGCACGAACAGCGCCCACCACGGCAGATTGAGAGAAGAAAACCGGCAAGACAGAGCGGAACGGTTTAGTTCATTCCCATTAGTCCCGGTAGGGACGAAAGATAATAGCCCAGGACGTGAGTCCTGGGTTAGCCGGCATAACTCGGGTTGAGTCCCGGAGGGACGGCAGAGCGAGCGCGTGGCGTAACGCCTCTGCCGTCCCTCCGGGACTCCAACGGGATTCGTTCGTCGTAAACCCAGGACTTACGTCCTGGGCTACTATCTGTCGTCCCTACCGGGGCCAAAGCGGTGCAAACAAAGGCGGGCGGAGAGCTGAGGCTCTCCGCCCGCCGAGTCGGCACATTTAGCGGACCCAGCGGAAGCCATTCCAGTAACCGTAACCGTAGCCCGGATACCAGGGGTAGGCCGGGCCGATCGGCACCACCGGCCCGACGCGGACGATCCGACCCACCGGGAAGACCGGGCGGTAGATCGGGCGGTAAACTGTGCCGACGCGGATGTACTCCGCCGCCTTGGCCTCGGTCGGCTGCAACACGTTCCCGATCGGCAGCCACGCGAACGCCAGACACGCACACAGGGCCACAGGGGCGATCTTGCTCTTGATCTTGGTAAACATGGGAGTCTCTTATTTTCAGGGTTGTGAAGCGAGCGACCCACCATGGATTCGCCTTTCACGCTGACCTTTTGTTTTTTTCGGTCCGCGTCTGCTTCTGCTTCCTGAACGTGGAGGACGGCCTTGTGTCGCGCCTGTGGAAAAAGTAAGGAGAAGCCGCAGGTGCCGCCGCGGGGCGGGGCGGCAATGACCGTTGCTCTCGGCCTCGCCGTCTGGCAGAATGGCGCCACGAGCCGTCTGCCGCGCGGGGACCACGACCATGACTCGCCGCCGTCTGCTACTGATTGGCCCGCCCGCCGCGTTCGTGGTGCTGGGTGTCGGCGCGTGGCTGCTCTGGCCACGCACGGCGATCACGTGGGAGAATGCATCGAAGATTCGCGAGGGCATGACGTTGGCTGAAGTTGAAACGCTCCTGGGTGGGCCGGCACGCGATGAGACGACGGGCCCCGTGGTTCCAGCGGATACGCCGGAAGGCTGGTTCCTTCTCAGGGAAAGGATGCCAACGCCGGAGCGGCGCGCCCAGCCCGAAGCTCGCGAATGGACGTCCGAGCATTTGATGACCAAAACGTGGTTCGATGCCGAGGATCGCGTGGTGGTGCATGCTGTACTTGTCATGCGCCGTGCCGACGAAAACCCCCTCGACATGCTCCGCCGCTGGCTGCGCCTGTAGACTTCCCGGCCGTCGTCTGCGCGAATCATCACCTTCCGCGCGGAATGCGAACGAAACAACGAACCCCATTGGCCAGTCCGTCCGTTCCGCGTTCAAGAAAATCAGCGCCGGCGCCGATAAGGCTTACAAGGTTTGCCGAATGCGCGGATTGTAGCGGATGGTACGGAGAATCGGGCTTGTGCGTTGCCGGTTGCCGTTATTCCTGGGTCTGGCTGGCGTCGTCCTGAACGGCTGCAACCACTTGCCTCCGCTGCGGACGGAAACCACTTCGAGCGTCACGGTGGCGCAGCCTGTTGCCATTCAGGCACAGGCACAGATGAATACCGTGCCGCCCGATCCGGGGCCGCTGCATGAAGTGGTCGTCCGCGATTGTGGCCCCCACCATGCAGATTGCAAGGTCGCGATTATCGACGTCGACGGCCTGCTCGTGAATGCGGATCGGACCGGTCCGTTCTCGCTTGGCCAGAATCCGGTCGCGGTCTTTGACGAGAAGCTGCACCAGGCAGCCGCGGACCCGGCCGTCAAGGCGATCGTGCTGCGCATCAATACGCCCGGCGGCGGGGTCAGCGCCACCGAACTCATGGCGCAATCCCTGCGAGATTTCCGCGCAATCGGGGGTGCCGGTCGTCGCCGAGCTGCTCGATCTCGGCACCGGCGGCGGTTACTTTCTGGCGTGCGGCTGCGATCGGATCGTGGCCGCGCCCGGCTCCGTGGTCGGTGGCATCGGCGTGGTGTTGAACACCTATTTCCTCGAACTCGCCATGGAACAGTGGAACGCGTTCGGGGCGGTGATCAAGTCCGGAGCGCGCATCGACATGGGCACACCGCTGCGCAAGATGAACGCGGATGAAAAGGCGATGTTGACCGCGATGGCGGAGGAATACCACGCCAACTTCAAGCAGGTCGTCGTCCGCAGCCGGCCGCGGATCGCAGCCGACGCGCCGGTCTTTGACGGCCGTGTCATGGCGCCGCGGCAGGCGCTCGAGGCCGGCCTCATCGATCAGGTCGGCGACCTCGGCCAGGCGATCGACTGTGCCCGGCAGCTTGCCAATGTGCCGGCGGACGCGGTGGTTCTTTATCGCCCCGCCGGGCGCTCGGCCACTTCCGAATACGACGTGCTGCCGAATCGTCCCATCGACACGAACATGGTGCCGATCAACATACCCGGCCTGGCGCAGCCGCCTACCGCTGTTCAGCTACCTGTGGGCGGTTGAGCCGGGCCTGACCAGTATGCCGGCGCCGTGATTGGTTTCGCGGTTCGTAGTTCCGCCTTCAGGCGGTTCCCAGAGCGCCTGAAGGCGGAACTACGAACGGTTCCACGCGGTCGCAGGGCGTCAATCGCCTTGCTGCTTCAGTCGCTGCCGAAAGCTGCGGACGTTGTCGCGCAGCAAGATCGGCAGCTTGGAGCGCAGCAGGTTGAGGCCGTCGAACCACTCCCGCGGCTCATGAATGAGCAGGTGCATTTCGATGAGCATCGCCCCCTTCGGCTCCGGCAACTCCGTGACGGCGACGTAGCCGGCAATGCCGCTATACGGGTGCGACGGTCCCTTTTTCTGACCGCCGGCCTGCGGGTCGACGTGATACCATCGGTTCGGCAGCTCCATGTCATTCTCGAAGCGCGGATCCATCATGCTCGCGTACAGCGCCGCACGCGGAAGCACGGTGTTCACCGACCGCATCACGCCTTCAACCTGCACCTTGTTGAGCAGCGGCATGGCGATGCTGCGATAGGTCTCTTCCGCGCGGCGCTTCGGCGGGGTGATGCCGCGTGCTTGCAAATCCTTGTCGCTCAGCTCGGTGTCCTGCTTGCCGTCGCCGCGTTTATCGTTCGCCGAGATGAGCGTGCGGAACGCGTCCGCCTTTTCCGCGGCCTTGACGTTGCCGTAGGCGATAAACCTTAGGCTGACCAGCTGGGCGCAGCGTTCGCCCTTGGATGAATCGACCGACTCGATGTCGTATGAATGGGGCGCCGTGACGCTGGACTTGATGAAGAGTTCGACGGGAACGTTGCCGGCCGCCTTCTCCATTATGGCCGCCAACTGCTGAGCATTGGGCGATTGGCCGGGAGCGATCAGCGGCGCCGGCAGCTTCACCGTCGGGCCGTGCGGGATGGCGATTCCCTTGTTGACGAGGGTATCGAACAGGGCGTTGTCGCCCGACGCGGGCCCCTGCGCACGGATGGGCAAAACGGCAAGGAGTGCCCACAACGCGGCCATGCCGGAACGTAGCGCGTGGCCGGCACTTGGTTTGGCAGCGATGGGGCACCCCTTCCCGGTGAAAAGACTTCCGAAGTCTCGGAGACTTCGGAAGTCTATCCTTCCCGGACCTGGCTATTTGGTTTCCATACGTGCCGCGATGGCGGCGGCACGCAGCGTCTGCTCGATGGCGGGCACATCGGCTTCGGCGAATTTACCCCGGCACGCGGCCTGGCGCAGCTCCGGAGTATACGGCACGGCCTTGCCCTGGGGGAGCTGCCGCAGGGCGAAGGCGTCCTTGGACGGGATGCCGAACGTGAACTTGTCGCGCTTGACGCTCAACAGCCGCGGCTCAATCATGCCGTTGGGCAGCGCCTGCATGGCGGGTTCGGCTGCATCGTAGCCCTTCGTCAGCAGCCAGATGAAGGTGTAGAGTTGCCCGCTACGGGGGTCGACCAGCACCGCGTGGCGCATGATCATGTTTTCGTGCTCGCCGTTGTACAGCATGACACATTTGCCGTCGAAAATCATCATCGTGTCGGTGCGGACCACCTGCCGCACGTCGTTGTCGAGGATATTCTCGTTCTCTTCCAGAATGGTGCGGCCGAACAGGCCCATGGTGGCGCCGAGGGTCTTGGCGCTGCTGATGACCGTCTCCTTGCCGTCGATGGCGGTCGCGAAGCCACGGGCCACCTTGTCCAGGTAAAAGGTCGCGTCCTTACCCGTGCCGCGCTGCCCGACGTTCGCCAGGATCGTGAACTTGAAGAGCTGGGCGTAATAGGAGGCGCTGGGCGCGTACGCATCATCCTCCTTCGTCAGGGTCGGGATCGCGAAGAGAACGATATGCGAAAACCCCTTGGGCGATTCCTTGCCAATGACGGTGCCGACCGGTATGCGGTCCAGCATCCTGGGCTTGAGCTCGACGCCCCGCACGGGAGCGGCCGGTTGAGCCGACGCCGTACCGAGGGCCAGGTGCCCCATCACGAACGCCACGACCGCCAGACGAGCGAAGCGACTATCCATCAAAGCACCTCCATGTTCCCAGGCACTGGGGCCGGGACGCGTCCGCGACACGAGGGGATTATACGGAGCGCGCCTTTTTCGTGTCAATGCACCCGCACCCGCAGGGCCGGTCGCCGGGGGGCAACTAGGGATTACGCCGGTTATTCTCGCCGTAGAGGCGAAAAATGGGCACCATGGGGAGATTTTCCTTGCTTTGCCAGAGGCGCATGCACAAAATGCTACTTACCAGGAGAAACAGATAGGGTGCCGGGCCAAGGAGAGCCGGCTGCGGTTAAGAAACGGTCCTGTTTCGCGGTAATGCCGAGACGGGACCCGCAGGGCGCTCACGTGAGGCGCCAGGTTTGCCCCACCGATTGCTTCCATCATGTCCACTGCAATGCCTGGAATGTTGTGCGATTCCCTCGTTCGCCTGCTGCGGACGCGGGCGGAATGCGGCGGGCCATCGGGGTTTACCTTCCTGGCCGATGGGGTCAAACCGGGGCCGCTGCTCTCCTTGGTCGAGCTCGACCGGCAGGCCCGGTCCGTTGCCGCGGTCCTGCAGCAACGCAACCTGGCGGGGCAACGGGCACTGCTGTGCTATCCCCCGGGTAATGCCTTTCTGGCAGGGTTTTTCGGCTCGCTCTATGCCGGCATGGTTGCCGTGCCGGTCTACCCGCCGCGAGCCTCGCCGCGGATGCGCGACTCGAGCGCATCAGCGAGAGTTGCGGGGCCGCCATCGTCCTGACCAGCACCAACGTCTGCAAGAATCGCCCGCGCCTCGTGACTCACGCGCCGCGGTTGCGGGACCTGGACTGGCTGGCCACTTGCGAGGTCGGCGACCGGCACGCAGACGGTTGGACCGACCCCGGGGCCCGGCCCGACGACCTGGCCGTCCTCCAATTCACGTCCGGTTCCACCGGGGCCCCCAAGGGCGTCATGCTGACCCACGCGGCCATCCTGCACAATGTCGCGCAAATGCAGCGCGTGCTCGGGCTTTCGGCAGAAACCCTGGTCGTCTCCTGGCTGCCCGCGTTCCACGACATGGGCCTGATCGGCAATTTGCTGCAGGCCGTCTACTCCGGACTGTCCTTAGTGTACATGGCGCCGCTGACGCTCGCCCAGGACCCGCTGCTGTGGCTGCAGGCGATCAGCACCTACCGCGCCTACGTCAGTGGCGGCCCGAATTTCGCGTTCCGGCACTGCGTGGAGCGCATGACCCGCGAGGGCTGCGCCGGGCTCGACCTGAGCGGCTGGAAGGTCGCGTACGTGGGCGCCGAGCCCATCAGCGATAACGTTCTTGACCGGTTCGTCAACGTTTTTGGCCGTTACGGCTTTCGCCGCGAAGCTTTGGTGCCCTGCTACGGGTTGGCTGAAGCAAGCCTCATGGTCACCTGCGCCGATCGGGCCGAGGTGCCGATCGTCCGCCGGTTCGATCGGGAGGCGCTGGCGGCAAACCTGGCGCGCCCGAACGACGCCGGGCTGCCGCTCGTTAGCTGTGGCCGGCCAATACGCGATATGGTCGTCCGCGTCGTCGAGCCGACCTCGGCAGAGCCGTTGGCTGAGGGGCGTGTGGGCGAGGTGTGGGTGGCAGGGCCGAGTCTGGGGCGGGGCTACTGGAACGACCCCGAGGCAACGGCGCAGACGTTCCAGGCTCACTCCGAGGGCGACGCCGAGCGCGTGTATCTCCGCACCGGTGACCTGGGGTTTTTCCAGGGCGGCGAGCTGTTCATCGCCGGCCGGGCCAAGGATCTCATCATCATCCGTGGGCGAAACTACCATCCCCAGGACGTGGAGGAGGCCGCCCGAACCGCGTGTCCCGAACTTGCCGGGCATGCCGGTGTCGCCTGCGCGATCGAGACGGACGCGGGCCCGCGCCTCGTGCTGCTCCATGAAGCCGAGCGCGAGCGCGCCCCGGCAGTGGGCGCAAGCTCTTCACGCGCATCCAGCAGACCATTGGCGAGCTGTTCGAGCTGGAGCTGCACCGGCTGGTCCTCGTCCGGCCGGGCCTCTTGCCCCACTCGTCGAGCGGCAAGGTGCGCCGGCAGGAGGCGGCCCGGCAATGGCACAACAGCCAGCTCCGGACGCTCGAAGAAATCTCGCGGATGACCTGGCGGCGGCGGCGCCGTCCGGCGATGCCGGCAGTCTGGTCGACTGGTTGGTCGTGCGCCTGGCGCGGCACCTCCGCATCCCGGCGGCGCAGGTCGATGTCGAGCGCCCGCTGGCCACCTACGGCCTCGACTCGTTGACCACGGTCACCATCATCGGCGAGCTACAGAAATGGCTTGGCCGGCCGCTGTCCCCCACGATCGTGTATAGCGCCCCGACCATCGGCGCACTCGCGCACGGTTGCCGGTGAGGCAGGTGCGGGAGCGGCGGCGCCGACTCCGGCTGCCGCCAACATGCCCATCGCGGTCATCGGCATCGGCTGTCGTTTCCCGGGGGCGGATGGGCCGGATCAGTTCTGGCAACTGCTCGCCGAGGGGCGCTGTGCCGTCGGCGAGCTGCCGGCCGGCCGCTGGGACCGCGCTGCCGACGGGGCCACGACGACGCGCGGAGCCTATTTTGCCGATGTCGCGGGATTTGACGCGCGTTTCTTCGGCATCGCGGCGGCCGAGGCGGTCTATCTCGACCCGCAGCACCGCATGCTGCTGGAGGTGGCGTGGCAAGCGCTCGAACACGCCGGCCGTCCGCCCGAACAGCTCGCCGGCGGCTCTGTGGGCGTGTTCATCGGCATCTCGTCCAGCGACTACAGCCGGGTGCTGCTATCCTGTGGCCGAGGCGCGGACGCGCTGGTGGCGATCGGCAATGCAGCCAGCATGGCGGCGCACCGCATCTCCTATCACCTCGATCTCCGCGGTGCCAGCGTGGCCATCGACACGGCCTGCTCGTCGTCGCTGGTGGCCGTCCACCAGGCGTGCCAGAGCCTGCGGAGCGCCGAGTGCGACCTGGCGCTGGCCGGCGGCGTGAATCTCATCCTCACTCCGGAGATCACCGAGATCCTCTCGCGCAGCGGCATGCTGTCGCCCACGGGGCTGTGCAAGACCTTCGACGCGGCCGCCGACGGTTACGTCCGCGGCGAAGGGTGCGGCATCGTCGTCCTCAAGCCGCTGGCGGCCGCCCAGCGCGACGGCGATCGGGTCTTCGCGGTGATCGAGGCGTCGGCGGTGAACCAGGACGGCAAGAGCAACGGCATCACGGCCCCCAACGGCGCTGCCCAGACCGCGGTGATCCGCCGCGTACTGCAGTCGCCGGCCGCGCCCCCGGCGACGTTTCCTACATCGAGGCGCACGGCACAGGAACCGCGCTGGGCGACCCGATCGAGTTCGACGCCTTGCGCGACGCGCTAGGCGGCTCCACGGCTCCCTGCGCCGTGGGCTCGCTGAAGACCAATCTCGGCCACCTCGAGGCGGCGGCAGGTATCGCGGGCCTGATCAAGGTGATCCTGCAGCTTCAGCACGTTCAGCTCGCGCCGCACCTCCACCTCCAGGACGTCAACCCGCAAATCCGACTCGTGCACAGCCGTTTCCACATTCCGTGCGCGCTTGCCGCCTGGTCGCCGGAAGGCAGGGCACGGCTTGCGGGTGTCAGCTCGTTCGGCTTCGGCGGCACCAACGCCCATGTCCTGCTTGCCGAGGCCCCAGCACAGGCCGCGGTACAGCACGACATGGCGTCCGATCCAGCGCCGGTGTGCCTGCTACCATTGTCGGCCCGGAGCCTCCCGGCGCTGCAAACGCTGGCCCGCGACTACGCCGGCTGGCTGCGCACGCACCCCGATGTGCCGCTGCCGCTCGTCTGCGCCGCCGCAGCACAGGGCCGGGCGCCGATGGCCCATCGTCTCGCCGTCACTGCCGCTTCGTCGGCAGAGTTGGTCCATGCGCTGGAGAACTGGACCGGGCTCGGGCAACATGTCGCGTGCCACGCGGGAACGGCCTCGGCGCCCTTTGCCGGCCGGGTCGCCTTCCTGTTCACGGGCCAGGGCGCGCATTACGCCACGATGGGCCGGAATCTCTACCGGACCTGTCGCTATTTCCGGACGATGCTGGATCTGTGCGACGATCTGCTTTGCCGACAAGGGTACGCCTCGGTCCTGGACGCGATCGACAGCCCGGAGCTCCTGGACCGCACCGACATAGCGCAGCCGGCCCTGTTCGCGCTGGAATACGCGTTGGCCCAGACGTGGCGCTACTGGGGGATCGAGCCAGCCGCCCTGCTGGGGCACAGCGTCGGCGAGTATGTCGCTGCGTGCATCGCGGGTGTTTTCAGTATCGAAGACGGCCTACGCCTGATCGCCCGCCGTGGCCAGCTGCTCGCGGAATGCCCGGAAGGCGGCATGCTCGCCTGCATGCTGCCGCCCGCGGAGGCACTCGCGTATCTCGACGGACGCTACCCTGACATTGAGCTGGCGGTGGTCAACGGCCCCAGCAGCGTGGTTCTGGCGGGGCCGACGCACGAGCTGGGCGTGCTGCGCGATGAACTCGCCGGACATGGGATCGTCGTCCGCGAGCTGAATGTCCGCCGCGCGTTCCATTCCGCCCTCGTTGAGCCGGCGCTGGGAGGGCTGCGCGAGGCGGCCGGGAGCGTGGCCCACCATAGCCCGCAGGTGCCGCTCGTGTCCAACATAACCGGCAAGTTCTTTGCCGCGGCGCCGCCGCCGTCGTACTGGGCGGAACATGCGCGGCAGCCCGTGCAGTTCGCGCGCTGCATCCAGACGTTGGCCGAGACGGGCGTCACGCATTTTCTGGAGGTCAGCCCGGACGCCGTCCTCACGCGGCTCGGGCCCACCATCCATACCGACAGCGCCGCCGTGTGGCTCCCCTCGTTGCGGCGCGGGGCGGACGACGCGACCACCATGCGGTCCAGTCTGGCCCGACTGTATGCGGATGGCGCGCCGGTGGCGTGGGCACAGGTAACCGGTTATGCGCACTGGCCGCGCCTCGATCTGCCGACGTACCCGTTCGAGCGCACGCGCTACTGGATCGAGCCGGCCCCCGGCGCCGCCCCAGCGAGCCGTCGCGCGCATGCGGTTTGCCGCTGGCAGCCGTGGTCCAACTGGGCGGAACCGATGCCACGCCGCGGCACCGGCTTTGACGCGCTGCCGGGTGGCTTGGCCGCGACGCTCGGTCCCATTGTGCCGCGGCTACGCACAAAGCACCGCGTCGCCGAATTCCACCGCCTGCGTGTGGACTTTGACCGCCTCGCGGCGCGCTACGTCGTTGCCATCCTGGGCGACCTCGGTTGGCATCCACAGCCGGATGTGCAGGTGGAAACCGCGGCGCTGGCCGCTCAGCTCCAGGTCGTGGCGCCCTATGACCGTCTGCTCGGCCGGCTGCTCGAGCTGGCAGCGGAAGATGGCTGGCTTACACGCGCCGAGAACGGCTGGCGCGTCGCGCACCGGCCGGAGCCCGGAGACATCGGCCAGGCCCACCAGGACCTGCTCCAGCGCTACCCGGCGTGCGCGGCGGAATTCAAGCTGGCGCACCGCTGCGTTGCCCACACCGCGCTCGTGATGCACGGCGCCGCCGATCCGCTCGAGGTCCTGTTCGGCGCGGAGGCTGCGGGTTGGACGGAGCGGCTCTATCGCGATTCCCCCGTGGCGTCGTTCTACAACGACCTCGTCGCCGGCTGCGTGCAGGAACTGACCCAACGCCTGGCCGGCACGCGTCCGGTCCGCATCCTCGAGCTCGGCGCCGGCACCGGCGGCACGACGGCGGAGCTGCTGCCCGTGTTGCCCACGGGCCAGGTGGAATATGTCTTCACGGACGTATCGCGGCTGTTCGTGGCTCAGGCGCCGCCGCGCTTCCAGGCGTTCCCGTTCGTTCACTACCAGGTACTCGACCTGGAGCAAGACCCGGCAGTCCAGGGGTTTGCCGACGGCCAATTCGACCTCATCGTCGCGGCCAACGTCCTGCACGCCACAGCCGATCTGCGCCGCTGCCTGCGTCGGCGCACCGCCTCCTCGCGCCGGATGGAGTGCTGGCCTTGCTCGAAGGCACCGGCCCGCGCCGACTCCTGGACCTGATCTTTGGCCTCACCGAAGGCTGGTGGAAGTTCGCCGACCTCGATCTGCGGCCGCACTACCCACTCCTCTCTCCGTCGGCGTGGACCGCGCTGCTCAGCGACGAAGGCTTCACTGACTTCGCTCAGCTCCCGGTCGCCGACGCCGTGATGCCCGATCCGGACCAGGTGGTGCTGGCAGCGCGGAAGGCAACGGCCACGCCGGAACGCAACGGTGAGGCAGCCCACCGCAACGGCAAGCATACGCATGACCCGGGCGTGTCCGCACCGGAGGCGGTCGCGGCGTCCTGGGTGCTCGTCGGCAACCGCGGCGGCTGGGCTGACGCGCTGAGCGTCCGGCTCGCGAACGGCGGCGGCACGGTCATCCGTCGGGATGACGCGGAGGACAGCCGCATCGAGCACACGGAATCCGGGTTGCTGGTCAGCTGCGGCGCAGCGCCGTTTGCAGCCGAGGCGGCGCCGATGGCAATGACACCCGAGTGGCAGTCCCGGCTGCGGCTGCAAGAGCACGGCGGCGGGCGGCTGATCGATCTCGACCCCGCGCAGACCGCGCACGAACAGCTTGCATGCCTGCACCGGGCCCTGTCGCACGCTGATGGTCCGCGCATCGTCGTCTATCGCGGCGACCAGCGCTATGTGCCGTTTGCCGAGGCGATGCCGCCCACCGGCAGCGCTCCTGCGGCGAACGTTCCCGCCGTCAGCCGGGCGGCGCTGCTCGCCGCCGCGCCTTCGGAGCGCCGCGGGCTGATCGAAGTCTATCTGTGCACGGAATGCCGCCAGGCGCTCAACCTGGAAATCGCGGCGGCGGACCTGGACAAGCCGCTGCCCGCGCTAGGCCTCGATTCGTTGATGGGCATTCAGCTGCGCAACCGGCTGGAGGCCAACCTCGGCATCACACTGTCCGTGGTCGATTTCCTGAAGGGCCTGAGCCTGGCGCAGATCGCCAGCCGAGCCCTGGCCGCGCTCACCGACGACCCAGGGAGCACGCGGATTGCTGCACCGAAAATGGCAACGCCGCCGGACCTGACCGCTGAGAAGGTCGATCAGCTTTCGGAGGCAAATTTGGATGCGCTGCTCGGCTCGCTGCTGGAGTAGTCGCTATCCGAGCAACTTCCGAAGTCTCGGAGACTTCGGAAGTTTGGGGAGAGAGTTCATGAAGGGCTGTGCGACGCCGTCGGTCGACCCGCGCTATCGGGTCGTGCGCAATCGGACAGGCCGCTTCGCGCTGTGGCCGGCCGCCAGGACGATTCCGGCCGGCTGGACCGAGACGCTGCCGGCGGCTGAGCGCGATCAGGGCCTGGCGTACATCGGCCAGCACTGGACTGCCCTGCGTGCCGCCCCCCCCGTGTCGCCCCTGCAGCGGCTCGGCTTTGGCTTGCTGTTCTTCGGCGGCGACGAGGGCCAAACCGCGGCCGACAAGTATCAGTGCGTGATCGACGCGGCGCGCTTCGCCGATGACGCCGGCTTCACCGCGGTTTGGCTGCCCGAGCGGCATTTCACCGCGATGGGCAGTCTCTATCCCAACCCGGCCGTGCTGCACGCGGCGCTGCGCGCGAAACCCGCCGAATCCGCCTCCGCGCCGGCAGCGTCGTCCTGCCGCTGCACGATCCGTTGCGCGTGGCTGAGGAATGGGCGGTCGTCGATAACCTCTCGGGCGGGCGCATCGAAATCTCCTTGCGCCCGGCTGGAACGCTGAAGATTTCGCGCTGCGCCCCGACCACTACCAGCGGCGTTACGACGTCCTGTACGACACGATCCCGATCGTCGAGCGGCTCTGGGCCGGCCAGACGATCGACAGGCTCGACGGCGCCGGCAAACCGATACGCGTCCGCACCTATCCGACGCCGGTGCAGAAACGGCTCACCATCTGGATCACGGCCGCCGGCAGCCCACGCAGCTTTCAGCGGGCCGGAGCGATCGGTGCCAACGTGCTGACGCACCTGTTCGACCAGGACCTGGACGAATTGGGCCAGAAGATCGCCCTGTACCGGCAGGCGCGTGCCGAACACGGCTGGGACCCCGACGCCGGCAAGGTGGCCGTCACGCTGCACACCTATCTTGCCGACGACCTCGACGAGGTGCGCCGCCATGCGTTCATACCGTATTTCGCCTATCTGAAGCAGAACATCCAGCTCCTCGAAAAGTTGGCGCAGAGCCGCAACATTCCGATCGACCTCGGCCGCCTGCCGCCCCAGGAGCAGGACGCGACGATCGAGTGGGTCTTCGAGAAGTTCCTGCGCCATCGTTCCCTCATGGGCACGCCCGCGGACGGCCTGGCGCTCGTGCAGCGACTCGCGGACCTTGGCGTGCAGGAGATTGCGTGCTTGCTCGATTTTGGGCCTCCGCCCCAGGCCATTCTGTCAAGCTTGCACAAGCTCCGCGAGTTGATGCACCGCTGCCACGGCGACCGAGAAGAGTCATGACACGGGTGCTGGTAACGGGTGGGACCGGGTTCATCGGCCGTGCGCTGCTGGCGCGATTGCTGCAGCGCGGCGACCGGGTGCGCTGCCTGCTGCGCGGCGCACGGCGAGACCGCACACGCCCCGACTTGCTGCGCCCGCAGGATGTGGAATACATGGCCGGCGACGTGCTCGATCCCGCATCGCTGGAGCGAGCGCTCGCGGACGTGCAGGTCGTGTACCACCTCGCCGGCGCCACGGTCGTGCGGTCGTGGCGCGAGTTTGCCCTGGGCAACGATGTTGGCAACCGCAACGTTGCCGAAGCCTGCGCCGCGCCGAGCCGGCCGGTCGTCGTCTACGTTTCGTCGCTCGCCGCGGCTGGGCCGGCGGGATGGCGAACCGTTGACCGAGGCTCAGCCCGCGGCACCGGTGTCCGAATATGGCCGTACGAAACTCGCCGGTGAGCAGCACTTTCGCGCCGTTGCCGGCCGGCTGACCGTTACGATCGTGCGCCCGCCCAGCGTGTTCGGCCCGGGGGACCCGCACACGCTGCCGCTGTTCCGCGCGGTGCGTTGGCGCTGCAATTTTGTGCCGGGTCGCCGCGATTTCCGCCTCTCGTGGGTGTACATCGCGGACCTGGTGGAAGCACTGCTGCTGGCGGCCGAGCGCGGTCAACGCTTGCCCGCTGCTGAGCACGACGCCGACCCGGGGCACGGCGTCTACTTCGTCGCCCTGGACGAGCGACCAACCCTGGTCGAGGTCGCCGAGCTCATCGCCCGCAGCCAGGGGCGGCGCCTCTGGCACACGTTCCAGGTGCCGGCGTGGCTCTGCCGGCTCGGCGGGCACTGCAACGAGCGGATCGCGCGCTGGACGGCGCGGCCGTGCCTGCTCTCCTCGGACAAGATGCGTGAGGCGCTCGCCGGCTCGTGGCTGTGCGCGGCGGACAAGGCCAGGCGAGAACTGGACTTTACCTGTCGGACAGGGCTCGCGACGGGTTTTCAACAGGCCGTCGACGACTATCGAGCCCGCGGCTGGCTGTGACGTAGGTCAGGCTTTCTAGCCTGACAGTCAGGTTTCTAGTGACCGTCAGGCTGGAAAGCCTGACCTACTTAATTCTCACGGGCTCTTTGAACGGAACGGAACGAAGATGGCAAGCATTGAACACGCAAGCGCGCTCGCCGCGCCGACGACCGAGGCGGCTCCCGTCGCGGCACTGTCCGTGGAGCAAAAGCGCGATTTACTAAAGAACCTGCTGTCCCTGCGCACCGCGGCCAGCGGCGGGTCCTTCCCTCTATCGCATGGGCAGCTCGCGCTCTGGTTTGTCTACAAGCTCGCGCCCGCTAGCCCCGCCTACAACTTTCTCTACGCCGCCCGGCTGCGCGGACCCGTCGAGCTGCCGGCCCTCGTCCGCACCTGGAAGATTCTTACCGACCGGCACGCGGCGCTGCGGACCCGCTTCGTCGTGCAGGACGGCCGGCCCTTGCAGGTCGTGGACAGTGCCGCTCCCGTCGACGTTCCCGTCATCGATGCCGCCGGCTGGACTGAAGAGCAGTTGCTCGACCGCCTGCGCGCCGAGGCCGATCGACCGTTCGACCTGGAGCGCGGTCGGGCGCTGCGGATGGAGGTCTATCGCCGTTCGCCGTCGGAACTGGTCTTGCTCTTCGTCTTCCACCATATCATTGCCGATCTTTGGTCCATGGACCTCTTGTTCCAGGAGCTGCAGCAGGTCTATGCCGACGTGCGTGCCGGCCGCAACGTCAGCCTGCCCCCGCAACCGGCGCAATTCGCCGACTTCGTGCGCACAAATGCTGGCGGTACACAGCGCGGCCGGTGAGCAAGCGTGGGCGTACTGGCGGGACGCGCTCGCTGGCGAACTGCCGGTGCTCGAAGCTGCCCACGGATCGCCGCCGCCCGCCGGTACAGACCTACAACGGGGCGGCCCACACCTGGCCGCTTGATCCGGCGAGCGTCCAGCAGCTGCGTGTGCTCATCAAGGAGCAGGGGGTGACGTCCTTCGCGTCTCTGCTGGCGGTCTTCCAGGTCCTGCTGCACCGGTTGAGCGGCCAGGACGATTTCTGCGTCGCCACCGCGGTCGCCGACCGCAAGCGGCCCGAGTGGGAACGATTGATCGGCTACCTGCTCAACCAGGTCGTGCTCCGCGCCGATTTCGGCGCCGACGGCTCCTTCCGCGATTTCCTCGAGCGCACGCAGGACCGTGTGCTAGCCGCGCTCGACCACCAGGATGTCCCGTTCGGCCTGATCGTCAAGCGCCTGCAGCCGCGCCGCGACGCCAGCCGTTCGCCGATCTTCCAGGTCATGTTCGTGTGGGACAAGCCGCACACAAGCGGACCGAGCTGGGCCGATGCCGGGGCGGCCGCGGGGCTGCCGGCCGAGACGCTGATCATGGAGCAGCGCGGCGCGCCGTTCGACCTGACGATGATCGTGTTCGAGACCGGCGATCGCCTCCGCGCCAGTTTCCGCTACAACACGGACCTGTTCGACCAGGGTACGATCGAGCGGATGGCCGGCTATTTCGACACGCTGTTGGCGGCGATGGTCCACGCCCCCGACCGGTTGCTGAGCGAGGTCGACCTGCTGAGTGCGGCCGAGCGGCGCCGTCTGCTGGTGGATTACAACGACACCCGTTGCCCGTACGCGAACGAGAGCGGATTCCATCAGCTCTTCGAGGCGCAGGCCCGGGCCGCGCCGCACGCCGCCGCCCTGCACTTCGAGGATCAGACCTGGAGCTACCAGGAGCTCAATGCCCGCGCGAACCAACTTGCTCGCCACCTTGAGACGCTCGGCGTCCGCCGCGGCAGCACCGTCGCGATCAGCCTGCCGCGCGGCCTCGATCTCATCGTCACGGTGCTGGCCACGTGGAAAGCCGGCGCCGCGTACCTCTATCTCGATACGGCCCTCCCCGCCCAACGCCTCGCCGGCATGGTCGCCGACTGCCGCCCGCCCGTGCTGGTCGCCGCGGATGATCAGGCCGACCTGGGGCTGCCCGCCGTCCGCTTGCCGCGCGCGTGGACGGCGATCCGCACGCTGCCCGAGCACGACCTGAACCTGCCGATCGGCGCCGGCGACCGCGCCTATCTCATCTACACCTCCGGCTCGACCGGCAAGCCCAAGGGGACAATCCTGCTGCACGGCGGTCTGTGCAATTTCGCCGAGTCGGTGCAGCGCTGCTTTCGCATTCGGCGCGCCGACCGCGTCCTGCAGTTCGCGTCGCTCAGCTTCGACGCGTCGATCTTCGAGATGGCGATGGCGATGCCGGCCGGCGCTGCGCTGGTGCTGGGCACGCAGGCCATGCTGCTGCCGGGCCCGGGGCTGCTGCGGCTGCTGCGCGACCAGGCGGTAACGGCAACGCTGCTGCCGCCGTCGGTGCTGGCGCTACTGTCGCCGCCGCCGTTGCCGGCGCTGCGCATCGTGATCGCAGGCGGTGAATCGTGCTCGGCGGAGGTCGTCGCCGCGTGGTCGCCGGGGCGCGAGTTCTACAACGCGTTCGGCCCGACGGAAACGACGGTGTGGGCGACGGTGGCGCACTGCGTCGCCGACGGCCGGCCGCCGACGATCGGCCGGCCCGTCGCCAACACGCGCGTGTACGTGCTGGACCGCCATCTGCAGGCGGTGCCGCTCGGCGTCAGCGGCGAGCTCTACGTCGCCGGGCCGGGCCTGGCCGAGGGCTACATGAACCAGCCCGAGCTGACCGCCGAGCGCTTCCTGCCCAATCCCTTTGACGAAGCCGACGGCGCCGTGATGTACCGCACCGGCGACCTGGTGCGCTGGACGGCCGACGGTGAGTTGGAGTTCTGCGGCCGGCGCGATCAGCAGGTGAAGCTGCGCGGCTACCGCATCGAGCTGGAGGAGATCCAGGAAGTTCTGCGCCGCCATCCCGACGTGGTGGACGCCGCCGTGATTCTTCGCGCCGAATCCGGGAAGGCCGCGGCGCTGGTGGCGTACGTCGTCCCGCGATCGTCGGAAAAAGGCGTGCTGCCCGCGATCCGCGCCTATCTGCGGGAACACCTTCCGCACTACATGCTGCCGCAGGCGCTCGTGCCGCTCGACGCGTTGCCGCAAACGGTCAGCGGCAAGCTCGACCGCGGCCGCTTGCCCGCGCCGTCGTGCGACACGGTGGGCGAGGACACGATCGCGCCGCCGCGGACGCCGGCGGAGCGCGCGCTGGCGGCCATCTGGGCCCAGGTGCTGAACGTGCGTCAGGTCGGCATCCACGACAATTTCTTCGACCTGGGCGGCGCCTCGCTGCAGACGCTCGAGGTCGCGGCGCAGGCTCGGACACAAGGGCACAACCTCTCCCCCGAGATGATCTTTCGCCACCAGACCGTTGCCGAGTTGGCCGCGGCCTGCGTTCCGGACGGCACGACACCGTCGCAGGAGGAGGTTGTGTCCATCACCGTCAGCGCCCGGCCAACGCCCGGTGAGGCGACGGCCGCAGTGGTGATGCAACCCGAGGAGCAAGAGCTTGGGCTTGGGGCGCGGATTGAGAGCATCGGCGTCTACTTGCCCGCACGATCGCTGACGACCGAGGAGGTGCTCAAGAAGTGCCGTACCCCGCTGGACTTTCCGCTGGCCCGGCTTACGGGCATCCACAGCCGCCGCGTCGCCGGCGACAACGAATTCTCCATCACGCTCGCCGAGAAAGCTCTGGCCGAGTGCCTGGCTCGCTCTGCGCATGCGCCGGAGTCGATCGACCTGATCGTCTGCGCCAACATCTCGCGCTGCGACGGTCCGGGTCTGCAATTCACTTCCGAGCCGACGACCGCGGCCCGATTGCGTCGGACCTTTGGGCTGGTGAACGCGATCGCTTTCGATGTGTCGAACGCCTGTACCGGCACCTTCACTGCCCTGGTGCTGGTCGATAGCCTCATCCGTCTGGGGACCGTTCGCCGCGCCCTGATCGTCAGCGGCGAGTACCTCACGCATCTGACGCGCACCGCCCAGCTCGAAATCGACCGATTCATGGACCCCCGCCTCGCATGCCTGACCGTGGGCGACTCGGGTCTGGCCTTGCTGGTCGAACAAGCCCCCAGCGCTGCCGTCGGCTTTCACGAAATCGATCTGTACACGCTGGGCAAGTACCACGACTACTGCGTGGCCAAGGCGACCCGCGAACCGCACGGCGGGGCCATCATGCACACCGACCCCGTCAAGGCGACCGCCGTTTCGGTACCGCAGATTGTCAGCCACGCGCTGGAGCATTTGCACCGCAAACGCTGGGGGGTGGAGAGCGTCGACGCGTTGATCATGCACCAGACTTCCGAGACCACCATCGACGGCGCCATCCGCGAGATCAACCGCGCCTGTGGCCGGCCGGTGTGTCATCGCGGCAACGTCGTCTACAGCATTGCCGAGCGCGGCAACACCGCGACCACGACCCATTTCATCGCCCTCTGGGAGCGCATGCTGGCGGGCGAGCTGCACCCTGGGGCTCGGCTCGTATTCGGCGTCAGCGGGTCCGGCCAGACGGTCGGCACCGCCCTGTATACGCTGGATGAGCTTGCCGAGCGCGTCCGGACGTCGCCGCCGACACACAGCACGGCGCCGGCGCCGCTCGCCGCGCCGCTGCGGGCCGAAGCGCTGCAGTTTTACCGTTGCGAGCAGCCGGTGCGGATTGAGAGCATCGGCACGGACGATGCTGCCTCGGAGACGCCGGCCGACACGGTGGTCATGGTACGCCGCGCCGGCAAGGCATGCCTGGTGCAGTCGGCCAAGCCCCGTGCGGCAATCGACCTGGTCATTTACACCGGTGTGTTCCGGACCGAGTTCTTGAGCGAGCCGGCTGTCGCCGCGATCGCCGCGGGCAATCTCGCCATCAACCACGACGAGTCGCGCACCGGCAAGACCCTGGCGTTCGATCTCACCAACGGCGCCGCCGGTACGCTGACCGCGTGTTTCCTGGTCAGTCAGCTCATCGCCGCGGGCAAGTTCACGCGGGCGCTCGTGCTGGCTTCCGAGGTCGAGAACAATGCCACCGTCTGGCCGGAGAACCTGGTCGGCCTCAAGGAGACGGCCTCGGCGCTTGTGCTCGAAGCGACGGCAGGCGGTGACGGCTTCACGGCATTCGGGTTCCGCTTTTTCTCTGAATTCTGCGACGCGATCAGCAGCTATACCGTCGGCCACAATGGTCTGCCAGCGCTCGAGCATCGCCGCGACCCGGGGCTGGATGAACAGATCGTCGCCGCCGTCCAGGCGACCGTCGCCGACTTTCTCGATCGGGCCGGCGTGCGGCTGTGCGAGCTGGCGCTGGTGATCCCGCCGCAGTGCGCAACCTCTGCGTGAGCGCCTGGTCGCGCTTTGGCAGCTGCCCGCCGAGCGCGTGCTGAGCCTGCCCGACAGCGCGGATTACTTTACGTCGTCGCTGGCCCATTCGCTCGATCACGCGCGTCGCGCAGGCCGGCTGGCGGCGGGCGCGCAGATCCTGCTCATCGAGGTTGCTGCCGGCCTGCAGGTGGGTTGCGCGCTGATGACAGCCTAGTGCCGTGTCAAGTCTCGAAAGAGGAGTTGCGTGGTAGCCGCATTCGTGAGAATGCGGGCGAGGTCACCCGCATTCTCACGAATGCGGCTACCCCAGAATTAAGGCTTGGCGATGCACTAGAAGGGCCTCGTACTTGCCGTATGTCAAAAGTTCCATGAAAAAAAAAGACTGGCGGTTGCCGGAGCTTGCGATTTGCGGTACTAGGGAGCGGAGCCGCATGGTGTGGCGTCACTCGTAGCGCAGGGCTTCGGTCGGCAGCATCCGCGTGGCGCGGTAGGCCGGGAGCGCGCTGCCGACGAGGCCGAGCAGCAAGGCGAGCAGGACGCTCTCGAGGACCAGCAACGGCTCGATGTGGCCGGCAATGATGCCGTTCACCGCAGGCACATGGACCAGGACACGCAGGAGCACAAACGCCGCGAGCGTGCCGGCGGCGGCGCCCACGAGACTGAGGAACACCGCCTCGAGGAGGACCATGGCGATGACGCGCGAGATGCGCCAGCCGACCGCGCGGAGAATGCCGATCTCGCGCGTGCGCTCCATGACGGACATGAGCATCGTGTTCATCATGCCAAAGAAGCCGATGAACAGGGCGATGGCCGAGGTGAGCCAGGCCATGCCCTTGGCGAGCTGAATCTCCGTGATGCCTTTAATGTGGTCACGGGTGGACAGGGCCGCAATCCCGGACCCGAGGGTTTCGATATGCCGCCGAACTTCCTGAGTCAGCGCCGCGTCGCCCTGCCGCTCGAGGATCACGCTGAAGCCGGTGACCTGATTGGGGCGGTCCATGATCCGCTGGAGCTGTTTCAGCGGAATGATCAGGGCGCCGTCCTCGAAAACGTTGTGGGCCTCGTAGATGCCCACGACCGTGAAATGCTCGCCCTCGATCAGCTCGACGGTCTGGCCGACGCTCACGCCCAGATTCTGCGCCAGGATGGTGCCGAGCATGGCCGCCTTGCCGTCGTCCTTCTTCAACGCGCGCCCGCTGGGGATGGTGAGGTGATCGAAGACGGCCGTCTCGGGCACCCAGCCCTGAACCAGGACCTGCAAGAGACCGGCCTGCTGGAACGAAATCATGTCGGCCAGTCCGGGGAGCACCTGACGCACACCGGCGATCTCCTGAATCTTGTCGCCGAGCACTTCGTCCAGGGCGCTGTTGAGCCGCTGCTGCGCATGGGCGCGAACGACGATGATATCGACCTTGTTGGTTTCGTAGATCTGCAGGAAGGTTTGCTCGAAGCCGGTCGCGATGCCGACGAGGGCCACGACCGAGCCGATGGCGATGGCGATGGCCATGACGGTCAGCACCGACCGGATCGGTCGCCGCATCAGGTTCTTGATGACGAAAGTGCTGAACCACATAAGCTGCCCGCCGTGTCGGCAACGAGTTTCAGGGATGCAGGATTTGCCAGGTTTATGCTGTCCCTGCGGATCTCCCGTACCAATTCTCCATTTTACCCTTGTAGATCGAGTTCCGTGCTGCAATACTGTTATTCACTCAAGGATAAGAACTAACTGCAAGGATTTCTCGTGGCCGCGCCGCTTCATGGGAAGCCGCTTCATGGGAAGCTCGTGGACATTCGTCGGAAGACGCAGAGGAGAGGGTCCCGCTCGTGACTTCGATAGGAAATGATCTGGCGCACGTCAATGGCACTGCCGCGACCATCCATCCGCCGGCAGGCAATCGCGAGCCAATCGCGATCATTGGGATCGGCTGCCGTTTCCCCGGCGATGCCAACGGCCCGCGCCCTTCTGGCAACTGCTGCGCGATGGCCGTGACGCCATTCGCGAGGTGCCGCCCGACCGCTGGGACCTCGGCCGATATTACGACCCCCGGGCCGGCATCCCCGGCAAGACCAATGCCTGCTGGGGCGGCTTCGTCAACGGCATCGACAAGTTCGACGCGGCCTTTTTCGGGATTTCTCCCCGCGAGGCGGCGCGGATGGACCCGCAACAGCGGCTGATGCTCGAGGTTGCGTGGGAGGCCCTGGAGGACGGCGGCCTGCCTTTGGAACGCCTGGCCGGCCAGCAGGTCGCGGTCTACGTCGGTGTCTCCAGTTACGAATACGCGCTCATCCAGAACAATAACCGCGATTACACGCTGGTCGATACGTACGCCAACACCGGCTCGGCCCAGAGTATCGTCGCCAACCGCATTTCCTACTGCTTCAACCTGCGGGGCCCCAGTGCCGCCATCGATACGGCCTGCTCGTCGGCCCTCGTCGCCGTTCACCTGGCCTGTGTGAGCTTGTGGTCGGGGGAATCGACGATGGCCCTCGCCGGCGGCGTCAACGCCCTGGTCTGGCCGGGCGGTTTTATTGGCTTCACGCGACTGTCCATGCTTTCTCCCGACGGCCGCTGCAAGGCGTTCGACGCCGGCGCCAATGGCTTCGTGCGCAGTGAGGGAGCCGGCGCGGTCGTCCTGAAGCCGCTGGCCCGGGCCGTGGCCGATGGCGACCGCGTTTACGCGGTCATCCGCGCCACCGGGGTCAATCAGGACGGTCGGACGGGCGGCATGACGGTCCCCAGTCAGTCCGCTCAGGAGGAATTACTACGCCAGACGTGCCGGGACGGCGGCATCGATCCCGGCAAGGTGCAGTATGCCGAGGCCCACGGCACCGGGACGCTGGTCGGGGATCCCATCGAGGCCCGCGCCCTGGGCAGCGTGCTGTCGGTTGGCCGGCCCGATTCGGATCGCTGCCTCGTCGGCTCGGTGAAGACCAACATCGGCCACCTGGAGCCGGCGTCGGGAATCGCCGGCCTGATCAAGGTGGCCCTGGCCTTGCACCATCGCCAGATTCCACCCAGCCTCCACTTTTGCCAGCCCAACCCCGCGATCCCGTTCGATGACCTCAAGCTCGCCGTCGCGGTGAACCTGCGGACATTCCCCCACGGCCCCGAAGACGGCCCGGCGGTGGCCACCATCAACTCCTTCGGCTTCGGCGGCACCAACGCCAACGCGGTCCTGGAGGAGATGCCGCGCACGACGGTCCGACTAAACTCGCCGGACCTACCCGAGACGGGGCGGACTCGAGCTGGTGCCGCTGTCGGCTCGGAGTGCCGAGGCATTGCGAGCTACGGCGCACGCATACCACGGCCTGCTTGGCCCCGGCGTGAACGGTGCTCGGCCCGCTTTCAAGGATCTGGTGTACACGGCCGCCGTGCGCCACACGCATCACGACCACCGTCTCGCCCTGGTTGCAGGGTCCGCGGACGAATTGGCCGCCCAGTTGCAGGCCTTTGCGGACGGCGAGGTCCCGGCGGGCGCTTCGTCAGGGCTGGCGCCTACGGCGACACCGACCGAACAGTTCCCGCTGGCGTTCGTGTTCTCTGGGCAGGGCCCGCAGTGGTGGGCCATGGGACGGCAACTCATTGCCCAGGAGCCGACCTTCCGCGACGTGATCCAGCGCTGTGAAGACCTGATCCGACCGATGGCCAGGTGGTCGCTATGGGACGAGCTGCACGCTGACGAGGCCCACTCGCGATTGCAGGAGACGGCCATCGCCCAGCCGGCGCTGTTTGCCATCCAGATTGCGCTGGTTGCCGTATGGCGATCCTGGGGCGTGGTGCCCAGCGTGGTGATTGGGCACAGTGTCGGGGAGGTGGCCGCCGCCTACGTAGCGGGGGCGCTGAGCCTGGAAGACGCGGTCCGCGTGATCTTCCACCGCGGGCGGTGCATGGAGCTGGCCCCCAGCCGCGGGCGGATGCTGGCAGTGGGACTGTCGGCCGAAGAGGTGCGCCCGCTGATCGCCGTCTACGGGGACCGCGTCGCGGTGGCGGCCATCAACAGCCCGCGCTCCGTCACGCTTTCGGGTGAGGGCCTGGCGCTCGAGGAGGTGGCCCAGGTGCTGGAAGCGGGCAAGCTGTTCGTCCGCTTCCTGCAGGTTACCTATGCCTTTCACAGTGCGCAGATGGACCCCGTCCGCGACGAAGTGCTTCGATCTCTCGCAGACATCCATCCGCGCGCGGCGACGCTTCCATTCGTCTCCACGGTCACCGGCCAGTACGCCACGGGGCGCGAACTGGACGCGAACTACTGGTGGCAGAACGTGCGCCAATCGGTCTTGTTCGCCGCCGGGGTCGATCGCTTGATCGAGGGCAACCACCTGACCATGCTGGAAGTGGGCCCGCACCCCGTGCTGAGTGGGTCGATCGCGGAATGTTTCGCGCCGCGTGGCTGCAAGGGGATCGTCCTGCCGTCCCTGCGCCGTCGCGAAGACGAACGGGCCACGATGCTCCGCACGCTCGGCAAACTGTACACCTTGAACTACCCCATCCACTGGCAGGGGGTGGTGCCGGCCGGCCAATGTATCGCGCTACCCTCCTACCCGTGGCAGCGCGAGTCCTACTGGAATGAAATCGAAGATTCGCGCGCTTTCCGCGTGACGCCCCCGTGCCATCCCCTGTTGGGCCTGGCGCTCAGGGCCCCGCAGCCGGCGTGGGAAGGGTCGTTCGACCGTCATCGTCTCGCCTACCTGGAAGACCACCAGGTGATGGGCCGGCCCGTGGTCCCCGCGACGGCCTACCTGGAGATGGCCGTTGCCGTCGGTCATCAGTTGTTCCCCACAGCGTCGGCGTTTACTTTGGAACACGTCAAGCTGGACAAGGCCTGCTTCTTGCCGGAGGGCGCTGCGCCGGAGGTTCAGACGGTCTACAACGCCGACGGAGCGACATTCCAGATCTACACGCGGGCGCCTGGGTCCGGCGGAGCCTGGACGGCTCATGTCGGCGGCGTGCTCCGCGCCGGACGGAGGCGGTCCCTGGGCGCACCCACGGCTGGAAGAGCTGCAAGGCCGGTGTCGCGATGAGGTCCCCGTCGCCGAGTGCTACGCTCGGTTCCAGGAGCTGGGCCTGGTGTATGGGCCTGCCTTCCAGGGAATTCAGCACTTGTGGCAGGGCCAGGGTGAGGCGCTGGCCGAGGTCCGAGCCTTGCAAGCGTCGGAACAGGCCGGCCAGGGGCGTCCCGACGGCTACCACTTCCATCCCGCTGCCCTGGATGCCTGCATCCAGGTGATCTTTGGCGCTCTCCCAGCGGCAAGCGAGCATTTCGGCAGTCCGGGGCGTGGCGTCTATTTGCCCGTGGAGATCGCGGAGGTTCGCCTCTACGGCGCACCGACCGCTCGCCTCTGGAGCCATGCCCAGCTGGTCGAACGCACGCCCCAAAGCATCACGGCCCACGTCCGCGTGTTCGACGAGGCCGGCCGGCTGCTGTGGGAAGCCCGTGGGCTGCGCTGCCAGGCGGTCGGAGCCGATGCCCGTGAGCCCGTGGAGACGGCCGACGACCTCCTCTATGCCTTCCAGTGGCAGCCGGCGCCGCGGACCGGCGGTGACGCCGACGGACGGCAGGCCGGTTACCTGCTCACGCCGTCGGAAATCGTTCAGCGGGTGCAGCCCAAAGCGGAGCGGCGCTTGGCCGAGCTGGGGGCCGGGAGCGCGACCAGCGCTACAACACGGCCATGGATACGCTGTCGCGCGCCTACATCCTCCAGGCTCTTGGGCGGCTCGGCCTCGATCTGAGCAGTCCGCAGTCCCAGGGGCAGTGCTTCACGTTGGCGGACCTTGCCGAGCGCCTGGGCGTGGTCGAGCGCCACCGCCGGCTTCTGGGTCGGTTCCTCGAGATCCTGGCAGAAGAGGGGGACCTGCGCCGGCATGGGGATGGCTGGGAAGTCGTCCAGCCGGCCGCCTGCGCCGATCCGCTCCCGATCTGGAAGCAGGCCGTCGCCGACCAGCCGGCGTCCCATCCGGACCTGACGCTGCTGCACCGGTGCGGCCAGGCGCTGGCCCAGGCGTTGCGCGGCGAACAGGATCCCCTGGAACTCATCTTCCCGGAAGGATCGCTCACGACTACGGAACACCTCTACCAGGACTCGCCGTTCAACCGCTTCAGTAACCTGGCGGCCCGCGATGCGGTTCGCGAGGCCCTGGCGCGCTTGCCCGAAGGCCGCACGGTTCGCGTTCTGGAGATCGGAGCGGGCACCGGCGGTCTGACGGCCCACGTCCTCCCCGTGCTCCCGGTCGGGCGCACCGAGTACGTCTTCACCGACCTCTCCAACCACTTCTTCACCAAGGCCGAGAAAAAGTTCAGCGACTACCCGTTCGTGAAGTACCAGCGGCTGGACATCGAAACTTCCCCGCTCGATCAGGGGTATGCCGGCCATTCCTTCGACCTGGTCCTGGCGTCCCAGGTGTTGCACGCCACCGCCGACCTGCGCCGGACCCTTGGCAACGTTCGCCGGCTGCTGGCGGCGGACGGCATGCTGGTGCTGGTGGAGTCGGTCGTTCGCTTTCGCTGGATCGACGTCGTATTCGGCCTGCTGGAAGGATGGTGGCGTGTCACCGATCGCGACCTCCGGCCGGACTACCCCCTGCTGGACTTCCCGCGCTGGCAGGAAGTCTTGGGGGAGATCGGCTTCACGGACGTGCGCGATGCCAGTTGCCGCGCCGAAGGACAGGGCCTCGGCAAGGCCGTCATTCTGGGCCGCTCGCCGCTCGGTGCTTCGCCCGCGGAGACGCAGCCGGAGAACCGGTGCTCCCCTCTCCCCTCCGGGGGAGAGGGGTTGGGGGTGAGGGGGCCGTGCGAACAGGCTGACGGCCGCGCCTTGCCGGCCGGCACCGGCACCGGCACCGGCCGGTGGTTGTTGTTCGCCGATCGAGGCGGTATCGCGACCGAGCTGGCCCAACGGCTGCGCGAGCACGGCGAGCCTTGTTCCCTGGTCTTCACCGGCACGGCCTACCAGCAGCTCGCGGACGACCGCTTCGAGATCGCGCCCGCGGATCGCGAGCAAATGCGCCGTGTTCTGGACGCCGTCTTCGAGCCCGGGCACGCATCCTGTCGTGGAGTGATCCACTGCTGGAACCTCGACCAGAACGGCACCGGCCCTGCCGACGAGCCGACGGCGGAAGCGCTGGAGGGCGCCCAGGCCGCGAGTTGCCTCAGCGTCATCCATCTGATGCAGACCTGGGGGCCGGCGCTGTCCCCCGCGACCGACGGCCAAGTCCCCCGTCTGTCGCTGGTTACGAGCCGCGCTCAGCCCGTCGGCCCCGAGCCACTTGCCATGGGCCAAACACCCGTCTGGGGTCTGGCCCGGGTGCTGGCCAATGAGTTCCCCCACGTTCGCTGCCAGCGAATCGACCTGGGCCTGACCGACCTGGGCGCCGCGCGTGCGGCGGAATTGGCAGCGCTGGTGGAAGAAGTCCGGCGCCGGATACGGAGGACGAGATCGCCTTGCGCGGTGACGCTCGGTATGTTCACCGCTACGTGCATACGACGCTCGATACCGCAAGCCAGGTCACGCCGCGGGGTGAGTCTCCCGCCGGTCAGCAACGCGAGTGTCAGTCCTTCCGGCTCGAAATCTCCCGGTTCGGCACTCTGGACGGCATGGCGCCGTGCGCCTGTCCGCGCGTGGCACCGCCGGCGGGTTTGATCGAGATCGAGGTTGCGGCGGCTGGACTGAACTTCAGCGACGTCATGAAGGCATTGATGCTCTATCCGGGGCTCGGCGACGGCCCCGTCCCCCTGGGCATCGAGTGCAGCGGAACCGTCAGCGCCGTCGGCGCCGATGTTCCGGGGTTCCAGATTGGCGACCGGGTGCTCGCGGTGGCGCCGTTCAGCTTCGCCTCGCATGTCCTTTGCCATCACCGCCTGGCGGCCCCCATGCCGAAGCGGCTCAACTTCGAGGAGGCGGCCACCATCCCCATCGCCTTCCTCACCGCGTACCATGCCCTCCATTATCTGGGTCGCATGGCCCGGGGCGAGCGCGTGCTGATTCACTCGGCGACCGGCGGCGTCGGGCTGGCGGCAGTCCAGCTCGCCCAGCAAGCGGGCGCCGAGGTGTTCGCCACGGCCGGCAGTCCCGAAAAACGCGAGCTGCTTCGTGCGCTCGGGATCGCGCATGTTTTCGACTCCCGGTCGCTGGCGTTCGTCGATCAGGTGCTCGACGTCACCGGCGGCGAAGGCGTGGACATTATCCTGAATTCGCTGTCCGGCGAAGCCATTCCCAAGGGGCTCGCGGTGCTGGCGGACCACGGCCGATTCCTCGAAATCGGCAAGCGCGACATTTACGGCAACAGCAAGGTTGGCCTCTTGCCCTTCCGCAAGAACTTGTCGTTCATCGCCATCGACCTCGACCGGTCCCTGCGGCTGCGGCCCGGGCTGATCGGCGAGCAATTCCGCGAAGTGGTGCGCCTGGTCGATGAGGGAGGTCTTGCCCCGCTGCCGTACCGCGTCTTTCCCATGGCCGGCGTGTCGAGTGCCTTCCGCACCATGGCCCAGGCCAAGCATATTGGCAAGCTCGTCGTGTCGCTCCAGGATCAGGAAGTGGCAGCGATCCAGGCGCCGAACGCGGCGGACAGCCAGAACAAGATCGTGTTCCCCGCCGATGCCAGCTACTTGCTCAGCGGTGGGCTCGGGGGTTTCGGCCTGGCCGTGGCCCGGTGGCTGGTCGAAAACGGCGCGCGGCACCTCGTGCTGGTGGGACGCAGCGGTGCGCAGACCGACCCCGCGCGCCAGGCGGTGGCGGAACTGGAGGCTCTCGGGGCCCGGGTCGTGGTCGAGCAGGCGGATGTGTCTCGAGCCGATCAGCTCGCCGACGTGCTGGCGCGGATTCGGGAGTCGCTGCCGCCGCTGCGCGGGGTGGTCCACGCCGCCATGGTTCTCGACGACTGCCTCATGGTCAACCTGAACCAGGAACGGCTCCAGCGCGTGCTGGCACCGAAAATGACGGGGGCCTGGAACCTGCATTGCCAGACGCGCGATCTGCCGCTCGACTTCTTCGTGCTGTTCTCGTCGATGTCGTCGGTATTCGGCCTGGGCGGCCAGGCCAACTACGCCGCGGCGAATGTGTTCCTGGACCACCTATCCCACCACCGGCGCGCACTGGGCCTGCCGGCGCTGAGCATCAACTGGGGATCGCTGGCAGACGTCGGCTACGTGGCGCGTAACCGCCGAGTCGCCGAGCAGTTCGAGGCCCAGGGCATTCGCCATTTGGGCTCCCGGGAGGCACTGGTCCTGCTGGGCGCGCTGCTGCGCCGTCAGGTGGTCGAAGCCGGCATCATGCGAGTCAACTGGCCCCGTTGGAGGAAGGCGTTGGCAACCATGGCGACGGTATCGCCGCGCTTTGCGTTGTTGGCCCGGGACACCGCTGCCGACGACGAAACCCCCGCGGAGCAGGCGGGCGTCTCAGCCCGACAGACGCTGCTGGCGGCCGACAGCAGCCAGCGCCGCGACCTGTTGGTGTCGATGCTGCGCGACAAGGTGGCCCACGTGCTCGGCGCCGCCGCCGCCAAGCTGGACGTGGACAAGCCGCTGAGTGCCATCGGGCTCGACTCGTTGATGGCCGTCGAGTTGCGCAACTGGATCGAAGGCGAGCTGCGCATCAACCTACCGATCGTGGAGCTGATGCACGGGCCAAGCGTGACGCAGGTGGCCGATCTGCTGCTCCAGCGGCTGAACAAGGAGCCGGGCGCGCCCAGGACCGAACCGACGGAAGTCGTGCCCGTTCCCATGCCCATTCCCATGCCCGTTGCGCCGCTCGCTGATGAGAACCAACCAACCGACGGGAAAGGTCCGGAGCATACGGACAGGTTGGCGTCCCGGGTGGACGAACTCAGCGAGGCGGAGGTGGACTCGCTGTTGGGCTCCATCCTTACCGAGCAGGGCCGGTGACCGCCGGCAGTGACGCGAGCGGCTCGATCGGCCGGGTCGTGTCGATCCACAGCCAGCCGATCGCGCCCACCAGCAGGACGCCCGCATAGAGGTAGAAGGCCGGGTCCCATTGCGCCCGGCCCTCGTGGCCAAGGTCTTTCATCCAGTCTGCGAAACGGCCGAGGAAGAGCTGCGACGAGATCGCGCCAAGTCCGCCCATGGAGTTCATGAGCCCGAACAGGCGCCGAGATGGCGGCCGCTGACGTCGGTGACGGCACCCCACCACGAGGCGAGCGTCAAGCTGACGGCGAAGACGGCCAGGGCGGTCCAGACGCCGGCGAGGACGGGTGCGTCCGTGTGCAGGCCGGCCAGCAGCAGCACGCTCCCCAGGGACAGGGCGCCGAAGCCGAGACCGCGGCGGCTCGCCCGGCGGTTGCCGGTGCGGCGGATCAGCGCGTCGCTGAGGAATCCGCCGGCCGCGCAGCCGGCGGCGCCGCCGGCCAGCACCATGCTCGCCAACCAGCCGGATGTGACCGGACCGACGCCGCGCCCCTTTTCGAGGTACGTGGGGTACCAGGAAAAGTACAGGTACGTGTTGAAAGCGCTGCAGGCGATGACGCCGCCGAGCAGCCACACGTTCGCGCTCGTGAGCACCAGTCGCCACGGAATCGGGGGGTGATAGATATCGCCCGGCGCGGTGGCGCTGCCGATGAGGCGGCGCTCGGTCTCGTTGACGGCCGGGTGGCTGGCGGGGTTGTCGCGGAACCAGCGGTGGAAGAGCACGGCCCAGACGAAGCCGGGCAGCGCGACCACGACGAACGCCCAGCGCCAGCCGACCGCCTTGATGAGGTAGGCGGCGAGGGCGGGCGAGGCGGCGCCGCCGATGAGGGCCGTGGTGCTGATGAGTCCCTGGGCCGGCCCGCGCCGGGCGGCGGGAAACCAGCGCGCCAGGATGCGCCGGTGTTGGGGAACGCGCCGGCCTCCCCCGCCCCGAACAGGAAGCGAATCAGCAGCAGCGACCAGAGCCCAAGGGCCGCCCCGGTCAGCGCGGTGAACACCGACCACCAGACGACAATCCGCGTCATCACGCCGCGCGAGCCGTAGCGATCACCCCACCAGCCGGTGGGCACCTCGAACAGGCAATAGGCGAGCGTGAAGGCGGCCAGCACGAAGCCCATGGCCGTATGCTCGATGTTGAGGTCGTATTCGATGGCCGACACTGCCTGGCTGATGCAGATGCGATCGACGTACAGGATGAGGGCCAGCACGCTCAGGAAGGTCAGTACCTTGTAACGCCCGCGCGTCGGCGGCGGAGCAGCCGGCGGCAGAACGGCCGGCGGCGGCAACTCGGGATTCATGCGCTCCCCAAGGGAAAAGCGTGTGGCGGGCGGGCCCTCACGCCGACACCAGATTGAGCGCGCGACCCGTTCGCCAGCTATCGCGCTCGCGTACCACCTCGTGGTAAAGCGTGTCGCGCTCAACCGGGACACGGCCCGCTTCCTCGATCAGCCGGCGCAATTCGGCCACGGTCAATTCCTGCGGCGTGTCGCTGCCGGCGTCGTGGTAAATCTTTTCATGCACGACCGTGCCGTCGATGTCGTCGGCGCCGAAGCTCAGTGCGAGCTGGGCGGTGGGCATGCCGAGCATCACCCAGTACGCCTTGATATGCGGGAAATTGTCGAGCATCAGCCGGCTGACGGCCATCGTTCGCAGGTCGACAAGCGCGCTCGGCTTCTGCAGCTTTTCGTCGTGGCCGAGCTTGGTATTGTCCGGATGGAACGCCAGCGGGATGAACGTCTGGAAGCCGCTGGTTTCGTCCTGCAGTCGCGCAGACGCACCAGGTGGTCGATGCGATGGTGCGGCTTCTCGATGTGGCCGTAGAGCATCGTCGCGTTGGAACGCAGCCCAAGCGTATGGGCCTCGCGGTGGATGCGGACCCAGGCGTCGGCATCGGCCTTGTGTTCGCAGATGCGGTCGCGTACTTCGGGATGGAAGATCTCGGCGCCGCCGCCCGGCAAGCTGCCCAGGCCCGCGTCCTTGAACTCGGCGAGAATAGCGCGGGTGGCGCGGCCCGTCAGTCGGGCGAACCAGTCCCACTCGACTGCGGTGTACGCCTTGAGGTGCAGCCGCGGATGGGCGGCGTGGATGACGCGAATGACGTTGAGATACCACTCGTAAGGCAGCTGGTGGTGCAGGCCGCCGACGACGTGCAGCTCGGTGGCGCCGCGCGCCTCGGCCTCGGCGGCGCGGGCAACGATCTGGGCGTCCGACATCACGTAGCCCTTCTCGCTCTTCAGGTCGGCGCGGAACGCGCAGAAGACACAGCGATAGACGCAAACGTTGGTTGGGTTGAGATGCGTATTGACATTATAGTAAGCAAAATGACCGTTCTTGCGCTCGCGGACCGTGTTGGCCAGCTCGCCGAGCGTGAACAGGTCCGCCTCCGTGTCGAGGAACACGCCGTCGTCGAACGACAGGCGCTCTCCCGCGGCGACCTTGGCGCGGATATCGGCCAGGCGAGAATCGGGCTCTTTCATGATCGGGTCTCGAAACACGGGATGCATCGTGTCGTTCATTTTACTGGACGGCGGCCATCGTGGCCCAGGTGGCTTGCGGACGCGATGCAATGCCGCTATGATCCGCTGCAGCGCCGCCTACCGGGCCAACCGCAGCCTGGCGTGCCGATTAACCGGAGTCTCCGCATGCGCCGTTGGACCGTTCACGCCCTGTCGCTCTGGCTGTTGCTCCTGGGCCTGGTGGCGCCGTTGCCCGCGGGCGACAAGAAACGGGCCGAGTGCTTGCCGCGGACCGGGCCGGACGATGCGGACCTGACGAGCTTTGACACGCTGATGGAGCGCTTCGTCGCGGAGAACGAGGTGCCTGGGGCAGCCCTTGCCGTCACCAAGGACGGACGGCTGGTTTACGCGCGCGGCTTCGGTTACGCCGACCCCGACGCGAAGACGCCGGTAGCGCCGTGCGCGCTGTTTCGCGTCGCCAGCATCTCCAAGCCGATCACCGCCGTCGCGATCCTGCGACTCATCGAAATGGGCAAGCTGCGGCTCGACGACGCGGCCTTTGAGCTGTTGAAGCTCGCGCCCTTGCCGGGCGCTGAACCCGACCCGCGGCTCAAGCACATTACCATACGGCAACTTCTGCAGCACACGGGCGGCTTCGACCGCGACCGCTCGTTCGATCCGATGTTCCGGCCGCTGGCGATCGCCCGCGCCGCCGGGGTAACGCCGCCGGCCGAGCCCGAACAGATCATCCGCTACATGCTGGGCCAAAAGCTCGATTTCGACCCCGGCAGCCGGTACGCCTACTCCAATTACGGCTACTGTGTGCTGGGCCGGGTGCTCGAGAAGCTGAGCGGCCGGCGCTATGAGGCGTTCGTACGCGACGTGATCCTCGATCCGCTGCACATGGACGACACGCGGCTCGGCAAGACGCTCGAGCGGCGCGGGGCGAGGTCAAGTACGTCGACCTGGCGGGCGAGACCGCCTCGGCAGTGGTCGGCCCGCAGCTCGGCAAGCCGGTGCCGCCGCCGTACGGCGCGTGGTATCTGGAAGCGATGGACGCGCACGGCGGCTGGCTCAGCTCGGCACCGGACCTGGTGCGCTTTGCCGCAGCGTTCGATCGACCCGAGCGCTGCCCGATCCTCAAGGCCGACAGCATCCGCACGATGTTCGCGCGTCCCGCGGGCCTGGCCGGCGCCCGCAAGAACGGCGAGCCGCGCGACGTGTACTACGGCTGCGGCTGGAATGTGCGCGTCGTCGATGCGCAGGGTGCGATCCACACCTGGCACAACGGCGCGCTCGACGGCACCGCGACGATCCTGGTGCGCCGCTCCGACGGCCTGTGCTGGGCGGTGCTGTTCAACGCGCGCGCGAATCCGCGCGGTCAGTACCTCGCGAAGCTGATCGATCCGCTCGTGCACGATGCCGCGGACCAGGTCAAGCGATGGCCGGCGAAGGACTTGTTCAAGAAGCGGAGGTAGCGACGTGGGCGGCTGGCTTTCGCGGCGTGTGCCGTTCTGGTATGATTCGGGGGTCACGCAGCTGTCTTTCTGAGGTAGGTGCAATGCCGACTAAACCGAACATGGACACCTATCGGTCGAGGATCTTCAAGGCGACGCGCCCGCGATCGTCAACCGCGTGGCGCAACCAGGCAACGGGTCCGCATCACGCGAAAAGGACAGCCGCCAGTGATTCTACTCGATGAAGAGACTTGCGACTGGTATATCCACCTGATCAATTTCGCACGACCGGTCAACGAAGGAATGGAAGACGTGCGCGCGGGGCGTGTCAGGCCGGCTGAGGAATTCTTCAAAGAGCTGCGCCGTGGAAAACGAGTTTCGTCTTGAAATCACCGAGCGCGCTGAGCATGACATCGAGGCCGCCCGGGACTTTATTGCCCGGGATAAGAAGCGTGCTGCGTACAAATGGGCGCAGGAATGCGAGCGGCGCATCATGTCGCTTGCCTACCTGCCGCGGCGGACGAGTTCGGCGAAGAGCTGCGCCACGACCTGTTCGGCAAATACCGAGTCAAATACCGGGTCGAAGACGACAAGGTGACTGTGCTACGCGTGTTTCATGCCAGCCGAATTCTTGATCGCGACTCGCTCTATTCCAGCTGAGCCGCCGCTCGGTCACATTACCATCTTCCGTAATTCAATCACCAGCGGCTGCCCCTCGACCTTGACCTCCGCGCAAAAGCACCGTCGCCAAGCAGGTGCTCCGACCAGCGGCCTACCAGCGTTTCGGCCGCGATCCGGTCGAGGTGCTCGGCGATCGCCTCGGCGAGCTTGCCGTCGGCGCCGAGGTAGAGCTCGATACGGTCCGCCATGTCGAGGTTCGCTTCCTTGCGGCTGCTCTGCACGTGGCGAATCACCTCGCGGGCCATTCCTTCGCGCCAGCTCCGGCGTCACGCGGCCATCGAGCAATAGCTGTGTGCCGCGGTCGGTCAGGCCGCCCCAACCTGGCTGGGCCCGGGGCAGCACCCACACGTCGGCCGGCTCAAGGGTGATATTGCTCTCAGCGAAAAAGAGCGTTTCACCGGCCTGCACTCGGCCCGCGATCTCGGCGGCGTTTGCAGCGGCCAATGCTTTCTGAACAACGGGGAGCCGGCCCCCGAACTTCGGTCCGGCGCTCTTGGGGTTCAGCTTCACCTCGAACGAAAGCAATGGGCCGCTCGCCTGCGCATCGTGCAGCGTGACACGCTTGAGATTCAGCTCATCCTTCATGTGTTCGGCAAAGCGCTCGACCGCGCGCCGGTCGGCGTCGCTGCCGGGCTGAATCTTCAGCTCGCTCAGCGGCTGGCGGACCTTCATCTTGACGACGTTGCGCACCGCCCGGCCCAGCGACACGAGCCGCAACAGCGCATCGACATCTTCCGAGAGCCGTGCGTCGATGCGCGCCGCGTCCGCGGTCGGATACTCGCATAGGTGAATGCTCGCCGGGACCTTCCCACTCGTTCCACGGACGACGAGGTTCTGGTACATCGCCTCCGTGAGGAATGGGACCACGGGGGCGCACAGGCGGGCGAGCGTCGTCAGCACCGTGTACAGCGTGTGGAACGCCGCCTGCTTGTCGGGAGTACGGCCCTTCTCCCAGAAGCGATCCTTCTGCGTTCGGACGTACCAGTTCGACAGCTTGTCCTCGATGAACGCCTCGGCCGCGAGGCAGAAGTCCATCACGCTGAAGCGCTCGAAGGCACTGCGGGCCGTCTGGATCAGGCCCTGCAGGTCGGACAGAATCCAGCGATCCATGTCCGGCCGATCCTTGACCGCTACCGCGGGCAGGTACGGGTCGAAACCCTCATCGCCGGGCTGGCGGGCCAGCTCGCAGAAGAACGCGTAACTGTTCCACAGCTTGACGATGAATTTGCTGCGAATCTCTTCCGCGGAAACGGGGCCGAAATTGATGTTCGACGCCGGGTTGTTGCGGCAAAACATCCAGCGAATCAGATCGGCGCCCATCGGCGGATAGCCCTTGGCCTTGAGCCCCAGGAATTCGCGCTTGTCGATACGGGCCCGCTCCTCCTGCAGCTCCTTCCATCCCGGCGGCAGGTCGCGCGCCGCCTGCTGCTCCAGGGTCAGCTTGGGATCGCGCTCGTGAAACAACTCGTAGCCCTGGTCGGCAGCGCCTTCGAAGGGGATGGCATTCCCCCTCGACTTGTGCATTTCCTCGCCCTTCTGGTCGCGCACCTGGCCGTGGCCGAGCAGCACCTTGAACGGGGCGTGCTCGACCATCATCGTGCTCATGGCCAGGATGGCGTAGAACCAGTTGCGGAATTGGCCAGGAAAGCTTTCCGTAATGAAATCTGCGGGGAACCACTGCTCCCAGTACGCGCGATCCGCGTTGTACTTCATCGTCGAGAACGGCACGATACCGGCATCGAGCCAGGGATTGCCGACGTTGGGCACCCGGCTCATCGTGCCGCCGCACTTCGCGCACTGGACCTTGACCAGGTCGATCCACGGCCGATGCGGACTGTGCCCCACGAACTCCGGCCAACCCGCGACCGCGCGCCGCTCTAGCTCATCGCGGTTGCCGATCACGTCGAACGCGCTGCAGGAGCCGCAGACCCAGATCGGCAGGGCGAGTCCCCAGAAGCGTTTCTTGGAAATCATCCAGTCGCCCATGTTCTTGAGCCAGTCCAGCTCGCGGGCCTTGCCGTTGATCGACTCGGGCAGGAACGTAACCTGCTCCACGACGCGCATGATCTCCGCGCCAGCGCATGTCGATGAACCACTCGTCCACCAGGCGAAAGAGGAGCTCGGTCTTGCAGCGCCAGCAGTGCGGGTAATTGTGGGGATAGCGCTCGACGGCGAACAGGACGCCCTTCTCTTGCAGATTCTGCAAGATCCAGTCCGTCGTCGCCTGGTCGAGGGCCGACTTGCCGGTCAGCGCGCCGAAGCCCGGCACGAAAGTGCCGGCGTCGTCGAGCGGGGCGATCGGCACCAGACCCTGCTCCTTGCCGAGCTGGAAGTCCTCCTTGCCGCAGCCCGGCGCGATGTGGACGATGCCGGTGCCCTCCGCCTCGCCGACCATGTCCCACGCCACGACGCGGTGAATTTCCCGAGCCGGCCGCTCGGGCCCCCACCCCTGCTTGCGCACCACTTCGGCGATCTCGGCGGGATAACCGGCCGGGTGGCCCTGCGCCTCCAGCTCGTCGAATGGTCCGTCATATTGCCGGCCGACGAGCGCGGCGCCGGGCAGCTCGCCGAGGATCTCGTAGCCGCCTTTTTCCTTAAAGATTTGCTCCAGGGTCCGCAGCTTCGGCACGCCCTCGACCCATTCCTTGCGCTTGAATTGCTCCTCCAGCCGCTGAGCCGTGAAGGCGCCTTTCGCCAGGTAATACACCTCGTCCTTGTGCTTGATGCGCAGATAGGTGAGCTGCGGATTGACCGCGGCGGCGACGTTGCTGGACAGCGTCCACGGCGTGGTGGTCCAGACGAGGAGGAATTCTCCCCTCTCCCCTCCGGGGGAGAGGGGTTGGGGGTGAGGGGGCGGCCCTTGCAAAGACTCCCCCCTCACCCCCAACCCCTCTCCCCCGGAGGGGAGAGGGGAGGCACGCAGGGGGAACTTGACGAACACCGAGCGATGCGCGACGAGCTGATAGCCCTCGTGCATCTCCATCTGGCTCAGGCCGACGCCGCACCGGGCGCACCACGGCATGGCGTCGTAGCCGCGATAGACCAGGCCGCGCTCATGGCACTTCTTCAGGAACGACCAGATGGTGTAGTTGTTCTCCTCCGACATCGTGAAATACGACTTGCGCTCGTCGGGCGGTTTGGCCCAGTCGGCGTCGGTGCGGTCCCAGTCCATCCAGTAGCCGAGGCGGATCGATTGATTCGTCTGGATGCGAGCGTACTTGTCGACGCGCTCCTTGCAGAGCTGGACGAACCGGTCGATGCTCGCGAAGCGATCGCCGGGCACGAGATCCTCGATGTCGCGCTTGGAGCGCAGCTTCAGCTCTTTTTCGACCTCGACCTCGACCCACAGCCCCTGACAGTCGAAGCCGTTCTGGTAGCGCTCCTCGTGCCCGGTCATCGCGAAGTAGCGCTGGTAGGCGTCCTTATAGGTTCGGCCCCACGCATGATGTACGCCCATGGGGTTGTTCGCGGTGATCGGCCCGTCGAGAAACGACCAGCGCGGCTTGCCGCAGTTCTGCGCGGAGCTGCTCGAAGGCGTCGATCTCGTCCCAGAACTTCAGGATCGCATTTTCTTGCGCGGGCAGATTGACGTGGATCGGGACGGGATCGAAGGGCATGAGCGGGGACCTCGACAGTTCGTGAGCGCGAAACCGCAAGCGAGCTTCGATACGCTTGCAAATGGGGTCGAGCGAGCGCACAATGCAAGTGTATCGTTTATTGCAATCGCAGCGAACATCGCTTGCGGTTTCGCGAACGGGAGCACACCCATGGTCGCCGGGTACCATCTCATCGGCAGCGCCTACGGCTGCTGGCTCCCCAACGATCCGCGCGGCAGCTCCTCGCATGAGATCCGCAACCCAATTCTCACTGAGCTGGGCGAGCTACACCTGCTATGGCTGCGCCATCATGTTCGATCACGTTCATCTGCTGATCCGCAAGCATCGCGATTTGGCGGAAGAAATGATGTTCTACCTGCAAGAAGCCAGCCGCGCTGCGCTGATCGAAGCAAGTCGCCGCACCGCTGATCACCCGACCTGGGGCGGTCCTGGCTGGAAGGTGTTTCTCAACACCCGGGAAGACATGGAGCGCGTGGTGCGGTATATTGCGGAAAATCCCATCGGGGCAGGGCGCCCTGCGCAGCACTGGCCGTTCGTGCAACCATACGACGGCTGGCTTCCCGGAATCGGCGCGCAACAAACCGTAACCCCCCAATCACTCGCATCGAAGCTCGCTTGCGGTTTCGCGCTACCGCGCCGCTCGCTCTCCGTAGTACACGCGCCCGCCGGTGCTGGCGACGAACGCGCCGGCATGCTGCGGTTGCGCCGCAAGCGCGCGAATGCCGATGCGCCCCTCCCAACGCAACGACGTGGACGCCGCCGCGCCGTTGTTCAGCGGCGGCGCGTATTGCAGCACCTCGAACTCGGTCGTCTGCACATATAGCGAGCCGTCCGCCGCCGATCCCATGGCGCGAGCGCCTACCGGCAAGCTGAACACCGGTGCTTGCCATTGGTCAACGGCGTAGAACGCGGTCGGTTGCTGCTTGCCCTGTCCGGTTACGCTAAACCACGCGACGTGCTTGCCGTCAGCGGTGAGGCAGAACGCATGCGGGCCCTTGACCGCGTTGTTCTTCGACTCCTCCACGACAAGCCGCCCCGCTTCCAGCTCGATCCGGACGCGCAACACCTTCGCGGAGCCACCGCTTGCATGAGCGAGCAGCAGGTGTTTGCCATCAGGCGTCAGCGCCGGATTGTGGAACGGCAGCCCCGCGTCCTCGTGCGGTTGTAGGCCGCGCGCCGCTACCTTGCCCTGCTTCAGATCGAGCAGCGCCACCTCGGCGCCGATGACGGCGGCCAGGGATTGCTGCGGATGGCACGCGAGGAAGCGGGGCGGGCTCGGGCAGTCGATCGAGCGCACGACCTTGAGCGAATGCGGATTAATCACCCAGACCTCGGGCTGGTCGCGCAGCGCGACGAGCAGGCCCTGCGCCGACATCCCCATCGCCGCGGCGGGCCGGCCAATGATCAATCGGTCGGTCGGCGTGAAATCGCCCGCACTCAGCCGGGTCAGCGTCCCCTCGGTGTCGAGATGGAACAGCGCCCTGCCGCCCACATCCCAGCAGGGATCGATCTCGCCGAGGTTGGCGAGCTGGAGCTCGCGATAGGTTACGTCGCCGCGCTTCTGGGCCGCGAGCGCGACCGAATCGTCCTTGACGCTGACCGGAGTCGGCCAATTCGGATCGTTACGGACGACCGCCGGCCCGGGACCGGGTTCACCCTTGAAAGTCACGTGGCAAAGCCGGTCCGTGAAGCGGATCAGCATGCGCGTGCCGTTGGGATGAGCCAGGTATTGCAGCGGGCTTTGATCGTTGCCGACGGCTGGCAGGCGGTAGCTCGTCTGGAGGCGGCCGTTGCCGTCGAACAGCGCCATGGTTGCCTGGGCGGTCTGGCATAGAACACGATCGGCGCGGCTCGCATCGAAACCGACCGCGCGGACCGGGAAGTCCGCTTCGATGGCAAATGCCGGCTTCTTCAGGTTCTCGACGGGGTAGACGGGCACGCATGTTGGCCGCAGCTTCGGGTTCTCGCGCAGCAGCACATTCGGGGCATTGATGCCGGCGACGCAGACGCGCTTGCCATCGGGGCTAACCTCGATGCGCTGGTTGGCATTGCCGTTGCGCGTGTACGGATGGCTGGTCTCCTTCCGTTCGAGATCGCCGGTTTCCTTGTTGATCTGGAAGCTGGTCAGGACCTCGTTGTCCATCACGAACAACCGGTCGCCGCGCGGACTGACCGCCAGACCCACGTTCGGCAGGTCGTAGAAACGGTTGGGCCGTTTGTTGATCAGGTCGAGGACCAGGATGCCGTGGGTGGTCGGATAGGCCGAATCCTCCCCGGTGCTGGCGACGTACGCAAAGTTGAGACCCGGGGCCGACGCGACCACGGGGCCGCCTTCGGTCGCGCGCAGGAAGGCGCCCATACGCCCCTTGACCTGCAAGGTGTCGCGGTCGATGAGCCAGACCTCGTTGCGGCCGGCAACCTTCGCGCCCGGATTGCCCCCCGTGGGCGGCAGGGTCACGACCAGGCCCTGCGCCGACATGGCCATGGCGCCCGGCGTGCGGCCGAGCTCGATTCGGCGCTGGTCGACGAGCCCGTCCAGGCCGGCCTTGACGAGCAGGCCCGTCTGGTAGAGCGCGTAAAAAGCGGTCCCATCGGCGGACCAGCACAGATCGCCCGCGGTCTGGAAGTTGAACGGCTGGCGTTTCAGCACCGTGGTTTGCAGGTCCTTCTCGGTCGCCGGTTCCCTGGTGAAGGAACCATTGGGCACCCCGGGGACCGGCACCGCGAACTTGTCCTTCTTCAGCGGAGGGGTGATCGGCCCCTCGCGGATGGTCAGCGTGAACTGCCCTTGTCCCGGCGGCAGCAAGAACTTGAACGACGTACAGAAGATCCTGTAGGTGGCGGTTTTGACCGGGTGAAACTCAACGCGTGAGCCTCAGGTCCTGCATGTGGACAATGTCGTCGTCCTCCACCAACCGGTCGCCGTCGAGGCTCTCGATGCGCAGGTAGGGATCGAAATCGTGCAGCTGCGGGCCCATGCCGAAATTCGGCACCTGGCGCTGGTAATCGACGATGTATTTCTTGCCCTGCTGCAATTCGACCAGGAACACCTTGGCGGGCAGGAGCGGGCGGCCCGGACCCCAGCGCTGGACCGGGTCGCGCGGATCGTCGTTGGTCAACGACTGGCGGACGACGGCCTGGCCGTTCTGCATGGCAATCCGAGTCGCGAGGTTGTCATTGAACTTCGGGCCGTTCGGACGTGGATTGAATACCTCCAGTGCGCCCTCCGCACCGTTGTCGGGGCCGTCGCGCTGCGCGGGATCGGCGTTGGGCCCGTTCGCACCATTCTTCCCTTGCGGCACGATGATGGGGCCTTGCTTGAACCCGCCGTTGTTGAACGGCGGACGGCCTTTGACAAATGGCTGCTGCGGCTGCGAGTTGACGTACGTGAAAAACCCGATCGCGCCGCTGACGATGAACAGCACCACGAACAGCAGCAGCATCGCGACCAGCGACAGGCTCGCCAGGGCCGACGACGGCCGGCGCGGACGGTTGGTGCCGCGCCGCGCGCTCGCGGCCATTGAGGGTCATCGTCGGCGCGGGCCGTGACGGCGGCGCTTCTGCCGTGGCCGGGCGCACCGGTTCGGTGGACTCCGCCATCGGCGGCGGCACCGGCTTGACCGGCACCTCCACCAGCACCACCGCGGGCACACCGTCGCCGGGCGGCGGCGCTTCCGTCCTTGGCACGCTCGACGGCGCCGGCAGCGGCACGGACGGCGGCATCGCGATGGTCGGGGCGGCCGGCAGCGGCTCGGGGCGCGGCGGCGCCTTGGGTGCCGGCGGCGCCTTGGCCGGGCGCCGAGCACGCCCGGCACCATCATGATGCGATTGCACTTCTGGCACCGCACGTGTTTGCCCGCCAGCTCATCCGGCAGGCGAAACAGCGACTGACAGCCGGGGCACAACGTCGAGATCGCCATCGCTGATAGACTCCTGGAGGTTCCGCGGAGAGTGGCTATCCCCTTCAGTTTACCGCACCCACCGCATCTCTGGCTACGCAAAAGACGAGCGGTTGCCACAAAAGGACGAAATACCCTCCCACCCCCGCTTGACACGTCGTCGCCATCGCGAGACAATGCCGCCGCTAGTAGGTCCCGCCTGCCGGGCGGGACCTGAGAGCTGCAAGGCTGCAAGGTCCCGCCCGGCAGGCGGGACCTACCACCGCGAGAAACGGAAATGGATGTCCCTCTCCTCATTCTGGCGACGACCATCAGCACCTACTGGAGCACGGTGGTGCTGCTCATCTTCTATCGCCGGCTGCGCCACGGCCACAGCGCCGGCGTCATCCCGCGCAGCGCTTCGAGCCGGCTATGGCGAATCCTCGTGCCGGTCGTGTGCGGCTGGATCACGTTTCCCTGGCTCGCCGCCAAGTTGCATGTTATCGGCCTGGCGGTGCCGGCGTGGACGGAGCTGGCGCCGGTGTTCGTGCTGCGAACTATCGCCGCGGCGATCGCCGTGGTCTGCTACCTGCTGTCGCTGGCCTGCTGGCTGCGCATGGGCCGCAACTGGACGATGGCGGTCGTGCCCAGGCAGGAATCACAGCTGGTGACGGCCGGTCTGTATCGGTGGGTACGCCATCCGATCTACAGCCTAAGCATCCTGCTGATGCTGTGCTCCGCCGTCGTGATGCCGACCGTGCTGATGGTGGTGCTCGCCGCGCTGCACGTGTACGTGATGACGCGCAAGGCGCGGCATGAAGAAGGGCACTTGCTGCAGCGCTTCGGCCCGCAGTATGCGCGGTATTGCGAGCAGGTGGGGCGCTTCTGCCCCAGGGTGATGCGCAAGGCGGGGTGAACCACCGCTACGCATATTGCGGCGTGCCCGTCGCGCAACGGGCGAACGCTTGCGCCACGCGTTCGGTTTCGCGGATGGGCTTGGCGGTGGCCGGGTCGACCGCCAGGCAGGCGCCGCCGACCATGCGCGTGACGACCCGGCCGCACGCCGCGCGATTGCCGCGCAGGTGCGGGGCGTCGAGCAGGCCGATGTCGACGGCGCGGGCAAGCGTGCCGGCATCGGTGAAGGGGTCGAGGCCGGGTGGCGCTAGCTGGGCGATGGCGTCGAGCAGCACCGCCGCGTCGGCGAGCAGCTCGTCCTTGCGCCGCTGCACTCGGGCGTCGCCGGTCATGTCGGGCAGCCCGAGCAGGCAGGACGAAATGGCGCCGTCGGCGACCTTGCACGCCTCGATCAGCTCCGCCGCCGTCGTCGCGTGATGCGCTTCCGTCGGGCCGACGATGTGGACGATGTGCGGTTTGAGCTGCATCTGCAAGGTGACCGTCGCCGCGAGATGGCCGCACGCCACGCTTGGGTCGGGGGGATACGACGTCAGGCCGCCGCGCGTCTCGCGCCACACGCGGAATCGGCTGTTCTCCAGCCCTTCGACCAACTCCAGCTTGGCGAGCATCTTGCCCAGGTCCATCGCCGGCGACGTCGAGGGCGGATTGTTGAACATGAGCTGCTGCACATAATCCTGCACGCCGGCGGCGCGGGCGTTGTACGCGGCGAGATAGGCGGCGACCACGGCCACCACGTCGGGCGCATCGCGCAGGCTCCAGTGATGCGATTCGTTCATCTCGACCGGAATGCCGTGCTCCGCGTGCCAGCGCATCAGCTCCTGGGTTTCGGGGATGGCGTCGTGCAAGGATCGGAGGCTGCGGCCGTCGAGCTGCGTGTACCAGAAGAGCGGGATGGCGCACCAGGCGTTGTGGATCGCGCGGGCCAGCATCGGCGCCCAGCGCAGCGTGTCGCGGGTGCCGCTGTAACAGCGCATCAACGGATAATTGCCGAGCCGCGTGTGCGCGTAGAGCGCGGCCAGATCGTCCTCGGTCCGCACCGGCACGCCGCCGGCGCCGTGGGCACCAGGATCCATCTCCGCCGGGCGGAAGAAGTGCTCCTGGGCGTTCTGGTCGGTGCCGAGCGAGATCACGTCGAGGCAGCCGGCGCACGCAATATCGACGACGCCCGCCAGCGTCTCCGTGACGGTCGGCCGGCCAAAATGGTGGCGCAACAGCGGATACGGCGCCTTCCAGCGGATGCGCTCGACGAGCGAATCGCGGCGGCGGCGCTCCGGGGCCGGCCGCCGTCTGTTCGCCGCGCAGAAACGCCACGACCTCCGGCTTCGACGCGCCGCTGGCAAACGTCATCTGGAACAGTCCCGTCGCGCGCGACCGCCACGCACGGTTCGGTGCCGCCGAACAGCCAGGTGCGCTCGGCAGCGCCGCGCGCAGCCAGCTTCGCCGACAGCTCGGCGAGCAGGTTGTGGCAATTCTCGGGTGTGAGGCGATAGCCGACGGCGACGATCGCGGGGTCGAGCGCGTCGACGTGGTCGAGCAGGTCATCCACCGCGACCGCGGGTCCAAGGCAAACTGTGTCGTAACCGAGCTGCTCGGCGAGGTTGAGAAAGTTCACCACGCCGGCGACGTGAACGCAATCGCCGATGGCCGCACCGAGAATGAGCCGGTCTTTCATGACAATCCCCCGATGCCTGGTTTACGTTGAGCGCTCGCAGACCGTGCGCTAAACGTAAACCGTGCTCCACGCAGTCGCGCTCTCCGCGCGCCACGGAATGGTTGACGGGCCGGCCTGATCGCGTTGTACCAACGTGCGAATCGCGTCCGGCGTCATCCCGCTCAGCCCCAGCGCTGCCAGCGTCCGCGGCCGCTGCCAACGCACGCCGCCGAGGGTCGCGCGCGCCAACTCGACCAGGCCGCTCAGCGTCGGCAGGTGCAAGCCCGCGGCCTGTCCAAGCTCGAGCAGCGGGATCAGCCCCGTCGGCACGTCTTCGAGCAAATAGCGATGTTCCAGCGTGCTCGGCGCCTTGATGCCGGCGTAAGCCGGATTGCCGGCGACCGTCTCCAGCACCGTGTCGGCGTGGTGGTCGTACGCGGCGCCGATCCAGTCAGTCAGCGAGCATACCGAAATGCCATAGGCGCGGGCAATGCGAAGCCGTTCCGCGTCGGCAGCGGCGAGCCGCTCGGCAACGGCCGGCGTGATGCCCTCGCGGTAGAAATCGAAGCAATCGCCGCGGCGAATGCGGCCGGCGTTCGCCAGCGCGATGGCGGGGTGCAGGATCGCGCCGACGTTGGCGAGCCCCGTGTGCAACACGGAACGGCACGGCACGATCGACGGCAAGATCGGCCGGCATGCGTCGATCAGCTCAGCGGTGCGCACGGCCGGCAACGCGGCGGCGAGCAGCTCGGACTTGGCGCCGAAGATCGCGGCCTGCGCCGGGCCGGTGCAGCGCGCCGCAATCGGGAACGTGTTGGCTTCGCCGAGCACGATCGGCGCGCGGCAGCCGGCCTCACGCAGCACGCGGCGAAACTCCAGCGCCCCGCCGGTTCGCCCCGGCAACAACAACACCGTCTGCCCATCGCGCAGGTTCGATGCCGCAGCGCGCGCGACGTCGGCATGTCCCGACGCCGGCACCGCGACAAGCACCACACGGGCGTCGGCAAGGGCACGCGCCATGCGGCTCGTGGCGACCGCGATCGGCGCGATAACGGCGGCTGCGCCTGGCAGCTGAGGTGAATGCCGCCCTGGTCGCGCACCGCGTCGAGGCGGGCCGGCGAACGATTCCACAACGCGACCCGATGGCCGCGCCGTGCCAGGTCGCCGGCCAGCGCCATACCGCCATGTCCGGCGCCGAGCACCGCAACCGACGGAACGCGCCGCCCCGCCACCCCAACGTTCATGGGAGCATGGAGCCGGCCCAAGCCAAAGCTGCCAACGGGAGCCTGACAAAGATCGACCATGAGGATTCGCCTCCTACAGCTTGTTCCGGAAGCAGTGGATAGCGGCGCTGATGGGACCGCGCTCAGCGAACGGAGTTAGTACGGCAGATGGGTGCGAAATCTGGCAGCGGGAACGTGTTTTTTTGGCGGAAGTGCACCGGCGTGCACGGTGGCGGCATTCCGTCATTGCAACAACGGTAGCGCGCGGTAAACTAGTCGAAGAAAGGGAGAGAGCCATGTCCACCGTTGTCGCCAACCCCCTCTTCGGATTCCCGCCCTTGCCCAGTCGCCGCTTTACCGTCGCCGAATATCACCGCATGATCGACGCGGGCATTGTCACCGAAGATCCGCCTGTGGAATTTCTGGAAGGATGGATCGTCCCCAAGATGACTCGCAAGCCGCCGCACGATGGAACGATTGACGTGCTGGAAGGGGCGATTGCCCCGCAACTCCCGCCAACCTGGTTTTTGCGTACGCAGTGCGCAATCATCACGGACGACAGCGAACCGGAGCCGGACCTGGCCGTCGTGGGTGGCGACCGGCGGACGTACCTGCAGCGACACCCGGGGCCCGCCGACATCGGCGTGCTCATCGAGGTGTCCGATTCGACGCTGACCAATGATCGCCAGGTTAAGGGCCGGCTCTACGCTCGCGCCAACGTTCCCATCTACTGGATCGTCAACCTGGTGGACCGCTGGATCGAGGTCTCTACCGACCCGGACAGCTCGACCGCGGTACCCCGCTGCCGGACACGAACGGATTATCACCCCGGCGATACCGTCCCGCTGATCCTCGATGGGCAGGTGGTGGCATCGCTGGCGGTTGCCGATTTGCTGCCGTGACCTTCAAGTTACTCTCACTGCGGTGGCAATCCGCAACTCTTATTACCAGCCGAAGAGCCAATTCAGAAAAATCCCCATCGGCGATGAACATGACGTGCTGGAGCCGCTGCTCGAGCTGCTGCTGCTACTGCCACCCGTGCTACTGCTGCTTTGCGAACTGCTCTGAGAACTGCTTTGCGAGCTGCTCTGGGAGCTGCTTTGCGAGCTGCTGCCCTGCGATCCGGATGACGACACCGTTTGCGCGGGGTCGCTGCTGCCGCCTTGCGTGGTCGTCGACGACCCGGTTGTCTGCGTCTCATAGGCACCAATATCGACGGTGCCGTTGACGACCCGGGGCAGGCCGCGCTGGTCGGTCTCGCCAGAGGTGACGTACGCGTTGCTGCCCTGGCCGATGGCGGGGCTGCCCGCCAGCAGCGCGATCGTCGCCGTCGGGCCGCCGTTGTTGGCGAGAGCGCCGAGCCCCGGATTGGTCACGCCGATCTGGTTGTGGTTGACGCCATTGGTCAGGCCGCCGCTCCCGCCGGTGCCGATCAGGTTGAAGGCGCTCGCCGAATTCACAGTGCCGCCGATGTCGTTGGCCGTCGTGCCGGTGCCCTGGAAGTTGCCGGCGACGATCGTGTTGAACAGCGACACGGGCCGGCCGCTCATGAGACCGCCGCCGAAAACGCCGCCGGCGCCGACGGTGACGCGATTGCCGGCAATGGTGTCGTTGGTCAAGGTCGCAGTGCCGCTGCCGGGGTCGGCCTCGATGCCGGCGCCCTGTGAGACGGCGGTGTTGTTTGCGAAGGTGCAGTTGGTCACAGTCAACACCCTGTCGGTGCTATCGAGGCCGCCGCCGACCGAAGCGGCGGAATTGCCGGCAAAGGTGCTGTCGCTCACTGTCAGCGTGCCGTCGCTACGGATGCCGCCGCCGTCGGAACCCGCGACGCTGTTGGCAAAGGTCGTGTTGCTCACCACGAGGCCGCCGGTGCTATAAAGGGCACCGCCGTCAGAACGTCGCCTTGTTGCCGGTGAACGTGCTGCCGGCAATGGTCATTGTGCCATAGTTGGCAATGCCGCCGCCGGAGCCGGCGCTGTTGCCGGTGCCATTGGCGTTGTTGGAAGTAAACGTGCAGTTGTTGATCGTCGCGGTTGCCGAGGTGATATTGTCGATACCGGCACCGGCGCCCACGCTCGAAATCGTGTTGCCGCTGAAGGTGCAGTTATTGAGAGTGACGACGGTGACGTTGTAGAGGCCGCCGCCGCCGCTGGAGCCGGCAGTATTATTGGCGAATGTGATAGTGCTCATCGTCAGCGTGCCGAAGTTGAGCAGCCCGCCGCCGTAGACCTGGTTGCCGCCGGCAATCGTTAGGCCGTTGATCGATACGTGGAGGCCTGGGTTCGGCGACCAGTTGATGCCGACGATGAAATCCCGGTTCCGGTTGTTGCCGTTGATGGTGAGGTTGCTCGCACCGGGCCCGTTGATCGTCACCGGGCTGGTAATGTCCAGCGCGCCGCCCGTCAAGGTAATGGTCTGCGGGCCCGCGGGCAGCTTGAACTGAATGGTGTTGTTGACCCCGAGGGTGCCTGTTATCTGGGCCTGTTCGCCGGCCGTCAGCGCGCGTCCCAGTGTGCCGTCGATCAACTCGATCGCCTCGCGCAGGGTCAGCGATTGGCCGGGGCTCGTCGTGTCGGCGAGGCTGTTCACCGTTAGGACCGCGTTGGTGCTGACAACGGTCGCGGCGTTGACGGTAACCTGGAAGGTCGCGCTGGCGACGTGTTTGGCGGCATCGGTCACCGTAACCGTGACCGTATCGGCGCCGGCCGTTTGGAAAGTGTGGCTCTGAGCGCTGAGGGTTCCCTGCGTGCTCGTCGTGAATGTGTTGTCAGCGGAGCCATCGCCCCACTTGACGTCCACACTCCACGGGCTCGCCGCGCTATAGGTATCGGCAAACGAGCCGAGATTGAACGACGCCGCGGTGCCTGCGGTCGCAGTCTGCTTGGCTGGCGCGGTCAATGTTATTTGGCCCGTCTGCACCGGTTGGCCGATCTGCACCTGGAACGTGGCGCTGGCGGCGTGTTGAGCGGCATCGGTCACGGTAACAGTGACGGTATCCGTGCCGGTGGTCTGGTAGGTGTGGCTCTGGGCGCTGAGGGTTCCCTGAGTAGTTGTCGTGATCGTGGTGTCGGGGGAGCCGTCGCCCCAGTTGACGTCGACGCTCCACGGGCTCGCCGCGCTGTAAGTATCGGCAAACGAGCCGAGATTGAACGACGCCGCGGCGCCTGCGGTGGCACTCTGGTTGGCTGCCGCGGTCGATGTTATTTGGCCCGTCTGCACCTGTTGGCCGATCTGCACCTGGAAAGGCGCGCTGCTAGAGTGTTGGCCCGCATCAGTCACGGTCACTGTGACAGTATCCGCGCCGGCTGTTGTGTACGTGTGGCTCTGCGCCTGAGGGTCCCCTGAGTGCTCGTTGTGAACGTCGTGTCGGGGGAGCCGTCGCCCCAGTTGACGTCGACACTCCACGGGCTCGCCGCGCTGTAAGTATCGGCAAAGGAGCCGAGGTTGAACGACGCCGCGGTCCCTGCGGTCGCACTCTGGTTTGCTGGCGCGGTCGACGTGATCTGTCCAGTCTGCACTTGCGTCGTCTGGGTTTGGAAGGCGCCCAGGTCGACGGAACCGTTGACGACGCGCGGCAGGCCGCGCTGGTCGGTTTCGCCAGGCGTGACGTAGGCGGTGCTGCCCGCGCCGATGGCCGGGCTACCGGGCAGGAGTGCGACCGTCTGCGTGGGCCCGCCATTATTGGCAAGCGCGCCGAGCAGCGGACTGACCAGGCCGATTTGATTGCCGTCCACGCCGTTGACCAGTCCACTGCCGATGGTGCCGATGAGGTTGTAGGCGCTGCCCGAATTCACGTAGCCGGAGACGTCATTGGGCGTGGTGCTGGGCGCGGCGCCCTGAAAGTTGCCGATGACGATGGTGTTGAACAGCGTGGTGGCGCGGTCGTTATAAAGGCCGCCGCCGAGCCGCTCGAGCGAGCCGTCGATGGAGCGGTTGCCGGTAATCGTGGTGTTGGTAATGATGACCGGTCCGCCGGCGGACTCAGCCTCAATGCCGCCGCCCTGCGAGATGGAGGAATTATTGACGAAGGTGCAATTGGTGATGGCGGCTTGCGCGTCCGAGATTTCGATGCCGCCGCCCGCGCCGGCCGCATAGTTGCCGTTAAAGGTACTGCTGTTGAGCGTGAGCGACGTGCCGCTGCTGCGGATGCCGCCGCCGTCGGACAGGGCGGTGTTATTGGCAAAGGTCGTCGTGCTAACCGTCAGCGCGCCGTCATTATAGATGGCGCCGCCGTCGGAGGCGGCCGTGTTGCCCGTAAACGTGCTGTTGCTCAGCGTCATCGTGCCGGAGTTGCCGATGCCGGCGCCGGAGCCGGCACTGGGACCGGTCACCGGCGCGTTGTTGCCCGTGAACGTGCAATTGCTGACGGTTGCAGTGCCTGAGCCATTATTCTCAAGACCGCCGCCGGCGCCGCCGCTGGTCACGGTGTTGGCCGTGAAGGTACTGTTCGACAGATTGAGGACCCCGTCGTTATAGAGTCCGCCGCCGCCACTGGAGGCGGCCGTATTGTTGGCGAAAGTGGTATTGCTCACCGTTAGTGTGCCGAAATTGAGCAGGCCGCCGCCGTACCCCTGATTGCCGTCCGCGATGGTCAGGCCGCCAATCGACACCGCGAGCCCCAGGTTTTGCGTGAAGATGGTGCCGATCACGAACACCCGATCCTGGTTGCTGCCATTGATCGTTAGAGCCCCGGCACCAGGACCATTGATTGTGACCGGACTCGTGATGTCGAGAGCGCCTCCGGTCAGCGTAATGGTTTGCGACCCCGTCGGGAGGTTGAACTGGATGACGGGATTGTTCGCAAGATTGCCGGTCACCTGCGCCTGTTCCGCTGCGGTCAGCGAGCGCCCCAGTGTGCCGTCGACCAGGTCGATGGCCTCACGCAAAGTCAGGACGTTGCCCGCGGAAGTCGTGTCGGCCGTGCTGTTGACCGTGAGCACCGCCCGAGCATTGACGGTGATGCCTGTCTCCGTGCCGATGGCCCCGGTAGCGCCGGTGTCCTTGACGGTCAACGACTGGGTGCCCGCGCTGTTGAAAACAGCGCTGAAAGTTTGGACGCCGTTATCACTGCTGGTAAAAGTATAGTCGGGCGGCAGCACTGCCAGCGGATCGGTGCTGGTGAAATACACCGTGCCCGTATAGCCGGTGACAACGTTCTGGAACGCGTCCCGAGCGGTGACTGTGAAGCTGCCGGCCGTCCCCGCGATGATTGGGGAGGGGAATCCTGTTACGGTGAACGTGGTCACAGCATGGCTCACCGTGCCGCTGACGGTGACGCTAAACGTCGCTGTGCTGGCATCGTTATTGGCGTCGGTTACGCGGACCGTGACCGTGGCCGTGCCGCCGGAAGGATACGTGTGCTTCTGTGTTCCGAGGGAGCCCTGGCTACTTGTCGTGAAGGTCGTGTCGGCAGACCCGTCGCCCCAGTTGACATCCACGCTCCACGGGCCGGCCGTGCTGTCGGCATCCGCAAACGAGCCCAGCGTGAATGACGTGGCCGTGCCGGCCGCGGCGCTCTGAATCCCGGCGCCGGTCAGGCTGGTCTGCACCTCGACGGCGCCGATATCCACCGTACCGTTAACCACGCGCGTCAGGCCACGCTGGTCGGTTTCGCCGGCGGTGACATAGGCATTGCCGCCGTGACCGATGGCCGGACTGCCTGGCAGCGGCAATACGGTTTGGGTTGGACCGCCGTTGCTGCTCAGCGTCCCGAGACCCGGGTTGCTCACGCCGACCTGGTTGCCGTTGCTGCCGTTGGTCAGTCCGCCGCTACCACCGGTGCCGATCAGGTTGAACGCGCTTGTCGAGGTAACCGTTCCCTCAACGTCATCGGCTGTGGTGCCGGGCGCCGCTTCTGCGAAATTGCCGGCCACGATTGTGTTGAACAACGTCACGGGTCGCCCGCTCATGAGGCCGCCGCCGAAAGCGCCGCTGGAGCCGACGGTGACGCGATTGCCCGTGAAGGTATCGTTGGTCAAGGTTGCGGTGCCGCTGCCGGGGTCTGCTTCGATGCCGCCGCCCTGCGACACGGCTGTGTTGTTGACAAAGGTGCAATTAGTCACCGTCACCACCGTGTCCGTGGTGTCCAGGCCGCCGCCGGCCGAGGCCGCAGAATTGCCCGCGAAGGTGCTGCTGCTGAGCGCCAGCGTGCCGTCGCTGCGAATGGCGCCGCCGTCGGCCAACCCGGAGTTGTTGATGAAGCTCGTATTGCTCACCGTCAGGCTGCCGGTGCTGTAAATGGCCCCGCCATCGGACGTCGCCATGTTGGCGGTGAAGGTGCTGTCCGTTACGGTCATCGTATTGTAATTGGCAATGGCACCGCCGGAACCGGCGCTGGACCCGCTGCCGTTCGCGTTATTGCCGGTGAATGTGCAATTGTTGATTGTGGCCGTCGCCGAGCTAATGTTGTCGATCGCTGCGCCGGCGCCCACGCTCAAGATCGCATTGCCCGTGAAGGTGCAGTTGTTCAGGGTAAGGACGGTGACGTTATAGATGCCGCCGCCGCCACTGGAGCCGGCGGTATTATCGGCAAACGTGGTGTTGCTTACGGTCAACGTGCCGAAGTTGAGCAGGCCGCCGCCGTAGGCCTGGCTGCCGCCGGCAAGGGTCAGTCCGTTGATCGACACGTTGAGCCCTGGGTTCGGCGACCAGTTGGTGCCGACAATAATGTCCCGGTCGAGGTTGTTGCCGTTGATCGTGAGGTTGCCGGCGCCGGGTCCGTTGATCGTCACCGGGTTGGTTAGCGACAGAGCGCCGCCCGTCAACGTGATGGTCTGGGACCCCGCCGGCAGATTGAACTGAATAGTATCGTTTGTTCCCAGCGCGCCGCTGATCTGTGCCCGCTCAACCGCGGTGAGCGCACGCCCCAAAGTGCCGTCGACGATTTCCACGGCCTCGCGCAACGTCAGGAAACTATTGGCAGACGTTGTATCGCCAACGTTGTTGACGGTGAGCACGGCCGGCGCCCAACGGCTTTCCAACTGCTCCACTGTGGGCCGAAAGAGAGGTTTGCGGCGTTTTCGCGCCTCGGTCGCTGCGCCTTCATTTGATGGAACAACTTGGGCAACATGATTTATCTCCAGTGGTGCGTGCCTGTTTTGTCGTAGATTTCCGGTTATGGATTGCGGACAATAGAATCGTGCTTGGCAATCGCCTGCGACCCGGTCGGAATGGCTTGACGGCGATCCGGAAGCGCTACGGGCGCAGTACTTCAGACCGGTAGCGCGTACACAATCCGCGGACCACGTCGACAACATGGTCACGCTCTTCTGCACGCATATCGGGGAAGAGCGGCAGGCTAATCAGGCGCGGCCATTCACGACTCGCGGTCGGTAGTAGCTCGGCCGGCCAGCCCAATTGTTCGCGATAGTAAGGGTGCAGGTGCAATGGGCGCCAGTGCACCGAGCAGCTCACGCCCTGTTCGTTCAGCGCCCGCATGAACGCGTTGCGATCAGCGCTGAGTCGCTCCAGGTGCAGGCGCACCGGAAACAAATGCCAGGCGTGCAGTCGGTCCGGGGGATCGGGCGGCAATGCCAGCTCTTCCAGATCACCCAGCGCCTCGCAGTAACTTCGCGCCAGCGCCGCCCGGCTCTGCCTCATCGCTTCGGCACGCTGCAATTGGTGAATGCCGAGCGCGGACGCCAGGTCCGTCAGGTTGTATTTGTAACCAGGGGCCAGGATCTGATAATCCCAGGCTCCGCCCGCCGCATACCGGTTCCAGGCGTCGCGCGAGAGCCCGTGCAGCGACATTTGTCTAATGCGTCCCGCCAGGTCGGCATCGTCCGTGACCGCCATGCCGCCCTCGCCCGTCGTAATCGTCTTGTTAGCATAAAACGAAAAGCAAGTAACGGCGGCGGTTCGCTCCCCGCACCGCTGCCATGGATCCTCTGAGGAAGGACGCCAGGCTGCCGGGAACGCATGGGCGGCATCCTCCACCACCCATACCTTGTGCTGGCGGGCAAAGGTTCCCACCGCATCCATATCGAGCATGAGCCCACTCACATGCACGGGAATGATTCCGACCAGATTGAGATCGGCTGCCAAACCCGGGAGTCGACCCGCACGCAGCAGCGCGACCTTACGAGCCGCATCGTCCAGGTCCATGTTCTTGGTGACCGGGTCGCAATCCACGAGGATCGGCGCCGCCCCCTGATAACGAACGATCTCGGCGGTCGCCGCAAAGGTCATCGTCGGCACCAGGACGGCCTGGCCCGCCCGTAGCCCCAGCGCCTCGACGGCGAGGTGCAGCGCCGCCGTGCACGAATTCAGCGCGACGGCATACCGGGCGCCCACCGCCTGGGCGAATTCCTCTTCGAAGCGACGCGTGAGCGGACCGGTCGTCAACCATCCCGAGCGCAGACACGCCACCACTTCGGCAATTTCCGCCTCGGTGACCGACGGCCGGAAATACGGGACACTCACGCGCTTCGTACCGTTCGGCATCTCTGAACTCATGTTGCTACGCCTCATCAATTCGCAGCAGATCCGGCCTACATCTTCTTGTCAATTTCGCAGTCAAGCGGCGTTCGACCGTTGCGGGTTACGCGGCGGACAGTCATGAACACCTCCGCCGCTTCCATACACACCTGGTTTCCAAAGGCCCGCGCTCGGTACTCCAGCGCCTTGAGCGAACGTGGATGCGGGTACGGGCGCAGCTCACTCTCATAGCACGCCATCGCCGCTAACTTGGTTGCGAGCGTCGAGGATATATCCACCCACGTGTCGGGAACAAAACTTCGCGGATACGCCCACTCGGTGCTGCTGGCAGTGTCAAACGCATAGACCGCCTCAAGGAATGTTTCGATGGGCCGCGTCGCCACCAGCATCGCCTGGAAGAGCAACTGATGGTCGCGATTGACATCGCCGCCGTATTGGCCGTAAACCACGCGCGGCCGCACTTCACGGACGATCTCCTCCAACGGCTTGATGATTTCCGTTAGCTGCAACGTGTCAAGCGCCTGGTCAGGAAAGCACAGATGGCGCACCGACGTGCAGCCGAGCCTGGCAGCCGCCCGCTGGATGTGCGTCGATTGCCCAACGCCCGCGGGGCCGTAGCGCAGCGACTCGCCCTCGCAGACAATGACAATCGTGACGTGCTCGCCGTTGCGCGCGTGCTGGGCCAGCACGCCGCCACAGCCGAGCACTTCGTCGTCGGGATGAGCGGCGATGGCCAGCACGCCGCCGGTTGATGCGGTGTTCATCGTTCGACCCTTTCTGCGTCTGGCGAGACAAAGCTCCCGCCTTCCGCCACGCGGTCGCGCTCGAGCCCAGCGTTGAAGAGCGCGTCGAGATAACTCAGGAATGGAACAAAGCCGTCCTGGCACTGGCGGTAGGGGCGATAGTTGTACTCGTGGAAAACCACGCTCACCCCTTCGCGCGAAAATTCATTCGGGTTGAGATATTCGCGGCCAAACATGCCCGAGAGGTACATGTCCGCATCCAGGTATTTGCAGATGTCGAGCAGCAGGCGGGGACCCTTGCCGGACACGGGCAGCTCGGAAGCGCAGACGAACCGGCACGTGATGCCGAGCAGGCGCACCGCCGGCTCCCACGACGCCCGATCCAGCTCGGTCAGCGTCGTGTGCGGCGTCTCAAGAATCCGATGGATCGCGGGCGCATGGGCGGCGTAGCACGGAGCCTTGCCATAGAAGGTCTGAAGCGTCCGCAGAGCCTTGTGCTGCCAACGTTGGCCGCAGTCGATATACGTGTCGCATATCAACTGTTCGCGCCGCGCTTGCCGCATCGGTACGGTAAGCCACTCACTACCCTGTGCAGTCCGCAGCTTGGCGCGGTTTTCCTCGTGACGCGGATTATACTGGACCGTATCGAGGATCACGAATACGTCGGCGACCATCATGCGGTGCAAATAATGCAGTCCGGGGAAAAGCCGCGGTTGGCTGATAATACATACCGACATATGACAGCTCCATAGGACAAGAGTTTACACGGTATTGCGTGACACCTGGCGTCTCAGTTGGGCAGCGGCCGCCTGGGCGGTGGCAACCACGAGTGCACCAGAATACAAAACACGAGTCGGACAAGGACCAGCACATCGAGCAACATCGTTTGCCGTTCCGTGTAACGTATGGCCGCCGCTACCTGCACCGGCAGATGACGCTGTAGATAGTGATCTTGCGCCGAAACGCCGGGCGGGGCCGGATCATGATATGTCAAATCGGGATACCACTCAACGTCCACCGGGGATGCGATGCCGGGCCGCACACACAGGGCGGCGCGCTGGGTCGCCGTATAATGCTGGCGGACAATGTCCCAATCTTCGGGACGCGGACCAACGAGGGCCATGTCACCACGGAGCACGTTCCAGAACTGCGGCAGCTCATCGATCTTGAACTTGCGCAGCAGCCGGCCCGCCACCGTGACACGCTCGTCGGCCGGCGCGGTAATCTTGCGTTCGGCATCGTCCAGGCCGACACGCATGGTACGCAGCTTGAACATGATGAAGGGCTTTCCCCCCAGGCCTGCCCGCTTCGCTCGATAGAATGCCGGCCCCGGCGAGCTCCACTTAACCGCCAGCGCCGCCATGAGAATTACCGGAGCGATCAGTACCAAAGCGCAGACGGCAACCACCACGTCCAAGCAACGCTTGAGTGCAAGGAACAGCGACCGCGGCCGCACGGCGGGAGCTGCGCCCAGGCCGGCAACGGCCGGATCTCGACCCAGAGCCGTGTGTGGATCGAATACTTGCGAAACGTTGCACATGCTGCATCGCCTCAGGAGGTCACTAGCTCCGGCTGCATGGTCGCGCCGCGCCGCTGCGGCAGTTTCCGTGCAAGTAGTTCCTGGTATAGCTTGCGCGTCATCTCGGTCACGACCGCAAGATCGAAACGCGTGACGGCCCGTTGTCGGGAGATTTTGCCGAACCGCCGGCGCAGCTCGGGCTGCTCCAGCAACTGCATGATCGCCGCGCTCAGGGCCGTGAAATCGTCGGACGACACGAGCAGGCCATTCACCCCATGCTCCACCACGTCGTTGCAGCCCGGCGCGTCGGTCGTGATGAGGGGCAAGCCCATCGACGCGGCTTCGAGCAGTACGCGCGGAATGCCTTCGCGCAAATACGACGGCAACACGAAAACGTCGGAGCCGGCAAGGAGCTGCGGCACATCTGGGCGGGCGCCGCCCAGTTGACGAGCTGGGCGATGGTCGCGAGCTCGGCGCCACTGAAGCTGTCGACGCTGTCCGTGTCTGCCGGCCCCACGAGCAGGAAATGCGTCCCGGGCCGCCGGGCACGCACGCGCCGGGCTGCATCGACAAACTCCTCAACCCCCTTGCTGCGGAGCACGCGGGCGACCATCGTCACGACGAGCGCGTCCGCGGGAATTCCCAACGATGCCCGAACCTGCCGCCGTTCACGATCCGAAATCCGCACCGGATCCAGCACATCGGTCCGCACGCCCGAGCCCGCAATCAAGGCAGCCTTGTTCGCCGGCACCACCCGGCGGGCGCGGAATTCCTCGCGGTCTGCGCGGTTTTGGAAAACGGTCGCGTCGCTGGCCTGCGACGCGAGCCGCTGCAGCGTCTCGTAAGCGCGGCGCACCAAGCCAGATGCGGCGCCTGATGCGCCATACAGCGATCCGAGTCCCGTTACCGTACCGACGACCACTGGAACGCCGCACAAGCGAGCTGCCAGGCAACCGTAGACACCGGGCTTGGTGTCAAAGGCATGAACGATCTGCGGACGAAATCGCGTAATCACACGCGCCAGTGCCGCAAGGCGCGCAGGTCGGAGAATGGCGCAATGCGCCGGGCCATTGGATAATAGTAGTAGGGCATGCCGTGCTGCGCGAACAACGTCGACAAGCTCCGTGCGGTACCGGCCGCCGCAACCGTAAACGATTCACCCAACTCGCGCATTAAGTCAATGCGCGCATGCACGTCCTCACTGCCAACGATCAGCACTCGCGGAGGCAAACGCTGTGAGACGGGTCTGGTCATGAAACGGTCCATCGATGGCTCCGTGGTCTCAGTTCCGCCGAGCGCGAATGGCGGTGACCAGCCACGCAAAGTTGCGCCGGTCAACGATTGCAAACGCCTCATTGAGCGTCACGAGGAACTGCGCATCCACGCAGTGGACTCCGTCCATGAACGACGCGTCTCGGTGCCGATGGATGATCAACCGGCGAAGCAAGTGCATTACCCAACCGCTGGCGAGATTCTCCGCGGCAAGCAATTCGCCGCTCGGTTTCAGTTTCGGTGCCAGTGCCGTCAGGAACCGCCTCAGCTCGGGAATCATCACGAGCACGCTCTTGGTAAAGACAAAGTCAAAATCTCCTTCCGTTAGCGTGGCCGGATCGCCGTTGTAATTCGCGAATTGGACCTGATCGCAAACGCCGAAGTCCGCCGCTTGCTGCCTCGCCGGCTCAAGCGACACCCCCGGGAGATCGACTCCCAGGACCTCGGCGCCCAGCAAGCCGAACAGGCAGGACATGCGACCGGTGCGGCAGCCCACGTCCAGCACGCGCTTACCGCGGAACCGCGCCGGGTCGCCAAGCAACCGGCGCACCGGCGGCACCCACAGCCGCGGGCGCCAATGGACGAAGTAAGGCAATTGCGCAAGCGCACTCGCTGCGTCGGGTTCGGCAGCGATCGTGCGTTCGGCAAGGGTCAGCGTGTTGTTCACGGGCGTCAATCCTCATGTGTCAGGGGTTAAATTCTCTTGATAGCGGCATAATGCCGCCGTCAGGCGGACGGCTCGAAGCCCCGGTTGTTCATCCATTGGAGGCGGATAAGCTGCCAAGCGCGATTCCGGTACATCTCGGACGGCACCGGCGTCCAGCGCCATGCAGCAGACGAAGGCGAGCATTGCCCAGAAGAAGGCAAAGCGAAGGCCGTGGTGCGCGGATCCATATACAAACGCTGGAACCAGATACAAAGCTGACCGGGGATCGGTTTTGAAAATCAACAACAGCCCGGCGCTGAAGATCCCGGTGCCGACGAGGCCATAGCAGAACAAAAGTGTGCCGTAGCTGGAATGAATCTCAGTTCCATAGAGATCCGACAGGAAACGGCTATAGGCTCCCTCACCCGAGCCGAATAACAGATGCTCGGGATACTTCACGATTCGATCGTATCCTCGGGTGGCGAGCGTATCGTATTCACCTTCGGTTATAAACCGGTCGCCGAACATGGCCGGGATCGACGGATCGATGCTCACGACGAGATAGGCAACCAGAAGCACGGCGGCCAGGACCACCAGACGCCAGGGCCGGCCCAGTACGGAAATAACGGCGAGCGCGGCCAGGGCGCTGAGCGCCGAGCGGCACTGCGAGATAAGGGCAAGGTAGCCGATGGCGGCATAGCCAACCGCCTGGTGCCACGGGCGCATGAAGAAACGCCTTGCACCGAGGACAAGAATGATCGCGGATAACACGCAGAAGTAGCCCAGCTGATTCTCGTCGTTGAAGAAGTTCGTCTGGCGGGCGAAGGCGGAGCCAGGCGCCAGTGGGGACAAGAGCGCCTGGACAATCACTGACGCTGCAACCGCGTGGACCGTGGTCCTGAGGAAGCGTTCCTTGAACGTCGAGTAGAGCATGACACAGATCACGAAAAGCAGCGTGTCGTGAGCATAGAACAGGCTACTCTGTATAAGCGACAGATTATCAAGCGTGGCTGCCCAGATAAGATTGATGAGTACCGTGTAACCGACAAAGCACGCAAACGTCGCCATGACGGCCAGGCTCGGCGCACCCGGCGGAAGGACAATGTCGTGAAGACCAGCCCCATGAGTCCAAGCAGATAGTAATCCGCTAGCTGCGGCACGCCGCTCGCAACGTTGTACTTCCCAGGGATGGGGTTCTTGCCCATCAAATAGAAGGGAAAGAGCAAAGGGTAGGCAAACCACATCCTCAGGCCTAGCTCCGGATTGAAGATAATGCGGTTCACGGCGCCTCCATGCTGCAGGTCAAGGCATTGTGGACTACCCCGGTTTGGGACGACACTGCCAGGCGCCGGTCCGCCGTCTGACGGATAAAGTCGGCGATCACGGAGGCACGCTCCTGAATATCCGCGTCGCATGCGCCGGTTCCGGCGGCCGCGTTATCGACACGGATGATCCGTTCGTGGATGCCCGCAACGCCGGCAAGGAGCTCGAAGGTCGTATGCGCATGCTCCGCAAAGGTCAGTGCCTCAGTGGCAGGACTGTACACGCGCGAGTGACCGCGGCGCTGGATGACGGCCGCGGATTGGGTGGTCGGCGCGGTGACCCAGATCAGCACATCCGGCTTGGGGACCAGCATGCCGAAGCGAACGATGGCGTCTGCGTTGGGCTTGACGTGGGCGTGAACGAACAGGTTGTGCGCCGCATGCACGACGCCCTCGTCGCAGAGAACGATGTCGCACTGATGCCATGCACTGGATGCGAGCAGTCGATGAGCGCCAAGGCGTTTCACATAATTCCTTAGAAGTGAAATCACCGCCCAGATTCGTTCCTTGCCGCGCATGATCGAGCATACGGCCAGGCGCGTAAGGCTGCGCCCGTTGCGCGTGCAGAGGTAGCGTGCGAACGCCGGCATCGCCAGAATGTGCACGACCGCCGACCGCAGCCGTGGCTGCGTAATGAAGCCCACGCCGAAACGTACGAGGAGTAGATCATCGGCTTCGCGGACTCGGCATCCCTGGCGCACCAGGGCCTCGCCCACTGCGGCCATCAGCGTCGATTTGCCGGCGCCGGTGGCGCCGATAAACTCGGCTATCAGGGGGTTGGTGTTTTCAGGGGAGCGCAAGTTTCTCCTCCTTGTGCTCCGGGGCACGGTATGGATCCAGGATTCTGCCCGGGCATACGATGGCGGGGCGCGCCGGCGTGTCCAGGTGTTGCCAGAGCAGCTTGCACAGCGCCTGCACGGTTGCCGCGCGATCCTGGTTGGTATCCAGCTCGACAGTTTGGCGCCCGGAAAAGGCGGCAAGAAAAAGATCTTATGCCGGCGCGTAACGAACGCATCCGATTCCTTGCCGGCCTTTTGGCGCTCGTGGTTACGATCGATGGCCACCGCGAGGGGCGCCGTCAGATGCACCACCAGGTCGGGGCCCGGAACCGCGCGGTAGAGACGCTGCTCAAGACGCGCCAGGCAGGCCACCAACCATGCCCGCAGGCCCCGGTAAGTGGGAGCTGCGAGGCGCGCCGTCGGGCGCACCGACGATCGGCGAGGGATAGCGATCGCATACGACGATCCACCCGCGTGCAGCATCGCGCGCTAGCCGCGCCGCGAACGCCCGCCGGTCCCAGGCGAGGATAACGGCGCAGTGCATATAGCAAAGGTGGATCGCCCGAGGTGGTGCCGGCCTCGACCGCCGCGTCATGTCGACTGGTGCGCAACTGCGGGGTCACGACGCGCATGAACCGCAGCAGCAGGTTGGGCACCAGGGTCAGCCAGGCGGAGGGCGGCTTGCCGAGGTGGGCGGTCTGGACGCGGAACACATTGCCGAGCCACTGGGCCGCTTCGCCGACCATCGTCGATTTACCCGACGCGTCCGGTCCGACTATCGCAATCACCGCGCCACCGCGGATTAGCTGTTTGGGGCTGCCGCGGTCGTGTCCCAGACGCCACCATGCAGCGCCAAGCAAACTGCGCAGCCGTGCGACGTTTAACCGAGGCAAAGCAAACCCGCCATGCCCAAGCTGGCGCATCAGTCGCCGGGCGAGGATGAACCGACACAGCCCGGAGGTTGGCACGCAGAGTGTCGCCAGGCACTGCGCAAACAGCGCCGGCGGCAGTGACGGCAGCCACACCGCGAGCAGCGTGCGCCAGGACTGGCTCGAATCCGCCGCCAGCAGGGCATCGAGTTTTGCCTGCAGCGTGGGCCCCTTCGTCGCGAGGCGCGGAAGCTGGCCAAGGCGCGAATAGTGATCCAGCGTGCATAACACGAACAAGATCAGTTCCGCACGCGGCTGGACGACCGGCATGCCTTCCAGGAGGCCGGCACCGATGTCCGGCGTGCAGTGCCGCAACACGAGTTCTTCAAGGGAAGGAACCAGCGCCGCGAACGCATGGTCCTTGCCGAACAACGAGCTGTGAACGTGCAGGTGCAGCAGCGTGCCGGTTGCGGGATCGAGTCCATAGAGGTGCCGCTCGTGCGCGTTGGCCGGCTCGAAACAGCTCTTAACTTGCTTAAAGCCGAGTTGCTCCGCCACACGCAGCAACGCGTCCACGTCGTTGCGGTCCACCAATAAATCGAGATCGCCTTGCCCGCTCAGCACCCTCGACAGGTCGAGATGCGACTTCCATCGGCAATAGCGAATCCTCTCAGCCGCGAAAGCCTGCGCGAGCAACGCCAGCGGATGGCGGTCCATTGCAGCGAGTGTCACCGTTTCATTGGCATGCGCCGTCACGGGAGCCGGCGAGTTTCCGAAACAGAAAACCTTGAGCTTCCTCGCCATCCACTGCCCGTCGCGGCCCAGGAAGATTCCGGGGAGCGCGTGCGCCACCACCAGAACCGGCAGCAAGGCCACGGCCGACACAACCAAAATGAGCATTGGTGAAAAATCGCAGGCCCGCAGCGGCATCGCCGTAGCAGCCACCGCAATGCTCGCCAGCGCGGCCAGGCCGCAGCCCGGCAGATGCGCTGCGGCAAAGGTTCGCCATGACATGGCGGCGAGTTGCAGGCCGAGCTGCGCCATCAGGAAGAAATTGATCGCCAAGGTCGCGACGACGGCGATCGCCACGCCCGCGATGCCCCAGTGCTGTCCGAGCCAGGCGCCGGTGACGACCAGAATGGCATACGCCGTTTGGCGCCAGGTCCGCCGATAGACGGCCCCGGTGGCGCGCACCAGCGAATCGCTGATCTTGCAGCCGGTGCGAAATAGCATGCCCAGCCCGAGGAGTTGCAGCGGCAGCGTCACGGCATGCCAGTCAGCCCCGAGGACAACATCCACTACTTCCGGCGCCAATATTACCAGCACGGCACTCACAGGCAACATGGCAAGGGCGACCAGTGCGCTGCCGCGTCGATAGGAATCGGCAAGGCGCCGCGGCTGGTCCTGCACCTGAACCATCGCCGGAAACATCACCCGATCGAGCACGTTGCCGAACAACACCGCCGGCCCGGCCATGAGGTGATATGCGCGGCCATAGATGCCGAGGGCGACGGGCCCCAGGCAACAGCCGATCACGAAGTGCTCTCCCTGTCCAGCGAGGTAATTACTAAGTCGGCCGGCCGTGAATCCGCCGCCGAAGTCCATGAGTTCCGCGCAGGCACGGCGCTGGATCAAAGGCCACGCCGGATGAGGGCGGGACGCCAGCAGCAGCGCCGTGCGCAGGCCCATTTGCGCCAGGTGGGCCCCGACCAACGCCCAGGCGCCGTAGCCGTGCATGGCCATTGTGATGCCGACCGCGCCATAACCAAGAACGACCGCCACGATGTCGACGAGGGCCAGGCAGCGGAACCGGAGTTCGCGCAGCAACAGCGATTCGGCGACCACACCGAGGCTCTGCACCGGGAACATCAGCGCGAGGGTGCGTAGGATCGGCGTCAGCTCGTCAAGCTGGAACAGGCCGGCAAGCAGCGGCGCGGCAAGCCAGGTCAGTCCCATGAGCAGGACGCCGAGGCACAGTGACAGAGTAAAACCCGTACGGATATGCCTGGTCTGCAGGTCGAGACGTTGGACCAGCGCGGGCCCGATACCGAACTCCGAAAAGATCGCGGAGAAGCCGATGACGACCAGTGCTGCCGCGACCAACCCGAAGTCGGCTGGCGTCAACAGCCGCGCCAGGACGACAAGCACCAGCAACAGGCGCATACGTTGGCGGCGGTAGCCAGCGAGGTCCAGAAGAACCCGCTCAGGGTTCGCGTGGTCATATTCACAACGGCCTGACGCATGAACCGGTGGACTCCTTCATTAATCTTGGTTCGGCGACTCAGGGGCGGCGGAATAGTGAATCGGCAGCTTGCCATTGGCCACGCCGTTGTCGTGCCGCGGCGCGGCTGGTGTTGTCCCATTGAGCGACAGCGGCGTTTTCGCGTGCTTGACGGCGTCGTGATCGGCGACCTTGCCATTGCCGTTGAGCCCTGGCATGTGGTGTTCCACGTCCGCGCGGACCCATTGACGTGCAGGCGGCGCCGCCGCGACGGCGCCCTCGAACTCCGGCACAATCTCCTTCAGCTTGCGCAGGATCATGTGCACGTCCGCGCAGTTGGCCAGTGTCCGCAGGTCCGCGATGGCGTTATTGATCTCCGCCCACGGGGCCGATTGGACTCGGCCGACATAGATCTTGGGGTGGCGCGTCTTGTTGACGCGTTCGTTCTTGAGGGCTAATTCCTCCGTTAGCTTTTCGCCGGGGCGTATGCCTGTGAAGCGGATCTCGACATCATTAGGATGCAGCCCTGAGAGGCTGATCAGGTTGTGCGCCAGGTCGATGATCTTAACCGCCTTGCCCATGTCGAGGATGAAGATTTCGCCGCCGCGGCCCATGGTGGCCGCTTGCAGGACCAGTTGGCACGCCTCCGGTATGGTCATGAAATATCGTTCCATATCTGGATGCGTGACGGTAACCGGGCCGCCACGGGCAATCTGCTCCTGAAACGTGGGAATAACGCTGCCGGCCGAGCCCAGCACATTGCCGAAGCGCACCGTCACGAAGCGGGTGGGACTGCGTTGCGACAGGGCCTGAATGTAGATCTCTGCAATGCGTTTCGACGCGCCCATGATCGAGGTGGGATTGACCGCCTTGTCCGTCGAGATCATCACGAATTCGCTGACTCCATACTCGTGGGCGATATCGGCAAGGGTTTGCGTTCCGACCACATTGTTCTTGATGGCCTCGCCGGGGTTCCATTCAATCATCGGCACGTGCTTGTAAGCGGCCGCGTGCAGTACCATGTCGGGGCGAAAGGCGGCGAAGATCTGCTCCATTCGCCCGCGGTCGCAGATGTCCGCCAGACAGGGGATCACGTCAATGCCGGACGGGTCTTCGGCCAGCTCGCCGTGGATGTGGAACAGGTTGTTTTCCGTGTGGTCGACCAACACCAGGCAGGCGGGACCGAAGCGGCACATCAGCCGGCACAGCTCCGCGCCGATGCTGCCGCCCGCGCCCGAAACCAGGATGCGCCGGCCGTTGACGAAAGCGGCCATGGCGTCGAGGTCCAGGTCGATGGGCTCGCGCGGCAGGAGGTCCTCGATGGCCACTTCGCGGATCGCCGACAGATTGACCTTGCCCTCGAGGATGTAACGGAGGCCGGGGATGAGCTTGGTTGCGATGCCGCACCGTCTGCACTGATCGACGATGCGCCGGAGATGTTCCCCGGACGGATTGCCGATCGTGATGAGCGCCTGTTCGGCGCCGTGCAGGTGCGCGATGCGCGGCGCGTCGGCGACAGTTCCCAGCACGCGCGTCCCGTGAATGACCAGGGAAAACTTGTTCGGATCGTCATCCAGAAAGCCGATGGGCTGAATACCGAGCTGCGGATGCGCGGCAATCTGCTTGATCGCGGCCGCGCCGGCGGTGCCGGCGCCGATCAGCAGCGTAGGGACCTTGACCGGTCGTCCGGCTCCGCGTTGGTTGCGCTCCACGCGCTCGAACCAGATTCGCACCGCCACGCGCACGCCGATCAGACCCACGGCGCTCAGCAACAGGTCCACCAGGATGGCGGCCGGCGGCGGCAGTGCGGCGCCGATTCCCGACCAGTTCTCGGCGATGAGGCCGCCACTCCAGGCGACGGCGCTGAGCAGGCCGGTCGCCAGGGCGAGGGCGGCAAGGATTCGCCGCACCTCCAAGAGGCTGACGTACTGCCAGGACAGCTCCGTGACGCTGCAGAGCAAGAGACACGCGTACTGGACCATCAGGACGGCCGGTAGCGTGTGCGTCACGCTATCGAGGTCGTCGGCGTCCGGGGTACCGTGAAATCGCAGCAGAAACGTCAGGTAATGCGCCGCCGCAAGGACCGCAAGATCGACGACCATGCGCACGATCCGGAGGACGTGCGCCGACTGCCAAGCTCCAGTCACAGTTGAGTTCCTTTCGTGTCCGTCCCGATTGCCGCTTCTCAAGCATTCCGTGATTCGCATCAGGACGCGGCGGCCGACGTCGGCTGCCGCTTGCCCGCAAGTTCCGCCAGGCCCGCCCAGGCCAGGCCCGCGAACAGGCCGCAAAACAGTCCGAGCCCGACGATCAGGTAGTACTTTTTCAGTGTTCGAGTGCCGCGCAGCGCCGGGCCGATCACCTGCGTGTCATAACCGCCGTAGTCCTTCACGCTGCTGACCTCCTTGAGGCGCTGGAGCACGCTTTCATAAAGCAGCCGATCGCGCTCGATTCCCTTGCGGTGCGTGTCATCCTGGATTTCATGGAGATAGGAAGCGCTTACACCTTTTTGCTCGGTGTCGAACAGCCTGGTCAGGGCCTGTTCGGCGACGGCGAGGTCCTCGAGCTCCTGCTTGAGCAGCTCGCTCTTGAGACCGGCGAGATCAAGCGACTTCGTTGTTTCGGCGCGCCGGCCGGGTTGCCGGCCGACGGCTGAATCAGGCGGCGCACCGAGTCAATGTGCCGGTTCAGGGCCACCACGTCGGGATGGTTTGGCGCCGCAGCGCCAGCAGCTTGGCCTGCTGCAATTGCAGGCTCGCCAGTTCCTCCTCCAGCGAAATCCGCGACCGTTGCTCCGCGAACCACGGTTCCTGGTTCGCCACCGGATTCGGCGTGCCGACGAAGCCGGTGCCGGGAGTCGTCGACATGCGCTCCAGGATCGCGATCGGGTTGCGGCCATTCTTGACGGCCCTGTCAATCATCGCGATCGACGCCTCGACCTCGGCGCGGCGCATCCGCAGGGCCGACAACTTGGCGTCAATCTTGAACAGGCGGTCCTGATGGGCGGTGCTCTTGTCCTGTCCCTTCCAGAGCGGCGGCGTCTCGGCGAGGAATTTTTGGTACGCGATTTCCTTCGTCTCCAGGTCCTTCTGCACCATGACCCTGGCCTGGCTGATCAGCTCCAGCGCCTCGGCATTGGTGTTGCGATACGTTTGTTTGAGGAAGTCTTGATAGCTCCCGATGATCGCTTCCAGGACCTTGGGGCAATCGGTCGCGACCTGGCCGCGGATCGAGAGGTTCAGGATTTCGTGCGAAGGGTTGACGCCCGGCTTTTGCGCGTCGCGGCTCACGACCAGCGCATTGATGATGTCGGTGACGAGCTGCTCGTCGCGCCGATTCTCCGGGTCCGCACCGAGGATCGAGCGGTGCAACCAATCGACGAGCTCTTTCTTGATTCCGCCCTGGTCGCGATACTGCTCGAGATCCTTAAGATCGGCCCGTTCGATTGCCTGCCCGATGACCCGGCGGCTCGTGATCAGCAGCATGTGCGTCGACAGGTAATCTTCCTGGATGCGCGCCTGATCGGGAAGCGTGATGGGCGCGGTGTCCAGGCGCTTCTTGATCACCAGCAACTGCGCATTCGAGTCATACCACGGCCCCATGACCGCGCAGTACGCAACCGCGACGGCTACGCCGAATATTGCAAGTAAAACGATGCGCCCTTGCGACGGCGGATGACCTGCCAGACTTCCTGGTAAGCCGCAAGCCCTGGCTCGGGGTTATACTGGCCATTGGCTTGCGGAGTCAGTTGGCGCGTATTCATGCTGCGATTCCTGTGGGTCGGCGCGGGGCTTTGGAGTGCTCTACCTTCATGAAGGGTCCGCGCCTCGGGCGCAGGCCGGCACCCGCCCGAAAGGAGGCATAACTCCCAGGGATGTTGAGTCGGTGGCGTTAAGGGAGAAAGCAACCAATGTGCCGAAGCCGTTAACAAATGGTGAAGGGCCCGACATTTCGGCGGCAATCCGCCGCAAGCGCGGGCGATTAAAGGAATTACCTGGAGCCGGTGGCGCGGCCCCGCCGCCTCTACAGCTGGAATACCTGTATCGTCAGGTGAACAGTATTGGTAAATTCTGTAAAGGAAACTTAGCGCATGTAGGTCGGCGCGACGATGATACCGGCTTGACAGCTTTTGTGCATTTGACTATACACCTTCCGCTCTGAACTTTATCTGGAAACATGGGCTGCAAGGCCGACCCCAGGCGGGACGCAATCGCTTTGCGGTTGCGGCTCGCGCACGGATGCGCGGCCGAGGGGCATCGACGCGATGAGAGGCACACTCACTCTCTTGGTGCTCGCGCTGGGAGCGTGCAGCTCGGGCTGTTCGCTGGTGGGCGACGGCCTGCGGGTCGTGGGCACGGAGCTGTCGGATTCGCTGGACGACGTGCGCGAACACGCCCGCAACCGGCGGTGGGCCGACGCCGCCTGGGCCCAGGCCGCCGCCGATGGGCACTACTACTCCGACGACTATGCGCGGCTTCAAGGCCGGCTTTGCCGCTCACCTGTTCGACGGTAGCACGGCGCCGCCGCCGGTGCCGCCGGCGCATTATCGGCACTTCAGCTACCAGACGCCGGACGGCTATCTCGCAATCGAGCAGTGGTTCGCCGGCTATCGGCACGGTGTGGACGCGGCCGTCGCGACCGGTTATCGCCGTTTTGTGACCGGGCCCTCGGCGCTGCAGCACGGCCCCGTGATCCCGTACGGCCCCCCGATGCCGCCGATCGTTCACGGCAGCGCTCCGAACCCGCCGCCGCCCAGCCCGATTCTCCTGGCGCCCCAGATCGTCACGCCGCGACCGGAGGACGATCCGACCGGACCGTCGGCCCACGTGACGATGCCGGCCCAGTTGATGCCCCCGACCGAGGCGCTGCTGCCGGGCGTCCGACCCACGACGGCGGTCCCGGCCGGCGTTGAATCTGAAATCCCGGTGCCGCAATTCGGCACCCCGCGGCCGGTGGACGAGTGATCCAACAATCGTCGCTTGACGGGAAGATGCCATGCACAGGTTGGTGCTTAACAGCGCACGTCGAGCCAGGCACGCCGGCCCATCGCGCATGGTGATCCTGGCCGCGGCGCTGCTCACGTCCGGCGGCTGCGCGGCCATCACCAACCCCGTGGCCGACGGCGTGCGCGTCCGCCATCTGCCGCCCGAGCTGCTTGCCACGCCCAGGGCCTGTGAACAAACCGTCCCGCTCACCCTGCTTGAACAGCCGCCCCCCGATAGCTACCGCGTGGCCGCCGGCGACGTCCTGGGTGTGTACATCGAAACCGTTCTGGGCGATCGCAACCTGCCGATGCCGCTGCACGTCGCACCGCCGCTCGTGCTCAAGGATCAGCGCCGGCTGCCGCCCGCGTCGGGTTTTCCTGTGACCGTGCAGGCGGACGGAACGATTATCCTGCCGTCGGTGCCGCCATTGCCCGTCACGGGCCGCACCCTGGCGGAAACGCGCGACGCCATTCGCGAGCTCTATTTGAGCAAGAAGGTGATTCAGCCGGAAAACGATCGCATCTTCGTGACACTGATGCAGCCACGGCAATATCAGGTGGTGGTGCTGCGCCAGGAAACCGGCGCGTTCACGGTCGGCCCCTACGGTCCGATCGCGAGCAGCAAGCGCAGCACCGGCTTTTTGGTCGACCTGCCCGCGTATGAAAACGACGTGCTGCACGCCCTGGCCCAAACCGGCGGCCTGCCCGGCCTCGACACCTACAACGCCATCGTCATCCAGCGCGCCGGTTTCCGCAACCCAGCCGACCGTGACGCGATGCTCAAGGAACTGGAAAAAATCCCGGCCGGCGCCAATCCGCTCAAGTTTGTCGGCGCGGGCTGCGAGACCATTCGCGTCCCGCTGCGGCTGCCGCCGGGCGCGCCGCTGCCGGTGCGCCCGAGGACGTAATCCTGCAGACGGGCGACGTCGTCTTCATCGAGTCCAACGACGACCGCTGGTACTTCACCGGCGGCCTGTTGCCGCCGGGCAAGTACGAACTGTATCGCGACCGCGATCTCGACGTGGTCGAAGCGGTGGCCGAGGTCCGCGGACCGTTCTTCAACGGCGCGTTCGGCGGCAGCAACCTATCGGGCGACCTGGTCAAGCCGGGCCTGGGCAATCCGTCGCCGAGCCAGCTAGTGGTGCTGCGAAAAACGCCGGGCGGCGGCCAGGTGCCGATCCGCGTCGATCTGCGGCGAGCGCTGCACGACCCGCACGAGCGCATTCTCGTTCAGGGCGGCGATGTGCTGCTGTTGCAGGAGACCCCGGAGGAGGGCTTCGCGCGGTACTTCAGCCAGACCTTCCTGAACTTCAACATCTTCTGGCAAGTGTTCCGCAGCAACGCCGCCACCGGCGTGCTCGATGTCTCCGCGCCCGATCGGCTCCCTGGCCGGCTGGGTCAGATCCAGAGCATTCCTTGAAGTGGGATGGCGTAATAGCGCGGCGGTGGGAGCGAGACCCAGGCGCCCAGGTTACGTGAGAGCCTGGGTCCCGCCGTAAGCTTCGTAAGAGACAATGCTTGCGACAGCGTCCTGAGCCAGCCGCCCACGTACTCGGCCGACCGTCCGGCAAATACCCTCGATGGCCACGGCAAATACCCTCGATGGCCACGGTGCGTGGCCGACAGCTCGCAAGCGCAAGCTGCCTGGGGATTGGCCGTTGCGCGATCGGCTTAGCTCGATGGCCAGCCGGCCACGACCTCGCAGTGTCGCCCGCCGGATGTCCGGCATGTGGCGCGGGTGCAGTGGCACCCATCGCCAACCAAGGTCGTTTCGCGCTGGCAAGACACACCCTATTTCAGACACGCGCCGCACGACCTGCCAAGACAGGAATGTCATGCACGACCTGCCAAGACAGGAATGACATGCACCGCGCCATCACCTCCTCGTAGACCGCGTCGCGAGCCGCAGCTTGGTGACGGCGTCGCAGAACGCGCCCCCCCCACAGAGCCGTTTGCACCAAAATCGCGCTCGGGCGTGGCTCGGTGGGTACCGCGGGTGCGCACTGATGTGCGCAGGATTCGGTCGGGTCGGCCCCCCCTGCAGAGCTTCCAACCGAATCTTGGCCATTACCGGGCGCCACCTTTGCTCGGCGAGCCATCGCGCAGCTGGAGCGACTTCCACGTGCGCCAGCGGTATCGCAGGCGCTCCTGCAATTACGCTATAATGATTCGGACCTGTAAATTGGCCAATGATAAGAGACAACCGGCGTGCCCATTCCGAGCGACCAGCTTCCCATTGGCAAGGGGGCCGACAAAAACGACAAGCGGCAACGGCTCATCCGTGAGCGCGTCGCGGCCCTCGCCGTCATGCATCTGACGCGCCGCAAGGACCTGAACGTCGTGGAGCCCGATGACGATTTCGGCTTCGATCTGAGGGTCCGCATCCTGTCCCCCGAGAGAGGGCACCGGAGTTCGGCGTTACGCTCCGCGGCATTTGGTCGACGGTTACCCGCGAGCAGGCGAACCCCTCGGCATCGCGGTCCGTCAGACGGAGCAGTATGGACCGTTCTTCCCAGTCTGAGTTTTCTTTTCACGATGGAAGAGACGCAGGGCTGGTAAATCTTGGTCGCCGAGCCCGTGGTTATCGAAACCGGGAAGGGGCGGATGAACCACAACCAAGACGCCTCGTGCGAGCCTTTGCACAAGCGCGCTCGACACGATCGCCGAGAAAGTGAACCGCCGGTACGACACCTACCTTGAATGCGAGGTCGTCGCGACCCGGTAATAGCCGAGAATCGCTTGCCCGTCGCCCGGTTCGCTGACGACCTTGAGGCTGATGGAGCCCGCGACGATCAAGCCCCGGCTGGAAAAGGACGCCCTCGCAGCGGTAGGCGAGGCCATTCCCGATATTTTGAATGTCCCCAATCCTGTTCCCCACCTTTTGCAAAAGCGCGTGGCCCGCAACGTGGTCGGAATGGGCGCGGCTCGCCAGCAGAATCTTGACATCGGTCATCTTGAAGCCGAGCGACTCGACCGATTTTTTGAATCAAGGGAACCGTGCGTTCAAAGCCGCTATTGATAAGAATGTGCCCCTCGTCGGTTGTTATCAGAAACGTGGCCAGATCCTTGGAACCGACATAGTAAACATTCCCGATAATCTTGTGCGCCGGGAACGGCTCATACCAATCGGCTGGGCCTTGACCAACGGCGGCCATCGCCAGCGCCAACGTGACGGACAGCATGGAAGCACCTCCAGATGCAAAACCAAACGGCTTGCCGAATAAGTTATCGACGGGCGCCGCTGTGCGCAGCCGCGCCCGGTGCAATGGCGGCGGGTTGTAGGTGCAATTGCCCTGGCAACTCCCGACTGAAGCTCAGATAGATTACCAACTTCTAACCTTTCGTTTTTCGTTTTCTTATGGCCTGTGGCAGCACCACAGGATAAAAATCCCCTACGCGGATCAACCCGTGCTGGCGGATGGCATTCCTTCCCGCAGCGGAACCGTTTCGACCACGCGGTTAGGCGATACGCGGCCGAGTGGGGCTGCGGTGTGACCAGCACTGATCTGCGGTCGCGGGTAGCCGGGCTATCCCCGGCCGGCGCAGAGATTGTGGAGATCGCCATGCTCGCGTTCTTCTTGGAGCTGTTCGACACGTCCGGATTTCCGCCGCGATGGGACTGCGGTACTGCCTGGGCCCAGGAGCCGGCGGTTGGCTGGATCCACATTTTTTCCGACCTGGCGGTCTTTGCCGCGTACACCGCCATTCCGCTGATGCTGCTCTACTTTGTCTTGCACAAGAAAACCGGCGCGTTCTTGCCGATCTTCTGGCTTTTCGCCGTGTTCATCCTGGCGTGCGGAACGGTTCATCTGGTCGAAGCCACCATCTTCTGGCACCCCTGGTACCGCCTGTCCGCCCTCGTCAAGCTGATCACCGCCGTCGCCTCCGTGGCCACCGTCATGGCGCTCGTGCCGCAAATGCCGAAGTTCCTTTCGCTGCGGATGCCCGAAGAACTCGAACACGAGATTGCCGAGCGCAAACGTGCCGAGGCCGAGGCGGCCCGGGCCAATCGCGCCAAGGGCGACTTCCTGGCCAACATGAGCCACGAGATTCGCACGCCGATGAACGGCATCATCGGCATGACCGAGCTGGCCCTGGACACCGAACTGAGCGCCGAGCAGCGCCGCTATCTGGATACGGTCCGCTCCTCGGGCAACGCCCTCTTAAGCCTCATTAACGACATCCTGGACTTCTCGAAGATCGAGGCGAAGAAACTGGACCTCGAGGAAATCCCGTTCGTGCTGCGCGACGACCTCGGCGATTGCATCGAGACCCTGGCTTTTCGCGGCCACGCCAAGGGCCTCGAGATTGCCTGCCACGTCAGGCCGGATGTGCCCGATCATCTGATCGGCGACCCCGGCCGGCTGCGGCAAGTGATTGTCAACCTGGTCGGCAACGGGATCAAGTTTACCCACGCCGGCGAGGTGGTCGTCCATGTCCGCACCAAGCAGCGGCAGGACGATAGCGTCGTCCTGGAATTCTCCATCCGGGATACCGGCATCGGCATTCCCAAGGAGAAACAGCCGCGCATGTTCGAGGCGTTCGAGCAAGCGGACACTTCGACGACGCGCGAATACGGCGGCACCGGCCTGGGACTGGCCATCTCGAAGCAGCTCGTCGAACTCATGCACGGCACGATCGGCATCGACAGCGACGTTGGCAAGGGAACCACCTTTCGCTTCACGGCACGCTTCAAGCTGCAACCGAAACCCGCGGCCGACCGCCGCCCATCCCAGCAGGATTACTTGCAGGGACTCCGCCTGCTGGTCGTCGACGACAACGAAACGAACCGGTTCATTCTTCAGGAAATCACGAACGTTTGGGGCATGAAGCCGGCCGTGGCGTCCAGCGTCGATGAGGCGATCGCGATCCTCGAGCAGGGGCAGGCAAGCGGTCAACCGATTGAGCTCGTCCTGACCGACATGTACATGCCCCGGCGCGACGGCTTCGCCTTGATTGAATGGCTGCGTGCTCGGCCCGAGTACGCCGATGTCCGGGTCATGATCCTCAGCTCGGGGCCGACGGCCGAACATCGCGCCTGCGCCAAGGAAATGCGGGTGGTGTCCTACCTGACCAAGCCGGTCCGCCAATCGACGCTGTTCGACGCCATTGCGACGGCAATCGGGCCCGCGGAGATGGCCGCCGCGGCGCCGGCCGCCGCGCCGGGCGCCGGGCTGCATCACGTCGTTCGTCCGTTACAGATCCTGCTCGCCGAGGACAACCCGGTCAATCAAATGACCGCGACAACGATGCTCGAGAAACTGGGCCATGCCGTCGTGGTGGCGAACGACGGACGGCAGGCGCTTGCCAAGCTTGACGAGCAAAAGTTCGACATTGTTTTCATGGACGTGCAGATGCCGGAAATGGACGGCGTGACCGCGACCGGCGCGATTCGCAAGAGCGAGCAGGTGACCGGCAAACACACGCCGATCGTTGCCATGACCGCCCATGCCATGAAGGGCGACAAGGAGAAGTGCCTCGAAGCGGGAATGGACGATTATGTTTCCAAGCCGATTCGCCGCAAGGACCTGGCCGACGTGATCGTCAGGATTGTCGAACGCTTCTTGACGGAGGCGGCGGCGAACGGGCAAGCGGCAGCGGCATCCGCCACACCCCCCCCTGCGGGAGGCGCAATGATCCTGGATGAGGCGGCGCTCCTGGAGGAGTGCGACAACGACAACGACAAGGGGATGCTTCGCCGCATGGTCGAGATCTTCGACCGCGATGCCCGGGAGCGGCTGCCAAGACTGCGCGAGGCGGTTCGCACCGGTGCTGCCGCTGCCGTGAACCAGGAGGCCCACGCCCTCAAGGGCGGCATCGGTACCTTTTACGCCAAGGCAGCCTACAATACGGCTTACGAGCTGGAAAAAATGGGAGCCGACGGCAACCTGAGCACCGCTCAGGCGACTCTGCACACTCTCGAGAGCCAGTTGCAGAGTTTACGCCGGAAACTCGATGAATTGATTCAATCCTGATCGCTCCGAACTCGCAGGCTCCCGCAAACGAATCCGCCGTTGGGGCGATACCATGGCCGACCGAGAGAATGATCCGGCAACTACCGACACCGAGGAGCTGACCCCGTCCGGCGCTGCGGACTTCGTACTGAATGAGTTTGGCGAAACCGTATCCTACCTTTCTCCCACAGTAGTGACGGCCGCGGCGGCCGCCGCGGCCGCGGCGCCTGATCCCGTGATGCCGGCCGCCATTGGCCGTTACGAAATCCGCGGCCTCCTGGGGCGCGGCGGCTTTGGGGCGGTGTATCGCGGGTACGATCGCAATCTGGATCGGCAGGTTGCCATCAAGGTGCCCTTGTTCAATCCCTCCAAGGCGCTGGCGGAACTATTCCCCCAGGAGGCCCGCAAGCTCGCGCAGCTCAACCATCCAAGCATCGTTACCGTTCACGATGTCGGCGTGCACGAGGGCGTCTGTTTCATCGTCTCCGAGTATCTCGACGGGCAGAACCTCAACCACTGGATGCAGAACCGTGCCATTACCTGGACGGAGGCCGCCACGATCACCGCCACGCTGGCGGATGCCCTGGCGGCGGCGCATGCACGAAGCATCATCCATCGCGACGTGAAGCCGGCCAACGTGATCATGACCCAGCGCGCCGACGGATTGGTGCCCGTGCTGGTCGATTTCGGCCTCGCTTTGAGCGAAGCGTTCCCCGCGAGCATCGCCGCCGAGGCCGGCAGGGTCACGGGCACACCCAACTACATGGCGCCCGAGCAGGCGCGCGGCGAGGGCAATCGTATCGACGGCCGTACCGATATCTACGCCCTTGGGGTGATCCTGTACCGACTCATTAGCGGCCGGCTGCCGTTTACCGCACCGCGCACGCGCGAAGTGTTGGAGGCGGTGGTTGCTCACGAACCGCGTCCGCCGCGTCAATTCGTGCGCGGGCTGCCGCGCGAGCTGGAACGCATCTGCCTCAAGGCGATGGCCAAGAATGTCGCCGACCGCTACACCACCGCGAGCGACCTGGCCCAGGATCTCCGCGCCCTCATCCGCGAACACCAGGATCAACTGAAGCTGGCGGCGACGAGTGCCCGGTCGACGCCAACGGCCGCCAAGCGCGACGCCATCAAGATCCTCATCGCGGACGACCACGAGCTGAGCCGCTTCAAGCTCAAGACCGATCTGGAGAAGTGGGGCCACAAGGTGACCACCGCCGAGGATGGCGAGCAGGCCTGGGAGCTGTTTCAGCGGCACCGCTATGCGATCGTCATCACCGATTGGATGATGCCGAAACTGGACGGGCTGGAACTCGTCAAGATGATCCGGGCCGCGGATTGCGCGGATTACGTCTACATCATCATGCTCACCGCCAAGGCGGAGAAGCATGATATCGTGGCAGGTATGGGCGCCGGCGCGGATGATTTCCTCGTCAAACCCTTTCACCGCGATGAATTGCAGGTGCGCTTGCGGGCGGGCATTCGCATCACGAAACTCAACCGGCAGCTGAATGAAACGAATCGGCACCTGGAGCGCGGCCTGGAAGCAGCCGCGCAGATTCAACAATCGTTTTTGCCGACCGTCAAGCCGCACTTCAACGGCTATGCGTTCACCTGGGGGCACAACCCGTGCGGCAAGCTCGGCGGCGACATGTTCAACGTCGTGGCGCTGGGCGATGGCCGGGTCGGCATCTACGGGTTGGACGTGACGGGCGACGGCGTTCCCGCTGCCTTGCTGGCAACGACGCTGAGCCGCGCTCTCGCGCCGGCCTCCGATCCCACGTCCATCCTGGTGGCGCACAACGACGATGGGTCGGTGGCGCGCGTTTGTGAGCCGGTGGAGGTTGCCCGAGAACTGAACCGGCGTTTTGGCGTGCAAGTGGGAAGGCAGTACTTCACGCTGGCGTATGGTGTCTTGCACCTGGAATCCCGCCGGTTCGAGTTCACGAGCGCCGGCCACCCGCCGCTGCTTTATTTGCAAGCCGGCCAGGCGCCCACCATGCTCAACGTCGAGGGCTTTCCCATCGGCATGGCTCCCGAAGCGGATCCGTTTCAGCAGCGCTCGGTGGCGCTCCAGCCGGGCGACCGCATGCTCATCTACTCCGACGGGATTCCGGACGCCCTGCGCCCGACGGAGAGGTATTCGGCGCCGCACGGCTCCTGGAGGCGGTCCAGCGTTTCAGCACCGAGCCGCTTGGCGGACTCATCAGCCGTCTCCTGGGAGAGCTGCGCAACTGCGCGGGGATGCCGCCGCGATCGAGGACGTGTCGATCCTTGGCTTCGAAGTGTTGTAAGACCGCCAAACGCCCGAGGTAGCACCCATGCGGGACAAGAACGTACAAACGGTGACGCCGACCTTTGGATCGCGTTACATGTGTGAGGCGATTCCAAAGACCCGGCTGCCGCAACAATCGATGGACCCACGGGCGGCCTATCATCTCATCCACGACGAGCTGCAAACGCAGGGCAATCCGACTCTGAACATGGCGTCGTTCGTGACCACCATCATGGACGAGGAGTGCGACCGGCTGATCAGCGAAAACCTCGGGGTGAACTACATCGACACCGAGGTCTACCGCGCGAACCTGGAAATCCAGAATCGCTGCGTCGCCATGCTCAACGACCTGTGCCACGCGCCCGACCCGGCGAAAGTCTGGGGCACGGCTTGTGCCGGCTCCTCCGAGGCGGTCATGCTGGCGATCCTGGCCCACAAGCGCGCCTGGCAGGAAAAGCGCAAGGGGCAGGGCAAACCCTATGACCGTCCGAATATCGTCATGGGTAATGACGTGCACCTGGTCTGGAACAAGGGCGCCAACTATTTCGAGATTGAGCAACGCCTGATTCCCCTGCACCCCGATCGCTTCACGATTTCCGCCGAGGAAGTGGTGGACCGGGTGGATGACAACACGATCTGTGCCGTCGGCGTCCTCGGCACATCGTACACCTTCCAGTACGATCCCATCGAGAAGATCAATAACGCACTGGTTGCGCTCAAGCGTGAGCAGCGTCTGGATATTCCCCTGCACGTCGATGGCGCGAGCGGCACATTCGTCGCGCCGTTCTTGAATCCGAAATTGAAGTGGGACTTTCGCCTCGAACAGGTGAAGACGATCAATGTGTCGGGTCACAAGTTTGGGCTGGTGTATCCGGGCATCGGCTGGGCGCTGTGGCGCGATGCGGGCGACATTCCCACGAGTCTCATCACCGAGACAAACGTCCTGGGGTTTGTCGAAAAGTCGTTCAGCCTCAACTTCTCGCGCGGCGGCGCCATGATTCTGGCGCAATACTACAACTTCATTCGCCTTGGCTGGGAAGGCTACACCCGGATTCAGAAGACCATGCGCGACAACGCCCGTTACCTTGCCAAGGGCATGGCGGCGCTCGGCGTCTTCAACATCATCAACGACGGAACCTACACGCCGTGCTGCTGTGTCAGCCTCAAAGACGAAAGCCGGTATAATGCCGCCGACGTGGTCCAGACGCTGGCGCAGCGCGGCTGGGTGATTCCCGCGTTCAGCATGCCGGCCAACGCGCAAAGCGTCAACGCGATGCGGATGAACGTCAAGGAAACGTTCAGTCGCGACATGGCGGACATTCTCATCGACGATATGAAGAAGGCGATCGCGAAGCTCGACGTGACCCACCGCAAACCGTATCACCGGGTAGGCACGCATCATCACTAACCGACGATTCTGAAAAGGAGATTGCCATGTCCAATCTGAAGCCGGGTGAATTCGACGTGGGCGGCATGCGCGGCAAGAAGGTTTCGCTTTCGCACCTGGCCATTCCGGTGCTCGACGTCGAACGCAGCATCGCGTTCTACGAAAAGTACCTGCAGATGAAGGTCGTCAAACGCCGCGAGAATCCCGTGGATGTGTGGCTGGCCGACGGCATCCGGCCGTTCCAGCTCGTTCTGCTCGCCGCCGACAAGGGCGACATCCTGGACAACGTCCGCTCCGGCCCCACGGATTACCGCAACGCCAAGTTGGCGCACCCGATCGTGGCCTCGGCGCACATCGGCTTCACCTGTTCGAGCAACACCGAGGTCCAGCGCATTGCGGAAATGGCGAAGGCCGAGGGCATTCTCGAGCACGGCCCCTGCGAGGAAGGCTGGCCCGGCGGCTACTGCGCCTACATTACCGATCCCAGCGGCCACAGTGTTGAGATCTCTTACAATCAGGAAGCTGGCTACAACGCGTTGTTCAATCCGGTCTGCGACCTGGAAGCGCTTAAGAATACTTACAAGGACGGCGAAGAACTATGGGAGGATTAAGCGGGCGCCTGCGTTACCAGCGGAAGAAGCGATACGGATCGTCCCACTCTTCGGGAATGTCGAGATACAAGCCGTCGAGCCAGCGACGTGCGGGGCGACCGGCATCCACGGGGCTGCTGAACCGCGTAAGCAACGGCGTCCTGGCGGATGCACCCATGTTGGCGGCCAGGCGCGTCACCAGGCACGAGGCACGGCGGAATGTTCGCCGGAGATTCATCTGCTTGTTCAGATCGAATTGCCAGGGGGCGATTTGGCAGAAAACGACGTTATCCCGTTTAGCCAGGACCCCGTTGCCGATCGAAGTGGCCCCGCTGGTGACGAGCGGGAGCGGCCGTGGATCCCGATTATGGACGTTGGCAGGGCCGATGCCGGCGAAAAGCGAGGTCACGCCTGGGGGGTCGAAATGGGCCGCAATGTGTACAGCTTTCTTCAGCGTCACCACGGTGGGCAGGAACGCGGGTTCCGCTTCGTCCATGCCGAGCGCGAGCAGGTGGCCGCCCGAGGAAAGCCACTTGGCGACTTGCGCCGCATCGGCGGCGAGCAGCTTGCCGCCGCCGGGGCCGACGATGAGTAGGCAACCTGCGGCCAACTCGGTCTTCGTGTAGTCACGCGGTGAAAAGCCGGCCGATTCGAGGTGCCGCTTACCGGCGGGGTCGCCGGCGTACAGAACGGCGCGCTGGGGCCGTGCCTTCCAGCTCGAGACGTAGCGAAGGATGTTGCGGGCCAACGTATCCGCGGCGGGCTCGGTTTCGGTTCTGCCGGTCACGTCCATCTGGCAGAACAGGACCATCCCTCGGCCTTCGCGGTACTCCAGAAGCGGGCTATATTGCAAGCCATAGCCGCCGTCGACGATCGACAGGAAGTCGCCGCACGGAGGCCGTTCGATCAGAACCGAGGCAACGTTGCCGCGACAGCCGCACCGCCAGACGCGCGGCACCTCGATGCCGCACCAGCGCACGGTCGGGCCGTAACGCGGCCGCAGGGTGTACTGCAGGCGCGCCGGCAGCAGCGTCGCATCGCCGCGCCAGTCGTGCAAGTGATCCGCGTCGAGCTCGGCGAGCAAGGGATGATCCGGCACGCGGCGGAAGACCCGGCGCAGGCCATACTCCGCCACGCGGAAACCGAAGCGCTCTTCGAGCGCCTGCGCGGTCTGCTCGAAAACGACGACCTTCAGGCCGTCGCGAACGCCGGTCACGTCGGGCCCCGCGCCATCCGGCGTCAACGCCTGCCGGCCGATGATCAGCATGTCGTGATTCGACAGGCTGGCGCTCGCCTGAACTTCCTGAAACTTGACGCCCATGCCCGTGAGGACCTTGGCTGTCTCGCCCCTGGGGTCGAAGAGCGCGATCCGGCAGTCTCCCGATGGATCGGCCGCCGGGCGCGGGAGCACGTCGACGGTAAACGAGTCCTCTTGCACCTCGCCGTTACCGAATCGGACTGCGGCCGACAGCTCATAGCGGCGCGCGGCGAGATTGGCCGGCAGTGCGAAACGCAAAGGCACTCGTTTCTGGTCACCGGTGGGAATGGTGAGGGTCTGCTTGCCAGCCATCGGCTGGGGCAGACCCAGGGACCACGTGCAGTCAGCCATCGCCGCCACCCGCGAATTGTTGATCACGATGAGCTGCTTCTCGACCGTCTCGCCCGGCCGATAATTGTGGTCCTTGCAGGTGAACCGTTCCTCTCTCCCTCGCCCCTTCGGGGGAGAGGGGTTGGGGGTGAGGGGGCGAACCGATCACCCGGTCCGGCGATGTAAGCGAGCAGCGGCCGATTGTTCCGGATCAGCGCCGCCGCCGCCGCGGTCGGGACCCAGTCGTCCGGCTCGAAGTCCAGGGCCATCTGTCCTTGTCGGGGCGATAGATAATCGGGAGTGAAGCCGGGCTTTTGCAGATGTTCCCAATCGACCTCGAGCTCCCTGCGCTTGTGGTCGACGCCGTCGCGCAGCTTCCAGAACATCGCATACTCCCACGGCGAATTGGCGGAGACTCCGGTGGTGCGGTGGGCGCGCCAGTTGTCGGTAATGTACTGCGCGAGGATCGCCTGCCGGTCGTCGAATTCGCTCGAGCCGACGACGGTCGGATATTCCCACCGGTGCCAGAGCTTGCCCGCCCGGAATTGGCCTGCTTCCCAGCGCAGGTTTTGTTTCTCCCGCTCGCCGATGCGGAAGGCCCGATCGCCGAGGAACTGGGCGCTCCACTCGGCTTGACAAAATTCCCACGGGACCTTGGCGCTGCCGAACGACCGCTCGCCCTTGTACCAGCCACGGTACATCGTCCAGTCCCAGGAAAACGGCACGCCGTATTCGCACGGGAAGACCGGCTTGACACCCTTATGCGCCCAATGCTCGAACCAGTCGGAGACCTCCTGCGCGGCGCGAAGTTCAGGTAGAAGTTCATCGTGTGCATCGACCCGAGGTTGCCCGAGGAGTGGTGATAGACGATACGGCCCGGATCGAGACCGCGAACGATCGCCTCCGCCCGCAGCGCCCGCTGGGCGTTATTGCTGCTCCAGGCGTCCTTGCGCGAGTCCGCGAGCCCGTCGATCAGGTCCGGGTTCATGTCCTCGTCATAGCCGGTCGCATTGTGGCTCATGCTGTAGGCCACGACCGACGGATGGTTCTGCGCGACCTGCACGTAGAACGCGGCGTGACGCGCGTAACCGTTGGCGCGGTCGGCGTCGTCGGCCTTCCAGTCGTAGTGCGCGAAGTGCGGCTGCGATAGTGCCACCAGCATGCCCACGTCGTCGGCCGCGCGGAGGATCTCCGCGAAGCTGACATGCGATCCCGGCTCGCAACCGTAGTTGTGCGTGTAGACGAAATTGATGCCGAAACTCTGAAGGCGTTTCAGCGTCTCCCGCGCCCTGCATAGGTCGCCGTCCGGGCGCCGATCTGCGCGTTGTCGAGCGGCACCGCGGACAGGTAGATGCGTGTGCCGTTCAGGTAGAAATCACGGCCATCGATCCAGAATTCGCGAAAACCAAAGCGCACCGGATGCGCAACGTTCCAGAACCTTGCCGCCCGCTTCCGCGAGCGACACCTGTGCGGTGAACCGGTTGCCGGGAGTGTGGGTATCCCAGAGCTTCTCCGGCTTCCATTGTTCGGTGACGGCGATGCGACCGGCCGTGACCTCGGCGGCCTTGAACGGCTTACTCGCGATCCTGCGAACGACCTGATTCGGATCGCGTACCTCAACGTGCAGCGCATAGGACGCTGCCGGGCTAAGCCGGTCGACCGCGGCGCTGACCGTGATCTCGCCCTTGCGGACGGAGGTGTCGATCTTGACGTCGGTGATCCGCGCGACGGCGGGGGTGCTCGTCAGGTAAACGTCGCCGCACAGGCCGCGCCGGTCGACCTTGCCCTTCACCGCGCACCGAGTTCGTGTCGGTGTGCGACAGAAGCACCACCTTGAGCGGCAGGGCGTGCACATGGAAGCTGATCGCGTGGTTGCCGCCGGGTCGGCACTTCGCGGTCACATCGACCTCGCCGGCCGGGAAGCGGATCGCGCCCGCCTTGTCGCCGTCCACGTAGACAACAGCGAAAGAGTTCACATACTCCGCGGCGACGACGATGCGCCGGTTGGTCCAATCGGCAGGAACCGTGATCTCGCGCTGGTACCATGCTGCCGTGATGCCACGCAGATCGGTCCCCTTCCAACTTGGATGGACGTGCACAGCCTGGCAGTCTTCCTGGATGTAGCTCGTGTTAAGCGGCCAAAACGCGGGGACCTTGCAGTAACCCCAGCCGCCCTTCGGCACGACGTCGGTGTTGGCCTCCGCCGGCTGCCAGCGCCAGAGCCCGTTCAGACAGACGCGCTCGCGAGTCGTGGTTCTCTCACGGTGGGCCTTGGCGAGATCCCAGACTGCTTGCACGCCAGCGGGCAGGCGCACATCGGATGATTCCTCCGGAGCCGGCGCGGCGCCGAGCATGGCCAGGAGGACGAATGACTGGTGCATGCGAATGCCCCCTTGCCGATCGGTGGGATCGAAATGGCACGAGGCCATTGTAGTCCTCGCAACCGCGATCCGCCTTGGAGGTGGCCCCTTCCCGAAATAGCGCGGCTGGACGGGGACAGGTTGTGATCGGCCGCCTGGCACCGATGTCATCGCCGCAGTCGGGACATCGTCGTCTCGCGATTTCACGTTTTTGCGGGACACCCCCGGATTTGCAACGCGTGGGGATTCCGCGAACCAAAAACGATTGCGCGACGAGGGATGCGTCCGCGTTTCACCGTTATGTCGCGGTCTGGCACCTGGATGCTGCGGAATTGTCGCGGATAGTCCCCCGGATGCGTTGGTCGCAAGGCAGGCCCACGCGTTGAACGTCCCGACTGGTTGCCAGCGCCCCGCAACCACCGCGAGGGTGCTCGATGGCCACGGCAATGGTGCCCGATGGCCACCGCGCGTGGCCGCCAGGTCGCAAGCGCAATCGGCCTGGACGATAAGATCCTTGCACCATCCAGGTAGGCTCGATGGCCACCGGCCACGCCCTTTCGGAGACGCGGGACGCGCCGGACAGCACACCATTCAGCGCAAGGCTCAAGAGAGCGGCGGACATGTTCAGCGACTCACGTCGCGGCCAAGGTCGTTCCTCGCTGGCAAGACACACCCGATTTTCGGCACGCTCCGCCCGTCGCGCACGACTTGCCACGACGGGAATTACCAGCCAGACACGCCAGACATGCCGGCGAGCGTTGGCAGACACCACTTTACGCTGCCGAGGGCCGGTCCTTGAGTAGCACTGCCAGGTTCTGGCGCGCCTCGGCGTTACCCGGATCGAGCGCCAGCACTTCGCGCAGCGCCTGGGCGGCCGCAGCGGGGTCAGTCCCCTCCTGCAGCAGCACGCGGCTGTAGAGAAGGCGGGGCCATATCTCGTGCGGATGCTGCGCGATGGCGCGCCCAAGCCACTCGCGCGCGGCGGCGTATTCCTTGAGCGCGAGGTGCTTGCGGCCGCGCAGCACCGCGGCCGGCAGACTGTCGGGCCATTGCGCGTCCAGCTCGCCTATCAGTCGGTCGAGCGCCGGCCAGGACGATTGCTCCACGTACAGGTTGCCCAGCCCCATCAGCGCCGGCATGTACCGCGGGTTCTCCGCCAGCGCCCGGCGCCATTGTGCTTCCGCCTCCTCCAGCCGGCCCACCCCCATGTACCGCAGCGCCAGCTGATGCCGCGTCACGTAGCCGCGTATGCCGGCTGACACGCTGGCGAAGTGGTCGCCGTCGTGTCCCAGCAGTATCCGCTCCAGGCAGTGGATCGCCCCGATCCGGTCGTCCAGTGCGTCCAGCGTCAGGCTCTCTTGCTCCAGCAGCTCCGCGTCCTCCGGATAGTGTACCCGTCCCTCGCGACACGTCGTCAGTGCCTCGGTCGCCCGGCCCAACTCGCGCTCGCAGTACGTGATTGCCGCATACAGCTTGCGCACAATCGAGTCAGTCACCAGCGATGCACGTAGGCTCCGGCGGAAGAAGTCGAGTGCCTCGGTGAGCTTGCCCATTTCGCGGTACGTCAAACCCAGGTTGAACAGCGTAAACGGATGGTAGGGCTGTTCCTGGTATTCGAGGTGCAATAGCCGCAGGTTGCGCTCCAGCTTCAGCGGCTGCGCCTTGGAGTCCTGATAGCCGATATGGCGTACGACCACGTCCGCCCAGCGTGTGCTCGCGCCCCGCCGCCGCAGCGCCGGCAGGATTTGCTCGTGCATCCGGTGTTCCCATGACAGCCCCGGCAAGTTGCGGAATAGTCGGACATGGTCCACGACCGTCCCCGGGTCATCCGGGTTCGTCGATGGGCACAGCACCTTGAAGACATACGCCACGTTGCCGCCCGGCAGCTCGGCAAACAGCCGCCGCAGCCGGGCGCGATTCTCCGCGTCGAGGCGGTCGTCGGCATCCATCCAGAAAACCCATTCGCCGGTGGCATGTCGCAGGCTTTCGTTGCGGGCGGCAGCGAAGTGATCGATCCACGGAAAGTGAAACACCTTCGCGCCCATCCGCTTCGCGATCGCAACGGTGTCGTCGGTCGAGCCGGTATCGGTGACGATGATCTCGTCCACCAGGTCCGCGAACGACTCGATGCACGCGCCGATGTTGTGCGCTTCATTCTTGACAATCATCGTCACCGAAACCTTCGGCCGGCCGTTGACGCACCCATTGAGATGGTAGCGCGGCTCGTCGCACCTGGTAGGTCCGGCTTGCCGAGCCGGACCTGGCAGCGCCGCAATCTCGGCGCAGGTTGCTTTGGCGTCTTCAATTGGAAGCGTTAAGGTCCGGCTCGGCAAGCCGGACCTACTCAGCGCCGCGAGCCGCGTCTCCGCAATCGCCGCCGCCTGGGCCCACGTCAGCCGCCCGCGCACGTGTTCGCGTGCCCTGGCCCCACGCTCGCGCACTGCGTCCGGATGCTCATAGACATAACGCAACAGCAGCCGCAGCATGTCCTGATTCGGACTGGCCCAGAACGGCGTGTCCACCGTCTCCACTTCGCCCACGCGCTTGCTGTCGAACGGCACCACGGTGGAGGTCAGCAGGTACGCCGTCTCGTCGGTGGCGTAATCGAGCACCGGACCGCGGCCCGTCACGATGAGCGGCTTGCCGCTCGCCATCGCCTCCGCCGCCGGCAAGCAGAAACCCTCGCCGCGGTACGGCTGCACCACGACATCGCACGCCCGGTACAGCCCCGCCATCTGTTCGTCGCTCAATTCGTCGGCGATGTATTCGATCGCCGGCGCGTGTGGCTGCCGGCCCACCTGCGCGATGTCCGCCTGCGCGGTCTGCCCCTGGTAGAACGTGCCGACACCCATGTCCTTGACGACCAGGCACACGTCATCCGCGTCGCAGAACACCAGGCGATGCGCCTTGAGCAGCAGGTCGAATCCCTTGCGCTGGAGCGTGCCGCCGACGAAGAGCACCTTGCACCGCTTGCGCGTCTTGAGCGGATACGGCTCAACATCGTCGCGGAAGAAAACATCGCCGACGCCGTTGGGTACGACATGGACCTTCCCCGCCGGCACGCCGTCCTTGACAAAGCAATCACGCACGAAGGCGCTCGGCGGCGTCCTGTTGAAAAACGGCGAAGGCGACGGCGAATTCTTCAGCGGCAGCATGGGCGGCGAATTCACCAGTCCGCCGGGCGAGTTCGGTACGCTCACGGAGAACATGGACGATAGCTTTACCTACGTCGCGAAGGGCGGCCTCTACACCGAGAATTTCAACAGCAGCGGCTTCGAGACCACGAAGGTCACCGCCGACGGCCTCATCACGACGTTTACCTACAGCGGCATTGAGCTGACCAGCATCGAAACCCCCGACACCCGCTTCGTGACGTTCACCTATGACGGCAGCGGCAACCTGGTGACCGCCCAGCTCCCCGGCGGCGGCGTCGCCACCTTCACCCACGACGACAGCGGCAACCTCACCGGCATTCAGCGGCCCGACGGCAGCCTGCTCACTTTCGCCTATGACGCCGCCGGCCAGATGACCGTGAGGAAGACGCCCGATACCACCACCACGTTCACTTACGACAGCCAGGAGATGCTGACGTCGATCAACGAGGGCCTGGGCGATGTCATCACGGTCAAGCCGGCCCAATCCCACGGCTTCGGCAGCAACGCCTCCAACCTGGAGAATGCGGTCTTCGCCGTGACCGACGCGCTGGACCGCACGACCACCATCACGCTCGACGCGGCCGGGCAGGAAATACAGTTCGAGGCCCCCGACGGCGCGCTTACGGAATTCACCTATGACAGCAGCTACGACCTGACGAGCACGACCGACCCGCTGGGCCGTGTGACGGCGGCGACCTATGACGACTACGGCGACCCCACCTCGATCACGCAGCCGAGCGGCGCGATCACCACGATGCAGTACGACCCGACCCTGCACGAGATCACGTCGATCGAGGACCCGCGCGAGGATTCGCAGAATTACACGTACACCGACACCGGCGACCTGAAGACGTACACCAACGGCGACGGCGACACCACGACCTACACCTGGTCGGGCGGCCTGCTCCAGTCGGTCACCAATCCGCTCAACGAGACGACGGACTTCGTCTACGACAGCCACCTCGACCTCATCGCGACCGTTTCGCCGAGCGGCCTGCGCACCAGCTTCACCTACGATGCCGCCGGCAATCAGACCTCGGTCGAACAGCCCGACGGCACCTTCACGACGACTACCTACGACGTGATGAACAGGCCCACCGGGACCATCAACCCGGACGGCTCGCGCATGACGACGACCTACGACGGCGACGGCAACGTCGTCACCCAAACCGATGTGCGCGGCAACGTAACGACTTATCTGTACGATGCTGACGGCCGGCTGACGACCACCATCAATCCGCTCGGCAACGCGGCGACGATCGTCTACGATGTCGCCGGTGAAGTGATCGCCACCGTGGACATCTACGGGAATCGCACTACCTTCGCCTACGATTCGGACAGCCGGCTCATCTCCACCGAAGATCAATACGGCCACGACACCGACAGTGTCTACGACGCGGATGGCGAGCTGATCGCGACCGTGGATGTGTACGGCAACCGCACCAGCTTCAGCTACGACCTCAATGGCGACCAGATCGGCACGGAAAACCAGTATGGCCAATTCACGACGAACGTGTACGACGCGGCCGGCAACCTGATCGCGACCGTCGACCCGTACGGCAATCGGACCAGCTTCGTCTACGACAATGCCAACCAGCAGGTCGCGACCGAAGACCAATACGGGCACTTCAGTACGACGGTCTACGACGCCGCGGGCAACGTCATCGCCCAGGTCGACCCCTTCGGCAACCGCACGACCTACAGCTATAACAGCGACGGCCAACCGGTAGCGACCGAAGACCAGTACGGCAAGTTCACGACCACCGTGTACGACGCCTACGGCCGCGTCAGCGCGACCATTGACGAATTCGGCAACGCGACCACGATCGTGTACGACGCCTATGGCCGAGTCGAGGCGACTGTCGATGCCCTGGGCAATCGAACGACGTTCAGTTACGACAGCTACGGTGAGCAGGTCTCCACGCAAACGTCGCTGGGGTACGCCACCACCGTCTACGACAGCTACGGCCGCGTCAGCGAGCAGATCGATCAGCTGGGCGACATCACGACGACGATCTACAACAGCTACGGAAATGTCAGTGCCACCATCGACCCGCTCGGCAATCGCACCAGCTACGTTTACGATAGCGAGGGGAGGCCGTCGGCTACGGAAGACGCGCTAGGTAATTACACGACGACGATCTACGACGGCTACGGCCGCGTCGCCGCCACGGAAGACGCCCTAGGTAATTTCACGACCACGATCTACGATAGCTACGGCCGCGTCTCGGCGACCGAAGATGCCGGCGGCAACTTCACGACGATCATCTACGACAGCTATGGCCGCGTCGCGGCCGTGGAAAATGCTCTGGGTAACTTCACGACCACGATCTACGACAGCTATGGCCGCGTGTCGGCCACCGAAGATTCCCTTGGGAATTTCACGACCACGATCTACGACAGCTATGGCCGCGTGTCGGCCACCGAAGATTCCCTTGGGAATTTCACGACCACGATCTATGACAGCTACGGCCGCGTGTCGGCCACCGAAAATGCCTTAGGTAATTTCACGACGACCATCTACGACGGTTACGGCCGCCCCGTTGCCACCGAAGACAGCCTGGGCAATCGTACGACCGCGATCTACGACAGCTACGGACGCCAGGTGGCGACCGAGAGCGCGCTAGGAAATTACACCACCCAGGTGCTCGATTCCTTCGGCCGCGAGGTCAACGAGATCGACTCGGACGGAAACGTGACCACTTTCGTCTACGACGACCTGAACCGGCTGGTGCAGGAGATCACGCCGACCGGTGGCTCCACCACGATGGCGTACGACGCCGACGGCCACCTGATTTCGCAAACCGACGCCCTGGGCCGGGTCATCACCTACAGCTACGATGCCGTCGGCAACAACATCGGCCAGACCTGGTACAACGCGGACCACTCCGTCGCTAACATCCTTACCTTCACCTACGACGCGGACGGCCAGCAGCTCACCGCGGCCAACAATGTCGGCACGTACACGATGACCTACGGTGCCACGGGCAAGGTGAACACCGTGCAAGGGCTGTGGAGTACGCTGCTGACGTTTACCTATGACGCCAACGGCAACCGCACCGTCGTGAAGGACAACTTTGGTGGCGTCACCACCAACGTGTATGACGCCGACGCGAACCTGACGCAGCAGCTCTTCGGCGGCACCGGCGAGACGCCGATGCGCATCGACCAGACCTACAACGCCGACAACGAGCTAAGCGGAACGACGCGCGATAGCGACCTGGCCGGCACGACCAAGGTGGCGACGAGCAGTTACGTCTACGACGCGGGGGGCGACCTAACCGGCCAGACCGACAAGAACGGCGGCGGCACGCCGATCAACGTCTACACCTATGTCTACGATGCGGACAGCCGGGTCACCAGCGAGCAACTCAACGGCGGTACGCCGACGACCTATAGCTACGACGCGACGAGCCAGCTCACCAACGACGGCGGCACGAGCGAAAGTTACGACGCCGAGGGCAATCGGACGAACACCGGGGATTCCACCGGGACGGGAAACGAGCTAGAATCAGATGGTACGTGGGACTACACCTACGACGCCGCGGGCAATGAGACCTACAAGGTGGCAATCTCGGGCGGCGAGACGTGGGCATACGGCTACGACAACAAGAACGAACTGGTCAAGGCCCAGCTGTGGGCATCCGACCCGCGAGACTACGGCACCGGCGACACGCTGCTGGAGGAAGTCGATTACAAATATGACGCCTGGGGAAATCTGGTCGAGCGCGACCTCTACCCCACCGGCAGCGGCTCGCCCACCGTGACCCGCTACGCGGTGGACGGCTGGAACCCGGCACTGGCCGGCGCGACCGGCAACGCGAACTTCAACGTCTGGGCGGACCTGGACGGCAGCAACGACCTGCAGACGCGCTACCTGCACGGCGACCAGGTGAACCAGCTGTTCGCACGGCAGGATGCAGGTGTCCAGTACTGGTACCTGACCGATTACCAGGGCTCGGTGCGGGACGTGCTCGACAATAGTGGCAACGTCAAGGACGCGATCGTCTATGACGGCGTCGGCAACATCATAAGCGAGACGAACTCGGCGTACCGCGGGAATTACGCATGGACAGGGCGCATGTTCGATGTCGAAACGGACTTGCAATACAACCGTGCGCGATGGTACGATCCGCGACTGGGCGGTGGCAGAGCCAGGACCCATTGGGGTTTGACGCGGGAGATTCAAACCTTTATAGATATGCAAGCAATGGTCCAACCCTCACCAGTGATCCGAGCGGAGAATTTGTCGGAGGACTTGTTGGATGGAACATTCTTGCTACAAAAGGGAACGAATATGGATTGTGGATTTATAACCAGCAGAACACAGACTACAATGATAAAGATAAGGTCTATTCGAGCGACATGGATCTTATCTTCGCGCCGAATAAGAATAATGTAAACGCCACGGAAATCGTGGTAATCCAAATCCTCAAGCGGAAAAACCGGACGACTGGTGAATTTACTGCCGGAGAGAGATTTCGTTATAAGTACAGACTTACAGAGAATGGCTGGGCGATCGATAGCCGGGACAAGGTCGCGTATGCGCTGTCGGCGATGAGGCAAAACGGGTCGTCGCCGGACCCGTACAAGGCGGCGGTGTTTAATGACCACCCGGAGGGGAATCTAGTTAGCAGCAACGAGAGCTGGTACTTCGAGTCCTATGCGGTTGTAACCAAGGGTCCCGACGCAGGCAAAGTAATCAGTGGGATTTCCTGGGGCTTTGATGCAGATGAGGATGGAAATCTGAAGTCACACCCGGTTAAACTCATTCCGACCCCGACAAAGGATTTCTATGATAGCGTTGACAGCTATAATAAGCAGTGCAAATTGCCTAACGACCAACAAACCAAATTCCCTCAGGAACCTTTGAAACCCCCAGTTCCCATAAAGCCCCCAAAGCAATGAGCCAGAAAGATCATGAAACCGGGGCGTTCCCGTTGGAGATCAACATGAAATCCAGAGCTAGCGCAATGAGCGTGATATTGACTCTCCTGTTGGTTGCAGGAGTGGTGACGGCTGGGGATGATGAGGAAAAGAGGGCCATTAGTATTGTCGCCAAACGTGGGGGAAAGATCAAACGAGCGACCACGGATTTGGGAAGCCCAGTGACGTACGTCTCGTTGAGCAATACCAACGTAACGGATGAAGACCTGAAAGAGTTGCAGGCCCTGCAGCAGTTGCAGACGTTGATGCTCAATTACACGCATGTCGGTGACG